>NZ_JAGINH010000005.1:0-39884 GCF_017875905.1 Sphingomonas sp. PL20 | reverse complement strand
GACGACTGATGAATCAAAGGATTTTGCCGCACGAAACCCTGGCCGCTTCCGCATCGCCACGCCGCGCCGACGCGGGGCTATCCGCCCTCGGTGCGCTGGCGAGCTTCGGCGCGGTCCTAGCCGCCGCATCCTGCTGCGTCTTGCCGCTCGCGCTGGCGGCGCTGGGCGTGGGGGCGGGCCTGTCAAGCACCTTCGCCGCGCTGATGCCTCTGCGCTGGCCGCTGACGGCGCTTTCCCTCGTCGGCCTGGCTGCCGGGTGGTGGGCGTATGAGCGGCGTCGGAGGACCTGCGCCGCGGATCGGTCCTGCACCGTGACCCTACCGTCCCGCGCAACTCCGATCATGCTCACGATCGGCACGGCCCTGACGCTGACCGCGCTGATATGGGATCGCATGGAAGCGCCGCTAATAAAGGCGCTTTCCTGATGCAGCTCACCTCCACGCTGACCTGTCCCAAGTGCGGCGGTGTCGCGACCGAGACGATGCCCACCAACGCCTGCCAGTTCTTCTATGATTGCCGGCATTGCGCGGCGGTGCTGCGGCCCCTGGCCGGCGACTGCTGCGTGTTCTGCTCGTTCGGCGATGTCCCATGCCCTCCGATTCAGGGGGCGAAGGCGAACGGGACCGTGGCAGGCTGCTGCGGGTGAGGGGGTATCGCACCTTTCAATCCGGGATGAGCGCGTAACCCCGGATTTGTAGATTTGCCAAGGTTGTGAGCGCTGAATCATCGATCTTAACGCCCGAGGCCACTTGGTTCGGCATGATACCATTTCCGACCATGGCCTGACTGCATACGCGGATCGAAACACCAGCTTTCTGGAGAGCCGCAATCAGCGCAGCATTCGGGTTTGCCGCTACCTTCATACGCGCCGCATATGGCGCGTTCTGCAGGATGAGCAGGGTCGCGGGACCATGAATGATGACGGCGATGTCGCCAGTAGCAGGATGGACCTTGTCCGCGCCAAGCAGGTTCACGAAACGCGCCACCTTCTCAAGGCTGGGATTTACTCTGTCGGGAGAGCTTGCGGTTTTGGTGACATTGAACAAGACACGGTAGCGAAGCTTGGGATCGGGCCGCTCGGCAGCACTGGGCACGACCATAATCCCGCCAAATCCCGGAATCACTGGATAAACCAGATTATCCTGTGCAGCTAGCGAGGCACCACCCATCAACATCGTTGCCGCGAGTACAAGTGCGGCAAGGGCTCTTTTTGACAACATTGCTCTCCTGTTGAACGGTAGATGCTGCATAAACTCTCCAGAAGTGGCAGCCTCTGCCTACTCAACACTGAACTGGCCCATCATTCCATTATCTTCATGTTCTAGGATATGGCAGTGGTACATGAAGGGAGCGCTCCTTGCCGGCTGATCAAATCGGATGAGAAGCTCCACCGGCTCCTTGACGAGGACTGTATCCCGCGGCCCCTGGTCGAGAACAGCGGGCCGACCGCCCCCGCGGGTGAGAACATCGAAGTGGACGCCGTGAATATGGATCGGGTGGCGCATCATTTCGCCAGAGACCTCCCATATTTCGGTGGAGCCTAGCTTCACCGTCTCATCGATGCGATTCATGTCGAATGGCTTGCCGTTGATCGTTAGGCCGCCTCCGCCGCTCCCTGAGCCCATCATCCCTCCCATGCCCATGTTGAGAACCAGACGGCGACGGCGCACCGCCTTGCTCGCGTCGGGCCGAGTTCGTGATGCCAGTAAGGTGGGCACGGCGGCGCTGGCACGAGCCTGTCCCAACGGGCGTGGTTCAAACCGCAGCACGGTCGCTGGCGCCGCGGCATCGGTCCTCCCGGCACCGGGTCCCATCATACCCATGCCGCCCATCATCGAACTGTTGGAATCAGCCGCCGTCACGAGCGAGGCGGGTCTACCATCCGTGAAGTCCACGAGAAGCTCGGCGCGCTGGCCCGGTGCCAAGGTTATGGCCTCCAGTGCTACCGCCCGTTCGAGCAGCCCCCCTTCAGTTCCGATCCAGTGAAAGCTTCGCCGATCGGAAAACGATAGCTCATAGATCCGGGCGTTCGATGCGTTGACGAGCCGCAGGCGAACCAACCGGTTTGGCACTGCCGCCACTGAGTTTACCGCTCCGTTCACAAGGATCGTGTCGCCGCGCCGGCCCTGCATGGCGACCATCATGCCGCCTGGCATGACAAGGCGACCATTTTCAAACTGCCGATCCTGGATAATCAGGGGCAGGTCATCCACGCCATATTCTGACGGGAGGCCTAAGCCCTGCTCTTCCTCGTCGGTCACCAGCAACGCCCCTGCCAAGCCCGAATAGACTTGCTCGGCCGTCAGCCCATGGACGTGTGAGTGATAAAGGAGGGTGGCTGCCGGCTGCCGGATGGGGAGCGTGGGTCGCCAGGTCGCGCCCGGCGCGATGATCTGATGGGGGCCGCCATCCAGCTCTCCAGGGATCAGAAGCCCGTGCCAATGCACGGTCGTGTCCGCCTTGAGCCGGTTGGTCACGGCAACCGCCACATCGTCGCCTCGACGCACTCTGATCGTCGGCCCGAGATAGCTGCCGTTATACCCTAGCGTATCGCTCGAACGGCCCGGATAGAATGAAGTCGTTCCGGACTGGACCTGTAGCGCGAATGACTGTCTAGGCTGCGCATCCAAGAGCGGCGGTATTGGGAGGGGGTTTGCGCCGCCCCCGCCGAGGGCAGAAGTGGAGCGCGAGCAAGCGGCGGTGGCGAAAAATGCCGCTCCGCCGGCCAATAGCGAACGTCGATCGAGCATCTAAATCTGCTCCAAGGCGCGACGCAGCTTGGAAGCGCCCCCGGCAGCCTTATCGATTAGCATGGGTTGCCCACGCTCTAGCGCTTCAATGGTGCGCAGAACCGCTTTCCTCGAAGGATGCCGCGATAGTCTGACCAAATAGTAGCGCACGGAAACCTCCTAAGCTGGCTTGATCGAACGCTCATCCATCATATATGTTGCATATAAGATGTTTGGAGCAATCGTGCCACCTTCTCTCATTAAAATGTCCCCAGAGCTTCTGGAGAAAAAGGCCGGCGAAGCAGAAGCGTTCCTCCGTTCGCTGGCGAGCCGGCACCGTCTGATGATCCTGTGCAGCTTGCTCGGCGGGGAGTTGTCCGTCACCGAACTGGGCGAACGCCTCGGGCTGACACAATCCAATTTGTCCCGCCACCTTGCCACGCTGCGCGACGAGGGGCTGGTCGGCACGCGGCGGGAGAAAACAACGATCTTCTACCGGATCACATCCGAGCGCGTGCTGCCGGTCCTGACGGAACTCTACGCACTCTTTTGCGCCGATGGCGAAGCTGAGAGAGGAGAATCCTGACCATGGAGGGATTCACCCCATATTCGGCCATTGTGGGCGGCGCGCTCATCGGCCTCTCGGCCTCCCTCCTGTGGATTGCCAATGGGCGCATCGCTGGAGTCAGCGGCATCGTCGGGGGCGTGCTCGCGCCCGTTCGCGGCGATGTGGCGTGGCGCGGAATGTTCCTGGTCGGCCTGTTCGCTGCGCCCTTCCTCTACCGGGCGGCGGGCGGCGTGCTGCCGGACCTCACGTCGCCGGCCCCAGTCGCCATCGTGATCGCAGCCGGCCTTCTGGTGGGATTTGGGACTCGGCTTGGGAGTGGTTGTACCAGCGGCCATGGCGTCTGCGGAATAGCGAGGCTTTCGCCCCGCTCGCTTGCCGCGACCGGCTTCTTCCTCATCACAGCGGCTGCGACTGTGTACGTCGCTCGGCACGTCGTGGAGCTTTGAGACAGTGAGGAAGCTGCTCATCGCGCTGGCCTCGGGGCTCATTTTCGGCTTGGGCCTCATCGTCTCGGCCATGATCAGCCCAAGCAAGGTGCTGGCGTTTCTTGATGTCGCCGCGCCATCGTGGGACCCGAGCCTGGCCCTGGTACTGGCCTCGGCCGTCACGGTTTCCGCCTTGGGATTTGCACTCGGCCGAAGGCGCAATGCTCCGCTTTTCGCAGCCACGTTTAACGCGCCATCGTCCCGGTCCTTAGACAAGAAGCTTCTCTCTGGCGCGGCTTTGTTCGGCGTTGGATGGGGCCTCGTCGGCTACTGCCCTGGTCCGGCCCTCGTGGCCCTAAGCCTCGGGGCGCCGGCGGCGCTGGTGTTCGTCGTGGCGATGCTGGTGGGCATGGGCGTCTTCGCCGTTCAGGAACGCTATCGCGCGGCCAGGGCCGGGGCCAACCCATGACGCCGGTCGACATCCTCACGCTCATATCCGGTGTCGTCGTTGGCTTCACCCTCGGGGTGATCGGCGGCGGCGGCTCGATTCTGGCCCTGCCATTGCTGCTGTATGTCGTGGGCATGAAGGACCCGCACGTCGCGATCGGCACGAGTGCACTGGCGGTCGCCGCCAATGCCTTCGCCAACCTGGTCCAGCACGCGCGGGCCGGAACCGTGAAGTGGCCCTGTGCCCTCGTTTTCGGGACGTCGGGCGTCATAGGCGCCCTGATCGGTTCCACACTGGGCAAGATGGTGGCGGGCCAGCACCTCCTGGTGCTGTTCGCAGGTGTCATGATCGTGGTCGGACTTTCGATGCTGCGCGGCAAATCCGGCGGCGGTGATCCGGACGTGCGGATCACGCGGCCGATCGCCGTACGGCTCGTTGCCATCGGGCTTCTCGCCGGCCTGTTATCGGGATTCTTCGGCATCGGCGGCGGCTTTCTGATTGTGCCCGGCATCATGCTCGGCAGCGGCATGCCCATCCTCAATGCGGTCGGATCGTCGCTGTTTTCAGTGGGAGCATTCGGCTCGGCGACAGCCTTCAACTATGCCCTGTCAGGGCTCGTAGACTGGCGCGTGGCCGGCTTCTTCATCGCTGGCGGGGTCGCTGGCGGCATCGCCGGCATGCAAACGGCCATCCGGCTCGCCGGTCATAAGGGCCTGCTCACCCGCATCTTCGCTTTCGTCCTGCTGGCCGTGGCCGCCTACATGCTGTTCCGCAGCTTGGGCGGGATCGGCGGCTAGACCATTGGAGACCGATCATGATCTTTCGTCAGTTGTTCGAACCCGAGTCCTCGACCTACACCTACCTCCTCGGTTGCCCGGAAACGCGCAAAGCCGTCCTGATCGATCCTGTCCTAGAGACGATCGAACGCGACCTTGCCGCGCTTCAGGAACTGGATCTCGAACTGGCCTATACATTGGAGACGCATGTGCATGCGGACCACGTCACATCGGCCTGCTATCTGCGCAGCCTAACTGGCTCCAAGATCGCCTATCCCGCTATGGACGGCCTTCCCTGTGCTGACGTGGGCGTCGCCGAGGACCAGCCTCTGGCTGTCGGCGCGCTAAAGCTTCAGCCGCTGTTTACGCCGGGGCACACCGATGCCCACCATACCTATCTGGTTGATCAGCCCGATGGCCTCCGCGCCTTCACCGGCGACGCACTGCTCATCGACGGCTGTGGCCGGACCGACTTCCAGAACGGTGACGCCGCCACGCTCTATCAATCGGTCACGCAAAAGATTTTCACGCTGCCGGGCGATGGTCTGATCTTCCCGGCTCACGACTACAATCATCGCCACATCACGACAGTGGCGCAGGAGCGCGAGCGGAACCCTCGCCTTGCGGGCAAGACAGTTCAAGAATTTGTCGCGATCATGGACGCTCTCGATCTTCCCTACCCAAAGAAGATCGACGTTGCCGTTCCGGCAAACAAGCTTTGCGGCGATTGCCCGACAGACCTTCCGGAAGTGCTACGCCAGATCGGCGGCAAGTCCGAGCAGGGCTGAAAGCCAGAAAATCGGTCACTAGACAGGAGAAGAGCGATGAAGCGTACGTCGAAACAGCTGGTTTCTGAAGCCAATGCCGTTGTCAAAAGCCTCCCGCCTGAGGATGCAGTCAAGATCGTCGGCAATCCCGATGTTCAGTTCGTTGACATTCGCGAACCCGCAGAGGTCGCCAAGTCGGGCTTGGTCGCCGGTGCGGTACACGTCCCGCGCGGCCTTCTGGAATTCCAGGTCGATCCGGAAAGCCCCACCCATAATACCAAACTCGCCGCCGGATCGCGGTTGGTGCTCTACTGTGGGTCCGGTGCCCGTTCAGCTCTTGCCGCAAAATCACTCAAGGATATGGGCGTCGAGAACGTCGCCCACGTGCCTGGTGGGTTTTCGGCACTCAAGGATGCTGGCGCCGTAATCGCACCGGAGTAGCTTCATGGCGCGGTCGAGCATCCTTTCTCGCTGGCAGGATACAATCGTTGAATAGCCACATCGCATTTGCCAGTCTCGGATTAAGCCCGATCGCCATCTCCATAGGGCCGCTCGATTTCCGGTGGTACTCGCTCGCCTATATCGCCGGCATTATTGCGGGATGGTGGTATCTACTGCGGCTGCTGGCTCAGTCTGACGCTCCAATGAACCGTCAGCAGGCTGATGATCTCGTGTTGTACGCGACGTTGGGCGTCATTCTGGGCGGCCGGCTCGGCTATGTGATCTTCTACGGTTCCGAGATGATCCTTCACCCCCTGCAAATCCTCAAACTGTGGGATGGCGGCATGTCATTTCACGGGGGTGCAGCCGGCGTTTCGCTCGCGCTGATCCTATTCGCGCGACGACACGGCCTCGAATGGCTGCGGGTCCACGACTATGTCGCCTGCACCGTGCCGATTGGCCTTTTTTTCGGTCGTCTCGCTAATTTCGTGAATGGCGAGCTTTGGGGAAAGCCCGCCGATGTGCCCTGGGCGATTGTGTTCCCCGGAAGCCATGATGGTCTCGCCCGCCATCCCAGCCAGCTTTACGAAGCCGGACTGGAAGGGTTGGTTCTGTTCGCCGTGCTCGCCTTCCTGTTCTGGTTCACCAACGCGCGGCGCAAGCCGGGGATGCTCGTCGGGGTGTTTCTCATCGGCTATGGTCTGGCCCGATTTACGGTCGAGTTCTTCCGAGAACCAGATGCCCAGCTCGTCGCTTTCGCCGCGCGAACCGGCCTCCATATGGGTCAGTGGCTAACGCTGCCGATGTTCATCGGCGGGTTTTACCTGATAACGACGGCCGGACGCCGCGCGCAGCCCCTGGAAATGTCCGCTCCCGCCACCTCGCTATGACGGACGCCCGACGCATCGTTGCCGCGCAAATCGTCACGCGACGACGCGCCCGCCTGCTGGCACGAGATTTCCGGGGGTGGCTTCGCGCGAGCGAAGCATCGTTCATCGTGCTGGCGATCGGCATAGGCGGGGCTGCCGGCCTGCTAAGCGTCATCCTTGGCGCGCTCGCGCGCACTCTGCAACACGTCCTGTTCGCGCTGCCCCCCAACACACGATTGAGCGGCGTCACCGAACTCGTGCTGGCCAGCCTGATCGTGCTGCCGGTGGGCGGAGTGGTCTTGACGGGGTTCAGTTATGTGACCCGCGCCCGCAAGCGCCGCCTGGTCGATGCGGTCGAGGCGAACGCCCTGCATGGCGGACGCATGTCGCTACCCGATAGCTTGGTCATCTCGGGCCAGACGGTCCTCTCCAACGGCTTCGGGGCCTCGGTTGGTCTTGAAGCCGCTTACGCGCAAATGGGTGGGGCGGTGGCGTCGGTGCTGGGAGGTTGGCTGAAGCTGCGCCGCGCTGATCAGCGCACGCTGGTTGGTGCGGGCACGGGCGCTGCAATCGCCGCCGCGTTCGGGGCTCCCTTGGCGGGGGCGTTCTACGCCTTCGAGATTGTCATTGGAGCCTACACGCCCTCGGCGATCGCGCCGGTCGCCGCCGCGGCGCTCGCCGGGGCGCTCGTAGCACAGACCTTCGGGCAGCAACCCTATCTGATCGACGCTGCCTCGAACGTCTCGGTCGAGACGCATCATTATCTGATCTATGCCGGGCTGGGTGCAATCTGCGCGCTGCTGGGTATCGTTCTGATGCGCGCCGTGGCGCTCGTCGAGCGCGTAACGCGCCAAGTAGGACTTCCCGATTGGGCGCGCCCGGCACTGGGCGGCCTCCTCCTGATCCCCATCGCGATGGTATCGCCGCAAGTGCTGTCGGCTGGACATGATGCACTTCATGCCGATCTGGCGCTGGGCGCATCGATCGGGTTCATCCTGCTCGTACTGCTCGCCAAAAGCGCGGCGTCAGTCGTGTCGCTCGGTTTTGGCTTTAGGGGCGGGCTGTTCTTCGCGTCGCTGTTCCTTGGCACGCTGATTGGCCACCTTTTCGCCGCCAGCCTTACGACGCTGGTGGGATATACCGTGGTCGATCCGCACAATGCCGCGCTGGTCGGCATGGGGTCCGGTGAGAGGATGGTCGAAAACGTACGCTAAGGTCGGTAGAGCCGTCCCGGCCCCACCGGGAATGGCTTGGCCTGGTGGTTTGCGGAACGGCGGCTTCGACTTGTTTGTCGGGGAGATCTGCCCGTTGAGTGATCAGTATGGATACTGATCAAATAATTGCAGACGCCCTATCTTGGTGCCCGGCGCAATTAGTGCGCCCGGGGCTACGACCGCATTGGCACCAATTCGAACACTGTCCCCGATCAGAGCACCGAATTTTTCCACGTTGGTGTCGATCACACCGGTTGCGATCTTTATCCTTATAGCTTTGTCCGCAAGTTCATTGCGGTAGTTGGCGACAATAGCGCCAGCTTCGATGTTAACGCCTGACCCGATAATGGAGTCCCCCACGAAATTGAGATGGGCGATCTTCGATCCGGAAAACATGAAGCTGCTTTTCAATTCAGAGCTGGGCCCGATGATGCAATCTTCGGCCAAATAGGCTCCGCCCCTGAGGTATGACCCGGCGGCAACGTAGCAGCGTGCGCCAATGATGCCGGGGCCCTTTAGAACGACGCCGACTTCCACCGTAGCGGTTCGATGAATCGCGAACTCGCCATCCATGCTGTACTCCTCACCGATTTTTCGGAGAGCATTTCGAATGATGGTCTCGGCTTCTCGAACAGCGAACCATGGTGCAAGATTGTCGCCGGCAAAGGGCGAGTTTGCCCACGCGGGTACGTACTCGCAGATTCCAATATCCGTCACGGTATCATGCCTTCCCGATCATCATCGGCCGTCGTGAGGGTGAACGATTGGCCGGTATTGGGCAATCCTCTCGTAGTCCGGAACGGCAAGGTCTGGGCGACTGCCGTCCGACCGCTTTGGCATCTAACGGGCGCGTTGGATGAGGAGCTTCTCGCCATCCGGCCTGATCTCTCCTTTTGGCGTGACGTGCCTGTAGAGGGTCTGGCGTGTGATGCCGAGCTCGGCGCAGAGCTCGGCGATCTTCGTCTCCGGCTTGCCCATAGCTGCCTGCGCGAGGCGCAGCTTGGCTGGCGTCATCTTGAACGGTCGCCCGCCATGCCGGCCGCGTGCGCGTGCGGACGCCAGACCGGCTCGGGTACGCTCGATGATCAGTTCGCGCTCGAACTCGGCAAGGCCGGCAAAGATCGCGAACACCAGGCGGCCGTTGGCGGTGGTGGTGTCGATCGACGCGCCTTCGCCCGCCAGCACCTTCAACCCGATGCCGCGCTTCGTCAGGTCGCCGACCGTGTTGACGAGGTGGCGCAGATCTCGCCCTAGCCGGTCGAGCTTCCAGATGACGAGCGTGTCGTCGCGACGCAGCGCCTTCAGGCAGGCGTCCAGCCCCGGCCGCTTGTCGAGCCGGCCTGACGCGGAGTCCTCATAGATATGGTCGGGATCGACGCCAGCCGCGACCAGCGCGTCGCGCTGAAGATCGTGGACCTGGCTGCCGTCAGCCTTGGACACCCGCGCGTACCCAATCTGAGTTGTCACATATACGTCCGTCTGCGTGACGGAGCGGCGTTGCCCGTCGATCGATCGCTATAATGTCACATAACCCGTCTTGTGGTCTACGCTCCGTGAACAGGGTCGCTTTCCTGTTGCGTGACGAACAGGAAGCCGATGCCGTCCAGAACCATATTGTCCCCCGCCCAGTGCAGCGCGATCTTCGATCCGCCGCCCGATCAGGCAACGATCGAACGGCTCTACACCCTCGGTCCCGATGACCTCGGACAGATCGCGCGTCGCCGGCGCGGGGCGAACCGGCTCGGATATGCGGTGCAGCTCTGCTACCTGCGCCACCCGGGACGAAGCCTGCTGCCGAGTGAAGCGGTGCCTGCCGCCATGCTGGCGCTGCTCGCCGACCAGATCGGTTGCTGTATCGAGGACTTCGCCGACTATTCTGCGCGCGCGACGACGCTGCGCGAGCATCGCGCCGAGGTTGAAGCGTATCTCGGTCTGCGTGCCTTCGACCGAGCAGAAGTGCGATCGATGCTGGCGCTGGGATCGGAGATCGCCAACTCGACCGATCGTGGCGATGCAATCGTCGCTGGCATGGTCGATCGTCTGCGGCTCGACCGGATCGTGCTACCGGCGGCATCGACGCTGGAACGGCTCGCCCTCATCGTCCGGGCGCAGGCACGCAAGGCGGCGCATGCCGGGCTGATCCGCGACTGCTCGACCGAACAGATAGCGGCGCTCGAACGCCTGATCGTATCCGATGACAATGGTCGCACCCGGCTTGGTTGGATACGCGAGTGGCCGGAAGCACCATCGGCGTCGAACCTGAAAGGCATCGTCGAGCGGCTCGACACGGTGCGCGGCATCGGGATCGCAGCCGACCGGGCGCGACGCATCCATGCCGCCCGCTACGCCGTCATCGCACGGACGGCCGGCATCGTCACCGCGCAGCACTTGCGCCGCCTCGAACGTCCGCGCCGGCTCGCGATGCTGGTCGCCTCCATGATCGAGATGGAGGCGGCGCTGACCGATGCCGCCTTGGTCATGGTCGAGAAGATGGTGGGGGCGCTGTTTCGCCGCGCCGATCGCACACGCTCCGACCGGCTGCTCGGGCAGGCACGGATGCTGAAGGACACCGCCCGCTTCCATGCGCGGCTCGGTCGCCTGCTGATCGAAGCCCGTGCGACCGGGCGCGACGCCTTCCGCACGATCGACGACCGGGTAGGCTGGGATCAGCTCGAACGCAGCATCCGCTTCGCCGAGGATCTCACCCGCTCGGCCGACGACGGTCTGGAGGAAGTGATCGAACGCTATCCCGCCGTGCGGCGGTTCGCCCCGACTTTCCTCGCCGCCTTTACTTTCCGCGCCGCGAGGTCGGGCGATCCGCTACTCGGCGCGATCGAGGCGCTGCGAACGATGTACCGTGACGGCCGCTCGGTCCTGCCGAAGCGACTGCCGACCAGCTTCATCAAGCCGCGCTGGCGCAAGGTCGTTCAGCCGACCGAAGGGACGATCGACCGGTGCGCCTATGAGATCGCGGTGATCGTCCACCTGCGCGAGCGACTTGGCTCGGGTAGCGTCTGGGTGGACGGCAGCCGGGCCTATCGCACGCTGGACGATTACCTGCTGCCGACCGGTGCGTTCGACACGATGCGAGCCGATGGCAACCTGCGCCTGGCCGTGCCGTCCGGTTTCACCGAATGGTATGAGGCTCGTGGCACCCTGCTGACCCGGCGTATGACCGAGGTGGAACGCGCAGCCGCGACCGGCGAGCTGGTCGACGTGACGATTGAGCGCGGGCAGTTGGTGATTTCGCCGATCCGGCGAACGCCATCCGACGACGTCGAGGCACTGAAGGCCCGGCTCTACGCGATGCTGCCGCGTGTCCGGGTCACCGACCTGCTGGTGGAGGTCGCCGCATGGTCGGGCTTCGCCGACCGTTTCGTCCATGCTCGCAGCGGCGAGCCGGCCTCCGACCAGTCCGCGCTGATGGGTGCGATCCTCGCCGATGCGACCAACCTGGGCCTTGGGCGCATGGCAGAAAGCTCGCGTGGGCTGACGCTGTCCCGCCTGCGCTGGACGGCGGAATGGCATGTGCGCGACGAAACCTATCTGTCGGCGCTAGCGGCGATCGTCGATTGCCACACCGCGCATCCGCTCGCCCAGGTCTGGGGACCGGGCGACACATCGTCGTCGGACGGGCAGTTCTTCCGTGCCGGCGGTCAGGGCGAGGCGCGCGCTGATCGCAACGCCCGCTATGGCACTGATCCCGGCGTGCTGTTCTACACCCATGTCACCGACCGTTTCACGCCGTTCCACACCAAGGTCATCGCAGCCAATGCCGGCGAGGCCGCGCACGTCCTCGACGGCCTGCTCGATCATGAGAGCGAGCTAGTCATCCGCGAACATGCGACCGATACCGCCGGGGCGGTCGATCATGTCTTCGGCTTGTGTCATTTGCTCGGCTTCCGCTTCGCGCCGCGCATCCGCGACCTCAACGAGCGCCGGCTGTACGGACTCTCGGCCCTCGATCCGTGGCCGACACTACGCCCGCTCGTAGCCGGCCCGGTCAACGTCCGCGCGATCGAGGAGGATTGGGACGAGACGCTGCGGCTCGCCGCCTCGATCCGGGCGGGCACTGTCAGTGCCTCAGTCATGCTGCGCAAGCTGGCGGGTTTTCCACGTCAAAACCCGGTCGCTCGCGCATTGCGCGAGATCGGGCGGATCGAGCGCACCCTGTTCATGCTCGACTGGTTCGACGATCCCGAACAGCGGCGTCGCACCGGCAGTATCCTCAACAAGGGTGAGGCCCGCAACGCGCTCGCCCGCGCCATTTTCTTCAACCGTCTGGGCGAACTGCGCGACCGCACATTCGAGAACCAGCGTCATCGTGCCTCCGGGCTGACCCTGCTCACCGCAGCCGTTACGCTCTGGAACACCGTCTATCTCGACCGCGCCGTCCGGCATTTGCGCGCCAGCGGTGTCGAGGTGCCGGACGAACTGCTCGCCCATGTCGCGCCGCTGGGCTGGGAACACATCGGCCTCACCGGCGACTATCTATGGAGCGAGATGGACAAACCCCGCGAGCGGTTCAGGCCGCTCCGCCTCCACCAGGCGGGCCGGGACGCTTAGCGTACGTTTTCGAACATCCTCTCACCGGTCCCCGGCATGGCCGCGTTCGCCGTCGCGGTCGTCGGTGGGCCGATGACGATGGCGATGCTGGTGCTGCAAGCAACGCACGATTTCCCCCTGACCGGCGCAGTCATTGCGGCGTCGCTGGTGTCGTCGACGATCGTGCGCGAGCTGTTCGGCTACTCCTTCTCGACATGGCGGCTTCACCTTCGCGGGGAGACGATCAAGAGCGCGCGCGACGTGGGCTGGGTGAAGACACTCACCGCGGGTCGGATGATGCGAAAGGAGACGCGCCCCACACCGGCTGCCATGTCGATTGCGGAGTTCCGGCGCACGTTCCCGCTCGGATCGACCAGCCGAGTCGTGCTGATCGACGTGCAAGATGCCTATGCCGGCATCGTCGTCGTTCCGTCAGCCTATACGGAAGGCCTTGATTTGACCGCCAGCGTCGCCACGCTCGCTTCCGGGCGTGACGTAGTGCTTGCGCCGGACATGGACATAGCAGCCGTAATGGCGAGTTTTGATGAAGCGCGAACCGATGAACTCGCCGTGCTGTCGGACAATCGCCATGTGCTCGGCGTCGTCTCCGAGACCTATGTCCGGCGGCGCTATGCAGAAGAACTGGAAAAGGCACAACGCGAGTTGTTCGGCGAGCGGTAGGCATTTAGGCGCAACACGCTTTCGACCTGATCAGTGCCGGAACAAGCCGCCAAGGAAGCCGCCGGGACGATAACCGCCGTGGCCACCACCTTCATGCCCGCCGCCATGACGTGCTTCGCCATGATGACCCTCGCTGTATCCGCCCCAAGGGGCGGGCGGCGCGTAGCCCGGTGCAGGCGCTTGCGGGGGATAATCGGGCGTTGGTCTTGCGGTTGCTTCGTACGACGCATTCTTCTCGATGAGCTTGTCGAGTTCGCCGCGATCCAGCCAGATTCCCCGGCATTGTGGGCAATAGTCGATCTCGACACCTTGCTTGTCGGAAAGGACGAGGTCGACGCGGCACACAGGGCAGAGCATCCCCTGCGCCCGCGTGGTGGAAGGTGTCGTGTCCGTCATCATGCATCCCCTTCTTGTCAACTGGCAACCAAACCCGGGCGCTGCCCGGGCTCGGATGATCACGTCTTAATAGCCGTAACCGCCATAGCGCTGGTAGCGCTCGCGACGCTCATGCCGGCGATCGCGGCGCTCCTGCCGATCATGACGATTGTCGTACCCGTAGCCGCCCCGGTAATAACCAGCGCCATTGCCACGCCAGGATTGGCGATAGTCACGATCACGGTCGCCGTAAGAGCGGCCATACCCATCGTTGCCGCGGTACTGGTCGCCATAAACCTGGCCACCGCCATAGCCGCCATAAGATTGAGCCATCGCGGCGCTAGGCGCGACAAGAGCGAGCGCGACCGCGGCCAAGATCAAACGACCCTTCATGATCATCTCCAGATTCGTGACCGAACGCCACAGTCCTTATTATGAAACACGGTAGCTGAACGGCTCGAAAATGCCACTGGCAGCAGATATTCATCAATCCGTGATGATATCACATGTTCTTATATCAGCTGATCAGCCGCCAGATCGACGGCGCCTCCATTCACGCGGAATTGCCGCTTCAAGCGCATCATCGACCGTGACGATTCCCAGTATTTTGTTATCGAGATCGACAACTGGCAGGCTAAGCAGGTTGAAGTCGGCCATGCGGGTCGTCACGGTGATAATGTCGTCTCCAGGAGCGGCCACCACCAGGTGGCGGTCGGCCGCGTCGCGGAGCAGGGTCTCTGGGGCGGACTGCAACGCCCGAACGAGTGTAAGCGTGCCTACCAACGTTCCGTCACCCCGGACGGTGTGGATCGTCGTCAGCGCCTCGGGTTGATGGGTCGTGGCTGATCGAACCGCTTGAAGCGCATCACCGATCGTCTGTTCCTCCAAAACTGCCAGATATTCCGGCCCCATGAGGCCTCCAGCGGTCGCCTGGTGATATCCGAGTAGGGTCAGAACCTTCGTTTTCTGGACCTCCGGCAACAGGTCGATCACGCTTTGCCGTCGCTCCTGGGCAAGATCCATCACTGCATCTGCGGCATCGTCGGCGCGCATTCTGGCGAGGAGCCCCGCCACCTCCTCATCGGTTCGCGCGTGCAGCAGTCTGGCCTGTTTGCTGTCATCCAGTTCCTCGAAGACGTCGGCCTCCAGTTCCGGGTCTTCATGCACATGCGCCAGCAAGACGTTCTCTTCCCGCGACGAGGCACTCTCGATGATATCAGCAATCTGGGCGGGTTTGAGCTTGGTCACGCGGCTCGCAGCCGAACGCGACCCCGGACCGCGCTCATCACCGATCAGCAACAGGAACGAATGCCAGTCCCGCGCGGGATGCTCTTCATGTCGGCCGAGGTGAAACCAGCGACCTTTGTGAACGTCCAGGCCTGTCACGATCCAATCGTTCGCCGCTGATGCGAGCCGCACGTCATAGGCTTTGACCAAGGCGCTATGAGCGACGTCGATAAGGCGATGGCCGAGAATGTTCTCCTTGAGCAGCAGCTCGCCATCGCGTCGCTCGAAGGGTCGCAAATCCACCTTGGCCGTCCGAAGACGGACCGCCAGGGGGTCGATGCTGGTGACGTCGCTCATCGGTACGAAATAGCCCGCACTGCCCAGTGCGATAACCAAGCCGGTCAGAAGGGGATAGTCATTGTCGCGAAGCCGTGTAACGACGTCCGATAGCTTGCCGAGCGCCCGTCCGTCACCGTCGATCACGGCGTGCTTGAGCAGGGACGACAAGGAAAGCGTTGCGTCTGCTGTTGACGGTTCCGGACTGTCACTCACCTATGAAGTTCCTCTTTGCGGCTCCGCCATCGAAATGGGGGTGCCGATGCCAATGTTACGCGGACGATGATCAGTGTCCAACAGCGAGTTGGTAGATGCGGAAAATGACCATGATCATCGCGATCAGGAGGTAGCTTCGCAGCACAGTGAGGCCGATCCGACTACCGAGCGGCAGCTTCGGCGCCGCCAGCAAGGCGAGTGGCGGCATACGCCATGACAGCCGTTGCGACCGGTCGATGGGGTTCGCTTTATCGGCGTGCGGATAAAAATGCTGGTAGCCGAGGATGGCCCCGCCAGCCAAAACCGACAGCACAGCGCCTCCACCCAGGATATAGAGGATCACCGCTGCATCAAGATTGGGGTAGAGTACGCCCGCCGTCAGGACGAGCGACAGGATCACCAGGACCGCGATGATCGCGGCCGTGAAGATGTTCATGCCGCGGCCGTTGACCCACGGCCCCAGCACCTCCTCGTCGTTGCACAACAGGAGGAGAAACACGGTCGCGGATGGAAGCAAGACCCCCGCCAGCACCTGGACGCCGGTGGTAAGAAGCCCAAGCGGGCTGCCAGGAATGAGGACGATGATCGCCGAACCGGCCAGGATACCGACGAACGCCGCGTAGAACCCCTTCGCATCAGAAATCTTGCGGTGAAGCGAATGCTTCAAACCGAGCACGTCGCCCAAGGCATAGGAGGTGGACAATCCCACGGCCGCCGCGCCGATGATCGAGGCGTCGATCAGGGCGACCGCGAACAGGATGCCGGCGACCTTGCTGACATATTTTTCTAACCCCTGCGCCACCCCGCCGGCGTCGGTGAAGTTGCCGAACTCCGAGTGGCCAGCAAAAGTCGCCGCCGCAAACGAGATGATGGCGGTCGCGCCGACCAGAACGATGACGATGCCGATCCACAAATCCACGCGCTCGTAGTTCATGAAGCGCGGGGTGATGCGCTTGTCGATCAGGTAGGATTGCTGGAAAAAGAGCTGCCACGGCGCAACGGTGGTTCCCACCATGCCGATGATCAACAGCACGACTTTCGACAGGTCCGATCCGGGGGGTATGCCTGGAATCAGGAGGCCCCGACCAACCTGGCCGAGCGTCGGATGCACCATGATCAGGATCGGTATCAGCAGCAGCGACCCAATCACCAACGTCATGCATACTCGCTCAAAGCGCCGGAAAGAGCCGGTACTGGCGGCAGCGACCACGATCGCGGCAGCGATCAGTACGCCCGCGATCTTGGGCAGGCCCAAATAGTCCAGCCCCAGGCTGATACCGATGAACTCGGTGACGATCGTGAGCGCATTGAGGATGAACAGGTCGATGACGCTGAACGCGCCCCAGAACTTGCCGAACCGTTCGAGGATCAGGCGGGCGTGACCGACGCCGGCGACCACCCCGAGCCGCAGGACCATTTCCTGATTCACGTAGAGCACAGGCACCAACAACAGCAGCACCCACAGGAGGCTGGTGCCGTAGTTCTGCCCAGCCTGGGCATAGGTGCCGAAAGCGCCGGCATCGTTATCGCCTACCATGACGATAAGCCCCGGCCCGACCACCGCCAGCAACGTCATCAGCCGCGCTTTGAGCCCCGTGCGGGGAGCCTCGTCGCCTAAGCGGATCGTGCCGAACGCCCCTTCGATATCTCCGACGTGCGCCGTATCGAGCGACGCGCCGGGTTGGCCTTCGTTCACGGTTGCGGGCATAGGCGAGGGTCCGGAAGGAAGAAAACCGACATAGGCTGGGCTGATCCGGTATGCTGATTTTGGCCGCGTCCGCACACGATCTGCGTCTCCTGTCGATGGGCGAGCACCATGACGGGCAGAGCCTTGCTGCCAGATAGCGCCAGGGAGAGGTTTGACGCCAGCCCTTGTTGTGCGATGATCGGGTCAACTTGGCAGTGGTTCGCGCCGTATCCCTGAAGGATCGACGCGCCAGCAGGCGTCGGGAAGCGTTGACGGATAAGCAAATAGTTATGAGTAAATATCGACGAAGTCGCTTCCTTACACCTCGCTCGGCATCGCTATCAAAAAGAAAGCGCCGTCAGGTCGAAAGCATCCGTAGATTGGCCTTCGTGCTAGCCTTATGCAGCTTAATACTTATCACCCTGACTCTGGCTTCTCATCACTAGGAACCAAGAACACTCGATAACGCGACTGATCGCAACAGGGACGGAGGCACGGCGAGAACGCCATTTATGAGAATACGTCGCAAAGCGCACTGGTGGGAGCTGATGCTACCTGCGGGGGTGTGGATATGGGGAGGCAAGCTGGCCCTCTCCGCCACGCGCCTCATCATGCGAACGGGCCTTATGCCGCGGCGCGCTATTTTCAGGCTGTTCCAGCTTTCCGGCCGTCTCTCCCGCGTCGGTTTCAATGTGTGGCGCGAACGCCGGGGCAAATGGCGCTAGCGGCTAGCGTAGCTGGCGATGGTCCGCCTCAGATACGCCGTCACGATAGCGCCCTCGCGGGTTGTCGGCTATAGTAGAGCTATACCCGCATAATGCACGTGGCGCTGCCAAGGACAGATATGTTGCAGAACCATAATTTTCCGCCTGCGGAGCCCGCGCGACATTCTAACCTCCTACGCCAAATGTGGCTTCCCATGGTCGTCATCGCGATCAGCCTGGGAATTCTGGCTGCCGGCCTGCTCGGCGTCAGCGGGCACATCCTGTGGGTGGCGAGTACGGGCCTTTCGGGGTGTGTCATGAGCTATACGCTTCTTGCTCTTATTCGCATCCGTCGTCGCGCAGACGCGATGAATGCCAAACTGAACATCGCACTTGCGAAGGTGCGGAATGAATATCGGCCTGACCGGTCTCACCTGATGAAGTCGGCCACAAAGCATCGCATTCTCTCACGTAAGAATATTGACCGCACGGGCCGCGACTAGGCCGACTGTCAGAAGCGATATGCTGGCTTCTGCCGCCATCAAGAGCTTGCTCTGTGCACTTAACGGCATGGTGTCTGTCGGCGAAAAAGCCGTGGCGTTCGTGAAGGAGACATAAAAATAATCGATGAAACCGGGCGACCATGCGGGGTCTTGGTCCCCACTGCCCATCATCTGGGGAAACAGAAAATCAGGCCTGGCGTCGTCGTGTAAACCCAACCTTGCTGGACCACCTCGATCGATGTTCCAAAACCAGAGCGCGAAAATAACGATATTCGTAAACCAGATATTGAGCGCGTCAATCAGAAGAGATTGACCTCCTTTCGCTCCGCTTAGAAGCTCCTTGGTAACCGAGACGAGCGCATAGAAGTTGAGCAGCATGACAACAGCGGTTAATGCCAGCGCGAAATGCCTGATAGTCTTTCTGTGCTGGCAGATTATATGCCAGTGACCGTCACCGCTTGCGTGACGCACCTTCCCTTGCGTCCATACCGTAGCAATGGAGAGTGGCACGAGCATTGCTAATTCAAAGGTAGGCGCCAACCACCTCGGCCCAAATATCAGGTTATCGTTTACAAATAGAAACTGTAGTCCTGCAATGAACGCAACAGCTCCACGGGCGAGCCAGAAATCCAGGGCGTGTGTCTCTAAAGAGAGTTTATGTGATTGCATACGTGTCTTACCTGTCTTTATCTCTAAACGTAACGCTCATCGACTATTACCGCGCGCCGCATTCCATCGTGCGCCTTGTTTTCGCGCTTTCGGCACGCCGCCAGCGCCTCGCGGCTGAAGCTGTGGGGGGAGAGGCGGTTAATGACAGCCGATGCGCTCAATTCAGGTTGCCGGCCAGCACGTAGAGGAAGAATGCCAGGGCAAGTAGCATCCCCACCGCCGCCGGAATGGCGATCGGCCAGTTGGGTTTATGCCCGCCATCGTCGTCGTTCATAGCCGACTGACGACACACGCGTCCCCTGTCATGTGCGGTGATAAACATTGGGAAACCTTATAGACGTCGGCGACATAGGCTTTCACCGCTCGCTCGATCGCCGGCCAACGCGCCAACGAATGGCGGGGGTCGTGCATCTGCTCGTCGCTGACCGGCGCATCCGACAGGATCGCCATGCGCCAGAACACCAAGGCTCGTGGCACCCATATGTCGGTCGAGGGAAGGGGTGCCATCCAGCCATGCTCGTCGGGTTCGGTGAACCCGGCGCTGCCGTATAGCCAGTCGCCGCGCTCGTCCGCCGGTGGCGCGTCCGTCACCGCCTCGGCGCGAAGCATTCGGTCGAGCAGCGCCAACAGCGCGTCCCGGTCCAGCTCGGGAGCCTCCATCATCATTCCTCCGCCTTCACCTCGATCGTGCAACGCACCGCCTTCTTCGCCCTCGCGGCGGCGGTGCGGCACGCGCCGATCGCGTCGCGATTGTCGCGCGCCAGGGTGGCGGCCCCGGTGATCCCGCGCCAGGCGTCGGGAGAAGCGACGGCCATCAGCCGCTGCCCGCCATCCCACATCGGCAGCCCAAGCGTGCGCGCCGCCATCCGCTCCGGCCAATGCCAGCTCTCCGGCATGGCACGCGCGAGTCCGCCGGGGAGGATCGCCCATACCGCCATGCCCGCAACCAGCCCGATCAGGCCGGCATAGCCGAGCCGACGCCGCTGCTCGCCCGCCGCGATGTCGGATTGCAGATGCCGGCTAAGCCGTGCCGCCACCTCGTCCATCCCCTGCTTTGCGGCGAGGAACAGGCGATGGTCCTCACGGCGAGCCGTGAAGCTGGCCGCGTCGATCTGCCGGCCGGTTTCTTCGGGCGTGAGCGACAAGGCCGGGCTTTTCACCAGCGCATCGACCCGCTGCGCGGTCGCGGAGAGGTTGCGCGAGATGACGCCCAACGTCTCGGAATAGTCCGGCACGTGCCTGTCCTCGGCGCGCTCGGCCGCGAGCCGTTCGACCGCGCGGCGCATCAACGACACTTCCGCGCGAAGGCTCTCGAACGCCTGTGCCGCCTGGTCCTCGCTGTCGTCCTCGTCTGCCACCCGCCCCCCCTTATCGGCTCATGCCACGGTCGCGGTCACGCCCGATACTGACCGACTGCGCCAGTTCCTGCCCGATCGACCGGCCCCGCTCCATGCTCAACGCCAGTTCGGGGGCGCGGGCGCGCAACACGGATTCAAGCTGCGGGTCACGGTGCAGCCCGCCCGCGATGCTTTCCATGCGCTTGCCCAATTTCTCCGCGCCGGCACGATCGCCGGCACGCTCCATGCTGGCCCGCGCCTCCTTCATGCCCTGCCACTGCTCCATGAACCGGCCCGCGCGCTTCTCGGGGTCGATGCGGATCTGGCGCTCCGTCTCCATCGCCTTCGCCGCGCCGCCCGTGTTGCCCTCGGCCGCATCGCGCGCCAGTCGGGGGTCGCGCTCGATCGCGCTGGCAAGGTCGCGCGCGGCATGGGGCCGGGTCCGGTCCAGCACGTCGCCGGCCTTCGCCAACGCCTGTTCCTGATGCGGCAGGACGGGCAGGCCCTTCTCCCTCATCCGGCCTATATCGACCGTGGCGCGCGCATAGCGTTCGATCGCCTTCGCCTGGTGGGGCGAGCTGGTCCGGTCGATTGCCGGCGACGTCGCCAGTTCCGGCGTCTGCTTCGGCCGGAACCCGGCGAACATGCCCTTGGCCTTGTCGCGGACCTTCTCCGCCACCTGCCGCGCGAGATCCGGGAACCGGATCTCGCGCCGATCGGCGAACGCACGGGCCTGATCCTGGTCGCCGCTTGTCGCGGCATAGTCGCCCGCCATGTCCTTGCCCCGGTCGCGCGACAGGGTGCGGGCGAGCTGCCGCTGGTCGGCGAAATCGTCACGGCCATAGTGAAACTGCACGTCGTCGCGGTGCCGCGACATGCCGACATAGGCGCTGTGCCGGTCCATGCCCGGGGTGGCGAGGACGTGCGCGCGATCGACCGTCACGCCCTGCGATTTGTGGAACGTCGCCGCATAGCCGTGATCGACGGCGGCATAGTCCTTCGCCTCGAACGCGACGCTCCGACCCGCGTCCAGCCGGACGGTCATGCCCTCGGGGCTGACCCGCTCGATCGTGCCGAGCGTGCCGTTCTTCACCCCCAGCGACCGCTCGTTCCGCAGGAACATCAAGCGGTCGCCGGGCGCGAAGTCGCGCGCGCCCCGGTCGGCGCTGAACGCCACGTCGTCGCCAAGGTCGCCGGTCGCGCGAAGCCGACCGCGCGCCTCCTCGTTCAGCTCGCGGACCTCGGCGTTGGTGTGAGTGAGGATGACGCGGGATTTATCCGGTTCGGCCTGGCGCTGGCGATCCCAGCCGTCGACCAGCTCGCCCCGCGCTTGGCTGCGCGTGTCGGCCGCGTGGACCATGCCGCGACCGTCATAGGCATGGATCGCCTCGGCCGTCCGCCCCGTGGCGAGCTGGCGGGTCGCCTCCTTCTGCCAGTCCTCCCGCTGCCGGCGTATCTCGGTGATCTCGGCCGTGCCGTGGCGTTCGGTGATAGCGCGGAACGCCGCGCCCGCCTCGATCGCCTGCAACTGCTCGAGGTCGCCGACCATGACGACCTTGGCCCCGGCGTCACGCGCCTGGGAGAGCACCCGCTCCATTTGGCGCGAGCCGATCATGCCGGCCTCGTCCACCACCAGCACGTCCTTGGGGCCTAGCTGCTCGCGCCCCTGCCCCCATGCGTGTTCAAGGCTGGCGATGGTCCGGGACTGGATGCCGGACCCACCCTCAAGGTTCTCGGCCGCGATGCCCGACAAGGCCGCGCCGCGTACGGTGTACCCTGCCCGCTCCCATCCATCGCGCGCCACCCCCAACATGGCCGATTTGCCAGTCCCGGCGTAGCCGACCACATTGGCGATGCCGCTCGGCCCCACTATATGCTCCAATGCGGCTCGCTGTTCTTCCCCAAGCACGAGTCCTTCACTCCCGGCGCGCGTGATCGCCCCCTCCATTGCGTGCGCCGGGAGACCATGCCCGGCCCGGCCTGCCAGTTCGTCGCCCGCACGTTCAAGCCGGGCCTCCACCGCGATCATGTCGCGGCTGGTGAACCGCTCCTGGTCGCGTCCGTCCTTCCCCAATGCGACCAGCTCGGGGGACGCACGCACCGCCCCCATCACTTGGTCGAACTGATCCTTGCCGTCGCTGTGCCGGAACGCGAACGTCGCAAGGTCGCGTGTCGTGAACGTCGCCT
Source organism: Sphingomonas sp. PL20 (assembly GCF_017875905.1). Taxonomy (NCBI): domain Bacteria; kingdom Pseudomonadati; phylum Pseudomonadota; class Alphaproteobacteria; order Sphingomonadales; family Sphingomonadaceae; genus Sphingomonas; species Sphingomonas sp. PL20. The sequence goes on along the minus strand of NZ_JAGINH010000005.1, from coordinate 17,180 downwards.
GCTGCCGCGTGATGGCGTCCAGCGCGATCGACGGGTTGGCGATGATCTTCTCGCCGTTGTCGCGGGCGATGCGCGCGTGATCCTCGATCCGCTCCGCCTCAAGCCCCTGCCCCGGTCGCCGCGATGCCGCAGGGCCGATCTTGTGCTGCGGCTCCAGCTCGATCCCCTGCGCCTCCAACGTGCGATGGTCGATCCGTCCCTCAAGTCCCAGCTCGGCCATTCGCTCGTTGACGTGCGCGCTCCACGCCTCGCGCCAGTCCTTCAACAGCTCCGTGCTGTTCCAGTCGCGGTTCTTCTTCCCGAACCCCTCCGGCCCCACATCGCGCATCGCCAGCATGACATGCGCGTGCGGCTTCGGGCTGCCGTCCTTCGCCCTGTCCCAATGCACGTTCAGGTCCGCGACCATCCCGCGATCGACAAACTGGTTCTTCACGAAATCACGCGCCAGCGCAACGCCCTGCTTCTCGCTCATCTCGCGCGGAATCGAGAACTCCACCTCACGGGCAAGCTGCGCATCCTTGCGCTTCTCGCCTGCCTCCACCTCGTTCCACAAGGTCGCGCGATCGTTTAAACGCTCCGGCGCACCCTCCGGCAACATCACCTCGGAGTGGATCACGCCCGCCTTGTTCGAGAAGTCGTGATCCCGCCCGAGCCGTTCGTCAAACAGCTCGGACGCGGAACGATAGGCGGCGCTCGCCACCGCGCTCGATCCGTTCGCGCGGCTCACGACCTTGGCGGAGAAGTGGTAGATCGCCATGACGCTCCGTACACTGCCCTACTTAGCGCACGTCGGCAACGACGTATAAGCGCGCACTCAAACTCGCTGCGCTCCTCGTGACTGACTTGGTGCTGGTTTGCGATGTGATGGTCTTCCCCCTACCGACCCAGCGCGCTAAGTTGGCGGCGACGATCCACCTGGGGATGAGCGATGGCTACGAAAGTATATGAAGGCAGCAGCAACAAGGTGCTCGCAACGCTCGATGGAATGAAGCTGAACGAAGGGACCACCAATACCCAGATCGCACGAATCGACGCGAACAAGGTCTATCGTGGCACCTCGAACACGCAGCTTCTCAAGATCGATGGCGTGAAGGTGTTCCAAGGCACGAGCAATACCCAGCTTGCCCGCATCGAAAACGGCAAGGTGTATCGCAGCACGTCCAACACCCAGGTCGCCGCAATCCAAGGTGGAAAGATCACCGAAGGCACCTCGAACACCGTGCTAGGCCGAATCGACGGACCGCATACGATCGCCCAAACAGCGGCGGTCCTGCATCTCGTGTTCGCACTGATCTGAGGTCTGTTATGCGCAAGGTCAGAGATTACGACGCGGAGCTGCGCGCGCTGAACGACAAGGCTCGCTCTCTCAAGGCGAAGCGGGTCGAACAGCTCGGCCAACTCGTAGCCGCAACCGGGGCTGATACGCTCGATGCGGAAACCCTTGCCGGGGTCCTGCTCGATGCGATCGGGTCGAAGGATGCGAGCGCGAAGGAGGCATGGCGCGCGAAGGGCGCGGGCTTCTTTCAGCGGCGCGGGAAGAAAGGTGGCGGCGCTGCTTCAATCGACGGATCGGACGCTTCGGCTGAACCGGGCGGCGACGCTGCGGGCGGAAGCGGCGCAACGGCGAACGGATAATCGGAACTGGGTCGTGCAACGCCGCGAACGAACGCGTCACCTGATCGAGCTGGGCGGGCTGGTCCAGAAGGCCGGGCTGGTCGAGTTGACCGATGACGATCGCGCCACCCTTTACGGGGCGCTGCTCGATCTTGCCGGACGCGCGCGGGGCGATGATGCCGGCGACGCGCTGACGCTGTGGAAGCGGCGCGGCAAACGGGCCTTCGACATGGATCTCGGTGAGCAAAACCCGTCATGAACCCAGGTAGCGATCCGACCCGTCACGCCAGCGTCATGCAGCGCCTGGTAGGCGCGAACGTCCGCCGGTTGCGCACGGGCCTCACCCTGACCATGGATGATCTTGCCGGCCGGATCGGCTCGAACGGGGATTCCGTCAGGGCGATTGAGGACGGCCGCATCGATATCGAAATCGACATGCTGGTCGCACTGTCCGACGCCCTCGGCACCGAGGTCCACCTGCTTGTGGCCCCCGAGGCGTCCTCGTGATTGAGTGGTTCCGCCAGCTCGGCCGGGCGTCGCGCAATCTTGGTCGCACCGCGCGCCAGAACCCGGTGTGGGCAGTCCAGTCGTTGATCTTTAGCCCCTTCCGCTTCGCCCGCCACCTGTTCGGCGTGCTGGTCCTGATGGTGGCCGTCGTCGTCGTTCTGATCCTCGGCTCGGATGCGGTGATCTGGTACTTCGGCCTGGCGCGATATCCGACGCTCGTCGCGGCCGTCCAGGTGCTGATCTGGCTCGCCGTCCTGCTCGTGCCTCTGCGCGCGCTCTTTCAGCCGTTGATCCTGCACTACGGCGGAGCAGGCGCCGCCGACACGCACGGCTCGGCCCGCTTCGCCACCGCCAGCGAGGCGAATGCCCTCAACGACGATCATGGCCTGCTGATCGGCCGCGACGTGAAGACCGGCAGGCCGATGCGCTATGCCGGTCCCGCGCATCTGCTGACGATCGCGCCCACCCGCACCGGCAAGGGCGTCGGCACGATCATCCCCAACCTGCTCGAATATCCGTTCGCGGTCGTCTGTTTTGACCCCAAAGGCGAGAACGCCCGCATCGCCGCGCGCCAGCGCGGCAAGTTCGGTGCGGTCCATGTCCTCGATCCGTTCGGCGTCACCGGCCTGGTCTCGGCCGCGTTCAACCCGCTCGATCGCATCGACCCGCACGGCCTCGATCTTGCCGACGACTGCATGACGCTCGCCGACGCGCTGGTCCACGACGCGCCCGGCGAAGCCGGCGAGGCGCATTGGAACGAGGAAGCCAAGGCGCTGATCGCCGGCATCCTGCTTCACGTCGTCACCACCGAACCGCCCGCCACACGCAACCTCGAAACGCTGCGCGACCGGCTGACGCTCGCCCCGGCCGCTCTGGCGGCGCAGCTCGCCGCGATGCAGGCACAAGGTGGCCTGGTCGCGCGCGCCGCCAACCGCCAGCTCGGCAAATCCGATCGCGAAGCCGCCGGCGTGCTGTCGGCCGCGCAACGCCACACGCATTTTCTCGACTCCCCGCGCATGGCGGCGGTGCTGGGGCGCTCGGATTTCACGTTCGCGGGCCTGAAAACCGCGCCAGCGACGGTTTTCCTCGTGCTGCCGCCCGACCGGCTCGCCAGCTATGCCCGCTGGCTGCGGCTGATGGTCGCGCAAGCCCTGACCGAGCTGGCGCGCGCGCCGGGTCGCCCGCCCTGGCCCGTGCTGTTCCTGCTCGACGAGTTCGCCGCCCTCGGCCGTCTCGAACCGGTCGAACGCGCGATGGGGCTGATGGCGGGCTATGGCGTCCAGCTCTGGCCGATCCTCCAGGACGTCCACCAGCTCCGCTCCCTCTATGGCCAACGCGCCGGCACCTTCCTGTCGAACGCCGGGGTGCTCCAGGTGTTCGGGGTCAACGATCAGGACAGCGCCAAGCTGGTCTCCGATCTGGCCGGGCAGGAAACCGTCGTGTTCGAGACGATGAGCCGCGCGCTCGATGCGGAGCAGACTGGGATTTCCTACGGGCAGCAGCACGTCGGCCGCCCGCTCCTCACTCCCGATGAGGTCCGCACACTCAAGCCCGATCGCCAGCTCCTGTTTCTCGCCGGGCAACGCCCGATCATCGCCGCCAAGCTGCGCTACTATGTCGATCGCGAGTTCGCCGGGCGGTTCGATCCTGCGTAATGGTCGCGGCGGTTCGTTTGATCGCAAACCAACGGCGCGATTTAAGCCCCGCTGACGACGTTCGCCGCGATCGGCACCCTGAACCACCCGAAAGCCCCTCTCCTGCCCTCACGGCGCGCCTGGGCGGCCGTAGCGGGCGATTACGCCCCACCTCGCCCATCTTTTTCCGCCTAGCCAGCGGCGCAAGCGCCGCCCTTGTGACGCCGAAGGCGGCACGAAACGAAAGCGCATCGACCGTAGGCCGATTCCATATGAACCTTCTCTCATGGCCGCTGGGAGAGGCGGCGCTTTCTTCTCTTTGGACGTTGCGGCGATCGATGTGGCCCGAAGTTTTCCACAGGCCCGCTGAGTGTTAATATATGGGTTTAGAGTCGTGTTACGAGATTTCGGCGGATTTATAAGCACCTGAATATAAACGGTTCTTCGGAGGAAATTTGCCTCGCGGTGAATCCACTATGACGAAAAAGCGAATCTAGAGTGACGATAAGGCGAATCCACTCTGACGATAGGCCAGTCCCCTCCAAGCGTAATCGAAATGACGATAGCGAGGCGGTGAATCTGAAATGACGATAATCCGCTTGCGTATGTGAAATGACGATAGTAGCTCTGCGTTAGTGAAATGACGATAGACCCTGCCCCTTCCCTGTTTGACGCCGCGCCGACCGTGGAGGGCGACGATCGCACGCCGCTGCTGCCAGTGCGGCACCCCAACCAGGACTTATTCATCTGCGACGTGCTGGACGCGATCCCGAAGGATGACATGGCCTCGATGGAGCATCCGGTCTTTTCGCTTTCGACCAAGCCCGACAACCGGATGCGGCGCTACGAGCATAACGGCAACGTCATCGAGATCATCCCTTCGGGCAAGGGCCTGGCGACAATCCACGACAAGGACATATTGATCTACTGCATTTCGCAGCTCGTCGCGAAAATGAACCGGGGCGAATCTCCAAGCCGCACCGTCCGCCTGCAAGCCTATGACATGCTGGTCGCCACCAACCGCCAGACCAGTGGCGAAGGCTATCGGCTGATGACCGACGCCCTCACCCGCTTGCGTGGAACGACCGTGCGGACCAACATTCAGACCGGCGGTGTCGAGGAAACGCGGATTTTCGGCTTGATCGAGGAAGCGAAGATCACCCGCAAGACGTTCGACGGCCGAATGCTGGATCTTGAAATCACCCTGTCGGAATGGGTTTACCGCTCCGTCATCAGCAAGAATGTCCTGACCCTCCATCGGGACTATTTCCGGCTCCGCAAGCCGTTCGAGCGGCGCATGTATGAGCTGGCCCGCAAACATTGCGGCGTGAAGGACGAATGGAAGATCGGGCTGGAGCTGCTACAAAAGAAATGCGGCTCGAACAGCCCGCTCCGCGTGTTCCGGGCCTTGGTCAAGAAGGTCTGCGAGCATGACGCGGACCACGGCCATTTCCCCGACTATGCCGTGACGATGGACGATGACGTCATTCTGTTTCGTAACCGTTCCGGTCTTAAAGCGAAGCCCGATCCTGTCAGCCTCGCCAACGATGCGCCTTATATCGACCCTGAAACCATGCACGACGCCAAGACCGCCGCGCCGGGATACGACATTTACGCGCTCTATGGCGAATGGGTGTCGTGGTGGCACGACATGGGCAAGCCCGAACTGAGAAGCCCCGGCGGGGCCTTCATCGGCTTTTGCAAGAAACGGCACGAACGCAAACCGATGCGATGACCCCGCTCATGCTGGCAAGTATTCATATTCACATGCTGTCATGCTTGCATGTAAGCATACTCATTTGCCAACAGGGCTTTCCCCCATCTTGCGAAGCCAGTCGTTGAACGCTTCTGCCATTGCGTCCTGCAAACTCATGCCGTGCCTGCGAGCGGTCATGTGCATGGCGAACGACATATCCGGGCTGAAATAGCCCGTCATTGCCTTCTTGCCTTGGCGGCTCGGCGCAACCGGGCTGCTGCCGGTCGCCGTGCCGGTGCCGCCGACGATCGGCGCGGATGCCCTCCCCTCCGGCTCGGCCGTCGCCGGCGACGGCGCGGGATCGCGATCCCGCAATGCAAGCAATGATCCTTTCCGGCTCATGCGCTGGCCCTTCGTTTCCTAGATGCGGGCATGTTTACATGCTTACATGCCCACTTGTAAAGCTGACGCACCTCGTCGGACGCCTTGCCGTTCGGCTCGATCTCCATCACGGTTTTTCCTTCGGTCGCCGCATGGCGGAACGCGGCGCGATCCGCGATATGCAGCGGGCAGGCTTCCAGCCCATAGCCCTGCACGAGCTGCGCCGCCTCGTCATACATGCGCGGCGCGGTCGGGCTTCCCGCCGTGAAGATCACGAAAGCGGGCTTGCCGCGCATCTTCACAAGGCTTGCGGTCGTTTTGATGGCGGCCAAGTCGAACGCGCTCGGCCGACACGGGATCAACACCAGGTCGGCCGCTTCGACGGCGGCGCTGGCGGCGCTGTCGGCATGGGGCGGGGTGTCGATCACGATGAACGTCGCGCCCTGCGCCGTCGCCTGCTCAATCTTGGCGGCGAGGCGAGGTGGCGCGCTATCGATCACGACCGGGGGCGCGTCCTTGCGCCACGCCGCCCATTGGCTCGCCGTCGCCTGCGGGTCGAGGTCGATCAACAGCGCGGTATGACCGGAGTCCTCGGCGGCGGCGGCCAGATGCAGGGCGAGGGTGGTCTTGCCCGCGCCCCCCTTCTGGCTGATAATAGCGATTGTTGGCATGTGAATATCCTTACATGACCGCATGTTTGCATGTGAGCATAACGCATCCTCTGCCCGAATGAAAGGGCGGACGATTCGCGTCTCGCCGCCGTCTTCCCGCACGCGATATCGCCCCGCCATGTGGATCGTCACCGGATGGCCAAGACCGCTGGCGGGCTTGGGGAGCGCAGCGAGTAGAGCCACGGTGCCGCGCAGCGGCAGGCGCAAGAGGGAAAACTTGCGCTCCTGTCTCGGTTCTGATACATCATGTGCGATGGAGCCTGTGTCCACGAAGCCGATTCATTTCCTGGGCGACAGTCGCGAGGCTCTACGGGATTTCCCAGACGATGCCCGCTACAGCGCTGGTACTGAACTTCGGGCGGTCCAAACGGGACTCGATGCTTCGGATTGGAAGCCCATCAAGACAGTGGGGGCGGGTGTAAGGGAGATAAGAATTAGGGAGGCATCAGGCGCGTTTCGAGTGATCTATTTGGCGACTTTGCCGGATCGGGTGCTTGTGCTTCATGCGTTTCAGAAAAAGACGCAACAGACGCCGCAAAAGGACATCGATCTAGCCGCGAAACGGCTGAAAATTTGGAAGGCCGAACAATGAACGCCGAAACCATGAATGTCGAAGTCTTCGATAGCGTCTTTGACGCGCTCGCCGACACTCCGGCGGAAGCGGCCAACCTGACGGCGCGCGCGGACCTGTTGCTGAGCATCCGCGAGCGGGTGAAGTCGTGGAACGTGCCGCAGGAACAAGCTGCCAAGCGGCTCGGCCTGACCCGGCCACGCCTCAATGATCTTTTGCGCGGAAAGCTCGACAAATTCTCGCTGGATGCGCTGGTCAACGTCGCGACGGCGGCGGGTTTCAAGCTGCATATCCAGCTCGAAGAGGCTGCTTGAGCGAGGCAGCGGGGTAGGCGACCATGACAGGGGCTAATCGAGACCGCGAAGTCTTTTATCAGCCGATCGAGCCGGCCGAAATCAGGCGTCTGCGCCAAGATAACGGTTTGAGCCAAGCCGGGTTCGCTTGCTGGCTCTTGACCACCAAGCGCACCGTCCAGCGCTGGGAGGCTGGCACGATGCGGCCGATCGGCCCCTCGCTTGCGTTGCTGACGTTAGTCAAACGGCGCGGCATCCGGATTCTCGCCTAGATCAGCACGCGCTCCACCTCGTCCAGTGTCACGTCGTCGGGGCGGCGATCGTAGAGCTGGGTGGTGCGGGTCGAAGCGTGGTTCGCCATCGTCGCGGCGCGCTCCAGCGTCCCGCCGTTTTTCAGATAGGCGGTGATCCCGGTTGCCCGGAACGAGTGGTTGCCGATCGCCGTCGCGATCTCGGCCGCGACGGCGCGGCGACGGACCATCTGAAACGCATTGCCCTGGGGCAGGGGGGTGTCGCTTAGTCGCTTAGTCCCGCGCGCAATCGTGCGGAACAGCGGCCCCTTGCGGTCATCGCGCAAGCCGCACCCGTCGATGTAGACGGTCAGATATTCCTCAAGATTGTGGTGGCAGGGCATCTCGTGGCGCTTGCCGCCCTTCTCCTGCAGCCGGACCCATAGCCGCCGGTTCTGCACGAACACGTCCTCCACCCGCATCGCGAGCGCCGCGCCGATCCGCGCAAACGAATAGACCATCAACCCGATCAGCGCCCGATCGCGAAGTCCGGCCGGCGTCGTCACGTCGATCGCGTCCAGCAATCGCCGCGCCTCGTCGGGGGCAAGCACCGGCGTCTTGCCGCGCCGGACGCTGTGCGCCGGTCCGCGCACCGACGCGGCCGGGTTTGTCGGCATCACCTGGCCTGTCACCAGCCAATCGAACAGGTGGCGCACGCCAGCGAGCCGCTGCTTGACGGTCGGCGCGCTCACCTCGCGGCCGAGCTGCTCAATCCATGCCGCAACGTGAAGCGGCTGCACCGCAGCGATCGACGCCACGCCGCGCGCGTCGCACCAAGCCAGGAACTCGCCCGCCGCCCGCGCATAGGCGCGCCGTGTATGCGGGTTGCGGATGGTGACGGCGAAGAACTCCAGGAAGCGGCGCTGCGCGGACGCGTCGGCCGATGCGACCAGCGCCGGCAGCGCGAACGCGGGTGAGGGCAGGGGGGTGAGCTGGCTCATGGTCAGCCGTCCAGATGCTTGCCTATATATTTGCGCACCCGCTTCATTTCCTCGGCGCGCTTGTCGTCGGTCCAGTCCTTCTTGTCGGCATAGCCGTTCACATGACCCTCGACATCCGCCCATCCGAGGCCGGCGGCCTTCGCTTGGTCGCGATAGGCGCGGGCACGCTGCTTGTCGCTGGGGTGGATCGCGAACGGTGCGCTCATATGCGCGAAGCCGCCACCGACCAGCTTATCCCAATCCGGCATTTTCTCATCTCCTCCTACATCCGATAAAGGACATTATCATATGTAGAACGAGCTGTGAATCCTTCTCCGAAACGATAGGTGGATTCGAGATATGCTACGATCCGATCGGAACCGTTTGGCTGCGGGCGGCGCGGCTCTCGCGCGAACGACCGTTTTCGAGAGGTAGGAAAAAAGCACAACGCCTCTTGAAAGCTCGTTGTGAACATCATACACACTGTCTGTGACCATCGTACACGGAGGAAGTTTGCTCAAGGATAACGGTCACGAACTGGTAGGGATCAACGAGGTCGCAAAGATGGCCGGCGTGTCGAAACAGGCCGTCGCCAACTGGCGAGTGCGCGCCTCCGACTTTCCCGAACCGGTTACCGAACTGGCCTCGGGGCCGATCTTCCTCCGAGCCAACATCCGCGCCTGGCTGCGCCGAAACAAGCGAAGTGGAACCCCGATGACCCATGTGATTTCGACCATCAACCTGAAGGGCGGCGTCGGCAAGACGACCACCACGGTCGCGCTCGCCGAGACGTTCTCCGCCTTGATGGGCAAACGCGTCCTCGTGATCGACCTCGATCCGCAGACCAACGCCACACTGATGCTCATCGGCGAGGATCGTTGGTCCGCCCTCAATGCCAAGGGACACACCCTCGCCCGCCTGTTTCAGGACGCAATGGACCCCGACCACCGGAAGTTCGATATGACGGCTACGCTCCAGAAGGGCGTTTCGGATGTCCGCTCTGCGACCACGATCGATCTGCTTCCTTCCAGCCTTGACCTCATCGACGTGCAGGACAAGCTGGCATCCGCTCCTGCCGGCAAGTTCTTCTCGGCCAATCCGATCGAGCTCCTCAATCGTGCGGTGAAGTCGCGCATCGATGAGTACGACCTTGTGATCGTGGACTGTCCCCCGAACCTCGGCATCATCACCCTCAACGGTCTGCGGATTTCGGATCACTACATCATTCCGACGATCCCGGACTATATGTCCACCTACGGCATCCCCCAGATCGTCGGCCGCGTCGCCGGCTTTTCGGAAGCGATAGGCGAGAATATCGAGCCTCTGGGTATCGTCGCGACCAAGTTCCAGGCGAACTCCACGGTTCACGGCAACGTCATCAAGCAGCTCAAGAGTGATAAGAATCTACCGGCAGTGATGAACACCGTGATCCGGCAGGGTAACGCGGTCGCCGCGGCAGCGGAGTTTCAGGCGCACTCCCGCACGATCAAGCAGAAGTACCCCGGCGATCTCGGCGACGACTTCTACAGCCTAGCGCACGAAATCTGGTCTGACCTGGAGGACGGGCTGTGACCATCAAGAAGAAGCTGAACGCGCTCCTGCGCGAGGTGATCGCCGAAGCGGAGGCCAACCCTGCTTTTCAGGAACGCCTCGCGAAGGCGCTCGGTCCTGACGAGAAGCCGGTTAAGGCCCCCGTCGAGCGGGAGCGGCAGCTGAAGCAGACCGAACACAAACGACCGAGCAACCGGCGGACCCCTGCCGTGCTCGATCCGGTACAGCTCGCCCGAAACAGCGAATCCGAGCTGCGCGACGCTCTAGCAAAACTGGATATCGAGCAGTTGCGCGACGTGGTGGCGGATTACGGCATGGACCCGGGCAAGCTGGTGATGAAGTGGCGCGATGCGGGCCGTATCGCCGACCGCATAGTCGAGATCGCACGCGGTCGCGCACAAAAGGGAAGCGCGTTCCTGCCGCCGTCAGAAACGGTGGAAGCGAAAGCGGACGAACCCACCCTCCCGCTGGAAGGCTCCAAAGAATGATGCCGTTCTCGGCCGATCGCGGCTGACGCGAGGTTCTGATGCCTGCAAACCCGCGGAAAAGCTGGGGCAGGGCGGCGGTGTCACAACCGACCGAGGCTGTTGAAAAAGGCTGCGCGGTCGAGGGCGGAGGCAGGGCGGACACCCGCAGCGCGCCGGCAGGCGAGCCGCTCGGCTTAGGCCGGGGCTACCCGGCGGGCGAGGATCTGGAGGTTGTAGGCGGCTGCTGCCATCGTGAACTCCTCGGCGGCTCCGGCGAGGCCTCTGAGCTTGAGCGATCTGAGCTTCAGGTTGCGTTTGAGGTGCCCGAACACGCGCTCGATGCGCTTTCGTCGCTGTCTCGCACGAGTATAGGCTTCGGTTCCGGCGAGCGCGCGGACCTGGTCGCGCGCGTCCTCGTCGACAAGGCGCGTGACGGCGCGCTGCCTGGCAGTCGTGCATCGCGGCTTGAGCGGGCACGCGGCGCAGTCGGCTGCGTGGCTGCGGTAGCGACGCACCTGGCTGGCGCGTATGGTGCCGCGGTAGGTGAGCGGCTTGTCAGCCGGGCAGCGATACGCGTCCGCCTCCCGGTCGTAGGTAAACGCGTCGCGGGTGAAGAAGCCGTCGCGCTGGCGGGTGCGGTCGATGACGGGCACGTAGGGCGTGATGTTCTGGCCGACGAGCCAGCCGAGCAGAGGGCCGTTGCCGTATGCCTTGTCGGCCGCAAGGCTCGCGGGCGCGACGCCCAGTTTGTCCTTGACGCGCGCGATCAGTGTCCGGGTCACCGCGACCTCGGCCGAAAAGCGCGCGGGCGTCGCCTCCACGTCGAGGATGCAGTCGGTGTCGAGATCGAGGAGCGGGTTGATGGCGTAGGCAAAGCGGCCGGGACCGTGCTTGCAGGTGAACGAGGCTTGCGGGTCGGTCGGCGATACATGAGCGGGCTCGACGGATGCCGGCTCGTCGGGGTCGGGAGGCAGGGCCGCGTCGAGCGCAGCGAGGTACTCCGCCACGGGCCGCGACACCGCTTCCCGCGCGCGCAGCTCGTCGGCCGCGGTCGCGCCGGGCAGCTTCTTCTCCCAGCTCGCGTCCGCCAAGATCGTGCTCCCGTCCACCGCCACTTCGCGGCCCGCGACCAGCCCGGCGACCGCGCACCGCGTCACAACCTCCTCGAACAACAACCGGTGCAGGTCGCACTCGCGAAAGCGCCCATGCCGGTTCTTGGAAAAGGTCGAGTGGTCGGGCACCGTGTCGCCGAGATCGAGCCGGCAGAACCAGCGATAGGCGAGGTTGAGGTGGACCTCCTCGCACAAGCGTCGCTCCGAACGGATGCCGAACAGGTAGCCGACCAGCAGCATCCTGAGCATCAGCTCCGGGTCGACCGACGGCCGGCCGGTCGCGCTGTAGCTCGCCGCGAGCGCTGCGCGTGCGAAGCCGAAGTCGAGCAATCCGTCGATGCGCCGCAACAGGTGATCGGCCGGCACATGGTCGTCGAGCCGAAAGCCGTAGAACAGCGATCCCTGTGCTACCTGCCGACCCATCATCGCCCGTGCTCCCCGTCGCCTCAGCGCAGGGAATCACGCCAGCAACGCCACCGCAAGCATGACTTTTTCAACAGTCTCGACCGGTTTTGACACCTAAGTAGTTGTATATTGGTCAAGCAATTCGATCACGGCACAACTCGCCGCCCCGTCGCCCTCGCAACGGTCGATCGTCGTGGCAAGCAGGCTTTCGAGTTGCGCTAGGTCTGCCATTTTCGCGCGAACCCGCTCCAGGTGGTGGGCCGCGATCTCGCGGACCTCACTGCACGACGCCTGCGCGGGACCGCCAAGTGACAGGATCGCGCGCACCTCGGCCGGGGTGAAGCCGAGTTCGCGCGCGCGGCGGATGAATCCAAGGACGCGAACGTGGCCGGCCCCATATACTCGCCGGCCCCCGCTCGTGCGGGGTGGGGTCGCGACAATGCCGACGCGCTCGAAATAGCGGATCGTCTCGATGTTCACGCCGGTTCGGCGCGACAACTCGCCGATAGCTAGGTGTAGCGGCTTGCAATGATGATCGCCCGGAACTGCAATAAAGGGCGGTTTCCGGCTCACATTGGGTGAGACGTTAGGGGCCGGCAGGCTCACATTGGTTGAGACGCAAATCACAATCGGTGCGACGGACGCGAGATGTTCGGCGATCGGCGCAGGATCGCGGACACGCCATGACGTTGCGACTTCGTGGCCCTTTCGACCTGTGAGGTTGCTAAGCCATGACAGACCGCAGGCATGGTCCGCTCCGCACGACGCTTGCAATCACGCGGTGCTGCCTCCAGTCGAAGGCGACGTGCTCACGATGCTGCAGCGAAAGGACGGGTGCGAGATGACCGATGCCAACCGGATCGCTGCCGCCATTAACCTGCGGGTCCGCCAGCTTGAAGCGCAGGGAATCACCGGGATCGCGCTGGCCAATCATATGATCGGCCACATGCAGGACCTGCACGCCATCTACACCACTGCAAGCGACCGGGCGTTACGCGATCTGTGTGACCGCTTTCCCGGGTTTGAGCGTTATGCCAGAATCATGGAGGAGGTTTCGGAACGGAACCAGGCCATGATGGCCTCCGGCAGCCATCCCCATGGCGATTTACCCGAGTTGCCTGAGCCCATGAAAGCAAAGCTCGTGCACGTGCTGCGCGCTGCCGCCGAACTCGAGCGAGAGGCCCAGGCAGCCGTTGATGGTCGCACAGGCGACCTGTCGGAGCGATTGACGGAGTTGAGGCGAAGTTGGGCCGACGGCTGCGCGCGATTAGTATCCGAATTCAAATCCTCGGATTTACCGCTCGGTTCCCAGGCTTTGGTGGAACAGGTGCTCAAGGCGACAGCAGAAAGAATTTGCAAGGCGGTGGAAAACCGTAGCGCAGCCTGATCGCCGGAAACCGATGCCGGGACCGCCAGGAAAACGAGCGGTTTTCTCGCGGTCGGGCGATGCCGCTTCCGGCTGCCCGAAAACAGCAAGAAAACCCGTTGTGAAAACCAGCGCCATCTTGCACCATGCCGGTGATCTTTTCTGGCGGGGTACGCATTGCTCATCGGCTATATCCGGGTGTCCAAGTCGGACGGCACGCAAACGCTGGAGCCGCAGCGCGACGCACTGTTCGCGGCCGGCATCGATCCATCCCGCATCTATGAGGATATGGCCTCGGGTCGGCATGATGCCCGGCCGGGACTCACCGCCTGCCTGAAGGCGCTCCAGCCAGGCAACACGCTCGTCATCTGGAAGCTCGACCGGCTCGGTCGCGATCTGCGTCACCTCGTGACGACGGCGGAGGATCTCCGGTCGCGCGGGGTCGGGTTGAAGGTCCTGGCCGGTGCCGGCGCGCAGATCGACACAACGTCTGCCAATGGCCGTCTCGCTTTCGGCATCTTCGCGGCGTTCGCCGAGTTCGAGCGCGAGTTGATCGCCGAGCGCACCCATGCCGGCCTTGCTGCGGCGCGCGCGCGCGGTCGCATGGGCGGTCGGCCGCGCAAGATGAACCGGGCGACGCTGACGATGGCGATGGCGGCGATGTCCGATCGGGGTGCCGTCGCAGCCGATGTCGCCAAGCGGCTCGGAATCACGACCACCACGCTCTATGTCTACGTCAACGGCGACGGCACTCCCAAGGCGCCGGGGCAGGCGTTGCTCGATGCTGGTCCCAGTCGGCAACTACAAAGCCAGGCTGCGTAATGAGCGCGGGCGTCACGGTCCCCATTGAGGCGATCGTGACGCTCCGGCGTCGATTGGCGGCACTTCCGGCGAGGCATCCTGAGCGGCAGCCGCTGATGGCATCGACCGCCGAACTCTACGATATCAGCCGCGCCACGCTCTACCGGCTGTTGCGCGGCGAGAGGCGTCCGAAGGACGCGCACCGCGCCGATCGTGGTCTGTCGCGGACGATGCCTGCCGACGAGATTGAGTGGTGGTGCGAGGTCGTCGCGGCGATGAAGAGCCGCACGACCAACCGGCAGGGTCGTCGCCTCTCGACGAAACGTATCCTCGAAATCGTCACTGAACACGGCGTCGAGACCCCCGATCGCGGTCTGGTGAAGCTGCCGTCAGGGCGCTTGGCGGCCTCGACGCTCAATCGCCACATGCGGCAACGCGGGTACGACACCGAGCGGATGACGCGCGAGCCGACTGCGGTGCGCTATCAGGCCGAACGCGCCAACATGCTCTGGCATTTCGACATGAGCCCGTCGGACCTCAAACAGTTGAAAGCCCCGACCTGGATCGATCCCGATCGGGGCGGCGCACCGACGCTGATGCTGTTCTCGGTGGTCGATGACCGGTCGGGCGTCGTCTATCAGGAATATGCGCTGGTTTACGGCGAGGATGCCGAGGCGGCGCTGCGCTTCCTGTTCCGGGCGATGGCGCCGAAGGAGGACAATCCCTTCGAAGGCATTCCGGAGAACATCCAGCTCGATGGCGGCCCGGTCGGCAAATCGAGCGTGTTCAAGCGGGTCATGGAATGTCTCGGGATCACCGTCACCCCGCACATGCCGGCAGGGTCGGACGGACGCCGCACTACCGCGCGCGCCAAAGGCAAGGTCGAGCGACCGTTCCGCACCGTCAAGGAAGCGCACGAGACGCTGTACCACTTCCACGAACCCACCAGTGAGGAAGAGGCCAATCGCTGGCTGGCCCGCTACATCGCCACCTACAACGGTGGCGATCATCGTCGCGAGCCGCATTCCCGGATCGACGACTGGCTCGGGCATCTGCCCGACGGCGGCATTCGCGCCATGTGCGGTTGGGAGCGCTATTGTGCATTCGCCCGCGAGCCCGAACGCCGCAAGGTCGGGCTCGACTGCCGCCTGACCGTCGCTGGCGTTACCTATGAGGTCACGTCCGAGGTGGCCGGCGAAACGGTCGTCGTCTGGTGGGGGCTGTTCGACCAGGAGCTATGGGTTGAATATGGCGACGAGCGGTACGGACCGTTCGATCCGGTCGGAGGGCCGGTGCCGCTGCATCGCTACCGCAAACATCGCAAGAGCCGGCGTGAGATTCGCGCGGATCGGGTTGATGCGCTGGCAACGAAAATCGGGATTCCCCGCTCGGTCCTGACGGGCGAGAATGACATCGTGGTGATCGGTCGCAAGCCTGCCGATGGGATCGCGCCTGTGCCGGCCCGGCCATTTGCCGATCCCGACCCGTTCGGCGAACTCACCTTCGCCACGCCGCTCAAGGCACGCTTCGCCATATCCGAGGAGTTGCGCCTGCCCCTGGGCGGGCTTTGCGAGGAGGACCGCGCCTTCATCGACGCGCTGCTCGCGCGCACGCTCTCCAGGCCCGAGGTGATGGAAGAAATCCGCAGGCGATTCCCGCCCGGCCATAGACGGAGCGGCTGATGCAAACCGAGGTAATGCGCTATTACGGACTGGCCCGGCCTCCGGTCGATCTCGGCTTCTTCGAGACCGAGCATCATGCCCAGCTCACCCATGATCTGAAGACTGCGATTAATGGCGGACGCCTAGTTGCGCTCACCGCCACCATCGGCTCGGGCAAGACCGTGCTGACGCGGCGACTGCGCGAAGAGCTGGAGCGCGAGGGGCGCGTGATCGTGTCGCGCGCGCTCAGCCTGGAGAAGGCCAAGATATCGGTACCGCTGTTGGTCGCGGCCCTGTTCTACGACCTCTCGTCGGAGAAGACCGTCTCGATCCCCAGCCAGTCGGAACGGCGCGAACGCGATTTGCAGGAGCTGTTCCGCAAGGCCAAGCGGCCGGTCGCACTGTTCGTCGACGACGCGCACGACCTCCATCCCAAAACGCTGACCGCGCTCAAGCGCCTCGTCGAGCTTGTCACCGAGGGCGGCGGTCAACTTGCCGTGATCCTCGTCGGCCATCCAAAGCTGCGCAACGACCTCAAGCGCCCTCTTATGGAGGAAATCGGCGATCGGACGACGGTGTTCGAGTTTGGCGGTCTGCGCGACCGTCAGCGCGATTACATCGACTGGGCGCTGCGCACTGCGCTGTCGCCGGGGATTGAGCCCGATGCCGTGCTGACCGAGGATGCCGCGATCCTGCTCGCCGCCAAGCTCAAGACCCCGCTCCAGATCGGCCGTCATCTTGTGCGGGCGTTCGAGGCAGGGTTCGAGGCCAGCGTGAAACCGATCGACGCCGCGACCGTCGAGGGTGTGCTTTCACGCCAGATCGACGACCTCGAACCTCAGCTTACCCGCCACGGCTACGACACGAAGAGCCTGGCGGACCAGTTCTACGCCAAGCCGGCGGAAATCCGCCAATTGCTCCGGGGCGGACTCGACCCGGCTCGTGCGCGCGAACTGACCGACGATATGCGAGCAGCAGGATTGCCGCTTTGACCGCCGTGTCCGCGATCCTGCGCCCATCGCCGAACATCTCACGTCCGTCGCACCGAATGTGATTTGCGTCTCAACGAAACTGCGTCTGCCGCGCCCTTCCGTCTCACGCAATGTGAGCCGGAAACCGTCCTTTATTGCAGTTCCGGCCGCGCATCATTGCAAGCCACTACAGCTAGGCCTTTCTCATCCCTCATAATTCGCTTGCTCCTGTAGCCGCTACAGGAGGCATAGGGGGTTATTCCGCCGGA
>NZ_JAGINH010000004.1:0-48679 GCF_017875905.1 Sphingomonas sp. PL20 | reverse complement strand
AGCGTCTTGTGCGGGCCGTAGTCGCTGGGCGCATCACGCCAGCGCAGCCCATTGCGGTTCACGAAAACGATGCCGCTCAACACCCGCCGGTCGTCAACTCGCGGCTTGCCATGGCTCTTTGGGAAATATGGCCGCAGGCGTGCCATCTGCTCGTCCGTTAGCCAGTACAGGTCGCTCATCCTCAGTCTCCTCACGGAGCCTGAATCAGATCGCGCCTCTCACATCAATGGGTCCTGACCCTAACAATGCAAAGATGTTTACGCAGATCACCTCTTGGACGCGCCGTAACCGATCGAATTGAGGGCTTCGCGGACCGCGTCCATCGCACTGGGATCGTCTATCGTGGCGGGAAGAGCCACTGCCTCATCATCGGCGACGCGGCGGATCGCTGCGCGGAGGATCTTGCCTGATCGTGTCTTAGGCAGCAGCCGCGTGACCACTACAGACTTGAAGGCGGCGACCGGCCCGAGTTCGTTGCGCACCCGCTCCACGACTTCGCGACATACCGTGTCGTCGCTCCGATCGACACCGGTCTTTAGCACCACCAATCCCACCGGGACCATGCCCTTCAGTTCGTCGGCCGCGCCGATCACTGCACATTCGGCGACATCGGGATGGGCCGCGATGATCTGCTCGATGCCGCCGGTCGACAGCCGGTGGCCTGCGACGTTGATGATGTCGTCGATGCGGCTCATCACATGGACAAAGCCTCCGGCGTCAATCAAGCCCGCGTCACCGGTGGTGTAGTATCCCGGGTGAGCCTCCAGATAGGAGGCGCGGAACTGCTCGGCCCGCTGCCACAAGGTCGTGAGTGCGCCCGGCGCGAGTGGAAGGCGGATGACGATGTCGCCCGTCTCGCCGATCGCCACCAACCTGCCGTCCGGGCCCAATACCTCGAAGTGGTTGCCGGGCACCGGCCTGCCCGCACTGCCATGCCGCGTTTTCGTCTCGCCAAGGCCCAGGCAGATCGCCAGCGCCGGCCAACCCAGTTCGGTCTGCCACCAGTGATCGATGACCGGGACGTTCAACATCGCCTCCGCCCAACGGAGCGTGTCCGGATCGGCGCGCTCGCCGGCCAGGAACAGAGCGCGCAGGCTGCCAATACCATCCGCCGCTACATGCTTGCCATCGGGATCGTCGCGCTTGATCGCACGGATCGCAGTCGGCGCGGTGAACAGCACGCTGACACCGTGGTCGCGAATGACACGCCAGAAGGCTCCGGCGTCGGGCGTCCCGACCGGTTTGCCCTCGTAGAGCACGGTGGTGCAACCGCAGAACAGCGGCGCATAGACGATATAGCTGTGGCCCACCGCCCAGCCGATGTCCGAAGCAGACCAGAAGGTCTCACCCGGTTGCACGCCATAGATGTTCGGCAGGCTCCAGCTTAGTGCAACCGCATGGCCGCCATTGTCATGAACGACACCCTTCGGGATGCCGGTCGTACCGGAGGTGTAGAGGATGTAGAGTGGATCGCCCGAAGCCACCGTCACGCAATCGGCATGCGGTGCTGCGGCGACCGCCTCGGTCCAATCGATATCACGCCCCGGCATGAGAAGCGCGGTGCATTGCGGCCTCTGGAGCACGATGCAGCTATCCGGCTTGTGCGTGGAAAGCGCGATCGCGTCATCCAGCAGCGGCTTGTAGGCGACGACCCGCCCAGGCTCGAGACCACAGGAGGCGGTGAGCACTAGCTTGGGGGTCGCGTCCTCAATGCGTTTGGCTAGCTCGGCCGCAGCGAATCCGCCGAACACCACCGCGTGGATCGCGCCGAGCCGCGCACAGGCGAGCATTGCGAACACTGCCTCGGGTACCATCGGCATATAGACCAGCACCCGGTCACCAGCCTCAACTCCCTGCGTAACCATCATGCCTGCGACACGCCCGACATGATCGTATAGTTCTAGGTAAGTGAAACGGCGGACCGATTCCGTCATCGCGCTGTCGTAGATCAGCGCGAGCTGATCGCCGCGTCCGGCGGCGACGTGTCGATCGAGTGCGTTGTAGCAGCTGTTCAGCTTACCGTCGGGGAACCAGTGCCAGGTGCCATCGGGCTCGACTGCGGCGGCACGGCGCGGTTCAGCAATCCAATCGACAGCGCGAGCAGCTTCCAGCCAGAAGGCTTCGGGCTCCGCAATGCTGCGGCGATAGACATCGGCATAGTCGCGAGCGTTCGTTTGGCCCATCACTGTCATTCTCTGCCCGATCTCAACGGTCAGGCCGCCCGCTCGCGCAACATGTCCAGCGCAACATCGACGATCATGTCCTCTTGTCCACCGATCATCTTACGTCGGCCGAGTTCGACTAAGATTGTGCGAGTATCGAGCCCATAATCTGCCGCGGCCTTCTCGGCATGACGCAGAAAGGACGAATAGACCCCGGCATAGCCCAATGCGAGCGTTTCGCGATCTACCCGGACCGGCCGATCCTGCAACGGTCGAACAAGATCCTCGGCAGCATCCATCAGCTTCATGACATTGCAGCCATGGTCCCAGCCCTTGCGGTCGGCCGCCGCGACGAAAACCTCGAGCGGCGCATTGCCCGCTCCCGCGCCCATCCCCGCCAGGCTCGCGTCGATGCGGATGGCTCCCTCCTGCGCGGCGACGATCGAATTGGCGACGCCGAGAGACAGGTTATGATGCGCGTGCATGCCGCGCTCGGTTTCGGGCTTGAGCACGCGATCATAGGCCTTGAGGCGCGCACGCACGCCGTCCATGTCGAGCGCGCCGCCGCTATCAGTCACATAGACGCACTGCGCGCCGTAGCTTTCCATCAGCAGCGCTTGGCTGGCCAGCGCGTCGGGTTCGACCATGTGGCTCATCATCAGAAAGCCAGACACATCCATGCCGAGATCGCGGGCGATGCCGATATGCTGTTTCGAGACGTCGGCCTCGGTGCAGTGTGTCGCAACACGGACCGACCGTACGCCTAGTTCATAGGCCCGGCGGAGTTCGTCGACTGTGCCGACGCCTGGCAGGATTAGCGTGGTCAGCACCGAATTGGTCAGAACCTCTGCGACCGCTTCCAGCCATTCCCAATCGGTGTGCGCGCCGAAGCCGTAGTTGAAGCTCGCGCCCGACAATCCATCGCCATGCGCCACCTCAATCGCATCGACCCCGGCTTCATCGAGCGCCTTGGCGATGCTGCGTACATGGTCGAGTCCGTACATATGCTTGATGGCATGCATACCGTCGCGCAGCGTCACGTCCTGGATGTAGATCTTCTGGGTGTTTACGTCGAACGTCATGCTGCGGCCCTCCGGTCCATGATCTTCTGCGCCAGCAGTTCGCCGGTCGCCTTGGCAGCAGCCGTCATGATGTCGAGATTGCCCGAGTAGCTCGGCAGATAATCGCCCGCACCCTCAACCTCGAGATAGATCGAGGTCTTTACGCCGGTGAATTCGCCAAGGCCCGGGATCTTGAGCTTGCTGTTGTCGCCATAGCGCTCGAACTGGACTTCCTGCTTGAGGCGATAGCCCGGCACATAGCCCTGAACCTTGGCGACCATCGCCTCGACCGAAGCGCGGATCGCGTCCTCGTCTGCGCCTTCCGATAGCGTGAACACCGTATCGCGCATGATCATCGGCGGCTCGGCGGGATTTAAGATGATGATCGCCTTGCCCTGCGCGGCACCGCCGACTCGTTCGATTGCACGGGAGGTGGTACGAGTGAATTCGTCAATATTTGCGCGGGTACCTGGTCCGGCCGATCTCGACGACACGGACGCCACGATCTCTGCGTAATGTACCTTCGCGACCTGGCTGACGGCCGCCACCATGGGGATAGTCGCTTGCCCGCCGCACGTCACCATATTGACGTTGGGCGCGTCGAGATTAGCCTGCATGTTCACCGGCGGAATCGTGAACGGGCCGAGCGCTGCAGGTGTCAGGTCAATGACCTGCTTGCCATCGGCACGCAACCGGGCGTCATGTACCTTATGCGCATAGGCGGAGGTTGCATCGAAAACGATGCCAATCTCGGGATAGTCTGCCATCTTGACGAGACCCTCGAGACCTTCATGCGTGGTTGCCACACCGCGTGCCTTCGCCATCGCCAGGCCCTCTGACGCCGCGTCGATGCCGACAACCGCCACAAGCTCCATATTTTGCGGATATTTGATCATCTTGATCATCAGGTCGGTGCCGATATTGCCCGAACCAATGATCGCCGCCTTGACCTTCGTGCTCATGATTTCGTCCCATATTCGAAGGCGCAGGTGCCGATGCCGCCGATGCGGGTGCGAACCTGATCGCCGGGAGTGAGTGCGACCATCGGGCCAAGAGCGCCCGACAGGATGATGTCACCGGCCTTGAGCGCCTCTCCGCGCGCGGAGAGCGTTCGCGCGAGCCACTGGACGGCATTGAGCGGATGACCGAGGCATGCGGCACCAGCACCCAGCGATGCGATTGCGCCGTTGATCTCCATCACCATGCCGCAACTGTAGAGATCAAGGTCGCGTAATAGCCGGTGGTCGGTACCGAGCACAAAGAACGCCGAAGAGCCGTTGTCAGCAACCGTATCGGCGAAGGCGATCTTCCAGTCCGCGATGCGGCTATCGACAATCTCGATCGCCGCGACCGCATAGTCGACCGCTGATGTGAGCGTCTCGATCGACACATCCGGATCATCCACATCGCGCGCCATTACGAAGGCGATCTCCGCCTCGGCTTTAGGCTGGATGGCCTTGGCCGGATCGAGCCTGCCGCCATCGGGAATCTGCATGTCCTCGAACAACGCGCCGAGGTCCGGCCGATCGACGCCGAGTTGGGCCTGGACCGCCTTCGCGGTCAGCCCGATTTTGCGCCCGATCAGCCGGCGACCCTGATCCTGCCACAGGCGTGTGTTGATCGCCTGGACGGCATAGGCCCCGTCGATATCGACGGGCTCAAGCAGTTCACGCAATGGGGAAATCGGTACCCCCAAATAAGCTTCGCGCAGCGCCCGGGCCGCAGTCTCATAATCTTTTGCCATGGACGAAGCGTAGGTTTCGATCGGAGACCGGTCAAATCATGCTTGCCGACATATCCCATAGCGTGAGAAGTAGCCTTATGATCAAAACTAGAACAGAACCACCGCAAACCTTGATCAAATCGCTTTCGCTGCTGGCCCGTATCCTGGAGGACGATGGCGGCCGTTCGCTATCAGGGGTGGCGGTCGAAGCTGGGATTCCACTGTCCACCGCACACCGCCTGGCGGTCGGGTTCGAGAAGAGTGGCTTCCTGCTCCGTGTCGGCCGTGGCCAATATGTCGCTGGGCCGGTCTTGTCCCGGATCGCCGCTGCACGGCGCGACTGGGGAAGCTTCGCCTCACGGGTGGCCCGACCGCTCCTAAAAGAGCTCTATCGCCGAACGGGCAAGACCGTTCATTTTGGCATCTTCGAGGACAATATGATGACTTACCTGGTCAAGATCGGTGATCCTCGCTGCGTTATGATCTCACGGCAGGGTATGCAGTTGGAGGCCTATTGCTCAGGCATCGGCAAGGCGCTGCTGGCGAATCTGCCGCAGAAGGAGCGGGAAGCCTATCTGGCAGCGGGCCCATTCGTCGGCCTGACGTCGAAGACGATTACCTCGGCCACCGAACTGGCACGCGAACTTGCGGATATCCGCGAGCGCGGCTATGCCATCGACGATGGCGAGATCACCCCGGGGCTGATATGCATTGCGGTCCCGATCGGAAGCGAACAGGGAGTGTTAGCTGCTATTTCCCTGATCGTGACCCATATCGGCGAGCCATGCATACCGACCGACTTCCTGCCGCCGCTGATCGAAACTGCACGCGTGATCGAATCGCGGCTATTTCCCTATCGGAGCTGCACATGAACGGCTTGAATCAGGTCATATAAACACTTGCTCGATGAATGCAGGTGGGGGTCGGTTCCGGCTGAGGGCGAAATGACACCCCAAGCGGATGTGTCTCGGCATGCTTTGCATGCGCGGACGGTAGATCGTGTTTGTGGTGAGCGGTCCCGGACGGTATCGTGACGTCCCATGGCAGCAGGCAAAGGCAAAGCTCCGGACACGAAGATGGTTCGTGCACTGCTGGATCGCCATGCCTGCCCGGTGCCGTTCCACGCGGTCCGTACACGCTTTCTCGGCAACATCGCGACGCCAATGTTCAGCGCATCACCGTTGCAGGTCGTGGAAGGGCTGTGGGGCGGAGAACTGCCGGAATTCGACAGCATGGCGGAAGCGGAGACGCTGATCGGCTTGCTGGTCCAGGGGCTTTGGAACGACCTTGCCCAGCACCAGAAGCGGAGCCAGCCCTTCCGGCTGGCGCGGTTGCCGATGGAGGCGACCGCCCCGAACCTGCGGTATTTCGGGAAGGTCCGCATGGAAGAGCTCGATGGCTTCGTCGACGGCCTGTTCGCCGGGGAGGACGAGGTCGACTTGTCCGAACGTGCGCATGTCGCGGTCGGGTTGCTCGGAGAGATGCACGCGATGATGGTCGGCATCGTCGATCTGGTCGACCGCGATCCCATGGCTGACGACCGTACGCAGCTTGAGATCACATTCCACGGCTTGCGCGACCTGACCCGGATCATGGAAGGCGAGATTCACGAGGCGGTGCTGTCTTGCACGCGCGCGCGTCGGCAGATGCTCGAGGGCATTCCGACCATGAATCCCACAATGCATTGATAAGGGTGCCAAACGAGGAGCGTCTGCGCGCGACGTTGCGCAAGATCGAAGCGCTGTATGCCGCGGCTGGGACCCAGGGCGAGAAGGTTGCGGCAGGTGCCGCGGCCGAGCGCCTCCGGCGCCGCTTCGAGAAGACGCGTGACGAAGAGGCGAGCGAGGAGTTCAGGTTCTCGATCTCCGATCCCTGGTCCCGTCAGCTGTTCGTCGCGCTATGTCGCCGGTACGGTCTGCGGCCGTTTCGCTACAGCCGGATGCACCGCCAGTCAGTTGTTGTACAGGGACCGCGCAGCTTCGTGGACGGTATACTCTGGCCGGAATTCGAGGAGTTGAGCGTCGCGCTGACTTCGCATCTGGGCGAGATCACCGATCGGATCATTCGCGAGGAAGTTCATGCCTCGACCCAGGACGCTGAAGAGGTTCGTGAAACGCCACTTCTGAGGTAATCGTCGCGTGGGTGCGCTACAGATCGGTGAGATCCTCGGGGTATTGCCCACCGCGTTGGCAAAAGGCCTCCCAGGCTTTCTTCCCGCACTCTGAAACCACGAGACATTCCGGATCATCCGGCATCGGTTCCAAGAGGCCGAGACGAAGGAGCGGTGCGATCGTCTTGTCGCCGATGGCCTTGTCGAGGGCACGCCCGGGGACGACGAGTTCCCATCCGGCCGTTCCGCGTTCGGTGATGGTCAAGGTGAGGTGTCCGCCCCACGCCGGCTCGGCGCCACGCCCCAGCGTGAACAGGCAAATGCTCCAGAAAGCAGTTCTTGGGCGGGGTGGGATCAGCACCCATTCCATAGGTCCGGTACCCGGCTGCCCGACAGCGGATATCGGGTTGGCCGAATCGGCGCCGACACCTCCAACACCATCGCGCCAAGCTCGCTCCAATGCCTGGGCGATGGCGCCTGCCGTATCAACGGCAAGGCCGTATTTGCGGTTGTAGCGGTCCTTGGCGACGATCCCGCGCGCGATCTCCCGAAATCGCGCTTTGCGCTTGGAATTTGGCGGGGGACGCTCCGGTTTCATGCTCATGCCATCGCCTCCGGCCCCGGCTCCAGGGGATCAGCCGCCCTGGCACGGCCGACGATCGCGCCGACCGTGTTCTTGCTGAGGCCTAGATCGCGCGCGATCCAGCGATAGCTGCGTCCTTCGGCGATGAGCGCCAACACTTTGGTTGCCAGCCGGTCGGATTTCGGCCGGTCTCCCGCCTGCCGTCCAAGTTTGCGGCCCCGCGCACGCGCTGCGGCAAGTCCCGAACGGACGCGCTCACCCAGCATGTCGCGCTCGAACTGCGCGATGCCGGCGAGCATCGTCGCCATCATTCGTCCGTGCGGCGTATCGACCTCGAACGTCATGCCGCTCATCGCCACGACTGACACGCGCCAGCCCGAAAGCCGGTTCAACGTGTCGAGCAGGTCCTGCGTCGAGCGTCCCCAGCGACTGAGTTCGGTGACGAGAATCGCATCGATGTGGCGCGCCTGGGCCAGCTTCATCACTTCGGCGCGCGCCGAGCGGTTGGCCTTCATTCCCGAGGCGGTTTCGCGGAAGACCTCGACCACCTCATAGCCGCCCCGTTCGGCAAAACCGGCCAAGTCGCGCAACTGCCGCTCGCACGACTGGTCGGCGGTCGAGACACGGGCGTAGATGGCGGCGCGTTGTCCCAATTGAACCTTCCCGAAATCGGATCCCGAAAACCCTTGATTTGCGCGGGGTCAGTGTTGTCCAAAACAGACATCTGTTCAACAGGGACACTACCGCATGCCGAGACGCCATATCCTGAGCGCGCGCCAGCGGTCGGCGCTGCTCGATCTGCCGACCGACGAGGCGTCGCTGCTGCGGCATTACATCCTGGCGGACGACGACCTGATCCACATCGACCGGCGTCGCCGGCCGGAAAACCGGATCGGCTTCGCGCTGCAACTGTGCGCGCTGCGCTATCCCGGCCGGATGCTGGCGCCGGGTGAGGTGATCCCGCTCGCCGTGTCTACATTTCTCGGTGCCCAGCTCGGCATCGCTGGCGACACGCTCGTCCGCTACGCTGTCCGTCGCCAGACGCGACAGCAACATATGGAGGTGCTGCGCCGAATCTACGGGTACAGGACGTTCCCCGGTCAGGGCGCGCCAGCACGCTCGTTCCGCGAATGGCTGCTCGCCGAAGCCGAACAGGCCCGCTCGAACGACGATCTCGCCCGGCGCTTCATCGCCCGCTGCCGCGACACCATCACCATCCTGCCGGCTATCACAACGATCGAGCGGCTGTGCGCGGACGCGCTGGTCGCGGCCGAGCGCGATATCGAGAAGCGTATCGCCGCGCGCCTCGATCGCGTCGCCTGCGCCCGGCTCGACCGCCTGACGACCGAGATGCTGCCGGGGGTGATCAGTCGCTTCATCTGGCTGCGCCGGATCGAACCGGGCAACAATTCCGCCGCGGCGAACCGGCTGCTCGACCGTTTGGAGTTCCTGCGCGCGATGAACCTCGGCCCTGATCTGCTCGCCGGCGTCCCGCCCCATCGCGTCGCTCGCCTGCGCCGGCAGGGCGAACGCTATTTCGCCGATGGCCTGCGCGACCTGAACGCCGATCGGCGTCGCGCCATCCTTGCGGTCTGCGTCATCGAATGGGCCGCCGCGACCGCCGATGCCATGATCGAGACGCATGACCGCATTGTCGGTCGGACCTGGCGCGAGGCCAAGCAGCTGCACGATGCGCGCGCCGCGGAAACCAGAGGGGCCGTCACTGCGACGCTGGACGGGTTCGCCGCGCTTGGCCGGTCGCTGCTCGACGCGCATGGCGATGGCGCGTCGCTGGAGGATGCGGTCGCGCGTGCAGCGGGATGGGATCATCTTACCCGTCTCGTCGCGACGGCCAGAACGCTGACCGACACGCTGGGCGACGATCCGCTGGCCCATGTGGATCAGGGGTATCACCGCTTCCGGCGCTATGCCCCGCGCATGCTGCGCTGCCTCGAGCTCGAAGCCGCGCCGGTCGCCCGGCCCTTGCTGAATGCTGTGACCGCCATCGCCATCAGGGGCGCACTTCCGGCTACCGATGATTTCCTGCGCCCACATTCCAAATGGCGGCGTCAGTTGCGGGCGAAGGGCGACGATGATGCGCGCCTCCGGGAAGTCGCGGTCATGTTCCACCTGCGCGACGCGCTGCGCTCGGGCGACATATGGCTCGATCGCTCGCATCGTTACGGCGACCTCCGCCACGTCCTCGTGCCGATGGCGGTCGCGCGCGCCGCGAAGCTGGCGGTCCCGCCAGACCCGCATGTCTGGCTAGCCGACCGCAAGGCCCGACTTACCGATGGCCTTGCCCGGCTCGGTCGCGCCGCGCGCAACGGCACGATCCCGAAAGGCAGCATCGAGGGCGGCACGTTGCGCATCGATCGCCTGACCGCCGATGCGCCGGACGGCATCGATGATCTGGTGCTCGACCTGTATCGTCGCCTGCCGCCCGTCCGCATCACCGACCTGCTGCTCGAAGTGGACGCCGCACTCGGGTTTACAGACGCCTTCACCCATCTGCGCACCGGCGTACCATGCGGCGACCGGATCGGCCTGCTCAACGTCCTGCTCGCCGAGGGGCTGAACCTGGGACTGCGCAAGATGGCCGAGGCGTGCAACACCCACGATTACTGGCAACTCTCCCGCCTCGCGCGCTGGCACATCGAAAGCGAGGCGATCGAGCAGGCGCTGGCCAACGTGGTCGCCGCGCAAGGAGCGCTGTCGATGGCGCGGGTCTGGGGGATGGGCACCACCGCATCGGCCGACGGACAATTCTACCCGGCCGCGCGGCAGGGCGAGGCGATGAACACGGTCAACGCCCGTTACGGCAACGATCCCGGCATCAAGGCCTATACTCACGTCAACGACCGCTTCGCGCCGTTCGCATCGCGGACCATCCCCGCAACCGTCAGCGAGGCACCCTATCTGCTCGACGGGCTGACGATGAACGAGGCCGGGCGACGGATCGAGGAGCAGTACGCCGACACCGGCGGGTTCACCGACCATCTGTTCGGAATCAGCGCCATGCTCGGTTACCGCCTCGTACTGCGTATCCGCGACCTTCCGTCCAAACGGCTGTACGTGTTCGATCCCGCCGCCACGCCGAGCGAACTGCGCCCGCTGGTGGGCGGTAAGGCACGCGACGCACTGATCGTGTCCAACTGGCCCGACCTGTTCCGCTGCGCGGCTACCATGAGTGCTGGCCAAGTCGCGCCGAGCCGCATCCTGCGCAAGCTTGCCGCCTATCCGCGCCAGAACGATCTGGCGGCCGCATTGCGCGAGGTCGGCCGGATCGAACGGACGCTGTTCATTATCGAATGGATTCTCGATGCCGGCATGCAGCGCCGTACCCAGGTCGGCCTCAACAAGGGCGAAGCGCACCACGCGCTGAAGAACGCCCTGCGCATCGGCCGTCAGGGCGAGATCCGCGACCGCACCACCGAGGGCCAGCACTATCGGATCGCGGGCCTCAACCTGCTCACCGCCATCATCGTCTACTGGAACACCCTGCATCTCGGTCATGCCGTCGAAGCCCGACGCCGCGAAGGGCTCGAGACGCCCGATCACCTTCTCGCTCATATCTCACCGCTCGGATGGGCGCATATCCTCCTCACTGGCGAATACCTCTGGCCCAAGGATACCACCGCTTAGAGTGTCATTTCGCCCTCAGCCGGAACCGACTCCAGGTGGGGCGATGTAGCCAGCAGCACCGATCTCTGTACATGACGCTTCCGCCGCCGCATGAGATGCGCCGAGTTTGTATGAACTGCACGAGTACAGAACTTTACTACGAAACCCTGCCGGGGACCCTCAATCTTCGGGCCGGACTCTAGCTCCAAATGGAGGAAAAAACGGGGTCAGGTCAATACCTATACAAGTCGCCTGATGCAGTACCGTCGTCCAGCGATTCCATCCTCAGGTTGTTCACGACAATCGCGCGGATGGCTATTTTCAGTAGCTTGCCGGTCGCGGTATGCGGCAGCTCATCGACGACCACCACATCGTCCGGAATACTCCATTTAGGAACCTTGCCCGTGTACAGGTCTACCATGTCCTGAGTTGAGAAATTCATCTCCGGGTTAAGCTGCACGACGAGCACCGGGCGCTCGCCCCAACGCTCGTCCGGCTTGGCGACGACAGCAGCCTCTTTGATGGCCGGATGGGCCTGAGCGATATTCTCCAGCTCGATCGAGCTGATCCATTCGCCGCCGGATTTCACCACATCCTTGGTGCGGTCGACGATCTGGACGAAACCATCGGCATCCATGGTTACAACGTCGCCTGTGTCGAACCAGCCCTCGGCCGCGTGCGCGTGGCTGATGGGGCTGTTGAAATAGCTAGCGGCTACCCAGGGGCCGCGTACGAGCATCGAACCGAAGCTGTTGCCGTCCCTCGCGATCGGCTCACCCTCGGCGCCTATGATGCAGAACTCCATGCCGAAAAGCGGTCTTCCCTGCTTGGCCTGCAGCGACAGCTTCTGTTCGGCCGGTAGTCCTTCGTGCTTCGTTTTCAACGTCGCGGCGAGGCCGATCGGGCTGGTCTCGGTCATGCCCCACACATGCCGGACCATGACACCTTGGTTCTGGAAGCGACTGATCATGATCGAAGGCGAAGCGGAACCCCCGATCGCAACGCGCTTCAAACTGGTAAACGATTGGGCGTGCAAGTCCATCCAGTCCAGCAGCGCGAGCCAAACGGTCGGCACACCGGCGGTAAATGTCACGCCTTCCTGCTCGAACAGCTCATGTAGGCTGGCGCCGTCCAGCCTCGGTCCCGGCATGACAAGCTTGGCGCCGACCATCGGTGCCGCGAAAGGGACACCCCAGGCATTGACGTGGAACATCGGCACGATCGGAGAGGCCGCATCCAGGGCTGAGAGTCCCATCACGTCGGGCAGCGCGCAGGTCATGCCGTGCAATACGCTGGACCGATGGCTGTAGAGCACGCCCTTGGGCTCGCCCGTAGTCCCGGAGGTGTAGCACAGGCCGGACGCAGTATTCTCATCGATATCCGGCCACTCGTATTCGTCCGATTCTCCCGCGATCAGTGTCTCGTAGCAGACGAGACCGGGAAGGATCTCGGATTTCGGCATATGGGCTTCGTCGGTCATGATGACGACGGCCTTCAGGTCCTTCAGCCTGTCCGCCAGCGCTTCGAGGATCGGCAGAAACGACAGGTCCGAGAAGAGGATCCGGTCTCCGGCATGCGCGATGAGATAGGCGATCTGCTCTGGGAAGAGGCGTGGATTGATCGTGTGGCAGACTAGGCCGGATCCGGACACGCCATAATAGAGCTCCATGTGCCGATAGCCGTTCCAGGCCAGTGTTCCGACCCGGTCGCCATTTTCGAGGCCGAGGCGTCCGAGGGCATTGGCGAGCTTCTGCGCGCGCCCTGAAAGCTCGGCATAGGTATAGCGGTGGATCGACCCTTCCACGGTACGCGATACCACCTCCGTGTCACCGTGATAGGCCGACGCGTGTCGCAGGATCGACGACACGAGCAGTGGCGAGTGCATCATCTGTCCAAGCATCACATTTCCTCCACCGGAATTCTTCCGATCAAAATCTCCTGCATCATAGGCGATTTTCATGAAATCATTCGTTTGATCTTTAAACGATCAGAAGCGATAGCCAATTCCTACACCGATAATGGTCGGGTTTATCGCTACATGCGCCGAAGCCGGTGCTGGACCGACTTTTGCGGTCACATTAGTGCTCACCCAAATCTGTTGAATATAACTGTGTAATGTCCAGCGCTCAGAAACGTCGTAGTCGACCCCAAGCTTCAGTGCAGGCCCGAACGCATTGTCAACGCTGACGTCATTAAGTGCAGCATCGTCAACATTCAGGAACACGACATAGGTTACGCCTGCGCCGACATACGGCTTGAGCGCGCCGAAACCTGAGAAGTGATATTCGCCCGACACAGTCAAAGGGCCGTAATTGGCGCTCGCCAACGTGCCGAAGGCGGCGAGCGAGCCAGCCCCCTTGATGTGCGCTCGCGGCGGATATCCAGAATAGACATTTAGCGCAATTTTAGGCGTCAAAAAATAGCTGACATCAAACGTCGCAGTAAGATTGTTCGCAAGCGAAACCGAGCCGTCTGGTACCTTAGCACCGCCAACCGCGACACTCGAACTCTCATTAGTGAACACGTTGGCACCGTCTACGTGTACCAACCAATGTTTAAAATCGCTGGGAATTGCGGTGCTATCGCCTTCTTGCAAAGACGTTGAAGGAGAATAAACCATTCCTTGGTTGGGTATAGTAGCTTCATCCGCCGGGTTGGTTTGCGCCTGTACCGATGAAGAGCATACAAGCAAAAATGATGCCGCTAAAAGCGGCAATAGGTAACCTATCATCACCTGCTCCATAAATTAATTTTTTTGCTTTATATTTGAAAGGCATCAAATACTGAGAACTTTCTAGTTCAAGCCAACAAACTTATGCCCCCATATGCTAATACTGTCATAGCGGACCACAGACCAGCCAGGTGCGACACTTCGCGCGCCCCAACCATATTCGATTGAAAAGCCGGACGGAGTTGCGCCGTAGAACGAAACCATATGGTCGTTCGTATGCCGTCCCAGAGTCGCTACGACCGCCCCGTCGATCTCAAATTTGTCGAAAGCCAAGCCAACATCGTCGAGTTGGTTTAGCTCGAGCATGAAATGATGAAGCGTCTTTCCTTCCGGCATGCTAACCAAAGCCAGCGTATGGTGCCGTCCGTTGCAATGCAGAAAGGTCAACCGTACAGTCAATTGATCGCTTAATTTCCAATCAATAATGTCTGAAAGGTGAAAGCCAAGGCTTTTAATGTAGAAATCAAGAGCCAACGATATGTCAGGAACGTTTAGAACGTAATGTCCTAGGCCCTGATCGCCAGTCAAAAACCCGGAAACCCCAATTGGAGAAGTAAAGGGCTTTTCGAAAACCTCTGTGCCCCCATAAAATATCTCGACACGATTTCCTGCAGGATCTAGGCATGAAATTAGCCCCATAACCCCCCGGTCCGCTGCAAGGTCGGCCCCTTCGACGGTTACGGTAACGTGGTGCTTTTCCAAGCGGTCCTTGACAGCCGCAAGAGCGTCTTCACTATCAACCTCGTAGCCAGAGAACGATAGATCGTCTGCGGGCCCCTTAGCGACATTCAAACGCCATGCGCGACTGTCAATTCGAAAGCGCGCATTGTCCGCGCCGCCGGAGCATTCCATTATACCCAGCTTCGTAGTGGCGAAAGCCCGCCAAGCATTGACGTCTGATACCTCGAAGCCCAAGTAGCCAAGTCGTTGAATGCTCATGCCGCTTTTCCGTCCATAGTTTGTTTACCGAAGCATCTGTCGAGCTCGGCACCTAGATTAACATCTATCAGGCCGCGGACGCCCCAGCCGCTGTTAAAGTCCAGAATGGAACCGGTGAGGGGAACAGTCTCAGCCCGCGTCGCAAAGAAGACATAGGCACCTGTGTATTCCTCGGCCGTGGCGACTTTTCCTGTGGGCAGCACATGATCAAGCATGTCCGGCAGCGATATCGTTGATATGCTCTGCTCTTGTAGTCCGAGTGCCTTCAGGCCACGAAGATCGCTTCCGACGACACCTCCAGGTGCGATGCCGTTGACGCGGATATGCGGCCCCAACTCATAAGCGAGTTGCTTGATTAAACCAACTACGGCATGTTTGCTGGACGTGTAGAGCGGTCCCCCGCCCGACGTGTAAAACGCGGCATTAGAGGCCGTCAAGATAACGCGCCCCTTGCTATCGTAAAGCGCTGGAAGAGCGGCTTTGACAGCTAAGAGATAACCCTTGACGTTAACCGAAAACATTTCGTCAAAAGCAGCTTCTATTTGGTCATCAGGCATGCTGACCAGAGTGGCCATATAATCCCAGACGCCTGCGTTACCTACGAGGCAGTCGAGCTTTCCGAAGGCTTCAATGCAACGGGCTACGGCGTGCTTGTTGCTCTCTAGAAGCCGGACGTCACCTTCTATTCCTACAATGGCATCTCCATGCGTTTCTTTGAGCTTGGCTAACCCAATACTCGATCTATCCAGCACGGCGACCCGCGCACCCTCTGCGACATAGCGATCGACAACTGCTCGCCCTAACCCTGAAGCGCCGCCTGTAACAAGTGCGACCTCACCTCTCAGTCTCATATTATTATCCTACCTGAGTGGAACGCGCGATATCGCGCAGACTTATTCCTTGATCTCTCAGCGCTTCCGGCGGAATGCGGGCCCCACCTTCTACGAGCTTAAAAGCCATGGCGAAATCGCGCGGCGCATCGACAGCCACCACCGCCCGAACTACATTGTCGACAACCCGGAATAGTAGTGCAGGTCCGGCACCCAGGCTTCCGCGCGCAACAATCTCACCCGCCCCTTCGATATCACCACCAATCTGCATTCGATGTCCTGCAATCTCGGTCCACGAGACAGGAGTCTGTGGTGCAGGCTCATCTTTTCCAAGGATAGCACCTACCACTGCCGCCGCTTGGCGTTGTGCATTGAGGTAAGTTTCCAACGACCGACGTCCGCCATCACGCAGTGGCCAACTTGCGACATCCCCAACGGCGAATATTCCCTCAACCTGGGTGGCGCCGCTCGCATTGACCAGGATCCCACGGTCACAGGCCAAACCCGCTTGTTTGGCGAGTTGATCCGCCGGCTCAGCACCGATGCAAATCAGAGCCGCGTCGGCGTCGTATCTATGACCATCCGAAGCGATAACCGCAGCGAGATGGCCCTGCCCGACAAACCTTTCGACGGCGACCCCGAGTTCTACCCGCACGCCGAGTTCCAACAACCTCTCGCGGGTCCAACTGCCAATACGGCGTCCCAAGACTCGCATCAGCAATTCATCAGATGCTTCTAGAATTGTAACTTCGAGACCACGTTTGCGCGCCGTAGTGGCGACCTCGCAGCCTATCAGCCCGCCACCCATAACTACGAGCCGCGTCCCGGAGACCCATTCTCGTCGTAGACGATCCACGTCGTCGTGGTTGCGCAGTGTAGCGACCCCGGAAAGATCGACACCTGAAAGCAAAGGCTGTTTCGCACGGCTGCCAGTAGCAACTACGATCACATCGGCCGCCAGCGTGGTCCCATCGTCAAGAATGATTTGCTTCTTCGCCGTATCTACCACTTTTGCGGTTCTTCCGAAGATCAGGTCTATCCCGGCCTCATCGTACCACTCGCGGGCGACAAGCGGCGGTGATTGTGAAAGGTCGCCACCAAGTACCCCCTTGGATAACGACGGCCTGTCGTAAGGCAGATGGATTTCGTCTCCGATGAGAGAGATACGCCCCTTATAGCCTTCACCACGCAGTAACTGCGCTGTTGTGACACCAGCTACTCCGCTGCCAATAATTGCAATGTGTTGAACCATTAATTATCTGCCCCGGCGTCAAGGTCGATCAGGACTGCATTGTTCTCGACCTTCACGGGAAAAACCCGAAGCGCCTTGCAGGCGGGCAGCGCAGTCACCTTGCCGGTGCGTACGCAGAACTTTGCGAAATGAAGGGAGCACTCAACAACATCACCCTTGATGTAACCATCCGACAGCGCCCATTCCCCATGCGTACATGTATCCTGTACTGCATAGAAATCGCCGTCGACATTACATAGGAGCACCGGCTCCGGTCCACCTTCGTGGCGATGCATATCGCCAGGCTGCAGAGCTGATTGCTCAATGACCTTTGTCCAAACCACTGGTGCTACCGTTAGAAAAAGAAGCTGAGGTTGTTGGCGAGGATCGTGCTTTGGTCGATAAGGATCGTTCGGCTCACGATCTCGAAGCCCGATTCCTTTACCGTTCGCCTCAGCGTGTCACGACGTTCGCCCGCAAAGATGTCAAGCTGACGTTCTAGTCGGTTGCGATATACCAAGACTGCGTTGGAGATCTGATACTCGTCTGCTGACATGCCCGGGGCGATCATTACGTTGGTGATGAGGTGCCGAGTACGTGATGCAGGATTCTCAGACCAGCTAACGTCGGATGTAATCTTCCGAATTCGGCCCTTCATCATGTTGTAATCGTCGTCAAAATGGGCGTACTCACCAACACCGGAGTATTCCTGATCCGCTTCCCGCATACTTCGTGTGGTGCGGATCGGCATAAAGTACCGAATATCTGCTGCTAGCAAGCCGAACCATTCTTCAAAGCGACGATTATTGAGAAGCTTGGCTTCCCAATAATAAAACTGTTCGATCTCTTGTTGAAGCTCCGGTGCAATTGTGACTGGCTTCGATTGAAAGGTGTCGCGTGTATCTGTTGACATCAACATGGGGTAGCCCTTGTCGTTTAACTGCTAATAGGGAGGGTGTGGTCACGTAGGAGGAGCTATTCCGCAGCTACAGGAATGGCGGCAGGCGTCCCCGGTCCGGTCTCTCCCTCAGTCGGACGGGTGGCGTTGAGGGCTTCCCAGTTCTTCGACGTCATCATGCGCGCCCATTGTGCGTACATACCTCTGGCCGCCTCTTCGCTATATACGTAGCTGATCATCCCGGGGTAATCCGGGTCGTTATCAACGGCTTTGCCAAGACCCATTTCGATGTTGAACGGGCGGCTCCGTGCCTTATGGCCGCGCAGAATGTGCTGTATCTCGACCCAGTTCTCGCCGTCGTCCTGCTCGAACACGCCGCCTGCGGAAAAAGTTCGCAACGTTTGACGCCGGAATTCTTCTTTGATGTCTTCTGGGGCGTCGGCGTCGACAAGTGTGAAAGCCCAAACCTCTACCTCGTTCGGGCCGCGCGGATGCCACGCCCGGATGGTATTAATGCCGGGCAGGAAGGAGCAGGTCGGGAATACCGTCATGTGCTGAGCCATCACTTCGGTGCCGCGTTCGACGCTACCCAAACGTTCGGCGGCCTTTTCGGCTGCGGGGCCTTCGGTCATATAGCTGGTGATTTTCGGACCCATAATAGCCAGGAGTAGGTTCGGGTCGCCGATATAGAAGCCGGTGCCGTGCCCGCCCCATGGTGCGCGATACTGTTTACCGACGGACGGCGGCATAAGGTCCGTCAGTTCCAATCCCTCGGGCAAGCCAGCGAGAATTCCGGAAAGGTGCGAGGTGGTGCCGGCATGATACATGTCGCTACAGAACTGTTCGGCGGCAAACTTCCAGTTGCATGGGATCACCCACTTTTGGACGCCGGGAATCGCTTCCGTCCCCGCCTCGGTGCGATCCAGCATATGATCCATGTAAAACCGGGCATCGCCGAGATAGGTATTCAGGTCCGGAGCATCAGCATCCCAATTTGCAAAGATCAAACCTTTGTAGGTTTCGACCCGGGCCTGTAGGGGGCCCCAATCTGCCTTGTTAAGGCAGGGGAATGCCTCTTTCTCGGTAAGCATCCGGTAAGGACCGCGTTTACGCGGCCTTGAGCAGTTCTGCTGGTCGTCGCCAGTTCCAAGGTAGCAGTTCGCAAAGCTGGCTCTGCTGGATATCGGCGATGCGAGCGAGGACGTCGGCGAGCCAGGCTTGCGGATCGATGTCGTTGAGCTTGGCGGTGCCGATCAGCGTATACATGAACGCGGCGCGCTCGCCGCCGCGGTCGGAGCCTGCGAACAGCCACGACTTCCTACCGAGGGCCACGCCACGCAGCGCGCGTTCTGCGGCGTTGTTGGTCAGGCAGATACGGCCGTCGTCGAGGAACCGGGCGAACGCAGCCCAGTCCTTGAGCATGTAGTCGATCGCACCCGCGACCGGGTTGTGGCGTGCGAGCGCGGCACGCTGGGATCGCAGCCACTGCTCCAGGTCTGTGACGAGCGGGATCGCGATCTCCTGGCGCATGGCAAGCCGCTCCGCGATGGTGTTGCCGTTGACCGCGCGTTCGGCGTCGAAGATCACGTCGATCCGCCTGACCGCTTCGGCCGCGATCGGCGAGATGACCGATGCACCCTTACGCCGCTTCAGCTGCGCGGCGACGTCGCCCAGCTCGAAGAACTTGCGCCTGGCATGTGCCCAGCAGAGTGCACGGGTGACTGGTGACGGCGACCGATCGGAGCGGAACAGGGTGTTGTAGCCGGCATAGGCGTCGCCTTGCAGGATACCGCCATAGCCGGTGAGATGTGCGACCGGATGTTCGGCGCGACGGGTCCGCGAATAGCGGAACAGGGCAGCTGGCGGCGCAGGCCCTGCGAACGGTCGGTCATCGCGCACGTAGGTCCATAGGCGTCCGACATGGGCCGTGGTCTTCGCCAGCACCGGCACGGTCGTGTCGTCGCCGTGGAGCCGCTCGGCGGCTAGAACGTGCGCCTCGATCAGCCGGTGGAGCGGCGCGAGTGCGGCCGCGCACGCCCCGACCTGGTCGGCGAGCGTCGACAGACTGATCTCCACGCCCTCCCGAGCATAGCGGTCGCGCTGACGGTTGAGCGGCTGATGCGTCCCGAACTTCTCGAACATGACCATCGCCAGAAAGCTTGGTCCGAACAGCCCGCGCGGCGTCGCATGGAACGGAGCAGGTGGCTGGGTGATACCCTCGCACACGCGGCAGGCGAACCGCTCACGAACGGTCTGCACGACCTTCCACTGCCGCGGGATCACCTCCAGCGTCTCGGTCACGTCCTCGCCCAGCTTCGACAGCCGGTCCGACCCGCAGCAGGCGCAACTGGTGGGCGCGGCAACGACGACGCGCTCGCGCGGCAGATGCGCCGGCAACGGCTTGCGCGAAGGTCGCGTCCGGGTGAACGCCTCGACAGGGGTGCCGGCCGCGGCACGCTGGCCCAGAGCCTCATCCTCGCCGGCGCTCGCCTCCAGCTCCTCCAGACCAAGCTCGAGCTGGCCGATCAACAACTGGCCGCGCTCGGAACGCTGCCCGTAAAGTGCCCGACGCATCTTCTCGTTCTGCAACTCGAGCAGAGCCACCCGGGCCACCAGATCGGCGTTGATCGCCTTCGCGCGGGCAGCTTCGGCCTCGGCATCCAGAAGTGCCGCGCGAAGCGCCGTGACATCGCTGATGGGTGCCGCTGCCATGGCTTGAGGATAGCGAAAAAGCCCCGGAAAACCTAGCTTTTTAGCATCATCCAGCGGCCTGCGGACGCCATGTCATGCGCGGATTACGCCAGTCGATCGCTTCGAGCAGACACGCCATCTGCGACGCGGTGATCGCTACGACGCCATCAGTCGCCGCAGGCCATATGAACCGTCCACGGTCGAGCCGCTTGGCATAGAGCGACATACCCACACCGTCATGCCACAGCACCTTGATCAGATCGCCGCGTCGTCCACGGAAGATGTAGAGATCGCCGGCATGCGGGTCGCGCTTGAGCCCTTGCTGCACCAGCAACGCCAAACCGAACATCCCACGGCGCATGTCTGTGCACCCGGTCGCGAGCCAGATCCGGACGTCGCTTCGGACCGGGATCATCGCCTGAGCGACCGCACCACAGCCGCCACCAATGCGGGCGGCGCATCGCTTGCGATCCGCAGCACCGCCCCGCCGACCTCCAGCACTATCGCGCATCCTGCCGCGGGCTCAGGCTCGGCGCCGACCGTCACCGCCGCGAAGCCCGGCGACACCGGCTCGGCAAGATCGCGTCGCCACCGATAAAGCTGGCTCGGCCGCAGGTCGGCACGCCGCGCGATCTCCGCCACGCTCGCTCCCGGCTCGCAGGCCGCCGCCACCAGCGCCCGCTTCTGATCGTCCGTCCAAACCCGGCGCCGCTCCGCGCCCGAAATAATCGTGATCTGACTCATCGCACCATCGCTAACACCGGTGCAAACACCGTCGCTTGCACCAGTGCTACGTCAGCCGATCACCCGTTCCCGGCAAGGCGGTCCACACCGGAGGGGTACCTTTCTCGAAGGGAACACTTACCAGATTCCCCCCTGTGTCATATGCCCAGCCGTGATAGGTACACGTGAATGCCTTGGCATTTCCAGCGTCGGCTCGGCAGATACGCATCCCACGATGCCGGCACTGGTTAAGGAAGACCTTTATACTGCCGTCCTTTTGCCTCACGACGATGACCGGGTCTTCTCCCATGTAATTGGTGACAAAATCGCCGGGCTTCTTCAGTTGACTCTCGTGACCCAACAGAAGCCACGATCGTCCGAAAACCCGCTCGAGTTCAAGCTCGTAAAGGCTTTCATCACTATATACCGCGGGGTTCAACCTGCCGGTTTCCTCATTAACCATGTCGAGGATCTGTTGATCGGACCAAAGCGATTTTGATTGAGGAGTGCTGGTGTTCATCGTACTTACCTTTCCTAAATCACATATATTCTAGTCATCATCGGTTTTGTAACGCAGGACAGAAATCGGCTCAGACCGAGGTTTGACCCTCTGCGTCGGAAAGGAAGTCCCGCACTTGTCGTGTGAAACCAGTAGCATGCTCGATCTGGACCCAGTGGCCGCACCGGCCAAAGACATGAAGCTGAGATGAAATAATAAGCTCGTGGAGGCGCAAAGAAGTCTCGAGCGGAACCACCTGATCGTCACGGCCATGCAGAATAAGCGTTTCGTGTTGTAAAGCTCGAATATCGTTCTCGGGACTGGCGAGCGCGCCAACCCACCGTTGCCGGGGTGACGGAAACATCGACGAAAAGGCTTCTTGGAAGCCGGGTCTGATACTGGCCTTAAACCGGAGTTCGGCAAGTTCGTCGTTTACCAAACTCCTGTCGTACGCGAAGTAATCCATGATTTTGCGCATATTTTCCGCGGACGGTTCATACCCCCAAACCGCATCAAGACCTTCTGTTATTTTAAAATCGACGCCGGCAGCCCCCATCAAAACGAGTTTCCGGACGCGCCCCGGAAACCTTATGGCAAAAGCCAGGGACAGCGCACCACCAAAGGAATTTCCAATGAGATCAACGCGATCGATTTCCATGGCATCCAGAAGGTCAACCAGATGGTTTACCCAAACATCGCGATCGTAGTTGATGTTTGAAGGCCGTTCTGTGAAGCCGAACCCCACCATGTCGGGAGCGATGACACGCCTGTCTATCGAAAGGGCGGGGATTACAGTGCGCCAGTTTGCCCATGCTGTGACGCCTGGCCCTGATCCATGGATCAGCACGACAGGAGGTCCCTCACCGACGTCATGAACGTTGGTCCTAATGCCACCGGCCTGGACGTATTTAGCAATTTCGAGATGCGCGCCGGACATGGTCAAGCACTGCCTCCGGCGCGCAGAAAAAATGGTGCTGCTACGGCCCGGGGTGGCCCCAGAGTTAAAGCTGGCGAGCACATCATCGTTACATTCATCAGGCATCCTCTCGGTCAGCACCATTGCGGCGTCCGTTAATATCGTTATTATAGAAAAAAACGACTTTGCGCAAGCCAGAGATCGGGCTCCGTGGGAATCTCTACAGCGGTGTACGCTAAGCGATTTGGTGACGGCGGGGGGTAACGGGAAACAGGTCAGACCGTCCGAAAACGCATTCTGGGCAGATGCGAACTTGATCGGGTGCCAGAGGTGTCGTCGCTGACGCTGTTTTCGTCCCAAGTCCGCTTTGATAGCGCGAGAGCCGCGCCCTGGCTGCTGATAGCCGGCTTATAAGGGCGTTTCGGGCAGCCAGACGCGTGCCTTTCAGGCCTGCATGGCCTGCAGCATGGCGGGGATCCCGCGGATCGTGATGGCTCGCCTCAGATTGTAGGCGATCGAGGTGAGGCTGAACTCTGCGTTCACGCTTGCAAGCCCGCGCGTCAGGAACGCACCTTGATTCATCCACTGCTTGATCGAGCCGAACGGATGCTCGACCGTCTCACGGTGCCGGTCAAGGATGTCTGGGCGGGCAGCGATCCGCTCTGCCATGCGGTCGAGTACTGCCTCGCCTTCCCAGCGGCTGATGGTGCGCCGCGCGCCCGACGCGCATTGTGGCCTGAGCGCGCAGTCCTGGCAGGCCTGCCGGTTGCCGTAGCGGATGGTATGATGCCCGTCCTTCACAGAACGGCTGAACGGATCGAGTCGCTGGCTGGCAGGACAGATGTAACAGTCCTGCGCCGCGACGTATCGAAACGCGCTCTTGGCGAAATAGCCATCGTCGATGGCGGGGCCGCGCTCGGGTCGAGCGACATAGGGGACCACGCCTACAGTCTCGCAGGCAGCAATGTCCTCGCCTTTGTAATACCCTTTGTCAGCGACCGCTGCGATACGTTCGACGCCCAGCATCTCGCGCGCGGCGCCGGCCGTTTGCGCCAGCAATCCAAGGTCGCTGCCGGCGTTAGTGACGTGCTGTTCCACGATCAGCTTGTGCCGTGCGTCGACGGCGACCTGCGCGTTGTAGCCGACGCCGACCTTGGGGTGCATCGCCATGCCGCGAGAATCAGGATCGGTCAGCGACTTCTGGCTCTCGCCGCTGGCCACAAGCTCGGCCAGCATCGCTGAATGCCGCAGCCGGCGCTCGCGCATTCGCGCAATCTTCGCTGTCAGCACCGCGGCGCGTGCGGAGGCTCCTTCCGCCTCAGTCTCGGCCTGGTCGGCACGGTCGAGCCGGGTCACATATTCCTCGATCCGCTCATCGGCGATCGTGATCCACCCAGCCAGCTTCTGGCGAGTGAAGTTGCGCCGACGGCTGTTCACCGCCTTGAGCCGTGTGCCGTCCACCGCCAGCAGCTCCCGCCCGAACAGGTCGAGCCTGCGGCACAGCAGCATGAACGACCGAAACAATGGCTTGAACGCGGCCACGTTGACGCGCCGGAAATCCGCGATCGTGCGGAAGTCCGGTCGCAGGCCACCCAGCAGCCACATCACTTCCAGGTTGCGTCCCGCCTCTGCCGCCAGGCACCGGCTCGACCGGACCCGGTTGAGATAGCCGTAGAGGTACAGCTTCAGCAGATCAGCAGGATCATAGCCGGGCCGGCCTGTCGCCTTGGGTCGCGCCCGGCCAAAACCAAGCTCGCCCAGGTCCAGATCGTCGACGAACGCCGCGATGAACCGCGCCGGGTTGTCCGCCGATACGTAGTCATCGACCGATGCCGGCAGCAACAGCATCTGATCGCGTGAAAGCCCTTCGATGTACCCCATGCCGGATCATATCGATCCGGCCGCCACGCTGGAATCCCTCATGACGTTTTCGGACGGTCTGAGGTGATTGTCGTGCTTGGCGTGTGACCAATGGTCTAGCGTCGCGAAAGCCGTAATATCCCGCGCGACAATCCCTGTCGGATCGCTACGGTGTGCGTCAATGTCCGATCGGGGGTTTGTCGCACATGCTAGTCGGTTACATGCGGGTGTCGACCAATGATGAGCGCCAATCGGTCGACCTGCAGCGTGACGCCCTGCTCGGCGCAGGGGTGGACGAGCGGCACCTGCATCACGATCGCGCCTCGGGCGCGCGAGATGACCGGCCCGGCCTCAAGACATGCATGGCCGACCTGCGCGAGGGCGATGTCCTGGTCGTTTGAAGCTCGATCGGCTCGGCCGGTCGCTGTCGCACCTGATCCGGATCGTCGAGGAGCTGAAACAGCGCGGGGTCGCCTTCCGATCGTTGACCGAGGCGATCGACACGACGAGCGTGCATGGCAGCTTCCTGTTCAACCTTTTCGGCACGCTCGCCGAATATGAGCGGGCGCTGATCACCGAGCGCGTCAACGCCGGGCTCGTGGCGGCGCGTCGACGTGGCCGCAAGGGCGGCAGGCCGCCCACGATCGATGCGGAGAAGATCGACCAGATTTTGGCGGCGTTGGAGGGCGGTGCCAGCAAGGCCTCGGTGTGCCGCAGCTTCAAGGTGCCGCGCTCGACATTGATCGACATGCTGAAGCGGACCGGATGGGCTGGGGCCGGGACCGCCGACAAGCCCGCAATCACCGGCTGAAGGAGCGGATCGCGGGCATGGCCTTCCTGGACGCTCAAGCGCGAGCGGTCCTGTTCGAGCCTCCCGACACCCACGAAGAGACGCTGGCGCGCTATGCGCTCACGCCGGAGGACGTCGCCTTCGCCAGGCGTCGTCGCCGATCGCACAACCGGCTGGGCTTTGCGGTGCAGCTGGCGCTGGTGCGCGATCTCGGGCGGCCGTTGCGCCCGGGCGAGACGATCCCGGCTGCCGTCCTGGATACGGTCGCCGACCAGATCGGCATCGATCCGGTCGTGTTCGAGCTTTACGCCCGGCGTGACGAGACCCGCCGCGAGCATCTGGCCGAGATCGTGGCCCAACTGGACCTGCGCACGATGCGCGAGCGGGATTACCGATTGTGCATCCGCGCGGCGGCGACAGGTGCTGTCGCCACGGAAAGGGTGAACCGATCGTACTCGCCGTGATCGACGCGCTGAAGGCCGCGCGCATCGTCGTCCCGGGCGCGGGCCTGGTCGAGCGACTTGCGCTGGCCGGTCGCGCCATGGCGCGACGACAGACGTATCGGCACCTGATCGCCGGACTTGCCCCGGCCACGCTCGCCAGCCTGGACGAGCTGCTCAGCGAGCGGAGCGGAGAACGAACCCTGCTCGGCTGGATCGCCGATGCGCCCGAAGGCGCCAGACCGAAGAGCCTGAAGGCGGTGATCGCGCGGCTCGAGGTCGTGCGCCGCGCAGGCATCACCGACGAACGGCGAAAGACGATCCACGCCAACCGCTACGGCGTCATCGCCAGGGAAGCGCGGATCCTTCACGCCCGCGAGATGCAGCGCTTCTCTGCCGATCGCCGCTATGCGACGCTGACCGCGTTCGTGATCGAGCGCCAGGCCGCGCTGACCGATCTGGCGATCGACCTGTTCGGCAGTCTGCTCGGCACCGCCGGCGCAAGGCGGAGTGGAGCCGCACCGAGCGGCGCCTGCGCGAGGCCGATATCCTGGCCCGTGTCGCGGTGGACCATGTGCGGCTCGGCCAAGCGCTACTGGCGGCGCGCGCGAGCGGCGCTGATCTCTCCGCGGCGATCACCAGCACGCTCGGATGGGAGGTGCTGGAGACCAGTGTCGCGGTCGCCTCGGGTCTCGTTCATCCCGACCGGCACGACGAGTTCGACGAGCTGGTCGATCGCCAGAGATCGTTGCGTGCCGTCGCCAGGCTCGTGTTCGCGGCGTTCAGCTTTCGGTCGTTCCGCCCGACCGATCAGATCCTTCCGTCGATCGAGCTGCTGCGGGCGGTGTATGGGGGCGGCAGGCTGCCGAAGACGGTGCCGCTGTCCTTTCTAACCCGCAAATGGAGACGCCGGGTTCGCTCAGGGAGCGGCGATCTCGATGTCCGCGCCTGGGAGGTCGCGGTTCTTGTCCATCTGCGCGACCGGTTGCGTGCCGGCGACATCTGGGTCGAGGGTAGCCGCGCCTGGCGCAGCTTCGAGGATTATCTCCTGCCGCGGCCGACCTTCAACCTGATGCGAGCCGAGGGTCGCCTGGGGCTCGCCGTACCGGACAGCTTCGATGCATGGCGCAAGGAGCGTACCGTGACGCTTGATGCCCGGCTGAAGGC
The DNA here is from genome assembly GCF_017875905.1 of Sphingomonas sp. PL20. Classification (NCBI taxonomy): domain Bacteria; kingdom Pseudomonadati; phylum Pseudomonadota; class Alphaproteobacteria; order Sphingomonadales; family Sphingomonadaceae; genus Sphingomonas; species Sphingomonas sp. PL20. Next base: position 21,701 of record NZ_JAGINH010000004.1, on the reverse strand, counting down.
AATCGCGCAGGCGGCGGCGGCCGATGCGATCCCTGACGCCACCCTTACCGACAAGGGGCTTTCGATCAGCCCGATCGCCACTTTCGCCCCGAAACCTATGCGACGGCAACCGCCGTGCTGGTCGATGCGCAGCAGGCCCATCCGTTCGCGGCGATATGGGGCGATGGCCATGTATCCTCGTCCGATGGACAGTTCTTCCCGCTGGTGGTCGCGGCGAGGCCAGCCTCGACTATAACGCCAAATACGGCAAGCGGCCCGGTGCCTCGCTTTACGGGTTCCTTTCCAACCGGTTCGCCTCCTTCTTCTCCCGGCTGATCTCGGCCTCCGAGAGCGAAGCGCCCTATGTGCTCGACGGGCTCGTCCACAATGAAAGCTCGATCGAAATACACGAGCATGCGACCGACACCGCAGGCGCGACCGAGACGACCTTCGCCATGTTCCACGCGTTCGGCTACCGGCTCATCCCGCGCATCCGCAACCTGGGCGATCGCCGGCTGTTCGTGATCGCCCCCGACAGCGCCTACGATCCACTCGACGCGCTGATCGGCGGCACGATCAACATGAACAGGATCGAGCCGCACTGGGACGAGGTGCTGCGGCTCGGCGCCTCGGTCGCCGCCGGGCTCGTACCCCCTTCAGTAATCCTCAAGAAGATCGCCGCGACGCCTCGCCAGAACGGGCTGTCGGTCGCGCTGCGCGAGATCGGGCGGATCGAGCGCTCGATCTTCATCTGCGACTGGCTCCTCGATCCCAAGCTGCGCCGGCGGTCCCACGCCATCCTCAACAAGGGCGAAAGCCGCCATGCCCTGGCGCGCGCCGTGTTCCTTCATCAGCTCGGCGAACTGCGCAACCGCGTCGCCGAGACGATGGCCTATCGCGCCTCGGGCCTCAACCTCGTCGTCAACGCGATCATCCTGTGGAACACCGTCTATCTCAGCCGCGCCGTCCGCTTCGTCCACGACCAGGGGACCACGATCCCCGATGCGCTTCTCGCCCAGGTCGCGCCGCTGCCCTGGAGCCATATCGCGCTGACCGGCGATTATTGTGGAACGAGATCGACCGCCCCCTCGAACGCTACCGCCCGATCCGCGCCAACCGCTTCAATCCCAAGAACTTCGTGTTCCCTTAGCGTACACGGCTGAAGAAACTCCCACGGAGCCCCGAGAGGGTGCATCGTGAGCAATGCCGGGGGTATGCCTCGCTTCTGCCTTCCAGTCGCGCCTCGCTCGGCGTTTGGATGGTGCGGATGTTGCTTTCCGGTCTGGTTCCGCTGATGAATCGCACAGCCATGATGAAGATCGAAAATGTGGAAGGGGTTACCGATATGAAGGCCACAAGGGGCGCAGCCTTTGAAGCGATTTCACGCCCGATTAACGACCGTGCTGATAAACGAGGGGCAACGGCTATCGAGTGGGCCTACTCAATGCTCAGAAATCAAATCGTTGGCGGCGATTATCCTCACGGTTCGAGGCTTCACCTTGAAAACCTTAAATCTTCCTTGGGCGTGAGCGGTAGTACGCTGCGGGAGGCCCTGACACGCCTAATGAGCGACCGCCTCGTAATCGCCGAAGGTCAAAAAGGATTTACCGTCGCACCGATGTCTTTATCGGATCTTGAAGACCTTACTAGTGCGCGCATTATGCTGGAGACCAGCGCCCTAGTCGAAAGTATCGCACTTGGAGACCACAATTGGGAGGACAATCTGGCCTCTGCTTTTCACCGATTGGCGCTTGCTCAAGGTCGGCTTGAGACCGATACCGCAAACGCCTTCGATGCATGGGAAATTAGGAACAAGGAGTTTCACGAAGCGCTTCTAGCAGCTTCTCCGTCCAATTGGCGAAGGCATTTCAGGCAGACCCTATTCCAAAACTCCGAGCGTTATCGCAGATTGTCGGGCACAGAAGGCCCGATTCCCAAGGAGGTACATCAGGAGCATCAGGAAATATTCACGGCTGCGTTAGAGCGAGACGTTGATCGTGCGGTCAAGTCCCTGGATCATCACATTCAGCGCTCAGCAAATGTGATCCGCTCCAATGCTCTGCTAAATTCGTAAGTGTAGCTGCTTGCAATGACGGTCGTCCGGAACTGCAAATAGATGCGCTTTTTGCGCTCGGTCTATGTGAGACGCAGACGATTTCGGCCGACGCACGTTTGATGAGACGCAAATCAGACAGAGGTGATCGGGTGGACGCCCCCCGACTGCATCGATGTGCAATAGTGGGGGTGTTGAACACCACTGAGGGAGGCGTCCATGGCAGAGGTTACCACGATCGGTCTCGATATCGCCAAGCATGTTTTTAACGCGCACGGCGCCGATGCGACCGGTCGAGCTGTGTTCAGTCGCAGGATCACGCGCGGAAAGCTGCTCGACTTCTTCGCGGCACATCCGCGCTGCTTGGTGGCGCTGGAGGCGTGCGGTGGTGCACATCATTGGGCTCGCGAGCTGCGGGCGATGGGACATGAGGTCCGACTGATCCCACCTGCGTACGTCAAGCCGTTTGTAAAGCGGCACAAGAACGATGCGGTGGATGCGGAGGCGATCTGCGAGGCGGCACAGCGGCCGAGCATGCGCTTCGTCGCGGTGAAGACCGAGGAACAGCAGGCAGCCGCGCTGGTGTTCCGCACGCGCGACTTGGCGGTCAAGCAGCGCACTCAGCTCGGCAACGCGATCCGCGGTCACTTGGCCGAATATGGCTGGGTTGCACCCAAAGGTGCGGCTCACCTTGCGATGCTGGCGGATCTGCTTGATGGCGGCGAGATCGGGGGAACACTGCCGGAGGCGGCACGACCGATGTTTTCGATGATGATCGAGAGGCTGGCCGAACTCGACAAACGAGTAGCAGCCCTCGACAAGGAAATCGCGCGCCGGGCTCGCGAGGACGAGGTGGCGCGCCAATTGATGACTATTCCCGGCATCGGTCCGATTACCGCAACCGCCATTGCTGCCATCGCGCCACTAGCCGAGAAATTCGCCAAGGGGCGCGACTTTGCTGCGTGGCTTGGGCTCGTGCCAAAACAAGCCTCGATGGGCGGCAAACAGAAGCTTGGTGCGATCTCGCGGATGGGTGAGCGAACATTGCGGCGCCTGTTGATCATCGGCAGCCGAGATAGACTGTGTTCCACAGGATGATGGCCGAGACGATGAGGTTGAGGCCGGAGGCGCGGTGTCGCTGGTTCTCGAAGGTGCGGTCGCGAAGCTCGCCGAGCCGGTTGAAGAAGACCGCGCGGGCGAGCACGTTGCGGGCCTCGCCCTTGTTGAGGTTGGCGTTGGTGCGGCGACGCAGATCGGCATCGTCGAGCCAGTCGAGCATGAACAGGGTGCGCTCCACCCGCCCGATCTCGCGCAACGCGCGGGCGACCGGATTTTGGCGCGGATAGCCGGCAAGCTTGCGCAGCATCACCGATGCGCGGACGGTGCCGGCCCGGATCGAGGCGGCAAGCCGCAGCGTCTCGTTCCAGTCCTCCTCGATGGCGCGGAGGTTCACCGGACCGGCGACGAGCGGACGAAGTGTCGGCCAAGGTGTCAGGTCACTCATGGCATAGAGGCGGCGTTAGCCAAGGTCGCGGATGCGGGGTGCGAAGCGGAAGCCGAGCAGGTGGCACAGGCCGAAGACGTGATCGACGGCGCCGGCGGTATCGGTCGCATGTTCGCGGATCGCGATGCCGCTTTCATGGTCGAGTAGCCCGTCAATGACGTGCGAAGCCTCGCCGGTATTGGGGGCAATGACCTTGCTGTGGAAGGGCGCATAACGGTCGGAGACATGGGTGTAGAACAGCACGCCCGGCTCGCTGCCGTAGCGGGCGTTGTGGTCGGCGCGCGCCTCACCTCGTCCGCCCGCACGGAAGAACTGCCCGTCCGACGACGAGGTGTCGCCCAGTCCCCATAGCTGTAGCGGCTTGCAATGATGATCGCCCGGAACTGCAATAAAGGGCGGTTTCCGGCTCACATTGGGTGAGACGTTAGGGGCCGGCAGGCTCACATTGGTTGAGACGCAAATCACAATCGGTGCGACGGACGCGAGATGTTCGGCGATCGGCGCAGGATCGCGGACACGCCATGACGTTGCGACTTCGTGGCCCTTTCGACCTGTGAGGTTGCTAAGCCATGACAGACCGCAGGCATGGTCCGCTCCGCACGACGCTTGCAATCACGCGGTGCTGCCTCCAGTCGAAGGCGACGTGCTCACGATGCTGCAGCGAAAGGACGGGTGCGAGATGACCGATGCCAACCGGATCGCTGCCGCCATTAACCTGCGGGTCCGCCAGCTTGAAGCGCAGGGAATCACCGGGATCGCGCTGGCCAATCATATGATCGGCCACATGCAGGACCTGCACGCCATCTACACCACTGCAAGCGACCGGGCGTTACGCGATCTGTGTGACCGCTTTCCCGGGTTTGAGCGTTATGCCAGAATCATGGAGGAGGTTTCGGAACGGAACCAGGCCATGATGGCCTCCGGCAGCCATCCCCATGGCGATTTACCCGAGTTGCCTGAGCCCATGAAAGCAAAGCTCGTGCACGTGCTGCGCGCTGCCGCCGAACTCGAGCGAGAGGCCCAGGCAGCCGTTGATGGTCGCACAGGCGACCTGTCGGAGCGATTGACGGAGTTGAGGCGAAGTTGGGCCGACGGCTGCGCGCGATTAGTATCCGAATTCAAATCCTCGGATTTACCGCTCGGTTCCCAGGCTTTGGTGGAACAGGTGCTCAAGGCGACAGCAGAAAGAATTTGCAAGGCGGTGGAAAACCGTAGCGCAGCCTGATCGCCGGAAACCGATGCCGGGACCGCCAGGAAAACGAGCGGTTTTCTCGCGGTCGGGCGATGCCGCTTCCGGCTGCCCGAAAACAGCAAGAAAACCCGTTGTGAAAACCAGCGCCATCTTGCACCATGCCGGTGATCTTTTCTGGCGGGGTACGCATTGCTCATCGGCTATATCCGGGTGTCCAAGTCGGACGGCACGCAAACGCTGGAGCCGCAGCGCGACGCACTGTTCGCGGCCGGCATCGATCCATCCCGCATCTATGAGGATATGGCCTCGGGTCGGCATGATGCCCGGCCGGGACTCACCGCCTGCCTGAAGGCGCTCCAGCCAGGCAACACGCTCGTCATCTGGAAGCTCGACCGGCTCGGTCGCGATCTGCGTCACCTCGTGACGACGGCGGAGGATCTCCGGTCGCGCGGGGTCGGGTTGAAGGTCCTGGCCGGTGCCGGCGCGCAGATCGACACAACGTCTGCCAATGGCCGTCTCGCTTTCGGCATCTTCGCGGCGTTCGCCGAGTTCGAGCGCGAGTTGATCGCCGAGCGCACCCATGCCGGCCTTGCTGCGGCGCGCGCGCGCGGTCGCATGGGCGGTCGGCCGCGCAAGATGAACCGGGCGACGCTGACGATGGCGATGGCGGCGATGTCCGATCGGGGTGCCGTCGCAGCCGATGTCGCCAAGCGGCTCGGAATCACGACCACCACGCTCTATGTCTACGTCAACGGCGACGGCACTCCCAAGGCGCCGGGGCAGGCGTTGCTCGATGCTGGTCCCAGTCGGCAACTACAAAGCCAGGCTGCGTAATGAGCGCGGGCGTCACGGTCCCCATTGAGGCGATCGTGACGCTCCGGCGTCGATTGGCGGCACTTCCGGCGAGGCATCCTGAGCGGCAGCCGCTGATGGCATCGACCGCCGAACTCTACGATATCAGCCGCGCCACGCTCTACCGGCTGTTGCGCGGCGAGAGGCGTCCGAAGGACGCGCACCGCGCCGATCGTGGTCTGTCGCGGACGATGCCTGCCGACGAGATTGAGTGGTGGTGCGAGGTCGTCGCGGCGATGAAGAGCCGCACGACCAACCGGCAGGGTCGTCGCCTCTCGACGAAACGTATCCTCGAAATCGTCACTGAACACGGCGTCGAGACCCCCGATCGCGGTCTGGTGAAGCTGCCGTCAGGGCGCTTGGCGGCCTCGACGCTCAATCGCCACATGCGGCAACGCGGGTACGACACCGAGCGGATGACGCGCGAGCCGACTGCGGTGCGCTATCAGGCCGAACGCGCCAACATGCTCTGGCATTTCGACATGAGCCCGTCGGACCTCAAACAGTTGAAAGCCCCGACCTGGATCGATCCCGATCGGGGCGGCGCACCGACGCTGATGCTGTTCTCGGTGGTCGATGACCGGTCGGGCGTCGTCTATCAGGAATATGCGCTGGTTTACGGCGAGGATGCCGAGGCGGCGCTGCGCTTCCTGTTCCGGGCGATGGCGCCGAAGGAGGACAATCCCTTCGAAGGCATTCCGGAGAACATCCAGCTCGATGGCGGCCCGGTCGGCAAATCGAGCGTGTTCAAGCGGGTCATGGAATGTCTCGGGATCACCGTCACCCCGCACATGCCGGCAGGGTCGGACGGACGCCGCACTACCGCGCGCGCCAAAGGCAAGGTCGAGCGACCGTTCCGCACCGTCAAGGAAGCGCACGAGACGCTGTACCACTTCCACGAACCCACCAGTGAGGAAGAGGCCAATCGCTGGCTGGCCCGCTACATCGCCACCTACAACGGTGGCGATCATCGTCGCGAGCCGCATTCCCGGATCGACGACTGGCTCGGGCATCTGCCCGACGGCGGCATTCGCGCCATGTGCGGTTGGGAGCGCTATTGTGCATTCGCCCGCGAGCCCGAACGCCGCAAGGTCGGGCTCGACTGCCGCCTGACCGTCGCTGGCGTTACCTATGAGGTCACGTCCGAGGTGGCCGGCGAAACGGTCGTCGTCTGGTGGGGGCTGTTCGACCAGGAGCTATGGGTTGAATATGGCGACGAGCGGTACGGACCGTTCGATCCGGTCGGAGGGCCGGTGCCGCTGCATCGCTACCGCAAACATCGCAAGAGCCGGCGTGAGATTCGCGCGGATCGGGTTGATGCGCTGGCAACGAAAATCGGGATTCCCCGCTCGGTCCTGACGGGCGAGAATGACATCGTGGTGATCGGTCGCAAGCCTGCCGATGGGATCGCGCCTGTGCCGGCCCGGCCATTTGCCGATCCCGACCCGTTCGGCGAACTCACCTTCGCCACGCCGCTCAAGGCACGCTTCGCCATATCCGAGGAGTTGCGCCTGCCCCTGGGCGGGCTTTGCGAGGAGGACCGCGCCTTCATCGACGCGCTGCTCGCGCGCACGCTCTCCAGGCCCGAGGTGATGGAAGAAATCCGCAGGCGATTCCCGCCCGGCCATAGACGGAGCGGCTGATGCAAACCGAGGTAATGCGCTATTACGGACTGGCCCGGCCTCCGGTCGATCTCGGCTTCTTCGAGACCGAGCATCATGCCCAGCTCACCCATGATCTGAAGACTGCGATTAATGGCGGACGCCTAGTTGCGCTCACCGCCACCATCGGCTCGGGCAAGACCGTGCTGACGCGGCGACTGCGCGAAGAGCTGGAGCGCGAGGGGCGCGTGATCGTGTCGCGCGCGCTCAGCCTGGAGAAGGCCAAGATATCGGTACCGCTGTTGGTCGCGGCCCTGTTCTACGACCTCTCGTCGGAGAAGACCGTCTCGATCCCCAGCCAGTCGGAACGGCGCGAACGCGATTTGCAGGAGCTGTTCCGCAAGGCCAAGCGGCCGGTCGCACTGTTCGTCGACGACGCGCACGACCTCCATCCCAAAACGCTGACCGCGCTCAAGCGCCTCGTCGAGCTTGTCACCGAGGGCGGCGGTCAACTTGCCGTGATCCTCGTCGGCCATCCAAAGCTGCGCAACGACCTCAAGCGCCCTCTTATGGAGGAAATCGGCGATCGGACGACGGTGTTCGAGTTTGGCGGTCTGCGCGACCGTCAGCGCGATTACATCGACTGGGCGCTGCGCACTGCGCTGTCGCCGGGGATTGAGCCCGATGCCGTGCTGACCGAGGATGCCGCGATCCTGCTCGCCGCCAAGCTCAAGACCCCGCTCCAGATCGGCCGTCATCTTGTGCGGGCGTTCGAGGCAGGGTTCGAGGCCAGCGTGAAACCGATCGACGCCGCGACCGTCGAGGGTGTGCTTTCACGCCAGATCGACGACCTCGAACCTCAGCTTACCCGCCACGGCTACGACACGAAGAGCCTGGCGGACCAGTTCTACGCCAAGCCGGCGGAAATCCGCCAATTGCTCCGGGGCGGACTCGACCCGGCTCGTGCGCGCGAACTGACCGACGATATGCGAGCAGCAGGATTGCCGCTTTGACCGCCGTGTCCGCGATCCTGCGCCCATCGCCGAACATCTCACGTCCGTCGCACCGAATGTGATTTGCGTCTCAACGAAACTGCGTCTGCCGCGCCCTTCCGTCTCACGCAATGTGAGCCGGAAACCGTCCTTTATTGCAGTTCCGGCCGCGCATCATTGCAAGCCACTACAACTATGCCGCTGCACCGAGCATGCCCGCGACCCCGCGGCCGGCACCGCCGATGCCCACCGCGGCGCTCGCGCGTCTGCTGCGGCTGTGTCCCTGCCTGTTCAATCAGATCGATGTGGCACCCACACCACGCGCAATCGTCCACTTCTGCGAACTTACCCTGGGCCAAGAAATCACGGCGGCGAACGTGCATGCCGCCTTCATGGTCCAGCACCCGAACCTGCCTCCCGGCTTCAATCCGGGTCCGATCAAATCCTGTGGCAGCGGTGGTGCCATCATGGAGATGCTTTGCAGCGAGGTGCTGACTTCTGCCGGCATCCCGGCCATGTCCCCGGAAACCAGAGGCTGGCCCCAGTGGGAGATGCCGGGGCATGTTCTCCTGAACGAAGGGAAAATGTCGAGCCTCCAGGCACTCGGCGACATCCTGATCCCGTGTGCACCGACCAACCTGATAATCTCGGTCAAGAGCGAGGTGGCGCGCGAACGTCTGCTGTACTCGGCCAATTCGATCGAAGGCATCGGATTCGGCTTCTTCAAGGAGCCGGAGGAGTTCTGGACCAGCTCCAGGATGAGCCTCTACAAGCGAATGGGCTTCACCGCGATCTACATGCCGGACGGCACGCATCAGGCGGTGATGGATCACGTCCTGGCGGCCGGCGAGGAGCGCCACGCGATCAACATCAACGGGACCGAACTGTACCGGCCGCTTTCCGTTTTCGCCACGGACATGCTGCGGGTGATCGGCAGATCGAGTGCTCTGCTATAGCCAAGAGATGGTCGCAGGTGACTAGAACTAAGCAAGTAAGCCACTAACCCACTAAGCGACTAAGCCCACGAGAGTAACCTGTCGTATGGGCGTGCGCGCCCGTACCGGGCCGCGCTCTATCTCCGCTGCGCTCCGATCAAGCCGCCGTGCGGCGTCTTGCCCCATGCGGGTGACGATCGCTCGCGCGGGCGGGGCATGCCCCGCATTGAGGACGCCGGCGTTGCCGGCGAAGATCCTGCCAGGAGGGGAAAGGGAGCGCCGCCCCCTCTCCCCAGCAACGGCAATCAGCCGGGCCGTGGCTCGCTGCGCTGCGCCCGCACCACCCCGGCAGATTCCCGCTGCCCCCCTCTCCCCCGCTGTTCGCCACGAGGCAGGGCCGATGGCCGAGGCCATCGCCCGAGGGCGATTTGAGAAGGGAGACGACGACATGGAGCAGGACAACCGCGAGAGCTGGCTGAACCGGGTTGCGATCGGCATGGCCCCCCTGTTCGACGCGCTGGATGCCCCCTACCCGACCGCATCCGCGTTGCGATCGGCTTCACCAGCGCGGGCCGCAAGGGTAAGGCAATCGGCGAGTGCTGGGACAACCGTCGCAGCGCGGACGGCCATTTCGAAATCTTCATCCGCCCGGACCTTGCGCACGCGCCCGACGCCATGCCGGCGCAGATCGCCGCCATCCTCGCGCATGAGCTGGTTCACGCGGCGGTCGGCATCCCGGCCGGACATGGGAAGGCGTTTAAACGTATCGCGATCGGGCTGGGGCTGGTCGGGCCGATGCGCGCGACGACACCGGGCGATGCCTTCCTTGCCACGGTCGCACCGATCCTCTCCACCGCAGGCCACCTTCCCCATGCACGGCTCGATACGGCCGGCGAGACCACCGCGCCGAGAAAGCAGGCGGCGCGAATGCTCAAATGCGAGTGCCAGACGTGCGGCTACACGGTCAGGACCACGCGCAAGTGGCTGGAGACTGCCGGCGCACCGCTTTGCCCGATCGCGGGCCACGGCTCGATGCGTCATGAAACGCTGGAGCACGAGGACGTGGAACCACAGGATTAGAGATCGATAGGGCTAAGCGACTAAGCGGCTAGACGAATAAGCGACTAATGTCTATTAACCGCTTAGTCGCTTAACAGGAGTCGACCATGAGGACATGGGCCATCATCGCTCAAAAGGGCGGGCAGTCGAAGACGACGCTGGCGACGGGCTTCGCGGTCGAAGCGGCGCGGGAGGGCGCTGCCGTCGTGATCCTCGATGCCGACGACCGACAGGGATCGGCGCTCTACTGGTCCGAGCGGCGCGCGCTCGACGACGTGACGGTGAAGGACAGCAGCGTCGCCGGCCTGCCGCTGCACGTCACGCGAGGCCGGGCCAGCGGCAAGCTCGACCTCATCATCATCGACACGCCGGCGAACTCGAAGGACATCGCCATGCTTGCGGCCGAACAGGCCGATTTCGTCATCATCCCCGTAGCGCCGCGCGGACTGGACGTTCACTCGGTCCTGCAAACGGTCAAGCAGGTGCAGCAGGCCGGAACGCCATTCGCAGTCATCCTGACGCAGGTGCCGCATCAGGGCGGGGAGGGGGAGGAAGCCCGCGCGGGCTTCGCCGCAAAGGGCATCGCGATGTTCGACACCCGCCTTCATTTCCGCAAGGACTATTACCGCGCCACGCCGATCGGCCAGACCGCGGCCGAGCTGGAGCCGGATGGCAAGGCCGCGGCCGAGCTGCGCGCGGCCTATGACGAGGCTAAGCGACTAAGCGGCTATACGACTAAGCCAATAAGCGAGGTGGCGTGATGGCAAGGAAACCGTCAGCACTGGCGGGCATTTTCGATGACGAGCCGGAGGCACCCGCATCCGTGCCGCCGTCGGAGCCGACGCCGGCCCGCGCACCTGCGCGATCGGCATCCACGTCCAGAACCCGGCGCACGGCCGATGCGCCCGCGCCGCAACGTCGGAGCAGCCATCCCGGCAAGAAGCCCGTCCTGATCCATATTCCCGAGGACATGCACCGAACGCTGCGCCAGCTCAGTGTCGAGGAGGGGGGCGAGCCGCTGACCGTCGTGACGGAGCGCCTGTTACGGCAGTATCTCGTGCAGCGGGGCCACGCCAGGTTCGCGCCGTGAGCAAGCGCCGCGATCCCAATCCCGAGTTCGACCTGTTCATCCCGGCGCTGGGCGACCTTCCGCTAAAGGACCAGCGGGAGGTCATGGAGCGGCCGTTCTTTTCGCTCCAGAAGCGCAAGCGGTTGAAGCCGATCGAGTATCGCAGCCCGGACGGCGAGGCGTGGGTGCGCGTGCAGGCCATACCCGACTACGGCATGGCGACGATCTGGGATGCCGATATCCTGATCTGGGCGGCGTCCACCCTGAACAGGATGAAGCAGCAGGGGATCAACGATCTGCCGCGCACACTGACGACGACGCCCTACGACCTGCTACGCGCGATAAAGCGGAGCACCGGCGGCCGGGATTATCAGGAATTGCAGGCAGCGCTTCTCCGGCTCCAGACGACATCGATCACGACCTCAATCCGGGCGACCAAGCGCCGGCAGAAGGCCGGATTCAACTGGCTCGATAGCTGGACGTTCGACACGGACGCCGAGACGGAGCAGCCCCGCGGCATGACGCTGACCCTATCGGATTGGGTCTACGATGGGATCGTGAACGAGAAATCGCTCCTCACCATGCACCCCGATTATTTTCTCTTATCGGGAGGGCTGGAACGCGCGCTCTATCGGATCGCACGCAAGCACGCCGGCACGCAGCGCGGCGGGTGGCTGTGCAGGGTGGAGGTGCTGCGCGACAAGACCGGCAGCGACGCCAAACCCAAGGAGTTCAATCGCATGCTGCGGCGGGCGATCGAGGCCGATCAGCTCCCCGACTATGGCATGGAATTGACCGAGACGACCGACAAAAGCCCAGCCGTGTTATTCCGGCTGCGCGGCGAAGCCGAAGCCCTAGCCTTTGGTGAAAGGATGCGGGCGGAGGAGGAGCGGCACGCCCGCTTCGCCGCCGATCGCCAGCGCGCCGATCAGGTTGATGCTCACATGGACCGGCTTGCAGGCCGACGCTAACTATCGGGGTTTCACCCACCCTCAGTCCAACTATCGGGGGATGACACACCGTAGCGGTGCAGCCGCCGGGCAGCTTCGGGGGCACACGGGATGGCAGGAGGCCGGGTGCCTGTGGATAAGTGACATTCCCGGCAGCTTTTGGGTCGCGAACGGTCGGGGTTTCACACACCTTGGCTTCGGGGTTTCACACACCCCACTATCGGGGGATCACACACCGAATCACGGGGTTTCACCCACCAAGGGTCCGCTTAAGCCGCTGTAATCTAACGGGAAAATTCGCTTTTTTGCGGGCTTAACCTTCTTAACAATTCCTATTTAACAGAATCCTTTAACGTCAGCCCCCGACCACCGCGCGAACAACGAAGGGACCAATGGAATCGGCCTTCGGCCGATACCCCCTTCGTTTCGTGCCGCCTTCGGCGTCACAGGAGCGGCGCAAGCGCCGCGGGCTGGGCGGGAAAGAAGTGGGGACGGATGGCGACGGAATCGCTCGCCACGGCCGCCCAAGCGCGCCGTGAGGGCAGCAGAGGAGCTTTCGGGTAGTTCGGGATGCTTATCGCAGCGAAGGTCGCCAGCAAGGCTTAAATCAAGCCGGATCAAACAGCCCGGCAAACTCGCGCTGATCGTAATAGCGGATTTTCTCGACCGCGAGCGGGTGTTCGCCCTGGCGCAGCAGCAGGAGCTGGTCGGGCCGCATCCGCATGATTTCATCGGGCGTGGCAAGCCGGCGGGCGGAGACGTGTCCGCTGACGCTTTCCGAAGGGCCGGCGCGGTTTTCGCCCCAGCCGGTGCCGCGCGACGTGCTGACGGTATCGTATTCGATCGTGGTGTCGCCGATCGTGCGCGAGAGCATGTCGGCGGTGGCATGATCGTTCACCCCGAACGTCTGGATCACGCCCGCGTTGGACATGAAGGTGCCGGCCCGCTCGCCATAGGTGGCCTTGAGCTGGTGCATGTCCTGAAGGATCGGCCAGAGCTGGAGGCCGTAGCCCGCCATCAGCCCCATCGCACGCTCGACCGGCTCCAGTCGGCCGAGGGCGGCGAACTCGTCCAGCAGGAACAGCACGGGCCGGGCAGGGCGGGCGGTCGATCGCGCCATGTCGGTGACGGCCTGGCTTACCAGCAGCCGCAGCCAGCGGGCATAGGTATCGAGGCGATCGGGCGGGAGCACCAAGAACACGGTAGCGGTCGTGTCCTTCAATCCTGCGAAGGTGAAATCCGACGCGGCCGTGCTGGCGACGATGCGCGGGCTGTCGAGAAAGTGGGTGTGGCGCTGCGCCGAGGACAGCACGCCGGCGGCTTCACGGTCGGACTTGCCGAGCTGGCGGTTGGCGGCGCGGGCGATCAGGCCCCCGGCGCCGGCGCTGTCCTGCATATCGGCCAGCAGCGCGGCGAAGGCGGCAGGGGCGAGCGTCAGCTTGTCGCGCACCGTCGCCAGCACGCGGGCGTCGGCAGGTTCGTGGACGACGGTGTGCAGGATCAGCCCGGCGATCAGCGCCCTGGCTTCCTCGTTCCAGTGGGCTTCGCCTGATTGTCCCGGCGCATCGTGGACCAGCGCATCGGCGAGGGTGTTGGCATCTTCCGCGAGATCGAGGCTGGCAGGATCGAGCCGGTCGAGTGGATTGTAGCGGGCAGGGAGACCTTGCCCCTGGCGGCACGGGCGCGGGCTGTGACGCGGGCATTCTCGCCCTTGGGGTCGATGCAGATCACCGAGCGATCGAGCAGCAGCAGGTTGGGGATGATCGTGCCGACGCCCTTGCCCGAGCGGGTGGGTGCCATCGTCAGCAGATGCGCCGCGCCGTCGTAATGCAGCAGCTTCCCCGATTTCGCCGAGCGGCCGATCAGGAGATCCCCGTTCGCTTCCAGCTTCCGCACATCGGCACGGTCGCCGAACCGGGCGGAGCCGAGCAGTTCGTTCCGCTCGCTGGTAACGCGCCGGTTGTAGCGCCAGGCCAGGAACAGGATTGCGCCGGCCAGCAGGAACGGAATGTCGGTCGCGATCTCGCCATAACCGAAGATGCCCTTGAGCCAGGCGTTGCTCGCCATCAGCACCACGAAGGCGACGAAGACCGCGAACAGGGGTCTGATCCGTCGCCTCGGCATCAGCGCGCCGCCATCGGCGTGACCGGCAGAGACCGGTCGGCGTCGGGATGATCGAGCAGCCGGAGCAGGATTTGCGACACGAGGGGAGGGGGCACGCCCTCATCCAGCATCATCTCGAAAAACGCATCGTCGTTGGGCGTCGGGATCATGTTTTCGATGACCAGGTTGGCGCGCGCGTCGGCCATGTCCTGATGCCACATGGCGATTTCCGCCGACGTGCCGCGCACGAAATCCATCGCGCGCACCTCGCGGCGGATCGCCTCGATATCGAAATCGGCCATCCTCTTATCTCCTCAGAGCCGCAATCCAAACCTAGGCCCCGCCCATGTCATGGCGAGGTACAGCGCGATGGTGAGCAGGCACCCAGCCGTGAGCGCCAGCCAGAACGGTGCGCTGCGATTGAGCATGGCCGGGATCAGCAGAAACATCGGCAGCGAGGGCAGCACGAACCAGAAGGTCGCACCGGCGTGAGCTGCCATGCGGACGGGATCGCGCGTGTCGCGCCAGAGCCAGATCATACCCAGCACGGAAACGAGGGGGAGCGAGGCGACCAGTGCACCGACGCCAGGGCTGCGCTTCGCGATTTCGGAAACGGCGACGATGATGATCGCCGAAATGCCGGCCTTGAGAAGCAGGTAAAAGCACAGGACACCTCAGCTATCGATCAATGGTTCGGCTTCCGCATCGAACGCGCGTTTTCCGCGTCTTTTCCACAACGCCAGCACGTCGCCGGCATCGTCGCCGCGCCCACGTCCAGCGAGATCGAGCAGCGCGCCGTAGAGCGTCGCGCGATCGTCGTCGGTCAGCTCGACCAGCCCCGCTTTCTGGACCAGCCCGCCCAGCTCAATCAGGTGGCGTGTGCGTTCCCGACGCTGCATGACCCAGCCCCTGCTATCCGTGCGTCGTTCCGCCGCTTCCGCCCGCAGCGTCGCGGCCCGGTTCAGCCGCAACGCCCGATCCGTCGATTGCAGCAGCGCCAGCACCCCCCTCGACTTCGATCGGGACAGGTTTGCGCCCGCGCCGTTGAAAGAAGGCCGCGCCCTTCGCGCGCCATGCCTCCTTCGCGCCCGCATCCTTCGACCCGAGCGCATCGAGCAGGACGCCGGCGAGGGTTTCCGCATCGAGCGCGTCGGCCCCGGTCGCCGCGACGAGCTGGCCGAGTTGTTCGACCCGTTTTGCCTTGAGCGCGCGGGCCTTGTCACCCAGCGCCTTCAGTTCGGCATCGTAATCGCGAACCTTCCGCATCGCCGTCACCCTTCCGCGTATCGGTCAGCAGCATCTTAGCGCGTCCAGCATACTGGTAAAGCCGGAACGGGCAGAAAGCGGCACCAAGTCAATCAGGAGATGCGAAGCAGATCGTGAGTGCGCGCTTATACGTCGTTGCCGACGTGCGCTAAGTAGGGCAGTGTGCGAAGCGTCATGGCGATCTACCATTTCTCCGCCAAGGTTGTGAGCCGCGCGAACGGATCGAGCGCCGTTGCGAGCGCTGCCTATCGTTCCGCGTCCGAGCTGCACGATGATCGGCTGAACCGCGATCACGACTTCAGCAACAAGGCCGGTGTGATCCACTCCGAGGTGATGTTGCCAGAGGGCGCACCGGAGCGTTTAAACGACCGCACGACCCTGTGGAACGAGGTGGAGGCCGGTGAGAAGCGCAAGGACGCGCAGCTTGCCCGCGAGGTGGAGTTCTCGATTCCACGCGAAATGAACGAGAAGCAGGGCGTCCAGCTCGCGCGCGATTTTGTGAAGAAGCAGTTTGTCGATCGCGGGATGGTCGCGGACCTGAACGTGCATTGGGACAAGGCGAAGGACGGCACGCCCAAGCCGCACGCGCATGTGATGATGACGATGCGCGACGTGGGGCCGGAGGGGTTCGGGAAGAAGAACCGCGACTGGAACAGTACCGAGCTGTTGAAGGACTGGCGCGAGGCGTGGAGCGCGCACGTCAACGAACGCATGGCGGAGCTGGGGCTTGAGGGTCGCATCGACCATCGCAGTTACGAGGCGCAGGGGATCGGGCTGGAGCCGCAGCACAAGATCGGCCCGGCCGCATCGCGCCGGCCGGAGCAGGGGCTTGAGGCGGAGCGGATCGAGGATCACACGCGCATCGCCCGTGAGAACGGCGCGAAGATCATCGCCGATCCCAATGTCGCGCTGGACGCGATCACGCGCAGCCAAGCGACGTTCACCACCCGCGATCTTGCGACGTTCGCGTTCCGGCACAGCGACGGCAAGGAGCAGTTCGATCAGGTGATGGGGGCGGTGCGCGCCAGCCCCGAGCTGGTCGCATTGGGGAAGGACGGACGCGACCAGGAGCGGTTCACGTCGCGCGACATGATCGCGACCGAGGCGCGGCTGGAGCGCGCCGGTGACGATTTATCGAGGCGTTCGGATCACGGGCTCCCGGCAGCTTCAAACAGGGGGGGTCGGGAGGGCAACCGCGCTGCCGGGAGTGAGGGTATAACGCTCGGCGACGAACAAGTTGCCGCGCTTGAGCATATTTCCCAGCCGAACGGTCTGGCGGCGGTGATCGGCTATGCCGGTACAGGCAAGTCGACGATGCTGGGTGTGGCGCGGCAGGCGTGGGAGGATGCCGGCTACACGGTGCGTGGCGCGGCGCTGTCGGGCATCGCGGCCGAGAACCTCGAGGGCGGATCGGGCATCCGGTCCCGCACCATCGCCAGCCTTGAACACGCATGGGGGCAGGGGCGCGAGCAGCTAGGCCCTAGGGACGTGCTGGTTGTGGATGAGGCCGGCATGATCGGTTCGCGCCAGATGGAGCGCGTGCTGTCTCACGCCCGCGACGCGGGCGCAAAGGTGGTGCTGGTCGGCGATCCCGAGCAGTTGCAGGCGATCGAGGCGGGCGCGGCGTTCCGAGCCATCACCGAGCGGCACGGCGCGGCCGAGATCACCGAGATCAGACGGCAGCGCGAGGATTGGCAGCGCGACGCGACGCGCGCGCTGGCGACGGGACGCACAGCGCAAGCGATCCACGCCTATGACGGCAAGGGCATGGTCCACGCGGCCGACACGCGCTTGGCTGCGCGGGGCGAGCTGGTGGACGGTTGGGATCGTGCCCGTCAGGCCGAACCTGGCAAGAGCCGGATCATCCTCACCCACACCAACGCCGAGGTGCAGAGCCTCAATGGCGAGGCGCGCGACCGGTTGCGCGCATCCGGCGACCTTGGCGACGACGTGACGGTGAAGGCCGAGCGCGGTGAGCGTCAGTTCGCGACCGGCGACCGCATCATGTTCCTGCGCAACGAGCGCGGCATGGGGGTGAAGAACGGCACGCTGGCGACGATCGAGCGGGTATCGCCCGGGGGCATGGCGGTGCGCCTCGATGACGGGCGCGGGGTCGCGTTCGACACGAAGGACTATGCCCATGTCGATCATGGCTATGCGGCGACGTTCCACAAATCGCAGGGCGTGACGGTCGATCGCGCGCACGTCCTCGCTACCCCCGGGATGGACCGCCACAGTGCCTATGTCGGCATGTCGCGGCACCGCGACGACGTGCAGCTTCACTATGGCCGCGACGACTTCGCTGACCAGCGCCAGCTTGTTCGCGCCCTGTCGCGCGAACGCGGCAAGGACATGGCCGGCGACTATGCCCGACCCGAGCAGGACCAGGCGCGCGCGTTCGCCGATCGGCGCGAGATCCGGTTCCCGGAACTCGCGCGTGAAATGGTGGCGAAGGTCCGCGACAAGGCCAAGGGCATGTTCGCCGGCTTCCGGCCGAAGCCGGCGACCGAGAAGGCGACGTCGCCGGAGCGTGTCGCGGCCGATCGGCCGCTGGCACCCTCGCAGGCCCGCGCGATCGAACGCTATGGGCGCGCCGCAGCCGATATAGGCCGGATGCGAGACAAGGGATTGCCGGTGCTGGCGCACCAGGAACAGGCGCTGGCAAAGGCCGGCGACGCGCTCGACCAGGTGCGACCACATGCTGCGCGTGACCTCGCCAGCGCGATCGAGCGCGATCCCCGGCTCGCGCGTGACGCGGCCGAGGGGAACACGGGCGGCGCGGCGAAGGCGATGGAAACCGAGCGCCAGGTCCACATCGACCCGGAGAAGCGCGCGGGCCGGTTCGTGGAGCAGTGGCAGGGCATGAAGGAGGCGCGGGCCAGTATGGAGCGTGCCGGCGACCATGCGGGTGCGGAACGGCTCGGCAAGCGCATGGAGAGCTTCGCGGGCGGGCTGCACCGCGACCCGCAGCTCGAATCCGCGCTGCACCGGCGCGCGCCCGAGCTGGAATTGAAAATGGAGCGCGGCCGATCGATCGCAAACGAGCTGGCGCAGTCGGTCAGCATCGGGCGTGACCGCGACCGTGGCATGAGCCGGTAGGTGACGATGGACGACGATATTCAGGAAGGCGGCGATCCGGCGGAGGCGTTCGACCGGTTGCGTGCCGTGATCGAAGGCCAGGACCGCGAGCTGGCGTTGCTACGCCGTGCCGTGGAGGGCTTGGCGGCCGAGCGGGCGCATATCGACGTTCCCGACTACACCGAGACATTAGGCCGCATACAGCAGGGCGTGGACGCCACGGCCGACCGGATCGCTGTCATCAACGACGTGATCGCGCGAAGTCCGGCGCTGGCGATGACGCCCGACCAAATGGCGCAGCGGATCGCCACAGCGGGCAACGCCGCCCGGCGCGAGGATCAGGCGGCGCTTGCCACGGCAAGGAAAGGCTTGGAGGACGTAACGCGGCAGCTTCATGCCTATGTCGTGTCCGGGCGAACGGGCGACGAGCAAAACCGTTGGCTGGCATGGTCCGCGATCGGCGGTGCGATCATCGGCATCGTGTTGTGGGCGTTGCTCGCGGGACCGATCTTACGAGCCACCCCGGATCGCTGGCGTTTGCCTGAGAGCACGGCAGCGCGGATACTTGGCGGATCGGCATGGGAGGGTGCGCGCCGGCTAGCGACGACGAACGGGGTCGATACTTGGAACGCGATGGTGACGGGCGCGGCGATCGGCCAAGGCAACGAGGATGCGCTTGAGCGATGCCAGCGGGAAGCGAAGAAAGCGGGTGAGCCGGTGCGATGCACGGTCAGGATCAAACCTGAGAAACGGAAGGCCACGCAATAACGAGCAGAGGGGGGTGAGCGGCCTCTGGCAAAAGCAGCTATCAGGACCAGTCGCACCTAGGGTCAGGACTTCATGACCAAGCCTGATCATCTCTCGAGCCCAGTGATGAGCGCTGCCACAAGCTTCCATCACGACCAAGGCGGGAGGCTGTTTGGCCATGAACTCGGAGAAGCTTTGGCGTGACAGCTTTTTGCGGAACCTTGGCTCTCCGGTCATCGATGCCCCGTGAACCTGAAAAACAGCCTTTGCCAGATCCACGCCAATCATCGTCTCGTTCATCATGGTCGCCGTCCTCTCCGCTAAGCTTGAGCACTTCCTGGCATAATGCGATGCCGTCCGGGGGGGCGGCAACCACCCCATCTCGTTGATCAAAGCCAGAAGATGACAGTGGCAGCGAGGGCGATGGCGGACAAGAAGACCGTCGGACACCTGTCGTAGCGGGTCGCAACGCGGCGCCAGTCCTTCAGCCGTCCGAACATGATCTCGATACGGCTACGGCGCCTGTAGCGGCGTTTGTCGTATTTGATGGGCTCGAGCCGAGACTTCCGACCTGGGATGCATGGCTGGATGCCCTTGGCCTGCAAGGCATCCCTGAACCAGTCGGCGTCGTAACCGCGGTCGCCGAGCAGCCATTGCGCCTTGGGCAGATCGTCGAGCAATGCGGCCGCACCGGTGTAGTCGCTGACCTGTCCGGCGGTCATGAAGAAGCTGAGCGGACGGCCGTTTGCGTCGGTCACGGCATGGAGCTTCGTGTTCATGCCACCTTTGGTGCGACCAATCAGGCGCCCGAGATCCCCTTTATGGATGGCTCGCCCCTTATCCGAATCGTTGTCATCCTACGACAGCAGGTCGTTTGAGGAAGGAGCGAAGGTCATGGACGTATCGGTTCTGGGAATTGATCTAGGCAAGAACAGCTGCAGCGTGGTTGGGCTGGATGCGACCGGCAAGGTCGTCGTCCGCCGACGGATGCGCCGCGACACGGTCATCACATACGCCGCAGGTCTGCCGGCTTGCGTCGTGGCGATGGAGGCCTGCTGCGGAGCTCATCACATGGGACGGGCGCTGGCACGACAAGGCCATGCCGTTCGGCTGATGTCGCCGGAATATGTCCGTCCATACGTTAAGGCGCAGAAGAACGACGACCGCGACGCTGAGGCGATCGCGGAAGCGGCAACACGGCCGACCATGCGGTTCGTCGAGTTGAAAACCGAGGAACAACTCGACATGCAAACGCTGCATCGCATCCGTGACCAGCTTGTCGGTGATCGCACCTCGTTGATGAACCAGATCAGAAGTCTTCTTCTGGAGCGCGGCTACATAGTCCCGCAAGGACGCGCAAAGCTTGCCGTCCGGCTGGGTGAGATGCTCGATGGTGACGAGCCAGTGCTGGGCTCTCGTATCCACCGGCTCGTCAGTGATATGCGTCTGCGCTGGATTGCCCTTGATGACCGGATCGCAGATCTCAATGCCGAGTTTACCGAGGCTGCCCGCTCGGATGAGCGAACGCGGCGCCTCCTGACTATTCCTGGTATCGGCGCGCTGAACGCGACGGCGCTGGTAGCTGCAGTTGGCGACGCTCGAACATTCGGACGGGGCAGGGATCTTGCCGCGTGGCTTGGGCTCGTGCCGCGTCAAGCAACGACCGGGGGTAAACCGCGATTGCTCGGCATTACCAAGCGCGGAAGCCGCTATCTGCGGAAAAACCTGATCCAGGGTGCCCGGGCATCACTACCGACGATGAGCAAGAGCGACACACGACTTGGCGCCTGGCTACGCGGCCTTTTGTCGCGTTCCCATCACAACACCGTCGTGGTGGCGCTAGCGGCCAAGATGGCGCGCATCGTCTGGGCGCTGCTGCGTCATGAGCGTACTTACGATCCAGCCGCACAAGCGGCGTGAACGAGATCAGCCGATGCACCTTGCACCGGCTGGATGATGTCTGCGGGAGGTAAGTGAAAGATGGCCTGACAGTCGACCGGTGACCTGGAACCCTATGGCTTAAAATGGCACTCGATGCCGGCCCCTTTATGAGGACCAGGACGCGCGGATCTCCATCTTGGCCAACGACCTCGCGTCGAAAGGCCGGATACGTTTTCGCAGACTGCTCAGAACATCAGACACAAACCGCTTGCCGACGGGGCGAGCCATACGTTTTAACCCGCAGGCTCGATGCCGTGCGGTGCGCCTTCAGATACGTCGCGTCGATCATGACGGTCTTTGGGTCGGCATCAGCGGCAGCCAGACCTTCCATCATGCGGAGGAACACACCCATCTCACCCCACCGTTTCCAGCGATTGTAG
>NZ_JAGINH010000003.1:0-45658 GCF_017875905.1 Sphingomonas sp. PL20 | reverse complement strand
AATGCCGCCAAATTTTCGATCCGCGCCTACATCGAGCATGTCTTCGCGCATCAGAAGGGCAGGTTCTGGCTGTTCATCCGCACCATCGGCCTCGCCCGCGCCGAGGCAAAGCTGACCCTTTGCAACCTCGCCTACAATTTTAACAGGCTGATCTTCCACGAACGCCGGGCAACCATAGCCTGAATCTGCCCAAAATCCCGGAGAATGACCGAAATCGCCGGATACAAAGACCGGAAATGGCCAAAACACCGACCTCATGGACACCGAAAGCTCCAATGCCACCGCCTCTCGACTGATACCTATCACATCAGCCGGTTTTTGCGGGTGTCCAGCTAAGCCCCCTGTCCAGAAAACCGCCACCACCTCAGTGCGCATGAAGGACTGTCTATATATTGTTCGAGATATGGGGTGACCCTTCATGCCTGCGCCAAGGCTACGATACCAATCGTTCGATAAATTTCGAATAATTATCATGCTGTTGCCGGTTGTCGAATCGTTCGCCCAGCAATCGTGATACGTGCTGCATTTGCTTGACGCGGCCAGGGTCGTTTGCAAGCTCGGTCAGCTGTTTAGCCAGGATATCCGGGTGGCCGGCTTGGCAATAAATGCCGGCACCTTCGGCGATCAGCATGTCGATTTCGCCATCGAGGGACGTAACGAAGCCCAGACCGGCGGCCAGATAGTCAAACAGTTTGACCGGCATCTCGACCATCGACCCCAGCGCATAGGAACACAGGCCGATCTGGGCCTGAGCATAGATCGGGCCAAGTTCGTGCGGAGCGACCTTGCCCAGGAAGACTAGCGTTTCCGGATAGGCCCGCGCGAGTTGTTCAATTCTTGGTCGTTCCGGGCCGTCCCCCGCCACTACAATCCGCACGCGACCCAGCGGGGCCAGGGCTTCGACCGATGCGGCCAAGCTAGGAATGTCATATGCATCGCCTAACGTGCCCGCATAGACGCAGGTCAGCCCGTCAAAGGGCGGCAGGCGCCGGGCATCGGGAATTTCCCGCATCGTGCGACGAACGTCGGCGACATCGACACCGAGATAGAAGGTGTCGACCGGGCAGCTCGTCACCGCCCGTGCCACATCGGCATAACCCGCCGTACAGCCGACGACGCCGGTCGCCTTGCGCAGAAGCTTGCGCCGACGGGCATAGAGCGGTGCCAGCAAGGGGGGCACCAACGGGCGCAACAGCTTTGGCGCGGCGACCGCAAACATCTCGGGCCACAGGTCGAGGATGTCGACGATCAGCGGAATGCCGTTTTTGCGCGCATAGCGCCGCACCGGTCCGCTGAAGAACAGCGACGGCTCGGCCAGAACGATGACATCCGGCTTGGACAGAGTCCGACTGGCCGTGGCGAACGCCCGGCCGAAGGATTGCTCGTACCTGATCCGGCCGAACGAGATGTTGCGCACATAAGGCTGCGCAGGAAGGCAATGGATCGCCACGCCGGGCAATGCCGGATCCGCGTGCACTTGCTGGCGAAAGGATTTCGAACGATGCTCGAAGTTCGACAGGAACCAGGTCGGGCGATGGCCACGCGCGGCTAGCGCCCGCGCCAGCATGCTGCTGCGATATTCCCGCCATCCTTCGCTGGGCAGGGTGCCGTAGGGATTGACGATCCAGATATCGAGTGGCCGACCATCCATGACGGGGCCGCTCAATGGATAGGCTCCGGCCGGATCACCGCCTTCAGCGTATCCAGGATGACTCTAATATCCTCGGCGACCGAGACGCGATCGGCATAGTGCGCCGCGATCTGCAATTTGTCGGGCATGATGACCGAGCGATAATAAGCATCGGGATCGGGCTGGCGGACGAGCAATTCGGCCTCATTGCGATATTTGATCGAGGCCCGGTCGGTAATACCGGGACGGACCGACAGGATGCGGCGACGCAGGTCGTCGGGATAGAGCGCGACATAATGCGGCACTTCGGGGCGCGGGCCGACCAGGCTCATATCGCCGCGCAACACGTTCACCAGTTGCGGCAGCTCGTCGATCTTACTCTGGCGCAAGAAGTGGCCGACCGGCGTGATCCGCGGATCGCGCCCGACCGTGATCGCATTGGTCGTGTCCTGGGCCACACGCATCGTCCGGAACTTCAAAATTTCGAATACGCGCCCGTTACGCCCGACCCGAGGTTGCCGAAACAGGATCGGACCTGGCGAGCTGAAACGTACCGCAAGCGCGGCCGCCACTAGAAAGGGCAGGGTGACCAGCAGTACGATGGCGCTGGCCGTCACATCGATTAACCGTTTTAACATGATGATGTCTTCGTTCGGCCCGCGCCGTGTAAGGTGCCGGCCCGTTGCCACAAGATGACTGATCCGCCCCCCGCCGTCATAGCCCAAGCTAGGCTATAGGCGTCGGCGATGCCGGTCACGCCCCGTCGGGCGAACAGTCCTGACAAGGCGAAATAAAGAACAGACCACCCCAGGCCAAGCGCCGCAGCATGGCGAAAACTGTCCGGGATGCAGAAGATCGCCCGCATGAGCATGACCCCGATCAACATGGCCGCCATACCCGGCGCGAGATGCGCCAGGGCGGATGCGACCTGCCGGGCGGCGTCGGCATCGAAGGCCCCCCGCTGGAACAGCAGCGAGACAATCTTGCCGGAAAAGCCGAAGATGCCGAGCGCGATCAGCCCCGCGCCGCTGCCGATGCCTAGGACGATCAGCGCCAGGGTCCGCCGGAACTGTGCGACGTCACCATGCGCTGCGATCCGTGCCAGCATCGGCACGGCGATCGCCGAGGGGCCCAGGATGACGAGGTTACCGGCACCGATCAGAATCCGCTGTGCATAACCCAACGATGCAAGCGCACCTTGTCCGGTACGCGGTGCCCAGAAGGAGTCGATGACGGCATAGCTGGAGAAGCATGTCAGCGCGACCACCGACAGCCAGGCCGAGGATCGGATGGCGACGGTCGCCGCTCCGCCGGGTTGTGACCCCCGATGCCAAGCGAAGTGACCGCGCTGCACCCCCCAGCCGATCAGCGTCACGACCATCGTGCCAACCAGCACGCCGACAGCCACGATGGATATGGCCCGGACGGGAACCGTCAACAGTACGAGGATGGAGACGATGCCCGGCGGTAACGACAGCATCGCCGCGGTAATCTGGCGACCTACCGCGTTGAGGCGCGCGATCAGCAGTGCGTTGACGATCTGGACACCGCCGGTCGTCCACGCCAGCGTGATCAGCAACGGCAACAGCGGCTGGTCCCGGATGGTTGAGCCGGGGGGTAACAACAGCGTGGGCTGGAGGAAAAGCGCGGGGACCGCGCCAAGCGCCATCGCCACCGCCAAGAGAAGGATTCCGCCCAGAAACCGGCCCGACACCTGGCGTTCGCGCTCGGGATCGTCGGCGACGCGTGCAATCTCCGGGACCGCGATATAGCTGACGCAGGTTGCCAGCAGTCCGGCCAGGAACGTCGGCAACCCCAGTGAAAATACATAGGTGTCGACATTCTGTCCGGCACCGAACCGGGACGCGATGATCGCTTGCGCCGCGAAATTGACAAGGCTTCCGCCAACGCCGCAGCCGGTGATCATCAGCAGACGAAAGGCCCGTGACCACATGTCTTGGTTCAGCCTGCTGCGCGAAGCTGGTCGAACAAGGCGTTGAGCAACGGACTGGGCGTGACTAGGCGACGGCCAGCCAGGCATGCGGCCCAGAATGCTAGCGTGCTGTCGTTCGAGACGATGGTGCGATACCCGCTCATCAGTCGCAGAGTTTCGTCCGCGGACGCCGAGGCGCTGGAAACGAGCGAAAGATTGTTTCCGGCCAGCTCGGGGCCACGGATCGCCTCTTCCACGAGGTCTTCGCGGTTGGTTATGATGAACGCCCCGGCGGGCAATTCCTTGAAACGCTCCGCCAGATAGGTGCGCTGCGACTGTTCGTCGTTGAAGAAGTCGCCCAGTCGGATGTGGTGCAGCTCGTCGCCCTCGATCTCGTTGGGGCGCACGTTCAGTTCACCCCGGATACGGTCGATCTCGCGACGGATCGCTTCGCGTCCGAAGGGGCTGTAGAAATGCGTGCCTTGGAAATAGGCATCGACGAACGTCGTGCCGCCGATGGTGACCGTGCCACGTGCCGACAGGCGGGCCCGCTCAAGTAACTTGGGCACGCGAACGCGCGATATCAGCCGGGCGACGGGCGACGGTTGCGGATGATCGGCAAATGTCGTGCTCAAGCCAAAAGCATGGGGATAATTGGCATCGTGGACCAGTTCGGGGTCACGTCCATCCGCCAGCAGCCGCGCGTAGAGGATTTGAAAGATCTGGTTGCCCAGTCCGCCGTGCGTACGCACGACGACGTTACGACCGCGTCGCGTGTTGGTCATGATGCTGCCTGATCGCTTGTGGAATGGATTTGATTCACCAGCTGCGTCCGATACCATAAAATATCCGGGCGGCGATCCGCCTTGCGGGCGAGCGGAGATGATTGGCCTCGATCGCGACGGCATCGTACCGCCGCAACGCGCGCTCCACAAACCCCGCCGGAATATCGTCGAGACCATGAATCAGCAGGTCGAAGCGGCGGAACATCTTAATACGGCGCATTGCCAGGCGCGATTGCAGCAGGCTGCCGGTTATCTGATATTCCGAGAAATCGAGCATCCCGTTCGATGGGAATATGTGATCTTCCAGAATGGACACGAAGCCCTCGGGCGTCGCCAACCGCCGCAACAGCGAATCGCTGGGGAAAACGTTGCCGTTCGCTACGCAACTCAGTTCGGGTGGCGTAAGCCCCAGCGCGATCAGAAGCCGGTCGTAATTCTCATATCGCTCGCCTGTTGTCAGGATCAATGGCTGGGTCAATACGTCGCGCAACAGCCGGTGCGAAAAGATCGTATCGCCATCGACAATGAAGACATAATCGGTATTCAGAGTCGCCACGGCAGACAGTTTTATGAACTGTTGCAGGAACCAGCCCGGAGCCCGGTTGAAGCTGGCCAATCGATCGCGATGTGCACGCAGATAGGCGCTAACCTCTTCCACGCCATCCAGCGCCTCGTCGTCGATACAGCGCGTGCCGGCCGCGAAATCTGAGTCATGATCCGTGCAGGCGGCAGGGCGAACCACGATCGGCAGAATGCCATCCGCCGCATAATAATGGGACGCGACGGCGGTCGTGGGCAAGGCCCTGGGGCCAGCGCAGATCACAAGCGGGAGCATGGCGATTGTCCTGGACGAACGTTGGTGCGGGTGGCGACGATGCAGCGGTGGCCGACCGATCAGGCCGCAGTATCATGGGGGACGGCGTTACCGGTATCGGACGATGGCAAGGACTTTGCACCGATCGCACGGCGGAATAGCCAGTTAGCGATGCAGATTAGGACGATACCGTTGAAATATCCCTGAAACGCCTCGGCCATCATTATGAGCGATGGATAGAGCGAGAGCATAAGCAACGCGCTGGATGCGCTTGTTTTGCTACGCTGCTGAAGCGATCGGAAATAGGCATGAAGAAGACCGGCAAGCATCATCAGAGCAATGATGCCCAGGACGCCCCCATGCCAATACCCCTCGCCAAGAATGGTCGGTGACACGCCACCCTCTATGCCGAATATGTCATGTGAGAATTGTACTGACAAAGGTTGTGGTTTTCCGGGCCACAACGAAGACGGCACAGCGATTGTCAACGCTTCGACAAAAATTGGAAAGAACAGAATATAGTGACCGAAAGTTTGCATATGGTATATCGTCTGTTGGACGATATCGGCCCCCATTGACCGCAATGCAACAGTGTACGTGATATCGGGGCGGGTTAGCGTAATATAATTTAGATATTCAAGATAGCTGCCGTAATTCGAAGCGTAAGGAATTTCACGCTGGATACCGTACAGGGTGAATGCGATCATCAGCAAGATTGAACCGATGACGATGTATTTCCCCGATATCGGACGAACATAGGAATGATAAAAGAAGACGGCCTGTAGTAACGGGAGAAAAATCAATGCTCGAAAACCCAACTGACTAGCCGGGAAAGTAGCAATAAGACATATAATGATAATCTTCGCCGCTCCGGCCCGACCGCTAAATTGGTTGATATTGTTGAGTAAGGTCGCACACATGCCGATCGCCAGCATGGTCGTGGCTGGAAAGAGAACCCATCCCTGTCCCCCAACTCCCGCAGTTCGCCATGCCTCGCGCGTTTCCGCAAATGCCGCAAAGCCGCCATTAATGATGACCAGCCCTAAAAAGGCGGCATAACCGAGCAGAAAAATGCCAGCACAGATCAGGTTGACGCGCGTTCGCGGCCAGACCACCGGTTTTGGGGGAGGCCCGACGACCGGACGTGCACCGATCGAATACATCACAAAGACAAAGATAACTTGTGCCATGATCATAAAGCCGCCAAGCCAAAGAATGTCGGCGGTCGACGTCAATGGTGATAATGCTTCGAAGCGAGGAAGGTAGTAATTTGCTCCCAGAAACAGGTTCAGAGGCAGTTGGATGATGAAATAGACTTGAAAAAGGATATGTGGGGACAATGCCGTCGCGCGCCGGTCGAGACTTACCTGTCCGATGACGATCGCAATCGACAGAAATAGGAATAGGAAGCTCAGCACAGCTTATGCCAACGCGCCCTTGACAGCTTCGATGACTCGATCTTGATCTGCATCGCTCATCAAAGTGTACAGCGGCAGGCTGACCAGACCGTGATAGGCGCGGTCCGCGTGCGGATAGTTCCTCGCCGTCAAACCATAAGTGTCCCGCCAGTATGGCTGACGGTGCAATGGAATATAGTGCACACTTGTACCGATCCCCGCTGCGCTGAGCGCTTCGATGAACCGGGCGCGAGTGTCAAGGTCGCCCTCTTCCACCGTGAGGCGAATGGCATAGATGTGCCAGGCATGGGTGTCGCCCTGTGCCGGTCGGGGTGCATCGGTGATCGGCAGTTTAGCAAAGGCGTC
This sequence comes from Sphingomonas sp. PL20, assembly GCF_017875905.1. NCBI lineage: Bacteria > Pseudomonadati > Pseudomonadota > Alphaproteobacteria > Sphingomonadales > Sphingomonadaceae > Sphingomonas > Sphingomonas sp. PL20. Next base: position 38,733 of record NZ_JAGINH010000003.1, on the reverse strand, counting down.
ATGATACCGGCGAGCCAGCACATCGCGGCGTTCTGCAAAGGAATCGATTCGGGTAAGCTGAACTCGTCCAAGTGCAGCGGACATGTCGTTCAGGTTATACTTATATCCTGGTGCGACGACCTCATAATACCATGCTGGCGTCTTCGATTGAAAACGGTCAAAGGCGTCGCGATTTATTCCGTGCAGGCGCATGACCCGTATCCGCTCTGCCAGTGCGGGATCGCGGGTGACAACCATGCCGCCTTCGCCGGTCGTCATTGTCTTGTTCGCATAGAAGCTGAACACAGTGATGTCGGACGCCAGCGTGCCGACTAGGGCACCCCGATACATTGTCGGAAATGCGTGCGCCGCATCCTCGATCACGCGCAGGTCATGCCGACGGGCGATGTCCAGGATCGCATCCATGTCACATGCTAGACCGCCGTAATGGACGACGATGATCGCTTTGGTACGCTCGGTGATGCGGCGTTCGATGTCGGCCGGGTCGATATTGAGCGTTGCCGGATCGATGTCGGCGACGATCGGATCGGCGCCCATGTAGCGCACGACCTCAGCCGTGGCGGTAAAGGTAAGGGTGGGAACGATCACTTCGTCGCCTGGCGCGATGCCGATCGCTTCCACCGCAAGATGTAGCCCTGCGGTTGCCGAACTGACCGCCAGTGCGGTAACGTCGCCACCCAGATAGCTTGCGAATTCCTGTTCAAATGCACGGGCGTTGGGGCCGGTAGTGACCCATCCGCTGGCCATCGCCTGGCCGACAGCGGCCTGTTCGGCCCCCCCAATATCGGGGAGAGCATAGGGGAGGAAGGGCAATTGTGTCGTCGTCATGATCGACCCCATAAAGAACCTGAGGGGCGGGGAACAGTCCCGAAAATCAGCGATCGATCAAACGGCGTGCCGTTCCGCTCCGGTGATCGACACTATCGCCAAGGCGATTGCGATCGAAGCGGTTGCCATCATGACGCAGGCCGATCCGATTCAACCCGACTGCGATGCCGTAATCGCTATTAGCGATGAACTGATTGCCGCTGACGGTCGCATCGACGCCTCGTGCCGGATCGGCATTGGCCTGTAACAACAGGCCCGACTTCCGGTTATTGGCAATACGATTGTCGAGAATGGAAAGCCCGGTGATCGAGCCCACGCCGTCATAAGTTCCCGCGCGTACGCCCGTGGCTCCATTGTTTTCGATCCTGTTCTTGCTTAACGTCACCCCACGCACGCCGATTGTCGCGACTGCGCCGAAATTTCGCTCTTCGCTGCAACAGACGCCGTCGAGCCCGTTATAGGCGATCTCGTTGTTGACGATGACGACCCGTTCGATCTGAACGCCCGCCGAACTGATGAATATGCCGCACCCCTTGTTGCGGGTGATCGTGTTGTCCTCGACCTCGATCGGACCGACGCCGCGGGTGATCGCGATGCCGCTGCCGACCGATTCCCGGTCGCCCTTCCGGCCATTTTGGGTGATCGTGTTACGGCGCAGGACAACGTCGCGCACCAATGCGCCGTATAGGTTAATGCCATATTGCATCCAGTCGGTGATCATACAGTCCTCGACGATCGTGCGACTGGTCCGCCCGCGCCGGTTGCTGGCGGGATCGTTGACGATGGATATGCCGGACTGAAACGTGTCGTCGGTGATAGCCGACAATCGGTCCTTGCCGCCCTGGAGCGACAGACTGGCGACGCGCCCCCCGCCACAGTGCAGAAAGCCGATACCGTTCGCATCGCTTCGATCGTTGCGAATGATCGAACTTGGCCCCGCGCCGGTGATCTCGCAATCGTCGCCGGTGACGTGAATGGCGTTGCCAAACGGAATCTGACTACCGCGAAATTGCCAGGCGCTGGTATGGAGCGTCACCGATGCCTCGAACTGGAGCCGGGTCGCGTCGACCGGCATGAGCAGGCACCCGGTGACGCGGTAGGTCGCCGGACCCGGCAGGACGACCGTGCCGCCGCGCGACAGCGCCTCGTTGATAGCAGCCGTATCGTCTTGCCGGTCGTCGCCGACGGCGCCATATTGCCTGACATTGCCGCCGACTTGGTCAAGTCGGAAGCCGCGTCCATCGACGGTAACCGCCGAGGATCGCGGAAAACGTTGGACCCAAGCCTGGTCGACCCGTGGATCGAAGACATAGCGCCCGCTGCCGACCCCCTTTTGCGACCAGCCTTCCGTCACGATCGTCGTCACACCGGAAGGCGGTGACATCGTCGCGATATCGACGAACAGGCTCACATTTGCCGCCGCCCGAGCACAGGCTGCAGTGGGCAGGCCCCATATCATCGCCATGATGGAGGCCTGTCGCAGCAGGTCGCGACGCGACATCAACCGTGGCGGAGTAGAGCGGGCATCTAGGTCGGGCATGAAAATGTCGTTCCGGAGCAATTGGGTAGCGGCCGTGCTGGGCATCGGGTGCCGGCTTTTCGATTGGTGGATGTATTAGCGACATAAAGCTTATGCGAAACCGAACGATCCGCTAAGGCTGGCACCTTGCGTCAGGTTAGCGCGCCACACACGCAGACTTTGAACCGGCAATTGGCATGTCAGTATCGGTACGATCCATCTACATACCACATGTAAGCTTGAACGCCATCGTGCTAATCGGGCTGCTTGTGACGATCTGGCTGGCGGGGCGGTGTGTCACGGGCTGATGTTCTGGGGCAGGCGGTGGTCCGAATTGCCGCGTGGATCGCTATCGTCGTGGTCGCCTTTTTTTGGTGTCCGCCCATCGATAACCCGGGTTCGTCCGGCATTGTGGATACTCTCCGCTGCGCTGATTTTGGTGCTTGTACAACTTATACCATTGCCGCCCGCTGTTTGGCAGTTGTTGCCCGGCCGATCCGAACTGGCCGGGGCCAACGATCTGGGCGGCGTGGCCAACGTGTGGCGACCGATCGCGATCGTGCCAGGTGCGGCGGTTAATGCCACCGGATCACTGGTCGTTCCCTTTGCAGTGCTGCTGCTCATCGCTGGACTCGACGAACGTGAAGTCGAGTAGCTTCCAGCAATGGTCCTGGGGATGGTGACTGCGGCAGCGATGCTGGGGCTGCTCCAGTTTTCCGGCTCTGGCTTCGACAACCTCTTCATCAACGACTCCCCAGGACAGGTCAGCTGCAACCTTGCCAACCGCAACCATTTCGCGCTGCTGCTTTCCTTGGGATGCGTTATCACTCCAGTCTGGGCATTCTCCGGCAGGAATGATTTTGGTTGGCGTGATCTGCCTGAGGTGGTGCCGGAAATCTGGACAGGAGGCTAAGCTATCCCTGACGTGAGGGATTGACGGCAATGAAGACGACGCGGAAGCGGTATAGGGGTGAGTTCAAGGCCAAGGTGGCTCTGGAGGCGATTCGAGGCGACCTTGTCCGTCGTCAGAACAATTGGCGCAACTCGCGGCGTAGATTAGCGGAGTGCGGCCCTCGTCTGTGGCTTGAGGTTGGGAACGAAATATTAGACTATATCAGCAATGGCGGTTGGACGAACGATACTTTGTCAGACTTCGCTTGGACAATTTTCTGGCCTTTGGTGATAAGCCTTTGCGTGCGGCTCAAGCCAGCGGTGGGCAGATCCGCGTCACCCGGATGCGAAGCATAGACGTCTCAGCGTCGCTTGCCCTCTCTTGTGGGTCAGAAGGCTTATGGACGGACGTTGCCGATTCCGCCGTTCTGAGGCATCATGTTTGCCGACATTAAGGGAATAGCATGTTACGCCAAATTTATATGTCGCCGCTCGGTTCTGTGATCTCGCTGATCATGCGCGGCATGTCTTGGCTGCATCGCCCTTACATGGTCTACGGCTACAAGGACAAACCAAGCGGGTTGTTCCGCAAGCATACACGGATCAGCTCCACTGCCGCCCTTATCGACAGATCTAAGATTGCGATGGGCGACCACGTTTGGGTAGGCCACAACTCGATCGTCGATGGGAGTAATGGGGTGACGATCGGCGACGGAGTACAGATCGCTTTTGGAGTCCACCTCTTTACCCACAGCAGCCACAATGCCGGCCGATTGCACGGCCAACACTATATTGCCGTACCCGCAGAAGAAAGGATTGGATATGTCCGGGGCCCCGTGACCATTGGCGAGTACACGGTCATCTGCTCTGGCGCTATGATCTTGCCGAACATCACCATTGGCAAAGGCTGTGTTGTCTCCGGTGGGTCGATCGTCACTCATGACGTGCCTGATTACGCTATCGTTCGTGGCGGACCGGCGCGCATCGTTGGCGATACGCGCGCTGTGGATGCTAAGTTCTGGGGCGAAGATGGCGTCGCGCAATCTCATTTTCATGCCAAGGACGTGGAGTCTTGGATCGCAGACCAAGACCGCAAAGCGTCACATTAAGCCCGTTTGCTTTTTTCCGCGGAGGCGCTGCGTCCTGCCACGGGTCAGGTGGGGGACCCAGATCGTCGGGACGATCAACCCGCTTTAGCAAGGCAGCAAACGGATATTCTTTGTCGGCAGCCATCGCTCTACCTCACTTCGCGTACGGAAAGCAGCGAACGGTGCCGGCGAAGGCACCAGAACCGCTGTTAACTACCAGCGTGCCGTCTGGGTTGATCTGGCCGCTATCCTGACCACTGAAGATGGGAAGCGCATATTGCGGACGCTTCCCCACAGGCATCGTAAAAGCAGCCTCTCCATTGGCGCCGCCCGCAATCTGATACGAGACAGGCGGCAGACATGAGCAGGGCAAGGGAAAGGACGGGATATATTATCGGGTTTATAAGCCCATTAGCGGTTTTCGCCTAGCGGGCCTTTCATACCTGGTACCGCATAATTCAGCGCTCTGCCGACACCACATGATTAAGGAACCATCGGTAAGTTTCCCCTACTCCGTCGGCGAGAGCGACCGATGGTTTCCAGCCCATCGCTTCAAGCCGGCTCGAGTCCATCAGCTTGCGCATCGTGCCGTCGGGCTTGGTCGTGTCAAACACGATCTCGCCCTCAAAGCCGGTCACCTGTGCCACCAATCGCGCCAGATCGGCGATAGTCACGTCCTCGCCATAGCCGACATTGATATGGCTGAGCATCGGTTCGGTGTTCGCCTGATACTGCTCGAGCGGCAGCTCCAGAACGAACAGCGATGCCTCGGCCATGTCGTCGACGTGCAGGAATTCGCGGTACGGCTTACCTGACCCCCAAATGACCACCTGCTTGGCCCTGGCCTCGACCGCCTCGTGAAAGCGCCGGATCAGTGCCGGCATCACATGGCTGTTTTCCGGATGAAAGTTATCCCCTGGGCCATAGAGATTGGTCGGCATAACACTGCGATAGTCGGTACCATGCTGACGGTTGTAGCTTTCGCACAGCTTGATTCCCGCGATCTTGGCGACCGCGTAAGGCTCGTTCGTGGGCTCGAGGATGCCTGTCAGCAGCGCATCCTCAGGCATGGGCTGCCCAACCGCGCGCGGATAGATGCACGACGATCCCAGGAACAGCAACTGGCGGACCCCATTCGCGAAAGCCTGATGAATGACATTACATTCGATCATCAGGTTTTCGTAAATGAAGTCGGCTGGATAGGTGTTGTTCGCGTGGATGCCGCCTACCTTGGCCGCCGCTAGGACAACTCCGTCCAGCGCTTCGGTCGCGAAAAAATCACGCACCGCATGCTGGTCGGTTAGGTCCAGTTCAGCGTGGGTGCGCGTCACCACAGTGGTGCCGCGCTCTCCCAGTTTGCGGGCGATCGCCCTGCCAACCATACCGCGGTGCCCTGCAACGAATATCCGCTTGCTCGCCGAACTGTGATGTTCATCGACCATGTCAGACACCCTTGGCGATCGGAGCGTCGCGCATCAAGAGAAGATCGGCCTCGACCATCTCGCGCGCCAAGTCGCGCGGGCTGGTATCGTGCGTCCATCCCAGTTTTTGCTTGGCCTTAGTCGGATCACCGATCAGCAATTCGACTTCGGTCGGACGAAAATAGCGCGGATCGACCTCTACCAGGCAGCGCCCGGTTTCCACGCAATAGCCCTTCTCGTTCTCACCTTCGCCTTCCCAGCGCAGTGTGATGCCTACATCCTCGAACGCCCATTCCACGAAGGTGCGCACCCGCGTCGTCTCGCCGGTCGCCAGAACGTAATCGTCCGGCGTATCCTGCTGCATCATCATCCACATGCCGCGGACATATTCGCGTGCGTGCCCCCAATCCCGCTGTGCGTCCAGGTTGCCGAGCCACAACTTGTCCTGGCGGCCCAGCTTGATCGCAGCTGCGGCCCGCGTGATCTTGCGAGTCACGAACGTCTCGCCGCGCAAGGGGCTTTCATGGTTGAACAGGATACCGTTCGACGCATGCATCCCATAGGCTTCGCGGTAGTTCACCACGATCCAGTAGCCATAGAGCTTGGCCACGCCGTACGGCGAGCGGGGGTAAAAAGGCGTGGTTTCTTTCTGCGGCACTTCCTGCACTAACCCGTACAGTTCCGAGGTGGAGGCCTGATAGAAGCGAACCGTCTTTTCCATGCCGAGGATCCGAATCGCCTCGAGCAGCCGCAACGTTCCAATCGCATCGGCGTTGGCAGTATATTCCGGCGTCTCAAAGCTGACCTGCACGTGGCTTTGCGCGGCGAGGTTGTAGATTTCGGTCGGCTGTACCTGCTGCACGAGGCGGATCAGGTTGGTAGAATCGGTCAGATCGCCATAATGGAGATGGAACCGGGCATCCTTCTCATGGGGATCCTGATAAATATTCTCGATACGGCCCGTGTTGAACGAGGACGAACGGCGCTTGACACCGTGGACGTCGTATCCCTTCGACAGCAGCAGTTCAGCGAGATACGCACCGTCCTGCCCGGTGATACCGGTGATAAGCGCAACCTTCTTCGTCATAATGGCCCTTCATTTTTTTGGCGCAGACATGCCAATCCCGATCAGGTCTGCCGTCTCGTAAAAAGCGGTTAGCGTAAAGGCGTGGGGCTTCGCGAGTATTTTCTAGCCCCTCGGATTTCAGTGATTCGAATATCAGCGCTGAGATGACCTGCCCCCGTCGAGTGGACCGGGTTGATTGTTAGTGGATTATGCTCGTGAGCTGCTACCCGATCTTGGACCACCCGGCTGGCCGGTTCACCAGCGATATCGGCGGCTTGTTGCCGATCGCGCTATGTGGTCGCACCTCGTTATAGTCTCTGCGCCAACTCTCGCATTTTCCGACCGCGTCGTCGAGGCTCATGAACCAGTGCTGGTTCAGGCACTCCGCCCGGAACTTTCTGTTGAAGCTTTCGATGAACGCGTTGTCCGTCGGCGTGCCAGGCCGCGAAAAGTCCAGCGTGACGCCCTTCATGTACGCCCACAGGTCGAGGTCGCGGGAGACGAACTCGCTCCCTTGGTCCACCCGGATCGACGCTGGATAGCCGACCTCACCGCAGACGCGGGCCGATGACGCGCCTTTGCGTCAGCGGCTGCGTGAACTGGCGGGCGAGCGGCACCGGTTCGGATATCGCCGCCTTGGCTATCTGCTGGCGCGGGAGGGCATGGTGCCGAACCACAAGAAACTGCTGCGTATTTATCGCGAAGAAGGGCTGCATGTCCGTCGCTGTGGTGGCCGCAAGCGGGCGTTGGGGACCCGCGCGCCGATGACACTGCCGCAGGGCCCGAACCAGCGTTGGAGCCTCGACTTTGTCTCCGACAGCCTGGTCTGCGGCCGCCGCTTCCGCATTTTGTGCGTGGTGGATGACTTCTCGCGCGAGTGCCTGGCGCTGGTGGTCGACACATCGCTGTCGGGCGCAAGGGTGGCCAGGGAGTTGAGCAACCTGATCACGATGCGTGGCAAGCCGCACACGGTTGTCAGCGACAATGGCACCGAACTGACCTCATCAGCGATCCTGCGTTGGTCGCAGGAAAGCCAGGTCGAATGGCACTATATCGCGCCGGGCAAGCCGATGCAGAACGGCTTCGTCGAAAGCTTCAACGGCCGCCTGCGGGACGAATGCCTGAACGAAACACTATTCACATCGCTGGCCCATGCCAGGTCCGTCCTGGCAGCATGGCGGCAGGACTACAACACGGTCCGGCAACATTCCAAACTGGGCGGAAAACCCCCGCCGAGATCGGCGGCCAACGTGTCTGGGGGCATGCCCTCAGACACGTTGCCATCCAATCAAACACCCATCATGAAGGAGCGAGACTCTACCTCTGACTGGTAACAATCAGGGGAGCACGTCATTTGCGGTGAATTGTCGATGTGGTCCGTTTGCCTGAAGGAATACCCTCGATGCGCATCTTCGTCACCGGCGGGGCCGGGTTTATCGGCTCAGCCTTGATACGTCATTTGATCGAACACAGCCCACACGAGGTGCTCAATTTCGACAAATTGACCTATGCGGGGACGCTTTCGACAGTGGAGCGGGTTTCCGCATCTAACCGCTACCGCTTCGTTCAGGGCGACATCTGCGATGCCGAATCCGTGCGAGCGGCCATTATCGCGTTTCAGCCGGAGGTGATCACCCATCTGGCGGCGGAAAGTCATGTCGATCGCTCGATCGATGGGCCCGGTGCCTTCATCCAAACCAACTTGGTTGGAACCTATACGATACTGGCCGAGGCGCGGGCATATTGGCTTGGGCTGGACGACAACGCCAAAGCGGCGTTCCGCTTCCATCATATCTCGACTGACGAGGTCTATGGTTCCCTTGGCGATACCGGCCTGTTTACCGAGGAAACGCCCTATGACCCGCGTTCGCCTTATTCGGCGTCGAAAGCCGGGGCAGATCATCTGGTCAGTGCCTGGGGACATACCTATGGCCTGCCAGTCCTCATCACCAATTGCTCGAACAATTACGGGCCTTATCACTTTCCCGAAAAGCTCATTCCGTTGATGATCGTCAAGGCGCTCGCTGGGGCTCCGCTGCCTGTCTACGGCAAAGGCCATCAAGTGCGCGACTGGCTCTATGTCGAGGACCATGTCCGTGCGCTGCAGGCGGTGTTCGAACACGGCATGCCGGGACGGACCTACAATGTGGGCGGCAACACCGAAAAACAAAATATCGAAGTGGTGACTACCCTTTGCGCGATCCTCGATGAATTTCAGCCACGCGCCGATGGCAAGCTTTACGCAGAGCAGATCGCCTATGTCACCGATCGGCCAGGCCACGATAAACGATATGCGATCAACGCCAGCCGGATCCGTGACGAACTCGGCTGGACCCCGCGAGAAACCTTCGACAGCGGCATACGCAAGACAGTCAAATGGTATCTCGATAATCGGGATTGGTGGGAGACGATTGTTGCCGAACACCAAGCGGACCATCGCCGCGGGCTATCGGCGTGAGCATATCGGGAGGAGCAAGCCCGGTGCGCACGATGCGCTGCTTTCGCGCAATATGATCGTCGATATTCTCGGCGAAATGATCGGAGCAAGAGCATGAAGGGCATCATTTTGGCGGGTGGTTCGGGCACGCGGTTGCAACCAGCGACGCTGGTCGTGAACAAGCAATTGCTACCGATCTACGACAAACCGATGATCTACTATCCGCTTTCAGTTTTGATGCTGGCGGGTATTCGTGATGTGCTGATCATCTCCAGTCCCGAATATCTCGGCAATTACCAGCGACTGTTTGGCACGGGGGCGGCGCTTGGCCTGACAATCAGCTATGCCGAGCAGCCCAGTCCTGACGGCCTCGCCCAGGCCTTCACAATCGGTGCCGATTTTATTGGCGATGACAATGTCGCGCTCGTATTAGGCGACAACATCTTTTTTGGTGCAAAGCTGACGGAACTGCTTACCCGCGCCGTCGCCCGTACCCGCGGCGCGACGATATTTTCTTATCGGGTCGAAGACCCGGAACGCTATGGTGTGGTCGAATTCGGCGAGGGCGGCCGTGCCGTCAGCATTGAGGAAAAACCCTTAAAGCCAAAATCGCACCATGCCGTGACAGGCCTGTATTTTTACGACAATCGCGTCGTCCAGTTTGCCCGCGATTTGAAGCCATCGGCGCGCGGCGAGCTTGAAATTACCGATATAAACCGTCTCTATCTGGAAGTGGGCGAGCTGTTCGTTCAGCAGGTGGGCCGCGGCTATGCTTGGCTCGACACCGGCACACATCAAAGCTTACTTGAAGCCAGTGAATTCGTGCGGACGTTACAACATCGTCAGGGCATCCAGGTCGCTTGCCTTGAGGAAATCGCATTTTACCAGGGGTTCATTACCGAAGCACAAGCGCGGGAGGCAGCCGAGCGGTTCAAGAATACGGCATATGGCCGGGCGATCTTGAATGCCGTACAAGGAGGCTAGCACTACTTTTGCAGAAGTGTGGGATATTGGCCGGTTTTACCAACCTCCATTGATCATGACCGACGCACCCATTTGCGTTGTCCGATGGACATGATGCGCCACGGCTTGTCGACGAGCTTGTTCCAGGCCTCGCAGTAATGGTCGACGATGTTGTCAGGAACCTCGAGCTGGACACCCGCAAAAACTGTTGGCATTTGGTGCGTTGTGGTGATTCAGTGGCGTGGAGCGAAGATGGAGCCCGGTCATGGATCCCAAGTCCTTGTTCAGTTTGGGCGATCACCTTGCTGCCCTGAGCAAGGATGGCAATCCGCTCGAAGTTTTGCAGCAGACGGTAGATTTTGACTATTTCCGCACCTGGCTGGTTGAGGGGCTGATCTATGGCGATGGCAGCAAGGGGGGACGCCCGCCGTTTGATCCGGTGATGATGTTCAAGGCGCTGATCCTGCAGGCGCAGCACAATCTGTCGGACGTATCGCCTCCAGCGCCACTTTGGCCTTGAACGCGCCTGTATACCGCTTCCGCGTCGTCTTCATTGCCGTCCATCCCTCACGTCAGGGATAGCCTCGCCTCCTGTCCAGATTTCCGGCACCACCTCAGTCGTCACCGCATAGGGTTCGCTCTATCTGGCGGCGGTGCTTGATCTGGCAACGCGTATGATCGTCGGTTGGCGATACGCGACCATATGCGGATCGAGCTGCCGTTGGCGGCATTGATGATGGCCGCGCAGCGACAACGACCAGCATCGCGCCGCCCCAGCGTGACTCGGCGCTGGGTTATCTCAGCCCTATCGAGTTTGAACGAGAGGCTCGTGTGACCCAAATGAGCTTATCTCGGTGTCCGTCAAACCGGCAGCAGGCTACATAGTGAAGTTCTACGTTGAACTTATTATCAAATTAATTCCGTCAGTGTTTCCGAACCATTTTGAAACTCACGCTCGCGGCGATCGATCGCTGCCCCCAGTTTCGCCAGCGCCTGCCCCAGCGCACCACCTGCCACCTCCAAGGCGAGATCCCGACACCTGAGCCGCGACAGCATCGCCTGATGCTCCTCGATGCGCTCCGCCTGGCGCTGAATTTCGTCGACCGGCACGGGGGCCGGCCGCATCCAGCGGGGTAGATAGGCGAGCACCGCTTCGGGCAGGAAGGTGCGGTAGACATTGGATGTCTGCTCATAGCGCGGGCCAGGCCCCTGCCCTGCCACCCGCTTGAAGCGGCGCTGGCGCACGATGAAGCCGACATCGTCGAGCACATGCAGCGCGCGGGCGACCGTCACGCGGCCGAGGCTGGTTGCTTGGGCCAGATAATCATAGGTCGGGAACACCTGGCCGTGGTTGAGCCGCGCCAGCGTCAGCAATTCCTCCAGCACGCGCACCGCCGCATTGGTGAGCGAGGCGAGCCCGCGTTCAACCGGCGTGAGCTGGCGCCCGTCGGCGCGCGCATCGCGCCGCAAGCGGCGCCCCGCGTCCAGCGCCTTGCGCGCGGCGCGTAAGATACGGTCGGTTTCCCCCGGCGCAGGTGGCGTGAAAAAGCTCTTTTCGAAGGTGCCGGCCTCCACGCTGCCGCGCAGGATCCGGGCACCGCTGGGTTGCGGTGCGCCCGATCGTGCCGGGCGGCGCAGACACAATCCACCAAGCGCCTGGAGCGAGGCTGCTCCAACCGTCATCGTCGCCATCGTACAGCCCTTTTGATGGAGGCCATGCAGGCAAAGGAAAAGCGTGGCGCGAAGCGCGCATCCTTGCGACGGAAGTCTGGATAGGATATCTAACGAATCGTTCTGAGCGATGATGCCCGTTTGGCGACGGGTGTTAGAGTAGAGCCTATCGGGATGCCCGGCCTTCGTGCCGGGTTTCCTTTATCCAGTCATGGAAACCCCCTTATGGTGACCAATCGTCGTCCCGGCGATTGGGCAGTTCTTCCCATCGCGCCAACCGATCGAGCGGATGTCAGCAGGAAGAACCACATTGAAGGTTATCGGCCGCCGGGTGATTGCGGCCAAGCTGGCTGAATCGTGCTTTGACCCGGCAAACCTCGTGAAGATTCGTGCTTTCACACGGAAAAGTCATTTTGGGGAAGGCGGTGTGCTCGGTGCGGGCGCAGCACGGACCGACTTGGCCCTTGAGGGATTTTCGACGCGCGCTTTCGAAGGCGCCCTCCCCCGATATCGTCCCCAAAACGGACTTGTCGTTCCTGGACGGGGCAGGATAAAGAGACGTATTTTGTGGACGGTTTTCGCGACATCGACGATGGACCGGCGCGTTCGTCCACAAAACGACCGTTTGGGAGACGCGATCGATGGCCGGTATTTTGGGATATGCCCGCGTCAGTACCGGCGATCAGGATGTCGCCGGGCAGCGGCTGCGGCTCGAACAGGCTGGCGCGATCCGGGTGTTCACCGACGTGATGTCGGGCAAGAGCATGGATCGGCCGGGGCTGGCCGAGCTGCTGGAATACGCGCGAAAGGGCGATACGCTGGCGATCGTCCGGCTCGACCGCCTCGGCCGCTCGCTGGGCGAATTGCTGACAACGGTGCAAATGCTGCGCGAGCGCGACATTGCGTTGCTCAGCCTGGAGGAGAAGATCGACACGTCGTCCGCAGCCGGCGAGCTGATCTTCCATGTTTTCGGGGCGATCGCGCATTTTGAGCGTCGGCTGATCTCCGAACGGACTCGCGATGGCATCGCTGCCGCGCGGGCGAAGGGGAAACGGCCGGGACGGCAACCGCTTGACGCCGACAAGGTAAGCGCGGCCCTCAAACTTATCGCAGCAAGCGTGTCGCCAGCCGAAGCGGCGCGCCAGCTTGGGATCGGGCGGTCAACCGTCTATCGCGAAATGAAGCGGCTCGGTATCGCTCGACCGACATAGGTCGACTATATCGGAGAGCTGGGTCGCGCCAAGGCTATCGGGGGCACCACAGCCGTTTTTTCGGGAAAACCATAGACCCAATGAATCGCTTGCCTCGCCGAGCGCCAGTTTTGGCGTCTGTCACGCAAAAAACCGAACCAGCGTCCGGATCCGCGGGCGCCCTCCCCTTGGCGACGGTTGCTTCTCCTCGACCAAGGTCAGCCCATATTCAGGCAGCGATTGCTGCTCGGCGACCTCGCGCAGGTGTTTCTTGAAATATTCGAGCCCGCGCTTGTCGGTTGCACAGCCAACGCGCGCCGCCAGCGCTTCCATATCGACCTCAAAACCCTCGCCATCGGCGCAATTGAACTTGGCCAGCTCGTAGAGGCGCCGCTCGATCGGCCCGAGCTTGAAGAAGTCGAGATGATAGGCCGCGATCCGGCGATCCGCGAGGATCGCGCGATACAGCCAGTCGCACACCATCACCTCGATCCGCTTCACGCGTCGCTCGCCCGTCGGCAGCTTGGCATATTTGATGTCGGCCTTGAGCAACCAGGAAAAGGCGCTGTCCGACCCCTCCCCGCCCGTTTCGATATTGGTGATGATCTGCGTGCCCTGCAGGCGGTTGAGCGACGCCTTGAGCGAGGTGTAGGACCGCGCCGAGGCGTTGGTGCTGGTCACGCGAAACAAATCGTTGGCGGTGAAACTCATCACGCGGTCGACCTGTTCGCCGCGCTCCATCCGCTCGGCCATCAAACTGGCGATATAGAGCAGGATTTCCTTGTCATAGATGGTGGCAACGCCGGTCTTGCTCGGATTGATCTCGATCCGGGCATCGCCGTTTTCGAACACCATCGGCGTCATATGGGCCTTCTTCGACAAAGCGAAGAACGGGAACTCGGCTACCGTCCGCTCCCCCTGGACATCGCCATAAAGCGGGCTGGCCAGCTGGAACAGGTCGCCTTGCTTGAGTAATATGTCGTCCATCGCTCTACTCATCTCTGACCCAGTCGAGCATGGGTGGGTCGCGGGGCGGTGTCCACAGCATTGGCGGCGCCGAGCGGGTTTTCCGTGCGAAAGCACGAATATTGGCATCGGCGCAGCGGCGCTGGTCGCTTAATGGCCACGGATCGTGCTCTCGACGTCGCTTTGGACGGCTAGCCGCTGGATTTTAGAGGCTTTGGCGTGGAAATTGGCCGTGCTCGCGAGGATGCCGGGTTTCGGTTCGTGCTTTCACGCGGAAAAACGCGCCTGGGTCGCGGATCGCACCCGCTGGTCGGGCGCACAGGGCCGTCAACCCGGCGCAGCTTTGGAACGGGAAGTCGCGTTGCAGCGCGGGGCGCGGGCAGCGGCTATAGAGATAATATCAATATGGATATCCATAGCGATATCGCCTGAATGGTAATTGCCATGCCATATGCAAATGGTGTCGATTGCGATATCGACATTTTGTAGCAAAGGGTTTATCCATCGCCGCCAGCAAAGGAGCGCACCATGCCAGCAATCTCAGTGGCCAATCCCAAGGGCGGTGCCGGCAAAACCACGCTGACGCTGGTGCTCGCCAGCGAGCTCGCGCGCAGCGGCGCCGCAGTCACCGTGATCGATGCCGATCCCAATGCGATCATCGCTGGCTGGGGCCGCAAACGCAGCGAGCAAGGCAAGGCCTTGCCGTTCGAGATCATCGCCAGCCCCAAGGAATCCGAACTGGTCCGCGTCATCGATCACTACACTACATCGCATGACTTCGTGCTGATCGACCTCGAGGGCACCGCCTCGCGCATGACCTCGCGCGCGCTCGCGCGCTCGCACCTGGTCCTGATCCCGTTCAACCTTTCCCCGATCGATGCCGAACTCGCCGCCAATGCGGTCGCCCTCGTCCAGGAAGAAGCCGAAGCGCTCGGCCGATCGATCCCTTTCCGCTTGGTCCGCAGCCGCGACAATGCCGCGATCGAGACCAAGACCGCCAAACGCATCGTCACCGCGATCAACGACGCAGCATTGCCGCTGCTGACTGCAGCGCTGGTCGAGCGCGCAGCGTATCGCGACATCTTCGATTTCTCGGCGACGCTGGACGAGCTGAGCGACAGCCAGACCGCTGGCCTGCCCGCTGCACGCCGCAACGCGCTCGAGGTCGCGCGCGCGGTGGTCGAGGCGGTGCAACAGGAGATGCAGGCATGAGTGGCTACGGGTTCGGGAAGAAGGCACCGGCGCCGGCAGGGGTAGGGGATCCGACCAAGCTCGATTTGAGCGGGATCGTCCGCGCGCCGCTGAGCGTCGATCCAGCGCGCGAAGCTGCGGCGATCGCGCGCGGCAATGCGCTCGGCTTTGTCGACCGCGGCGATCCGGCAGAGGGACCGGCAGAAGGGCAGGGGGCGACGCCCGTCCGGCGCCGACGGCAAGCCGCCCCGCAGAGCAGCCTGTATATCAAGGGCCCGAAAGAGACGCTCGACTGGTTCATCGACTTCACCAACCAGCGCGGCCATCGGTCCTATTGGCAGGCGCTGGCCGAATTCCGGGACCTGGTCGAAGGCACGCGGACATCGGCGCCCGACCGAAGCTGACGGGCAGGCGACGCGACCGTTACCGTCAACGCGTCATCGGCGTCGTCGCGAGATCGATCAGGGGAGGGCGGTAGGGCAGCTTGGCCCCCGTCGGAAGGGTCGCGGCTTCGCGATCCAGCAGCGAAGCGCGATCTTTCCAGCTGAGATAGATGCGGCTGCGCAAAATGCCGAAATCGAGTTTGCGCCCAGCCCCCCGCCAGAAACGACCGGCCGAGAACGGATCATAATGGGCATTGGCGAGCAGATAGACGCTGAGCCGGTCCGCCTCGATTTCCGCCTGGCCCATCAAGCGACCGTTTTTGCCGATCTCCGCCAAAATCCCCCAATGCGCGCCGGCGGCCTCGAGCCGGGCCCGATGGCGCAGGATATTGTGCGAGAGTTCATGCGCCAGCACGACCGCAAGCTCGTCATCGCTGAGGCTATCGAGCAACCCCGCATCGATCTGGATGATCGCGCCATCCGCCGCAGAATCGTTCCCGGCGCCGAGCAACACTTCGAACGCCGAGCGGCAGGCCGGCACCGGGGTGACGACAAGGGTCTGCTCCTGCACGCCGCGCTTCACGCCAAGGGTCAGCGGGGCGGCTTGCGGTAACCGCTCCAGTTGCGCCTCGACGCGATCGCGTTCTGCGGTGGAGGGCGGCGCCGTCGCGCCCGGAAGCGCGGCCGACACCGCAGCGCCGTTGATCGAGACCAGCGAATCGCCCTGGCGCACCCCGGCCGCCGCAGCCGTCGATCCCGGCACGACGCCCTCGACCGCGACGCCCGTTTCAAACCCAAAGGCTGCACGGGCTGCGGCACGTGCGTCCACGCCATATTGCCCAAGGCTGTGCAGTTGCAGGCCGAGGCCGGGCTGGTGATCGAGGCAAATCGCGGCATTGGCGGTCGCGAGCCGATAGCCGACCGAGGCGACGCGGAGATCGGCCTGGCGCAACGCTGCGAAGGCGGCAGGGGAGGGCGCTTGTGACGGGGGCGGGGCGGCTGCCCCCACCAGAAGCGCCACGAGGGCAAGGCGCAGCCCGGCACGCAATGTTGAGACCATCGGCAGCCCTTTAACGGTTGTTCAAGAGCAGGTCATCCTCTATCGGCGGCACTCTCGCGCTCGGGGCGCGACATCCAGGGCCCTTCCTGCCGAAATTCGGATATGCTTGAACGCCTTAGAAACATTCTGTCGAAACCCAAGTCGTTGCCGCGCCGCCAGATACCAGAGGGGCGACGCGTCTATGCCATTGGCGACATTCACGGCCGGCTCGATCTGCTCGACGATCTGCTCGCCAGGATCGCGGTCGATCATGCCGCGCGCCCGCCCGCCCAGCAGACGCTGATCTTCCTCGGCGACCTGATCGATCGCGGCCCGCACTCCGCCGCCGTTATCGACCGTGTCATCGCCTTGCAGCGCAGCGAAATCGACACGCGCGTGCTGATGGGAAACCACGAAGAAGTCTTTCTCAAGGCCTTGAACGGCAGCGTGGACGCCTTGCGGCTGCTATGCCGCTTCGGCGGACGCGAAACGATCTTGAGCTATGGCATGGACGAAGCGGCCTATAATCGCGCCGATTATGCCGAAGTGTTGCGCGACCTTTCCCCGCTCGTTCCCGACAGCCACCGTGCCTTTTTGGCACAGCTGGAGGACCGGATCGAGATTGGGGACTATACCTTTGTCCATGCCGGAATCCGGCCCGGCGTCGCCTTGGCGGACCAAAAGGCGAATGATCTCCGTTGGATCAGGGACGACTTCATCACGTCGAGCGCCGACTTCGGCACCTGTATCGTCCACGGCCATACAATAACACCAGAGGTGGTCGAGCGGCCGAATCGAATCGGCATCGATACAGGCGCTTATGCGACGGGGCGGCTCTCTGCGCTGGCTTTGGCGGGAGACCAAAGATGGATCCTTTCGACGCAAGCCGCGTTCGGTACGTCGCCAGACGCTTGATTAAGGCAATCCATACCGCTTTGCTCTAAGGGGCGGCCTGTAACATTTTTGCTGCACTGCCAGAAAACATGTCGAATTTATGTTTTTTTGTTTGTTTGAGACAGCGGCTGTGCTAGCCGCACAGCCGAGTACTGCAGTGAATGCCTCTCACGAGGTTCATCATTAAGTAAGACAGGGAGTTACCAATGAATCTCGCTAAGATCGCAGCCTCGCTTGCCGCAGTGTCGCTGGTTGCTATGCCAGTTGTGGCATCGGCCAAGAAGCCTGCTGCTTCGCTTTCGCTGAACAAGTCGGTTCGCGTTGGCAAGACCTCGTCGAAGAAGAACGGCATCGCCCAGGCCGGCATCATCATCGGCGTTCTCGCCGTTGCCGGTGCAGCTGGCGGTATCGCTGCTGCAACCAGCGGCAGCAGCAGCAACTAATTTTCCTAACCTCCGGGTTATGGTACGAAAACGGCGGCCTTAATGGTCGCCGTTTTTTATTTTCTCTCTGATTTTTTGAGAGAGCAAATTCGGCTTTTTAAAGCCTGTTGTGGCAATCCTAGGTGTCGATGGCGTACGAGGGATCTGCCCCCCCCCCCCCAAAAAAAAGGGAACGCCGCTTTTTTCCAGCGCGCTGTGCAACGGAAGACCTTTAAGCTGCTTTTTCGTTACTCGCCCGACTGCTGCTGAATAGGTTGAATTCGCGGCGCGACGCGCGACTGATCGTCCAAAGGTTTTTGGAAGGCGGCGGTCGGGTTACTGGTTGTGTCGGGACGATACCGTTCAATTCGCAAGCTCACCCGACTGTCGATCCGGCTGATGACGCGGTTATTGATACGATTCTCGTTGAGATTGGCTGGCTGGCCCTTGGCGGTCAAGCGAGCGCCATAGGTGGTCGCTGCTTCACGAACCGAGCGAGTCTGCGCCTGCGCGGCGGTGCTGATCGTTAGCGCAAGGGCGGCCATCGTGATGAGTGTCTTCATACAAATCCTTGCCCGCGCGCTTCTCGGCATAATCCACCAGATCACGACATAATGCTGAACTTCTCCGCCGGGATCAATGCGGCGTTTGGTCAGTGCCCTGATCTGCGTCTCCGCGATCGACACGCGTGTCCAAAATCGATGAATTACGGAAGGGGGGCGACTATCCACAATATAGGTTGACGCGATTTAGGACAGGTAAGTAAATACGGACACCTTTTGTGGACGGACCGAGTGTGTCGCGCACCTTTGCCTATACCCGGGTCTCCACTGCCGACCAGACCACCGACAACCAAATCCGCGAAATCGCTGCCGCCGGTTTCACGGTCGAGCCACACCGGGTGATCTGCGAGACGGTGTCGGGTTCGGAAGCAATCGCCAAACGTAAGGGCTTCTCCCGGCTGGTCGAGCGCATGGAGTGCGGTGATATACTTATTGTCACTCGGCTTGACCGGCTTGGCCGCGATGCGATCGATATAAGCGCTACAGTGGCTCGACTGGAGGAGGCTGGGATACGCGTTCATTGCCTTGCCCTAGGTGGAGTCGATCTCACCAGTTCGGCAGGCAAGATGACGATGGGTGTCATTAACGCGGTCGCGCAGTTCGAGCGCGAACTGCTGATCGAGCGAACGCAATCCGGACTTGCCCGCGCCCGCGCCCAAGGCAAACACCTTGGGCGCCCCCCCTCCCTCGATCCGACTGCGCGCGCCGCGATCGTGGCGGGACTTGAGCGGGGCGAAAGCGTGTCGGCACTGGCAAGGCAGTACAAAACAAGTCGTCAAACGGTGATGCGACTGCGAGATGCCAATCGGGCGCAAACACAGTGCGGAGCCGATACCACGTAAGCTAGGGTCATTCGGGGGCAGCCGATCCTCAAAGCCCCCTGGGAAGAGTTGCGAACGTCAGTCAGCCTCAGTGCGATAGCCGATGATTGTCTAAAAGAGCTCGCATGCGCTAGGGCCGCTACGGGGCCATGCACGACAGGAACGACATAGGCCGATAAAAACGGGTGAATTTGGATGTCGGTCGGTAAAATTGCGCGCCCTTTGCTGGGTTTGCCGCGGGAAGCCAAGCAGATCATGGTCGCAACCATCGATGCTGCGCTGTGCGTGCTGACGGTGTGGTTAGCTTTGTACTTGCGGCTCGGCCACTTCGTTCCCCTGGGGGGGCGAGCGAGCATCGCAGTCGTGCTGTCGATCATGCTGGCACTCCCGGCATTTTACCTGGCGGGCCTGTACCGGATGGCATTTCGGAGCACGGGCGCACAAGTCGTCCCGGCCATCGCGCTCGCCTGCACGGGCTATGGCCTGGGCTACGCGACGATTATTTCTGCCTATGCCTTTGATACCGTGCCCCGCACAATCGGCATTATCCAGCCGATTCTGCTGTTGCTGGCGACCAGCATAGCGCGCCTGATCATCGGCTATGTGCTAGGTGGGCAGATGCAACGTCGGATCGATGCCCGGCCAAAGGGGCGTGTCGTCATTTATGGGGCAGGCTCCTCGGGCCGCCAGCTTGCCGCCGCGATTGAAGCCAGCCACGAATTTAAAATCGTCGGCTTCCTCGACGATGACCGTTCCTTGTATAATACGCACGTCAACGGATTGCGGGTCTACCCGCCGCAGCGTTTGGCGGACCTGATTGAGCGGCACGCGATCAGCGACGTTTTTCTCGCACTGCCCTCGGCCACGCGCCAGCGCCGCAACGAAATCCTGGAAGGTCTGCGGGGTTTACCCCTCGGCATCCGGACATTGCCTGGGTTGATGGATTTGGCGCACGGTCGCGTGCAGGCGAGCGACCTGCGCGAATTGAGCATCGAGGACTTGCTGGCCCGGGATCCGGTTGCCCCCGATACAAAGGCGGTCGAGGGTAAACTGCAGGGTCACACGATCCTGGTAACCGGTGCCGGCGGGTCTATTGGCAGCGAGTTGTGCCGCCAGATCGCCGCAGCCGGGCCTGCGCGCCTGCTACTGCTCGAGAATAGCGAGTTCGCGCTTTATGCGATCCATCGCAATTTGACCGAGGCGACAGAGCTAGACATTGTTCCGCTGCTCGGCTCGGTGACCGACGAGGTGCGCTTGCTCGAGATCATGCAGGCATGGCGGCCGACCATGGTTTTCCACGCCGCTGCCTATAAGCACGTGCCCTTGGTCGAGCACAATCCACTGGAGGGATTGCGCAACAATGTCATCGGCACTTTACGCGTCGCCGAAATCGCGGTGCAGACGGGCGTGCGGGATTTTGTCCTCATTAGCACCGACAAGGCGGTGCGCCCGACCAATATCATGGGCGCGACCAAGCGCCTGGCCGAGCTTGTGCTGCAAGGTCTGGCGGAAAATCAATCCACAACCTGCTTTTCCATGGTCCGCTTCGGTAACGTCCTGGGGTCGAGCGGCTCGGTCGTGCCGCTGTTTCGCGAGCAGATCCGCAATGGTGGCCCGGTCACAATTACACATCCCGAGATCACCCGCTATTTCATGACTATCCCCGAGGCCGCGCAGCTTGTCGTACAGGCGAGCGCCATGGCGCGAGGCGGCGAGGTGTTCGTGCTTGACATGGGGCAACCGGTGCGCATCATTGATCTCGCACGCAACATGATCGAACTGTGCGGTTTTTCGGTAAAATCGCCGGAAACACCTAGTGGTGACATCGAAATCGCCGTTGTTGGGATGCGGCCCGGCGAAAAGCTTTATGAAGAGCTGTTGATTGGCGACAATCCTCAGCCAACAGCGCACCCGCGCATCATGATGGCGACCGAGCACAAGCTGCCCTGGGATCGCCTGCGCGGTGATCTCTGCCGGCTGGAAGATTTGATCGCGACCGGTCAGGTCGAGCCTGCACGCGCCCTGTTGCAGGAACTGGTGGCGGAGTTTACGCCTGCCAGCACGATCGTCGATTGGGTTACTTTGCAGAAAAAAGTGGTCGGGGTGGCGTGACCCGTCCAGAGGATGGTGCGTGATTTTTAGCGGCTAAGTCCTCTCCCATAAGAGATTAGCAAGGGTGTACCGATGTCTGCCACTTCCTCACGGCGATTACCGAAGTCGATCCCGTTGCCGAGCGTGCCTTTTGTGCTTTTGGCAGTGTTGTTGGCAGCGCTATGGATGGCGGGTGGCGCATCGCGCGCGGATGTGCTCGGGCAGGTCGTCGTGCGTTGCGTCGCCTGGCTGACAGTGATCATCCTGCTATTGACCGGGCCGCGCTTGCCACGAGTGTGGGCGGACCCGGTGGCACTATTGTTGCTTTTCGCGATTGCGTTGCCAGCCATCCAGCTCGTGCCGCTCCCCCCCGAAATATGGCAGCGTCTTCCTGGACGCGACGTGTTTATCCAAGCCGCAACGCTGAGCGGACAGGCGCAGCCATGGCGCCCCTTGTCGATCGTTCCAGGTGCGACGTTGAATGCACTGGAATCGTTGATCGTACCGGTTGCGACATGGTTGCTGGCGACGAACCTGAATGACGACGACCAAAGGCGCTTGCCCGGCATGTTGCTGTGTGTGGTTATTGCGACAATGCTGGTCGGGTTGGTGCAATTTTCACGAATCATTTACGATAATCCATTCGTCAACGATTCTCCTGGCGAGCTCAGCGGTACTTTCGCAAATCGAAACCATTTTGCTTTGTTCATGGCGATTGGCTGCTTGCTGGCACCGACTTGGGGGATAACCGGTGAACGTCTGGCATATTGGCGACTACCCGCAGTTGCGGCTTTGCTGTTGCTGTTGTTCCTGACCATCCTTGGCAGCGGCTCGCGCGCTGGGCTCGGATTGGGTGTCGTCGCTTTGTTGCTTGGCGTCGCTTTATCCGGACAAAGAATCCGCAAGGCGTTGGCACTCTATCCGCGCTGGGTTTATCCAGCGTCGGTTGCGGCTTTTGCTGCCATCATCATTGCCTTCGTATCTCTCAGTGTAATGGCCGATCGCGCGGTTTCGATTAACCGGGCCTTCGCGCTCGACCCCGGACAGGATATGCGCACTCGCGGCCTGCCGACCGTCCTATCCATGGTGAAGACATATTTTCCGTTTGGGTCGGGGATTGGTGGCTTTGATCCGATGTTCCGGATGCACGAGCCATTCGAACTCCTGGCACCGACCTATTTCAATCACGCCCATAATGATTTTCTGGAGATCGTGCTCGACGCCGGACTGCCGGGCGCGATACTCGTGCTTGCAGCTCTTGTCTGGTGGGGGCGAGCCAGTATGTCCGTTTGGACCATCGGCCTGGGACGGGCCTACGCACTCCCGCGGCTTGGTTCAGCAACGATTTTCCTTGTCATGATTGCCAGTCTCTTCGACTATCCCGCTCGCGTGCCCCTTATTATGGCGGTCACGGTAATCGCTGGCATATGGTTAAACGCGACGGCGGAAGTCACGCCTTTACCGCGCAGGGGTCAGCACCTATAGGCTGGCGGCCTGTTCTCTTGATTGGGATTTCCCAGCGACAATGCATAAATTATGTGCCTCCTTAATCATTGCACTGGCGCTGTCCGCATGCGGGGGACGTGAGATATTACAATCGTCAGCCCGGCTTACGGTCGTTGACACCGAAAAAGGGCTTCCCGCGCCGGACCGAGCTGATCTCGTCGTAAACGATCGACCTTCGCTGATTGGTCCGCTGGACACGATACAGGTCGATGTATTCAACGTACCTGAATTGAGCCGGGAGATGCAGGTCGATGCGAGCGGCCGTATCGCGATGCCGCTCATCGGGACAGTCGATGCGCGCGGCAAGACCGCAACGGAGTTGGCCGATGCGATCGAAGCGGCGCTGCGTGGCCGCTACATTCGCAATCCTGATGTCACAGTCAACATCAAGAGCTCGGTCAGCCAGGTCGTTACCATTGACGGGCAAGTGGTAGAACCCGGCCTCTATCCCGTCACCAACCAGATGACGTTGGTGCGAGCGATCGCGTCGGCCAAGGGGTTGACCGAATTTGCCAAGATCGACGACGTGGTCATCTTGCGCACGGTCAACGGCAACAAGATGGCGGGCCTTTACAATCTGTCCGCGATCCGGCGCGGCGGGTACGATGACCCGCCCATTTACGCGAACGATGTGATCGTGGTCGGAGATTCGTCACAGCGCCGCCTGTTCCGCGATCTGATTTCCGTGTCACCACTACTATCTGCCCCGCTCATCGCGCTTGTCAGATAAGGCCTAAGAGTTTCATGGATATGATTTCTACTCCGCCCAACGGCATTGCGCCGATTTCCGGAACGGCGCTGGTCGGTGCCCTTGATGCTGGACGGCAAGAAACACCGATCCTGCGTCAATACCTGCGTATCGCGACGCGTTGGCGCTATGTGATCATCGGGATAGTCCTAGCGAGCGCGCTGCTCGGGCTCATCGTCACATTGTTGATGACCCCGAAATATACCGCAACTACGACCATCGAAATTTCGCGCGAATCTGACAAGGTTACCGATTTTCAAGGGGTACAGCGCGACGCGACCGTCGCTGATCAAGAATTTTACCAGACGCAGTACGGCTTGCTGCAATCGCGCTCGCTGGCGGAACGCGTTGCGTTACAATTGCGGCTGGTCGACGATCCAAAATTTTTCGCGATGTTGGGGGAGCCGCGGAACAATCCAGCGTTCGATAAAATCAATGGTCGCTACCCGGCGTCAGGTAGATCGGTTCGCCAGCGCGAGGCTGGTATGATTCTTATAAAACATCTTAGCGTTGATCCAACGCGGCTATCGCGATTGGTCAATCTCCACTTTGTTAGCCCGAACGCCGGCTTTTCGGCAAGCGTTGCCAACGCCTGGGCAGAAAACTTCATTCAGACCAACTTGGAACGCAAAGTCCAGGCGACGTCCTACGGTCGCAATCTTCTCCAAGGACAGTTGGCCGAATATAAACAACGGCTCGATGAATCGCAGCGGCAACTCGTCGCTTATGCCTCGGCGCAACAAATCATCAATTTGCCCGTGCAAGGCGGCTCTGGTGACGGGAAAAGCACGTCCGAACGCTCGATCGTGGCGGACGACCTGGCCACGCTGAACACCGCACTCAGCCAAGCAACTGTCGATCGGGTTCAGGCCCAGGCGCGCTATCAGCAAGTCGGCCGTTCGGGCGCTTCGACCGAAGCGCTGCGCAACCAGGCGATCAACAGCTTGCGCCAGCATCGTGCCGAGCTTGCCGCCGAGTACCAGCAATTGATGGTCAAGTTCGAGCCA
Source organism: Sphingomonas sp. PL20 (assembly GCF_017875905.1). Lineage (NCBI taxonomy): Bacteria > Pseudomonadati > Pseudomonadota > Alphaproteobacteria > Sphingomonadales > Sphingomonadaceae > Sphingomonas > Sphingomonas sp. PL20. Next base: position 14,028 of record NZ_JAGINH010000003.1, on the reverse strand, counting down.
GGATATCCAGCGGCCAAGGCGATCCAGTCCCAGATCGATCAACTTGATCGCTCGATCTCGCGCGAAGAAAGCCGCATCACGGGATCGCTTGAGGCCGATTATCGCGAAGCGTTGCAGCGCGAGCAACAGCTCCAGACTAAGGTTGCCCAGCTTAAATCGGGGTATCTCGACCTCCGCCGGCGTTCGATCCAGTACAATATCTACCAGCAAGAGGTCGATACCAACCGAGCGCTCTATGACGGCCTGCTGCAACGCTTCAAAGAGATCGGCGTGGCGGGTGGCGTTGGCGTCAACAACATCTCGATCGTCGATCCGGCCGATGTGCCACAAAAGCCCTCGAGCCCTATTTTACTATTGAACCTTGCCATTGCTATTCTCGGCGGGTTGGGCGTCGGCATCGCGCTGGCATTTGCGCTGGAGCAAATCGACGAAGCGATTGCCGATCCGGCTGAAGTCGAGCGCTCGCTTGGTCTGCCGCTATTGGGTTCGGTTCCTCGGGTCGACGGGCAGACACCGAAAGAGGCACTCAAGGACCGCAAGTCGGATCTGGTCGAAGCGTATCTCGCCGTCCAGACGACCCTTGCGTTCACCACCGAACATGGCGTGCCGCGGTCCTTCATGGTCACTTCCACCAGACCAGCCGAAGGTAAGTCGACGACCGCCCTTGCGCTTGCAACCACGCTCGCACGTGGACAGCGCAAGGTCATTCTGGTCGATGGCGACATGCGTTCGCCATCCGTCCATCAGTTGGGCGACGTTGACCATAACAGGGGCTTGAGCAACTTCCTGACCGGTGAAGATAACATCGCTGCATTGACTTTCGAAATGGGTGAACTCGGATTCACCGCAATGTCGTCAGGCCCGATCCCGCCAAATGCCGCAGAACTCCTTACCGGGAAGCGCTTGGCATTGCTGATCGAACGTTTGCTTGAGACTTTTGATCATGTCGTGATCGACGCACCGCCCGTCATGGGGCTTGCCGACGCGCCTCTAATCGCGAGCCGGGTGGAAGGTGTTATTTTCGTGGTCGAGTCGCACGGTATCCGCGCCACCTTGGTCAAGACAGCGCTTAACCGACTGGCCAGTGCACATGCCCGAGTCATTGGCGGCGTGCTAACCAAGTTCGACGCGCGCAAGGCCCATTATGGCTATGGATATGAATATGGCTATCGCTATGGCCGCAACGACCACGATGAAAAGATTGGCTGATCGATATGACGCATCGCATGAAATGGATGCGTCATAGCCCAAAAGCTTGGCTAGTGCGGTGCGCGTTGGCGGTGATTTCTGCCATATTGGGATATGTTAGTGTAACGCATAGCCTCGCCAACGTGCTCGTCGAAACCGATCCCGATCGGGCTCACTTGCTAGCCGAAGGCAATGGCCCAATATCCGCTGCGCTCGCGCAGAAGCTGTTTATCGGGCACCCCAGTACCAATCAAAACGCACCATTTGCTCGGTTGGCGAAAGTGGCATTGCGGCAGGATCCAACGGCAGTGTTAGCGGTCGCCACGCTCGGCCTCCAGGCTGCACTGCGTGGTGACGCCGTGCAGGCTCGCCGACTGTTCGACTATGCGCAGCGTCTTTCACGACGTGACATCCGCACCCAGCTCTGGGCGATCGAGGATGCTGTCGCGCGTGATGACATCCGGGCTGCGCTGCACCATTACGACATTGCGTTAAGGACGTCTCCAGTCTCATCGGACTTGCTGTTCCCAATTCTTGCGGGTGCCCTTGAGCAATCGGCTATCCGCATAAATATCATCCTGACTTTGCGTCAGGAGCCCGCCCCGGAATGGGAACCAGCTTTTATCTCCTACCTGGCAGATACCGGGGGCGAACCGCACGCAACCGCTCAATTTTTTGAGGAAATGCGCCAGGCAGGGATGCCCTTGCCCGCCAGCGCGGTTGCAGGCGTCATCAATAGCTTGAGCAGAGCGGACGATTTCGAAGATGCCTGGCACTTTTATGAAAAGATGCGCCGCAGTATCGACCCCAAAATTTCACGCGATCCCCAGTTCTCTGCACGTATCACTACACCTTCATTGTTCGATTGGATCCCTGTTAACGACGGGAAGATTGCAACCTCGCTAGAAAACGGAGCTTTCGACTTCTCTGTGCCTACGGCTACCGGAGGATTACTCCTGCAGCAAATGCAGGTCTTACCGCCCGGTGCCTACCGCTTTGACGGACATGGCAGCGGCATCGTGCAAAACAAAGATTCTCTACCATACTGGGTCCTTAGTTGCCGTAACGGCCGTGAGTTGGGGCGAGTGATCGTCGCAAAATCCACGGAAACGGGGAGCGCGTTCGGCGGGGAGTTCGACGTCCCACGCGATTGCCCGGTGCAAACTCTATCGTTGTTTGCGCGTCCCTCGGACGCCGTATCAGGGCTTTCAGGCCAAATTGATCGAGCTCAGCTACGGCCAGCTCAGGAGTAGGGGTTCACGGCATTTTGGTGCAGAAAGTGACGATAAGCAACATGTTGAAATGCTTGGATAAAATGACCATTCGTTGAGCTAACAAGCTGATCCTGTTGGATATTCTGTTATTTTCAGCTTTGACTGCAATCTTGGGCTCTGGGAGCGTTTTTTGAGCCATGATCGAGTAGCGCATCGCGGTGAGGGTCGATGTTGAAACGCAAGATGCCACGCATGTTGATGTGGGCGTGCGCGATCGGAGCGATGCGGGCGAGATGGGTCTGATCGAACTGATCGGGTGCTTCGGCGACGATAGCGTCGATGTCCGTGCGTTCCAGAATATAACCAGATTGGCGATCAGGGTGAGGGTGCCGGAGATCGCTACGAGCTACTCGGATGAACGGCCGTGGGCGGCGGAAATGGGGCCGTCATGGATAGCACGCTGCAAAGTGTGGACGGCTTCGCCCTGGGCGAGCAGGGCATGGATCATGCGCCGGAACTCCTCGTTGGACAGATAGTCGCAAAGGTGGATCGTGCAAACAAGCGCGCCGATCGCAGCGCCAGTTTCATAGACAGGATTGCCTTTTGCCGCGCTTCCGAAGCGTTCGATCAGCCAGCTTGCGCTGCACCAGCCATGCTTCAGCGACGCCGCCACCCGCAGAAATTCATCATAGCCTTGATGATCGTGCCCGGTGCAATGGTACTACGGGCGAACGATGTCAGCGCCTCGGACACGCAAAGCCGCGCGGCAGGTAAAGCTTGCGATCAGCCAGGCCCGAGGGGCGCACGCACAGGGCGATGCCAAGCGCCTTGCCAATCCCGGCCGCGAAATGGGTATAGCCATGAGTATCGACGGCGAGACGCTCGATGCCAGTGTGGCGCAAGGCACCCTCGATCGCGGCACCTGCCTGTCTGGTATTGAGCAGGATCGGCTGATCCCAGGCGATTGCCCATTGGTCGAGAATATGGGTGTAGGTACCAATCGATGCCGTGCGGCGTCGGGGATCAAGCCGGGCGGCCCATAGTTTGCGGCTTGTCTCGATACTTGTAGCGGCTTGCAATGATGATCGCCCGGAACTGCAATAAAGGGCGGTTTCCGGCTCACATTGGGTGAGACGTTAGGGGCCGGCAGGCTCACATTGGTTGAGACGCAAATCACAATCGGTGCGACGGACGCGAGATGTTCGGCGATCGGCGCAGGATCGCGGACACGCCATGACGTTGCGACTTCGTGGCCCTTTCGACCTGTGAGGTTGCTAAGCCATGACAGACCGCAGGCATGGTCCGCTCCGCACGACGCTTGCAATCACGCGGTGCTGCCTCCAGTCGAAGGCGACGTGCTCACGATGCTGCAGCGAAAGGACGGGTGCGAGATGACCGATGCCAACCGGATCGCTGCCGCCATTAACCTGCGGGTCCGCCAGCTTGAAGCGCAGGGAATCACCGGGATCGCGCTGGCCAATCATATGATCGGCCACATGCAGGACCTGCACGCCATCTACACCACTGCAAGCGACCGGGCGTTACGCGATCTGTGTGACCGCTTTCCCGGGTTTGAGCGTTATGCCAGAATCATGGAGGAGGTTTCGGAACGGAACCAGGCCATGATGGCCTCCGGCAGCCATCCCCATGGCGATTTACCCGAGTTGCCTGAGCCCATGAAAGCAAAGCTCGTGCACGTGCTGCGCGCTGCCGCCGAACTCGAGCGAGAGGCCCAGGCAGCCGTTGATGGTCGCACAGGCGACCTGTCGGAGCGATTGACGGAGTTGAGGCGAAGTTGGGCCGACGGCTGCGCGCGATTAGTATCCGAATTCAAATCCTCGGATTTACCGCTCGGTTCCCAGGCTTTGGTGGAACAGGTGCTCAAGGCGACAGCAGAAAGAATTTGCAAGGCGGTGGAAAACCGTAGCGCAGCCTGATCGCCGGAAACCGATGCCGGGACCGCCAGGAAAACGAGCGGTTTTCTCGCGGTCGGGCGATGCCGCTTCCGGCTGCCCGAAAACAGCAAGAAAACCCGTTGTGAAAACCAGCGCCATCTTGCACCATGCCGGTGATCTTTTCTGGCGGGGTACGCATTGCTCATCGGCTATATCCGGGTGTCCAAGTCGGACGGCACGCAAACGCTGGAGCCGCAGCGCGACGCACTGTTCGCGGCCGGCATCGATCCATCCCGCATCTATGAGGATATGGCCTCGGGTCGGCATGATGCCCGGCCGGGACTCACCGCCTGCCTGAAGGCGCTCCAGCCAGGCAACACGCTCGTCATCTGGAAGCTCGACCGGCTCGGTCGCGATCTGCGTCACCTCGTGACGACGGCGGAGGATCTCCGGTCGCGCGGGGTCGGGTTGAAGGTCCTGGCCGGTGCCGGCGCGCAGATCGACACAACGTCTGCCAATGGCCGTCTCGCTTTCGGCATCTTCGCGGCGTTCGCCGAGTTCGAGCGCGAGTTGATCGCCGAGCGCACCCATGCCGGCCTTGCTGCGGCGCGCGCGCGCGGTCGCATGGGCGGTCGGCCGCGCAAGATGAACCGGGCGACGCTGACGATGGCGATGGCGGCGATGTCCGATCGGGGTGCCGTCGCAGCCGATGTCGCCAAGCGGCTCGGAATCACGACCACCACGCTCTATGTCTACGTCAACGGCGACGGCACTCCCAAGGCGCCGGGGCAGGCGTTGCTCGATGCTGGTCCCAGTCGGCAACTACAAAGCCAGGCTGCGTAATGAGCGCGGGCGTCACGGTCCCCATTGAGGCGATCGTGACGCTCCGGCGTCGATTGGCGGCACTTCCGGCGAGGCATCCTGAGCGGCAGCCGCTGATGGCATCGACCGCCGAACTCTACGATATCAGCCGCGCCACGCTCTACCGGCTGTTGCGCGGCGAGAGGCGTCCGAAGGACGCGCACCGCGCCGATCGTGGTCTGTCGCGGACGATGCCTGCCGACGAGATTGAGTGGTGGTGCGAGGTCGTCGCGGCGATGAAGAGCCGCACGACCAACCGGCAGGGTCGTCGCCTCTCGACGAAACGTATCCTCGAAATCGTCACTGAACACGGCGTCGAGACCCCCGATCGCGGTCTGGTGAAGCTGCCGTCAGGGCGCTTGGCGGCCTCGACGCTCAATCGCCACATGCGGCAACGCGGGTACGACACCGAGCGGATGACGCGCGAGCCGACTGCGGTGCGCTATCAGGCCGAACGCGCCAACATGCTCTGGCATTTCGACATGAGCCCGTCGGACCTCAAACAGTTGAAAGCCCCGACCTGGATCGATCCCGATCGGGGCGGCGCACCGACGCTGATGCTGTTCTCGGTGGTCGATGACCGGTCGGGCGTCGTCTATCAGGAATATGCGCTGGTTTACGGCGAGGATGCCGAGGCGGCGCTGCGCTTCCTGTTCCGGGCGATGGCGCCGAAGGAGGACAATCCCTTCGAAGGCATTCCGGAGAACATCCAGCTCGATGGCGGCCCGGTCGGCAAATCGAGCGTGTTCAAGCGGGTCATGGAATGTCTCGGGATCACCGTCACCCCGCACATGCCGGCAGGGTCGGACGGACGCCGCACTACCGCGCGCGCCAAAGGCAAGGTCGAGCGACCGTTCCGCACCGTCAAGGAAGCGCACGAGACGCTGTACCACTTCCACGAACCCACCAGTGAGGAAGAGGCCAATCGCTGGCTGGCCCGCTACATCGCCACCTACAACGGTGGCGATCATCGTCGCGAGCCGCATTCCCGGATCGACGACTGGCTCGGGCATCTGCCCGACGGCGGCATTCGCGCCATGTGCGGTTGGGAGCGCTATTGTGCATTCGCCCGCGAGCCCGAACGCCGCAAGGTCGGGCTCGACTGCCGCCTGACCGTCGCTGGCGTTACCTATGAGGTCACGTCCGAGGTGGCCGGCGAAACGGTCGTCGTCTGGTGGGGGCTGTTCGACCAGGAGCTATGGGTTGAATATGGCGACGAGCGGTACGGACCGTTCGATCCGGTCGGAGGGCCGGTGCCGCTGCATCGCTACCGCAAACATCGCAAGAGCCGGCGTGAGATTCGCGCGGATCGGGTTGATGCGCTGGCAACGAAAATCGGGATTCCCCGCTCGGTCCTGACGGGCGAGAATGACATCGTGGTGATCGGTCGCAAGCCTGCCGATGGGATCGCGCCTGTGCCGGCCCGGCCATTTGCCGATCCCGACCCGTTCGGCGAACTCACCTTCGCCACGCCGCTCAAGGCACGCTTCGCCATATCCGAGGAGTTGCGCCTGCCCCTGGGCGGGCTTTGCGAGGAGGACCGCGCCTTCATCGACGCGCTGCTCGCGCGCACGCTCTCCAGGCCCGAGGTGATGGAAGAAATCCGCAGGCGATTCCCGCCCGGCCATAGACGGAGCGGCTGATGCAAACCGAGGTAATGCGCTATTACGGACTGGCCCGGCCTCCGGTCGATCTCGGCTTCTTCGAGACCGAGCATCATGCCCAGCTCACCCATGATCTGAAGACTGCGATTAATGGCGGACGCCTAGTTGCGCTCACCGCCACCATCGGCTCGGGCAAGACCGTGCTGACGCGGCGACTGCGCGAAGAGCTGGAGCGCGAGGGGCGCGTGATCGTGTCGCGCGCGCTCAGCCTGGAGAAGGCCAAGATATCGGTACCGCTGTTGGTCGCGGCCCTGTTCTACGACCTCTCGTCGGAGAAGACCGTCTCGATCCCCAGCCAGTCGGAACGGCGCGAACGCGATTTGCAGGAGCTGTTCCGCAAGGCCAAGCGGCCGGTCGCACTGTTCGTCGACGACGCGCACGACCTCCATCCCAAAACGCTGACCGCGCTCAAGCGCCTCGTCGAGCTTGTCACCGAGGGCGGCGGTCAACTTGCCGTGATCCTCGTCGGCCATCCAAAGCTGCGCAACGACCTCAAGCGCCCTCTTATGGAGGAAATCGGCGATCGGACGACGGTGTTCGAGTTTGGCGGTCTGCGCGACCGTCAGCGCGATTACATCGACTGGGCGCTGCGCACTGCGCTGTCGCCGGGGATTGAGCCCGATGCCGTGCTGACCGAGGATGCCGCGATCCTGCTCGCCGCCAAGCTCAAGACCCCGCTCCAGATCGGCCGTCATCTTGTGCGGGCGTTCGAGGCAGGGTTCGAGGCCAGCGTGAAACCGATCGACGCCGCGACCGTCGAGGGTGTGCTTTCACGCCAGATCGACGACCTCGAACCTCAGCTTACCCGCCACGGCTACGACACGAAGAGCCTGGCGGACCAGTTCTACGCCAAGCCGGCGGAAATCCGCCAATTGCTCCGGGGCGGACTCGACCCGGCTCGTGCGCGCGAACTGACCGACGATATGCGAGCAGCAGGATTGCCGCTTTGACCGCCGTGTCCGCGATCCTGCGCCCATCGCCGAACATCTCACGTCCGTCGCACCGAATGTGATTTGCGTCTCAACGAAACTGCGTCTGCCGCGCCCTTCCGTCTCACGCAATGTGAGCCGGAAACCGTCCTTTATTGCAGTTCCGGCCGCGCATCATTGCAAGCCACTACATGTACTCGCTGACGGCAACCTTCGCGCCCAACCTCGCCACCTGGCTTGCGTCCGCCTGGGTGGATGATCTCGGCGACTGGCGTCTGGTCTATTGGCAGATCATCCCGGCCGGCCTGCTCGCTCTCTGGGCGGTTTGGTGGGGCCTGCCGCAGGACCCGGTGCGCACCGAGCGCTTTCGTGAGATCGATTGGCTCGGGTTTGCGACCGGGCCGCTGGGACTGGCGCTGTTGGCCATCGGCTTGCTGGAAGGCGAGCGCCTGGACTGGCTTCACTCGCCCGCCATCGCCGCCGCCCTCATCAGCGGTGCCGCTCTGTTCGCGACTTTCCTGATCAGCGAGTGGTTCCACCACCTTCCATTCATCAAACTCCAGTTGCTGGAGAGGCGCAATTTCTGGCTCGCCTTCATCGTGTTCATGAGCATTCTCATCGTGCTGCTGGCAAGCTCCGCGCTCCCGGCCGACCAGCTCGTCCATGTTCAGGGCTTCCGCCCGCGCGAGATCGCGCCGATTGGCTTGATTGTCAGTTTGCCGCAGCTCGTGCTGGCGCCGATCATCTCGGCACTTCTATACAAGAAGTGGCTGGACGCCCGCCATCTGATGGCGCTCGGCCTGTTCATCGTCGCCGTGGGCTGCTTTCTCGGCAGCTATGTGACCAGCGAATGGATGGTGGAGCAGTTCTGGACCGTCCAGGTCTGCCAGACCATCGGGCAGCCGTTGGTGGTCATCCCGCTCCTCTTTCTTATCACAGGAGTGGCAGCACCGATGGAAGGACCGTTCGTGTCCGGCCTCGTCAACATGCTCCGCTCGATCGCCACGATCCTGGGCAGCGTCATCATCCAGCAGGGTCTGATCGACCGAGGTGCAGCGCACACGCGTGGCATGGTCGACCGTGCCGGTCGGCTCGGCGGTCTGGGCGACGCACATAGCTTGCTCGAACGCTTCGAGGTGCAGGCGACCACCTTGGCGATCGCCGATCTCTACCGCCTCATGGCGTTGATCGCTGTGGTGCTAATCCTTCCCACCCTTTGTCTCCAATATCTGCCGGCGCCCTCGCTGCCCCGGCAAACCAAGGACTGATCACGATGAAGATGCCGAAAAGCGCCCGCATTGCAGCTGGCGGGCTCATTGCCATAGCCGTGCTGGGCGGAGGCTGGGCGCTCGCGCATGGCGAGGGCAGTGCGGCAAGCCAGAGTACGGATGACGCCTACGTCCAGGCCGATTTCAGCACCGTTGCCCCCAAGGTTGCCGGACTGATCGACCGCGTGCTTGTCGAGGACAACCAGCAGGTCCGCAAAGGGCAGCTCCTCGCGGTCATCGATGATCGCGACTACCGCGTGACGGTCGCGTCGGCAGAAGCCGAGCTGCGTGCTGCCGAGGCTAATGCTCGCGGCATCCAGGCTACAATCGCGCGGCAGGGAAGCGTGATTGGCCAGAGTGCGGCGGCCATCGATGCGGACGAAGCGGCGGTCGCCTTGTCTCAGGCCAACGCCCGGCGTTACGCTGATCTGGCGAAGGACGGCTCGGCCAGCCTTCAGGAGCAGCAGGAAACGTCCTCCAGGCTGCAAGCCGATCTTGCGGCCCGCCGACGCGATGCGGCTGCCCACGCTGCGGCGCACGCGCAGGTTCCGATCCTGCAATCCGATCTGGCCAATGCGCAGGCGGCGGTAGCCAAGGCTCGGGCCGCGCTCGATGCCGCGCGCCTTAATCTTAGCTACACGCAAATCCGTGCCCCTGTGGATGGCGTTGTCGGTCGCCGCACGCTGCGCGTCGGCAATTTCGTGACTGTCGGCGCACCGCTTCTTGCGGTCGTGCCGTTGCGAAAAGCCTACGTCGAGGCCCGTTTCCGCGAAACGCAGCTTGAGCGCATCCGCCCTGGCCAGCATGCGGTTGTGCGGTTCGATACGCTGCCTGGGCTCGAATTGAAGGGGCACGTCGAGAGTATCGCGCCCGCGACCGGCGTGTCCTTCGCAGAAGTGGCGCCGGAGAATGCTACTGGCAACTTCACCAAGATCACTCAGCGCCTGGCTGTCCGCATCGTGTTCAACGACGGCCAGCCCGAGGCTCGTCGACTGCGGGTCGGTATGTCAGCCGTACCAACAATCACCACCAACTAAGGACAGAGGCACGGCCATGATATGGGATGCTAGCGGTTCGTCACGAACTGAGCGTCAAGACCCGGCGGTTTCGCCATTGCGCACCGGTGGCTATCGATCATTCTGACCCTGAAAGCTGTCCGGCAGGCAGGTCCCCGGATTCGGCCATTCCTCCGGCCTGACCAATGGCGCGCGAGTTGCGCGACCTGCGGGGTCTAACCTGTCGGAAAACACATGTTTTCGGACACCCTTGGGTGATCCCTCGGCTTTGGTCGGCAATCCCGCGCCTGAATAGTCGACAAACCCTGTCGCTTTGATGTAGTGTACGACAAAGTGGTTTTGAGGGTTTGTCGTACATGCTGGTCGGATATATGCGGGTGTCATCGGCCGATGATCGCCAAACTGTCGATCTTCAGCGCGACGCTCTGGTCGCGGCGGGTGTCGATCCGCGTAATTTGCATACTGATAAGGCATCGGGAGCACGCGACGATCGACCGGGCCTGAAGGACTGCCTCGATTATCTGAGTGCGGGCGATACGCTGATCGTGTGGAAACTCGATCGGCTTGGGCGATCGTTGCCGCATTTGCTGGCGATCGTCACTGACCTGAAGGCGCGTGGCATCGCGTTCCGTTCGCTGACTGAGCAGATGGATACGAACACGCCGCACGGCGAACTGCTATTTTCGCTGTTCGGCGCGCTGGCGCAATATGAGCGCGCGCTGACGCGCGAGCGGGTGATGGCGGGACTGGCGGCTGCAAAGCGTCGAGGGCGCCAGGGTGGACGGCCTCCCATGATCGACACTGAGACCCTTGAACGGATTACTGCCGCGCTTGATGGCGGAGCAAGCAAGGCATCCGTCTGTCGCACCTTCAAGGTGCCGCGTTCGACCTTGATTGGCACTCTTGCCCGGATCGGTTGGGCGCCGCCCGCCAAAGCCTAACCCAATGCCTCGTCGCGCCGTGCTGTCGGACGAGCAACGCATGGCGTTGCTCGCACTTCCCGATGATGAAACCACGCTCGTTCAGCACTGGACGTTGAGTGAGGATGACCTGGCTATCATCGTGCGCCGCAGGCGACCGCATAATCGTCTGGGTTTCGCGATCCAGCTATGCGCGCTGCGCTATCCCGGCCGTTTGCTGCGCCCGGGCGAATTGATCCCCGATACGCCGCTCGCGTTCGTCGCCGAGCAATTGCAGATCGCGCCCGAGGTGCTGGCCGATTATGCGACGCGCGGCCCGACCCGGTACGAACAGCTCGATGCGCTGCGCGAGGGCTTTGGGTTCACACAGTTCAGCCGGCCATTGCGAGCGGCGTTGCAGGAATGGCTGCTGCCGATTGCGCTGACGACGACCAGCGGGGCTGGGCTGGCACGGTCGCTACTAGGCGAGTGCCGACGACGGCGCATCATCGTACCTGGCATCAGTTCGGTCGAACGGATGGTTGCGCAGGCGCTGCTCGACGCCGAGCGCCATGTCGCCGAGCATCTGACCCGAGGGCTGGAGACTGGGCAACGCCGTCTGCTTGATGCCCTTCTTCTGCCTCACGCCGGCACGAACCTCAGCGGCCTCGGATGGGTGCGGCAGCCGCCCGGCAAGCCCGGTCGCAAGACGTTCGCCGTCATCATCCGGCGGCTAGCTCTGCTGCGCGATATTGGGATCGATCCCGATATCGCGGCAGGCATACATCCTGAACGCCTGCGACGCCTCTGTCAGGAAGGGGCTCGGCTGACGGCGCAACATGTCCGAACGCTGCAAGCAACGCGGCGCCGTGCGACGCTGGCGGCAACCGTACTCGAAACCATCGTCACGCTCACCGACGATGCGGTGCTGATGTTCGACCGCCTGCTGGGTCAGATGTTTCGGCGCGAGCAGAACAGCGCAGACACAGCGCTCAAGCGCGACCGGCGCAACATCAACGGTAAGATCCGGCTACTTGCCCGGCTCGGCGATGCCCTGCTCACTGCCAAGGTGTCGGGCGGCGACATCGGCGCCGCGGTCGAGGCCGCAGTTGGATGGGATGATCTTGGCCGTGAAGTCGATGAAGCCCGCAAGCTGATCCGCCCCGATGCCGTCGATCCCGTTACCGTCGCCGCAACCAACTACCCCGTTCTCCGACAGGTCGGTCCCTTGTTCATCGCCTCGTTCACGTTCGGAGCGGTCCCGGCCTGCCATACGCTCGCGCGAGCAGTCGCTATCATGCGCGACCTTCATCTAGGTCGCCTGAAAAAACTGCCGCCGGATACACCAGTTGCCTTCATTCGGCAGGCCTGGCGTCGCGCGATCGGCCCCGGCATTCCCGATCGCAGAGTTTATGAATTTTGCGTCCTAGTCGAGCTTCGTGACAGGCTTCGTGCCGGCGACATGTGGGTCGAGGGAAGCAGACGCTATCGTGCCGTCGAGCAACAGCTTATTCCAAGTCCGGTATTTGCCACCATGCGCGCAGCCGGCCCTTTGCCGATCCCGGCACCCGATACGGCCAGTGCCTGGCTGGACGAACGGCGTACCCGTCTCGCCCGGAGATTGGCAGAGGTCGAGCGGAAGGCGGAGACGGACGCGCTGGAAGACGTACAACTCAGCCTTGGCAAGCTGCGGATTTCGCCGTTGAAGGCGGTCACGCCGGATGAAGCGGATAGCGCCCTTGCGCCGCTCTACGCCCATCTGCCCGCGATCCGCATCACCGATCTCCTTGCTGAAGTCGATCGATGGACCGGTTTCAGCCAGTGCTTCACGCATCTGCAAAGCGGTCGGGTTGCCGATGAACCCCGCGCTATCCTGACGGCGGTGCTCGCCGATGCGACCAATCTTGGCCATAAGCGCATGGCAGAAGCCTGCGATCTCGTGACCCAACGCCAACTCAGTTGGCTCGCCTCATGGCATTTACGCGAGGAAACCTACGGTAGGGCTCTCGCCCGGTTGGTCAATGCCCAGCACACCGCGCCGCTCGCCGCCCTGTTTGGGTCCGGGACCTCGTCCAGTTCGGACGGTCAGAACTTCCTGCTTGATCGCCGTGCTCAGGCGACCGGCGCAGTCAATCCGCACAAGGGGGCGGAGCCTGCTGTCTCCTTCTACAGCCATGTCTCGGATCGCTACGCGCCGTTTCATTCCACCGTCATCTCCGCATCCGCAAGCGAGGCGGCGCAGGTGCTGGACGGGCTGCTCCATCATGGTGCCGATCTGCACATTGAGGAGCATCACGTCGATGGTGGGGGCGTTTCCGACCATGTGTTTGCGCTATGCCATCTACTTGGATTCCGGTTCGCGCCGCGCATCCCTAACATCGCCGCGCGCCGGCTTCACCTGTTCAACGGAATCGAACCTGGCCCAGATATCGCGCCGCTGGTCGCGGGCAGGATCGACGAGGCCCTGATCGCCGCACACTGGGACGACGTGCTGCGCTTGGGCACCTCGATCCGCACCGGCGTCGTGAGTGCATCGATCATGCTGGAACGGCTCGGCTCCTATCCACGGGCCAATGGCCTGGCCTTGGCACTGCGCGAGATCGGCCGCGTCGAGCGCACCCTGTTTACACTCGACTGGATCGAGCAGCCCGAACAGCGGCGCCGCGCAACCCGCGAACTCAACAAGGGTGAGGCCGAAAATGCTCTGAAACGCGCCATCTTCTTCCACCGGATCGGCCGCATCCGTGATCACGCCCTGCAAGCCCAGACCCATCGGGCGAGCGCGCTCAACCTCGTCGCCGGTGCTATCGTCCTGTGGAACACGACCTACCTGCAAGCCGCCCGCATGCATCTTGCCAGTCTCGGCCGGTCGATCCCGCCGGACCTGTTGCAACACCTTTCGCCGCTCGGATGGCAGCACATCAACCTCACCGGCGATTATCTTTGGACCGACCCCGATGCGCCATCGTCCGCCCTCAGGCCGCTTCGCCAGGTGCACGCCGTCGAAGGTCCGGCGAAACCTTAGCGTATATCTGGGTCCGTTCTATGTACCGACCCCAATGCCGCCAAATTTTCGATCCGCGCCTACATCGAG
>NZ_JAGINH010000002.1:1337500-4631974 GCF_017875905.1 Sphingomonas sp. PL20 | reverse complement strand
CCCGCAGAAATCTGCGGGTTTAAGGGTCTTTAAGGGCTTTTGCGCTAGGGGCATGGGGATGGATGCCACCGCCGAATCTGCGAATCCCCCTGCCGAATCGCTATCGAATCAGGTGCGGAGTGCCGTGATCTGGCGATCGGGCAGCCAGATTCTCGCGCAATTGGTGCAATGGGCATCGACCTTCCTCGTGATTCGGATCCTCGACCCGCACGATTACGGGCTGTTTGCGATGACCGGGGTGGTGCTGGTCTTCCTCAACATGCTCAACGGCTATGGACTGGCCAGCGGATTGATCCAGAAGCCGGAGATCACACCACGCGACGTGCGCCAGTTGTTCGGCATGTTGCTGTTGCTCAACGGTGCGCTCGCCGCGGCGCAGGTCTTCGTGCTCGCCCCCGCCGCCGCGGCATATTATCGCCAGCCGATCGTCGCGCACCTGCTGCAGGTCCAGGCGCTGCTCTATCTGACCACCCCCTTCATTGCGCTGCCCTACGCGCTGCTATCCCGCACGCTGGAATTCAAGCTGCAGGCGCGGGTGAACATTCTTGCGTCTATTGCCAGTGCGAGCGCGGCGCTTGCTGGCGCGCTCGCCGGATTGGGTGTGTGGACGCTCGTGCTCGCGCCCCTGGTCCTCTTCAGCGTTCGCGCGATCGGGATGACGATCGTCGCCAAATCGCTGGTATGGCCGAGCTTCAATTTCCGCGGCGCGGGCACGCTGGCGCGCTATGGCGGGGTGATGGCGGTCGGCCAGCTCTTCTGGTTCGCGCAAAGCCAGGCCGATGTGTTCATCGCCGGTCGGCATTTCACCCCGCACACGCTCGGCATCTACACCGAGAGCCTGTTCCTGACGCAGGTGTTCGTTTCGAAATTCGTGCCCCCGCTCAATGAAGTCGCCTTTTCGGCCTATGCGCGGATCCAGCATGATCGCGCGTTGGTCGCCGCCGCTTTTGCGCGATCGGTGCGGATCATCATGCTTGCAGCCCTCCCTTTCTATTTCGGCCTGGCCGCCACCGCCGAACCGCTGGTGCTGACGGTGCTGGGCGAAAAGTGGCGCGAAGCCGCGCCCATCGTGCATTTGCTGGCGCTGGCCATGCCATTCATGACGCTGCAGGTGTTGCTGCAGCCGGCGTGCGACGCCTGCGGGCGACCGGGAATCGGCGTGCGCAACGGCGCGGTCGGCGCGCTGGTGCTGACGATCGCGTTTCTGATCGGAGTGCATTGGGGTGCGCCCGGCCTCGCCACGGCGTGGATCTGCGCCTATCCTGCCTATCTCGGCGTCAGCTTGTGGCGATCGCTGCCGGTGATCGGGGCCTCGCCGCGCGCGATCGCCGATGCCATCGCGCCCGCGTTGCTCGCGGCGCTGGCGATGGCATTGGCGGTGACGCTGGTCGACGATGCCCTGCCCGCAATGCATCCCTTCCCGCGCCTTGCGCTGCTGGTGGCGGTCGGCGCGGGCGTCTATGGTGGCTGGCTCGCGCTGTTCGCGCGCGGCGTGGTACGCGAAATGATCGCGGTGGTGCGCAAACAGCCCGCGCCGCTGGCGCCCGCCTAAGCCGACTGAATGTAGCTGCGCATCGCCTCGGCATCGGCCTCGATCCGGTCGATGCGATATTTGACGAGATCGCCGATCGACACGAAGCCGATCACCGTATCCCCCTCGACCACCGGCAAATGGCGGATTCGCCGCCGTGTCATCAGCGAGAGCGCACCGATCACCGCCTCGCCCGGCGTCACGGTGATCGGCGGTGCGGTCATCGTATCGCCGACGCTGCGCGCCATCGCGTCTGCGCCATGCGCGTGGATCGCATGAATCACGTCGCGTTCGGAAAAGATGCCGACGACGCGGTTGCCCTCCATCACCGGCACCGCGCCGACGCGGCGCGTCGCCAGCACCGCCACCGCGTCGCCGACGCTCTGCTGCGCGGTGATCGAAATTACTTCGCGGCCCTTATTGCCCAGGATTGCTGCGATCGTCATCGGCTCTCTCCTACTGCGCTCGTCATTCGAGTCTCTCAGGCGCTTGAGGATTTCACGTTTCGCGCTCTATGGGAAGCAATGACGACTCCGCCCGGCCTTGATGATCCCGACTATGCCGCCTTTGCCTGGGCACGCTTTCGCCGCATCCTCGGCTGGATGGCGGTGCTGGCGGCGGTGTTCATCGTCGCGGCGATCGTGGTGCTGCAGCATGTTTATGGCCCGATGGGGTGGGTCGCGATTCTCGCGGTCATCGGCGGCGCGGGCGGATCGATCATGCTGAGCGCGGTGCTGATGGGCTTGATCTTCCTGAGCTCGGGTTCGGGCCATGATGAATCGGTCGATCGGCGGGATTGAGGGAGGGCCACCCTCGGACGCTTGAGCGCGATGATTTCACTTCGCCCCGTTCGTTTCGAGCGAAGTCGAGAAACAGCAACAATCGCTGTGCCAGGTTTCTTGCATGTTGCGGCTGGCCTGATCTGGTGATCCAGAAGGGTTGACCTGCAGGGGTGGCCGCCCCTGCAGGTCGGACGGGCGGGACCGTGGGTTTCTGGGCTATGTGCCGCAGTCGAGCGTGGTCCGTCCGTCCTCTTTGTCTGGCCTGAACAGATGATGGGGAGCAAGACCCGAATGCAAGAAAAGGCCGAGGCAACGCCGACGATCCATGTCGGCATCGATGTGAGCAAGGCGCATCTCGATGTGCATCTGCACCCGCTGGGCGAGCGGTTGCGCGTGACCAACGATGCGCACGGCCACCGCCACCTTGTGGCGCTGCTCACCCAGCACGCGGTGGCGCTCGTGCTGATGGAGCCGACCTCGCGCTATCACCGCGCCGTCCATCGTCGGCTGCATGAAGCCGGTCTGCCGGTCGCGCTCGCCAATCCGCTGCGCGCGCGGCTGTTCGCCCAGGCGTCCGGCACGCTCGCCAAGACCGATGCGATCGATGCCGCGATGCTGGCGCGCATGGCCGAGCGGCTTGGCCCCGATCCGGTCGCCCCGCCGACACCGGCGCAGGAGGAGCTTCAGGAACTCGCCAGCGCCCGCCAGGCTGCGATCGCTGAACGCACCGCGCTCGGCAATCGTCTCGCCGCTGCCACCAGCGCCTTCCTGCGGCGCGAACTCGCCACCCGCCTGCGCGCGCTCGAGCGCCATATCGCCCGGCTCGATAGCACGATCGACGCCATGATCCGGGCCGATCACGAGCTCGACCGCAAGGCCCGCATCCTGCGTTCAATCCCCGGCGTCGGCCCCGTCACCTCGCTCGCCTTCCTCGCCCAGCTCGGCGAACTCGGCCGCATCACCGCCAAGCAGGCCGCAGCCCTTGCCGGGCTCGCTCCCTTTGCGCGGGATAGCGGGACATCCCAGCCAAAGCGCCGCATCCATGGCGGGCGTGCCCAGCTCCGCTGTGCCCTCTACATGGCGGCGCTGAGCGCCAGCCGCCGCAACGCCGATCTCAAACGATTCTACCAAGGCCTCATCGAACGCGGCAAACCCGCCAAACTGGCGCTCGCTGCCGTCGCCCGCAAAATCGTCGTCCTTGCAAACACCCTCATCACTGAAAATCGACACTGGACGCAAGTCACCCCTTGACCGCCAACACAGATGCTCGACTTCGCTCGAAACGAACGGAACTGGTGAAAGATCACCCGATTCTAATCGCTATCCTTGATGCGGTAGCTGAAGCTGCGGCTGCCATTGGCGGGGATCTCCACCGACCACACCGCTTTGCCATCCTTGCGCGTGAGCTTCTCCGTCGTGCGCGTCATGCGCGGCAAATCCTCGCCCGCGAAACGGGCCTCGAAGCGCACGGGATAGGGATTGGCGTTGCGCGCGGTGAGGCGATACGCTTCCCAATCTTTGCTACTGTCGGGATGCGCGCTTTCGATCGTCACCTGGCTGGCCTCGGCGACGCCGGCTTCGACCTCTTCGCCCACCGCCTTATCGGCAATCGCGCCCTCGCCGATCAGCAGCGCCGTGTCGCCGCGCGGCTGGAACAAGGCGACCGGGCCCGCTGGGAGCGGCACGCCCAGCCCCTGATCGGTCCGGTTGCGCAGGCGCAGCGTGATCCGGGGGGCCTCGGCATCGCCATTGCTGTCGACCGTCGAGACATAGACGATGCTGACCGGCACAGCCGCGCGATCGAGCAAGGCCACCTGCTTTTGCGCGAGCGCGGCGACGGTGGTGCGATCGGGCACGCGGTAGAGTTTCAGGTCGCCAAGATCTTCCTGCTGAACCATCGCGCGCCGTAAGCGAGTCCCTGTGACGACGATATCCGCCTCAAACGCCATCGGCGCGGGTGCCGGAGGAGCCGAAACCGCCATCATCGGAACCTCGATGGGATGTGCGAAACACGCAAAAGTGAG
Source organism: Sphingomonas sp. PL20 (assembly GCF_017875905.1). NCBI lineage: Bacteria > Pseudomonadati > Pseudomonadota > Alphaproteobacteria > Sphingomonadales > Sphingomonadaceae > Sphingomonas > Sphingomonas sp. PL20. Next base: position 4,627,637 of record NZ_JAGINH010000002.1, on the reverse strand, counting down.
CGACTCGTCGCGGGCACTCCAGGCTGGATTGGGTGCGCTGCCTTCGCGCTTGACCGCCCCCGCCACCACCATCGTCTCGGCATTAGCGAAGCTGGTGGTGTCGCTGCTGGCCAGCGTCACCCACGCGAGCAGATCGGCGCTCTGGCCATCGGGGCGCAGCGTCGCGACATAATTGGCCTGCCAGTCAAACCCCCAGGCGAGATAGGAGAGCGTCACGGTGCCGCTCGCTGCGGCGGGCGAATCGAGCTCGACCGACAGCGTTGGCTTGGCAGCAAGCGCAGGGGGCACGCGGTTATAGACCAGCGCATCCTGCGATGGTGCGCAATCGGCGGCGATGAAGCCGTCGCGCGTCTGCAGGATCGCAGCACCATCCGGCCCCGAGCGGAGGATCGCGTCCTCCTCGACGATGCGCTTGGCGATCGTCCGCCGGATCGTCACCGGACGGCCAAAGCTGCCCGCGTAAAGGCTGCGCGGCGAGAGCAGATCGGCATCGAGATTTTTCTCGCGCACCCCCTGCGGCAGGCCGGTGACGATCGCGCTTTCGGGCAGAATCCCCGCCGCCACACCTTCAAAGCGCAGCGTCGTCTGCCCCGCCGGGATGGTCACGCGGCGCTGTTCGGTGATCAGCGCATAGCCTTGCAGCCAGGCGCGATCGATCGCCTGATCGGGCGCACGCCGGGGCGCACGGTAGATCGTCACGGCAACGCGGCCGGGCCCGGGCGATACAGTTTGCGCGGGTGCCGCGCTCGCCAGCGCGCCGACCAGCAGTGCCACCATCCAGCGCAGCACGCGCCGCACCGCGCTCAGAACCGCGTGTCGAAGGTCGCAGTGACGCTCGCCGTTCCGTTGGCGGGGACGGCGACCTGCCACACCGCCTCATCGGCATCGGCGCGGGTGCTCGGCTGGCTTTCGTCGGTGATCTTGGTGTCGTGCCACCAGCCATCAAGACCGGCCTGGGCGAGTTCCACTGTCACGCCCTGCGCGCGCGCATTGGTGAGGGTATAGCGCATCGTCGTGCGCCAGCGCTCGCTCGAAATCCGCTCGCGCTTTTCCACCACGGGCAGGATCTTCACGTCGAACGCTTCACCGGTCTTGAGCGCGAGCTTCGATCCCATCGGGGTGTGCGGAATTTCGCTTTCGCCGATGAATTGCGGCGCGCCACGCGCATCGCGCATATAGACGCGCACCGTGCCTGCCGGCAGCGCATCGCCAAGACCGCCCTCGCGCGACGAGCTGAACCTCAGCACCGTGTCGACGCTGACCGCCTCGTCCAGCTTTTGCAGCCAGGGGTTGCGGTAGAAATAGGTTTTGGCCGCCAGTGCCCCGGCCACGTCGAGGAAGCTGACTTGCTTGGTCTGCGCATTGGCGATCGTGGTGCGCTCAGCCAGTGGATAGAGATAGAAGTCGCCAAGCTGCTCACGGCGCGCCGTCTCGGTGCCAGCCTGATTGCCGCGCGGGCCGGGCGTGCCGCGACCACCGTAAAAGCTCGGGCGATTGCCGCCGTCGACCGTGCCGACCGCCCCCGCGACCAGCAGCGTCTTCGCGGCGTTGAAGGTGGTGCCGGTGGTGTTGGTCAGCGTGACCCAGCCCTGCACGTCGAGCTTGCCGGCTTTCTCATCGAACAAGGCGACATAGTCGGCCTTCCACCTCAGCCCGCGCGACAGATAGTTGAGTGTCGCCGGGCGCGTGCCTGCGTTCGCGCTGTCGAGCGTCACCGACAAGGTCGGCCGCGCGCGCAAATTGGCGGGAAGCGACGGGAACACAACACGGCCAGCATTGCTGTCGAGGATCTCGATGCGGTTGCCGACCTGGACGATCGTGCCGCCATTATTGGCGAGCACGCGGGCCGCCTCGCGCGTCTCGGCGCCAGTCGCCGGGTTGGTGCGCACCAGCGTCACGCTTTGGCCGACCGATTTGTTCATCAAGGTTTCGGGCGAGAGAAGGTCGTAATCGAAATTCTGCTCGACAATCCCGGCCCCGGCGGCGGTGAGCGTCACCGTCTCAGGGCGGATCTGCGCCGAGACGTCGGCGAACTCCTGGCGCGATCGACCGCGCGGCAGGGCCAATTGTCGGGTATCCTGGATCAGCGCGAGATTATTATTGTAGATGGTGACCGACAGCTCCCCCTGCGCGCTGCTCGCGACCAGGTCGGGGGCGGCGCTTTGCGCGGTCGCCACGCCGGGCAGGCAGAGCATCGTCGTCGCCAGCCACATGCGCATGTCATCGCTCTCCCGTTATCGCGGGCCTAGGCTATGGATATAACAACGATGTTACAATCCCATCGTCAGGCCCGCGAGAAGGAGCCGCCGGTTACTCGCTTGGCGTGCTCGCCGTGCTGCCAGGTGGGCGACCGCGACGGCGGCGCGGCTTCTCGATCACTTCGCCCTCGCTGTCGGACTCGACGACGGCGGAGAGGTTGAGCGACGGCGGCAGGCGATCGGCGGTGAAGCCGCTATCCTCGTCAGCGTCTTTCACCACGGCAACCACAACGGGCTCGCGCCGCGGACGGCCCCGACCACGACGCGGTGCCTCCGCAACCGGCTCGACCGCCACCACGCCTTCAACGGCAGGCGCACCTTCAAACGGCACAACCGTTTCCGTCGGCACCGCAGCGTCGTTCGCCTCGGGGGTCCGCGCTACGCGGTCTTGCCGCTCATAGCGATCGCCACGCGGACGGCGCTCACCGCGCTCTTCGCGCGGCGCGTCGGCCTGCCGTTCATAACCGCCTTCGCCGGCTTCGCTGGCTTGCGCGTTGCCGTTCGCCCGGCCCCGTCCGCGATCATCATAGCCCTGACCTGAACCGCGCGCTTCGGCTGCGCCATTCTGCGGCGCGGCATTCTGGTTGCCGTTTTGCTGATGGCCACCATTCTGGTTGTAGGAGCGATTACCGTCCTGACGGCCATCCTGGCGCCCATCCTGGCGGTTGCCGTCCTGACGATAGCCATTTTGCTGGCCGTTGCCGTTCTGGCCGCCACGCTGCTGGTCGCCGCGCGGCTGCTCCTGAACGCGTTCGCCCTCATCTTCATAATCGGGCTCGTCTTCATCGAGCGTCGCGCCCTGGATGCGGCGGGTCGATGGCGCGCCGCCATTTTCCTCGAAGCGCGCGCGGGTCTCGGCCAGCACGCGGAAGTAATGATCGGCAAATTGCAGATAATATTCGACGTTGACGCGGTCACCCTGCATCTGCGCATCGCGCGCAAGCGTCTTATATTTCTCGAGCAATTGGGCGGCATTGCCGCGCGCGCGATTGTCGATGCGATTGCCGGTGTCCTGACGACCCGGATTGCCACCCGACGAGCGCTGCTGCTGCCCGCCACGGCCGCGACGGCGGCCGGCCTGACGATTATTGATCAAGTTCTTGTTGTCCTGTGCTTGGAAACCAACCCGGCCGTGCTCCAACAAATCTGGATGCAAATGCCCCCGGCACCGCCGCCGACCATCGGCAACGCGCGCCCGCCACGGTCGCCGGACGACAGCGACTGCATGACTAAGGATGCAGGCTACAGCCCGTTTTCAACCAGTTGCGATGAAAACGCGAGCCCCTGCGCCGTTCAATAGCGACTGCAAAGCCAATCGCCAAGCGGAATATTATGACCGTCGCGTGACCAATTCGGACGAGTGCGTCGCAATCAGCGCGCGCGGACGCCCGCCGAGATCATGGCGCAGCGCCACGGCGAGGCCCTGCGCTTCCAGCAGCGCGGTGACGGCAGCGGCCTGCGTCGCCCCGATTTCAAGGATCGCGGCACCACCTGGCGCGAGCAAGCGGGGCAGTTGCGGGGCGATGCGGCGATAATCGTCGAGCCCGTCCGATCCTGCGAACAGGGCAGCACCCGGTTCATGGTCGCGCACCTCGGCCGGAAGGTGCTCCTGCGTACCGATATAGGGCGGATTCGACAGGATCAGGTCGAACGCCTCGGTCACGCCCTCGCCCCAATCGCCCCGCCGCAAGGTTGCGCGCGCGCCCAGCCCGAGCGCAAGCCGGTTGCGTTCTGCATAAGCCAGCGCCTCGGGCGACGCATCGACGCCCAATCCGGTGGCCGCAGGCCATTGGTCGAGCGCCGCCAGCAACAAGGTGCCAGGCCCAGTGCCCAGATCGAGAACGGTCTTGGGGCCAGCCGTGCCGAAATGTTCGACCGCCGCCTCGATCAGCGTCTCGCTATCGGCGCGCGGCACCAGCACCCCCGGCCCCACCGCCAGCTCGATCGTCCAGAAGGCGCGGCTGCCGGTGATATAGGCAATCGGCTCATGCGCGAGCCGCCGCGCCAGCAGCGGGCCGAAGCTGTGTGGCGTGGGGGAATCGAGCCGCTGGAGCAGCAGCGTTTCGCGAGAAACGCCGAGTGCATGCGCCATCAGCAGTTCGGCATCGAGCCGCGGCGTCGCCGAGACAGGAGTAAGCGCGGTGGTTGCCGAAGCGAGCGCGACTCTAACTCCCCTCCCGCGTGCGGGAGGGGTTGGGGGAGGGGCTGTCATAATTCGTACCGCGCGCTTATCGCACTGCCCTCCCCCAGCCCCTCCCGCACGCGGGAGGGGAGTTTAAGAGTCAAGGCTCGCCAACCGCTCGGCCTCGTCCTGCGCGATCAGCGCGCCGAGCAGTTCATCCATCTCGCCCGCCAGAATCTCGGGCAACCGGTGCAGCGTCAAGTTGATGCGGTGGTCGGTCACGCGCCCTTGCGGGAAATTATACGTCCGAATCCGCTCCGAACGATCCCCCGATCCAACCATCGATTTGCGGGCACCCGCACGCTCCTGGTGCAGACGGTCGCGCTCGGCCTCGTACAAACGGGTGCGCAGCACGCGCATCGCCTTGGCTTTGTTTTTGTGCTGGCTCTTCTCGTCCTGCTGGATGACGGTGAGGCCTGTCGGGATATGGACGATGCGCACCGCCGAATCGGTGGTGTTGACCGATTGCCCGCCCGGCCCCGACGAGCGGTAAATGTCGATGCGGAGATCCTTGTCCTCGATCTTGACGTCGACTTCCTCGGCCTCGGGCAGCACCGCGACCGTCGCGGCCGAGGTGTGGATGCGCCCCTGCGCCTCGGTCGCGGGCACGCGCTGAACGCGGTGGACGCCGCTTTCGAACTTCAACTTGGCGAACACGCCCTTGCCCTCGACCGAGGCGATCGCTTCCTTGAAGCCGCCGCTTTCGGACGAGGAGGTCGAGATCAGCTCGACCCGCCAGCCCTGGCTTTCGGCATAACGCTGATACATGCGGAACAGGTCGGCGGCGAACAAGGCAGCCTCGTCCCCACCGGTCCCGGCGCGGATTTCGAGCATCGCGGCGCGTTCATCCGCCGCATCGCGCGGCAGCAGCGACAATGCCAGCGCGCGCTCGGCCAGCGGCAGGCGCTCGCGAATCGTGTCGATTTCCTCGCGCGCCATCGTCTTGATCTCGGGGTCACCGTCATCTTCCATGCCGGCCAGCACATCGAGCTCGGCGCGCAAACGCCGCACCTCGCCCGCCGCGCGCGCAACGGGTTCAAGCTCGGCATATTCCTTCGACACCTGCACGAAGCGGTCCGACGGCAAATCCCCGGTCGCCATCAGCGCCGAAAGCTCGTCACGCCGCGCTTCGATCTGGCGGATGCGGTCTGGGGAGATGGAAGTCATGCGTCGGGCTTCGAGAGAATTCTGAACTCACCAGGTTCGGTGAGCGTACCCTTCCCGTAAGGCGTAATGAAATTAGCCTTGCAGCTACTTTGAACTTTGAACCAAATACCGCGCAGCCTTGATTGATCACCTCGAAGCCAACGCATGTCGATCAACGCGCGATCATTCGTCCCGGTGACCCTGTCGCTAACTGTGACGATCGATTGCGGATTCTGCCGCTTGGCCTTGTCGAAACGCTTCCGCTCGCTGCCGCTGGCCACTACTTCAACTGAATACCCAGCGTGCCGAACATCGCGCGCGATGCGGAGCGCAACATCGGTCAATTCATCTGCTTCAAGCACTATAGCGAGATCAAGCTCGTCAACCTCCGGCTCCTCCGTCAACATCGCCAGCCGCTCGATCCCCGCCGCCCAGCCAACGCCCGCCGTCTCCGGCCCGCCAAGCGAGCCGATCAACCCATCATAGCGCCCGCCCGCCAGCACGGTGCCCTGCGCACCCAAGCGATCTGTTACGAATTCGAACGCGGTGTGCCGGTAATAATCGAGCCCGCGCACCAACCGCGCATTGCGCGTCCACGCCACGCCCGCCGCGTCCAGCCCCGCCGTCACCGCATCGAAGAACGCGCGCGCTTCGGGCGTGAGATAGGCGTCGATATCGGGTGCCGAATCCGCCACCGGCCGGTCACGCGGGTCTTTCGAATCCAGAATGCGCAGCGGGTTCTTCTCCAGCCGCGCCAGGCTGTCCTCGCTCAGCGCACCCCGATGCGCCTCGAAATGCGCGACCAACGCCGCGCGCCACGCATCGCGCGTCTCGGCATCGCCCAGCGTGTTGAGCTGCAGCGTGACGCCCTCGGTGATGCCCAGCTCCCGCAGCAACTGGTCCGCCAGCACGAGCAATTGGACATCCGCCAACGGTTCGGCATCACCAATCACTTCGGCGTCGATCTGGTGGAACTGGCGGAAGCGGCCCTTTTGCGGGCGTTCGTAACGGAATACCGGACCGTGCGTCACAATCTTCAGCGGCGCATATTGCTGCCAGCCTTCGGTCAGATAAGCGCGCGCGATGCCAGCCGTGAATTCAGGCCGCAGCGTCAGCGAATCGCCACCGCGATCCTCGAAGGTGTACATCTCCTTCGACACTACGTCGGTCGTTTCGCCGAGCGAGCGCGCGAACACCGCCGTCGATTCAAACACGGGCAGCTCAACGCGCTGGAAACAATAGAGTCGCCGCACCCTGTCAAAGGTGTCGACCACGCGCGCAAAGCGCCGCTGATCGTCGCCGAAGATGTCCTGCGTGCCGCGAATGCGTTTGGGGGTTTCAATGCGTGCCATAAAGGCTCGCTCTCTAAGCGAGCCGCGCACCAAGCGCCAGATGCTTGTGCATAACGGCCATGACAGCGCTTGACAGGGCCTTCGCTGCATCGCAGCATTGTCGCAACGGGAACGGCCACAGTTCCCTTTTCAGCATCCGCAGGACTCCACCCGGCTCGTTTCGGAAAGGTAGCTATGCGTCCGTTTGCTTCCCAAAGTCCCGCCGCTTTTGCGTCCCACACCGTCCCCTTTTCCGCATGAGCTTGTTGATCGCATGGGGGCCCGCGATCATTGCCCTGCTCGCCGCTGGTCTGTTTGCCGGTTTTGCCGCCGGATTGTTCGGCATCGGGGGCGGATTCGTCGTCGTACCGGCGATGATCGCGTTGTTGCCGCTACTCGGCGGTAGCCACGCCGAATATACCCATGTCGCGATCGGCACGTCCTTCGCCACGATCGTCATTACCGCGCTGCGCTCGACGCTATCGCACGCCAAACGCGGGGCGGTCGATTTCGAGATCCTGAAAAGCTGGGCCCCGTGGATTATCGGCGGGGTCGGCATCGGCGTGATGCTCGCGCGCGTGCTGACTGGCCAGGCGCTCTCGATCATCTTTGCGGTTGGCATCACGCTGATGTCGATCAACTTCCTCGTGCCCAAGCTCGCGCGCCGTCAGGTCAGCGATACGATGCCGACTGGCGTGGTGCGCGCAGGCATCGCCGGAAGCCTTGGCATCTTTTCCTCACTGCTCGGCATTGGCGGCGGCACGGTCGCGGTGATCGTGATGACGCTGTGCGGCCGCTCGATCCACAAGGCGATCGCGACGGCGGCGGGCTTCGGCTTCATCATCGCAGTGCCGGGCACAATCGGCTGGATGCTGATCGGCCTGGGCAAGCCCGGCCTTCCGATCGGGTCGATCGGCTATGTCAATTTCCTGGGGGCGGCGATCATCACCTCAATGTCGATCCTGACCGCGCCGCTTGGCGTCGCGTCGGCGCACGCTCTGCCGGCCGAGCCGCTCAAGCGCGTGTTTGGCGTGTACTTGCTGTTCATCGCCGGGGTCATGTTCAACCGCGCGATGCATATGTGATTTGCGCTGGCTCAAAAGCGCGGTAGCACCGCGCCGATGACCCTGAACCTCGGCAAGAGAATCGCCCCGCCCCGCTTCATCCTGTTCACGATTCTGTTCGTGGCCGGGCTGTTCTTCGCCATTCCCGCCTTTGGCTGGGGGCGCGGCACAATGGGGGCGTTCGATGTCGCAGCGGCGGTGTTTCTGATCGCGATCTCGACCTTGCTGCGCAAGGGCAAGGCCGATCAGATGCGCAAGGCCGCCGCCGCGAATGACGCCAACCGCGCAGGGTTGCTGGTGCTGACCGGGCTGACCATGGTCGTCATCCTCACTTCGGTCGCCAAGGAAATGCAGGAGAAAGCCAATCTCGTCGCGACGGTGCTCGTCATCGTGACGCTGGTGCTGGCGTGGCTCTTCTCCAATTCGGTCTATGCGCTGCATTATGCGCATCTGTTCTATTCGGATTGCGACGGGGACGGCAAGGATGCCGGTGGCCTGGAAATCCCCAATTGCGCCGAACCGGATTATTGGGATTTTTTATATTTCAGCTTCACGCTCGGCATGACCTTCCAGACCTCCGACGTCGAAATTTCCTCGCGCCAGATCCGCCGCGTCACGCTCGGCCATTGCCTGGCGGCGTTCGTCTTCAACATCGGCGTACTCGCCTTTACCATCAACGTGCTCGGCAGCAGCAGCACGTCCTAGGCTGGACGCCGACCGCATGAGCCGCTTAGATCACCGTCACAGCAATCCTTACACGAAAGAATCCCGAATGATCCGTCGTGCCGCGCTCACTACCCTGTTGCTCGCCACCGCCGCCCCGGTGTTGGCGGAAAATTCCAAGCCGCAGCCAGTGCCCTATGTCGACACGATCCCACCTGCGCAGGACATTCGCTTCCCCGGTACGATCACGCTCGACATTGACGCGACCGATACGCGCCGCGGCATCTTCACGACGCGTGAAACGATCAGCGGCGTCTCGGCGGGTCATATGGTGCTGCTCTTCCCGAAATGGCTGCCCGGCAACCATTCGCCGACGGGCCAGCTCGACAAGCTTGCCGGGCTGCACATCCGCGCGGGCGGCAAGGAACTGGCGTGGACGCGCGATCCGGTCGATGTCTACGCCTTCCACATCGACCTGCCCGCCGGGGCCAAAGCGCTCGACATCGATCTGCAATTCCTCTCCGCCACTGCCGGGGACCAGGGTGCGGTGGTGATGTCGCCCAACATGCTGCGGCTGCAGTGGAATTCGATGAGCCTCTATCCGGCGGGCTATTTCACCCGGCAGATTCCGGTAAAGGCGACGGTGAAATATCCGGCGGGCTGGACCGCGTCGTCGGGCCTGCCGTCGAAGGCGACCGGGTCGACCTACAGCTATGACAAGACCAATTACGAAATCCTGGTCGACTCGCCCGTGCTCGCGGGGCGCTATTACAAGCAATGGCCGCTGAGCCCGCGCGTCAATCTCGACGTCTATGCCGACAATGCCGCCGAACTGGCAGCCACACCCGAACAGATCGATGCACATAAGAAACTCGTCGAGCAGGCGGTCAAGGTGTACGGTGCGCAGCATTACGACACCTATGAATTCCTGCTGTCGATTTCCGACGTGATGGGCGGCATCGGGCTGGAACATCACCGCTCATCCGAGGACGGGGTCAAACTCGGCTATTTCACCAAGTGGAAGGAAGGCCCCGGGCCGCGCAACCTGCTGCCGCACGAATACAACCATAGCTGGGACGGCAAATTCCGCCGTGGTGCCGACCTGTGGACCCCCGATTACCGCACGCCGATGCGGGGCAGCCTGCTCTGGGTCTATGAAGGCCAGACGCAATTCTGGGGCTATGTCTTCCAGGCGCGCTCGGGCCTGGTGTCGAAGCAGGACACGCTTGACGGCTATGCTTCGATCCTCGCCAGCCTCGACAATCGCCCGGCGCGTAACTGGCGTGACCTGGTCGACACGACCAACGACCCGACGATTTCGCAGCGCCGCCCGAAGGGCTGGGTCAGCTATCAGCGCTCGGAAGATTATTACAATGAGGGCTTGCTGGTGTGGATGGAGGTCGATTCGATCCTGCGCAAGCAGTCCGGCGGCACCAAGTCGATCGACGACTTCGCCACCAAATTCTTTGGCTTGAACGACGGCGACTATGGCGAGGTGACCTACACCTTCGACGATGTCGTTTCGACGCTCAACGCGATCCAGCCTTATGACTGGGCCACCCTGCTCAACACGCGCTTGACCGAAACGGGCGCACCAGCCCCGCTCAAGGGCTTTGAGGCCAATGGCTATAAGCTCGTCTATACCGACACCCCCTCGCTCGCGTTCAAGAATGCCGAGGCCACGCGCAAAAGCACCGATCTGACCTACTCGCTGGGCCTTACGCTCAACAAGGATGGCGGCATCACCGGCGTGGGCTGGGATACACCCGCGTTCAAAGCTGGCGTGACGATCGGCAACACCGTCGTTGCGGTGAACGGCACCGTTTTCTCGGATACGGCGCTGAAGGCCGCCGTGACCGCAGCAAAGACCGGCACCGACCCGATCGTGCTGCTGATCAAGTCCAATGACAGCATCACCCCCGTCAGCATCGACTATCATGGCGGGCTGCGCTATCCGCACCTGGAGAAAATCGGCACCGGAGAGGGTGGCTTGGATCGGTTGCTGACAGCCCGCTAAGCGGCTGCACTACAGACCTGCATCAGTTTAAGGATTTAGCATGCGTATCGACATGATTCCGGTCGGCAAGAGCCCGCCCGATGACCTGAACGTGATCATCGAAGTGCCAACCGGCGGCGAGCCGGTAAAGTATGAGTTCGACAAGGCCAGCGGCGCGCTGTTCGTCGATCGCATCCTGCACACGCCGATGCGCTACCCGGCCAATTACGGCTTCGTGCCGCACACGCTGTCGCCCGATGGCGATCCGCTCGATGCTTTGGTCATCGCACGCTCGCCCTTCATTCCCGGTTGCGTCGTGCGCGCCCGGCCGATCGCCGTGCTCAATCTGGAAGATGAAGCCGGCGGCGACGAGAAGCTCGTCTGTGTGCCCGTCGATTCGACCTTCCCTTATTATTCGAACGTCAACGAACGCGGCGACATGCCCGAGATCGTGTTCGAACAGATCGAACACTTCTTCACGCACTATAAGGATCTGGAGAAGAAGAAGTGGGTGCGCATCGGCACTTGGGGCGACCGCGACGAAGCGCGCCGCATCGTGACCGAGGCGATCGAACGCTACCACGCGGCCAAGACCGACAAGGTCTCCGCCTGAACGCATTCGGGCGGTGCGGTCGGGATTGTCCGAACCGCACCGCCCGATCGTGCTTCCAAGATCCTCAAGGCACAAGCGCGGCGGGGCCCCGTCGGCTGGTCGCTACCGCCCGATCGAGCTGTAGCTAAATCCGGCCTTTTCGACGTCGCCTGGCCGATAGACGTTGCGCAGGTCGACCATCACCGCACCGGCCATCGTTGCCGCCAACCGCTTCAGATCCAGCGCGCGGTAAATATCCCACTCGGTCACGATCACCACCGCGTCCGACCCCGCAGCGGCTTCATAGGCATCGTTGCAATACACCACATCGGGCATCATCGCCCTCGCAATCTCCATGCCTTCGGGATCATGCGCCCGAATGCTTGCCCCTGCATCGAGCAAGCTCTGGACGATCGCCAAGCTCGGCGCATCGCGCATGTCATCGGTATTGGGTTTGAAGGTCAGGCCGAGTACGGCAACGGTCTTGCCCTTGGCCTCGCCCCCCAGCGCCGTAATGACTTTCCGCCCCATCGCACGCTTGCGCGTGTCGTTGACTTGCACGACGGCCTCGACAATCCGGACCGGCGTCTCGTAATCCTCCGCCGTCTTGAGCAGAGCAAGCGTGTCCTTGGGGAAGCACGAGCCGCCATAGCCGGGTCCGGCATGCAGGAATTTGGAGCCGATCCGATTATCGAGGCCGATGCCGCGCGCAACGTCCTGAACGTTTGCACCGACGGCCTCGCACAAGTCCGCGATCTCGTTTATGAAGGTGATCTTTGTCGCGAGAAACGCATTCGCTGCATATTTGATCAGCTCGGACGTGCGGCGCCCGGTGAACAGAATCGGGCTCTCGTTCAGATAAAGCGGACGATAGATATCGCGCATCACCTGTTGGGCACGCGCATCGTCGGTGCCGATGACGATACGATCGGGGCGTTTGAAGTCTCCGATCGCAGCACCCTCGCGCAGGAACTCCGGATTGGACACGACCGCGATCGGAAAGTCGCCGGCCAGTTCGGTCAGAATTTCCTCGACCTTATCGCCCGTGCCGACAGGAACGGTCGACTTGGTCACCACCACCAGCGGGCCATCGATCGCCGCAGCGATCTCCCGGGTGGCTGCGAAAACATAGCTCAGATCGGCATGGCCATCGCCGCGCCGCGATGGGGTTCCAACCGCAATGAAGACGGCATCTGCGCCGGACACCGCCGCCTTAAGGTCGGTGGAAAACGTCAGACGTCCTGCGGCGACATTGGTCGCCACCAAAATGTCGAGGCCAGGTTCAAAGATCGGCATCTTGCCCGCTTCCAGCGCGGCGATCTTGTCGGCGTCTTTGTCGACGCAAATCACGTCATGGCCGAAATCGGAAAAGCACGCGCCGGAGACAAGGCCGACATAGCCCGAGCCAACCATCGTAATTCGCATGATGTCTCCCTAACCCATTGTGCATTGCGACAGCGCGAATGGGACGTCGGTTGAGAACGATGCCCCGGCGGTGCCGTCATGGTGTCGCAACATCGCCGCCATGCGCTCGCATGCCGGGATTGTCGATATCACAAAAAAATGGGGAGGCCAGCTTACGCTGACCTCCCCACAATTTTTCGTCTTCAGGTAAAGGCTTAGTTGCCCGAACCCGGACCGTAGGTGACTTCGACGCGACGGTTCTGCACTTCGCGAACGCCATCGGCGGTCTGAACGCGAAGGTGAGCAGGATCTTCACCGAACGCTTCGGTCGAGATCACACCATCGGGGATCGAGTGGGCGGTCATGTACGCACGAACCGCGTCGTTGCGGCGCTGCGACAGGGCCAAGTTGTACTTCGGCGTACCCGAGCGATCGGTGAAGCCGGCCAGCATGACCTTTGCGCTACCGCAGTTCTGATACTGTGCAACCGCACCGTCCAGGATTGCTGCTGCTTCAGGCGTAACGTCCGACTTGTCCCATTCGAAGAACACGATGAACGGACCGGGCGAGCACGGCACTGCAACCGGTGCGGGCGGCGGTGCGGGGGGCTCAGGAGCCGGAGCCGGAGCGGGTGCCGGAGCAGGCGGCGGCGGCGGAGCAGCAGGCTCACCGAAGTTGTAGGTCAGGCCACCCAGCAGGCTGTGCGTGCGGAACTTGCTCGCATACGAACTGCCAGCAATGTCGACCAGCTTGACGTTGTCGGCGGTGAAGAAACGATACTTCAGCGAGACGTCAACGTTCTTCGAGATCGGGGCGCGGATACCCGCAATGCCCTGATACGCGAAAACCGTATCGCTGTCGTTCAGGAAGCGCGAAGCGCCGAGCGAAACGCCTTCCTTGACGCGTGCGACACCGACACCGCCGCCGACGAAGCCCTGGACCTCATCCGAATCACCGAAATCGAGCAGGCCGTTGACCATGAAGCTCAACGCCGAGCTACGACCGCCAGCGCCGCCGTAGCTGCCGGCCGGGAAACCGCCCGGCGTCGTCACGGTGGAGCGATACCCGTTCACATCGGCGCTCTTGTAACCGACCTCGGTTTCGATACGGAACATGCCAAGGTCGTAACCGATGACGCCATCGACGTCATAGCCATAACGGTGGTCAGCGGTGCTGGCACCCTTGATCGAATTGATGTCGAACTTCACGTCCTCCACAATCATCGCGCCACCCTCGACGCCGACGTACCACGACTTATCGCGGGCGAGGGCAGGTGTGGCGACGATCGCGGTGGAGGCAAGCGCCATAGCAACGGCAAGCTTCCGCATAAAAAAACCCCTTCTTCTGGTTGTCACTCGGACAGCGCAAACTCCCTACCCAAAGGAATGTTTCCACGCAAGCGCACAAATAGATGCGACTGTGGCATAATAGCCACAAGGCGAAGCGGGAAACCGCCGAAAAAGCAGTGACCTTCACGCGGCGATGAGGCCATGCGACCGCAATGCAGCAAGGACTGCGGCGAGCGCCGCACGCGCCTCGATGTCGATCATCGATCCACCCGTCGGAACCGAGATCGGCGGCTGCTGTTGCCCGACAACCCGGTGCCCTGACACGAAAACCCCGGCCCCGGTAATCTCCCCGACGCGCCAATGCGATCCATCGAAACGGGCGAACGCGGAATCCGCCCTGCTCCACGCGGTCATCCCGTCGCGGGCTGCAAGGAAGCGCCAGCCAGCACTGGTCCACCCGGCGATCGCGTTTCCACTGCCTGTCCACGCGCCCGTCGGTGCTGGACCGACGACCCAGCACGCGCCCAAATCCGGGCTGGCCGGAGGTGCCCCGAGCCCCACCGCTTCCACCACCGGTTGCACCGCAAAATCCAGCAAGGTCAGCGCCTCGTTGTGCGACACTTCCTTCTGCGCCTGCCCGACCTGAAGCAGAGGCAACCCCAAGCGCACGCTCATTTGGTCGTTCATTTCCGGTCCTTTCTCAATCCACCCAAGCGGGGATCATGCCGTTGAGGGCGGCCGACTCGCCGTGCGCGCCGACCTGACGCACCGCGAGCGACAGTCCCGCAATCCGGTCTGCGCGCTGCACCGTTAGCGCAGCTTCGGTGGTCTGAACCGCGACTGCCCGCCCGTCGGGGGAGACCAGCGCAACACGGTAGACCTCGCGCTCTTCGGCCAATGGCGCGTCGACTCCGTCGACCCAGCGCAAGCCCGCCCGGCTGCGACGAATCCATCGTACGGCGACATCGCCATTGCCCAGCTCGCACCAGGTCAGATGGGTCGGCGAAAGCGGCAGAATCGATCGCCCCGTCAGCGCGACGGTCACGTCGACCGGACCGCCCACATCACCGAGCCCCGATGCCAGGATCCGCACATCGGTTCCCAGCGTGGCTGTCGGCACGTCGAGCGTTACGGCCGCGTCCGGTTCGAGCAACACGAAGCGATCGCCCGCACGCTGCATCCCGATCGCGGCCTCGGTCGCACGCCGTCCCCGGAGGAGAACCGCGAGGTGCCACCGTGTCGCCGTGATTTGCGTCGCTTCGCCGAATTGCAGCAACTCATTCCCGACCAGGGCCAAATTGACCCCCGCATCGAGCGCACCTGCGTCTGCTCCCGCCAACGCCATAGCGGCATGAGCCAATTCAACCTCGATCACATTGGCGCGATCGACGATCTCCGCGCCTGCCATCCCAAGCGGCGCCACGATCTGCCCAAGGATTCCCGGCACAGCCGTAGCCCCCGCGGCCACCCACCGCGCGCCTCCATCGTTGCTGTACAGCAACGCCGCCCTGCGCCAGCCTGGCTGCGTCCCCGCCGCCACGATCGTTACGCGCGGAACCGAGAGGACGCTATCATCCGGCGGCGGCGCTTCGAACGCGGCAAGCAATGTTGTGCCGGTCACGACGTCGGGCGCAGGCAGCACACGACCGGCGCTCGCCGAAACGGGCGCGGTTCCGGCGGCAAGGCGGACGCATTCCAGCGACAGCACCATATGCTCCAGCGCCCACCCCGTGACTCGCCAGACGCCCGCCACGCCCGTAATCGAGACGCACGCCCCAGGGGCTACGGTGAGCGAGTTCCAGCCGAGCGTGACCGTGCGCCGCTCCCGGGCAGCCTCGGCCCGGGCGAGCACCGCCTCGGCCATCGTCTTTGCGCTGTCGGCAGCGATCACCGCCGGCATCTCGACCCGGTCTTCGCGGACCCCCGCGCCCGGTCGCCGCGCCTGCTGCACCCCGGTCTGATAATCGCGCGCCGGGTCGTAATGCGCCAGCTTTACGTGGCGCGGCACCGTCTCCAGCGCCGCCATCGCGCGACCGTGCTTGCCGCGTGCCGCCCCGTTTGCGACGGTTTCGCCATCTGCGATCGCATGGTCGGGGGCAATCCCAGCCCGCATCCGCAGGGCCCGCCCGTCCGGGGCAAACCACGCTCCTCCCGCGACCGCCAGCGTCTCGGCGACCGCGCGCACGCTATCGCCATTGGCCGCAAAACCCGTCACCGCCTGCGTGGCGGCGCTTCCATCGATCCTCCCGTCTGCCAATTCCTGCGCGATCGCGCCGACGCTGACCGGCGCGGCATCGGCAACCACCTCAAAGGTCAGCGAAGGGATGCGATTGCCGTAATCGGCCAGCTCGAGATGCTCGAACACCGCATAAGCAAGCCCGCGATGCGCAGGCGTCAGCCCCACCCCTTCCGCAGACGCGATTAGCGGGTCGACCGCCTGGCCCTCCCCGCCCGCATGTAGGCGAAAGCCGGTCGCGCTCTTGAAGTCCCCGCCGGCACCGCGCAACAATTTGCCATCCGCCCAAATGCGCCCGACGCTCTGGATCGGCCGACCCGACAGCGCCACCGCGAACGACGCCGAATAGCTGTAACTGGTCGTGCTTGGCTGTCCCTTGCCGCCGCCACTGCTGGTTCTGCTCTCGATCAGATCGGTCGACCAGATCACGCAACCACCCACGCGCATCGTCCCGAAGACGCGTTGCAGCGGCGTGCCATAGCTCGACGTCTGCAGGTGCAGTTCGCTCAGCCTGGGGCCCTCGCGCCCTTTGGGCTTGAACAGCACTTCGCGATCCAGGGCGTTGCCGATCACCGCGCCAATCGCGCTGCCGATCGGCCCACCCACAATCCCGCCGACGGTCGAAAGAATGAGAGTCGCCATCGCTTACCCCTCCACCCGCCAGCATCCCAGTACCGGCCACGGCGGCACGCCCGGTCGCTCGACCACGCGCCGCAACATCGCGTCGGCATGGACAATCCCGCCAGGCACCAGCACCGCCAGATGAAATTGCCCCGGCCCGGTCAGGAACAGCGCCAGGTCGCCAGGCGCGGGAACGTCGCTGGCCACCAGCCCCGCCGCCGAGAACGCCGCCGCAAGCACCACCGCATCGCCGCCGCGCAGCGCATAACCGCTTGGGATCTCGCCCTCGAAACCCGCCGCGCGCGCCGCCAGCCCAGCCAGCCCGACACAATCAAGCCCAAAAGCGGGATCACGCCCCTGCACCCGGAAGCGCGCGCCGATCGCGCCGCGCGCCGCCGCAACGGCGCGCTCGCCCGCGCTCATGCGCCGGGATAGCGCGTGAGCAGGTCGATCCCCGGCAGATACGGCTCGCCACGGAAATTCACCGCATTGGCAAAGCGTGCGGCGCAGGTCGCCAGGCTCTTGTCGCATCCCTCGATCAGTTCGACCCGGTCCCCCACCGCAACCGTCAGCGCGGGCGCGCTGCGCAGCGTCACCGTCGCCCCCGCCGATCGCGCAATCGCACTTTCGAGACCGCTATTCGCCCCGCCAATCCAGCGCAGCAGCCCCGCGCCATAG
This sequence comes from Sphingomonas sp. PL20, assembly GCF_017875905.1. Lineage (NCBI taxonomy): Bacteria > Pseudomonadati > Pseudomonadota > Alphaproteobacteria > Sphingomonadales > Sphingomonadaceae > Sphingomonas > Sphingomonas sp. PL20. The sequence continues at coordinate 4,610,177 of NZ_JAGINH010000002.1, read as the reverse complement.
GCATTGTCGCTCGGCTCGACCGCATCCACCGTCACCACCTGCTCCACGATACCCGTCACCCGCACCATCCGCCGCCGCCCCGCCATCGCCACGCGACAGCGTACGTCGCCCAGCTCGGCACGACATTCGGGCGAGGTCGCCTCGACCACCGGTCGTTCCAACGCCGCGCTCGCCCCGCGCAATTCGGCGGTGAAGGCCCCACGATCGGTCTCCACCGCGCCGATCGTCCCTTCACCCAGCGGCACGTGCGCCGCGTCCGCATCGGTCCAGTCGACCGCGAACAGGGCCACGCGCGCGCCATCCCAGCGTCCGGCCAGCAGATCCCCGTCGGTGATCGCCGCACTGGTCAACGCTCCGGCAATGTCCATCGTATCGGCCTCGAGCCCGTCGCTGCGCTTGATCGCAGACGGCGTCATCCCCGGTGCCGCGCGATGCACCAGCCCGGCAATCGCCAAGTCGCGATCATGGTCGGTCAGCCCGATCGTCACGCCGTCGCGCCGCTCGATCCGCCAGCACAGGGCGACCGTAGTGAGCGTACCGTCGAGGAAGCTCATACCGCATCCTCGCGCACTTCGATCAGCGGCACCGATGCCGCCGCACCCGCCAGAAAGGTTGCGCGATTGACGTTCAAGCGGTCCTCGGCGAACCGCACCGGTACATCGAACAGGAACCCCGCCGTCACCGCCGTGCCGGTGGCAGGCGCAACGTCCAGCTCGACATAGCCGCCCGCCACCAGCGAAAACGCCGCCGTCTCAAACCCGCCGACGCCCACGCGCACGCTTCCCACGACGGGCCGCGTGATCCGCCGCACGGCATCGCCATAGCGCTTGACCAAAGCAAAGCGCACCGTGACGCCGTCGCCGGTCCCCAACATTTGGTCGCGGGCACCCGGTGTCGTCGTCCCCGAACTGGCATCGAACGGGTCGCGCAGCCGGAAACCCCGCGCCGGCCCCATGCGCGCGCGAAAAAACGCCAGCAGCGTCGCGATATCGGCTTCGGAGCGCAACCCCGGCCCGACATCATAGCGCGTGCGCGCCTCCGCCCAGCTTGCATTGCGCGCCTCATGCCCGCCCGCGCTGGTGACGATCGCGGTCGAGAATTCCGGGCTGACCTCGGCCTCGCGCCCCAAAGCGAGCGGGAACAGCACATCGTCGAAAGCCTGCACCGCATCCTCCGCCTCTTGGAAATGAACGAACCCGTCGCGCAGCACTTGCGGCAGCGCCCAGACGAAGGCGGCGGCGACCCCGCGCGCCCGCGCCGCCAGCGCCGCCGCCTCGATCTCGCGCCACTGCGCGGTCTGATCGGGCCGCAGTACGAAGCCCGAAAAATAGTGCGTGTCCGCAACCGCATAGCCAAGCCGCGCGGTGGCGGCGTCAACCGCCCGCGCCGTCCCCGCGACATTGCCCGCCACCACGAAATCATAATCTTCCAGTTGCAGCACGTCGAAGGCGGGATGCGCCCAGCCGACCGGCACATTGGCGCGCTGCACCTCGGGCGCATCGCCCGCCAGCACGGTTGGCAAATAGACCAGCACATGCGTCTCGACCGTCGGTGCCGCCGCGCGCACTGCGGCGACCAATGCGGCGGTCGAGGCCGCGAGCAGCGCCCCCGCCGCATCGAGCAAGGTGCGCTCGGCGGCTGTGGTCACCGCCTGCACGCGCGCAATCTCCACCGCGCCTGCACCGAAATGCTGCCGCGCCGCAGCGTCATACAAACAGGGGCGGCCATCGGGCATGATCCACCACCACGGCTCGCCCACCTGGAATTTGGGCGCAAGCCCCGCGGCCACCGCAATCCCGATAATCGCCACCGCGACCGCGCGCAAATAGCCCATCGCCCCCTCATGCGCGGGCGACAGCAAGGTCGAGGGCGGCGCCCACCCGGTCAGCGCCGGGCTGCCATCCCAGGCCCGCTGCTTCCAGTCGCCCCAGCAATGCGCGTCGAACAGTTCGTAGCTGAGCGACCAGATCACGTCATAGCCGAGCGCCTTCGCCCGCTCGGCAAAGTCGCGCTGCCACGCCGCCGCCGCCACATTCAGCGCGCCCCCCGCCAGGCTCGCATAAAAGCCGCCCGAATTGGCCTCGAGCCGCAGATAATGGCTCATCCCCAGATAATGGACGATGCTTCCGCGATAGCCCAGCAACAGCGCGTTGCGCAGCAGCCGCGCGGGCGTCAGGTGGTAACTGTCGTCATAGCCACTCGCGATCTGCAAACGGTGCTCGGGCACCACCACATCGCCAATCGCCAGCACCGCCCCCGGCCCGTCGCACACGATCTGCGTCAGCTCGACCCACGCCTCGACCGGGCCCGCCAACGGCGCACTCCCGCCATCGAAACCGGGCGGCACCAGCGATACGAACATCCGGTCGACATCCCCCGCCCACACCGGATCGGCCTCATCCGGCAGCACAAACCCACCAGACAGGTTGGCAAAGTCGATCGAGACGGTCGCATCCTCGGGCGATCCCACCGCATAATTCCACAGTCGCACATACCAGGCGCGCGCCGCACCACTGGCATCGCGCCCCTCGATCGTCAGCACCGGGCCGTTGACCGCATCGAGCGGCACCACCCCCGCCGATCGCCAGCGGAGCCCGAGCCGACACCCGCGAAAATCGCGTGCCGTCTCATAGCGCAGCAGCGGATGATCGTAGCGATCCTCCGCTTCCCAGATCAGCCCCGCCAGATCGCCCGAGGTATAGAACACCGCATCGACGCGCAGCGCATCCGCCGCGCTGGTCGTCACCGCCGCCATCATCGGCCGCGGAAAATTGACCGTCCAAAAGCGCGGATCGAACCGCGACACGACGCCCTCGACCTGAACCGTGCGCTCGCTCGCCAACCAAAATGCCATCTTTCTCCCTCTCCCGCTTGCGGGGAGCATCAGGTCGGTCATCTCCCCGGGATGACCTGAACCGTGCGGGGCACGGTTCACCTGATGCTGGTCGGGGAGAGGGGCCGTCACAAGAACCGCCGCCCAACCCATCTCCCGACGCCTCAGCGCTTCCCAGCTCCCCCAGCGCCTCACTCCATCAAAGCCGCCCGCACCGCCCGCGCCACCTGCCGGCTCGACGCCGCCAGCGCTTGCGGCGCATCGCTCCCGCCCTGCACCGTGATCGCCACGCGCACATCGCGCGCGCCGCCACCGCCCGCCGCAACCACGCTCCCACTGGTGGTCGGCACGAACAGCTCAGGCCCGCGCTCGCCGACCAGATAGGGCCGCGCAGGCGACACCGGCCCACCGGTCGCCCGCCCCGGCGCGCCGACCAGGCTCCCCAGCGTCGCCAGCAACCCGCCAGCCCCCGAAGACCCGCTCGACCCACCGCCCAGAATCGCGCTCAACCCGCTGCGCACTGCCGAAGCCGCAATGTCCGACAGCACCGAGAGCGCGACCTTGCGCAAATCCTCAAAGCTGAGGCTCCCGCTCCGGATCGCCTTGCCCAGCGCGCTCTCGATCGCGCGCCCGGCGCGGTCCACCCCGCTGGTCAGCGGCCCGTCCAGGCTCGCGCGCATCGCATCAACATCGCGCGCAAACCCTGCGGTATCGGCGCGCACGCCCACCACCAGCCGTTCGATTTCCTCATCCATCGGGAAAGGCCTCCTGCATCCGCGCGATCGTCGCGCCATCGGGCGGGGTGATCTCGCCCTCGCCGCCGCGCAGCACCGCCACCACCGCCGCCAATTCCGCCGGGGTCGCGCGCCAGAAGGTGTCGGGCGCCCAGCCCAGCACCACGCCGGCAAAGCCCGCCAGCCGCGTCGCGCCCTGCGCGAACCGCTCCATCACCGCCCCGCCAGAATCTGCCCGAGCAGCACGCGCAGCACCGGCGTCGCGCGCGACAGCCCGCCCAGCACCACCGCCTCGCCCAATTGCGCGCGCGTCAGCCCTGCGGGTGCATCGTGCAGGCAATGCCAGAACAAGCCGACCATCTCGCCCAGCGACAAGCCCCCCGCCGCCGCACGCTCGACCAAGGCGAAGAGCGGCCCCAATTCGCCCTCGGCCGCGACCAAAGCGGCAAAGCTCGGGCGCAGCACGACCGTCGCCCCGCCCACGCGGAGCGCCGCCTCGCCGCGCTCGGGATTGGCCGCGCTCACGCCGACACCACCGGCCCGGAACTCTCCAGGCTCAGCGTGTAGCTGCGCTCACCATTATAATCCCCGGCATAGTCGAGCTTGGTCACCAGGAAGCGCCCCGACAGCGTCTCGCCGCTTTCGAAGCTCAGCCGGTAATCGTCGATCGTGCCGGCCAGCGCATTGCCCTTGATCCGCGTCTCGGCGGCGGACCCGGTAAAGATCCCCGCCCCCGACACACTGACCGAGCGCACCCCCGCCCCCGACAGCAATTCGCGCCACCCGCCCGAATCCTTGGAGGTGATCGCCACCATCTCGCCATTGACGCTCATCTGCGTCGTCCGCAGCCCCGCCACCGTCGCATAAACGAGCGGCGACGCCCCATTCCCCACCTTCAACAAAAAGGCACTACCCCGTTCCGCACTCATAAAATGTCTCCTCAAAAATCGCCCTCTCCCACCGGGAGAGGGAAGGGACCCGCTGCCGCAGGCAGTGGGAAGGGTGAGGGTCCAGAAGGGGGTTCGCGCAGAGGCGCAGAGGACGCAGAGCAGGCCCGCCCAGCCTCCCCTTTGTCGCATCCTTGCCGGGCGCAACCTCGCCCCCCGCGCACCCTCTCCGCGTCCTCCGCGCCTCCGCGCGAACCCTTCACCGCTGCCGCAAGCACTAACCGCCAGAACCGGTCGCCCTCACCCTTCCGCGGCTGCGCCGCTCCCTCCCTCTCCCACTGGGAGAGGGACGTCAGGCCGCCAGAACCCGCACGCGATATTCGACGCTGGCGTTCCAACCCCCGCCCGCCGCGCCACTCAACCGCGACCGCACCAGCACCACGCTCGCCACGCGCCACCCGGCCAGATCGCGCGGCAGGCCCTCGATCGCCGCGCCGACCGCTCCGGCCAGCGCCTGCGCGCGCGCCGAACTGTCGCCCACATCGCGCACGGTCACGATCAGCCGCAGCTCGCGCCCGGCTCGATCCTTCACGCTCCAGTCGCCGCTCAGCAGATCGCCCAGCTCGGCAAAGGGCACCGTCGCCTTGACCGGCGGCCCCAGATAAACGCCGTTCAACCCGGCGACCCCGCGCAGCGCCGCCAGCACCGCCGCTTGCACAACACTCTCCGCGCTCATGGCAGCAGACTCCCGATCCAGCGCAGCCGCGCATCGTCGGGCGCGATCCGCCCGCTCAGCACCACCGCCTCGCCCTCCACCGTCACCGCCACCCCCGGCAGTTCGGCGCGCAGCGCCTCCGCAACACGCCCCCGCGCCCGCTCCGCCGCGTGTTCCGCCAGCACGCGCCCCTGCGCCTCCAGCGCGCTCAACATGCGTGCGCCGTCGGGCGCAGCGCGATCCGCCGGAACGGCCGCCACAAAGCGGTGATCGCGCTCGGCGGCGCGACGCTGGCCTCGCGCTGCTCGAACAGATGCGCCGCCAGCAGCACCACGCCTTGCCGGATCGGCGCGGGCAGCCCCGCCCACCCTTCGGCCAGACCCGCGCGCGCCAGCACCACGACCGAGCGCACCCCTTGCGCCCGCACGATCCGCACCCAGCCCTCCCCCGACGCATCGATGTCGATCGCAAAGGCATCCGCGGCAAGCGCCACCCCCGCCGCCGTCTCCACGCCCGTAATCGCCGAGACCGGCGCCACGCCAAGCGCGTGCCACGCCCCCCGCACCGCCACCGGCACGCGCAGCGCCCGCGCGATCAGCACCATCCCCAGAAACTGCTCGGCCAGCCCCAAGGCCGACTCGGCAAAGGCTGCGATCAACGCATCTTCATCGGCGCTCGCCACGCGCAGCACCGCCTTGACCGCCGCCACCGCCAGCGCACGGTCCTCCTCGCCGAGCGTCACCACGCCCGGCCCATCCGTCTCGATCATCGACATTCCTCCAAGTCCCGCTCCCGCCGGGAGAGGGAAGGGGCCCGCTGCCGCAGGCAGTGGGAAGGGTGAGGACGCACACCGACCGCGCGCCCTCACCCCACGACGTCAGCTCGCCGCGAACTTCAGCAGCTTGATCGCCTCGGAATTGGAGACACAGCCGCCGACGCGCTTGGTCGCGTAGAAATTAACGAACGGCTTGTTGGTATAAGGGTCGCGCAGGATCACCGTCTCGCGCCGCTCGGCAATCAGATAGCCCGCCTTGAAATTGCCGAACGCAATCGCACAAGCATTGGCGGCGATATCGGGCATGTCCTCGGCCTCAATCACCGGATAGCCGAGCAACGTCGCCGGCGTCCCCGCAGTCAGGCTCGGCGCCCACAGGAACGCGCCGTCATTGGTCTTGAACTTGCGTATCCGCGCCAGCGTGCTCGCATTCATCACGAACACCGCGCCCTGCCGATACGGCCCGCGCAACGCCTGCACCAAATCGATCAGCCGGTCCTGCGGGTTGGCCGCGAAATCGCCCGCCGCCCCGCTCGCCAGATATTGCAGCGTCCCAAAGGCGCGCGCCGCATCCGCCGTGCTCGCGGTCGGCGCTTGCAGAAACCCCTTGGGCCGGTTGACCCCCGAACCGTTGACGTACGCCGCCCCCTCGGCCTTGGCGAATTCCATCGCAATCTCGCCCGCCAGCCACGCCTCGACATCGAACGCGGCATCGTCGAGCATCGCCTGGCTCGCCGACGGATTCGCGTAGAGTTCCCCCATCGGCGGCGCGATTTCGGTGAACACCGGCGTTGCCGTCGTGCCGCGCGCATCGGTCTCCGCCGCCCAGCCCGAGGGCGTGCCCCCCGTCGTCACCAGCTTGCGATACCCCGCCGACCCCACCGTCACCACATTCGCCACGCTGCGGATCGGCGAGATCGATTTGAGCGTCGCGTCAATCACCGCGTCGATCTCGCGCGGCACGGCATAGCCACCGGCATCGCCGCTCACGGCGGTAAACGCCTTCATCTCGACGCTCGCGCCGCTGCGCAGGAAACTGTCGAACCCCGCGCCGCCAGGCTCGCGCGCGCCCGCCAACAGCGGGCGCGCGACCACACCCGCCACAGCTTCGCCCTCGAAGCTCGCCTCAAGCGCATCCACGGTCATGTCACCCATGTCATTCTCCTCGTTGAAAGTTCGGTTCGGAAACGAAAAAGGGCGCCGCAATCGCGACGCCCTCTGGCATTTCGGATGCGGCACCTACGCCGCATCAACGTATGGCTCGCCCCGTCGGCAAGCGGTTTGTGTCTGATGTTCTGAGCAGTCTGCGAAAACGTATCCGGCCTTTCGACGCGAGGTCGTTGGCCAAGATGGAGATCCGCGCGTCCTGGTCCTCATAAAGGGGCCGGCATCGAGTGCCATTTTAAGCCATAGGGTTCCAGGTCACCGGTCGACTGTCAGGCCATCTTTCACTTACCTCCCGCAGACATCATCCAGCCGGTGCAAGGTGCATCGGCTGATCTCGTTCACGCCGCTTGTGCGGCTGGATCGTAAGTACGCTCATGACGCAGCAGCGCCCAGACGATGCGCGCCATCTTGGCCGCTAGCGCCACCACGACGGTGTTGTGATGGGAACGCGACAAAAGGCCGCGTAGCCAGGCGCCAAGTCGTGTGTCGCTCTTGCTCATCGTCGGTAGTGATGCCCGGGCACCCTGGATCAGGTTTTTCCGCAGATAGCGGCTTCCGCGCTTGGTAATGCCGAGCAATCGCGGTTTACCCCCGGTCGTTGCTTGACGCGGCACGAGCCCAAGCCACGCGGCAAGATCCCTGCCCCGTCCGAATGTTCGAGCGTCGCCAACTGCAGCTACCAGCGCCGTCGCGTTCAGCGCGCCGATACCAGGAATAGTCAGGAGGCGCCGCGTTCGCTCATCCGAGCGGGCAGCCTCGGTAAACTCGGCATTGAGATCTGCGATCCGGTCATCAAGGGCAATCCAGCGCAGACGCATATCACTGACGAGCCGGTGGATACGAGAGCCCAGCACTGGCTCGTCACCATCGAGCATCTCACCCAGCCGGACGGCAAGCTTTGCGCGTCCTTGCGGGACTATGTAGCCGCGCTCCAGAAGAAGACTTCTGATCTGGTTCATCAACGAGGTGCGATCACCGACAAGCTGGTCACGGATGCGATGCAGCGTTTGCATGTCGAGTTGTTCCTCGGTTTTCAACTCGACGAACCGCATGGTCGGCCGTGTTGCCGCTTCCGCGATCGCCTCAGCGTCGCGGTCGTCGTTCTTCTGCGCCTTAACGTATGGACGGACATATTCCGGCGACATCAGCCGAACGGCATGGCCTTGTCGTGCCAGCGCCCGTCCCATGTGATGAGCTCCGCAGCAGGCCTCCATCGCCACGACGCAAGCCGGCAGACCTGCGGCGTATGTGATGACCGTGTCGCGGCGCATCCGTCGGCGGACGACGACCTTGCCGGTCGCATCCAGCCCAACCACGCTGCAGCTGTTCTTGCCTAGATCAATTCCCAGAACCGATACGTCCATGACCTTCGCTCCTTCCTCAAACGACCTGCTGTCGTAGGATGACAACGATTCGGATAAGGGGCGAGCCATCCATAAAGGGGGATCGGTTAGCCGATCACAGAGGTGGCCCCGGTTGTCTGAACAGGCTCGCGGTCTGGATAAGTGGATCGCCGCTGGTTGATCATGCCGCTGCGAGAAGCGGCTGGTCGAAGTATACCTGGTCCGGTGTCCTGGTACCAAGGGCTGAATGTGGCCGGATGCTGTTATAAAATGCAAAGTATCGGCCGATGCCGGCGCGTGCTTCCGGGACTGAGGTGTATGCGTTGAGGTACACGTCCTCGTATTTCACCGAGCGCCAGAGGCGCTCCACGAACACGTTGTCGCGCCAGCAACCCTTTCCATCCATGCTAATGGCGATCTTCTCTCGGTGAAGGACAGCGGTGAAAGCCGCACTGGTAAATTGCGAGCCCTGGTCGCTGTTGAAGATCGTAGGCTTGCCATAACGGGCGAGCGCTTCCTCCAGTGCCTCGATACAAAACGCGACATCCATTGAGATCGACACCCGCCAAGCCAGCACCCGCCGGGTAAACCAATCGACGATAGCGACCAGATAGACGAAACCGCGCGCCATGGGCACATACGTGATATCGGTCGCCCAAACTTGGTTCGGCCGCGTCACCGCCAGCTTGCGCAGCAGATAGGGATAGATCTTGTGACCCGTCGCCGGTTTCGACGTGTTCGGACGGCGGTAGATCGCCTCTAGCCCCATCCGCTTCATCAGCGTCGCAACATGCCGTCGTCCGATGCTCACATCCTCCTGACGGAGCAGATCGCGCAGCATCCGGCTCCCGGCGAACGGATAGAGCAGATGAAGTTCGTCGATCCGGCGCATGATCGCCAGGTCAGCCGAGGATACAGGCCGCGGAAGATAGTAGATGCTGCCGCGGCTGATCTCGAGCTGCTGCGCCTGATGGGTCAGCGGCAACTCATGGTCACGGTCGATCATCGCTTTGCGCTCGGCAACAGACCGGCCTTCCCGAGCGCACCGGCCAAAAAATCGTTCGCCAGCGTCAGCTCACCAATCTTGGCGTGCAGCACGGTTATATCGACCGCTGGTTCGCTCGCTGCCGGAACCGCTCCGAACACGTCTGCCGCCCCCTCCAGCAGCTTGGACCGCCACTGGTTGATGAGGTTCGGGTGCACCTCATACTCCTGCGCCAGCTCGGCCAGCGTCTTCTCACCCTTCACAGCAGCCAGCGCCACCTTGGCCTTGAATGCCGGACTGTGGTTCCGGCGGGGTCGCTTGCTCATCTTGCTTCCTCTTCGCGGCCAGCATGGCCGCTGTCAGATCGGCAATCCACTTATCCCCGCTGTTCAGATTCCTAGAACCACCTCTCACGCCTGCTTCACATTCTCGGCGCGCGGACCCTTGGGGCCCTGGCCGACGTCGAACGTGACCGTCTCGCCTTCGCGCAGATCCTCATAACGGACGCCCTCGACGCTCGACATGTGGAAGAACAGATCCTTGCCGCTCGCATCGGCGATGAAGCCGAAACCCTTGTCGGTCAGTCGCTTGATGGTGCCTTCAGCCATGATCGCTCTCCTCGTCCGCGCGCGGCTGCCGGGGATCGGGAACCAAGTCTGGAGGCGGCATCGTAGCACGCTCCTCCACCATATGCACCCGTGCCAGCGGCTGCATCGGCTGCGCGACCAGGCTGACCTCGACCAGGTCGACCGCGGTCAACTCGCGCACCCGCCCCCGCACCGCGCCGCGCGCGCGAAAGCCGATCGACAAACCGTTCAGCGCCCCACCCCGCACCAGCCGCGCGACCCGCGCATCGTCGATCCGCGCGATCACACGCAGCCCACGCTGGTCGGGCGCGATGCGCTCGATCGTGCCGATTGCGGGCCCGCGATGCTGCCACAATAACGGCACCACCGGTAGGTCCGCCCCGAACGCCCCCGCGCGGATCACGTCGCCACCCCGATCGACCGCATCGAACACGGCGGCGTAGCCAGCGAAGCGCAAGCCGCCCTCCGTCCTCCCCTCCCTGGAAGGGAGGGGCTGGGGGTGGGTCGGTGTGAGGAGGGGGTCGACGCCGCCACGGGCCAACCCACCCCCGCCCCCTCCCTTCCAGGGAGGGGAGACGCGCGCCCCCCTCACTTAACCCAATCCCAAAAGCCGAATTTGGCGGCCAGCCCGGTCAGCAGCAGCGCGCCCGCGATCCGCACCACCCAGGCGAGCGCCGCCTTCCACACCGATCTTTTGGCATCGCGCCATGCCCCCAGCAATTCGCGCAATTCGGCCATGTCCTTGGCCGCCGCCGCATCGTCGAGCCCCAGCCGCGCCATCGCGCGCGACGCCGCCAGTTCGCCCGCTTCCTCGGCAATGGCGCGCAGCGTGTTCAAATCCGCGCCCTCGCCCGCGCCTTGCGCCATCAATTGCGCCAGCACCGCCCCGCTCATGGTGCCACCTCCACCGCGCCGGGCCCCAACCCCACCATCGCGCGCTTTTCATCGCGCGAGAGGAAATCCGCCGCGCCCACCTGGCTCCACAAGCGTTCGCGATCCTCGGCCAGCGCGGTCACCCGGTCGAGATCGACCGACAATGCGGTGTCCGCGAACCATCCGCGCAACCCCTGCGTCAGCCCGGCCAGGATCGTTCCCGCCAGCGGCAGGATCGTCGATCGCCACAACGCGCGATTGGCCTCCTTGTAATTGGCATAGGTCGCATCGCCCGGCAGGCCGAGCAGCATCGGTGGCACCCCGAAGGCCGTCGCGATCTCGCGCGCCGCCGCCGCTTTCATGCCGACAAAGTCCATGTCGGCGGGCGTCAGGCTCAGCGCCTGCCATGTGAGGCCGCCTTCCAGCAGCATCGGTCGCCCGGCATTGCGCGCGCCCGCAAAGCTCGCCTCCATTTCCTCACGCAACCGGGCAAATTGCTCGCGCGACAAAGTCGAGCCATCGCCCGGATCATAGATCAGCGCCCCCGATGGCCGCGCGGCATTGTCGAGCAGCCCGGCATTCCATGCCGCCGCTGCATTGTGCAGCGCGATCGCACCCGCCGCTCCGCCGAGACACCCCAGGCCATAATGATCGTCGAGCGGATGGAACGTCTTGATCTGCACGATTTCGGGCCGTGGCTCCTCCGCCGAGAGCCGTACCGATCGATCGCCCACGCTATAGCGATAGGCGATCGGCCATCCGCCCGCATCGGGCTCGACCGTCACCCGCTCGGGGCGCAGCGCGAACAGCTCGACCACGTCGCCCGCCGCATCGGTCAGCATCTGCACATAGGCATTGCCGTGCAGCAGCAGATGCGCCGCCAGCGTCGCGGTCAGCGCCTGCCCGCCCGATCGTGCCTGGACCAGCGCGATGGTTTCGGGCGTCCCCGTCAGCGGCGCATCGCCCACCGCATCGGCAACCAGCCGCACCGCGCGCTGCGCCATCGCATTGCGCAGATACAGCGCGCGCACCTGTTCCGCATAACTTTGCGGCAGTGCCCCGTAAGCCGCCCCCTCGGCAAAGCGCGCACGCCGAAACTCCAGCGCCGGACGCGATTCCTCGCGCCCGGCTGCCTTCCAGCCGAACCATTTCATGCTGTCTTCCTTCTTATCGAGAAAAGACGGGCGAGGTGCTGCGCCTGGGGAAAACCCCAACCCGTTACCCCGCAACCGTCGCGATCCAGATCCGACTCGCGCCCCCTCCCTGCCAGGGAGGAGAAGGGGGTAGGTCGGCCCGCAAGCGGGCGTACCCCCACCATCGGCCAACCCACCCCTCAGTCCCCGCCATTCCAGGGAGGAGCCTATATACGTGCTTGCCCCAACTATTGCCCCTGAGGACGACGAGAATACGGTTGTCGTCCTTGGCGACAGTGACGCGGACACAAGCCCAATTAATAAAAACCCGGCCTAACCGCCCGGTCTTACTCAGCCCCGCCATCTATAAGATTGCGTAGATCGAGGAACATGAGAGGCGTCTGCTTGGCGGCATTTTCAGGCGTGTCTAGCAAGCGGAAACCCATTTTTTTGTAAAAAGATATTGACTTGGATTTCGCATCCAAAATTAAAAATCGGCATCCCGCATACGGGACGATTGATACCAACACGACGCCTATCGCGGTTTCAACGAGCCTTCGGCCAAGTTGAGCCCCTCGATGATCTGGCATTACCGCCAGCCGCGATATTCGCACACTTGGCTGGTAGTCATACCGATCGGCCCCGACCTTATCGGCAATATCATATGTTTTTTCGAGTGCCACTTCTGCACACATGATGCTCACGTAGCCAACGACCTTAGGATCGTTTTCCACTTTGGCTACGTAGGTCTGTGTGAGGTTTGCTTTTGCCGATTTATGTGCGTCTCGGCGAATAAAAATCTCGAGCGGTTTGTCGTCCGCGTCGCCCATACGAAAGCGGCTAACCTGGTCAAGGCTAGCCGCTTCAAGTTGCTTTATTATGATTTCCCCGGCCATACGGTCGGGCTTAGCGGCTACTATTTAGCGTTTGCAACCTTCACGTACCCCGAAGCTAGCAACGAACGCGCCGCCGCCATACCGTTCAAAGCAGTCGACTTAGCTGCCACACTCGTATTAGCGGAACGCGTTTGGTTCCTAAATTTCTTGGCGTCTTCGCCTGAAAGCTGAAGGCCGCCAAATGTGTTCGAATGAACTGCCATATTGACCCTCCTTGGTCTGGCGTTACGTAACGCGATAACGTTGTCGAAAGCTTATCGCATACGATACCGAAACCCCCGATGAACGCGGGAATCAACGATCGCTTGAATTTCCATATGTGGCAAACGTACGGGATGCGCAATCCGTTGCGATCAAATTTGAAAATTATGTTGGTGTAACTCTCATTAAATATAGATCATAAAAATTACAGGATTGTAGATCGACACTTATTTTTCATGCGAGTGGGTCACACACGTATATAAGTCCCTTCTAGGAAGGGGAGGCAGAGCCCGCCATCACCCCAGCCTCGCGAACCAGATCACATGGCGCGGGCCCTTGCCATTCTGCCGCGCCTTCACTGCCACTTCGTCGACCACAAAGCCCGCGCTCTTCAACCGCGTAACGAAGCGCGCATCGGGCGCCGCCGACCACACCGCCAGCACCCCGCCCGGCCGCAACGCCGCACGCGCCGCCGCCAGCCCGCGCGGGGCATAGAGCCGGTTATTCTCGGCGCGCACCAGCCCGTCCGGGCCATTGTCGACATCGAGCAGGATCGCATCATACCCACCCGGCGCAGCGGCAATCGCCTCGGCAACATCGGCCTCGACCACATCCACGCGCGGGTCATCCAGGCACCCGGCCGCCACCGCCGCCATCGGCCCGCGCGCCCAGGCAAGGATCTCGGGGACAAGTTCCGCCACCGTCACCTCCGCCTTGGGGCCGACCACGCCCAGCACCGCGCGCAGCGTAAAGCCCATACCGTACCCGCCGATCAGCACGCGCGGTGCCGCCACCCGCGATAGCCGCGCGCACGCCATCGTGCCGAGCGCCTCTTCCGAGCCGTTCATCCGCGTGCTCATCAATTCGTTGCGGTCGATCACGATCATGAAATCGTCGCCGCGCCGGTACAGCGTCATTTCCTCGCCGCCGGGAATGCGCGCGCTGTCGATCCTTTCGCGGGGCACCATGTCGTTCGTCCTCACACCTTCATTGCAAGCGCAGCGCGGTACGCCCCGCGCGCGCAAACCGACACCAAATAATCTTGCGGCGATTCGGCCCCGCCCCCGCTCTCCCGCCTACAACGGAGTCGGGGCATTCCACCAACGGGGCCAAGCGAAGGTACGATCGAATGAACTGCAGCGTCAGCGCGATCAGCGCAACAACGCCCACCACTGCCAGTCAAGCAAGCGCGGCGGCGAAACAGCGTAAGCAGGATTATGCAAACCTCATGTCCTCCTTGCAATCCTCCGACATCGAAAGCGCGAAAACCGCTTATGCCAAGCTGACCGCCAATCAGGCCCCTCCGGCAAACAGCCCGCTCGCCGCGCTCGGGGCCGCGCTGCAGACCGGCGACACTGCCGCCGTGCAGAAAGCTACCGCAGCGTTGCAGCAGGCGCGCGGCGGGCATCACCACCACCATCACGATGCCGACGCCAGCAAAGCACCCACGCCGCCCACGCCGCCCGCCACCGCGAACAGCACCGTCAACATCCTCGCCTGACGCCCGCTCACAAGCCCCGCACCCGCCCGCCGCCGCGCCGTTTGAGCAACAGCTCGCCCAGCGCCCAGACCAAGGCGTCGGCGCGGTCGGGGGAGCGGTTCGCCCCTTGATAGCCGCCTCCCACCACCAGCCCGCACAATTCGCGCTCCAGATCGGGCATCGCGCCGACATGCGAGACCATTCCGCGTTCGTACAGCAACGCCACCGGCTCGGCGCGCGCGACTTTGCCATCGCTGGCATGGACCAGCTTCAGCGGCAGGCTGGCATCGGCGGCGAGCAGCATGCTCTGCACCATCCGCCCCCCCTGGTTCTTTTCGGCGATGACACGGTCGGCGCGGTGGCGTGCGGCGCACGCCGCCACCGCCTGCGCCCAGCCCTCGGGGGATCGCCCCGTGACGCTTGCATCCTCCAGCACATAGCCGCGCCCGTCACGCCCGAGCCCGACCGCGACGATCCCGCACGCATCGCCGCCGCGCCCGGACTCGGTCCCGGCGGGCGGATCGACCGCGACCACAATGCGCACCAATGCCGGGGCAGACTCCACCCGCGCCGCGTCGAATTGCGCGGGGGACCACAAGGCCCCCTCGACATCGGCGAGCATTTCGCCCGCAATCTCCTGCCGCCCCAGCCGCGTCCCGCCATAGGCCTGCTCGATCGCGGCCAGAAAAGCGTCGGGCAGAAACGGATTTTGGTGCGAGCTCCCGCCGGTCTCCCGACACCCGTCCAGCGCCATGATCCGGCGCAGCAATGGGGTCGGGCGCGGCGTCGTCGTCACCACCACTTGCGGGGCGTCGCCCATCCGCATTCCCAGCATCAAATTGTCCCAGGTCGCGTCACCCTTGCGCCATTTGGCGAGTTCGTCGCACCAGGCGGCGGCATGTTCGGGCCCGCGCAATTTCTCGGGCGCGCCCGCCGAAAAGATCGTCGCGCGCGCCTTGGAGGCGAACTCCACTTCGGTGCCGCGCGAGCGATAGCCGACCGATTCGCCCGGCCGCGCCACCGCGATCAGCCCGCTTTCCCCCTCGATCATCACGCGCCGCACATCCTCGATCGTCGCGCCAACCAGCGCGATCCGCGTGCCCGGCATCGTGCGCGCGATCTCGCTCACCCATTCGGCACCCGCCCGCGTCTTGCCGAAACCGCGCCCGGCGCGGATCAGCCACACCCGCCACGGGCCGGCGGGCGGCTCCTGCCCCTGCTGCGCCCAGCGCTCCCAGCTCCAATTGAGTTCGGCCCGCTGCGCGGCGGTCAGGTCGCGCAGCAAGGCGTCGCGCACGCCCGCAGGCAAGCGCGCGAGCTCGAGCAACAGCGCCCGCGCTTGCGCGGCGGAATATCGCTCGCTCATTTCGGCCCCATCCGCCGCGCGAGCTGATCGAGCTTGCGGCGCAGCGCCGCGTCGGTTTCGGTCGGCGACGCCATTTTCACCCTGCGCCCGAGCGTAACCTTCCCCTCGGCGGCAGCGCGTTGCCGATTGAGCAAGCCGACCGCGAAGTGCAGATCGCTCGCGGAAATGGTGCGCTCTGCAAGCGCCGTAATCGGGCTTTGCGCCAGCGCCTCGGGATCGGCGGCGGCGGGATCGGGCACCTCACCGACAACCCGCGCCAGCGCATAATCGAGCAACGCCTCCTCCAGCCGTTGATAGCCGGTGGCGATCGCCTCCTCCCACGCCGCCGCGAAGGCCGCATCGCGCATCCGCGCGCGATAGCAGCTCGACTGAGCCACGCCCGCCGCCCGAACCGCCGAGGTGACGTTGCACGTCGCCGCCAGCGTATCGAGGAAGCGCTTGCGCTTGGCCTTGTCGAACCCGCCCCGGCGCACCCGGCGCACTTGCAGGACGCGTTTGTTTCCTGCCGTAATCGCTTCCATCCGGCCCCCCGCATAGCAAAACGGGCCGAAAGGCGTTGCTGCCCCGGCCCGTTGATCGACCCCGAGAGGCCGACTCGCAATTCTTCATCGTTCCTGTTATGTACCAAAACAGCGTCGCGATGTCAAGGCCAATTGTGCCTATTTGGTTATTTTGACCTCGCCTGTCAGAAGGTCGCCCATTCGGCGTTTTGACCGCGCCCGCTGGCCGTGACTGCAACAGCGCGCGCTGCCGCCGCAGCCGGTTTGCGCGGTGCCTTGGCATAGCTCCGCAACGGTGCCGGTCGCCCGGTGCCCCCGATCTTAAACTGCGCCGCCCGGCTCGACAGCGCGGCAACCTCGTCGGTGAGATTGCGCGCAGCCGCGGAGGTTTCTTCCACCATCGCGGCATTCTGCTGCGTTGCCTTGTCCATCGTGCTGATCGCCGTGCTGATTTCGGAGATCATCGCCGACTGCGCATTATTGTCGTTCGCCATCTCGCCCAACAGCACATGCACCTCGCCCACATCGCCCGAAATCGTGGACAGCGCCCCGTCGACCTTGTGGACGCGCTCGACCGCGGCGACGATGTCGGTCTGCGTCGCGGTCAACTGGTCGCGCGCGCGCCCCGCTTCCTGCTCCGCCCGGATCGCCAGCGCCGATACCAGATCGGCCACCACCGCAAAACCGCGCCCGGCCTCGCCTGCACGCCCCGCCTCGACGGCAGCGTTCATCGCCAGCACGCGCGTCTGGAATGCGATCTTGTCCAGCCCCTCGATCACGCTGTCGATGCCCTTGGCGCTTTCGCTCACCCGGTTCATCGCCTGCACTGCCTCGTCGGCAATGCCGCGCCCGCCGGCCACCGTGGCGATCGCTCCGTCGGCACGCTGTACCGTCCGCGCGGCGGCGGCGGCGGTGGCTTTCAGGCGCTGTTCGATCTGGCTGATCGCCGCCGTGGTCTGTTCCAGGCTGGCAGCATTGCCTTCGGTCCGCCGCGCCAGATCCTCGCTCGCCTGCGCGATTTCGCCCGATCCGGTGCTGATCGCCGACGCGCTTTCCGTCACCGCCGCGATCAGCGCGTTCAATCCGCTGACCGCGCTGTTGAAATTGTCCTTCAACGCAGTGAACGGTGCCTGCAGGTCAGCCGTCACCGCCACGGTCAAATCGCCTTCGGCCAGCGACATCAGGCCCGACCCCAGACTATCGACAATCAGTTGCGCCTGCGCCTCTTTCGAGGCTTCCGCCGCTTGCAACTGGTCGCGAAACGCCAGCATCGCCTGCGCCATATCGCCCAGTTCGTCAGCGCGATCCGCCCCGACCACCGCGACGCCCAGATTGCCCGCGCCGAGTTCGCGCATCGTGTCGGCAAGGGCGCCAATCGGGCGGATGACGTGGCGGATGGCCATCATCACAAGCGCCGACGTTCCGAAAATCCCAAGCAGCACGATCAGCACCAGCGCGATCATCGCGATCGTGCCAACGCTCGACCCTGCGTCGGACGCTTGCTTGGCATTGGCCGTGATCGCGTCCGACGCTTTCGCCATCGACGTTTCAAGGGTGTGGAATTGATCGAAAAACCCCGGAAGGTCGGACCGGGCCCCCTTCGGATCGGTCTTGATCCGGTTGATGATCTGCGTCGCGGACGCCGCATAGGCTTCCATCGGCGCGACGAGCTTGCTGGTGACCGCGGCGACCTCGGCTGATCCGGTATAGCTGCCATCGGCGGCAATCCCCGCGCGCAGCGCCTTTAGATGTTCGTCAAAGTCCTTGGCGACGTCAGCGCTCTTGATCTGGCTCTTCGGCGTGGCCGCTTCGAACCCAGCAAGCACGTCACTGCGGATCGCATCATGCATCATGTCGGCCAGTTCGTGATTGGCAAGCAACGCGCCCGCCTCGTTTTGGCGCTCCAGCGCCGCCGACTGCAGCCAGGCCGCAGCGATCCCGCTGCCACCACTCAGCACCATCAGGCTTAGCAAGACGGCCCCCGCTATGCGGATGGCGCGATCGAGCGGCATCGCAGCTAGACCGCTACTGATATTATTGGATTTCATCTCGACCACCCCCTCAAATAGAAACGACGATCAAAGTCCCTCAAAGGGCGGCAATTGATCCCCGAATACTTCGCCAGGCTGCACGCATGTCGGTCGCATCCAACACAAGCCCGACTGCACCATCCTATAATAGATCATATTTTTGGAAGCGGGTGTCCGCTTGTCTGGGAAATGATCGATGCGCGCGCTCTCTGCTTCCGTTGTGGCCCTGACGATCCTGTGTGCGGCTCCGGCCTTGGGGCAAACGGATAGGCCTGATCCCGTCCTTGCCCCCATCCCCACTGCAGCCCCCGCCCCACGTCCGATTACCTTCGACGGTCGCTATGTGCTCGATCTGATCGGCGTGGCGGCGGGTGGCGAGGCGCGCCAGACCGGCGTTCTCGACAATCTCGAACTCACCGCCGACGCCGATCTCGCGCGCCTGGTCGGATGGCACGGTGCCAAAGCGCGGGTGCATCTGCTCAGCAATCAAGGGCGCGCCATCAACGATGCTGCCGGTACGTTGCAGGGGATCGACAATATCGAAGTGGCGGATGGCCGGGTCAAACTGTACGAAGCCTGGATCGAGCAGGCCTTTGCCGGAGGCCGCGCCGCTCTGTTGGTCGGGCTGGCCGATCTCAACGCCGATTTCTATCAGAATGACGGGGCGGCGATCCTGATGGCCCCGGCCTTCGGCGTCGGATCGGAACTGGCCGCGACCGGCCCCAACGGTCCGTCGATCTTTCCCTCCACTGCCCTGATGGCGCGGCTGAACGTTACGATCGGCACGTCAGGCTATGCGCGCGCTGCCGTGGTCAATGCGCGCGCGGGCGTGCTCGGCGATCAATATGGCGTTGACCTGACCATGCATGACGGCGCGCTGCTCATCGCCGAGGCGGGAAGCACGCGCGGAGGGAAACTGGCGGTCGGCGTTTGGCGCTACACGCGGCGGCAGGACGATATCCGTGTGGTCGATGTCGATGGCAACCCGGTCCACCGCGCCGCGATGGGGGCCTATCTGCTGGTCGATCAGCATATCGCGGGCGGGGATGCGCACGCGCTGTCCTTGTTCCTGCGCGCCGGGCTGTCGGAGGGGAAGACCACACCGTTCCGCGGCGGGTTTCAGATCGGGGCCCATATCCGGGGTGTCGTTCCCGGCCGCCCCGAAGGCCGTTTATCGTTCGGCCTCGCCCACGGCCTGCTGTCGAACGGCTATCGGGCCAATGTGGCCGATACCGGCGAACGCGCCGCATCGGCCGAAAACGGGATCGAGATCACCTATCAGGATCGGCTGGCACCGTTCCTGACGATCCAGCCCGATCTGCAATATATCCGTCGCGCCTGCACCGAGGGCGGCGAGCGGGATACGCTGGTGCTGGGCCTGCGGATGATCGCGACCTTCGGTCGCCATTGATCCGCCACAGGCCCGGCACCAGCGCGCAGATGGATTAGCGGCAGCGCAGCTGCGAGTTGTTCTGGTCGACCGACTTGCCAACCACGCCACCAGCAATCGCGCCAAGGATCGTACCGACCCCGCGCGAATGCCCGCCGTCGATCAGATTGCCGAGCACGCCGCCACCGATTGCACCGGCGATCAGCCCGGTCGTGCCGTCGTTGCGCTTGCAATAATATTGACCGTCGCTGCCGCGATAGACCCGGTCATCGCTGGTCAGCACCCGCTCCTGATAGCGCGGATCGTTCCGGTAATAGCGTGCAGGGTCATAGCCGCCCTCATCGCGATCGTCCTGGCGCGGATCGTAATACGCAGGCGGCGGCGGGCGATAGCCGCGGGCACGCGCTTGCTGATACCGGTCGAATTCAGCCCGGAAGATCGCCAGTTCGCTGTCGAAACGCTGCTGCGCCTGCTGGAAACGCCGGTCGTCGGACGGGCTCTGCGCCAGCGCAGGGGTGGCCGTCGCCAAGGACGATCCAGCGATCAGCATCGCCAAAGCGGGGGCGATACGGGAAAAACGGCTCATCTGCGGGGGCACTCCATCATGTTACGGTGCGACAACGATGCACCCCGACAATGGTTGCGGCAAGAATCGCGTCAGGCAATCGCCGCGATCACGCCACGCCATGCCGCAACCTCGTCGTCGTGGCGGCGCGTTACCGAGACCGGTCCCGCCGTCCGTGTCGCCAGATCGATCTCGACCGATCCCGCCCATTCGAACGTGGCATTGCCCGACAAGCGCACCATCCCATCGGTGCCCGCTTGGGCGCGCACCATGCCGCCGCGATTGAACACCGTGATCTCGCTGTCAAACGCCCGCCGTCCGGTCAGGCAGGCGGCATAGGTCGACGCCGCCATCGCGCTGCCACAACTGTCGGTCAGCCCCACCCCACGCTCAAAAGTGCGCACGAACACGGCATTGTCGCCGCGCAGTTCGACGAAGGAGACGTTGGCGCGGTTGGGCAGCCAATCGGGTGCCGCCTCGCAGCGTTCGCCGAGCGCGACCAGTTCCCCCTCATCGACCGTATCGACAAAGCTCACCAGATGCGGATTGGGAATGGCGACGGCGGTAAAGGCGCGCGCGCTGCCCAAGGCCGCGATCGGTGCCTCGACGATGCGGTCGGCACCCACCGCCATCGGCCAGCGCGTCACGTCGAGATCGACCGGCCCCGCCAGTTCGCGGATCGTCACCACACCCGGTGCCAGATCGGGGTCGCGCCACACTGAGACGGTCGAGCTCTGCAACCGCATCGCCGCTTCGGTGATGCCCAGCGCCTCGAACCCCGCGCGCGCGACGCAGCGCACGCCGTTGAGGCACGTCTCCGCCTCGCTGCCATCGGAATTGAACATGCGAAAACCCAGCGCGTGGGACGCATCGCCCGCCGTCAGCAGCAACAGCCCGTCACCGCCGACACTCCCCTGCCGGTCCGCCAGCGCGACCGCGATCCGCGCCCAACTCTCGTCGTCCAGCGTCAGCGCGCGCGCATCCACCAGCGGAAAATCATTGCCCGAGCCGTGGCATTTGATGAAATCGATCTGCATGGCCGCCCTCATAGCGAGCGGCCCCGCGCGACGATAGCTACAGCCGCACGACGAAGCCGGTGTCCGGCGCGGCCTGCCCCGCCACGTGCGTGCGCCAGATTCGCTGCAACGCCTCGACGCCGTCGCCATGCTCGACCTGCACCAGCCCCGCCGCCGTGGCGACAAAGCCGCTCCACTCTGCCGCGACCGCCGCGTTGAACCCGTCCTGGCCGATCTCGCCGATCAGTGCCGTCGCCGCGTCAGGGGCAAAGAACCACACGGGTTTCGGCCCTGGCAGCAGCCCGGTCTCGCCGCCGGTGTCATGATGCGTCACGCCCACCCGCAGGCACGCCGCCACGCGCTCGGGCAGTGCCGCATAGACCGCGTGCAGCAACCCCGCATTGCCCGCAAAATCGATCAGCACCGCAGCGCCAACGCCCGCCAGAGCATCGATCGCATCATAGGCCAGCACCGCGTCATACAGCCCGGTCTTCTCGACGAAACCGACATGCGCCGCGCTGGTCAGGCCGATCCGCCGCAGCTGCGGGCTGCGCGCGCGCAGCACATACGCGGTACCAAGCGCGGTCTTGCTCGATGCACTGGTCAGCACCGCAGTGTCGGCACCGTGATAGCCCGCACGGCGCAGCGCATCCTCGATCAGGAAGCTGGTCAGGAACAACGGCTCGAACAGCATCCGCAAATCCTCCGCCGCCGCGTCATGCGCGGGGTCGGCCTGGAGCCGCCGATACTGGTTGTAGACCGCGCTCATCGGCTGGCGGTGCGCCGCCATGTCGCGGAACAAGCCCGCCGAAATCTTGCCCGGCTGCACGATCAGATGCGACGCCATCGGCAGGAAGCCATAGACCCGCTCGCCCACCGCAATCTCTGCAACGCGCGAGGCGATCACGCGGGCATAGCCCCAGGCCGGCACGATCCCCCAGCCTTCGGGCGCGGGGAAGAAATTCCAATAGCCGATCTGCGCGCCGACCACGCCGTAGGTCACGGTATTGGCGGTCACCGCAAACGCCTCGATCTGCAGCAGGATTTCGCCCTCGCCCGGCTCTGGTGCCAGCGTCTCGTTGATCGCCACCTGCGTCAGCGCATCGCGCCGCACCATCATCTCGCGCTTGATCGGCATGGTCCCCCCAAGTGATTCACCTCATCCCAACCCATAATGGTCGCCCAGCCGGTCGAGCGCCAGTGTCAGCACGAGCCGGCCCGCGCGCTGCGGCCAGCCCAGCGCGCGCTCGGCGACCGGCAGCCCTTCGCCCGCGCACACCACACGCCATGCGACATCGCGCAAGCCACTGCCCAGCGCCGCCATCGCCGCATCGAAACGCCGTTTGGCGGCGATCTGCGCGAGCGTAGGATCGAGCCCGCTCGCCCCGCCATCCACCCGCGCGGCCCATTGCATCGTCACGCGCGGGGCGAGTGCCGCCATCTCATAATCGGCGCGCAAGCGCTCGCCCGCCTCGAACTGCCGCGCATCGACCTTGCCATGCGCGCGCAGCCAGCCGAGCGGCGATTCGCCAATATGCACCGTAACGCTGCGCCGCGACCGATGCGGGCGCGGTGCCGCCCCATCGCCCACCACGCCGCACGCATCGATCGCTCGCTCCACCAGTTCCCGCATCACCATTTCCTCTCGCCGCAGGTTCGCGAAAAGCGTTGCCATGGCGGCGCGGATGTAGGACAGCGAAAACCGATTTGGTTAGAGGGCTGACATGATCACCGCGATCCGTGAAGTTCGCCGCGCCAAGGGCATGACGCTGGACGATGTCGCACGCGCATGCGTGCCGCCCACCACCGCGCAGACGATCGGTCGCCTGGAAACCGGCACCCGCACCGTCTCGGTCGGCTGGCTCAACCGGATCGCCGCAGCGCTGGGCGTGCGTGCCGCCGATCTCGTCACCTTGCCCGACCGCGCCGATATCGCCGTCGCCGCGATCCTCGATACCAGCGGGGCACATGCCCCCAAGCGCCCGGCGACCGTCATCCCCCCCGCCCCCGTGCCGGAACATGTCGCGGTGTCGGTCCAGGCGGGCGTGGGGGACTATCGTGCTGGCGACACCATCTGGTGCCTGCGTATTCCACCGGCGGATTTCGCCCAGGCGCTCAACCGCGATGTGCTCGTCCCGCGCCCGGCCGGCCGTTTCCAGTTCGCGCGCCTGATCGGGCGCGAGGACGGAAAGCTCCACCTGCTCCCGCTCGGCCCCGGTGCCCGCCAGCAAGTCGTCACCGATCCGCCATGGATCGCCACCGCCGTTACATTGGTTCGCGTTTTATGATCCGCACCCTGCTCTTCGCCGCGCTCCTCGCCCTGCAAGGCGCGGCTCCCGCCCCGGCACCGCCGCCACCCGTCACCACGGCGCAGATCCTCAACCGCTACCCGCATGACACAAGCGCCTTTACCGAAGGTCTGCTGATCGACCACGGCGTGCTCTACGAAAGCACCGGGCGCGAGGGGCAATCGGACATTCGCCGCGTCGATCTCCCCAGTGGACGGGTGCTCGCGCGGGTAAAACTCCCCCCAAACCTGTTTGGCGAAGGCATCGTCGCGTGGAAGCAACACCTGTTCAGCGTCACTTGGCATGGCGGACAGGGCTACCGCTGGTCGCTTCCGGACCTCAAACGCACCGGCGGATTTCGCTATAGCGGCGAAGGCTGGGCGATGACCGATGATGGACACGACCTGATCCTGTCCGACGGCACGCCGGTGCTGCGCTTTCTCGATCCCGTCACCCAAAAGGTTATCCGGCGGGTCACGGTGACGATCAACGGCCGCTTGCTCGACCAGATTAACGAGCTCGAATATGTCGATGGCGAGTTGCTCGCCAATATCTGGATGACGCACTACATCGCGCGGATCGATCCGGTCAGCGGCAAGGTGCTCGGCTTCATCGACCTGTCCCCGCTTCTGGCGCAGGTGCAACTGACCGACCCCAATTCGGTCGCAAACGGCATCGCCTATGATCGCGCGGCCCGGAAGCTCTATGTCACCGGCAAAAACTGGCCGACACTGTTCGAGATCGCGCGGCCAAAGGCTCCGTGATCCCGCCAATCGTCGTTTTGGTGCGGCTCTTGCCATCCAGCAGGAAATGGCGGTAGCGGCGATTCGCGTCTGAAGGGCGACCGCGCGTCGGGACCCAAGCGGTTGAAAAAGGGTCTGTTCGGTATGACGCACGCATCGTCAGCTTCGTCCCCGCCCCGTCAGGATGGCCTGCGCCGTCGCATCGGCTGGTTGTTCACGGCCCTGGCCCTGGCGAATGTCGGCGCGTGGATTTGGGCGTTCAGCGTGTTCCACGAACGCCCGTTGATGCTGGGCACCGCGCTGCTCGCCTGGGGGTTGGGGCTGCGCCACGCAGTCGATGCCGATCATATCGCCGCCATCGACAACGTCACCCGCAAGCTGATGCAGGATGGCCAGCGCCCGGTCACCACCGGCTTCTGGTTCGCGATCGGCCATTCCGGGATCATCGCGATCGCCTCGGTCGCGGTCGCGCTGACGGCGAGCGCACTCGCCAGCATGGCCGAGCTCAAGCAAATTGGCGGGACCGTTGCCACGATCGTGTCGGCAGGGTTCCTGTTCGCGATCGCGGCGACCAATCTCATCATCCTGCGCGCGGTGTGGAAGACCTTTGCCCATGTCCGCGCGGGCGGTGCCTATGTCGATGAAGATATCGACTTGCTGCTGGCCGGGCGCGGCATCTTGGCGCGGGTGTTTCGACCGATGTTCCGCTTGGTCAACCGCCCGTGGCACATGGCCCCGCTCGGCTTCCTGTTCGGGCTGGGCTTCGACACCGCGACCGAGGTCGCGATCCTCGGGCTGTCGGGGCAACAGGCCGCCGATGGCACGGCGATCGGCGCCATCCTGGTGCTGCCGCTGCTGTTTGCGGTCGGCATGGCGCTCATCGATACCGCCGACGGCGTCGTCATGTTGGGGGCGTATGAATGGGCGTTCGTCAAGCCGATCCGAAAACTCTATTACAACATCACGATCACGCTGATGTCGGCAGTCGTCGCGATCGTGATTGGCGGCATCGAGGCGATGGCGCTGATCGGCGGGAAGCTCGGCTTGGTCGGCTGGCCGTGGGAGACGGCGGCGCGGCTGGGCGAGCAGTTCAACACGATCGGCTTTGCGATCATCGGCCTGTTCGTCCTGTGCTGGATCGTCAGCTTCGGCATCTATCGCTGGAAGCGCTTCGACGAGATCGAGGTCCGCCTGCCGGGCTGACGCCGACCACCGTATCGGATTGGCATTGCCCGCAAACTCGGTTAAGCCACACGCGAATTCCCGGCAAAAATCCGGGAGTTCATGATCGCACCGGTGCCCCGCGAGGGGCTTGAATGGGAATGTGGTGCGGGAGCGTGCTCCCAAATCCACAGCTGTCCCTGCAACTGTAAGCGGATAGTGCGATGCGCAAGTCTCCCCTTTGCGGGAGCAGCCACTGGAAAACCACGCAGGTGGGGCTCTGGGAAGGTGCGTATCAAACGGTGACCCGTGAGCCAGGAGACCTGCCAGTGCACCGGTCGCTCTTGCCCAGATCCAGGGGATGGTCTTGGCACGGTACTTCTCCGTCTGGGCGACGAAACTGTGCGGCTGGGGCTGCACGGTCGTGCGGCCACGGGCGCTCTCGCGTCGGTCCGGGGCGCACGCCGACCGGTTTTGCGCCGGCAAGCCCCGTCCTGTGTTCGTCCTGGCGCGGGGAGATGTACCATGTCCGATCTTTCCAAGATCCCCGTCACCATTGTCACTGGCTTTCTCGGGGCCGGCAAAACCACCCTGATTACGCACCTGATCCGCAACGCCGACGGGCGGCGGCTTGCGGTCGTCGTCAATGAATTCGGCACGCTCGGCATTGACGGAGACATTCTCCAGGGCTGCGCCATTCCCGATTGCCCGGCGGAAAACATCGTCGAGCTGGCCAATGGCTGCATTTGCTGCACCGTCGCCGACGATTTCATTCCCACGGTCGAACGCTTGCTGGCGCTCGATCCGCGGCCCGACCATATCCTGATCGAAACCTCCGGCCTCGCTTTGCCCAAACCCTTGTTGAAGGCGTTCGACTGGCCTGCGATCCGCAGCCGGATCACCGTCGACGGCGTGGTGGCGCTGGCCGATGCCGAGGCGGTGGCGGCAGGCCGCTTCGCGCCGGATCTGGCGGCGCTGGAGGCGCAGCGCGCCGCCGACCCCGGCATCGACCATGAAACGCCGCTGTCCGAAGTGTTCGAGGACCAATTGGCCTGTGCCGACATCGTCCTGCTGACCAAGGCCGATCTGGCCGGCCCAGACGGCGTGGCGGCGGCGCGTGCGGTCATCATGGCGGAGGCACCGCGACCGGTGCCCATCCTCGAACTGAGCGACGGCGTCGTCGATCCGCGCGTGATTCTGGGGCTCGGTGCCGCCGCCGAAGACGACATCGCCGCGCGCCCGTCGCATCACGATGGCGACGACGATCATGAGCATGACGACTTTGACAGCATAGTGCTCGACATTGGCGAAATCGCCGATCCCGCCGATCTGGCCGCGCGGATCGAACGAATCGCGCAACAACACCAGATCTTGCGCGTGAAGGGCTATGCTGCGGTCGCAGGCAAGCCGATGCGGCTGCTGGTGCAGGCGGTCGGCGCGCGCGTGCGTTATCATTATGATCGTCCGTGGCAGGCAGGCGAAGCGCGCCGCACCACGCTGGTCGTCATTGCCGAGCGCGACCATATCGATGGCGAGGCGTTGCGTACGGTGTTGGTCGGCTGAGGCCAGACCGTGCACATCCTGTTCCGCGAAAGCCACGGTCTGGAGGAAGCCGCGATCCCGCAGGATCTGGGGCAGAGCCCGGCTGACCTGGTCATCCTGTCCTTTTCGGACAGCGACCTTGGTGCCTTCGCGGGCGCGTGGCACAGCGCGCGAAGGTCCGGCCAGGCGGTGCCATCGCTGCGGCTGGCCAACCTCGCCGCGCTTGGGCATCCGCTTTCGGTCGATGCCTATGTCGAGCGGACGCTGAGCAGTGCACGGGCGGTCCTTGTCCGGCTGATCGGCGGCATGCCCTATTGGAGTTACGGCCTGCAACAGGTCGAACGGATCGCGCGGGCACAGGGGATCGCATTCGCGGTGTTGCCCGCCGATGGCCGACCTGATGCGCGATTGGACGCTGTGTCCACGGTGCCGGCGCAAACTCTGCGGGATCTTGCGCGCCTCTGCGATGAGGGCGGGCCTGAGGCGAGCGGTGCCGCGCTGGCGCTGCTGGCGCGCGCCGCAGGGTTGTGCTGGGACGACACGGTCGCGCCCAGGCCCTTGCCGATGGCGGGCGGCTGGCACCCCGATTTGGGTGTGGTCGATCCAGCAATGTTTGCGCGCGATCCTGATCGGCCGCTGGTGCTGCTCGTCTTCTACCGCGCCTATCTGGCGGCGCAGGACCTTGCCCCCTTCGCGGCACTGCATAGCGCGTTGGAACAGCGCGGCTTTGCGACGCTGTCGCTGTTCGGCCCGTCGCTCAAGCACCCGCAGACGCGCGACCAGATCGCGGCATGGATTGCTCCGCTGGCACCCGTGGCGATCCTCAACGCGACGGCGTTTTCGGCGCGGGACGAGGCTGGCGAAACCCCGCTCGACGCGGCGGGGGTGCCGGTGTTTCAAGTGGCGCTGGCCACCTCCGGGCGGGCGGCCTGGGCGGACGGCACGCGCGGACTGTCCCCAGCCGATCTCGCCATGCATGTTGTGCTGCCCGAAATCGACGGTCGGCTGTTCGCGGGCGTCGCCAGTTTCAAGCAAGCGGGCACGCGCGATCCGCTGCTCGAATTTGCCCGCACCGCGCATTGTGCCGAACCCGAACGGATCGCGGCGATTGCAGACCGAGTGGCTGGCTGGACGGCATTGGCGGCTAAGGCCGCCAGCGAACGGCAGGTGGCGATGATCCTCTCCACCTATCCCGGCAAGGCCTATCAAATGGCGCATGCCGTCGGGCTGGATGCGCTGGCATCGGCCGAGGCGATTCTGGCCGATCTGGCCAGCGCGGGATATGACGCAGCGACGCGCGACGACCTAGCTGCGGTGCTTCCCTCCGACTTTTTGACCTGGCCGCTGACCGAGTATCGCCGCGCGCTGGCGGCGTTGCCCGAGGCTTTGCGACAGAATCTGGCCGCAGCGTGGGGCGAACCCGAAGCCGATCCGGCACTGGTGGACGGGGTATTCCAGTTCGCGGCGGTACGCGCCGGGCGCACGCTGGTGGCGCTGCAACCGGAACGCGGGGATAATGCGGATCGCGATCAGCACTATCACGACCTCACCCGCTGCCCGCGCCATGGCTATGTCGCTTTCTATCTGTGGCTGCGCGCGGCTGGGACCGATGCGATCGTGCATGTCGGCGCGCACGGCACGCTGGAATGGCTGCCGGGCAAATCCGTTGCCCTGTCGCATGCGTGCTGGCCCGAGGCGCTGGTCGGGCCTGTGCCCTGCATCTACCCGTTCATCGTCAACGATCCCGGCGAGGCAGCGCAGGCCAAGCGACGCATCGGTGCGGTCACGATCGGCCATGTCCCGCCGCCTTTGGCCCCGTCCGGTACAGGCTCTGGGCTCGGGCGGATCGAGGCGCTGCTCGACGAATTTTCCAATGCCGACGGGCTCGACCCGGCGCGGCGCGACCGCTTGCAGACCGATATTCGCGCCGAAGCGGAAGCGCTGGGGCTCGAGGCCGAGCTTGGCCTGGATCGGGCGACGACGCTGTCCGAGGCGATCACCCGGATCGATCGCTTTGTCTGCGATGTGAAGGAGAGCCAGTTCACCGATGGCCTGCACATATTCGGTCGCGGGCCGCAGGGGGCGGCGGAGCGGGCCGGGCTATTGGCGGCGCTGGCCGGGCGGCGCATCGCGGCGGGGCCGTCCGGCTCCCCGTATCGCGGGCGCAGCGACGTACTACCGACCGGGCGCAACCTCTACACGATCGACCCGCGCGCGATCCCGTCGCGGTCGGCGCACGACCAGGGCGTGGTGCTGGCACGAGAACTCATCCGCCGCCACTTGCAGGACCATGGCGACTATCCGCGCGGACTGATCGTCGATCTGTGGGGATCGGCGACAATGCGCACGGCGGGCGAGGAATTCGCCATGGCGCTGCATCTGCTGGGGGCAAAGCCGGTCTGGGATTCCACTTCCGAGCGCGTCAGCGGGATCGAGATCGTGCCGCTCGCGCTGCTCGACCATCCACGCATCGACGTGACCTTGCGCGTGTCCGGGCTGTTCCGCGATGCCTTCCCCACGCTGCCGGTGCTGTTCGGGCAAACCGTGCGCGCGCTGGCCGAGCGCGAGGAGCCCGCCGACTGGAATCCGTTTGTCGGCCGAACCGCGACGGCGCGAGTTTATGGGCCGCAGCCAGGCGTTTATGGCGTGGGGCTCGGCGATACGGTCGATCACTATACCGACGATGCGCGTCGCGCGGCGGGCGAGGCGTGGCTCGCTGCATCGTCGCATCCGCTCGATCTGCCCAACGGACAGACGCGGGCCGATGCGGACGGGTTGCGCGATCGGATCGCGAAAGCGGATGCCTTTGTCCATCTCCAGGACCTGCCCGAAACCGACCTGCTGCTGGCCGCCGACTATGCCGCGCATATGGCGGGGTTCGCCGCTGCCAAAGCCCTCACGCAGGGCTCTGTCGCGCTCTATCATCTTGATCATCGCGATCCGGCCCGCCCGACTGCGCGCACGCTGACCGAGGAGTTGGCGCGGGTGGTCCGCGCGCGCGCCGCGCATCCGGGCTGGGTGGCGGGGATGCTGCGGCACGGCTTTCGCGGCGGGGCGGAACTGGCGGCGACGCTCGATCATTTGGGCACGTTCGCCCACCTCTCGGCCAGCGTGCCGCCACATCTGTTCGACCTTTATTACGATGCGACGCTCGGCCAAGCCGAGGTGCGGGCGTTTCTGGAGCGCGACAATCCGGGCGCGCTGGCAGCGATGGAGGCGCGCTTCGCCGCCCTGCATGCCGCCGGGCTGTGGCCGACGCGCCGCAATTCGATCCTCGCGCAATTGCAGGGGGTCGCATGAGCGCCTTCACCATCAAGGGCTGGTGCCCCGATGCGTGGCGACCGATGCGCTCGGGCGATGGACTGCTGGTGCGGGTAAAGCCCCGGCTTGGCCGGTTGACGGCAGATCAGGTGCGCGGGCTGTGCGCGGCGGTGATCGCTTATGGCAGCGGCGTGATCGACCTTACGTCGCGCGCCAACCTCCAGCTTCGCGGTGTGTCGGAAGATGGCTGGCAGCCGCTCTTGCAGGCCCTGATCGCGCTGGATCTGGTCGATGCCGATGCCGCACGGGAACAGCGGCGGACGATCCTGGTCGCGCCGCAGTGGCAGGAGAACGACGACACCCACCGCATCGCCTGCGATCTGATCGCGCGCCTGGGCTCCCTACCCGAGCTGCCGGGCAAGGTCGGGTTCGTCATCGATGCCGGAGCCGCACGCGCGCTCGGCGTGGAGACCGGCGATTTCCGCATCGAACGCGCCGTCGATGGGGCGCTGATCCTACGCGCCGATGGCCGTGCAACCGGGGTTGCGGTGCCCCGCGGTGGCGAGGCCGCCGCGTTGATCGCGCTGGCGCAGTGGTTCGTCGACAGTGGCGGTGCGGCGGCCGGACGGATGGCGCGGCACAGGGCGGCAGTGCCGGACTGGGCGATCGGCACCGTGCCGCCCTCCCCCTCGCGCGCGCCGCTTGCGCCGGGGTCATGGATGCGGGGCGTGGCCTGGGGCCTGCCCTTCGGCCAAGTCACGGCGGAGAGCCTTGCCGATCTTGTCGCGCCGGGGTCGGAGGTCACCGCGCTCCGCCTTACGCCGTGGCGGCTGCTGCTGGTTGAGGGACCGAGTGACCTGCCGCCACCGCACTCCATGCTGGCGGACCCGGACGACCCCGTGCTGCGCGCCGATGCCTGCCCCGGTGCCCCATATTGCCCGCAAGCAAGCGTCGAAACCCGCAGCCTCGCCGCCCGACTGGCCCCTTTGATCGGCGGTCGGCTGCATGTGTCGGGCTGCGCCAAGGGCTGCGCATCGCAACGCGCCGCCGACGTCACGGTGACCGGGCGCGACGGCCTTTACGATCTTTCCCTCAACGCGCGCGCCGGGGCTCCGGCGGTGCGCACGGCGCTCAACCATGACGCGCTGCTCGCTTATTTTGGAAACACGTGATGCCGCACCTCTATGAAACCGACGGCGCGGCAATCTATCGCCAGTCCTTCGCCACGATCCGCGCCGAGGCGGACCTTGCCCGGTTTACCGCCGAGGAAGAACCGGTCGCGGTGCGCATGATCCACGCCTCGGGCCTGGTCGACCTCGCCCCCCACATCCGTTTTTCGGGCAGCTTTGTCCAAACAGCCCGCGCCGCACTGGCGGAGGGCGCGCCGATCCTGTGCGACGCGCGCATGGTGAGCGAGGGTATTACGCGCGCGCGCTTGCCCGCCTCCAATCCGGTGCTGTGTACGCTGCACGATCCGCATGTGCCCGATCTCGCGCGGGCGATGGGCAATACGCGCTCGGCCGTAGCGCTGGAGATGTGGCGGCCGCATTTGGCAGGCGCGGTGGTCGCGATCGGCAATGCCCCGACCGCCTTGTTCCACTTGCTCAACATGCTGGAAGACCCGGACTGTCCGCGTCCCGCCGCGATCATCGGGTGCCCGGTCGGCTTTGTCGGCGCGGTCGAATCCAAGGCGGCCTTATGGGCGGTACAGCCGGTGCCGTGCTGCGTGGTGGCGGGGCGGCTCGGCGGCAGCGCGATCACCGTTGCCGCGCTCAACGCTCTCGCGAGCCGCGCCGAATGAGCGCGCGGGTGGGTACCATCCACGGCGTCGGGCTCGGCCCCGGCGCGCCCGACCTGTTGAGCGTGCGCGCCGACCGGCTGGTGCGCGGCGCGAGCCATGTCGCCTATTTCCGCAAGGCCGGACGACCCGGACAGGCCCGCCGCATCGTCGAGGGGATGCTGCGCCCCGACGCGATCGAGCTGGCGATGGAATATCCGGTAACGACCGAAATCCCGCTGAGCGACCCGCGCTACAATGCCTGCCTGGCCGCTTTCTATACCGACTGCAGCACGCGCCTGACCGCGCTGGCGCAAACCGGCGCGGACGTGGTCGTGCTGTGCGAGGGCGACCCGTTTTTCTACGGATCGTTCATGCATCTGCATGCGCGTCTGTCGGGCGTGGTGCCGGTAGAGGTGGTGCCGGGGATTACCGGCATGGCCGGGGCGTGGACCGCGACGGGCGTGCCGATCACCTGGGGCGACGATGTGCTGACGGTCGCGATGGCGACCTTGCCCGAGGACGAACTGGTCCGCCGCATTCGCGATACCGATGCGCTGGTGGTGATGAAGATCGGGCGCAATCTGGCCAAGCTGCGCCGCGCCGTCACCGCCGCCGGGCGCGCGGAGGCGGCGTGGCTGGTCGAACATGCCGCCATGCCGGGGCAGAAAGTCACGCGGTTGGCCGAGGCCGACAGCGTCACGCCCTATTTCTCGATTTTGCTGATCCACGGACAGGGGCGCAGGCCATGAGCGGCGGCTGGCTTTGCATCGCGGGCCTGGGTCCGGGCGACGAGGCGCTGATCACCCCGGAAGTGTCGGCGGCGCTGGCCAGCGCAAGCGATGTGATCGGCTATCTCCCCTATGTCGCGCGCGTCGCGCCACGCGCCGGGCTGACGCTGCACCCCTCCGACAATCGCGTGGAGCTGGACCGCGCCGCACACGCCTTGGCCTTGACGGCGCAGGGGCGGCGGGTGGTGGTGGTGTCCTCGGGCGACCCCGGCGTGTTCGCCATGGCATCGGCCGTGTTCGAGGCGGTCGAAGCAGGCCCGACAAGTTGGCGCGATCTCGATATCCGCGTCCTGCCGGGGATTACCGCCATGCTCGCCGCCAGCGCGCGCGCCGGGGCACCGCTTGGCCACGATTTCTGCGCGATCAACCTGTCGGACAATCTCAAGCCCTGGGCGCTGATCGAAAAACGGCTGCGGCTGGCGGCAGAGGCGGATTTCGCCATGGCCTTCTACAACCCGCGCTCGAAAGCCCGACCCGAGGGGTTTGCCCGCGTGCTGGCGGTGTTGCGCGCGGCATGTGGCGATGCGCGCCCGGTGCTGTTCGCCCGCGCGGTCGCGACGCCAGAGGAACATCTGCAGATCGTGCCGCTCGGGCAGGCGCGCGCCGATATGGCCGATATGCGCACGATGGTGATCGTCGGGTCGAGCCAGACGCGGACGATCGCGCGTCCCGACGGCGCGTTTCTCTACACCCCGCGTTCGGCGGCGCTGTCATGAAGCAGCCAGTCCAGCACCGCCGCCGGATCGCAGCTTTCGCGTCGTTCGGGCAGGACCGGGCGATCGATCATCAGCACCGGCACGCCCAGATGTCGGGCGGCGATCAGCTTGGCCTCGGCCCCGCTTCCGCCCGCATTCTTGCACACCACCAGGTCGATCGCCTGATCGCGCAGCACAGCGGTATCGCCATCGACGCTAAACGGCCCGCGATCGACGATCAGGCTGTGGTGCGGCAGCAGCGGTGGCTGATCCGGCACGTCGACGAAGCGCAACAGATAGTGGTGCTGCGGCTGCGCGGCGAAGGCGTTGACGTGCATCCGCCCCAGCGCCAGCAGGATGCGGCGGGGCGGCCCGGCCAGCGCTGCCACCGCACTGGCGCTATCGGCGACATGGCTCCAGCGATCACCGTCGCCCGGCACCCAGGCGGGCCGGGTCAGCGCGATATGGGCAATTCCCGCCAGACGCGCCGCGGCGATGACGTTGGCGCTCATCGTCGCGGCAAACGGATGTGTCGCATCGACCAGATGCGTGATCCGCTGCGCGCGCAGATAGGCGACCAGCCCGGCAACCCCACCAAAGCCGCCGACACGCACCGGCACGGGTTGCGGACGGGGGGATTGCGTCCGCCCGGCGTAACTGAGCGTGGCCGCAATGCCGTTTGCCGCCAGCAGTACCGCGAGCGCGCTCGCCTCGGTCGTGCCGCCCAGCAAAAGGACATTGCGCATGGCTGAAACGGCTCCGCAGCTTCGGCACCAGCCGTGGTTGACGATTGTGGGCGTCGGGGCGGCAGGCCCGGATAGCCTTTCGCCCGCCAGCCAGATGGCATTGGCAGAGGCCGAGCTGGTCATCGGATCGGCCCG
The DNA here is from genome assembly GCF_017875905.1 of Sphingomonas sp. PL20. Classification (NCBI taxonomy): domain Bacteria; kingdom Pseudomonadati; phylum Pseudomonadota; class Alphaproteobacteria; order Sphingomonadales; family Sphingomonadaceae; genus Sphingomonas; species Sphingomonas sp. PL20. The sequence goes on along the minus strand of NZ_JAGINH010000002.1, from coordinate 4,575,562 downwards.
GCATCTGTCGCTCTTCCCGGGGATTAGCTGCCCCGTAATCGAATGGCCAGTGCCCTTTGCCGACGGCATTGCGCCGTTGCTGACGCATCGCGGTCGAAAGGTGGTGATGCTCGCCTCGGGCGATCCGTTCTGGTTCGGGGCGGGCAGCAGCATCACGCGGCACCTGTCGCGCGATGAATGGGTGGCGCATCCAACGCCCTCCACCTTCAGTCTCGCCGCCGCGCGCCTGGGCTGGGCGGTGCAGGACACTGTCTGTCTCGGTCTCCATGCCGCGCCGTTGGAACGGATACGCCCGCACCTCGCCGCGCGCGCACGCCTGGTGGTGCTGGTCCGCGACGGCACTGCGGTTGCGGCGCTGGCCGCTATGCTACGCGGCTATGGCTTCGGCGCGTCGCGGTTGCACGTGCTGGAGGCATTGGGCGGACCCGACGAACGCGTCCGTTCAACGCAGGCCGATACGCTCGATTTCACCGATATCGCCCATCCGGTCGCGGTGGCGGTGGAATGCGCGGGCACCGGCGACGGAATACCGCGCGCGTGGGGCGTACCCGACACGCTGTTCGACCATGATGGCCAAATCACCAAGCGCCCGATCCGGGCGCTGACGCTGTCGGCGCTGGCCCCCCGGCCGGGCGAAACGCTGTGGGACATTGGCGCTGGATCAGGCTCGATCGCGATCGAATGGTTGCTCGCACACCCGGCCAATCGCGCACTGGCGATCGAGGCGGATCCGGTCCGCGCCGAACGCGCCCGCGCCAATGCCTGGGCGCTGGGCGTCGACCGGCTGGACATGCTCATCGGCACCGCGCCGTCCGCTCTGCCCGAAGGCGCGAGCCCCGATGCGGTGTTCATCGGCGGCGGCCTGTCACACGCTTTGCTGGAGGCGCTGTGGGCGCGGCTGCCAGTCGGCACGCGGCTGGTCGCCAATGCCGTGACGCTGGAATCGGAGGCACTGCTCGCCACCTGGCAGCGCGCCAAAGGCGGCACCCTCCTGCGGATCGAGCTCGCCCAGGCAGCGCCGCTCGGCGATCGGCGCGGGTGGCGGTCGCAATATCCCGTCGTGCAATGGAGTGTCGTGCTGTGATCGTCGCCGGGTTCGGCTTTCGCGCCGAGGCACCGTTGGAATCGCTCCGCGCCGCGCTGATGCTGGCGCAGCAGGGCCATCCGGCGGTAACGCACCTTGCCACGGTGCAGGGCAAGCTCGCCGAGCTGTTACCGCTGGCCGAAGCCTTGGAGCTGCCGTTACGAGCCGTGTCGCCCGATGCCCTGTCCGGCGTCATCACGCCCACCCACTCCGCCGCCAGCCTGGCCGCGTACGCCTGCGGCAGCGTCGCCGAAGCGAGTGCGCTCTGTGCCGCGGGTAACGGCGCACGCCTGCTCGCCCCCCGCCATATTTCGCCCGATCGCCTGGCCATCTGCGCGATCGCTGAAGGACCCCTGTCATGACCGTTCATTTCATCGGGGCCGGCCCCGGCGCGCCCGATTTGCTGACGCTGCGCGGGCGCGATCTGATCGCCGCCAGCCCGGTATGCCTCTATGCAGGGTCGCTCATTCCCGAAGCGGTGCTCCGCCACTGCCCGCCGGGCGCGCGGATCATCAACACCGCGCCGATGGAGCTGGACGCGATCATCGCCGAAATCGCCGCCGCCCATGCGCTGGGGCAGGATGTCGCGCGGCTGCATTCGGGGGATCTGTCCTTATGGTCGGCGATGGGCGAGCAACTGCGCCGCCTGCGCGCGTTGGACATTCCCGTCACCATCACCCCCGGCGTGCCCGCCTTTGCCGCCGCTGCCGCCGCGCTGGAGGCGGAACTGACCTTGCCCGCGCTCGCCCAGTCGGTGGTGCTGACGCGAACGCCCGGCCGCGCCAGCACCATGCCGCCTGCGGAAAGCCTCACCCATTTCGCGGTGACGGGCGCGACGCTGGCGATCCATCTGTCGATCCACGCGCTCGATCGCGTCGTCGCTGATCTCACCCCGGCTTATGGCGCGGATTGTCCGGTGGCGGTGGTCTGGCGCGCGAGCTGGCCCGATCAGCGGATCGTGCGCGCCACGCTGGCCACGATCGCGGAGGCGGTCGCGGGCACCATGGAACGCACCGCGCTGATCCTGGTCGGTCGCGTGCTGGCAGCCGAAGATTTCGCCGAAAGTCGCCTGTACGCGCACGGCTATGACCGGCGCTTCCGGCCGCAGGATGCCACGTCGCGCTTTGCGGGAACCGCCGAATGAGCGTGCCGGGCGTGATGATCGCCGCCCCGGCCTCGGGCACGGGCAAGACCACGGTGATGCTGGGCCTGCTCCGCGCGCTGAGCGAGCGCGGGCTGGTGGTCCAACCCTTTAAGAGCGGCCCCGATTATATCGATCCCGCCTTTCACCGCGCGGCGAGTGGGCGCGCCTCGTTCAACCTCGACAGTTGGGCGATGGCGGGCGGTTTGCTCGATACGATCGCGGGGGAAGCGGCGGGCGCGGATCTCGTCCTCGCCGAAGGCTCAATGGGGCTTTACGATGGCGTTGCCCAACCCGGTGCCACCGGCAATGGCGCGAGCGCCGACATCGCGCGCCGCATGGGCTGGCCCGTCGTGCTGGTGATCGACGTATCGGGCCAGGCGCAGTCTGCGGCAGCGATCGCGCTTGGGTTCAAGCTGCTCGATCCCACTGTACCGCTCGCCGGGGTCATCCTCAACCGCGTCGCCAGCCCGCGCCATGAACGGCTGGTACGGCGCGGACTGGAAGCGGTGGGGATTGCGGTACTGGGGGCCTTGCCGCGCCGTGGCGACTTGACCTTGCCCGAGCGGCATCTGGGGCTCGTGCAGGCAATCGAACATCCCGCGCTGGACGCCGCCATCACCGCTTATGCCGCCTTCCTGCGCGACCATGCCGATCTCGACGCGATCTGCGCCGCAGCGCGCTCGCACGAACATGCCGACACGCGCGACGGGGCGGGACTGCCCCCGCCCCCCGCCCAGCGCATCGCGATCGCGCGCGATGCCGCCTTTTCCTTCGTCTATCCGCATGTGCTGGAGGGGTGGCGGCGCGGCGGCGCGGAAATCCTCCCCTTCTCCCCGCTCGCGAACGAAGCGCCGGATGCCACCGCAGATATGGTGTGGCTGCCCGGCGGCTATCCCGAGCTGCACGCCGGACCGATCGCCGCCGCCACGACCTTTCTCCATGGCCTTCGCCGCCATGCCGAGACGCGCCCGGTCCACGGCGAATGCGGCGGCTATATGGTGCTGGGCACAGCGCTGATCGACAAAGACGGCACGGCGCATCGCATGGCGGGGCTGCTCAGGCTGGTCACCAGCCATGCCAAGCGCCGGATGCATCTGGGCTATCGCCTGGCCGAACTGTCGGCACCGGTGGGTGCCCTGGCGGCGGGCACGCGGCTGCGCGGGCATGAATTCCATTATTCCACCGTCATCGAGCAGACCGATGCACCGCTCGCGCATGTGACCGACGCCGATGGCGCAGCGGTCGCGGAAACCGGCTCGCAGCGTGGCCGCGTCACCGGCAGCTACTTTCACATGATCGCCACCGCGCCATGACCGGCTTCGTTTCCTTTGTCGGCGCAGGCCCCGGCGATCCTGAGTTGTTGACGCTGAAGGGCCTGTCGCGGCTGCAACAGGCCGATGCCGTGCTGTTCGACGATCTCGCTGCGGGCGCGATGCTCGACCACGTCCGCGCGGGGGCAACCTTGGTCGATGTCGGCAAGCGCGCGGGTCGCCCTTCCCCCAGCCAGAGCGACGTGAACCGCTTGCTCGTCGCCCATGCCGCCACCGGCGGAAGGGTGGTGCGGCTGAAATCGGGCGATGCCGGAATCTTCGGTCGGCTGGAGGAAGAGATCGAAGCCTTGCGGCTGGCGGGCATCCCCTTCGAGATCATTCCCGGGGTCAGCTCGGCCAGCGCCGCCGCTGCCGCCGCCGCCCTCCCGCTCACGCGGCGAATGCGGGCGCGGCGGGTGCAGTTCATCACTGGCCATGACGCAACCGGGGCGCTGCCGCAGGACCTCAATCTGGCCGCGCTCGCGGATGCCGACGCGACGACCGTCGTGTTCATGCCCAAGCGTACCTTCCCGGCGCTCGCCGCGCGGCTGATCGCCGCTGGCCTGCCGCCGCAGACACCGGCGTTGCTCGCCGAAAATGTCGGCCATGCCGATCAGCGGATGACGCGCGGTTCGGTCGCCACGCTGGCCGATGCGCTGGCCACAGGTGCCGGGTCGGCCCCCGCGCTGATCCTCTATGGCCCGTTGATGGAGGACGCATGATCGATCTCGACCTGATCGGCATCGCCACCGGCAATCCCGACCATCTGACCGCGCAAGCGGTGCAGGCGATGAACAGCGCCGATCTGATCCTGCTGCCGCGCAAGGGCGAGGCGAAATCCGACCTGATCGACCTGCGCCGCGCGATCTGCGCGCGGGTGCTGACCGGGCCGACGCGGATGGTCGCCTTCGACATGCCGGTGCGTGATGCCGGTGGGGACTATGCCGACACCGTCGATGCCTGGCACGACGCCATTGCCGCCGCGTGGCGCGCGCAAATCGCCGTGCATTTGCCCGACGGCGGGCGGCTGGCGCTGCTCGTCTGGGGCGACCCCGCGCTCTACGACAGCAGCTTGCGTATCGCCGAACGGTTGCAGGCCGGCGGCCTGCCGCTTCGCGTGCGGGTCGTGCCGGGGCTGACCAGCCTGCAGTTGCTCACCGCCGCCCACGCCATCCCGCTCAATGCCCTGGCGGGTGCCGTCACCATCACCACCGGGCGGTTGTTGCGCGCCTGTGGCTGGCCCGACGCCGCCGACACGGTTGTCGTCATGCTCGATAGCGGCTGCGCCTTCGACGTGCTGGAGCCGCACGGCATCTCGATCTGGTGGGGGGCCTACCTGGGGATGGCGGAGGAAACGCTGTTCCACGGCCCACTCGCCACCGTCGCGCCGCGCATTGCCGCCGCACGAGCCGCGCTGCGCGCCCGTCATGGCTGGATCATGGATATCTACCTCTTGCGAAAGGACGGCGCCGATGTCGCTTGAACCCGAAGACGCTGCAGCGGCAATCGAGGCCCGCCACGCCGAGAAAATGCGCAAGAAGCAGGCCGCGCAAGCCAAGATCATGGCCGACAAGACCCGCGAACAGGGCCTGCTGATCGTCCACACCGGCAAAGGCAAGGGCAAGACCAGCGCCGCGCTGGGCATGGTCGTCCGCGCGATCGGCCACGGGATGAAGGTCGGCGTCGTCCAGTTCGTGAAGGGCGCGATGCAGACCGGGGAAGCGCGCGTCTTCGCCGCCTTTCCCGACAATGTCGAGTTCAAGCCGATGGGCGAGGGCTTCACCTGGGACACGCAGGATCGGGCACGCGACATCGCCGCCGCGCGCCGCGCGTGGGACGAAGTGCAGCGCATGATCGCCGATCCCGCCTATCACATGGTGCTGGCCGACGAGATGAACATCGCCTTGCGCTATGACTATCTGCCGCTCGACGAAGTGCTGGCGGTGCTCGCCGCCAAGCCCGCGATGAAACACGTCATCGTCACCGGCCGCAATGCGCCCGAGGCGTTGATCGACGCGGCCGATCTCGTCACCGACATGACGATGGTCAAACACCCGTTCCGCGCGGGCGTGAAGGCGCAGGCGGGCATCGAGTTTTGACCGAGGGGCCGCCCGCCTTCGATGCCGCCTTTCAGGCGCGCTTCGTCGATGTGCTGCGCTGGCGGCGCGACGTGCGGCATTTCGATCCGCGCGCGGTGGCGGAAGCCGATATGCACGACATCCTGCACTGTGCCGCCCTTGCACCGTCGGTCGGCAATGCGCAGCCATGGCGCTTCGTGCGGCTCCGCACGCCCGCCTTGCGCGCGGCGCTCGCCGCGCATGTCGACGCGCAAAACGCAAAAGCCGCAGCGCGCTATACCGGCACCGAACGGCACGATCGCTATCGCGCGCTGAAACTGCATGGCCTGCGCGAGGCCCCCGAAGTGCTGGCGGTGTTCTGCGACGAACAACCCGCTGCCGGGCACGGCCTCGGCATCGCGACAATGCCCGAAATGCTGCGCTATTCGTGCGTGATGGCGATCCACACGCTGTGGGTGTCGGCGCGGCTGCGCGACATCGGCATGGGCTGGGTGTCGATCGTGGACCCGCCCGCGGTGCGCACACTGCTCGACGTGCCGACGGATTGGTCGCTGATCGCGCTGCTGTGCGTCGGCTATCCGAGCGAGGACTCCCTTACCCCCGAACTGGAACGGCGCGGCTGGCAAGCGCGCGAGCCCGTCGACGACCGGATTTTTGAACGATGACCGCCACAGGAAAGACCCCGACCTTATGCTGACCCCCGTGGAGGATGGCCCCGCCATCGTCGCCTGCAACACCTGTCGCCACAGCGGCGACGCGAAAGAGGATGCGGCCGGGCTGCGCGGCGGCGCGCGGCTGGTCGCGGCGTTGCGCGAAGTGCAGGCCGGTGACCCACGCTATGCGGGCATCGCCGTCCAGGAAATGCCGTGCCTGTTCGCCTGCACCGAATTCTGCACCGTGCATCTGCGTGCGCCGGGCAAGGTCGGCTATGTGCTGGGGCGCTTCACGCCCGATGCCGATGCCGCGACCGCCTTGCTCGACTATGCACTCGCCTATGCCGAGAGCGAGCATGGCCGCGTGCCCTTCAAAGAGTGGCCGCAGGGCGTGAAGGGGCATTTCATCACCCGCACGCCGCCACCGGGCTTTGTCGCGCAATGAACGGTTTTGCATCGCGCGCCGCGTTCGATGCCGCGCTGGCCGATTTGCCCGAACCCGATGGGGCGGCGACAGGCGCTGCGCGCGCGCGGCAAGCGGCATTGACCAAACCGCCGGGTTCGCTCGGTCGTCTGGAGGATATCGCGCTGTTCATGGCCGGGTGGCAGGGCACCGCACGACCGCGCATCGCCCAAGGCCGCGCCGCCATTTTCGCGGGCAATCACGGCTTTGTCGTCCACGGCGTCAGCGCCTTTCCCGCCAGCGTGACGGAGGCGATGGTCGCCAATTTCGCGAATGGCGGCGCGGCGATCAACGCCCTGGCGGCGGCGGCGGGCCTGGAGCTTTCGGTGGTCGCGCTGGAGCTCGATCGTCCGACCGCCGATTTCACGCAAAGCCCCGCAATGACGGAGGACGAATGCCTGGCCGCGCTGTCCGCCGGGGCCGCAGTGGTGACGCCGGAGCTCGATGTGCTGGTGGTCGGCGAGATGGGCATCGGCAACACCACCGCCGCCACCGCTTTGTGCGCGCGCAGCTTTGGCGGCGCAGTGGCGGAGTGGGTCGGGCCGGGAACCGGTGTCGATCCGGACGGCATCGCCCGCAAGATCGCGGTGGTCGAACGGGCGCTCGCCTTTCACGCGGGCGCACCGCACACCCCTTTTGAAACGCTGCGGCGGCTGGGCGGGCGCGAGATCGCGGCGATTGCGGGCGCAGTGCGGGCCGCGCGGCGACAGCGCGTGCCAGTGGTGCTCGATGGCTTCATCACCTGTGCCGCACTCGCGCCGTTGGCCGCCCACACCCCTGCCATTACCGATCACTGTATCGCCGGGCATTGTTCGGCCGAGCCGGGGCATGTCCGCCTCCTCGCCCATTTGGGACTGGAGCCACTTCTGTCGCTCGGGATGCGGCTGGGGGAGGGCAGCGGTGCCGCCGTGGCCGTGTCGGTCATCCGCAGCGCGCTCGCCGCGCATAACGGCATGGCGACCTTTGCCGAGGCGGGGGTGGCGGGGGCGTTGTGAGCAGCGTCGTCCTGCATCTCCTGCGGCATGGCGCGCCGGAAGGCGCGGGGCGCTTGATCGGCCACACCGACGCGACCCCGCTGGCGTCGGGCATCGCCGCGTGCGTGGCGCAGGCGCGCGAGCTGGATGTCGCGGCGCTGATCGCATCGGACCTGTCGCGCGCCCGGTGCGCGGGCGCGGCGATCTCGACGGTGAAAGGGATCCCGCTGGCGATCGATCCGCGCTGGCGCGAATTGGACTTCGGGCAGTGGGACGGCCTGCCCCCCAACGCGGTGGACAGTGCCACGCTCGCGCGCTTCTGGGACGACCCCGATGGCTGCGCGCCGCCAGGCGGCGAGCGCTGGTCCGATCTCGTCGGGCGGGTGGCAGAGGCGCTCGCCAATCTGGCTGCGGTGCCAACGCTCGTGGTGACGCACGCCGGGGCGATGCGGGCGGCGCTGGCGGTGCTGTGCGGGTTCGATTCGCGCCAGAGTTGGGCGATCGATCTGCCGTATGCCAGCCTGTTGTCGTTGCGCGTGTGGCGGGGCGAAACGCCCGCTGCGCAGATTATTGGCCTGCGCCGATGAAAAGCGTCCTCCTGGCGATCCAGTTCCTCACCCGCCTGCCAACGCCGCAAGTGCAGGCGACCGAGCGCGACTTTGCCCGATCGATGCGCTGGTTTCCCGCCGTCGGGCTGATCGTCGGGGCGCTGGTCGCGGGCGGCGCGTGGCTCGGCGCACAGCTCGATGGCTGGGTGGCGGCGCTGGCGGCGGTGGCGGTCTGGGTCGGGGGGACCGGGGCGCTCCATCTCGACGGGCTGGCGGACCTCGCCGATGGCTGCGGTGCCGCACATAAGGACCGCGCGCGCTTGCTGGCGGTGATGGCCGATCCGCATGTCGGCAGCTTCGGCGTGGTCGCGATCGTGCTGCAACTGCTCGCCAAGCTGGTGCTGGTCCACGCCGTGATCGCGGCGGGAGGTGCTTTCCCGGCGTTGATCCTGCTGCCCTTTGCCGCGCGCATCGGGCCGCTGGTGTGGACGCTGTGGCTGCCACCGCTGCATGCGGGGCTTGGCGCGCGCTTCGTCGAGCACGTGCGCGTATCGCATATCGTCGGATGGTCCGTCGTGCTGGCGGCAGGGGCGATGGTGGTGCCCGCCATCCTGATCGCGGTGCCGTTGATTGCCCTGTGGGGCGTGTGGCTGCGGCGAACCCTCGGCGGTGTTTCGGGGGATTGCCACGGCGCGGGAATCGAACTGGTCGAAACCGGCTTGCTGCTCGCGGTGTTAGCCCTGCGCCATCTGTGACAGCGCGACCAACGCGTCGATGTCGAGATGCCGTTCGAGCAAAGCGGCAATTTCGTCCAGCGCCTGATCGACCGCCACCTGCTGGTCGATGCCGCTGCCCGTCCCCCCGATCCGCGCGAGCCATGCCGCGCGCTGACCGGCAAGATCGAGCAGACCGTGCACATAGCTGCCCGCGATGCACCCGTCGGCGCTGATCGCCCCGTCGCTCCGTCCATCGGCCATATGGGCAACCGGGCGGGCGGTATCGGGGCCGGCGGTCTCGCCCATATGAATTTCATAGCCCTGGAACGCCGCACCAAGCGCGGTGCCGTGCACCCGCGCCAGCGTCTTGCGCCCGGCAAGCACGGTGTCCACCGCGAGCAGACCCAGCCCGGCCACGCTGCCCGGCGGCCCTTCGACCCCCTGCGGATCGCTGATAGAGCGCCCCAGCATCTGATACCCGCCGCACAGGCCCAGCACATGCCCGCCGCGCCGGTGGTGCGCCAGGATGTCAATGTCCCACCCCTGGCCACGCAGGAAGGCAAGGTCGGCGATGGTCGCCTTCGATCCGGCCAGCACCACCAAAGCGGCCTCGGCCGGGATCGGCTGGCCGGGCGCGATCATCCGCACCTCCACGCCCGGCTCCAGCTTCAGCGGATCGAGATCGTCGAAATTGGCGATACGCGGCGTGATCGGGCAGGCAATGACGATCCGTTGCGCTTCGTTGACGATCGGGCGTTCGAGAATGACCGCATCCTCGCTCGGCAAGCGCGCCGCCGGGGCAAGCCACGGCACCACGCCAAAGCCGCGCCAGCCCGCCAGTTGCTCGATCTGGCGATACCCGTCCTCGAACAGCGCCGGATCACCGCGAAACTTGTTGATCAGAAAGCCGTGGATCATCGCGGCATCGTCGGGGTCGATCACCGCGCGCGTGCCGACGATCGCCGCGATCACACCGCCGCGATCGATATCGCCGACCAGCACCACCGGCACCCCGGCGGCGCGCGCAAACCCCATATTGGCGATGTCGCCGCTGCGCAGGTTGATCTCGGCAGGCGACCCCGCCCCCTCCACCACCACCACATCGCATTCGGCGCGCAGCCGGCGATAGCTCGCCAGCACATCCTCCAGCAGGGCCCCGCGCGCTTGCCGGTAATTGCCCGGGCGCAAGGTGCCACGCACGTGGCCATGGACGATCAATTGCGATGTGTGATCGGCCTGCGGTTTCAGCAGCACCGGGTTCATGTCGGTGGTCGGCTCGGTGCGGCAGGCAATCGCCTGGGTCGCCTGTGCCCGCCCGATCTCGCCGCCATCGGCGGTGACGGCGGCGTTGTTCGACATATTCTGCGGCTTAAACGGGCGCACGCGCAACCCGCGATTGGCAAGCGCGCGGCACAGCCCGGCGACCAGCACCGATTTGCCGACATCCGAGCCGGTCCCCTGCAGCATTACAGCGCCCATGCCAGCCCCCCAGCGATTGCCCACAGCAACAGGCACGCCCGGCGATAGATCACCAGCGCGCGCCGAATGTCGACGGCCCCCGCATCGTTGCGCCCGTGCGCGCCGATCCAAGGCTTGTCGTGCAGAACGCCATCATACCAGACCGGCCCGACCAGCCGCAGATCGAGCGCGCCCGCCATCGCCGCCTCGGTCCATCCGGCATTGGGGGAGGCGTGCTTGCCCGCATCGCGCGCCATCGTCCGCCACCCTTTGCCTGCGGCAAGGCAAATCGCGATCCCGGCAAGGCGCGCCGGGATCAGGTTCGCCCCATCATCGATCCGCGCCGCCGCCCAGCCGAACGCGCGCCAGCGCGGCTCACGGTGGCCGATCATGCTGTCGGCGGTGTTGATCGCCTTATACACCCACACGCCCGGCAGCCCCAACGCCAGCAGACAGAACAACGGCGCGGCAACCCCGTCGCAAAAGCTTTCCGCCAGACTTTCGATCGCGGCACGGCTGACCCCGGCGACATCGAGCGCGTCGGGGTCGCGCCCCACGATCTGCGCGACGGCGGTACGCGCGGCGGGCAGGTCGCCTTGCTGCAACGCCAGCGCAACCGCGCGGACGTGATCGTCCAGGCTCCGCTGCGCCAGCGCGGGAAAGGCGAGCAGCGCACACACCAGCCACCCGATTGGGCGAAGCCCCTCCAGCACCGCGCGTTGCAGCAACCAGCTCGCCCCGCCGACCGTCCCGATCAGCAGCGCCATCGTGAGAACCCCGAGCGCCCGGCGCGCCGCAAAGGAACGGTCGGGCCGGTTCCATACCTGTTCACTCATGTCGAGGATTCCGGCGAACAGCCCGATCGGGTGACCGATCCGCCGATACAGCCAAGCGGGCCACCCGATCGCCGCGTCCAGGGCCAGCGCGACCAGCGCGACCGGCTCAGCCACCGGCCAGAGCCCGATCGAGACGCGCGAGATCTCCGCGCGATGCGGACACACCCAGCCGCAACCAGCGCGGATCATAGTCGAAGGGTCGCGTCAGGATACCGACGCGCGCCAAGCGGTCGAACAACGCGCTCGCATCGCACGCCACCAGCCGGAACTGCGGCGAAGCGCCGATCGGCTCCAGTCCGTGGCTCCGCAACACCCGGTCCAGCGCCGCTGCCCGCTCCAACAGGGCCGCGCGGGTGCTGGCGATCCAGCCGCTGTCACCATAAGCCGCCGTGCCGATCGCGATCGCGGCGGCGGAGAGCGGCCAACTGCCGACCGTCGCGCGCCAACGTGCGATCATCGCGGCTGGCCCCACCGCAAAGCCCAAACGCACGCCCGCCAGACCGAAGAACTTGCCAAACGAGCGCATGACCAGCACGGGCTCGGTCCCGTCCAGCAACGGCACAATACTGCCGCCGTCCTGCGCATCGATGAACGCCTCATCGACCACCAGCCACCCCCCGCTGCGCGCCAGCCCCGCCGCCAGCGCCATCACATCGGCAGGCGCAAGCAAGCGCCCATCGGGATTGGACGGGTTGGCCAACACGATCGTGCCGCCCTGCCCCGCCAGCTCGATCGCGGCGTCGAAGGAAACGGGGACGCTCCCCGGCAACGCTTCGGCATGGGTGCGATACCCCGGCCAGACGTGGCGGAAGGGCGCGGGCAGGCCGAGCGTCGCCAAACCGCGCAAGCCGAATTCGGTGCCGGGCAGCGCCAGAACCTGCGGCCCCCGCGCCGCGAAATAGGCCATGGCGACCGCTTCAAGCTGACGAAGCGCGGCGTCGTCCGGCAAGCGCGCCCAGTCGAAGGTCAGCGCGTCGGCTCCCGGCCACGGCTCTGGATTGATCCCGGTCGACAGATCCAGCCACGGTGTCGGCGCTTCGCGGTAATAAAGCTGCGCCTCCACAAGCCGACCGCCATGTATGGTCCATTCCCGCAAGCGCACAGTATCCCGTCGTCTGGCCCCACCCGCGCTCGATCGAACGGTGCAGAGTGCCGCGTCCGCGCTATAGGGCAACGCGACTCTGTTGGAACCGCCAAAGCGATGTCGATTGCATTCACACGGACACAATTGATCCTGGGCGGCGCGCGCTCCGGCAAAAGTGCCTTTGCCCAGCGCCAGGCGGAGGGCCTGCCGGGGGCGCTGCTCTATCTGGCCACCGCGCAAGCGCTCGATGGCGAGATGGACGATCGCATCGCGCGGCATCGCGCCGAACGCGGCGCGCGCTGGCAAACGCTCGAGGCACCGCTCGCGCTGGCCGAGGCGATTGCCGCGCACAGCCGCCCCGAAACCGTCCTGCTGGTCGATTGCCTGACGCTATGGGCGTCCAACCTGTTGTTCGCAGAGGCTGATCTGACCTCGGCAATCGACGACCTCACCGCCGCCATCGCCGCTGCGCCGGGGAAAATCCTGCTCGTATCGAATGAAGTCGGCCTTGGCATCGTGCCCGACAATGCGCTGGCGCGCCGCTTTCGCGATATGGCGGGCACGATCAACCAGGCAATCGCACGCACCGTCGATTCGGTGGTGTTCGTCGCTGCCGGTTTGCCGTTGGTGCTGAAATAGCCGTGCAGGGCATGGTGGGCGATGACGGGCTCGAACCGCCGACATTCTCGGTGTAAACGAGACGCTCTACCAACTGAGCTAATCGCCCGCGAACCCGCTTGCGGGAACGAAGAAGCGCCCTGTGCCATCACCGGGCCGACACTGCAAGCCTCTGCGCCGCCGCGGCGCGCAATTACGCGATCGGCGCGCCGATCCGTTGCACCGCCCCAAAATAGGCGCGCATCGCCGCACTTGCGCGGGCGGACAGCGCCATGAAGGCGCGGCGGCGATCGAACGGGTCGGGCTGGCGCTCGAACAGCCCGGCATCGGTCAGCTTGGCGATCCAGCGCAACGCGGTGGTCGGCGCAACCGCTGCGGCAATGCAGAGGCTGGAGACCGAAACCTGCGACCGCTCCAGCTCGGCGGCGAACAGATCGAGCAGCATGTCCCATGCCGGATCCTCGAACAGCCCGCTCCCGAAATGCTGGTCGCGCATGCGCCGCGCGCGGATCGCATCACGAATGTCGCGCGCGGCGATGGGGCTGGCAGCGGCAGGGGCAGGCCCGCCGCGATAGGACATGCCGTGTTCGCCGACATGGCCGCTTTCGCGCGCCGGCGGGTCGGTCGCTTCGCCGGTCAAGCGGGCGAGCGTTTCGGCGATGCGCGCGACCTGTTCGTGCAATTGCCGCAACCGCTCTGCCTCCGCCTCCCGTCCGCTGTCGCGCACGCCGCCGGTGCCGCCCCCCGCCACAAACAACGCCGCGACATATTCGGCAAGGCTCGGCGCGCACAACAATTCGATCCCTGGCGTCGCGAGCGCGGCGGAAATGAGGTCGATCTGCTCGAAATCCAGCGCGACGATCACCCGCTGCCCCGCGCCGCGGGCGAAGGCGTCGAGCTGCGGCAGGACGGGTGCAAGCTGCGCCTCGCTAACCCCGCGCGTGTCGGCCAGGACAATCCCGACCGACCCGGCATGGTCCAAACGCTCGGTCGCGCCGTGCCAGTCGGTCCACGCCCAGCGTTCCCCGCGCACGGCGTCGCACACCTCCGCCACCATCGCGCGCCGATCGTCCGCGACGATCGCCAGAATGTCCGGGGCCTGTCGTCTTGCTCCGCCGATCGGAAACGCCCCGCCTGTCGCTTGCCCGTGCTTGTCCATCGCTGCCGCTCCGCTACGCCGGGCTAGGGCCGCGGCTGAGTACGCAAAGTACGTATTTCCCAAAGGCGGAACAGCGAAAGCCGCGCCGTTTCGGCAGCGATAAGGTACGCGAATGCGTGTCTTTGCTCCGCAATGGAGCAAAGTCGCGTCGTTCATTCGTAGACGGCACCGATGTCGGCAAAGGCATCGTCGCGCAATCCGGTCGTCGCCGCGCCCGCCACGCCCGCCGCCAGCGTGATCCACAACGTCATCAGCACCGCGCCCAGCACCCAACCCACCACGGTCAGGCCGGTAATCGCGCCGAATTGCTGCTCCATCTGGTGGCGCTGCGCCGCCTGCACCGCCTCGGGCCGGAAACCGCCCTGTGCCATCTCCGCAATGTAGCTGCCCTGGGTAAGCCCAAGCAAAACCACCGATACCACGGTCACGATCAGCCCGACGACGAGATAGGCCCCGAACAGCGTCCAGAACCGTCCCTTGGTCAGGTTCCACGACTCACCGATGATGACCTTGCCGCGCTGCATCGTCAGCGCGAAGACGAGCGAGAAGCGCACATAGAAATAGATCAGCACCGCAAAGGCGGCGAGGCCGAGCAGGATGAACACCGGCACCATCGCCCCGCGCGCGGCAACCGCCACCACCCCGCCGACCAGGCCAACCACCAGCGCCAGCACCAGATACAGCAGGAAGAAGCCGACCCACAGCAGCAACGCCACCAGCAGCATGCGCACTTCGTCCATGCTCAGGCGCAGATAGGCGAAGCGCCCCTCGCCCGGCCGCAACGCTGCGCGCAGGCCCGCCGTATAGAGCACCAGCAGCCCGATCATCAGCATAAGGTAGACGCCGAACATCTGGCTCATATGGGCCATCATCAGCGCGGGATCGCGCGCGACGCCGGTCGTCTGCGCCGTCACCGTCTCAGCCCCCACCCCTGCCAGTATCTGGCGCATCGCCAGCACCACCAGCACGTTCATCACCAGATACAGCAAGGCCCAGGCCGAAACTGCGGCAATGCGCTCGCGGATCAGGCGAAACCCACCGGCGACAATGCCGCCGACCGTCACGCCATTTGCCGTCCGCCCGTCATAGCTCGCGCCCTCATATGCCGCGCCATTCGTCGCCATCGCTCAGCCCCCATTTGCGTGTTCGATCAGCAGGTTGAGCGGATCAGCCCGGCTTAGTCCAGCGATTTGACGATCTCTTCAACCATCTTCTTGGCGTCGCCCAGCAACATCATGGTGTTGTCCATATAGAACACGTCATTGTCGACGCCGGCATAGCCGACGCCCCCCATCGAGCGCTTGATGAACAGCACGGTCTTGGCCTTGCCGACATCGAGCACGGGCATCCCGTAAATCGGCGAGGTCTTGTCGGTCTTGGCCGCCGGGTTGGTCACGTCGTTCGCGCCGATCACGAAAGCGACATCGGTCTGCGCGAATTCGCTGTTAATATCCTCCAGCTCGAACACATCGTCATAGGGCACGTTCGCTTCGGCCAGCAGCACGTTCATATGCCCCGGCATACGCCCGGCGACGGGGTGGATGGCATATTTCACGCGCACGCCATGCGCCTTCAATTTGTCGCCCATTTCGCGCAACGCGTGCTGCGCCTGGCTGACCGCCATGCCGTATCCCGGCACGATGATGACCTGTTCGGCCTGTTCGAGCAGGAAGGCGGCGTCCTCCGCCGATCCGCGCTTCCACGGCCGCTGTTCCTTGGCCGGACCGCCCGCCGCCGCGGTTTCGCCGCCAAAGCCACCCGCGATCACGCTGATGAAACTGCGGTTCATCGCCTTGCACATGATGTAGCTGAGGATCGCGCCCGACGACCCGACCAATGCGCCGGTGATGATCATCGCCGTATTGTGCAGCGTGAAGCCCATCGCCGCCGCCGCCCAGCCCGAATAGGAATTGAGCATCGACACCACGACCGGCATGTCCGCCCCACCGATCGGCACGATCAGCAGGAAGCCGATGGCGAAGCTCAGCACCGTGATCGTCCAGAACACCCACGCGCTCTGGTCGATGGTGAAATAGCCGACCAGCCCCAGGATCGCGGCGAGCACGCCGAGGTTGATCACATGCCGCCCCGGCAACAGGATCGGCGCGCCGCCCATATTGCCGTTGAGTTTGAGGAAGGCGATCACCGAGCCCGAAAAGGTGATCGCGCCGATCGCAACGCCCAGCCCCATTTCGATGCGGCTTTGCGCGAAGATCACGCCGCCCTCGGCAATGCCGAACGCGCCCGGATTGAGGAACGCCGCGCACGCCACCAGCACCGCCGCCAGCCCGACCAGCGAATGGAAGGCGGCGACGAGCTGCGGCATGTCGGTCATCGCGATGCGCCGCGCGGTGGTGATGCCGATGGCGGCACCGATCCCGATTGCGGCGAGGATTTCGATCAATGTCAGGCCGTCAACGTGCGCGATGAAGCCCAATTGACCGAAGTCTTGATAATCTTTGAAAGGCACATGCGTGATGAGCGTCGTCACCACCGCAATCGTCATGCCGAGGATGCCCATGCGGTTGCCGCGCTGGCTCGTCGCCGGGCTGGACAGCCCGCGAAGCGCGAGAATGAAGCACACCCCCGCGACGAGATAGGCCAGCGATGCCCAGGGATTGACGGTTATGTGTTCCACGTGTCTTCAACCCCTTGCCGTCACCCCGGCCTTGTGCCGGGGTCCACCGCGCCAATAGCCTTAGCGTCAGTGGATGAGTGGACCCCGGCACAAGGCCGGGGCGACGAAATTCAGTGCCTAGCCCCAGCAGGCGCCTTCTTCTTATACATCGCCAGCATCCGCGCGGTGACCGCAAAGCCCCCGAAGATGTTGACGCTCGCCAGCACCACCGCGAGCAGCCCAAGCCATTTCGAGGTCGCCCCGCCACCACCAATCCCCGCCGCCGCCGAGGCGATCAGCGCGCCAACGATGATCACCGAGGAAATCGCATTGGTCACCGCCATCAACGGCGTGTGCAGGGCGGGAGTGACCGACCAGACGACATAATAGCCGACGAAGCAGGCCATAACGAAGATCGAAAGGATCGAGATAAAGTCCATGGCCGATCAGAACCTCTCAAATTTCAGGATGCTCGCCCGTATCGCAGAGAAAAAAGAAAAAATGCGGACGGGCTTGCACCCGATCAAGGGTAGCGAAACGGGGGCGTGTAGGACAGCAGCGCTCATGCCGCCGGGAGCAACCGCGCGTTGACGATCTTGCCGCCTTGCGTCAGCCGGATCGCATCGCCGATTTCGGCATCGAGCACGGGCTTGCCCGCCTCCTTGTCCCAAAAGGCGCTGAGGAAATTGAACAGGTTGCGCGAGAACAAGGCCGAGGCGTCCGCCGCCAGCCGCGACGCGACGTTGCGATGCCCGACGATCGAGACGCCGTTCACCACCACGGTTTCGCCCGCGACCGCGCCCTCGACATTGCCGCCGCTTTCGACCGCGAGATCGACGATCACCGAGCCCGGCCGCATACTCGCCACCTGCGCCGCCGAAATCAGCCGTGGCGCAGGCCGCCCCGGAATCAGCGCGGTCGTGATCACGATGTCCTGCTTGGCGATGTGCGACGATACCAGTTCGGCCTGCGCCGCCTGATATTCCGGGCTCATCTCCCCAGCATACCCGCCCGAGCCTTCGCCCTCGATCCCCGCGACACTTTCGACGAAGACGGGCTTGGCCCCGAGCGACAGGATCTGCTCCTTGGTCGCCGAGCGCACATCGGTCGCCGAGACTTGCGCGCCCAGCCGCCGTGCGGTGGCGATCGCCTGCAATCCGGCAACGCCCACGCCCATTACGAACACGCGCGCGGCGGAGACGGTGCCCGCCGCCGTCATCATCATCGGAAAGGCGCGGCCATAGACGCTGGCCGCATCAAGCACCGCTTTATACCCGGCAAGGTTCGACTGCGACGACAATATGTCCATTGATTGCGCGCGCGTAATGCGCGGCATGAATTCCATCGCCAGCGCTTCAAGACCGGCTGCCGCATACCCCTCGATCCGCGCGCGGTCGGCAAAAGGGTTGAGCGCGGCGGCGAGCCATGCGCCGGGCGCGACACCGCTCAGCGTATCGGCGGCAGGCCCCTGCACGCCCAGCACGATTTCGGCACCCGCCAGCGTCGCGGCGCGGTCGGCAACGCTCGCACCGGCGGCGGCATAATCGGCATCGGCGATCGAGGCGGTCAGCCCAGCGCCGCTTTCGACCGCGACGCTGGCACCAAGGCCCACGAATTTCTTGACGGTTTCGGGGGTGGCGGCAACGCGGCGCTCGCCCTCGGCGGTTTCACGCAGGACAGCGATCTTCACGCTTATTTGCCCGAGATCAGCCACACCACCACGAACGCGATGATGAAGCACGCGATCGCACCATATTTCAGGACGGCAATGACCTTTTCATAGGTCGCGCGGTGAACTTGCAGCTCGCTATCGGCAGCCATCGTTTCTCCCCTCGAAGATCCGGGGTTACCCCCGCTTCGGACCCGTGCTTAGCCCGCACAGCCTGACCCCTCAACCCCCCTTACATTTGTTACAGGGCGCGCGTGCCATCGTGCCGCTTTGTCCCATCCGTCCCAGGACGGGGCGTTTAAGCCCGCTTTCATACCTTGTCGCTATGGCAGGCGGCTGGATTTGGCACGCATTGGGGTAAAGCATGACGCGCAACGGACAGCGCCTGCTGATGTTGATCGACGACGAACCCGCGCAGCGCCGCCTCGTCGCGGCGATCGCGGTGCGGCGTGGCTGGCGCGCGGTGTTCGCGGCCGACGGCGAAATGGCGATCGCGATGCTCGGCACGCCCGACGGGATGCAGCTTGATGCCGTCTTGCTCGACCAATGGGCCCCCGAGGCCGATCCGAGCGCGCTGATCGACGAAATTCGCGCGCGCCGCCCCGATCTGCCGTTGTTGCTGCTCACCGCCAATGGCTCGGTCGCGCAAGCGGTCGCGGCGATGCGCAGTGGTGCCACCGATTTCCTGGTCAAGCCGCTCGCGCCCGAACGGCTGCTCGGCGCGCTCGATGCGGCGGTCGCGGGCAAGGCGGCGGGCGAATTGCGGCCGCTCACCGAAAAGATCCCGGCGCTGCTGGCGTTTGACGAGATCGTTGGCTCGGCCCCCGATTTCCGCGCCGCCCTCGCCATCGCCGCCAAGGCCGCGCGCGCGCGCGTGCCGGTGCTGCTCGAGGGAGAGAGCGGCGTCGGCAAGGAAGTCGTCGCCGAGGCGATCCACGCCGCCTCGCCGCGCAACAAGAAGCCGATGGTCGCGGTCAATTGCGGCGCGCTGCCGCCCAATCTCGTCGAATCCGAGCTGTTCGGCCATGAAAAGGGCGCGTTTACCGGCGCGTTCGAACGCAAGATCGGGCGTTTCCAGCTGGCCGATGGCGGCACTTTGTTCCTCGACGAAATCGGCGAAATGCCGCTGGAGGCGCAGGTCAAATTGCTGCGCGTGCTGCAATCGGGCGAGATTCAGCCGATCGGCGCACGCCATGTTCGCGAAGTCGATGTTCGCGTGATCGCCGCCACCAACAAGCGCTTGATCGAGGAAGTCGAGGCCGGGCGTTTCCGCGAAGACCTCTATTATCGCCTCAACGTCGTGCAGGTGACGATCCCGCCTTTACGCGAGCGCACCGGCGACATTCCCGCGCTCGCCCGCCATTTGCTGGCCCGCATCGCGCAGCAGCCGGGCTTGCGCCAGCTTGGCATTACCGACGATGCGCTCGCCTTGCTGGGACGGTATGACTGGCCCGGCAATGTCCGCCAGCTGCAGAACGCCTTGTTCCGCGCCGCCGTTTTGTGCGACGGCTCAGCGCTCACCCGCGCGGATTTCCCGCAGATCGCGGCGCTCGGCGGGCAACGCCACACCACGCCGACCCCGGTGCCGATGGCGACCAGCGGCGGCGTCACGCTGTTCCATGCCGATGGCAATTTGCGCGCGCTGGAGGAAATCGAGGCCGATGTCATCCGGCTTGCGATCGGCCATTATCGCGGGCGCATGACCGAAGTGGCGCGTCGGCTCGGCATCGGGCGTTCGACCCTGTATAGGAAGCTCGGCGAATTGGGGATCGATAACGCTGCGGCCTAACTGCGGCTGTACGATCGCTTCATCGCAAATTCAGGGCCGATGCGGAAATATCTGCGGCGCTGTCTGTTACAGTGTGGAGGAGATTACCCATGTCGAAGAAATCCGTTTTCGCGGCGCTGGCCGTGCTGTCGATGATCCCGGCGGCCCTGCCGACCATGGCCGCCGCGCAAGATCGCGATGACCGCGACCGCCGCTATGAGCGCCAGGACGACCAACGCACCTATCGCGGGCAAGACGGCCGTTATTATCGCTGCAAGCGCAGCAGCGGCACAACCGGCGCGATCGCCGGTGGCGTCGGCGGCGCGGTCGCGGGCAATGTACTGGGCGGCGGCGTGCTCGGCACGCTGGCGGGCGGCGTTGGCGGTGCCCTGCTCGGCAAGCATCTCGACAAGAAGCATGACGCGGCGCAGAATCGCAAGAACGGCTGCTGATTTGCGGTGGGCGGTAGGCGACTGCCGCCCCTCCGCTACCAGAGGATCCCTTTGACGGGACGCATCGGTTCGGGAGCAGGATCGCCCAGCGCTTGCAGCAGGTCGATCTCGATCGTGCGGCACATCGCGCTCAGCGGCACGTCGTGCACGGTATTGGCGAAGGGATCGACCAGATCGTCGCCAATCCGCAGCACCGCAAGGAACATCGCCCCCGCCACGGTCGACCCGATCGGCGTGGCAAATTCCAGCGTTTCGACCAGCCCAATCGGCAGCAGCACGCAGAACAAGCGGGTAAACAGCTCGGGGAAGAAGCGATATTGATTGGGCAAAGGGGTGTTCTTCAGCCGCTCCATGCCGCCCTGTGCGTTGGTGATATCGACCAGGATCCGCTCGATCGCCGCTTGTTGTACGGTGTCGATCCAGCCGAGCGTGCGCGCATGGTCGATCCGGCGGCCGGTGCCATCAAGGATGCCATTGGCGGTGTTGGTGCGCGCAAGCGAAGGCTTGGCTTCGTCCGGTGACAGGAAGCGCTCCACCTCGGGCTTGGGGTCCTGCCGCCGCAACTGACACCGCAGCACGTTCACATACGTGATCTGCCGCAGGATAATCGCGCGTTGCAGATCGCGGCCTTCCGCATCGGGCAGGTAACTGCGCACCGTGCGCGACAGGCTGCGCGAGGCGTTGATCATCGCGCCCCACAGGACGCGCCCTTCCCACCAGCGCTGATAGGCCGAGGTGCTGCGAAAGCCCAGAAACAGCGCCAGTGCCGACCCGAACAGCGTCAACGGCAGCGACGGCGCGTGGAAGGGGAGCAGGTAATAGCCGCCCGTCACCACCACATCCCACACGAACAGCACGAGCAGCGGTCGCCACACCTCGGCGAAAATCTGGCGCAGGCGCGGGCCGGAATCGATAATCATGGGCGTCCTCCCTCCAACCTGATGGCTGGGTTACCCGTGCTGCTGGCGTCCGACCAGTGCCCGATCGCGCAAGCCACGCCAGACGCGCACCGCCTGCGCCGTTTCCGCGACATCATGCACCCGCAGCAGTTGCACGCCCGCCGCCACCCCCGCCATCGCCAGCGCGATCGATCCGCCAAGGCGCTCGCGCGCGGGCGCTTCATTGGACAGCGCGCCAATCAGGCGCTTGCGGCTCGCACCCAGCAGGATCGGGCAGCCGAGACCGTGCAACAGCGCTAGGCCGTTGATCAGCGCGAGATTGTCCGACAGCGATTTGCCAAAGCCGATGCCGGGATCGACGATGATCCTTGCCCGGTCGACCCCACCCGCGACGACCGCCGCAATCCGCGCCTCCAGCCAGTCGAACACCTCGACCAGCACATCGTGATAGCCCACCCCGCCATGGCCGCCCTTGGCCGGATCGGGCGAATGCATCAGCACGACTGGGCAGCCCGCCTTCGCCACCACCTCCAGCGCGCGATCGTCCCACAAGAGCGCCGCGACATCGTTGACGATCGCCGCGCCTGCGCCCAGCGCCGCCTCCATCACGCCAGCCTTGCGCGTGTCGATCGAAACGAGCGTTCCGCTGCGCGCGAGGCGTTCGATCACCGGCACGACCCGCGCGATCTCATCGCCTTCCCACACCGTCGCGGCCCCGGGGCGGGTCGATTCGCCGCCGACGTCGATCAGCGCGGCACCGGCCTCCGCCATCGTCACACCCGCACTGGCGGCCGCGGCCGGATCGTCATGCACCGCACCGCCGTCCGAAAAACTGTCGGGCGTCACGTTGAGGATGCCCGCAACCATCGGCTGATCGAAACGCAGCGTCCGCTCGCCCAGCACCAAAGGCGGGCGCGGCGCGGTGATCGCGGCGTGGAGCGAGGCAGCGCGCTCGTCGCGCAGCAACGGGCCAAGCTCGGCCACGGGCACGGTGCGCCGCCGCCCGTCCTCGATCACTTCATAAGCGGAGAACCACAGCATCCCGCCCGCCAGCCGCGCGACCTCGCCGTCGCGATCGACCGGGGTATCGACGAACTGGATCGGGCGGAGGTGGAGGGTCATGGTACGTCACCCCGGACTTGTTCCGGGGTCCACCGTGGTGCCATCCCCGCGCGATGTTCTTTGCGGCACCGTGGATGCCGGAACAAGTCCGGCATGACGGTTTGCGCTTAAGGCTGCGTCGCCAGCAGATAGGTCTGGCGCAGCACGTCGATCGGCTTCAGCCCCTCGGGTGTTTCATAATGCCAGAAGGTCCAGCCGTTGCACGCAGGCGCATTCTGCAGCGTCGAGCCCAATTTGTGGATCGACCCGACCGCGCCGCATACGCTTTCCAGGCTGCCATCGGCACGCACCAGCGCGCGGTGCTTGCGCTTGGCGTCGCACAGCACATGCCCGGCCGTCAGATACCCGTTTTCGACCAGCACGCCGAACGCCACTTTCGGCGCGGCCTTGGGGCTTTGCATCGTCTTCAGCGACGATTCGTCGAGCGGCAGCGCCGCAGCGATGCGTTCGCGCGCGGCGGCGATATAGTCGTCCTCGCGCTCGATCCCGATCCAGCGCCGCCCGAGGCGCTTGGCCACCGCACCGGTCGTGCCAGTGCCGAAGAACGGATCGAGCACCACGTCGCCCGGCTTGGTGCAGGCAAGCAGGATGCGATAGATCAATGCTTCGGGCTTCTGCGTCGGGTGCACCTTGACCCCGTCCTTCTTCAGCCGCTCCTGCCCGCCGCACACCGGGAATTCCCAGTCGCTG
The DNA here is from genome assembly GCF_017875905.1 of Sphingomonas sp. PL20. Taxonomy (NCBI): domain Bacteria; kingdom Pseudomonadati; phylum Pseudomonadota; class Alphaproteobacteria; order Sphingomonadales; family Sphingomonadaceae; genus Sphingomonas; species Sphingomonas sp. PL20. The sequence continues at coordinate 4,552,220 of NZ_JAGINH010000002.1, read as the reverse complement.
CGCATCTGCAACTCGTCGTTGAGCGTCTTCATGCTGCGATAGTTGAAGGTGTAGCGCGCCTTTTCGCCCATCGATGCCCAGATCAGCGTCTCATGCGCGTTGGTGAAACGCGTGCCCTTGAAATTGGGCATCGGGTTGGCCTTGCGCCAGACGATGTCGTTGAGAATCCAGTATCCCAGATCCTGGATCGCAGCACCGACCTTGAAGATGTTGTGATAGCTGCCGATCACCCAGATCGCGCCATTGTCCTTCAGGATGCGCTTGGCCTCGACCAGCCATTCGCGCGTGAACTTGTCATAGGCGCTGAGCGAATCGAACTTGTCCCATGCGTCGGTCACCGCATCGACATGGCTGCCATCGGGCCGCGACAGATCGCCGCCGAGCTGCAAATTGTACGGCGGATCGGCGAAGATCAGATCGACCGATTTGGCCGGCAGCGCGCGCATCGCGGCGATGCAATCCCCCTGCAGGATCTGGTCGAGCGGCAGCTCGGCCATCGGCGCGCGCGGCCCCGTGTCGAGCTTCGTCCCGACCCTGATCTTTTCCAAAACGCCCATCATGCCCGCCTTTATTCGCTGTCGCGCGCATCCCTGCGAATGTGGGGACTCCCGTCAAGCGAACATTGGTTAACGAAAACCTCTGCCAAATCGTTAACAAGACGGAACATTTCGGGAAGCTGGCCAGATGTTGAGTCCAGAGTTATCCACAGGCCCAACCGCTGGGGTGTCGCCGCGAGGACTCACTCGCGAGAAAAAAGATGGCCCCGGAACGAATTCGGGGCCGCGATCACACCAGCAGCGTTTCGCGCGAGCGATAGGCCGCTGCGACCGGGGCGAAACTGCGCCGGTGCAAGGGACACGGGCCATGCTCGCGCAGTGCGCGCAAATGGTCGGGCGCGCCATAGCCCTTGTTGCTGTGCCAGCCATACTGCGGATGCGCCTCGGCGTGGGCGAGCATGATCGTGTCGCGCGTGTGCTTAGCAATGATCGAGGCGGCGGCAATCGACAGGCTGATCGAATCGCCCTTCACGATCGGCGTCGCGGCAAAGCCCCATTTGGGCAGGCGATTGCCATCCACCAACACATGCCCCGGCGCACAGCCGAGCGCCTCCACCGCGAGCGTCATCGCCTTCATCGTCGCCCAATAGATGTTGAGCGTGTCGATCTCCTCGGCCTCGACAATCCCGATTCCGACGATCGCACAGGCGCGCAACCGGTCATGCAGGCGCGCACGGTCGGCATGGGCGAGCTTCTTCGAATCGTCGATCCCGCGCGGGATACCTTTGGGCGGCAGGATAACGGCAGCCGCCACTACCGGCCCGGCCAGCGGCCCGCGCCCGGCCTCATCCACCCCTGCGACGGGCGCAAGGCAGAGCTTTTCGTGTTTCAGGCTAGGCATCGTCCAAGCGCCATGGCGGATAGCGGCGGTTCTCGCCAGCCTGGTAGAGGCACACCGCATTGCCCGCGGGATCGCGCAGCCGCGCTTCGCGCCAGCCCCAGGGCTGGTCGGTCGGCGGCTGATCGAACACCAGCCCCGCCGCCTGGAGCCGCGCGACCTCGGCGTCGAGATCGGCGCATTCGAAGAACACCGTCGGTTCCGCGCCTTGCTCGATCGAGAGCGTTGCGCCGCCGGGTGCTTCGAAGCGCGCATAATGCGCGTCCTCGGTGGCGACGATCTGGGTGAGGCCGAGCGTGCGGTAGAAATCGCAGGAGGCGGCATAATCGGACAGGCCGAGCGTGATCTGATTGAGCCGCCGCTCGGGCCCGAGATCCAGCCGGACGTTCTGATGCCCCATCGGCCCATGTCCACCGCCAAGGCCGGGGGCCTCGTGGAGCGCGAGGCGAACGAACTGGCGCGCGCCAGCAATCGCTGCGGTTAGCAACTGCCCCTGTGCCAGCAAGGTCGCGATCGCGGACGCCAGCGTGCACCCGGTGCCGTGGGTTGAGCTCGTGACGATGCGGTCCGACGACCAGCGCGTGATTTCGCCGTCGGGGCCGATCAGCCGATCGGTGAGCGTATCGCCCTCGCAGTGCCCGCCCTTGAAAAGCACGGTCGTGCCAAACGTTTGAGCGAGAAATTCTGCCCCCTCGCCCGTTCGTGCTGAGCTTGTCGAAGCACCGTCCGCACCAGACGTCCCGCCTGCGGGGGCGAGCCCTTCGACAGGCTCAGGGCGAACGGCGGGGACGAGCACACCCAATTCCGGCAAATTGGGCGTCACCACGGTAGCAATCCGCATCAGTCGCTCGAACGCCGCAATCGTATCGGCATCGGCCAACACATCGCCGCTGGTCGCAACCATTACGGGATCGAACACCACCGGGGCATCGATCGTCTCCAGCACATCCGCCACCGCATGCGCCGTCTCGGCCGACCCGATCATCCCAATCTTCACCGCATCGATCCCAATGTCCGACACACACGATTCGATCTGCGCGATCACCATTTCGGTCGGCACCGGCAGCACCGCCTGCACCCCCAAAGTATTCTGCGCGGTGATCGCGGTGATCGCGGTCATCGCATGGCCGCCGAGCATCGTCACCGTCTTGATATCGGCCTGGATGCCAGCGCCCCCGCCCGAATCCGAGCCGGCGATGATCAGGATGCGCGGGACAAAGCGCCCCTCCCGCTGGCGGGAGGGGTTGGGGGAGGGGCTGTCTTGGTCGGGAAGGTTCGTCACAGGCCCTCCCCTAACCCCTCCCGCGAGCGGGAGGGGAATTAAACCGGCGCACGGTGCTCGCCGGGTGACGCGCCAGCGCGTCATCGACACGCGCGGGACGGTCCATCAATTCGCCCCGGCAATTGGGGCAGCGATCATCGAGCGCTTCGGCGCATTCGGCGCAGAAGGTGCATTCGAACGAGCAAATGAACGCGCCCGCTTCATCGGCGGGCAAATCCACGCCGCAGCGTTCGCAATCGGGGCGCATTTCGAGCATCAGCCAGCCGCCACACGGACGGCGTCACAGATGCGGTCAACCACCGCCTCCACCTGCGCCGGGTCATCGCCCTCGGCCATCACGCGGATAACGGGCTCAGTGCCAGACGGGCGGATCACGAGCCGCCCCTTGCCCTTCAGTTCAGCCTCAGCCTCGGCAATCACCGCCTTCACCGCCTCGGCTTCCAGCGGCTTGCCACCTGCGAACCGCACATTCTTCAGCAATTGCGGCAATGGCTCAAAGCGGTGCAGCAGCTCGCTCGCCGGTGCGCCTGCCCATACCAGTTCGGCGAGGATCTGCAGCGCCGCGACCAGGCCGTCACCGGTCGTCGCATAATCGGACAGGATGATATGCCCCGATTGCTCACCACCGACATTATAGCCCTGCGCGCGCATCGCCTCGAGCACATGGCGATCGCCGACCGCAGTGCGCACCAGGCCAATGCCCTGCGCCGCGAGGTGCCGCTCAAGCCCGAGATTGGACATGACCGTCGCGACCAGACCGCCATTCTTCAATCGCCCGCTGCGCGCCCAGCCACTGGCGATCGTCGCCATCAACTGGTCGCCATCGACGACATGCCCCTTCTCGTCGACCACGATCAGCCGGTCGGCATCGCCGTCGAGCGCGATGCCGAGCTGCGCGCCGCTCGCCACCACCGTCTCGCACAAGGTCTGCGGCGCGGTCGAGCCGACGCCGTCATTGATATTCCGGCCATTGGGCGTCACGCCGATCGCAACGACATCGGCCCCCAATTCCCACAAGGCAGTCGGCGCGACGCGATACGCCGCGCCATTGGCGCAATCGACCACGATACGCATGCCGTCGAGCCGCAGATTTTCCGGGAAAGTCGATTTGGCGAAATGGATATAGCGACCCTGCGCGTCGTCCACGCGCCGCGCGCGGCCAATTTCGGCAGCGGGCGACAGCGCGATCTCACCATCGATCAACGCCTCGATCGCGGCTTCGTCGGCGTCGGACAGTTTATAGCCATCGGGGCCGAACAATTTGATGCCATTGTCGAAGAAGGGATTGTGGCTGGCCGAGATCATCACGCCCAGATCGGCGCGCATCGACTGGGTCAGCATCGCCACCGCCGGCGTCGGCATCGGCCCCAACAGCACTACGTCCATACCAACGCTGGTGAAGCCCGCCACCATCGCCGATTCGAGCATATAACCCGACAGGCGCGTGTCCTTGCCGATCACCACGCGGTGCTTGTGGTCGCCGCGGCGGAAATGCGCGCCGGCCGCCATGCCGACCTGCATTGCCATCGCCGCGGTCATCGGGGCTTTGTTGGTCAGACCACGAATCCCATCGGTGCCGAAATATTTTCTTGCCATCAGCCCTCATCCATTGGGTTATGCCCGTATCTTCAGAGGTGCCTGATAGCGCCGCTTACGGATAAGGGCGAGTATGTCTGCAACGTTGAATAGCCCGTCGACACGGATCCTCGTGTCGCTGGGCGCTGGATTACTCCTTGGCATCGCTTTTGCCACCTGGCTGCCGGCGGCGGTGCCCGGAGCGACCGCAGTGGCGCAACCGATCGGCTCGGCCTGGCTCAACGCGCTGCAAATGACGGTGATTCCGCTGGTCTTCTCGCTTTTGGTCACCGGCATCGCGTCGACCGCCGAGGCCGCACGCAGCGGCGCAGTCGCGGCGCGCGCGATCAGCATCATTCTGGTGGTGATGGTCAGCAGCGCGGTCGCGGCGGCGCTGCTGACCCCGCTGTTCCTCGGCCTGGTGCCGATGCCCGCCGCCTCTGCCGCCGCCTTGCGCGGCGCGCTGGTGAATGTCGGCCCGCCCGGCGCGGTGCCGCCGCTCGGTGAGTTTCTGGCGGGCATGGTGCCCAATAACGTCATCGCCGCCGCTGCCAATGGCGGGTTCCTGTCGCTGATTCTGTTCGCGTTGATCTTCGCCTTTGCCCTCACCCGCATCGACGCCACGGGCCGCACCGCCTTGCTGACCTTCTTTTCGGCGATCCGCGATGCGATGCTGGTGATGATCGGCTGGATCATCTGGATCGCGCCGATCGGCGTGTTTGCGCTGGCGCTGACGGTCGCAGCCAAGACGGGCACGGCGGCGGTCGGCGCGCTGTTCCACTATATCGTGACGGTGTCCTCGGTCGGGATCGTGGTCAGCCTGTTTGCGGTGCCCGTCGCCGTCTGGGGGGGCGGCATCGCGCTGGGGCGGTTCGTACGCGCTTCGCTGCCGGTGCTGGCGGTCGCGCTCAGCACGCAATCCTCGCTCGCCAGCCTGCCCGCGATGCTGCGCAGTTCGGAGGAAATGGACGTGCCCGTCGCAACCTCGGGCGTGGTGCTGCCGCTTGCCGTTGCGATGATGCGCGCGACCGGCCCGGCGATGAACCTGGCGGTCGCCATCTATGTCGCGGCCTGGTTCGGCGTGCCGCTGACCTTCGCGACGCTCGCCGCCGCCACCGTGGTCGCCGTGCTCACCTCGCTTGGCTCGGTCAGCTTGCCCGGGCAAATCAGCTTCATCAGCGCAATCGCGCCGATCGCGGTGACCCTCGGCGTGCCCGTCGCCCCGCTTGGGCTGCTGGTCGCGGTCGAGACGATGCCGGATATTTTCCGAACCCTTGGGAACGTCATCTTCGATCTGGCGGTTACGCTGACCGTGGCAGCGCGGGGTGACAAGGTCCCGCTATCCGCCGCCGACACCTTGCTGCAGGAACACCATTCATGAAATATCGCACGCTTGGGCCCGATCTCACGGTTTCCGCACTTGGCCTCGGCTGCATGCCGATGGCGGGCGTCGGTGCCAATATGTACGGCGCTGCGAACGAAGCCGAGAGCATCGCCACCATCCACCGCGCGATCGAGCTGGGCGTGACGCTGTTCGACACCGCCGAAGTCTACGGCCCGCTGATCAACGAGGAACTGGTCGGCCGCGCCATTCGCGGCAAGCGCGATCGCCTGGTGATCGCGACCAAATTCGGCTTCCGCTTTGGCGACGATGGCAAAGTATCCGGCGTCGACAGCACCCCCGCCAACATCCGCCGCGCGTGCGAAGGCTCGCTCCAGCGGCTCGGCATCGACACGATCGACCTGTTCTACCAGCACCGCGTCGATCCGAACGTGCCGATCGAAGACACCGTCGGCGCGATGGCCGAGCTGGTGCGCGAGGGCAAGGTGCGCTTCCTCGGCCTGTCCGAAGCGAGCGCCGCCACGCTGCGCAAGGCCGCGGCAGTGCATCCGATCGCGGCGCTGCAATCCGAATATTCGCTGTGGGAGCGCGATATCGAGGAAGAGATCCTGCCCACGTGTCGCGAGCTCGGCACCGGTTTTGTACCCTACAGCCCGCTCGGGCGCGGTTTCCTGACGGGTCAGATCACGTCGCGCGATGACCTGCCCGAGGGCGATTATCGCCGCAACGACCCGCGCTATTCGGAAGAGAATTTCGCCGAAAACCTCAAGATCGTCGATGTCGTCAAGCGGATCGCCGCCGCCCACGGTGTCAGCGGCGCGCAGGTCGCGCTCGCCTGGTTGCTGGCGCAGGGCGAGGATGTCGTGCCGATCCCCGGGTCCAAGCGCCGCGCGACGCTCGAGGACAGTATGGCGGCCGTGGAGGTCAGCTTAACCGCCGAAGACCTGACCGCGCTCGATCGCGCCGCGCCGCGCGGCGGCACGGCGGGGCCGCGTTATGGGGGCCCAATGATGAAGATGGTCCGGCTCTAGCGATAGACCCAGCGCCACAGCCCCGCCGCCACCCCGGCGATGGGAAGGTGCGCCCAGGTCGCGGCCAGCCAGATCACCACCCCGCCCGCAAGGTCATGCGGGCGAAAGCCGCCGAAGCGCGCGCGCCCCTGCGCGATGGCGAGGAACGGCCAATAGCTCGTCTTGCGCTCCCAATCGCGCCACAACTCGGGTTGCAGCGCTTCCTTCTTGCGGTCCTGCAACGCGGCACCAACCAAGGCGAGCACGATAATCGCCACTGCGACGATGATGTTGGCGGCGATCGGGTAGACCGCAATATGGCACAGCCCCCATAAGGCGAACGCCCACAGCATCGGGTGCCGCGTGACGCTGAACACCCCGCGCGCCGTGGCGGGCGCGGCGGCAACCGGCGGCCCGGGCAACGCGGGATTGCCGAGCAGCGATCCCATCAGCAGCACGCTCGCCAGCAGCATCACCAGCGTCACCGGCCCCCAAATCCCCTCGCCCACCGCCCATAAGGGCGCGGTGGCGGGGGCGGCACGATAGGCATGCGCCAGCCAGCCCAGCGTGGCGAAGGCGACCAGCGCGTAGATCCCCATGAACCCGTTCGCACCGACCGCCTTGACGATCGGGCTGCGCAGCGGATGCGACAGCAGGAAATGCGTCCCCACAAACGCCACCGCCGCCGCGGCCACCTGTTCCAGACCGTCCACTCGCGCTTCTCCCCGCTTATTTGACTCCGTTCATCCACTTCTTCAGCGGCAACGACAAGAGCAACAGCAGCACGCCGAGCCCGATCGCCACTTCGGCGATCGTCGTGAACACGCCGACATAGGTGTCGAGGCTGACCTTGAGGTTGGTCACCTGTCCGCCGACCGTGTCGACGCTGGCGAATTGGGCGATCACGCCCGCCACATATTGCGCGACCGAGATCGACAGGAACCACACCCCCATCATCAAGCCGACCACGCGCGCGATCGACAATTTGGTGATCATCGAGAGGCCGACCGGCGAGATGCACAATTCCGCCAGCGAATGGATCACATAGAGCCCGGCCAGCCACCACAGGCCGACCTTGAAGTCGGGCCCGACAAAGCGCGTGCCCAGCACCAGGAACAGGAAGCCCGCACCCACACCCATCAGCGCGATCGCGAACTTGATCGGGATCGACGGCTCCAGATTGCGCTTGGCCAGCGCGCCCCACAGCACGCTCATCACCGGCGCCAGCAGCATGATCGCGATCGAGTTGAAATTTTGCGTCTGCGGCGCGGACAGCGAGAACAGCCCGAACACGCTGAGATTGGTGTTGCGGTCGGCGAACAGCGTCAGGCTCGATCCGGCCTGCTCGAACAGCGTCCAGAAGATCACGTTGAAGGTGACCAGCACCATCGCCGCCATCATCATCTGGAATTCGGTGCGGTTGCCCGCGAACCACGACCAGAGGATGATGCCAGGGACCGAAACGAGGAAGGTGCCGAACAGCAATTTCCCCATCACCGACAGCGATTCGAGATAGCCGATAAAGCCCGATCCCGCGACCGGCGGCTCGGCCGCCATCAGATTGACGAACAACAGATAGAAGACCGGCACCGCCAGCAGCGCGCAGCCATAGATCAGCAGCGCCGGGTCACGGCCGGTGCGCGCCGGCGGATTGCCGACATCGCTCAACCGCCCGCCATGGAAGCTGATCATCGCCCAGGACACCAGCATCACCACGCCCGCAAAGCCAAGGCCGATCGGCCAGCCGAACATGTCGGCCAGGATCGGACAGAGGATCTGCCCGAGGAACGAGCCGGTATTGATCCCCATATAGAAAATCGTGAAACCCGAATCGCGGCGGCGGTCGCCCTGCGCATAGAGTTCGCCAACCATCGTCGAGATGTTGGGCTTGAAGAAGCCGTTGCCCATCGAGATGAGCGACAAGGCGATCAGCAGCACCATCGTCAGCACCGGGTCGCGATCGGCACCATCGCTATAATGGCCGGCGGGCACGCTGCGCGCGACGCTGCCATCGGCGGCGAGCAGCGCCAGGCTGCCATCGTCATTGCCGCGAATTTTCAGCTTGCGCGTGCCATCGACGACATAGCGCGCTTCCTTGGGGTCGCTGCTCGGCGCATCGCGGAAACGCTCGACCACCACCTCATACCGCTGACCGTCGATCACCGCATAAGGCTTGGCCGGTTGCCCACCGAAGGCGAGCGTGAAATAGCCGATCGCCATGATCAGCGCGCCAAAGCGCACCGCGCGTTTCGATCCGAGATATTGGTCCGCCAGGAACCCGCCGACCAGCGGCGTGAGATAGACCAAGGCGGTATAGCCGCCATAAAGCCCGGTCGATGCGCGATCGCCGAGCACGAAATGCTTGGTCAAATAGATGGTGAGCAGCGCGCGCATGCCATAATAGCCGAAACGCTCCCACATTTCGGTGCCGAACAGCCAGAACAGCGGCTTGGGGTGGCCGAACCACGTTTTCCCATCGGCCGGATTCACGTGCGAAATATCCGGCTCTCGCGGGGTATCCGCGGTCGGGGTGTCCACCATGTACGAAAGCTCCCTGAGATGCGTGGTGCCTGTATGGTCGGCCCCATTGGTTACCGCAGAGACTAACGCCAATCGCGGGTGTGTAAATATGCGAGCGTCGCGGCTATGGCACAGCCATGCTCAACGACCGCACCAGCCCGCTCTCGCTCCTCGCCACCCGCCGCTCGGGCCGCCCGCGCGATCTGGTCGCGCCCGGCCCCGATGCAGCGCAGCTCGACCAGATCCTGGAAATCGCCGCGCGCACGCCCGATCATGGCAAGATCGCCCCGTGGCGCTTCGTTGTGGTAGGGCCCGAACAGCGCGACGCGCTCGCCACGGTGATCACCACGGCCTATCGCGCCGAACGCCCGCAGGCCGCCGCGACCGAGATCGTCGCGCTCGAACAGTTCGCGCAGCAGGCCCCCACGCTCGTCGTCCTGCTCTTCTCGCCGCGCACCACCAGCCATATTCCTTTGTGGGAGCAGGAACTGTCGGTGGGCGCAGTCGGCATGAACCTGCTGCACGCCACGCATGCGCTGGGCTTTGCCGGGGGCTGGCTGACCGGCTGGCCGAGCTATTCGGACGCGGTGCGCGATGCGTTCGGCGCAGCGCCGGAACGCATCGCCGGATTCTTCTTTCTCGGCACGCCCGCCCGCCCGCTGGAAGAACGCCCCCGCCCCGATCTGAGCGCGATCATCACAAAGTGGGAGGTGTGAAGCACTGGACAAAAACGTCGCTTGCTGTATTAGGGTAGCATGACAGCCCTGAACAGCGAAGACAGCCCGGTCTATATCAAGCTGCGCGGCACCATTTCCGCGGCGATCCTGCGCGGGGACTTCCGCGCCGGCGACCAGCTTCCCTCGGTCCGCGCGCTTGCCGCCGAACACGGTGCCAACCCGCTGACCGTCGCCAAGGCCTATCAGAGCTTCCAGGACGATGGCTATGTCGAGGTGCGCCGCGGCGTCGGCATGTTCGTGCTGCCCGGCGCCGCCGAAAAGCTACGCGCGGCCGAGCGCGAGCATTTCGTCAAGACCAGCTGGCCACGCATCGCCGCGCATATCGACCTGCTCGGGCTCGATGCGGCGGATCTGCTGGAGCGCGAAAAGGCCTAAGCGCCCACACCCCCTCCGTTCGCCCTGAGCCTGTCGAAGGGCACCTTTCCCCGCGCGAACGCTGCGCCTGTGGAGAGCGGGGCTTCGACAGGCTCAGCCCGAACGGCGAGTGATAACCATTGAAGGCCAACCCCGCTCCGTTCGCCCTGAGCCTGTCGAAGGGCACCTTTCCGCAAGGGAGCACCGTCGCAAGCCGTGCGCAGGGGCTTCGACAGGCTCAGCCCGAACGGATCTGGAGAAGAGCGCCGGGTTTGGCTACGCCTCCACCACCCCCAGCGCCGCCACCTCCTCGGCGCTCAGCGTAATCCCGAACATCATGCTCAGCCGCATCCGGTAGACGCGCGGATCGGTGATCGTCGCTTGCGTTTCCTCGCCCCCGGCGCGGCGGCGGTAGCGCGCGTCGGTCAGCGACGCCAAGCCGTTGGGCAGCACGACGCTGACCACGCCCATCTGGCGAAAACGACTCTCGCGCGCGGTCGACGTCCAATGGTTGCTGAGCGCGAGATCGACGGGATGCACCGGCACCGCCGCAAAGCTATATTGCGGTTGAAACCCGCTGCCGGTGCCGCGCCCATCGGTGGTCGCGGGGTCGCCGTCGCGCAGCAGCATCCAGCCATGCGCGTCGTGCTGCTCGAGCCGGAAGGTCGCACCATCGGGCGCGGTCACCTCTGCCCCGGCGATCAGCGGCATTGGCGGGGTGTAGCTGCCGCCGAATCCGGCATCGGCGATCCAGGTTTCCTCGCCGAGCGTGACGAGGCTGAAAGTGTGCGTCAGCGGCGGCACGTCGTTCGCCCCCAGCCAGACCCGCGCGAGCACCGGGCTCGCAACGAAGCCCAACGCCGCCAGCGCATCGAGGAACAGCCGGTTATGCTCGAAACAATAGCCGCCGCGCCCCGCAATCACCAATTTGGCGAACACCGAATCACTGTCGATCGCGATCCCGCGCCCGAGCAGCACGTCGAGATTCTCGAACGGGATCGCCAGCCGGTGCGCGCGCTGCAGCGCCGCCAGACCGTAGGAATCGACGGTCGGGCGTGCTGGCAGGCGGATACGGGCGAGATAGGCGTCGAGATCGAAAGCAGCGTCGCTCATGCGGCAAACGCCTCGGCCGCCACCGAATAGAGCACATCCGCCGTGGCCGTCGCCGCCGCCTTTAGCCCCAGCGCCTCGGGCACGATCTGCGCGACATAGAAACGCGCCGCCGCCACCTTCATGCTCAGAAACGCGCGATCGCCCTCGGCGGTGGCTGCGATGCGGCCCGACCGCTCCATCAGCCAGCCGCACACCGCGACCGACAGCATCGTCAGGAACGGATAGCTCGCGGCCAATTTGTCGTCGGCGGACAGCCCCGCCATGCCGCGCCCGATCTCGTCACAGGTGTCGATCAGCGTGCGGAGCGCCGCATCCTCGGCCTCGGCGCGCATATCGGCGATCAGGCGGGCGAACACCCCGCCATTGTCGAGCCCGAGCTTGCGCCCGACCAGATCGGCCGCCTGGATGCCATTGGTGCCTTCATAGATCGGGGTGATGCGCGCATCGCGGAAGAACTGCGCCGCGCCCGTCTCCTCAATATAGCCCATGCCGCCATGCACCTGGATGCCGAGGCTGGCGACTTCATTGCCGATATCGGTGCCATGCGCCTTGGCGAGCGGGGTGAGGATATCGAGCCGCTCCTGCCCGCCTGCCTGCCCCAGCGTCGCGCGATCAACCTGCGACGCGGCATAATAAACCAGCGCGCGCGCCGCCTGGGTCTGGGCTTTCATCCGAAGCAGCATCCGGCGCACATCGGGATGCTCGACGATCTTGACCGGCTCGGCGCTGCCCGATCCGGCGCGCGGCGATTGCACACGCTCCAGCGCATAGCCGACCGCCGCCTGCGTCGCGGCTTCCGCCACCTGCACGCCCTGCAAACCGACATTGAGCCGCGCATTGTTCATCATCGTGAACATCGCGCGGATGCCGCCGAATTCGCCGCCGATCAGCTCGCCGATGCAGTCATCGTTGTCGCCAAAGCTCAGCACGCAAGTCGGCGAGGCGTGCAGCCCCATCTTATGCTCGATCGAAACGACGCGGACATCGTTGAACGCACCCGGCGTGCCATCGGCGTTCAGCCGATATTTCGGCACCAGGAACAAGGAAATCCCCTTGGTCCCGGCAGGTGCCCCCGGCGTGCGCGCGAGCACGAGGTGGACGATATTGGGGGCCATGTCATGGTCGCCAAACGAGATATAGATCTTGGTGCCCTTGATGCTCCATTTGCCATCGCCGAGCGGCTTGGCCTGGGTGCGCAAAGCGCCGACATCGGAGCCCGCCTGCGGCTCGGTCAGGTTCATCGTCCCGGTCCATGCACCGGTCGCCAGATGCGGCAGATACTGCGCCTGCTGTGCGGGGCTGCCATGATGCGCCAGCGCCTCGATCGCGCCGACCGTCAGCGTGGGGGCCAGCGCAAAGCCCATATTGGCGCTGCCGAGCGTATCGAGCACCGCGGTCTGGATCGCAAAGGGCAGGCCCTGCCCACCGAATTCCTCCGGCACGCCGATCGTGCCCCAGCCACCCTCGACATAATCCTGATAGGCCTTCACGAAACCCTCGGGCATCACCACGCCTTCGGGCGTCCATTTCGCACCGACGGTGTCGCCCGCGCGCAGCAGCGGCGCCCATTCGCCCGCCGCCAATTGCCCAACGCCTTCGAGCACGGCATCGACGACGTCATCGCTCGCGGCGGCGAAACGGTCGGTGGCGGCGAGATCGGCAATGCCGACGACATGATCGAGCACGAAGCGCTGATCGGCGGTGGCGGGGGTGAACATCGGGCATCCTCTTATGCAACAGGCTTTGCCCGGCTATAGCCCGCGATAATGACCACGCCAAACCCGCCTTTTGCGACGCAGACCTTACGCTACGGCGCGGCTGCAATCGCCGCCGCCGCCGCGCTGATCGCTGAGGGCCAGCCCGTCGCGATCCCGACCGAGACGGTCTACGGCCTCGCCGCCGACGCCACCGATTCGCACGCCGTCGCGCGGATTTATGCGGCAAAAGGGCGACCGAGCTTCAACCCGCTGATCGTGCATGTGCTCGATCTGGCAGCCGCGCAGGCGATCGCCACGTTCGATGAGACGGCGCTGGCGCTGGCGTCGGCCTTCTGGCCGGGGCCGCTGACTTTGGTGCTGCCGCTCCGCGCCGATGCCGGGATTGCCGCGCTGGTCACCGCCGGCCTGCCGACGGTTGCGATCCGTGTCCCCGCGCACCGCGCGATGCGCGCGCTGCTCGCCGCCACCGGAAAACCGCTCGCCGCGCCCTCGGCCAATGCCAGCGGCGCGATCAGCCCGACCCGCGCCGAGCATGTCGTCGCCAGTCTCGGCGGGCGTATCCCGCTGGTGGTGGACGACGGCGCGACCGAAGCGGGTCTGGAATCGACGATCGTGGTGGGGCGGGAGATTTTGCGGCCGGGGCCGATCACGGCGGAGGCGCTGGCTGGGTTTCTTGGCACCCTCCCAACCCCGGACGACCACCCCGGCGAAGGCCGGGGCCCAGTCGCGAGCCGAGAATCATCGGGCGCTGCGCACGCCATTTCCGCCATCTTAGCTGGGCCCCGGCCTTCGCCGGGGTGGAAAGAAGGGGAAAGCCGCGAGATCACCGCCCCCGGCCAGCTCGCCAGCCATTACGCGCCGCGCAAGCCGCTCCGCCTGAACGCGACGAAAGCCGCTTCTGACGAATATCTCATCGGCTTCGGCTCCGCCGTCGGCATCGAGTCGCTCTCCCCCTCCGCCAATCTGACAGAAGCCGCCGCCAATTTGTTCGACGCACTCCACCGCGCCGACGCCAGCGACCGCGCGCGCATCGCAATCGCGCCGATTCCGAACGAGGGCATCGGCACCGCCATCAACGACCGTCTCGGCCGCGCAGCGCATCGGGATTAGCCGAGCACTCTTTACGATTGCGAAACGATATCTATGATCGCGCGGACACAGTGGGGGGCGCGCAATGAGCAACACGCAACGGGGTCTGGCGGAACTGATTGGCACTTTCTGGCTGGTGTTTGGCGGTTGCGGCAGCGCCATCCTCGCGGCGGGGTTTCCCACGCTCGGCATTGGGTTCGTCGGCGTGTCGCTTGCCTTCGGGCTGACCGTGCTGACGATGGCCTATTCGATCGGCCACATTTCGGGCTGTCACCTCAACCCGGCGGTAACGGTCGGATTGTGGGCGGGCGGGCGCTTCCCCGCCAAGGACATCCCGCTCTACGTCATTGCGCAAGTGGTCGGCGCGTGTCTGGCGGCATTGTTGTTGTGTGTGGTGGCCAGCGGCAAGGCCGGGTTCGATCCCGTTGCGAGCGGGTTCGCCGCCAACGGCTTCGGCGATCATTCGCCCGGCGGCTATTCGCTGCTGGCCGGGCTTGTCATCGAAGGCGTGCTGACCTTCTTCTTTCTGCTCGTCATCATGGGATCGACCGATACGCGCGCACCCGCCGGTTTCGCGCCAATCGCGATCGGCCTCGCGCTCACGCTGATCCACTTGATCAGCATTCCGGTCACCAACACCTCGGTCAACCCTGCGCGCAGCACCGGCCCGGCGCTGATCGTCGGCGGCTGGGCGCTGCAGCAGCTATGGCTGTTCTGGCTGGCACCGCTGGTCGGCGGCGCGTTTGGCGGCTTTGCCTATAAGGCGCTGGGTGCGGACTCGAAGACCAAACCGCCCATCTCTGGCGAGGCGCTCTAAGCCGCGACCGCCTTCGAGCGCGCCGCAAAGCTCTTGCGCAGCTTGGCGAGCTTGGGCGGGATCACCGCCAGGCAATAGGGGTTCCGCTGGCCTTCGCCTTCCCAATATTGCTGGTGATAATCCTCGGCCGGATACCATTCGGCCATCGGCTCGATCGTGGTGACGATCGGTGCGGGCCAGTCCGCCGCAGCGCGCAGCTTGGCGGCCTCGGCCTCGGCGCGCTGCGCATCGTCCGCCGGGAAGATCGCCGAGCGATATTGCGTGCCCACGTCATTGCCCTGACGGTTGAGCTGCGTCGGATCATGCGTTGCAAAGAACATGTCGAGAATGTCGCCATAAGACACCTGATCGGTATCGAAGGTCACGCGGATCGCCTCGGCATGGCCGGTATCGCCGCCGCACACCTGCTTATAAGTCGGGTTGGGCACGCTGCCGCCAATATAGCCGCTCTCGACGCGTTCCACGCCGATCACATCCTTGAACACCGCCTCGGTGCACCAGAAACATCCGCCTGCCAGGGTTGCGACTTCGCTTGCCATCATTCGCTCCTCGTTTAGGGCTGCAAGATAGGGACGCGGGGCCCGGACAAAAAGAGCGAGGGTAGAATGCTGGACGGATCGGTGCTGGTAACGGGCGGTGCGGGCTATATTGGCAGCCATGCAGTCTTGGCCCTGCTCGATGCGGGGCACCGCGTCGTGGTCTATGACAATCTCAGCACCGGCTTTGACTGGCTGGTCGATCCTCGTGCGACGCTGGTGCGCGGCGAAATCGAGGACGATGCGCACGTACGCGCGACGATGCGCGACCATCAGGTGCAAGCGGTGATGCACTTTGCCGGATCGATCATCGTGCCCGAATCGGTCAGCAATCCACTCAAATATTATCGCAACAACACCGTCGCCAGCCGCGCGCTGATCGAAAGCGCGGTCGTCTCGGGCGTCAAGCACTTCATCTTTTCCTCGACCGCCGCGACCTATGGCACGCCGGTGCGCTTGCCGATCGCCGAGAGCGACCCGACCGTGCCGATCAACCCCTATGGCACCTCCAAGCTGATGACCGAGGCGATGCTGCGCGATGTCGCCGCCGCGCATCCGATGAACTATGCCGCCTTGCGCTATTTCAACGTGGCGGGTGCCGATCCGCAGCAGCGCGCCGGCCAATCGACCATCGGCGCCACTCACCTCATCAAGATCGCGGTCGAGGCGGCGCTGGGCAAGCGCGAGACGGTCGGGGTCTATGGCACCGATTATGACACGCCCGATGGCACGGGCGTGCGCGACTATATCCATGTCAGCGATCTGGCGGCGGCGCATGTCGCAGCGCTCGACCTGCTGATCGCAGACCCCGCCAAGAGCCACACGCTCAACGCGGGCTATGGCAAGGGCTTCTCGGTGCTCGAAGTGCTCGACGCGGTCGACCGCGTCACCAACCGCAAACTCAACCGCGTCATTGAGGGCCGCCGCGCGGGCGATGCGGGCGAACTGGTCGCCGACAATCGCGCAATCCTGGCAACGCTCGACTGGACGCCCCAGCGTGCCGATCTCGATCTCATCGTGCGCGATGCGCTGGCGTGGGAGCGCAAGCTGAGCGAACGCTAGCCCCCCCCCCCCCGCGCGCACCTACGAATTTTTGGGGGTAGTCGCGTGCCCGTCCCCGACTTAGGCCAAGGTATGGAGATGCCGGGGAAAGACGCCTGTTGGGCGCTAACCGAAAAGGAAAAGCAGACGCTCCGCCTGATCGTGCGCGGTCACGACGCGAAGTCGGTCGCGCGCAGCCTTGGCCTGTCGGTCCATACGATCAACGAACGCCTGCGCGATGCGCGGCGGAAGATGGCGGTTTCGAGCAGCCGCGAGGCCGCGCGCCTGTTGCTCGACGCCGAAGGCGGCGCGGGGTTAGCGCACCCCGATTTCTTAGGGGACGTGCGAATCGGGGACGACGCGATCGACTCCCTCGACGATCAGGACGGCACGCCGGTGGTCGGCGCGGGGCGTGCCTACCGCCCCTCCTCACGTCTGATCGGAGTCGTTCTCATGACGCTTGTCCTGTCCCTCCTGGCCCTGGTCGCGCTGCCGCAGAACCCCACGACCGCGCCGCCAACCGCGACCACCGCACCGGCCAATGCAGAGGCGGTGGCGGCGGCGCTCAACTGGCTCGACCTTGTCGATCGGTATGACTGGGACGCAAGCTATCGCGGCACCGGCCCGGCGTTCCGCAAGCTCAACACGTTGCAGGTCTGGTCGCGGACGTCGCAGCGCGTTCGCGTGCCGCTTGGCGCGGTGATCTCGCGGGGAGTCGTCAGTGCGGAGGAGGTCCCGGCACCGCCGGCCGGCTACACGATGGTCAAGTTCCGCACCAGCTTCGCCAACAAGGCCGACGCGATCGAAACGGTCACGCTCGATCGCGTCGATGGCCGCTGGCAGATCGTCGGGGTGACGATCGGCTGAGCCCAGAGCCTGGGCGCTTGGTGCGCTCCCCCCTCCCGAACACGGGAGGGGGACGCCGCATCAGATCGCCTTGCTGATCCCGAACAGGAAGCCGCGGCGCGCGCCGAATTGCGGCGCGCCCACGCCAACGCCGGACCCGTCGCGGATTTCATACACGCGGTCGGCCACGTTTATGATGTCGGCGCGGATCGTCACGCCCGGGCCCTTGAACTCATGGCTCGCGGTCAGGTTGAACACGGCATAGGGCGTCAGCTTGCCGCCATTGGGCACGTCGCCATCCTTGCGCAGGCCCGAGCCGTAAATCATGCTACCGCCCACGCGGCTGTCGCGCAGAAAGCCCTGATCGAACCGGTACGACACGCCCGCCGACCCGGTATAGGTCTGGTCGTGGTCGAGATAGATGTAGTTCTTGGCGATATAAGCGAGATCATCGGGCGAGAAGTTGAACTGGCCCGAGGCGATCGAAAACCCTTTGGCCTTGGCGTAAGAGAAATTGGCATAGGCCAGCAACGGGCCATGCTGATACGAAATATTGCCTTCGATCCCGTCGATCCGCCCGCGCGCATAGTTGAACGGCGTCAAGATGATCGGCGCGCCGAACTGGCCCTCATCGACCAGATTCTTCGAACGCCGGTGATACGCGTCGATGCCGAGCGTGAACCGCCCGATCTTCTGTTCGGCACCAATGTCGAAATAGTCCTGCCGCTCGGCAAAGGGCACGGTGGCGAGCGGGGTGTTGACGCCATCGTCACCGGGTGCCTGCGCGCTGGTAAAACGGTATTTCAGCACGCTGGTGGTGGCGACGTTCGAGAACGGCGCAGGCGAGAAATAGCGCGCGTAGCCGGCATGGAGCGTGAGCCCCTTTGACGGCGTGAGCACCGCGTTGATGCGCGGCGAAAACTGCGATTCGGAACGATAGCCGTCATAATGATCGAACCGGCCGCCGAAATTGACGATCAGCGGCTCGGCGATCTTCCACTCGTCCTGCAGATAGACGCTATAGGTCATCTCGGTCTTGGCACCATTGTCGACGACCGTGAACGGCTGGCCGATTTGCGCGCCCGTGCCATCCACCGGGAACACCTGGCTCGAGGTCTGGCTGTTGCTGCGGTCGCGCGACACGATCACGCCGCCACGCAGGGTGTGCGCATCGCTGGCGCGGTACACGCCCTCGACTTGGCCGCCAAAGGTGAAGTCCTGCTTGAACGCCTTTTGCGCGATGCCGTTGAACAGCAATTCGCCAAGCGTATCGGGCGTGTAACGCAAGCTGGAATAGCGCGCGAACAGCGATGCCTGCAGCGTGACGGGGCCAGCATCGTGCAACAGGCTGGCGAGGCCGAAGGCGGTGCGCTCGTGCTGCCGCTCATCGAGGGTGTCGCTGAGGAAATTGCTGACGCCGCCGACAGTATAGCCCTTGCTGGGCGTCAGGCCGCGGGGATTGGGAATCTGGAAGCTCTGGTCGGAATAGCCGCCCATGAACGACACGCGATTATTCTCGTTCAGCGTGTGGTCGACATAGACGAAGCCCTGATATTGGTTGGTCTCATCATGCAGCGGGGTGCGGCCACCATCGACCGCCTCGATCCCGATATTGCTGTGCTTGTAGCTGCCGGTGACGAAATAATTGGTTTTGCCCGTGGAGCCGCCATAATCGAAGCTCGGCTGGATCGTGTCGTTGGTGCCACCATAAAGCGACACTTCGCCGCCATTTTTGAAGCCATTCTTGGTGGTGATGTCGATAATGCCCGCCGTGCGCAGCCCATATTGCGCGGGCAATGCGCCGGTGCGCAGATCGAACCGTTCGACCAGCCGCGGGCTCAGCGTCTGCCCGAATACGGCGACGCCTTCGGGCAGGATCGTGCCGTTGATGCGATATTGCAGGTTGTTATGGTCGTCGCGCACGTGAAACTGGCCGCCGCCATCCTGCACCACGCCCGGCAATTGCAGCAGGATCTGGTTGAGCTGCTGATTGTCCCCGCCGGGCAAAGCGCGGATCGTTTCGCTGGTGATGGTGTAGGTCGTCGCACCGAGGCTGGGCTGGATCGACGCGCGCGCGGCATCCAACCGCCCCGTCACGACGATATCCGGTCCGCTGTTGGTCTTGTCGGTCGCGGCACCCGGCGCATCCGCCGTCGCCGCCGGAGCGGCTACCGAATCGGCATAAGCGGTGGCGGGCACGAAAAACAGCAAAGCGGCGCTGGACAACAAGGTGGCTCGAAACATGCGGGGGACGGCCTTTCAGAGAACGATGCTGCAGTGCGATAGATGTTATGTAATACTATATCAAGGCCAATTCGTCGTCTCCCGGAAACGATTCGGCCATGCAGGCGGGTGCGCCGGGCAAGATTGCTGGGCGATGAATGGAACGGCAGGTTTACGGCCGCCGAGCGCGGGTGTCCGCCCCCAATTTGCGGCCCAGCGCCCACCAGCCCAGCGCCCAAATCGTACCGAACACCCAGCCGCCGACGACGTCGCTCGGCCAATGCACATGCAGATAGAGACGGCTGACCCCGATCAGGACCACCAGCACCGCCGTTGCCACGAGAATATAGACACGCGCGGCGTGGCCATGCACCGTCTGCACCAGCAGCAACGCCAAGGTGAGGTAGACGATAGCGCTGTTGGCGGCATGGCCGCTCGGGAAGCTAGCCGAGGACACCGCAACGAGCCGTTCGTCGAGCGGCGGTCGTACTCGCGCCACCAGTCCCTTGATCAGCGTCACCACCATCGACCCCGACGCCGTTCCCGCGACCACCAGCGCAAGCGTTACCCAGCGCCGCTGCACCGCGAGGAACCCGCCCGCCAGCACCACCGCCAGCAACAGCACCGTGCCGCCGCCCAGCGCCGTTATATCCACCATCATCTGGGTCATCATTGTCGCTCCCTGCGGGTGGAACGCCGCAGCTTGGCTTTGGGTGGCAGAGCGCCGTCAATCGGGCAGGACGAGCGCTTCGTCGAGATAGTCGAGCAGCGCGCGCACGCGCGGCGCAAGCCGGTCCTGCGCCGAATACAGCGCATGGATATCCTCGCCGTCGCCCGGATTATAGGCGGCCAACACTTCGACCAACCGCCCGCCTTGCAGGTCGCCCGCGACGTGAAACCGCGAGAGGCGCGCGATTCCGCCGCCGGCCACCGCCATCAAACGGACGACATCGCCCGAATTGCCGAGAAAGGCACTTTCAACCGCGCGATGCACCACGCGCTGCCCAAGCCGAAACGGCCAACCATCGATCGATCGCCGAAAACTGAACTGCAAGCAGCGATGCGCATCAAGATCGTCTGGCGTTTGCGGCATGCCATAATGCGCGAGATAGGACGGGCTGGCGACCAGCAGCATCTTGCTGTGCCCAAGCTTCTTCGCGCGCAAGCGGGTGTCGCGCAGCGGCCCGATTCGGATCGCGATATCGGCGCGTTCCTCCACCAGATCGACGAGTGCATCCGACAAAGCGAGATCGACCAGGACATGCGGATAGCGCGCCGTGAAGGCGGGCAGCAGCGGCAGCAGGCACTGCGTTCCGAACGGCACCGATGCGTTGACGCGCAGCGTTCCGCGCGGCTCCTGCGTCTCGCGCCCCAGCCCGCTTTCCACCTCGGCCATGTCGGCGACCAGTCGCGCCATGCGCTCGCGATAGCGTTCGCCTTCGGCGGTCAAGGCCAGCGAGCGTGTCGTCCGGCGCAACAGCACGACCCCCAGCCGCGCCTCGAGCCGGGCGACGCTGCGGCTGACCGCAGACGGTGTCAGCCGCAGTTCTTTGGCCGCAGCCGCCAGGCTGCCCGCGCGCGCTGCCGCCAGGAAAATCTCGATATCGCCAAGCCGATTGTCCATCGCCTTTCATGATATCGAATCACTTCTGAATTGTAATCCTGCCTTCTAATCACGAATGGCCGGTCGCCTTATCTTCGCTGCATCCAAGACAACGCGAGGAAATTACGATGGACCTGCAACTGAACGGCAAAACCGCGATCGTAACGGGATCGACCGCCGGCATAGGCTTGGCGATCGCCAAACGGCTGGCGGCCGAAGGCGTCGAGGTCATCGTCAGCGGGCGCGACCAGGCCAAGCTCGACGCGGCAGTCGCGGAAGTCGCCGCGCTCGGCACGGTGCGCGGCGTGCTCGCCGATGTCGCCACTGCCGAGGGAGCCGCCACGCTGATCGCCGCCGCGCCCGATGTCGACATCCTCGTCAACAATCTCGGCATTTACGAGGCCAAGCCCTTCGTCGAGGTGAGCGATGCGGAATGGCATCGCTTTTTCGAGGTCAACGTGGTCAGCGGCATCCGCCTTGCCCGGCAGTATTTCCCGCGCATGCTGGCGCGCGATTGGGGCCGCGTGATCTTCATCGCCAGCGAAAGCGGCCTGCTGCCGCCAGCCGAGATGATCCATTACGGCATGACCAAAACCGCGCAATTGTCGATTGCGCGCGGCCTGGCCGAGCAAACGCGCGGCACCGGGGTGACCGTGAATTCGGTGCTGCCGGGGCCGACCCGGTCGGAAGGGATCGTCGATTTCATCCAGTCGGTGGTCGAGCATAAGCAAGCCTCGGCTGCCGAGCAGGAAGTCGAGTTCTTCGAAAAGCTGCGCCCGCTTTCGTTGATCCGCCGCCTGATCGAGGCCGACGAAATCGGCTCGATCGTGACCTATCTCGCCAGCCCGCTGGCCGCCGTTACCAATGGTGCTGCGATCCGCGCCGAGGGCGGGATCATTCCGACGATCGCCTAATGTCCAGTCCCGCTGCCGACGGCGCTTTACCGTCGGCAGCGCGGGCAGCGGTGCGAGGAACGGCGACCGATCGTTGGGAATGGTGGGCCCGTCGGGACTCGAACCCGAGACCTACAGATTAAAAGTCCGTTGCTCTACCAACTGAGCTACGGGCCCACTCGGCGCTTGCGTTAGGAGCGCGTTCGGGCGCGGTCAACCCAGGGGTGCACGCTTGTGCAACCGCGCATGCAACTGGCGGATGCTCAGACCCGTCACCGGATCGCGCCAATCGGGGGCAATCGTGCGGAGCGGATCGAGGACGAAGCCGCGGTCGCGAAAGGCGATATGCGGCACGGTGAGCGCTGCCGTTCCCCACGAACCGCCCGACCACAGCACGATGTCGAGGTCGATCACCCGCGCGCCCCAGCGCGCGCCCCGCCGCCGCCCGAACGCGCGCTCGATCGCCTTCAGCCGCGCGAGCATCGCGGGCGGCGCGAGCGGGCTCTCCAGCAGCACCGCGGCATTGGCAAAGCGCCGGATCGAGGGTCCGAGCGGCGCGCTGGCGATGATCGGCGAGACCGCGACCACGCCGCCCAAAGCGGCGATCGCGGCGCGCACTTCGGCGACCGGGCCGCCATGGCGGCCACGCCGGTTGGAGCCGAGCGCGATGGCATAGGTTGAGCTTTGCACCGAAACACGCCTATCGCACCTTGATGAACTTCGCACCCAGCCCCATCCCACAAACCGAACCCCCGCGCGATTGCCCGCGCTGCCCGCGCCTCGTCGCCCTGCGCGAAAGCCTGCAGGCCGAGCATCCCGATTGGTGGAACGGCCCCGTCACCGCCTTTGGCGATCCCGCCGCCTGGCTCGGCATCATCGGCCTCGCACCCGCGCAATATGGCGCGAATCGCACCGGTCGCCCGTTCACCGGCGATCGCTCCGCCCCCTTGCTGTTCGGCACGCTCGCCAAATTCGGCCTCGCCAGCGGCGAGTATGAAGGCAAGCCCGACGATACGCTGGCACTCGACGGCGCGATGATCCTCGACGCGGTCAAATGCCTGCCGCCCGAGAACAAGCCGACGCCCGAGGAAATCCGCACCTGCCGCCCCTTCCTGGAGGGGCAGGCGGCGGCCCTCCCGCACGCGCGCATCTTCGTCGCACTGGGCCAGACCGCGCACCAGTCAGCGGTCAAGATGCTCGGCGGCAAGCTGCCCAAATGCCGCTTCGGCCACCTCGCCGAACACCGCATGCCCGATGGCCGTATCCTGATCGATAGCTATCACTGTTCCAGCTACAATCAGAATACCGGGCGGCTGACGACCGAGATGTTCGAAGCGGTGTTCGCGCGGGCGCTGGAACTGCGGGACTCGCAGTAACGGCGTTTTGGGGTTAGAATACCGCCTTCTGAACGGAGGCTTCCAATGCGGATTGTCCCTTTGATGGTGTTGGCACCCATGATGATCGCGGCTGCGCCAGACGCCAAAACGGCCGCGATCAAGCCGATGTGTCAACATTACGGTGCCATCGTGGCTGGTGGCCCCATGCCCACCGCCAGCATTCGCCCGCTCGGGCAGGAACCGCCCGCGCAGCAAATCGCGGCAGTGCTGCGCACGGTCGATGGCTGCCAGAAACCGTTGGTCGTGCGCGCCGAAGTGGGGACGCCGCGCCACTGAAACCTTTCAGCCGAGGAAATTGCTCAGCACATCGGGGTGGAACGCCCAGCCGGCAAAGCCGCACACCCCCATGAACAGGCCGAAGCTGCCGAACACCCAACCGGCCACCAGCAACCAGAAACTCTCGGCCAGCGCCGCCACCGCCGCCATGGAAATGGCGGTGGCGATCAGCGCCTCGCTCGCGTCAAACTGGTCGTCATGGACGTTGAGCGCGTCGTAACAATCGGAAAAGCCCTGCGCCTGCCTGGCCAGCACCGGCACTTCGGCGCGATATTTGGCGATGTCGCGGTCAAGCCCGGCGATCGCGCTGGCCGCTGCCGCCCGCGCGGCGGGGGTGGTGGAGAGCACCACCAACTCGGCGCGCGCGGTTTCGTTGATGTGGATCTTGGTCTTGGTCGCTTGATACTGCGCCCAATGATCGACCGAATCGGCTTTGGCCTGCGCCATGTTCTGGACGATGTTGCCGTCCTTGATGTTGCCCAGCCCCATGAACACAGACAGGATGACGACGGTCATCGCCACCCAGCGGTTGAGCCGCTTGTCCTTGGCTTCGGCGCTGACTTCGATTTCCATGAGGCAGGTCCTGACGCAAAAGCCTGTGTAGCAAGCCGTTCGTTTCGAGCGTAGTCGAAAAACCTAGCACAGCGCTCGCCGCCTGTTTCTCGACTAGGCTCGAAACGAACGGAAGCGGGGGCGCGGCACCGCGCGATAACGGGCGTGCGGCTCCCTCAGATATCCTGCACCAACCGCCCATACAGCTCGGGCCGCCGGTCGCGGAAGAAGCCGAAGGCGGCGCGGTGGCGCTTGATGCGGTCGAGGTCGAGCGTCGCCACGATCACGCCGGTCTCCTCGCGGCCCAGTTCGGCCAGGATGTCGCCGCGCTCGTCAGTGATGAAGCTGGTGCCGTAGAAGGTCTGGCCATGCTCCACGCCGACGCGGTTGGCGGCAACCACGGGCACGACGTTGGACACCGCATGCCCCACCATCGCGCGGCGCCACAGCCGCGCGGTGTCGAGTGAGGTGTCATGCGGCTCGCTGCCGATCGCGGTCGGGAAGAACAGCACGTGCGACCCCATCAGCATCAGCGCGCGCGCGGTTTCGGGATACCATTGGTCCCAGCAAATGCCGACGCCGAGCGTCGTGGCATCTGGCCCCGGCCACACCTTGAAGCCGGTATTGCCCGGCCGGAAATAGAATTTCTCCTCATAGCCCGGCCCATCGGGAATATGGCTCTTGCGATACACGCCCTGCACCGCGCCATCGGGCCCGATCATCGCCAGCGAATTGTAATGGTGCGGGCCATCGGCCTCGAAGAAGCTGGTCGGGATCGTCACACCAAGCTCGCGCGCAAGGTTCTGCATCGCCAGCACCGCCTTATGCTCGCCCACCGGCTTGGCGGTCGCGAACAGCCCTTCATCCTCGACCCGGCAGAAATATTCGCCCTCGAACAGTTCGGGCGGCAGGATCACCTGCGCGCCCTTGCCCGCCGCCTCGCGCACGAGTTCGGAGACATGGGCGATGTTGGCGTCCAGATCGGACGTGAAGGCGAGTTGCAGCGCGGCGACGGTGATTTCGGTCATGCCGCGCCATATAGGCGAGCGTGCACCGCGCTGCCACTCTTCAAACGCACATCCTCGCTTCCATGCCCGCGACCTGTTAGCCCTCGGCCATGCCAAACCCGCCCCACGGTCGCCCCGACGATACGCCCCCCGCGAGCATCCTGGCAGCCCTCGGCCCCGGCCTGGTCACGGGGGCCGCCGATGATGATCCCAGCGGCATCGCCACCTACAGTCAGGTCGGCGCGCAATTCGGCTATGGCCTCGCCTGGACGATGCTGTTCAGTTACCCGCTGATGGCGGTGACGCAGGAGATCGCGGCGCGCATCGGCCTCGTCACCGGCGTCGGCATCGCGCAGAATCTGCGACGGCATTATTCCCGGCATGTGCTGCGCGCGGTCGTGCTGCTGCTGGTCATCGCCAATATCATCAACCTCGGGGCCGATCTGGGCGCGATGGGCGCAGCGTTGCGGCTGCTGCTCGGTGGGCCGGAGCAGCTTTATACGATCGCCTTCGGCATCATCTGCATCGCGCTCGAAACCTTTCTCAGTTACCCGCGCTATGCCGCGATTTTGAAATGGGCGACACTGTCGCTGTTCGCCTATGTCGCGGTGGTGTTTGCGGCACAGGTGCCATGGTCGGTCGCGCTGAGCAGCACGGTCCTGCCCAAAATGACCTGGGATGCCGACCATGCGATGGCGCTGGTGGCGATCCTCGGCACCACCATCTCGCCCTATCTGTTCTTCTGGCAAAGCGGGCAGGAAGTGGAGGAAATGCACCGCCGGGGGGCCAAGCCGCTGTGCATCACCCCGCGCGCGGCCGGCCCCGAGCTCGCGCGCATCCGCAAGGACACGATCATCGGCATGGGCTTTTCCAACCTGATCGCGATCTTCATTATCTTCGCTACCGCCGCCACGCTCCACGCCCACGGCGTGACCGACATCAAGACCTCGTCCCAGGCAGCCGAAGCGCTGCGTCCGATCGCAGGCGTGTTCACCTTCGCGCTGTTCGCCGCCGGGATCATCGCGACGGGCATGCTCGCGGTGCCGGTGCTGGCGGGGTCGGCGGCGTATGGCGTGTCGGAAATGTTCGGCTGGACCACGGGCCTGCGCCGCAAACCGCGCGAGGCCGGTGCCTTTTACGCGACCATTGCCGCTGCCACTTTGGGCGGGGTCGCGCTCAACTTCACCGCGATCGACCCGATCAAGGCGCTTTATTGGAGCGCGGTGGTCAACGGCGTGCTGGCTGCACCGCTGATGGCGGTGATGATGCTGATCGCCACCAACCGCCGCATCATGGGCCGCCTGACGCTGCCCTGGCCGATGATCGTCATCGGCTGGCTCGCCACCGCCGTGATGGCGGTGGCGTCGCTCGCGTTTTTCGTGCTGCAATAGGGGCAAACGGGAGGTTCACCCCTGCTCCCTCCCGTTCGGGCTGAGCCTGTCGAAGCCCTGCTCTCCGCAGGCGCAGCGTTCGCGCGGGGAGAGGTGCCCTTCGACAGGCTCAGGGCGAACGGAGACGCGCTTACGCCGGCACTTGCTGCGAAATGCAGTGGAAGCTCCCGCCCCCGGTCAGGATCGCATCGGCGCGCAGGCCCACTGCCGTGCGATCCGGGAACAGCGCCTGCACCGCCGCCACCGCCGCATCGTCGCTGGGCGCACCGTACAGCGGCACCACCACGGCGGCATTGCCGATATAGAAGTTCATATAGCTGGCGGGCACGATCTCATCGTCGCGCAGCACCCGGCCGGGCGACGGGATCCGCACCAGTTCGATGCCGTCCTTGGCCGCGGCGGCCTGTGCGGCACGTTGATAGACCAGCCAATTGGGATCATTCTCGGCCGCTTCCGGGATCACCAGCACGCCCGGTGCGACGAAGCGCGCGAGGTTATCGACATGCCCGTCGGTATGATCGTGCATCAACCCGTCGCCCAGCCACAGCACGTCGACCAAGCCGAGATCGTCGCGCAGGCGCTGCTCGATCTCGCTCTTGGTCAAGGACGGGTTGCGATTGGGGTTGAGCAGGCACTGCTCGGTCGTCACCACCAGCCCGGTGCCATCGCCATCGATCGCGCCGCCTTCCAGCACCCAGTCGCAGCTTTCGACCGGCAGTTTCTTGCGCGCCGCCAGCCGCCGCCCGATATCGTCGTCGCCCGGCAGATCATATTTGCCGCCCCAGCCGTTAAAGCCGAAATCCCGCGCGCTGCCGTCGGACAGCACAATCGGGCCGGTGTCGCGCAGCCAGATGTCGCCGAACGGCTCGACCACGATCGTCGCCACATCGCCCGCCAGCCGCTCGGCCGCCACCGCCGCCGCATCATTGGCGACAACCAGCAGCACGCGCTCGCCGCGTCCCCCGGCATGGACCGCGCGCGCGAACGCCGCCACCTCTTCCTGCGCGGGCTCAAGGTCAGCTTCCCACAATTCGGGATGGCTCGGGAAGCCGATCCAGACGGCTTTGTGCGGGGCCCATTCGGCGGGCGGCAAGGGACGGGTCATGCTTTACTTTCCTGCGGTGGCGCGGCTCTTGTCACGAATCGCGCGGAATTCGGCGGCGTTGTACCAGTTCGGCCAATCCGAACCATCCGCCAGCGCACGCCCCAGCCCATAATAAAGCTGGACGTCCTCGACCGCGCCCGACCAGTCCCATGCCGGATTATATTCGTCCTGCGGCTTGTGATAGCGATGCTCGATATAATCGAGCGTCGCGGCATGGCCTGCCGCCTCTCCGCCAACGCGCAGATCCTCGCCCGATTTGCCATAGAACATCGGCACGCCGAGCTTGGCGAAGCTGAAATGGTCGGAACGGAAATAGCTGCCGCGCTCCGGGTTGGGTTCGGGCTTCACCACACGGCCCTGCGCCTCGACCAGCAACTTCATGCGGTCCTCGAGCTCCGACTTGCCAGCCCCCGTCACCACGAAATCCTTCGCGCGGCCAACGGTGTTGAGCCCGTCCATGTTCACCCCGCCCACGGTCTGCGCGATCGGGTAGATCGGGTGCTGCGCATAATAACGCGAGCCGAGCAGCCCGCATTCCTCGCAGGTCACCGACAGGAATACGAGCGAGCGCCGTGCCGGGCCTGCCTTCACATTGGCCTCGGCGAGTGCCACCAGCCCGGCGACCCCGCTCGCATTGTCGAGCGCGCCATTGCAGATGTCATCGCCATTGACCGCGTCGCAGTGTCCGAGATGGTCCCAATGCGCGGTGTAATAGACATAGTCGTTGGGTGCCGTCGTACCGGCCAAGATGCCGATCACATTCTTCGATGCCTGCCGCTTAATCGCGTTGTCGAACGACACCGAGGCGGTGACGCCCAGCGGAACCGCCTTGAAGCCCTTGACCTTGGCCGCCGCGTTCAGCGCATCGAAATCCTGGCCCGCGCTCGCGAACAGCTCGCGCGCCTTGGCCAATTGCATCCAGCCGATCGCCTGGCTCTGGTCGGCGTGGTCGCCCGCTTCGTCCAGTTCCAATTGCGGCCCGGTCCAGCTCGATTGCACCACACCCCAGCCATAAGCCGCAGGTGCCGTCTCGTGCACGATGATCGCAGCAGTAGCCCCGTGGCGCGCGGCTTCCTCGAACTTGTAGGGCCAGCGGCCATAATAGGTCATCGCGCGCCCCTCGAAGAGGCCCTGGTTGGTTGGCGTCTGCCAGTCGGGATCGTTGACCAGGATCAGGACGGTCTTGCCCTTCACATCGACGCCCGCATAATCATCCCAGCCGCGCTCGGGCGCGGTGATGCCGTAGCCGACGAACACCACCGGGCTGTCCTTGATCTCGATGCGGGGCGTCACGCGATAGCTGGCGATCACAACATCGCTGCGATAGGCGAGGCTGACCGGGGCCTTGCCGCCGGAGAAGCTTAGCGGTGTCACATTCTTCGCGGTCAGTTCGACCAGCGGGACATCCTGAAACCACCCGCCATTGTTGCCGGGCTTGAGCCCCGCCGCCTTGAAGCGCTCGACAATATAGTCGGTCGCCTTGGTCTCCCCCGCCGTGGTCGGCTTGCGCCCCTCGAACGCATCGGAGGAGAGCGTCTTGGTGACGTCCTTCAGCGTCTCGACGCTGATCGGCGCGAGTGACCGTGCCGGCTCGGCATGGGTCGGTGCTGCGGCGACCAGAATGCCCAAGGTGATCATTCTGAACACGGTCATCGGCGCGCACTCCCCAGCTTCGGCGTGGCCTGTACTGGCATCGTCACGCGGTGCGCGCAACCGGTGCGCTGGGTCTTGCAGGCGCGCGTGATCTCCTTATCGTGCGTACTTAAGGGGAGAATTTTGGACATGATGACACGCAATCTTGTGCTGGCGACCCTGCTCGCCACCGCCGCGCCGGTCGACGCTGCCAGCGATGCTGCCACCCGCTTCGGTGCGCGCGCGGCGATCGAGCAGATCAGCCTGTCCCCAGACGGCAAGCGTTTCGTCGTGCTCCTCGCCGATGCCAAGCGCGGCACGCGCGCCATGGTGTACACGATCGACAGTGCGGAGCCCCCGCTTCCGTTGTTCGCTTCGGCCGGCGAGAAGGAGCAAATCGATTATTGCGAATGGAGCAGCAACGATCGCCTGATCTGCGGACTCAGCTTCACCGCAGGTCGCGTGCGCGACATCGTCGGTTTCGACAGGCTCGTCACTGTCGGGGTGGACGGCAAGGATTTGAAGACGCTGAGCGCCGCGCCGTCCTACGACGCGCTTGGCATCATGCAGGATGGCGGCCGCATCATCGACTGGCAAGGTGACGCTAGCGGGAATGCTGTGCTGATGACACGCCAGTTCGTGCCCTCCGTGACGACCGGCACCAATCTGGCGGTCTCGGCCGAAGGGCTTGGCGTAGAGCGCGTCGATCCGGTCACGCTGCGCCGTCAGACGATCGAACCACCACGCCCGACCGCGCGCGAATATATCTCCGACGGGCGCGGCAAGGTCCGCATCATCGGCCTGCGCCCCACCAGCGCGGGCTATAGCGCGACTCATATCGACTATCTCTACCGCAAGGCCGATTCGACCGGCTGGTCTCCGCTCGGCACCGTCACCGGGGATGCGCAGACCGTCAGCGGATTTGATCCTTATGCGGTCGATCCCACGCTCAACATTGCCTATGGCTTTGACGTGCAGGACGGCCGCCGCGCACTGTTCAAGATCGCGCTCGACGGCACGCTCAAGCGCGATCTGGTCTATGCCAGGCCCGATGTCGACCTAGGTGGCCTCGTCCGCATCGGGCGGCAGCACCGCGTCGTCGGCGTCAGCTACGTCACCGATCGCCGCAAGACCGAATTCTTTGATCCCGAACTCAAGAAGCTCGGCACCAGCCTGGCCAAAGCGATCCCCCAGCGCCCGCTGATCCAGTTCGTCGATGCCAGCGCCGACGAATCCATGCTGCTGCTGTGGGCCGGCAGCGATGTCGACCCCGGCGAATATATGCTGTTCGACAAGAAGACCCACCAGCTTGGCGGATTGCTGCACGTCCGCCCGCAACTCGACGGGGTAACGCTCGCGCCAGTCAAGGCGGTAACCTTCCCCGCCGCAGACGGCACCCCGATCCCCGCCTATCTCACTTTGCCAGTGGGCAAGAACGGCACGAATCTCCCGGCGATCGTGATGCCGCATGGCGGCCCCGGCGACCGGGACGAATGGGGGTTCGACTGGCTCGTTCAGTTCTTCGCCGCACGCGGCTATGCCGTGCTCCAGCCCAATTATCGCGGCTCGACCGGCTATGGCGAAAGCTGGTTCCGCGAAAACGGCTTCAAATCGTGGCGCACCGCGATTGGCGACGTCAATGACGGCGGCCGCTGGCTGGTGAAGCAGGGCATTGCCGCACCCAACACGCTGGCGATCGTCGGCTGGTCCTATGGCGGTTACGCCGCGCTGCAATCGGCCGTGCTCGATCCCAATCTGTTCAAGGCGATCGTCGCGATCGCGCCCGTCACCGATCTCGACACGCTGCGGCACGAGCATGACAATTACATGGACTTCAAGCTGGTCGATACCTTCATCGGCAAAGGGCCGCACGTCGCAGAGGGCTCGCCCGCGCAGAATGCCGGGCGGATCGCCGCGCCGGTGCTGCTGTTCCACGGCGACATGGACCAGAATGTCGGCATCGGCGAATCGCGCCTGATGGCCGCGCGCTTGCGCGGCGCGGGCAAATCGGTCGAGCTGATCGAGTTCAAGGGCCTTGCGCACCAGCTCGACGACAGCGAGGCGCGCATCGCTATGCTCGACCGCAGCGACGCCTTCCTGCGCGAGAAAATGGGGATCAAATAAACGAAGAAGGGCGGCCCCGCGGGGCCGCCCTTCTTGTTTCGGATCGCGCCGTGGCAAAGCCACGTCGTCGGACGGTGCTTTGGCACCGCCGACCGAGCCTCTGACCGTGGCTGGCTCCAGCTTCGCTGGAGCCTCGCCTCAGCGGCTGTAGAATTCGACGACCAGGTTCGGTTCCATCTTCACCGGATAGGGCACTTCGTCGAGCGTCGGAACGCGCGTGAAGGTGACCTTGGCCGCGCCGTCCGGAGCGACATAATCGGGAATTTCGCGCTCGGCGAGCTGCTGCGCTTCGAGCACCAGCGCCATTTCCTTGGCCTTGGTGCCGAGCGTGATCTCGTCACCGACGAAGCAGCGACGCGATGCGATGTTGCACTTCACACCGTTGACGCGGACATGGCCGTGCGAAACGAGCTGACGCGCAGCCCACACGGTCGGCGCGAACTTGGCGCGATAGACGATCATGTCGAGACGCTGCTCGAGCAGGCCGATCAGATTCTGGCCGGTATCGCCCTTCATGCGTGCGGCTTCGGTGTAGCACGCGCGGAACTGCTTCTCGGTCACGTCGCCATAATAGCCCTTGAGCTTCTGCTTGGCGCGCAGCTGGATGCCGAAGTCGCTGACCTTGCCCTTGCGGCGCTGGCCGTGCTGGCCGGGGCCGTATTCACGCTTGTTGACGGGCGATTTGGGGCGACCCCAAATGTTCTCGCCCATGCGGCGATCGAGCTTGTACTTTGCGGATGAACGCTTCGACATGAGATATTCCTTGGCAAATGCTTCGTGACAAGACCGCCTGCCTGCGCCTGCGATCGATACCCGGTATCGCTCTATCCGAACCTGTAAGGGATGCGGGCAGGGCCACCACTTCACCGGGGTGTGGGGCCAAATGCGAAGGCGGGCGGTTAGCGGCACCGGTCGCATGAGTCAAGCTGGACAGGCGCGCCGCGGCTCGCCAAGGGGGAGCGCATGACGAACGCGATCCTCCCCGGCCCCGATTGCACCAATATGGCGGAGGTCCGCGCCGGCGTCGACCATGTCGACCGCGCGCTGATCGCGCTGCTCGCCCAGCGCTTTGCCTATATGGACGCAGCGGCGCGGATCAAACCCGAACGCGGCGCAGTGCGTGACGAGGGGCGCAAGGCGCAAGTCATTGCGAATGCGTGCGCCGAGGCGCGCGCCGCAGGGATTCCCGAGAGCGTCATCGCCGATCTGTGGGAACGCTTGGTCGAGGCGTCAATCGCCTATGAACTCGTGGCGTTCGATCGGCGCTGACGGGCCACGCCGCCATGATATAGATCGAGATTCCTCGATCCATAATCATGGCGGTGGCGAGCCTCCTGCGCGATGTCGCGGGTAGGCACCGCTATCGAGGCCTCGCAACGCCGAGCACGTTCAGCGAACCGGCGATCGGGATGCCGACCGCCGTCCGCTGCCGAGATTTAACGGCCGAAAACGCCAGCTATATGATCGCCGCCGCCCTCTTCGCGCGCCCATTCCTCTGCCGTTTTGCAGACGCTGGACCGTATCCGCGACGGGGTCGTTGCCTCCGAACGGCAAATTTTGCGCGGCTTGGGCGGCTTGCCGGGCTTTGCCGTCGGCGTAGGAGTCGACGACGTTCCCTCAGCGGAGGTTTGGGCAAGCACCGGGGACGCAACAAGCGCGATGGCAGCCATCATCGAGGCAGAACGGACCAGCATGAAGATCTCCGACGTGAGCGATGCGCCGGTGTAACCAGCCCGCAAGATGCCGTCAAAGCAGAATAATCTGTGCCGCGCGCTTACCTTCCCCGCGGCTGTTTCCCTGCCAGTGCGCTGAGCACGCCGCGCACGGTGCGCACTTCCTGCGCCGACCAGCCGGGCTTGGTCAGCAGGGTGCGCAAGGTGCGCCGCGTCACCGGCGTGCGTTCGGGCGGGAAGAAGAAATCGGTCTCGGCGAGCATCGCGTCGAGCTGTGCGATCATCCCGTCCAGCTCTTCCTGCAATGCCGGCGGCGGCAGATCGACGTGCGGCGGGCTCGCCAGGCGTTCGGCCTTCGACCATTCATAGGCGATGAGGATCACCGCTTGCGCCAGATTGAGCGATCCGAATTCCGGGTTGATCGGCACGGTGATGATGGTCCGCGCCAGCGCGATATCGTCGGTTTCCAGGCCGGAACGCTCCGGCCCGAACAAAATCGCCGATCGGCCCGGACCGGCATGGATCGCGCGCGCCGCCCCCTCGGGCGTTACCACCGGCTTGGTCACGCCGCGTTTGCGCACCGTGGTCGCATAGACATGGCTGCAATCGGACACGGCCTCGGACACGGTTTCGAACACCTGCGCCTCTTCCAGCACGACATCGGCACCGCTCGCGGCGGGGCCTGCGCTGGGGTTGGGCCAGCCGTCGCGCGGGGACACCAGCCGCATCTCGACCAGCCCGAAATTGAGCATGGCGCGCGCGGCCTTGCCGATATTTTCACCAAGCTGTGGGCGGACGAGAACGAGCACGGGCGGTGGAATGATCGCAGGCGTGCTCACCCCTTGCCGACCTCGCTCACCGTACCGGCAAATTCCTCGAAATCGCGCGCTTCGCGGAAGTCCTTATAAACGCTGGCAAAGCGAATATAGGCGACCGAATCGAGGCCCTTCAGCCCCTCCATCACCATTTCCCCGATCTTGCCCGAGCGCACTTCATTTTCGCCCAGCGTCTCGAGCTGGCGCTGAATGCCCGAGACCAGCTTTTCGAGCTGCGCCGCCTCGATCGGGCGCTTGCGCGCGGCGATCGAGACCGAGCGCAACAGCTTCTCACGGTCGAACGGCTCGCGTTTGAAACCGCCGCCCGCATCCTCGCTCTTCAACACCGTCAATTCGCGCAGTTGAATGCGCTCGAAGGTGGTGAAACGCGCGCCGCAGGCCTCGCATTGCCGCCGTCGCCGGATTGCGCCCGCATCTTCGGTCGGGCGCGAATCCTTTACTTGGCTGTCTTCATGGCCGCAGAACGGACAGCGCAAATCACACCCCTTCCGGATAGATCGGGAAGCGCGCGCACAAAGCCAGCACGCGCTCACGCACATTGGCCTCGACCTGCGCATCGCCTTGCTCGCCATTCTTGCGCAGGCCATCGAGCACGTCGGCGACCATATTGCCGATTTCGCGGAATTCGGCGGGGCCAAAGCCGCGCGTCGTGCCCGCCGGGCTGCCGACGCGGATGCCGCTGGTCTTGGTCGGCGGCAGCGGATCGTTGGGGATGCCGTTCTTGTTGCAAGTGATGCCGGCGCGTTCCAGCGCTTCATCGGCATCCTTGCCGGTCACACCGAGCGGGGTCAGGTCGATCAAGGCGAGATGCGTGTCGGTGCCGCCCGAAACGACCTCCGCGCCGCGCTCCTTGAGCGTTGCCGCCAGCACCTTGGCATTCTCGATCACGGCGGCGATGTAGCTCTTATACCCCGGCTGCAGCGCCTCGCCGAAGGCGACCGCCTTCGCCGCGATCACGTGCATCAGCGGGCCGCCCTGCAGGCCCGGAAACACCGCCGAGTTGAGCTTCTTGCCCAGCGCCTCGTCATCGCTGAGGATCATGCCGCCGCGCGGCCCGCGCAGCGTCTTGTGCGTGGTGGTGGTGGCGATGTGGGCGTGCGGGAAGGGCGAGGGATGGAGGCCCGCTGCGACCAGCCCGGCGAAATGCGCCATATCGACCATGAAATAAGCGCCGACTTCATCGGCAATTTCGCGGAACTTGGCGAAATCGATCTGGCGTGGGTAGGCCGAGCCGCCCGCGATGATCAGCTTGGGGCTATGCTCGCGCGCCAGCTTGGCCACTTCGTCGAAATCGATCAAATGCGTGACCGGATCGACGCCGTACTGCACGGCGTTGAACCACTTGCCCGACATCGCCGCGCGCGCGCCGTGCGTCAGGTGACCACCGGCATCGAGACTCATGCCCAGGATCGTCTCGCCGGGCTTGACCAGCGCCAGCAGCACCGCGCCATTGGCCTGCGCGCCCGAATGCGGCTGAACGTTCGCATAGGAACAGCCGAACAACTGCTTGGCGCGCTCGAGCGCCAGCGTCTCGACTTCGTCCGACGGGTGGCAACCCTGATAATAACGCTTGCCCGGATAGCCTTCGGCATATTTGTTGGTGAAGACGCTGCCCTGCGCCTGCAGCACCGCTTTCGACACGATGTTTTCGCTGGCGATGAGTTCGATCTGCGTCTGCTCGCGCGTCAACTCATGGCGAATTCCGCCGAACACCGCCGGGTCCGCTTCGGCCAGGCCGCGCGTGAAAAAGCCGTCGGGCTGGACGTCGTGAAGCTCTGTTGGATTGGTGCTCATGCCGGATTCCCACTTGTAACTGGCGCAAAGGACGGTGCGCCGAGCTTTTCGACGCGTGATTGATGGCGGCCACCGGCAAAATCGGTGGTCAGGAACGCGGTGATACAGGCCTTGGCCATATCCTCACCCGTCAGCCGCGCGCCGAGCGCGACGACATTGGCATCGTTATGCTCGCGCGCAAGGGCGGCGGAGAGCGGTTCGGAGACAAGCGCGCAGCGCAGCGCCGGATGGCGATTGACCGCGATCGAAATACCGATGCCCGATCCGCACAGGGCAACGCCGCGCTCGGCGGCACCGGAGGCGACGGCCTCGGCCAGTTTGAAGCCGAAATCGGGATAATCGACGCGCGCGTCGCTGTCCGGGCCGAGATCGAGCACGTCATGCCCCTCGGCGGCAAGCCATGCGGCAAGCGTGGCCTTTAACGCAAAGGCGGCGTGATCGGAGGCGATGGCGATGCGCAAAGCGGGCGCGCTCCCAAAAGGTGAAGCGGAATGGCGTGCCCTTAGCCAAGCCCGCGCGCGATTGCCACACCCAAGCGCACGCACCGACACCGCAATCGCACGCCGATATTGCCGTGGACCGCGCGCCAAGCTAGGCACTGCCCCCGTGACCGATCACCCGCTCGACGCTCCGGCTCCATCCGGCACGCCCTCGCCAGAGGCGGTGGCGCGTGCGCGGCTGGTGGACGCGCTGGTGCGCACCGGCGAGGAGGACCGCGCCGCTTTTCGCGATCTCTATGCGCTCACCTCGGCGAAACTATTTGGCGTCTGCTACCGTATCTGCGGCGAAAGGCAGGCAGCGGAAGACGTGTTGCACGATGTGTATCTGACGATTTGGCGGCGCGCCGGTGCCTATGACCCGCTGCGCGCCAGCCCGATCACGTGGCTCGCCACGATCGCGCGCAACCGTGCGATCGACTGGCAGCGCGCGCAGAAGATCCGCCGCGCCACGCCGATCGAGGATGCGCCGCCGGTGATCGACACGGCACCGCTGGCGAGCGAGACGATGCTGCAGGACGAAGCCAGCGACCTGTTGCACGGTTGCCTGCAAGGCCTCGAGGCGCGCCAGCGCGACGCGATCCGCACCGCCTTTTTCGACGGCGTAACCTATGCCGAACTGGCCGAGCGCCAGTCGATCCCGCTTGGCACGATGAAGAGCTGGGTGCGGCGCGGCCTCGCCAAATTGAAGGAGTGCCTTGAGGGATGAGCGACCTGCCCCCTCCTGAAGGCGTCGGTCCCGATGGTCTCGACGAAGCGCCGGACATGACGGCGGCCGAACTCGCGCTCGGCGTGCTGGATGGCGAGGAGCGCGCCGTCGCGCTCCGCCGCGTCCTCGCCGACCCCGATTTCGCGCGCGAGGTCGAGCGCTGGCGCGGGCATCTGGCACCGTGGTTCGACCAATGGCCCGCGATCGCGGCCCCCGATATTCTCGCGCGCATTGAGCGCTCGCTCGATCAGGCACCGGCAGCACCGGTTGCGAACCTGATCGCCAAGCCGCGTCCGCGGAGCGCGATCTGGCCCGGCGTGGCCGCGCTGTCGAGCATTGCGGCAGCGGCGTTGCTCATCGTGCTGGTCACGCGCCCGCTCGCGCCCCTATCGCCGCCGCAGCCCGCACCGTCAGTCGCGCCGCTCGCCCCCACGCTGGTCGCCTCGATCACGCCGGAGGGCAAAGGCACCCCGGTCACGGCGGTCTATGACAAGACTGCGGGGACGATCCGCTTGACCGAGGCGAGCCTGACCAGTGCCGACCATAGCGCGGAATTGTGGGTGATCCCGGCCGACGGCACGCCGCATTCACTGGGCGTCTTGCGTACCCAGGGGGCGACCGCACTAACGCTGCGTCCCGAAAACCGGCAGCGTATTGCGGCGGGCGCGGTGCTTGCCGTTACGGTCGAACCGGTCGGTGGGTCACCGACTGGCCTGCCAACCGGCCCTGTCGTCGCCAAAGGCGTTCTTTCGCGCGTCTGAGTGCATCCATCGAGCGGGCTGCCCCGTATCTCCGCCGCGTCCATGCCGGGCGCACCCGCAGGAGAAACGCTTATGACCCGCATCTTCCGTACCGCGATCGCCGCAGCCGCCGTCGCGATGAGCGCAGGATCGCTCGCTTCCGCCCAGACCAACCCGATGGTCGGCGGTGCCGCCATGTATCCGACCAAGAACATTATCGAAAATGCCGTCAATTCGAAGGACCACACCACGCTGGTCGCCGCCGTCAAGGCCGCTGACCTGGTCGAGACGCTGTCTGGTCCGGGGCCGTTCACCGTCTTCGCCCCGACCAACGCCGCCTTCGCCAAGCTGCCCAAGGGCACGGTCGCGACCTTGCTGAAGCCGGAAAACAAGCCGACGCTGACCGCCGTGCTGACCTATCATGTCGTCCCCGGCCGGGTGACCGCCGCCGACATCGCTGCCGCCGCGCAGGCGCATGGCGGCAAGGCCACCTATACCACCGTCCAGGGCGGAACGCTGACCTTCGCAAAAGCGGGGCGCGGCTGGAGCATCACCGACGCCAAGGGCCATACCGGACGGATCACCATCGCCAATGTGATGCAGTCCAACGGTGTGATCCATGTCATCGACACCGTGATGCTGCCGTAAAAATTCTGTGCAGCGTCGCATCCCGGCGCTGCGTTCGCGCGTATAATAGACTGTCCCCGTTCCGCAGGGGACACAAAGACCGCTCGCCGGGTCCCCTCCTTTGCGGCGAGTGGTTGCAAAAACAGACCTGCCGACGCCCCCCGCGTCGGCAGGTCCTTTTCATTTCGCCACAAGCGCGTCATGGAAGCGTCACCGGATCGTCGTAACGCACGGCTGCCGCCTGCGTCTTTTCCACAACGCGATGTCCGGCCGGAGAAGCTTGCCATGGCCCTTGCCATTCGACCGCCTCAGGATCGCCCCCGCAAGACCGCTGCAAAGAATCGCGCGGTTCGGAGCGCCGTGCATCAGCACAAACATCTCTCCAAGCAAGGGCTGCTCGAACGCGCCTTCACCTTCGCCTTTCGCGGCCTGGTCTACGCCCAGATCTGGGAAGATCCGGCGGTCGACATGGAAGCGCTGGCGATCACGCCGGATTCGCATGTCGTCACGATCGCCTCGGGCGGGTGCAACGTGCTGAGCTATCTCACCGCCAATCCGCGTGCGATCACCGCGGTCGACCTCAACACCGCGCACATCGCGCTCAACAAGCTGAAACTGGTCGCGGCGCGGCATCTGCCCGATTACGATGCCTTTCACCGCTTCTTCGCCCAGGCCAATAGCCGCGCCAACGTGCTCGCCTATCGCACCTATATCCGCCCGCATCTCGACGAGACGACGCTGGCATATTGGGAAGGCCGCGACATCATCGGCCGGCGGCGGATCAGCGGTTTCGCCAAGAACGTCTACAAGCGCGGCCTGCTCGGCAATTTCATCGGCGTGGCGCATCTGCTCGCGCGGCTGAACGGCGTGAACCCCAAGATCCTGCTCAAGGCGCAGTCGATCGAGGAACAGCGCGAGATTTTCGACCGCGAATTCGCGCCCTTCTTCGACAAGGGCTTCGTCAAGTGGATCACCGATCAGCCCGCCTCGCTGTTCGGCCTCGGCATTCCGCCCGCGCAATATGAAGCGCTGGCTGGCGACGAGAAAATGGCGGTGGTGCTGCGCGAACGGCTCGAAAAGCTCGCCTGCGATTTCGACATCAAGGACAATTATTTCGCGTGGCAGGCCTTTGGCCGCGGCTATGGCCAAGGGCCCTCGGCACCGTTGCCGCCCTATCTCCAGCGCGAGCATTATGCCGAGATTGTCGAGCGCGCGAGCCGGATCGAGGTGCGCCACACCAACTTCACCGATTATCTGCGCACGCACGGCGATGCCTCGCTCGACCGCTATATCCTGCTCGACGCGCAGGATTGGATGACCGACGAACAGTTGACCGATTTGTGGAGCGAAATCACGCGTACCGCCAAGCCCGGCGCGCGCGTGCTGTTCCGCACGGCGGGCGAGCCCAGCATCCTGCCCGGCCGCGTGCCCGATGCGATCCTGGGCAAATGGACCTACCGCGCCGAGGAGTCGCTCGATTATACCAAGCGCGACCGCTCCTCGATTTACGGCGGCGTCCATCTCTACGTGCTCGGATGAACGCAGCCTCGATCGACACGGGCCATGCCGGACATATGGATGCGATCTATCGGTCGCAGCGCCATATCTATGATCTGACCCGCAAATATTATCTGCTCGGACGCGATGCGCTGATCGAAGGCATCGCGCCGCCGCCCGGCGGCAGCGTGCTGGAAATCGGCTGCGGCACTGGGCGCAACTTGATCGCGGCGGCCCGGCGTTGGCCCGATGCGCGCTTCTACGGCATCGATATTTCGGAAGCGATGCTGCAGACGGCGCGCGCCAAGGTCGCCAAGGCAGGCCTTTCCGACCGGATCGTGCTCGCGCAAGGCGATGCCACCGCCTTCAACGCCGAGACGCTGTTCGGCACCGCGACCTTCGACCGCATCTTCCAGAGCTATACGCTGTCGATGATCCCCGGCTGGCATGAAGCGATCCGCGAAGCCGCCGTCAAACTCGCCCCGGCAGGGCGCCTCGATGTGGTCGATTTCGGGCAGCAGGAGGGATTGCCGGGCGCGTTCAAGACACTGCTGTTCGCATGGCTGGCAAAGTTCGACGTGGCACCGCGTGCCGCCTTGCAGCCGGCCTTGATCGAAATTGCCAGCGAGATTGGCGGCACCCCGCAATTTACCGCTTTATATCGCGGCTATGCCTGGTCGGGGCGCATCACCAGAGGTGCCGCCTGACACCGCCACCCCTGCCGCGCTGGCTGGGCCTGGCCGGGCTGCTGCCGCAAATTGCCGTCGCTGCCGTGGTGCTAAGTGGTGACACCGCGCATCGCTTCAATGCGCTCGCGCTCGGCTATGCGTATGCAGCGATCATCCTCAGCTTTCTGGGTGGGATATGGTGGGGCATCGGTGCCAGCCACGCAAACCCGCCCGAATGGCTGTGGGTCGCTGCCGTCACGCCCTCGTTGATCGCCCTTGCCTCCGCCGTGCCATGGGCGCTGGGCGATCCGTGGCCGGGCCCGTCGCTGCTCGTACTAGGCGTCGCGCTGGTCGCGGCGCTCGCGGTCGACGTGGCGTTGAACCAGCGCAAGCTGACGCCGCCGTGGTGGATGAGCCTGCGCCTTCCGTTATCGCTCGGGCTCGGCGGGCTGACGCTCCTGCTCGGGCTGTTCTAAACGGCAGGCGGTGGCCGCGCGCACGGCACCAGGCCCGCGCGCGGCACCGAAAATTAGTGGTGAAACACCAGCCACAGCAGCAGAATGACCGGGATTGGAACACCCAGCAGCCACAAGATACACCCTTTACCCATGATACCGTCTCCCTGATGTGGGGGGCGTAACGGGTCAGCGGCGTCGCGGTTCCCGGTCGGGCGTCAGGCCGCCTTGCGCAATTCCAGGCGGCTCCAGATTTCGACCAGCGCTCCGGTCAGTTCGCGCATCATCGCTTCGTCATGCGCGGGGCCCGGGGTGAAGCGCAGCCGCTCGGTGCCGCGCGGCACGGTCGGGTAATTGATCGGCTGCACATACACGCCATATTCGGCGAGCAGAATGTCGCTGATTTTCTTGGCCTTGACCGGATCGCCCACCATCAGCGGCACGATGTGCGTGGTCGAGTTCATCACTGGCAAACCGGCGTCTGCAAACAGCATCTTCAGCATCGTGGCGGCGGCTTGCTGGCCGTCGCGCTCGACGCTCGATGCTTTTAAATGCCGCACGCTCGCCAGCGCACCCGCCACCAGCACCGGCGACAGCGAGGTGGTGAAGATGAAGCCCGGCGCATAAGAGCGGATCACGTCGATGATCGTCTGGTCAGCGCTGATATAGCCGCCCATCACGCCGATCGCCTTGCCGAGCGTGCCCTCAATGATGGTCAGCCGGTGGGCCACGCCATCGCGGTCCGAAATGCCGCCGCCGCGTGGGCCGTACATGCCCACCGCATGGACTTCGTCGAGATAGGTCAACGCATGATATGTATCGGCCAGATCGCAAATCTCGGCGATCGGCGACACGTCGCCATCCATCGAATAGACGCTTTCGAAGGCAATCAGCTTGGGTGCCGCCGGATCGGCCGCCGCCAGCAGTTCCTCGAGATGTGCCAGGTCGTTGTGACGGAAGACGTGCTTTTCGCAGCCCGAATTGCGGATGCCCGCAATCATCGAAGCATGGTTGAGTTCGTCCGAGAAGATGATGCAGCCGGGCAGCACCTTGGCCAGCGTCGCCAGCGTGGCCTCGTTCGAGACATAGCCGCTGGTGAACAGCAATGCGCCTTCCTTGCCATGCAGATCGGCCAGCTCGCCTTCCAGATCGACATGATAATGCGTGTTGCCGCCGATATTGCGCGTGCCGCCCGAACCGGCACCGACATCGTGCAGCGCAAATTCCATCGCCGCGATCACATCCGGGTGCTGGCCCATCGCCAGATAATCGTTCGAACACCACACCGTGATCGGCTTGGGGCCGTTATGCCCGGCAAAACACCGCGCATTGGGGAAGGCCCCTTTGTTGCGCAGGATGTCGATAAAGACGCGATAACGCCCTTCGACATGCAGGCGGTCGATCGCCTGCGCGAAAATCCGGGAGTAATCGACCCCGGGATGCGGTGAGTCTACGTCCATATCCGGCCCCTACGCCTGCATCCCGCCGATTTCCAGTGACTTTCCCCGATCTAAGTGATGTTACGTATCACTCACAGAGCATCAAGTCGCGTGAGCCCGAAACTGGCGAGCGCCGGGGCCAGCCGATCGATTCCGGCGTCGCGCGCGGTGAACACCGCCCGCCCCTCGCCCGGGCTATCCGGCCAGCTCTGCCCCTCGGTCAGATGCGCGATCCGCCGCGCGATTCCGGCGCTGCCATCGACGAAGCGCACCGGATGCGGTGCCGCCGCCGCCAGTTCGTCCGCCACCAGCGGAAAATGCGTGCAGGCATTGACGATCGTATCGATGCGCGCGCCGCCCGCTTGCCCGAACAACCCGTCCAGGATCGCGGCATAGCGCGCCGGATCGGTGGGCGTCCCGTGCAATTTGGCTTCGGCGAGCGCGACCAGTTCGGCCGAACCGTGGCGCAACACCGTGCAATCCCCGGCAAAGCGCGCGGCCAGATCATCGACATAAGGCTGGCGCACCGTGGCATCGGTGCCGAGCACGCCGATCACGCG
Organism: Sphingomonas sp. PL20; assembly: GCF_017875905.1. NCBI lineage: Bacteria > Pseudomonadati > Pseudomonadota > Alphaproteobacteria > Sphingomonadales > Sphingomonadaceae > Sphingomonas > Sphingomonas sp. PL20. The sequence continues at coordinate 4,509,147 of NZ_JAGINH010000002.1, read as the reverse complement.
CGTCTGGCTGAGCAGCGCGGCGGGCTTGATCGCGGGCACGGTGCCGACCACCGGCAGATCGAGCGCCTCGCGTACCGTGGCCAGCGCAATCGTCGAGGCTGTGTTGCACGCGATCACGATCAGGCGCGGCTGATAGCGTTCGGCAAGCCGCCCGAGCAACGCGGGCACGCGCGCGGCGATCTCGCGCTCGGTCTTGGTACCATAGGGAAAGCCCGCCGAATCCGCGACATAGACCACCGGCATCTGCGGCAGCAACGCCCGCGCCGCGCCGAGCACCGACAAGCCGCCAACCCCGGAATCAAAAAACAACACGGGTCGCTGATCCATAACGCCCCCATAACGCGATCAGCGCATTTGACAAAACCGGCTTGATGGAGATTGTGGCGACGGGCCGTGTGCACGCTATGTTCACATCGACCAAAGGGGGATTTCACGTGCCGACCGACTATCTCTGGCAAGCACCAGCGGCGGCGCTGGTGCTCGGCTATCTGCTCGGGTCGATTCCGTTCGGGGTGCTGCTCACGCGCATGGCGGGCGCGGGCGATTTGCGGCAGATCGGGTCGGGCAATATCGGCGCGACCAACGTGCTGCGCACCGGGCGCAAGGGGCTGGCGGCGGCGACGCTGCTGCTCGATGCGGCGAAGGGCTTCGTCGCGGTGTGGATCGCCGATCACTATCTGGGCGAAACCGGTGTGGTTGCGGCGGCGGCGGTGTTCCTTGGCCACCTCTATCCGGTGTGGCTGCGCTTCCGTGGCGGCAAGGGCGTGGCGACGCTGCTCGGCGTGGTGCTGGCGCTGCATTGGCCGATTGGCCTGGTTTACGCGGTGGTGTGGATCGCGATGCTGGCGCTGCTGCGCATTTCCTCGCTTGCCGGCATGACGGCGGCGGTGGCCGCGCCACTCAGCGCGGCCTTTCTCGGTCGGTTCGACCTGGTTCTGCTGCTGCTCGCGCTCGCTTTGCTCGTGCTGTGGAAGCACCGCGAGAATATCGATCGCCTGATCAGCGGCACCGAACCGCGCGTCGGCCGGAAACATGGCTGAGGCGGTGGATCACGCGCGCCGGGCAATCGCCCGCTTGCGCCTGATCCGCACCGCGCAGATCGGCCCGGTCACCTACGCCCAATTGATCACGCGCTTCGGCAGCGCTGAGGCCGCGCTCGACGCCGTGCCGCAACTCGCCGCGCGCGGCGGCGGGAAGCCGCCAGTGCTGGCACCGGTCGCGCTGGCCGAGCGCGAACTGGCGCTGGTGGCGCGCCTCGGTGCGCGACACCTGTTCCTTGACGACCCCGATTATCCGGCCATGCTCGCTGAACTCGACGATGCGCCACCGGCCCTGATCGTGCGCGGGCAGACCGATCTGCTCACGCGGCTTTCGATTGCGATGGTCGGCGCGCGCAATGCTTCCGCAGCGGCGTGCCGCTTCGCGCGGCAGCTTGCGGCAGAGCTTGGGCGCGAGGAGGTGAGCATCGTCTCGGGCCTGGCGCGCGGCATCGACACCGCCGCGCATGTCGGATCGATCGAGACGGGCACGATCGCCGTGATCGCCGGCGGCATCGACGTCGTCTATCCCCCGGAGAACGCAGCGCTACAGGAGCGGATCGCCAGCGACGGCTTGCTCATCGCCGAGCAACCGCCCGGCACCGAGCCGCGCGCGCGCCACTTTCCCTATCGCAACCGCATCATCGCCGGGCTGTCGCTTGGCACCGTGGTGGTCGAGGCCGCACCCAAATCGGGGTCGCTCATCACCGCGCGCCTTGCCGCCGAACTGGGCCGCGAGGTGATGGCCGTCCCCGGCAGCCCGCTCGATCCGCGCGCGCAGGGGTGCAACGGACTGATCCGCGACGGCGCGACGCTGGTGCAATCCGCCGCCGATGTGCTGGAAACGGTGCGCCCGATCGACCAGCGCATGGTCCGCACCAGCCGCGACAGCTTCCGCGCACCCCCGCCCGAAGATGCGAGCGACGCCGAACGCCGCGACGTGCGCGATCTGCTTGGCCCGGTGCCGGTAGCGATCGACGAACTGATCCGCCAGTCGGGACACAGCCCGGCGATCGTGCAGACGGTGCTGCTCGAACTGGAACTGGCCGGGCGGTTGGAACGGCACGCCGGGGGGCGGGTGGCGCTGGTGTAAGCGCGTCGGCGGCTATTTTGCCGACACTGGTGGCTGCGAATCGGTTGGCAAAGTCAGCATCCGCGTCAACGCCTTCGGCATGGCAGCGCGCGCTTCGGTTTGTTTCGGCCGCCAGACACTCTCCGCAACGAACTGCGGCGCATACCCCGGTGCCGAAGGAACGGCATAGCTTTTGCCGATCGTGCCCGGCGCGTTCGGCACTTGCGGCAATGGCGTGTTACCCTGCGCCTTGAGGCCTGCCTGCATCTCCGACAGGCCGCCGCTGCACAGGATCTCATCATTGGGGCGCAGCGCCGCCGTCGCCGCCTCGATCGACAGCGAGATCGTCCCGAGCTTCATCCGCTCGGCGCGCGACAATGTCTTGATGTACGCGACCAATGCCGGGTTTTGTGCGGACAATTGCTCACGCCGGTGGCCCGCAGCGGTCACATCGGCGCATTTCGGCCCGTCGATCACGGTCAAATCCAGGCTGTACAGAAACATCATCGCTGCGGTCTGTTGCAGGCCCGCCCCGTTCTGCGGCGGCAATGATGCCCCCATGCGCCACAGGTCGTTCATATAGGCATAAGAGATAAGGAAGCCGGCACCGTCATAGATGCGCTTCTGCTCCCAGTTCATGTCGAGCAGAGTCTGTGGCGCGCTACGCGCGGAATGGAGCCGCGCGGCGAGCCGGGTCCAGTCGCGCTGGCCGAACATCGCGTCGAGCGCGCTGGCGTCGGTCGGCATCGGCTTCCCCGGAAGCGCCATGGTCGGGGCAAGGGCCGCGCGCAGCGTCGCCCCGTCCTGTTGCGGCGCGACGACCTGCTGCGCGGCTGCCGGGAGCGCCACGCCGAGAGAAATGCTCGCGACGAAAAGCGTCGCCAGCGTTTGGGATCGGGCCATCTCGCGCACTCCGCTTCATCCTCGCCGGGGCGCTTACCCCACTTGCGCGAGGGCGAGAAGGGCGGATAGGGCGAAACTCCGCCCAGGAGTGCTGCCTCTGCCCCGCTTGACGAGCCGCCCCAGACCCCGCCACCCTCGCGCGTACACGTAAGGACCTCGATCACCCCATGCAGCTTGTCATCGTCGAATCGCCCGCCAAGGCGAAGACCATCGAGAAATATCTGGGCAGCGATTACCGCGTCCTCGCCTCCTACGGCCATGTCCGCGACTTGCCGCCCAAGGACGGCTCGGTCGATCCCGAGGACGGGTTCGCGATGGAATGGGAAAATTACGCCGACAAGGCCAAGCAGTTGAAGGCGATCACCGATCTCGCCAAGACCGCCGACCGCCTGATCCTCGCAACCGACCCTGACCGCGAGGGCGAAGCGATTTCGTGGCACGTGCAGGAAGTGCTCCGCAACCGCAAGGCGCTGCCCAAGGACGTGCAGCGCGTCACCTTCAACGCCATCACCAAGGCGACGGTGACCGAGGCGATGCAGCATCCGCGCGAGCTCGATACGGATCTGATCGACGCCTATCGCGCGCGCCGTGCGCTCGACTATCTCGTCGGCTTCACGCTCTCACCCGTTTTGTGGCGCAAGCTGCCCGGTGCCAAGTCGGCGGGCCGTGTGCAGTCGGTCGCGCTGCGCCTGATCGTCAGCCGTGAGCGCGAGATCGAGGCCTTCCGCCCGCAGGAATATTGGTCGGTCGCCGCCGACATGGAGCATGACGGCACGCCGTTCCAGGCCCGCCTCGTCACCTTCGAGGGCAAGAAGCTTGATCGGCTGTCGATCGGCGAGGAAGGCACTGCCAAGCGCGCCAAGGCCGCGGTCGAAAGCGGGCTGTTCACCGTCCAGACCGTCGAAGTGAAGCCCGCGACGCGCAACCCGCCACCGCCCTTCACCACCTCGACGCTGCAACAGGAGGCCTCGCGCAAGCTCGGCTTCTCCGCCGACCACACGATGCGGATCGCGCAGGGCCTCTATGAGGATGGCGCGATCACCTACATGCGGACCGACGGCGTGCAGATGGATTCGAGCGCGATCTCGGCCGCGCGCCATGCCGTCGCCGATCGCTATGATGCGAGCTACGTTCCCGACAAGCCGCGCGTCTACCAGACCAAGGCCAAGAACGCGCAGGAAGCGCATGAGGCGATCCGCCCGACCGATTTCAGCAAGGATAAAGCCGGCGGCGGCGACCATGCGCGGCTGTACGATCTGATCTGGAAGCGCGCGCTCGCCAGCCAGATGGCGTCGGCCCGGCTGGAGCGCACCACGGTCGAACTGGCCGACGGGACTGGCGACACGGCCCTGCGCGCCACCGGCCAGGTGATGCTCTTCCCCGGCTATCTCGCGCTGTACGAGGAAGGGTCGGACGACACGCAGGATGAAGACGCCAAGCGCTTGCCGCGCCTGCGCGAGGGCGATGCCCCGGCCAAATTGGGCGTCACCGCCGAACAGCATTTCACCCAGCCGCCGCCGCGCTTCTCGGAAGCGTCGCTGGTCAAGCGCCTCGAAGAACTCGGCATCGGGCGCCCATCGACCTATGCCTCGATCATCAAGACGCTGAAGGACCGCGCCTATGTCCGCGTCGAGAAGAACCGCTTCTTCGCCGAGGAATCGGGCCGGTTGGTGACGGCGTTCCTCGAACGCTTCTTCGAGAAATATGTCGGCTATGACTTCACCGCCGGGCTTGAGGACGAGCTTGACGAAGTGTCGGGCGGCCGCGCGCAGTGGCAAGCCGTGCTCGAAGCCTTTTGGAAGGACTTCAAGCCGCGCACGACCGAGGTCATGGAGCAAAAGCCGTCCGAAGTGACCGCCGCGCTCGACAAGTTCCTCGAACCCTATCTCTTCCCGGCCAAGGCCGATGGCAGCGATCCGCGGCTGTGCCCGCTCTGCCACAAGGGCCAGCTCGCTTTGCGCGGCGGCAAGTTCGGCGCGTTCGTCGCCTGCTCCAATTACCCTGAGTGCAAATATACCCGCCGCTTCGGCCAGCCCGGCGGCGAAGGCGAGGCCGACGCCACGCCCGAGACGCTCGGCAATGATCCGGAAAGCGGCTTGCCGGTCGAGCGCAAGTCGGGACGGTTCGGCCCCTATATCCAAATCGGCGAGGGCGAGACGCGCAAGATGGCGTCGATCCCGAAAGATATTGGCGAGCTCGATCTCGAATGGGCGTTGAAACTGCTGTCGCTGCCGCGCACCATCGGCACGCACCCCGAAACCGGCGAGCCCATCACGGCGGCCATCGGTCGCTATGGCCCGTATCTAAAGCATGCCGGCAAATATGCGCGGCTTAGCTCGACGGCGGATGTGTTCGAAACGGGGATGAACGCAGCGGTGGTGAAGCTCGCCGAAGCCGCCGCAGGTGCCGGGCGGCCGCAACGTGGAGCCCAGGCCCCGCTCAAGGTGCTGGGCTTGCATCCGCGCACCGAGGCCGAGATCAAGCTGATGGAGGGCCGCTACGGGGCCTATGTCACCGATGGCACGACCAACGCGACCTTGCCCAAATCGATCGAGAAGGATGCGCTGACGCTTGAAGAGGCCGCGCAACTGATCGACGCGCGAGCCGCCGCAGCACCACCCGCCAAGGGCAAGAAGAAGGCAGCGGCCAAAAAGCCCGCCGCGAAGACGGCTGCAAAGAAACCGGCGGCCAAGAAACCGGCCGCGAAAAAGGCGGCACCCAAAAAGGCGGTCGCCGCAGAGTAAAGGATCAGGCGGCGCGGCGCTGGGTGGACACCAGGAACGCCCGCGCCGCCGCCTGAGCAGTGGCGATTTCGCGCGCGGTCATGTCCTCGGCAATGTCGCGGCGGCAATCCTTGGCAATCTCGCTGCCCGCGACTGCGGCGAGGTTGAACCATTTGTGCGCCTCGATCAGGTCGACGCCGATACCGGCCGAGCCACTCGAATAGACCATGCCAAGGTCGAAACACGCATCGGCGTCTCCGCGCGCCGCGTCGGCGATTCGGCTGTCGATCAGGAACTGCGCATTCTTCAGGCTGCTGCCCATGCTCTTAACCCCCGTTAACCATCCCTACCGGCAACACCTTGCCGGATTGGGGTCAACAAAAGGTTAACGGCCATTAGGCATGATCGGCGGGCGGAATCGCGAGGTTGTCGATCAGCCGGGTCGTGCCGATCCGCGCCGCTGCCAGCAAACGCCGCTCGCGGCTGGGGTCGGTCGCTGTGGCCAGCGTGGCGGCATCGACCAGTTCGACATAATCGACCGAGAATCCCGCAGTTACCAAGGCGTCGCGCGCGATTGCCAGCGCGCCTTCGGGATCATCGCCCCGCGCAATCGCCTTGGCCGCCACGCCGAGCGCGCGCGGCAAGGCCACCGCTGCTGCCCGCTGCGCCTCATCCAGATAGATGTTGCGTGACGACAGCGCGAGCCCGTCATCATCGCGCTGCGTCGGCACGCCCTGAATCTCGATCCCGAAATCGAGATCGGCAACCATCCGCCGAATCACCGCGAGCTGCTGAAAATCCTTTTCGCCGAACAAGGCGATGTCGGGCCGGACCTGGTTGAACAATTTCGCGACGACGGTCGCCACCCCGTCGAAATGGCCGGGCCGCGATGCGCCATCGAGCCCCTCGCTCACCCCCGCCACCGAAATCGTGGTGGCGAACGCGTCGGGGTACATCACCTCGACCGGCGGCATCCACAACAGGTCACAGCCCGCCTCGGTCAACAGCCGCGCATCCGCCGTCTCGCGCCGGGGATAGCGCGACAGGTCCTCATTCGGGCCGAATTGCCGTGGGTTGACGAAGATCGACGCCACCACCTTGCGGCCCGGCCGCTTCGCCGCCTCGATCAACGCGAGGTGCCCGGAATGCAGCGCCCCCATCGTCGGCACGAGCGCAATACTCGCGCCTCCGCTGCGGAAATCGGCGATCCCAGAACGGAGCGCTTCGAGGGAACGGATGGTTTGCACGGATGTGTGGCCTTCGGTAAGGACGGGCGCGCCTTCTATGAGGCGTGATCCAACCGGACAAGACGGGAAGCAAACACGTTGGCGACTGCTGCGCGAAAGCCACACATTATTGTCTTCGCCAATGAAAAGGGCGGCACAGGCAAGTCGACCACCGCGGTGCATGTCGCGATCGCGCTGGCGGCGCGCGGCGCGCAGGTGTCGGCGCTCGATCTCGACCATCGCCAGCGCACGATGGGGCGCTATTTCGACAATCGTACCGCGACGATCAAGCGCACCGGTCGCGACTTGCCGATCCCGCGCCACATCACGCATGACGGCGAAAGCCTGGCACGCTTCACCGAAAGCTTCGACGCGCTGGCCGACGGTGCGGATTTTCTGGTGATCGACACGCCCGGCCGCGATGATCGCTTCGCGCGCATGGCCGCCGCCCGCGCCGACACGCTGGTCACGCCGATGAACGACAGTTTCGTCGATTTCGATCTGATCGGCCAGGTCGATCCCGAAAGCTACAAGGTCACCCGCCCGAGCTTTTACGCCGAAATGATCTGGGAAGCGCGCAAGGCGCGCGCCAAGGCCGACGGCTCGACGATCGACTGGGTGGTGCTGCGCAACCGCGTCCAGCATATCGAGGCGCGCAACATGCGCCGCGTGTCCGAAGCGCTCGACCAGCTCGCCAAGCGCGTCGGCTTCCGCATCGTGCCGGGCCTGGGCGAACGCGTCATCTACCGCGAACTGTTCCCCAACGGCCTGACCATGCTCGATTCGGGCGAATTCGGTGCCATGGGCTTGGCGCACGTCGCCGCACGCCAGGAGTTGCGCGAGATGATGGGCGCGCTTGCGCTGCCGGAGCCGGTCCCGCCGCTGTTCGCATAATGGGCAAGCTTCTTTTCTTTGCGGCGGTCCTGCTCGGTGGCTGGTGGCTGCTGCGCGCGCGACCGAAACCGACGCTGCGGCTCGACGAAGCCGAAGCGCGCGCCGTGCTCGGGGTGGCGGCCGATGCCGATGCTGCGGCGATTCGCGCGGCGCATCGGCGCTTGGTCGGCGCGGTCCATCCCGACCGAGGGGGCTCGGCCGATCTCACCCGGCGGATCAACGCCGCGCGCGATCTGCTGCTCCGACCCTAGACATTGAACTTTCGCGGGTTTCACCGATTAGGCACGCATCCAACCAACAGGAGCTACCATGACGTACCGTTTCGACCCGACGTCCCTGCGCGAATATGACATCCGCGGCATCGTCGGAAAGACGCTCGGCACCGCCGACGCCGACGCGATCGGTCGCGGTTTCGGCACGCGCGTGCGCCGCGCGGGCGGCACCCGCGTCGCCGTCGGCTATGACGGTCGTTTGTCCTCGCCCGAGCTTGAAGCGGCTTTGGTCGGCGGCCTCACCGCCGTCGGCGTGAATGTCGTGCGGATCGGCATGGGGCCGACGCCGATGCTCTATTATGCCGAGGCCACGCTAGAAGTGGATGGCGGCATCGAGATAACCGGCAGCCATAATCCCGCCGAGTATAACGGCTTCAAGATGGTCCTGCAGCACAAGCCGTTTTTCGGCGCGGACATTCAGGACTTGGGCCGCATGGCGGCGGAGGGCGATTGGGATGTCGTCGCCGATGAGGCCGATCGTGGCACCGTCTCCACCGCCGACATCGAGGACGATTATGTCGGTCGCCTCGTCGCGGGCTATGCCGGGGGCAGCTACAAGATCGGCTGGGACGCGGGCAATGGCGTGTCGGGCCCGATCATCGAGAAGCTGGTCAAGCTCCTGCCGGGTGAGCATCATGTGCTGTTCACCGATGTCGACGGCAATTTTCCTAACCATCATCCCGATCCTACCGATGAAAAGAATCTGACCGACCTGAAGCGCCTCGTCGCCGAGAAGCAGCTCGATTTCGGATTGGCTTTCGATGGCGATGGCGACCGCATCGGTGCGATTGACGGGCAGGGCCGCGTGATCTGGGGCGACCAGATTCTGTCCATTTTGGCCGAACCTGTGCTGAAGGAACTGCCTGGTGCGACGATCATCGCCGATGTGAAGGCATCGCAAATGCTGTTCGACCGCGTTAGCGAGCTCGGCGGCAAGCCGCTGATGTGGAAGACCGGCCACAGCCTGATCAAGATGAAGATGAAGGAAACCGACAGCCCGCTGGCGGGCGAGATGAGCGGCCACATCTTCTTCGCGCACGAATTTTACGGGTTCGACGACGCGCATTATGCCGCCGTCCGCCTGATCCGCGCAGCCCACATGATCGGCAAATCGATCACCGATTTGCGCGGCGCGATGCCGGCCCTGGTCAACACCCCCGAAATGCGCTTCCAGGTCGATGAAAGCCGCAAGTTCGCGGTGGTCGAGGAAGTACTCGACCGGCTCGAAGCGTCCGGCGCCGACGTCAACCGCACCGATGGTGCCCGCGTCAACACGCCCGACGGCTGGTGGCTGCTGCGCGCCTCCAACACCCAGGACGTGCTCGTCGCGCGCGCCGAGGCGAAGGATCAGGCGGGGCTCGATCGGTTGCTCGGGATGATCGACGACCAGCTCGCATTGAGCGGCCTCGTCCGTGGGGAGCAGGCGGCGCACTGAGACAGTTTGTTCGCGCAGAGGCGCGGAGGACGCAGAGAAGAGGGTTTTCACGCGAAGGCGCGAAGCCACGAAGATGGATTTTCCGCGAAGCGGTTTATTACCCTGTGTCCGGCGCGCGCCGCCAGACACAGGGCGCCTTCGCGCCTTCGCGCCTTCGCGTGAAAAATCCTTCTTCTCCTTCTCCGCGTCCTCTGCGCCTCCGCGCGAACAAACCTGTCTTCTTCGCTCGCAATCCGCAGCAGAACACGCCACCTAGTCCCAATGCCCCCGCCCCCACCCCAGATCATCCGCGTCATCGACCTTGAGACCACCGGCGAGGCCCCGCCCGTCCACGGCGTGTGCGAAATCGGCTGGCAGGACGTCGCGCTCGGCCCCAATGGCCGTTGGGAAATCCACGGAGAGGGCGGCGCGCGCCTCGTCAATCCCGGTCGCCCGATCCCGCCGCTGACGCAGACGATCCATCATATCCTCGACGAACAGGTCGCCGATGCGCCGTTCTGGCATGATGTCGCGCGCGCGGTGCTCGATCCCTATCCCAAGCGCGTCGCGCTCGCCGCGCATCGCTCGATCTATGAAGAGAAATTCTGCAGCCCGGCGCTCACCCGCAATGCTCCGTGGATCTGCACCTGGAAATGCGCGTTGCGGCTATGGCCCGACAGCCCGACCTTCTCCAACCAGATGCTGCGCTACTGGCGCAAGCCCGAGGGGCTGATTCACGAACGCGGGCTGCCCGCACACCGCGCCTTCCCCGATGCCTATGTCACCGCCTTCCACTTGCGCGACATGCTGAACGCGGTCGGCATCGACCAGTTGCTCGCCTGGTCGAGCCTGCCCGGTTTGCTGCCGCGCGTGCGTCAGGGCCCCGATCGCGGCAAGGAATGGAGCGAGGCGAGCGACGAAACCATCGCCACAATGCTCGAAGACCGCGACGAGGATGTCCGCTTCACCGCCGAAACCGAACGCGCGCGCCGCCGCGCAGCCTAACCGCTTGATCTAAGTCAACACGCAGTCACTGGTATTCCCGGCACCGCGTGCTTAGGGCAGCCGCTATGTTCGAACGCATCGTGCTGGGATTTGGTGTTAGCGAAGGGCGCATGCAGCGCTTTTTGCTGACCTGCATGGGGCTGGGCTTCGCGGCGCTGGTTGCAGTGGGCATTGCGGCGGGCTGGTCGACCGCGCGCAACGAAGGCCATACGCGCGATGTCAACCACACCTATGAAGTCGAACTCGCGATCGACCGTGCGCGCATCCTGATCGAACAAAGCGAAACCTCGCGCCGCGGCTTCGTGCTGACGGGCGAGCACGTCTATCTCGACACCTATCGCACCAGCATGGCGGCCTTGCCCACGCTGCTGACGCGGATCGCGACGCTGACGCGCGACAATCCCCGCCAGCAACGCACGATCGCGAGCTTACGTCAGATGATCGCCGATCTGGCGGAACAGCGCGAGCGCACGATTGCGGTAACGCTGCGGGGTGACCATGTCGCTGCGCGAACGCTGTTCAGGGAAGAAACCAGCGCACGCCGGATGCGCGCCGTGCGAAAACTGGCGGATGCCATGGTCGCCGAGGAGCAACGCTTGCTCGCCATCCGCGATGCCGAGCAGCAGGCCAGCGTCCGCGTCTTTTATGCGACGCTCGCGCTCGCCGGGCTGTTGCTGGTGCTGGTCGCCTTGGTCTCGCTGCTGACCGTACGACGCTACACCCGCGATCTCGCCGCGTCGCGCGACAGCTTGCGCGATTTCGCCGATACGCTCGAGGATCTGGTCAACGAACGCACCGCCGACCTGACTCGCGCCAATGACGAGATCCAGCGTTTCGCCTATATCGTCAGCCACGATCTGCGCAGCCCGCTGGTCAATGTGATGGGCTTTACCGCCGAACTGGAAAGCGCAACCGCCACAATCGGCGCATTGATCGATCGCGCCGAGGCGCGCGCGCCCGACATCGTCACGCCGGACGACCGCCTCGCCGCGCGCGAGGATTTGCCCGAGGCGATCAAGTTCATCCGCACCTCGACGCAGAAAATGGACCGGCTGATCAACGCCATCCTGAAATTGTCGCGCGAAGGGCGGCGCGTCATCGCGCCCGAGCCGCTCGATCTCGACACGATGGTCGATACGATCGGCGCGAGCCTGACCCAGCAACTCGACCATCGCGGCGCGACGCTCACGGTCGCGCGCCCGCTCCCGGCGATCATCAGCGACCGGCTTGCGATCGAGCAGATCCTGTCCAACCTGATCGAAAACGCCGTGAAATATCTCAGCCCCGACCGGGCCGGGCAGATCACGGTGCGCGGTCGGCGCGAGGGGCAGCGCGTTACGATCGAGGTCGAGGACAATGGCCGCGGCATCGCCGCCAGCGATCATCAACGCGTGTTCGACCTGTTCCGCCGCTCGGGCAACCAGGACCAACCGGGCGAAGGAATCGGTCTGGCCCATGTCCGTGCCTTGGCGTATCGCTTGGGCGGCGTGATCGAAATGGCGTCGGAACTGGGCCAGGGCACCACCTTCCGGCTCAACCTGCCGACCAAGCTCGACACGACCAACGCCGATACGCGGGAAAGCGGAACATGAACGACCACCAAAGCGTCAGCATCATCATGATCGAGGATGATGAAGGCCATGCGCGCCTGATCGAAAAGAACATCCGCCGTGCGGGCATCCTCAACCACATCACCCATTTCACCGACGGCACCACCGCGCTCGACTATCTGTTCAACGCCGCCGCCGGACCGCAGCGCAACGGCCCGGCGCTGGTGCTGCTCGATCTCAACCTGCCCGACATGAGCGGGACCGATATTCTGGCCAAGATCAAGGCCGCCGACGGCCCGCTGCGCCGCACGCCCGTCGTGGTGCTGACGACGACCGACGACAAGGTCGAGATTCAGCGCTGCTACGATCTCGGCTGCAACGTCTACATCACCAAACCGGTCAATTACGAAAGCTTCGCCCAGGCGATCCGCCAGCTTGGCTTGTTCCTGTCGGTGATTCAGGTCCCCGAGACCGAGGGGTGAACCGAACCGCCCCACCTGCGGTCCTGTATATCGATGACGATGCGGGGTTGCGGCGGCTCGCCGCCCGCACGCTCGCGCGGCACGGCTATGCGGTGACCGTTGCCGAAGGCGGTGCAGAGGGCGTCGCGCTGGCGCGCAGCCAGCCCTTCGACCTGATCGCCGTCGACCATTATATGCCCGGCATGGACGGGCTGGAAACGCTCGAGCAGCTCCACACGCTGCCGGTGATGCCGCCGGTGGTCTATGTCACCGGTTCCGAGGAAGGCCGCATCGCGGTGGCCGCGCTAAAGGCCGGGGCCGCCGATTATGTGGTGAAGACCGTCGGCGTCGATTTCTTCGATTTGCTCGCCAGCGCCTTCGCGCAGGTGCTCGAACGCGCCGCGCTCGAACGCGGCAAGGCCGCCGCCGAGGATCAACTCCGCGCCAGCAACGCCCGGCTCGAGGCGCTGCTGCGCGAGGTCAACCACCGCGTTGCCAACAGCCTGCAACTCGTCTCGGCGATGGTGCGGATGCAGGCGACCGCGCTCGACGATGACAATGCGCGGCTCGCGCTCGAGGACACGCAGCGCCGCATCACCGCAATCGCGCAAGTGCATCGCCGCCTCTATACCAGCAACGATGTCGAGCAGGTCGACATGCGCGAATATCTCGGTGCCTTGGTCGATGAACTGGGCGAGACCTGGTCGACCCCGGCCGCGCCGCGCACGCTACGCCTCGCCGCCGAGCCGATCCGGCTGTCGACCGATCGCGCGGTGTCGCTTGGCGTGATCGTCACCGAGCTCGTCAGCAACGCCTGCAAATATGCCTATCCCACCAATGGCGGCGAAGTGCGCGTCTCGCTCCACGGCGATGGCGATGCGCATTTCCGGCTGGAGGTCGAAGATGACGGCATCGGCATGGTCGCCGACGCCGCGCCGCGCGGCACCGGCGTTGGCACCAAGCTGATCCGCGCGATGGCGCAGAGCCTGCAGACCATCATCGAATATGACACCAGCGCGCGCAGCGGCGTCCGCGCGACGCTGCGCGCCGCGCTCGACTGAGGTCGCTCAGCGCCGCTTACGGAATTTGTAGACGAACTGGTCGGTATGGCCGCGAATGGCGGGGTCGAAGACATTGCCGCTATGGTCGTCGGCGGGGTTGCGCAACACGTCGCTTTCACCGACGAATTCGAAACCGGCCTTGACCACTTCGGCCTTTACCGCAGCAGGGTCGATCCGGTGTTTGGTGGACGTGCCGGTGATGCCCGTGCCCGCCGCATCGGCATGGTCGATCACGATATAGCTGCCGCCCGGCTTCAGCGCTTTCAGCACTTCGGCATTGAACTGGTCGAGCGCGGCTTCGCCGCCATTATTGGCGATGTCGTGATAATTCTGGACTGTCCACACAAGGTCGACGGGTTCCGAGGCCGCGACAATCCCCGACGTCAGCACCTTGGCAGTGAGGTTGGGCAGATGGCGCGCGTCGAGCGCCGCCTCCGCCTTGGCGGCACGGTCCGCCGCCGCCGCCGGCCAAATGGCATAGACATGCCCGGCCTTGCCAACGACGCCTGTGAAGATGCGCGTCCAATAACCGCCACCGGGCAAGAAATCGATCACCTCGTCGCCCGGTCCGACGCCCGAAAAGGCCAGCACTTCGGCGGCCTTGCGCCGCGCGTCATCGCCGGCCTGATCGGCGCGCTCGGCATTGGCGAGCCCGGCGGCGACGGCCCGTTGCGTCTCCTTCGGCGAATGTTTGGAGGCGGGCTCAACCGCTGCCACTGCGGCCGTTGCGACCAGCGCCGTCATCGCCAACCCTGTCAAAACACCGCGCATGCTGTTTCCCCTCACCGTTTGCGCAAAGCTACGCCAACAGCCCACCCCGAGTCACGCGAAAGCGCGGTGCCGCGCTTACTCCGGACCGTCCCGGTCGGTGACGACACCGGACCAGCCGCCGCCCATCGCCTGATAGAGCTGGACGCGCGCCGCCAACGCATCGCTGCGTGTCTGGATCAGCGCCAATTGCGCGCCGAGCAACCCGCGCTGCGCATCAAGCTGTTCGAGATAGGGGGAATAGCCTTCCCGGTAGCGATTCGTCGCCAAGCGCAACCCCTCGGCGAGCGCAGCCCGCTGCCGCTCGCCCAGCGCGACTTGCTCGTCGAGCCGTCGTACCGCCGCCAGCGCATCCTCGACATCGCGGAATGCCGCCAAGGCGACGCGACGATACGCGAACGCCGCCTGGTCGCGCTGCGCACCCGCCGCGTCAGCCTGCGCCGTCAAGCGCCCACCCTGGAAGAGCGGGGCAAGGATGCTCCCCCCCGCCGACCAGACCGTGATCGGATTGGCGAGCAGCGTCGAGAACACCGCCCCCGCCGACCCGCTCAGCCGCAATTGCGGCAGAAACCGCTTGCGCGCCGCTGCCAGCGAACTGTCGCTCGCGGCGAGTTGATATTCGGCCTGCGCGACATCGGGGCGACGGCGTAGCAATTCCGAGGGCAGGCCATCGGGCACTGGCGGCACTTCCAGTCGATCAAGCGCCACACCCCGCGCCGTCCCCGCTGGCAGCGCACCGGTCAGCACGCTCAGCGCATCCTCGGCGCGCGCAATCGCCAACTGGATTTGCGGCACGATCTGCGCGGTCGCGTCATATTCGGCCTGCGCCTGTTGCAGCTCGAGCTTCGGCGAATAGCCGTGATCGACCCGCGACCGCGCGATCCGCAGCGATTCCGCGCGCGCCGCCAGGGTCGATCGCGCGACCTCGAGGCGGGCATCGAGCCCGCGCAGCGTGAGATATCCGCTGGCCGTCGCCCCCGCGACCGACAGCCGCACCGCATCACGCGCCGCCGCGCTCGCCAGATAGGCATCGCGCGCGGCGGAGCGCTGATCGGCCAGACGCCCGAACAGATCGACCTCATAGGCCGCTTGCACCTTCGGTTCCCCGGCCGTCTGCTTCTCCGGCTGGCCAAACGCATCGACCTCGCGCGTGCGCGCACCGCTGAGACTGGCATCGAGCGTCGGCAGCACCTGGGACCGGGCGACCGCGACATTGGCGCGCGCCTCGCGCACGCGTGCCACCGCAACGCCGATGTCGGGATTGTTGGCCAGCGCGCGCTCGACCAGATCGGTCAGCACCGGATCGCCAAAACCCTGCCACCATGCCCGATCGAGCGGCGCGACTGGGCCGGTGTCGGTGCGCCACGCCGGTGTCGGAGCAAGCGGTGCCACCGCCGCCGTCTTCACCGTCGGCCCGGCACAGGCCGAGAGCGACAGGGCCAGCAGCACCGCTGCGCGGCGGCTCATCGCCGGGGCGTCCCGTCGGTATCGATGCTGACCACCACCGACATGCCCGGCCGCAACCGCGCCGCCAGCGCCTGCCCCGGATCGATCGCCACGCGCACCGCAATCCGCTGCGCCACCTTGACGAAATTGCCGGTGGCATTGTCGGGCTTCAACACCGAAAATTCCGATCCTGCCGCCGGGGACAGGCTTTCGACATGGCCGGTGAGGCTCGCATTGCCCAGCGCATCGACGCGGAATGTGGCGCGTTGGCCGGGCACCATGCGATGCGTCTGCGCTTCCTTGAAATTGGCGACGACCCATACGCTGTGCGGCACCAGGAACAGCAATTGCGTGCCCGCCGTGACATAGGCACCCTGCCGCACGCCGATTTCGGACACTTGCCCGTCGGTCGGCGCGCGGATGATGGTGTTGTCGAGATCGATCTGGGCGAGCCGCAATTGCGCCTTGGCGGCATCGACCGCCGCTTCCAGCCCGCTCCGCCCGACCGCGACCGTGCGGACATCCTGCGTACCGATCGCCCGACCGGCCTGCGCCTGCTGCACCGCTGCGCGCGCCGCGAGCAGGGTCGCGCGGGTCTGGTCGAACTCACGAGTCGAGATCGATCCATCGGCGACCAGCGCCTGCGCGCGCTTCATGTCGGCCTCGGCGCGCGTCAATTGCGCCTTGGCATTCTCGATCCCGGCGTCCTGGCTCAGGATCGCGACTTCGCGCGACCGCCGCGCTTGCGCGGAATTGGCCAGCGCCGCTTCCTGCGCCGCGACATTGGCCTGCGCCTGCGCCACGCGCGCGCGGTAAATGCGCTCGTCGATCGTCGCCAGCACTTGCCCCGCTTTCACCTCGGCGAAATCCTGCACCGGCACGCTCATCACATAGCCGCTCACCTGCGGGCTGATGATCGTCACGCGGCCGCGCACATAGGCGTTGTCGGTCTCCTCGGCCCAGCCCGCAAACGGTGGCAATTGCCATGCATAGAGGATGATGACGATCGCCAGCACCGCCAGCGCCACGATGGTGATGGTCGCCGGGCGCGATTTGACCGGCGGGGCCCAGCCGCGCGGGGCCGCGACTTGCGGATCGGGGGTGGCGGGGGTCGGTGTCGGTGGTGGAGTGTCGCTCATCTCATTGCCCCTGGTGACCCTGAGCTGCCTGGATCTGTCTTTGTTGCAACAGCAGAATCGGTGATATCTCGCCGCGCCGCCGGATCGACCAGCGGATCGCATAACCCCACACCGCCGTCAGCGCAGCCAGCACGCCGACCAGCAGGAAAACGTCGTTAAACGCCAGGATATTGGCTTCGCGCGCCACCTGTTGCGCCAGCAGCGCGGCCCCTTCGGCGCTGCGCAAGGCCGGGTCGCCAACCACCCCGGCAACCCGCCCGGCCCCGGCGCGCAGCCGCGCCGCAACCAGCGGGTCGGTCGCCACGATATGCTGCACCAGCGTGTTCGAATGAAATTTCTCGCGTATCACCTGAAAGGTCGACAGCAATGCCGTGCCGACCAGCCCGCCGACGCTCTGGCTAAGGCTGAACAGCACGACGAAGCTGACGAAATTGCGTCCCCCAGCGAGCAAGGTGCGCGCGATCCCGATCACCATCGCTTGCCCGAGGAACAACAGCGAGGCGAAGCCGATCATCGCCTGGCTGAGATACAGGTTGCTCGGTCGAGTGAGGTTGGTCGCATCCGAATCCATGAACGCCGCGATCGCCACCAGCACGACCGCAATCGTGATCGGCCGCGTCACGTTGTGCGGATCGAAGGTGAACACCGCCACCGCCAACCCGGCGATCGACGCGACCACGACGATCAGATTGAGCGTCACCATCTGGTCGTTGATCAACCCCACCGCATTCAACAGCCCGATCGAGCCGAACGCCTGTTCGGACAGCAATACGCGCACCGAGGCGGCAATCGCCATCAGCCGCAGCATTTCGCGCGTGCCGAGCCAGCGCGTGTTGATCAGCGGGCTGGCGCGGTGGTGTTCGACGATCAGCGCCGCCGCGACCAGCGCGACGCTCGCCGCCAGCGCCCAGCCCATCCAGGCGCGCTCGGTCCACCATTCGATCCGCCCCTCGGACAGCACTGCGATCAGCAACCACAAGCCGGGGGCCAGCAAGGCGAAGGTGAGGAAGTCGAGCGGCTCGAACGCCTTGCTGCGTTCGCTCGGCGGCAAGGGCAGCGCCATCACCGCCGCCAGCGTGGCCAGTGCGAGCGCCAGTTCGAACCAATACAAATGGTGCCAATCGCCCGATTCGAGCAACCGCGGCGACAGCGCGCGCGCCAGCGGCATCGCCAGTTGCGGGATGCTGATGCCCATCATCACCCCGGTCAGGCGGCGTGCAGCGGGCATCGATTGCATCAGATACAGCAGCGTCAGCGTCGACAGGCCGCTCGCCGCGATCCCGCTCATCGCGCGCACCGCAACCGAGGTCCAGAAACCGTGGACGAACAAATGCATCAGCGTGGTCGCGGCATAGGCCAGCAGCATGTAGCGAATGAACGGCTGCAGGCCGAATTGCTGGCGATATTTCACGAGCAGCAAATTCGCGGTGACGTTGGTCATGTAATAGGCCGCCGTCAGCCACGCGCTCTCATTGGTGTTGAGCCCGAGCGTGCCTTGCGCGAAGTTGAGGTTGACCTGGACCAGCGCATTGCCAAGGCCGCCGGTAATGCCGATCAGGCACCCGACCGCGAAATAGCCGATATGGCGCGACAGCGGATGTTCCGGGTTGGCGGGCGAGCCGGGCAGCGTCGGGCGCTCATTGGGTTTGAAGACGTATTCCGCCACGTCTCGTCTTGCTCCCTGCCCGATCGCTCGCCCAAACACCCGCCGCACGGCGCGGGTTCCGCCTCTCAAACGTCGAGATTGGCGACGCTCAGCGCATTCTCCTGGATGAATTCGCGCCGCGGCTCGACCACATCACCCATCAGCCGCGTGAAGATCTCGTCGGCGACATCGGCCTGTTCGATCTCGACGCGCAGCATCGAGCGGTTCTGCGGGTCTAGCGTGGTTTCCCACAATTGCTCGGCATTCATTTCGCCCAGGCCCTTATAGCGCTGGATCGCGAGGCCCTTGCGCCCCGCCGCCAGAATCGCCTCAAGCAATTGCGAGGGCCGCGCGACCATCGCGCTGCCCTTCGCCGGGGCGACCGTTGCCTGCGCTACGGGTTCCTCTTCCGCCGCATCCGCTGCGGCATCGGCTTCGGCCTGGACCGCCGCTGCGGCCTTGCTCGACACGATCCGCGCGGTCTGTTCATACGCTTCTTGCTGCTCGACCGCGAGCGCATGGAGCTTGCGCGCCTCGGCCGAGCCCAGGAACGCGCCCTCGATCGTGTGGCGATCGGTCACGCCGCGCCACACGCGCTCGACATGGAAGCCGCTATCGTCGGCAAGCCGCGCCGACCAGCGCGCCTCGGGGTCGCCGGCATCGAGCCCGCGCACCACTTGCACCACCACCGCACGCCGCGCCTCGGGGTCGAGCGCCGGATCGAGCGCACCGCCCATCGCCAGCGCCTCGACGATCGTCGGCTCATACCGCCTGGGCACATAGCGCATCAGCGTGCGCATCCGCCGCGCATGGTCGACCAGCGAGCGCAGATCGGCACCCGAGCGCGATCCGCCAGCGCTTTCCAGCACCGTGCTCGCCACGCCATTCTCGACCAGATAGTCGTCGAGCGCGTTATCGTCCTTCAGATACACCTCGGAGCGCCCGCGCGTCGCCTTATAGAGCGGCGGCTGCGCGATATAGAGGTGCCCGTTGGTGATGATGTCGGGCATCTGGCGATAGAAGAAGGTCAGCAACAGCGTGCGGATATGCGCGCCGTCCACGTCTGCGTCGGTCATGATGACGATCTTGTGGTAGCGCAGCTTTTCCACATTGAAGTCGTCGCGGCCGATGCCAGTGCCCATCGCCTGGATCAGCGTGCCGATTTCCTTGGACGACAGCATCCGGTCGAAGCGCGCGCGCTCGACGTTGAGGATCTTGCCGCGCAAGGGGAGGATCGCCTGGAAATGCCGGTCGCGGCCCTGCTTGGCCGAACCGCCAGCCGAATCGCCCTCGACCAGGAACAGTTCGGACTTGGCCGGATCGCGCTCCTGGCAATCCGCCAGCTTGCCCGGCAGCGAGGCGATGTCCATCACGCCCTTGCGCCGCGTCAGCTCGCGCGCCTTTTTGGCGGCTTCGCGGGCGGCGGCAGCATCGATGATCTTGGCGACGATCGCCTTGCCATGCGCCGGATTCTCCTCGAGCCATTCGGCGAGCTTGTCCGCCATCAGGCTTTCGAGCGGCTGGCGCACTTCGGACGAGACGAGCTTGTCCTTGGTCTGGCTGCTGAACTTCGGGTCGGGCAGCTTGACCGAGACGATCGCGGTCAGCCCCTCGCGCATGTCGTCGCCGGTCAGCGTGACCTTCTCCTTCTTCAGGAGCCCCGACTTTTCGGCATAATTGTTGAGCGTGCGCGTCATCGCCGCGCGGAACGCCGCCATGTGCGTACCGCCGTCGCGCTGCGGGATGTTGTTGGTGAAGGCGAGGACGTTCTCGTAATAGGAGTCGTTCCACTCCAGCGCGACGTCGATCGTCACATCGTCGCGCGTGCCCGCAATCGCCACCGGCTCGGGCATCAGCGGGATCTTGTTGCGATCGAGATATTTCACGAACGCGGCAATGCCGCCCTCATAATAGAGCTCGACTGTCTTTACCTCTTCGTGGCGCGCATCGTTGAGATACAGCCGCACGCCCGAATTGAGGAACGCCAACTCGCGATAGCGATGCTCGAGCTTGTCGAAATCGAATTCGGTGATCTTGAAGGTGGCAGGGCTCGGAAAGAACGTAACGCGGGTGCCCTTGCGCCCCGGCGCGGGGCCGACGACCTTGAGCGGTGCCACCGCATCGCCGAACGCGAAGCGCATATAATGTTCCTGCCCGTCGCGCCAGATCGTCAGATCGAGCCATTCGGACAGCGCGTTGACCACCGACACGCCGACGCCGTGCAGACCGCCCGACACCTTATAGGCGTTGTCGTCGGAGGTGTTCTCGAACTTACCACCGGCATGAAGCTGGGTCATGATGACCTCGGCTGCCGAAACGCCTTCCTCGGTATGGATGCCGGTCGGAATGCCGCGGCCATTGTCCTCGACCGACACCGATCCATCGGCGTTCAGCGTAATGTCGATCCGGTCGCAATGCCCGGCCAGAGCCTCGTCGATCGCATTGTCCGACACCTCGAACACCATGTGGTGGAGGCCGGAGCCATCGTCGGTATCGCCGATATACATGCCGGGGCGTTTGCGCACCGCGTCAAGGCCTTTGAGCACCTTGATCGAGTCCGCGCCATAATCGTTGGTATTGGGGTCTTCTGCCATGCCAAGCCTATAGGGTCACGGCTAAGAAAACGGAAGCAAAATGGCGTTTCCCGGCCCGGGACGCGCAGAGCCCCGGGCCGGATACGGCTATTTTTCGGTGATGAACGGCAATTGCCCGCTGCCGGAGCTATAGGTCGGCAGCTTGCCGTCCCATTTCTCGATCGCGCGCTGGCGCAGGATCGCGGGGTTGGCGCGCAGCGCATCGCCCTCGATCTGCGACGCCTTGGCCTTGCCGTCGGCATCGGCAATGCGCGCATCGGCATTGGCCTTGACCGTCGCCACGTTGGCCTGCGCCGCAAGCGCTGCCTGTTCATTGGCGATCTTGGTGTTGATCTGGCTCAGCACCTGGTCGGGCACGCGGATGTTCGACGCCCAATACAGCTGCTCGACATGCAGCCCGACCGGCTCGAAATAGCGCGCGACATCGCGCTGCACTGCCGACAGCAACGCCGCCTTTTTGGGGCCGTAAATCTCCTCGATTCCCAGCCCCGCCGCTTCCTCGTTCAGCGCGCTGCGCACGGCATTGCGCAGCGGCCCGGCGACGATCCCGGCCATGTCGATCCGGTATTTCTGGAACAGGATCGGCGCCTTCACCGGATCGACGCGATACGCGACCGACACATCTGCTGACAGGTTGAGCCCGTTGCGATCCTGAAACGGAAATTCCTCATCGCTCTGGCTCTGCTCGGTCGAGGATTTGGTCCAGGCATAGGTCGAGGTGTAGATCGGATATTCATAAATGTTGGTGCCGACCGGCGTGAAATACCAGCCCACGCCCAGCGCATGGTCGGACACGCCCGCCGAACTGCCGAAATTGCTCACCTTGATGCCGACATGCCCCGGCTCGACCCGGCTGCACGAACTCATCGGCACGATCGCAATCAGCGGGATCGCCAGTAGCGGCACGAAACGAACGAACTTAGTCATGGTCCTTGTCCAGCAAGAGGAGAGTGAATTCGCGCGTCAGCGCGGTGCCCGACAGAAAGCCTGCCACCAAAGCAACGAGCGCGATCAGCGCGGCCGCGGCATCCGCCGCGTCGCTATGCAAATTGAACAGCGTCGGGATGACGAACGCGAAACAGGCAAGCTCGCACACGAGCAGCCCTGCGCAGCGCAAGCCGAAGCCGACGAGCCACAGATCCAGCGATTTCATGAAAGAGCTTTGCCCCGGAACGCCCCCGATAGGATGCCGGGGCCGCAGCGCTTCATCGGAAGCGCGAGTGGGAATATCTGCCTGTTACGGGTGCGACACAATGACAATCGGGATGCACGGCGTGCAATCGTGGATGCAGCCGCTGGGCCTGCCGTACCGTTATCCGCCCGCCCCAAGCGTCAGCCGCAACGCCGCTCCATCAAGCTCGGCAAACAGCGCAGGCTCGGTGCCGGTCATCCACACTTGCCCCGTCCCCGCCAGCCGCTCGAACAACGCGGCGCGGCGCACGGGATCGAGATGAGCGGCTACTTCGTCGAGCAGCAGGATCGGTGGCGCGCCGGTGCGTTCCGCGACCAGCCCGGCATGGGCGAGGATCAGCCCAAGCAGCAGCGCCTTCTGTTCCCCGGTCGAGCACAAGGCCGCCGCCTGGCCCTTGCCGAGATGCGTCACCGCCAGATCGCTGCGGTGCGGCCCGACCAGCGTGCGGCCCGCCGCTGCATCGCGCGCGCGGCTTTGCGCCAGGTCCGCCGCCAATGTCGCGCCATCGCCGGTCCACCCTTCGAGGCGGAGCCCGGCGCGCGCGAAGGGCCCCTCGGGCTGATCGGCCAGGCGTTCGCCGAGCGCCGCCACCGTCGCACGCCGTGCCGCATCGATCGCCGCGCCATGGTCTGCCATTTGCGCTTCCAGCGCGGCCAGCCAGTCGCGGTCGGGTGGGCCCTCCTCCCCCAGCAGACGGTTGCGCGCGCGCATCGCCGCTTCGTAGCGATTGGCATGGACGGCGTGACCGGGGCTGAGCGCCAGCGTCAGCCGGTCGAGAAAGCGCCGCCGCTCGCCCGGTGGCTCGACGAACAAGCGGTCCATCGCCGGGGTCAGCCACAAGACCGTCAACCATTCCGCCAGCGCCGTCGCCGCCACCGCTGCGCCCTGTACGCGCACGATCCGGCGCTCGGGCGCGGCGGCTTGCGTCCCCGTCGCGATCGCCACGTCGCCGACCAGCTCCGCTGCTACGCCGAAGCCGCCGCGCCCGCTTTGCCGCGCCATTTCGCCGAGGCTCGCACGGCGCAAGCCCCGCCCTGGTGCCAGCAGCGATACGGCTTCGAGCACATTGGTCTTGCCCGCGCCATTTTCGCCCGTCAGCACGACAAAGCCCGGCCCCGGCGCGATCGCCAGATCGGCATGGTTGCGGAAATCGGTCAGGACCAGGCGCGTCAGCATCGCATCCGCTCTACCCTGTCGCGCAGCTTTCGCAATTTCCGCGCACATTCAGGAACCAAGGCGGCGCTGATGCGCTGCCGCGCCGAAGGAGACCGTCGATGCGCTTGCCCCTGATCACCCCCGCCGACCTGACCGAGCAGCAAAAGCCGCTTTATGAGGATATGAAGGCGGGCATCGCCTCCAATTTCAACGTGTTCAAGACGGTCGATGCCAATGGCGCGCTGATCGGACCGTGGAATCCGTGGCTGCACGAACCCGTGATCGGCAAGGCGGTGTGGGAACTGACCAAGGCGATGACGGCGCAAGCGACGCTCGACGACAAGCCGCGCCAGATCGCCATCCTGGTGTGCGGCGCGCATTTCGATGCCGCTTACGAGATCTATGCGCATATCGCGGTGGCCGAGCACGAGCAGATGTCGCCGCAGCGGCTGTCGGAGCTGTGCGCCAACATCAAGCCGCGCGACCTCTCGCCGGAAGAAAGCGTCGCCTATGATGTGGCCTTCGCTTTGGTCAATGGCGGGGTGCTGCCCGAGCCGTGCTACCGCCTCGCGCTCGACACGTTCGGCCAGCACGGCACCAATGAATTGATCTATCTGGTCGGGCTGTATGCGTTGGTGTCGATGACGCTCAACGGCTTCAACGTGCCGGTGCCCGAGCGCGAGTAGAGTCAATGTCTCTTACACAGCGATAACCGCAATCCCGTTCGGGCTGAGCCTGTCGAAGCCCCGCCCCCCACAAGCGAGGATGTCGCCTGCGGAGGGAGCCCTTCGACAGGCTCAGGGCGAACGTGGACGTGGACGTGGATGGGGATGGGGATGGGGTACGATTCGCTTGAACGAGATCGTGACCGAATCAGGCGGCAGCCGGGGCCGCGTCCGCGCGCCGCTGGCTGAGGTAGGAGGCCATTTCCGGCCCCAGCTCGCGCTGGGCCTTCAGATAGGCGGTCGGCGTGGCGATCCCCAACCGCGCGCGCGCCGTGTCGATCGGCTCCGCCAGCAGCGCCTCATAATCCTCGCCCGACAACCACTGCGCGCGGCGGCCGTGGCGATAGCCTTCCCACACCGCGCGGGCGAACAGCGTGTTGCCGGTCGCCTTCAAACTCTTCAGCGCCGCTGCCACCGCGATGAACGCCCAGCCGAGCCCGCCGACCTGCGCATAACTGAACGCGACCAGGCACGCCTCGCCGAGCGATTCGTCGGCTTTATAGCCGGTCAGCACATGCCAGATGTCATGCGTGTCGCGCACACGGCGGCCGAACCAGGCATAGGGATGCTGGACCTGATCTTCGCTGATCACCTTGCTGACCGCGACCAGCCCGTCGGCGGAATAGCCCGTCGTCTCGAGGAAATGGCGATAGGCCGCACCGACCGTACCGGGCGCGAAGCGCGCAACGAACGCCGGATCGGAAAAGCGCGCCGCCAGCTCGACCTGTTCCGACGCCAGCCGCCCGCCCTGCGTGGTCGCGATCAGCCGCGCGTAATTCATTGGCGCATTGCCGATGTTCAGCGCGCGCATGATGCGAAACACTTGCGTGGTGTCATCGCCATTGGCGAGCAGCTTGCGAATGGCGTCAAACGCCGTGCGCCAGTCGCGACGCCCGGTCGTACCCGGAAAAGGCGGAAGCTTGGCCATCGATTCGATCCTTGCTGACACGAGTGTCAATAAAGATCGGGTGCCGCTACGTCAATCGGCCTTTAGGTGGAGGCGTCCCTCACACCCGCATCGGCATCAGCACATACAAAGCGGCCGATTTGTCATTCTCGCGGATCAGCGTCGGTGCGGCGGCGTCGGCCAGATGCACTTCGATCGTGTCGCCCTGGAGCTGGCCGAGAATGTCGAGCAGATAGCGGCTGTTGAAGCCGATCTCGAAGCCCAGCGAGGTGTATTCGCCCGGCACTTCTTCCGCCGCCGTACCGTTTTCGGGGCTGGTCACCGACAGGATGATCTTGTCACGGTCCAGCGCCATCTTCACCGCGCGCGTCTTTTCGGTCGCGATCGTGCTGACGCGGTCGACGCCCTCTTCGAAGCTGCGCGGATCGATCTTGAGGATCTTGTCATTGCCCGTCGGGATGACGCGCGAATAATCGGGGAAGGTGCCGTCGATCAGCTTGGAGGTGAGCAGCGCCTGGCCCAGATCGAAGCGGATCTTGGTCGCCGACATCGACACGCCGACCGACCCATCGACTTCGTCGAGCAGCTTGCGCAGTTCGGCCACGCACTTCCGCGGAATGATGATGTCGGGCATGCCCTCGGCCCCCTCGGGCCGCGGCATGGTGATGCGCGCCAGGCGATGGCCATCGGTCGCGGCGGCCTTCAGCACCGGCAGCGGGTCTTCCGACACGTGCCAGAAGATGCCATTCAGATAATAGCGCGTTTCCTCGGTCGAGATGGCGAAGCGCGTCTTGTCGATGATCTGCTTGAGCGTCTCGGCGGGCAGTTCGAACGACACTGGCAGTTCGCCCTCGGCGATCACCGGGAAATCATCGCGCGGCAGCGTGCCGAGCTGGAATTTGGCGCGCCCGGCCATGATCGTCAGCTTGCCGTCAGCGGCGGCGAGCGACACCTGGCTGCCTTCGGGCAGCTTGCGGCAAATGTCGAACAGCGTGTGCGCCGACACCGTGGTCGACCCCGGCTGGTCAACTGCGGCTGCGACCGTCTCGTTGATCTGCAAGTCCAAATCGGTCGCCATCAGCTTGAGGCCGCCCTCGGCGGTCGCCTCGATCAGCACGTTGGAGAGGATCGGAATGGTGTTGCGCCGTTCCACCACCGATTGGACGTGGCTCAAGCCCTTCAACAGAGTCGCCCGTTCGATCGTCGCCTTCATGTCGTTCCCCCGGGCCCAACGCCCACTTCACTCCCGCCGGACGCGCATGCGTCGGGGGCAATTCGCCGTGTCTCTTTCCTTAAACATAAAAGGGGCCGGGGCAAGCGCCCCGACCCCCGTTTTACGCCTGCAAACAGGCAGCTTGCATCAGAAGCGGACACCCAGCCCGGCAACGACCTGATGACGGTCGGTGTCGACGCTGAAATTGTTGGTGTTGCCGCCATTGGCATATTCCAGCCGCGCATCGCCATAGTTGGAATAGCGATATTCGAGCTTGGCGTAGGTGGTGCGGCCGATCTTCTGCTCGACACCCGCGCCAACGCGGTAGCCATCGAGGTTATAGTGCGCGCCGGTGGTGGTGGTGCCGTTGTTCGCGGTCAGATCGAGGCGATCATTGGTGTAACCACCCTTGGCGTAGATCAACGTCTTCGGCGCAACGACATAACCGATGCGGGCACCGGCATACAGATCGCGGCCCTGCTTGACGCGGCCATAGCCGAGCGCGGCGGCGCTGGTCGGCGCGTTGCTGACATCGCCGGTCGAGCCGGTAACTTCGCCTTCGGCGCCGATCACGAAGCGGTTGAGCGCCACGTCATAGCCGAAATCGCCGCCATAGGTCAGGCCGTCGGCCTTGCGATCGCTGCTGATGCTGGAATTGGGACCGCGGCCCGGCTGCAGCTTGTCATAGCCGAGGATGACGCCGACGCGCGGGCCGGTGAAGGTCGCGTCGTCGCGCGCCGGCGGGGGTCCGTCCTGAGCGAAGGCGGGGGCGGCCAGGCCGAGGCCGAAAGCGGCGGCGGTGGCGGTGAGGGCTAGCTTACGCATTGGGGTAACTCCGTTGGTACATCCCACGGATACTGTGTGGGGAACCCTCAAATAGGCAGCCCGGCCGGGAGTTGCATGAACCTCAGACAACGAGGAAAACCGTTGCTTTTGCGTCACACGGGGTTGAAAGGCAGGCCATGGATTCCAACGCCCAGATGCCGCCACGAAAGGGCCGCGATTTCATCGCGCGTCACGGCGAAACGGTGTTCAATGTGGTCGGGCGGTTGCAGGGCGACCATGTTCACACCCCGCTGACCCGCGCCGGTTTTGCCCAGGCCGAGGAAATGGGGCGGGCGCTGCGCAAAAATCTCGGGGCCAAACCGGCACTGACGCTATGGGCCTCCCCCACCGGACGCGCGCTGCAGACGCTCGCGGTGATCGCCGAGCATCTCGACCTCGACTGGCACACGGCGCAGACCGATTCGCGGCTGGTCGAAATCGAGACGGGCGCTTGGGGCGGGCGCTATTATGCCGATCTCGCCGCCGAGGGCGCGCGCGTGGTCGATCGGACGGCGGGGCTGCTGTTTCCAGCACCCGATGGTGAAACCTATCCCGAGATTGCGGCGCGCGTATCAGGCTGGCTGGCGGACACGACCGATGACGAGGGCGACCGGCTCGTCATCATGCACGGCATTTCCAGCCGGGTGCTGCGCGGGGTGATGACGGGCGCGGCGGACGTGCCCGGTTTCGACGCCCCCGCCGCTCCGGGATTGCCACAAGGGTCGGTGGTGATGATCGATCGCGGGATCGAAAGCGTTGTGCATCTCGGCCTGGGGCACGCCCCTGCATGATGCGGCGGGTGGCGGTTTTGCTGGTCCTGCTCGCCGCTCCTGCCGCCGCACGCGAATCGCTCGGCGTGTTCGATCGCTGGGGGGCCTTTACCGATCCGTCTCCGCTGCGCTGCTACGCGATCGCCGCCCCGGCGCAGTCGGGCGGGGCGTCCGCCTGGCGACCGTTCGCCAGCATCGCCACCTGGCCGGGGCAAGGCGTGCGCAACCAGCTCCACATCCGCCTCAGCCGCGAACGCAACCCGCAATCGCGCGTCACGCTGTCGGTCGGCGAACGGCGCTTCGATCTGGTCGCGGGCAATGCCGATGCCTGGGCCCCCGATGCGCGCACCGACGCCGCGATCGTCACCGCGATTCGCTCCAGCCGCAGCATGAGCGTCGAGACGCTCGCCAAAAGCGGCGCGCCGTTCGCCGATGTCTATGCGCTGCGCGGGGCCGCCACCGCGATCGACGCAGCGTCGCTGGGGTGCCTCAGGCGCTGATATAGCCGCGCAAGCCCGCGACCAGATGATCGAAGGTCGCGCGGATCCTGGCAACGCTGCGCAGATCCTCATGCGTGACGACCCAGGTTTCCAGCGCCACCGCCACGGTATCGGGCAACACCCGCACCAGCTCGGGGTCGCGCATGGCCAGCCCGATCTGGCAAAAGCCTATCCCCAAGCCCGCGCGAATCGCCGCAAGCTGGGCGAGGTCATGATCGCTGCGAAAGCCGAAGCGCTCGAGATCGATCGGCCAGCCTTGCGCGCGCATTCCGCGCAGGATGGCATTGTCATGCTCGACGCCGATGATGCGATGCTGCGCGAGCTCGGCAATGCTGTGCGGCACGCCGTGCTCGGCCAGATAGTCGCGCCGCGCATGCAGGCCGAGCGGCACATCGCCGATGCGCTGCGCGACCAGCGCCTCCTGCGTCGGGCGGACCATGCGCACCGCAATATCCGCCTCGCGCCGCAGGACGTCTTCGTTGCGATTGGTCGGCGACAAGTCGATCATCAAACCGGGATGCGCGCGCTGTAACCCCGCGAGGATCGGCGGCAGCACTTCGACCGCGATGATCTCGCTCGCGGAGATGCGCACGCGCCCGGCGACCTCGGCCGAAACGCTCGCCGCACGGACAAAGGCGGCGGCGGCATGGTCCATCGCCTCGGCATGGCCTGCGACGGCTCGCCCGGCCTCGGTCGGTTGCAGGCCACCGGGCGTGCGGGTGAACAGCGCCGCCCCCGTCGCCACCTCCAGTTCGGCAATCCGTCGCCGCACCGTCGGCTGCGCAATGTCGAGCAGCCGCGCCGCCCCCGACAGGCTGCCCGTGCGCAGCACGGCGAGAAAGGCGCGCTGGCGTTCCCAGTCGATCGAGTCGATGCTCATTCTTTTTGTATAGGCTGCCTGCCAGTTCCTGACAATTTTCGACACCCTCTCGTGCGCGTATCTCCGGGGCATCGCAGCAGGAGGCGAAAAATGACCCACAAAATGGCTTTGATCTTGGGTGCCAATGGCGGCGTCGGCGGGGAAACCGCGCGGGCGCTGGTCGCGCAGGGCTGGCAGGTGCGCGCGCTGACACGGACACCACGAGCGCCGCAGCCGGGCTTTAGCTGGATCGACGGCGATGCGCTGGACGCCGCTGCGGTGTTGAATGCAGCGCGCGGCGTCGATGCGATCGTCCATGCCGTCAACCCGCCCGGCTATCGCAACTGGAACACGCTGGTATTGCCGATGCTCGACAACAGCATCGCCGCCGCCGAGGCTGTCGGCGCGCGGCTCGCCTTGCCCGGCACGATCTACAATTACGACGTTCGCAGCATCACCGTCGCGCAGGTCGAGTCACCGCAACAGCCAACGACCCGCAAGGGTGCGATCCGCGTCGCGATGGAGCAGCGCATCGAAGCCGCCTGCCGCCGCGGAATGCGTGGCCTCATCCTGCGCGCGGGCGATTATTTCGGCCCGCGCGCCGGTGGCAGCTGGCTGTCGCAGGGCATGGTCACGCCGGGCAAGCCGGTGCGATCGATCCTCTATCCCGGTGACCGCGGAGTCGGGCATAGCTGGGCCTATCTGCCCGATGTCGGCGAAACCTTCGCCCGCCTGCTGAACCGCGATGCGACTCTGCCCGCCTTCGCGCACTATCATTTCGCGGGCTATTACGATCCCCACGGCACGCTGTTCCCAAATGCGATCCGCCACGCCGCCGGCGATCCGGCGTTGCCGCTGCGGCGGATGCCCTGGGCGCTGCTGCCGCTGATCGCGCCGTTCAACGCGACGATGCGCGAGTTGATCGAGATGCGCCCCTTCTGGCGTCACCCGCTCGCGCTCGACAATCGCGATCTGGTGGCCCTGCTGGGCCTGGAACCGCACACTCCGCTCGACCAGGCGATGGCCACGACGCTGCGCGCGCTGGGCTGCCTGCCGCACGAAAACCGGCGGGAGTAGAAAAAGCGGGCATTTTAGCCTATGTGCCCCGGATGCAGACAGCTCCAGCCCTCTCCATGCCCATTCCGGGGCATATCGATCCCGTACCCGTGCCACGCGCGCTGGTGCCGCGCAGCGACGGGCGAATCGATTTGCTCGGCCTGTCCAAGGCCGATCTGCGGATGGCGCTGGAAACCTCGCAGCTCGACCCCAAACAGGCGAAATTGCGCGCCAAGCAATTGTGGCACTGGATCTACAATCGCGGCGTCACCGATTTTGCGCTGATGACCGATATTTCCAAGGCGATGCAGCCCTGGCTGGAACAGCGTTTCACCATCAGCCGCCCGCAAGTGGTCGAAGCGCAAGTGTCGACCGACGGCACGCGCAAATGGCTGCTGCGCACCGATGACGGCAATGATTATGAGATGGTGTTCATCCCCGATGCCGATCGCGGGACCTTGTGCGTGTCGAGCCAGGTCGGCTGCACGCTCAACTGCCGCTTCTGCCACACCGGCACGATGCGGCTGGTGCGCAACCTGACGCCGGGCGAGATCGTCGGCCAGGTGATGCTCGCGCGCGATGCGCTGGGCGAATGGCCGAGCCAGCCCGAGGGGCGGATGCTCACCAACATCGTGATGATGGGCATGGGCGAGCCGCTGTACAATTTCGACAATGTCCGCGATGGCCTGAAGATCGTGATGGATGGCGACGGCATCGGTCTGTCGCGCCGCCGCATCACGCTGTCGACCAGCGGCGTGGTGCCGCTGATGGCGCGCGCCGGCGAGGAAATCTCGGTCAACCTCGCCGTGTCGCTCCATGCCGTCACCAACGAGATTCGCGACGAGATCGTGCCGATCAACCGCAAATATAAGCTCGAACAGGTGTTGCAGGCGTGCGCCGATTATCCGGGCGCCAACAATGCGCGGCGCATTACCTTTGAATATGTCATGCTGAAGGACAAGAATGACAGCGACGCCGATGCGCGCGAGCTGGTGCGGCTGCTGAAGAAATATGATCTGCCCGCCAAGGTGAACCTGATCCCGTTCAACCCCTGGCCCGGCGCGCCCTATGAATGCTCGACGCCGGAACGGATCAAATCCTTCTCCAACATCGTGTTCGATGCCGGGATCAGCGCACCCGTGCGCACCCCGCGCGGACGCGACATCGATGCCGCCTGCGGTCAGTTGAAAACCGCGAGCGAAAAGCGAAGCCGCGCCGAACTCGACCGGCTGGCCGAGGAAAAGCAGGCAGCGCTGGGCTGACCCCCCGTCTTTCTGCCCACCCAGGCACCTTGCCTCGCTGTGCCGCGCACGCCAGAAGTCGGGTCGGCGGAATGTGCGGCACGGTGGATGCCGGGACAAAGCCCGGCATGACGGAATTGGCGTGAACCTGACGACGATCGCCCTGTCAGCGGGCGCTGGCATCCTTGGCGGCGCGATGAACGCGCTGGCGGGCGGCGGCACCTTCGCCACGCTGCCCGCGCTGATCGCGCTCGGCCTGCCCGCCAACACCGCCAACGCCACCTCCAACCTCGCTTTGTTGCCAGGCGCCGCGACCAGCGCCTGGGCGTTTCGCGACGAATTGCAGCCGATCGGCGGGGTCCGCATCCGCTTGCTCGCCGCGATCACCTTTGGCGGCGGGCTGGTCGGCAGCGCGCTGCTCTGGGCGACGCCGACGCATGTGTTCGACTTGCTGATTCCGTGGCTGCTGCTGTTCGCCTTCGTCGTCATCACCTTCGGCAAGCGCGCCGCCGATGCGCTGCACAGCCGCGTCACCATCACGCCGCACATGCTGGTCGTCGTGCAAGCCGCGCTCGGCATCTATGGCGGTTATTTCGGCGGCGGGGTCGGGCTGATGACCACCGCCGTCTATGGCCTGCTTGCAAACGTCTCGCCGCGCGCCCTTTTCGCGCCGCGCACCTTGATGCTCGCCATCGCCAATGCCGCCGCCGCGATCATTTTCATCCTCGCCGGGCTGATCGCCTGGGCGGCGTGCCTGCCGATGCTGGTCGGCGCGGTGTTCGGCGGCTGGATCGGCGCGCATATCGGCAAGCGCTTGCCACACGGCGTGGTGCGCGGCTGGACCTTGTTCGTCACCGGCGCGACCACTTTGGTGTTTTTCTGGCGCGCCTATTTCTGAAGTGCGAGCAAGGCCGCGACGATCTTGCCGTCGTCCTTCTCATCGATCGTCGCTTTATAGGCACCGCGCATCTTGGTCACTTCGGCCTGCCATTGCTCGGGCTTGAGCTTGGGCTGCGCGAGGATCAAATCGGGCGAATGGCACGCCGTGCAATTGATCGTCACGATTTCGGCACTGGCGGGAAGCGTCACCGTCTCATCCGGCAAGGTGATGCTTTGCGAGGTCAGCACGATCGGCGTCGACGCGCCTCCGCTCCGATAATCCTGCGGCGTCGGATAGCGCTGGCATCCCGCCAGCACGACGAGCGCGGCCAGGGCGATGACGGCGCGGGTCATGCCGCCCCCACCGTCATCGTCTCGATGCTGCTGCGCCGATAGCCACCGGGGTTCCAGATCGGGTCGAAGCTTTGCGTTTCGCCACGGCTGTTGGTGGTGCGCACCGCCACCGTCTGTGCGCCCGGCGGCACCGACGCCGCCCAGCGCCGAAAACCATAGCGCCCCGCATCGGGCCCAAGCTGCGCCGCGTGCCAGCTCTTGCCGCCATCGATCGACCACTCGACCCTGGCCACGCCCGCATCCCCGCCCAGCGCGATCCCGCGCACGCCGCCCGCATCGGCGCGGGTGAAGAACGCGCGCGGCGGCATCCGGTTGATCGGCTCGGTCGGGAAGTCCTTGGCGCCGGGCACCACGCTCGCCCGCGGCTTCGCCGGGATGCGATAGGCCTTGTCCATCCAATAGCCCGTATCGGGCGCGCTCAGCACGGTGATGCGGTCGAGCGCCTTGATCCAATAGGTCGAGAACCAGCCCGGCACGATCAAGCGCAGCGGAAAGCCGTTGAGCATGGGCAGTTGCGTGCCGTTCATGCCATACGCCACAATCACCTCATCGGCGCGCGCATGGTCGATCGCGAGCGACTTGGCGAACCACGGCGCATCGCCCGGTGGCCGATCAAGCCCGGCAAACTGCACTTGCACCGCCCCCGGCGCGACGCCCGCGCGCTCGAGCAAATCGCGCAAGCGCACGCCGGTCCACAGCGCATTGCCGATCGCGCCATTGCCCCATTGCGCGCCGGGCACGCGCGGGCCGAAAAGCCCACGCGAATTGCCCGAGCACTGATTCACCGCCGCGATCTCGACTTGCGGCAGCGCCTGCACTTGCTTGAGGCTCAGCGACAAAGGCCGCTTGACCGCACCACCGACCTGCAACCGGAAGGCGTCGACATCGACCGACAACGGAATGTCGGCATAATGCCAGCGCACGAAGAAGCGATCGTTGGGCGTGAAGGTCGATGCGCCCAATTCCCCGTCAAACGCCGCCATCGGCGTTTCCAGCAAGGGCGCACGCGTGCGCTGCAGGATCATGCCGCGCTTGCCCGGAAAGGCATCGGTCAGCGGACGGCGGCCATCGCCTTGCGAAAACCCAAGATCAACCAGCGACTGCGCCCAGAGCGGGCTGCTCGCCAGCGCGCCCGCGCCGAGCGTGAGTGCGCTGCGCCGCGCGATCGGCTGTCGCAGCCACTCAGCCATGCGGCACCGCAATCGGCGCAAAGCGTGCGACTTGCTGCCCGACCAGCGAGAGCTGCTCGATCACAGCGGGGTCGCTCGCGCCGCCCTCGGCATCGAATTTGGTCAATTGCGTGTTGACTGCGGCGGCGAACGGCGTCGGCCAGCCGCGCAGCGCATGGACGATCGAACGCAAAGCCGCGATCGTGCTGCCCGTCGCCTGCCAGCCATAGGCCGTCGCGATCAGCCCGACCGGCATGTCGGCCAGATACGGGCGATGCGGATCGCGCGCGGTTTCCTCCAGCAAATCGAGCGCATTCTTGACCACGCCCGAAATACTGCCGTGATAGCCGGGCGAGGCGATGATCAGCGCCGATGCCTGCCGCACGGTATCGACGAAGTCGCGTTCCTGCGCTGTGCGCGTCGTCGCCTTCGGGTCATAAAGCGGCAGCTGCGCCATGTCGGCCCCGCCGAACATACGCGTGCGGAACCCCTCGCGCGCCGCCGCCTCCAGCGCGATCGCCAGCGCGCGCTCGGTCGAGGAGACGCCGCCGATCGTGCCGCCAATCCCGACGACAAGGGGCAGATCGGACGCGGAATCGGCCATCGGGGACATCTTTCGGATCAGGACGGCACGCGGCCGCGATGCGCGTTCGATAGCGCTCACGCGCGCCGGGCTCAATCGCGAACTCGCGCGCCGAGCGCTGCCCCTCGCGCGCTGCGCGTCACACTGCTACATCCGACGCCGATGCGTGACCCTTGCTTGCACGATCTGTTTTATATGAATAACACACGCTTTCGGTGTAGCGGGATCTAGTCCATGCGTTCCTATCCCTTCGATCCGGCCGATCGGCCGCAGCGCGCGGACGATGCGCTCGAACTGACCGGCGGTATGCCGCCGCCCGAACGCCCTGCGCCGCGCGGTGACTCGCTCGATGGCGATGAGGACGCCTATGGCGCAGAGGGGTATGCGGCCGACCTGTCGACGATACAGCGGACCAGCCGGCTGCGCTGGGTCATGCGCGGGATCGCGGCGCTGATCGTGCTGTTCGTGTTCGCGGTCGGCTGGCTGGCGGTGACCGCACCTTTGTCGAAATCGCTGCAACCGCCGACCCCGCCCAGCATCACGCTGCTCGCCGATGACGGCACGCCGATCGCGCGGCGCGGCGCGATCCTGGGCGCGCCGGTCGATGCCGCCAAGCTGCCCAAGAATGTCACCAACGCCTTCCTCGCAATCGAGGATCGCCGCTTCCGCACGCATTGGGGGATCGATCCGCGCGGCATCACCCGCGCCTTCTTCCACAACATCACCTCCAAGGGGCGCGATCAGGGCGGCAGCACGATCACGCAGCAGCTCGCCAAGAACGCCTTTCTCGATTCGGATCGCACCGCCGCGCGCAAGATCCGCGAAGTGATGATCGCCTTCTGGCTGGAGGCGTGGCTGACCAAGGACCAGATCCTGTCGCGCTATCTGTCCAACGTCTATTTCGGCGACAACGTCTATGGCCTGCGCGCTGCCGCCCGGCATTATTTCGGGCGGACGCCGGAAAATCTGTCGATCGGCCAGGCGGCGATGCTGGCCGGGCTGGTCAAGGCCCCGTCCAAGCTCGCCCCCACGATAAACCTGAAGGGCGCGCGCGATCGTGCCGCTCTGGTCGTCGCGGCGATGGTCGATGCCGGTTTCCTCGACAAAGCCGACGCGGCCGAAGTCCGTCCAGCGCGACCCATTGCCGATCATACCCAGGTGCTGCCCAACGGCACCTATTTCGCCGATTGGGTGCTGCCCGAGGCGCGCGACCGCGCCGGCGAGATCGCGACCGAGACGACCGTGCAGACCACGCTCGACCGCCGCCTGCAACGCGCCGCCGAACATGCCGTGCGGCGTGCGGGCTTGCGTCAGGCGCAGGTCGCCCTGGTCGCGATGCGCCCCGATGGCCGCGTCGTCGCGATGGTCGGCGGCAAATCCTATGCCGACAGCCCGTTCAACCGCGCGACGCAAGCCCAGCGCCAGCCCGGCTCCGCCTTCAAGCTGTTCGTCTATCTGGCAGCGATGCGCCACGGCATGACCCCCGATTCGGTGATCGACGACAAGCCCGTCACCATCGCCAATTGGTCGCCCAAGAACGCCGATGGCCGCTATCTCGGGCCGATTACGCTGCGCCAGGCGTTTGCGCGCTCGTCCAATGTCGCGGCGGCGCGGATCACCCAACAAGTCGGCGTCGCCAATGTCATCCAGGCGGCGCGCGATCTCGGCGTCACTTCACCCATTCCCAATGAAGCGACGATCGCGCTCGGCACGTCGAGCATGTCGCTGCTCGAACTGACTTCGGCCTATGCCGCGATCCTCGCCGAACGCTATCCGGTCCACGCGCACGGGCTGGAGGCCGCTCCGGCGGAGCACGGCATCATGGCTGCGCTGACCGATCGCACGCGCGCGCTCGACGGCACGATCCATGACGAGATGCTCGATTTGCTCTCCGCCTCCGCCGAAACCGGCACCGGGCGCGCCGCCGCTTTGTCGGTCAAAACCTATGGCAAGACCGGCACCACGCAGGACAGCCGCGATGCCTTGTTCGTCGGCTTCGCCAATGGCCTCGTGGTCGGCGTTTGGGTCGGCAATGACGACAACACCCCCAATGCCGGGCTTTCCGGTGGCGGCATTCCGGCGCGGGTATGGCGCGATTTCATGCAGACCGCGCTCGGCGTCGGCCCCGCCGCCGCGCCCGAAGCGGTCGACGATGTCGACCCAGATGCCGATAACAGCATCAGCGACACGCTGGAAAACTTCCTCGACCCAAGCGTCATTCCCCCGGTCGAGGGTGAAATTCCGGGCGTCGGGCGGATCCGCTTGCGCAATGGTGAAATCGACTTCGCGCCCAGCCGCCCCGACCAGCGCGACCGCCGCCGCGACGCCCCCGAAGACCGCGCGCCGCGCCGCGACCAGAGCGATCCGAGCGACGGCCAATAGCGCCGGTTGACGCCGGGCAAACGCACCCGCATTGCTAGGCGATGCGCTTCTTCTCCGACAACGCCGCCCCCGTCCATCCAAGCGTCATGGCCGCCATGGCCGACGCCAATGTGCTCGACACCGCATATGACGGCGATGGCTGGAGCAAACAGCTCGACGCGCGCTTTTCGGACCTGTTCGAAACCCCGGTGCGCGCCTTGTGGGTGCCCTCGGGCACCGCGGCCAATTGCCTCGCGCTCGCCGCTCTGTGCCCGCCCCACGGCGCGATCGTGTGCCACCGCGACGCGCATATCCAGAATGACGAAGCCGGCGCGCCCGAATTCTACACCCACGGTGCCAAATTACTGCTGGCCGAGGGCGATGGCGCGAAGCTGACACCCGCGACGATCGCCGCCGTGCTCGATGCGACGCGCACCGACGTGCACCAGGTGCAACCGCATGCCATCTCGATCACCAACGCCACCGAATATGGGCTGGTCTATACCCCCAATGACGTCGCCGCGATCGGCCATCTCGCGCGCGAACGCGGGCTTGGCCTGCATATGGATGGCGCGCGCTTCGCCAATGCCGTCGCGCATCTCGGCTGCGCGCCCGCCGATGTGACGTGGCGTGCCGGGGTCGATGCGTTGAGCTTCGGCTTCGTCAAGAATGGCGGGATGAGCGCCGAGGCGCTGATCTTCTTCAAGCCCGAACTCGCCGCCGCGACGCTCTATCGCCGCAAGCGCGCCGGGCTGCTGCTGTCCAAGGGTCGCTATCTCGCGGCGCAATTGCTGGCGATGCTCGATGGCAATTTGTGGCTCGATCTGGCCCGGGGTGCCAATGCCGGGGCGGCCTTGCTGGCGCAGGCGGCGGGCGACCGGCTGGTCAATCCGGTCGAGGCGAATGAAGTGTTCCTGCGCGTCACCGCCGCCGAGGCCGAGAAGCTGCGCGCGCTCGGTTTCGATTTCTATGACTGGGGTCCCGGCGAAGCGCGGCTGGTGATCTCGTGGAACCAGCGGCCCGAGGACATCCGCCCGCTGGCCGACGCGATCGCAGCGCTTTGAGCGACGCGCCGCCCGCCAATTCCAGCCGCCTCGCGATCCTGATCCCCTTCGGCATCGTCACGCTGATCTGGGGATCGACCTGGCTGGTCATTCGCGGGCAATTGGGCGTGGTGCCGCCAAGCTGGTCGGTCACCTATCGCTTCCTCGTCGCGGGCATCGTGATGCTCGGCTATGCCACGCTGCGGGGAGAGCGCATCCGGCTCGATGGGCGCGGCTGGGGCTTTGCCGCCTTGCTCGGGCTGATGCAATTCTGCCTCAACTTCAACTTCGTCTATCGCGCCGAGGCGCATATCGCCTCCGGGCTGGTGGCGGTGGTGTTCGCGCTGATGCTGCTGCCCAATGCCTTGTTCGGGCGGATTTTCCTCGGCCAGCGGCTCGGGCGGCAATTGCTCGTCGGGGTCGGCGTGGCGATGATCGGGGTCACCTTGCTGTTCCTGCGCGAGATAAGGATCGATCCGCATGGCCCAGGCGAAGTGCTGACCGGGATCGGTTTCACCACGCTGGCGATCTTCTCCGCCTCGACCGCCAATGTCATGCAAGGCACGCGCACCGCGCGCGCCTATCCGATGAATTCGACCCTGGCGGTGGCGATGCTGATCGGTGCGACCTTCGACGCCGCCTTTGCCTGGGTGACGACCGGGCCACCGGTGATCGAGCCGACCTTGCCCTATCTCGCCGCCACGCTCTATCTCGGCGTGTTCGCCTCGGCGATCGCCTTTCCGCTCTATTTCGGCGTGATTCGGGTGATCGGCCCGGCCAAGGCGGCCTATTCAGGCGTGCTCGTCCCCGTCATCGCCATGTGCCTGTCGACGCTGTTCGAAGGCTATCGCTGGTCGCCGCTCACCGGAGCGGGCGCGGCCTTGGTGATCGGCGGGCTCATCATCGCGCTCAGGGCGCGCAGACCCGCGCGGTAATCGGGGTAAAGCGGGGTCCAGCCGAGCACGCGCTTGGCCTTGCCGTTCGCCACCCGCCGATTCTCGGCATAGAAACCGCGCGCCATCGGCGACAGCGCGTCGAGGGACACGATCGACGGAGGGACCATGCCCAGCATCCGCGCTGCATATTCCACCACCGCATTCTGGCTCGCCGGGCAATCGTCGGCGATATTGTAGGCGCCCGCCGGGGCATCGAACCCGGCGATCACGCCGCTAACGATGTCATCGACATGGGCCCGGCTGAACATCTGGCCGGGCGCGATGACGCGGTGCGCGCTCCCACTGGCGACACGATCGAGCGGAGAACGACCGGGGCCATAGATGCCGGGCAAGCGGAACACCCGCGCGCCGATCGCCTGCCAGGCGGAATCGGCCTCAGCGCGTGCGTTGCGCCGACCATGGCCGATGGCTGCGGATTCATCGACCCAGGCACCGCCGGTATCGCCATAGACGCCGGTCGAGGAGAGATAGCCGCGCCAAGCCTGCGTCGCCGCCAGCGCCTCGCCATAGCGCGTCAGCACCGGATCGACCTCGCCCGCCGGCGGCACCGAGGACAGGATATGCGTCGCCACGCCGAGTTCCAGCGCAACGGCCGCAGTATCTTCGAAGCGGATCGTGCCGTCGCGCCCATCGCGCGTGGTGCCCACCACCACCCCGCCCGCAGCACGCACCCGCGCCGCCAGCACTTGTGCGGTATAGCCAAGCCCGAAGATCAGCAGCCGCACATCATTTCGCCCCATAGCCATTGTACAGCAACCCGAAGAAATCGCCCTTGTTCCAGCGCGGCCGCGCATCGCCATCGGCAATCGCGCGCGCGATCGCATAATTGGCATCGACGAAGCGGATCCCCTGCGCCCAGTCGATCGGCTGCGACAGATCATCGGCGGGCTGGTGATAGCGATGCGCGAAGAACTCCGCCGTCGCCGCCTTGCCCGGCCCCTTCTGCCCCGGCCACAGGAACACCGAGGGCACGCCCTGCTGCACGAAGCGATAATGGTCCGATCGCACGAAAATGCCCTGCGCCGGATCGGGATCGGGCGACATCGTCACCCCCAACGTCCCCACCGCCTGCGCGACGATCGGCCCCAGCGTCGAGCGATCCGCCCCGAACACCGTCATGTCTTCAAAGGCATAAGACAGGATCGGCATGTCGAGATTGACGTCGGCGACGATGCTGGAGATCGGCACGGTCGGATGCTTGGCGAAATAATCGGAGCCGACCAGCCCCTTTTCCTCCGCCGTCACCGCCAGGAACAGGATCGAGCGGCGCGGGCGCTTGCCCGAAGCCTTGAAGCGCTTGGCTTCCTCGATCAGCGAGGCGATGCCGACGGCATTGTCCTCCGCGCCATTATAGATCGTGTCGCCCTTCGCATCGGGCCGCCCGACGCCGAGATGATCGAGATGCGCCGACAGCACGACCACCTCTTTGGCGAGCTTGGGGTCGCTGCCCGGCAGCATCCCGGCGACATTGCCGCTGCTCATTGGCTCGAATGCGGTCTTCAGCGACACCGCCATGCTGACCCCCAGCGGCTCCGCGCGGAAGACGGCCTCGCGGTCGCCCGCGCTTTTGACGATGTCGCTCCACGCCGTCGCACCGCCCGCGAACAGCTTGGCCGCCCCGGTCGCGCTCAGCGTCGCCAGAACCGGCGCACCGACGGTCTCGCCCGTGCCATTGGCGCGCGCCCAGGTCGTGCGCGGCCGGTCGAAACCCTCCCCGTTCGCTGGCAGGGGCCCCCGCGTCAGCACGACCACGCCGACCGCGCCATGCTGCGCCGCGATCACCGCCTTGGTCGCCACACTCTGGAAATGCGCGCGTTCCTCGCTCTGGAAACTGTTCGGCGCGCCCGCGAACAGCGCGACGATCTTGCCGCGCACATCGACCCCGGCATAATCGTCGCGGCGATAATTGGGGGCGACCAGCCCGTAACCGACGAACACCACCGGCGCATCAAGCGCGGTCTGCGCGGCACTCGCCACCGCGCCCGGCACATAGTCCTCGCCAAAGACCAGCGTACGGGGCCCCGCGCCCGCGCCGGTCAGCACGACATCGCCCTTGTCGGCGGCGCGATAGGTGACCAGCGGCACCTTCTGGATATAGCTGCCCGCATCCCCGGCCGGCTTCAGCCCGGCGGCAAAGAATTGCGCGGCGACATATTCGGCGGCGATCCTATATTCGGCGCTGCCCGCCTCGCGCCCGCGCAGCGCGTCGGAGGCGAGGAACAGGACGTGCGCCTTCATCGCCGCCTGATCGTCGGGCAGCGGTGCCTCCTGCGCAAACCCCGCGCTTGCGCTTGCCAGCGCGATCAAGCCCGCCATCCAGATCTTCATCGTCATCCCTTTTGCCATACCGACCCGCTACCATAGGGATTACCGCCCGCAAATCGGGCGATTTCGGTGGCACCGCATCGTTGCGCGCCCTACATCCCGAGTAATGCTCGATATCCAGACCAGCTCCGCCCAGCCGCAGATCGCACCGCATATTACGCGCCGTGAGGATTACACCGCGCCAGATTGGCAAGTGCCCGAGATCGCGCTGGACTTCGACCTCGACCCTGCCGCCACGCGCGTGAAGGCCAGGCTGCACGTGCAGCGCAGCGATGCGCATGACCGGCCCTTGCGGCTCGACGGGGCCGGGCAGACGCTGCTGTCGGTCAGCGTCGACGGGGTCGCGGTCAATGACTGGACGATCGAGGGCGAAACGCTGGTGCTGCCGCTCACCGGCTCGGCGCATGTCGTCGAAACCGAGGTCGAGATCGCGCCCGAGCGCAACACGCAGTTGATGGGACTATACGCCTCGGGCGGCAACCTTTGCACGCAGTGCGAGGCCGAGGGCTTCCGCCGCATCACCTATTTCCCCGACCGGCCCGACGTGCTCAGCCGCTATCAGGTGCGGATGACAGCGGACAAAGCCCGCTATCCGGTGCTGCTCGCCAATGGCGACCCGATCGCTTCCGGTGACCTCCCCGACGGGCAGCATTGGGCCGAATGGCGCGATCCCTTCCCCAAGCCGTGCTATTTGTTCGCGCTGGTGGCGGGCGATCTCGCGGTCAATCGCGGCAGCTTCACCACCATGTCGGGGCGCGAAGTCGCGCTCGGCATCTGGGTGCGCGCCGCCGACGTGCCGCGCACCGACCATGCGCTCGCCGCGCTCAAAGCCGCAATGGCCTGGGACGAGCAGACCTATGGCCGCGAATATGATCTCGACGTGTTCAACATCGTCGCGGTCGATGATTTCAACTTCGGCGCGATGGAGAATAAGGGGCTGAACATCTTCAACAGCCGCTACATCCTCGCCGACCCCGACACCGCGACCGATTACGATTATGACGGTATCGCCGCGGTCGTCGCACACGAATATTTCCACAATTGGTCGGGCAACCGCGTCACTTGCCGCGACTGGTTCCAATTATCGTTGAAGGAAGGCTTCACCGTCTATCGCGACCAATGCTTCTCGGCCGATCAGGGCTCGGCGGCGGTTAAACGGATCGAAGATGTGCGGGGCCTGCGCGCCGCGCAATTCCCCGAGGATGCCGGGCCGCTCGCCCACCCGATCCGCCCCGATTCCTATCAGGAAATCTCCAACTTCTACACCGCCACCATCTATAACAAGGGTGCCGAGATCATCCGCATGCTGGCGACGATGCTGGGCGCGCAGGCCTTCCGCGCCGGCACCGACCTGTATTTCGATCGCTTCGATGGCACCGCTGCCACCTGCGAGGATTTCGTCGCCTCGCTCGAAGACGCGAGCGGCACCGATCTGACGCAGTTCCGCCGCTGGTATTCGCAGGCGGGCACGCCGCGCATCACCGCGTCGCTGCTGCACCATGAAGGCTCGGGTCGCGCCGAACTGGTGCTGGCGCAGAACACGCCCCCGACGCCGGGCCAGACCGTCAAGCAGCCGGTCGTGCTGCCACTCCGGATAAAATTGTTCGGGGCCGACAGCGCACAGCCCTATGCGCCCGAGCAGACCGTGCTGCTGACCGAGGCGGAACACCGCATCGTCTTCGAGGATGTGCGCGAACGCCCGATCCTGTCGATCAACCGCGGCTTCTCGGCCCCGGCGATCCTCGAAACCGATCGCAGCGCCGCCGATCTCGCCTTCCTCGCCGCGCAGGATGACGATCCGTTCGCGCGCTATGAGGCGTTGCAGCAACTCATGCTCGACACGCTGGTGGAAAGTGCCGGTGGTGCCCGCGTCGATCACGCGGCCGTGATCGCGGCGATTGGCGGCACGCTCGCCAACCCGCAGCTCGACCGCGCCTTCGTCGCAGAAGCCGTGCTGCTGCCGTCCGAAAGCTTCATCGGCGACCAGATGGCGGTGGTCGATCCCGAGGCGATCTTCCGCGCGCGCGAAACGCTGCGCCGCGATATCGGGCGTGCGCTCGAAGCATCCTGGCGCGCGGCCTATGATGGCGCGCGCGCCACCACCACCGGCTATGTCTATTCGCCCGAGGCCAAGGGGCTGCGGCGCCTCAAATCGGTGGCCTTGGGCTATATTGCGGCATCGGGTGCGGCCGATGCGGGGGCGCTCGCCTTCGCGCAATTCGAAGCGGCCGACAACATGACCGACCGGCAAAGCGCCTTGACCACGTTGGTCGCGGGCGATTCGGCGCAGCGCACGCCCGCGCTCGACATCTTCTACAATCGCTACAGCGACAATGCGCTGGTGCTCGACAAATGGTTCTCGGTGCAGGCGATGGCCCCGCGCGACGATACCGGCGCAATCGTGCGGGAACTGGCGCAGCACCGCGACTTCACGCTGTCCAACCCCAATCGCGCGCGGGCGCTGATCGGCGCCTTCGGGGTCAACCAGCGCGCCTTTAACGCCGCCGATGGATCAGGCTATCGCTTCCTCGCCGACCAG
This sequence comes from Sphingomonas sp. PL20, assembly GCF_017875905.1. Classification (NCBI taxonomy): domain Bacteria; kingdom Pseudomonadati; phylum Pseudomonadota; class Alphaproteobacteria; order Sphingomonadales; family Sphingomonadaceae; genus Sphingomonas; species Sphingomonas sp. PL20. Next base: position 4,465,285 of record NZ_JAGINH010000002.1, on the reverse strand, counting down.
TTGATCGCGCTCGATCGCTTGAACCCGCAAACCGCCGCCAAGCTGATCCCACCGCTCGGCCGCTGGAAGCGATTCGACAGCAACCGCGCCGCGCTGATGCGCGCCGAGCTCGAACGGATCGTGGCGGTGCCGGGCTTATCGAAGGATATGGCGGAGCAAGCGTCGCGCAGCCTGGACGGTTGAGGGGCACGCACGCACCCGACGCCCCTCACTCGTCCTCGGCGAGCGCCGCCGCCAGGGCGGTGCGGACCGCCAGCACAGCATCGCGCGCGTCGCTATCGATCGCTGCGCTGCGCGGCAGTACGGGCTTGCTCTCGGCCAACAACGCCTTTTGCACGCCGCGAATCGTATAGCCGTCCTGCTCCAGCATCGCGGCGATGCGGCGGACCAGCGCCACATCCTCGGGGCGGTAATAGCGACGGTTGCCAGCGCGTTGGAGCGGCCGCAGCTGTGGGAAACGGGTTTCCCAATAGCGCAGAATATGCTGCGGCAGCCCGGTTTCCCGCGACAATTCGCCAATCGTGCGATACGCGCCCGCCGCTTTGCCGCCCGACTCCGCTGCTGCAGGAGCGTCGGCGTTCGCGGGCGGGACCGCCACGGTCAGCGTCAGTCAGCGTCGACGATGCGATCGCGCATCATCTGGCTGGCGCGAAAGGTGAGGACACGGCGCGGCGCGATCGGCACTTCGATGCCGGTCTTGGGATTTCGACCGACGCGCTCGCCCTTGTCGCGCAGCACGAAGGTGCCAAAGCCCGAAATCTTGACGTTGTCGCCCTTGGCCAGCGCACCGCACATATGGCCAAGAATCTGCTCGACCAGCTTGGACGAATCCGCCCGCGACAGGCCAACACTATTGTGAAGCGCCTCGGCGAGATCGGCCCGTGTCAACGTTCCTACTGATGCCATTCCTTTTCCCTCCCCGTAGAATGGTAGAGAACCGACCTAACACACAGAAGTGGTTGACTGAAAGTACTAGTTAGTTCCTCGTAACAAGGGATTAGAAGCGAATGACGGCGGCACCCCAGGTGAAGCCGCCCCCCATCGCTTCCAGCACGATCAAATCGCCATGCTTGATCCGTCCGTCCTTGACCGCCGTGTCGAGCGCCAGCGGAACCGAGGCGGCCGAAGTGTTGGCATGCTGGTCGACCGTGACGACGACTTTGTCGGGCGACAGATTGAGTTTGCGCGCAGTCGCATCAAGGATGCGGGCATTGGCCTGATGCGGCACCAGCCAGTCGACATCGCCCGCCGAAAGCCTGGCCACGGCCAGCGTCTCGGTCATCACCGAAGCGAGATTGACGACGGCGTGGCGGAACACCTCGCGCCCTTTCATCCGCACCTTGCCGACGGTGCCGGTGGTCGAAGGGCCGCCATCGACATACAGCAGTTCGTTATGGCGGCCATCCGCGTGGAGCCGCACCGCGAGAATGCCGCGTGCGCCGGTGTCCTGCGCCTCCAGCACAACCGCGCCCGCGCCATCGCCGAACAGCACGCACGTCGCGCGGTCTTCCCAGTCGAGGATCCGGCTGAAGGTCTCCGCACCGATCACCAGCGCGCGCTTGGCGGCACCGCTGCGCAACATGGCGTCGGCAACCTGCAGCGCGTAGAGAAAGCCCGAACAGACGGCAGCGACATCGAAGGCGACGCAATCATCGATGCCGAGCATCGCCTGCACCTTGGTCGCGCTGGCCGGGAAGGTCTGGTCCGGGGTGGCGGTCGCCAGCACGATCAAATCGATGTCCTGCGCCGAAAGACCAGCCGAGCCCAGCGCCGCGCGGCACGCATCGGCGGCGAGCGTGGCGGTGGTTTCGTCGGGGCCGGCAATGTGGCGGAAACGGATGCCGGTGCGCTCGACGATCCATTCGTCCGACGTATCGACGGTTTCGGCCAGCTCGGCATTGGACACGCGCCGCGTCGGCAGCGCCGATCCGGTGCCGATAATCACGCTGTGCATCATGCCGCCTTTTTCTCGAAATCGCCGAGATCTTCCGCGATACGCCGCGTCAGATCATCGCGCACCATCTTTGCCGCCGCCGCAATCGCAGTCGCCACGCCGACTTCATTGGCACCGCCGTGGCTTTTGACGACCAGCCCGTTAAGCCCCAGAAAAACGGCACCATTGTGGTTATTCGGGTCGAGATGATGGCGCAGTAATTCGGTTGCGGGGCGCGAGATGAGGAAGCCGATCTTCGAGCGGACCGAGGAACGGAACGCGCGCTTCAGCAGATCCGCGACGAAACGCGCAGTACCCTCCGCCGTTTTCAGCGCGATATTGCCCGAAAAACCATCGCACACGATCACGTCGACATCACCGCGCGACAATTTGTCGCCTTCGATGAAGCCGGTAAATTCCAGTGGAAGATGCGCGGCGGCGCGCAGGGCGGTGGCGGCATCGCGAATCGTCTCGGTGCCCTTCTGGTCCTCGCTGCCGATGTTGAGCAGCGCGACTCGCGGGCGGGCGAGATCCAGCGTGGTGCGCGCATAGGCCGCGCCCATCACCGCAAACTGGATGAGGTTGCGCGAATCGCATTCGGTATTGGCACCGAGATCAAGCACGACCGTGTCATTATCGCCCAGCGACGGCATCAGCCCGGCCAGTGCCGGGCGGTCTATCCCTGGGATCATCCGCAGCGACAGCTTCGACATCGCCATCAGTGCGCCGGTATTGCCCGCCGACACGCACGCGGCGGCGCGACCCTGCTTCACCATGTCGATCGCGATGCCCATCGACGTCGTCTTGGCGCGGCGAATCGCCTGGCTCGGCTTGTCGCTCGAACCGACAACGCCGGGCGCGTGGACGATTTCGGAATGGGCAGTGAGATTGGGGTGATTTTTCAGCCCAGCATGGATCGCCGCCTCATCCCCAACCAGGATGAAACGCATATCCTCAAACCGGCGGCGCGCACGCGCCACCCCGGCGAGCATCACCGCCAGCCCTTCGTCGCCACCCATCGCATCGATCGCGATCCGGGAGCTGTTCGTCACGCTGGCCGCCCCCTGTTCACTGTCCGAGCGTTGCGTCAGGTCAGCCTTCGACCGAAACGATCTCACGACCGTTATAATGGCCGCACGACGGGCACAGATTGTGGGGACGCTTCAGTTCGCCGCAATTCGGGCATTCCTGGAACGACGCGACGGTCAGCGAATCGTGCGAACGACGCATGCCGCGCTTGGACGGCGTGGTTTTTCTTTTGGGGACGGCCATTTCGGCGAAACCTTATGCTTGTCTGACAGGTGCGATACGCCCGGTTCGGGCTCTCCGCAACCAACGCCTGAGGTTGGCCGCGCAAGCGGCACCGATGCCAGACAAATCGCGAAGATGGCGGCCTATAGCGATTCTGCGCGGCGTTGCAAGCTCAGGGAATGGATGCCAAGGCCGCATCACCCGGTTTACCGGACTTTCTGGGGGAGAAGAACGATGAGTTCGATCATGTTGCCGATCACAGTGATGACAGCAGGCGCCGCCGCCCTGCTCAATTTGTGGCTCGCCATGCGCACCGGTTCGATCCGTAAAGCGGCCAAAATCGACATCGGGGATGGCGGCAACGCCCAACTGATTCGCCGGATGCGCGCGCATGCCAATTTCGTCGAATATACGCCCTTTATCGTGATCCTGATCGGCCTGATCGAATTCACCACCGGCACATCATTGTGGCTGTGGGCGGTGAGCGGCGTATTCCTGCTCGGCCGAGTCGGCCATGCGCTTGGCATGGACGGGCTGCCTGGCGGACGGATGGCCGGGACCATCATCACCTTCCTGCTACTGCTCGGCTTGGGCGGCTATGCGGTGGTGCTGCCCTATCTGCCACACGCAGCAACCAGCGTGACCGCCCCGAGCGCGGTCCGCGCGGGCTGAGCCTTAGGCGGCGAGCGCCGCGTCGCTGACGAACATGTTGGTGCGGCGCTCATGCGCGAAACTGCTGGCTGGGCCGTGCCCCGGAATGAAGGTGGTATCGTCGCCCAGCGGCCACAATTTGGTGACGATCGAGTCGAGCAATTGCGGATGGTTGCCGCGCGGAAAATCGGTGCGACCGACCGACCCTGCGAACAACACGTCGCCGACCAGCGCCAATTTGGAGGGCGCATGGTGGAAGACGACGTGGCCGGGCGTGTGGCCAGGCGTTTCATAGACATCGAGCACCAGATTGCCGACGGTGACGGTGTCGCCCTCGACCAGCCAGCGATCGGGCTCGAAATTGACGCCGGTTATGCCGTATTGCGCACCACTTTCGGACAGGGTCGAGGTGAGGAAACGATCCTCCTCATGCGGCCCCTCGATCGCGACGCCGAGCTGTTCGGCGAGCGGCTTGGCCTCGCCGCAATGGTCGATATGGCCGTGGGTGAGGATGATCTTCTCGACCGTCACCTTGTGCTGCGCGGCGGCGGCGAGCAGCTTGGGCAAGTCGCCACCCGGGTCGACGAACGCCCCGCGCATCGTCGCGGTACACCAGAGCAAGGTGCAATTCTGTTGCAGCGGCGTCACCGGGATGATCGTGGCGCGGAGCGGCGGCTGGGGGGGCTGAGCGGTCATGCCCCCTGAAATACGGTGAGTGCGGCGGAAAACCAAGCGCGCGAAAACCAAGGGTTGCCGACAGGGGCGTCGCCGGGGCATTTGTTACACGCCATTATGCAAATGCAACCGCCCAACCCGCTTGTACTGCGGAGCCCGTTCGTCCTGCTGGACGACGCGCGCGATGGCGGCGCGGCGGCGCGGCTCTATTGCGATCCGGTGCGACTCGTCACGGCGCGATCGGTGTCTGAGGTCCGCCCGGCGCTGGAGGCGCTGCGCGGGGCGCGGGCGAGCGGGCTGCAGGCCGCCGGGTTTCTGTCCTACGAAGCCGGAGCCGCGTTCGAGTCGGTCGCAGGTGCCGAGCCGGACGAGGCCGCCGCTCCGTTGCTGTGGTTCGGCCTGTTCGAGCGCTACACCGAAATCGCGCCCGACGCGGTGCCGACAATGTTGCCCGATCCGGCGGGGGCGTGGATCGGCGCGCCCGAACCTGCGATCGACCGCGCGACCTATGATGCGCATTTCGCCGCCGTACAGGCGCGTATCGTCGCCGGGGACCTGTACCAGGCCAATCTCACCTATCGCGCGCACGCCCGCATCCTCGGCGATCCTTTGTCGCTGTACGCGCGCTTGCGCAGGGCGGCGCGCGCCGGGTTTGGCGCGCTGATCGATACCGGGGCGGAGCGGATCCTCTCGCTTTCGCCAGAACTGTTCTTTTCGCTTGAGGGCGACACGCTGCTGTGTCGGCCGATGAAGGGCACGGCGCGGCGCGGCGATAGTGCCGATGCGGACCGCGCGATTGCCGCGGCGCTGGTCGACGACCCCAAGCAGCGCGCCGAGAATTTGATGATCGTGGACTTGATGCGCAACGATCTGGCGCGCGTTGCCCGCGCCGGCTCGGTCGCGGTGCCGCGTTTGTTCGAGGTGGAACGCTATCCGACGGTGCATCAATTGGTGTCAACCGTCACCGCGACGATCGCGCCCGACACCGACGCGATCGATGTGTTGGCGGCGCTGTTTCCGTGCGGATCGATCACCGGCGCACCCAAGATCGCGGCGATGGAGGCGATCGCCGCGATCGAAGGGCGCGCGCGCGGGCTTTATACCGGCGCGATCGGCCGCCTCAATGCCAATGGCGATGCCATGTTCAACGTGGCGATTCGCACGCTGACGCTGCCGTATGGCGCGGAGCACGCCCGCTTTGGCGCTGGCGGTGGCATCGTCGCCGATTCGGTCGCGGCCGAAGAATGGGATGAAGCGCGCGCCAAGACCGACTTCCTCACCCGCGACGCGCGCGCGTTCGACCTGATCGAGACGATGGCGTTCGATCCTGAACACGGCGTCTTGCGGCTGGACCGCCACCTCCGGCGGCTTGCGGCGAGTGCGCAGGCGTTCGGCTTCGCGTTCGACCGGCACGGCACGCGCAATGAGCTGCAGGCGGCAACCTTCCGCCTGCGGACGCGGCGCAAGGTCCGCCTGGTGCTGGCACCGAGCGGCGCAGTCGCGATCGAAATCGCCGAAATGCCCCCCGCTCCGGATCGGCCCGTCTCGGTCGCGGTGGTTCCCTTGCCGGTAACGCCCGCCGATTTTCGCCTGCGCCACAAGACCAGCGACCGTGCCTTTTATGATCAGGCGCGTATTGCGGCGGGCAGCGACGAAGTGGTGTTCGTGCGCCCCGACGGACGGCTGACCGAGGGGAGTTTCACCTCGCTGTTCGTGCCACGCGGGGATGTCCTCGTAACGCCGCCGCTGGAGGACGGACTGTTACCGGGGGTGTTGCGCGCCGACCTGCTGGCGCAGGGGCGAGCGATCGAGGGTGTGCTGACCGAGGCTGATCTGGCGCATGAATTTTTCGTCGGCAACGCCCTGCGCGGACTGATTCGTGCGCGACACACGGTTGCGGCAACGCCGCTAGCGGGATAAGCGCTCGCGCGAGTTCCCCGCCGCCACGGCTTTTTCCCAAGGCTCTTTCTTATGCATCCTTCCGCCGCGCTCGCCCGCATCAAGCCATCGCCGACGCTGGCGATCACCACGCGCGTGCAGGAATTGAAGCGCGCAGGCGTCGACGTGATCGGCCTGGGTGCGGGCGAGCCCGATTTCGACACGCCCGATTTCGTGAAAGAGGCCGCGATCAAGGCGATTCGCGACGGCCAGACCAAATATACCAATGTCGACGGCACGCCCGAATTGAAGGCGGCGATCGTCGCCAAATTCGCGCGCGACAATGGCCTGAGCTATACGCCCGACCAGATCAGCGTGAATGTCGGCGGCAAGCACACCTTGTTCAACGCGATCGTCGCCACGGTCGATGTCGGGGACGAAGTGATCGTGCCCGCGCCCTATTGGGTGAGCTATCCCGATGTCGTGCTGTTCGCGGGGGGCACGCCGGTGTTCGTGGCGGCCGGGCCGGAGCAGGGCTATAAATTGCGGCCCGAGCAGCTCGAGGCCGCGATCACCCCGCGCACCAAATGGGTGATCCTCAATTCGCCGTCCAACCCGACCGGGGCCGCCTATAGCGCCGCCGAGCTGAAGGCGCTGGGCGAAGTGCTGGAGCGCCACCCGCATGTGTGGATCTTCGCCGACGATATGTATGAGCATATCCTGTATGACGGCTTCGAATTCACCACGATCGCGCAAGTGTGCCCGTCGCTGTACGAGCGCACGCTGACGGTCAATGGCTGCTCCAAAGCCTATGCGATGACCGGCTGGCGGATCGGTTATGCAGGCGGCGCGTCGTGGCTGATCAAGGCGATGTCCAAGCTGCAGTCGCAATCGACCAGCAACCCGTGCTCGATCGCGCAGGCCGCCGCCGTTGCGGCGCTCAATGGCGACCAGAGCTTCCTCAAGGACCGTGCCGCCGCCTTCCAGGTGCGGCGCGATCTGGTCGTGTCGATGCTGAACGCGGCCGAGGGCATCACCTGCCCGAAGCCGGAGGGGGCGTTCTATGTCTATCCCGAATTCTCCGCCTTGATCGGCAAGACCACACCGTCGGGCAAGCTGATCGACAGCGACGAGGCGTTCGTTGCCTATCTGCTCGACGACGCCAAGGTCGCCGCCGTGCAGGGGGCGGCGTTTGGCCTGTCGCCAGCGATGCGCATTTCCTACGCGACCTCCGATGCGCTGCTGCGCGAAGCCTGCGAACGCATCCAGACGGCCTGCGCAAACGTACGGTGAGCCATTGGTTCAGCTTTTAGCAACGATTGGTTGCTGAAAAGCCTCTTGCGAAACGATTGGACAATGCCGATTTGCTGCGTCGCAGCGATCGGCATGGAGCCGACCGCGAAAGGGTCTACAATGCGCAGCGTTTTGAAGTCGGGTTTCTTGTGGCAGTTTGCGGGTGGTTTCGCCCTGGGCGCGATCGCGCTGGTAACGCTGCACCCGACCGAAGGCGCGCGGGCAACCACCCCGACCGAGGCAAAGGCTGCCGCTACTCGCTGATGATCTGCTCGGTCGCCGGATCGTCGTCGCGCGCGGCCGGCATAGGCGTCGAATCACCCCCGCTCTTCTGCCGATAGCGCCGCGCGACCAGCGCGGCCCCGAGCAGAAAACCGCCCGGCACCAGCACCACCGCCGCCGCCAGCCCAATCCGGTTCCAGTTCGTGTCTTTGCGGTCCATCCGGAGCGCTTAGACGATCATGCCAGATCCGCTGTAACAAAATCGGCGCAGCGTTCGCCGATCATGATCGAAGGCGCGTTGGTGTTGCCCGAGATGAGCTTGGGCATGACCGAGGCATCGGCCACGTACAGCCCTTCCACACCGCGCACGCGCAACCGCGGATCGCACACTGCAGCGTCGTCCGATCCCATCCGCGCGGTCCCGACCGGGTGGTACACCGTATCGGCGCGCGCACGGATCAGCCGCTCCAGCGCATCATCGTCGCTCAAATCGATCGGGTAGCGGTCGCGGCCCTTATGGTTGCTGAGCGGCGCGGTCTCGAGAATGCGGTACATCGCGCGCACGCCGCGCTTCATCACCTCCATATCGCGCGAATCGCTGAAGAAAGCGGGGTCGATCAGCGGCGCGGCGCGGGCATCGACCGAGGCGAGGCGCACCGTACCGTGGCTTTCGGGCCGGAGGACGCAGACATGGCAGGAAAAGCCATGCCCCGGCACCTTGGTGCGGCCATGATCCTCGAGCGCAGCGATCACGAAATGCAGTTGCACGTCGGGGGCGGGTGCATCGGGCGTCACCGTCAGGAACGCCCCGGCCTCGGCAAAGGGCGTCGTCATCATGCCCTGCCGCTTGCGCAACCATTGGAAAAACGCGCTGCCCATCGCCAGCGTGCCCTTGAGCGACGAACCGACAAAGTCCGTTCCCGCCGTCTCGAACGCCGCGACATAATCGATATGGTCCTGCAAATTGGACCCGACCGCAGGCCGGTCGACCCGCACGGCAATGCCCTTCTCGCGCAAGTGCGCGCCGGGACCGATCCCCGACAGCATCAGCAATTGCGCGGTCCCGAACACGCCGCCCGCCAGAATGACGCCGCGCCGCGCGCGAATGACCTTCGATTGGCCATCCTGCAAATAGGCGACGCCCCACACGCGCCCTTCATCGAACAGGACGCGCTCGGCGGTGACGCCGGTCAGGATATGCAGATCGGGATTGGCCGGGCGATCCCCCAGATAGGCGCGCGCCGAGGTCCAGCGTTCGCCATTCTTCTGCGTCACCTGATACAGGCCAATGCCTTCCTGCCGCTCGCCATTGAAATCCATGTTGCGCGGGATTTGCAGGCTCGCCCCCGCCTCGATGAAGTCGAGGCTGCCAGGATTGGCGAATTTCTGGTCGCTCACCCACAAGGGCCCGTCGCCGCCATGATAGGCATCGCCGCGCCGAACATTGTGCTCGCTGCGTTTGAACCAGGGCAGCACCTCGTCATATGACCAGCCCGGACACCCCATCGCCGCCCAATTGTCATAGTCCCAGCGATTGCCGCGAATATAGATCATCGCGTTGATCGCGCTCGACCCGCCCAGCCCCTTGCCGCGCGGCTGATGCCCACGCCGACCGTTCAGCCCGGCTTGCGGCACGGTTTCGTAGTTCCAGTTGGTCTTGTCGGTCTGAAAAGCGAGGAAGGCCGGAATGCGCGTGCGCAACCCCGTGTTGCGCCCGCCCGCCTCGAGCAAGGCGACCGAGAATTTGCCGCCTTCGCTCAGCCGCCCGGCCGCCGCCGCTCCGCCAGATCCGCCCCCGACGACGACGATGTCGGCTTCTTCCATTCGACCTCTCCCCACCCTGGTACTTTAGCGTACCCCGTCTGTGTTTTTTCCGTCTGCCATGCCGTCCAAGCGTACGCGCCACTGCGCCTTGATCGTCTCCGACGTGTCGCGGCTGCCATCATGGCTCCACCCCGGCGGCATCACCAGATAGCCGAGCTTGGCACGAAGCCCGGGCGCGCGCCACACATCCTGTGCGATGCCGATCCATTCATGGAACGCCGCCCATAACAGGTTGAAGCTGCCGAGATTCTTGACGATGCCATAGTGGGGCCGGTCGTCGGCGCGCTCGGGTTCGAAGGTGCCGAACATCTTGTCCCACACGATGAACACCCCGGCATAATTGGTGTCGAGATAGCGCGGGTTGGTCGCGTGGTGCGCGCGGTGGTGCGACGGCGTGTTCATCACCGCCTCGAACCAGCCGGGCATGCGGTCGATCACCTCGGTGTGGATCCAGAATTGGTAGATCAGGTTCAGCCCCGCCACGAAGAAGATCATCGCCGGAGGAAAGCCGATCAGGAACAGCGGCAGGCGGAAGATGAACCCCATCGAAACAAAGCCGGTCCAGGTCTGCCGGAGCGCGGTCGACAGATTATAATGCTGGCTCGAATGATGGATGACATGGCTCGCCCAGAACCAGCGCACGCGGTGCGCCGAGCGGTGGAAGACGTAATAGGACAGATCGTCGAGGACGAAGGCGAGCACGAACCAATACCATTGGTAGCCAATGTCGAAGAGCCGGAACTGCCACACCCACAATGCCATCGCATACACCAGCCCGACCGACAGCGCACCCGCAAGGGTGCTGCCCAGTCCGAGCAGGAGCGAGGTCAACGTATCGCGCGGTTCATAGCGGGTGCGGTCGCGCAGCCGCGCCACCACCATCTCGGCCAGCACCAGCGCAATGAAGCCGGGCACAGCATAAGGGACAGGATCGGGCAGCTCCATGGATGCTACTTACACCCTTGTCAGCACCCCTTTGTCAATGCAGCGTGACGACCACATCGCGCGGTCGCCCGGCCGAGGCTTCTATCGCGCGCACCTCGGCATCGGTCACGCCGAACAGCAGCACGCTGCCGAACAGCCGCTCGCCCGTTTCGATCCGCACGCCCTCAATGCCCTGGCTGAGCGCGAGCGGCGCGATCAGCCGCCGCGCCGCGATTCGGGCACCGTGGCGCTTGAGCAGTGCGATCGTGCCATTGCCCGCCACCAGCGCCGCGCCGCCATCGGTGCCGATCACCGCATCATGTGCGATGAATCCCGCCAGCATCTGCTCGGCGGTTTCGCGGGCTTGCGCCACGCTCGCAATCCGGCTCTCGCCCAGCCGCAGCCAGCGCGCGATCAGCGCGAGCGCAATCACGCCCGCAAAACTATAGCCGAGTTGCGTCCAGCTCATGCCGCCGTGGAAAGCGCATCGAGCAACGGCCGCAGACCGGTCAGGTCATAGCCCGCCGCTGCCGCCTTCGCCATTGCCGCATCGGGATGCGCCCCCGCCTTCACCGCCGCCAGCGCCCACAAATTGCACGAGCGCGTGCCCGATCGGCAATAGGCGAGCACCGGTCCCGTCGCCTCGGCCAGCACCGCCGCCATCGCATCGATTTGCGGGTGCGAGAAACCGGCATGGGTGATGGGGATGGCGGTATAGCCAAGCCCGGCAGCCGCAGCGGCGGCGGCGATTGCGTCGCCGCTCGGCTGGCCGAAATCCTCGCCATCGGGGCGGTTGTTGACGATGGCGGTGAAACCCGCCGCCGCGAGCGCCGCCAGATCCTCGAGCGAAATCTGCGGCGCAACGGAGATGGTGGCGTCGATGGTGCGAAGTGTGGTCATGCGGTTACTCTAACCCGCGCGGTGCCACCGCGAAAGCGACAGATTTTGCGCGCGCCGAGAAGAAAAGCTAATCGCAAAGCGCTGAAAACCGTATCGATCGCGCCCGCACCCAGCCCCCACACGCACCCTCTCCGCGCGAACAAAATTTCACGCGAAGCCGCGAAGACGCGAAGCGATTGGCAGCGTGCCACCTCCCCTTCTTCTCTTCGCGTCTTCGCGGCTTCGCGCGAGATACTCTGTGTTCTCCCTAAAACCGCCGCACCACCGCCAGGAACGCCTCACCATAGGCCTCGAGCTTGCGCGTGCCGACGCCGGTAATCCGCCCCATTGCCGCGAGGGACGCGGGGCGCAGCGTCGCCATTTCGCGCAGCACCGAATCGTGGAAGATCACATAAGGCGGCACGCTCGCCTCCAGTGCGAGTTCGCGGCGCTTGGTGCGCAGCGCCTCGAACAGGGGATCGCCGCTCGGGTTGAGCTGCGCGCCGGTGCCGCCGCGCGTGCGCCGCGTGCGCTTGGGCGGCACGATCAGATCGACGCGCTCGCCTTCCTTCAGAATGCCACGCGCGCCGGGCCCGAACTCCAGCCCGCCAAAGTCATTGGCGCGCAGCGCATCGCGCAGCAGCAGCGCGCGCCCGACCGGCTTGATCAGCGCCGCTTCCTCCGGCGACGAGGCGATGCCGAACACGCCGAGCGATTCATGCCCGTTCATCAGGCTGCGCTCGCTCGACTGTCCCATCAGCACCTGTTCGATATAGCCCGCGCCAAAGCTCTGGCCTGTGCGAAACACGGCGGAGAGGAATTTCCTCGCCACCTCCGTCGCGTCGACCGCCGCCGGAGGGTTGAGGCAATTGTCGCAATTCCCGCACGAGTCGGGGCTGTCATCGCCGAAATGCTTGAGCAGGATCTTGCGCCGACACCCCGCCGTCTCGGCGAGCGCGCCCAGTGCCGCCAGCCGCTGCCGCTCGCCCGGCTGGCGCGCCGCTTCGACCTCGCCGATCCGCTGCCGCGCCCGCGCGAAATCCTCCGCCCCCCAGAACAGATGCGCCACCGCCGGATCGCCATCGCGCCCCGCACGGCCCGTTTCCTGATAATAGGCCTCGATCGACTTGGGCAGCCCGGCATGGGCGACGAAACGCACATCGGGCTTGTCGATACCCATGCCAAACGCGACCGTCGCGCACATCACCATGTCTTCGCTCGCCACGAAATCGGCTTGGTTGCGCGCGCGCACCGCTGGATCGAGCCCGGCATGATAGGCGCGCGTCGGCCGCCCGGTCTTGGCCAGCGCCTCGGCCATCTTCTCGGTGCCAGCCCGACTCTGGACATAGACGATGCCCGCCCCCGGCGTTTCGGCGATCAGATCGGCGATCTGGCGCGTGGCATTGTCCTTGGGGCTGATGCGGTACTGGATATTGGGCCGGTCGAACCCGGCAACGATCATCCCGTCGTGCGGAATGCCGAGCTGGTCGAGAATGTCGGCGCGGGTATGCGCGTCCGCAGTCGCGGTCAGCGCGAGGCGCGGCACCTCGGGAAAGGCATCGAGCAGCGGACGCAGCAGCCGGTAATCGGGGCGGAAGTCATGCCCCCATTCGGACACGCAATGCGCCTCGTCGATCGCGAACAGTGCGAGCGGCGCCTGCCCCAGCAAATCGCGAAAGCTGCCGCTCGAAGCGCGTTCGGGCGCGACATAGAGCAAATCGAGCTCCCCGCGCCGGAAACGCGCGATCGTCTCCATCTGGTCGGTATCGACCGAGGTCAGCGTCGCTGCACTGATCCCAATCGCGGTCGCCGCGCGCAACTGATCGTGCATCAGCGCGATCAGCGGCGACACCACGACGCAGGTGCCGGGAAGGGCGAGTGCCGGAAGCTGATAGCAGAGCGACTTGCCCGCCCCGGTCGGCATCACCGCCAGCGTGTTCTGCCCCGCCAGCACGCGCTCCACCACCGATCCCTGCACCCCGCGAAAGGCAGGAAAGCCGAAGGTGGATTGCAATATGGGGAGGGGGTCGAGCGTCATGCCCCGATCTAGCGTGCCCCGCCCCGAAGCGTAAGGGGCACACCCACGCAATTAACCGGGCGCTCACAATCCGGTCCTAAACTCACCGCATCCCGAAACCCGGACCGGCTGGGGGTGCCGTGCACGCGACAATGACGATGGTTTGGGACGGTATCGGCTGGCTTGCCGGCTATTGGGCGAATCAACTCGGCGGAACCTTCTTCGGCACGGGGTCGACACTGTCGATTTTCGGGCTGGTGGTGACGGTGCTGATCGCGGCGTTCCTGGCGGTGCCGCGCGGGCGGCGGGCGATGCCCCGGCTGGCGGTGTGGCGGCGCGCGCTATTCCCCCGCCGGATCTTCTCCAGCGCCTCGGGCCGGGCAGACCTGTGGTGGTTCGCATTCAGCCTGTTCGGCTATGGGCTGCTGTTCGGCTGGGCAGTGCTGTCGAGCGTGCAGATCGCCGCGCTGCTGCGCGGCATGATCGGCCCGGTCGCGCCGCTCGGCCTGCCGCCGATCGTGGCGGGCGCGGTGCTGACGCTGTTGCTCTACCTCGCTTATGAATTCGCCTATTGGCTCGACCATTATCTCAGCCACGCCGTCCCGCTGCTGTGGCAGTTCCATGCGGTGCATCACTCGGCCGAAAGCCTGTCGCTGTTGACGACCTTTCGCGTCCATCCGGTCGACACGATCGTCTTCGCCAATATCACCGCCATCATGATCGGGGTAACGCAAGGACTGGCCGGTCCGCTGCTGGGGGAACCACACGGCGTGACGATCAGCGGCGTCAATGCCCTGACGATGATCGGCGCGATCACGCTCACCCATGTGCAGCATTCGCATCTGTGGGTGACGTTCGGCCCGCGCTGGGGCCGATGGCTGCTGAGCCCGGCGCACCACCAGATCCACCATTCGATCGACGTGCGGCACCACAATCGCAATTTCGGCAATACCTGTGCGGTGTTCGACCGGCTGTTCGGCACCTTGTACCTGCCCGCCGCACGCCGCGAGCCACTGCGCTTTGGCGTGGAAGGGGGCGGCGTGCGGCCGCATGGCTGGCGCACCGCGCTGTTCGCGCCTTTCGGCAAGGCCTGGGCGCTGCGGCCGCGCACCCTACGCCCCCTTGCGCAACCCGATCCACCCCGTGCAAATGCGGGACATGGACACCGTTATCGACAACAAGGCTGAGGCCGAATTCGTACTGACCGTCGGCGGCAAGCGCGCCGTCGCGGCCTATCAGATGGAGGGGGATACGATCGTCTTCACCCACACGATCGTGCCCAAGGCGCTGGAGGGCCGCGGCGTCGGCTCCAAGCTAATCCGCGCCGCGCTCGATTCAGCGCGCGACCGGGGCCTGAAGGTCATCCCGCAATGCCCGTTCGTCGCGGCTTATATCGAGAAGCATCCGGAGTATCGCGAATTGCTGGGGTAATCCTCGCCATCCGGTAAGGGGATGCCGCAATCGCCATAGCATCCGTCATCCCCGCGCAGGCGGGGATCCATAGTGGCGGACATTCGGCATCCTTTCCGACGTTGCGGCAATGGATTCCCGCCTGCGCGGGAATGACGGAATGGAACACCCCTACTCCGCCGCCACCGAATCCTCCGCCCGCTCCTGCGCCTGGCGGTTCCACATTTCCGCGTACAGCCCGTTCTTACGCAGCAGCACCGCATGGCTGCCGCGCTCGACCACGCGCCCGGCTTCCAGCACGACGATCTCATCGGCATGGACCACGGTCGACAGCCGGTGCGCGATCACGATCGTGGTGCGGCCACGTTCGATCGCCTGCAGCGTGTCGAGGATCTCGCCCTCGGTGCGGCTGTCGAGCGCGCTGGTGGCTTCATCCAGGATCAGCACCGGCGGATTCTTGAGCAGGGTTCGCGCGATCGCCACGCGCTGCTTCTCGCCGCCCGACAGTTTCAGCCCGCGCTCGCCGACACGCGTCGCATAGCCCTCGGGCTGGCGCTCGATGAAGCCGGCAATCGCCGCCCCGCGCGCGGCGGCTTCGATCTCAGCCTGCCCGGCCCCTTCGCGGCCATAAGCGATGTTGTAGCCGATCGTGTCGTTGAACAGCACGGTATCCTGCGGCACGATGCCGATCGCCGAGCGCAGCGACGCCTGCGTCACCTGCGCGATGTCCTGCCCGTCGATGGTGATGCGCCCGCCGGTCAGATCGTAGAAACGGAACATCAGCCGCGCGAGCGTCGATTTGCCCGCGCCCGATGGCCCGACCACCGCCAGCGTCTTGCCCGCCGGGATATCCAAGTCGATGCCCTTCAGGATCGGCATCCCCGCATCATAACCGAAGCGCACATCCTCGAAGCGGACATGCCCGCGCGCCACCAGCAGCGGCGTGGCAGCGGGTGCATCCACCACCTCCGACTGCGTGTCGATCAGGTCGAACATCGCGCCCATGTCGATCACGCCCTGGCGGATCGTGCGATAGACCATGCCAAGCAGATCGAGCGGGCGGAACAGTTGCGACAGCAGCGTCGAGACGAACACCACGTCGCCCGCCGAGAACTTGCCGCCGCCCCAGCCCCAGGCGACGAACGCCATCCCGCCGCCGAGCATCAGATTGGTGACCAGCGCCTGGCCGACGTTGAGCCATGCCAGCGAGTTTTCGGAAATGACCGCAGCATTGGCATAGGCCGCCATCGCCGCATCATAGCGTTTGCCCTCGCGCTCCTCCGCGCCGAAATATTTGACCGTCTCGAAATTGAGCAGCGAATCGACCGCGTGGCTGACGGCACCCGTGTCGAGATCGTTCATCCGCATGCGCAAAGCCGCGCGCCAATCGGTCACCATCCGGGTGAACCAGATATAGGCGACCACCATCACCATCGTCGCCGCGACCAGCCCCCAGCCGAAGCTCGAGCGGAAGATGTTGAGCACCAGCAGCAGTTCCAGCACCGTCGGCGCGATGTTAAACAGCATGAAATAGAGCATCGTATCGATGCTCTTGGTGCCGCGCTCGACCACTTTGGTTACGGCACCCGTTCGCCGCTCGAGATGGAAGCGTAGGCTGAGCTGATGGAGGTGGCGGAACACGCTCGCTGCGAGGCGCCGCGTCGCATCCTGCCCGACGCGCTCGAACACCGCATTGCGCAGATTGTCGAACAGCGTCGTGGCGAAGCGCGCACCGGCATAGCCCAGCACCAGCGCGATCACGATCCACATTGCGGAGCGATCCCCCTGCGCCATGCGGTCGACCGCCCATTTCAGCGTGTAAGCGCTGACATAGACCTGGGTGACCTTGGACACCGCGACCAGCAGCATCGCTCCCACGATCCGCAGCCGCAGCATCGGCGCATCGGCCGGCCACAGATAGGGCAGGAAGCGCTTGAGCGTCGGCAGCATTGGCCGTTCGGGCGCGGTCGAGGAGGTGGCGGTATCCGGGGGCATGTTGCTCCCATGTAGGCGTGGTCAAGCCGTATCGAAAGCGCTTCATGGAACAAGCAAGGCGGCTCGTCGGTTTTAATGGGCGAACGGAGACGATCATGGAACCGCTGTTCTACGTCATGGCGATCATGGGTTGCGGCGACGGCAGCACCGCCTGCCAGCAGGCCCGCGTCGAACCCGCGCATTACGCGTCGATCCGCGCCTGCCAGATGGCGATGCCCGCCGCCTTGGCGCGCAACAGCGATATCGATTATCCGGTGGTATCCGCCTCGTGCCGCGCCACCGGCGAGCGCCTGGCCCAGGCAGCCCCGCGCACGCCGCGCGGATGATTCCCAGCGCGCGCGGCGCGTGATAGGCTGGCGCTTCGCAAGCGGGGCCTATTTTCATGCGTAAACTCTTCGCCGTCGCCGCCGGGTCGCTGGTCGCGTTCGCGCTGGTCGCTTTGTTCGATTTTATCGGCAGCGCGCTCTATCCCGTGTCGGGTGACATCAATGCCGCCGATCCAGCGACGCTGGCCGCGCTGATCGGCAGCATTCCCCTGCCCGCAAAACTGCTGATGGTCGCGGGCTGGCTGGCCGCGCCGCTCGGCGGTGCCTGGCTCGCCTTGCGCATTGCCGACGGGCATTGGGTCGGCTGGGTGGTGACCCTGGTGTTTCTGGCGGCGGGCCTGGTCAATCAGGCGATGCTGCCGCATCCGCTGTGGATGCAGATCTGCGCGGTGGTGATGCCGCTGCTCGGCGGCTGGCTGGCGCAAAAGCTGCACCACAAGCCCTATCCCGGCGAACCGTTGCTCGGCTGAATCAGCGCGGCCGCGTCCACAGCGCGGGGTCGCGCGGCTGCGGCGGGTACAGCGTCACGCGCTGCCGCGCCTCGCGCCATGCCCGCACGATGAAACCGAACTTGGCGAGGCCCGAGGTCGTCACCCGCCGATCCCAGGCGCGCGCGCCAAGCGCTGCCACCTTGCGCCCGATCGCGCCATAAATCCCCGCCGCCGCCAGCACCGCCCAGGCCGAGCGGAAGGGGAGCGCCGGGGTGCCCAGCCGCGCGCTCGCCTCATAGCGCGCCGCCAGCCTGCCCAGCCGTTCGCCCAACTGCCCGAGCCGATCGCGATGCTGTGGCGCAAGCAGGTCGTCCGCCGGAATCCCCAGCTCCTCCAGCCACGCTTGCGGCACATAACACCGCCCGGCGCGCGCATCCTCGGCCACGTCGCGCGCGATATTGGCGAGCTGGAACGCCAACCCGAGATCGCACGCGCGGTCGAGCGTCGCCTCGTCATCGGCGGGCACGCCCATCGCCAGCGCCATCATGCAACCGACCGCGCCCGCGACATGATAGCAATATCGATACAGATCCTGCTCGGTCTGCGGCCGCCACCCTTGCGCGTCGAGCGCGAAGCCCGCGATCAGGTCACGCGCCAGCGCCGGGGGCAAAGCGGTCTCGGCGGCAAAGATCCGCAGCGCATCGAACGCCGGGTCCCCCACCACGATCCCGGCCAGCGCCGCCTCGGTCAGCGCCGAGATTTCGGCGAGCCGCGCCGGGCCGTCGCTCACCCCGGTCATGTCATGGCCATGGTCCTGTCCATCGGCAATGTCGTCGCACGCGCGGCACCAGGCATAGAGCAGCCACGCCCGCTCGCGCGTCTTCGGCGCAAACAGGCGGCTGGCGGCGGCAAAGCTCTTCGATCCGCGCGCGATCGATTCTTGCGCGGTCGCGACGATCGCATCGCGCGAAGGCGCAGCCGCGCTCAAAGGTCGCGCGCGCCGATCTTGGTGATCGTCTCGATCGGCTCGTGGCTGCCCATCTGCGCCAGCAGCCCGTCAAGCGCGCTGTCGATCAGCAGGATTCCGGCATGTTGCGGCCGCAGGAAACCGACGCTCGCCATATGGTGATAGAAAGCGATCAGATGGTCGTAATAGCCCGCGACATTGAGCAGCCCGACCGGCTTGGCGTGATAGCCTATCTGCGCCCAGCTCAGCGCCTCCCACAATTCGTCCATCGTGCCGGTGCCGCCGGGCAAATTGATGAAACCGTCGGACAGGTCGGTAAACGCCTGTTTGCGCTGGTGCATCGTGCCGACGACATGGAGTTCGGTGAGGCCCTGATGCGCCACCTCGGCATCGACCAAAGCCTGCGGGATGATGCCGATCACTTCGCCGCCCGCCGCCATCGCCGCATCGGCCACCGCGCCCATCAGCCCCAGCCGACCGCCGCCATAGACGAGGCCGATGCCCCGCTCGGCCAGCGTGCGGCCAACCTCTTTCGCACAGTCAATATACACAGGGTCCGCCGGCGTCGCCGACCCACAATACACCGCCAGACGCTTCATGACTTTCTCCCCTCCCTGGAAGGGAGGGGCTGGGGGTGGGTGGGGTGATGGAGCACGGTCACGCCCGACATCGGGCCGACCCACCCCCGACCCCTCCCTTCCAGGGAGGGGAGATTCTGCATCGTCACCGTTCCGTCTCCAACATCAACGCCGCCGTCGCCTTGGCACTCCCGACCACGCCCGGAATCCCCGCCCCCGGATGCGTGCCTGCCCCCACGAAATACAGATTGGGGATATGGTCGTCGCGATTGTGCACGCGGAACCACGCGCTCTGCGTCAGGATCGGCTCCAGCGAGAAGGCGCTGCCCAGATGCGCGTTCAGATCCTGCGCGAAATCATTGGGCGCATAATGGAATTTGGTGACGATCCGCTCGTGAATGTCGGGGATCAGCCGCCGCCCGACCTCATCGAGGATGCGCTTCTCCAGGATCGGGCCGATCTCGTTCCAGTCGACCGGGAATTTGCCGAGATTGGGCACCGGCGCCAGCACGTAGAAAGTCGAATGTCCCTCGGGCGCCATCGACGGATCGGTCACGGTCGGGTGATGCAGATAGAGCGAGAAATCCTCGGGCAGCACGCCATGATCGTAAATGTCGGCGAGCAGCCCCTTATAGCGCGGCCCGAACAGGATCATGTGGTGCGGGATGCCCGGCCAGGTGCCCTTGATCCCGAAATGCACCACGAACAGCGACGGCGAATAGCGCTTGCGCGCCAGTCCGGTCTTGGTCCGCTGCGCACTGCGCGAGGATTTGAGCAAGTCGCGGTAGCTGTGCATGATGTCGCTGTTGCACGCGACCATATCGGCATCCTGGTGCCAGCCGCTCGCGGTGGTGACGCCGGTCGCACGGTCGCCCAGCGTGGCGATATCGACCGCGGCATCGTTCAGCCGCAACACCCCGCCCAGCCGCTCGAAATGCTTGACCATCCCGGCGATCAGCTGGTTGGTGCCGCCCATTGCGAACCACACGCCGCCGTCTTTTTCCAGCTTGTGGATCAGCGCATAGATCGCACTGGTGTTCATCGGGTTGCCGCCCACCAGCAGCGTGTGGAACGACAGCGCCTGGCGCAGATGCTCGTCCTTCACATAAGATGAGACGATCGAATAGACCGAGCGCCACGCCTGATATTTGGCGAGCGCCGGGGCCGCCTTGATCATCGACGCGAAATCGAGAAACGCGACCGAGCCGAGCTTGCGATAGCCCTCCTCATAGACCCCGGCGGAATAGTCCAGGAACTTGGCATAGCCCGCGACATCGGCGGGGTTGAGCTTGGCGATTTCGGCGCGCAGCGAAGGCTCGTCGTTCGAATAATCGAAATTGACGCCATCGGGCCAGTTGAGCCGGTAGAAAGGCGATACCGGCGCCAGCGTCACGTCCTCGGCCATGTCGCGCCCGGTCAGCGCCCACAATTCCTGCAGGCACGGCGGATCGGTGATCACGGTCGGCCCGGCGTCGAACACGAAGCCGTCTTTCTCCCACACATAGGCGCGGCCACCCGGCTTGTCGCGCGCCTCGACGATGGTCGTCTCGACCCCGGCCGATTGCAGCCGGATCGCTAGCGCGAGCCCGCCAAACCCCGCCCCGATAACGATCGCGCGGCGCGGCGTGCCGCGTGGTGCCACCGAACTCATGCCGGTTTCCCCCCGAGGATCGCGCGCAATGCCCGCGTGATCGGCACAGGGGGCTTCCCGGTCAAAATCCGTGCCTTGTCCATCATCGTCGATTGTCCTGCGTAGAAGCGCCGCACAAGCTGCGGATCGAGCCGGTAAAACCGTTCGAGAATGCGGTAGCGCTCATCGGGGCCGGCGGCGCGAAACAGCATCTTGTCGAGCATACGATAGAAGCCGCGCGCCCGCCACGTCCTTCTGGCGAAATCATGCGTCAGCGTGTGCAACCCCGCGCCCGACAGATCACTCGCCCGCGCGATCAGCGCGGCGAGGCGCACCGCGTCGGGCAGCGAATAGCCCGTGGTCGGGTGGAACAGCCCGGCGCGCATGCCGGCCTTGGCCACCTTGTTGCCGCCCGATTGCCAATAGGCCTCGAAATCGCCGCCCATCGCCACCGGCAGCACGCCCCATTCCTCGCGCGTAACGGTGCGCGTGTCCCAGCCATGCGCCGCGCCATAGGCACGGACGCGCTCGGCGACCGGGTCGGCATTGGCCCCTCCGGGCTCCGCCCGCGCCAGATCGGGCGTGTCGCTATAATAGGTATCCTCGATGAACAGCCGCGTCGCCGACAAGGGCAGTGTGTAGACGAAGCGATAGCCGTCGATCTGCTGCACCGTCGCGTCCATCACGATCGGGCCCGCCAGCGCGTGCGGTTCCTCCAGCGCGAATTCCAGCCCAACGAACTTCTGCCAGCCAAGATCGAGCAAAGCGAGGTCGCCCGACCCGCGCGCATCGATCACGCCCTTCGCCTCGATCCGGTCGCCATCCGCCAGCACCACCGCCGTCGGGCTGGCGGCAAGCACCTTGCGCCCGGTCATCACCGCCTCGGGCGGGAGGGCGGCGCGCACCACCGCATCGAGCCGTTCGGACTCGATCGAATAATAAGCGCTTTTCAGCGTGCGGCGGTGCGCCGGAAACGCGATGTCATAATGCGTCCAGCCGTAACAGATTAGCGGCGCGACCAGCCAGCGATCGTCCTGCGCGATGTCGGTGGCGAAGAACGACCATAAATGATTGCCGCCAATGCTGTCCGATCCCTCAACGATGCGGACGTCGAGGCCGGGCCGCTGCTTGGCCAAGGCCAACGCGATCAGCCCGCCCGCCAGCCCGCCGCCGACGATGGCGATATCGCAGGGGATGATCGAAGGCATCGCCAAGCGATAGCCGAAACGCCGCAGCGCGCAAGCGCGCTGCACGCCGAAACCGCCTGACGCGGGCCGCCATACGCGCTACAGCCGTTGCATGATCGCTCTCGCCATCGTCGCCTCCGCGCTCGCCATGTCGGCGATCGTCGGCGTGCGCTACCTGCTCGTGTCGGGGGTGTTCGCGGCGGCGACGCGCGCGCGCCATCCGGGGCTGTATGACGGCCTTTCCCCGCAGATCCGACGCGAAATCGGCTGGAGCCTGGCCTCTGCGCTCATTTATGGCGTGCCCGCCGGCGTGCTGGCCTGGGGCTGGCAAGAGCATGGCTGGACGCGGATTTACCGCGACGTGCATGCTTATCCATTATGGTATCTGCCGCTGTCGGTGCTGCTCTACCTGTTCGCGCATGACACCTGGTTCTACTGGACGCATCGCTGGATGCATTTGCCGCGCGTGTTTCGCATCGCGCACGCGGTGCATCATGACAGCCGTCCGCCGACCGCCTGGGCCGCGATGGCGTTCCATCCGATCGAGGCGGTCACCGGCGCTGTGATAATTCCGCTACTGACGCTAGGGATTCCCATCCACATCGGCGCACTGGGCTTGGTGCTGGGCATCATGACGGTTATGGGGGTAACCAATCATATGGGGTGGGAGATTTTCCCCCGGTTCATGTGGGCCGGTCGATTAGGCGGCTGGGTGATTACCGCGAGCCATCACCAGCGGCACCACGATCTGTATCGGGGAAATTATGGGCTTTATTTCCGTTTCTGGGACCGCCTCTGCGGTACCGACAGGGGCATCGGCGATTTTGCCCGCGCCCATGCGCAGGCTCGCCGGCGTCGGCGGCGCGGCGATGGGGCTGCTCTTCTCCTTGTCGGGGGCGGTCGCGACGACTGATCTCGCGGTCGACATCGCCAACCTGCGCTCGCACAAAGGCATGGTGCGCGTCTGCCTGACCGCCGACCCCACCAATTTCCCCGCCTGTATCGACGATGCGAAAGCGGTGACGCGCTCGATCCCGGCGAGCGCCAACAGCCTCCATTTCGACGGGCTTCCGCCGGGCGGCTATGCGCTTGCGGTGATCCATGACGAGAATGGCAATAAGAAGCTCGATACCTTTGCCGGTATCCCGCGCGAAGGCTTTGGCTTTTCGCGCAACCCGCCGATCAGCTTCGGCCCGCCGCGCTTTGCGGCGGCCCGCTTCACGCTGACAGGTGATGCCGATCGGCAACAGGTGCGCATGCGATACTTGCTCTGATCGGGCTATAACGGAGCTAAACGGGTCGCGAGGACGTTAACCCGCCAAATCTTCTTCTCGGAGCTGCTTGTGATCAACCGCCGTTTATACCTTTCCGCCGCCGCGCTGTTGCTCGCCGGTGCTGCCCCTGCCATCGCCCAGGACCGTCCAGCGACATCCGAACGCGATCAAATCGCTGCGGATTTCGACAAGGATAGCGTCACGGTCGGCATCGGCGGGGCGTATTTTCCCGATTATGAAGGGTCGAAGACCTATCGCTTCACGCCCGCGCCGGTGGTGATCGGTTCGGTCAAGGGCTTCGCTTTCTCGGTCATCGGCGACCGGGCCAGCCTGGATGTGATCCCAAACCGCCCCGGCCAGACGATCGATCTGCAATTGGGCCCGATCGGCGTGGTCAATTTCGATCGCTCGAGCCTCTCCAGCATCGATGACCCCCGCATTCGCGCGCTGGGCAAACGCGGCACTGCAATCGAGCTTGGCGGCTATGTCGGAGTTGGCAAGACCGGGGTGATCACCAGCAAATATGACAAGGTGTCGGTGTCGGTCAGCTATCGCAAGGGCGTGTCCGGCGGCCACCGCAGCGACATTTGGGAACCGCAATTCACCTATCTCACCCCGGTCAGCACCAAGGCGGCGGTTGGTCTCTATGCGTCGGCCCAGCATGTCGGGCAGGGTTATGCCGACAGCTATTTCAGCATCACGCCCACCCAGGCGCTGGCCAGCGGCCTGCCGACGTATAACGCGCATAGCGGCTGGAAAAGCTATTCGGCGGGCGGGTTTGTCACCTATTCGCTTACCGGAAATTTGCTCCACGGCTTCAAGGTCCTGGCCGGCGGCAGCTATTCGCGCGAACTGGGTGACTTCTCCTACAGTCCTGTCACCCGCATCGCCGGTTCGCCCAATCAATGGCTGGGCGCAGTCGGGCTCGCCTACACCTTCTGAACAAGCCCCCGATAGACTGATCGACCCGGCAGAGGCGCAGTGGCGCGTCTGCCGGGTGGTTTGCGAGTGGCCGATAAAGCCCGCTCGCTTGGTCGTAACTCGCTCTAACTGGCGCAAACTTGATCAAGGCTGCGAAATCCAGTCTTGCGTCGCCACGCCCGAGGTGCCACGCAGCCTGCGCCAGAAGGCCCGTTTCACGATAAAGAGGGTTCGCCCGCATGACCGATCTCCCCCAGGACTCCGGCGCACAGCTGCACGAGCGACTCGAAGCGGGTGCCGAACAGCGTAGCGAACGCCGCGAATTCTTCCGCACCGCGCTAGGTGCCGGGGCCATCGCCGCCGTGGGTGCCGCAGCGGTAACGCTTGGCTCGCGCGCCATGGCCGACTCCACCAGCGACACCAACCTTTTGAACGTCCTGCTCAATTTCGAATATCTCGAAGCGCAATTCTATGCCTTCGCGGTCACCGGAGCAGGCCTGCCCAGCGCCCAGCTTACCCCCGGCAGCGCCAGCACCACCACCGTGGGTGCCGTGACCGGCGGCAAGCAAGTCAGCTTCACCGATCCGCTCGTCGCGAAATATGCGCGCGAGATCGCCAACGAGAAAGCAGCGCAGGTCGCCTTCCTGCGCACCACGCTGGGCACTGCCGTCGTCGCCCAGCCCGCGATCGATCTCGGCAGCACCGCGACCAGCGCCTTCAGCCTGGCCATGCGCGCCGCGGGCATCGTCGCCTCGGGCGTGGCGTTCGATCCTTTTGCCAGCGACGAGAACTTTCTGCTGTCGGCCTTCTTCCTGGAAGATGTCGTGGTCACCGCGTACAAGGCAGCGGCACAGCTGATTTCCACCCCAGCCTATCGCGATGCCGGGGCCGGGCTGCTCGCCGCGCACGCGCATCACGCCGCACTGATCCGCACCGTATTGTACACCAAGGGTGCCACCACCGCCACGCTGCGCACCCAGGCCGATGCCATTTCCACAGTCCGCGACTCGCTGGATGGAACGACCAAGGACGATGTCGGCATTTCGCCCGCAGTGATCGCCAACAGCCAGCTTGCGGCGCTGAATGGCTTGACCGCATCGAACATCGTGCCCGCCGGTACCGATGGCATCGCCTATGGCCGCCTCGTGGCGAACGTGCTCAACATCTTCTATCTCAACAGCCTGGCGGTGACGAAGGGCGGGTTCTATCCGAACGGCCTCAATGCCACGGTCGTCACCAGCGCGGCCAACTGAGCGCCGCCTTCTTTATTGCCTTCGCCCGTATGGGAGAGTTACCGTGAACGACAGCGATATCCTCGTGCCAGCCCCCGATGCCAAAGAGCGCCGCCGCGCCGGGCGTCGTCACTTCCTGCGCAGCGCGAGCGTGGCGACGCTCGCCTTCGGCGGCAGTGCGCTGCTTTCGGCCTGCGGCGGTTCGGGCACTTCGACCCCGAGCGCGACCGACAGCTCGACGCCGACGCCAAGCCCAAGCTCGACCGACACGCTGAACGATCAGGACAGCTTCAACTTCCTGCTCAACCTCGCCTATCTCCAGGCGCAATTCTACACCGTCGCGGTGACCGGTGCTGGCCTGCCCAACGCCTTGATCGCCAAGGGCGACGGCAACCAGACCGTGCAGGGCGCGGTAACGGGCGGGCGGCAAGTGACCTTCACCGATCCGCTGGTCGCGCAATATGCGCGCGAGATCGCCGCCGACAAGGTCGCGCATGTCGCGTTCCTGCGCTCGGCGTTGGGTGCGGCGACGGTGGCGCAGCCTGCGATCAACATCGACGGCAGCGCGAGCGGTGCCTTTAGCGCGCTGGCGCAGGCGGCAACCGTCGTCGCGGCAGGCGCGGCGTTCGATCCTTATGCCAGCGACGAGAACTTCCTGCTGGCGGCGTTCATGCTGGAGGACGTGGTGGTCACCGCTTATACCGGTCGCCAATCGACGATCGCGACCACCTTGCTGATCGATGCGGCGGCGGGCATTCACGCCACCACGTCGTATCACGCCGGGCTGATCCGCACCGTGCTCTACGCCAAGGGCTCGGTCTCGACCCCGTCGCTGCTCACCAATGCCGGCCTCATCAGCAATGCGCGCGACGCTTTCGACGGATCGACCGATCTCGACCAGGGCATTGTCGGCGATTCGGTCACGTCGAACATTTCCCCGCTCGATAGCAACGGCCTCGCGCTTGCCCGCACGGCGGGCCAGGTGCTCAACGTGCTGTATCTCAACAAGAATGCGGTGGTCGGCGGCGGCTTCTTCCCCGGCGGCGTCAACGGCAATATCAAGACCAGCGCGGCCAACTAAGCCTGCATTACGGGGCTTTGCAGCCACCGCCAATGCGCCTACACTGACACCATTCCCCGGGGGGCTGCGCCTGAGCAGCTGAGAGGTGGCTGAGGGTTCCCATGAAAGTCCTACTTTCATGGGTGCCGGGTGCCACGACCCGTTTGAACCTGATCCCGTTAGCACGGGCGGAGGGAGGGAGCGGTGTCCACAGTGGGTTTCCGTTTTCGCTCCATTCCGAGTCTTTGGAGCGACACCATGGCCGACATCCCCGCCCGTACCGAAATCGGCGTCACCACCGGCGCCATCCGTGGCAGCCGCAAGATCCACGTCCCCTCGCCCAACATTCCCGGTCTGGGCGTGGCGATGCGCGAGATCGTGCTCGAACCCTCCGCCAATGAAGCCCCGTTGCGCGTCTACGACACGTCGGGCCCGTACACCGACCCCAAGGCGCAGATCGACATCAACCGCGGCCTGCCGCAACTGCGCCGCGACTGGATCCTCGCGCGCGGCGACGTCGAATCCTATGACGCCCGCGAAATCCGCCCCGAGGATAACGGCCTCACCGGCCCCGATCGCTCGGCCGGCGTCCCGCAATATCCCAATGTCGTGAAGCGCCCCTTGCGTGCCAAGGCGGGCGCGAACGTCAGCCAGATGCATTATGCCCGGCGCGGCATCATCACGCCCGAGATGGAATACGTGGCCATCCGAGAGAATCTCGGCCGCGCCGCCGCCAAGGAACAGCTGATCCGCGACGGCCAGTCGTTCGGCGCCAGCATCCCCGATTACGTCACCCCCGAATTCGTCCGCGATGAAGTCGCGCGCGGCCGCGCGATCATCCCCAACAACATCAACCACCCCGAATCCGAACCGATGGCGATCGGCCGCAACTTCCTGGTCAAGATCAACGCCAATATCGGCAACTCGGCCGTCGCCAGCAATGTCGCCGCCGAGGTCGACAAGATGGTCTGGTCGATCCGCTGGGGCGCGGACACGGTGATGGACCTCTCGACAGGCCGCAACATCCACGACACGCGCGAATGGATCCTGCGCAACAGCCCCGTGCCGATCGGCACCGTGCCGATCTACCAGGCGCTCGAAAAGGTCGGCGGCATTGCCGAGGATCTGACCTGGGAGATCTTCCGCGACACGCTGATCGAACAGGCCGAACAGGGCGTAGATTATTTCACGATCCACGCCGGCGTGCGCCTCGCCTACGTGCCCATGACCGCCAAGCGCGTCACCGGCATCGTCTCGCGCGGCGGCTCGATCATGGCGAAATGGTGCCTCGCGCACCATAAAGAGAGCTTCCTCTACGAACGCTTCGACGAAATCACCGAGATCATGAAGGCGTATGACATCGCCTACAGCCTCGGC
Organism: Sphingomonas sp. PL20; assembly: GCF_017875905.1. NCBI lineage: Bacteria > Pseudomonadati > Pseudomonadota > Alphaproteobacteria > Sphingomonadales > Sphingomonadaceae > Sphingomonas > Sphingomonas sp. PL20. The sequence goes on along the minus strand of NZ_JAGINH010000002.1, from coordinate 4,437,350 downwards.
GACGGCCTGCGCCCCGGCTCGATCGCCGACGCCAATGACGAAGCGCAGTTCAGCGAACTCTACACGCTCGGCGAACTCACCCACCGCGCGTGGAAGAGCGATGTGCAGGTGATGATCGAAGGCCCCGGCCACGTGCCGATGCACAAGATCAAGGAGAATATGGACAAGCAGCTCGAAGTGTGTGGCGAAGCGCCGTTCTACACGCTCGGGCCGCTCACCACCGACATCGCGCCCGGCTATGACCATATCACCAGCGGCATCGGCGCCGCGATGATCGGCTGGTATGGTACCGCGATGCTTTGCTACGTCACGCCCAAGGAGCATCTGGGCCTGCCCGACCGCGACGACGTGAAGGTCGGCGTGGTGACCTACAAGCTCGCCGCGCACGCCGCCGATCTCGCCAAGGGCCACCCCGCCGCCAAGCTGCGCGACGATGCCCTGTCCCGCGCCCGCTTCGATTTCCGCTGGCGCGACCAGTTCAACCTGTCGCTCGACCCCGACACCGCTGAGCAATATCACGACCAGACCTTGCCCGCAGAAGGCGCCAAGACCGCGCATTTCTGCTCGATGTGCGGCCCCAAATTCTGCTCGATGAAGATCACGCAGGAAGTGCGCGATTTTGCCGGCAAGCAGAATCAGGGCGTCGAAGGCTTCATCGCCACCGGTCCGACCGGCGCGGAGACGGCGGCGGCGAGCAAGGCCGCCGCGATCAAGGGGATGGAGGAGATGAGCGCGCTTTATAACGCGTCAGGGCGCGAGCTGTATATTGGCGCTGGTGGGCGGGAGCGGGATTGAGGCAGACATTCGTCCGTATCTCACCGATAGGCATTGCTATTCACGGTAGACCAAGTCGATACAGAGGACGCGGTCGAAGTGGACCTCGTCGGGGGGGATTACGAGATGAGGATAACGCCTACTGCGCTGAAGCTCGACCAGTTACTCGGCTCGTCGAATGAACAATTTGTAATTCCTCCATATCAGCGCAGGTATTCGTGGCGCGAACAGCAGGTATATGAGCTGTTGGAAGACATACACCTGCTTGAAGGAGGAGACGTGCATTTGCTTGGCAGCATCGTCTGCCTGACAGGTCACCATACTCCAGGGATCAATCAACTCGAGCTGGTCGATGGTCAGCAGCGTCTCACAACGATATGTATCTTACTTGAATGCCTCCGTCGACGCTTCGAACAGGCGGAGGAAGCAGAGCAGTCACGCGAGGTTGCTCGCTTGCTTTCAGCTAAGGCGCTTGGTGGCGCGATCTTACCGAAGATCGCGCTCGACACGCTCGACGGCGATGAATTTCGTGATATGGCCGCAAGAGATCATATTGATTCCATCGCGTATAAAAATCACAATCTTTTCAATGCGTTCCTCACTATCCGTGATTGGCTGTCCGAAATGACGGTCGAGGATTTGGCGGCATTTTTGTTCAAGCTTCAAAATCAGACCCTCCTTGTCCGCCTCGACGTGAACGACTCTAAAGACGCGTTCAAGCTATTCGAGACGATTAACAATCGTGGTCTCCGCTTGAGCCCGACCGATATCATCAAGAACTTCGTCTTGGGGAATGCGGCACGATTTGGCGCAGGTCATTTGGAAAATGCGCGCAAGCAATGGGCCGCGCTTATTTCACATCTAGATGGTACTGATGCGGACAGTTTCTTTCGGTATTTTCTGATCTCCTCTACGCGTCGCAGGATAACCGGAAATCAGGTTGTCGGCGAGTTCAAGACCCTGTTTATGAATGAGGTTTCCGAGGCGAGGAATCTGCCCGATCGACACCTATATGCTGATGAGGTGCAGACCGAGGATGACGAGCCCGACGAGGCGCCCGAGATCGGTGAGGAAGAAAAAAGGACTCCTGTCTCTGAACAGAGGCCGTTTTCCGCTTTCATGGATCGCATCGTCGCCAGCGCGCTGGCTTTCGGTGAACTTGTTCTGGTCAAGACAGGCAACAAGCAGATCGATCGTCATCTGCGTAATCTGAGAATGATAAAATCGGCGCAGACCTACGGTTTTCTGATGCATCTGCGCGTTGGGGGCATCGACGACAAGACATTTCGCAACGTGCTCAAACTAACCGAGAGCTTTGTCCTTCGTCGTCATATATGCCGTGAACGCGCCAACGAAACAGAAACCCTGTTCGCTCGACTCTGCGAGGTAGACCCGGTGGATCCCGTCGCCGACGTGAAGCGGGCCTACCGAGATGCATGTCCTGCCGACGATAAGTTCAGAGACGACTTTGCGAGTACGAATTTCAGCGGTAACATTATCGATCGCGCGCGTTACTGCTTGGAGCAGATTGAGGCCCGTAGCCACGGCGATCATGCAGAACTAGCGGTACTCGGAGCGGAAGACGTACACGTCGAGCACGTCATACCTCAGAAGATAAAGACTAACAGGTCGAAACAAGAGTTCGGGGATTGGGTCGCGTATCTTGGAGTCAACGCTGAAGTTCTTCATCCGCGTTTGGTTTCCAGGATCGGAAATCTCACCCTATTTGCGGGCGAGCTCAATATTGCCGCTTCGAATAATCCTTTCCTGGCGAAGAAAGCCGCCTACCGACAGTCCGCTATATTGATGACCCAGAATCTAGTCGCAATGTCGTCGTTCAAGTTCAAGCAGGTAGAGGCTCGGTCTAAAGAACTTGCCGATCTGGCCGTTCAGTATTGGCCCAGACCAGGATGATTTGGCGACGGATAGCTGCGGATCAGGGGGGCGCGTGGATCCCCTGCAACTCAATAATGATACCGGCACTGCGCCACCTGCAACGTCTGCGCAGCCCCGCTCCCCACCACTCGATACACCAGCCGATGTTCCTGGCTGATCCGCCGCGACCACCAGCCCGAGAGATTTCCGCCAAGCGGCTCGGGTTTGCCGGCGCCCTTGAACGGGTGGCGGCGGCATTCCTCGATCAGGGTGTGGAGCTTGTCGAGCGTCTTCGCGTCCTGCTCCTGCCAATGGGATTACAGTGTCCCGCGGCTACAAGTACCGCGTCGGGTCCATCGCCTTGTGCAGCACCCGCGCAATCAGCACGCTGTCAGCCTGCACAACATAGAATATCCGGTGCCCACCGCACGGCAGGCTCCGCAGGCCCGCTGAAAGATCGCCACGCGCGACACCCAACTCCGGGAAATCGGATAGCCGGTCGAACGCCGCATGGATCGCGCGCAGATACGCTTCGGCAATCTCACGACCATGCGCCGCAATGCCATAGTCGAGAATGCCGTCGAGATCGGCGTCGGCGTCACGACTGATCGTGACGGGCGTCAAGCCAGGCCGTCCCGCTTTCTGCGATCGGCGATGATGTCTTCGATGGTCCGCTCACTCACGCCCGACGCCAGCCCCTCATCGATCGCTGCCTGCAACACCGCGAGCTTCTGCGCATAGTCCCGGTCGCGCCGCACCAGATCGCGAACATAATCGCTGCCGCTGTCGAACCCGCCCTCGACGGCGCGCGCGTCGGTCCAGCGCTGGAGGTCGTCGGGAAGCTGGACGTTCATCTGCGCCATACCCGAAATATACGATAGCGAGCCAGTACCGACAAGCGCTTCAGTAATGATACCGGCACTGCGCCACCTGCAACGTCTGCGCAGCACCCGTCCCCGCCACCCGGTACACCAGCCGCTGCTCCCAACCGAGCCGCCGCGACCACCAGCCCGACAGATTGCCGCCGAGCGGCTCGGGCTTGCCGGTGCCCTTGAACGGGTGGCGGCGGCATTCCTCGATCAGGGTGTGGAGCTTGTCGAGCATCTTCGCGTCCTGCTCCTGCCAGTGGCGGTAATCTTCCCACGCCGTCGGCCAGAACGCCACGTTCACGGGAAAGGCACGGCCTTCGGTTCTTCCGCCTCGAATCCGCGCACCGCCTCCAGCAAGCGCTCGGCATTCTTAGGCGAACGCAGCAGATACAGCGTCTCCTCGATCGACGCCCATTCGCTCGCCGACACCAGCACCGCGCCCTCGCCACGCTGGCGCGTGATGGCGAGCGGGGCGCGGTCGGCGACGACCTTGTCGATCATCGCCTTCAAATTCTCGCGCGCTTCGGAATAGGATACGGCTTGCATCGCCAAACTATGGACAAAACCTTGTCCAATGTCAAGATTTCCGGCCGCTGCGAAGCGACCATGCCAATCAGCGCCCGCCCTCTCGTCAGCCAGTCGGGTGGTGCTGGCCACGGTCGCCTACCCCATGCCGATGGCACCGTTGTCCGCGTGACGCGTTCAAGGCGGCGAGAGGATCGTTACGATGGCGACATTTGCACATAAACTCTATCTGCTCGGGTGCCGCGTCTCGGACCGCGGGGCCAATCTCGCGGGGCATCCAGCGGCGATCGCGACGGTCGCGCTGTTTTGCGGAGTGTGGTTTCTGGTCAGTGGCCAGGCGGGCGAGAATATGCTGACGCTGATCCTGTCGGTGCTGGCGATCACGCTGACGCAGATGGTGCTCAACCAGCAGAAGCGCTCGGAAGCCGCTTTGCACATGAAGATCGACGAGCTGATCCTCGCCAAGAGCGGCGCGCGCGACGAGCTCGCCGGGATCGAGCGCAAGACCGAGGACGAGCTGGAGGCGCTGCGCCGCACCGGTCGCGTGCCGACCGAGGGGAAACCCTGCTGAGCGTTCAAGCGGCTGGCGGCAACGCCCAGTCGATCGGCGCGCGGCCCTGCGCCACCAGGAACGCGTTCGCCCGCGAAAACGGGCGGCTGCCGAAAAAGCCATTATGGGCGGCCAAAGGCGACGGGTGCGCCGATTTCAGCACCAGATGCCGCCCGCCCTGCGCCACGTCGGTAACGAACGCCGCCTTCTTTTGCGCGTGCGCGCCCCACAGCATAAACACCGTCGGCTCCGGGCTTTCCGCCACCAGCCGGATCACGGCGTCGGTAAAGCGTTCCCACCCCTGCCCCTGATGCGAAGCAGCCGCCCCTTCGCGCACCGTCAGCACGGCGTTGAGCAGCAGCACGCCCTGGCTGGCCCATGCCTCCAGAAAGCCGTGGCGCGCGGGCGGAATGCCAAGATCGGCCTCCAGTTCCTTATAGATGTTGCGCAGGCTCGGCGGCAGGCGCACGCCGGGCTGGACCGAGAAGCACAGGCCATGCGCCTGCCCCGCGCCGTGATAGGGGTCCTGCCCCAGAATGATGACGCGCACCTCCTCGCGCGGGGTCAGATCGAGCGCGCGGAACCAGGCGGCCGGGGGCGGAAAGACCGGCGTGCCCGCCGCGCGCTCAGCTGCGAGAAAGCCTTTGAGCGCTTGCATATACGGCTGCTCGAACTCCGCCGACAGCGGTTCGCGCCAGCTCGGATGCAGCTTGATCGCCCGTTCCGCCACGGCGGTTCAGCGTTTCTTGACGAACTCGGCGCGCAGCACGAGGCCCTTGATGCCCTCATAGCGGCAATCGATTTCCTGCGCGTCACCGGTCAGCCGGATCGACTTGATCAGCGTGCCGCGCTTCAGCGTCTGCCCGGCGCCCTTCACGGTCAGATCCTTGATCAGCGTCACCTGGTCGCCATCGGCCAGCACATTGCCGACCGAATCGCGCACTACCACCGCATCATCGTCGCTCGCCCGCGCGCTGGCGGCGCTGGCGGCGACCCATTCGCCGGTGGCTTCGTCATAGACGAAGGTGTCGTCGTCGTTCGTCATGCTCATCCCTTGATGTTGACCATCGCCACCGGCTGGCCCTTGGAGGTTGGGTTGGACGCGTTCGCCTTGGGCGCCTTTTCGGCCTTGGGCTTGCGCACTTCCTTGTTCGACTTCTTCTGGCTCTTGGCCATTGCGGTTCCTGACCGGGGCGGAAGGCCCCGCGCGACCTTAATCCCAAACCGTGCCGCGACCCGCATCAATTCGCGCGCCGTAAAAGAGCGTCGCTTGATCGAAGTCAACATGATTTCCGGGCCCAGCCAGCAACCTCTGCGCGCGCGCGCCGTTGATGGCAGACGCCGGGCGTGCCCCCCTTCGCGCCCGGCGTACCGCCCCCAAAAAACGCGTTAGGAGACATGCTATGGGATTGTTCACCAAAGACATTGTGACCTTCGAGGACTTGTTCCTGCACCAGTTGCAGGACGTTTATTATGCCGAGCATCAAATCCTGAAGGCGCTCCCCAAGATGACCGAGAAGGCGACCAACGGGACGCTGAAGGCGGGCTTCGACCAGCATCTGCGCGAGACCGAGGGTCAGGTGCGCCGCCTGGAGCAAGTGTTCGACCTGATCGGTGAGCAGCCAAAAGGGGCCACCTGCCCGGCGATCGAAGGCATCATCAAGGAAGCCAATGAAGTTGCCGGCGACATTGCCGACAAAGCGGTGCTCGACGCGGCCTTGATCGCCTCGGCACAAGCGGTCGAGCATTATGAAATCACGCGCTACGGCACGTTGATTGCCTGGGCCAATCAGCTCGGTCGCACCGATGTTGCCGCGATCCTGCAGGAAACGCTCAACGAAGAATATGCGACCGACGACAAATTGACCGACCTGGCAACGAGCCGGGTGAACCTTACCGCCGAGGATGCCGTTTCGGCGCAATAGTGGCTAGAATGCCCCCGGCACCTCCCGCTGGATGGTGCCGGGGCGTTCGGGCGACAGCAGCTCCATCGGTTGCCGCAGCGTCGCGACGCGTGCGGCCTGCCCGCTTTGCAACGCGCTCGTGGCCGTGGCGGTAACAGCCGTACAACTGCGCCCCGCCAGATAGTCGAGCGCCGCGCGGGTCGATCGTTCCTGCGGGTTGCCCATCGGGTGGGTCAGGTCGTCATCGGCCTGGCAACTCGCCTCCACCGTACCCGCCAGGCCGTTATAATAGGCCCCCTGATGATTGGCGTTTTGCAGCGCGAAGGCAATGACACGCAGACGGTCGTCGCATTGCGAGCGGTCGAGCGCGATCTGGCCGACCGGCTTACCATAGGTGTTGGTGCCGATCAGCCCGGCATTGGCGTGCAGATAGGGGATTTGCGCGGCGATCACCAATTCGCTCGCCGACGCAGTGCCGGAGGTGCCGATGAACGCAACCTTGGTCGGCGCGACCGACTCCGGCTGCGGCGCGAACATCGCCGTGATGTTGTTCGCCGATTTCTCGGGCCGGAAGGTGGTGTAATCAATTACCTCCGAGGTCGAGCGGTTCGCGCCGAGCAAATTGCTCATCAGCTCGGCAATCGAGATCAGCCCGCCCCCATTGTAGCGCAAATCGATGATGATATTGGTCACGCCCGCTGCGCGAAACGACGCGAAGGCGCTGCGCAACGCCGGATCGGCGGTCGAAATGAAGGTGCGCAGATTGATGTAGCCGACTTGCCGCCCACCGTCGTTGAGGATTTGCGCGCCAAAGCGGCTGGACACTGGCGTCAGCGCATACTCGGCCTTGCTGATCGAGACGGTGCGTGTGCCGCCGGAGTCGGTCACCTGAAACGTGCGACTCGTGCCGGACGTGTCCGGCCCGAGCGCAGTGCTGAGCCCGGCGCTGCCCTCCGCCGCAAGGATCGCCGACACCGTGCGGAGGTTCCCTGCACTGGTGCCGATGGCGAGGATTTCGGTGCCGCGGTCCAGCCCGGCGGCGAGCGCCGGTGCCCCCTCGAAACTCTCCGCGACAAACAATCGGCCCGCTGTGGGGTCAAGCGTCAGGCGGAAGCCGTAGCCCGCACTGGACCCCGAATTATAATAAGCGTTCTCCGACGCGATCGAGGTCAGATAGGTGAAATAGCGGTCCTTGCGCTGCGCCCGCGCGGTCGCGGTCAGCGCGTCGATATAATCCCCGACGGTGGTATAGGGGGTCGGGTCGAGCGTGCTCGGCAAGGTGTCTGGAAAGAGATACCATTCCCGCAATTGCGCCGCCGCCCAGTCCTGCCGATCCCGCAACGAACAGGTTCCGCTGCTTGTCGGGGTAGGGGTCGGGGTGGACGCGGTGGGGGTTGAGGTCGATCCGCTCGACGTGCCGCCCCCCTCGCCGCAGGCGGACAGCAATGCGATCAGGCTAAAGAGAACCGTTGGGACGCGCGCACGGATCATACCCACCTCTTTGTCGTTGCGCGGGAGGGTGCCACGCGCGGTGGGTGCGGTAAAGCGCGCCAATCAAAAGATTTAGCGACAGGCGCCGCCCCCGCCGATCATGCGATCGGGGAGAGCGACACTGCGGTGGATGCGAGAACGACCGTGAAAGCGACGGCGGCGGCGAGCGAAAAGGCGATGCGCGACAGCGATTCAAAACGAACGGACATGATAGTTTTCCCTTTTTCGTGGCGAAGCGGACCATCCGATCGCCAACGCAAAGGGAATTGCAGGGAGCGTGCCAATTCGATAAATAATTGATTTATATAGAGTATAGTGGACCGTTGATCTACCAACGCGCTGCGCAGTTGGTCTATAATTCCAACTGTTAGTAAAATGTACCGTTGCTGCAGAGTTGGTTTCGACCGTTTTCTTTTGCCAGATACAAAAACCGGTCGGCGCGCCCGAAAACCGAGCAAAGCGGCTCGCCCGTCTCGGCGACCGCGATCCCCGCCGAAAAGGTCACCGCACCAAGCGGAGCGTCGGTTTCGCGGATCCGGTAGCGCTTGGCCGCCACCGCGACCCTGGCGGTTTCCAGGGTCGCGCGGGCGTCCTCCACGTCGTCGCCTCGGAACAGAATGACAAACTCCTCGCCCCCGTACCGCGCGACGAAATGGCGAGTGCACGCCTCACGCAGCGCCGCAGCGATGGCGCGCAATACGCGGTCGCCGACCGAGTGACCGAATTGGTCGTTGACGCGCTTGAAGCGATCGACGTCGCACACCGCCAGACACAGACGCTGCCCGGTGAGAGACTGTTCGGAAAACGCTTCTTCGAACGCGCGGCGATTGGGCAAGCCGGTCAACGGATCGCGCCGCGCATCGCCCCGTGCTTCCTCGAGCTTCGCTCGCAATTGCTCGGCTTCGCGAGTCGCGGCGGCCAGGCGCGACTCGGCCGATTGCACGCGGTCCAGCATGACGGTGGCCAAGCGCACGACATCGGCCCCGGTGGCGGCGCCGCGCACCGCATTCGCGCTGGCGGCCAAATCCCGCCCGAAATCGGCGGTTTCAGCCTGCATCGAGCGCATCATGTCGCTAAAGCCTTCGACGTGCATCTGCGTCTGCGCGACCAGCCGGGCGGCGACGTCATCATCGCCCCGGTGGGACAGCGTCTCCCCCCAATGCGGCGGGTTCTGGTGCGCAAGACCGCCGCCCAAGGCCTCAATATCGCGGGTAGAAAGGCGAATACCACCCTCGGTGAGCGTGGCGACCGATCGCGCCAGCGCGCCCGTCGGGTTTGTCATCACGTGATAAGCAAAAGCATAATGGACCGGGTCTGGGCCCAGCCGGTGCAGCGTCAAAAACGCGCGAATGCGATCAAAGACGGCCTCAGCGCGCTCTTCGACCGCAATCAGCCTCGCCTCCCTTGCTGCCCCCATCGCTCCATCGGCCTCAATTATGCCGAGCGTCGCTTGATAGCCCGCTCTGCCTGCGGGAAGGAGGTAGGGCAAAACTGCTAATATAGCGTGACCGCACGCGCGATCAGGGCATTTCGAGCGGAAAACCGAGGCCTGCGGGCTGGCGCAACGCGACCGGCCGGTTTACGCAAGCGCGATGCGCGTTACCGACACCGATCTTGCCCTTGCGGCGGCCCTTGCCGATGCCGCCGGATCTGCCATTCGTCCGTATTACCGGGCCGACCACGGCCTGGAAGCAAAATCGGACGCTTCGCCCGTGACGCTGGCCGATCGGGCTGCCGAGGGGGCGATGCGCGCGTTGATCGAACGCGCCTTTCCCGCCGACGCGATCATCGGGGAGGAATATGGCACCAAGGATGGCACGTCGGGGCGGACCTGGGTGCTCGATCCGATCGACGGCACGCGCGCCTTCATCTCCGGTCGCCCGATCTTCGGCACGCTGATCGCGCTGATGATCGAAGGCTGGCCGATGATGGGGGTGATCGACCAGCCGATCCTGCGCGAACGCTGGCTGGGCGTGATGGGCCGCCCGACCGTGTTCAATGGGGCACCTGCCGTCGCGCGGCGCTGCCCGGATCTCGCCAAGGCGCTGCTGGCGACCACCTCGCCGGCTTTGTTCGACGATACCCAGCTCCATGCGTTCGAGCATCTCGATGCGGCGGTGATGAGCACGGTGCTTGGCGGCGATTGCTACAATTACGGGTGCGTGGCGAGCGGGTGGCTCGACGTGGTGGTCGAAGCGCAGCTCAAAATCTATGATTTCGCAGCGCTCGTCCCGATCGTCGAGGGCGCGGGCGGGCGGATGTGCGATTGGTCGGGCGATCCGCTCACCGGCGATTCGATTGGTGAAGTCATCGCTGCGGGCGACCCCGCGCGGATCGAGGAAATTCTCGAGCTGCTCGCTTGTCGCGGCCATTGATCTTGCGTTTTGCGCGACTCATCGGTAAGGGCCCGCCTTCCTGCGCGTAAGAAGAACTGCCCGGCTGATATGGGCTGCCGTGGCCGTTCATAGATCGTCGCACAACTGAAAGGACGAAAATGCCCAAACTCAAGACGAAGAGCGGCGTTAAAAAGCGCTTCAAGCTCACCGCGAGCGGCCTGCTGAAGCACGGCGTCGCTGGCAAGCGCCACCGGCTGATGAGCCACAACGCCAAGTACATCCGCCAGAACCGTCGCACCAAGGTGCTGTCGAAGGCCGATACGGCAACCGTCAAGGCGTGGGCGCCTTACGGTCTGAGCTGAGCGGAAAGGAATTAAAGAATGGCACGCGTCAAACGGGGTGTAACCACCCACGCTAAGCACAAGCGGATCCTTAATCAGGCGAAGGGCTATTATGGCCGTCGCAAAAACACGATCCGTATCGCCCGTCAGGCCGTCGAAAAGGCCGGCCAGTACGCCTATCGCGACCGCAAGGTTAAGAAGCGCAACTTCCGCGCTCTGTGGATCCAGCGCATCAACGCTGCTGTCCGCGCCGAAGGTCTGACCTACGGCGTGTTCATGCACGGCCTGAAGCTCGCCGGTGTCCAGCTCGACCGCAAGGTGCTGGCTGACATCGCGATGCACGAAGGTGCCGCGTTTAGCGCCATCATCGCGCAGGCGAAGGCGGCTCTGCCCCAGGCCGCCTAAAGGCGACCTGCTGCGAGGCACAAGGATTGGGGCGTCGGTGGCAACACCGGCGCCTTTTTCTTTTGGGGGCGCCGCCTCGCCGTTCGGGCTACGCTTGTCGAAGCCCGGTTGTTTCTTCTAACGCCCCCTGACGAAGACCGGTGCTTCGGCAAGCTCAGCACGAACGGACACGCGATGACCGACCTCGACCCTATGAAGACGGACCTGCTCGCCGCGATCGCGGCGGCCGCCACGCTGGAGGCGTTGGATGGCATTCGCGTTCAGGCGCTCGGCAAGCAGGGCAGCATCACCGCCTTGCTCAAGACGCTGGGCGGCATGTCGCCCGATGAGCGGCTGGTGCAGGGCCCGCGCATCCAGTGCGTGCGCGAGGCGGTGACCAACGCCATCGCCGCGCGCAAGGCAGCACTCGACCGTGCAGACCTCGATGCGCGGCTCGCGCGCGAAACGCTCGACATGACGCTCCCCGCCGAGGCCGCACCGCACGGGTCGATCCATCCGGTCAGCCAGGTGCTCGACGAAATGGCGGAGATCTTCGCCGATCTGGGCTTCGCGGTCGCGACCGGTCCGGAGATCGAGGATCAGTGGCACAATTTCACCGCGCTCAACATGCCCGAGAGCCATCCCGCGCGCGCGATGCACGACACCTTTTATCTTTCTCCCTCTCCCCTCCGGGGAGAGGGTCGGGGAGAGGGGAAGTCTGCCGCGAGCGCCGCGCTCGACCCTGCAGCACAGCCCCTCTCCCCGACCCTCTCCCCTGAAGGGGAGAGGGAGATGTTCGTCCTGCGCACGCACACCTCCCCCGTCCAGATCCGCACGATGATGGGCCAGGAACCGCCGATCCGCATCATCGCGCCGGGCCGCGTCTATCGGTCGGACTGGGACGCCACGCACACGCCGATGTTCCACCAGATCGAGGGCCTCGTCATCGACAAGGGCATCACGCTCGGCCATCTCAAATGGACGCTGGAGACCTTCCTCAAGGCCTTCTTCGAGCGCGACGACATCGTGCTGCGCCTGCGCCCGAGCTACTTCCCCTTCACCGAGCCTTCGGCCGAAGTCGATGTCGGCTGGACGATGGAAAAAGGCCGCCGCGTGCTCGGCGGGTCCGAGGGCTGGATGGAGCTGCTCGGCAGCGGCATGGTCCACCCCAAGGTGATCGCCGCGTGTGGCCTAGACCCGAACGAGTGGCAAGGCTTCGCCTTCGGCGTCGGCGTCGATCGCCTCGCCATGCTCAAATACGGCATGGATGATTTGCGCCCCTTCTTCGAAGGCGATGCGCGCTGGTTGAAGCATTACGGTTTCTCGGCACTCGACGTGCCCACGCTGAGCCAGGGAGTCGGCGCATGAAGGTCACGCTCGATTGGCTGAAGCAGCATATCGACACCGACGCCTCGCTCGAGACGATCGTCGAGACGCTGACGCGCATCGGCCTCGAAGTCGAAGGCGTCGAGAACCCCGGCGCCAAGCTCGCCGCGTTCAAAGTCGCTAAAGTGCTGAGCGCCGCCCCGCACCCACAGGCGGACAAATTGCAAGTCCTCTCGGTCGATGCCGGGGACGGCCCGCTGCAGGTGGTGTGCGGCGCGCCCAATGCGCGCGCCGGCCTCATCGGCGTGTTCGGCTCCCCCGGCGCGACGGTGCCGTCCAACGGCATGGTGCTCAAGGTCGCGGCGATTCGCGGGGTCGAATCCAACGGCATGATGTGTTCCACGCGCGAGCTGGAACTGGGCGAGGACCATGACGGCATCATCGAGCTGCCCGCCGATGCGCCGATCGGCACGCCCTATCCCGATTATGCCGGGCTGAATGATCCGGTGATCGAGATCAACGTCCTGCCCAACCGCCCCGATTGCATGGGCGTGCGCGGCATCGCGCTCGATCTGGTCGCCGCCGGGCTCGGCACCGCCAGGCCGCTCGCTTATGCGCCGGTCGAAGGCACAGGCGCAGGCCCCGATGTGCGCACCGACGATCCCGAAGGCTGCCCCGCTTTCTACGCGCAGAGCGTGACCGGTCTCGTCAACGGCACCGCGCCCGAATGGATGCGCCGCCGCCTGACCGCGATCGGCCAGCGGTCGATTTCCACGCTGGTCGACATCACCAATTACGTGATGTTCGATCTCGGTCGCCCCTTGCACGTCTATGATCGCGCCAAACTGTCGGGCGGCCTCGTCGCGCGCAAGGCGGTGGCGGGCGAGCAGGTCCTCGCGCTCAACGGCAAGACCTATACGCTGGCCGAGACGATGACCGTCATCGCCGACGCAGCGCACGTCCACGACATTGGCGGCATCATGGGCGGCGAGGAATCGGGCGTCACCCCCGAGACCACCGATGTCGTGATCGAATGCGCCTATTTCGATCCCGACGGCATTGCCCGCACCGGCCAGGCGCTGCTGCTCACCTCGGACGCGCGCGCGCGCTTCGAGCGCGGCGTCGATCCGGCATTCCTCGAACAGGGCCTAGCGATCGCAACGCGGCTGGTGCTCGATCTGTGCGGCGGCACGGCCAGCTTGCCGACCCATGCCGGCACCCCGCCGACCACGCGCAAGCGCATCGCTTATGATCCGGCACGCGCCGAAACGCTCGGCGGTCTGGCGGTGGTGCCAGAGCGTCAGCGCGAGATCCTGATCGCGCTCGGCTTCGCGGTCGAGGCCGACTGGACCGTCCTGCCACCGCCCGCGCGCCGCGATGTCGATGGCCCGGCCGATCTGGTCGAGGAAGTGATCCGCATCGTCGGGATCGATTCGGTGCCTGCCACCCCGCTGCCGCGCGCGGCGGGCGTCGCCAAGCCGACCGCGACGCCCGCGCAAAGACTCGAAAGCCGCGTCCGCCGCGCCGCCGCCGCGCGCGGCCTCAACGAGACGATCACCTGGAGCTTCCTCTCGGAATCCCAGGCCGAGGCGATCGGCGGCGGCACCTGGACGCTCGCCAACCCGATCAGCGAGGAGCTGAAGGTGATGCGCCCGTCGCTGCTCCCCGGCCTGCTGTCGGCAGCCGAGCGCAATTTGAAGCGGGGTGCGGGCGGCGTGCGCCTGTTCGAGCTCGGGCGGCGCTATCTCAGCGACGGCGAACGCCCGACACTAAGCGTGGTGCTGGCGGGCGAGGCGCGGCCGCGCGGGTGGCAGACTGGCAAAGCCACGCTGTTCACCGCCTTCGATGCCAAGGCCGAGGCACTGGCGCTGCTGGCGGCGGCGGGCGCACCGGTCGACAATCTGCAAGTGATGGGCGACGCGGGCGACGCCTGGCACCCCGGCCAATCGGGCACGCTGCGGCTGGGACCGAAGACGGTGCTGGCGGCGTTCGGCATGATCCACCCGCTGACCACGCGCGCGTTCGACGTCGATGGTCCGGTCGCAGCGGTCGAGCTGTATCTCGACGCGATTCCGCCCAAACGCGCATCGAGCTTCGCGCGCGCGGCTTATGCCCCACCGGCACTCCAGGCCGTGCGGCGCGACTTCGCCTTCCTCGTGCCCGACAGCGTGTCGGGCGACGCACTGGTGCGGGCAGCGCGCGGCGCGGACAAGGCGGCGATCGTTGGCGCGCGCGTGTTCGACGTGTTCACCGGCACCGGCGTCGAGCCGGGGCATAAGAGCATCGCCATCGAAGTCACGCTCCAGCCGGGCGAAAAGAGCTTCACCGAGGCGGACTTGAAGGCGGTGGCGGACAAGGTCGTCGCGGCGGCGGCGAAGCTGGGCGCGAGCTTGCGGGGGTAAGCGCGTATCGTCACCCCGCATCCACCCCGGCGAAGGCCGGGGCCCAGCAGGGCGGGTCGAGGTAATAGGGCACGGCGCTCGCCATGCCCGGCCCGCTCCTGGGCCCCGGCCTTCGCCGGGGTGGTCGTGGTTTTTATTGGAGGATCGACGCTATGCCCCAACCCAATTTGATCACCATCGCCACGGCGCAGCTCTCCGCCGCGATCAACCCGTTCGGCGCGGAACTCACCCACCTGCGCGATGCCGATGGCCGCGAGTTGATGACCGACGCCGATCCCGCCTTCTGGACCGGCCACGCGCCCTTGCTCTTCCCGATCGTCGGGCGGCTGAGTGGCGACGTGCTGCGCGTTAACGGCGCGGACTATCCGATGAAGCAGCACGGCTTCGCCCGCCGCAGCCTGTTCACCCTCGCCGAACAGACCGATACGCGCGCGGTGTTCCTGCTGGAGGACAGCGCCGACACCCGCGCCGTCTATCCCTTCGCCTTCGCGCTCCGCGTCACTTACACGATCACCGATGCAACGCTCGACGTCGCGGTAGCGATCGAGAACCGCAGCGAAGGTACGCTGCCCGCCAGCTTCGGCTTCCACCCCGCCTTCGCCTGGCCGCTGCCATATGGCCTCCCCCGCACCGACCACCGCATCGTCTTTGCCGCGGACGAGCCCGACCCTTTGCGCGAACTCGTCGGCAGCGCGGTTTCCAGCGGCCGTCGCCCCTCTCCGCTGCACGGGCGCACGCTCGCGCTCGACGATGCGCTGTTCACGCAGGACGCGCTGATCTGGGATCCGGTCCATTCGCAAAGCGTGCGTTATGGCGCGTCGACCGGCCCGCAGCTCCGCGTCGATTTCCCCGACACGCCGATGCTCGGCATCTGGACCAAGCCCGGCGCGGCGTTCGTCTGCATCGAGCCGTGGCACGGCATCGCCGATCCGGTCGGTTTCGCGGGCGAGCTGACCGAAAAACCCGGCATCTTCACGCTCGCACCGGGCGAAACCAAGCACATCGCCATGGCGGTCACGCTGGAGATCTAGTCCTAGACTCATAAATCCGGAATGACCTAAACCGCACAATAGCGGACGTCGGTCTCTCGATGTATGTGGAGTAGTGCCGCTTCTAAAATCACTGCTGATCCTTCTCGCAGCGCTAGCCTGCCAAGGGTGCGGTCGCGCCCAACAAAGCAACGCCGAAGAGAAATGGTTATTCGAACGGCTCGACCGTGTCGTTCACAGCGGCAATGTCACTCAAGCATCGATCGTGAAGGATTTCGGCCTCCCACCGGTCTGCATTCGTGCATACTGCAATTTTACCATCGACGCGGCGACAGGCTTCAAGGGCGCAGGGAGCCTGAGGCAAAGTGATGGCGGCATTATCTTTGAACTTTCGGAGTTGCCCGCCGGTCGTATCCGGCGAAGTGAAGTCCAATCTTATTTTAACACCACAGTCTTGGAAGAAGGCTGCTGTGATGCGCCGTGTTGGTATCTCAACTCGTACAATGACTGGGGCTTTCTGGCGTTTGGCGTCCGCAGCCCATCTCAGAGTTCTATCAGCTCCGTGGTGATAAACACTGAGAGATATGGCCGCGCGCTATCGGCGAGGGCGCAGGCGGGGGCGAACGTCCGGTAACCACCCACACCCGGAAATTCATGCGAGTTGCCGACAGCGGCCGTTTGTGAGGTCACGGCCTAGGTCAGGCAAGTAAGCGAGGCGCACAGTGCCAATGGTTCGATCATGATCGAGAAGACAGAGGCAATCGCCGCGGCGCGGGCTTTCGTCGAGGCGCGGAACCCGGACGAATGGATCGGCGCCTCCATCGCGGCAAGCACCGGCCAGATCGGCGACCGCACGGTCTGGATCATCCAGGTCACTCCGCCGCCCGCCGAGTGGACCGAAATCGACTGGAAACCGATGCGCTATCTCGTTGATGCGACGACCGGGCGAATCGCAGGCTTCGCCACCGAACGATCGCAAACGCTGTTCGGCGCGTAGCGCCATTGCCTGCTGTGTCGCCCATGGCAGAGAGGAAAGATCGGGATGCACGCCAAAGCCGTTGTGTGTGAAGTGCGATACCGGCTCGATCCCGATCAACGGGCCGCGTTCGAGGATTATGGCCGGGCGTGGGTGCGGTTGATCGAGCGCCATGGCGGATTTCACTATGGCTTCTTCCTACCACGCGCCGCACCCGGCGATTCGACCCTAAGCTTCCCCGGCAAGGGCCATGCCGGGCCGGGCGATGTGGCGATCGCGCTGTACGGCTTTCCCGACGAAGCGGCCTACAACGCCTATCGCCGCAACGTCCCGCTCGATCCCGAAGCCGCACCGATCCTCGAACGCTTCGTCGAGCCACCTTTTCACAGCTATGAGCGCATTTTCTTGTCGCCCCTGTCGCCGGACGCGTGATCCGCGACGGACGCCGGTCACGCTCCGTAAAGCGTGGGCAAGGTTTCCCCTCGAACGGCTCTGCAGGGCGGGGCTGTCCTACACGCGGGACTTCTGCCAAGAGCGCGCGGTGACCCGTGCGTCTTCCTCTTATGCCATACTGCCGTGCCGATCTTTGGCGCGGGGGCAAAAGACGGGGGACGTAGTGTGGACTTTGTGGACTTCCGGCCCGCGACTCGCCCTTTCCTTTGAGCAGACCCTTTGATGAATCACACCTCCGACCGCCGCACCTTCGCGATCATTTCCCACCCCGATGCGGGCAAGACCACGCTGACCGAAAAGCTGTTGCTGTTCGGCGGCGCGATCCATTTGGCGGGCGAGGTCAAGGCGCGCGGGCAAAACCGGCGTGCGCGCTCGGACTGGATGAAGATCGAGCAGCAGCGCGGCATTTCGGTTACCTCCTCGGTGATGACCTTCGAGCGCGAGATTGAGGGGATGGGTGGCCTTACCTTCAACTTGCTCGATACGCCGGGCCACGAGGACTTTTCGGAAGATACCTATCGCACGCTGACCGCGGTCGATTCGGCGGTGATGGTGATCGACGCCGCGCGCGGTATCGAGGCGCAGACGCGCAAATTGTTCGAGGTCTGCCGCTTGCGCTCGGTGCCGATCATCACCTTCGTCAACAAGGTCGACCGTGAGGGACGCCCGCCGTTCGAACTGCTCGATGAAGTCGCCGAGATGCTCCAGCTCGACGTCACGCCGATGAGCTGGCCGGTCGGCATGGGCAGCGATTTCGAGGGCATTTATGATTTCCACGCCAATGCGCTGAGCCAGCCCGAGGGGCCGAGCCGCGAATTCATGGGCAAGGCGACGCGCTTCACCGGGCTCGACGATCCCGCGCTGGAAGGCGTGCTGAGCGCAAACGGCCTCGCGACGCTGCGCGACGAGGCCGAACTTGCGCTGGGCGGCTATGGCGAATTCGATGTCGAGGCCTATCGCGCCGGCGACCAGACCCCGGTCTATTTTGGCTCCGCGCTCAAGGACTTCGGCGTTGCTGAACTGATCGACGCGCTCGGCCGTCATGCGCCCGGCCCACGCCCGCAACCCGCCGAACCGGCGCAAGTGCTGCCCGATCGCGCCGATGTCACCGGCTTCGTGTTCAAGGTCCAGGCGAACATGGACCCCAACCACCGCGACCGCATCGCCTTCATGCGGCTGTGTTCGGGCACCTTCAAGCGCGGCATGAAGCTGACGCCGACCGGCCACGGCAAGCCGATCGCGATCCACTCGCCGATCCTGTTCTTCGCGCGCGAACGCGAACTGGCCGATGAGGCGTTTCCGGGCGACATTATCGGCATTCCCAACCACGGCACATTACGGGTGGGCGATACGCTGTCCGAGCGCGCCGATGTGCGCTTCACGGGCCTGCCCAATTTCGCGCCCGAAATCCTGCGCCGCGTCGCGCTGAAGGACCCGACCAAGACCAAGCAGTTGCGCAAGGCGCTCGACGACATGGCCGAGGAAGGCGTGACGCAGGTCTTCTATCCCGAAATCGGCTCGAACTGGATCATCGGCGTGGTCGGGCAGCTCCAGCTCGAAGTGCTGCTGAGCCGACTCGAGGCGGAATATAAGGTCGATGCCGGGCTCGAAATGGCCCCCTATGACACCGCCCGCTGGGTGTCGGCGGCCGATCCCGCCGATCTCAAGGCGTTCATGGACCTCAATCGCACGTCAATGGCCAAGGATCGCGACAACAACCCCGTCTACCTGGCGAAGACCGCCTGGGACGTCGGCTATGTCGCCGATCGCTACCCCAAGGTCACCTTCGCGGCGACGCGCGAGCGCTAGCGCGCCCTGGCCGTGGCGCGGCGACGTCGCCGCCACAGCACGATGCCACCCGCGAGCAACGCCGCTGCGCCCCCGAGCATCGCCGGGAGGACCCTGGGCAACCAATATCGAAAGGCATTGTCGCTGATCTGCTGGTCGGCGGTATAGCCAGCGGGCATTGGCAGCACCTGATCACGCTGGGCAAAGGCAGCGTAATCGCGGCGCATGCCGATGAAGCGCGCGGGTTGCTCCTTCGAGAGATCGTGCGTCTCGCCGGGGTCATGCGTGATGTCGAACAATTGCCAGCGGCCATCGCCGAGCGGCGGCAAGTTCTTGACGAGCTTATAGTCCCCGCGGAATAGCGCAGCATTGCCCGATAGCTCATAGCCAAGCGGCGTATCGCCATGCACATGGGTGCGTCGGCCGAGCAGCATATCGGCCAAGCTGAAGCCCACCATCGGCTCGACCGCCCGCCCGGCAAAGTGCCCGGTCTGCGCGGGCACCCCGGCCAGCGCGAGCAAGGTGGGCGCAATATCGGTAACATGCGTAAAGCCGCCGACGATCGTGCCGCTGCGCATCGCGGGATTGCCGGGCCAACTCACGATCAGCGGCACACGCAAGCCGCCTTCTCCGGCCGAAAACTTATATCCGGCAAGCGGTGCCGCAGCGGCGCTTGCCCAATTCGGCCCAATCGCGGTCAACGTACCGCGCTCGCCCTGATGCTCGGGCGTAAAGTCGCGCAGCAGCCCGAGTACCAGCCGGTTGAACAGACGCCCCCGCGGGTCGGTCGG
Source organism: Sphingomonas sp. PL20 (assembly GCF_017875905.1). Lineage (NCBI taxonomy): Bacteria > Pseudomonadati > Pseudomonadota > Alphaproteobacteria > Sphingomonadales > Sphingomonadaceae > Sphingomonas > Sphingomonas sp. PL20. The sequence goes on along the minus strand of NZ_JAGINH010000002.1, from coordinate 4,417,576 downwards.
TTCCGGACCATTGTCCGACAGGAACACGAAGATCGTATTGTCATACGCACCCGTCGCCTTCAGATGGTCGATCAAACGCCCGATCTCATGATCGGCCGCCTCTGCCATCCCCCCATAAGCCGCCATCGCGCGTGCTGCGGCCCGGCGTTGATCGGGCGACAACCGGTTCCAGTCGGCGGTCGAGCGCATCACCGCCGCGCGCGTTTCGGGTGGAACCAGCCCCATGGCGATTGCCCGCGCCTGCCGCGCCGCGCGCAAAGCGCTCCAGCCGCCATCATAAGCGTGGGCATAACGCGCGATATACGCGTCGGGCGCTTGCACCGGAATGTGATTGGCCAGGAAATTGACCGAGGCGAAGAACGGCTTGCCCGATCCGCGCCCCGCATCGATGTAGCGCAACATCGTATCGACGATGAAGGTCGAGGAATAAAAGGGCGTGGGCAAGGTGGCGGGCTTGCCGTCCTCAGTCCAGTCAGCCTTGTCGTACAGCCCGGCAATCGGCTTCTGCTCGAAATTGTCGGCACCGGCATCCGCCAGCGAATAGGCGTGATCATATCCGCGCGCGGTCGGCAGCCCGTCGCTGGCCTTGCCCAAATGCCATTTGCCGGTGAGATAGGTGCGATAGCCCGCTTGGTGCAGCACCTCGGCCAGCGTCACCACATGGTGGTTGAGCACGGTGTCATAACCCGGCTTGCCGACATGCTCGGGCGGGATCGTCTCGGGCATGTTGCCAAGCCCGGCGCGGTGGTTGCTGATGCCGGTCTGCAGCATCGCCCGGGTTGGCGCACACGAACCCGCGACGTGGAAATTGGCGAAACGCACGCCGTGCGCGGCGAGCGCGTCGATATTGGGGGTGTGGATCTCGCTGCCGAAGCTGCCAATATCCGAATAGCCCCAATCGTCCGCCACCAGCAGGACGATATTCGGCCGCGCCGCAGGCGGAGCCCCCGCGGCTGGAAGCGGCATCAAGGCCAGCGCCAGCGCCAGCCCCTTTTGCACCGCGCGCGTCACTCGAGCCTGCTTTGCGAGATGGTGGTCGTGCCGGCGGGCAGGCTGAACAGCATCCCGTCCTCGCCCACCGTGATCGGCCCCGCGAAGTGGTGCTCGGAGTCCCCGAGAAACGCCGGATAGGCGAAGCGCAGGGGCAGTGGCGGCACGATGTGGTTGAGCACAAGCCGTTTCACCCCGGCGGCTTTCGCAGCATCGGCAGCCTGCTCGGGGGTCGCATGATAATTGCGGATGTCGCGCGTGACTTGCGCCAGATTGTAGCGATGGTTCCGCTCAAGCGCAGTGGTCAGCAAGCCGACCAGGTGCGGCTGCAACGCCTCATGAACCAGCAAATCCGCGCCCTTGGCAGCCGCGACCAGCGATGCGCTTGGCCCGGTATCGCCGCTGAACACAACCGAACGGCCTTTATAATCGAAGCGATAGCCGACCGCAGGGCGAACCGGGCCGTGATCGACGCAGAAGGCGGTAATCGTCAGCCCATCCTGTCGGTACACCACCTGGCGTGCGTTACCCTGGGGAACCACAAACGGAACCGCGACCGCGCCCGCCCCGCCGGGGGGGGCCACGCCGCCGCCGTGATGGGCGGTGCGATATCCCCAATCCGTCGCATAGGCTGCATCGAATCCCGCCACGACCGCCTCGACTCCCGTCGGCCCGTGCACGGGCAAGGGAGACGTCGCCGAACTCGCGATCCAGCTTTGCAACATCAGCGGCCCAAGTCCGTCAATATGGTCGGAATGGAAATGCGTCAGGAAAACCCCTTCAATTCGCCCGATCGGCAAGCCCATCGCAACGATCGTGCGCGCGCCGCCCTCCCCGATATCGACCACGAACAAACGCTTCCCCGCGATCACCACCGAGCATGGTCCCGCCCGCGTGGGATCGGGCAAGGGCGATCCGGTTCCGCACAAAGCGACATGCAGGCCATCGGGCAGGGTCGCGGTCGTGTCGCGCCCGACCCGCGCATCGACGATCCACACGAGCAGGGCGGTCGCGATTTGTGCCTGGAAGAAACCGACCAGGATTCCCCCGGCCAGCCCGATAAGGGCGATCGCCGATACCCATTTTCCGTATGTACGCATTCGCCCCGCCATCTTCCCTCGGCATATGTCGATGCGGTTGAGCCTGCGACAAGTTTATGGCACATTCAATGCCACATTAGGAGGACAATAGACCAAGGCGGATCAGACGGATAAGCGCACACAGTGGATATGAAGCGCAGTATAACGCCGGTCTCCGGGCCAAAGAGTAATCCTCCATCCGACGGTCGCCGCGCGCGCAGCGAGAGCAGCCGCGCCAAGATTGTGGCGGCAATGCTCGATCTTGTGGGCAAAGGCGACATCGCGCCCAGCGCCGCACGGGTTGCCGAAACCGCCGGAGTCGGCTTGCGATCGGTGTTCCGGCACTTTGCCGATATGGACTCGCTCTACAGCGAAATGTCTCAGCTCATCGAGGCACAGGTGTTGCCGATGGCCCTCAAACCCTTGACCGGGGCGCGCTGGCGCGACCGGCTGTTGGAAATCACCCAGCGCCGCGCGCTCGTCTTCGAGGCGATCCTGCCCTTCCGGATCTCCGCCAATATCAAACGCTTCCAGTCGGAATTCCTGATGCAGGATTATCGCCGGATGCTGCGGCTGGAGCGCAGCTCGCTCGAAGCGGTGCTGCCGCCGCACGTCCTTGCCGACACCACGCTGGTCGATGCACTCAATGTCCCGCTCAGCTTTCAGACATGGCGCCTGTTGCGACACGACCAGGAACTGGCGGTTGCCGATGCCCAGGCGGTGGTGGTGCGGCTGATCGAAGCGGTCCTCGCGCGTATCGAAGACTAGCGCACCAGCGGCAGCCTTTGCTTAATGCGGTGGCGCGCGGCGATTATCGACCAGCCGTACCCCGATATGATCGGTGCCAAGCCCCAATTCCTGAAACTGCCGCGCCGCCGGGCGATAGCGCGCGCAGTAATTGGCGGCGCAGAGATAGGACCCACCCTTGATTACGCGCCGGTCGCCTGCAGAGCCGGCGACACCGCTGGTCCATTCCCACACATTGCCAATCATGTCGTACAGGCCATAGCCATTGGCGGGGAAACACCCGACCGGCGCGCGGCCGCGATAGCCATCGATGCCAAGATCGCGCGCCGGGAACACGCCTTGATAATAATTGGCGGTGGGCGTGCCGTGCGCGTCGATCGGCTCGGGCAAAGCCGGTTGGCCACCGCGCGCGGCATATTCCCATTGCGCCTCGCTCGGCAGCGCCTTGCCCGCCCAACGCGCATAGGCCTCGGCATCTTCATAGGCGATCTGGACGACGGGGGTCATATCCTTGCCGATGATCGACTCGTTCGATCCCGACGGATGCCGCCACTGCGCCCCCACCACCCAGCGCCACCAGCGCGGGTCATCGCCGGAGGGCGCTGCAAACACCGCCGAACCCGGCACGCGCATTTCGGGCGGAGCGCCCGGCAGCACCGGGGGCTTCCGTTCAGCCATCGTGCGATAGCCGGTCGCCTTCACGAAAGCCGCGAATTCAGCATTGGTCAATTCGTGTGTGTCGATCCAGAAGCCCGGCACGGTCACGGTGCGGGGCGGCCCCTCTTCGGGATACTGCGGATCTTGCCCCTGGACGAAGTGCCCCGCCGGAATCCAACGCATCGCGCCGGGCGCGAGCGCGGCGCACGCGTGTTGGGGCGGCGGCCTTTCCGGATTCTGCGAGCAGGCGCTCCCCGCCAGCACCGCAACCACCGCCAACCACCGCATCCTCATCGCGTCATCGATCCTCTCGCGACCGATACCGTAGCGAGATTTCAGGCGACGAACAGCACGCTGTGATGGTCGGCTGCGGCGGGCGGCGAAGCCGGCGTGATTTCCCCATCCAGCACCAGCGCCAAAGGCGCATGGCTGACGATCAGCAACCCCTGCCCGTGCCGCCGCAACCGATCGTCCAACCGGGCGATCACGGTCTGCGCCGTCGCGGCGTCGAGGCCCTCGGTCGGCTCGTCGAGCAGCAACCACGGCGCTGGCTTCAAATACGCCCGCGCCAGCGCCAGCCGCCGCCGTTCCCCGCCCGACAGACTCGCGCCATTGTCGCCGATCCAGCTATCGAGCCCGTGCGGCATCGCCCGCACACGATCGGCGAAGGCGGCGTCCTCCAGCGCCTCCCACACCGCCGCTTCGGGGGCGTCGGCCCGGCCCAACACCAGGATGTCGCGCACGGTGCCTGCCAATAAGGCGGCATCCTGCGGTAGCCATGCGAACGCCGCGCGCAACGTGCTCGCGGACAGCACAGCGATATCGACCCCGCCAAGCGACACTTCGCCCGCAATCGCGGGGCGCAAGCCCACCAGCCGCTCGACCAAGCTGGTCTTGCCGCTACCCGATACCCCGCGCAGCGCAATCCGCGCTGGCGGCGCAATTGCCCTACCGTACAGGACCAGATCCGGCTCGAGCGACACCGCTGGCAGGGTGGCCGGAGGGGCTTCATCCAGCAACGCGCCCAGCCGTGCATAAGCGGCGCGCGCGGCGTGCGCTTGCGTGACGTGCCGGATCGCGGGGGCCAATCCATCCAACGCCATTGCCGCCGCCAGCGCGGCCAAAGCGGCAATCGCCGCCCCGTGTGGGGCCGCCAACACCAACGCCAATGCGGCCCCAACGCCGATGGCAACCGGCGACGCCACCTCGATCGCCGCCCGCACATCGCTGTCGCGCTGTTGTGCCGCGGCGAGGGCCGTGCCGCCATCGACAATGCGCGCCACTGCCCAATCTTCCAGCGCATAACAGCGCAGCTCGGCGGAACCCTCGACCAGAGCTGCGGTTTGGGCCTTCAGCCATTCCGCCTCGCGCAACAGCGCGCGTCCGCTGTCCTCAAGCTGGCGCGACAAAGCCCAGCTGACCGCCATCAGCAACACCGCAACCCCCATGACGCCAAGGACTGCAAGCGGACCCGCAAGCGCGACCAACGCTACCCCCGAGAGAAGCGCGGCGGCACCCCCGACCGTGCCCGATCGCAGCACCAGCGCGGTTTCCACCGCGCCCGCATCCTGCACCAATCGCGTGGACGCTGCGCCGGTCGACAGGCTCAGCGCGCGCGCAACCGGCGTCGCGGCGAGTGCCGCGAACAAAGCCGGGCGCACCCGGGCAATTGCCGACAGCGCCGCATCATGGCTGGCGAGGCGTTCGCCATAGCGCGCACCGGTCCGCACAATCGCGAACAAGCGAATCGCGGCGCTCGGCAGCATGTAGTTGAACGCCAGGGCCGTCCCCGCCCCGGCGGCGAGCGCCGCCGCCGTCAGGAACCAGCCCGACAAAGCGAGCAAGGCGACCGAGGCGACCGCCACCAGAGCAGCATAGAGCGCGGCGCGGCGGATCTGTTGCTTTTCGCTGCGGGGGCGCGCCGCCAGCACGCGTGCAAGCGCATCGCTCATGCCGCCGCCCCGAGATCGACGACGCGATCGGCAATCGCGGCCAGCGCGGTGCTATGCGTGGCGATGATAACGGTCCGTCCGATACAGGCGCGCGCAATCACCGCGATCAACGCGGCCTCCGCCGCAGCGTCGAGATGCGCGGTCGGTTCGTCCAGCAACAGCAGCGGCGCGTCCTTCAAAAGCGCCCGCGCCAAGGCGACGCGGCGACGCTCGCCACCCGACAAACCGCCACCGCGATGATCGAGCCGCTCCTCAAGCCCGCCGACGCGCCGTGTCAGGGCATCCTCCAACCCAACCGCCGCCGCGACCGCCGCGACCTCGGCGGGTGCTGCATCGGCGCGGCCAAGCCGGATATTGTCCGCAATCGAGCCCGCGAGCAGCACCGGAGCCTGCCCTGCCCAAGCGGCGAACGGGGCGACGCTGCCAATCTCCTTAAGCGGCGCGCCATCGACCCTGACCTGGCCCTCGTGGGGCGGAACGAGCCCCAGCAACAGGTGCAGCACACTGCTTTTGCCGCTGCCCGAGGGCCCGACCAGCGCGATGATCTCGCCCGGCCGAACCTCGATCGACACATCGCCGACCGCATCGCGGTCCTCCCCGGGGTAGCGGATGGTGATGTGGTCGAACACGATCGCCGGGGCTGCCACCACCGCAAGACCTTCCCCGACAGGCGGCATCGCCGCCGCATCGAGCGCGGCCAGCCGCGCACTGGCGGTCTCTGCCGCCTGTCGATCATGATAGGCTGCGGCGAGGCGGCGCATCGGCGCATAGAATTCGGGGGCGAGCGCCAGCACGAAGAAGGCGCGCACCAGATCGAGCTGTTCGGGAGCGTGGAAGGGCAACTGCCCGAGCAACGCAAACCCGGCATAGACCGCGACCAACGCCACCGACAGCGCCGCGAAAAACTCCAGCGACGCCGAAGACAGGAAAGCGACGCGCAACACCCGCATCGTCCGCGCGGCGACCTCGCGCGCGGCCTGGCCCAGGCGCTCGGTTTCGCGCGCCTCCCCCTGGAAGGCGAGGATCACCGGCAAACCGCGGACGCGATCGGCGAACAGGCCCGATAGCCGCGCCAAGGCGTCGAACTGTCGCCGCGACTGATCGGCAGCGGCACCGCCCGCGAGCACCATCGCCCCGACAAAGGGGATCAGCGTGCCGAGCAGGATCAATGCCGCGACCGGACTGGCCAGCGCAATCGCCGCCAGCACGATCATCGGCGCGAGCGCCGCCGCCTGCCGCGCAGGCAGGAAGCGCGCAATATAGCCGTCGATCGCCTCGACCTCATCCACCACCGCGCCGAGCAATGCACCAACCGATCCGCTCCCGCTCGGCCGCCGCAGCGCGGCCCGTGCGGCGGTCCGCCGGAGCGCGGATTTGGCGGTCGCCGCCGCGCGACTGCCCAGCCGCAGCGATCCCCACAGCGCCGCCGCGCGCGCCGATCCTGCCACCACCATCAGCAGCGCCCAGGGCCATGCCGGCATGCCCCGCGCCAGGGCGGCAACGCCTCCTGCAATCCCGGCGGCAAACAGAATGGCCGCCACCGCATCGCCCAAGAGAAGCACGGTCGATCCGCGCGCAGCGCTGCCGACCGCCAGGGCCGTCGGTCGGCCCCGCCGCACGGGGTGCGCACCAGCGCGGGCGTTTTGGGTCGTCGCAGCCATAGCGCCGCCTATACGCCCGACCGTACCGTCTCGAATACGTACTAATCCCAATACTCTGCTAAACCGCATTCCGGTTGAAGGCCCCCGTCGGTGCCGAGAAGCTGCGCCGTCGACCGACGATGATGGAGATACACGCATGGACATAGGTGTCGTCGATCTGTCGCGGCTGCAATTCGCGCTAACCGCACTGTATCATTTCCTGTTCGTACCGCTGACGCTCGGCATGAGCTTCATGCTCGTCATCATGGAGGCGATCTATGTGATGACGGGGCGCGCGATCTGGCGCGAAATCACCCGATTCTGGGGAAAAATCTTCGGGATCAACTTCGTTCTCGGCGTCGCCACCGGCCTGACCATGGAGTTCGAATTCGGCACCAACTGGTCGTATTTCTCGCATTATGTCGGCGACATTTTCGGCGCACCGCTCGCGATCGAGGGACTGATGGCCTTTTTCCTTGAGGCGACCTTCGTCGGATTGATGTTCTTTGGCTGGGACCGGCTGTCCCGGCTTGGACATCTGGCGGTGACCTTCATGGTCGCGGTCGGCACCAATATTTCGGCACTGTGGATTCTCATCGCCAATGGCTGGATGCAGAATCCGGTCGGCTCGGCCTTCAACCCCGACACGATGCGGATGGAAGTGACCGACTTTGGCGCGGTGCTGTTCAATCCCGTCGCCCAGGCAAAGTTCGTCCACACCGTCAGCGCGGGCTATGTCGTCGCGTCGCTCGTCGTACTGGGGGTTTCGTCTTTTTATCTGCTGCGCGGGAAATGGACCGCGGTCGCCCGCCGCTCCTTCGTCGTCGCCGCCGCGTTCGGTCTCGCGTCGTCGCTGTCGGTGGTCGTGCTGGGTGACGAGAGCGGCTACACGCTGACCGACAACCAGAAGATGAAGCTAGCCGCGATCGAAGCCGAGTGGCACACCGAGGCGGCCCCTGCGGGCATTACCGTGTTCGGCTTGCCCGATACCACCACCCGCACCACGCGCTATGCCGTCAAGGTTCCGTGGGTGCTCGGCCTGATCGCGACGCGCAGCGTCGACAAGGAAGTCACCGGCATGTCCGAGCTGGTGCTGAAGGCGCAGGAACGGATCGAATCCGGGGTGATCGCCTATCGCGCGCTCGACGTGCTGAAGCGCAACCCGACCGATCGCACGGCGCGCACCGTGTTCGAAGCGCACCGCAACAACCTTGGCTACGCCTTGTTGCTGAAGGCGCATATCGCCGACCCCGGCAAGGCCAGCCCCGCGCTGATCGCCTCGACCGCGTGGGACGTGGTGCCAAGCGTGCCGGTGATGTTCTGGACGTTCCGCATCATGGCCGGAATCGGCTTCCTGATGATCGCGCTGTTCGCCACCGCCTTCCTCCTCGCCAGCCTGCGCCTGCACATGACGGCACGCTGGTTCCAGCGGATCGCGCTCTGGGCCATCCCGCTGCCGTGGATTGCGATCGAGCTGGGTTGGGTGACCGCCGAACTCGGCCGCCAGCCCTGGGCGATTGATGGTGTCCTGCCGACCTTCCTCGCCAATTCCACGCTGACCCCAGCGATGCTGTGGACGACGATCATCGGCTTTACCGCGCTATACGGAACGCTTGCGGTGATCGAGGTGCGCCTGATCCTGGCGACGATCGCGCATGGGCCGGTCGAAGACCCGCTCGAGACCGCACCGCAACCCACCGACACGCCCGCCCTGGCCCGCGCTGCCTGAGGAGCACGATGATGCATCTATTCGACTATGAAACCTTGCGCCTGATCTGGTGGGCGCTGCTCGGTGTATTGCTGATCGGCTTCGCGCTGACCGACGGGTTCGATCTGGGCGTTGCCGCCTTGCTGCCCTTTGTCGCGCGGACCGATGGCGAGCGTCGCATGACGATCAATACCATCGCGCCGACCTGGGAGGGCAACCAAGTGTGGTTCATCCTCGGCGGCGGGGCGATCTTCGCCGCCTGGCCCTATGTCTATGCGATCAGCTTTTCAGGCTTCTACCTCGCGATGTTCCTGGTGCTGGCCGCGCTGATCCTGCGCCCTGTCGGGTTCAAATATCGCTCAAAACGGCCAGGCCGCGCGTGGCGGGCCGGTTGGGACTGGGCCTTGTTCGTCGGCGGCTTCGTTCCCGCTTTGGTGTTCGGCGTTGCGGTCGGCAATGTCCTGCAAGGCGCGCCGTTCCGCATCGATAGCGACATGCGCGCCAGCTATGAAGGCGGCCTGCTCGGCCTGTTCACGCCCTTCACCCTGCTATGTGGCCTGTTGTCGGTGGCGATGCTGGTGCTGCATGGCAGCGCATGGCTGGCGATGAAGGTCGAGCGCGGCGCGGTGCAAGACCGGGCGCGCGTATATGGGACGGGCGCGGCGATCGCCTCGATCGTGCTGTTCGCGCTGGGCGGTCTGTTCGTTGCGCGCGGTGGCATGGGCTTCGAACTGACCTCTGCGGTTGATCCAAGTGGCCCGTCCAACCCGCTGCGCTCGACATCGGTCGCATCCGGCGGCGCATGGCTTGGCAATTACGCGGCGCATCCGTGGATGCTGGTGGCCCCCGTCCTTGGCTTTGTCGGCGCGGCGCTGGCGCTGGTCGGCATTCGCGGGAAGAGCGAGCCAGCCGCCTTTGCCGGATCGACGCTTTCGGCCGCCGGCATCATCGCAACGGTCGGGCTGTCGATGTTCCCCTTCATCCTGCCATCGAGCATCGATGCGCATTCCAGCCTGACGGTGTGGAACGCCTCATCGAGTGAATCGACGCTGTTCCTGATGGTGATCGTGACGGTCGTCTTCCTGCCGATCGTGCTCGCTTACACCGCCTGGGCGTACCGCGTGATGTTCGGTCGGGTGAGCGAACGCGAGATCGCCGCAAGCCACGATTTCTACTAAGATAAGGACCGCAATCGATGTGGTATTTCACCTGGGTTCTCGGCCTCGGCCTCGCTGTCGGCTTCGGCATCCTCAATGGCTTGTGGCATGAATTCCACTTGCCCGATGATGGCGACGCCTGAGCAAAAAAAAGGCCGCTGCGGCAGGGATGCCGCAGCGGCCAGGGGGAGGCTCGCATCGATGAAGTTAGTCGGTGCCGGGCGGTTTGGGATCGCGATCGCTGACCGAAGCGAACAGCATGACCGCCATGAAACAGGCGGTCGCTCCAACCACCAGGGCGAGAAACCAGGTGTCCGACAGCATCGCGCTCTCCTGTTCTTAATGATCCAACACGCGATCTACGGCGCGGAAGCTGCGCTTTCCTTGATTGCCGTCAAATCCTGAAGGGCATTGCCGATGCACGCTGCCGCCACCATGCACCGCTATTTTCCAGATTTGGCCGCGCGCACGGTCCCGCGCTACACCAGCTACCCGACCGCGGCCGCGTTCGCGCCGCTGCCCGATGTGCATGGGGCGGCCCTAGCCAGCGTGGCTGTCGAGACGCCGGTTTCGCTCTATCTGCACATCCCCTATTGCCACGAAATCTGCTGGTATTGCGGCTGCAACACCGGGGCGCTTGGCCGTCCCGAGCGGATGGACAGCTATCTCGCCGCGCTTGAGCAGGAAATCGCGCGCGTCGGCCGCACGCTCCGCGCCCCGGTCGGGTCTTTGCATTTCGGCGGCGGCAGCCCCAACGCGATGGCACCGAGCGCCTTTCTTGCGCTCAGCGCCACCTTGCGGCGGCATTTTGCGATCGCGGACGACGCCGAATGGGCGGTCGAAATCGACCCCCGGCATTTTTCAGAAGAGACCGCGCAAAGCTATGCCGCAGCCGGAGTCTCCCGCCTCAGCATCGGCGCGCAGACCTTTTCACCGCACGTTCAGGCCAAAATCGGGCGGTTGCAACCTTGGCGTCAAATTGCCCAGGCGATGGCCGATGCCCGCCGTGCCGGGATTACGCGCTTCAATCTCGATTTGATGTATGGCCTGCCCGACCAGACGCTCGACGATATCGCGGCAACGATCGCTGCTGCCTTGTTGTTAGCGCCCGATCGGGTGGCGATGTTCGGTTATGCGCATATGCCGCAGCTGCTGCCGCGCCAGCGCCGGATCGATGATTCGCTCCTGCCCGATGCCGAGGCGCGTTTCTGGCAAAGCGCGTTGGCGCATGATCTGCTGGTCGAAGCGGGGTTTGAATCGATCGGTTTCGATCATTTCGCGCGCCCTGAGGATACGCTTGCCCGCGCCGCGCACGAGGGCACGCTACGCCGTAATTTCCAGGGCTTCACCGATGATCGCGCGACCACGTTGATTGGCCTTGGCGCATCCGCGATCAGCCAGTTTGACGGGTTGTTCCTGCAAAATGAGAAGCATGTCGGCAGCTACCGCGTCGGTGCCACCAACGGATTATTGATGGGGACGCGTGGTTTGCTGCGCACGCCGGAGGACCGCATGCGCGGCGCGCTGATCGAGCGGCTGCTCTGCACCGGTCGGGTCGATGTTGCCGAGGTCGCCAACGAACACCGCCAAAGCAGCCACGCCGTGATTGGGGATATTGGCCGCCTGATCGCGTTCGCTGACCTGGGTCTGGTCGAGCGGCGGGGAACCGCCGTCACGATCAACCCGGTGGGCCGCCCCTATGCGCGGCTGATCGCCTCGGTGTTCGACACAGCCCTCCAAGCGCGCGAAGGGCGTTTCAGCAAGGCGGTTTGACCGGTCCGTAAAGCTACGCATTGTTCGGGAATCGTGATCGCCCGATCCTGGCCCCTCTCAATCCGAGGAGCCGATCGATGAAAAGCATCCTACTGCTGGTACACGATGATTCCGGGCAAGAAGGCCGCCTGCAAGTGGCGCTCGACTTGGCCCGCGGGCTGCGCGGCCATCTCACCTGTCTCGACGTGTCGATCGCGCCCGAGGTGATGGACGATTACGTTTCGCTGGGTGGCGCCGCCCTGCTGATGGAAGACGAGCGCGCGGCCGAAGCGCGCAATCGCAAACGGATCGAGCCGCGCCTGGCGCATGAGGACGTGCCCTGGGACTGGATCGATGTCGCCGGTAATCTCGGCGATCAAGTCGTGCGGGCGGCGCGGCTCAGCGATCTCATCGTGGTCAGCGCAAAGCTCCCGAGTTTTGCAACGCATGACATGGCGAATTTGCCCGGCGAACTGCTGATCCGCACCAACCGGCCCGTCCTCGCCGTGCCTGAACGCGCTATCGGCCTCAATCTCACCGGCACGGCGGTGGTGGCATGGGATGGCTCGCCCGAAGCGGAAGCCGCGCTCCGCGCCGCCGTCCCGCTGCTGCAGCTCGCCACATCGGTGACGTTGCTTGAGATTGACGACGGCTCCGTTGCGCTGCCCGCAAACGACGCTGCCACTTACCTTTCGCGGCATGGCGTCAAACCGGTGATCAGCACGCTATCTGCAGGCGGCAATAGCGCGAGCACGGTGATCCTGAAGGAAATCGGCAATCAGGCCGCCGACTATCTGGTGATGGGCGGGTTTGGTCATGCGCGCCTGACCGAGGCCTTGTTTGGCGGGGTTACGCGGCGGCTGCTCGAGGATTGCCCGGTACCGATTCTGCTGGCGCATTGACCAACAAAAACCCCCGGGTCGCAGCGGCGGCCCGGGGGGTTTTTGGTGAGCGGTTTAGAGACGGAAGCCCAAGCCCACGCCGAACACCAATGGATCGATGTCGATCCGCGCGGTGTTGATCGCGCCGCCGGTGTTGAGCCGCGCGGTGGTCTTCATCCCGATATATTTTACGTCGAGGTTCAAGAACACTTTCTTGGTGATGTCGATATCGGTGCCGGCCTGCAAGGCGTAGCCGACACTGTCGTTCATGTGGACGCTGGTTGGCCCGATCGCCTTGACCAATTCATCACTCGCCTTGGTCGAATAATAGATCGTGTAGTTGATGCCAGCGCCGACATAGGGACGGATCTTGGCATCGGGCAGGAAGTGATATTGCAGCGTCAGCGTCGGCGGCAACACCCAGGTCTTGGCCAGCGTCGGAACGGCCGACAGGGTGCCGCGGCCCTGCGCTTTATGTTCGGTCGTCGCGAGGATCAGCTCGGCACCGATATGCTTGGTCGCCATGTAGGTGAAGTCGATTTCGGGCATCACCGAATCCGACACGCCGACCTTGCTGCCCGGAAAAGCCGGGGTCACGGCGCTGCTGCGTTCATTCGGTGCAACGACGATGGCGCGCACGCGCACCAGGACATCACCCTTTTCAGCATAAGCGGGCGACGCAACGATCGCCGCCGAAACAGCTGCGAGCGCCAAAAATCTATATGTGCGCATAGGGTCCTCCGTGTTTAAGTTCTAAGGCTGGGTATGACCAAGGCACGCCTGCGGATTTGATCCGGCGCAAAACAGGGGCCTAGGTGAATTCACGGATGGGACGGGCGACGCGTGGACGGCAAAGACACGGATATGGCGATCGGCGACACGGTAGACCCAGAGACGCTCGCGCTCTTCGTCGAGGGTGCGACCGACCGCGCCATGTTCGTGCTCGATCCCGAGGGACGAATCCGGTCATGGAATGCGGGGGCCGAAATCCTGTTCGGCTACCGACCCGACGCCGTGATCGGCGAACGCGGCGACAAACTGTACAGCGTGCAGGATCGCGCGGCGGCAAAGCCAGAGTCCGACATGGCGAAGGTGCGCGCGCGCGGACGCCTGCGCGAAAACACCTGGCGGGTGCGCCAGGACGGTTCCGAATTCTTCGCAGACGTCGCGATCACCGCGATCCACAGCGCCAATGGGACGCTGCGCGGATTCGGGCAGATGATCTATGACATTACCGGTCGCCAGGCAGCGGCGGCCGCGCTGGCGCGCAGCGAACTGCATTTGCGCTCGATCCTTGCCACCGTCCCCGATGCGATGATCGTCATCGACGAGCGCGGCGTCATCCTGTCGTTCAGCAGCGCCGCCGAGCGTTTGTTCGGCTATAGCGAAGCCGAAGTCGTGGGTGCGAACGTTGATATCCTGATGCCGCCCTCGGATGCCGCGCGTCATGACCGCTATATCGCCCATTATCGCGAAACGGGTGAGCGCCGCATCATCGGCATTGGCCGCATCGTCGTCGGACAGCGGCGCGACGGCACCGAATTTCCGATGAAGCTGTCGGTGGGCGAGGCGAATAGCGACGGACATCGCATCTTTACCGGCTTCATCCACGACCTGACCGAGCAGCAGCACGCCGAATTGCGGTTGAAAGAGCTGCAATCGGAACTGATTCACGTATCGCGGCTGAGCGCGATGGGGACGATGGCCTCCACCTTGGCGCATGAACTGAACCAACCACTGACCGCGATCGCCAATTATCTGGAAGCCGGTCGCGAATTGCTCGACGCCGACAGCGCGGAGGCGACCGCGCTGCTGCGCGAAGCGATTGAGGAATCGACCAGCGAGGCATTGCGCGCCGGCAAGATTGTCCGTCGCCTGCGCGATTTCGTTGCGCGTGGTGAGGTTGAGCGGCGAGTCGAGGATCTGCCGCGCTTGATCGACGAGGCGAGCCGCCTCGCGCTGATCGGCGCACGCGAGCGCGGCGTGCGCGCCTTTTTCGAACTGACGCCGGATATTCCGACAGTTACCGTCGACCGTGTCCAGATTCAGCAAGTTCTGGTGAACCTGATCCGCAACGCGATCGACGCAGTCGCGGGACAGGAGGTCCGCGACATCACGATTGCCACGCGGGCGCTGGATCCCGCCATGGTCGAAATTTCGGTTGCCGACACGGGCCCGGGGCTCGCCCCGGACATCGCCGCGCGCTTGTTCCAGGCGTTTGCGACAACCAAGCCCGCCGGTATGGGGCTGGGCTTGTCGATCTGCCGCACGATCGTGGAGGCGCACCGCGGGCACATCCGCGCCGAGCCGCGCCCGACCGGCGGAACGGTCTTTCGGTTCACCCTTCCAGTAGAGGAGTTTGCGGCATGAGCGACCAGCGCTTGATCCATGTCGTCGACGACGATGATTCGGTGCGGCGCTCGGCGGGGTTCTTGCTGCGAACCTCAGGTTATGCAGTCCGCTTGCACACCTCTGGCGTCGCATTTCTGCGCGAGATCAAGACCGCTGAGCCGGGGTGCGTCTTGCTCGACGTGCGCATGCCCGAAATCGACGGGCTGGCGGTGCAGGAGGAATTGGTCGCACGCGGCATCACCATGCCCGTCATCATCCTCACCGGCCATGCCGATGTCTCGATCGCGGTGCAGGCAATGAAGACTGGGGCGGTCGACTTCATCGAAAAGCCGTTCGAAAAGGCGGTGTTGCTGTCGGCGATCGAGCGCGCCTTTGCGCGGCTCGCGCATGCCGATGCCGCTGCGCGATCGAGCGAGGCCGCGAAACTGTGGGTCGCCCGGCTCACGCCGCGCGAGCAGGAGGTGCTGGAGCGCCTCGCCCAAGGCTTGCCCAACAAAACGATTGCCTATGATCTGGGCATTTCGCCGCGCACGGTCGAAGTGCACCGCGCCAATGTGATGACCAAGCTGGAAGTCCATGCACTGTCGGATGCGCTGCGGATCGCCTTTGCCGCCGGGCTCGGGGAGCAAGCCTAGGATGTCTACGTAAAGACAGCCGTCCCTGCGATCGGCATCCCTAGACGCTGATGGCATGGGAGAGCGGTCCAATGGACGAAGACAACGCGGTCGACACCGGGCCGCGTCCGCAACTGCTGCTGGTAGAGGATGATGAAGGCGTGCGGCGTTCGCTGCATCTGCTGCTGCACTGGCGCGGTTTCGACGTGCGCTCTTATGCAAGCGCGGGCGCGCTGCTCGAAGAAACCGACGTCTCGACTGCGGAATGGCTGGTCACCGACTATCGGCTGCCCGATGGCGACGGCATTGGCGTGCTGCGATCCATGCTGCGCCGCGATTGGCATGGCCGATCGATTCTGATCACGGCCTATCCAGACCCGACGCTGCGCGCGGTCGCCAGCATGAACGGATTTCACGCGGTGCTCGATAAGCCAATCCGCCAGCATGAGTTGATCGCCGCGCTGGCGTAACCGACCTCCTTTGCGATCAAAGCTCGGTAGGGTGCCCCTTCCCCAGCCAAAATCCTGTGCGGCGGCGCATCCAAATGCGGTGCTCAAACGTAGGGAAGGTTGAGAATGCGTAACGTGGGTGTCTTCCCGGATCGGAACAGCCGTCGTAGCGTTGTTCCCGGGCCGGACGCTCCCGCCCGCCGCCGCAAAGGTCCCATTTGTCCAGCACTGCCCACATTGCCGCGATCGGCGCCGCCGTTCCGGCGCAGGATATCCATGCGGCGTTCATCGAATGGGCGCGCGCGCGCTTGCCCGACGGCCGGGCGGTGCGCATTTTCGACCGGATGGCTGGGCGCGCCGCGATTGCGCATCGCTGGTCGGTCCTGCCCTTGGGTGCGCAGGGCGGATCCCCGGTCGACCCGGATGGTTTTTATGCCAAGTCGGTCCTGCCCGGCACGGCGGAGCGGATGCGGCTCTATGCGCAGGCCGCTCCCGAGCTGAGCATCGCCGCGATTGAGGCGCTGCGCGCGCAAGTCGCGCTGGAGGGCATTACGCATCTGGTCGTGGCGAGTTGTACCGGCTTCATCGCGCCGGGCATCGATCAGATCATCGCGGCGCGGATCGGCCTGGCCCCTTCGGTCGAACGGCTGCTGGTCGGCTTCATGGGGTGCTATGCGGCGGTCGCCGCGCTCCGCAGCGCGCGCCATATCGTGCGATCCGATGCCGATGCGCGGGTGCTGGTGGTGTGTGTCGAATTGTCGACGCTGCATCTACAGGACAATCCTGCGCTCGAGCCGCTGCTCGCCATGCTGCAATTTGGCGATGGTGCCGCAGCCGCGCTCGTCACCGCCGAGCCCGCCGGATTTGCGCTCGACCAGCCCTTTGCGACCACGCTGCCCGATTCGGCCGCTTTGATCCGCTGGGATATCACCGATCAGGGCTTTGCCATGCATCTGTCGGGCGAAGTCCCTGCGCGCATCGCCGCAGGCCTAAGCGACCCCGTCTTCGCCGCCGCCGCGACTGGCGGACGCCCGCCGCTGGAGATCGATGGATGGGCGGTCCATGCCGGCGGCCGGTCGATTCTCGACGCGGTCGAACACAGCCTGGGTCTACCAGCGGATGCGCTGGACGCGTCTCGCGCGGTGCTGTCGGAGTATGGCAATATGTCCTCCGCCACCTTGATGTTCGTGTTGGCGCGGATGCTCGACGGGCCACCAGTGACCAACGGGGTCGCGCTGGCTTTCGGCCCGGGATTGGCGGCTGAGGGTTTCGGCTTTCGGAGCGCCGCATGAGCCTGCGCGCACGCGCCATCGCCGAGGAGTTGATGGACGCCGACGACCTCTCGCCGGAAACCTATGCGGCGGTGGTCGGCGACCTCGCCAAGGTCAACGTGGTGACGATGGCGCCGCGCCCGACGCTCGATTTCCTGCGCCGCGCGACGGTTGGGCGGCGCAGCTTCAAGCTGCTCGATGTCGGCTTTGGCGATGGCGATATGTTGCGGCGGATCGCGCATTGGGCGGCGCGGCGCGGCATTGCCGCCGAACTGGTCGGCGTCGATCTCAATCCGCGCAGCGCGCTCGCCGCGACCGCGCATCCGCCGGCCGAGCTGCCGATCCGCTATAGCACCGGCGATTATGCCGATCTGGCCGACGAAGACTGGGACTTTGTCATCTCCAGCCTGGTCGCGCATCATATGACGCACGATCAACTGATCGCGTTCCTGCGCTTTATGGAGCGCGAAAGCGCGGTGGGATGGCTGATCAACGACCTCCATCGCCACGGCTTCGCGCATTTCGGGTTTCCGATCCTGGCGCGGCTGGCGCGGTGGCATCCGATGGTGCTGCATGACGGCACTTTGTCGATCGCCCGCTCCTACCGGCCTGCGGAATGGCCCCCGATTCTGGCGGAGGCGGGCGTCACCGCCAAGGTCTACCGCGCTTTCCCGTTTCGGTTATGCGTCGAACACCTGCGCTGATCATCGGCGGCGGCCCTGCGGGGGCGAGCGCTGCGATCGTGCTGGCGCGCGCACGCGCGCCGCATCTGTTGGTCGAGCGCAGCCGCGAGACGGGCGACGCGATTTGCGGCGGCTTTCTGAGCTGGCGCACGCTGGAATCCTTGCAAGCGCTCGGCGTAGCCCCGGCCGCACTCGGCCCGGCGCGGATCACCACGGTGCGGTTGATCGCGGGCGACACCGTGGTGGAAACGCCGCTGCGCCGCGCGGCGCACGGGGTCTCGCGGCGCTTGCTTGATACCGTGCTGCTGCAGCGTGCGATCGACGCGGGTGCAGCGGTGGAGCGCGGCGTAACGGTGCGCGCGCTCGAGGGCCTGACCGCGCGGCTTGACGATGGTGCCGACCTCGCCGGCGATGCGCTGTTCCTCGCCAACGGCAAGCACGACGTGCGCGGCAGCGCCCGTCCGGCCGAAGCGCGCGGGCGCGACCCGGTCCTGGGGCTCCGCATTCGCCTTGCACCGACGCCCGGCCTCGATCGACGGATCGGCGATGCGATCGAACTGCACCTGTTCGATCGCGGCTATGTCGGGATCGTCCGGCAGGAAGACGGCAGCGCCAATGTCTGCCTGGCGGTGCATCGCTCGGCGATGCTGGAAGCAGGCTCGCCCGCCGGCTTGCTCGACCAGCTGGCGCGCGACCATCCCCGGCTCGGCGAACGCCTCGCCTATCGCAGCGATAGCGTGCCGATCGATGCGATCGCCAACGTGCCCTATGGCTGGCGCGCGACGCGGGGGGTGACCGGTCTGTTTCGGCTTGGCGACCAGGCCGGGGTCATCCCGTCGCTGGCGGGCGAAGGCATGGGCATCGCCATCGCCAGCGGAATCCGGGCGGGGCATGCCTATCTCACTGGCGGGCCGGAGGGAGCACCACGCTTCCAGACGCGCTTCGCCAACGCCACCGCCCGGCCGATCCGGCTGGCCGGAGCGGTGCGCAACGCAGCCGAATGGCCAGCGCTAACGGCAGCGCTCCTGCCTATGCTCGGACGCTTCCCTGGCATCATCGATACGATTGCCGCATTCACGCGGATCGGGCATTCCCGACTTGACCGCGCCCCCGCGCCACAGGATCATTAGCGCCATGGAACATTTTACCCTGTCCGAAACCGAATGGCGCAAAAAGCTGAGCCCGGAGGCGTATCACGTCCTGCGCGAGGCCGGGACCGAGCGCGCTTTTTCCGGGCGCTATAACAACAACAAGGCCGACGGCATCTATCGCTGCGGCGGCTGCGCGCAGCCCTTGTTCGATTCGGCGGACAAATATGATTCAGGCTCGGGCTGGCCAAGCTTCACCCAACCGATCTCGCCCGAATACGTCACCGAACATACCGATCGCACGCACGGCATGACTCGAACCGAAGCGCGCTGCGCGCGCTGCGACGGGCATCTCGGCCATGTTTTCCCGGACGGCCCGCCGCCGACGGGACTGCGCTATTGCATGAATTCGCTCAGCCTCGATTTTCGCGCCCGGGGGAGTTCTGATAGCGACGAGTCGCATGGCTGATTGCAGCGGCGACGGCTTGCCGGAATGACCGGCAAAGCCTAACGCTGCAGCACTCAATGGCCCGCTCTTCCTCCCCCGCCCCCCGCCTCAAGCGCGCGCCTCTGTGGCGTCGGCGTCTGGTCCTGCTTGCCCAACTTGGCGGCGGTCTGGCGTTGCTCGCCCTCATCGCGCTGATCGTGACGGTCTATGTGTCCGAGGGGCAGCTGCCGAGCTTCGACGAGCTGAAATCGTCGCCCAATGGGCAGATGATTCGCGTTCACGCCGCCGACGGCACGGTGATCGTGTCGATGGGCCCAAGCTATGGTGAGTGGCTGCCCTATGACCGCATCCCCGCCGTGATGCGCGACGCGATGGTGTCGGTCGAGGACCGCCGCTTCCGTTCGCACCCGGGGGTCGATCCGATCGGGATGGTGCGCTCGGTCCAGGTCCGGATCGAACGGGGGCGCTGGATGCAGGGTGGGTCGACCATCACGCAGCAGCTCGCGCGCAACATCTTCCTCAATTCCAGCAAGAAATTCGGTCGAAAGGTCCGCGAGGGCATTCTCGCGCTCGCGCTGGAGCGCAAGTTCAGCAAGGATCAGGTCCTCGAACTGTATCTCAACAAGGTCTATTTCGGTGGCGGTGCCTACGGCATCGACGCCGCCTCGCGCAAATTCTTCGGGCACGGTGCCGACCATCTGAGCCTGACCGAAGCGGCGGTGATCGCCGGGCTGGTCAAGGCCCCGTCCAATTACTCGCCGACCGCCGACATTGATGCCGCGCGCGGCCGCGCCGGCGTCGTGCTCAAGCTGATGCAGCAAACGGGAGCGATCACCGCGGCCCAGGCCGCCGACGCGCAGGTTAGCCAGATCGCGTTCGTGCCAGAGGCGCGGCAGAACAGCGTGCGCTACTTCACCGATTGGGCGTTGCCGCAACTGGAACTTCTGATCGACGAGACGCAGCGCCCGCTGGAAGTGTGGACGACGCTCGACCTGAATATGCAGCGCGCCGCCGATGCCGCGATCCGCGACAATGCCCCCAAGGGCGCGCAAGGCGCGCTGGTGGCGATGGACCGCGATGGTGCCGTGCGCGCCATGGTCGGCGGCACCGACTATGTCACCTCCAACTATAACCGTGCAACGCAGGCGCAGCGTCAGCCGGGCTCGGCGTTCAAGCTGTTCGTCTATCTCGCCGCGCTCGAGGCAGGGCATAAGCCCGAGGACCAGGTGGTCGACGAGCCTGTGACGATCGACGGCTGGAGCCCGCGCAACGATTCGCGGCACAATAGTGGGGCGATGTCGCTCCGCACCGCCTTCGCCTATTCGGTCAACACCGTCGCCGCCAAGCTCGGGCAGGAAATCGGCTTCAGCACCATTGCCGATATGGCGCGTCGCTTTGGTATTACCACCAAGGTCAACACCCACCCTTCCATGGTGCTGGGCTCTTCCGAAGTGCGCGTGATCGACATGACGCGGGCCTTTGCCAGTGTCGGAAATAAGGGCGTCGCCGTCACCCCGTACGGGATCACCAAGGTGACCGCGTCGGGCGAGACGATCTACGCCCAGTCAGTCGACACCAGCCATGTGCTGGTGGCTCCCTATGTCGCCGCGGAGATGACCGATCTGTTGCAGACCACCGTCAACACCGGCACCGGCAAAGCGGCGCAGATCGGCCGTCCGGTTGCAGGCAAGACCGGCACCACCACATCCAACAAGGATGGCTGGTTCCTGGGCTTCTCCAGCGGCCTCACCACGGGCGTATGGATGGGCCGCGACGATGCCAAGCCGATCGCCGGTTTGCACGGCGGCACCGCGCCCGCGCGCGCCTTTGCCGCCTTCATGAAAGTGGCCGTCGCCAACCGCCCGGTCGAGCAGTTCGATACCAAGGTGACTCTGCCCGAATTCGAGCTCGAGCCCGACCAGGAATCCTATTTCGGCGAAGCCGATAATGGCTTGTTCGTCGATGCCGATGGCAATCCGATCGATCCCGGTCAGGCTCCGCCCGCCCAGCAGGGTCAGCGCGTCGATGCCGATGGCAACCCGATTGAGACGCGCCCGCCGCCGCAATCCGACGCGCCGCCGGTGGAAAAGAAGAAGGGCGACGGCGACAAGCTCGACCAAGCCTGGCTTGATCGTGTTCTAGGTCGCGACGGCCCGCGCCCGGCCCCGAGCCCGACGCGCGCGCCGGCTGACCGTCAGGATTCGCGCCCGACCCAGTGAATCGCGGCACCGTTCGCGCGCAGCCAGCGGCGCGAGTCGTCGGGATCGCGTTCGTCGAGCAGCGCCAGCACACGGTAGAAATGCGCGCCGTGGTTCATGTGCAAGCGGTGCGCGACTTCATGTGCGACGGTGGAGCGGCGCACGAAATCGGGCATCAGGATCAACCGCCAACTGTAGCGGATCGTGCCGCTTGACGCGCAACTACCCCAGCGCGTCTTCGGGTCGCCAATCGCGACCTTGGTCACGCTGACCCCGGCGCGCGCGGCGAATTCCGCCGTTTCCTCACTCAACACGCGCAGCGCCTCGCGCTTCAACCACAGGGCCACGCGTCGTGACAGGCCGTCGCGCGTGCCGCCGCAGCGCAGATTGCTACCGTCGCGCTCGACTCGGCGCGGCGCGGCTTCATCCCACAGGATCGTCACATGGCCATCGCCAAAGGGAATGCGCGCGCCGGGTTCGAAGGGGAGCGCCTGTGGCAAGCGCGCACGCTGCGCCGCAATCCAGGCCGCTTTCCCTTCCGCCCAGGCCAAAGCGGCCTTCAGCGGTGCCCGCGGCGGCAGGACCAGGCGCACCCGGCCCGTTGCGGAATCCACCGATAGCCGTGCCCGCCGCGCCCGCGCGTTGCGCACGACCTCGAGCGGAGCGCTCACAATTCGCGATCGACCAGATGGAATTCCAGCTCGCCGGCATCGTCCTCCGACACCGTCCAACCGCGCACCGATTGCCCGGCGCGGTGCACCGCCTCGCGATCGCCACAGACCAGGTAATGCCAGTCATAAAGCGGTTCATCTGCCGCGCGCAGCCGGTACGCGCACGTCGCGGGCAGCCAGTCGATCGTTCGCACATTCGATCGGCTGAGCCGCACGCACTCGCTGACATAGGCATGGCGATGCTTGTAATTGGAACATAAGGCCGTTTGGCGGTCGAGCAGCCGGCACGAGACGTTGGTCGGCAACAGCTCGCCGGTTTCCTCATCTTCCAGCTTGTGGACGCAGCATTTGCCGCACCCATCGCACAGCGCCTCCCACTGCCCGCGATCGAGCGTGTCGATCGGCTCTTCCCAGAAACGGCTAGTCATTGGCGTGGCTCATCGTACCCATCGGTCGAGTTCGGTCGCGACGTCCTGCGGCGTCTTGTCCTGCGGCAGCAAGGCGACGGGCTTACCCGCCGGATCCATAAGATAGGCAAGCCGCGCGTGCGCCACCAGATAGCCGCCCTCGGCATTGGGCTTTTCCGCTTCGAAATACGCGCCATATTCCTTGGCGACCGCCGCGATCGCCTGCGGACTCCCGGTCAGGCCAACCATGCGCGGGTGGAAGGCGGATACAAATGCCTTCAACACGGCGGGGGTATCCCGCTTGGGGTCGACGGTGACGAAGATCGGTACCACCTTTGCCCCGCGCTTGGCGTCCTTGCCCTCAAACACGCGCAAGCCCGCGCCAATCGTCTGCATATCGGTCGGGCACACATCGGGGCAAAAGGTGTAGCCGAAATACATGATGCGATAGCGCCCGGCGAAATCGCGATCGGTGCGCACCCGTCCATCCTGGTCGGTCAGTGTGAACGGGCCGCCAAGCGCAACGCCGTCCAGCGGTGCGCGCGCCGGTGTTGCGGGCCCGCTACAGGCGACCGGTAAAACAGCAAGAAACAGCGCGGAAAGCGCACGGGCGATCTGGTTCATAGCGCGACTAGCCATGATCTGTTAGGTCATCGGGCGCAAGCTTTGCTCCAAACCGCTCGTGTCTCTCGACCATGCCAGGACGTTTTCGATGACCCTCCGCACCGCCTCCATCGCCCTTGCGTTGCTCGCCACCGCCCCCGTCGCCATCATCGCCGGTCCTGCGGCCGCGCAGCTCGGCCAGTCGCCCGGCTATAAATTTCTGCAGGCGATCAAGGATGGGAAGAATGACGAGGTCATCGGCTTTCTCGATAAGCCCGGGGCGACAGTGGTCAACACCCGCGATGTGGATTCGGGTGAAGGCGCGATCCACATTGTCGTGCGGCGCGGCGACATGCCGTATCTGAATTATCTCCTGTCAAAAGGGGCGGATGCCAATCTGAAAGATCGTCGCGGGGAATCCGGAATCCTGCTGGCGGCGCGCCTCGGGCGGCTGGAAATGATTCAGGTGCTCGCAAAGAGTGGCGGCAACATCAACCTCGCCAACGCCAGCGGTGAGACGGCGCTCATCGTCGCGGTGCAGCGGCGCGACGCAACGATGGTGCGCGCGCTTCTCGATCTAGGGGCCGATCCCGACCAGACCGATCGGCTGCAGGGATTTTCGGCACGCGACTATGCGCATCAGGATAAGCGCGGATCGGCGATTACAACGATGATCGACGCCACGCCCAAAAAGGAACGCCGCGGCGTCTCCGGGCCCAAGCTGTAACGCTTCACCCCAAACCGACATCGGCCTCCGGGTCGATCAACCCGATCAAGCGGCGCCCGGCGCGCCGCCCAAAGGCGAGCGTCGCCCGTTTCCGCGTGGCAGCGGACAGTGGCACACTATGCGCTTCGCGCACGATCGCCGCATCATAGCGATCCGCCACGATGATCCCGGTACGTTCGGGCAAAAAGGCCGTTCCGTGGAGCGGGGTGGCATCGAATCCGTGCGGGACCGCCCAATAAAAACGATCGCAGCAATCCAGATAGTCGGTCCATTTGGCGTCGCCGAGCAGATCCGCGCGGGACACCTTAACCTCGACGATCACGATTTGACCACGCGCATCGATCGCCATCAAATCGGCGCGGCGATTGCCGTCGAGCGGGACTTCGGCCAACGCGACCAGATCGTGGCGCAACAGCATGCGCACCGTACCGCGCACGACGTGGGCGGCGCAGAACGGCACATCCAGCGGGCTTGATGTTGGGAGCGCGGGGTCGGGGGACGACGATAGCATCCCCCGACTTTAGAACATTAGGCGAACACGTCAAACAGGACGTGCTGGTTCACCGGAAAAAGACGTGGTTCCCGATCGCGGCAACCTGTTCGCGATGCCAACCTGCGGCGACACCGCGCGCATGGAAATACATCGCGCCCGAAGCCGGGCTGTCCCAGACATCGGCGAGCGCGACGCGAGCGACCGCAAGCGCGGTGCGATATTGCTTGTTCTGCGCGACGGTGGGAACGCGACCACCGCGTACGAACGAAAATTGACCGGGCTGCTTCACAACCGAACACACCGTCTTGGGGAAGCGACCCGACTTGGAGCGGTTGAGAATGACTTCGGCGACGGCAAGCTGGCCACTGAGCGGCTCGCCTTTGGCTTCGAAATAAATCGCGCCGGCCATGCACTGCAATTCTTCATCGATCGTGTCGGGAATGGCCTGGGCGGCGACGGCGGCGTCCAGCGTGCCATAGGCCACGCTCTCATCGTCTTGCTCGTCATCGGCCTTGGCGTCGGGAAGCGAAGGCGCATTCGTTACCGTCGTCGCGACGGCTGGATTCAAAACGGGCTGTGGAACGGAAGGCTGAGACTGGGCGTTGATGACACGACCAAGGTCTTGAGCGAAGCCCGGAGTGCCGAGACCGATGAGAGCGGTTACGGCCAAAGAGAACGCCGCGAGGCTTGCGACGCGATTCGAAAACGACATGAACACTACAAAAATGCGGTTGGTGCGCGGACAGGGTCGACCCGATTGTCACCCCGCCGGACAGCCCCCCGACTGCGTAACCTGGTCGGATCGCACCCGACACGGCACAACGCACGTGGCTAATACCCCAACTTCTAGGGGGATATCGAATGTGGTCAACCGGAGGCGATCGTTTCTGCGGCGAATCGTTCCGCCGACGGGATGTCCAGTTCAACCACCCACAAATCCGGGTCGCGGTCGCGGCGCCTGCGCCAATACGCCTCGCGCGCTATCGCATCGGTCGGATCGGCTGGCCCGGTCTCAACCAAAATCACCTTGCCGCGCGGATCGAGCGCGCGCTCCATCACTTTGGAGCGTCCATCGTTTTCATTTAATAATAACAGGATAGCTCCAGATTCCGCATCGCCGCGGGCGCGCACCATTCCCATCCCGCCGGAATCGTTCACGCGCTTCAACAAGGCCGATACCATGATACCGGAAGGCAGCGTGCCCATCATTCGGTGCGGTAGCCGGGCAACCCTGCCAAGGCGATGCGCGATCGCATGAAGGTTCCGGTGCCGCGCGCCGCTTCCTCGCCCTCAGCGTCGATCAACCGCGCTTCGGCGACGAACACCCGACGTTGCCCGGATATCCAGCGCCCCTCGGCCGTCACCGGCCCTTCGCGCAGGGGTTTGGTCAGCAGCAGATTGAACGCGGTGGTGAGCAAAAAACGATCGGTCACAAGGCTGTTCGCCGCGTAAAAAGCGGCATCGTCGAGCATCTTGAAATAGCTCGTCCCGTGCGCGGCCCCGCCTGCGTGAAAATACCGCTGATCGATCGTGAAATGGATCCGGGCAAGGCCGGGCTCGGGGATGACCAGAGTCGATTCAAACAACCGGTTGATCGGCGCCGCCGCATATAGCGCCTCCAACGCCCGAAAATGCGCGGCTTGCCCGGATGGACCGGGAGCGCTCTCAGGCTGCGTCACGGACCTGCTCTGCGGTCAACAGAGCGACCAGCGCATCGCGCGACCCCGCACCGCGCAGCTTTTCGACCAGCAACTGATCACGCAACGCGCGCGACACGCGTGCCAACGCTTTGAGATGAGTCGCGCCCGCATCGGGCGGCGATACCAGCATGAAGACGACGTCGACCGGAAGATCATCAACCGCGTCAAAGTCGAGCGGATGCGCCAAGCGGGCAAACACCCCGCGCACCTGCGTCAAACCCGGCACCTTGCCATGCGGGATCGCCACACCACCGCCAAACGCCGTCGATCCCAGTTTTTCGCGCGTCGCCACCGCGTCTTGCACGACCCCGGCATCCAGGCCGTAGACGGCCGCCGCCGCCGCCGCGAGTTGATGGAACAACGCTTTGCGGGTTCCCACGCTCACGCGCTCAAGCACCGCGTCGGGCACCAGAATATCGTGCAGGTCGGTCATTACGATCCTCATGCCCGCGTGACGGCGGGGTCTTGTGGCAGGCCCATAGCGCCGATCCTGCAACCGCGAAAGCGCGAGCATGCCACTAGGACATGCTCGCGTAGAAACCGCGATCAGGCCTGGCGCTGCGGTTCGACCCACCCGATCGTGCCATCGCCGCGGCGATAGACCATATTATAGGTGCCAGAGCCGCTGTTGCGGAACAGCAAGGCGGTGGTGTTGCGCAAATCGAGCATCATCACCGCATCCGACACCGACGCCTCCGGCACGTCGACACGTGTCTCCGCGACGATCAGCGGATAGTCCTCGACCTCCTCCTCGGCGGTGCTTTCCTGGAAAACGGTGTAGCCGGCATTATCAGCGGCACCCCCTGCATCCATCACCACGGCCGTGACGGACCCGCCATTGCGGTCTTTCAGACGTCGCATGTAACGGCGCAATTGCTTTTCAATCTTGCTCGCGGCGCCTTCGAATGCGGCGTGCGCCTCGGATGCGTCGCCGCGGCCTTTCAGGATAAGGCCTTGCATGACGTGGGCGATGATATCGCAGGTGAAGCGATTATCGTGCGGCCCCTTGCCGAAGGTGACCTGCGCCGAGATGGCGCGCGCGAAATATTTGGTGGCGATGGCTTGGAGCCGGTCGTCGACATGGGTCTTGAGGGCCGCGCCCGTCTCGACCTGATGGCCGGAAACCCGAATATCCATGAACCTTCTCCTTCAATAGGCTGGCGTCGTTGTGACGATCGTCAGCTGGCAGTTGACACCGTCCGGGTGCCACGGCCCCCCAAATCACATTGCGTGGTCGCTCCCCCACAAAGGGTTGACCACGGTCTTCAAGAACGCTGCGTGCCGGGCACGGTCTGCGTCACTCACCGCAAACACGCGTGGCGCTCGCACCACGGTTGGCGCAACCGGGGCGATGACCACGCTTTCTTCGACGGCTTCGCTGACCAGCCCCAGTCCGATCTGCCGACCACCGGTCAACTCGACATACACCTGCGCCAGCAGTTGCGCGTCGAGCAAAGCCCCGTGCAAGGTGCGGTGGCTGCGATCGATGCCATAGCGGCTGCACAGGGCATCCAGGCTGTGCTTTGCACCCGGATGGCGCATTCTCGCCATCGCGACGGTATCGACCATCCGCTCCATTGCGACGGTGGTGCGCCCGCAGCGCTTCAGCTCGCCGTTGAGAAAGCCGAAATCGAAGCTGGCATTGTGCGCGACGAGCGGGCTGTCCCCGATAAAGTCGAGCAGATCGTCGACCAGATGCGGAAACAGCGGCTTGTCCGCCAGGAAGGCGTCGCTCAGGCCGTGGACACGTTGCGCCTCGGGCGGCATGGACCGCTCCGGGTGAAAATAGGCGTGGAAGGTGCGACCGGTCTCGACGCGGTTGACCATCTCGAGGCAACCGATCTCCACCATGCGATCGCCATCGGCAAAACTGAAGCCGGTGGTTTCTGTGTCGAAGACGATTTCACGCATAGGATCATTATAGTGGGACGTCGCGGGTCGCTAAGCAAGCGATGATGGCATGGACAGCACGCCGCGTATCCTCATGCGATCCGCCGGTCGGCACGACAAAATCGGCCCGTGCGACTTTCTCGGCGTCGGGCAGTTGCCGCGCATGAATGGAATCGAGCTTTTCCACAGACATACCGGGCCGCGCCAGCACACGCGCGCGCTGAATCGGCGCGGGCGCGGACACCACGACGACGACATCCACCCGCGTTTCGCCGCCGGTTTCGAACAATAAGGGAATGTCGAAGACCACCATCGCCGCATCGGCATGGCGAACGAGAAAGGCAGCGCGCTCTTCGCCCACCGCCGGATGCACGATCGCCTCGAGTCGCGCGAAGGCGGCGGGATCGTTCAGCACCATCGGCCCAAGCCGCGTGCGGTCGACACCGTCGGGACCGGTTGACCCTGGAAACGCCGCCTCGATCGCGTCGACCAGGCGCCCGCCTTTGCCTTGCAGCCGGTGCACGGCCGCATCGGCATCGAACACCGGAATGCCAGCCTCGGCAAACATCGCCGCCACGGTGGATTTGCCCATGCCGATCGACCCGGTCAGGCCAATCGTAATCATGCCGTCAAAAGCGCCCGTAGCTGGTCATCGCTGGCCTCGTTGCGCGGTGGCGTCACGCCGAAGAACAGTTCGAACGCCAATGCCGCCTGACCGATCAGCATGTCCAGACCGTCGACCGTATCCAGTTCCCGCGCCCGCGCCGCCGCCAGCAACGGCGTTTCGAGCGGGGCATAGACCACGTCATAGACTAGCGCGTCGTCGGGCAAGGGTCCGAGATCAAGATCGAGCGACGCTTGACCGACCATGCCGAGCACGCTCGCATTGACCAGCAGCGCCGCCGGCGGCAGCGTCGCGTCGAGCGGCAGCGCCTTGCCTTTCAATCCGAAGGACGACAGCAAGGCCGCCGCCTTCAGCACATTACGGTTGAGGATCGTCACCGGTCCGACGCCAAGCCGCGACAGTGCGAACAGCACCGCCCGCGCCGCCCCGCCCGCCCCGATCACCACCACCGGCGCGTCCGCCAGGTCGAGTTCGGCGATCGGCGCGTAAAAGCCGGCCGCGTCGGTGTTGGTGCAAGCGAGCGTACCGTCCTCGGCACGAAACACGGTATTGGCCGCGCCAATCGACCCGCGCACGCCCCCCGGATCGGCGATATGATCGAACACGGCTTCCTTATGGGGAAGGGTGATGTTGCATCCGCGCCAGTTCGGATCGGTCGCGCGTTCGGCGAAATAACCGCCCAGCCCCGCCGCTGTCACCTCCTGGGCCGCGTATCTCGCCTCGAGCCCGAGCGCTTCGTTCCAGAAGCCATGGATCAGCGGCGATTTGGAATGGTTGATCGGATCCCCGATCACTTCGGCGAACATCATGACGTCATCACCCCGCGTACCCGCAGATAATCCAGCACCGGCAGCAACGGCAGGCCGAGCACGGTGAACTGGCTGCCTTCGATCCGGCTGAACAATTGGGCACCGGGCCCCTCGATCCGATAGCAGCCGACGCACCACGCGATTTCGGGCCATTCGAGATCGAGATACGACTCGATGAACGCATCCGATAGCGGGCGGACATGCATCCGCGCACGATCGACGACTCGCCAAACCGGGCGTCCGCCCTCGGCCATCACCGCCGCGCTGACCAGTTCGTGACGCTTGCCCGAGAGCCTGCGCAAATGCTCGGCCGCCTCAGGCCGGTCGCGCGGCTTGTCGAGCATCGAGCCGTCTTCGAGCGCGACAACCGAATCGCAGCCCAGTACCAGCGCCTGGCCATCCCCCGAGGACACTTTGATCGCCTTCAGCTCCGCCAGCGCATCGGCCATGTCGCGCGCGCCAAAGCCGTCCGCGAGGAGGGCCGCTTTGGCGGAATCCTCGTCGACCCCGGCAGAGACCGCCTCGAACGGCACGCCCGCTGCGGCCAACATCGCGCGTCGCGATGCGCTTTGCGACGCCAGCACGACCCTCATGCGTCGCCCCGGACATCGCCGCGGCGTTCGCCGACCAATGCAATGATCGCCGCCGCCGTTTCCTCGATCGAGCGCCGCGTTACGTCGATCACCGGCCAGCCATTGTCGGCAAACATCCGGCGCGCAAACGCCACTTCGCGCGTGACCGCTTCTTGATCGACATAAGCCGTCTCGACCTTCTGGTTGAGCGACAGCAACCGGTTGCGCCGCACCTGAATGAGCCGGTCGGCGCTGGTGGTCAGCCCAACCACGATCGGGTTTTTCAACGTGTACAGGCTTGCGGGTGGCGGGCTTTCCAGCACAATCGGGATATTGGCGGTCTTGAACCCGCGATTGGCGAGATAGATCGACGTGGGCGTCTTCGACGACCGCGACACACCGGCCAAGACGATGTCGGCCTCTTCCCAATCTTCTGCGAGTATCCCGTCATCATGCGCGATGGTGAACTGAATCGCATCGACCCGGGCGAAATAGGCGGCATCCAGCACGTGCTGGCGCCCCGGTCGCGCTTTGGCTGCTTGTCCGAGCAGGCCCGACAACGCACCTGTCACGCCATCAAGCGGTGCCACCGCCGGGAGCCCCAGCGCACGGCAGCGTGTCTCGAGCGTCCGCCGCGTTTCGCTATTCACCAGCGTGAACAGCACCAGCCCCGGATTTTGCGAAATTTCCTGAAGGATGCGCTCGAGATGCGCCTCGGTCCGCACCATTGGCCAGAAGTGGCGGATCGTTTCGACATCGTCATATTGCGCAAGCGCCGCTTTCGCGATGTTTTCGAGCGTCTCGCCGGTCGAATCCGACAGCAAATGGAGATGCAGGCGCATCAAAAAGGCCGGGTGGGCGATGCTGTGGACAACATGGGGAGAAGCGCTAGCGCAACTTCGCGGTCCAGCAAAGCGTCATCCCTTTGGTGGATAACCCGCCGCTTATCCACATGCGTGCGCACAACCAACGATTCGGCTAACAGGCTGTGGATAATGGGGACAGATCGAACGACTCACGCCAGAGTCGCCCTTACACAAAGGCCAGCCTGTTGGCTTTTCGGGGATGACCGCATAAGCCCCGTTATCGACGTGCCTACAACCACTTCATCCTTTCAAGATTCTAGAATCTTATAGAAGAGGGTAAGACGATTCCGACGATGAAGAAGCCGCTGCTCGCTACGCTCCTGGGTGAACGTCAGCCCACCCCGCCGGTCTGGCTGATGCGCCAGGCAGGCCGATATCTCCCGGAATATCGGGCGCTCCGGGCAGAAAAGGGCGGGTTCCTCGCACTGGTAAACGACAGCCCCGCTGCGGCAGAGGTCACGATTCAACCGATCCGCCGGTTCGGCTTTGATGGCGCGATTCTGTTTTCGGACATTTTGATGGTGCCATCGGCGCTGGGTCAGGATCTCACCTTTGGGGTGGGCGAAGGCCCCGCACTGACACCACCGCTGCTCGATCATGCCCTGCAAGGCCTGCAGGCGGTCCCTGAGCGGCTTGAACCGGTTTACGAGACCGTGCGTCAGGTCGCGGCGGCGCTACCCCCCCAGACCACCTTCCTGGGCTTTGCGGGAAGCCCATGGACCGTTGCCACTTATATGGTTGCCGGACACGGGAGCCGCGACCAGGGCGAAACGCGGCGCTTCGCTTATGGCGATCCTGCGGCATTCGAAGAGATCGTTGCGGCGATCGCGACGTGCACCATCGAATATCTGTCGAAACAGATTGAGGCCGGCGTCGAGGCGGTGCAATTGTTCGACAGTTGGGCGGGCAGCCTCAGCCCGGCGCAATTCGAACGCTGGGTGATTGCGCCCAATGCTGCCATCGTCAGCGCGTTGCACGATCGTCATCCAGGTGTACCGGTGATCGGCTTTCCGAAGGGTGCGGGCGAGAAACTCCCAGCCTATGTCCGGGAAACCGGGGTCGATGCGGTCGGGCTCGATGAGACCATCGATCCCGAATGGGCCGCGGCAAGCCTGCCCAAGGATCTGCCCGTGCAAGGCAATCTCGATCCATTGGTGCTGATCGCGGGGGGCGCGGCGATGGAACAGGCCGCCGCACGCATACTTGCAGCCTTTGCCGATCGGCCCCATGTCTTCAATCTTGGGCACGGCATTTTGCAGGATACGCCGATTGCCCATGTCGAGCAGTTGCTCGCCTTTGTTCGGAGCGCTGGATGATTGGAATGCTCGGCAACGCCTATCTGTGGGTCAAGGCGGCGCATGTCATCTTCGTCGTGTTCTGGATGGCGGGCCTGTTCATGCTGCCGCGCTATCTCGTCTATCACCAGGAAGCGTTGGCCAGCGGCGGCATTGCGTCGCCCGAGGCTGCGTTATGGATCGATCGCGAGCGCAAGATCCGCACGATCATCCTGACCCCGTCGATGACGGTGGTGTGGATCCTCGGGCTGACGCTCGCCGCGAACGCCGGTCTGTTTTCCGGGCAACACGGGCTTGGCTGGCTGCATGTGAAGCTGGCGCTGGTTCTGATCCTCAGCGGCTATCATGGTTGGGCGGTGGGCTATGCCCGCAAACTCGCGGCCGGCAAGCCGACGCTGACCGGGCGGCAATTGCGCCTGATCAACGAAGTGCCTGCGGTTCTGGTCACCTTCATCGTGATACTGGCGATCGTGCAGCCGTTCTGAGGAGCCACGTCGCGCCTTGACGGGCGCGACCCGGCCTCGTATCTCTCCTGCGTGTCGCAATGCGGCGGGTCCACCCGTCCGGTCGCGGCCTCCTTCCTCAAGCATCGTCGCGTACCCTTCGCCGACCGAAGCTCCTTCCCCAGCATCCTTTATGCCCGGACGCCCGCAATGCATCTCAAAGACCTGAAGAACAAAAAGCCGGCCGAGCTGGTCGCGATGGCCGAAGAACTCGGCATCGAGAGCGCCTCGACGCTGCGCAAGCAGGATTTGATGTTTGCGATCCTCAAGGTCCAGGCCGAAGAGGGTGAGCAGATCATGGGGCTGGGCACGATCGAAGTGCTGCCCGATGGTTTCGGTTTCCTGCGCAGCCCCGAAGCCAATTATCTGGCCGGCCCGGACGACATCTACATTTCGCCCAACCAGGTCCGCAAATTCGGCCTGCGCACCGGCGACACGGTCGAGGGCGAAATTCGCGGGCCCAAGGATGGCGAGCGCTATTTCGCCTTGGTCAAACTGACCGCGGTCAATTTCGATGATCCCGAGGCGGTGCGCCACCGCGTCAATTTCGACAACCTCACCCCGCTCTACCCCGATGAGAAGCTGACGCTCGATCCGTCGGACCCGACGATCAAGGACAAGTCGGCACGGGTGATCGACATCATCTCGCCGCAGGGCAAGGGCCAGCGTACGCTGATCGTCGCGCCGCCACGCGTCGGCAAGACGGTGATGCTGCAGAACATCGCCAAGGCGATCACCGACAACCACCCCGAGGTGTTCCTGATCGTCCTGCTGATCGACGAACGCCCCGAGGAAGTCACCGACATGCAGCGCTCGGTCAAGGGCGAGGTGGTCAGCTCGACCTTCGACGAACCCGCCACGCGCCACGTACAAGTTGCTGAAATGGTGATCGAAAAGGCCAAGCGGCTGGTCGAGCATAAGAAGGACGTGGTGATCCTGCTCGACTCGATTACGCGTCTTGGCCGTGCCTACAACACCGTCGTGCCCTCGTCGGGCAAGGTGCTGACCGGCGGTGTCGACGCCAATGCGCTCCAGCGTCCGAAGCGTTTCTTCGGTGCCGCGCGCAACATCGAGGAAGGCGGCTCGCTCTCGATTATCGCGACCGCGCTGATCGATACCGGCAGCCGTATGGACGAAGTGATCTTCGAAGAATTCAAGGGCACGGGTAACTCGGAAATCGTGCTCGATCGCAAGGTCGCCGACAAGCGCATCTTCCCGGCGCTTGACGTCGGCAAGTCGGGCACGCGCAAGGAAGAGCTGCTGGTCGACCAGAGCAAGCTCTCCAAGATGTGGGTGCTGCGCCGCATCCTGATGCAGATGGGCACGATCGACTCGATGGAATTCCTGCTCGACAAGATGAAGAATTCCAAGACCAACGAAGATTTCTTCGACAGCATGAACCAGTAAGCGATGTCAGTCCGTCGGCGGGGTGCCGACGGACTCGCATCGGTTTGACCGACGGGCTAGGTCCGGTCGATGGTGTGGGCTGTGCTCCATGCCGCTTGGTGAGGGCAGCCCATGTTCAACATCGCAGACGTTTTCACCGCTGCCGGCCTGGCGACGCTTGGCCAGGTGATCCTGATCGACCTGATCTTTTCCGGCGACAATGCGATGGTGCTGGGCACCCTCGCCGCCGGCCTCCCCGCCAAGCAGCGCAAGCAAGTGCTCGCGCTCGGGGTGGTGATGGCGATGGTGTGCCTGATCGGCTTTGCGCTGATTGCGACGCAACTTTTGCATGTCGTCGGTTTGCTCTTGGCGGGCGGAATCCTGCTTCTGTGGGTCGCGTGGAAACTCTATCGCGAAATCGGTGCGACGGCCGAAGCGGCCAGTGGTGGCCATACAGCCTCGAAGCATCCCAAGACATTCGCGCAGGCGGCAATCCAGGTCGCAATTACTAATCTGTCGCTCAGTCTCGATAATGTCCTGGCCGTCGCGGGTGCCGCGCGCGAACATCCGGCGGTGCTGTTTTTTGGCCTGGCTTTGTCGGTGACGCTGATGGCGGTGGCGGCGAACTTCATCGCCCGC
This sequence comes from Sphingomonas sp. PL20, assembly GCF_017875905.1. NCBI lineage: Bacteria > Pseudomonadati > Pseudomonadota > Alphaproteobacteria > Sphingomonadales > Sphingomonadaceae > Sphingomonas > Sphingomonas sp. PL20. Next base: position 4,382,724 of record NZ_JAGINH010000002.1, on the reverse strand, counting down.
GTCATCGGGCGGTATCATTGGATCGCCTATATTGGCTTGGCCGTGATCCTCTTTGTCGCGGGCCGGATGATTTACGATGGCATCGTCGATCATGAAATCGGCGTGCTGCGGTTGCTCTTCTAAAGAAGCCGATCGCGCTGGTCGCGGCGTTCGAAATCGAGCAGCCAGCTTTTGGTCGCGGGCCCCGCTCCCGCTGAATAGGCACCGAGCGAACCGTCGGCATTGGTTACGCGGTGGCATGGCACGATGATCGGAAACGGGTTGCGCGCACAGGCCTGGCCGATCGCGCGTGGGCTCGACCCGATCGTTGCCGCAAGAGCGCCGTAGCTCAGCGTTTCCCCATAGCCGATCGCGATCATCGCATCGCGCAATATCTGGCCGCGTGGGGTACGCGCGACGGCGAGCGGCAGATGGAATGTGGTGCGCTCCCCGGCGAACCAGGCCTGGAGTTGATCGGCGGCGTCGCGCACGGGCGAGGAAGTGCCCGATGTTGGATTCCCCGCCGCCGCCTCGATTTCGACCGAGGTTATTGCGACCTCGTCGCCATAAATCGTGACAACACCGACAGGCGTTGCGATCCGGGCCATATCGCGCGCATACATAGCCAGAGTATGCAGCGCGGCGCAGGCCCGCTCAAGCGGAGAAGCGCGATGAAGATCAATGTCGAAGTCGATTGTACACCCGAAGAGGCGCGCCGCTTCATGGGCCTGCCCGATCTTGCACCGGTCCACGAAAAATATGTCGCGATGCTCACCGACGCGATGGATGGCGTGGTCGCACCCGATCTGCTCGACAATATGGTGCGGAGCTGGATGCCGATGAGCGATGCCGGCATGGGGATGTGGCGCAAGATGTTTGAAAGCGCGACCAAGTAATCCAGCCGTGACCAAGCGCGACACCATTTTTGCGACATCGAGCGGGGCACCGCCGGCCGCGATTGCAATTGTCCGGCTAAGCGGCCCGGAAGCCTTCGCGGTTGCGCAAGCAATCGCTGGACCATTGCCCTTGCCGCGCCGGGCAGCACTGCGCGCCCTTCACGATCCGCGAGACGGAAGCTTGCTCGATCGTGCGCTGGTCCTGGTGTTCCCGGGGCCACGGACTGCGACCGGGGAGGATGTTGTCGAATTGCAGATCCATGGCGGGCGCGCCGTGGTGCTCGCGGTGGAGGCTGCCCTCGCCGCGCAGCCGGGTATGCGCCATGCCGAGGCTGGCGAGTTTACGCGCCGTGCTCTCGAGAATGGGGTGATCGACCTGACCGAGGCGGAGGGCCTGGGAGACTTGCTGTCCGCGCAAACCGAGACGCAGCGGCGCGCGGCCTTGCGCATCGCCGAAGGCGGCCTGCGCGCCAATGTCGATCGCTGGACCGACCGTTTGATTGAGATCGCTGCCAGGGTCGAAGCGCAGCTGGACTTTTCTGACGAAGACGATGTTACCACGGAAAGCAGCGCGGAGATTGGTACGGCGATCGCGGCCACGGCGGCGGAAATTGCCCGCTTGCTCGCCGCCCCCCCGGTTGAGCGGCTGTATGACGGGATCCGCGTTGTCATCGCTGGGCCGCCCAATAGCGGAAAGTCGACATTGCTCAACGCGCTCACCGGTCGCGAGGTCGCGATTGTGTCCGACATCTCCGGCACTACCCGCGACCGGATCGACGTTCCGGTCGAGCGCGGTGGGATAGCCTATCTTCTGACCGATACCGCCGGGCTCACCAGCACGCCGGGCGATGTGATCGAGCGCATCGGGATCGAGCGCGCGGCAGCAGCGATCGCAAGTGCCGACGTGGTTTTGTGGCTTGGGGACGACGCCCCGAGCGATCCTCATCATCTGCGTGTGCATGCGCGTGCGGATCTGGCGGATCGGGCGATGATGGTACCGGCCGATTGCGTGGTATCCTTGTCGGCCAAAACCGGGGATGGGCTCGAAGACCTGTGGGCGATCATCGCGGAAAGAGCGCGCGCCGTATTGCCGCAGGAAGATATGCTCACGACCAATCGCCGACAACGGGCGCTGTTGGCGGCATGCCTTGGGCATCTTCAGGCGGCGGGCGTGGACGATTTTCTGATCGTCGCTGAAGAGCTACGCGGAGCTCTCAAGGCGCTCGATGCCGTCGCCGGGCGAAGCGGAATCGGGAATGTGCTGGACGCGGTGTTTTCGCGTTTTTGCATCGGCAAATAATCGGACGTTCCACGTGGAACATGCGGCACCGCCTTTGACAGCGCGTCGCCCAAGACCTAGCGACAGCGTATGAGCAAATTCGATGTGATCGTCGTGGGCGGCGGACACGCCGGCACCGAGGCTGCAGCGGCGGCTGCACGCTGTGGCGCGCGCGTTGCCTTGATCAGCTTTGAGCCCGGCAAGATCGGCGCGATGTCGTGCAACCCGGCGATTGGCGGGCTCGGCAAAGGCCATTTGGTGCGAGAGGTTGACGCGTTTGATGGGCTGATCGCCCGCGCAGTCGATGCAGCCGGTATCCACTACCGCATGCTCAACCGCAGCAAGGGTGCCGCGGTGCGAGGCCCGCGAGTCCAGGCGGACCGGCGTCGCTACGCGGCTGCGATCCAATCCATGCTCAAGGCGCAGGAAGGGTTGGAAATCGTCGCCGGAGAGGTCGCGAGCTTGGTTGGGGCCGATCAGGGCACCGTAACAGGCGTACGGCTCGCTGACGGTCGCGTCCTTGCGGCGAGGGCGGTTGTGCTCGCAACCGGCACCTTTCTCGGTGGACGGATGTTTTGCGGTGAGCAGCGATCCGTTGGCGGGCGGATTGGCGAGGCCGCCGCTTCGATATTGGCGGAGCAACTCCGCGCTGCACAGCTGCCAATGGCGCGGTTGAAGACGGGCACCCCTCCCCGGCTCGATGGACGAACCATCGATTGGGCGCGCCTCGCGCAGCAGCCCAGCGATACCGATCCGTGGACGATGTCGCCGATGTCGCGGGCTCGTCCCCTGCCCCAGCTCCATTGTGCGATTACGCGCACCACCACGGACACCCACGCCATCATTCGCGGCGGGCTCGATCGCTCCCCCCTCTTTGGCGGTGACATTGCTGGTCAGGGGCCGCGCTATTGCCCCTCGATCGAGGACAAGATCCATCGCTTTGGCGACCGTGACGGCCACCAGATTTTCCTGGAGCCCGAGGGATTGGATGATGCGACGGTTTATCCCAACGGCATTTCCACCTCCCTCCCCGTTGATATTCAGGCGGCGATGATCGCCTCGATCCCCGGTCTGGAGCGGACGCGCATTGTCGCTCCCGGCTATGCGGTGGAATATGACCATATCGACCCTCGTGCGCTCTCCCCTACACTCGAAGTGCGCGCCATGCCGGGCTTGTTCTGTTGCGGCCAGATCAACGGTACAACCGGGTACGAGGAAGCTGCGGGCCAGGGTCTGATCGCTGGCCTTAATGCGGCGGCCCGCGCGCGCGGTACGGCTGCGATCATCCTCGATCGGGCGTCGAGCTATTTGGGCGTGATGGTCGACGATCTCGTTCTTCAAGGGATTACCGAACCCTATCGGATGCTCACCGCGCGAGCCGAATATCGCTTGCGCTTGCGCGCGGACAATGCCGAGACCCGGCTTGGTCCGCTCGCGGCCGATATCGGGTGTCTGGGGCCGGACCGATTGCGGCGGCTTGAGCAGCGGGCGCAGCAGCGCCTTATAGTGGAAACCCAACTCGCCGAGCCGATATCGAGTGATCGCTTGATCGCCCGCGGGGCATTGCTGCCAGCGGATCCGCACGCCCGCTCCGGGGACCAATGGCTGCGCGTGGCCGGGGTGGAGATTGCGATGCTGGTTCCTGAGCTGCTGGACAGCATCGAACCCGCATTGCTGGCCGAGCTCGCTGAAGACGCGCGCTACGCGCCCTATCTGCTACGCCAGGAAAGCGAGATTGCGGGCTTGCGCGCGCAGGACGATATCGCGATTCCCGCCACGCTCGACTTCGCGGCTATTCCGGGTCTTTCGACCGAGATGATTGAGCGTTTATCGAGCGCGCGGCCAGCAATGCTCGGCGCTGCAGGTCGTGTTCGCGGGATAACGCCGGCGGCTTTGACCGCGATCTTGCTGCATCTCCGGAGGAAAGCGGCGTGACCGAGGACGACGCGAAGGCGTGGGTGGCGGACCGCTTTGGCGCGGCGGGAGCGGCTGCGATGGCGTGTCTTGCAGACATTGTGCTGAACGAAACCCGCCAACAGAATCTGATCGCGCCTTCGACGATCGACTCGATATGGAGTCGCCATATCGTCGATTCGGCGCAATTGATTGGGTTTGCGGACGGCGAGAGTCGGGGGCGGTGGATCGACATTGGTAGCGGTGCTGGGTTTCCAGGGCTTGTCGTTGCCGCGCTGACGGAGCGTGAAGTCTGGCTGGTTGAGCCGCGGAAGCGTCGCGCCGCGTTTCTGGCCGAGACCGCGATCCGGCTCGGAATCGCCGATCGGACCCATATCGTAAGCGATCGAATCGAAAAAGTGCGCGAGAAGGCGAGCATTATTTCGGCGCGCGCGGTTGGCCCCTTGACCGAACTGTTCGCGTGGGCGAGGGATTGTTCGACCCCCGAGACGCGTTGGATTCTGCCCAAGGGGCGGTCCGCTCGCGACGAGGTGGCCACCGCCGAACAGGAATGGCATGGTGTGTTTCACGTGGAACATAGTCTTACCGATCCGGACTCGTTGATCGTTATCGCATCAGGGGTGTCACGCCGATGAACGTCATTGCCGTAGCGAACCAAAAGGGTGGCGTGGGCAAGACCACCACCGCCATCAATCTCGGCACCGCCCTGGCCGCGACGGGATTGCGCGTGCTGTTGCTCGATCTCGATCCGCAAGGGAATGCCTCGACGGGTCTTGGCATTGCACGGGCTGACCGGCACCATTCCACCTATGATATTTTGCTGGGTGAAACGACGATCGAAGCTGCGGCATTGCCAACGATCGTCCCCAAGCTCGACATCGTTCCCGCTACCGTCGATCTGTCGGGTGCCGAAATTGAGCTGGTCGAATATGAAGAACGCACGCATCGCTTGTCGCGAGCCCTGGCACGGTCCGATCATCGGTGGGACGTCGTCCTGATCGATTGCCCTCCCTCGCTCGGCTTGCTGACACTCAACGCGATGGTTGCCTCGAACTCGCTGCTAGTGCCGCTGCAATGCGAGTTTTTCGCTTTGGAAGGCCTCAGCCAATTGCTCAGCACGGTTGAGCGCATTCGCGAACGGTTCAATCCTGGCCTTTCGATCATGGGCGTCGCGCTGACGATGCACGATCGGCGCAACCGGCTGACCGACCAGGTCTCCAATGACGTTCGTGCGGTGCTGGGCGGGGTGGTGTTCGATACCGTGATCCCGCGCAACGTGCGCTTGTCCGAAGCGCCGAGCCATGGTCTGCCCGCGTTGATCTACGATTATCGCTGCCCGGGTTCGGAAGCCTATATCGCGCTGGCCCGCGAGTTGATCGCGCGGCTGCCCAATATCGAACCTCAACCTGCAAGGGCCGCATGACCGACTCGACCGCGCCGCAAAACGCTCCGCAGGCTCGTCCGAAGCCGCGCTCCGGCTTGGGCCGCGGGCTCAACGCGTTGATGGGCGATCTGGCCCGTGAAGAACCCGTTGGCGGCAGCAAGGAAACCTCGCCGGGGATTCGTTCGCTTCCGGTTGGATCGCTGACACCGCATCCGGGCCAGCCGCGGCGCCACTTTGACGAAGCGGCGCTTGAGGAACTGGCCCAGTCGATTGCACAACGCGGCGTGCTGCAACCGATTGTTGTACGGCCGCACGGCACGGGATATCAGATTGTCGCGGGCGAGCGGCGCTGGCGCGCGGCACAGCGCGCGCGGCTGCACGAAGTGCCCGTTATCGTGCGAGCGTTTGACGATACCGAGACGCTGGAAGTCGCGCTGGTCGAAAACATCCAGCGCCAGGATCTGAACGCGATCGAAGAAGCGGAAGCCTATCATCGGCTGATCGAAGACTTTGGCCACACGCAGGAGGCGCTGGGCAAGCTGGTCAACAAGTCGCGCAGCCATATCGCAAATCTGCTGCGACTGCTCGAACTGCCCTCCCCGATCCAGGAGCGCGTCGTCACCGGCACGCTGACCATGGGCCACGCGCGCGCGCTGATCGGGGCGGCTGATGTCGAGGCGCTTGCCGATCAGGTGGTCGCGCGGGGTCTGTCGGTGCGCGACACCGAGCGGCTTGCGCGCGCGGCGAAGCCAGCGCCGCGAAGCCATAGCAGCGATGGCGGCGGACGCGATCCTGATCTTGCCGCGCTCGAGCATCAGCTTGCGGATTTGCTCGGTCTGTCGGTGCGGGTGACCTATGGCGCGAAGGGCGGCACGCTCGTGCTATCCTATTCCACGCTCGATCAACTCGATATGGTGTGCCAGCGGCTCACCGGAGAACGGATTTAGCCCGGCTTATCCGCGCTGACGTGCCGCCATGCGCGCCACCGCGACCATGGCGGAATCGGCCAGCACCGGACCGGCATTTCCCGTCGCCATCGTCGCGCGCTCGGCGCGGCGGACGCGGTCGATCGCTTCGCTGATTTTCGGGGCTGACCAGATCTGCAGCGCCCGCGCGGTGGTCGCGCGTTCGCGAAAGAACACGCGTTCCATCACAGCATTGGCGCTCGCTCCCCCATCGATCTCGGCGCGCAGTTCGGCGAGTGTCATCAGCCGGCGTACGAGTTGCCGCAGCAGCGGGATCGGCGAGACCCCCGCAACCCCCAAGCGACTGAGCTCGTCCGCCAGGCGATCGGGGCCGCCGTCCACCGCAGCATCGATCGCGCGCGAAATTTCCGAATCCCCCAAATCGGCACCGACCGCATCGAGCGTCGCATCGTCGACTTCGCGCGGGCGTTCGGGTGCCGCGTCGAGATACAAAGCGATCTTTTCAAGCTCGCGCGTCATCACAGCACGATCCCCGCCTGCGGCCAGCGCGATACGCGCGGCAGTGCCACCCGTGGTCCGCAGCCCTTGCTCCCGCGCGATGCTGGCCGCGATCTTGTCGGCTTCCCCCGCTTCGGGCACATAAAAGACGCAGGCCATGGCGCGCGGACTGGCGGTCGCCAGTTTTACCAACGCCGACGACCCTTTTACCGATGGCGCGATCATCACCACCGGGTTGCCCGCGCGCTCGGCCGACAGCAACAGCGTGCAGGCTTCGACACAGTCCTCCCCTGCCCCCGCAATGCGGATATAGCGCGCGGTTCCGAACAGCGACATGGAGGCTGCTTCGTCGGCCAAACGACCGGGATTGCTCTTCAGGGCACCCGGTTCGAGATCGACACGCTCGGCATCGGGTCCCATAATCCGGCCAAGCCGTGCGGCGACGTCGCGCGCGCCGGCCTCATCCGGGCCGTGCAAAAGATACAGGCGAATATCGGCGTTGGTCGCCACGGCATCGATGGCGCGGGTCAACTGATTGAGGTTGGCCTTCATGCGCGCGCCCCGCACATCGGATCAGGGCTTTTCAGGCGCTGTTCGCTGCACATAGGTGGCGACGCGCGCGACGATCTGGTCGGCGACAATCCCCGAAAGGCGCTCGAGCGCGGTATTCTCGGCCGCGATCGTGGCATATTCGGAATTGACGACGTCGATCCCGGCGTCCGAACCCGATGCCGCATCCAGCAGGACCGCGCCGTTGTTCAAATCGATCAGCTGATAGCGTGCCCGCAAGGTCCGCCGCTCGCGCGAGATACTGTCGTCGCGGCGCACGCCGAGCCCGACGATCTTGTCGTCGAGCTTGATCTCAAGCCGATAGCGCGGCGTGGCCGAGGAATGCAGCCGATCCCGGAGTGCATTGGCCATCAGCCACCCGGCCTTGCCTTCGATCGGCGCGACATCGACTTCGGCCAGCGTGGTGGCAACCGCCCCCCCACTTCCGCCCGAATAGAGCGGATGCAACCCGCATCCCGACAGAGCGAGGCTAACCGCGGCAAGGGCGAGGGCGCGCTTCATGCGACGATATTCACGAGACGGTCTGGCACGACGATCACCTTTCGCGGCGCTTTGCCGTCAAGGATGCGGACGATCTTTTCAGAGCCCAGCGCGGCGGCCTCAATCTCCTCGCGCGGCAGGCCCTTGGCCAGAACGAGCGTATCGCGCAGCTTGCCGTTGATTTGGACAGCGACAGTGACTTCGTCCTCGATCAACAAGGCCGCGTCGACGGTTGGCCACGGGGCATCGGCGATCAGGCCGGGCTTGCCCGCCACGGACCAGGCTTCCTCGGCCAGATGCGGGGCCATCGGCGCGATCAGCCGCATCAGCGTGTCGATCGCGGTGTCGCGCGACGCCGAGGGCTCGGCCCGTTCGATCGCGTTGACCAGCTCATACAGCTTGGCGACCGCCTTGTTGAAGGCGAGCGCTTCGATATCGATGGCAATACCCGCGATCGTCTGGTGCAGCTTGCGCTCAAGCGCGATGTTGTCGGTTCCGGCCGCAAGCCCGCTGCGGTCGCCATCGAACAACCGCCACAGGCGCTGGATAAAGCGCCAGGATCCTTCGATCCCGGATTCGCTCCACGGCAAATCCCGTTCGGGGGGCGAATCCGACAGCATGAACCAGCGCGTGGCGTCGGCCCCATATTGGTCGACAATGCCGGTCGGATCGACGGTGTTCTTCTTCGATTTCGACATCTTCTCGACGCGGCCGACCGTCACGGCTTCGCCGGTCAAGCGCTCGACATAGCCGTCGCCGCGTTTTTCGATGTCGTCGAGCGACAACCAGCGCTGCTTGGTGATCGAATCGACGCCGTCGCTGCCAAGTTCGGTGATCTGGCGGCTATAGGTTTCGTACGTCACCATGCCCTGGGTGAACAGCCCGGCAAAGGGTTCGGCAATGTCGAGCATCCCGATGTGCCGCAGCGCGCGCGTCCAGAAGCGCGCGTAGAGCAGATGCAGAATCGCATGTTCGACGCCGCCAATATATTGCGCGACCGGCAGCCATTGCTCGGCTACCGTGCGATCGAACGGCTTGTCCTTGGGCTGGCTGGCGAAGCGGATGAAATACCAGGACGAATCGACGAAGGTGTCGAGCGTATCGGTCTCGCGCCGCGCCGCCGCGCCGCACGATGGACAGGCCACGTGCTTCCACGTCGGGTGGCGATCGAGCGGATTGCCGGGAATGTCGAAGGTCACGTCTTCGGGCAGGATCACCGGCAACTGGTCCTTGGGCACCGGCACCGCACCACAGGCGTCGCAATGGATGATCGGGATTGGCGTGCCCCAATAGCGCTGGCGGCTGACGCCCCAGTCGCGCAGGCGGAACACGGTCGAGCCGGTCCCCCAGCCCTCCCCCTCAGCCCGCTGGATCACCGCGCGCTTGGCATCCTCAATGTCCATACCGTCGAGGAAGTGGGAATTCACCAGCGTGCCCGGCCCGGTATAAGCGGTGTCGCCGACGAAGGTGGGATCGGTGTCGTCGCCATCGGACACGACTCGGCGGACTGGCAGATGGTATTTGCGCGCAAAGTCCATGTCGCGCTGATCGTGCGCGGGAACGCCGAACACGGCCCCTGTCCCATAGTCCATCAGCACGAAATTGGCGATGTAGACGGGCAGTTGGATCGTCGGGTCGAACGGGTGAGCCGCCGTCAGCCCGGTGTCGAAACCGAGCTTTTCCTGCGTCTCCAGTTCCGCCGCAGTCGTCCCGCCGCGTTTGCACAAGGCGATGAAGTCGGTCGCGGCCGAATCGCGCTCAGCCAGCGCTTGCGCAATCGGATGGTCGGCGGCGACGGCGACGAAGCTCGCGCCGAAGATCGTGTCGGGGCGCGTGGTGAAGACCTCGACCGCACCGCCATCGGACAGCGCAAAGCGGAATTGCAGCCCCTGGCTGCGACCGATCCAGTTTTCCTGCATCAGCCGGACCTTGTCGGGCCAATGTTCGAGGCCGCCCAGTCCTTCGAGCAGTTCGTCGGCGAAATCGGTGATCTTGAGGAACCACTGCGACAGCTTGCGCCGCTCGACCAACGCGCCCGAGCGCCAGCCGCGCCCGTCGATGACTTGCTCATTGGCGAGCACGGTCATGTCGACCGGGTCCCAATTGACCGAGCTTTCCTTGCGATAGACCAGGCCGTGCGCGAACAGGTCCAGGAACAGCGCTTGTTCGTGCCCGTAATAATCCGGCTCGCACGTCGCCAGCTCGCGCGTCCAGTCGAGCGCGAAGCCCAGCCGTTTGAGCTGTGCCTTCATCGTCGCGATATTGTCGCGGGTCCAGCCGCCGGGGTGAACACCCTTTTCCATCGCGGCATTTTCGGCCGGCATGCCGAAGGCGTCCCACCCCATCGGGTGGAGCACTTCCATGCCTGTCATCCGGCGATAGCGCGCCAGCACGTCGCCCATCGTATAGTTGCGGACATGGCCCATATGGATCCGCCCCGAAGGATACGGAAACATTTCAAGAACATAGGAGCGCGGTTTGGGGGAATCGTCGCGTGCGGCGAAGGTGCGGGCGTCGTCCCACACCTTCTGCCATGCCGCGTCCGCCTTCAGCGCGTTGAAGCGTGACGCCATGAGGGGCTGGATCCTACTGGGCTACGGCAGCGCGACGCAGGTCACGCGCCTTGGTCAGGATGATATCCTCCAGCTTCTGCACCGTGGAGGCTTCGACCGGGGCCGCAACCCACTGTCCGCCTTGATTGACCTGGCGCAGCGCGGCGACGCGGAGGCCATCGGCGCGAAGATCCTGGTCGAGGATCGTGACGGTGACCTTGATCCGCTCGGCGGGGGCTGCCGGATTGATGTACCAATCGGTCACGATCACGCCGCCGTTGGAATCGGTCTGCAGCAGCGGCATGAAGCTCAGCGTATCGAGGCTGGCGCGCCACAGATAGGCGTTGACGCCGATCGTGGTCACTTTCGAAGCGGCGAGATCGGCGCTTTGCGGCCGGGCACGCTTATGGGCGCAGGCCCCCAGCGACAAAGAGGCGGCAAGAGCGAACGAAACCACGATCGCGGTGCGTGGGCGGCGGGTCATCGGCGGTTCCTGAACAAAACTGGGTGTTGGGGGACGTCGGTATCTATAGAATGTCTCGCGCGTGCCGCAAGCGACACGTCCAGCGCCGCCGGGGGAGCCGTGCTGTGTGTCCTTCGTGACACTCTCTCGAGAAATTGAGTCAAGATAGTGGCGGTACGCAATTGAATCGTGATAGGCGCGTTGTCACATGACGGTGCCAAACAGGCGCTGGAAGAGGGGCCTTGCGTGTTTTCTGCTCGTTGGATGTCCGGGATTGCTACGGGGGCGCTTGTCGCCCTCGGCATCGCTGTGGCTCCCGCAGTTGGCGCAAGCGACATGCCCGGCGTACGCCCTGCACCCAAGCATAACGCTTTGGCAGTGCGGGGGATCGGTTCCTTTACGCCAGCCTCGGCGGATCCAAGGCTCGCCGCTTTGTTCGCCCGTGGCGGGCTGGACACGAGCGGCTTTCGCTTCACCCCGTCGGATGGCCGACGCGATGGATCGCATGCGGTGACGGTTGCGATTCGGGCGCGGTCGGCGCGCGGAACGACGGTGGTCGATCGCAGCGCACCTGTCCCCGCCGCAACAGTCAATCTTACGCCAATTGCCTATAATCTCGGCGTCGCCGTTGGCTGGAAACGCTTCGCGCTTTCGGGCGATGTGTCGAAGGTCGATCTGGCGGGGCTGCCGGGTGGCCGTGAGTCGGCTGAAGTCGGGGTCAGCTATACCGGCAATCGTTTCACCGGTCGCGTAAAGGCCGGGGCGGATCGTCCGCTTGCGGGCACGCCCAAGCTGACCGAAGATGCACCGGCCTATTCGATCGACGTTGGTGGTTCCTATTCGCTGACTCGCCGTCTCGATGTGACTGCGGGCGTTCGGTATAAAGATGAGCGCGAGCGCCTGATCACCCAGCCGAACACCGATAGCGGCCGTCGTGACAGCCAGGCTGTGTATATCGGAACGGCCTTCCGCTTCTAAACTCTGCCGGGGCGAAGGGGCGTGAGCCCGTCAATCGCCGCCCAACCAACAAAGCCAAGCTGTTTCAGGCCCCGGAATCGCCGGACCGTGACGCCGCCCAGCGCGATCGCGGGAAGGCCAACCGCGCGCGAGATCTGCGCCGCACGCACCGGCCCGAGCGCGCGGGCACCCGGATGGGTGCGCGTCGGGTAGACCGGCGATACCAAAATGGCATGGGCTCCGGCCCGCCGCGCTGCCATCCCTTCGCGCACCGAATGCGCCGCGCCCAAATGGACCGGCTGCCGATTGGCTCCAGCGCGCACCAGCACCAGGCCACGCCGCCGCGCGATGGTCGCGATGCGGTTGAACGTCGCGATCCGCGCTGCCTCGGGGGTGGCGAAATGACGGAAGACGACGCCACTGCCGCGCGGCAGCGCCGCAAGCGCCGCCCATAACGCCTCGCCCATCCGCTCGTCGGTCATCAACCACAGCTTGGGCAGTGCGCGTTCGCTTATGGGGTGACGAAGGGCCATGTCGCCGCCTATAGCGCCGGCAATGGCCATCGACGACCCCACCGCACCCGCGCAAGCGCTCGCTTCCGTTAAGACGACGATCGCCCGCGCCGCCGCGCTTGCCGACCGTAAACCCGATGCGGTGACGCTGATCGCAATTTCAAAAACCAAATCCGCCGCAGAGATTGCGCCCTTGCTAGCCGCAGGACAGCGCGTTTTTGGCGAAAATCGCGTGCAGGAAGCGCAGGACAAATGGCCTGCGCTACGCGCGGCGTTCCCGGACATCGCGCTGCACCTGGTTGGGCAGTTGCAGTCGAACAAGGCCGAGGATGCGGTCGCCTTGTTCGACGCGATCCATTCGGTCGACCGCCCTTCCCTCATCACCGCGCTCGCCCGCGCGGTGGAGCGGCAGGGTCGCCGCCCAACCTGCTTTGTCCAAGTCAATATCGGGGACGAAGCGCAAAAGGGTGGTTGCGCGATCGACCAGCTCCCGGCCCTGCTCGAGGCGGCGCGCGCGGCGGATTTGCCGATCGGCGGGCTGATGGCGGTGCCGCCGGCCGACACCGAGGCTGCGCCCTATTTCGCGTTGCTTGCCAAGCTCGCGCGCGACCACGGCCTTGACGGTCTCAGCATGGGCATGTCGGGGGATTATGAGACGGCGGTGATGCTGGGGGCGACGCATGTTCGCATTGGCAGCGCCTTATTTGGAGCGCGTGCATGACCTTCGATGGCATTATTTTCGACTTTGACGGTGTCCTGATCGAAAGCGAAGCGGTCGGCAATCGCCAGATCGCGGCCTATCTGACGAGCATCGGCCATCCTACGACGCCTGAGGATTCCTTTGCCAATTTCATGGGGTTGTCGGGTGCGTCCTTCATCGGCGCGGTCGAAAACTGGATCGGCCGGTCGCTGCCGGAAGACTTTCACGCAGCGCGCCGAATCGAGGATCAACGCGCGATGCATGAGGGCGTTGATGCAGTCGAGGGTGCGGTCAAGTTCGTGCTTGGCCTGCCCGACGCCTTGCCCAAGGCGATCGCCTCGTCGAGCACGACCGCCTGGATCACGCGGCACCTCGAGCATATCGGTCTGCGCGACGTGTTTGGCGACCGGATCTTTTCGGGCAAGGAGCATGTCACCCGTGGCAAGCCTGCGCCCGATATCTATCTCCACGCCGCCCAGGCGCTCGGTATCGACATTGCGCGGGCGGTGATCGTCGAGGATTCGCCCGTCGGCGCGACCGGTGCCGTGGCTTCGGGGGCGCATGTCATCGGGTTTGTCGGTGCGACGCATTGTGGCCCCGATCACGCCGCCAAATTGCGCTCGATCGGCGTCCATGATGTGGCCGAGACCTTCGATGAAATCGCGGCGCTGATCGCCTAAAATTGGTGGCCGGTGCGGTCGCGCTTGGTCGCCAGATAGCGTTCGTTATGCGGGTTGGCGGGCAGGATGTGCGGCACGCGCTCGACCACCGCGATTCCGGCGGCCTCGAGTTGCGCGACCTTTTGCGGGTTGTTGGTCAGCAACCGCACTGACCGTTGGCCTAGCAAGTCGAGCATCCGCGCTGCCACCGCGAAATTGCGCGAATCGACGGCAAAGCCCAGCCGCGTATTGGCATCGACGGTATCGAACCCCTGATCCTGCAGCGCATAGGCGCGCAATTTGTTGATCAGGCCAATCCCGCGCCCTTCCTGGCGCAGATACAGGATCATGCCCCAGCCACTCGCCGCGACGGCATCGATCGCGGCATGGAGTTGTGGCCCGCAATCGCATTTCAGGCTGCCAAGCATGTCGCCGGTCAGGCATTCGCTATGCAGCCGCACGAGCGGGGGGCGACCATCGGGCTTGCCAATCAACAGCGCGATATGTTCGCCGGGCATTTCGGGTGTCCGAAAGGCGACGATCTCGGCGTCCTCGGCACCGACGACGGGCAGATGCGCGCGCGTCGCGATCGTCAGGCGTGCGGCATTTTCATGGGCGTCGATGTCGCCCGGTGTAAGCACCAGCGCCGCCGATTCGCCCGGCAATACGAAGAAGGCGGGTAGCATCCCGGCGATGCGGGCGAGGCGCAGCGCCGCCGCGCCCGCATCGCGCTCGACCAGACAGTGCGCGCGGAACGGACCCTTCATGGGGACTTGAAGGTCAAATTGCGGGTCGGCCAGCGCGGTCGCGGTCGCGAAATCGAGCCAGGGCGCGCGTTCGATCAGCACGGGCGAATCGGGCGCGGCGGCGTCGCGCTGATTGGCGAGCGTCAGGGTCGCTGCGCGTCCGGCGGACAGCAACAGGCTTGCCGCTCCACCTGGGCCAAACGCGGCCAGCCGAGCAGGGTCGGCGGTTTCGATCGGCAGCAGCGCCAAGGTGCCGTCCTGCCCGGCAAGCGCGATCGGCCAGCCCCGCCGCAGGGCATCGATGGCGAGCGCGGTCTTGTGCGGATCGTTCAAATGTCGAACTCAGTCATGATCGGAACATGGTCCGACGGTTTCAGCCAGCTACGGCACTCTTCATACACATGGTGCCGCCGGGCCTTTGCGGCAACATCGGCGGTCGCCCACATATGGTCGAGCCGCCGCCCGCGATCGTTGACGGTCCAATCGGCCGAGCGATAGCTCCACCAGGTGTGGAGCCGCGCCGGTGCCGGGAAGAAGTGCCGCCCCAGATCGACCCAGCTGTTCGACGCCTTGAGCCGCTCGAGCGCAGCAACCTCGATTGGCGTATGGCTGACGACGTTCAGCAATTGCTTGTGGCTCCACACATCCGCCTCAAGCGGCGCGATGTTGAGATCGCCAACCAGCAGCGTCGGCACCGCAAGCGATTCGGACCAGCGCGTCATCCGTTCCAGAAAATCGAGCTTCTGGCCGAATTTGGGATTGGCTTCGCGATCGGGCACGTCGCCGCCGGCCGGGACATAGACATTTTCGATCCGCATGCCCGATTCGAGCCGCACCCCGACATGGCGCGCCTCGCGGTTCGCCTGCCAGTCGAAGCGGTCGTCCTCGACCAGCGGCACTTTCGAGAGAATCGCGACCCCGTGGTGCATCCGCTGCCCGTGCAGCACGATATGGCGATAGCCGAGCGCGCGGAACGCCGCAGTCGGAAAGTCCTGATCGATCACCTTGGTTTCCTGCAGGCACAGGATATCGGGGGCGGATTCGCGCAGGAACTTCTCGACGATTTCGATGCGGAACCGAACCGAGTTGATGTTCCACGAAACAATCTTGAGCGAAGCGGTCATCATCCTGCTCTAGCGAGGCGCGGCAGGCCACGCCAGCCGCCATCCCCCGGCATGGAAAGGCCCTCGCTCCGGGGGCATGGAGCGAGGGCCGACCTAGCGTTCGTCACGCAGGCGGGAAGCGAAGGTTCGGGTAACAGGGGGAAATCCCGAACGTCCTCATCCGCAAAACCGTCTTTATGCGCCGCAACCTGTCGCCAATATGAATGAAAGCTATTTTTTGCCGGTCGGGCGCACCGGATCGCGCCATTGGAAGGCATTGTCGGCGACGGGCGCGTTGAAACGCTGGTTCGACAGCCGGATCGTCGTGCGATTGTTCTGCGAATCGAGCGCAACCCACCCTTGCAGCATCAGCCCGCCCGGTGCCGTCGCGTTGCGCGCGAACACCAGGCTGATCCGGCCATATTCGGGATGCTTCGGGTCCGCCGCATCGACGGCGATTACATTGGGATTGTCGGTCGCGACGACCGTGGCGATCTTGCTCATGTCGCGCGAGGGATCAAGCAGGATGCCGAGCGGGGAACCGGCGATCGGCCAGCGTTGCTTCTGCGCGACCGAATAATCGAGAAACCACAAAGACTTGCCGTCACTGACGATCAGGATCGGCACGCCTTTTTCATATTGAAAGCGGATCTTGCCCGGCTTTTTCAGTGTCAGCACGCCGGTCAGCAGTTTGCCCGATCGGTCGGTCTGGGTGAAGGTCGCGGTCATGCTTTCGACGGCGCGCAAATGGTTTTGCACATGGGCCAAGTCGTTGACCGGGGCGGCCGCCACCAGAGCGGGAAGGGCGAGCAAGGCCAAAGCAGGTTTGAACTGGTTGAACACACATATCTCCTGACCGGGCGACCTAAAGCGCGACCGGCTTGAACCCGCTCTGAACACGCGCCTTAGACGGGATTGCCGTCGCGGTCGCGCAGCACTTCGCGGCGGCCGACATGATCGGGGCGACCGACGATATTGTCTTTCTCCATCCGCTCGATCAGTCGCGCCGCGCTGTTATAGCCAACGCGCAGCTGGCGTTGCAGCCACGAGGTGGAGGCTTTCTGGCTTTCCACCACCAGCTGGATCGCCGCGCGATATTGCTGATCCTCGGCCGAATCCTCGCCAATCGGCGCACCGTCGAGCGCGAAGCCATCCTCCGGCTCCTCGGTTACGGCATTGTTATAGTCGGGCCGCCCTTGCGCGCGCCAGTGATCGGCGACCGCGCGGACTTCGTCATCGGACACGAACGGCCCGTGCACGCGGACGATGCCCTTGCCGCCGGGCATATACAGCATGTCGCCCTTGCCCAGCAGCTGCTCGGCCCCCTGCTCGCCCAAAATGGTGCGCGAATCGATTTTGGAGGTGACGTGGAAGCTGATTCGCGTCGGCAAATTGGCCTTGATCACGCCGGTGATGACGTCGACCGACGGGCGCTGCGTTGCCATGATCAAGTGGATGCCCGCCGCGCGCGCCTTTTGCGCCAGGCGCTGGATCAGGAATTCGACTTCCTTGCCCGCCGTCATCATCAAATCGGCAAGCTCGTCGACGATCACTACGATCTGCGGCAGCACCTGATAATCGAGCGTTTCCTCTTCATAGATCGGCGCGCCGGTAACGGGTTCATAGCCGGTCTGCACCTTGCGCCCGAGCGGCTGGCCCTTGGCCTTGGCCGCGCGGACCTTGTCGTTGAAGCTGGCGAGGCTGCGCACGCCGAGCGAGGACATTTGCCGGTAGCGGTCCTCCATCTGCTCGACCGTCCATTTGAGCGCGCGCACCGCCTTGGCTGGATCGGTCACCACCGGGGCATAGAGGTGGGGAATGTCCTCATACATGCTCAGTTCGAGCATCTTGGGATCGATCATGATCATCCGGCACTCTTCGGGCTTGAGCCGATAGAGCAGCGACAGGATCATGCAGTTGAGCCCGACCGACTTGCCCGAGCCGGTCGTACCCGCGACCAGCAAATGCGGCATCGGGGCGAGGTCGGCGATAACGGGGTCGCCCGCGATATTCTTGCCCAGCACCAGCGACAACGCGCCCGGCTGATCGTCCAGCGAATCGATCAACTCGCGCAAGCCCACCGTCTCCCGCCGCGCATTGGGCAGCTCGATACCGATAACGGTGCGGCCCGGAATGGTCGCCACGCGCGCCGACACCGCCGACATATTGCGCGCGATATCGTCCGCCAACTGGATCACGCGGCTGGCCTTGATGCCCGCCGCCGGTTCCAGCTCGTACATCGTCACCACTGGGCCCGGTCGCACATTGATGATCGACCCCTTGACGTGGAAGTCGCTCAGCACCGTCTCCAGCAGCCGCGCATTGCGGTCGAGCGCGACCTTGTCGATCGGCCCACCAACCGAGGGCGGGGTCGGCTTGAGCAAATCGACCGAGGGCAAATGCGATTTGTCGCCGAAATCGAGCGAGGTCTGCTTCTCGCGGGGTTTGGCGGTGGTGACCGGCGTCATTTGCCGTTCCGAAATCACCGGTCCGGGTCGAACGTCGGGCGTCGCCACCGCGCGTGGCATTGGCAGCTTGCGCGGCGATTCGGGCACGAATCGTTCGGGTTCGATTTCGGCGGTCGCGCGCCGGTCGGTCAGCCGCTTCGGCGCGCGCGGTGCGCGCACGGGTCGTTCGGCCATGTCGATGGTGAAGCTATAGGCCCATAGCGCGACCCCGGCGAGGCCGATGATCGCAGCGGCACCGCGCGTCGTCCACAACACTGCCGCGCTATTGCCGATCAGCGCGATTGCCGCGCGGAGCAGGTCCGACACGGCAAGACCGATCACCCCGCCCCACCCGGCCGGCAACCACGCCACCGCCGCGCCCGATACCAGCGCGAACGCGGTGCCGAGCAATCCGATGCCGCCCAACGCGCTGAGCAGCATCCGCTGCCAGCGGCCAACCGGCACGTCGCGCCACAATCGCAGCGCGATCAGCAACACCGTCGGCAGCACCAGCGCGATTCCCGGACCCAACAGCCAGAAAGCCGCGTCGGCGACCACCGCCCCGCCCCGCCCGAGCCAGTTGCGCGCCGGACCAGCCGACGCCGTGTTGAGCGAGGGATCGCTGGCATGGTAACTCGCCAGCGCGACCACGATCAGCGCGACCAGCGCGACCAGTGTGATCGCGGCGATCAACGCGCCGCTGCGCACCGCGCCGGCCCGGACGGTTTCACGCCACAACGGTGGCTGCGCGCGGCTCGCCATGCTTTCCAAATCCCAAATGTTCGCTGTCTGTCCCGTGGAATCATCGCGCGCGCGGGGCGTGGCGTCAAGGCTGGAGCGGTTGGCGAAGCCGTTGGCACGCCCCGGTCGAAGCGCTACAGCAAGCTATGAACCAAGCAGACGTCATCATTCTCGGCGGCGGGCTCGTCGGCAGCGCGCTCGCCGTGGCGCTCGACCGGCACGGGCTCAGCGCCATCGTCATCGACATTGCCGATCCCGAGGTGATCCTCGCCGCCGGCTTTGACGGCCGCGCTTCAGCGATTGCCGGTGCACCGTGGCGGATGCTCGGCGCGATCGGGGTGGCCGATCGTCTTGGCGCATTCGCCTGCCCGATTGCGGGGATCCGCGTGAGCGATGGACTGGAGCCTGGTGTGCTCGATTTCGAGCCTGATGCGGGCGAGGACGCGCTCGGCCATATGGTCGAGAATCGGCGGTTGCGCGCGGCGTTGTTCGAAGCAGCATCGGCGGCCCCGCTGGTCGACGTGCGGATGAAAACGCGCGCGGTCGCGGTCGATCGCGGTGAACACGGCGTCACCGTCACGCTCGATTCGGGCGCGGTCATCACCGCGCCATTGCTGATCGCGGCGGAAGGCCGCAATTCGCCGACGCGCGAGGCAGCGGGTCTGCGGGTCGCGCGCTGGAGCTATGACAATGCCGCGATCGTCACGTCGCTGCACCATGAACACCCCCACGAAAACATCGCCTTCGAGATCTTCTATCCCGACGGTCCGTTCGCCATCCTTCCGCTCAACGATGATGAACGGGGCCACCGCTCGTGCATCGTGTGGTCGGTCACGCGCGATCAGGCACCGGGGATGATGAAGTTGTCCGATCGCGGCTGGCTGGCCGAGGCGGACAAGCGCATCGGTGGCTTTCTCGGCAAGCTCGGTCCGCTTGGCAACCGGATGAGCTATCCGCTCGGCTTTCACCATGCCGCCAAGATCGTGTCGAACCGGCTGGCGCTGGTCGGCGATGCCGCGCACGGGATCCATCCGATCGCGGGCCAGGGCGTCAATGTCGGGTTCCGCGACGTGGCGACGCTGGTCGAAGTGCTGGTCGAGGGCAAGCGCACCGGGCTCGATCTCGGCGATCCGCAACTCCTCGCGCGTTATGATCGCTGGCGCAGCCTCGACACCTTCATGGTGGCCGCCGCGACCGATGGGTTGACGCGGTTGTTCGGCGTGCCGGGCAAAACCGCCAATGCGGTGCGGCGCTTCGGCCTGTCGGCGGTGCAGCACATGCCGCCGCTGAAGCGCCGCTTCATCGCGGAGGCGCGTGGCGAGAGCGGCGATGTGCCGAAGTTGCTCCAGGGGATGACGGTTTAGCTTCAGGCGGCAGCGCACGCTGGTGCGTTGATTGGGTTGGCGCGGAGGCGCGGAGAGAATCCCCTTCTTAGCAGATCTCTGCTACCCCATACCGTTCCTTGGCTCAGGCTCTCGCGGGGGTAGCGTTAGGCAAGTGACGCGCACCCTCTCTGCGTCCTCCGCGCCTCCGCGCGAACACACATCCACCGATATCCCGCAGCGCGACGATCAGTTGCGCACATCCCCGGCGCCGGTCGGCGGCGCACTGGCGGTAGCTGCGATACGCTCGCTTTCGCGGCCAATTCGCCGCTGCGTATCGATCTGCACCACCGCTGCCGCCTTTTTCGGGTCGAACAGCGTCGCGAAGAACATCCCGATCATCATCGCAGCACCGCCGATGCGGCCTTTGCGCTTGGCCTTGCTCATTGCGCGTGCCCCTATTGCAGCGTCACCGATTCCTCGCCGTCATGCCGCCCGAAAAACTGCATAAGCTGGATGATCAATTCGGCGCGATTCTCAATGCTGCCCGCTTCGAGCAACCCCTGCTTTGCCGCCACATCGAAGGGCGCGATCTGCGCGATGCCGTTGACGAGCGATTCGTCGTCGAGCCGCGTCACTGCGTCCCAATCGACCGCATAGCCCTGCGCATCGGCAAAAGCGCGCGATTCGCTCTCCAGCGCGGAGCGGCGCGAGAGCGACAGTATTTCGGGGGTGGCGGGGGCAGCGATCAGCTCGGCCTCGACCTGGCGGAACGCGGTTGCCACGTCCAGTTCGCGCACGATGCGGAACAGCGACAGCCCTTCGAGGATGAGGTTGTAGCGGCCGTCCTCGCTCGCCTCGAACTCGGCGATCTTGCCGACGCAACCAATGTCGAACAAAGCGGGCTTGTCGGCGCGACCGCCGGCACCCGCGGGAAGATTGGGGCGCGGCTGCACCATGCCGATTCGGCGGTCGCGCGCCATCGCGTCGGAAATCATCGCGCGGTAGCGCGGCTCAAAGATGTGCAGCGGCAAATGCATCCTCGGGAAGAGCAACGCCCCTGCCAGCGGGAAGATCGAGAGCCGCGTCGTCGTCACCCGAACAGGATCGCGGATAGCTTGCGCCGCTGCGCCGACACCCAGGGATCTTCCAACCCGACAACTTCGAACAGCTTGAGCAACTGCGTCCGCGCGGCCCCTTCGTTCCAACTGCGATCATCGGCAATCATCGCCAGCAGCGTTGCCGCAGCCCCATCGCGGTCGCCCGCCGCCATCTGACCACCGGCCAGGGCGAAGCGCTTGTCGAAATCTTGCGGGTTGGCGGCGACTTCGGCGGCAAGCCCGGCGAGATCGTCAACCGGCCTGGCCTCGCGCGCCAGCGCAAGTGCGCTGCGCGCGCGCTCGATCTCGGGCAGCTTGGCAATCTCTTCGGGCAGCGCCGCGATCGCCGCTTCGGCGGCATCGGTCTGCTTGTCGGCGACCAGCGCGCGGACCATGCCCGACAGGACGGCGGGATGCTCGGGGGCCATTTCGGCGAGCTGCGCGAACACGCTGACGGCGCGCGCCGCGTCGCCTTCGACCAGCACTTGCTCGCCCATCGCGATCAGCGGTTCGAGCTCGGCTTCCAGGCTCGCCTCGGGGCTTTCGATCGGCAGCTGCTTCAGAATCTGGTCGAGCATCGTGCGCAACTGCGTTTCGCTGCGCGCCGGCGTCAGATCGGCGACCAATTGCCCCTGGAACATGGCATAGACGGTCGGGATCGACTTGATCTGGAATTGCGCGGCGATGAACTGGTTCTTGTCGGTGTCGATCTTGGCCAGCACCACGCCCTTGTCGGCATAAGCGGCGGCGACCTTTTCGAGCAGCGGGGTCAGCGCCTTGCACGGCCCGCACCATTCCGCCCAGAAATCGATGATCACCAATTTGGTCATCGACGGTTCGACGACGTCGCGGCGGAAGCTCTCCACGGCGTCGCGTTCGGCGCTGCTCATACCAAGGGTAGCCAAGTGTCGCTCCAATCCAGTGTGCCCGGCCTTATGTGGTTGCTCGGGCCGCGAAGCCAACCCTTTTCGCACGATCGGGGCAGCGAATGCACTTTGCTGCGATAAGGGGGTTGCCGAGCGTGAATGTCGCTGTTAGAGCCCGCCGCCTTACCTGCCCAGTCAGCGACGGATTGGGCCGTAACGCCAGAGCGGGCGTAGCTCAGGGGTAGAGCACAACCTTGCCAAGGTTGGGGTCGAGGGTTCGAATCCCTTCGCCCGCTCCAGTTTCTTTAGAAGAAACAGCGACTTACAGCGTAAGTCGCCCAACCACGAAAGCAGTGACGGGGCGATGGTCCGCACTTGGTCCGCACCGAGGCCGGGCGCTCCATTTGTGCCAAGACCGGCGTTGGCGGTAATCTAATCTTGTCCGGTGAAGCGCTCCCATCCCGAATCGACGGGCATCCGCGGAACCCTCGCCCTTGGCAGGCGATGGAGCAGGCGTCGAATTCCCCGAGCATCAGGGCTCGCCGGTCCGCCCTTTGCCGGATTCGAATTTTTCCAACAGCAGTATTTGGCCGTTACGCGACAGGCAGGACGAGCGGACGGTAATGACGCTTTCGTTCAGCGGACCTGAATGGACCGGCGGGTGTCGACCAGATATCGCCGTTCCTGCGTGACGGCGCGAACGTCCGGATCTGACAGGAGCCGCCGACCGACCGTCATGAAGCTGCCTGCAGTCGCCCCAATGTCGGCCGTCCCGCCGATCGCGACAGCCTCCTGAAACCGGTCACTTCAAGCACTCGCTGCAGTCCCGTTCCTCCATCTCCAACTGGCAGTTTCGGAAAAATACATTCGGGAACACGTTTTGGGAAAGCGCCTCGACGACGCGCCTAAAAGGCTGATCCGGCCCCAGGCTTCCCATCGAGCCTTCCCATTCGGGAAAGCGTTGCCCCCTCATCGTGCCAAGCCGGTAACAGCAAGTGCGAAAAGCTGAACCCGGTCGGGGCGTACGATGGGCGTGCCGGTGAACTCAGGGGAGCGGCCGGATCTCCGCGAGGATCAGCGATGACGCACTCTCGATATTGGCTGGCCCCGTCACCATTAGAGCATCTTCGGCGTGCAGCTCGAGCTTCGCCTCGTCGATCATAATCGTCGCGGCCTGAAGGGTGACGATGACCGTGCAGGGCGACGCCGCTCGCGAGGAGCCCGGGCCGACGATTCGTAGGTGTCCATCGTATCGGTCGCTCCGCACCATGAAATTTAGATCGCGGACCGGACCATCAACGAGATTGCCGACGACAGACGAACTTCCCGAGAACGAAAACGGCTCTTCCCCGACCGAGAGCATGCGGTCTTGATCATCGAAGCGAAGGCAGAGCGTTCCAGACAAGATCACGATGTGGCGTTGCACCATTGGAAAGAGCGAGAACGGACCGTCTGCATCGACATCGGCGATGCTGATCCGCCACCCAAAGTCGTCCATGCCGCTCCCGAGCGGGCAGGCTGCGACCTCGCTGGTACGACCACTGCCGTTCTTCCATGGCCGAAGCTCGCGTGCAGCCGCCCTCAACACGACCGGCGCGCCCATTAAAGGATCGCCGGCAGGTCGAGGCCCTTCTCGCGAGCGAATTCGAGCGCGATCGGATAGCCGGCGTCCGCATGCCGCATGACTCCCGTGGCCGGGTCGTTCCATAACACGCGTTCGAGCCGCGCCGCTGCTTCGGGGGTGCCATCGGCCACGATCACCATGCCAGCGTGCTGTGAGTAGCCCATTCCCACGCCTCCGCCATGGTGGAGCGAAACCCAGGTCGCGCCCGACGCGGTGTTCAGCAGCGCATTGAGCAATGGCCAGTCGGATACGGCGTCCGATCCGTCGTGCATCGCCTCGGTCTCGCGGTTCGGGCTCGCGACGGACCCTGAATCGAGATGGTCGCGTCCGATGACCACCGGCGCCGACAATTCACCCCGTGCCACCATTTCATTGAACGCGAGGCCGAGCCTATGGCGATCCCCCAGGCCCACCCAACAGATGCGGGCCGGCAGGCCCTGGAACTGGATCCGCTCGCGCGCCATGTCGAGCCAACGATGCAGATGCGTGTCGTCGGGGAGCAGCTCTTTGACCTTGGCGTCAGTCTTGTAGATGTCCTCGGGATCACCTGAAAGCGCCACCCAGCGGAACGGCCCTACACCACGACAGAAGAGCGGTCGAATATAGGCCGGCACGAACCCGGGAAAGTCGAACGCGTTCTCGACACCTTCGTCCTTGGCGACCTGGCGGATGTTATTGCCGTAGTCGACAGTCGGGACTCCTGCCTGCTGGAAAGCGAGCATCGCTTCGACATGGCGCGCCATGGAGGCTTTAGCCGCATCGGCCACCGCACCCGGGTTTTGCTCGCGCGTCGCGTGCCAACGCTCGACGCTCCAGCCCGAAGGCAGGTAGCCATTGACCGGATCGTGAGCGCTGGTCTGATCGGTAAGAAGGTCCGGACGCACGCCGCGCTTGAGCATCTCGGGCAGGAGTTCGGCCGCGTTGCCGAGCAGCCCGACCGAGACCGGCGACGTCGCGCCGGTGACGATCGCCAAGGCCTCATCGAGATTGTCGGTCGCGCGATCAAGATAGCCGGTCCGCAGCCGCATATCGATGCGGCTTTGCTGGCATTCGATCGCGAGGCAGGAGGCACCCGCCATGACGGCCGCCAGCGGCTGCGCGCCGCCCATCCCGCCCAAGCCGGCCGTTAGCAGCCATTTGCCCGATAAATCGCCGTCGTAGTGTTGGCGGCCCATCTCGACGAAGGTCTCGTAGGTGCCTTGGACGATGCCTTGCGTGCCGATGTAGATCCACGAGCCGGCTGTCATCTGCCCGTACATCGCAAGGCCCTTACGATCGAGCGCATCGAAATGCTCCCAGGTCGCCCACTTCGGCACCAGATTTGAGTTGGCGATGAGCACACGCGGGGCGTCCGGGTGGGTGCGGAAGACCCCGACAGGTTTACCCGACTGCACCAGCAGAGTTTCATCGTCTTGCAGCCGGAGCAGCGTTTCGACGATCTTGTCGTAGCTCGGCCAATCGCGCGCGGCCCTACCGATGCCCCCGTAGACCACCAACTCGTGCGGGTTCTCGGCGACATCAGGATGGAGGTTGTTCATCAGCATGCGCATGGCGGCTTCGGTCTGCCAACTCCTCGCGGTAATCGCCGCGCCGGTCGCGGGTCGTATGGTGCGGGAGGTATCGAGGCGGTTCATCGGGCGAACTCCAGGCAGGCGGTCAGAATGGTCGAGAGGGTCACTCGCATGGGCGCGGCAACCGCGGCATCGAAAGGCGGCGGCCAGTTGTGCGACGACGGCGTTTCAGGCTCGGTGAGGTATCCGCGGATGGCCAATTCCATCTGGATCGCGTGGACGCCGTCGTCTGGCCGGCCATAGTTGCGCGTCGTCCAACCACCTCGAAACCGACCATCGCCGACGTAGCTCTGGTCGGAGGCGGCGCACGCCCTGATCACGCCTTCGCGAAGCGCGGGATTGCAGGTCGCGCCGCCATTGGTCCCGATGTTGAACACGGGCAATTCGCCGTCGAACAGTCTTGGGATGCGACTGCGGATCGAGTGGCAATCATATACGACGACGGTTGCGTGCAACGCGCGAAGGCGGGCGATCTCGCCGGCGAGCGCTGCGTGGTACGGATCGAACCACGTCGCGCGTCGATCGGCGATGCCGGCGTCGTCCGGTACTGAGGCTTCGTTGCGATAAAGCGGCTCACCGTCGAAGGTTGTCGTCGGACAGAGATCGGTCGTGGCCTGTCCGGGATACAGCGATGCCCCCGACGGATCACGATTGACGTCGATGATGCTGCGCGAAACGCTGGTGGCGATGACCGTGGCATCGACCAGCCCAGCGTAAATCGCCTGAATATGCCAATCGGCGTCTCGTTGCGCGAGCCATGGCGAACGAAACGCATCGGCCAGACCATCGGGAAGCTCGATCCCGCCATGCGGCATCGCCAGGATCAACGGCGTGTCGGCGCGCCGCACCGTCAGCCAGGACGGGATCATGCCGCGATGCCCGGCAGCTCGCCGACCATCTCAGCGAGAACGTTATTGGCCACAAGTTTCATGGCGGCCGCAATGTCAGGCGCCATATACCGGTCATCGGCAAGGGTCGGGACGTCCTGACGCAGGCGCATGCGGACTGCCTCGACAGCGTCGCTCGATGCCAGTGGTGCGTGGAAATCGCATCCCTGGCAGGCGACCAAAAGCTCGATGCCGATGATGGCATCGACGTTTGCCGCCATTGCAAGAAGGCGGCGTGCACCATGCGCCGCCATCGAGACGTGATCTTCCTGATTGGCCGATGTCGGAATGGAGTCGACCGATGCCGGATAGGCGCGCTGCTTGTTCTCGCTAACCAACGCCGCGGCCGTGACCTGCGGAATCATGAATCCCGAATTGAGGCCTGGCTTGGGGGTCAGGAACGCCGGCAATCCGGAGAGGGCCGGATCGACTAGCATGGCGATCCTGCGTTCGGTGATGCTGCCAATTTCGCACAGCGCCATGGCCAGCATGTCGGCCGCAAAAGCGACCGGCTCGGCATGGAAATTTCCGCCCGACAACGCTTCGTCGGTTTCGGGAAAGACGAGCGGATTGTCGCTGACCCCGTTCGCCTCGACGATGAGGGTGGTGGCGGCCTGACGTAGCAGGTCGAGCACCGCACCCATGACTTGGGGCTGGCAGCGCAGGCAGTAGGGATCTTGAACACGCACGTCGTTGTCGCGGTGGCTGGCGCGGATCGCCGAACCCGACATCATCGCGCGTAGCGCATTGGCGGTGTCGATCTGGCCGCGATGGCCGCGAAGCGCATGGATGCGTGGATCGAAGGGGGCATCGGAGCCCTTTGCGGCTTCGGTCGAGATTATCCCGGTCACGAGCGCTGCACGAAAGATGCGCTCTGCCTCGAACAGGGCGGCAAGAGCGTAGGCCGTGCTGAACTGCGTGCCGTTGAGAAGCGCCAGCCCCTCCTTGGGTCCTAGTTCGAGTGGGTCAAGTCCTGCCTCGGCCAACGCAGCCGCAGCGGGCTTGAACAGCCCATCCACGATGATCTCCCCGACGCCGATCATGGCGGCTGTCATGTGCGCGAGGGGCGCCAAATCACCGCTTGCGCCAACCGAGCCCTGCGCCGGCACGACAGGGATGAGACCCTTGACAAGCATTTGCTCAAGCATGGCGACGGTCGACGGGCGAACGCCCGACGCCCCCTGGGCGAGGCTGGCGAGCTTGAGCGCCATCATCAACCGCACGATCGGGCCTGGCATCGCCTCGCCCACCCCGGCCGCGTGGCTCAACACGATGTTGCGCTGAAGCGTCACGAGGTCTGCGGTATCGATACGAACGCTGGCGAGCTTACCAAAACCGGTATTGATGCCATAGACCGGCTCGCCGCGTGCCACGATCCGCTCCACGGAAGCGGCGCTGGCGGCGATTGCCGCGCGACAGCCATCGTCGAGTAGAGGGGCGGCGCCATGATAAATGGCGCGCCAATCGGCATAGGGTACGTTGCCCGGGCGAAGGATCATCGGCCATTCCTGATACGGGTGTGAAGGGGGTTGAAGCCGATCCGGTAGACCAGCTCGGCGGGGTCCTCGATCGACCAGATTGCGAGGTCACAGGACTTGCCGACTTCCAGTGAGCCGATGTCGCCGGCCAGGCCGAGCGCATGCGCGGCGTTGATCGTCACGCCGCGCAGCGCCTCAACCACGGTCATGCGGAACAGCGTGGCCGCCATATTGAGCACGAGGAGGGGCGAAGTGAGCGGTGAGGTGCCAGGATTGCAATCGGTCGCAAGCGCGATTCGCACACCCGCCGCGCGCAGCGCGGAAATGGGCGGCAGCTTCGTCTCGCGCATGAAATAATAGGCACCCGGCAGCAGAACCGCGGTCGTGCCTGCGTCGCGCATGGCGGCGACATCATCAACGGTCGCATATTCCAAATGGTCCGCCGAGAGCGCCCGAAAGCGCGCGGCGAGGCTCGCCCCCCCGAGCGCCGACAGTTGTTCGGCATGAAGCTTCACCGGCAACCCGTGTGCCGCAGCCGCCACGAACACGCGTTCGGTCTGCTCAGGTGAGAAGCCGATGCCCTCGCAAAAGGCATCGACCGCATCGGCGAGGCCGCTTTCAGCCACGGCGGGGAGCATCTCTTCGATAACGACCCCGACATACCCATCAGCATCGTCGGCAAATTCAGGCGGTAGGGCGTGGGCGCCGAGGAACGTGGTGACGACACGCACATCCCGCTCACGCCCGAGAGCGCGGCCTGCCCGGAGCATCTTCAACTCGTCGCCAAGCGACAGGCCATAGCCCGACTTCACTTCTACCGTCGTCACGCCTTCACGCAACAGTGCGTCCAGACGCGGGAGCGTCTGGGCTATTAACTCGTCCTCGCTCGCCGCGCGAGTAGCGCGCATCGTCGAGACGATCCCGCCACCCGCGCGCGCAATCTGTTCATACGTTGCACCTTCGAGTCGCAAGGCGAACTCGCCGGCACGATCGCCGCCGTGGACCAAGTGGGTATGGCAATCGATCAACCCCGGCGTGATCCAGCGCCCTTCACAGTCGACTGTCTGGGCATCGTGGAATGTGGGCGCAGCGTAAGCTGCACCGGCATAAAGGATCTTCCCTTCGGCCGCGGCGATGAGCCCGTCGGCAACCATGCCGATCCCCTCCCCCACCATTGTCGCCAGTCGTGCGTTGCGCCAAACACGGTTCGCCATTGCTCCCTCCAATTGTCTATACAAAACCACGACCAAGGGTTACTGTCCACCCCCAAGAGCGGTGGAGGCGCAGATGAGAACATTGTGGTTCGAGCAGGCGTTGCTTCCCGACGGTTGGCGCTCGTCAGTCCGTTTCCACATCGACGCAGGGCGGTTCGTGACCATCGAGACCGGCGTTGCCATGGCCGCAGGTGACGAGCGCCACCACGTTGCGGTGCCTGGGACTCCCAACCTACACAGTCATGCATTCCAGCGGCTCATGGCGGGATTTGCGGAGGTGCGTTCAGGCCCCGCAGGCGACGACTTCTGGAGCTGGCGCGAGCTGATGTATCGACTGGTCGGGGCAATCTCACCGGACGATCTGACCGTGATAGCGGCGATGGCGTTCGCCGAGATGCTGGAGAGTGGTTTCACGCGGGTCGGTGAATTTCATTATCTCCACCAACAGCCCGACGGGCAGCCGTATGACGATCCTGGCGAGATGGCCGCCGCTCTAGCTGCTGCGGCCGAGCAGACCGGGATCGGCCTGACACTACTCCCCGTGTTCTACGCCCATGCCGGCTTCGGCGGTTTGCCGCCCAATGCCGGGCAACGCCGTTTCGTCACCGATATCGATTCCTTCTCGCACCTCCACGCCGCAAGCGTCCGTGCGGTATCGTCGCTTCCCGACGCCGTCGTTGGTATCGCGCCGCACTCGTTGCGTGCCGTGACTCCCGACGAACTGGCGGCGCTCATCGCGATGGCCGGCGATCGGCCGATCCATCTTCACATCGCTGAGCAGATCAAAGAGGTGGACGACTGCCTTGCCTGGAGCGGACAGCGCCCCGTCGAGTGGTTACTCGACCGGTTCCCGGTCGACCAGCGCTGGTGCCTCGTACACGCCACGCACGTGACCCAAGCCGAATGTCGAGCGCTGGCGAAGCGCGGGGCAGTGGTCGGCCTATGTCCCATCACCGAGGCCAATCTTGGCGACGGAGTGTTCCCCGCTGCGGACTTTATCGCAGAGGGCGGGGTCTTTGGGGTTGGCAGCGATTCGAATGTCCGGATCGATCTCGCCGAAGAACTGCGGCTTCTCGAATACGGCCAGCGCCTGACTCTGCGCCAGCGTACCGTTCTCGCCGCCCCCGATCGGTCTAACGGCCGGGTCCTTTTCGATGGCGCGCTATCGGGCGGCAGCACCGCGCTCGCCGGCGGTGCCGTCCTTGGCACCGGACAACAGGCCGACTTGGTCGAGCTTGCACCGATTGCGATCGATGCGGGCGACCGTGCGCTCGATCACTGGATCTTCGCAACCGGGCGCGTCGAGAACGTCTGGCGTGCCGGCGCAAAGGTCGTTACCGGGGGGCGGCACTACGCCCATGCCGCTATTGCTGCGCGCTTCGAGGCGGTCGCCCGGCGCCTCCTTTCCTAGTCGAATAGCGGCAGCGCGGTGGTCGATTTGATCTCCTGCATGGCGAACGACGAACTGACGTCGTGAAGCGGCGCAACCTTGGTCAGCTTGCGGTAGATGCGATCATAATCGGCGATATCGCGTGCCACGATCTTGAGCAGATAGTCGATTTCGCCGCTCATCCGGTAGAACTCGACCACTTCGGGGATGCGAGCGACCCCTTCCGCAAAAGCCTGCAACCAATCGTCGGTATGCTGCGCCGTCCGGATTGCAACGATCACGGTCACGCCAAGGCCTAGCCGGTCCCGATTCAGGATGGCGACCCGGCTTTCGATCACTCCTTCGCGCTCCAGTCGCTTGATCCGCTTCCAGCACGGCGTCTGCGACAAACCGACCCGGTCTGCGATCTCCGCGATCGGCACCGTTGCGTCCTGCTGGAGCACGGCCAGAATACGCCGATCTGTAAAATCGAGAACAATCTTCTCCATACGGCTTCCTTAGCAGCACGCTCATTCTCTCATGATGCATTTGTCTATGCAAATAAGAAAAGCCGTTTCACGTTGCTGGGCTAGAATGCGGGCGTTCCAATCCGGTGGAGGACCGTATGATCGATCGCGTGCTTTTTGAGCATCCCCGTTCCGTTGGTGAGAGCTACGGTGAACATCTTCAGGTGGCGGGCAGTTTCGGTGTGTCGATGATCGGCGCCGGCCTCGCCTGCCTGGTGCACGCGATCGTGCCTTGCCTGTTCGAGCGCACCGGGAGCAAGACGATCGAGCATTTGCACGGCCGCATGATCCGCAATCGGCGCCGCGCATCGACGATCGACCAACCGGGCGCAGTCTCGACGGTCAGCGAGGCTGCATGACTGCGTCGATGGCGGCTGATCTGTACGGTGATGTGCCGCCATTGAGACGAGAGACATGGCGCGAGTCCATTCCCGGCCTCGTCATCGTCGGGCTCGGCACCCTCGCTGCCGGCTTCATCTCCGATCACTATGGTGCGCCGCTCACGCTGATGGCGCTGCTCCTCGGCCTCGCCCTGAATTTCCTGTCTAGCGACCGGCGACTGGCGGCCGGCCTCGGCTTCGCTTCACGCTCGCTGCTGCGATGGGGTATCGTGCTGGTCGGGGCACGCGTGACCGTGACGCAAATTATCGGCCTTGGTCCAGTGGCGTTGCTCTCCGTCCTCGCCATCGTGGCAGCAACGATTGGCGTCGGGATCATCGCGGCACGCAAATTCGGGTTTGACACCAGTTTCGGCATTCTCGCGGGCGGCTCGGTCGCGATCTGCGGCGCATCAGCCGCCATGGCGCTCGCCACGACGCTTGGCAGCCGGCGCGTCAGTGAAGCGCAGCTTACGCTCGTGCTGGTCGGAATATCCGCGATGAGTGCCGCGGCGATGGTTCTCTACCCCATTGCCGCCCACGCTTTGTCGATGTCCAATCTCAGCGCAGGTTTCGTGCTCGGCGCCTCGATCCACGACGTCGCCCAGGCGCTCGGTGCTGGCTATGCCTATTCGGATGCTGCGGGGCAGATCGCCGCGATCGTGAAGCTCACCCGCGTCGCGCTGCTCGCACCTGTATTGGCGATCATTGCATTTTTCCTGCCCGGCCAGGGTAGCAAGGCAAAGGGTATTGCCCTGCCCTGGTTCATCGTCGGTTTCTTCGTTCTTGCCGGGATCAATTCGATCGGATGGATTCCTGCTTTTGCGGCAACAGGGTCGGCAAAAATCGCTACCGCCCTCCTTGCCGCCGCAGTGACCGCGACCGCGATCAAATCACCCTTGCCCAAGCTGCTCGAAGCTGGTCCACGACCCTTGATGGTCCTTGCCGCAGCGACGATCGCGGCGTTCGCGCTAGCGTTGCTCGTAGCGCTGACCGTGGTTCGCTAGCTTACCACGAGGGGCGGAACTGCCCCTCCAGGCTGTGATTGTCACCGGGATACCAGAACCTGCCGAGTGTAACGGGGACAAGGCCGTTCCACGTTCGGCGCTCGACCACGAGACACGCGTCCCCTTCGTCGAGTGCGAGATGCTCTGCGATCATCGGCATTGCGCCACGCGCAGAGATAGCGTGCTTCGCTTCGGTCCACGGCACGTTGGCGAGCAGCCATTGGCCGGGGCTCACATCCTCGAGCGGCTGGCAGGTAATCTTCGGAGCCGCGTCGACGTTGATGAGCCGTTCTTCGAGCTGGAAGGGCTTGCCGTCCGACAGGTGCAGGCACATCATCCGGATCACCGGTGTCCCTGTGTCCAAGGCAAGCTCCGCGCGTAGCGGAGACGCAGCAGGAACCATACCGCACTCCAGCAGCTGATAGCTATAACGACCTCCGACCCGATGCACGGCATCAGCGGCATCCCAGATTTCGAACACGGGCCGCTCGCGCGCCCGGCCCGTCACGACCGTACCGACCTTTGGCCGACGCTCCACCAGCCCTTCGCCGGCGAGGCTTTGCAGCGCCTTGTTCACCGTCATCCGCGCGGTTGCGTAATAGCTGGTCAGAACGAGCTCGGTCGGCACGCGCGTCCCCGCAGGCCATTCGCCGGTCAGGATCGCCATAGCCATCGAACGACGAATCTGGAGCCAAAGCGGACCCTCGCCATCGAGCGGCGGAATATGTACCTCGGGCGGCACATGATCGGCCGCTTCACGCTCCTGCGTATCCGTGAGCATCCATGCTCCCATTCTTATTCCGCCCGATGATTTGGACAGACAGTGATGCTGCAGCAAACCCGTTGCCACGGCAAACCTGTCCGCCACTTTATTTCAGGAGGATGACGTTTCCCCCCTTGACGGACGTCTCTAGGGGCGACAGTCTCATTTGACTATACAAATAAAAAAACCGCCAGGAAGGAATATTTTCAACCACGAAAGGGGGGTCTCTCTATGCGCAAAGCGCTTTTCTCGCTGGGGTTTCGGACATCATCGTTCGCGCTCGCTGTCTGCATTGCAAGTCCTGTCCTCGCTCAGGAGAGTCCACCCAAGCCGACGACCTCCGCCAATGTGCCGACTGACCAGACTGCTTCGACCGATGAGGGGCAGGACATCACGGTCACGGGTTGGCGGCTGCGTGAGCTCGACAAGCAGACGTCCACCGCAAGCCGGCTCGGCCTCTCGATCCGTGAGACGCCAGCGACCATCGATCAGATCGGTGCCGACGAAATTCTGACTCGGGGCTTCCGAACGGTCGAAGAAGCGACGGTCAGCCTTCCGGGCGTGATCTCGGGCGGTTCGCCCGGCGATCCCTCCCTGTTCTCGATGCGGGGCTTTACCGGCGAGCAGATCACGCTCCTGCATAACGGCCTCTATCTCGGGCCGGCGAACATGATCAATCGGCCGGGCAATACCTTCAACATCGCGAGCATCGACGTGCTGAAGGGGCCAGCCTCCGTTCTCTACGGTCAGGGTGCGGTTGGTGGGGCGGTGAATACCGTCAACAAGAGCGCCGACTTCAAGACGGACAGCGCGCAGGCGCTGGCTTCGTATGCGAGTTTCGAGACCGTCAGCCTCGGCATTGGTGGCAACAAGGTCATCAACGACAATCTCGCGGGACGTCTGGACGTCAGCTATCACCGCACCAGCGGGTTCGTCGATCGCGCAGGCTCCAATTCGTTCAATGTAACCGGCGACGTGATCTACAAGCCCACCGACACTTTTTCGGTCGAACTGAATGTCGACTATCTCCGCGACAATCTCACGACCTACTACGGCACGCCGCTCGTGCCGGCGTCGTTTGCTACCGACCCGATCAAGGGGATCATCTCGGCGGCGAACGGCTACGTGATCGATAATCGGCTGCGCTTCACCAACTACAATGTCAGCGACAATCGCGCGCATAGCTGGCAGGTCTGGCCTCGACTGGTCGTCATATGGTCGCCGTCGGATTCCGTGACGCTAACGAACACGGCCTACGCCTTCCACGCAGAGCGACAGTGGATCAACGCCGAAAACTACGTCTTTAACCCAACGACGAAGCTCATCGATCGTGATCGCTTCTTCGTCTTCCACAACCAGGATCTCTTTGGCGATCAATTTTCGGCCGCGTTCAAGAACCAGATCTTCGGGCTGGAAAATAAGCTCGTCGTCGGTGTCGATTACAGCCACCTCGACTTCATTCGCAGCCGCGGCTTCCCCGATGGCGACAGTGTTGATCCCGTGAATCCCGTGCCGGGCCTGTTCGGCCCGATCGTCCCGCGCGTCAGCCCGACCCGCTGGGACCAGATCGCCCTGTTCGGCGAGGATGTGCTGAGCATCACGCCGAAACTCAAGATCGTCACCGGCCTGCGGGGCGAATGGCTGTATCTCACCCGCGAGAACTTCAACGTTGATGGGAGTTTCAACGCCGGATCGAGCTTCAAGCGGACTTACAAACCGATGAATTACCGGGTCGGTCTGGTCTATGACCTGACGAAGAATATTACCGCATATGCGTCCTACACCACCGGCAAGGACCCCGTCGGGTCCAACATCTTCCTCGTCAACGCCAACCAGAATTTCGGCTTGAGCAGTTCCCGTCAATTCGAAGCGGGGCTCAAGGCCGATTTGATGAACGGTCGAGGTTCGATCACCTTGGCCGCATACGACATCAAACGGGAAAACATCCTGACCCAGGTCGCGATCGACACGGTCAGCAACGTCGGCGCTCAAACATCGCGCGGCGTCGAGTTCTCAAGCGAGATCAAGGTCACACGCGGATGGACGCTGATCGGCAGCGCCACCTATGTCGATGCTAAGTATGAAAACTTCGTCGATCCGAATTATGGCGTCAACGCATCGGGCAATCGTCCTGCAAACGTTCCGATGTTTACCGCCAAATTCTGGACGACGGTGCAGCACATCGCTGGGCTGCCGCTCGAAGCCGGTGGCGGCATCAACTACATCGGCAAGCGGTACGGCAACACCGCCAACGATCTGGTGCTGAAGCCGTACGCGACCGGCATCGTCTACGTCACATATGAGGTGAACCGAAACGTCTCGGTCACGGGGCGCGTTAACAATCTGTGGGACAAGAAGTATGCGCAGTGGGCAGACATCTACTACCCTGCGCAAATCCAGCTCGGTGAGCCACGTCGTATCGAAGTCAGCGCGCTTGTCCGTTTCTAAGCTAAGCCGATGGAAGAACCAGGCGACCAAACAACTCGCCTGGTTCCACCGTTGGTTGGGTATCGCTACCTGCCTCGTGTTCGCGCTGTGGTTCGCAAGCGGCGCTGTCCTGCTCTTCAAGCCGTTTCCCTCATTATCCCATCCTGAACAGCTCCGGCTTGAGCGGCCAATCGACGTCTCGTCAGTGCGCGTTGCGCCCCGTCAGGCGCTGGCGGCCGCAGGTGGCGGCGATGGGCTCCGTCTCGTCCAGCGTGGCTCGACGCCGGCGTACATGGTGGGGACAGCGCAAGGATTGGTAGCGGTCGATGCCCGGACAGGTGCTCGCCTGCCCCTGCTCGGACGTGCCGAGGCGGCCGAAGCCGCTCGATCGCAGGGTCCAGCCATTCAGGTGTCCCCCGCCTTCGATTACGATCAGTGGGTCGTCCACAATCGCTTCGATCCCCTGCGCCCGTTCTACAGACTGGACGTGCCGGATAGCGCCGGCACCCGGCTCTACCTCTCGGCCAAGACCGGCGAGTTGGTCCAGCGCACGACGAGCTGGGATCGGGGTTGGAACTGGGTTGGGGCCGTGCTGCATTGGGCTTATTTCACCCCTCTGCGGTCGAGCTTCACGGTTTGGGATCAGACCGTCTGGTGGGTGTCCCTCGTCGCGCTGCTGGTCGCAGTCGCGGGAACGATCCTCGGGGTCATCCGGACCTTGGCGGCGCAACGTCAGCGCAAGCCATCGTTGACCTTCTTTCGCCTGAAGTGGATGCGGTGGCATCATCTGCTCGGCCTGTTCGCCAGCGTCTTCGTCCTTGCGTGGATCTTGAGCGGTTGGCTCTCGATGGACCATGGTCGTCTCTTTTCGCGGGGCCACGCTTCGGAAGTGAACCTCGCGCGCTACGCCGGTCAGCCGCTCGCCTCGGGGCTGGGCTCGGTCGACCCAGCGATCCTTCCCCGTTTCAACGGCGCCCGCGAGCTGGAGGTTACGATGGTCGGGGGCAGCACGCTTATCACGGCCTGGCCGGCAAGCGGCGAGCCGCAGCGCTACGCAGCCGACGGAACGCCGATGGATTTGAAGAGGGTCGCGACGCTCGCCGCCAAAGGTATCGGCGCCGCTTGGCCGGGAGCCCCGGTTCCGCAACCCCATCCTGTCCTAGCAACCGATCTGTATGCCCTCGCCGAGGGGTGGCCAACGACCGCGCTGCTCTTTGCAGGAGTGCCAGGCGTGCGCCCCGATATCGTCGTCAATAGTGCCGACGGTCAGCCGCTCACCGTCCTTGACAATAGTCGCAAAGCTTATGCGTGGATCTATTACGCCCTCCACACCTTTAATTTTCCCGGCCTGACGAACCATAAGGCTCTGCGCCAAATCCTGGTGCTGATCCCGTTGCTGTTCGGCTTCCTTTTCAGCATCACTGGTGTCGTGCTTGGCTACCAGCGCTTGCGCAAAACCCTTCGATAACGATGGAGAGTAACGTGAAGGACAAGCTGTTCCTGATGAGTCCCGGCTTCACCAACGCCGGACTAGGGCCGTTCTACTGCGGCGATTCGGTGTCAGTCGAAGGTCTGCTTGGCTTCTTCCCCGAGCTGCGCGACCGCGTCGATGTCACCTACATCGAATTCCCGAGACCGCGGCAGGCGATCGTCGACCTTATCGGTGAAGAACATCAATCCGTGCCGGTGCTGGTCCTCGCAGACGACGCGAGCGCCGCGAGGCCGGTGAATGCCAAGACTACAGGCGGCAGGCGCTACATCGACGACGAAAAGCAAATTCGGCAATATCTGTCAGCACGCCACGACCTGCCCATCGCCGGATGACCCATGGCGCGACAAATCCCCCGTCGCGCGATAAAGTGTCACCCGGCGAGGGAGGCGCGGCAGCTTAAAGCGTAGATAGAACTTAGAATTGTGCGCCCCTCACCCGCCCTGCGGGGAGTGGCGCCTCTACCAGTATTTCGAGATCGCCCGGAATTGCTCGACCGCTACCTTGGTTCCCTCGCCCTCTTCGGCATGTACGAGGCAATGATCGATATGGTCGTTGATCAGCGCGCGCTTGGCGCTGGCGATCGCGTTTTCGACTGCCTGGAGCTGCTGCGCGATATCGACGCAAGGCCGCTCCTCCTCGATCATCGCGACGATGCTCCGGAGGTGACCGGTCGCACGGTTCAGCCGCTTGATGATCGCGGGATGACTGGAATGATCGTTGTGGGCCATGTCGCCCATGTAGGACATTGAAAGATTGTCGAGCAACCCCCTAGGGGGATAGACTCTATCCCCGTGGGGGGATACAGGCAACGCGACCTTGGCACTCGTGCAAGCCTACTGGCACGGACGCCTAGAGAACATCGGGACGCGTGATGACCTCTTTTTCCGACTTAATTCAACAGGGCAGCACCAACTTGTGGCTGTTCATCCCGAGCGCGCTTCTGCTCGGTGCGTTGCACGGCCTG
This sequence comes from Sphingomonas sp. PL20, assembly GCF_017875905.1. Lineage (NCBI taxonomy): Bacteria > Pseudomonadati > Pseudomonadota > Alphaproteobacteria > Sphingomonadales > Sphingomonadaceae > Sphingomonas > Sphingomonas sp. PL20. Next base: position 4,344,930 of record NZ_JAGINH010000002.1, on the reverse strand, counting down.
GAGCCGGGCCACTCCAAGACGATGATGGCCGCGTTTATTATTGCGGTGCGCGGTACGGTCGGCCAAGCCGTGCTGCTCGGCATGTGCGCGGCATTGTCGCACACCGCGATCGTCTGGGGGATCGCGCTCGGCGGACAATATCTAGGCCGTGGCATCAACACCGAGACGACCGAGCCTTACCTATTGCTCGGCTCCGCGCTTATCGTACTTTGCATCGGCTTCTGGATGGTCTGGCGTACGCGCGCGGATCAGAAGGCAGAGGCGGCGCATGACCATCATCATCATGATCACGGCGAGGATGAAGTCCGCCACATCGACACCGGACACGGCACGATGCGGCTCGAGATCTTCGAGGATGGCGTCCCACCCCGCTGGCGGGCGAGCTTCAGTAAGGGGAGCTGGACGGCGGAGGACGTGACCCTCACTACCGATCGCGGCGAGGGTCGCTCACAGAGCTTCCGATTCGTCGACCGCGGCGACTTCATCGAGAGCGTTGAAGAGATCCCCGAGCCGCACGCCTTCGCGGCGCGGGTGTCGCTCGGACATGGCGGTCACAGCCACGACTACGATCTGACATTCGCCGAACATGATCACGGGCACGAACATGGGGCGCCGACAGACGGCCTCAAGGTGACGGGCGACGATGCCTATATGGACGCGCACGAGCGCGCCCATGCCTCCGATATCAGCCGCCGTTTCGCCGATCGGAAGGTGACGACCGGCCAGATCGCGCTTTTTGGCCTCACGGGTGGGCTTATCCCTTGCCCCGCAGCCGTCACCGTTCTCCTGCTCTGCCTCCAGCTCAAACGCCTCTCGCTGGGTGTTGTGTTGGTCAGCGCGTTCAGCGTCGGCTTGGCGGTAACGATGGTCAGCGCGGGCGTCATTGCTGCCCTCAGCGTCAACCAGATTCAGAAGCGGTGGTCCGGCTTCGGCGATTTCGCGCGCAAGGCACCCTATGCCTCGGCCGGCCTAATGCTCGTGATCGCTGGCTACATGGCCTATTCCGGCTTGAGCGGACTCAGCCGCATCGGCGCGATCTGATGCGTTCGCCATGTGTTGAACTCTGCGGTTTCGACGCCCGAACCGGTTGGTGTCAGGGCTGCGGCCGCACGCGCGAGGAAGTCCGCCGCTGGCGTAACCTCCGGCCGGGCGACGCACGGCGCGTCGCGAGCGACCTGCCGCACCGCCTGGCGAAACTGAGTACCCGCCTTGCCAAGGACGGAGCGCGCTGATGTTCTACCTTGCCGTCAAAGCCCTCATCTCCGGCATCTTGATCGCCGCGGCGTCGGAGGTAGCGAAGCGTTTTCCCGGTTTCGGCGCGCTGATCGCCTCGCTTCCGCTTGTCTCTGTCCTTGGCATGATTTGGCTATGGCGTGACAAGCCCGACGCCGAGAACATGGCGGCGCACGCTGGCGCGACGTTCTGGTACGTCATCCCGTCGTTGCCGATGTTCCTCCTTATCCCCGCGCTGTTGCGCTCCGGCCTCCCCTTCTGGCTTGCGCTGACACTTGGATGTATACTGACGATCGTGCTTTACTCGGCGATGACCTTGCTGGCGCCGCGGTTCGGACTGCGGCTTTGAGGACGAAGACCATGCCATTGCCGATGGCGCGATGGAGCGGGTCCGCCCGGTTTTGATGGCGACCCCGCTGATCCCCGGTGAAATGAGAAAGCGCAATAAAGGGCGTTTGGCTAGCTTGCTTACGCCAGCTATACCGCGCGCAGGAAAACCGGATGGAGCGCTGACCACATTCGGTCGTTCTGACGCCCTTTTTCAACAGCCCGGACCGCTTGCCACCCAACCCGGTCATTCTCGAAATAGCATCCTTTTCGAGACGGCAGCGATCGCCATCCTCCTACTCCTCCTGAAACTTACCCGACCGCACTCCACCAAATTTGCGCCGTAAGTGGTAAAACGAACATCGCACCACGAGCGGCCAGATTCGGCAGTAGCTGTCGTTCAGCGGACCGTGCCGGGACGACGCCCTAGTCCCAGCCTTCGCCTCTCGCCGGGGGTGCCAACATTCCGAAAGGAAGGCAGCTTACGGGATCGACGACCTGGGCGAAAAGCAACCATAATCGGGTGACGAAAATGACTTTGTGCAACGCGCACGATCGGACACATTTTTCGGTTACAATCCACCGCGATTTTCATAATCTACGCTCAACTTCAATGGCGACAGCCGGTGACAGGAGCCGCGCGATGGATGAAAATCTGTATCACGCAAAGCGGATGGAGATGATCGGCGGGTTCTTTCAGGTCGCGCTGCTGGCTTCTGAAACTGAAGTCGATGGCGAGCGGCACGCTTACATCAATTCGACTTTGGCGGTCGACGCGATGGAGCACCTGTTGGCCGCAATCATCGAAAGCAGTCCGCACATCAAGCCCCGCAAGGACATTCGTGCGATTACGGAAATGTTCGAAAAGCGACTACGACTCGGGATTGAGCATCTCCGGCAGGAGTTCGACAGGACGGGCCGACATCCGTTCCCCGTTATCAACGCAAACTGAAAATCTTCCGGCCGGGCTCGGCGTAGAACGAGAGACTCCTGCCCCCCGACGATGCTTCGAATCGACGATCAGATTCAGCAATCAGACAGCCACACGTTCGATAGCCGCCTACGCTATCGCCTGTATTACTGCGCCACCCTGCTACTACAATAAATCCTTGTTGAATCTCGTCTTTTTCTGCGTCTCTTAATTGCCCGGTAGGCGTCGGTTGCTTCGAACCAGCGCCAATCTGGGAATGTAGATGAGCGCGCAGCCGATCAGATCCGAGGCCATCGTCCGGGGCGCCCGGATGCTCCGCACCGCGATGGGCGCTTCGATCGCGACCTGGCTGGCCGACGCGTCGGTGATCGAGGTGATGCTCAACCCGGACGGCCGGCTCTGGATCGATCGATTGGGCGAGGGAATCACCGACAGCGGTGAGCGGCTGGCACCAACCGATGGCGAGCGCATCATTCGTCTTGTCGCGCACCATGTCGGTGCAGAAGTCCACGATCAATCGCCGCGGGTCTCGGCAGAACTGCCCGAGACCGGCGAGCGGTTCGAAGGTCTGCTGCCGCCGGTGGTCGCCGCGCCGGCCTTTGCGATCCGCAAACCCGCCGTCGCGATCTTCACGCTCGACGCCTACGCGCAGGCAGGGATCATGTCGCGCTTGCAGGCCGCGGTCTTGCGCAATGGCGTCGCGACGCGCGCCAACATTCTCGTCGCCGGCGGCACCGGCACGGGCAAGACGACGTTGACCAACGCGTTGCTCGCCGAGGTCGCCAAGACCACCGACCGCGTCGTGCTGATCGAGGACACGCGCGAACTCCAGTGCGATTCGCCCAATCTGGTCGCGATGCGCACCAAGGACGGCGTTGCGACGCTCTCCGATCTGGTCCGCTCGAGCCTGCGTCTGCGCCCGGATCGTATCCCGATCGGCGAGGTGCGCGGCAGTGAAGCGCTCGATCTGCTCAAAGCGTGGGCCACGGGGCATCCGGGCGGGGTGGGCACGATCCACGCTGGCAGCGCGATCGGCGCGCTCCGGCGCATGGAGCAACTCATCCAGGAAGCGGTCATCACGGTGCCGCGCGCGCTCATCGGCGAGACCATCAACCTCATTGCCGTGCTCGTGCGCGACGGCGCCGGACGACGACTGTCCGAACTCGCGCGCGTCGACGGGCTCGATCCCGCGACCGGCGACTACCGCCTGACCTTCCTACCCTCCCCCAACCATGGAGATTTGCAATGATCGCTGTTCCCCGGCGTGCTCTTCGGCGCCTGCCTCACACGGGCCTATGGCTGTGGGCAAGCCTGCCGCTGCTGGCGAGCCCGGCATATGCCTCCGGTTCTTCCATGCCGTGGGAGACGCCGCTCAATTCGATCCTCGAATCGATCCAGGGCCCCGTCGCCAAGATCGTCGCGGTTATTATCATCATCGTGACTGGGCTGAGCCTTGCCTTCGGTGAAACGTCGGGCGGCTTTCGGCGGCTCATCCAGATCGTGTTCGGCCTGTCGATCGCCTTTGCCGCCAGCTCGTTCTTCCTGTCGTTCTTCTCGTTCAGCGGCGGGGCGCTCATCTGATGCGTGCCAATGACGAAAGTGTGCCGGGCTTTCATGCACCGGTCCATCGTGCGCTGAGCGAACCGATCCTGCTCGGCGGCGCGCCCCGCTCGGTTGCGATTCTCAACGGCACGCTTGCCGGTGCGGTCGGGCTGGGCCTGCGGCTCTGGTTTGCAGGACTGGCGATCTGGGCGATCGGCCATGCGCTCGGCGTATGGGCGGCGCGGCGCGACGCTCGGTTCGTCGACGTCGCCCGTCGTCATTTGCGCTACCCGACGTGGATGCGGCCATGATGAGCTTGCGCGAATATCGCGGGCACGCGTCGTGCCTAGCGGACTTCCTGCCCTGGGTCGCGCTTGCGGCACCCGGCGTGGTGCTCAACAAGGACGGCAGCTTCCAGCGCACCGCGCATTTTCGAGGGCCCGATCTCGACAGCGCCACGCCGTCGGAGCTCGTTGCCGTGACCTACCGGCTCAACAATGCGCTGCGGCGGCTCGGCACCGGCTGGGCGGTGTTCGTCGAAGCGCAGCGCTCGCCCACGCTGGACTATCCGCAATCGACGTTCCCTGACGCGGCGTCCGAACTGGTCGATCTCGAGCGCCGCGAGCAATTCCGCGAGGAAGGTGCGCACTTCGAAAGCCGCTATTATCTGACCCTGCTGTGGATGCCGCCACCTGAAGATGCCGCGCGGGCCGAAGGCTGGCTATATGAGGGGCGCTCCTCAAGCGGTGTCGATCCCAACGCGCTGCTCAGCGGCTTCATCGACCGCGCAGATCGCGTGCTGCATCTGGTCGAGGGGTTCATGCCCGAGGTCGGCTGGCTCGACGATGCCGAGACGCTGACCTTCCTGCACAGCACCGTGTCGACGAAACGCCAGCGCGTCCGCGTGCCAGAGACGCCGGTCTATCTCGACGCGCTACTGAGCGACGAGCCGCTGACCGGCGGCCTCGAGCCGAAGCTTGGGGCATATTATCTGCGGACGCTGACCATCACCGGTTTCCCGACCGAGACGTTCCCGGGTTTGCTCGACGAGCTGAACCGCATGGCCTTTCCCTATCGCTGGTCGACCCGTGCGATCATGCTAGACAAGACCGATGCGACCAAGCTGCTCGGCAAGATCCGCCGGCAATGGTTCGCCAAGCGCAAATCGGTCGCTGCCATCCTCAAGGAGGTGATGACCAACGAAGCGTCGGTGCTGACCGACAGCGACGCCGCGAACAAGGCGACCGACGCCGACATTGCACTGCAGGAGCTCGGCGCCGATCACGCCGGTATCGCTTATGTCACCGCGACCGTCACGGTCTGGGACCGTGATCCGGTTTCCGCGTCCGAAAAGCTGCGATTGGTCGAGAAGGTCATCCAGGGCCGCGACTTCACCTGCATGGTGGAAGGCCTGAACGCGGTCGAGGCCTGGCTCGGCAGCCTTCCGGGCCAAGTCTATGCCAATGTCCGCCAGCCCCCCATTTCCACGCTCAATCTCGCCCACCTGATGCCGCTATCCGCGGTGTGGGCGGGGGCGGAACGGGACGAGCATTTCGGTCTCCCCCCCTTGCTGCATGCAAGGACCGAAGGCTCTACCCCGTTCCGTCTTTCGCTTCATGTCGGAGATGTCGGGCACAGCCTGATCGTCGGGCCGACGGGAGCGGGCAAGTCGGTCCTGCTCGGCATCATGGCGTTGCAGTTTCGGCGCTATCCGGACAACCAGATTTTCGCGTTCGATTTCGGCGGGTCGATTCGTGCTGCCACGCTGGCAATGGGCGGGGACTGGCAGGATCTCGGGCATGCGTTGCACAATGACGAGCATGGCTCGGCCGTCACCTTGCAACCGTTCGCGCGTATCGATGACGCCAGGGAACGCGCCTGGGCCGCGGAATGGCTGTCGGCGATTATCGCCGGTGAAGGCGTGGGTATCGAACCGCAGGTGAAGGAGCACGTCTGGTCGGCGCTAAACTCGCTGGCGACGGCCCCGGTCGCGGAACGCACGCTCACGGGACTCGCGGTCCTGCTGCAGTCGCAGAAACTCAAACAGGCCCTGGCGCCGTATCTCGTGGGTGGACCGTGGGGTCGTCTGCTGGATGCGGAGTCCGAATTTCTCGGGCAGGCGTCGGTCCAGGCGTTCGAGACCGAGGGACTGGTGGGCGCCGCCTCCGCTGCGGCCGTCCTCTCCTACCTCTTCCACCGGATCGAAGGTCACCTCGACGGGCGACCGACGATGATCATCATCGATGAGGGCTGGCTGGTGCTCGACAGTCCGGCGTTTGCAGCCCAGTTGCGCGAATGGCTGAAGACGCTGCGCAAGAAGAACGCGAGTGTGATCTTCGCGACGCAGAGCCTGGCCGATATCGAGACAAGCGCGATCGCGCCGGCGATCATCGAAAGCTGCCCGACGCGAATCTTTCTGCCGAACGAGCGCGCCACCGAGCCGCAGATCGCGCGCATCTACGAGCGGTTCGGACTAAACGCTCGGCAGATCGACATTCTCGCGCGCGCGACGCCGAAGCGCGATTATTACTGCCAGTCGCGCCGCGGCAACCGCCTGTTCGACTTAGGTCTAGGCGATGTGGCGCTGGCGTTCGCAGCCGCGTCGTCGAAGACCGACCAGCGCTTGATTGCCGAGTTGCTGGCCGAACACGGCCGCGCAGACTTCGCACGTGCGTGGCTCCGGCACCGCGGCCTGGACTGGGCAGCGAACCTTCTTCCCGATCCCGCCCCGGCGCAGGCAGCCGGCGATTCCCACGACGTCACCCCAGAGGAGGTTGTTCCATGAGCGTGTTCCCCATTCGGCGGCGGCTTGCGGCCGTCGCGCTCGCTCTGACGACCGTGTCGGGTTTGGCGCTCTGCGCTCCGGCGCAGGCCCAGTTCGGCGGCATCGTCTACGACCCGAGCAATTATGCGCAGAACGTGCTCACCGCCGCACGCAGCCTTCAGCAGATCAACAACCAGATTCAGCAGATCCAGAATCAGGCAACTGCGCTGATCAATCAGGCGAAGAATCTCGCCAGCCTGCCAGTGTCGACGCTCTCCACGCTGCAACAACAGGTGCAACGCACCCAGCAGCTTCTCGCCCAGGCACAACGCATCGCGTACAGCGTGGCCGACGTCCAGCAGGCGTTCACGACGCGCTACAACGGCGCCAATCTGACCGCGCCGCAAGCGCAAATGGTGACGAACGCCAATGACCGCTGGCAGGACAGCGTCGGCGCGCTCGAGGATGCCCTGAAGGTCCAGGCCGGTGTCGTCGGCAACCTCGATGGCACGCGCAGTTCGATCAGCACGCTGGTGACCGCAAGCCAGTCGGCGAGCGGCGCGCTGCAGGCGTCTCAAGCCGGCAATCAGTTGCTTGCTCTGCAGGCCCAGCAGCTTGCGGATCTGACCGCGACGGTTGCCGCGCAAGGCCGGGCGCAGGCGTTGGAGGCGGCCCGCAATGCGGCGACCGAAGCCGAAGCGCGCGAGCGCTTTGCGCGGTTTCGCGGCAATTGAGATGGGCCCGGTTGGCAAGATTGCGGTCGGTGCGGGCTTGGGCGGGCTGATGCTGGCCGTTGCCATCGCATCGGCAATGCGCGCACCGCCTCGGCCCGCTGCGCTGCCGGAAACGCGTCCGAGCATCGCCGGGTCGGTTGATGCGACGCCTCCGCGCTGCCGGACGGTCACCCAGTCGGAGAGTGAATGCGCGTCCGCTTGGGAAGCCCGTCGGCGCCACTTCTTTGGTGAGGAGGCAGTTCAATGAACGACACCGGCGTGATCGACAATTTCCTGTCGGTGTTCACCCGCTATATCGAGAGCGGCTTCGGCCTGCTCGGCGGCGAGGTCGGGTTCCTGTCCTCGACGCTGATCGCGATCGACGTAACGATCGCCGCTCTGTTCTGGGCCTGGGGCACCGACGAGGACGTGCTCCAGCGGCTGGTCAAGAAGACGCTCTACATCGGCGTGTTCGCCTACATCATCGGCAACTTCTCCAACCTTGCCAATATCCTGTTCCAGAGCTTCGCTGGGATCGGGCTGAAGGCGTCGGGCAGCGGCATGGCGGTCGGCGAGTTCCTCAAACCCGGCACGGTCGCGGCGACCGGGCTCCAGGCAGCAAAGCCCTTGCTCGACGCGACGGCGGGCCTGTTGGGCCCGGTCGGGCTCTTCACCAATTTCTCCGAGATCGTGATCCTGCTGCTGGCCTGGGTGATCGTGGTGCTCGCCTTCTTCGTGCTCGCGATTCAGGTGTTCGTCACGATCATCGAGTTCAAGCTGGTGACGCTCGCTGGTTTCATCCTGCTGCCGTTCGCGTTCTTTGGTCGAACCGCCTTTATGGCCGAGCGCGTGCTTGGTCACATCATCTCGTCGGGCATCAAGCTGATGACGCTCGCGGTGATCACCGGCATCGGCACGACGTTGTTCAAGCAGTTTACAGACGCGCCGACGGTGGTCGAGCCTGACCTGAAACAGGTCATGGCCATTGCGCTGGCGGCGCTGACCCTGCTCGGGCTCGGCGTGTTCGGCCCCGGCATCGCCAACGGCATCGTCACCGGAGGTCCGCAACTCGGCGCGGGCGCCGCAGCCGGGACCGCGCTCGCAGCCGGCGCGACGATTGCGGGCGGGGCCGCGGTGGCGGGCATCGCCGGTGGTGCTGCAGCCGGCGCCATCGGCGCCGCGGCGTCGGGCGGCGCGCGAGCGGCGGGTGCCGCATCGGCTGCGTATCAGGCCGGCAGCGCCGGCAAAAGCGGCGGCGCGGCAGTCGGAGGCGGGCTTGCCAATGCCGCGCGGAGCGCAGGCTCCGCCACGATGTCCCCCCTCCAAAAGGCTGCCAGCTCGATCCGGGAAAGCTTTGCGGAAGGGCGCGGCACCTCCGCCGGCCCGACCGCATCGGCCAACCCGGGCGGCCAACCGGCATGGGCAGCAGCCATGAAGCGGCGGCAGACGGCGACCCACGGCGCCACCGTGCTCAGCCACACGCTCAAATCCGGCGATAGCCATGGCGGCGGAGCCGGCCCCGACATCACGCAAAAGGACTGACTCGATGTTTCGACGATCCTCCACACGCTACGGACAGACGCCCGAACCCGTGACGCCCTACCAGCGGGCAAGTCAGGTCTGGGACGATCGGATCGGTTCTGCGCGGGTCCAGGCGAAGAACTGGCGTCTGGCCTTCTTCGGCTGCCTGGCTTTGTCCGGCGGCCTCGCCGGCGGCCTGGTGTGGCAGTCGGCGCGCGGCACTGTCGTCCCCTGGGTGGTGCAAATCGACAAGCTCGGCGAGGCGCAGGCAGTCGCGCCGGCGCAAGCCGGCTATCAGCCAAGCGACCCGCAGATCGCATTCCACCTCGCGCGGTTCATCGAGAATGTGCGCACCATCCCCGCCGACCCGGTCGTGCTGCGGCAGGATTGGTTGCGCGCGTACGACTTCACGACCGACAAGGGCGCGCTCGTCCTCAACGACTATGCACGCGGCAACGACCCATTTGCCCAAGCCGGCAAGCTTCAGGTGGCGGTCGATGTGTCGAGCGTGATCCGCGCGTCCCCGGACAGCTTCCGCGTCGCCTGGACCGAGCGGCGGTATCAGGATGGCGCGATGGCCGAGACCGCGCGCTGGTCGGCGATCCTCACGATCGCAATCCAGACGCCGCGCACGCCCGACGGCCTGCGCAAGAACCCCCTGGGTATCTTCGTCGATGCCCTCAATTGGTCGAAGGAACTCAGCCAATGACGACCCCCAAAAAGGCGGGAATGCCTCTGCCCGCAATCGGCAGTCTGATTGCCGCGATCCTGTGCGGCGGCGCCGTGCCCTGCGAAGCGCAAAGCACCCTGCCGTCCTCGCCGCGCACGGGATCTTCCGCAACGGACGCGCGCACGTCGGCTGTAGCTGACTCTCTCTCGCTGCCGACACGCAGCGCACGGAAAGAGTCGGAGGTGCCGTCCATACCGCCGAGCGCGAAGGTACGCGTCGGGAAGGCGAATGCGAGCGCGAGGATCGAACCCGATCGCGCGTCCTGGCTGAACGCGATCCAGCAATATCCCTATGCGGATGGCGCGCTGTATCAGGTCTATGCGGCGCCTGGTCGCGTCACCGACATCGCGCTGCAGACCGGCGAGGAATTGGTGGGCAGCGGACCGGTTGCGGCTGGCGACACCGTCCGCTGGATCATCGGCGATACCACCAGCGGTGTGGCTGCAAACAAGCAGGTCCATATCCTCGTAAAACCGACGCGCGCTGATCTCATGACCAACCTCGTCATCAACACCGACCGGCGTACCTATCATCTCGAGCTGAGGGCAACGCTGGCGACCTATATGGCCGCGATCTCGTGGAGCTATCCGCAGGACATGCTGATCGCGCTGAAGGCGAGCAAGGCCGAGGCCGAACGCGTCGCGCCAGTCTCCACGGGCATCGACCCGGCGACACTCAATTTCCGTTACCGGATTGAGGGTGACAAGGCCGTATGGCGTCCGGTGCGCGCGTTCGACGATGGTCGCCAAGCCTATGTCGAGTTCCCGGACGGGATCGCGACCTCGGATATGCCGCCGATTTTCGTGCTCGGTGCGGACGGCAGTGCGGAACTGGTGAACTACCGCGTACAGGGCCGCTACATGGTGGTCGACCGGCTGTTCACGGCTGCCGAACTTCGGCTCGGGGGTAGGAAGCGCGCACAGACGATCCGGATCGTACGCGACGAGCCGCGGCGTGGGGGGCGGTCATGACCGATCCAGCCGAGGCACCGTTTCCCGAGCAACCGGCGCGGGAAGATCCGGCACCTGCCGACACCGGCGAAGCGTTTCGCTTGCGAGGTGCGCCGCCGCGCGTGACCCGTCTGTCGCGCAAGGCCCTTGCGGTGCTCGGCGTTGCCACAGGCGTGGGGATCGGCGGATCGCTGATCTATGCCCTGCAGCCGCATGGACCTGTGGCACCGCCGCCGAATCTCTACAGCGCGGATCGAGCCGCCAAGGCCAGTGCCGTGACGGCGGCCCCTGCCGACTATTCGAAGATACCCAAATTGGGTCCGCCACTGCCCGGAGACCTCGGACGCCCGATCCTCAGTGCGCAGGCAAACGGCCAGATCGTTCCTGTTCCACCGATGGGAGCGTCCGCGGCACCCCCGCCCGACCCGCAGCGCGCGCGCGCAGAACAGGCGCGCCAGCGAGCAGCCCAAGAGCGCGACACCGCTCGCACCAGCAGCCTGTTCCTCGCAGGCGCCAGTGTCGGCACACCCGGCGGCGGCACGTCTGCAGTGCCCATTCCCAGCGCATCGCCGACGGCCGATGCTGGCGCTGCAGCCGCGCCGTCAATCTTACCGCCAGCAGTAGGCCAAGCATCGAACCGCGCCTTCCTGCAGGTCGGCGCGAACAAGGTGACGGAAAGCATCGAGCGCGCGACGATCCCGATATCGCCCTATGTGCTCCAGGCGGGAAGCATTATCCCGGCAGCGCTCATCACCGGCATCCGCTCCGACCTTCCCGGCCAGATCACGGCGCAGGTTACGCAGAATATCTTCGACAGCCCGACCGGCAAGATACTGCTCATCCCACAGGGCGCGCGACTGATCGGCACGTACAGCAGCGAGATCACGGTCGGACAGAACCGCGTGCTGCTCGCATGGGATCGCCTCATCCTGCTTGGCGGACGATCGATCCTGCTCGACCGCCAGCCTGGCGCGGATGCTGCCGGCATGGCGGGGTTGCAGGATCGGACCAACTACCACTGGGGCAATATGCTGAAGGCCGCTTTGGTTTCGACGCTGCTCGGCGTCGGGACCGAGCTTGCTACCGACAGCGATGACGCACTCACGCGGGCGCTGCGCTACGGAACCCAGGACACGATCAATCAGTCGGGCCGCCAATTGGTGCAGCGCGAGATGAATGTGCCGCCGACATTGACGATCCGCCCGGGCTTCCCGCTGCGCGTGATCGTGACACGCGATCTGATCCTCGAACCGCAAGGTGCCAGGCCATGACCAAATTGCGACTCGGTCGGATCGAAGACGAAAAGCCCGTGAAGGTGACGATCGAACTACCGGGCGCGGTGCACCGCGATCTCGCCCGCTATGCCGATGCGCACGCGCGCGAAACGGGCATCGAGCGCCCACTGCCGGTCGAGCGGTTGATACCGCCCATGCTCGAGCGGTTCATGGCGAGCGATCGGGCGTTCGCCCGTCGGCGTTCCCCATCTGCGGTCTAATGCCGACATTCTGGCTTGACGCGTGGCTCAAACCTCTTGTCATCGCATTGTAATCCAACAATATGATCGAGATCGCTGCCTGCAAGGGCAGCGTGTGACCGGGCTTCTGACGCGTATGTCCAGGCTTTAGCTAAAGGCGTCAGTGCGCGCTCCGCGCGCGCGTTTCCCCGCTCGGTCACTCTCTCCAAAGATGATCCGACAGATTGGGCAAGTCGGCACGATTATAATCCAATTATAAAATGGATGAGGTCGGCTCGTTATGAAATTCTCTGCTTGCGACTGAATGAGTCGTATTCAAGCAGGAGAAGTGAAATGGAACGTTCCGACATCCGCAATGATGACATCGTCGACATCGGCGATGCAACCGCCCTGACCCGCGGCGTGTCGCCGATCGGGCAAGACGACGTGGACGGCACGCTTCGGCAGTTCGCCGCCATCAGCGACGAAGATTGACCGGATCGGGCGCGCGGGGCGGTAGCTCTGCGCGCCCCTTCGCTTGCGCAGGAACAATCATGCTTAGGCTGGCCGATCATATTTATGGAACAGTTGTAGGAGAAGCGCCGATACTATTCGACGTCGCAAGAGGGCGCTATCTCTTACTGCGAGGTCCGGCAGCCGAGAATTTTCGAACTTTGTGGGATAATGAATCGACTTCGGGCGGGGTAGCTCCGCTTATCAAAGCAGGTCTCGTGCATGATGCGAGTACGGTGAAGTTCGAACCCGGCCCCCAAAGCGCGGAGGTGAGCTATGAAGATGGCTTGCAACCTTTCCCTTCGCGCAGGCTGACCCTTGGGGCGATCCACGCGCAAATCGTAGCCAGACGGGCGCTCCGTCGGCAGAGACTGCCCGGCGTTCTGAAGACGCTGCGCGCTCGCAGCGACGCCCCATCTCGAGTGATCCGATTCGCCACACACGTAACAGAGGCCGACGTATCCTCGGCATTCGTACGAACCCGACTGCTGCTGCCGTCGCTGGATCAATGCGTGGCGAGAAGCATCGCGATTGTCTCGATTCTCGGGCGATACGGCCACGACGCGACACTGATCATTGGCGTCCGGCTGCCTTTTGCAGCGCATTGCTGGGTCCAGTGCGAAAATCGCGTGGTCAGCGATCCCCTCGATCGCGCGCGCGCGTTTCAGCCGATCTTCGCCTTATGACGGCGCCGAATTTCCTGATCGTGTGCGGCGTCGAGGATTCGGCTTACCCCGGCTCTTCGCTGGACGCGGCCGAGGGGATGTCGCTGGTGTTCTCGCGGAGCGGAACAAAGGTTTGGGCAACCGACCATGTCGTCGACATCGGGGATTATGGCGTGGTGATCGGCCATCTCTTCACGCGCTCGCAGCCGAGCCGGCGGGTTTTCAAACTCACGCCCGACGAGATTTTTCGGATCCACGGATCTTCGGGGAGTAGCCTCGTTCGGGACTTTTGGGGCGGCTATGTGGCCGTCGTGGAGGCGACGGACGGGCAGCTGGAGATCATCCGGGATCCGTCTGGCGCGATCCCGGTGTACTGGCGAAGCGATGGAAGGCGCGTTTATCTCGCAACCGAGATGGAAAGGGCCCCCTTCTCGAGGGAAGACGGCCTTCGCGTCGATGCGGACCTGCTGACCGCGCATTTGTTTCAGCCGCGGCACGGCGGTCCCGAGACATGCATCGCGGGCGTTCGCGTCCTGATTCCGGGACATGCAATGCGCCTGCGCGCTGGGGCGCCGTCGACCCATGTGCTGTGGTCCCCATGGGACCATGCGACAAAGGATGCGAATCCGCGTGATTATGATCCCGAGCGCTTTCGATCGACCGTGCTCGACACGATTAGCGCGCTGGGCAGTTGTTTCCACTCTGTTTTGATCGGGGCGTCTGGCGGCCTAGATTCGAGCGTTGTTGGCGCCGGACTAGCTAGCTCCTCCGCGCGGATCTGCGGTCACACGATGGTCGGGGAAGATGCGGATAGCGACGAGCGCGCGTACGCCGAGCGCGTTGTGTCAGCGTTCGGAATGGCGTGGCAGATTGATCATTTCAGCTTGGAAGATATCGACATCGCCGCCCCTGTCGTATCGCACGTCCCGGTGCCTTTCACCGCGCATTACGCGCAGGCGATCGCCGCGGCGCGGGACAGGGCGAAGGGCGTGCGACCGATCGACGCATTCTTTTCCGGTAATGGTGGCGACAATGTCTTCTGCCTGATGCGTTCGGCGACGCCATTGGTTGATCGATTGGTCACGTGGTCTTCGCCGAGTGCGATCATCCGTACGACGTTCGACATCGCGCATCTGACCGGTGCGGATATCGGCACGATCCTACGATTGACACTCTCGCGGCTCAGCAAATCGGGCGGGAGTGTTCATGGCTCAGGAGATGCGACGTTCCTTGATCCGCGGGGCTTGAAACGTGCGCTGGACGCCCTGCCTACGCACCCTTGGCTGGAGCCACCTGGCGCAGTGCGGCCGGGAAAGCTGTCTCACGTTCGGATGATCGCGCGCGCGCAGGGCAATGACGGCTTTCACAGTCGCAGGACGCACCCGCCCTCGATCGCGCCGCTGCTGGCCCAGCCCATAGTCGAGCTCTGTCTTTGCATACCATCCTGGGCCTGGATCAGCGGCGGCGTAGATCGGTCGGTCGCGCGTCGAGCATTCCGGGGAACGTTGCCCAACGCGGTGCTGGACCGCCGCTCGAAAGGCGGGCCGAGCGGATTCATGGATCAGATCTACCGACATCATGAACGCTACGTCCGTGCGAGTCTGGAGGCTGGCGCGCTTCGTGAACTCGGAATTCTCGATCCTGCGTGGCCAAGCACTGCGCCTTCGATCAGCGACGAGAGCGATCCCGTCGCCCCTCGGCGGCTCCTGTCACTGGTCGCGGCAGAACATTGGGCCCGTTCATGGGTGTGACGTCGACGAGAGAGGCCCCGCGGTTGGCTTCTGACGCATTCCCTCCCATCGTTTGCGTCGCTCGCTCTGGTGGCCGGGCGGCGGCATGTCCCGCAACCAGAAGTCGAACCATTCCAGGTTTTCCTCCATCGCCAAGCGTCGATTCGAAGGGACATGAAAGAGATGCGTCTCATCCGACGCGGGCGTTTCGCCGGGATAGAGCGTGATTTCTGCCGGTTTGCCAGCCGCGCGCAGTGCCTGGAAAAAGTCGATCGCGCCGGGACGCGGTTCGGCGACCTGCTGCAGGATCGCGGCGTTTGCGAACCTCGCCCTGTACGATGGCGTGAGCGCCGCATAGTTCGCAGCGGCTGCGGGATCACCCGGGGGGCCGCCGTAGACGGCGCGGTAGCTGCAGGACGTGTAGCGATAGGAGGCGGGCTCGAGAAATCCGCCATCGCCGCTCGATGCGGCTTTGAAAAGGTCGGCTTGTGTGACCGCAACATTCGCAGCTTGGGAGCCCGCGCTGTAGCCGGCGATCCCGACGCGTGCCGCATCGACCAACCCTTCGCGACTGGTTTGCTGTACGACCGACTTGAACGCCTCGAGAGTGTTCAGCCAAATCCTTCGCTGAAGCTCGCGTGGTGGAAGGCGGTCCCCGCACGCATTCCAGTCGGCAATGGCTTCCTCGAGCACCGGGCTTTGTGTGGGGTAAGGGGCATTCACCAACAGGACGACATACCCCTTTTCGGCAAACAGCTGCACAGGGTAGCTCCATTGCAAATCTTCCGATCCGAAGCGCTGATCGGCGTCCGACCCATGCGTCACGAGGATGGCCGGGTAGCGCGACCCCGGCTGATAGTGCCTGGGGTAAAGTATGAAGCCCGTCGCTTTGTATCCAAGGTCATTCGTCCAGGTCCGGGCTTCCGCGCGTAGCGGCTCTACACTCGCGAAGGGGCCGGAAAGCGCGTGGAGGGGCGAAATTGCGCCGGTCGAACTGGACACCCGAACCAATTGCGGGGGCATAACGACGCCCTCACGAACGCAGACTCCATCGGTCGCGCTAGGGGTGAAGGCACAATGGGTGAGGCTTTCTGGAACCTGGATGAGCTTCGTGGCGCCGCCACGGTCGATTCGCAGCAGAGCGTATCGTGGTTGTTCGTTCAGACGAACCGCGACAATTGCGAAAGCGCCGTCGGGCGAGCGCCAGTTCCCTGGAGAGCGTAGATCCGACAACGAAGCGGTCGTCGGGCCGTAATCGATAGACTGACCATCGGGCAGATGTTCCGACAGCCGTCGAACGCCATCGACCCTCGCAACGCCAAGCGTGCCGCCATGCGGCCCGACGACGGTTTCGCGATAATTTGCTGCCGAACCGATCGGAGCGGGAGAGGAGCGCCCGCTGCGGAAATCGAAGCGAAGACGCTGGACCTGTGGATCGTTTCGATCGTCCCCCTGAATACCGTAGTCGAGATAATCCACCCCCCAGTCGGGAAGCGCGCCCAGATAGCGCGCGATCTTGTCGTCGCTTGACCGTGTCACGACCGGCAATGCGGGATTCGAACCGGTCCTTAGGAAATATCGTACGATCTGCTCGGGGGCCCATCTGCGGAGGGCACTGGCCGCGGTCACCAGCTCGTTCGTCGACACCTTTCGTGCGGCCCGTTTGGTCTCCAGCGTTGCATAGAGGAGGTGCCTGCCATCGGGAGACCAGTCATACGATACCACGCCGAAGCGGAGCGGCACGGTGTTGGTGAATCCGTAACTTGCGCCATCGGCGCTGCCAACCAGTGCGGTCACGCTGCTGACGACAAGTGGGCGGTGAGTGCCGTTATTGCTGACTTGGTAGAGTTGCACGCCATGGCCAAAATCGGCGAGTACGCTCCAGTCCGGGCTGTTCGGAATCGATCGAAGCCGATCGAGCCATGTCGAGCGAGCGAAGATCCGGTCCGTCCGGCCGTCAGCAGAGACAAGATGAAGCTCGTAATCCGGACGGTCGAGCGTGAGATTCGACCGGCGCGCGACGTAAGCAACCGATTCGTCGGCCGGCGACACTGCCACATCCTTGATCTCTGGAATCGAAAGAATGCGCTCGATCGTCCAGCGGGATGGTTGTTCGACATCCTCCGCACGCGCGAGACTGGGCGGCATCGCCGCAACGACGATGGCTGTCGCGAAGATGATATGGCGCATCATCTTACCAGGCCTTGCGTAGAGAAATGGAGATGAACCGACCGATTGGCGAGAAATTGGTGCTGTCGAACGTCGTCTCGTACGGCGAACCGGTGACGATGATCGGCGGCTTGGCGTTGAACAGATTGTTGATGGTCGCACCCAATTCGAAGCCGCCACCGGCTTGCACGATGCTGGTAAGATCGAAGGTTATAGGCCCGTTGGTAGTGTAGACTTTGGCCGTGCGCCGATCGGTCAAATCCGACGACACGTTGGCAAAGCCCGAAAGCGAAAACCGTGGTGTCGAATACGTGGCGCCGAGGCGCCCCTTGAGATGGGGAGGATTGAAGATCGTCCCGGCAAGCGGCGTGTACGGTAGGCCCGCTACCAACTGCTGCTTGCTCTCGATCCAGGTTCCATCAAGACTGAGATCGAGCTTCTGACGATCCTTGTTCCCGAGCGTGTAGCGCGCGGACGCGGTCAATCCATGGTAATTTTGCCGGGCGACATTGCGGTCGCGCTCATCGAAGATCGCCACCACCGTGCTGGGATTATACGGGAGACTTGTGCCGTTCTGCAGGCCGATCGTAGCGCCTGTGTTCAGACCCTGCTGCAGGGCCGGTGACGGATTGAGTGTTACCAGATTGGCGTAAAGGGGATTGTTGAGTCCGCCCACCGTCGAGGTGACCGGCGTCGCCACGCGATCCGTATAGTCGAAATTGAAATAGCTGATCGTCCCGGAGAAGCGTGGGAAGGAGGATGGCTTGAACTCGGCCGACAGAGTCCAGTTTTCCGAGCGCTCGGGCTTCATGTTCGGCCCAGCGCCTACCAGCACGATGAAGTTCGACCCCGTCGGGAAGCCGCGCGCGTACGCCGCGACCGGCAAAAGGACGGACGAATAGCCGGAATACTGCTGATAGAGCGTGGGCAGCCGGAACGATCGGCCCCAGCTTCCCTTCAAGGTGATCCCGGCAATCGGCGTATAGACGAAACCGGCCTTGGGAAGCGCGACTGACCCCACTCCCGAATTGGCTTCATAGCGGAAGGCGCCTGTCAGCGAGAGCGACTGGCCGAAACGCGATTCCGAGGCGGGGGCCACGAGCGGGACATACACTTCGGCATAGCCAAAGCGGTTGTCGCGATGGCGATTGAAGGCACTGCCGGTTACGCCGCCTGTGACGCTGACGAGTTCAATACCGGTTTGGCGATAGCCTCCTCCGACGGCGGCCCTGACGGCACCGGCCGGCAGTTCAAAGAGCGGTCCCTCAGCATTAATTTCGACCGAAAGGGCATCGTTGTCGTAACGACGACCGCTGGTCGAACTGAGCCGGTTGGCCGCGAAGTTGTTGGAATTGATGCGCGACTTGTCGAAGCCATAGGACGACACAAAGCGCGCGGTCCACCCTGCGCCAAGTCGGGCGGTAACGGTCGGTGCCACGACAAAATTGTACGTATTCGCGCGGGCGTCGGCGCCGCTGACGGTATGCGGCTGGCCGGTAACATAGCCCTGAACGATGTCCTGACGACCATTCTTGTAGAGGAGGTCGACATTGGCGGTCAGCGCGCCAACCTCCTGAAACAGGCTGACCAGGCCGCTGTTTCTCCCGATCCTCGGGTAAAGGGTCGAATCCGTTGCCATCTTGGTGGCGTACGACCGTTCGCCGGCTGCGATCGCGGAATTTGCGAGATAGTCGTAGACCGCCAGCACGCCGCCACCCTTCCACGTGCGGCCACCGACCGCGCTATAATGCTGCTGGAAATCGCCACCGTCGGTCGCGCCTCCCAGAGTGCCTTGAACCGACAGCCCCTGGTAGTTGCGGCGGAGGAAGACGTTGACGACGCCAGCCACGGCGTCTGCTCCGTAGATCGCAGAGGCACCATCGGTGACGATCTCGACACGGTCGACCGCAACGGCAGGGATAGCGCTGATATCGACCCCGGCGTTGATGCCGGTGTAGCTAAGCCTGCTTCCGTTCAGCAAAGTTAGCGTCGCATTCGGCCCCAGGCCGAGCAGATTGACCGAAGACGCGCCATTGGCGTTGACGTTCGCCGCCCCCTGATTTGTACCGATCCCTGGACTTTGGCCGCCCGCGAAATTCAGGGGCGAGCTTCGTAACGCTTCGCCTAGGTCGGCTTGACCGGCGCGGCGGATATCCTGCGATGTCATTGTCGTGACGGGTGCCGTCGGTGGTGCACCGCGAATGCGACTACCCGTTACGATGATGTCCGTCGCTTCGGTACCTGCCGCGGCCAAACGCCCCCTGATGATGACCGATCCATTGGCATAGGTCGCTACCAGGCCGGTGGCGCCGAGCAGCCGGTTGATCGCTTCAGCGATGGTTAGATCGCCTCGGATCGCTGGGGCGCTTAGCCCGGCAACGTCGGTTGGGGAGAACATGATCTCAACATGGGCGATTCGGCCGATATCCCGCAGGGAGCTGCCGAGATCCTGCGCTGGCAGATCATAATGTGCGATGACCGGGGCCCGCGCCATGGCTGGGGTGGCAATGGCAAGGAGCGCGGTACTCGCCAGCGTGGCCACATAAGTTCTGGAATTCATGCTTCATCCCCCATTGTATTTGGGGGC
Source organism: Sphingomonas sp. PL20 (assembly GCF_017875905.1). NCBI lineage: Bacteria > Pseudomonadati > Pseudomonadota > Alphaproteobacteria > Sphingomonadales > Sphingomonadaceae > Sphingomonas > Sphingomonas sp. PL20. The sequence continues at coordinate 4,325,102 of NZ_JAGINH010000002.1, read as the reverse complement.
ACGACGTGGCGCATGATTGTCCGAGTAGTTGACTAAGAAATATTTCGAATCAGCGCCGGATCTCGATCGCGTTCCTCCGCATATCGACGTGGAGATCGAACAGGGTCGCAAGGTTTCGCGCCAGACGTTTGCGGTCTGCAAGATCGAAGCGACCTGACACACGCAGTTGCTGCAGCGCCGGATCGCTCACTGTGATCGGTGGACCGGCGCCCTGATTGCCGCGCTCGAGAAGGTAACGAAGTGAAACATTGTCAAAATCGACTGCATGATCGCTCCACTGCGGATCGGCCGTGGGGGTCGCTGCAGATGCACCAAGCAGCGTGCCACTGACATAATCGGTCGTCTCTCCGGGTGCGAGCCGGCGGACGAGCACGTCGTCGCGTCGGGGGGAAGTGGAGGCGGCCGACGGGACGACATCGACTGAGCCTCGTATCAGAATGACGGCGACGCGACCCTGCGGACTGAGCGCTACATCAAAGATCGTGCCGCGTGCCGTCACCGAGCCGCCGCCAGCGAACACGGTGAAAGGCCGGCCATCATGCGCGACTTCGAACCGCGCGCGGCCACGCAGCAGAGTAACGTGCCGAGCGTCATGCGCGAATGCCACTTGGACGGCGCTGGCGCTGTCGAGAGTGACGACCGATCCGTCCTCGAGCCCGACCGCGTTGATGGAGGTAGCGGGTGCAGCTATCCGCCGCCCTTGCGCGACGAAGCGGCTTGCGCCGACGGCTACAGCTGTCCGTGATCGGTCGATCCCCGCGCTCGGCAACGATTGCTGAAATCTGGGCAGGAGCAGGATCAACGCAAGCGCGACAACGGTGAGGGCCGCTGCTGCCGCCATGGTAGAAACAGAGCGCCGCCGCGCCGCCGGAGGCCGTGCCGCATACCGCTGTGATCCGCGAAGCACCCGGGCCCCTTCAAAACGCTGCGTCATGCGTCGATATGCGAGCGTATGTCGCGGGTCAGCCGCAAGCCAGCGCTCTAGGTTCCGTTCTAGGCGCGGCGATTGGCGATGTTCCAGCCGCACAATCCAAGCCGCCGCGGTTGCGCGAATGCGTTCTGTCTCGGGGTCTGGTGTGGTTTGATCAGTCATCATGGTTGAGCATTCGGTCGAGATGCGTGAGGGCGCGCTTCATATGATATTGAACTGTCCACAGCGTGATGCCCAACCGTTTGGCAATCTGCGGATAGGTCAGATCGTCGGCCCGCTTTAGCAGAAAGACCATGCGCGTCCGTTCTGGCAAGGCGGCGATCGCTTCCTCGTAGCGGCGCAACGCATCGCGGACGACGAGGGGGTCTTCTTGATCCGGGGGCGTCCCGGCATCCCACTCCTCCAGCGGGACGAAGACCTCACGTTCGTGTGCCCTGCGCGCGCGATCAATCAGCAGGTTCCGCGCGATCCGTTGTAGATACGCTGCCGGATTGACGAGATGTGGCACCTGTTCCGCGCTGGCGAACCGCACGAAGGCGTCTTGCACGAGATCGGGGGCACTATGACTATTGCCGGTCCTGCGCTGAAAATATCGTAATAGTCGCGGCCCTTCCGCCACGTACAGTTCTTCCATTGTCGCGTCTGACGCGCACGCGTCCGGCGGCTGGGCGCGAAGCATATTGCGGGCAGTAGACGGCACCGGCGGTCTCGAGCAGGCGACACCAAGTCGGCCGGAATAAACCAGCCTCGTTGGCTCCATCGCTGTGCCGTCGTCCAGCCGCCGAAAGGCGCCCTTGACCGGTGCGGCCGCCCGTCCTTTGCGGACCGGCGTTCATAATGCTTGGCGGATATCTCCACGTTGCGACGGCCAAAATTCCGCAACGCAGAACTATGATGCCGATACATTCGCTGGGTAGCAAGTGGACTTGCGAAACGCAAAACCTGGTGCAGAGATAGTGTCAACGTCGGCGCGTACGTTTCTCGGTTGGACAATGCCGCATATTCGGAATGAGCGTCTTCTTGAAAGCGTCCGCCGTGGCGCGACTGCCAAGCGGGCTCGCATATGTGAAATCGGCGAATGCGGCCCAGCTGCACTTTGGTAATATGGGTGGAAACCGGAATGGCCGCTTTGGCGCGGCGATTAGGGAAAGCGGACGTTCGTGGGGTGCTTCTGAAACGTTCGCTGCGCGCCGATTCCTGGCTTGCAAGCCTGCGCCGTCGGTCTTTAAAAGAGCCGCTCGTTTAACGCGACCACCTGTGTCTTTTATTGGATTGTTGCGGCGGAAGTTGAGCGAATCCAATCATTGCTCGGTTGCCGAGCGAACGTCGCTCCACGTCATAAGAGTGAAGCCCGGGGTGAGGATCGGGCGAGGCTCGGCAGCTTCAAAGTCATGCCGAAGGATCCTATGTGGCCGGGGATTGATGAGCCGGCCATCACGGCCCCGATGCTCAAAGCGCGCCGGTCAGCGCCTGGCGGATCGGCTCGACCCAGCGATCATGATCGATGTCATAGACGATGAAATCACTGTCGAACTGCCAATAGGCCCAAGGAAAGCCATGCGCCTCGGCGTCGCGGCGGACGGTCGCGGTGTAGCGCGAACGGTCGGCGATCGGTGTGCCGCTTTTGTCGAACGCGCCGAATTCGCCGAGCAGTACCGGCCGCGCATTGGCCTTGCTCCACGCTGCGACGCTGTCGAGATCGGTCCCGATCCGCGTTTCGTCGGCAGCCGTCAGCGGAATGTCGTGGAGCGTGCGGTTGTCGGTCCAGGATGCGCCCTGATGCGTGAATCGGAACGGCTCGTAATAATGGAACGTCACGAGAATGTTGCGATCGTCGGCAGGGAGCCTGAGCTCGCCGAGTTTGGCCAGACTGTTCCAGTTGGTCGGGCCGACCACCAGTGTGCGCCTGGGATTGGTGGCGCGCACCACCGGGATGATTTGGGTGAGCAGCAGGTTCCACTGCGCCGCGTCGAGCTTGCCGTGGGGTTCGTTGAGCAGCTCGAACAGCACGCTGTCCGGCGCATCCTTGAAGCGTGTGCCGATCTGCTGCCAAAAGGCCGTGAGCTTGGGCAGACAGGCGGCGGGATCGTCCGAACAAGCGTTGAAATCATGTTCGTCGATGATCACCGAAAGCCCAGCGGCGTGCGCTTGGCGCACGACGCGGTCGAGCGTCGCGAGCCATTGCGGATCGAGCCGGTTTTCGGCGTCCATATGGCTGAAGGCTTGCAACACGAGGCGGATGAAGTCGAACCCGCCTTTGCGGATGATTGCGAAGTGGCGTGGTTGAAAACGGGCATGCGACGGGTCCTTCCATACCGGATCATAGCCGAGCACATTCACGCCGCGATGCAGGTGCGCGGCGGCGCCGAACGCGTCGTGCGCCGGCGCCGCGCCTGCTGCCGCCGGGAACAGCGCGCAACACGCGGCCAGCGCTGATCTCCAAAAATGCCTCATTCGACACTCCTCTCCACTACGATCGTCACGCGCAGATTGTCGCTGCGGGCAGCGCGGCGTTGACCGGGATCGGCAGGCCTTTGGCGCGCGCCGCGGCCTCGAGCGTCGGGCTTGGTCCGGGTAGCGACAGATCGCGCGCGGCGGCATAGAAGGGGTCGGTTTCGGCCGAGGGCAGGGCGGTGAAGCCGAACCCCATCGTCTCGTACAGCGTCAGCAGGCGCGGCAGCATTCGCGCGTCGAAGGCGCCAAGATGCATCAACAGCACGTACGGGATGTCCCGCCCGAGTGCGCGCTGCGCCAACGCGCGCGACCGAAGCGCCTGCGCGCGCGCCGCGGCGAGATAGCTGGTCTCGAGCGCGCCGATCGCGGCTTCGTCGCGCTTGCCGACACAGCGCGCATAAGCGTCGTTCCACGCATAGTCGCCAAAGCTCATCGTCACCGCGGCGATGCGGTAGCCCTCGCGGCGCAGCGCGGCGCGCACAGTATCGCGCGCCGCCGGATCGCTGCCCTCGGATAGGAAGGGGTAGCGGAACCAGCGCCAATCCTGCGCGCCAGCCGCGGCGGCGAGCGGCCCTTCATTGCGCTTAGCGTCCGCAAGGAAAGCGGCGGCGCCGACCGTCTCGAGGTTAAGATGGCTGAAGGTGTGGTTGCCGATCGGCAGGCGCGCGGCATGCCATGCCGCCAGGACCTTGGGCGAGGCAGGGTCGCCCGCGCCGAACCCGCCGTTCAGGAAACCGAAGGCTGGTGCGTGATGCGTCGCAAGCGCGGCGATGATCTCGGCGGCGATCGCCGCCCGGTCACCGCCAGCGGGAAGCGGCCCGTGCGCCCGCAGATCGTCGAATGTCAGCGCGATTTGCGGGCGCGGTGCCGCGGCGCCGCCCGACGTGCCTGTCAGGGCAAGCGCCAAAACGCCGGCCGTCGCCATCCTCCACATCCGCATGGCATCCTCTGCTCTGTCTTTGATAGCGGTATCAATAGTTTTGGTCCTCGGTGTCAAGCAACCGCGGGGTGTCGAAATCCGTCGATGCCCGCTATCGTGGCGCGATGAGGCCAGCGCTTCCCCCCGCCGCTACCGCGCGCCGCGTCGTCGAACGTCCGGCGGTCGATGCCGAGACATTCGGACGCGAGATCGCGACCGACTACCGCCCGGTGATCCTGCGCGGGCAGGTCGCGCGGTGGCGCGCGGTGGCTGCGGGGCGCGGCGGCGACCGCGCAATGGCAGAATATCTCGCCGCGTTTGGCCAGAGCGCGGGCGCGGCTGCCAAACCGCTCGAAGTGCTGATCGGCGCGCCCGAGATTGAGGGCCGCTTCTTCTACGCCGACGACACGCTGACCGGCTTCAACTTCCATCGGCAACAGGTGCCGATCGGCGCGCTCGTCGCGGAATTGCTGCGCTTTTCGGAAGCGGAAACGCCCCGGCCGCACGCGCTCTATGCCAATGCCGCGACCGCGCCCGAGCATCTGCCGGGGTGGGAAACCGACAATCCGCTCGGCCTCGGTATCGACGCCCCGGCGCGCCTGTGGATCGGCAATGCGACGCGGATCGCGACGCATTACGACGCGTCGATCAACATCGCCTGCGTCGTGGCCGGACGTCGGCGCTTCACGCTGTTCCCGCCCGAGCAATTCGAGAATCTCTATGTCGGCCCGCTTGATCATACGCTGGCCGGTCCGCCGTCGAGCCTGGTCGATCCCGACGCGCCGGATCTGCAGCGCTATCCGCGCTTCGCCGAAGCGCTGGCGCACGCGAGTGTCGCCGATCTGGAGCCGGGCGACGCGATCTTCATCCCGCCTTTGTGGTGGCATCATGTTCGGGCGTTCGATCGGCTCAATGTGCTGGTCAATTATTGGTGGGAGCATCGCTCCAGCGCGGCGTTCCTCGCCTTGGTCCACGCAATCGGCGCGGTGCGCGATCTCCCGCCGGCGGAGAAGACGGCGTGGCGGAGCTGGTACGAGCATCTCGTCTTCGCGCCCGACGCGGCGCGCGCGGGCGACCATCTGCCCGAGGCGGCGCGCGGCATCCTCGGCGCGCCCAGCGGCGCGCGCACCGGAAAGATCCGGCAGTTCCTGATCGGCATGCTAACGCGCGCCTAGCCGCCGGGCCGTCCCAGACTTTGCAGCAACGTCGCGCGCATCCGCTCAAACCCCGCGGGATCCGCCTCGCCCAATACGCCGCGGATCTCGGGCGGGAGATGCGCCACCGGATCGCCCTGCGTCTGGAAGACGAAATGATCGAACATCGTCCGCCATGCCGCGCGCTGGTCGTCGGGCAGCGCGCGCAGCGCGTAAAGCGAGAGCAGAAGTGCGTCGTACGGGCTCGCCAGCGCGGGCGCGGGATTCCACCAGTAATTGCAAAGCACGTTGACCGGCGCGAGCGAGGCGACCGCGTGCCACCAATGAAACGGGATGTAGAGCGCGTCCCCAGGCTCGAGCGTTGCGCTTTGCGCATGCGCCAGCGCGTCGGCGAAGCGGGGATAGCGCGCAAGATCGGGCGCGTCGGGATCGACCATGCTGATCGGTGTGCCGGCCGGGGTCAGCTCGTATGGGCCCATGTAGAGGTTTGCGACCTGGTCGGGCGGGAACAGCGTGAAGCGCCGCCGCCCGGCAACGACCACGCCGATATTCTCCATCAGATCGTAATGCGTCGCGACGCGGATCGCATTGCCGAGCCACAGCCGCGGCACGACGGCGCGATCAACCAGGTCAATCGCGTTGTCCGCGGCGAATCCCGGCAGCAAGTCGGGTGCGGGAATCGACTGTACCGCCATCGCATAGGGCGCGGATGCCGCGCGGTCGCGCAGCAGCCGGTCGAGAAACGGCGCGAGCGGCGAGCGCCCGCGGGTGAAATTGAGCGCGGTCAGGTCGTCGGTATAGAAGAACCGCCCCGCAATCTCGGGCGTGCCGACGATCGCGCCGACCGCTTCGTCGTGGCTGAAACGCTTCAGATAGCCGACCAGTGCTTCGTCCGACTCGCGCGCTGCCCGCACTGCGGGCCAGTCGGCGGCGAGTCCGCGCAGGACCACCGGTTGCGCCGCCGGGCGGATCTCGGCGTCAAAGCGTGCGCGGTCGATGCCGTGTCGTTCGGCAATCGGGGCGGGTGTCACAGCGGCGAGCCTCCGCCGCTGCCCCCGACATCGAACGGGGAGTCAGCGGTAAAGGAGAAATACGGTACGTCCGTGGCAGGCGCGGGCGGCGGTGGTGCCGCTACGCGCGCCGCCAACGGCGACGGCGCGGTCATGCGCAGGAAATCGCCATGTGTCGGCATGCGCTGCGCCGTGTCGAGATAGCCACGGCGCATCTGCTCGAGCGCGGCGGCGACCTTGTTCTCGTCGAGCGCATCGGCTGCGGGCTCCCACGACTGCGGCACCACCCCCTGTCCCAGACAGACCGCGACCCAGCTCGGGTTGCTGAACAGGTCGTACCCTTCGCGGAACAGGCGACCCTTGCCGGCGAACAGGTCGATCTTGCGCTGCAGGCTGTCGGGGATCGGCATCGTCCGCACCCGGTCCCAGAATGGTGAGTCGTCGCGACGCGTCGCCTTGTAATGGAGGATGATAAAGTCGCGAATGTCCTCGTAGAGATCGCGCATCTGGCGGTTGAACTCGCTGCATTCGACGGGATCGAAGCGCTTGTCAGGAAACAAGGCGATCAGCCGTTGGAGCGCCGCCTGGACGAGATGGATGCTGGTCGATTCGAGCGGTTCGATAAAGCCGCCCGCCAGCCCGAGCGCGACCACGTTGCGGTTCCAGCTTTCGCGCCGCCGCCCGGCGGTGAAACGCAACCGCCGCACCGGCGCGAGCGCCTCGCCCTCGAGGTTGGCGAGCAGCTGCGCTTCGGCTTCGTCATCGCTCAAGAAATCGCTGCAATAGACAAGCCCGTTGCCCATGCGATGCTGCAGCGGGATGCGCCATTGCCATCCGGCGGCGCGGGCGGTCGAGCGCGTGAACGGGTCGGGCTCGGCCTGATTGGGCAGGGAGCACGGCACCGCGACCGCGCGGTCGCACGGCAGCCAGTGCTGGTAGCTTTCGTATCCGGTCTCGAGCGCTTCCTCGATCAACAACCCCCGGAATCCCGAGCAATCGATGAACAGGTCGCCGGCGACGCGCCGACCGTCGTCAAGGGTTACCGCTTCGACAAAGCCGTCGGTAGGTCTCAGGTCGACGGTGGCGATCTTGCCCTCGGTCCGCGTCACCCCACGCTGCTCGGCATAGTCGCGCAGGTGCCGCGCGTAGAGCGAGGCGTCGAAATGGAAGGCGTAGAACAGCTCGCGAATCGGCGATCGGGCATCGTCCTTGGGTCGACCGAACTTGCCGTGCGCGGCGGCAACCGAGCTCATCGACCAGGCCGCGATGTCGGGAATCGACCGCCGCGCTTTCTCGCGCAACCACAGTTGGTGGAAGTGCACCCCCTGCAGATCGTGTCCATAGGTACCGAACGGGTGGAAATAGCGTTCGCCGCGCGCGCCCCAGTCGACGAATTCGATGCCGAGCTTATAGGTCCCGGCGGTCGCCGCGAGGAAGGCGTTCTCGTCGAGCCCGAGCATCTGGTTGAAATTGATCAGGGGCGGGATCGTCGCCTCGCCGACGCCGACGGTGCCGATCTCCTCGGATTCGACCAATGTGACTTCGGTATAGCCATTGTTGAGCAGCCGCGCGAAGGCGGCAGCGGCCATCCAGCCGGCCGTACCACCCCCGACGATAACGACACGGCGGATCGAATGCTCGTTCATGTGCAAATCTGTCTTGTCTGGGCCGCGCGAAACGCGGCGTGAGTCGGCGCGCGCGGCACGGCCGCGGCGATTTCGGCATGATGGCGCGCCATCGCAGCCTGGGCGGCGGCTGCGGGAACGGCGGCGACCAGCGGGTCGATCCGTCGCGGCAGGAAACCCTGGCCGAGCAGCACCGCCGCCCAGCTGTCGCGGGCAAAGGTCTCTTCTTCGTAGAACGGGAGCCGGCCTCGCTCGGCGAACTGGGCAAGCGTGTGTGCCAGGCTCGTCGGTGGGTCACTGGCGGCGACGGCGCGCCACAGCGGATCGTCGCGTTTCGCGGTGCGATAATGCGCCGCGAGGAAGTCGCGCACGCGCTCGGCCTCGGCGAGCGCCTGGCGATTATAGTCGGCGGTTTCTACCGGGGTCGGGGCGGCGCCGGGGAGCATCGCGACCAGCCGGTCGATCGCGCTCAGCGCGAGATGCAGATTGCACCATTCGAGGGGTTCGACCTCGGTCGCGGCGTCGCCGATCGCGACGCAATTGCCGCGCCACGGTGTGCGGCGCGTTCCCGGGCGCACTCGAATCGGTGCCTCAGGGGTCGCGCCGCTCGCGTTCCGCAGGATGCGCTCGGCCTTGGCATCGCTAAGATGGCTCGCAGCATAGGTCAGGCCGCTTTGCACGCCGCTGGTCCAGCGCCACCCGGCCGTATGCGCGGTGACCGTGGTGAGCACTGTCGGTTCGACCGGCATCACGGATTCCGCCAGCAGAACGCGGTCGCACGGAAGCCAGGCGCTCCACGCGTCTCGCGCGGCGTCGATCGCGCCGCGCAGCCGTGCTTCCGGACCGGTCGCGTCGATGTACAGATCGGCGGTCAAGGCGGTGCCGTCGGTACAGCTCACCCGCTCGACGATCCCGCGCGAATCCACGTCGACGCGCGCGATATCGCCGCACATCTCCCGCACGCCGACATGCAGCGCGAAGGCGCGCAGCATCGTCGCGTGGCGCCGCATGTCGAGCGTCAGGCCATATTCGTGGTTGGCGAACGGCGTTTCGGGCGTCGCCGGCATGAATCGGCCGGCGCGCGCGAGCATCGCCGCCGGGGAATAGCGGTCGAACGCGTCGCTTTGACCGTCTCGCAGCGCACGCAGCCAGTGCAGATGGAAAGCGGTCGCTCCGAACGCACGCCCATAACCGCCATAGGCATGGACGTAATCGGGCAGCCCGGTTGCCCAGCCGGAGAACAGCGTGCCAAGCCGATAACCCGCCCCGGTGCGGACGATGCCGTCCTCCGCCCCGATGCCGAGATCGCCATGGAAGCCGAGCAGCGATGGCAGGGTGCACGCAATTCGGTCAGCCAGCGCGTCGGGCGACGGGGCGACGGCCAGCAGCGTCACCTCGAGAAACGGCGCACGACGCTTGAGCGCGGCAGCAGCGCACCAGGCGGTTATACCGCCTCCGGCGACGAGCACGCGGCGGAGCGGCGCCGACCCCGTCATGCGGCCTGCGCGATCGCGCAATAGCGCTCGATGAAAGCGCGGTGGTCTGGCCGTCCCGCGACGTCGCTGGCGATCGCGGCGCGCAATATCTCGAGGCTGTGCGCGAGCGTTTCGGCCGAGGCCGTGTCAGCGCGCGGATCCCATCCGTTCGGCACGATGCCTTGTCCGAGATAGACCGCGATCCAGCTCGCCTCGAGGAACACGCCCTCGCGATATTTAACCACGCGCGCGCGTTCACGCCACAGCGCCAGCTTCTCGGCCAAGCTATCGGGGATCGGCATCGTGCGGACATAGTCCCAGAAGGCGGAATCGCTGCGTGTGGTGGCATGGTAGTGCAGAATCAGAAAATCGCGGATCCGGTCATATTCCAGATCGATGATACGGTTAAATTCGTCGCGGTCTGATTCCGCGATGTGGCGCTCGGGGAACAGCTCGATCAGCGTCGTGATCGCCTGCTGGACGAGATAGATGCTGGTCGACTCGAGCGGCTCGAGGAATCCGCTGGCAAGGCCGATCGCGACGCAATTGCCGACCCAGCTGCGCCGCCGCCGTCCGGCCTTGAAGTGCAGCAGGCGTGGCGAGGCGATCGCCTCGCCCTCGACCGCCGCCTCGAGCGCAGCCTGCGCCTGATCGTCCGAGACGAAGCTGCTGGCATAGACATAGCCGTTGCCGGTGCGGTGCTGCAGCGGGATCCGCCAACGCCACCCGGCGGGCATCGCGATCGCGCTGGTATAGGGCGTCATCGCCGTGCGGGTGCGGCACGGCATTGCCACCGCACGGTCGGTCGGCAGCCAGCGCGACCAATCCTCGAACGGTTCTTCGAGCGCTCTGCCAAGCAGCAGCGCGCGGAACCCCGAGCAATCGATGAACAGGTCGCCTTCGATCCGCTCGTCATCGTCGAGCACGATCGCGGCGATGTCCCCGCTTTCGCCATCGCGTTCGACCCGCGTTACCTTTCCCTCGGTGCGCCGTGCCCCCATTTCCTCGGCGATGCCGCGCAGGTACGGCGCAAACAGCAAGGCGTCGAATTGATACGCATAGCCGAAGGTCCCGGCGAGTTGCCGCCCGTCCGGGTCGGGGTGTGCGAAGCGACCGGCGCGCGCCAGCGCGCAGGCGTAGGAGACGGTGTCGAGCGATGGCAGTTCGGCACCTTTGCGGAGCAACCTTGTCCAATAGTGATGGAAGTCGATCGCGCCGCTGCCGCGGCCGAACGTACCGAACGGATGAATGTAGCTGTCGCCAATCTTGCCCCAATCGCGAAATTCGATGCCGAGCTTGAACGTCGCCCGCGTGCGCGCCATGAACTCGGCTTCGTTGATACCGAGCCGGACGTTGAAGGCGCGAATATGCGGCAAAGTGGCTTCGCCGACGCCGACGACGCCGATCGCCTCGGATTCGATCAGTCGCACCGAGCACGTCTCCGGCAGCAGTCGCGCAAACGCTGCCGCGGTCATCCAGCCGGCGGTACCGCCGCCGACCACCACTATCCGCATCCTTGGCTCACCCGTGGCGCGCACCGCCAACTCTCCCGTTTCGCGCCTTATGGTTGCGCTCACATTCGTGACGTCGCGCATTCCGATTGTCGCGTCAATCTCCTTGGCGAGCGTTGCAGGAGTGTCACACAATTCTGATTCCGATGGATTGATTTGACGAAAATGTTAGCGCAAACATACTGCCGGATCGGCCGTGTGGGATGGTCGGTTTCAGGTTCAGGCGCGATCACAGCGCCGATAATGGGGAGGATTGAGATGCGCCCAGCAGCGCCGTCGACCGTTATGGTCAGTCATTTCGTACGTTTCTTGCAGGGCGCATCGGCGAGCGCCTTGTGCGTGGCGATGGCCGGGGCCGCGCATGCGCAGACCGCCGCGGCGCAATCGACGCCGACCGCTGATGCGCAAGCCAGCGCCACGCCCGATAGCGCCAATGGCGGCCCCGACGATATCGTCGTCACCGGCATCCGCGCGAGCTTGGCCAACGCGCAGAACATCAAGCGCAATTCCGACACCGTGGTCGATGCAATTACCGCGCAGGATATCGGCGCACTCCCCGATCGGTCGGTCACCGAGGCGCTGCAGCGCGTGCCCGGCGTGTCGATCAGCCGCTTCGCCGCGTCGAACGATCCCGACCACTTCTCGGTCGAAGGCTCGGGCGTGGTGATCCGTGGCCTCAATTTCGTGCGCTCGGAGTTCAACGGTCGCGATGCCTTTTCGGCGGGTATCGGTGGCCAGGCGCTCAACTTCTCTGACGTTCCCGCCGAATTGCTCGGCTCGGTCGAGGTATTCAAAAACGTCACCGCCGCCGCGATCGAAGGCGGTCTGGCCGGTACGGTCAACCTCAACACGCGCAAGCCGTTCGACAATAAGGGGCTCCACGCCGGCGTCGATCTCGAGGGCAGCTATGGTGACCTGCAGAAGAAATGGGCGCCGACCGGCTCGATCCTGATCAGCGATACGTGGGAAACCGGCCTTGGCACGTTCGGGCTGCTCGGCGACGTGTCCTATTCGCGCGTTCGCAGCCGCGCCGATGGGCTCCAGATCACCAACTTCCAGCAGCGCGACAACACGCTGGTCACCTATCAAAGCCAGGGCGGAACGACGATCTGTCGCAACCCGTTGCCCGGCAATAGTGATACCACCACGCTTCCGGCCTCGAACGCGCCGTGCGGCGCGGCATCGAGCGCGGGCGCTGACGGTTTTGCCGATCCGACCACGGGCTATTACGCGCCGCTCGGCGGCCAATACCGGACGCAGGAGTTCGACCGCAAGCGCAACGGCATCGCCGTCGCGGCGCAGTTCGAATCGAAGGATCACTCGTTCCTGCTGACCGGCCAGTATATCCGCTCGCACACCACCAATCTGTCCGACGAGCATACGTTCGAGGCGGCGCCTGATCTGTCCGAATACAGCACCTATCCGATCGGATGCCAGCAGAACAATGCGGGCCCGCTGACCAACCCAGCTGATCCCAATTCGGGCACGGTGCGCGCGCAATGCCCGGTGGGCCAGTTCACCAACTACAAATACGATCAGAACGGGCTGTTTCAGAGCGGTTACATCACCACCCCCGGCACCGGCTATCGCAGCAACCTCAGCGGCACGCCGAGCCAGACCTTCATCCCCACGGGTGGTGCGCCGATCTCGCTGTCGCGTGGTCAGGTCTATGAACAGACGACTGTCAGCGATTATGGCCTCAACGCCCTGATCCACCCGATCGAACGGCTGCACATCGCGCTCGATGCCGATTACACCGAGTCGCGCCATCAGGTCAGCCAGCTCAATATCTATGGCGAGACCTTTGCGGACCAGGAACTCAATCTCACCGGCAACTTGCCCACCGTCGTCGCGCATAAGCCGGCGACGCTCGCCGCGGGTTGGGCCGGCCCCGCCAATCCGGTCCTTGCGGGCGAGACCGATGCGCAATATTTCGCCGACCCGAACGTCGAATTCTACCGCGCGGCGATGGATCATTTCGAAGACAGCCGTGGCAAGGAATTCCAGTTCAAGGCCGACACCACCTATGACGTCGACGGCGGTTTTCTCGACAAGATCCGTTTTGGCGCGCGCTATGCCGACCGCGACCAGACGGTCAAATATTCCGCGTACAATTGGGGGATGCTGAGCGAAGTCTGGGCCGGCTATCCGGTCTCGGTCGCGCAAGTGAACGGCGGCAATGCCAGCTTCTACGATTTCAACAACTTCTTCCGGGGCGCCACGCCTGGCCCCAGCGGCGCCTATTATTATAACGGCAACATGATCGACGGCTATAACAAGGCGGTCGGCTTCATCAACCAGGTCGAAACCGCCGCTGCGGCGACCCAAACGGCGAACGGTGGAACGCCCTCGACGCGCTGGACTCCTGCGGCGCTGCGAGCAGGCGTGGGTGCGAACTCGCCGTATCTGCCCAACGAAGTAACGCGGGTGCATGAGCGCGACAGCTCCGCTTATGTGATGGCGACCTTCAAGACGAAGACGCTGATCGACGGTCTCGACATCGCCGGAAACGTTGGTGTCCGCTACGTCCATACCGGGATGGACAATTTCGGTGGCAGCATCATTCCGAGCCGCGCCACGCTCGGCATCGCTGACACCTATCAGAGCCGCTGCGTTCCAGCGACGCCCACCAATTTGCCAGCGGGTTATACGCCGGCCGCACCGGGCGGCGTCTGTCTGCTTGGCGCGGGGGGCTATGCGCGGTTGCAACAATTTGCGGCGCCGGATCCAACAATCGTGCTCGGCCAAGCGCACAATGACTACACCTACTGGTTGCCGAGCTTCAATCTCAAGGTTGGGTTGACCCCGCAGTTGCTGTTCCGCCTCGCCGGATCCAAGGTGCTGACGCGTCCTGACACGAATCTCGTCCGCAATTTCCAGCAGATCTCGATCGATGGAAACGGCAACTTCCAAAGCCAAGTCGGCAACCCGTATCTGAAGCCTGCACGGGCTTGGCAGTTCGACGCTACGGTCGAATGGTATTTCTCGCGTGTCGGTTCATTGACGGCGGACGTGTTCTACAAGGACATTACCGGCTTCTTCTACCAGTCGCTTGTCAGCCTCCCGCTGACGAATAACGGGCAAACGTTCGACCTGTTGACGCGCGGACCCGCGAACTATCAGGGCCACGGCAAGGTCAAGGGGGCGGAAATCGCCTATCAGCAGACCTTCACCTTCCTCCCCGGCCTGCTGAGCGGGTTCGGCTTCACCGGCAACTATACCTTCATCCAGAGCAGCGGTTTGCCGAACTCGTTCCTGAATGCGGGCGCGCCGGTCACGAATGTCGCGGCGCAGACCCAGACCGGCAGTCTGCCCCTCGAGGGATTGTCCAAGCACAACGTCAACGCGACGCTGTTCTACGAAAAGGGGCCGGTATCGATCCGAGCAGCGTATAACTGGCGGTCGAAATATCTGCTGACCGCGGCGGACGTGATCTATCCGTACACGTCGATCTTCCAGGATGCGGCCGGCCAGCTCGATGCATCGGCGTTCCTCAGCATCAACAAATACGTCAAGATCGGCGTGCAAGGCGTGAACTTGAACAACTCGGTGACCAAAACACTGCAGGCCTATACCGGTGACCCGAGCAAGCTCGCGCCACGTTCGTATTTCGTCAATGACCGGCGCTTTTCGTTCATCCTGCGCGGTAACTTCTAACGCCGAATTGTAAGTCTCTCGGTCCCGTTGGACGGGTTAGACAGGAGGGCGTGCCTAGCGGCACGCCCTCTTTTGACGGATCCGCCCGCCCCGATCAGCGTCGGGGCGCTGCGGCGAAGGCCGCCGCGAGCGCGGTGCGGAGCGGCTTGGCGCGGAACTGTTCGTCGTACAGGCTCGGACGCCGCTTGACGCCGTCCTTGCGCGGCTCGAACCCCTCGATCCAATTGTACCGATCGACCAGGCCCCAGCTCAGCACGTCGCGCACTTCACGATAGCTGAGGGTCACGTCGAGATAGCCACGCGCATAGTCCGCCACTGCTCGGTCGCGAAGCGTGATATCGGCCGGCAGGCTATTATCGCGCACGTCGAGTTCGGTGACGAGCAAGCGATAGCCCATCTGCGTCACGGCATCCAGAAAGTGACGCCACTCGCCCTGCAACCGCGAGACATCGGCGCCAACATTCGTGCTCTGAGTGACGAGATGCGACTGGATGCCGAGCGCATCGACCGGCGTGCCTCGTCGACGGAACCCCTCAAGCAGCGCGAGCACGCCGCTGCGGTGCGCGCCATTACCCGGCTCCCAGCTCATATAATCGTTATACACCAATTGGGCGTGCGGCGCGGCGGCCCGCGCAGTGTGGAAGGCGAGATCCAGCGTTGGCTCGGCACCGCCGAGCGCGCGTGACAGGACCGTTTCGTACAGCATCCCATCGACGGGGCGGACGGCTTCGTTCACGACATCATAGCTTCCGATTCGCGCGCCGAAATGGTTCAGCACGGTGCGGATATGGGTGGTCAACAGGCGTTCTGCCTCGCCGTGAGGGGCAGCGCCGAACCGATATTCGTTCAGCCATTTTGGGAACCATTTGGGCTGATGCCAGAGCAGATTGTGTCCGCGCACGGCTAGGCCATTCCGCTCGGCCCAATCGATGATCGCGTCAATTCGCTCGAACGCAAAGCTGGTCGAGGTCGGCCGCAGCCACTGCCACTTCATTTCGTTTTCGGGGACGATCAGACCGCATTCCACTTCGACCAGTCGCGCATAGGCCGGGTTGCCAAACGATCCGCGATCGGCGTCGCGCCTGCTCCAGGCGATCGCGGCGCCGAAGCGCAAACCGTTGCGCTCTGCTATCGCATTAAGCGAGCGCGCCGGGGCGGCGGCGGTGCCAAGGAGCAGTGGCGCGGCAAATACCCCTGTCGCCCCGATCATCATATCGCGTCGCGTCGTTGCGCTCATATTTCACTCCTCACTCAGCGGTTTGTTATCGTTAACATTCCGCGTGTGACTTGCAGGGTCAAGCATTAGTCGGCAGTCCGGAAGGGCGCAGGCTTGCACTAAAGAAAATTGGCATTCACCGATGCACGGGGAAACAGATCATTGCGAAAGGTAGCGCGCTTAGCGTCGCAACGACGCAAGTTTCGGCGGCGAGCATAGGAAATGTTGCAATGGCAGTGACATCGGCGACTGGACTTTGTTACCGAGCCGGTTCGTTACGGCCTCCCGTGGTGTATAAGCGCCGGAGCATGATACCCGATTCGCTCGCGCCGGGAGGCTTTACTATCGCACCCGCGGCCGCGTTCTCGCGATGAGCACGCCGGTCAAACGCGGGCCGAGAGCGACAACGATTGCCGACGTCGCGCGCGAGGCGGCCGTGTCGGCAATGACTGTGTCGCGCGTCGTCAACAACGATACGCGGGTCAGTGTGGCGACACGCGCTTTGGTCGATGCGGCGATCCGCCGGCTCAACTATTCACCCAATCTTGCGGCGCGCAGCCTGGCTGGCGCGCAGGTGATCCGGATCGGGCTGCTCTACGCTAATCCGAGCGCAAACTATTTGAGCGAATTGCTCGTCGGTACGCTCGATTCAGCCAGCCATGCCGATGTTCAGTTAGTCGTCGAACGGTGCCCCCTCGGCGAGGAAGCGGCGGTCGCTACGCGCCTGCTCCAAAACGGGATCGATGGACTGGTGCTGTCGTCGCCCCTGTGCGATTCGGCGGCGCTCATCCGCACAATTGCTGCCGCGAACGTTCCCGCGGTCGCGCTCGGCAGCGGCATCCCGTCGCCTAATCCGCTGGCGGTGAGCATCGACGAGTTCGCCGCGGCCGAGACGATGACGCGGCACATCATCGGCCTTGGGCATCGTCGAATCGGTTTCGTCACGGGCGATGCGACGCAAAGCGAGAGTGTGTTGCGGCTGGCGGGATATCGTGCCGCACTGGCCTCGGCCGCCATTGCGGCGGACGTGGCGCTAATCGCTCCGGGGCAGTTCACCTTTCGCTCTGGTCTCGATGCCGGCGATCGACTGCTCGACGCCACCGATCCCCCGACGGCGATCTTTGCGAGCAATGACGACATGGCTGCAGGCGTCATAACCGCCGCCCACCGCCGCGGCTTGGTCGTACCAGCCGAGCTGACCGTCTGCGGCTTCGACAACACCACGCTTGCGACCGCGATTTGGCCAGAGCTCACGACCATTCATCAGCCGATCGCTGAGATGGCGCGTGCTGGCCTTACCCTACTGGCGCGGGAGATACGGTCGCGGCGGGCCGGCAGTCCCAGCACCAATCCGCATATTACGCTGGATGTCTTTTTAGTTAAGCGCGATTCTGATGGCGCCCCAAAAGCAACCTTTGCTTGTTGAAAGGCTTTTGACGCCGGACTTGGCACGACAGTTCGCGAGACGCATTTCCGTTTAATTTGAACCGGCATGTTTAGGCGGCAGTGGCATCCACCGCACTGATAAGCCCCCGAGCCGATGGCAACAAGCAGTGCTCCCTGAGCAAAAGATCGTAAATCGGATGTGGAGGCGGGAGACAGATCCTGTCGGGCATGTCCATGTTCGGTTTTCGCCGCTGACGCACAGCGTTAAGCGCATGCGCAAATAGGAGGTGACGCGACAACTCAGGCGTCAGCTGTCTTGAAAAGGCTGCCGGTCAAACTCGGTCGGTCTAAGCCGGAATCAGATGGTGAACGAACGTCGGGTTTAGGGGAGTGGCGAGGACCGCCTAAATGACGACTTATGTGAAGGATATCGGATGCCGGCAGGCGAACGATATCCTCCAAAGCAGGAAGCCGCGGACCACGAGCGCTTACCTATGGGGATTTCGGTTTTCGCCCTGTCGTGCGGTGGTCGCATCGGCGTGCGGGACTCGCATCGGCGGTCGGAACGTAGGGTGCAGGGGCGATGTACCGCGTAGCTGGTAACCAGGGTTGGGGCTTGAGATCGGCGCCGGCTCGGCTGGCGTTGTTGCCAGCGCGAGCGACATCGCCGCCGGAAGCACGGGACTTTCGGAGCACGGTTGGGCTGAGCCATGCCGGGTCATGGCGCGGTGGTCCCGGTCGATGCGGTGGAGTGTGGCGGTGCGCGCGGCTGGCGCCAGCGCTCGAAGGTCTCGATGATGACCATGTGCCCGCCACAGCAGGGGCATGGTGGGCGGACATCGGTCGGCTCGTCGGGCGTCTCGTTATCGAGCGGCGGCGCGACGCCGAGCAACTGGCGGGCGTGTTCGAGATGCGCCTTGCGGGTGGCGCCGGCGAGCAGGCCGTAATGGCGGATGCGGTGGAACCCGCGCGGCAGGACATGGAGCAGGAAGCGGCGGATGAACTCGTCCGTCGCCAGCGTCATCACCTGCTGCCGATCGGCACCGTCGCGGCGATAGTCTTTGTAGCGCATGGTGACGCCGGCCCCGTCGAAGGCGAGCAGCCGACTGTTCGAGATCGCGACCCGGTGGGTGTAGCGCGACAGATAGGCGAGCACTGCTTGCGGCCCAGCGAACGGCGGCTTGGCGTAGACCACCCAGTTCTTTTTGCGGATCGGAGACAGGTGGCGAAGGAACGCACGCCTATCGGCCAGCTGCGCGAGGGTGCCGTAGAACGCGAGCCGCCCCGCCGCGTGCAGCGCCATCAGCCGGGTCAGGAACAGGCGGCGGAACAGCTTGCCCAACACCTTGACCGGCAGCAGGAACGCCGGCCGTGAGGATATCCAGCGCGTGCCGTCCCGCGCGATGCCGCCGCCGGGCACGATCATGTGGACATGCGGATGGTGGGTCATCGCGGACCCCCAGGTGTGCAGCACCGCGGTGATGCCGATGCGGGCGCCGAGATGCTTCGGGTCGGCGGCGATCGTCAGCATCGTCTCGGACGCGGCCTTGAACAGCAGGTCGTAGACCAGCGCCTTGTTGTGGAACGCGATGTCAGCGACCTCGGCGGGCAGCGTGAACACGACATGGAAGTATCCGACCGGCAGCAGGTCGGCCTCGCGCTCTGCGAGCCAGGCGCGCGCGGCGGCACCCTGGCACCTGGGACAATGCCGGTTACGACAACTGTTATAGGCAACCCGCCAATGCCCGCAGTCGGTGCAGGCCTCGACGTGCCCGCCCATGACGGCGGTGCGACAATGCTCGATCGCCGACATGACCTTGAGCTGGTGCAGGCTCAGATGCCCGGCATGGGTTGCCCGGTACGCAGGCCCGGCAGCACGGAAGATGTCGGCGACCTCGAGCGAGGCGCGCACCGGTTCAACCGGCCGGTGTCTTGCCCTCCATCAGCGCCATCAGCCGATCGAGCGGACTGGTGACCGCGCGGATCGTGCGGGTGGCGACCTTGGTGTAGAGCGCGGTCGTCTCGAGCTTGCTGTGCCCGAGCAACACCTGGATCACGCGGATATCGACATCCTGTTCGAGCAGGTGGGTGGCGAAGCTGTGCCTCAGCGTGTGCGGGCTCACGCGCTTGCGGATCCCGGCCGCCTCAGCTGCCTCGCAGACGGCGCGGTGGAGCTGCCGCGTCGAGATCGGATCGGTGTAGCTGCGCCCGGGGAACAGCCAGCCGTGCGGCAGCAGGACGCTGCGCCGCTTGCCCTCGCGCCACCACAGCCGCAGCAGCTCGAGCAGTTGCGGCGACAGCATCGCGTTGCGGTCCTTGCGCCCCTTGCCCTCCTCGATCCGGATCAGCATCCGCTTGCTGTCGATATCGTCGGCCTTGAGATGCGCGACTTCCGACACGCGCAGGCCGGCGCCATAGGCAACGCCCAGCGCCGCGCGGTACTTGATGCCCGGTGCCGCCTCGAGCAGCTTGGCCACCTCATCAACGCTCAGCACGTCGGGGAGCTTCCTGGGACGACGCGCCAGCACCAGCCGCCGCGACAGATCAGGTCGCTCGAGTGTCACCTCGAACAGGAAGCGCAGCGCCGACACCGAGCCGTTGATCGAGCCTTCCCCGACACCATGCTCGCGCTGGTGAAGCTGGAAGCGGCGTACATCCTCGGCGGTCGCGGTGTCGGGCGAACGTCCGAGGAAGGCCGCGAAGGCGCGGACGTGACGGACATAGTCGTGCTGGGTCCGCGCGCGCATGGCACGCATCGCCATATCGTCGAGCATGCGCTGACGCAGCGGGGTGAAGGGTCGCTTGGTCGGTTGAGGCGTCATAGCGAAGTTCCTCTTGTTGAAGGAACTCCATCGTCCGCCACCGCTCCCGCGCGGCCAAACCTCAGCGCCGGCGCGCTACCTCACCGCCAACACCACTGCCGCGCAGCGGCTTCGTGCATTGGGTCTTCACGGCTACGAAGTCATCGGCGGGTGTCGACCCAACTTACGCCATTCGGCGTTGTTGATGTGACTGACAGCTTTTGCTCGAACCCGCCATTCTGCTTGCGCAGAGCTTGAATCACATCGGTGCCGCTAAGAAAATCCCGTTTATCGGTCCTGACCCTATGAGAAAGCTCCCTATTGCGGAGCATCGACGTTTGGTAGCGAAAGCCGCAGTGGTCTGACAGAGCCGTTATGAGCGCCTAAGGCGGGCTAAGTCACTCCTACCACTTTCGGCTGATTGTGGCCTCAAGGACTCGTTCGGGTCGTCACTCAATAGGTCGAAACCCTTCTGCCTTCACCTGCCATGTTCGGGGAAAACCAGGGGTATGCCCGTGCGTTCCGGCCCAGCCACCCGCCATCATCCCGGTCGCAAGCAACAGCGCGCCGTCCGAGGGGAAATACGTGTCAGCGCGGCGGACGAGGCTTCCATCCGATGCCAGATCGAAGCGCGGGGTCATTCCCGTTGCCCCCCAGCGGTTGTTCGGCGCGTCGCGCAAAAGCCAGTCGACCGCAGCGTCCGGGTCGCCTAGCCGGGCAGCAGTCATCGCGATCATGGGGAAGTCCCAGCCCCAGACCTGGCGCCAGTCCCAGTCGGCAGCAGTCGCATCCAGCGTACGCGCCATGGTCGCGGGATCGACTCGGTCGCTGCCGATCAAGCCATAGGCCATGAGAAAGGACGGGTGGTCGCGGTTGAGGCATCCCGCGCCCGCCGCGCCGCGACACGCGGGCGAGGCGGCCTGCGTCCAGAAGCCAGGACCGGAGGCGACGGGCGCATAGAGCCCGGCTTGTACCGGCATCGGGGCCATTTGCGCGATGACGCGGTCCCAGCCGACATCGCGCGGCAATCCGCGGCGGATGCGCCAGTCCTGCGCGACCTGCAGGCCCCAACGGAAATATTCGAGTTCGAACGCCGGATCGCGTGTGGTGAAGGGATCGTGATTTTCCTGCACCGGCACCACGGGTTCACCCAGATGATAGTGACCGTCAGCAAAATCGTAGCGAGGCACGCCCGCCAGCATCCGCGCGGTCGCCTCCACCACCGGCGCATAGCGATCAAGCGTCGCGCGCGTCGGATGCGCGCGCCATAGGCTTTCCGCAAGATAGATCGGATGCGGCTGCTGCCAGATGATGAAGGGGTTGATGGGACTCGGGCTGTTACGACCTTCCGGCCCGGACATCTTGGGCCACCAAGCGGCATCCAGACCGTGGCGGCGCCCTTCCGCCAGCGCGAGAGGAAGATGGCCCACATACCAGCCCATGCTCCGTTCGAGCAGGGCAGGGCGCCCCCACAGGGCGAAATGTGCGGAATGCCACGCGTGCATCTCGAGGTGGAACTTGCCGTTCCAGCTGTTCGAAAACAGTCCCTCTTCCTGCGGCGGAAGGCTTCCGGCTTCGTTGATCGCGGCGAGATATTGCGAGAGGATGATCCGCCGTTCCAGTTCGCGCGCGCGCGGGTCGGCCGAAGCGGACAAGTCGATCGCCGCGCCGTGCATCCAATAGGCGCGCCAGTGGCGCTCCGCTGCGATGGCCGCGGCGGAGGGCTCGACCGGCGTTGGTGGCCGGTCGCCCTGCGCGAACCCGATCGTGGCGGTGAGACGGCTCGAGCCGCTCGTGCGAATTGCCACGCGATGAGCCTCCGCCAGCGTCGCCGAGGCACCCGGCGCCGCGATGGTGGTCGCGTACTGCGTGCCATCGATCCGGCTGACGACGGCCAGCCGCCCAGCGCCCTGCGACACGACCGTGGTCGTGTGATCCGCCGGGTGGCTCCAGTCCGAGGGATCGGGGTTGAGGGTGTGCGAGACGCCGGGGAAGCTCACGTCGATGCCGATCCGTCCCTTGGCAACCAACGGCGAGTCGATCGAAACGATCACCGAATCCTGCGGCCAGGCGACTCTCGTGGTGACGGTGACGGGCTGCCCGTCGAGCATGAAGTGGCTGACCAGCGTTCCCGTCCAGAGATCGAGGCGCTGCGTCGTCGCGTGCAAATCCTCGAACCGAACCGCACGCCCGTCGGCATGCCGCATCGCCAGCGCGATCTTGCCGAGCGAAAAACGGTGCGGGTTCTCGCGCAGCCAAGCGACCGCCGGTGTCTGGGCACTTAAATTGCGGATATAGGCAAAGGGCTCGGACCCGCGACCGGGCACCGGCACTCCGGTCTCGCCGTCCTTCGCTGTATATCCCTTTACATTGGGGAAGCTGTGCCATGCCCATTGCGCCATCGTCAGCAGCGGCGCTTGCGGCGCGTAGCGTTCCGGGAAGGTCTGCAATCCCGTAATATCTGCGGTAAAGCCGAGTTCTCCGTTGCCGAGCATGACGGGAGCATGGGGATCGATCGCGTCGAAGTTGATCGCGTGGCGCGCCACCAAGGCATGCCGATCGATCGGAATTGCGGCGACGGCCCCCGAGACTGCCCCCACGACCGTTAGGCCGGCTATTACCGCCGCGAGCATGGACTTAGTCGTCTGCCGGATCATCAGGGTGTTTCCTCGCTAAAAAGCCGCCGCGCTTGTAATGCCGCCGACGATCGTGCCAACGCTGGCATAATCATTCTCCTGATAGGAACAAGCTTCGTGACCGCTCCGCTCCGCCTCGACTCCGATCGCCTTTTTCCTGCGGATTCGCGAACCCGCGACATAGCGCGCGCGCTGTACGGCAGCATCGCGACATTGCCGATCGTATCGCCGCACGGCCACACCGATCCGCGCTGGTTCGCGTATGACCAGCCCTGGAACAACGCGAGTGAGCTGCTGCTCCAGCCGGATCATTATCTGTTTCGGATGCTCTATTCGCAAGGGCTGTCGCTCGAGGCTCTGGGAATTCCCGCGCACGGTAAGCCGGCGGATACCGACCCGCGTGCGGCCTGGAGGCTGTTCGCACAGCATCAGCATCTGTTCCGCGGCACGCCCTCGCGGTTGTGGCTCGACCATGTCTTCGTCGAAGTGTTCGGCTTTGAGGTGAAGCTGGATGCCAACACGGCCGATTTCTATTTCGACCGGGTTTATGAACTCCTTGCTACGCCTGCCTTTCGCCCGCGTGCGCTGTACGAGCGCTTCGGAATCGAGGTAATTGCCACCACCGAGGGCGCGCATGACACGCTGGAGCATCATGAGGCGATCCGCGCGTCGGGGTGGAAGGGCCGCGTCATCACTGCGTACCGTCCGGACGCTGTGATCGATCCCGAGCACGAGGATTTCCGCGCAGCGCTGGCGCGCTTTGCGGAACTTACCGGCGAGGATGTGATGGACTGGCGCGGCTATCTTGCCGCGCATCGCGCGCGCCGCGCCGCGTTCATCGCAATGGGCGCCACGTCGAGCGACCACGGCCACCCGACCGCCGCCACCGCGAACCTTTCGGATGCCGAAAGCGAGGCGCTGTTCGCCAAGGTGATGCGGGACGACTGGACCTTGGCCGATGCCGAACTGTTCCGCGCGGAGATGCTGACCGAGATGGCACGGATGAGCCTCGACGACGGCTTGGTGATGCAGATCCACCCCGGCTCGGTACGGAACCACAATCGCTGGCTGCATGGTGCCTATGGCCGCGACAAGGGCGCCGACATCCCCGGCCGCACCGATTACGTCCACGCGCTGAAACCGTTGCTCGATGCTTTCGGCAACGAGCGCGATCTGTCGATCATCCTCTTCACGCTGGACGAGACGAGCTACGCACGCGAACTGGCACCGCTGGCGGGCCATTATCCCTGCCTCAAGCTCGGACCCGCCTGGTGGTTTCACGATTCGCCCGAGGGCATGCGCCGCTTCCGCGAGATGACGACCGAGTCGGCCGGCTTTTACAACACCGTCGGCTTCAACGACGACACGCGCGCGTTCCTGTCGATCCCGGCGCGGCACGATGTCGCGCGACGTGTCGATTGTGGATTCCTCGCCCGGCTCGTCGCCGAGGGGCGGTTGGGGGATGACGACGCGCAGGAACTGGCGGTCGATCTGACCTATAACCTCGTGCGCAAGGCCTATCGGCTGGATGCCCCATCTTCCGTCTTGCCAGCCAAGCGGGTGGCGGCATGATGGACCGCCGCCAGTTCGTCGCGGCCGCAGGCGCAACGCTCGCGCTCCCGTCGCTCATATCCGCAGCGGCGGCCGATGCGCAGGTCGTGCCGTCGCTCGACACGCTCGCCAAGGCCCGGGGGATGCGTTTCGGTAGCGCGCTTGGGCTCGGCAAGCCGGGGACTCTGGAGGGCGGATTCGCCGATCCGGCGTATCGCACACTGATCGCGGCACAGTGCGGGTTGATCGTGCCCGAGAACGAGATGAAGTGGGGCGTCCTGCGCCCGTCGGCCGATCAGTTCGATTTTGCGCCTGCTGACCGGTTGGTCGCGTGGGCGAAGGCGCACAATCTGGGCGTTCGAGGCCATAATCTGCTGTGGCAGCATCCGCGTTGGACGCCCGAGTGGCTAACGGCGCATGACTTCGGCAGCCAGCCGCGCGTGGCGGGCGAGAAGATGCTGACCGAACACGTCACCAAGGTGGCGGGCCGCTTCGCCGACGTCGTCCACAGCTTCGACGTGGTCAACGAGGCGATCGACGAGAAGACCGGCACCCTGCGCGAGACGAGCCTGTCGCGTGCGATCGGCGGCACGATCGAGACGATCGCGCTCGCCTTCCATGCGGCGCGCCAGGCCGCGCCGCGCGCGCAGCTGGTTTATAACGACTATATGAGCTGGGCCGCGAGCAGCGCACTCCACCGTGCCGCAGTGCTCAAGCTGCTGGGCGAGCTGAAGGCGCGGAACGTGCCCGTCGATGCGCTCGGCATTCAGGGGCATATCGGCAGCAACGGTGCGGGCGTCGCCACGACGCTCGGCCGGCAGACCGAAGAATGGCGCAGTTTCCTCGATGCGGTGACGGCCATGGGCTTCGGGCTGCTGATCACCGAGTTCGACGTCAACGACATGGGCCTGCCGGCAGACATCGCCGTGCGCGACCAGGCGGTGGGGGAACTGGCCGGTGCCTATCTCGACGTCACTCTGTCCCATCCGCAGGTCGATACGCTGATGTGTTGGGGTCTTTCGGACCGGTATAGCTGGTTGCAGGGCACTTCGCCGCGCGCTGATGGCCTGCCCAAGCGCCCGCTCCCTTATAGCACAGCAATGCGCGCCAAGCCGTTGCGCGACGCGGTTGCCGGCGCGCTGCGGGCAATGCCGATGCGCGCGGTTTGATAGGCTGCGCGTTAGGGCTGCTACCCCGTCAGGAGGCCGGCGATGCGCACGCGCTCGATCGCCACGGGCGCGGCGTGGTCCAGGATGTCGGGCTGGCGCACCCGGTCGAACCGGCAATCGCGGAGCGAAAGGCCGGTCACCGGCGTGCCGGGAATGCCGTGCAGCTCCAGCACGCGCTCGGCATCGATCGCGTGCAGCCGCTCGACGGTGATGTCTTGGACGCTGGGCGGGTAGGGACCGTCGACCCCCTCATAGCTGAAGTCGCAACCGATTGCGGCGCGTGCCACCCTCCCGACCGCGATGTCGCGAAAGTGGATGCCCGCGATCCGGCCGCCGCGGCGCGGGCTCGTCTTGATCCGGAGCGCATACCAAAGATCGGGCGAACTCATCGTACAGCGTTCGACCAGAACGTCGAACACCCCGCCCGACATCTCGCTGCCGATGGTGACGCCACCATGCCCGGCGCGCATCGTGCAGTCGCGCACGGTCACGTCCCGCGTCGGCACGCCGATCCGCCTGCCATCGGCATCGCGGCCCGACTTGATGGCGATGCAGTCGTCGCCGGTGTCGAAGGTACAGCGCTCGATCAGCATCCGCTCCACCGATTCGGGATTGCAGCCGTCGGTGTTGGGGCCATGGCCGAAGACGGTCACGTTGCGCACCGTAACGTCGCGGCAAAGCACCGGGTGGATCGCCCAGCACGGCGAATCCTTGATCGTCACCCCTTCGATCAGCACGCGCGTGCAGCGCTGGAACTGCACGAACATGGGCCGCAGGAAATGACCGGCGCCGAACACGCGACGCTCGGGCGGAACGCCGGCCTCCGCCATCGCGAACAGCGCGGCGCGGTCTGCCCGCTGGTTGGGTGCACCTGGCCGCCAACCGAATTGCGCGCCGCTACTCCAGGGCCACCAATTGTCCGCACCGGCGCATCCGTCGAGTGTGCCGTCCCCGGTGATCGCCACGTCCTGCGCGTCCCAGGCGCCCACCAGCGGTGCGTAGTTCATCAGCTCCGCGCCCTCCCAACGGGTCGGCACCAGTGAATAGTCTGCAGGATCGGTGCTGAATGCCAGCACCGCGCCGCGTACCAGATGCAATTCGACCTTCGATTGCAGCCGAATGGCGGCGGTCCGGTAACGCCCGCGGGGCACCACCACGCGCCCACCCCCGGCGCGGGCGCAGGCGTCCACCGCAGCGGCGATGGCTGCCGTCGCGGAGGTCCCATCGGGGCGCGCGCCGTAACGTGTGATGTCGTGGTCTGCGCCGGTTCGTCGCGGCAGAGCGGGCAGCGGCGTAGCCATGACGCGCGGCCATGCGCCCGCACCGACTGCCCGCGCGGCTGCGCAAATCGCAAGGCCGAGGAGCGCGTTCCGCCGCGTGATGGGATGCCATGGATTTCGGGCGTTGTTCATTTTCTGATTTATCGTTGCATATCGTGAAATAGGCAAGTAAATGCGAATTCGTCGGTGCCAGCGTTAGACATGGCAATTTCGGTAGGGAGAGAGATGATGACTTTGAACAGGTTTGCCGCTTTCAGTTCGGGCGTTGCCACTCTGGCGTTGGTTGCAACCGGCGTGCTTTCCGTTCCAGCATCCGCTCAGCCCACACCCGCCCCCGCTACCCAGGCGCAGTCGCAGGACGGCGACGTATCGACCGCCGCATCTGCCGCCGGTACGGAATCCGCTGCGGCCGCGCCCGCGCAACAGACCGGCGGGGATATCGTCGTCACCGGCTCGCGCCTCGCCTCGCGCGGCTATAAGGCGCCGACCCCGGTGACGGTCTTCAGCCAGGAAGACGTGAAGCTGTCGGGGACGCAGAACATCGAGACGTTGCTCGGCAATGCGCCGCAGTTCACCGGCTCGCAGCTGTCGGGTCCGACCGCCAATACGGTCCCCGCCGGCGTCGCCACGCTCAACCTGCGCGGCTTCGGCGACCAGCGAAACCTCGTGCTGGTCAACGGTCGTCGCTTCGCGATCTCGGGTCCGGCCCAGACGACCGACATCAACGCCATTCCTGCAGCACTCATCAAGCGGACCGAAGTCGTCACCGGCGGATCGTCGGCGATCTATGGTTCCGATGCGATCTCGGGCGTCGTCAACTTCATCCTACGCGACGATTTTCAAGGTGTCGAGGTGAGCGCCCAGGACACCGTGACGCAGCATGCCAGCACCGGCACGCAGAGCGTCGACGTGACGGCCGGCACCAACTTCTCGGACAACCGCGGCAATGTCACCGTTGCGTTCAACTATCTGAACCGCGGCGGCTATACGCGCGGCGACCGTGGCGGCTGGGCGACGCCCTCGATGGCGGACGGTTGTGTCACCGCCGCTTCCTTCAGCAGCACGCGCCCGGGCACACCGTTCGCGGTCCCCGCCGGCCAGACCTGCCTCGGCGCGGGCGGTCGTCCCGGGCTGATCTTCAGCGGCAGCGGCACCACGCCCAACGGGCGCTTCGCCAACATTCCCACGGTCGGTTCGGCAGCGTCGAACCCGGCGCTCAATGCGGCGCTCACCGCTGCGGGCTTGGGCGGGATCACCGCGCGCGGCTTCACCTTCAACGACGCTGGTACGACCGCGCGGCCGGCGACAACGCCAGGCGACGATTATGATCTGGGCCCCGATGCGTACATCATCGTTCCGCAGGAGCGCCTGCTCGGCAACGCCTTCGCACATTATGATTTCTCGGACGCGTTCACCGTTTATGGCGAGGGCACGATCGGCAATAACAAGATCGTGGCGCAGCTGCCCTCGACCGGGGTCAGCGGCAACTTCCTCGTCAACGTCAACAATCCGTATCTTTCGGCGCCGCTGCAGAACGTGCTGCGTCAGCTCGACCTGCGCGAGACGGGTTCCACCACCGTCACCAATGGCACCAGCCGGCTCTCCACGATCGCGGGCGACGGGCTCGCGGTGCTGAACGTCAACCGTCGCATCAATGAGGGCGGCTTTCGCACCAATCTCAGCAACATCGACACCTATCGCGGCGCGGTTGGCGCGCGTGGCAAGATCGGCAGCGTGTCGGATCATTTCCTCACCAACCTGTCGTATGACGTCTATTACAGCTATGCGCGTACCGTCCAGACCGACACTGCCAGCGGCGCGATCTCGCTAAGCGGCTTCCAGAACGGCCTGCTCTCGGTGAACGGCGCGGCGCCGCTGCTCAACATCTTCGGCGCCAACATCAGCCAGGCGGGTGCTGCCGCGATCACGGTCAAAACGACCAACGTCACGCGCGCGACGCAGCAGGTCGCGGCCGGCAGCATCAATGGCGAGCTGTTCCAGATGCCGGCGGGTCCAGTCGACTTCAGCGCTGGTTTCGAATGGCGGCGTGCCTCGGCGAGCTTCTCGCCAGATGCGCGGCTCGCCTCAGGCGACCTTTCGGGCTTCAACGCCTCGCTGCCCACCTCGGGCAGCGAAACGGCAAAGGAGGAATTCGCCGAAATCCGCATCCCGTTGCTGTCGCATACCCGCTTCGCCGAGCGCCTGACCGTCAACGGCGCATTCCGGCATTCGCAGTACGACCTGACCGGGGTCGGCAGCGTCTGGACATATTCCGGCGGCGCCGAATATGCGCCGAACCGCAGCGTCACCTTCCGCGGCCAGTATCAGCGCTCGATCCGGGCGCCGAACGTCGGCGAGCTGTTCGGCGGCAATTCGACCCAGGGGCAGACGCTGACCGATCCTTGCTCAAGCCGCCAGCCGGTATCGGGGCAGACGGCGGCGACGCGCGCGCTATGCGTGGCCACCGGCGTACCCGCAGGTCTGGTCTTCACCTCCGAAGTGCAGCCCAATCAGTTCATCAACGTCATCGGGGGCGGCAACCCGAGCGTCGGTCCGGAGACTTCGGACACCAAGACCGCAGGCGTCGTGCTTACGCCGACCTTCCTGCGCGGCTTCGCTTTCAGCGCCGATTACTTCAATATCAACCTGAAGGGCGCGATCGCGCCGTTGGGTGGCAACGGGGCCAATGTGCTCAACCTGTGCTACAACGTCGTCCAGCAGGCGAGCAGCCCGTTCTGCCAGGCGATCACGCGTGATCCGCTGACGGGGCAGATCGCGGCGCCAGGCTATATCACGGCGACCAACGGCAACACCGGGGCGCTCAAGACCTCGGGCGTCGATTTCGCGACCAGCTACAGCTTCCACACCGACTGGGGCCTGGGCAGTGGCGGCAGCCGCTTCGAGATCGGCACCGACGTGTCCTGGACGCGCAGCTTCACCAGCGTACCGGTGGCGGCACTCTCGACCAAGAATGAATGCGTCGGTTCGTTCGGCCAGACCTGCGGCCAGCCAATTCCGGAATGGAAGGGCGTGACGCGCGTGACCTGGAAATCCGGGCCGTTTGTGCTCAGTCTGCGTCACCGTTTCATCGGGGCGGTAACGGTCGATAGCTACATCCTGCCGCTGCGCGCCGGCGGTCTGGTGCCGGCACTGAACACGCTGACCAACCCGGTCATCCCGACGCAGCATTACTTCGATCTTTCGACGTCGATCGACGTGTCCAAGCAGTTCCAGCTCAACATGGGGGTGACGAACATCGCCGATCGCGATCCGCCGATCGTCGGCTCGGCCGCGCCCTCGGACAACACCTTCGCCGCGACTTACGATGTGCAGGGCCGCACATTCTTCGTGGGCGCCACGGCCAGGTTCTGATCCTCTCGGCTGGCGCGCGACGTTATGCCGCGCCCAGCCGAGACGTGGCTTGCCTCCGGAGATGATCTTGCCCAAATGCCGCGCATGACAGAACAGTTCGACGTTCCGGTGCGCGCTGCCACGATTACCGATGTCGCGCGTGATGCGGGGGTGTCGGTACGGACGGTATCGCGTGTGCTCAACAAGTCGCCCAAGGTCGGCGAAGACACGCGTAGGACGATCGAGCGCGCGATCGCCGCACTGAACTTTCGGCCCAGTCTTCGCGCCCGTGGCCTCGCGGTGCGGCGCTCGTTCCTTTTGGGAGTCGTGCAGGGGGACCAGAATGCCCATGTCGTCGGCGTACTCCAGCACGGTATCGTCGAAATATGCTCGGAGGCCGGCTATGAGCTTCTCGTCCATCCCGTGTCGGTGCAGGATAGCCGGCTGACGGAAGACCTGGAGGATTTCGTCCGTCGCACACAGGTCGATGCCTTGGTCCTGCTGCCGCCGGTGTCCGAGAATTCGAGCGTGGCCCGCCTGCTAGCGCGGCTGGGCGTTCCTGCGGTCGGCATCGCTGCGGTGCCGGTGCCAAACTATCCAGCGATGCTCGTAACCGGTGAACGCGCCGCGGCGGGGATGGTGGCTGCGCACCTGCTGGAGGCTGGCCATCGCCGGATCGCGATGGTAACCGGCCCGTTGCACTTTCTCTCGGCGAGCGAGCGCGAGAAGGGCTTTCGGCTTACACTCGAAAGCGCAGGCGTCGCGCTCCCGCCGTCCTATGTGCGCGAGGGCGATTACGGCTTCGAGTCGGGGCTGGCCGCCGCCGCCGACCTGCTGACCTTGGCCGAGCGGCCGACCGCGATCTTCGCGGCCAATGACATCATGGCCGCGGCCGTGTTGAAGGTCGCGCGCGCGTTGGACCTCGACGTGCCCGGCGATCTGGCGGTGGCGGGGTTCGACGATAGCGATATCGCGTCGATGCTCTCTCCTGCACTCACCACCATCCGCCGGCCGCTTCGTGACATCGCGCGCGAAGCCACGCGCCGTGCGATTGCGCTGGCCGAGGGCGAGGTATCGGGGGTGCCGGACCACCATGTCGAGCTCACCCTCGTGGTGCGTCAGTCGACGGTCTCGGTAGCCGAGGCGAAGCTTTGATGATCGGATTGTTCGAGAGGCTGATACAGCCCGACCACAGTGTTTCAGCCTTATTGTGCCAGCGGTGGCATGCATGATAAGTGCGCGGAAATGATGACATCACCACCGACAACGTCGCGCTCCACGGCGCTTCAGGCGCTCATCCGTATTGCATCCGATGATCATGTGGCAATCGCGCTGCGGCCGCTCGCGGCGGGCGAGTCGCTGAGCGTCGGCGGCATCGTGGTGACCGCGCACACCGACATTCCGAGCGGCCACAAGATTGCGCTGGTGCCGGTCATGACGGGCGAGGAGGTGCGCCGCTATGGGTGGCCGATCGGTCGCGCCACTGCGGCGATCCGGCCGGGGGATCACGTCCATAGCCACAATCTCGCCACCGGCTTGGTCGGCGAAGAGCCCTACAGTTACCGCCCGGTCGAATCCCGGCTGGCGGCCTCGGCCGATACGCGCGGCTTCCATGGCTATCGTCGCGAAGACGGTTCGGTGGGCACGCGCAACCAGATCTGGATCATCCCGACCGTCGGCTGCGTCGGTCGTACGGCGCAGCGGATGGCGGCGGATGCGGCGCGACGTCTGGCAGGCCGCGTCGATGGCGTGCTCGCGCTGTCGCATCCGTTCGGCTGTTCACAGCTCGGCGATGATCTCGATGCGACTGCGGGCGTGCTCGCGGCATTGGCGCAGAACCCCAATGCCGGCGGCGTGCTGCTGCTGGGCCTGGGCTGCGAGGAGAACCAGCTCGCGCCTCTTTTGGACCGCGTGCCGGCGCACCGTCACGCGCGCATCCGCACGCTCGGTGCGCAGATGAGCCTCGATGAGAATGAGGAGGGCGCGCGGGCGATCGATGCGCTGGCGGAGATGATGGCGAGTGACCGGCGCGAGCGGGTCGGCCTCGGGGCGCTGCGGCTCGGCCTGAAATGTGGCGGGTCGGATGGGTTGAGCGGCCTGACCGCCAATCCGCTGATCGGGCGCGCCGCCGATGCGGTGGTGGCGGCGGGCGGCGCCGCACTGCTGACCGAGATTCCCGAAATGTTCGGCGCGGAACGGCTGCTGATGGCGCGCGCTTCGGACGAAGCGGTGTTCGACCGGCTGGTCACGCTGGTGAACGGCTTCAAGCGCTACTTCCTCGATCACGGCGAGCCGGTGTCGGAAAATCCGAGCCCGGGGAATGTCGAGGGTGGGATCACCACGCTGGAAGAGAAATCGCTCGGCGCCGTGCAGAAGGGCGGCCGCGCCGCGGTCGCCGATGTGCTGCGCTATGGCGAGGTGATGCGCCGGCAGGGGCTGAATGTGCTGGAGGCGCCCGGCAACGATGCGGTGTCGACCACCGCGCTGGCCGCGGCGGGCGCGACACTGACGCTGTTTTCGACCGGCCGCGGCACGCCGCTCGGCAGTCCGGTGCCGACGATGAAGCTGGCGACCAACCATGCGCTGGCGACGCGCAAGCCCGGCTGGATCGACTTCGACGCGGGCGGAGTGCTGGACGTGGGCGAGGGCGGGGGGCTCGACGCGACCACGGATCGTCTGCTGGAGCGGATCTGCGCGGTCGCGTCGGGCGAACCGGCTCGAAACGAGATCAACGATGAGCGAGAGATCGCTATATGGAAACGCGGCGTGACACTTTGAACGAACGATTGTCCGAAGCGACGCTTGCCGACCTGCCCCTGGCGGTCGAGCGCCCCGCTTATGCGCGGGCGGACCTGGTGCCCGGCATCGTGCATTTTGGTCCAGGCGCGTTTCACCGCGCGCATCAGGCCGCTTATGCCGATGCGGTTCTGGCGGACGACCCGCGTTGGGGGATCGCCGCGGTCGCGCTCAACTCGACCGGCGTTGCGGATGCCCTCGTCCCGCAGGACGGACTCTATACGCTCGCGACGCTCGGCGCGGAGACGCGGTTGCGGGTGATCGGCTCGCTGCTCCAATTTCCGACGATGCGAAATCCCGCCGCAATTGTCGCGCAGATCGCGGCGCCGACCACGCGTCTCATTACCGCGACCGTGACCGAGAAAGGCTATGCGTTGACCGGCGAGGGCGGGCTTGATTTCGCCAACCCCGCCATCGTCCATGATCTCGCCGAACCCGACGTGCCGACGAGCTATATAGGATGGCTGGTCCACAGCCTGGCCGAACGGCGCCGCGCCGGCAATGGGGGCCTCACCATTCTGTCGTGTGATAATCTGGCGGCGAACGGCCGACGCCAGCGGCGCGCGGTCCTCGACTTCGCCGAGGCCCGCGATCCTGATCTCGCGCGCTGGATCGCGGACGTAGTGCGCTTCCCCTCGTCGATGGTCGATTCCATCACGCCCGCCACCGACGATGCGCTGCGGGCCCGGGTCGCGGGAGTGCTGGGCATTACGGATGCCTGGCCGATCCAGCGCGAGACATTCACGCAGTGGGTGATCGAAGATGACTTTGCCGGTGAACGCCCACCGTTCGATGCCGCCGGTGCGCAGTTCGTCCGCGACGTCGCTGCGTTCGAGGACGCCAAGCTGCGCCTGCTTAACGGCGCCCATTCGGCGCTCGCGTATCTCGGCCTGTTGCTAGGCCATGACAGCGTCGGCGATGCGATGAACGATCCATCGCTCGCGCGCTTCGTCGAGGCGATGATGCGGGACGAGGTGGCGCCGACGCTCGGCGCTGCCGAAGGCCTGGACCTTTCGACCTATGTCGTGGCGATCCTGACACGGTTCCGCAACCCCGCGATCCGTCACTCGCTATGGCAGATCGCATGGGACGGATCGCAGAAGCTGCCATTCCGCCTCTTCGGCACGATGGTCGAGGCGCGCGCGCAAGGAGGCGACGCCCGGCGTCTGGCCATCGCAGTCGCGGCGTGGTTCCGTTTCTTGGCGCTGCCGCGGCCGCCTGCGCCCGAGTTGATCGATCCGCTGGCCGATCGCCTGCTCGACTTGGCGGCGACTGGCAATGTCGATGCGCTGATCGACGACAGCGGTATCGTGCCGGAGGCGCTGCGCGGTGACGCCGCGCTGCGCGCTGCGATTCGTGGCGCTTTCCGGGCAATGGACGGCCCGGCCGGCGTGCGAGGGTCGATCGAAACGGCGTGAGCGGAACACCGACACGCAAAACGGAGAGGAACGGAAGTGACTGACGAAGCCAGCGGCCAGCATGCGCCGGCGAACCGACGGCGCTGGCTGATCTGCGGCCTGTTGTTCGTCGCCACCGGCATCAACTATGTCGACCGGCAGATGATCGGGTTGCTCAAGCCTACGCTTCAGGCCGAGTTCGGCTTTAGCGAGGTTGGCTATGGCGACATCGTCTTCTGGTTTCAGGCGGCCTATGCGGTCGGCTACCTGACGTTCGGATCGTTCATCGACCGGCTCGGCGCCCGGATCGGATATGCCGCCGCCTTTGGTCTGTGGACCTTCGCGCACCTTCTCCACGCCACGGTGCAGGGCGTTACCGGCTTTGCCGCAGTCCGGTTTCTTCTGGGGCTCGGCGAATCGGGCAATTTTCCAGCCGGGCTCAAGGCCGTCGCCGAATGGTTTCCGGCCGAGGAACGCGCGCTCGCGACGGGCATCTTCAACGCCGGCTCGAATATCGGCGCAATCGTCACGCCGCTGGTGGTGCCGGCGATCACGCTGGCGTTCGGCTGGCGTGCGGCGTTCCTGGTGACGGGGATCGTCAGCCTGCCGTGGCTCGTGGTGTGGCTGTGGGCGTACCGACGGCCGCACCGGCGCGAGGCGATCCTGTCGGTGGCGGTCGTGCCCGCGCCCGCCCCCGCTGATAAGCTCACCTGGCGCGCGATGCTCGGCATGCGCGAGACTTGGGGCTATGCGCTCGCGAAGTTCCTGACCGATCCGGTGTGGTGGCTGTTCCTGTTCTGGTTGCCCGATTTCCTCCATCGCCGCCACGGGCTCGACCTGAAGAGCTTTGGGCCGCCGCTGGTGGTGATCTATGTCCTGTCCGATCTGGGTAGCGTGGGCGGCGGGTGGCTGTCGTCGCGGCTGATGAAGGCAGGGGCGAGCGCCAATCGCGCGCGAAAGACGGCGATGCTGATCGCCGCGATCGCGGTCACCCCGATCATGGCGGTGCAATGGGTCGACGGGCTGTGGCCTGCGGTGCTGCTGATCGCGCTGGCCGCTGCGGGGCATCAGGCGTGGTCGGCGAACCTGATGACCTTGCCATCGGACATGGTGCCGCAGCGCGCCCTGGGATCGTTGATCGGCATCGGCGGGGCGGCCGGCGCGGTCGGCGGCATGGTCATGACGCAGTTGACGGGGCATTTGCTCGAATCGACCGGCAGTTATCAGCTGATCTTCATCGGCGCCGGGACGCTGTACCTGATCGCACTGGCCTGCCTCCACCTGATCGTGCCGCGCTTGCGGCCGATCACCGAGCCAGATCAGCCGCAGTAGGGCCGGATCACCCGCAGTAGGGCCGCATCACCCGCGGTAGGAGTGCACGCCGTCGAGCAGGCGATCCGCGATCCAGCGACTGCCGGTGCTCCGGAAGTCGCTGACGCGGTCGAGCGCGAACGCGGGCGCGTCGCGCGGCGCGCGGATCCGGAACAGGTCGGCATCGGCGACGTCCTGCATCCAGAAGGCGGGCCGCGCATCGGGTGCGGCGACGCTCACCTCGACATTGCTGACGGACAAGCCGCGCACGTCCCGCACGAACAGGCCGGTGGCAGGGAGATTGCCGAACATGTTCGGCTCGGGATAAGCGAGTTCGTTGAGCGGCGGCGAGAGCGTGCTCCAGGGCGCGGGCGCACCGCCGCGCTGGCGGAAATGGCAGTCGCTGATCTGCACGTCCTCGATCGGATGGCCCGGCAGACCTGCAATGATGGAGGGCAGCAACGCCGCATCCGAACTGACGATGTTCGAAACCAGGATGCGCCGCATCGTGCCGATCCGCCGTCCTGCCGGCCCGCGCATCCGCCGGCCGAGGCGGATGAACAGCGGCGAGCTGAAGCTCCCGCGCATCGCGATGTTCGTGATCGTCACGTCCTCG
The DNA here is from genome assembly GCF_017875905.1 of Sphingomonas sp. PL20. Classification (NCBI taxonomy): domain Bacteria; kingdom Pseudomonadati; phylum Pseudomonadota; class Alphaproteobacteria; order Sphingomonadales; family Sphingomonadaceae; genus Sphingomonas; species Sphingomonas sp. PL20. The sequence continues at coordinate 4,288,856 of NZ_JAGINH010000002.1, read as the reverse complement.
AACACCGCGCCGTCGACCGTCTCGAGCGCCAGACCCTGGCTCGATTCGAACACGCAGTTCGTCACCGTGATCGTGCGGAACCCGCCGTTCGATTCGGTGCCGAACTTGATCCGGCCGTGGACGGTGGGCGCGAACGACGCCGGCATCGGCTTCCAGGTGCCGTCGATCACCGATCCCATCTGGTAGTTGCCCGTGACGAAACAATCCGAGATTGTCAGGTTCTCGGTCGCGCGCGGATAGCCCAGCGCATAGCTGCTCTTTGGGCAGATGGCGTCGTCCCACGGGCTGTTGACCGTGCAGCGTGTGACCCGCACGTTGCGGCAGCAGTCGATGTCGAAGCCGTCGCGGTTCGTGTCCACCAGCAGATTGTCGATCACGAGATTGTCGACGCCCGTCGCGAGCACTGCGAACCAGCCCCCCGCAAGCACCTTGAAATCGCGCAACAGGACGTTGCGGCAGCTCTTCAGCGCGATCGCCTTGTTGGCCGTGCCGGCATGGTTGGGATCGCTGAGATACGCATCCTTGCCGTCGCCGCGACCCAGCCCCTTGCCCCAGATCAGACCGGTGCCGGTGATCGCAATATCGTGAAGCCCATCGCCCCAGATCAGGCTGTTGCGCCAATGGTTGTGGCCGTAATCCTGAAATCCTTCGATCGCCGGGTCCTGCGGCTCGGCATGGTCGTAGCCGCCAGGGCCGCTGTCGGGTGCGGGCGCGGCGAGGATCGTCGCGCCGTGATCGAGATGCAGCGCGACGCGGCTCTTCAGGCGGATGGTGTAGCAGGCATACGTGCCCGCCGGCAGAAACACCGTGCCACCGCCCAGCGCCGCGGCGTGATCGATGGCGCGGTTGATCGCCGGCGTGTCGATCGTAGTGCCGTTCCCGGTTGCGCCAAAATGTCGCGCGTCGAGCCAGCCCGGCGTCCCGGCCGGTGCGGCGGTGGCCATGGCGGGCGACGCGCCGACCGCCGCGCTCGCCCCTGCGGCCCCAAGCATCACGGAACGGCGGTCAATCATGGGGAGTCTCCTTGGCGACGTGGAACCAGTCGATGTCGACCCAGCCGGCGGCGCCATAGCTGAAGAGTGCGGGCCGCGACCCCTTCCACCACGAGAAACGCGCGAGCGGGATCGCGTCGCTCATTGTCGTGAAATGTCGCCCGTCATCGAGGCTGTAGGCGTAGCGCGCGGTCTGTTCGGGGCCGACCGCCACGCGAAACACGACCGTGCCCGTGCCCGTGCCTGTGACAACGGGGCCGGGCGTCTCAATACCCTGCACGGAGAGCGTGACGCGCCCGCCCGCAGCCGTGCCGACCACGCCGATCCAGCTCGGCCGGACGCCGAACATCGCGAGGCCGGCGCGCTGCCCGGGCGCGAGGTTACGCACGTCGATCCGCGCGCTCGCGGTCGTGTTGGGGCCTTGCAGGACTTGAGTCAGCGTATCGCGAGCGGTGACGAGATGCTCGGCCGGCCGCGCGCGCAGACGTAGCCAACCCGGGCGTTCGGTAAGGCTCCATCCGGCGGGATCGGGATTGTGGTTCCACGACCATTGCAGGCCGAGCCGGGGAGACGCGAACTCGTCCGAATCCTGCAGGCGATCGCGGGTCGGCGCATTGCCGGTGTCCGGGAACGGATAGGTCGTCACCGGCTGGCCGGGCGGATCGCCGACGATCGGCCAGCCATCCTTCCAGTGCACCGGTTCGAGATAGGTGATCCGGCCGAATGCGCCCGTGCTGTTGAAATGCGCGAACCAGCCTTGGCCCGATGGTGTCTCCACCCAGGCGCCCTGATGCGGTCCCTGCACGGCTGTGGTGCCCTGCGTGAGCACGGTGCGCCACTCATAGGGACCAGTGATGTGGCGCGCGCGGCCGACCGCCTGGTCGCCTTTGTCGACGCCGCCGATCGGCGCCCAGATATAGTACCAGCCGTCCCGCTTGTAGAGCTTGGGCCCCTCCAGCACCGGTAGCGCCTTGGGATCGTCGGCGACGACGATCCCAGCGTCGAGCACGCGGGTGCCATCCGCGCTCATCCGGTGGAGGATCAGCGGCCCGGCGCCGACCTTGCCGTGGATCAGCCAGGCGCTGCCGTCGTCATCCCAGAATGGGCATGGGTCTTCGAGCCCAGCACCGGCGATCACCGCGACGGGCGCGCTCCACGGCCCTTCGACGCGCGTCGCGCTGGTCATGAAGATGCCCTCGTCGGGGGTCGGGAAATAGATAAAGAAGCGGCCCGCATGGTGGCGGATCGCGGGCGCCCACACGCCGCTCGCATATTTGGTGCCGCCGATCGGTTTGGAAATGGCGTCGGTCAGGGCGTGCGGGCCCGGCATATTGTAGAGCGGTGAGAAAGGAAGACGGGGCAGGGCGTTGGCGACGATCGTCCAGTGGACGAGATCGCGCGAGCGCAGCACCGGTAGTCCAGGCGAAAGGTGGAAGCTGGAGGCGACGAGATAATAATCAGCGCCGACGCGGATCACGTCGGGATCCGAATAGTCGGCATAGAGTATCGGATTGGTATAGCGCGGCGGCGCCGCACGACCGAGTGCTGGCACGGCGACCAGCGCGAGAGGGGCGACCAGGGCGAACGAGGCGGAGACGCGCCTCATGCCGCGAGCATGTTGCCATAGCCGATCACGATCGTCGCGACGACCAGCAGGGCGATCCCGCCCCACACCATCGCGCGGATGCGGGGCGCGGCATCTTTCCACTCGCGCAAGGCGAAGCCCCAGATCGTGCCGAAGATGATGATCGACGCCATGTGGAGCGTCCAGGACGAGAAGCCGTATGACCCCATCTGGCTCTCGCCCATCGTGTAGAAGAAGAACTGGAAGTACCACAGGGTGCCGGCGAGCGCGCACAATAGGAAGTTCGCCAGGAGCGGTGGGCGGCTGACTTCGGTCCCGGCGGCGGCGGCACGGCCGATCCATTGGCCGGCGGAGCGATTGCGCGCGATCAGATAGCCGCACCACGCGGCATTGGTCAGCAACCCGCCGAACATCACGAAGCACAGCGTCGGCAGGCCGGTCCATAATGGTCCGGTGCCGGCCGCAGCCGAGAGCGCCTTGATCGGTTCGCCGGCAGCAAGGCCGAAGGCGAAACACGACGACATGATCCCGGAAAACACCGCGACCGCGACGCCCTTGCGGAAATCGAACTCGGCGACGACCGCGCTTTTCTGCGACTGGGAAAGCGCCGCGTCTTTTCGCGCGCCTGCCAGCGCGACGACGATGATGCCCGCGAGCGTGATGACCAGCCCGAGCAGGATCGTCCGCCCCGACGGCGTCGCCAGCAATTTCGCGTGGAAATCCCCGTTGAAGATCGGCGGGATCAGCGTGCCGAACACGGTGCACAGCCCGAGCACCACCGCCATGCCGAGCGACAGGCCGAGATAGCGCATGGTGAGGCCGTAGGTTAGGCCCCCAAAACCCCAGAGGATGCCGAATAGGATGCAATAGCCGGCGACCGACGCCGGCACCTGCGCGACGACGCCAAGCAGATCGTTGGTCTGGATCGCAGCGAACAGCCACGGCGCGATCACCCAGGAGAAGATGCCGCCGGTCAGCCAGAAGATTTCCCAGCTCCAGCGTTTAACGCCGCGAAAAGGCACGTAGAAGCTCGCCGACGAGAGCCCGCCGAGCCAGTGGAACAGCACGCCGATCAGGGGATTGGGGGGCATCATCGTCTCCTTGAGGGGCGCAGGCTCTGGCGGCCGGCTGGGGTCATGCGAGGTGGAATACGGTGTCGAGCGGGACCGAGACCGGTGATCCGTCGGGGTTCGTTTCCATCAGCGGTGCCATCCATGCCCACCAGCGTTGCATCATGTCGAGCATCGGCAAGGCGTCCATGCCGTGCGCCTCTTCGCGCCATAAGGTCGCGAACAGAGCGTTGCTGTCGGGATCGTGATGGATGGAATAATCGTGCACGCCGGCGGCTTTCAGCGCCTCGACCAAATCGGGCCAGATCGCATCATGCCGCTCGCGATAGGCTTGGAGCATGCCGGGCTTGAGCGTCATGCGGAAGGCGATCTTTTCTCTCACAGATCGAGTTCGAGCCGATAGACGCGGTTGGCGTTGCGGCCGAACAAGGCGCGGCGCTCGTGATCCGAAAAATCGGCGGTGATCGCGTGATAGGCTTCGAGGTGGCGGTCGAACGGCGCGAACAATTTGTCGGTCGGGGAATCGCTCGCGAACAGGCAGCGCTCGACGCCGAACACGTCGATCGTTTCGAGCAGATAGGGCCGGATGCTTTCGGCCGTCCACTCGCGGTCGATGAAACCGACGCCCGACAGCTTGATGTTGACGTGCGGCGATGCGGCGAGCGCGCGGATGCCGTGGCGCCAGCGGGTGATGCCTTCGCGGTCGGCCGGGATCGGCATGCCGACATGGTTGATGATCACCGGCACTTCCGGGTGGCGCTGCACCAGTGGCGCGAGCGCCGCCATCTGTCCGGCATAGCATTGCAGGTCGAACGACAGGCCATAGCGGCCGAGCAGCCCGAAGCCGCGCCACCAATCGTCATTCTGCGTGACGTCGCTCGGGCCGTAGGCGCGCAGCGGATTGACGTGCCAGTTGACGATCTGGCGGATGCCGCGGACGCGGGAGTGTGCCGCCTGCGCCTCGAGCAACGCCTCGACCGCGGGATCGTCGAGCGGGGCGAAGGCGACGATGCCGTTGGGCATCCCGCCGTGGTCGGCCACGCCTTCCAGCCAGCGGGTCTCGTCCAGCGCCTGCGCCGGATCGGCACCGGCGTCGATATGGACGAGGCCGACGACGTTCCAGCGTGCCGCATCCGCCAGATAATCCGCGAGCAGATAATCATGCGCGATCGGCTCGGTGACCCCGGCCGGCCCCTCGGTAAAGGGCGCCGTCAGCCAGGGGTAGCGGATCTGCGCAAGGTCCCACAGATGGACGTGCGCGTCCACGAAGGGGATAGGCGCGGGCAGGCCAGGGGCAGGAGGTACAGGGGCGGGCGGGGCGGCATCCATGCGAGCATCTCTCCGGGCGCGTGCCTCCTCGTGCGGGAAGCTTTGCGCCAAAGGGTTCAGAAGGTGGTGCGGCCACCCGACGTGTCGAAAGTAGAAGCCGTGGTGAAGCTGCATTCCTCCGACGCCATGAAGCAGATCATCGCCGCCGATTCCTCGATCTCGCCCAGACGCCCCATCGGGATCTTGGACCGCATGTAATCGACCTGGCTTTGCGGCAATTGCGCGAGGATCGGACTCTCGAAGGTGGCGGGCGTGATCGCATTGGCGATGACGCCCTTGCCGGCGAGTTCCTTGCCGAGGCTCTTGGTGAAGCCGATCACCGCCGCCTTCGATGCCGAGTAAGCCGAGGCGTTGGGGTTGCCCTCCTTGCCCGCGACTGACGACACGTTGACGATCCGGCCGTAGCCGTTCGCCAGCAGATGCGGCACGACCGCGCGGTTGCAATAGAAGAGCCCGTTGACGTTGATGTCGATCACGCGGAGCCAGCTGTCGATCGGGAATTCATGGACCGGCACGGTCGCGCCGGTAATGCCGGCCGAGCATACCAGCACGTCGATCTTGCCGAGCGCGGCGACGCTGTCGCTCGCCGCTTGCGCAACGGCGGCGGCATCGGCGACATCGAGCGCGACGACGAAACTGGCGCCGGTTTCGGCTTGCGCGGCGCCCAGTGCCTCGGCATCGAGGTCCCACAGGGCGACCGTGCCGCCCTCGGCGACGATGCGCGCGGCGACGGCCTTGCCGAGCCCCGACGCGCCACCGGTGACGATCGCGCTACGCCCGGCATAGCGGCCTGCGAACAGGGTCATGCCGCAGCATCCAGCGAGAAGGCGATGACGGTCTGGCGCTGCTCGCCGAGCTTCTCGACGCCGAGATGCATCGTATCGCCCGCCTTCAGGAAGATCGCGGCCGGCTTCTGGCCCTCGCCGACGCCGGGGGGCGTGCCGGTGATCAGCAAATCGCCCGGATGCAGCGTGATGAAGCGGCTGACATAGGCGATGCATTCGGCGACCGGGAAGATCATCGTGCGCGTGTTGCCGGTCTGGCGGCGCGTGCCGTTGACGTCGAGGAACATGGCGAGCGCCTGCACGTCGCCGACCTCGTCCGGGGTGACGAGCCACGGGCCGGTCGGGCCGAACGTGTCGCAGCCCTTGCCCTTGTCCCACTGGCTGCCGAGTTCCTTCTGGAAGGCGCGTTCGGACACGTCGTTGACGAGCACATAGCCTGCGACATGGTCGAGCGCGTCGGCCTGCTCGACATAGCGGCAGGTCTTGCCGATGATGATGCCGAGCTCGACTTCCCAATCGGTCTTCTGTGCACCCTTCGGGATCATCACGGCATCGTCGGGGCCGACCAGGCACGAGATCGCCTTGGTGAAGAAGATCGGCTCAGGCGGCACGGGCAGGCCGGCTTCCGCGGCGTGATCGGCATAATTGAGGCCGACCGCGATGAACTTGCCGATTCCGGCGACCGGCACGCCGTAGCGCGGGGAGCCTTCGACCAAGGGAAGCGTCGTCGGGTCGATGCCCTTCAGCTTTTCGATGGCGGAAAGCGTCACTTCGGCAGGCGTAAGATCGGGGATGACACCCGACAGGTCGCGGATCCGACCGTCGGCGTCGACCAGGCCGGGCTTCTCGGTGCCCACGGGACCATAGCGGCAGAGCTTCATCTGGATATCCTCAGTGCGTATAGGGGCGGTGCATCGGCACCGCCGGATTGAGCTCGACGCCGAAGCCGGGCTTGTCGAGTGCGGACGCCTTGATCCGGCCGTTGACCGGCACCGGCTCGCCTAGCAATTGCGGCGCGAACATCGGCACCACCTCGGTCGGCCCGGGATGCATCATCAGGAATTCGGCAAAGGGCGAATTGTGGCGCGTGACGACGAAATGGTACGAATAGACCGATGATCCATGCGGCACGACCATCTTGCCGTGCGCGTCGGCCAGCGCCGAAATCTTGAGCAGCTCGGTCACGCCGCCGCACCAGCCGACGTCGGGCTGGATGATGTCGCAGCATTCCATCTCGAGCAGCATGCGGAAGCCCCAGCGCGTCGCTTCATGCTCGCCGGTGGTGACCAGCATGCCCTTGGGGACGTTACGCTTCAGCTCGGCATAGCCCCAATAATCGTCGGGGCTGAGCGCCTCCTCGATCCACTTCAGGCCATGCTCGTGCGCCGCGAGGGCGAGCCGCGTCGCATAGTCGACGTCGAGCGCCATCCAGCAGTCGAGCATCAGCCAGAAATCCGGTCCGACCTTCTCGCGCATGTCGGCGAGCGTCGCGATATTCTTGTGCAGTCCTTCCAGCCCTTCGGCCGGCCCGTGGTGCAACGCCATCTTGCCGCCGATGAAGCCGAGTTCTTTGGCGATGTCGGGCCGCGCGCCGGTCGCATAGAATTGCAGTTCGTCGCGCACCGCGCCGCCGAGCATGTGATAGACCGGCTCCTGCCGCAGCTTGCCGAGCAAGTCCCATAGCGCCAGGTCGACGCCGGAAATCGCGTTGATCACCAGCCCCTTGCGGCCGTAATATTGGGTCGAGAAGTACATCTGGTCCCAGATTTTTTCGTAATCGGTCGGGTTCGCGCCTTCGAGGAAGCGTGCGAGGTGCTTCTCGACGATGTACGCCGCCGGCTCGCCGCCGGTCGTGACGGCAAACCCGATCATGCCGTCTTCGGCCTCGAGCTCGACCACCAGCGTGCCGAGCACGTTGATGCCGAAGCTCTGGCGCGACTGGCGATACTCGGGGTAGCGACTCATCGGCGTCGCGATGTGATCGTCGATCCAGTGGCCAGCGCCCTGATCGTGATAATCGGCGCCGCCGCCGCGCACGACGAAAGCGCGCACATGCTTGATCTTAGGTAGCACCATCGCGCGTCCTGCCCCTATCCTGGCGTCTTCCACGGCTTTGAATCGGCCGTGCAGTGTTGCCATATTATGAGAGAATGTCTTAAGGAGTGGAAATGAAGTCGTCAACAGAGACAAGCCCGGCAAGCCCGGCGGAACCGTCGATCGGGGCCGGCAGCCAGACTTTGATGCGCGGGCTCGACGTGATCGAGGCAATCGCGCAGCAGCCGCTCGCGCTTGGCGATCTTGCCGAGCGGCTGGATCTGACCAAGAGCACGACGCACCGACTAGCGAGCGCGCTGGTCGATCGTGGGTTTCTCGCCTTCACGCCGCGCGCCGGCTACCGGCTCGGCCCCAAACTGCTCGAACTCGGCTTTCTCGCGCAAGCCCAGGCCGATTTGATCCAGGTCGCCCGCCCGCATCTCGAAGCCCTTGCCGGCACGACCGAGGATACGGTGCATTTCGGCATCCTCGACGGGGACCGCGCGCTGTATCTCGACAAGATGCCCGGACGGCGGCGGATCAACATCTCCAGCCGCGTCGGCGATCGTCAGCCACTCACCTCGACCGGTCTCGGCAAGGCGCTGATGCTCGATCACCCCGCAAGCTATTGGGCGGAGCGGCTGGCAGCAGACAGCGCGGACGGCGGACATCCGGTCGATGCGGCACTGTGGACCGAGCGGATGAAGGCCTATGTGATCGCCGGCCGTGCCTTCGATCTCGAGGAGAATGAGGACCAGATCCGCTGCGTCGCGGCGCCGATCCGTGATGCGCGCGGCGGCATCGTCGCTGCGATCAGCGTGTCGAGTGCCGCGCAATATATGAGCGACGAGCGGATGGACGCGCTGTCGACCGAAGTCGGTGACACGGCGCGCGCGATCAGCCACGACCTTGGCTGGGTGCCGAAGACCTGACGCCTACCAATAACCAATGACCAGAAGAGGATCGGTGATGCTGCTTGAAGGAAAGACCGTGCTGGTAACCGGCGCTTCTGCCGGAATCGGGCGTGCCGCCGCGATCGGCGCCGCGCGCAACGGCGCGGACGTCGCGATCAACTTCAATTCGGACGATGCCGGCGCCGCCGCGTGCGTCGCCGAGATCGAGGCGCTCGGGCGCAAGGGCGTGGCGATCAAGGGCGACGTCGCCGAGGCCGAAACCGCCAAGGCCTTTGTCGCGCAGGCGACCGAAGCGCTCGGTCGGGTCGACGTGTTCGTCAACAATGCCGGCATCTGCCCGTTCCATGCCTTTCTCGACATGCCGGCCGAGACGTTCGAGCGCACGATGCGCGTCAATCTGCACGGCGCCTATTACATGGTGCAGGCCGCCGCGAACCAGATGGTGGCGCAAGGCGACGGCGGCGCGATCGTCGCGGTATCGTCGATTTCGGCGCTGGTCGGCGGCGAATTCCAGACGCATTACACTCCGACCAAGGCTGGCGTGCATTCGCTGATGCAATCCGCCGCGATCGCGCTCGGGCGCCACGGCATTCGCTGCAATTCGGTGCTACCCGGCACGATCCTGACCGACATCAACAAGGAGGATCTCGCTGACGCCGACAAGCGCGCCTACATGGAAAAGCGCATCCCGCTCGGGCGGCTCGGCCAGCCCGACGATCTTGCCGGGCCGATCGTCTTCCTTGCCTCCGACATGGCGAAATACGTGACGGGTGCTGCCTTGCTGGTCGATGGCGGCATGTTCGTGAACCTGCAGTGAGGGCTGCGTCGGCGCTTGACTATCGCGAGCTCGCGCGGCGCCGGCTGCCGCATTTCCTGTTCGAATATATCGATGGGGGTTCCTATGCCGAGGTAACGCTGCGACGGAACATCGCCGATCTGAAGGACATCGCGCTGCGCCAGCGCGTGCTGACCGACGTTTCCCACCTCGACCTGTCGACCGAATTATTCGGCCGGAAAATGCACCTTCCGGTCGCGCTCGCGCCGATCGGACTCGCGGGCCTGAACGCGCGGCGCGGCGAAGTGCAGGCGGCGCGTGCGGCGGAGAAAGCGGGCATCCCGTTCTGCCTGTCGACCGTGTCGGCGTGCCCGATCGACGAAGTCGCGCGCGGAACGCAGGCGCCGTTCTGGTTCCAGCTCTACATGATCCGCGACCGCGGCTTCATGAAGGACTTGTTGGCGCAGGCCAGGGCGGCGCACTGCTCCGCCCTGGTCTTTACCGTCGACATGCCGGTGCCGGGCTCGCGCTACCGCGATTATCATTCGGGGCTTGCGGGGGCGGCTGGTCCGATGGGGTCATTGCGGCGCATCTGGCAGGCGCTGACCAAGCCCGGCTGGGCGTGGGACGTCGGCGTGCATGGCCGTCCGCACCAGCTCGGCAATGTCGCGCCGGTGCTCGGCAAGAACACCGGGCTCGAGGATTTCTTCGCGTGGATGCGCAACAATTTCGACCCGACGGTGAGCTGGCGCGACCTGGATTTCATCCGGGCGGAGTGGGATGGCCCGCTGATCATCAAGGGGATCCTCGATGCCGAGGATGCGAAGAACGCGGCTGCGCTCGGCGCCGACGGCATCGTCGTGTCGAACCATGGCGGTCGCCAGCTCGACGGCGTCCCCTCGACCGCACGCGCGCTGCCAGCGATCGCCGATGCGGTTGGTGACCGGCTGACCGTGCTGGCCGATGGCGGCGTCCGCTCCGGTCTCGACGTCGTGCGCCTGCTCGCGCTCGGCGCGAAGGGCGTGCTGCTCGGCCGCGCCTGGGTCTATGCGCTCGCGGCAGCCGGCGAGGCGGGCGTGACCCACATGCTGCAACTGGTCGAGGCCGAAATGCGCGTCGCGATGGCGCTGACCGCCCGCATCGACATCGCCGCGATCGACCGGACCGCGCTGGTCGGGTTCGACCGTTAGCAGCGAAGCTTCCTTAAGCCCCGCGCTCGGATTAGATCATCCGCACCCACCACCGTCAGATCGACCGCCTCGATCTCCCGTCCGCAACGACAACGGCCGGGCACAGTCTCGCTAAAGTCAGTTCGCATATCCGTGTGCTCACGCGCAGATGCTTGAGGCCGGCAGCGGTGCGTTGGGCGGGATCGGCATGCCTTTGGCAGCGGCGGCCGCTTCCAGCGTCGGGCTGGGGCCCGGCAACGACAGATCGACTGCTGCGGCATAAAACGGGTCGGCCTCGGCCAAGGGGAGCGTCGTGAAGCCAAACCCCATTGCAGTGTAAAGTGAAAGCAGCCGCGGCAGCATTCGCGCATCGAAAGCGCCGAGGTGCATCAAAAGCACATAGGGGATATCATGCCCCAGCGCGGCACTGGCGATGTCGCGCGAGCGCTGCGCCTGTGTATGGGCGGCGGCGAGGTAGCTCGTCTCTAATCCGCGTATCGCAGCATCGTCATGCTTAGCTACACACCGGGCATAGGCATCGTTCCAGGCAAAATCCCCGAAGCTCATCGTCACCGCCGCAACGCGATAGTTTGCACTACGCAAGCCGGCGCGAACGTTTTCGCGTGCTGTCGGATCACTTCCCTCGGCAAGAAACGGATAGCGGAACCAGTGCCAGTTGCGTATGCCGGCAGTAGCGGAGAGCGCGGGCTCGTTGCGCTTGGCGTCGAACAGGAAGGCGCGTGCACCGACCAGATCAAGGTTGAAATGGCTGAAGGTGTGATTTCCGATCGACAGACCTGCAGCGTGCCAAGCCGCGAGCACCTTCTCTCGGTCCGGGTCGCCCCGTCCGAAACTGGCGTTCATAAAGCCGAAGGCAGGTACATGTTGAGCAGCAAGCGCGGCTATGATCGCGTTTGCGATCGCCAGGCGATTGTCACCGATCGGCAAAGGGCCGTGTGCAGGAATGTCGTCAAAGGTCAGTGCGATTTGCGGAGGCGCTCGCATGACCGAACTGTCGAGTTGATGGACGAGCCCAAAGTTCCGCCCCAACTGCGGGCGCGCTTGGCTGGTGGTTTTCGCAGTCAGGCCGCAGATGGGCGCGCAACATAGCATCGCAGCCAGTCCGGCTGCGGTGCTCCATTTCTGTTTGACCATCCCAATATCTCTTTTTTTGGCATCGTTTCAGGATTAACATCGGTGATCGGGCAGAGCAGTCAACTGATGTTAAAGGTGGCTCAGTCGCCAGCGACGTGGCGACCGGCGCAAGGAGTCCGAGTCGTGCTGTCGGTCTAACGCGAACCGCTCATTCTGCGAAATGTGGGAAGTGTATTTCGAAACCTGCGCACAAAAAAAGGGACTCTTGCTGTTTCAGGGAGAAGCGGCCCGTCGGCAGACAGGCAGCCCTGGTCATTTCACCTTCAGCGGCGATGGCCACACCATCAAGCTGGGCGGGCGCGTCGACGTGGTGGATTCTCCGGCTACGGGCGCGGCCGAACAACGATGTCCGCTTCTGACGGAAGCGGCCCTTGGCCGGCACCATGTGGAACGACCGGAAAGTCCCACTTTAAGCCGTTTCGAGCGCTTGGCTCGCAGCACAAAAAGCGGTTGATCGGCGGCATGAACGAATGACCGTTTTCGGAAGATGGAATGGGCGGTGTGAACGGCGGGGATTGTGAAGGATATCGGATGCCGGCAGGCGAACGATATCCTCCAAAGCAGGAAGCCGCGGACCACGAGCGCTTACCTATGGGGATTTCGGTTTTCGCCCTGTCGTGCGGTGGTCGCATCGGCGTGCGGGACTCGCATCGGCGGTCGGAACGTAGGGTGCAGGGGCGATGTACCGCGTAGCTGGTAACCAGGGTTGGGGCTTGAGATCGGCGCCGGCTCGGCTGGCGTTGTTGCCAGCGCGAGCGACATCGCCGCCGGAAGCACGGGACTTTCGGAGCACGGTTGGGCTGAGCCATGCCGGGTCATGGCGCGGTGGTCCCGGTCGATGCGGTGGAGTGTGGCGGTGCGCGCGGCTGGCGCCAGCGCTCGAAGGTCTCGATGATGACCATGTGCCCGCCACAGCAGGGGCATGGTGGGCGGACATCGGTCGGCTCGTCGGGCGTCTCGTTATCGAGCGGCGGCGCGACGCCGAGCAACTGGCGGGCGTGTTCGAGATGCGCCTTGCGGGTGGCGCCGGCGAGCAGGCCGTAATGGCGGATGCGGTGGAACCCGCGCGGCAGGACATGGAGCAGGAAGCGGCGGATGAACTCGTCCGTCGCCAGCGTCATCACCTGCTGCCGATCGGCACCGTCGCGGCGATAGTCTTTGTAGCGCATGGTGACGCCGGCCCCGTCGAAGGCGAGCAGCCGACTGTTCGAGATCGCGACCCGGTGGGTGTAGCGCGACAGATAGGCGAGCACTGCTTGCGGCCCAGCGAACGGCGGCTTGGCGTAGACCACCCAGTTCTTTTTGCGGATCGGAGACAGGTGGCGAAGGAACGCACGCCTATCGGCCAGCTGCGCGAGGGTGCCGTAGAACGCGAGCCGCCCCGCCGCGTGCAGCGCCATCAGCCGGGTCAGGAACAGGCGGCGGAACAGCTTGCCCAACACCTTGACCGGCAGCAGGAACGCCGGCCGTGAGGATATCCAGCGCGTGCCGTCCCGCGCGATGCCGCCGCCGGGCACGATCATGTGGACATGCGGATGGTGGGTCATCGCGGACCCCCAGGTGTGCAGCACCGCGGTGATGCCGATGCGGGCGCCGAGATGCTTCGGGTCGGCGGCGATCGTCAGCATCGTCTCGGACGCGGCCTTGAACAGCAGGTCGTAGACCAGCGCCTTGTTGTGGAACGCGATGTCAGCGACCTCGGCGGGCAGCGTGAACACGACATGGAAGTATCCGACCGGCAGCAGGTCGGCCTCGCGCTCTGCGAGCCAGGCGCGCGCGGCGGCACCCTGGCACCTGGGACAATGCCGGTTACGACAACTGTTATAGGCAACCCGCCAATGCCCGCAGTCGGTGCAGGCCTCGACGTGCCCGCCCATGACGGCGGTGCGACAATGCTCGATCGCCGACATGACCTTGAGCTGGTGCAGGCTCAGATGCCCGGCATGGGTTGCCCGGTACGCAGGCCCGGCAGCACGGAAGATGTCGGCGACCTCGAGCGAGGCGCGCACCGGTTCAACCGGCCGGTGTCTTGCCCTCCATCAGCGCCATCAGCCGATCGAGCGGACTGGTGACCGCGCGGATCGTGCGGGTGGCGACCTTGGTGTAGAGCGCGGTCGTCTCGAGCTTGCTGTGCCCGAGCAACACCTGGATCACGCGGATATCGACATCCTGTTCGAGCAGGTGGGTGGCGAAGCTGTGCCTCAGCGTGTGCGGGCTCACGCGCTTGCGGATCCCGGCCGCCTCAGCTGCCTCGCAGACGGCGCGGTGGAGCTGCCGCGTCGAGATCGGATCGGTGTAGCTGCGCCCGGGGAACAGCCAGCCGTGCGGCAGCAGGACGCTGCGCCGCTTGCCCTCGCGCCACCACAGCCGCAGCAGCTCGAGCAGTTGCGGCGACAGCATCGCGTTGCGGTCCTTGCGCCCCTTGCCCTCCTCGATCCGGATCAGCATCCGCTTGCTGTCGATATCGTCGGCCTTGAGATGCGCGACTTCCGACACGCGCAGGCCGGCGCCATAGGCAACGCCCAGCGCCGCGCGGTACTTGATGCCCGGTGCCGCCTCGAGCAGCTTGGCCACCTCATCAACGCTCAGCACGTCGGGGAGCTTCCTGGGACGACGCGCCAGCACCAGCCGCCGCGACAGATCAGGTCGCTCGAGTGTCACCTCGAACAGGAAGCGCAGCGCCGACACCGAGCCGTTGATCGAGCCTTCCCCGACACCATGCTCGCGCTGGTGAAGCTGGAAGCGGCGTACATCCTCGGCGGTCGCGGTGTCGGGCGAACGTCCGAGGAAGGCCGCGAAGGCGCGGACGTGACGGACATAGTCGTGCTGGGTCCGCGCGCGCATGGCACGCATCGCCATATCGTCGAGCATGCGCTGACGCAGCGGGGTGAAGGGTCGCTTGGTCGGTTGAGGCGTCATAGCGAAGTTCCTCTTGTTGAAGGAACTCCATCGTCCGCCACCGCTCCCGCGCGGCCAAACCTCAGCGCCGGCGCGCTACCTCACCGCCAACACCACTGCCGCGCAGCGGCTTCGTGCTTTGGGCCGTGCCGGCCACGAAGCGGTCGTGAGGATTGCGGTCATCTACGGTCCGTTGATCGCCTCGCAGCGAATCGGCTTGTGGAGGCGTTCTTCATTTGTTCTAATACGAGGATGGCTCGCTTCGATCATCAATCCGAACCGGTTGTCACGCCCGACGACCTCGCTGCAACCGTCCCGACGCTTCCCGGCTGGGTTCGCGTAGGTCCATCGGCTCCTGATGAGCGCATGCGATCAAGCGCCGCAGAATTCATCGCACAGTCGATCTTCGAGAGGATCGCAGGCGAACACGGTCACTCCCATCCTGACCAACTCGACCTTTCGCTGTGACGTGGGCGCCAATATCAGGTTCCACTCGCTTGATGATGTCGTCTCTCGAAAGGCCAACATCCACGCGCGATGTCATTTCCACTGCGACAATCAGTCCATTATTGCCGCAGAGCCGCTCTAACGATGGTTTATGGTCCACCGCTGGGGCTGCGGCCTGGCGTCCGTTGGAGGCCATCTCAGATGCAGCAGGTGCTTTGCCCGGCCTGAGCGATGCAGCGTCACGTTCCACGCTCCATACGGACCTTCAAGCCAGCGATGGCCGAGGTCGGAAGAAGCTTGGGTTGCGCTTCTAAAACGCCTGCGTGGATAAATGAGGAAGGCAGCTGCCGGGCATAAACGTATGGCTCGCCCCGTCGGCAAGCGGTTTGTGTCTGATGTTCTGAGCAGTCTGCGAAAACGTATCCGGCCTTTCGACGCGAGGTCGTTGGCCAAGATGGAGATCCGCGCGTCCTGGTCCTCATAAAGGGGCCGGCATCGAGTGCCATTTTAAGCCATAGGGTTCCAGGTCACCGGTCGACTGTCAGGCCATCTTTCACTTACCTCCCGCAGACATCATCCAGCCGGTGCAAGGTGCATCGGCTGATCTCGTTCACGCCGCTTGTGCGGCTGGATCGTAAGTACGCTCATGACGCAGCAGCGCCCAGACGATGCGCGCCATCTTGGCCGCTAGCGCCACCACGACGGTGTTGTGATGGGAACGCGACAAAAGGCCGCGTAGCCAGGCGCCAAGTCGTGTGTCGCTCTTGCTCATCGTCGGTAGTGATGCCCGGGCACCCTGGATCAGGTTTTTCCGCAGATAGCGGCTTCCGCGCTTGGTAATGCCGAGCAATCGCGGTTTACCCCCGGTCGTTGCTTGACGCGGCACGAGCCCAAGCCACGCGGCAAGATCCCTGCCCCGTCCGAATGTTCGAGCGTCGCCAACTGCAGCTACCAGCGCCGTCGCGTTCAGCGCGCCGATACCAGGAATAGTCAGGAGGCGCCGCGTTCGCTCATCCGAGCGGGCAGCCTCGGTAAACTCGGCATTGAGATCTGCGATCCGGTCATCAAGGGCAATCCAGCGCAGACGCATATCACTGACGAGCCGGTGGATACGAGAGCCCAGCACTGGCTCGTCACCATCGAGCATCTCACCCAGCCGGACGGCAAGCTTTGCGCGTCCTTGCGGGACTATGTAGCCGCGCTCCAGAAGAAGACTTCTGATCTGGTTCATCAACGAGGTGCGATCACCGACAAGCTGGTCACGGATGCGATGCAGCGTTTGCATGTCGAGTTGTTCCTCGGTTTTCAACTCGACGAACCGCATGGTCGGCCGTGTTGCCGCTTCCGCGATCGCCTCAGCGTCGCGGTCGTCGTTCTTCTGCGCCTTAACGTATGGACGGACATATTCCGGCGACATCAGCCGAACGGCATGGCCTTGTCGTGCCAGCGCCCGTCCCATGTGATGAGCTCCGCAGCAGGCCTCCATCGCCACGACGCAAGCCGGCAGACCTGCGGCGTATGTGATGACCGTGTCGCGGCGCATCCGTCGGCGGACGACGACCTTGCCGGTCGCATCCAGCCCAACCACGCTGCAGCTGTTCTTGCCTAGATCAATTCCCAGAACCGATACGTCCATGACCTTCGCTCCTTCCTCAAACGACCTGCTGTCGTAGGATGACAACGATTCGGATAAGGGGCGAGCCATCCATAAAGAGAGGTGGTTCTAGGAATCTGAACAGCGGGGATAAGTGGATTGCCGATCTGACAGCGGCCATGCTGGCCGCGAAGAGGAAGCAAGATGAGCAAGCGACCCCGCCGGAACCACAGTCCGGCATTCAAGGCCAAGGTGGCGCTGGCTGCTGTGAAGGGTGAGAAGACGCTGGCCGAGCTGGCGCAGGAGTATGAGGTGCACCCGAACCTCATCAACCAGTGGCGGTCCAAGCTGCTGGAGGGGGCGGCAGACGTGTTCGGAGCGGTTCCGGCAGCGAGCGAACCAGCGGTCGATATAACCGTGCTGCACGCCAAGATTGGTGAGCTGACGCTGGCGAACGATTTTTTGGCCGGTGCGCTCGGGAAGGCCGGTCTGTTGCCGAGCGCAAAGCGATGATCGACCGTGACCATGAGTTGCCGCTGACCCATCAGGCGCAGCAGCTCGAGATCAGCCGCGGCAGCATCTACTATCTTCCGCGGCCTGTATCCTCGGCTGACCTGGCGATCATGCGCCGGATCGACGAACTTCATCTGCTCTATCCGTTCGCCGGGAGCCGGATGCTGCGCGATCTGCTCCGTCAGGAGGATGTGAGCATCGGACGACGGCATGTTGCGACGCTGATGAAGCGGATGGGGCTAGAGGCGATCTACCGCCGTCCGAACACGTCGAAACCGGCGACGGGTCACAAGATCTATCCCTATCTGCTGCGCAAGCTGGCGGTGACGCGGCCGAACCAAGTTTGGGCGACCGATATCACGTATGTGCCCATGGCGCGCGGTTTCGTCTATCTGGTCGCTATCGTCGATTGGTTTACCCGGCGGGTGCTGGCTTGGCGGGTGTCGATCTCAATGGATGTCGCGTTTTGTATCGAGGCACTGGAGGAAGCGCTCGCCCGTTATGGCAAGCCTACGATCTTCAACAGCGACCAGGGCTCGCAATTTACCAGTGCGGCTTTCACCGCTGTCCTTCACCGAGAGAAGATCGCCATTAGCATGGATGGAAAGGGTTGCTGGCGCGACAACGTGTTCGTGGAGCGCCTCTGGCGCTCGGTGAAATACGAGGACGTGTACCTCAACGCATACACCTCAGTCCCGGAAGCACGCGCCGGCATCGGCCGATACTTTGCATTTTATAACAGCATCCGGCCACATTCAGCCCTTGGTACCAGGACACCGGACCAGGTATACTTCGACCAGCCGCTTCTCGCAGCGGCATGATCAACCAGCGGCGATCCACTTATCCAGACCGCGAGCCTGTTCAGACAACCGGGGCCACCTCTCGTCACCATCAGAAATCCGTTGGTGGCGACCAAGGCCGTCTGCCCCGTCGCATAGCCGAGCGTCGTCCAGCAAACCGAGCTGACGCTGAACACGACGAAGCCCCAACCCGTCACGCGCGCGCCGAGATTGGAAGCTGTCATCATGGCCGCGATCATCGTCGCGATCGTGGCGATCCAACCCACGAGGCTTATCATGTCCACCCCCTCCCCTGTGGCGGGCTTACAGGCGGCTACAGGGCCGTTTTGAGATAGGGGGCGGTAAGACTGCCTTCCGCCTCCGCAACATCGCTAGGGACGCCGCTGGCGATGATTTGGCCACCATCTTCCCCGGCCCCCGGCCCCAGATCGATGACCCAATCGACCTGTGCGATGGCGCGCATGTCATGTTCGACCACCACGACCGTATTTCCGACATCGACAAGACCCTGCAGGTGCCGCATCAGCCGATCCGCATCGGAGGGGTGAAGCCCCGACGTCGGCTCGTCGAGAATGTAGATCGTGTTCCCCCGCTGCGCGCGTTGCAGCTCCGTCGCGAGCTTGATGCGCTGCGCCTCGCCGCCTGACAGTTCCGTCGCCGGCTGCCCGAGCCGCAGATAGCCAAGACCGATTTCCCGCAGCACATCGAGCGAGCGCATGACGGATGCCTCGCTTGCGAAGAAGTCGCACGCTTCGTCCACCGTCAGCTCTAGCACCTGAGCGATGTTGCGGCCGTTCCATTCGACTTCGAGCGTTTGCGGATTGTAGCGACTGCCGTGGCAGGTCGAGCAAGGCGCATAGACGCTCGGCAGGAACAGCAGCTCCACCATGACGAAGCCCTCGCCCTCACATACCGGGCAGCGGCCCTGTGCGACGTTGAACGAGAACCTGCCCGGGCTGTAGTGGCGCCGGCGGGCAAGCGGCGTGTCGGCGAAGATCTTGCGGACATGATCGAACAGGCCGCTGTAGGTGGCGAGGTTCGAGCGCGGGGTGCGGCCGATCGGCCGCTGATCGACCCGCACCAGCCTTCGGACATGCTCCATGCCGGCCACGATGCGGCCTTCGGTATCGTCCTGCGCGACATCGAGCAGCGGATCGACCTCATCCTCTTCAACGGCTGCCGAGCTGCCGAGCTGTTCCGCGACAAGCTCCGGTAGCGCCTGGCTGACCAGACTGGACTTGCCCGATCCGGAGACCCCTGTGACGGCGGTGAAGCAGCCTATCGGAAGCTCGACGTCGAGGCTGTGAAGATTGTTGCGCGTCACGCCTTCGAGACGAAGCCATGCCTTGGCTTCACGCGGGGTCCGATCATGGGCGACGGGCTCTGCGAACAGATAGCGGCGGGTGATCGATTCCTCGACATCGGCCAGTCCCGCGATCGGCCCGCTGTAAAGCACTTCGCCGCCCTTTTCGCCGGCACCCGGGCCGACATCGACCAGCCATTCGGCATGGCGGATGACGTTGAGATCATGTTCGACGACGAACAGCGAGTTGCCCGCCGCCTTCAGCCGCTGAAGGATGGTCAGCAGGGCTTCGCTGTCTGCCGGGTGCAGCCCCGCCGAGGGCTCGTCCAGCACATAGACCACGCCGAAAAGCTGCGACGACAATTGGGTGGCGAGGCGCAGGCGTTGCAGCTCCCCGGAGGAGAGCGTCGGCGTGCTGCGGTCGAGCGAGATATAGCCAAGGCCAAGATCGATCAGTGGCTCGAGCCGTTCGAGCAATTCGCAGGCGAGACGCTGTGCGGCGACCCGCTTTTCATCGGAAAGATTGGGCGTGCGGCGCACGTCGGGCGCAGCCTTGTGCGCCGAACCTCCTGCCGCGACCCGCCGTTCGACCGCCGCATCGCGGGCCGCCTTGCCGAGGACATGGCCCTTCGGGACCGCCGCGGCGCCCCCATATTCGCCATGCGCGACGGGCGTGAGCAAGTCCCGGAGTTTCAACACCGTCAGATCGCCGAACTCGGCGATGTCGAGGCCCGCGAACTTCACGGACAGGGCTTCGCGCTTCAGCCGCTTGCCTTCGCAGGTCGGGCAATCGCGTCCGATGATGTATTGCGAGACGCGCTTCTTCATCAGCGCGCTTTTCGTGTTGGCGAAGGTCTCCAGCACATAGCGGCGGGCGCCGGTGAAGGTGCCCTGATAGCTCGGTTCCATGCGGCGCTTCAGCGCCACGCGGGTCTGTTCGGGCGTCAGGCCCGCATAGACCGGCACCGTCGGCGCCTCGTCGGTAAAGAGAATCCAGTCGCGGTCCTTCTTCGGCAGATCGCGCCACGGCGTGTCGACGTCATAGCCGAGCGACACGAGGATATCGCGCAGGTTCTGGCCATGCCATGCCGCCGGCCAAGCGGCGACTGCGCGTTCCCGGATCGTCAGCGTGTCGTCGGGCACCATCGTTTCTTCGGTCGCGTCATAGACGCGCCCGATGCCGTGACAGGTCGGGCAGGCGCCGGCGACCGTGTTGGGGGAGAAATCCTCCGCAAAGAGCATCGGCTGATGGCGCGGATATTCGCCGACGCGCGAATAGAGCATCCGCACCAGGCTGGAGAGCGTCGTCACGCTGCCGACCGAGGATCGCGCGTTGGCCGAGCCGCGCTGCTGCTGCAACGCGACCGCAGGCGGCAAACCGTCGATCGCGTCGACCTCCGACACGCCGGCCTGGTCGATCAGGCGACGGGCATAGGGCGCAACCGATTCCAGATAACGCCGCTGCGCTTCGGCATAAAGGGTGCCGAACGCGAGCGATGACTTGCCCGAGCCCGATATGCCGGTGAACACCACGAAGGCGTCGCGCGGTACATCGACGTCAATATTTTTGAGGTTATTCTGGCGCGCGCCGCGAACCTGCACGCAAGCGGGCGGCCCCGTATGCCCATGATCGGTGGCCGGCGTCGTCGCGTGAATGTCCTTGCTCTTCAATTCAGTCTTCCTGCCCTATACGCCCGTGCGGCCTGTGGTTCATCACAGTTGGGTAACAGATGAATGCATTTCCGACTCAATACATCCAACGGCCAGGCTGGCCCGATGTTCGGCGCCGTTGAAATATTTTTCCAGCATTAGACAAAGGTTACGACAAAACCATTTTTCCCCTTCAGTCGCGCGGCGAGGCCACACACACTCCGCTGGTAAGCGCCTGGGCCAGGCGGCCCTGGTCCGTGCCGCTATCGGCATGTAAACTCCGCACTTCGGCGCTTGTTACCGCATCGCGACGCGTTGCCCATTTGCCAGACCGCGCTTCATCATGGCCGGGGTCGGGCCATGATGACGGCCGAGTTGTCGATTCGAGCGTCTCGCGCCGCTTCGGATCGGCGGGTCAGTAGTGAATGACCGTGCGGATCGACTTGCCTTCGTGCATCAGTTCGAAGGCCTCGTTGATCTCCTCCAAACCCATCGTGTGGGTTACGAATGGGGCCAGATCGATATCGCCTCTCATCGCGTCCTCGACCATGCCGGGGAGCTGTGTCCGTCCCTTGACGCCACCGAAAGCGGACCCCTTCCATACGCGGCCCGTGACGAGCTGGAATGGGCGGGTGGAGATTTCCTCGCCCGCGCCGGCAACGCCAATCACGATCGACTGACCCCAGCCACGGTGCGCTGATTCAAGCGCGGCGCGCATGACGTGGACGTTGCCGATGCACTCGAAGGTATGATCGATGCCCCAGCCCGTCATCTCGATCAGCACTTGCTGGATGGGCTTGTCATGGTCCTTGGGGTTGATGCACTCGGTCGCACCGAACTGGCGTGCCAGCTCGAACTTGGACGGATTGGTGTCGATGGCGATGATGCGACCCGCCTTCGCCTGGCGCGCACCCTGAATCGCCGCGAGGCCGATGCCGCCGAGGCCGAACACGGCGACCGAGTCTCCGGGCTGGACCTTGGCGGTATTGTGGACTGCGCCGATGCCGGTCGTGACGCCGCAGCCGAGCAGGCAGACATGTTCGGGGTTTGCCTCGGGATTGATCTTGGCGAGCGAGACTTCGGCAACGACAGTATATTCACTGAAGGTTGAACAGCCCATGTAATGATAGAGGGGCTGACCATTGTACGAAAAGCGGGTGGTCCCATCGGGCATCAAGCCCTTGCCCTGCGTTTCGCGGACAGCGACGCACAGGTTGGTCTTGCCCGACAGGCAGAAGTCGCACTTGCCGCACTCGGCGGTGTAGAGCGGAATCACGTGATCGCCCGGCCCGACGCTGGTGACGCCTTCACCGACCTCGACAACGATGCCCGCGCCCTCGTGGCCCAGAACCACCGGGAAAACACCCTCCGGATCACTCCCCGCCAGCGTGTACGCGTCGGTGTGGCACACACCGGTGTGCGTCACCCGTATGAGGACTTCGCCTTTCCGGGGTGGGGCGACATCGATCTCGACGATTTCGAGTGGCTTGCCCGCCTCGAAGGCTACAGCGGCGCGAGATTTCATGTTGGGATACCCTCGTTGAGTTAAACCGATTGCTGGTGCGAGGCCGTTGCGTCAGCGCAAATTCGTCGACATTCTCATACTGGCAGGGAGTATTTTTATCATACTCCCTAGCAGTATAAAAGGGGTGTCCTAACGAGGATCTCAAACCAGAGAAGGCAGCAGGGGCTGGCTTCCAAGTGCGGGAGAACACGGGCAAGAAACTGAGCCTGAAATTGTCATTTAAGATAAGTACGCAGAATCTTCATTACGCCCTCCACGCCGTCATCGTGATCGCCACCTGCGCCTCCGACGGCCCGATCTGCGCCCGCACCGAATGTTTCCCTGAGATGACTCTGCATCACTTCTGCCATCAGTCCATTTGTCGCACCACGCATGGCGACAATTTGCTGCAGCAGGGGAGCGCAATCGGCTCCCGCTTCGATCGCGCGTTCCAGAGCGTCCGCCTGACCCTTGATACGCCGCAAGCGTGTGATGGCTCGCTTCTTGTCCTCTGATGAATGTGGCATCGCGTTTCCCCGAGAAATCGCTCCAGCATACTATACAGGGGGGGAGTTTCAATCCTGCACAGAGCCGGGCGTTTTCTAATCGGGCGAGGTTCCGGTCATGCTCTCAAGCCTGCGCCACGAGCAGCCTTGGCATGGACGCCGAGGGTCCGATCCTCTGTCGAGGAAGGGGGGAGCGATCGCTCACTCCCCCCGGTATGCCGGTCAGACCGTAACGACGACCTTGCCGATCTGGTCGTTCGATTCGAGGAAGCGGTGAGCGT
The DNA here is from genome assembly GCF_017875905.1 of Sphingomonas sp. PL20. Classification (NCBI taxonomy): domain Bacteria; kingdom Pseudomonadati; phylum Pseudomonadota; class Alphaproteobacteria; order Sphingomonadales; family Sphingomonadaceae; genus Sphingomonas; species Sphingomonas sp. PL20. The sequence goes on along the minus strand of NZ_JAGINH010000002.1, from coordinate 4,265,552 downwards.
CCTGGATGGCGTCGAGCGGGAAAGTGCGCGCGATCCGCGGCTTGAGCGCGCCCGATTCCAGACCCGCCACGATGAACGCCTTGGCGCGATCGAGGGCGGCATCGTCCGAGACGATCTCGCTGTAGAGATACCCCTTGAGCGTGAGGCTCTTGCCCAGCACGGAGAACAACGGGAACGGCGTCGGTTCGCCGCTGAGCGCGCCATATTCGAGCAGGATGCCGCCGCGTGTCATGCTCTCGGTCAGCGGCTCGAACGACGGGCCTCCGACCGGATCGAGCACCACGCGCGCACCCTGACCATCGGTTATCTCCATCACCCTCGCTACCAGATCCTCTTCCCCGGTCGCGACGACATGATGTGCACCGGCATCGATCAGGGCCTGGCGCTTGGCACCGGTACGCGTCGTCGCGATTACCGTCGCGCCGACCATCCGCGCAATCTGGAAGGCAGCAAGGCCGACGCTGCTGGAGGCAGCAGTGACGATGACGAAATCGCCCTCGCCGAGTTTCGCCTGCTCCACCAGCGCACCCCAGGCGGTGACATACTGCATCCACACGGCCGCCGCTTCCTCGAACGACAGCGCCGCCGGATGCTTGACGACGAGGCGGGCGGGCACGTTGGCGACCTCGCCATAAGTGCCCCAGCGCGCGATATCGAGCGGGGGGATGACGCTGACGGCTTCGCCTTCCGCAAACCCGGTCACGTCCGCGCCGACCGTAACGACAGTGCCGGCAGCCTCATAGCCAAGGCGGCTCGGGAACTCGGCTTCCTGAAGGTAGGCATGGTTGCGGAACATCACCTCGGCGCGGTTTATGCCTATCGCCTTCACCGCGATCTGCACTTCGTCGGCCGCGGGCGCGGGGACTGCCACATCTTCAATCCTGAGGACGCTGGCGTCGCCATATTCGTGGATACGGACGATGCGGCTCATTGGAAACTCCTTGATTATTGAATGATCGTTCTGTAAGGGAGCGGACCACCAGTTTCAAGATATTATTTATCGATCGTTCTATATCGTGCACCAGAGATGACAGAGACGAAAGCCCGTCGCCGCGCAGGTCGCCCTCGTGTGTTCGACACTGACGCTGCGCTCGACAAGGCGGTGCGGCTGTTCTGGCAGCGCGGCTACGAGGCGACATCGATGGCCGATCTGGTGGCGGAGACTGGCGTCGCCGCCGCCAGTCTCTATGCAGCGTTTGACAACAAGGCGGGGCTGTTTGCGGCGGTGATCGAGCGCTACGCCGCGACGTTCAGCGTCCACCTCTATGCACCCATCAACGATCCGGCGTTGTCCACCTACGAGGCCGTCAAAGGCCTGCTGGAACGAGCGGCGTCATCATTCTCGGAACCTGGAACGCCGGCCGGCTGCTTCATGTATTCGGCAGCGGTAGCCGTTTCGCCGGCGTCCGCCGCCATCGAATGCCTGCTGCGCGACAAGCGTATCGCGGCGGAGGCCCTCCTGATCGAGCGTCTGCAACGCGGCGCCGCGCAGGGCGAGCTTGCGGCCAACACCGATCCGGCCGTGCTAGGCAAATTCATCAATACGGTCATGGAAGGCATGTCCGTTCAGGCGCGCGACGGCGCTACGATCAACGAACTGCTCTCCATCGCCAAAATGGCACTCGATCGATGGCCGGCCGGGATATGATCGTTACATGGTGGTCATCTGCCAATCCGCCTCCCGCGACCGAACAGTCGAACTCATCTCATAGGACGAAAGCACATGAAACACGTGACATTGCCCGGCGGGGAAGTGGTTCCTTCAATGGGTCAAGGCACCTGGAAGATGGGTGAGCGTGCCGAGCGGCGATCCGATGAAATCGCCGCGCTGCGCGCCGGTGTCGAGCTGGGTATGACGCTCGTCGATACAGGGGGCATCGCAGAATCTGGTCGTAAACGTACGCTAAGCTTCTGACTGGCGGTTTTGTGTGCGTAATGGACGGAATCCATCTTCCGGCAATTTCATATCACTCCAGAGGTAATCGCCCGTGAGGCTGATGTGCTCCCAGCCCAAGGGCGCCGCATGGCTGAGCAATGCATCGTCGATATCGCGGCCTTGCCGTCGAAGATAATCTGCCGCTCGCCCCAGATAGACGGTGTTCCACAGGATGATCGACGCCGATACGAGATTGAGGCCCGAGGCCCGGTGCCGCTGATTTTCAAATGTGCGATCCCGTATCTCACCGAGCCGATTGAAGAATACGGCACGGGCCAGGGCGTTGCGGGCCTCACCTTTGTTGAGATTGGCGTTGGTGCGGCGGCGCAGATCGATGTCATCAAGCCAGTCGAGCATGAACAGAGATCGTTCTACACGGCCAATTTCCCGCAGCGCCCGTGACAATGAATTCTGCCGCGAATAGCCCGCGAGCTTCTTCAGCATGACGGACGCGCTGACTGTGCCGGTGCGGATTGACGCGGCCAGATGCAGCACCTCCTTCCAGTCATCCTCGATGGCCTTCACATTGATGGTCCCGCCGATCAATTGATCGAGCGCGGCGAATTCGGCGCTGGGCGTAAACGTGTAGAGCCGTCGCTCGCTGAGGTCGCGAATACGCGGGGCAAACCGGAACCCCAGCAAATGGCAAAGCCCGAACACATGATCGACAGCGCCGGCGGTGTCGGTGGCATGCTCCTTGATCTCCAGTTGGCTCTCATGGTTGAGCAGCCCATCGATCACATGCGCCGCCTCGCCAGCATTGGCGGCGATGACCTTGTTGTAAAATGGAGCATAGCGGTCTGACACGTGGGTGTAGAATAGGACCCCGGACTCTGAGCCGTATTTGGCATTGTAGTCGGCGCGGCCTTCGCCCTTGGCGCCGGCGCGGTAAAACTGACCATCTGACGACGACCCGGTGCCCGGTCCCCAGATCGCCGAATGAGGCAGAACATGATGGTAATCGACGATAGCCGCCAGAGCGGCCGCATAGGTTTCGTCGCGGATGTGCCACTGCGCGGTCCAGATCAGGCGGGCGTGGGTCAACCCTTGCGAACTTTCTGCCATGCGCCCCAACCCGAGATTGGTGGCATCGGCCAGGATGGCTGCCATCAAGGCTGGCCCATCCTGGGGCGGCTCGCCGCTGCGCACGTGAGCGAAGCGATCTCCAAACCTTGTCGATACCGCGACTTCGGAGAGCAGATCGGTGATGCGGATCCGCGGCAATAGGCCGTAAAGCTGGGCTTTGAGTTCCTCGGCTTCTTCGGGAACGGTGTTGCGGAGCGGGGAAATTTTGAGACCGCCAGCGTCGAGGGTTACGTCGGGCAATTGGCCTTTCAACGCTTTGCGGTTGACCTCGGCCATGCGCGCACCGAGCCTTTGGCGTCGATCGGCGAGCCAAGCAGCAAATGAGGTATCGACCGCGACGGGGACATACTGCTCGAGGAGCATCGTTTCGAACGCGGACTTTGGGAGCAAATAGTCACTCAGCGTCCGATATGCCCGGCTGCCCTCGACCCAGATCGCGCCCGACGCCAAGCGCTCCCGCAAATGCACAATGACTGCGATCTCATAGGCCCGGCGATCCACCGTGCCGTCCTGAAGAACGAGCTTGCGCCAGCGAACCCGAAGAAACCCTAGGGGCACGTTGGGCGGAAGAGCGCGCCGGTTGGCCGCATACATGTCATTGAGAATAGCGAGTGCCGCGAGAACGGGTTCGTTCGACTTCGCTGCCCTGAACGTAAAGGCCGCCAGAAAAGAAGGGGCGAAACGTCGTACCGATGGATAGCGTTCAAGCACATCCTCAAGGCCATCTTCGCTCCCACCAGTGAGCAACTCGGTTTCGCGAACGCTGCGCTCGATGTTCGTCCATCCAATTTCCCGGTCAATTGCATCCCTGGGATCTTCGGGATTCCAGCGCCCTTCGATCAACAGGCGTCCGAGGGCTGCATAGATTTTGCCAATTTCCTTCAGGCGGCCAGCTTCCTCGACAAGCCGGTCGGAGCGTGATCGAGCGGCGCGGCGAAACAACGACCCGATCATTTTTTCCATCATGAAGACGGCGGCATCGGTCAGGGCCACCTCAATTTCGATGGCGAACGCGCAGAGTGTCGCGGTACGGCGGATTTCATCCAGCCTCGACAAATGCTGTGCGCTCATAATTGCCGCTTCGCGTGCCATAACGGCATAGCGATTGGCGTGAATGGTACGGGCTCGCTCCGGCTCGATGGCCAGACCCCGCGTTATTTCCAGCCTTGCAATCACTGCGGCGAGGTTGCCGGCGCTCGGGGCTTCCGGATATTCGCGCAGCCAGGCCAACGTCGTCCGGCCAAGAACTGGGCCCGCGATCAGCAATTGTGCGAGATTGTCTTTTTGGTCGCCCGAAAGGCCGTGCGCAATTCCGGAATAGGCCGATTTTCGCGCACGGGCGCGGGCGACCAAAGCAATACGTTCAAAGGTATCGCTTGCCGGCAAGGTAACATTGTTGTCGCGCATGGCCCGCATCATTGCCGCGACGATCGCTTCGCCCCTGTCTGTCGATGCAGCCACATCGACGGCGATTTCGAACAGGGCACGCCTATCTGAAACCACGAACGGGCGCATGCCCAGCCACGCTTCTGCTTGAGCGCGATGTTCGCGCAGCGTCGGGGATCGATCTGCATAGAGGTCAAAATCACTGACTGTGCAGGTGATCTGTTCGGCGAGCAGCGCCAGCATCGGCAAGGGCGGTGCCTCATCGCCACGAAGGGCTCGCCCCGGTTCTCGTAAATAGCAAAGCTGGACGGCAAAGCCGATCCGGTTAGCGGGACGACGCCGACGAAAGATCTCCGCCAGCTCCGCACTGCCCAGCGTGTAGACCCGCTCAATGATGGAAGGGTCTGTCGGGGGATCGAACAGCGCAGCCCGCTGCCCGGGAGTGAGGATGGTTTTGCCCGCCATGTGCGATTCCCGATTTCACGTGTCACTTATTCATATTGAGAACCCTTTATCATCCATAGACAAAATGACGGATTATGTGACACTATCCTATGCAGTGGCAGGGTGCTGGCAACTGCGCTCTATAAACGGACGTATATGTGACAACACTCATCGGCTACGCGCGGGTCTCGAAAGCCGACGGCAGCCAGCTCCACGACTTGCAGCGCGATGCCCTGCTGGTGGCTGGCGTCGATCCCGACCACATCTATCAGGATACGGCTTCAGGCCGCCGCGATGATCGTCCCGGGCTTGCGGCCGGTCTCAAGGCGCTGCGCTCTGGCGATACACTCGTCATTTGGAAGCTCGACCGGCTCGGGCGCGATTTGCGGCATTTGGTGAACACAGTCGGCGACCTCACCAAACGCGGAGTCGGACTAAAGGTGCTGACTGGTGAAGGTGCTTCGATCGATACCACCACCGCAAACGGCCGACTGATCTTCGCCATCTTCGCAGGGCTGGCGGAGTTCGAGCGCGAGTTGATCGTCGAACGCACCAAGGCGGGGCTCGCGTCCGCGCGTGCCCGCGGCCGGCAGGGCGGACGACCGTTTAAGATGACACCGGCCAAGCTACGGCTTGCACAGGCGGCTATGGGAAAGCCTGAAACCAAAGTTGCCGAGCTATGTGCCGAGTTGGGCGTCACTCGGCAGACGCTCTACCGGCATGTCACGCCCGATGGGCGGATTAGACCGGACGGTGAGAAGCTGCTTGCTCGACGAAACCGCACGTCGTGAGCCAACCGATCTCTGAGACAATTGCGCTTCGCCCAGGGTTTGAACGTCTCCTCTTCGGTGTGCTTCTCGCATCCACCATCGGCGATGAGATTACGCAGGTGGCGCTCGTGTTCCGGGTAGCTCCGGCCGGCTCTGGTCCGCAAATAGCAGCCCTGCTGATTGCGCTTCTGCTGCCCGGTGCTTTGGTCGCGCCGTACGCGGGCAAGCTGGTCGATCACCACGATGCTGCAAAAATCCTCGCCGCGACCTCGTTGGCGCAGGCGTTCGTCTCGGGCGTGATCGCGTTCACAGGAGGCGTGACCGCAGCGCTCACCGGCGCGGCCATGCTCAGCTTCCTGTTCGCGTTTAGCGGTGCCGCGACGTTCACGCTGGTACCGATCGTGGGCCGGGCGGCCGGGCTTTCGGTTGCCCGCGTTAATGCCGCGACCGAGTTCGCGAGTGGCGGCGGCTCCGTGTTCGGGCCGCTCGCGGGTGGGCTGCTGGTCGCGTCCGGCGGTACCGCAGTTGCGCTTCTCTTCGACGCAGCCAGCTTCCTGCTGCTTGGGCTCGTCATCGTACTCTCCCACCTCAGCCGGCCGGGCGCACCCGATGCCGACAATCCTGGCTGGACGCCGGTGGCCGTGTTCCGGGGCTATGCGCCGATTGCCCGCCAGCGACGCATCATGCTTCTGCTCGCCAGTTTCTGGGTCGTTATTATGGCGCTCGCGATTGCGGACGGTGTCTATGTGTTTCTCGTAACCAACGTTCTCAGCCGAGGTCCGTTCGCATACGGGGCGTTCATTGCCGTCTGGGCAGGAGCCTATCTCATCTCTGCATGGGCCGCGGGTGGCTATGTCGAACGTAACGCCCGCTGGACGGCCCTTGTCGGACTGGGAAGCATCGCGGCTTCATTTCTGGCAATAGGTCTGACCGGTGCGCTCGCCCCATCGCTTCCCCTGGCGGTCGTCGCCATGGCGTTCCTCATCGGCGGTGCGGGCAATGCCATCTACAACGTATCGGTTCGCACGATCCTACATACCACTGTGAGGCCCGAGCTCCACGGCCGCGCCGCCGCGCTTTATGGTGCTGGAACCCGCATCAGCGAGGGTAGCGGGTTTGCAATTGGCGGCCTGCTTGGACCAGCGCGTGTCCTCATCGCATACATCCTGTCGGGTGTCGTCGCACTGGTGGCGGCCGGAGGGGGAAGCATTGGCCACCGCAGCCGCTGAGGCTGGACGTGATGCTTAGCGTACGTTTTTGGGCCTTTTCTCACCGGTCCCCATAGAGCAGGCAGCCCTGCGTCTGCCCAGGCGCAACCTTGAAAATCTCGTAGAAGGAGCGGCTTGCCTCAAGCACCCGTAGATCGGCGTCGAGGACGAGAAAGGGCTCGGGGATCGTGTTCACAATCGCATGAGCGAGCAGATTCGCCTCTTCGAGGTTCCGCACAGGAAGTGTTGTCGGCACTCCGGTCAGCCCGTTGCGATGTTGAGGGATTCGGCAAACGTCATTGTCCGGCCTTGCACTTGCAGGCGAAGGCACGATGATCCCTCTGTCACAGGACGCCTGCAGAGGAGGTCGGGTGATAAATCAACCTACCACGCTGCCGACGCCTTGCCTATGCTTACCCTATTTTAGGCGACGACATTGGATCTTCGAGCTTGCTATCGGTGGTCCCGCATCCGCGCTCGGTCATCCGATCGGAGCGACTGGCCCCATGCTGATTGGCACGCTTCTCGACGAGCTGGAGCGTCAGGAAGCCAAACGCGTGAGTATCGGACATTCTGGTCGATCATTGCCGTGGCAGTCTTTCGCCAAGTCTAGCAATGCTCCGCGCATGGCGTTGAGCGCATCCGCCTTCCGACCGAGGTCTGCGGCGCGCGATTCCGCCAGCGCCTTGACCTCGGCGCTGGCGCGATCGCGATCGGACCAGAGATCGAGCAACACGCGGATTTCCTCGATCGGAAATCCCAGATCCCGGGCATTCGCGATAAACTGCAGGCGATGTATGTCCGCTTCCGAATAGTCACGATATCCGCTGTCACGTCGCGGTGGCGACGGGATAAGCCCGATCTTCTCGTAGTGGCGGATCATCCGCTGCGAGACCCCGCTCGCCGCCGCCGCGCCGCCGATGTTCACAGCTTTACCCGATTGAGACGCAGCGCGTTGGTGACGACGCTGACCGATGACAGGGCCATCGCGGCAGCGGCGATCACTGGCGACAGAACGATGCCGAAGACTGGGTATAGAAGCCCGGCGGCAATGGGGACGCCAGCCGCATTGTAGATGAAGGCGAAGAACAGGTTCTGGCGGATGTTGGCCATCGTCGCCTCGCTCAGCCGTCGCGCCCGCACGATGCCATTGAGATCGCCCTTGAGTAGCGTTATTCCGGCGCTTTCAATGGCAACATCGGTGCCCGAGCCCATGGCAATGCCGACGTCCGCTGCCGCCAGCGCCGGCGCGTCGTTCACCCCATCGCCGGCCATGGCGACGACATGGCCTTCACGTTGCAGGCGCAGGACGACGGCGCTCTTTTGTTCGGGCAGCACCTCTGCTTCAACCGCGTCGATGCCGAGTTTCCGGGCCACCGCCTCGGCGGTCGTCCGGTTGTCGCCCGTCAGCATGACCACGCGCACGCCCTCCTTCCGCAAGGCGACCAGCGCCTTCGCCGTAGTCGTCTTGATCGGATCGGCAATGGCCAGGATCCCGGCGACCCGGCCGTCAATGGCGGCAAAAATCGCCGTCGCCCCGTCCGCCCGCAACTCATCGGCCCTTGCTGCCGCTGGCGACACGTCGATGCCACTCTCTTGGAGATAGGCCGCGCCGCCCAGAAAGATGCGCTTGCCGTCCACGGTGCCGACCGCGCCCTTGCCCGTGGGCGAGTCGAAGTCGGAGACCTCGGGAACTGGGATGCCACGATCCTTCGCGGCCGCAACGATCGCGAGCGCCAGGGGATGCTCCGACGCCCGCTCGACGCTCGCCGCAAGACGAAGAAGATCGTGCTCCGAAAAGCCATCCATCGCCACGATGCTTGTCACCGAAGGTCGCCCTTCGGTCAGCGTGCCGGTCTTGTCGACGACGATCGTATCGACCTTCTCCATACGCTCCAGCGCCTCGGCATTCTTGATCAGGACGCCAAGGCCCGCACCCCGGCCGATACCGACCATGATCGACATCGGCGTCGCGAGGCCCAGGGCGCAGGGGCAGGCGATGATCAGCACCGCGACAGCGGCTACAAGGCCATGCGCCAGTCGCGGCTCCGGACCCCATATCGCCCATATTGCGAACGAGAGCAGCGCGACGCCGAGCACCGCCGGGACAAACCAGCCCGCGACCTTGTCGGCCATGCGCTGGATCGGCGCGCGCGAACGCTGCGCGTCCGCCACCATCTGGACGATCCGCGCCAGCATCGTATCGCGGCCAACCTTGTCGGCCCGCACGATGAGCGATCCGGTCTGGTTCATCGTTCCCGCGACCACATGAGCATCGACAGTTTTCGTCACCGGCATGGATTCGCCTGTGACCATCGACTCGTCGATCGAAGAGCGGCCATCCTCAACCACGGCATCCACGGGCACCTTTTCGCCGGGGCGAATGCGCAGTCTGTCGCCCACGGCGATCAGGTCGACCGCGACTTCCTCGTCGCCACCGTCTGCCATGATCCGGCGGGCGGTCTTCGGCGCGAGATTGAGGAGCGCCTTGATCGCACCCGAGGTGCGCTCGCGGGCGCGCAATTCCAAAACCTGTCCGAGAAGCACAAGGACGGTGATGACCGCAGCGGCCTCGAAATAGATCGCGACCGTACCGTCCATCATGCGGAACGCCGCAGGGAATATACCGGGTGCGAGCGTTGCCACCACGCTATAAGCCCAGGCGACCCCTGTTCCCATCGCGATCAGCGTAAACATGTTGAGGTTTCGCGTCTGGAGCGATGCCCAGCCGCGCTCAAAAAACGGCCAGCCCGCCCAGATCACAACGGGGGTCGCCAGCGCGAACTGGATCCAGCCCGATATCCGCTCGGAGACGAGGTGGTGCAGTGCCGGGAACAGATGCCCGCCCATCTCGAGCAGGAACACGGGCGCAGTGAGCGCCAGAGCGATCCAGAAGCGCCGCGTCATATCGACGAGTTCGGGACTGAGTCCGGCCTCGGCCGTCGCGACCTCGGGTTCGAGCGCCATGCCGCAGATCGGACAGGCTCCTGGTCCCGGCCGACGGATTTCGGGATGCATCGGACAGGTCCAGATCGCGGTCGTAGACACTTCCGGCTGCGATTGCCCGCCCTTCGAAAGATAGCGTGCCGGGTCGGTAACGAACTTGGCGCGGCAGCCGGCACTGCAGAAATGATAGGCCGTGCTGTCATGTTCGGCGTGATGCTGAGTCGTCGCCGGATCGACGGTCATCCCGCAAACAGGATCGACGGCTTGCTGAGAACCCGCGGGATCGACCGCATTCTTCGCGTGACCCGCGCAGCAGACATGATTTTGGCTGTCATGTGCCGTGGATTTTGGCTCGGACATTCCCGTTCTCCTTATCGACGCCCCCTATCTAGGGTTTGACATCGTGTCAGGGTCAAGGGCCGCGAGTAATTATCTATTTGGCGGCGAGGGGCGTCATCGCGGCGAACTGGCCGAATACACGTACCGCTCATCTACGCCCCTGTCGCGATCAGCGCATCGCGCTGCAGATCAACGGACTGGCGATCGACCTCGCGGCGTTTGGCCGACTGGGCAAGCCGGAGGAGATCGCCGACGCCGTGCTCTGGATGAGCACCGACCTTGGTGCGTTCGTCACTGGTGCATCTATCTCGGTCGATGGCGGACGGTCGCTCTGACCGCGACAAGGCGACTCTGATAGCGTTCTCGAGAGCACATAGGCCATTCTCAAGGTCCTGGGCGGGCTTCCCCACAGAGCGGTCCGCATTATTTGCTCCGTAAGGTCTGATTGATGCCTGCGCGCTCAGCAGCTGGCTGGATAGCAGAATTGGCTGCTCCACGAGAACCAATCCGACACTCGGCAAATGGAGTGACTGTCAGTGTGGAGGGGGCAGCTTAATCTGAAGAGAATCGAGCGGCCTGATGTAGAGCCCCCAATAGGCCTTCAGCGCAGCGATCATCAGTGGAATGGCGCCAAAAATGATGAAGATCAGATCGGCGGGTAAGCGCATCCATTCGAGCTGCCGCGCGATATTGCTGCCAGTGTAAGCGATGCTTCGTGCGTGCCAATAGCCATGTTGCAGCACATCCCATACCTGCAAAACTCCGGCAGGGAACAAGCTCAGGATTACCATCAAGGCGAGCCCGATGTTGCTCCCCCAGAACCCGATGCGGACGTATCTCTCGATGCTCGGCCAGCGCGCGACGTCAGTCGTCTGGCGTAGCACAAACACCATCAGGGCAAGGGCTAGCATGCCGAAGACGCCCATCATAGCGGCATGGCCATGATTGGGCGTCAGGATGGTTCCAACCTCATAATAGCTCACGATCGGCAGATTAATCATGAATCCGAAGACTCCGGCGCCGAGGAAATTCCAGAATCCCACGGCCATGAGGAAATAAAACGTCCATTTATGGGGTAGCGCCGAGGCGACGCCACTTTTGTCGGTTTCGCTGCGCGTCGTGCGGACAAAATCCCATGCGTCGAGCGTCAGCAATGTCAGAGGCACGACCTCCAGCGCGGAGAAAAGCGCTGATGCCGCCATGTTGATCTGGGTCTGTCCTGAAAAATACCAGTGATGCCCCGTCCCCATCAGCCCGCCGAGGAAATAGAGGATCGCGTCGAGATAAATTACCCGCAGCGCTGTGTTCCGGCCCGTGAGGCCCAATTGGAACAACATCAGCGCGACTACGGTGGTTGCGAAGAATTCGAAGAATCCTTCAACCCACAGATGGATGATCCAGAAGCGCCAGGTATCGACCACGGTAAAGTTGGTCTTGGCGCCAAAAAAGAGGGCGGGAACGTAGAAGACGGGGATGGCCAGCGCGCCGAACAGAAACATCCGGGCGATCGGCCGTGCATGGACGTTGGAGACCTGGCTGGGCCGCGCAATCCGCCAGAGCAGCGCGAACCACGCCAATAGTCCCACAACGAGCAGATACTGCCAGAAGCGGCCGATCTCGAGATATTCCCAGCCCTGGTTTCCGAACAGGAACCACCAGTCGCCAAGCCACCCGGAGATGCCCGCCCATTCGCCAAGGAGACTGGCGCCGATGACGATGGCGAAAGCCGCGAACAGAAGATGGATGGCTGCGGGCAGCCAGCGGGGTTCGTCGGCGCGCAGCGAGCGGCCCAAAAACAGCGCGGCGGCTACATAGGCCGTTGCGATCCAGAAGATTGCGGTCTGCAAGTGCCAGATGCGCATCAGGTTGCTCGGAAAGATAGTCTCAAGCTGGAAGCCGTAGAAACTTCCTGGATCGGCGCGATAATGCGCAACCGCAGCACCTACGAGCGTCTGCATCAGAAACAGCAAGGAAACGACAACGAAGAATTTGACGAGGGCGCGCTGGCCGGGGCTTGCCTGTCCCGGGATCACCTGCGGCGTGGCGCTATGGCCCCGCGTAATCCAGCCCAGATAATCGAATTTGCCGAATGCAAGCAGTACTGCCGCGATGCCGCCGAGCAGGGCGATCAGACTAAGCGTGCTCCAGAGGAGCGCCCCGGCCGGAGCGACATTGCCAACGCCGGGATCATAGGGAAAATTGTTGGTATAGGAATAATCCGCCCCAGGCCGATCGGTGACCGACGCCCAGGCCGTCCAGCAGAAAAACGCAGTCAAGTCGCGCAATTCTGCCGGATCGGTGATGAGCTTGGGCGCGAGACCGCCGTTGCGCGCTGGGTTGATGAAATAGGATGTCCAGCGGGCTGTCTGCGCGCGGTAGGCAATAGCCTCCGGCGCAGTCAGGCGAAGAGTGTTGCTGGCAGGATCGAAACGATTGGTTTTCAGCGTGACGGCGACCTGACCGCGGATCGACCCTGTCTCGATAGGGGTAAGTGCGTTCAAAGCCTTGGCGAATTGTTGTTGTGCCAGGGAGGTGGCTAGGCTCTCACCAATCTGATGCAGCGTTTCGGCTGAAAAATCAGGGCCAAGATAGGCCCCATGTCCCCAGATCGTGCCATTGTCCATCAAGCCATAGCGCAGAAATATGGCCTGTCCCGAGCGGATCTGATCACCTGTGAACAGGGTCTCTCCGTGAGCATCAATCACGGTATCGGGGATGGGTGGCGCGTTCCGGTAGGAGAGCATGGTGATCGCCAGAAGCCCCGCAAAGCCAAGGATCATCACCATCAGGACCGATCGCAGCCACCATTTCGACAAGGGACTGACTTCAGGATCAAATTTGGGTTGGGCGGCTTCGTCCATTGCGCGTCTCCTGGCGAAACCGAAGGGTTAGAAAGAGTTGAACGGTCCGGCACACGTTCAACATCCGAAATGGGCCCAGCTGACCGTAGACTGATAGACGCCCCGCCATTGGCGGTTGAAGGCAGGGCAGCGCGGAGAGTGGAAGGTGCCTCTCATAAAGAACAGCCGAAAACGGCTGATGATGATCGCAGTTCGCATGCGCTCAGCTTACGGTTGAGACAGTTGGGTGCTCGAACAATATCGTGAGCAGCAAGGCTCCATCTTCAATGCCTTCGATGCCATGCTCCTCGCCGCGATCGAGATACATCCAGTCGCCGATCTCCAGGATGGCCTTCGCGTCTCCGAGCAATACATGCACTCTGCCACGCAGGCAGTGGAGCGTCGCTTGCCCGGCAACGTGGTGCGGCGGGATTACGGCGCCAGCGTGCACGAGGAGGTGGATCGCCTCGAAGGCCTCGGTTTTGACGAGGGCGGTCGTGTGGGCATCATCTACGCCCACACCCAAGCCTGAGAGATGTACGATCTCGCCGTGCTGCGCGTGATGAAGTGCCATGATCAATTATCTTTCTACCGTTGTCTGAAGCGGTCAATGTCGGCCTGAAATCCATGCGGGCGGGTCGCTGGCAGGAAAGGATTCCCGCGATGCCTCGTCGATTGCGTCGGACTCGGCTTGGCTCTCTTGTAGCTGCTCCACCCTCTTTGTTACGGCCGTTTCCAGCGCAGCGCGTTGCGCGAGAATAGAATCCGTCATCGGTGCGGTGCCTGCAAAATGCTGGGCGACCGCCGCCGCCACATGCGCCGCTAGCGATACATCGGATCGTCCGTGGCAAAGCGCATGGACGGCGTGCGCGACCGCCTCGATGCGTTCGGGATCTATCGATCTGTTTTCGGTATCAGGCACAACGGTCGGACTCCTTCATCGGCTATCTAAAGTGGCGAAAACCCGCGGCTTCCGGCAACCGCACCGATTACGGTAACCAGGCTGAGACCAAGTAGAAGGACATGCGCGCGGTGGAGCAGCCTGAACGCTCCATCCGGAGATCTTGCCGCCCAAACCTCGAACCGGCGACGCAAGATCAGCGGTTCAACGATAAACAGCACCACAAAGAAGATCGACCACACGCATAGCATGGCGTGCATCCACCAGAAATGGAGATCACCGAAGCGATCCCACATTCCTCCGCGCTGGATCATCCACAGGCCGCTTGCGCCCGCGAAGAGAAGCCAGATGCGCGCTTGCGGCGCGAACCGGCTTTCAATGCGGTGAAAGGCAGTCAGCCGCTCCGATGACGGCAGGGCTTTGACCGACGGGATGACCACGGTGGTTGCAAACGCAACCCCGCCGATCCAGCAAATGACGGCCAGGATATGGATCATGCGCGCGATGGTGAGGTCATCCATGTCGGTCGGTCCCTTCAGGCGGCGAGTAGTTCGTCGGCGGGGCCGAAGAACTCATAATGAATTCTGTCCGATGCGACGCCAGCGAGCGACAAGGTGGCGACGAACGCGCGCAGGAACGGTCGCGGGCCGCATAGGTAATAGTCTGCTTCTTCGATCGGCGTATGGGCCGTGAGCCACGGCTCGTCGATCAAGCCATCATGGTCATAGTCCCGGCCCGCAACGTCTTCTGCCCGTGGTGTCTGGTAGAAATTCGTGACGCGGATGTTCGGGTGACCGGTTGCGAGCGCGTGGACGTCATTGGCCAGTGCGTGGGTCGAGCCATCCAGTGTTCCATGAAGATATTGGACGGGAAGGTCAGGATGCTGTTGCGCTATGGCTTCGAGCATTGCCACCATCGGGGTCAGGCCGACTCCGCCGGACATCAGCACGACCGGGCGTTCGGGATTGTCCGTCAGGAAGAACTCGCCTGCGGGCGCGGCCACCTTGAGCACGGTGCCGGGCTTCGCCTGGTCGTGCAGCCAGCCCGAGGCGAGACCCATCTGCTCGCGTTTGACCGAGATACGATAGGTCTCGCCATTGGCTGCTTGTGAAATGCTATAATTGCGTTTGACCGGAGGATGCCCGGGGATCTCGAGCCAGAAGGTCAGATATTGACCGGGCTTGTGGCGAATAACCGGACGCCCATCGGTGGGGCGCAGGATGAACGAGGTGATGACGCTGCTCTCGGGACGGACCTCGTCGACCGCGAACGTGCGCCAGCCCGCCCAACCGCCGTCGGCCGTGCTGTGCTCCTTGTAAAGCCGCTCTTCGCGTGCAATCAGGATATGGGCCAGGAACCAATAGGCTTCGCCCCAGGCAGCGAGAATCTCTTCGGTGGCGGCATCGCCGAGCACGGCCTTGATGGCACCGAGCAGCGCTTCACCGACATGGGGATAATGTTCGGGCAGGATCTGCAGACCGACATGCTTTTGCGCAATCCGCTCGACCGCTGGGGCAAGAGCGCCCAGATTCTCGATGTTCGCCGCATAAGCGAGGATCGCGGCGGTCAAGGCTCGCGGCTGTGACCCCGCGTCACCATGGTGCGACTGGTTGAACAGGTCGCGAATCTCGGGATTTTCGAACATCCGCGCGTACATCTCATGGACAATATCGAGACCATGGGCTTCGAGTGCGGGAACCGTGGCTTTGACGAGCGCGATCGTGCGCTCGCTGAGTGTCTGTGACATCAACGTCTCCTGTCGTGATAATGGGGTAGGCCGGGGCGGGCGGGGTTAGCCGCCCGGCGGTTCACTGTAGAAATCGACCCGCATCTTCATCGCGCCGATTGGTTCGACAAAATGGGGCTGTTCGGGAAGCAATGGTCCCGGGGTGTCGGGATCAAGCAGATGTTCGGAAGTCGGCTCGAGATAGGTCAGTTTCACTGTGCCTTCGAGCACGCGAACCATGCCCCAGACCCCGGCCTTGGTCGTGTGTCGCGCGCGCAGCGCCGCAGGGAGGCTGGTCTCGTCGAACACCGGGGTTGAGCGATAGGGTTCGGCCATGTCAGGCTGCCAACCGAATGTCGTCGGCGTGGTCCGGATAGGGCGCCACCGCCGCATGGTTGACCGGCAATCCGGCTAGTTCGTTTGCAAAGCTATGATTGATATCGCGGTGATGTGCCTCATCGGCGCGGACCAGGAGCACCACGTCGCGCAAGGTCGCATCGTCTCCAAGCTTCCAATAATGCCGCGCGATTGCTGGCGCCGGGCCATTGGGGGAACGGCCCTCGTCAAGTTCGGCGAGATAGAGCGTGTAGCTGATCACCGCCTCTTCCTCGAAATATCCGACCACGCGGTGTGCGGTCTTGGCGCTGACCAGGTAGAGCGTGAAGAAGGCGAGGTAGAAGACCCACTGAACGGCCAGAATCACGAGCCGCTCGAACATCGTCGGCTTGGCCACCTCGATGAAGGTCATCAGGTGCATCCGTTCGTTCTCCGCTTCCTCCATCAAGGTGCGGATCCAGCCCTTGTCATCGCACATGCGCCGCAGGCAACGCAGGTGCGTCAGCGTTGCGCCGACCATGCCCGGCACCGCCGCTACAGTCTCAAGCACGATGGCACGGTGGCCGTAGCGCTTGGCGAAGAATGTGTCGGCCGTGAACCGCAGTATCTTGGTGAAGGCCAGCGCGATGCGATCGGACGGACCGCGCGGTTTGCAGTGGACGCTAAGGTCAACAAAGGGAGCGGTTGGCATGACGGATTCCTTGACGGTCAGGCCGCCGCGCGGTCTGGTTTGGTTTTTGTATCGAGCTTGAAGAAGAGCGCCAGTTGCAGGCTTTCTGCGATCCGCGCGGCCTTGCTCTGCAGCGCAGCGGCTGCACCGGGCTCCAACACCTCGGCCGTGGTGCTGTTCCAAAGCGCCAGCCAGCGCTGGAACAGCTCGGGACTTATGCGCGTCCGGTGCTTGAGATGCGCGGCCACGGGGTTGCCCTTGTAGCGGCCAGTGGTCAGCATCACCGACGACCAGAAGGTAACCAGCTTGTCGAGATGTTCGGGCCAGTTTTCGATCGCATCGTTGAAGATCGGACCCAGCGATTCGTCTTCGCGGACGCGCTCGTAGAACAGGGAGACAAGCCGCTTGAGGCCTTCCTCCGTGATCTCATTCCCGTCGTCCATCGACCGACTCCAATTCATGTATCGAGAATGCATCTATAAGGCGGCTTTGAAAGATGCAAGAAAAATGCATATATGAATGCAAGGAGATTGCATGCGGCTTACGCGCTACACGGACTATGCCCTGCGGGTGCTCATTTACCTGGGCGCGCGGCCCGATGCGTTGTGCTCCATCGCCGAGATATCGCGCGCCTATGACATCTCGCAGAATCACCTGATGAAAGTGGTCAACGATCTGGTGAACGCGGGCTATCTGGCCAGTGCACGGGGCCGCTTTGGCGGCATCAAGCTCGCCAGGCCTGCAGTGGAAATCAAAGTGGGCGCGGTCATACGGCACACCGAGGATGGTTTCGACCTGGTCGATTGCGGTGAGTGCATCATCGCCCCGGCTTGCGGGCTGACGGGCGCTTTGCGGCAGGCGCTGGCCGCGTTTCTAAACGTGCTGGACGGTTACACGCTGGCAGATCTCATCACAAAACCGGCAGAACTTGGGATGCTATTTAGCGCCGCAAGGAATCGGGATTTGCCCCAGACCGGTTAAAATGGGGTGTTGTGGCCATTGCGAACCGCCAAGCCGGTTCAGCGATGCTTTGCCATATAGTCTGCAAGGACGATCGCGTGATTGTGTTGCTCGTCATGGGCTGCGTACAGCAGAATGCCGGGCCCCCGATCGAGCAGTGACGCCAGTTCAGTGACCGCAGCGCCGTTGGCATCCAGCTCCTGGCAATAGCGGCGGTTGAATTCAGCCCAACGCTGCGGATCATGACCAAACCATTTGCGCAGTTCAGTACTCGGGGCGATACTCTTGCACCACGACGTTAAAGCTGCCGTGTCTCGTCCCAGACCGCGGGGCCAGAGCCGGTCGACAAGGATCCGGCTACCATCGCTTTCAGCGGGAGGAGCATAGACGCGTTTGATCCGGACTGGGGGTGGGACAGCCATGGGCCCGGCTCAGGTTTTCGTCTCGGCGATGCACTCTTCCGTGCGCTGGATATTCTCGACATGGCTGGCCCTCATCTCGCTCAGAGCAGCATGCAGAATATCGTCGCGCACGCGTGGAAGCAGCTCTTCTAGCTTGCGCACCACCCAGGCCTGGCCGCGATTGAGGAACGCGAGTCGTTCATGTGAATCGGCGATGGCCATGGCCTTGTCATAGAATGCGCCACAATGCGTAGATGGGATCACCCCAATACGCTTGATCTGGGCAGACAGCATCCCGCACCACTTTGCTTCATCCTCATAGACCGCCTTTATCAGATGCTTCGTCGGCGGATGACGGGCGTCGTTTGCGCTTTCGAGGGTAACACGCGCCCCTGCGCGCTCGGCCTCTAGCAAGACATTGAGCGCGGCAGCGATCTCGTCACGGCCACCATAGCCCATGTAGATGTCATCGCCTTGGGATGCATAACATACAGGGGAGGCAGGCTCGTCGTTCATGACGCAATAGCCGCAGCGGCCCGCAAACCGGTTCTAATGCGCGCCATGACGCCTTCGTCGGCCTTGGTGGAATGCACGGCATAGGCAGAATAAGAGAACTCGGGACTATCGGGCACCAGCGCGAGCCGGCCTTCCTCGAGATAGGACCGTACGAAGCCTTTGCGGAAGTAACCGGTTCCACCGGTGGCGAGGATATAGTCGAGGGCCAGCGGACCGTAGCTGATTGCAACGACGGAATTGGGTTGATCGGGATACGCCGCCTGATAGCTCGCAGCGAATTCTTCGCCCCAGTCGATAAGGACATGATCTTCAGCGCCTAGCACCCGATCGGTAGGCGTGGTGCGCACCAACACCAGTTTTTCTTCGAAAAGCAGTTCTGCAATCACACCGGGGCGGCGTGGTGCGCCATAGAGGATCGCGACATCGAGAGAGCCATCCTGGACCTGCTCCATGAGACTTTCCGCGCTATCGATCTGCGTGCTTACCGCGAACTCGGGACATTCGCGGCGCATCCACAACAGCCAGTGACGTAGCAATGGGCTCCACAAGCTGAGCTCAGCGCCGATGGTCACCACGCTCTCGCGCCCGGGAGGCAATGCGACCGACCTGCGCGCGCGCTCCCACACTTGCACAAGGGTAGTCGCAAATCGCAAGAATTGCTCCCCGGCCGGGGTAAGCTTCGCGCCTGATTTGTTACGGATGAAGACCGGCCGATCAAGCTGCTCTTCGAGCACGCGGATTCGGGCACTCACCGCTGTCTGGGTGAGATTGAGATTGGCAGCCGCGTTCACAAACGTGCCCGTTTTCACAACTTCCAGAAATGTCCGCGCAACTCCGATATCCATCCAGCACTCGTTTTCTGGTTAAATAACAATTATATTCATTTGCATGATGACAATAGCAGGAGGAACGAGGGGTCGGCAAGGAGGCACGCCACCATGAAATATCCCGGACCGATCCGGCCTGCTCCGTCGTCGCGCCCTTTTCGCCGCTGGTGGCCGATCCTTTTAACGGTCGCGTGCGCTGCAGGAGGGCAGCTCATATACTGGCTTTGCGCGAGCGAAATCGTCAGTGCGGATACGATTACATTGGCGATCGTGATCGCGGTCCCGGTCGCGGCGTTTTTCCTCGCCGACGATGGCGCCAGGGCTCTTTTCCGCCGACCTACAAGCCAACAAGATGCCGTGCCGCCCTTAAAGCGCTCGTTGCTTCCACCAATCGGTCAAATGACGGACCTTCCTGTCGCCGGCGCGAAACGGCCCAAGGCAAAACCTCACAGCACGCACCTACGCGATGACCGGACGGTGACGAAGCCCCTCGCGATCGACGGTAAAATGCGTGATCCGACAGAGCGTGGAAGCAGCATGCCGGCATCGCCACATATTGGGCATCATCCATGGAGTTAACTGTCATGCCATTTACGCTTCCCCCACTTCCCTTCGATCGGTCTGCTCTTGAACCTGTGCTCTCGGCTGAAAGCTTTGACTATCATCATGGCAAACATCACAAAGCCTATGTCGATAAGGTCAATGGTTGGATCGACGAAAAGGGTCTGGCGGGTAAAACGATCATCGATATTGCGGCGTTTGCGAAAGAAGGTGGTGACAAGCCGCTGTTCAACAATGCAGCCCAAGTCTGGAATCACAGTTTCTTCTGGCAATGCCTCGCACCCATGGACTCGACCAAGCCGTCGGAGAAGCTCTTGAAGATGATCGAGAGCGACTTTGGTTCGCATCAAAATTTAATTCAAAAACTGGCGGCTGAGGCTGTCGGTCACTTCGCGAGCGGCTGGGCCTGGCTGATACTCGAAGGAGACAAGCTCAGGATCACATCGCTTCACGATGCCGATACGCCGATCGTGCACGGCATGACGCCGTTGCTGACCATCGATGTCTGGGAACACGCCTATTATATCGATTACCGCAACGCACGACCAAAATTTGCAGAAGAACTGCTGTCTAAAGTGGTCAACTGGGATTTCGTTTCGCGCAATCTCGACGGAGCGGGGGCGGCTCGGGTCGACCAGACCCAATAAGCGCCTCGGTTTTTTTACCGCAAAGATATCGCTGCAAACAACCAATAACATTCGTTTGTTGGAGGCGTATTGCGCGCGGATAAGGAGCCAAGCAAAAATGAGGAATGAGCATGAGTATTCAGCTCGGACAATTAGCGCCTGATTTTGATCAGAACAGCACCGAAGGACGCATTCGTTTCCATGAATGGCTTGGAGACTCGTGGGGCGTTCTCTTCAGTCATCCCAAGGACTTTACGCCGGTTTGCACGACCGAGTTGGCCGAGGTTGGTCGGCTCAAGTCGGAGTGGGACAGGCGAGATGTCAAGGTTATCGGCCTCTCGATCGATCCTGTCGAAGCGCACCGCATCTGGGAGGCCGATATCGAGTCTACTCAAGGGCAGCAGGTCAACTTCCCGATGCTCGCTGACAACGATCAAACGGTCGCGCAGCTCTATGGCATGATCCATCCGATGAGCGATCCGACCGTCACCGTGCGGTCCGTCTTCGTCATTGATCCGCTAAAAAAAGTCCGCCTCATCCTCACATATCCGCCAAGCACGGGGCGCAATTTCGTCGAGATTCTGCGGACGATCGACAGCCTGCAATTGACCGACCGACGCAGCGTCGCGACGCCTGTGAATTGGAAGCCTGGCGACCCAGTCATCGTCTCTCCGAAACTGTCGGACGAGGAAGCCTCGCGACAATTCCCACAAGGCTACGCGACGCTCAAACCATATTTGCGGATCGTCGATCTCGAGGGAGGTTCGGCCGGTGAGCAACCCGCTGCAGCCTGAATCAGTCGTACAAGCCGGCAATGATGATATCGCCGATTTGCTTGAACGAAACCGGCAATGGGCGGGCCGGAAGACCCAAAGCGACCCTCGCTTTTTCGCACGCCTCGTCGGTCAACAGAGCCCGCGATATTTCTGGGTGGGTTGTTCAGATAGTCGCGTTCCAGCAACCGAGATTGTCGATCTCGATCCAGGCGAAATGTTCGTCCACCGCAACATCGCCAATCTCGTGCCGGCCAGCGATACCAATTTCAACGCCGCTCTTTTGTTTGCCGTCAATGTGCTCCGCGTCCGGCATGTTCTGGTGGTGGGGCATTATGGCTGCGGGGGCATTCGCGCGGCTCGAAATGCCGTTGCGAACGACGCAATCGGTTCGTGGCTTGCACCCGTCAGAGCCCTATACTGGCAACATCGCACTGCGCTTCATGCTTTACCGGATGAGCAGGCACGCGAGGATCGACTGTGCGAGCTCAACGTCATCGCCCAGGTTGAGCAGGTCTGCGCCAATGCTGTGGTCGAGCAAGCATGGCGAGATGGTCACGACCTGAGGGTACATGGGCTTATCTACGCTATCGGCGACGGCCTCCTGCAAAGTGTTTGCGAGCCAGTCTCGCGCATCCCCGTGGGTAAGGCTCATGTCCGCGACGATGATGATGACGAGAATATATTGTGAGCGATCAGACGCTCTGTGCTGCAGGAACCTCGAACCTGGCCCGAGAATGCCGGGATCTCGCCCACCTTTGCGAGGCGACAAGCGCGGCCAGCCGGGAACTGGACGGTCGAATTGCCCGAACGGTATTTCCCGGACTGGTGGATCTGGAAGAACTTGAGATAGCGGTTTGGCGCTATGGCGACGGTAGCCGCGTTCGCGCGCTACGATATTCCGGCGAGAAGGCAGCGGCGGCGACCCTCGTTCCACCGGGCCACTGGATGGAACGCGATGCGAATCTGCCCGATCGCATCTGGATCTACGGGCCCGGCAGCGACGATGCAGTTTCGGCGAGGCATGTTCTGGAACCGCTGGCGATATCCGCCGCGTGCTTGCGCATGCACGCGCGGCTCAAGGGGATGTCACCGTCAAGGTGATTATTCTCATTCCGTCATTTTGATCATCATCCCCCTTCTGGAGAAAGAGAAATGCTCGTCACCGTCTATCACGGCGTTGACGTCGGTACCGCCAAAGACAAGGGCGCAATGCATTTTGACGCCCTGCCTTCGTGCGGTGAAGAGGTCGAGATCGACCGCAAGGCCTACGTCGTTGGCAGAGTGTGGCATCTTCCGAGCGCCCGCTTTGCTGGCGCGAAGCTCGCCATTCTGATCAACGAGGCAGTCGATGAAGCGATCATGTCGCGCACGCCTGCCTTGGCCAGCGCCTAGACCGTGCGCTCGTGGCTTATATCGCCGCAGTGGCTACCAGTTCTGGTTGTCGGCTTGGCTACCTCCGCAGTATATGCTGGCACCCCTGAGCATCCGGCCGCTCCGACTTTGCGGTTCGCGGACATTGAGACAGCTTTTGGCCAAACGGACCAATTGCCGGCAGCGCAAGCTGCTGTCGCCGCCGCCCTACCGATCGGCATGCCGCTACCGGATGCCCAAGCGATATTGGTGCGTGCTGGTGCGCGCTGCCAGCCGCAACGCCGTAATCCTGAAGTGATCGAGTGCGTCTACTCCCAGAGGACCACTATCGATGATTATTACGCTGCGGACATCGTCTGGACGACGGCGCTGCACGGCGAAGGCGCGCGGGTCGCACAAATCTCGATCCGTCGCGAACTTGATAAGCACTGATTCCCGAGAGGCTTCTATGCCGTTCTACAGTGCAGTTTCTGGCGCTTTGCTCGACGGACTGACAAAACGGGCACGACCGGTTTCCGATTGGCGATGCGCGCTGCGTGCCTTCAACAGATCCTGGCGGGAAAGAATGCCGACGACGCGGCGGCTGCCCGGTTCGACGATCGGTATCCGGCCGACCCCGGAATCGACCATGAGGTCGGCCACCACGCCGATCGGCGTCGCGGGGTAGGCGACAAGAAGCGATGCGTCGGAGAGCGTTTCGGCAAGGCTGGTATCGGCGGGATGCTCGCCAACCTGCCACCGCAAGGCATCCGTTCGGGAGACGAGGCCAAGCAGCGCATTATCGTCATCGACAACGGGATAGCTACGATGATCCGCACCATCGGCAAAGAAGGTTGCGGCCGTAGCGATCGTCATTGTACCCGGAAGCGTGGCGGGATCGCGTGTCATCAATTGAGCGGCTTGCACGAGGTCCAGTGGATCAACGCTGTATTCCTGGAGAATGTGGCGACCCCGCCGCGCAATTTTTTCGGTCAGGATCGATCGACGCATCAACAGGACGCTGACGGCATATGCGCAGGCTGCCGCCGTGACGGTAAGCGGCAGAGCGTCGAAATGGCCCGTGAGTTCAGCGGCAAAAAGGGCGCCGGTAATGGGCGCCCGCATGGCACCACTCATGATGCCTGCCATGCCGATCATGGCCCAGAAGCCGGGGCCACCTGGCAGGAGATGTCCGAGCAGACACCCGGCCGCGCCGCCCAAAATCAGCAACGGCGCCAGCACACCGCCCGATGTCCCCGAACCCAGCGCTACGAGCCAGACGACCGCCTTGACGACGAGCAGCGCAACGACGACCCGCGTTGTCAGCGACCCGTCCAGCAAGGCCTGGATGCTCTGATAACCTGCGCCCAGCACATGGGCATCGATCAGGCCGCCGAAACCAACCACGATGGCGCCGATTGCCGGCCACCACATCCAGTGAACTGGCAGTCGGTGAAACAGATCCTCGACGCGGTAGAGGGATGTCGAGAGCAGGGCCGCCTCGAGTCCCACGACAATACCAACGCCCGCCGCCGCCGCGATTGGCCAAAGGCCCGTCGGGGTGAGCGCGACAAACGGAAACATGGCGCCGCTGCCAATCAGCCAGGGGCGCCATGCAAACGCAACTATAACACCGACCACGACCGGCACGAAGCTGCGGGGTTTCCATTCGAAGAGCAGCACCTCGATCGCCAGCAGAATCGCGGCGAGCGGCGTACCAAAGATCGCCGTCATCCCGGCTGCGGCGCCGGCCACGAGCAATGTCTTGCGCTCGGCCGCGCTCAGATGAAAGCATTGCGCGAACAGCGATCCGATCGCGCCGCCGGTCATGATGATCGGTCCTTCCGCGCCGAAGGGGCCGCCGCTGCCGATCGATACCGCAGACGAAAGCGGCTTCAGGATCGCGACCTTGAGCGACAACCGGCTCTCGCCATACAAGATCGTCTCGATCGCCTCGGGGATACCATGCCCACGAATTTTATCGGAGCCATAGCGGGCCATCAGCCCGACGATCAGGCTCCCGATGATCGGAATGGCGATGATCCACAATCCGACGGTGGTATCGGTTATAGATACCGATTGCGCCGAAAGCCGCCCAAACCAGAACAGGTTGGTAGCGATCGCGATCAGGCGGATCAGGATCCAGGCGCCGAGCGCGCCGCCCGTGCCGACGACGAGCGCCATGGCGGCGAGCATGAGCATGCGCCAATTCGCGCTATGGTCGGCCAGACGATGTGTTTCTGATATGGCTTTTGCTGCGGACGTCATGAATCGCCTTTGATACGGGGTGGGCGATCCGTTATATCGCAGTGCGATATAATTCAATGGGTGAGATGGGGTTGCATGACAAATAGCGTTGCGTTGACGGATGAGGATTACATTGCGCTGGCCGACTTTCGCCATGCGTTGCGTCGTTTCCAGGCATTCAGCGAGGCGAATGCGACGAATGTTGGTCTCACGCCCCAACAGCATCAGGCCTTATTGGCAATCCGCGCGGCGTCTCCGGCCGAGGTGACCGTCGGCATTATCGCCGAGCGGCTTATCCTCAAGCCGCATAGCGCAACCGGACTGGTTGATCGACTGGAGGCGCTTGAGCTGGTTACCCGGCACGAGGCAAGCGTCGACCGCCGTCGGGCAATGCTTCGGCTCACACCTAAGGCGGAAACGATGCTCGCTGCTTTATCTGCGACCCATTGCGAGGAGATCCGTCGGCTGAAACCTCTCCTTGCGGATCTATTGGCCAAATTCGGTTAGGGTGGCTCCACGCAGGTAAATCCACAAAATATTGCTATTAACCGGCAATAATACTCGTTTGTCTTATGCTCATGTTACCGTCAACCTGTTCGCATACGAATTGCCCCCCAATAAACGCGCCCGGAGAGGATTCTGCTTTGGCAGACCGGAGCGCGCGGGGGCCACAATGTTGAGGTTGTGCAGATAATGACGAAAACCGACTCTCCAGGGCACATCCAGATCCTGGGACAAAGGTGTCTCGCTCGGGAGTGTCCCGCCGCGAAGTGAGCGAAGGGCGCCAGCGCAATGACTGAGAATCTTTCCCCGGGGCGCCCTGCTCTGGAAACAATCGCTGCCTCGCATGGAGTCGCGAGCGATACGGCCTTCGGCGCGGTAACGCCGCCGCTCTACATGTCCAGCACCTATACGTTCGAAGGCTATGACCAACCGCGTGCTCATGATTATGGCCGATCCGGCAATCCTAGCCGCGATCTGCTCGCCGACGCACTTGCAAAGCTTGAGGGTGGCGCGGGGGCCGTCATTACCTCGAGCGGCATGGCCGCGATCGATCTCCTTCTTGGTCAATTTGGCCCCGATGATCTCGTCCTCGCGCCTCACGATTGCTACGGCGGCACCTATCGCCTGTTGAATGCGCGCGCCGAACGCCGCCAGTTTCAGGTCGTCTTCGTCGATCAGTCGAATGACAGGGCACTCGATGCCGCGCTTGAGGACGTGCCGGCCCTCGTTCTGATCGAAACCCCGAGCAACCCCCTCATGCGGATCGTCGATATAGCGGCGATCGCCGCCAAGGCCAAAAGTGCCGGTGCCGCGGTTGCTGTCGACAACACCTTCCTTTCGCCCGCGCTGCAGCGACCGCTGACGCTCGGCGCCGATTACGTCATTCATTCCACGACCAAATATCTGAATGGCCACTCCGACGTTATCGGTGGCGCGATCATCGCGGCTGATCCCGCACAGGTCGAGGTGCTGCGTAAATGGGCGAATGTCGTCGGCTCCATCGGCGCGCCCTTTGACGCCTGGCTCACCTTACGCGGCTTGCGTACGCTGTTTCCTCGCATCGAACGGCAGCAACTGACCGCAACCGTGATCGCCAATCATCTCGAGCATCATGCTGCAGTGGCGCGGGTGCATTACCCGGGTCTCAAATCCCATCCAGGCCACACGATCGCCCGCCGTCAGCAAAGAGGCTATGGCGCGATGCTCAGCTTCGAGCTTGTCGGTGGTGTCGAGGCGGTCCGTCGCTTTATATCGCATGTTCGTATGTTCACGCTGGCGGAATCGCTCGGAGGCGTCGAAAGCCTCGTCGCACACCCTGCGACGATGACCCATGCAGATATGGGTGATGAGGCCCGCCGCATCGCTGGCATCAGCGATGGCCTGCTGCGTCTGTCGGTTGGCCTGGAAGATGAAAGGGATTTGATCGCAGGGCTCGATCTTGGGTTGTCCGCATGTTGAAGCGACGACTCACCGCCGAATTCGACCACTAGGCGAAAGGAGGCGAGCCATGCCCACAGCTGTCATACTCATCGATCTACTGGGGCTAATTCTGATCGTTCTGGGATTCCATCTGGCGTTCCGCCAGAATCTGGTGCGCCGATGGTGGTCAGTGCTGCGCCATGAATGCCATGCGCCGGCTCGCTTGCAACCGCTGACCGACGAGGATCCCGCCCGCTATGCAATGCGCATTTCTGGAGTGATGATCCTTGCTTTTGGTGTCGCGATAACCCTCCTGTTCACGCTTTCCCACCTCCGCTGAGGTCGCTGGTGATGTTCACCCCAAATGCGCGTGGAGACGTACCGCAATATATTTGCGCTATGCCATAAATATTTTGAACTTCGGAGACCGGCTTCCGTGAGGCAATAGGCGCTCGTCTTCGGACGATGTTCTCACAATGACCGTCGCTTTTGCCGTCGGTCTGTACAGCGACGCGATAGCCATCTTCATGCCAGTACAGACTAGCGCGGGCGCAGCGCAGCCCTTCTTCGCGATCGACTCTCAGAAGTTTCTCTTTTCCTTCAGCAGTTATATTGCTGCAGCGGCTACGCTTGCGATCGCCTTTTCCGCAAGCTTGCCGCGCCCATGGTGGGCACTTCTCACCGTCTACGTCACCGCGCAACCTATGGCAGGGGCCTTCAGGCCCAAGATCTTCTATCGTCTCGGCGGTATAGTGACGGGTGCTGTGGTTACGGTCGCGCTGGTTCCGAACCTGCAGAATTCGCCCGAGCTTCTGATATTATGCCTGGCGGCCTGGACAGGCTTTTGCATCTATCTTGCCGTTCTCGACCGTACGCCGCGTGCCTTCCTGTTCCAGATGGCAGCGTTCAGCTCAGCCGTGATCAGTTTCCCTTATCTCGACGACCCGGGTAATATCTTCACCACAACCATATCCCGGGTCGAGGAAATGACGGTGGCCATCGTCTGCGTTTCGATCGCGCACGCCCTGCTCCAGCCATGGAGCGCCACCCCGGTCATCCGCAGCAAGGCGGAAGCGTTTCTCGCGCATGCGTCCCGCTGGACCGCCGAGGCGCTTGGAAGCCGCCATACGGCGCTGGAATATGAGCATCGTCGGACCCTTGCCGCCGACGTGACCGAACTTGGCATGATCGCCATCCACCTTCCGTTTGATCAACGCGCGGCGCCAGCAACGCGACGGTTGGTTCTGAGCCTGCAAGAACGTCTGGCAACGGTGCTGCCACTGGCATCGGCTGCAGCAAACCGGCTCGACCTTCTGCGGGAGCTTTCGCCGCTCGACGCCCCGCTTGAGGCGCTGATTGACGACGTCATCCTCTGGCTTGGGGGCGTGATCGACACGCCTGGCGCTGTTGAGCGTGCGCTTGTTGATCGGTGTCGATCCCTGGCAGCTCTTCATGAACAAACAGCCGACTGGGAGGGGCTTTTGGTCGTCAGCGTCTGCGAGCGCGTGGCTGAGTTTCTGGAAGCGCTGGATGACAGCCGCCGGCTCGTCCAGCAAATTGGGGGTGCGCCCGAAGGGCCACAGCCTGTCACGCCGGAAACGGTTAGCGAAAGCTACCCGCTTGCGCGGGACCATAGCGTCGCGGCGCTTGCTGGGCTCGCAACAGCCACGGCGATCGCGCTCTATTGCGCAGTGTGGATTCTTCTGGCCTGGCCCAATGGATCGGCCACGGCTGCCTTTGCCGCGTTAATCACCTGCTCGTTCGCGGTGCAGGACGACCCGGCGCCCGTGATTGGCCGTTACCTTGGCGCGACGCTGATGACATTCCCTCTGGCGGCGCTCTACCTGTTTGCGATCTTGCCGCGTGTCGATGGCTACGGAATGCTGATCGTCACTCTTGCGCCAGCGCTGCTCTGGATGGGGTATATCCAAGCCGACCCGCCGCGGTCCGTACGGGCTTTACCGATGTTTTCCTGTTTCATCGTCGGCCTTGGTTTTCTGGCGCGCTTTCAGGCGGACTTTGCCGTGTTCATCAACACCGGGCTTGCCCAGGTGGGGGGTGTCGTGACCACGCTCGCCGTGACCAAGTTGTTTCGTTCGACCAATGTGCTGTGGACGGCGCGCCGGATCGTACGGGGAAATTGGGCTGATCTCGAGCAACTCGCTAACATTCGCAGACCGTTCGAAGCCGAACGCTGGACGGGCCTGGCAGTCGATCGGCTGGGACAGATCGCGGCGCGCATGGCGGTTGCGCCCGCCGGCGATGCGCTACACGAGACCGATGGTCTTGCCGACCTGCGTATCGGCCGGAACATCATCCCGATCCGGCGCGCGCTGGTCGCCGTGCCCCATGACGTCCGTCACGCCCTCGGCATGGTGCTGTCTGAGACATCCTCCTTATTTCGCGCGCGCCGACAAGCCGGTGAAGCCGTGTCACCCCCGGTGTCTTTGCTTGAAGCGATCGATGCAGCAATCGACGATATGCTTGCGAGCGCGCAGCTTGCGCCACGCCATCAAGCGCTGCTGGCGCTCGTCGGCATGCGGTGCAACCTGTTCCCGGCAGCGCTGCCTTTCGAGAGTGCGCGCGCGCGATGATCGAGGAACTGCATCTCTTTGGCATCTATATGCCAGCCGCGCTCGTCTGGGCGGTTGTAGCGGGAATCCTCGCTTATTGTCTTCGCAATCTGCTGCAGCGCCTCCCTTTCTCCCAATTGCTTTGGCACCCGGGCGTTCTCGAGCTGGCGCTGTTCGCGACGCTTTGGTGGGCTCTGACCTTCCTTGCCGACAACTTCCTCTCCCGTGCTCTGGTATCCTGATATGATCCATCGTCGTTCCCTTCTGCGCACAGCGGTCACCGCGCTGGTGATCTGCATCGTGCTCGCGGCAATCTACGCCTTGTGGATGCGCTACCAGGTTGAACCGCTGACGCGTGACGGCAAGGTTCGGGCCGATCTCGTGCCGGTCGCCGCTGATGTCAGTGGGCTTGTCACCGAAGTGCGCATCCGTGACGATGAATTCGTGCGCAAGGGCCAGATTCTGCTGGTCATCGACCGCCCACGCTATCAGCTGGCACTCGATCAGGCTGACGCGAACCTGGCGACCCAGCGGGTGAGCCTGGCGCAGGCCGCGCGGGAGGATCGTCGCAATCGTTCGATGACCGAGTTGCTGGCGGCCGAGGTGATCGAGCAGGGGCGGGCGCGGGTCGATGCCCTTAGGACTGGACTGGATCAGGCCATTGCCGCGCGCAATCTGGCGCGGCTCAATCTGGATCGTACCTATGTACGTGCGCCCGTCGACGGGACGGTGTCGAACATGACGCTACAGCCTGGCGTCTACCTGAACGCCGGAAAGCCAGCGGTCGCGCTTGTCTATGGCCAGTCGCTGCGGGTGGAGGGGTATTTCGAGGAAACGAAATTGCCCGCTATCCATCTCGGCGATCCCGCGAGCGTTTACCTGATGGGCGTCGCCGACGAAATCACCGGTCATGTCGAAAGCATCGCCGCCGGGGTCGAAGATCGCGAACGCGCCGGGGGGGAAGCACAACTTGCCAACGTCAACCCGTCCTTCACCTGGGTCAGATTGGCGCAGCGCATTCCTGTGCGAATCAAAATCGACAAAGTGCCCAGTAATGTCCGGCTGATCCCGGGCCAAACGGCGACCGTGATCGTTCATGCCCGCGCTGTCGATGTGCCCGGTCGCCGGAGCCTGCCATGGTGAACCTTCGCCGGCTGCTGGCGCCGCTCGCGCTCTTCTGCCTGTCCGCCTGCGCAACCGTTGGCCCGAATTATCGGATGCCGGACGAGGCCCTCGTCAACGCGCCAAAAGGGCAGGGCGCGTTTATATCCGGCGGGCAGGGGACCACTAACGATCCGCTACCCGATCAATGGTGGAAGCTATTCGACGACCAGGTTTTGAACCGTTTGATCGAACAAGCGCTCATCGCCAACACCGATCTGCGGGTTGCCGAAGCCAATCTTCAGCGCAGTGACGCGCTGCTCGCCGAGGCACGAACCGGTCGAGAGGTCGGAGGCACCGCAAATCTGGAGACGAGCTGGGCGCAGCCTTCAGCAGAAGCGGTCATGCAACATGTCCAACCGCCGGAACATCAGATCTACAATGGCGGGCTTTCGATCAGTTACGACCTTGACCTGTTTGGCGGGATCCGGCGCGGTGTCGAGGCAGCCACCGCCGAGGACGAAGCCGCGGTTGCCGCCCGCGATCTGGTCCGGATCAACGTCGCGGCCCAGACAGCGCAGGCCTATGCCGATGTCTGCAACGCCGGGCACGAGATCGCGGACCTTCGCCAGCTAATTGCTGTACTGGACGAAGACCTGCGCCTCACCCGCCTTATGATTGCGCATGGCCGTGCGCCGAAGTTCGAGCAGGATCGCCAGCTAAGCCTGCTGGCAAACACCAGGGCGCGCTTGCCCCGCATGGAAGCAGGCCAGCGGAACGCTGTATTCCGCATTGCGACGTTGATGGGACGGGTGCCTGCAGAATTCGATCACGGCCTGCTAGGATGTCACGCGCCGTTGGTGCTGCGCTCGCTGATGCCGGTTGGGGACGGACAGGGGCTGCTCAAGCGACGACCCGATGTTCGCGCGGCCGAACGCCGATTGGCTGCGGCGACGGCACGGATCGGTATAGCAACGGCCGCGCTCTATCCCGACATCAAACTCGGGGCTTCGCTTGGCTCCACCGGCGCTGCGACAGACCTGCTATCGTCGTTGACCAATCGGTTTGGCATTGGCCCATTGATCAGCTGGAACATCCACCGAAGCGCAATTCGGGCGCGAATTTCGCAGAGCGAGGCGCAGACACGCGCTAATCTCGCGGCCTTTGACGGCACGGTGCTGAGCGCCTTGCGGGAGGTGGAAAGCGCACTGAACAACTATGCGGCCGATCTTGTGCGACTGGAAGATTTGAAAGCGGCACGCGATGGCGCGGTACAGGTTTCCGAGCGAACGGCCGCTTTGCGGCGGGGTGGCAAGCTGGGAGGTCTGGTTGCGCTGGATGCCCAGCGCAGTCGGATCATTGCCGAGCAAGCCGTTACAGCCGCGCAGACCGATATCAATCGCGATCAGATTGCGCTTTTTTTGGCCCTCGGGGGAGGATGGTCAACACCGTCAAAGCAATGAGAAAACTGCACACGTCGGTTGTTCGCGGCCATGAGATCGACAAAATGCATCAGCCCTGTCTTTGACGGGGTGCAGCAGCGCCTGATCCTGTCTTCGCGCGTCGCGTTATCCAACCAATGTACCCGAGCACGACGAGAGCAGCTACCGCCGCAACGATTAGGCCGGTGGTTGTCACAATATCGGTCCTTTGTTTTAAGCTCCCCCGCGAATTCGGTTCCCTAAAGCTTTGTGTGCCTGTCGTTCAGTCGTTCGAGCATTTTCGTGATGGCAGTTTCGCCTCTGACACCGAGCGCTACTACGGCAACTCGAAGGACTTTCCTGTGCTCCGCTGATCCGGGGACAAGCATCGACGACCGCCGCGTCTTTGCGTCCCGGGTCTCATTCCACACGCGAGCGGCAACCAGTTCGATCTCCTGTCGCTCCGGCAAGCGCGTTTCGTTGATGCATGCCACGATCGCAGGATAGATGGCCAAGGTACGTGGCATTACGTCATCCTTTCAGGTGATTTCGATCCAGGAATTTGGCTCCCCGCGTGGATGGTAATGCGCCACTCTCAGACGAAGGGTGTGCATCGGGACTCGCGTTTCGTCCTTTTGATTTGTGGCGTTCGCGCCAGTCGCCGCCTTCGGCCCAAACGAGCATGCCCGCGATTGCGCTAAACAGAACCACCATGCGCAGGAAGTCGCTCGATCTGAGGGCACCACCAGAAACTGCCACGAGCAAAACCAGCATGGCTGGCGGCCCCCATTCGGGATGGCGGACGACCTTGAAGGCAGTCCAGCCCAGCCATGTAAGCACCAGTGCGGCTGCTAGACCGCCCAAGACTGCCGTGATTGCTTCAAAAGCGATATCAAGCATGTTCATCGAATGTGGACGGGTCAGTTCGCCACCGATTCCGGTGACTCGCTCGACCGCAATCCCCTCCATTTCTGCTTCTCATTATATATCGCGTTACGATATAAATAGCAAGACTGAGAGGGTGAAGTTTCTATCGTTAAGGAAAGGCGGCACCACAACAAGCTGAGCGAACCGACCTGAACGCTGGCAGCATGTCGGGCTACCGTGGTGTTAACGCACGCGATGCCCACGAGGAATACAAACCAGCTAGATTCTGCTAGCGCGTCCTTATGACAACGACACAGCATGCAGCCCTCAAAAGAGGTGCTGCCGACCTTGCGATCGATTTTGGAACAGCGAACACGCGGATCTATGTGCGCGGTTCTGGAATCGTGTTCGAAGAACCCTCGCTTTGCTGTTTCAGCGATGAGACCTGGGAACCGAAGTTGCTCGCTGTTGGTGAAGCCGTCACTCGCATCGTCGGTCGAACGTCGGGGCCGCTTCGCATAGCGCGTCCCTTGGCCCGTGGGGTGTTGAACGACATCGAAGCTGGCCGCGAAATGTTGCGCCATGCGATCCATGCAAGCATCGGTCGCCGTCGACTCCGATCACCGCGCGCGATCATCGGAGTGCCCGCCGATGCGACACATGCCGAGAGAACCGCCTTGGTAACAACCGCCAACGATGCCGGTGTCCGCGTTGTTGAACTGGTGCCCGAGCCGCTCGCAGCAGCGTTCGGGGCGGGACTACCCGTGGAAGAGCCGGAAGGTTCGATGCTCATAGAATGTGGCGCCGGGACGACGGAAGTCGGCGTGCTCTCACTTGGTGCACTTTGCGTTCAACGGTCGGTGCGTATCGGCGGGCATGCCCTAAACCAGGCTATCATCGATCATCTTCAGTCCAGGCATAAGTTTCTGATCGGGCAAGAAACAGCCGAACGCGTAAAGCTGGAGATCTCTGAGCGACTCTTTGACGATCAATCCAATACGTCGGATCTGGAATTGAAAGGCCATAACGTTTTGTCGGGAGGCCCCGCTACTTTTTGTGTCAGCGCGCAAGAATTAATCGGCGTTATCGACCGCCATGCGGCTCTTATCGTAGACGTTGTTCGAGACGCTTTGAACGAGACACCGCCAGAGCTATCCCGCGATATTCATGATCGCGGGATCTACCTCAGCGGTGGCAGTGCCTCAGTGAAGATTCTTCAGCATGCTATAACGCAGGCGACAGGCCTGCGAACGCACGTCGCCGACGAACCCCTTCGCTGCGTCGCGAAGGGTCTTGGCGCTATGATGGTCTGAAGTCGGGCAGGGCTCGATCGCGCATCACTGAGTTTTAGCACTATCAGGCTGCTCGATATTCGCGATCGGCCGTCACGGGGTCAGTACATAGAACGGACCCAGATATACGCTAAGCGCCGACAGACCCGCTCAGGTGTCGGCAAACACCTGTTTGTCGGACAGCCGTCGGGAATAATGTGGTTTGGGAAAAATCTGCCGTTCCTTGCGGCTCGGTCGTATGGCGGCTTCCGGCGTATGACCTGCCGGTTGTCGAGCCAAAGGCGGTCATAACGGAGGCAATTTGCCGTTTTCGGAAGCCGACATTCTGGGGGTCGTTCTGACCCCTGCAAGCCGTTGGATGAGCTAGGGGGTAAAGTTGTCAAACCGTCCGGTTGTGACACGTAGATCGCGTAGATTGCCACATACGGGGCCCCGGCTGTGATGGCTAAGGTTCTTTCCTTCTCTACTCGCTGCTTGAGTGGTTCGTCTCGCCGGCATCGAGATTGTCGAGTTGCTGTTTCATCTTGCTAAGGGCGCCAGCCATCAGGTGACGCTCTTCCACTGACAGATTTGCCATTGCCGCGGCGCTGAGAGCGGCACGTTCTTTCAGCAACAAAGCACACGCTCGCTCGCCATCGCCGGTCAGGCTCAATCGATGTGATCGCCAATCGGACTCATGCGCGGTGCGGGCAAGCAGGCCAGCGGCCTCCAGTTCCTTGATCGTGCGTGCGATCTGCGCCTTGTCACGCCCTGTCCACGCGGCCAACTCCTGCTGGGAGCTGCCGGGACGCCGGTGAAGGATTGCGAGTAATCGCCCCTGAAAGGGCGCTAGCCCCAATACCCGGATAGCCCCAAGTTCCTGAAGGCGGGCCTGAAAGGCGGCGGAGACTTCCCCGAGGAGGCTGACCAATTCGTCCATGACTCATCATACCATATCAGTTGACACTATCAAGCAACCATGTCACTTGATTCTATCAACTGATGGATTCGCACATGCCTCATTCTTATCGCATTACCGTCCAGAGCCTCGCGACCGATCCTCCGGCGATCCATCCTGAGGGTCTCAGCTTTGATGTGACCAACCATGACGAACTCTTCCAACTGATCGAGCGCGTTCGAGGTGGTGGCGTCTTGCCGGAAGAAGAGGTGGCCGAGTTCACCATCGGTTTGAAGCTGTTCAGCGAGGTCATGCTGCGCCATCGCCGCGAGCCGCTGTTTGCAGACCTCTTCCCGCACTTCGGAACGTTCATGAAGCAGCTGAAAGGCGGCGCCAAAAAGGAAGCGGCGCAGGGATGACTGGCCATGCTTCAACTGCTGGCCGCACTGGGCGCCTTATCGCCCTGCTCGCGACGTCGATGCTGGCGGCGTGCACTGTCGGGCCGGATTTCTCCCGTCCCACAGTGACACCGCCGCCTGCTGCGACCTCTACGTCCATCAACACCGACCTTGCCGCAACCAGGCCCATCGCAGCGGACTGGTGGAAGGCATTTGGCGATCCAGTCCTCGACGCCATCGAACAACAGGTGCTGGCGGGAAACCTCGATATCCAGGAAGCGGCAACGCGCGTGCAGCGAAGCCGCGCCGCCTTGCGCATTGCCGGCGCCGACCTGGGCCCGCGTGCGGGTGCGGCAGCGTCCTACATGCGGGAACGGGCAAGCTCAAAGGGTATCCTCGGTCTGACCGGAGCGGAAGCTCCCGCGTCGGATGCCGCCGGTGGTTCGAACCCGTTCGGTGCGACGACACTGCCAGGCAGCAACGGCTCACCTGCTTACGATCTCTTCCAAGTCGGCGTGGATGCGTCGTGGGAAATCGATCTCTGGGGCAAGAACCGCCGCAATCGTGAAGCTGCGCGTGCCGACGCTCAGGCCTCCTTCTATGACCAGCAGGCGCTCCAGGTTTCGCTGAGCGCTGAAGTCGCACGCGTCTATGCGACCCTCCGCGGTGCCGAAGCCCGGCTCGAGGTGCTGAAGCGCAACCGCGGCACGGTGGCCCGTGGGCTGGAGATCGCACGGCAGCGCCAGCAGCAGGGCGCTGCCAGCCAGTATGACGCGGCGACCGCAGCCGCTCAGCTCTCCGCGATCGAGGCCAGCATTCCCGGCACGGTTCGCGAAGCAGCTGCGGCGCGCAACGCCCTCGCTCTGCTCTGCGGGCAGGAGCCGCATGCACTCGACACCGTTCTCGCGTCGACCGCTGCCGAACTTGTCACCGTGCCGGATGATCTCGCAGGGGGCCTTTCCTCCAATCTGGCGCGTGCACGTCCCGATATCCTGGCCGCCGAAGCGGCGTTACACGCCGCCACGGCGCGCATCGGTGTCGCCAAGGCGGACTTCTATCCGAGCCTGACCCTGGCCGGAAGCTTCGGCACGCAGGCGCTCGGCCTGTCCGACCTCGCAGGCTGGAGCGCGCGACAGTTCATCGTCGGACCCAGCCTGCACCTGCCGATCTTCGAGAACGGGCGCCTCAAGGGACAGCTTCAGCTTGTCGAGGCCGACCAGCAGGCAGCGGCGATCCGTTACCGCGCCACCGTCCTGCGCGCCTGGCACGAGATTGATGATGCCCTGGAGACGATGCGCGCTGAACGCGCCCGCTACGCGGCGGCCCAGCAGGGCGTCGAGCAAAGCCGTATTGCCGTCCATGTCGCCGAGCGGCGCTATCGCAGCGGCGCCACCGGCTATAACGACGTGTTGATCGCTGAGCGCGCCGAGCTGGAGCGCGAAGTAGAATTGGCGGATGCCCGCGCGGCCCACGCGGTGGCGGTGACCAGCCTCTACAAAGCGCTCGGCGGTGGCTGGGTGCCGCCCGCCGCACCAGTCGGGAAGTCCTCGTGACTACCATCACCCACGCGCCTCCATCGCTTGATGGGCCACCTGTCGGCGCTCCGCCGCCCGCTCCATTCGGTCTTAAGCTTGCCACGGGCCTAACGGGCGTCCTCATCGCCGCGATGATGTCCGGCCTCAACAACAGGGTCGGAGCGCTTGGCCTTACGGATGTGCAAGGCGCCCTCGGCCTTGGCGCCGATGCGGGTCATCTGCTTGGTACCGTATATACCGCGGCCGAACTTGCGGCGATGCCGATCGCTGCCTGGTTCGCGGTCACCCTCTCGTTCCGCCGCTTCCACCTCGGCTTGGTAGCTGGATTCCTGGCCCTTGGCATGCTGCTCCCGCTCGCGCCGGATTACGGCTCGCTGCTGACGCTCCGCGCGCTGCAAGGCCTGCTGGGCGGAGCAATGATCCCGCTGCTGATGACCGCAGCGCTGCGCTTCCTGCCCCCTTCCATCAAGCTGCACGGGCTCGGCCTGTACTCGCTGACGGCAACCTTCGCGCCCAACCTCGCCACCTGGCTTGCGTCCGCCTGGGTGGATGATCTCGGCGACTGGCGTCTGGTCTATTGGCAGATCATCCCGGCCGGCCTGCTCGCTCTCTGGGCGGTTTGGTGGGGCCTGCCGCAGGACCCGGTGCGCACCGAGCGCTTTCGTGAGATCGATTGGCTCGGGTTTGCGACCGGGCCGCTGGGACTGGCGCTGTTGGCCATCGGCTTGCTGGAAGGCGAGCGCCTGGACTGGCGTCACCTCAAGCTTTGTACGCTGAACAACGATTTTCCGGACATAATGTGAACATTGGTGTCAGGCAGCGGCGCGAAGGTACTGGTAGAGGGTTTCGCGGCTGATGCCCATGTCGCGCGCGATGGTCGCCTTGCGTTCACCGGCGGCAACGCGGCGGTGCAGATCGGCAATCATCTCATCCGAGAGCGACCGTTTCCGCCCCCGATAGGCGCCGCGCTGCCGAGCGATCGCAATGCCTTCGCGTTGCCGTTCGCGGATCAGGGCGCGCTCGAACTCAGCAAACGCACCCATGACCGAGAGCATCAGATTGGCCATCGGGGAGTCCTCCCCCGAGAAGGACAGGCTTTCCTTCTCAAACTCGATCCGGATACCTCGCTTGGTGAGGCCCTGGACCAGCTTGCGCAGGTCATCCAGATTGCGGGCCAACCGATCCATGCTGTGGACGACGACGGTATCGCCTTCGCGGGCGAAAGTGAGCAGAGCCTCAAGCTGGGGGCGGTTGACGTCCTTGCCCGATGCCTTGTCGGTGAAGGTCCGATCGAGCGACTGACCTTCCAATTGGCGATCCACATTCTGATCGAACGTGCTGACCCGGACATAGCCGATCCGTTGCCCCTTCACTGCGCACTCTCTCCATCAAAATGTCAGGTTGAAATCTATGATACGCAACGACATTCGTCAACAAATTCCGTTTAGTACCCTAATCTGACAGAAACCGCGGTAGCGCCCTGACGTCCGGTTAGGCTATACTCCAAGCTGACATCACAAAATCAAATCCCTCAAAGATGGCGTCAATTGCCTTGATGGGGTAAAAACTGGAGTGCTTCCAGGATGGGACATTCGGCAACGTCATCTCCAGTGCATCTGGCTAACGTGGTCGCCAGCGTCACCTCTATCTTCTGCAAATCTGCAATGCGGCGGCGGACATCTTCAAGGTGGAGTTCGGTTCTCGCCATAACCTCCGCGCAGGTTTGTGCACCGGTATCGGTGAGCGACAACAATGACCGTATGTCATCCATTGCATAGCCAAGGTCGCGCGCGCGCAGGATGAACTGCAACCTTTGCACCAGTTCCGGCGAATAGACGCGGTAGCCGTTGGAACTGCGAGGCGGCCCCGGCAGCAATCCCACCTTCTCGTAATAGCGGATGGTTTCGAGATTGCAGCCTGTTTTCCGGGCAAGCTGGGCACGCAAGATGCCGACCTGTTGCTCCATGAAAATACCTCTTGAGTCTGTAGTGGCTACAGAGCCTACACTGCGAATCACTCAGTTGGAACAAGGGATTCAAGCCATGGTCTCAACGCCGGAAGCGGGACAGCCAGCCCTCACCGAAAACCACGAGCCGAAGCAGGCAAACTGGGTTGCGGCGGGCGCATTGATCGGCGCGGGGCTCGCCTCGGCTTGCTGCGTCGTCCCGCTACTGTTGGTTATGCTCGGAATTTCCGGCGCGTGGATCGCCAACCTGACGGCGCTCGAACCTTACAAGCCCTATGTCGCAGGCGTAACGCTCGCGCTGCTCGGCTACGGCTTCTGGCATGTCTATTTCAAGCCGAAACCGCCCTGTGAAGACGGTTCCTACTGCGCTCGTCCACAATCGGCTTGGACCACCAAGGCGGTGCTGTGGCTGGGCCTTGCCGTCGCCATCCTGGCGCTCACCATCGACTGGTGGGCACCCTGGTTCTATTGAAAGGAAATACCCATGAAAAAGACAGTATGTATCGCTATGGCCGTGCTGGCTATGGCTGGCGGCGGGGTCGCCTATGCAGTTAGTGGCACGGCGCAAGATCGCCCCGCGGCTACCGCAACCGCTCAGAAGCAAACCACCTTTGCCATAGAGAACATGACCTGCGCCACCTGCCCGATCACCGTGAAGAAGGCGATGGAAGGCGTCGCCGGGGTAACGGCGGTCACGGTCGATTTCGCAGCCAAGACCGCGCGCGCAACCTATAACCCGCGCCGCACCAATGCTGCTGCGATTGCCGCTGCATCAACCAACGCGGGTTATCCGGCGCGCGCTATTCAAAACTGAGCGGGGCGCCGCCAGCGCCTCAAGAAAGCGATAAGCAATGAACGACTGTTGCAACCGCCCCGGGCAGGAAGGATTTGACGTGGCCGTCATCGGCGCGGGTTCTGCCGGGTTCTCCGCCGCGATCGCCGCTGCCGATCTGGGCGCGAAAGTGGCGCTCGTCGGTCACGGCACGATTGGCGGCACCTGTGTCAATGTTGGCTGCGTTCCTTCCAAGACGCTGATCCGCGCCGCCGAAGCGGTGCATGGTGGGCTTGCCGCCGCGCGCTTTCCCGGCCTTGGGGGCGCTGTCCAGATGGATGACTGGTCCGTATTGGCGGCGTCGAAGGACGATCTTGTCACGACGCTGCGCCAAAAAAAATATGTCGATCTGCTGCCCGCCTATGACGGTGTGAGCTATATCGAGGGCAAGGCACGCTTTGCCGATGGTGCGCTGATTGTCGGCGATGCGCCCATGAAGGTCGGCAAGGTCATATTGGCGATGGGTGCGCACGCCGCCGTGCCGCCGATTCCGGGGATGGACAGCGTGCCCTACCTAACCAGCACATCGGCGCTGGCGCTGGATCGCTTGCCCAAATCGCTGCTGGTGATCGGTGGCGGGGTGATCGGGGTAGAACTGGGACAGATGTTTTCGCGTCTGGGCGTTGATGTCACCATCTGCTGCCGAAGCCGCCTGCTCCCCGAAATGGACCCGGAAGTGAGTGCCGCGCTGAAAAACTATTTGGAAGCCGAGGGCGTGCGGGTTTGCGCAGGTGTCGGCTATCAGCGTATCGCCCAAACACAGAGCGGGGTCGAATTGACCTGCGAGGGGCATTGTGACACCGTCGCGGCGGAACAGGTGCTCATCGCCACCGGACGCCGACCCAATAGCGACGGGCTTGGGCTGGAGGAGCGCGGCATAGTGCTTGCCCGTAATGGTGGAATCGTCGTCGATGACCACCTCGAAACGTCGGTTCCAGGCATTTACGCGGCGGGCGATGTAACGGGACGGGACCAGTTCGTCTACATGGCCGCCTATGGCGCAAAACTGGCCGCGCGCAACGCGGTGACGGGCAACCAATACCGCTACGACAATTCCTCCATGCCATCCGTCGTCTTCACCGACCCGCAAGTCGCCAGCGCCGGCCTCACTGAAACGACAGCACGGGCGCAAGGCCTGGACATCAAGGTTTCGCTGCTCCCGCTCGATGCTGTGCCAAGGGCACTGGCAGCACGCGATACGCGGGGTCTCATCAAACTGATTGCCGACAAGGCGAACGACCGTTTGCTGGGCGGCCAGATCATGGCACCCGAAGGCGCGGATTCGATCCAGACACTGGTGCTGGCGATCAAACACGGCATGACCACCCTGGAATTGGGTGCAACGATATTTCCTTACCTGACCACTGTGGAAGGCCTCAAACTGGCGGCCCAAACGTTTGATAAGGATGTCGCCAAACTGTCTTGCTGCGCCGGGTGATTGCTCGGGGATCAACCGGCAACGAATGGCCTCCCTCCAGTGCAAGCCGCTTTGGTGTCAATTTTGTTATTCGCCTCAGCGGGAGAGCAAAATGGCACGACGCCGACTTCTGACCGGAGACGAGCGCCGGCGCCTGTTCGATCCTCCTGTCCAAGAAACCGCGATCATTGGGCATTATACCCTTTCTGCGGAAGATGTTGAATTGGTTGGGCGCCGCTATGGTCCAGCAAATCGCCTCGGTCTGGCTGCACAAATCGCTTTGATGCGACATCCCGGCTTTGGTCTGCAACCCGAGATCGGGCTTCCCGACGTCATTCTTCAGTACCTCGCGGCACAGTTATTCGTCGATCCTTCCTCCTTCTCTGCATATGGTCAGCGCGCGCAAACCCGTACCGATCATGCCGATCTCGTGGCGCGTTATCTTGGCATACGCCCGTTTCGACGCGGCGACCTGGCACTTGCCCTGAATCTTGCCGCGCAAGCCGCCGAGTATACAGACAGAGGTGAACCGATTGTTCGCGCCCTCATGGTTGGCCTGAAGGGTGAGCGGTTCATTCTTCCGTCAGGCGACACACTGGAACGCGCCGGTCTTGCTGGCCGGGCACGCGCACGCAAAGCTGCCGCAGCCGCAATCGTCGAAGGCCTCAGCTCTGCTGAACTGACACGGCTAGACGAACTCGTAATCAACAACCCGGATTTCGGCATGACACCGCTGGCGTGGTTGCGTAATTTCGAAGAAGCCCCGACTGCGGCCAATATCAATGGCTTGCTTGAGCGCCTGCGCTATGTTCGCGGCATAGGTATCCACCCGGTAGTTGGGGGCGCCATTCCGGAATTCCGCTTTGCCCAATTTGTCCGCGAGGGCGGCGTGGCACCGGCATTCCTGCTTTCGGATTACAGCGTCAATCGCAGGCGGGCGACGTTGACGGCCGCAGTGATCGACCTTGAGGCCAGACTTGCCGATGGCGCGATCCAAATGTTTGACCGACTTATCGGCGGCATGTTCACGCGCGCGCGGCGTGGGCGCGAGCGTCGCTACCAAGATAGTATTCAGTCGGTGGGGCAACTCATGCGGCTGTTTGGCGCCACGATTACAGCACTTGATGAGGCTGTCCAGAATGGCGGCGATCCGCTCGAATTGATTGACGAAGCGGTGGGCTGGCACCGGCTTGTTGCGGCAAAGGCCCAAGTAGATGCCCTTGCTGATCTTGCCGGCGAGGACGCACTGGTAACGGCAACCGAGCGTTACGCCACGCTACGGCGTTTCAGCCCGGCATTTCTGGACGCCTTCACCTTCAAGGCGTCTGGAACAGGGACGGCACTGATCAAAGCCATCGATGTCATTCGCGATGCGAACACACGAAAGTCGCGCGACCTTCCCGATGGCGTTCCACTGCCATTCCCCAATCGGCAGTGGAAGCGTCTCATCACCGAAAGCGGCCGTATCGACCGCCGACGTTATGAAATTGCGATCATGGCAACCTTGCGTGATCGTTTGCGCGCCGGTGATGTATGGATCGAGGGAACCCGCAACTATCAGCGCTTCGATGCCTATTTGCTGGGTCGGCGCGACGCCGCCAAAGTGGCGGATGTGCTTCCGTTCGATTCAAATGCTGCATCCTACCTCGCTGACCGGGCACGAAATCTTGACTGGCGGCTGCGCCGATTTGCCAAGCAGTTGAAAACAAACAAGCTTGAGGGAGTGTCGCTCGAACGAGACCGGCTCAAGCTTCAGCAAATGCCGCCTGTCACCCCACCGGAAGCTGAAGCCCTCGATCGCAAGCTCGATACCCTGCTTCCCCGCGTGCGCATCACCGAGCTGCTGCTTGAAGTCGCCGAACGCACTGGTTTTTTGAACGCATTCCGTGACCTGCGCTCAGGCAAGGAGCACGACAACCCCAGCACGGTACTCGCCGCAATTCTGGCTGATGGCACCAACCTCGGGCTGGAGCGGATGGCCAATGCCAGCGAAGGCGTCAGCTATGCCCAACTCGCATGGACCCACAACTGGTATCTTTCACCCGAGAACTATCAGGCCGCGCTGGCCATGATCATCTCAGCCCATCACGAATTACCCTTCGCGCGGCATTGGGGCGCTGGCACCAGTTCGTCGTCCGATGGCCAGTTCTTCCGGTCGGGGCGGAGCCGTTCAGGGGCGGCGGACGTCAATGCCAAATATGGCGCCGAACCTGGCGTGAAAATCTATTCTCACCTTTCCGATCACTTCGCATCATTCGGATCACGGATCATGTCCGCGACGGCAGGTGAAGCGCCTTACGTGCTCGACGGGCTTGTCCTGGGCGCCGGCAACCTTCCGTTGCATGAGCACTATACCGATACCGGCGGCGCCACCGATCATGTTTTCGCACTCTGCCACCTACTCGGGTTCCGCTTCGCGCCCCGGCTGCGCGATATTGGCGACCGCAAGCTGGGTTCGATCGCTGCGCCATCGACATACAAGGGCATCGAAAATCTGATTGGCCGTACCATCAAAACGGCAGCGATCGAGGCCGATTGGGATGACATCGTCAGGATTGTCGCCTCAATCAAGGATGGCACGGTGGCGCCGTCAGTAATCTTGCGAAAACTTGCCGCCTACAAACGCCAGAACAGGCTGGATTTTGCATTGGCTGAACTGGGCCGTATCGAGCGCACTTTGTTCACGCTCGATTGGCTTGAACAACCGGAACTGCGACGTGCCTGTCAGGCCGGTCTCAACAAAGGCGAGGCGAGGCACACGCTTGCCGCCGCCATCTATACCAACCGGCAG
Source organism: Sphingomonas sp. PL20 (assembly GCF_017875905.1). Classification (NCBI taxonomy): domain Bacteria; kingdom Pseudomonadati; phylum Pseudomonadota; class Alphaproteobacteria; order Sphingomonadales; family Sphingomonadaceae; genus Sphingomonas; species Sphingomonas sp. PL20. The sequence goes on along the minus strand of NZ_JAGINH010000002.1, from coordinate 4,221,707 downwards.
GGTCGGTTCACCGATCGCTCGCTGGAAAATCAGGAATTTCGCGCATCTGGGCTGAACCTGCTGATTGCGGCGATTTCCTACTGGAACACGGTCTATCTCGACCGGGCCGCCCAGCACCTCAACGCTGTCGGCACGACGTTCGATGCGGCACTGCTTGCGCACCTTTCTCCGATGGGCTGGGCGCACATCAGTCTGACCGGCGATTACCTCTGGGAGCAGGCCAGGCGACTTCCAGCAGGTGAATTCCACCCACTCAACGAGCCAATGGCGCGGTTGAAGCGTGTAGCGTAGCCCATGTTCCGCTTATGTCCGAGAAATCGTTGTCTGGCGAACAAACCTTGAGGTGACGCCCTTTACGTTGCGGACACCTGACCGCGACCTCGACACAGATTGTTGCAGGCCGTTTCGCTTCGATCCTTCGTTCTATTATACTTCGTCCACGACAACACCGGAAACTAGCTGCAACAGTGCGCGCCCTTGCCATCGATCTGAATCGGCGGACAGGGAACAGTTCCATACGAACAGAACACACAGCAATCGCCGGGCTTGGGCCGAAGCATAGCGTTGCAGCCAGTACAGTCGTAGAAAAACTGGCAGGCGTTCGTTGGCATCTGCTCGGTCGTCATCGTGCCGCACTCGGGACAGGTGATCGTCGAACTTAGCTCCGGGCTGATGTCAGACATAGACATAGCCCAGCCAGAGCAGGATGGCACCGATCAGCAGGCCGGCAAGAGTGATGAGCCGCGTGACGCGAGAGGTGCATGCGGCGTCCGATGCGCAGCGCGCTGCCGCCGCTTGCTGACGAACGAGAAGTGCGGCGCCTGCAAGGAGGCATAGTGCGCCGATCGCAAGGAGCGCCACGCGATAGGGGAGCGCGGCCATGGCGATTCCGGCCAGCCATGCCGATCCGATACCGACTGAAGCCAGCAGCATCGGCAGGGCACAGCAAGCTGCAACGCCGAAACCTGCCGCGATTCCTCCGAGAGTGAGAGACGCGGTTCCCAATCCCTTCGGCGAATGTGGATTGGAAGAAGGTTCAGACATGGCGACTCCTTGAGACCGGTGCGATCCTAGCCTAGTGTCTGTAGCTACTACAGACTCAAGGGAAATTTGATGATGGCGACGTCCGGTACCACGATCCCGATCGGCGAACTCTCGCAGCGCACGGGCTGCAACATCGAGACGATCCGCTATTATGAACGCATCGGTGTCCTCCCGGTACCGCTGCGCCGCGGGCGATACCGCGCCTATTGCCCGTCGGATGTTCGGCGACTGTCGTTCGTGCGACGTGCGCGCGAACTGGGCTTCCCGATCGACGCGGTGCGAGCGCTGTTGGCACTTGCCGACGGGGGCGTTGCCTCGTGCGCGCAGGCGCGCGATCTGGCGAGCAAGCATCTGCGGGATATCCGCCTGAAAATCGCCGACCTTCGCCGTATGGAACAAGTGCTCGGCGACACCGTCGCCGCCTGCGAAGCCGGCGACACCTTGGGCTGTCCCTTGCTAGAAACGCTTTGCACTGCAGAAGCGCGGTAGACCCGGAGGCTGTCCGGATCAGGTCAGCCGACCGACTGCGACGCAAGGTCCTTCACGGCGTCGCGCTTGGCGGCCGCCGTCTTGCGCTCGGAATATCGATCGACGAGTTGATCCGCATGACCCCGGGTAAGAACAGTGAACCGAACCAGTTCCTCCATCACATCGACGATGCGATCATAATAGCTGGACGGCTTCATTCGCCCCGCTTCGTCAAACTCCTTGAACGCCATCGCGACGCTCGACTGGTTGGGGATCGTGAACATCCGCATCCAGCGACCAAGCAGCCGAAGCGTGTTGACGGCATTGAACGACTGCGATCCGCCTGACACCTGCATGACAGCGAGCGTTCGGCCCTGTGTCGGCCGCATGCCGCCGAACTCCAGTGGAAGATGGTCGATCTGGGCCTTCATGATGCCGGTGATCTGGCCGTGCCGCTCCGGGCTGCACCACACCTGACCTTCCGACCACAAGGAATGCTCGCGCAATTCGTGGACGGCGGGGTGGTCATCGGCCTTCACCTGATCGGGCAATGGCAAATCGCTTGGGTCGAATATTCGCACCTCGGCGCCGAACAGGATCAACAACCGTGCCGCTTCCTCGACAGCAAGCCGGCTGAACGACCGCTCGCGGAGCGAACCGTAGAGCAGCAGGATGCGCGGCGGATGATCGAGCGAACCGAGCCCCGTCGCGAAATCAGGGCGAATCACGTCGCGATCGAGCGCCGGCGTGAAATCGGGGTCGGCAAGGATACGAAGACGTGACATCAGGCAATCCGCTTGGAGAGGAAGGCGGCGCTCGCCGGGCACAGCGACCGAAACTCGGCCGATCCGGTTATGGCGTCGGGCGCATCGGCAGGGTTGGCCATGACATAGCCATGCCGCCGGAAGAACGGTTCGGCCGTGGTGGTCAGCAGATAGAGGGAAGCAACGCCTTCCTCGGTCGCCGCCTGCTCGATCGCGCCGAGAATGGCAGTGCCCATGCTGCCGCTGCGCCGATTAGGCTTCACGATCAGCGATCGCAGCAGCCGATCAGGCCCGTCGCCCTCCATGCCAGCATATCCGACGATACCGGCAGCATCCTCGAACCGGAAGAAGCGACGTCCCGGTTCGGCAAGGTCACTGGTCGGCAGGCCGGCTTCAGCAAGATCGGCCGCCAGATCGGATAGCACGGTGGTGTCGAGCGCTGTCGCGATCATGCCGGCACCCGCTCCTCATACCAGGGCCGGGTCGCCTTCACGATCTTCACCACCGACAGCATGACCGGAACCTCGACCAGCACGCCGACCACGGTCGCAAGCGCCGCGCCCGAATTGAGCCCGAACAGGCTTATCGCAGCGGCGACCGCCAACTCGAAGAAGTTGGATGCGCCGATCAGCGCGGCGGGCGCGGCCACGCACCAGGCGACACCGAACCGGTGGCTGAGCCAGTAGGCGAGGCCAGCGTTGAAATAGACCTGGATCAGGATCGGCACCGCGATCAGGGCGATCACCAATGGATGGGCGATGATTGCCTCACCCTGAAAGCCGAACAGTAGGACGAGTGTCGTCAGGAGCGCCATGAGTGACACCGGACCCAGCCGGGCCAACATCCGATCCAGTGTCGGCTGACCGCCCGCCGACAGCAGGGCGCGACGGACAAGTTGTGCAACGATCACCGGCACCACGATGTAGAGCGCCACCGAGATCAGCAGCGTGTCCCACGGGACCGTGATCGATGCGACGCCGAGCAGCAGGGCGACCAGCGGTGCAAAGGCAAACACCATGATGACGTCGTTCAGCGCGACCTGGCTCAGCGTATAGGTCGGGTCGCCGTCGCAAAGGTTCGACCAGACGAACACCATCGCGGTGCAGGGTGCGGCCGCCAGCAGGATCAGGCCGGCGATATAGGAACTGATGTCGGCGGCCGGCAGGAGCGGCCGAAACAGCCAGCCAAGGAAGACCGTGCCAAGCAGCGCCATGGAGAACGGCTTCACCGCCCAGTTGATGAAGAGCGTCACGCCGACGCCCTTCCAGTGCCGCCTGACCGACCCCAGCGCGCCGAGATCGATCTTGAGCAGCATGGGGATGATCATCAACCAGATCAGCACGGCGACCACGAGGTTGACCCGCGCGACTTCGGCCGATGCGATCGCCCTGAACAAGCCTGGCAATGCGTAGCCAAGGGCAATGCCGACGACGATGCAGAGCGCAACCCAGGCACTGAGATAGCGCTCGAACGTGCTGATCGCCGGCTTGGCCGGCGCCGCGATCGGGGCCGTCATGCGCCGACCCTGTTGCCGGCTGCGTTGATGACCTGTTCGCCGTCCTCCTTGGCGAAGGCGCCAAGCTGCGCGTTCGGCAGCAGGTCGAGCACCTGTTCGGAAGGGCGACAGAGTTTCACGCCGAGCGGCGATACGACGATCGGGCGGTTGATGAGGATCGGATGCGCCATCATCGCATCGATCAATTGGTCATCGCCGAGCGACACATCACCAAGCCCCAGTTCCGCAAACGGCGTGCCCTTCTCGCGCAGGAGAGCGCGGGGTGCGATCCCCATACGTTCGATCAGCGACACCAGCATAGGCCGCGACGGCGGGGTCTTCAGATACTCCACGACATGCGGCTCGATCCCGGCATTACGGATCATCGCCAGCGTGTTACGCGAGGTGCCGCACTCAGGGTTGTGGTAGATGATCATGTCGATTGGCATCAGGCCGCATCCCCGCGACGGCTGCTCGCACCTTCGCCATGGCCGATCTCGCGAACCTGGGCTTGCAGCGCACGAGCCTCGAGTTTCTCGAACGGGAGCGCGATGAAGAGCTTGATGCGGTTCTCGAGGTAGCGGAGCGCCGTGCCGAAGGCGCGCTCACGTTCGACAGGGGTGCCCAGAACGTGGCTCGGATCTTCGATCCCCCAATGGGCGGTGACGGGATGGCCGGGCCAGATCGGGCAGGTCTCGCCGGCCGCGTCGTCGCAGACGGTGAACACGAAATCCATCACCGGCGCGTCAGGTCCGGAGAACTCGTCCCAGCTCTTCGATCGCAGGCCATCGGTCGGATATTCGGTCCGTTCGAGCAAGGCGATGGCGTCGGGATTGACCGCACCCTTGGGATAGCTCCCAGCGGAGAAGGCACGGAAGCGTCCGTTGCCCAGCTTGGTGAGCGCACTCTCCGCGAGAATCGAGCGTGCCGAGTTACCTGTACACAGGAAGAGGATGTTGAAGACGCGATCGGACATGATGGGCTCCATCAGCAGCAGGGGAAAAGTTCGGCGATCAGCGGCTCGCACAGCTCCGCCTTGCCGCCGCAGCAATCCTTGACGAGGAACAGCGTGAGCGCCTTCAACTGGTCGAGGTCGGCACGGTAGTTGATGATCCGGCTGCGTCGCTCGGAACGAATGAGCCCAGCGCGCGCGAGGGTCGCCAGATGCACTGACATGGTGTTCTGCGGCACGTCGAGCGCCCGCGCGACCTCGCCCGCGGCGAGTCCATCGGGTTCGTGCCGAACCAGAAGACGAAAGGCATCGAGCCTCGTTGTTTGCGCAAGCGCTCCTAGCGCCGAGATAGCAGATACCGATTCCATATATCCGCTATTATAGATATATGGTGCGGACGCCAGCCCCATTCAGTGAATCAATTTTCCAGTTGATCGCTATGGCGGCGCGCCTGTCTATAGGATAGGGGGGTATGCTATGGGACATTTGACCGAAGGCAATGATGAACTCCTGAAGCGGGTGCGCCGCATCGCCGGTCAGGTCACGGCGATTGAAAAAGCGCTGGCGGCAGGGACGGACTGCACGACGACGCTGCACCTGGTTGCAGCGACACGCGGTGCCATCAACGGCCTCATGGACGAGATTATCGAAGAGCATGTCCGCGCCCATGTGGCGCATCCCGATCTTCCGGCCGAGGAGCGCGCCGCAGGGGCGGAAGAACTGATCGCGGTCATACGCCGCTACGCAAAATGAGGCTGAGATATTGACCACGTCCCGCGACATTGAAGCCTTTACACACGACCATGTGTATCTTGGGGCCTCTCACGACGAGAACGCCCGCAGGACCTTGTGGGTTGTGGTGCTGACGGCTGTGATGATGATCGGCGAAATCTTCGCCGGCTATGTTACCGGCTCGATGGCGCTCCTTGCCGACGGTTTTCATATGGCGACCCATGCCGGGGCGCTGAGTGTCGCAGCGATTGCCTATGCCTATGCCAAGCGGCATGCATCCAGTGGACGGTTCAGCTTCGGAACCGGGAAGGTCGGCGACTTGGCAGGCTTCGCTTCGGCGCTCGTGCTAGGCCTTATCGCCTTGGGGATCGGGGTCGAATCGATCCTGCGGCTGTTCGAACCCATCAAGGTCGCGTTTGGCGAAGCAACGGTGATTGCGGTCATTGGGCTCGGCGTGAACATCGTCAGTGCATTCCTGCTCTCGGGTAGCCACCATCATCACGGTCATGACGATCACGCCCATGACCATGATGCCCATGGCGGCGACAATAACCTCCGCTCAGCCTATGTGCACGTCCTCGCCGACGCTCTCACCTCTGTGTTGGCGATCACGGCTCTTCTGGCAGGCCGCTATCTGGGCTGGGTCTGGATGGACCCTGTCATGGGAATCGTCGGGGCAGTGGTGATCGCTCGCTGGTCCTGGAGCTTGATGCGCGATACCGCCGCAGTCCTTCTCGATACGACAGACAATCACGTTGCCGAGGAAATACAGGATCTTGTCGAAGGACCAGGAGATGCGCGCATTTCCGATCTCCATGTCTGGCGCGTCGGCCCTGACGCCCATGCCGCGATCGTCGGTGTTGTTGGTGGCGTGGGCATCGATGCGGGTGTTATCCGTAACCGGCTCGTCCCCGTCCACGAGTTGAAGCATCTGACAATCGAATGCCATTGAAAGCGCACGCGTGAAGTCCCCGTGCATAGACTTGTGCGCGTTCAACGGTTCGACCGGCTGGTGCCGAGGGTGCGGCAGGTCCAAACCCGAATGCAGGACATGGAAGAAGGCGCAGCCGCAATAGCAACGCAAAATCGCTGCCGACCTACCGCGCCGGCTCGCGAAGCTGGCAGGACGCGGCCTGCACAAGTGAATCGGCTAGCCTTGCGGCTAGCGTGCCCTGCTGGCGATCTTCCGACCCCGCCAGATAGGCTCAGGAGGCCAGGCGCGTGATTATCGGACATTCGGGCCGCTCGTTGCCGTGGCAGCCCTTCGCCAGGTCGAGCAATGCTTCGCGCATCGCATTGAGCGCGTCCGCCTTCCGGCCGAGGTCCGCGGCGCGCGATTCCGCCAGCGCCTTGACTTCCGCGCTCGCGCGATCGCGATCAGACCAGAGACCAAGCAGCTTTCGGATTTCTTCGATCGGAAAACCGAGATCGCGGGCATTGGCGATGAAACGCAGCCGATGTACGTCAGCGTCAGAATAGTCTCGATAGCCACCGTCACGCCGCGGCGGCGGCGGAATGAGACCGATCTTCTCGTAGTGGCGGATCATCCGCTGCGAGACGCTGCTCGCCGCTGATGCGCCGCCGATGTTCACAGTGCCACGCGGTTGAGACGCAGCGCATTGGTGACGACGCTGACGGACGAGAGGGCCATCGCTGCTGCAGCGATAATGGGCGACAGAAGAATGCCGAACACCGGGTAGAGCAAACCTGCAGCGATGGGGACGCCTGCGGCATTGTAGATGAAGGCAAAGAAAAGATTCTGGCGGATATTGGCCATCGTCGCCTCGCTCAGCCGTCGCGCGCGCAAGATCCCATTGAGATCGCCTTTGAGCAGCGTCACGCCTGCGCTCTCGATGGCGACGTCCGTCCCCGAACCCATGGCGATGCCGACGTCGGCCGCCGCCAGCGCTGGCGCATCGTTCACTCCATCGCCCGCCATTGCAACCACACGGCCTTCGCGTTGCAGGCGCAGCACGACTGCGCTTTTCTGATCGGGCAGGACTTCCGCTTCAACCGCGTCGATACCAAGTTTACGAGCCACGGCCTGGGCTGTCGTTCGATTGTCGCCGGTCAGCATGACGACGCTGATGCCTTCCTTTCGCAGCGCCGCCAGCGCTTCAGCAGTTGTTGCCTTGATAGGATCTGCAATTGCGAGAATTCCTGCGACGCGGCCATCGACCGCCGCGAAGATCGCAGTGGCGCCGTCCGCCCGCATGTCATCTGCCTGCGTGGCTTCTGTCGATACATCGATGCCATTCTCGTCTAGATAAGCTCCAGCACCCAGGAATATGCGTTTGCCACCGACGGTGCCGACAGCGCCTTTGCCCGTGGGCGAGTCGAAATCCGAAACTTCAGGAATGTCGAGCTGGCGGAGCTTGGCCGCAGCGACGATCGCAAGCGCCAAGGGATGTTCGGATGCCCGTTCGACGCCAGCGGCCAACCGAAGAATATCATCCTCCGAAAAGCCGTCCATCGCCACGATGGCGGTCAGGGAAGGGCGTCCCTCGGTCAGGGTGCCGGTCTTGTCGACGACGATCGTATCGACCTTCTCCATTCGCTCGAGCGCCTCGGCATTCTTGATCAGGACACCAAGCCCAGCGCCGCGCCCGATACCGACCATGATCGACATCGGAGTCGCAAGCCCCAACGCGCAGGGGCAAGCAATAATCAATACCGCAACGGCCGCAACGAGGCCGTGTGCCAATCGCGGCTCTGGACCCCAGATCGCCCAAATCGCGAAGGAGAGCAGCGCGATGCCGAGCACAGCGGGTACGAACCAGCCAGCGACCTTGTCAGCCATGCGCTGGATCGGAGCGCGCGATCGCTGCGCATCGGCGACCATTTGAACGATCCGCGCCAGCATTGTATCGCGGCCGATCTTGTCGGCGCGCACGATGAGCGATCCCGTCTGGTTCACCGTTCCGGCCACTACATGGGCGCCGACCGTTTTCGTCACCGGCATGGATTCGCCGGTGACCATCGATTCATCTATGGAGGAGCGGCCCTCCTCGACGATGGCATCTACGGGTACTTTTTCGCCGGGGCGGACCCGCAGTCGGTCGCCGACAGCGATCAGGTCGATCGCGACTTCTTCGTCATTCCCGTCCGCCATAATCCTGCGCGCGGTCTTGGGAGCGAGATTGAGAAGAGCCTTGATTGCGCCCGAGGTACGCTCGCGAGCGCGCAACTCAAGAACCTGGCCCAGGAGGACAAGGACGGTGATCACGGCAGCCGCCTCGAAATAGATCGCGACCGTGCCGTCCATCATACGAAAAGCTGCAGGGAATATGCCCGGCGCTGCAGTGGCCACCACACTATAAGCCCAGGCCACGCCCGTCCCCATCGCGATCAAGGTGAACATGTTGAGGTTGCGCGTCCGGACAGAGGCCCAACCACGTTCGAAAAATGGCCAGCCCGCCCAGATCACGACCGGGGTTGCCAGAGCGAACTGGAGCCAGCCCGATATGCGCTCGGAAATGAGGCTGTGCAGCGCCGGGAACAGGTGTCCGCCCATTTCCAGTACGAAGATGGGCACCGTAAGCGCCAAAGCGATCCAAAACCTGCGAGACATATCGAGCAGTTCAGCGCTTGGCCCCGAGTCTGCAGTTACAACCTCCGGCTCGAGGGCCATGCCACAGATCGGGCATGGCCCGGGATGATCCTGACGGATCTGCGGGTGCATGGGGCAGGTCCAGATGGCGCCGGGCTGGGCCGCCGCGGGCCTGTTACTATCCTCAGACAAATAGCGCTCGGGGTCGGCGGCGAACTTGGCGCGGCATCCCGCACTACAGAAATAATATTCCTTTCCCCCATCCGAGACATGATGAGAGGTGACAGCCGGATCGACCATCATGCCGCATACCGGATCCTTGGCCGTCTTCGCGCCCGTGGTGGCATCGTGCTTGCCCGCGCAGCAGCTATGCGCACCAGATTTGCTCGCAGGAATAGGATCAGTCACGGCTCGTCTCCTTATCGACGAAAGGCAATGTGGGGTCTGACATCATGTCAGGGTCAACCCCCACCTCTCATATATTTTTGCGTGCTCGACCCCGTCTACAGGGTCATCCAGACAATCGATTGTGAATGGTGGTCGCCGCCCTGGCCGCCTGGCCCGCCGCTACCGCGATTTGGTCCAGCCCTTCGACCATGTCGCCGGCGGCGAACATACCGCTGATCGTCGTTTGCTGATGCTCATCGACGACGATGCAACCTGACGGAGCCAATTCGGCACCAGCCATCCGCGCCAGTTCTGAGTGAGCGGAGGTCCCAAGAGCAACATATAGAGTGTCGAGTTGGAGCGATCGGCCATCGGCTAAATGGACGAGAAGGTCTTTCTCGTTGACCGACAAATCGCTGACAGGTGCTCGCTCGACCCTAATAGCGTTCCGAACCAGATTTGCCTCGTCAGCTTGCGAGAGTTCCGAAGCATCCTGAGTGAGCAGGGTGACGGTATCGCTGTAGTGGCGAACGAAAATCGCCTCGGCCGCGCCGTGGTCGGAACAGCCCAGCACGGCGACTCTCCTGCCGCGGATCTCGTAGGCATCGCAGATCGGACAATAGCGTATCAACCCTTGGGCAACGCCTCGATCGTGCGCTTCCTGCTCTATTCTCGGTCGATGATTTGTCACGCCTTGGGCGAGCAATATGGTTCGTGCCTCGATGGCCTGGGAGCCCGTATAGGCGATAAATCCAGTATCGGCGCGTTCGACGCGCTCGACGACTCCATTGGCCAATTCGGCACCGTAGCGAACTGCATGTTGACGCATACGCGACAGCAGATCCGCGCCAGATATTCCGTCTGGAAATCCAAGGAGGTTATGTGTCGTTGGGATTCGGGCCGCCCGGCCCGGCCCCGCATCGACGACCAGCGTAGCTCGCAGAAACCGGCCCAGATAGGTGGCAGCCGTTAGGCCTGCGGGACCTCCGCCAATGATAATGCAGTCGTACATGCATGCCTTTCGCTGACGTTGATCGACATTGCTATTACGCGGCATGCGGCACGTGCCCTCGAAAGCAGGCGCTTCTCTCGAGAAAATGCAGATGGGCGCGAGGGGTCAGAGCCGTCGATGCGTAAGTCAGATGTAGCCCATCAACCGACAGGATGGACAAATGAGGTGCCCACGGGTCGCAGCGTGGCGCGGGGGCGAGTGGACGTGGCGAAGACGGATCGGAAGCAATGATCTCTCTCCACGCCACTCGCCCCGCAAGGATCGCTAGGCGCACGTCCTGGCGCCGCGACCCCGTCACCGGGGGAGGCGAATTGGAGACATACAGTCCTTTTTCGGTTTCGATGGGCCAAGCACTCTGGGTCATCATGATCATCGCAGGGCCTCCGCTCATTTTGATGCTGGTCGTCGGGCTGGTTATTTCCATGGTCCAGGCCGCGACATCGATCAACGAACAGACGGTCAGCTTTGTCCCGAAGCTTCTGGCGTTCATCCTGTTTCTTGCAATCTACGGGGCTACCGTCGGCGATCTCCTGATCGACTATACCCGCGACCTGCTGATGCATATTCCGGACGACATACGTTGATCGCAGGCCTTTTATTAGGCCCGGGCGGCTCCCGCAAATCTGGTGGTCCGCGAAACAGAGTGCTAGCGTCCGAGGAGATTGGGGCGAAGGGGGGAGCAGGGTTTGGCAGACTTTGAATTGCTGGCGCGGCAACTGATCCAGCGATGGAAGGAAGACCCGAACGCGACCTATCAGAGCTGGTTTCTTTGGGACGAGCGCATCAAGAATTTCCGCTCGATCCGACGGGGCCTCGCCCAGGTGGTCGCTGAAATCGAAGCCGGGAGGTTCGGCGTCGCTTATCGCGGATCTTCGCTGGAAACGGTCGTTCATTCGGTCGCCGAGCAACGGCAGATATTCAAAGGTGCGGATCATGCGTTTCTTTGGAAGCCAAAATTGCGCATCCCTGACATCTATGAAAACCCAGCGAACCAGCGCGCTTTTGGCCGGTTGCTGGATCATTGCGCGTGCTGTGATACCGCTGAAGAGATTATCGCGGGAATCCACACCATTGATCGCCTGAACATCAAAGGCCTGGGACCAGCGGTCGCCAATCTCCTCTACTTCCTGCATCCCACGCTGGTCCCGCCGTTCAACACGGCGATCGTCAATGGCTATAACAAGCTGACGGGCGGGAAGGTGAAGCTGGGCAGCTGGCAGCATTTTCTCGCGATGCGCTCGGGCGTCCTTGATCTGAACGAGCAGTTCCGCGATTTGCTGTCGAACGATCTCGGCGCCATTGGGGGGCTGTTGTTTGATATCGGCTCGGGGCGTTATCCTGCGCCACCACGCGACGAGGGCGATCAGGCAGCCGGTTCCTGGGCGGCGCGGCTCGAACAGGCCAGGACCGAGGCGCAAAGTCTCAACAAGGCCCTTCAGAAGCAGGGCGAAAGCGATCGGACCCATTCGGAGATTCAGGCCTGGCTTCGCGACATCGGTCATGCGCTAGGCTATGATGTCTGGATCGCAGCCAACGACCGCGGGCGTCTCCATGATGGGGTGCGTCTTGGTGAGGGATGCCTTGAGTGCCTGCCGGAGTCGATTTCCACTTCGACCGGTGCCGATGCCATCCGTCTTATTGATGTACTGTGGCTGGAGCGGGCGAGCGATCGTGTCGCCGCGGCCTTCGAAGTCGAGCATTCGACTTCGATTTATTCGGGCATCGTCCGGATGCTCGACCTGGCCCTGAGCGGCAGCGAGTTGCACGCCACCGCCGGGCTGTTCCTTGTCGCACCCGATGCCCGCGAGAGCGAGGTGCGGGCGCAACTCGCACGGCCCGCCTTCAGCCGTATCGCAGATCTTGAGATCGCCTATCTTCCCTATGGTGAGCTGGAACGCCACAAGGAAGCGATCTCCCGTTTTGGTTCGGGCCTGAAAGCGATCAAGGCCATATCGCGCGCGCTGCCGTGATGGGCGAATGTCTATACGCCGGAGGCGGGAGGCGCCAATAGTCCGAGCCAGGCAACGAGCGTAAGGATTGCAAGCGCACACCCGCTCTCGACAATCAGACTTCGGCGAAGCGACCGTATCGCGGCTGGTGCGTCACCGCTTTCGACAGCCATCGCCAACGCAGGCGTGAGGAAGAAGCGATTGGCTGCTGCAAGGATGAGCATTGCGCCAAACAGCAGCAATTTCGCTGTCAGCAGCGCACCATAGAGACTTGTGAAAAGCGATCCCAATCTGGACGGCCCCACCAGTATCCAGCTGTTGACCACACCAGAGAGGATGAGGAGGCCGACCACGATTGAGCCGATCCTGGCGAAGCCGTCCAAGGCTCGGTGCGAAAGGTGAATATGGTCCACAGCCATTCGGTCGGCGGGGCGAAATATGAGTAGGCATAGAGCAGCCAACGCCCCGACCCATATCCCTGCTGCCAACAAATGGGTGATATCGGCGCCAAGATGAACCCATCCCAGCAAGCCTTCATCGGCAGCGCCGTGACCGGTCCAGGCCAATGTTGCAAGAGCGATCGCTGCCGTGAACGAAAGTGAACCGAGAGCAAAAGCGGGACGACGCCATCCGACAATCGAAAAATAAAGGACGAGCAAGAGTGCGGCCACTCGTACCTGCCATATCGTTCCGATCGAGGTGCCCGAGATCACCATGTTGATTGTGGCGCGGTCTACCTGATCGACCGACACGCCGCCCATCGAGGCCGCCAAAACCATCATGCCGAGGATCGACAGACCTATGCCGGCCAAGGCGATGGACGCGAGTACGGAGCGGAAGCGCAGGACCGAGCCGGATTCCCGTTCGGTCCCGCGCAATGTGTAGAGCCCGAACATCGGCAGCCCAAAAAGAAGCATCAGGTCAAGATAGAGTCCAAGCCTGACGGCGATTGCCACCATGTCCGGCATGGTCTTACTTGACCTTGAACGTGTATCCGCCCTGGATGCGATGGGTGTCGGTCGAGACGACATGATAATCGAGCTTGTACGTTCCAGCTGTCAGCGGCTTGGCGAGCGTGGCAACGAGTGTCTTGCCGTCGGGAGCCAGCGTTGCCTTGACGCCGTTCATTTTCATCGGCCCCATCTTCATGCCGGGCATTTCGGTCATCGTCAGGTCGATTCCGGAGAACTGCGCGACAAGCGCTTCGGAAAAGACGAGCTGGATCTTCGTCGGGGCGGCGACGACGGTGTCGGCGGCTGGCGTGGCACTGCTCAGTTTGGGGTGAGCCTGGACGGCGGTAGCGGCAAAGACAGAAGCCGCCATGGCGACGGCAAAAGCTGTTTTACGAAACATCGATTTCTCCATAGGCGGCGATACTGCCGACACAGCGATTTACGCACCGCAGAGTGCAACCCCTCATCAAACCCGCGAAATTTCTTCGGCGGTTGTATGGAAACCGGCCGGCGCGCGGGATCGGCGTAGGGTTGAGGGGTGAAGGCGCGCCGCGCGTATGATCAATTGGATGGGGTGTGAAATCATCGATCGTCCAAAGACTTTCTGCTGGGGAGGACGCGATGGAAGATTCAAGGAAAGCATGGCTCCGGAGACATTTTCCGAGCGTGGGCTTCGTCGCGGCGGCGGCGCTGGCCGGTGGCGCGCTCGCCGGCATCGTCGTGTATGTCGGCGCTTACGATATTGGCGCTGATGCCCCCCACAGCAAACCAGTCTATTGGCTCGTGGAGCAATTCCGTGATCGCTCGATCGCGGTAAGGTCTCGCGACATCAGCGTCCCGGCAAACCTGATGGATGTGAAACGTCTGCAGAGCGGAGCGGGGCTCTATACCGAGATGTGCAGCGGCTGCCATCTCGCGCCGGGCCTTGAGAAGTCCGAGATCAGCCAGGGCCTCTATCCCAGGGCTCCCGAGCTTTTCCGTGAGCCGCAGAGATCGGCAAAGGAGCAGTTCTGGATCATCAAGCATGGGGTCAAGCTCACAGCGATGCCGGCCTGGGGCAAAACCCATAGCGACGAGCTGATCTGGGACATGGTGGCTTTCGTGCGGCAGATGCCGAAGATGAGTCCTGCGCAATATCAGGCGGTGATTTCCAGTGCGCCTGAAGATCACGATGCGATGATGAAGGATATGCCTGGCATGACAAAGACGATGCCGTAACTATGTGGCACCGTGCCTTGAAGGTCGTCGTTCAGCCCCCCGAAAACCGAGGGGCGCTTTTGACGAACGGGCTGATAGCGGAGGTGGAAAAGACGGGTCTTGCGCCAGCGCGTCGGATGGATTGAAGAAATAGGAATTTGAGATGAATGTAGACTTGGATGGGCTCTTGAGCCGCTTACGCAACGAACCGGGGCATCCCGGTCTGGCCGGTCTTGAAGAGGCAGTGTTCAGGCGCATTGCCGCCAGGACGCAGGTTTCGGCGGGCTCCCAGTTGAGGCTTGGCGCGGTCGCCGCCTTTGGCGCAGTGCTGCTGGGTGTTGCCAGCAACGGGGTTACGACGCCAGTCGAGGCCTCCGTTACGCTCTCGCCTTTTGGGCCATCCAATCCGCTTGCTCCCTCCACGTTGCTCGCAGGTCCGCGATGAAGCCGCGGCTGCTCGTTCTGGTCGCGATTGTCGCCTTTGTCGCAGCCGTCGCGGGCGTGTTTCTGGGCCGTCATTTCCTGCCACATCCTGTGGCTGGCGGCGTCGAACTGCATGACGTATTGCACAGCAAGCTCGACCTGGACGATCGTCAGAAGGCTCAGATCGAGTTGCTTGAGCAGCGGTTTGCCGTGCGCCGACGGGCGCTGGAACTCGAACTGAGAGCCGACAATGCACGGCTTGCCGATGCCATCGAAACTGAACATGGCAACGGTCCGGGTGTCGCTGCGGCCGTCGATCAGTCGCATCAGGCAATGGGTCAGCTCCAAAAGGAGACGCTCGGCCATATCTTCGCCATGCGCCAGATCTTACGTCCGGATCAGGCCAAGACCTTCGACCAGGCGGTAGTACATGCGCTTACCGACGATGCGCGGTGAGTCTGGAGCTCCAGTCGTGCTCCGATGGTGAACTTGCCGCGCTGACGCTCGGTGGCCGGCAAGCGGCATTCGCAGAGATCATGCACCGGCATCAATCCGCGATATTCCGGCTGGTCCGCGGACTCGTAGGCAATGCGGAAGAGGCGCTTGACCTTACCCAGGATTGCTTCGTTTCGGCGTTCAGCCATTTGCGGAAATATGATGGTGCCCGACCGCTGCGCGCTTGGCTGTCGCGGATCGCGATCAACAAATGCCGTGATTGGCGCCGTCGCCAAAGAGTGCGTCAGCTCTTCATCTTCAGTGCCGCCACGTCCGACGACGAAATTGAACAGGTCCCAGACGACGCACCTTCGGCTCATGCCAGCGCAGCTTCGAAGATGGAACTCGAAAAACTCTCGACTGCGATCGCTGCCTTGCCATCTTCGTTGCGAGAGGTTCTGCTGCTCCGCACCGTCGAAGGGTTGAACCAATCGGAAGCTGCGTTGGCACTTTCGATCAGCGGGAAGGCTGTCGAGACGCGGCTGTACCGCGCTCGCGTCCGACTTGCTGAAATCTTGGCCGACATTTGAGGGGTGCGCCGCGCTCGTGCGTAAGGATGAGAGAGATACCGCGCTCGAGCCTCGCTGTGGACAAGAGGGTGCTGAACAATGAACAAGGAGATTATATGCCCCCGGTATTGAACCGCCGCGATCTGTTCCGCGGTGCCGCGCTGACCGGCGGTGGCCTGGCATTGTCGGCCTGGATGCCGGCATGGGCTCAACCCGTCTCGGCGGGTATTGTGAAGCCGCTCCCGACCGTTACCGGCAACGATATCACTCTCAAGATCGCTCATCAGATGATGATGATCGATGGCCGCGCAAGCCATGCGATCGGCATCAACGGAACCGTGCCGGCGCCTTTGATCCGGTTGCGCCAAGGGCAAACGGTGCGCCTGTCGGTGATCAACGATCTTGAAGAAGACAGTTCGATCCACTGGCACGGGTTACTGGTACCGTTCCAGTTCGATGGCGTACCGGGAATCAGCTTCCCCGGCATCAAACCAAAATCGACCTTCGTCTATGAGTTTCCGATCGTCCAGGCGGGCACCTATTGGTATCATAGCCATTCGGGTTTGCAGGAGCAGATGGGCCATTACGGGCCGATCGTGATCGATCCGGCAGGCGAAGATCCGATCAAGTCGGATCGCGAGCATGTGATCGTGCTGTCCGACCATAGCCAGATGCATCCGCACGCGATTTTCAGAAAGCTCAAGCAGGTGGGCGGGGGCTATTTCAACTATCAGCGCCAGACGCTGGCTGGCCTGATGGCAAAAGAAGATCAACCGCTCAAGGATCGTCTCGACTGGGGCAAAATGCGGATGGACCCCACGGACGTCTCTGATGTCACAGGTTCAACCTACACCTATCTCGTCAACGGCCATGGTCCCCAGGACAATTGGACAGCGCTTTTCCGGCCCGGCGAGCGAGTTCGACTACGTTTTGTCAACGCCTCGGCGATGACGACGTTCAATGTCCGGATTCCAGGACTCAAGCTCACGGTCGTTCAGGCCGATGGTCTAGACGTGCGGCCGGTGGAGGTCGACGAGTTCCAAATTGCGGTGGCGGAAACCTACGACATCATCGTCACCCCGACTGATGACCGTGCCTACACTCTGATCGGCGAATCTGTTGATCGGTCTGGCATGGCGCGCGCAACTCTGGCCCCGCGCGAAGGCATGGCAGCCCAGGTGCCCGCGCTTCGCAAACGTCCCCTTGCCGATATGAAGGATATGGGCATGGGCGAGATGGACATGGGCGGCATGCAAGGCATGGACGCTTCCGGCGGTTCTACGATGGCCGGCATGGACCATGCAGCAATGGGTCATGACATGCCGACAGGCGGCGCCGCTGCTGGTGGCATGGCGGGCATGGACATGGGCTCCGGCGCATCCATGCCGACAACGGACAAGACACCCGGCGGCTCGATGGCGAGCATGCCTGGAATGGGCGCCCCGGCCGGCGACGCTATGGCAGGCATGGCGATGGGCGGGATGGGCGGCATGAATATGCGCGACGGCAGCAAAGCCCCGCAGGTCAAGATGGGGCCTGGCGTCCAGACGATTTCACCTATGCCGATGGATCGCACCGGAGAGCCCGGGCAGGGCCTGGAAGATGTCGGACACCGCGTCCTGGTCTATCGCGACCTCATGGCGGTGGATCGCAACCCCGACGTGCGAGCGCCTGATCGGGCGATGGAAATCCACCTGACCGGCAATATGGAACGCTATATGTGGTCGTTCGACGGCGTGAAGATGAGCGACAAGCGCGAGCCGATTCCATTCCTGGAAAACGAACGGGTGCGTGTGACGCTGGTGAACGACACGATGATGTCGCATCCGATCCATCTTCACGGACATTTTTTCGAGTTGGTTACCGGGCATGGCGAATATTCGCCGCGCAAGCATACGGTCAACGTCGCGCCGGGCGGCAAAGTGAGTTTTGACGTCACCGCCAACGCGATCGGCGACTGGGCCTTCCACTGCCATATGCTTTATCACATGCATGCCGGGATGATGCGCGTCGTCTCTGTCCGGCCTCGGGGAGACGCAGCATGAAGGCATTGCTTCTCCTCATCAGCGTAGCGCCGCTTGCCCTCGCGGCTCCGGCTAACGCGCAATCGATGCAGAATATGCCGGGCATGAACATGCCTGCGGCCAAAGCACCTCCGAAGAAAAAGCCGGCAACCAAACCCGCGACTCCCGTTAAGCGCAAAACGGCCGCCAAACCGGCTGCTAAACCAACTTCAGCAAAGCGCGGGGCGCCCGTCGCGAAACCTAAAGCGGCCGCCCATGACATGTCGGGAATGGGCGCCATGCCCGGAATGGATATGTCGGGAACGGTAGGAAGCAAGGCGTCTCCGAAGCCCGATCCCCATGCAGGACATGACATGTCGAGCATGCCTGGCATGACAATGCCGGACACGGCGGGTGGCGCCATGAACCACGATATGCCCGGTATGAATATGCCTGCTGGTGGAGGCGGTCAGCCAATGGAGCATGACATGTCGTCCATGCCCGGCATGTCGATGGACGGGCAGATGGCCGGTCATGGGGCAGGGGGCACGAGCCTTGCACCGGGCAATGCACCGGCACCGGCAGCACCAAGCGATCATTATGCCGATCGGATCTATCAGAACGGTGCGATGGTCGATTCACGGTCCATGCTGCACAACGAGCATGGCGCCAGCACCTCCTCGATGATCCTGTTCAATCTGGCGGAATATCAGGTCCGAAATGGTCGGGACGGTTATCGCTGGGATGGCGAAGCGTGGTTCGGCAAGGATCTCGATCGGTTGACAATCAAGTCAGAAGGCGAGGGCGTCCTAGGCGGTCGTAACGGCACCTTTATGGAAACTGCGGAGATTCAGGCGCTCTACAGCCGCGCGCTCGATCCATACTGGAACCTGCAGGCTGGTGTCCGATATGATTTCAAACCCAATCCCTCGCGCACCTACGCTACAGTCGGGATCGAAGGAGTCGCGCCTTACTGGTTCGAAACGGAGGCAGCCTTGTTCCTGTCGAACAAGGGCGAGGTCCTGGGGCGGATCGAGGGCTATTACGATCAGCGCATTACGCAACGTTTGATCCTTCAGCCCCGGGTCGAATTGAATCTATCAGCCCAGGACGTCCCGGAAACCCGCATCGGCGCTGGTATATCGAACGCCGAGTTTGGGCTGCGTCTGCGCTACGAAGTCAGACGCGAATTTGCGCCCTATATTGGCGTCTCCTACGATCGCAAGCTGGGCAAGACCGCGGATTATGCGCGAGCTGATGGCGAAGGTGTCAAGGCGACAAGCTTTGTCATTGGCGTGCGGACCTGGTTCTGAGGAGCAATCGGCTTCGCCTCCATGTCGGGGTTAGCCGGGTGCACCGCTGGCTGGCCCTGATCATCGGCGTTCAGTTGTTACTGTGGTTTGCGAGCGGCTTGATCATGAGCGTGCTGCCCATCGATCGGGTCCGCGGTGAACATGTCGTAGATCGCGCATCGCTGGCGACGCTCGCCCAGGGCCATGCCCGGGCGCCGCTCGATATCGTTCTACGCCAAGCGGGCGCTCCTGTCCGTGAGGTGCGGTACCGTATGCTCGCCGGGCGAGAGGTTACAGAGGTCGAGATGGCTGACGGCTCGGTACGGCTCCACGACGCAGAAACAGCGTCGGCCATCCCGCGCGTCAACGCCGCGATGGCTCGCGCGGTGGCGGTGCGATCATATCGTGGGAAGTCGGCGCCGCCGAGCGTCCGTGCCGTTACGTCCGCGAGCACCGAATATAAGGGCGTGCTTCCGGCATGGCGAATCGACTTTCCAGATCAGGATTCGACCCGCGTCTATATTGCGCAAAATAGTGGTCGGATCGTTGCCGTCAGGAACGGCACTTGGCGTCTCTATGACTTCTTCTGGGGCCTCCACATCATGGATTGGAAGAACCACGAAGATTTCAACACGCCCTGGCTGATTGGATTTGCCGGTGGGGGGCTTGCGCTCGCGATCGCGGGTTCTGCTCTTTTGTATTTCCGCTGGCCGCGAAAGCGGCGCCGCAAGAGTTGAACGACCATGGGGGATTCTTGGGCGGGGGCCGAAGGAGACGACCGATGATGAAGAACGCTTATACCAGCCTCGCGCTGCAGACCCTCGTCGGCGGCATTATCATGTATTTGGTGATGTTCGTCATGATCGATAGTCTGGGAAGCTTCTACAATAACCTCAACATGGTCTACATGACGCTTATGATGGTCGCACCCATGGTGGTGTTGATGATCCTCGCAATGGGGCATATGTTTCCATCGAAAACCGCGAACGCCGCCCTTTTGATCGGCTCTGTCGCGATATTTGCTGGATCGTTCGCGCTCATCCGGACGCAAACGACGATCGGCGATACCGCGTTCTTGCGGTCAATGATCCCCCACCATTCGGGGGCGATCCTTATGTGTCGTGAGGCGTCTCTCAAAGATCCGGAAGTCGTTCGTCTCTGCAGCGGCATCGAGGTATCTCAACGGCGCGAGATCGACGAGATGAAGGCAATTTTGGCCCGTAAATAGCAGCCTGATCCCTAATTCCTGGAAATGTCTGCGTTTCGCGGGGGGGGGGGGGAAAGCACGCTCGCGCGTATTAACAGTGCGGGGACGATGAGGAGAATATTATGAAGAAAATAATCGCCGTCATGATCGTCGGATTGTTGGCCACGCCCGGTATCGCGCAAATGCAGGGCATGGACCATTCCATGATGGACATGGGTCAAATGATGAAGCCGAACCCTGCTAACCCCTACCCGTCGGCTGAGATGGAAATGCACCAGAAGATGACGTCCGCGATGGGCGCGGATGCCACCGAAACCTGGGTGCGCAAGATGGTCGAGCATCATCGCGGCGCGATCGCAATGTCGCGCATCGTTCTGCGAGAGACCAAAGATTCAAAGGTTCGGATGATGGCCAACAAAGCCGTCGCCGAGCAGACGCGTGAGGTCGGCGAACTCGAGGGCTGGCTAAAAGCCCACGGCAAGCGCGCGCAGTAGGAGATTTCCCCCGTCCCGCAGGGACCATTGAAGGTTGATATGAAACTCAAGATCGTACTTGCTGCGCTCGGCGCGTCACTCTCCGTCGTCAGCATTGCTGCTGAGCCGATCGTCGTTCACCGGGATCCCGGCTGTGGTTGCTGCGAGCAATGGGCGGCCCAGGTCCGTCAACAATTCGGGCGACGCGTGAACATGATCGACGATCGGGGGCGACCCGCCTTTCAGCGGGTACACGGCGTACCGGCTCGGCTATCATCGTGTCACACAGCGATCGTCGATGGCATGGTTTTCGAGGGACACGTCCCCATCGCGGACATGAAGCGCGTTCTTGCGTTGCGTCCGCGTGGTGTGAGCGGTCTCGCCGTAATTGGTATGCCTGTCGGATCACCCGGCATGGAAGTTCCCGGACAGTCCGCCCAACCCTTCAATGTCATTGCCTTTGGCGCGGAACGCGAAACCATCTTTGCACGCCACGGCGGATGAGTATCGCGTTGTCCCTGGATCATGAGTGGTGTATCCGGTTACGTCTGTGAAATGTGCGCTTCATCTCTTTCTCCTGCTTGGAGCCCTGATCGGTCTGCTCGGCCAGGAAGCCGCCTTTGCGTCCGGCCCGCCTGCAGTGTCCGCGCCGGTGGCGATGTCGAGTATGGCCGCTTCAAGCATGTCCGAGGACTGCATGAAGATGATGGCGCAGCAACAACAGCCTGCGCAGAAGCCCTGCAAGGGCATGACCCTTGCCTGCATAGCCGCGATGGGGTGCGTAGTTCCCATGGCCGTTCGCAATGACTCGCCAGCGCTTGCGGCTCGCGAGGCGAATCCAATCTTGGCCTTCTGGCCGACCACCACGGTCCTACGCGGCAGTGACCTTACGCCCGAACCGGAACCACCGACTCTCCTTGGCTGATCGAAACCGGCCGTCAGGCTGACAGGATCGTTGCGCCTTTGCGCACCCAAACATCCCGTCTGATCTGCGGCTACCACGATGTTTTGCCAAAGGATTACAGTCATGAAAAACCGTGTTTTCTATGCCCTGCTCGGCGTAGCCCTTGCCGCACCTGGCGCCGCATTCGCCGGCCAGCCCAACCACAGCCAACAGTCCGGCCACTATGAGTGGAAGTCGGTCCCGCAATATGGCCCGCGTGCCACGGGACCGGCCCAGCGGCGCGTCTGGGTGCCTGATGCCACGCAAGTGGCGACTTGCGACTGCGACATGATGAAGATGAGCAGCACAGACGCTGCTGATTGCATGAAGCAGATGCACAGCATGGCACAGCCTTCGTCGACCCCTTCGGCCGGCTAAGCACAGGTTCTGGCCGCTACAGGTCGCATAGACGGCTAGGCCAGCAGTGGCGGCGGGATGCCCCCCATCCCGCCGCCACTGACATGCCTGTCATATTGCGCGATGCCGGCCTGACCCTCCGATCAGGAGTTTTCCATGCGATTGTTTCTTTGCGCGCCGCTTCTTGCGGCGATCCCCGGCATTGCATTCGCCGGTCCGCTCACCTTCGAAGCTGCGCTCCAGCGCGCCCGACAGGAAGCCCCGTCGATCAAGGCCAAGGCGCTCGGCGCCGATGCCGCGCGTTACGCGCGCGGCGCGGCCGGAGCTCTGCCTGATCCGACGCTCGGCGTGAGCGTCGAAAGCTTCCCGATCTCGGGACCGCTCGCGTTCGAGCCCAATCGCGACGATTTCACCATGGCGCGGGTCGGCGTGTCCCAGGACATTCCCAACCTCGCCAAGCGCCATGCCCAGCAGGCGCGCGCCGATAGCGACATCAAGGTGGCCGAGGCCGATACCGCGGTCGAGGCGCGCACCGTCGAGGTGGGCACCGCGCTTGCCTGGATCAATCTCGCCTACGCCGAACGCCGGCTTGCCGCTCTCGACGATGTTCTCTCCCGGCTCGAGCGCGTGGTGGGAACGACGCCGGGGGCTGTCGCCTCGGGCAACGCACGGCCGGCGCAGACGCTTGCCGGTCAGCAGGCGGTCGCGGCGATGCAGGATCGCCGCAGCGAACTGGTCTCCAACGTGGCGCGCGCCCGCGCGACGCTGACCCGCTGGACAGGCGATCCCGCGCCTGAGATCGCTGGACCAATCCCTGAATTCCCGGTCGATGCCGCCAAGCTGCGTGCCGGCCTTGATCACCATCCCACCATCGAGATGATCGATGCCCAGGCCGACCAGGCGGATGCCGATGTGCGTGTGGCCGACGCCGGTCGGCGCTCTGATTTCGGTGTCAACCTGGCCTATCAACGCCGCGACCCCCGTTTCGGCGACTTTATCTCGGCCGGCGTGACGGTCAGCCTGCCGTTCTTCACCCGCAATCGCCAGAATGCCGGGATCGCGGCGGCCCAGGCCAGTGCCGGGCGGGTCTTGGCCGAACGCGAGGCCGCGCGGCGCACGCTTGCCGCCGACCTTGACGCTGATATCGCCGACCATGTCATGCATCATGAGCAGTGGATGCGCGCGCAGGGCACGCTGCAACCGCTCGCCGAGCAGCGCGTGAAGTTGGAAACAGCGAGTTATGGTGCGGGCCGCGCCAGTCTGATTGACGTCGCGGACGCTTTTGCCGCGCTCGCCGATGCCACCCTGACGACCGTTGATCGCGAAGCCAAGGTCGCAGCGGACGGAGCCGGATTGAACTTTACTTACGGGAGCGCACCGCGATGAGCCAAGTTACAATTACCCGCAGCCGCCTTCTTGGTGCCGCTGCTCTTCTTGCGCTCGCTGCTGGCGGGATCGGTTTTACCGTGGCCCAACAATGGGAAGGTTCGCACGATCCGGAGAGCGCGAAGCCCGCCGCGCGCAAGATTCTCTATTGGTACGACCCGATGATCCCGGCCGAACATCATGACGGTCCCGGCCTTTCGTCGATGGGGATGCAGACGATCCCCCGCTATGCAGATGAGGCGGGGGCAGGCTCGGCAGCGCCGGGGATTTCAATAGATCCTTCCGCGTCTCAGGCGCTCGGGCTGCGCACCGTCCTGGTCCGACGTGGCGCTTTGGCGAGTAGCGTGACCGCGACGGGGACGATCGATTTCAATCAGCGTGATATCGCAGTCGTCCAGGCACGCACTGGAGGTTTCGTCCAGCGCGTCTATGCGCGCGCACCTGGCGACATCATCGGGGCAGGGGCACCTCTTGCCGACCTACTGGTGCCGGAATGGGGCGGCGCGCAGGCTGAATTCCTTGCGGTCCGCCGCACCGGCAACGCGGCGCTGACCCAGGCCGCGCGCCAGCGGCTCATGCTGCTCGGCATGTCGTCGGGCACGATCGCCTCGGTCGAGCGAGCGGGACGGCCGCACAATGTCATCACAATCTCTACGCCCACCCGCGGGGTCATCAAGACATTGAACGTGCGGGCGGGCATGACCATGATGGCAGGCCAGACGCTCGCGGAGGTCAATGGCCTCGGCACGGTCTGGCTCAATGCCGCTGTACCCGAGGCGATCGCCGGTCCGCTCAAACCCGGACAAACCGTGCAGGCCACGCTTGCCGCTTTTCCTGGCGAGACCTTGTCGGGCCGTGTCTCGGCGATCCTGCCCGAGACTCAGGCCGACAGCCGCACCCTTACTGTCCGGATCGAGCTGCCCAATCGCGGAGGACGTCTGCGTCCCGGCATGTTTGCTACCGTCTCGTTCGGTGGAGCCACGCAACCGGCGTTACTTGTGCCCTCCGAAGCGCTGATCCGCACCGGCAAGCGGACCTTGGTGATGCTGGCCCTCGACAAGGGCCGCTACCGACCCGCAGAGGTGCAAATCGGAAGGGAATCCGGCGATGACACCGAAATCCTCGCCGGGCTCTCCGAAGGTGAGAAGGTTGTCGCCTCGGGCCAGTTCCTGATTGATTCCGAGGCAAGTTTGTCCGGTGTCGAAGCGCGGCCAATCGGAGCTGCCACGCCAACCGCCGCCGCGAAGCCCGCGGCTACGGGAACGCTTTACGAGACCGTCGGCAAGATCGAACAGATCACCGCCAATTCGGTGACGCTGAGCCACGAGCCCGTGCCGGCGATTGGCTGGCCGGCGATGACGATGACGTTCCAGCTTCCCGATCCGAAGATTCCGCGTGGCCTGAAGACAGGGGACCGCGTTCGCTTCGGCTTCGACCGGCCTCCCGCGGGGCCAACGATACGACGTATGACCAAGGTGGCGGGCCAATGATCGCTCATCTCATCCGCTGGTCGGTCAGGAACCGCTTCTTCGTCTTGATCGGCGTACTGGCCCTCATCGGCGTGGGCGTCTGGGCCGTGCGATCGACCGCGATCGACGCGCTGCCCGATCTCTCCGACACGCAGGTCATCATCCGCACCAGCTACCCGGGCCAGGCACCGCAGATCGTCGAGAACCAGGTCACCTATCCGCTCACCACCACCATGTTGTCGGTGCCAGGGGCGAAGACGGTGCGCGGCTACTCCTTCTTCGGCGACAGCTTCGTCTATGTGATCTTCGAGGACGGCACCGACCTCTACTGGGCGCGCAGCCGTGTGCTCGAATATCTCAACCAGGTGCAGGGACGATTGCCGGCGAGCGCGCGTAGCGCGCTCGGTCCCGATGCGACCGGCGTCGGCTGGGTCTATGAATATGCGCTGGTCGACCGGAGCGGCCGGCATGACCTGTCGCAGCTCCGCGGGCTTCAGGACTGGTTCCTGCGCTACGAGCTGAAAACCGTGACCGGCGTCGCCGAGGTCGCCAGCATCGGCGGCATGGTGAAGCAATATCAGGTGCTGCTCGATCCAGTGAAGCTCGCTGCCTACGGCGTCACCCATCAACAAGCAGTCCAGGCGATCAGACAAGCCAACCAGGAGTCGGGCGGCTCGGTGCTGGAGATGGCCGAAGCCGAATATATGGTCCGCGCCTCGGGCTATCTGAAGACGCTCGACGATTTCCGGGCGATCCCGTTGAAGACAGCAAGCGGTGGCGTTCCGGTCCGGCTAGGCGACGTCGCCACGATCCAGATCGGTCCGGAGATGCGGCGCGGCAGCGCTGAGTTGAACGGCGAAGGCGACGTCGCCGGCGGCGTCGTGATCCTGCGCTCGGGCAAGAATGCCCGCGAAACGATCGCAGCGGTCAAAGACAAGCTCGCCGCCCTGAAGGCAAGCCTGCCGCCCGGCGTTGACGTCGTGACGGTCTATGACCGCTCGCAACTGATCGATCGCGCGGTCGATAACCTCACCCACAAGCTAATTGAGGAGTTCATCGTCGTCGCGATCGTCTGCGGCCTGTTCCTCTGGCACGTCCGCTCGGCGCTGGTGGCGATCCTGACCCTGCCCTTGGGCGTGCTCGCCGCGTTCGTCGTCATGCGGTTTCAGGGCGTGAACGCCAACATCATGTCGCTGGGCGGCATCGCCATCGCCATCGGCGCGATGGTAGATGCGGCCGTGGTGATGATCGAGAATGCCCACAAGAAGATCGAGCGCTGGGAGCAGGATCATCCGGACGAGCATCTCGAGGGCGAGATGCGCTGGATCGTCGTCACCGAAGCCGCGGCCGAAGTCGGCCCGGCCCTGTTCTTCAGCCTGCTGATCATCACGCTGTCGTTCATTCCGGTGTTCACGCTGGAGGCGCAGGAGGGCCGGCTGTTCGCGCCGCTCGCCTTCACCAAGACCTATGCGATGGCGTCCGCCGTGATCCTGTCGGTGACCCTCGTTCCGATCCTGATGGGGTGGTTGATCCGGGGCCGCATCCCAGCCGAGCAGGCCAATCCGGTCAACCGCTGGCTGACCAACCTCTACCGCCCCGCGATCGACTGGACGATGCGAAAGCCGAAGGCGGTGCTGGTGATCGCTGCGCTGGTCTTCGCGACAACGGCCTGGCCACTCACCCGGCTCGGCGGTGAGTTTATGCCCAATCTCGACGAGGGCGACCTGCTCTACATGCCCTCGGCCTTGCCCGGCCTCTCTGCGGCCAAGGCCTCGCAACTGCTCCAGCAGACCGACCGGCTGATCAAGACGGTGCCCGAGGTCGAGAGCGTGTTCGGCAAGGCCGGCCGCGCCGAGACCGCGACTGATCCGGCGCCGCTGGAGATGTTCGAGACGACGATCCAGTTCAAGCCCCGCGACCAATGGCGTCCCGGAATGACGCCGGACAAACTGGTCGACGAACTCGACCGCACGGTGAAGCTGCCCGGCCTCGCCAATGTCTGGGTGCCGCCGATCAGGAACCGCATCGACATGCTGGCGACCGGCATCAAGAGCCCGATCGGGGTCAAGGTGTCGGGCGCCGATCTCGCCCAGCTCGATCGCATCGCGCATGATGTCGAGACGGTCGCCAAGACCGTGCCGGGCGTTTCCTCTGCCCTCGCCGAACGGCTGACCGGCGGGCGCTATGTCGATGTCGATATCGACCGCGCTGCCGCCGCGCGGTTCGGGCTCAACATCACCGATGTGCAGGCGATCGTCTCGGGCGCGATCGGCGGCGAGACGATCGGCGAGACTGTCGAGGGGCTGGCCCGCTATCCGATCACCGTGCGCTATCCGCGCGAACTGCGCGACAGCCTGGAGGGTCTGCGGACACTGCCGGTCCTGACCCCTTCGGGGCAGCAGATCACGCTCGGTACAGTTGCGAACATATCGATCGCCGAAGGGCCGCCGATGCTCAAGACCGAGAATGCCCGGCCATCGACCTGGGTCTATGTCGATGTGCGCGGGCGCGACCTCGCCTCGGTGGTCGGCGATCTGCAAAGGGCGGTGGCGAAGCAGGTCAGACTCTCGCCGGGCGTCAGCATCGCTTACTCAGGCCAGTTCGAATATCTCCAGCGGGCGATCGACAAGCTCAAGCTGGTGGTGCCAGCGACGCTGCTGATCATCTTCGTGCTGCTCTACATGATCTTCGGGCGCTTCGACGAAGCTGCCCTGATCATGGGCACGCTGCCGTTCGCGCTCACCGGCGGTATCTGGACGCTGTACCTCCTTGGCTTCAACCAGTCGGTTGCGACCGGGGTCGGGTTCATTGCCCTCGCCGGTGTCTCCGCCGAGTTCGGCGTGGTGATGCTGATCTACCTCAAGAACGCGCTCGAAGAGCGCGGCCACGATCCCGATGCGAGCCAGGTCGAGACGGCGGTTCGAGAGGGGGCTCTTCTCCGCGTCCGCCCCAAGGCAATGACGGTCGCGGTGATCCTTGCCGGCCTGCTGCCGATCCTCCTCGGCTCGGGCGCGGGCTCGGAGGTCATGAGCCGGATCGCAGCGCCGATGATCGGTGGCATGCTGACCGCGCCGCTGCTCTCCATGTTCGTTCTGCCCGCCGCCTATCTGCTGCTGCGCAAGCCCAAGACCAAGACCAAGCCCACCCATCAACCCGCCTAACATGCAAGGAGAAGACCATGAACTATGCACGACTGACTATCGCCCTCGGCCTCGCCGCCCTGACCGCCGCGTGCGGCAAAAAAGCGGAAGCACCTATCGCGACCGAGACCAATCAGGCATCGCCCGATGCGGCGATGAGCGGCGATATGGCGAATATGGCAATGGCGCCCTCCGCGACATCCGCGATCAAGGCCAAGGGACAGGGGACGGTGAAGGAGATCGATAAGGCGGCAGGCACGATCACGCTCGACCATGGCCCGATCCCGGAAGCCAAATGGCCGGCGATGACGATGGCGTTCAAGGCAGCGCCTGGGATCACCGATGCCGCCAAGGTCGGCGACAAGGTCGATTTTGATGTCACGCTTGTTGGCAGTGCGGGTGAGGTGACAGCAATCCAAAAGAAGCCTTGAATGGTCGATTTCATGAGGGCCATTAAAGCGTAATTAACCTCGTTCCTTCACGCTTCAGCTATGGGAAAAGACAGAGCTGAGCGCGGCACGCAGATCAACACAGGAACAACCGCGCGGGGGCCGTCGTGATTGCCACCGCGTTCGGTTGCATGGCTCTTTTGTGCGTCATCAGCTGGCCGTTTTTCAGCGACTATAAAAAGGTCGTCCAAATTCAGAGTGCAGGCGCTGCCGCCTTCGCGATGTATTTTCTGATGTTGGGATCTCCTACGGCGGCGATCGCGTGCCTCATTTCCTGCGCGCAGCTCGTCGTTTCGGCGTACCCCTCCGGTGTGGACCGCCTTGCCGGGAACGGGTGATCGGCTGACGTAGCACTGGTGCAAGCGACGGTGTTTGCACCGGTGTTAGCGATGGTGCGATGAGTCAGATCACGATTATTTCGGGCGCGGAGCGGCGCCGGGTTTGGACGGACGATCAGAAGCGGGCGCTGGTGGCGGCGGCCTGCGAGCCGGGAGCGAGCGTGGCGGAGATCGCGCGGCGTGCCGACCTGCGGCCGAGCCAGCTTTATCGGTGGCGACGCGATCTTGCCGAGCCGGTGTCGCCGGGCTTCGCGGCGGTGACGGTCGGCGCCGAGCCTGAGCCCGCGGCAGGATGCGCGATAGTGCTGGAGGTCGGCGGGGCGGTGCTGCGGATCGCAAGCGATGCGCCGCCCGCATTGGTGGCGGCTGTGGTGCGGTCGCTCAGGCGATGATCCCGGTCCGAAGCGACGTCCGGATCTGGCTCGCGACCGGGTGCACAGACATGCGCCGTGGGATGTTCGGTTTGGCGTTGCTGGTGCAGCAAGGGCTCAAGCGCGACCCGCATGCCGGCGATCTCTACATCTTCCGTGGACGACGCGGCGATCTGATCAAGGTGCTGTGGCATGACGGTGTGGGTATGTCGCTCTATGCCAAGCGGCTCGACCGTGGACGGTTCATATGGCCTGCGGCGACTGATGGCGTCGTAGCGATCACCGCGTCGCAGATGGCGTGTCTGCTCGAAGCGATCGACTGGCGTAATCCGCGCATGACATGGCGTCCGCAGGCCGCTGGATGATGCTAAAAAGCTAGGTTTTCCGGGGCTTTTTCGCTATCCTCAAGCCATGGCAGCGGCACCCATCAGCGATGTCACGGCGCTTCGCGCGGCACTTCTGGATGCCGAGGCCGAAGCTGCCCGCGCGAAGGCGATCAACGCCGATCTGGTGGCCCGGGTGGCTCTGCTCGAGTTGCAGAACGAGAAGATGCGTCGGGCACTTTACGGGCAGCGTTCCGAGCGCGGCCAGTTGTTGATCGGCCAGCTCGAGCTTGGTCTGGAGGAGCTGGAGGCGAGCGCCGGCGAGGATGAGGCTCTGGGC
The DNA here is from genome assembly GCF_017875905.1 of Sphingomonas sp. PL20. Taxonomy (NCBI): domain Bacteria; kingdom Pseudomonadati; phylum Pseudomonadota; class Alphaproteobacteria; order Sphingomonadales; family Sphingomonadaceae; genus Sphingomonas; species Sphingomonas sp. PL20. The sequence goes on along the minus strand of NZ_JAGINH010000002.1, from coordinate 4,191,686 downwards.
CAGCGTGCCGCGGCCGGCACCCCTGTCGAGGCGTTCACCCGGACGCGACCTTCGCGCAAGCCGTTGCCGGCGCATCTGCCGCGCGAGCGCGTCGTCGTTGCCGCGCCCACCAGTTGCGCCTGCTGCGGGTCGGACCGGCTGTCGAAGCTGGGCGAGGACGTGACCGAGACGCTGGAGGTGATCCCGCGGCAGTGGAAGGTCGTGCAGACCGTTCGTGAGCGGTTCGCCTGCCGCGTGTGCGAGGGTATCACCCAGCCACCTGCTCCGTTCCATGCGACGCCGCGCGGGCTGTTCGGACCAAGCTTTCTGGCGATGGTCATGTTCGAGAAGTTCGGGACGCATCAGCCGCTCAACCGTCAGCGCGACCGCTATGCTCGGGAGGGCGTGGAGATCAGTCTGTCGACGCTCGCCGACCAGGTCGGGGCGTGCGCGGCCGCACTCGCGCCGCTCCACCGGCTGATCGAGGCGCACGTTCTAGCCGCCGAGCGGCTCCACGGCGACGACACGACCGTGCCGGTGCTGGCGAAGACCACGGCCCATGTCGGACGCCTATGGACCTACGTGCGCGATGACCGACCGTTCGCAGGGCCTGCGCCGCCAGCTGCCCTGTTCCGCTATTCGCGGACCCGTCGCGCCGAACATCCGGTCGCACATCTCACCGGCTATGGCGGTATCCTGCAAGGCGACGCCTATGCCGGCTACAACACCCTGTTCCGCTCCGATCGGTCGCCGTCACCAGTCACCCGTGCACTCTGCTGGGCACATGCCAGGCGCAAGTTCTTCGAGCTGGGCGACGTCGCCGCGCAGCTGAAGCGGCGTAAGGGTGCATCGGTCATCTCGCCGATCGCGGCCGAAGCGGTCAGGCGGATCGACGTGATCTTCGACGCCGAACGCGCGGTCAACGGCAACACCATCGCGGAGCGGCTTGCCATGCGCCAGGAGATCGCGATCCCGCTCGTCACAGACCTGGAGCAGTGGCTGCGATCCCAGCGTGCCGCGCTCGCACGCCACAACCCGGTCGCGGGTGCGATCGACTACATGCTCAAGGACTGGGCTGCGTTCGCCCGGTTCCTCGACGACGGCCGTATCTGCCTGACCAACAACGCCGCAGAACGCGCGCTGCGTGGCGTGGCCCTCGGTAGGAAGTCGTGGCTGTTCGCAGGCTCCGACCGCGGCGGCGAGCGCGCCGCGTTCATGTATACGCTGATCGGCACCGCCAAGCTCAACGACATCGATCCGCAAGCCTGGCTCGCCGACGTCCTCGCTCGCATCGCCGATATCCAGCAGAGCCAGCTTTGCGAACTGCTACCTTGGAACTGGCGACGACCAGCAGAACTGCTCAAGGCCGCGTAAACGCGGTCCTTACCGGATGCTTACGTTTCGGCATCGGTGCGTGATCGCTATGTCGTCGTGCGACTCTACGGAGCCAGCCTCATTATATTGTCTTTCCTTTCGGTAGTGACATGGCACGGCATACCGTCTGCGCTGGCATTGACGGGGAGCTCGCTGGGTAGTCTGGCGCGCTTGCAGACATCGACTACGCGTATGAAGGGGCTCTTCCTCCTGGGGGCTCCATTTTGGCTTGCCCATAATTTGATCGTCGGAGCTCTGTTCGCGTTGGGGACAGACGCGGTATCGTTGGCGTCAAACCTGGCGAACCTGATGAGGTTTGTGGTGCGTCGCCGGAGGACTGTATCTTTCAGCCAAAGGTCAAGCGCTTCCGCCAATGCGCCCGGAATATTTGCTCAGGCTGGACCGGTTTCGACACTGGGCATTTAGTGGCATGCCACGCACCTCGATCCGTCCTGCCGCGAACAGGACTACGGCGCCGGTGATGAAGCCGAGCGGAGCGTCGCCATCGACGGTGGAGAGCCCGAGAAAGGCGATGCTCGTCATCGTCGCCTGCTCAAGCGTGTTTTGAAGAAATGCGAGCGGCACCCTCAGCCGCTCGCTTGGAGGAGCGAAGGCGGAGCCGGGATTGTCATGTGCCGAGTAGCGCCGGATGGTCGACACCATCCCGACACCGATGGCGACCCACAGCATTACGAGGAGGCTTTCGCGGGCGGCAAACGCGAGCCGCGGGGCAGTTTCCCGTGGCAGCTCAATCTGTTCGGGAAGCCACAAAGTGGCGACACCCAGGACCGTTGCGCACATCAGGAAGACCCACCCGGCCCTCCCTTCGTATTCCCGACCGTTCTGCGGCCATGGTCAAAGGCTTCGGATGCTCAGCCATTGTCGTTCGCTCCAGCTTGCCTGCCGATGGATCGTCGCCGCCCCTCCGCGCCCTGGATGGGGGCCGCCCCGCAACGGCGCCTCCGTCGCACCCACGTCGGGCTGCCTCTTCGCCGTGCTCGGGACGACGATGTCGCCGGGCGCCCCGAGGTGCGGACGGCCGGTGCGCAGCCACCGGGCCGTATGGTATCGGATTTCATCGGACAATGGGTCTGCCCTCCGCGGCTACCGCAGGTGGTTCCTGCGTCAGAGGAGACACGTCCGCCGCGTTGAGGTCCTCGGGCACGTTGTTGCAAAGCTCATCGATCCAGAGCTGGCCGTTGGCGTCCGAGGGCGCGCGCCAATCGCCGCGCGGCGACAGCGAGCCGCCAGTCGTGACCTTCGGCCCATTCGGCTGGGCGGATCGCTTGAACTGGTTGGCGAAGAAGCGGCGCAGGAAAACGTCGAGCCAGTGGCGGATGGCAGGTATATCATAGGAGCGCTTCTGGTCCTCCGGAAAGCCCGGCGGCCAGTTGCCCGCGGAGGCGTCCTGCCAAGCGTGCATTGCTAGGAAGGCGATCTTGGAGGGGCGCAGCCCAAATCGGGTCAGATAGTAGATCCAGAAGTCGTGGAGTTCGTAGGGGCCGATCTTTTCCTCTGTACTCTGCGACTGGCCTTCGGATGCCTGCGGGATGAGCTCCGGCGATATAGTCGTCCCGAGCACGTCGAGCAGGATGTCGGTCACTTGGGCGTCGAACAGCCGGTTCGACGCCGTCCACCGGATGAGGTGCTGAATGAGGGTCTTCGGAAGCGAGCCGTTGACGTTGTAGTGGCTCATCTGGTCGCCGACGCCGTAGGTGCACCAGCCGAGTGCGAGCTCCGACATGTTGCCGGTGCCGAGCACCAGGCCCTGGCGCTGGTTGGCGGCCCTGAACAGGAGATCGGTCCGGATCCCCGCCTGCACGTTCTCGAAGGTCGTGTCGTAGACCGGCTCCCCGCTCGCGAACGGGTGCCGCAGATCGCGAAGCATCTGGTTGGCCAGCGGCGTGATATCGATTTCCTCGGCCGTCACCCCGAGCCCGCTCATCAGCGAATGCGCGTTGGACCTGGTCCTGCTGCTGGTGGCGAAGCCGGGCATCGTGAAGCCGAGGATGTCGGTACGCGCACGCCCGAGCAGATCAAATGCCTTCGCCGCGACAATCAGGGCGTGGGTCGAATCCAACCCTCCGGACACGCCGATGCAGATCTTGCTTATTCCGGTCGTCTCAAGGCGCTTCGCGAGCCCGGTCACCTGGATGTTGAACGCCTCGTAGCAGTCCTGATCGAGCCGGGCTGGATCGTTAGGTACGAAGGGGAAGCGATCGATGCGTCGCCGCAGGCCCAAGTCGCCAGCGGGCGGCTGGAGAACGAAGGACACGCGACGGAAGCGCCGGTCCGGCATGCCGTTGGCGATTGCCGCCTCGTTGAACGTACCGGTCCGCATGCGCTCCAATTGCAGCCGCTCGATGTCAATGTCCGCGACGGCCATCTGGGACTCTGCGCTGAAGCGCTCCGTCTCCGCGAGTTGGGCCCCGAGTTCGTAAATGCAGGCCTGGCCATCCCAGGCTAGATCGGTTGTCGACTCCCCGTGTCCAGCCGCCGAGTAGACGTAGGCGGCCCAGCAGCGGCCGGACTGGACCTCGCAGAGGCGTCGCCGTGTGTCTGCCTTGCCCACCACGATGTTGCTGGCAGAGAGGTTCGTCAGGATCAGCGCGCCGGCGAGCGCGCCGAAGTCGCTGGGCGGGGCGGGCGCCCAGGCATCCTCGCATATCTCGGTGTGGAAGATCAGGCCGTCGACATCCTCCGCCTGGAACAGGAGGTCCATCCCGAACGGAACGGGCTCGCCTCCGAGGCAGATCTCGCCGCGCACGTCCCGCCCGGAGGCGAACCAACGCTTCTCGTAGAACTCCCGATAGTTGGGCAGGTGCCCCTTCGGCACGACGCCGAGAATTCGACCCCGATGAATGGCGATGGCGCAGTTGTAGAGCCGCCCCTCACGGCGCAGCGGTGCCCCGACGAGGAGGACCGGGTGGAGATCGCTACTTTCGGCGACCAGCTCCAGAAGTCGTCGTTCGACCTCGTCGAGCAGGGCCCGCTGATGGAGGAGGTCGTCGATCGAATAGCCCGACAGCCCGAGCTCCGGGAAGACCATCAGCGCGACCCCTTCATCACTCCCTCTGCGGGCGAGCCTCAGTGTTTCCTCGAGGTTGAACGCCGGTTCCGCGATCCTGCAGAGGGGGCAGCAAGCGGCGACCCTCACAAAGCCTTGTCGGTAGATCGACAGGAAGTGGCCTGTCATGGGTGGCGCTCCCTCATTCATCCCCGCTTCTGACATCAGTTCTTCCCGCAACGGGTGGATCGCGGCTTCAAATGCCCGTTGGACTCGTCGCAGGCGATGAGCATGATGACGAAGCCAACGGTGATGAAAGCATCTGCCATATTGAACGTCGGCCAGTGAGATCCGCCCCAGTGGAGGTCGATAAAGTCGCGTACGGCGCCGAATCGCAGCCTGTCGGCGATATTCCCAATGCCGCCGCCGAGGATCATGCCCAGCACGGCGCGGTAGAGAGGACTCGCCGACCGCAGGATCATCGCGAGGAGAAGAGCCGTGACGGTCGCCGCGACCCCGATCAGCAGGATCGGATGCACCCTTGTGCCGATCCCGAAGGCAACGCCGGCGTTCATGCTGGACGTGATGGTAAGGAAGGGGAGGACGGGTATCGCGCCGTGGCTTGCAACGAGCTCGAAGGCCGCCGGCTTGGTCACCTGGTCCACGGTCAGGGCGAGCCCTGCGCCCAGCCAGGTGGCAGCCCTCGTCATGGCTTCACCCTCGCGCTGCGGCGTATTCCCCGGCCTAGAGGCTGGGCTGTCGAGGACCGGAGCGGCGAGTTGGTCAAACAACGACTCCACCTCCTACGTTTGCCGGCGGGCCGGCCGTGTCGGTTCAACGACGCTGGCCGTCTCACTAGCCTGTTTTCCTGAAAAGCGCGCCAAGCGCTTTGCGGTTCGTCAAGAACAGGCCAGCCGCGAGCGCCAGATAGCCCCAAGCCAGCCACGTCAGACTGTTGACGATACGCAGTTCGTCACCCTGCCAGATTACCGCCAAAGCCACCTGGGCGACGAAAAGGGTAGCGAGCGCCGCCGCACCCACCAGACTGAGGCGAAGACGCAGCAGCAAGCCGATACCGAATAACGACTGTGCGGCAGTGAGGAAGAATTCCTCGTGTTGGCGTGTGTCGAGCGGGAGGCTGGTCAGATGCCCCGCGCCCAAGCTGACCGCCAGCGGCAACATGCCGACTAGCAGAGTCCATTGATTGATCTTGTCGGACATCATCGTCGCGAGGCCGGACGCGGCGCGGCCCGACAGCACGAACAGCGCCGCCACGACGACGGCAGGCGCTTCGCTGGCCAGCGGCGCGAGCCACTGGATCAGCAAGAACTCGTCGAACCCCAAAAGGCGGCCCGAGTCGATCATCGACTCTGCAAAAGGTTCGGCGGATACAAGAATAATCGCGGCTGCGACGATCGTCAGCGCTCCCATGGCTAACCATTGGCGAAGGGGTGAAAGCAGCATGAGCGCCGCGGCCGGGCCAGGCTCGTCGTCATCGTCGTCATCGTCGTCATCAGCGTCTGCGCCAGTTTCCTTCCGACTGGCGCGCCACATATACACCCCGAACAGCGCGATAAGGACGATGGTGTCGATGGGTGAAATTCGGCCCTTCGCCACGATCGCGAAGGCATAGATGCTTGGCAGAAGCAGAAAGAGGATTTCGGTTCGGTTCGCGGGCCGTAACTCAATGGCGCGATCCCGCGTTCGCCGCCAGTGAAGCAATACCAGAAGCGGCCAGGCAAGGCCGACGAGCAGCCGATTTGCGCCGGTCATGTTCGCCGCGGCATAATGGACGTAATTCGATCCGGGGTTCGCGCCCGCCGAATAGGCGTAGTAAAAATCCACGGCATATTCAGGGAGCACGGTGATCAGCGCGACGATCGCCACGATCAACCCTGCCGAAATGCGCTTCTCGGCCGCCTCGGCGCCCCATGACAAAAGGAACCCCGCAGCGAGGATAGCCGCTCCGAAAACGAACGTGTCGAGCAGCGGGTTGGGACGCCAGCCTTCGATCCGCAGGATCACGGCGGGAATCATTGCCGCCCCGACCAGCACGAGCAACAGGGCAAAGCGGCGCAATGATGGCCGTGGAGACGAAGCGGAAGGAATATCAGTCGCCAAGAACGATCCTCACCCTGATCCCAAACCTCACTCTGGTTGTATACTGCTGACCGAAAGCTCTGACCCGAGAACCTCCACTGCTTCGAGCGTCATCAATCCTATCCCTGGCACGTCGGACAGGTCCGACACGAACGCCCGCAAACGAGCGTCGAAATCGACGATCTCGATCACCACGGCTCGATCGCTTTCGAGTACATGCCTGCGATGAAGATGCGCCGATCGCCCGAACCCAATAAGCGCCTCAAGCACGGTCACGCCGGCGAGTCTGGCGTCACGCGCCTTGGATGCGACCACCTCGAGCACCTTGCGGTCGCCGTAATAGGCGGCCTCGTCGGTGTAGATGCGGAGCAATTTGGTATGTTCGCTCATGCTCGCCTCCTGTGTCATGTCGAGATCGGCTCGGGGGTCGGATGCGCCGCCACGCCGCCATCCGGCTCGGGATCGCGGTGCTTGCCCACGCGTTCGCCCCAGCCAAGCACCACGCGGGCGATGGCGGGGAGAACGAGCAAAGTGAGAATGGTAGCCGCAACCAAGCCCCCGATAACAGTGGTCGCCAGGGGCTTCTGGACCTCGGCGCCGGTGCCGTGCGCGAGCGCCATCGGCACGAAACCGATCGCCGGCACAAATCCGGTCATGACGACGGCGCGCATCTTTTCGGCCATCCCGTCGCGGATCGCCTGAGCGAGCGGAAACCCTGCCTCGATCCGTTCGCGTATCGCTGTCATCACCACGAGGCCATTGAGTACGGCGACGCCCGCAAGACAGATGAAGCCGACAGCGGCTGATACCGAGAATGCAATGCCGGTGAGCGCCAAGGTGAACACGCCGCCCGCCAATCCTAAGGGCACCGCCAGGAACACCGCAGTAGCGCGTCCAAAGCTGCCGAGAGCCATGTAGAGCAGGCCAAAGATCAACGCGAAACAGAGCGGCACAACGATCGAAAGCCGCTTAGATGCATCCTGCAGACTCTGGAACTGCCCGCCCCATTCGAGATAATAGCCGGCCGGAAGTTTGACCTGTGCAATCTTGGCCTGCGCTTCGGCGACGAACGACCCGGCATCACGTCCCAACAAGTTCACCTGAATGGCGAGACGGCGCTTGCCGTTCTCGCGCCTGATCTCATTGAGGCCTTCGGTGACGCGAATCTGCGCGACTTGCGAGAGCGGCACTTGCTGGCGAGCTTGCCCGGCCTTCTCAGGAAGCAACACCGGCAGCGCCTGGATGTCATCCAGGCTGGTGCGCGTGGTTTCGGGCACGCGCACCGTGATGTCGAACCGCCGGTCGCCCTCATAGAGCAAACCGGACTCGCGGCCCCCGAGCGCCGCGGAAACCGTGTCGGCCACTTCGCGCATCGTGAGACCATAGCGTGCAATGGCGGCGCGATCGAGCTTCACGTCGAGCGTCGGCGCACCACCAACCTGGTCAGCCTTTACGCTGCCCGCGCCCGGAATGGATTGCAGGACGCGAACCATCTCGCTGGCCGTCTGCGCCATCTTGTCGAGGTCGTCGCCGTAGAGCTTGATGGCGACGTCACCGCGAACACCCGCGATCAGTTCGTTGAAGCGAAGTTGGATCGGTTGGCTCATTTCATAGATTTGACCGAGCTGACCACGTGACACCTTCTCAATGCGCTCGATCACCTCGGCTTTTGTATGGACGCTGGCGGGCCACTGATCCTGGGGCTTGAGAATGATATAGCCGTCCGACATGTTCTGCGGCATCGGATCGGTCGCAACCTCAGCGGTGCCGGTCTTGGAAAACATCAGCTCGACTTCGGGCAGTTTTTTCACGGCGGCCTCGACCTGTCGCTGCATAGCGAGCGACTGTTCGAGGTTGACCGAGGGAACGCGGGTCGAGGCGAGGGCAATATTCTTCTCGTCGAGCTGCGGGATGAACTCGCTGCCCAACAATCCGAACGCCGGCACCGCGGCGAGAAAGAAGGCCAGTCCGCCGAGGATGAACGGCCACGGCCGTGCGATCGCCTTGTCGAGCAGCGGCAGATAGCGCTCCTTGCTCTTGCGGATCAGCCACACTTCCTTCTCGGCGACCCGGCCGCGAATGAGCAGCGCCACCATGGCCGGCACGAAGGTCAGCGCCAGGATGAAGGCCGCGACCAGCGCGAGCATGATCGTGATTGCCATCGGCGAGAACGTCTTGCCCTCGACGCCGGTGAACATGAGCAGCGGCGCAAAGGCAAGCAGGATGATTGCTTGCCCGAAAACGGTCGGCTTTATCATTTCCTGAGCGGCGCGCATGGTCTCCTCAAGCCGCTCGCGAAGGGCGAGCAGCCGGCCCTCATGTTCCTGCCGGTGCGCTAGCCGCGCCAGACAGTTCTCGATGATGATCACCGCGCCGTCGACGATAAGACCGAAGTCGAGAGCCCCCAGGCTCATCAGGTTGCCGGGCACGCGAAAGGCGTTCATCCCCATTGCCATCATGAGGAACGAGAAGGGAATAACGAGCACCGCGATCAGCGCCGCGCGCCAGTTGCCGAGCAACAGGAATAGCGCGACCGCCACCAGGATCGCGCCCTCGGTCAGATTGCGCTGCACGGTCGCGACCGTCGCGTTGACCAGCTTCGAGCGGTCGAGCACCACCTTGACGGTAACGCCGGGCGGCAAGGTCTTCGATACCTGCTCGAGCTTTGCAGAGACATCCTGCGCAACGATGCGGCTGTTCTGACCGATAAGCATCAACGCGGTGCCGATGACGGCTTCTTTGCCGTTCACGCTGCCCGCACCGGTGCGAAGGTCGCCCCCGCTCTCGACATTGGCGATCTGGCCAACGGTGATGGGAACACCGCCGCGTGTGGCGGCGACGGCGTTCTTGATTTCATCCACCGAGCGAACCCGCGCATCGAGCCGAACCAAATAGCCTTCGCCGCCGCGGTTATAGTAGTTCGCGCCCACCGCGAGGTTGGCGTTCTCCAGCGCCTCGCCAAGCTCGCTATACGAGATACCGTAGGTCGAGAGTTTCACCGGATCTGGTTCAACCACGAATGTCTTGGCGTAGCCGCCGATCGAGTCGACGCCGGCCACGCCCGGAACGGCGCGGAGCTGTGGGCGGACGATCCAGTCCTGAACGGTGCGAAGGAACCCGGCCTGTTCGACCGCATTCGTCAGCCGATCGCCTTCGGGCGTCAGGTAACTCCGATCCGATTGCCAGCCGGGCTGGCCGTTCACAATTTTCGCGCCTTTGCCGTCAGGATTGGCATATTCGACCGTGTACATCACGACTTCGCCAAGACCGGTCGTAACCGGGCCGATCTGCGGCTGTACGCCGTCGGGCAACGTATCGCGCGCCTGGGTCAGGCGTTCGCCTACCTGCTGGCGCGCGAAATAGAGATCGGTGCCTTCCGAGAATATTGCGGATACCTGGCTAAAGCCATTGCGGGAAATCGAACGGGTCGTCTCCAGTCCAGGGATGCCAGCCAGCGCGGTTTCGATCGGATAAGTGACAAGCTTTTCCATCTCGACCGGCGAGAGGCGCCGATCGACGGTGTTGATCTGTACCTGTTTGTTGGTGATGTCGGGCACGGCGTCGATCGGCAGCTTGGTGAGCTGCCACAGGCCAAGACCGGCAATCGCCAGGAAGATGAACAGGACCGCCCAGCGCGCACGGACGGCCAGCGCGATAAGGTTGGCGATCATCTGTTATTCTTCCTCGCCCGCGCCCTTGCCGAGTTCGGCTTTGAGCAGGAAGGCGTTCTTGGTGGCGATGGTCTGCCCGGCTGAGAGGCCCGACACGATCTCGATGCGGCCGGCGCTGCGCTGGCCGGTAGTGACATTCTGGGCGCGGAAACCCTTAGCAGTGCGTGTGAACACGACGTCGCGACCTTCAAGGCTCTGAACGGCGTCTTCTGGCACGACAATCGCGTTCGAAACCTCGCCGCGGCTTGGCAGGAGCCGCACCCGGACTGCGAGACCCGGCTGCAGAGAACCGGGAACATCTAACACCGCAGTCGCGGAACGAGTCTCCCCGCTAAGGCCAGGGGTCACGGCGCGCACGCGCGCCTCGATCGTCCGCCCGCCGGGCAATTCGACGATTGCGCGGTCACCGGGGGATAAGCGCTGAGCATCAGCCGGACCGACCGCGGCTTCGATCTGAATCTTCGCAGGATCGGCAACCCGGAACAGTTCGGTCTCGGGTTGAACGAACGCCCCGAGACTTACGTTTTCGGCGGTCACGCGCCCTGTGATCGGACTTGCGACGACGACACCGCGACCATCGCTTGTGACGTTTGCCGCTCCCGCGGCGACCTGCGCGCGTCGCGCCTCGGCCGCCGCGGACGTCGCCCCGGCCTGAGCCTGCTCGAGATCGACCCGCGCGGATACTTTCTGCCGGTACAAATATTGCTCTCGCGCCAATGCCTTTTGCGCCAGCGCTGATTTGGCAGCTGCGACCGTGCGATCCGCCGCGAATTGAGCCGCCTCACGGCTCTCGACGATCGCGAGCGCTTCGCCTGCTCGTACGGGATCGCCCAGGCGCTTGAGCAAGCGCGTCACCGCACCTCCGGCTCTCGCTGTGACGATCGCCTCGCCAGTAGGGGAGGCTGCCACTGTCGCTTGGCTAACGATTTCGGCACCCAGACCGCCTGCCTTGACCGTTTCAGTCGCAATGCTAGCTTGCTGCATTGCTTGTGCGGTCATTGCCAAGGTATCCGGCTTCTTCTCCTTGCCCGATGCAGCCGCAGGAACGCTGGCCGGGGCCTCGACGGGCTTCGAGCCGCCCGTGGTATAGCGGGCAACCGCGAAACCACCGAGCGCGGCGATCAACGCGACACCGGCCGCACTGCCAAGCAGGCGCTTATCCTGAAGGATCATAGGTGTTCTCCGAGATAAAACGAGGCGCGAGCATACGACTTATGCCCAAGGCACGTGCGGCCGGAACCCGGCTTATGTTCCAAGTTCATCACTGCCGCGCCTCACCGTTGGCGAGGGTGGCTGGCGTCGTCAGACGCTGCAATCTCGCCACTGCATCGTGGTAGGCGGCAAGCGCATCGACATAGGCTTGCCGGGTTTGAGACAGCGTTCGCTCGGCGTCTAGCAGCGCGATCTGGTCAAACTTGCCTTGAGAGTAACCGATACGCGCGATCCTGGCCGCCTCCGCTGCGGCAGCGAGACCTGGGCCTCCCGTAGCGCGTGCAGTCGCGGCAGCATTGGCGACTTCGGTTTGCGCGCGGGCGATATCCTGGCGGGTATCGAGTGCCACGAGGGAGCGCAGCGCCTGAGCCTGCGTCTGCTCGGCTTGCGACTGACTGACGAAGGCCCGACCATTGTTAAAGATCGGGATGGGGACACTCACGCCGACCACGGCGGCTGTGTCATTGGTCTCCGCCAAACGACGGGCTCCTGCGCTGATCGTGATGTTAGGAATGCGTGACGCGCGAGCTAGTCGGACCTGAGCATCCGCCGCGCGAACGTCGGCGGTGGCAGCGGCAAAAGCGAGAGTCTCTTCGACATCGACGGGCTGAGCGGGCCCATAGAAACTTGCGACCTGATCGAACCAGGCGCGGTCAAGCAGCCCCGTGATCGGGCGACCGATGAGCGCGGCGAGATTTAGTCTTGCAGCCTGTGCCTGCCGCCCCGCACTGTCGGCAGCGACCTGTGCGTTGATCCGGAGGACATCAGCGCGTTGCTGCTCGATTGGCGATGCCGCGCCGGCACGAACGCGTTCGCTTGCGATCCGCAAGGCATTTGCTGCAATAGCAGACTGCTCCGACAGCACTTCTGTACGACGCTCGGCTGCGGCCGCCTCGACATAGAGCTGCGTGATCCTGAGCCGAAGGTCGGCAACGGCGATTGCGGTCTGGATCTCAGCCCGGGTCAGTCGTGCGTTCGCCAGCGCAAGCCGCGCGCTGCGCTTGCCTCCTAGTTCCAGAGGCAGCGCAATTCCGACGCTTGATTCAGCGCTGCGGAAGCCTCGATATTGCCCCGAACCCGCTAAATTTTCGACTTGCAGCTGAACCTCGGGGTTTGGGCGCAATCCCGCTATCGTACGGGCGGCCGTGACCGCCTGCACACCGGCAGTCGATGCTGCGATCGAGGGCGAAGCGGCGCCGCCCTGAGACAAGGCCGCTTCAAGGCTAAGCACCTCTCCCTCGGTCGAAGTCGTCGGCACCCCCGGTTGAGACCCCGTTTGCGCCTGCGCGACCGACGCGCCAGCGAGGCACGCGACCAGCGTTGCATTCAGCACGCACAAAACCGCGCGCGGCGGAACGATCATCCTGCGCACCTCTAGGTTGCCGGCCGGAGTTCAGTCCGCGCATTGCGGACGATCTCATACGCGGAAGGAAGGAACAGAAGCGCGATCACGCCGTCAACCGTGAGGTCGGGCAACGCTCGCCCCGTCCATGGCGGGCGGGCGCGTTAACGATTCGGGTGTCAATCATCTGGCTTCTTTACAATCTCTAGCTGCTGTAGGAGCAAGCGCAAAGTTCGATGGCAGCAAATGATTTGGAGCAAATGCGAGATGAAGATTGGTGAGTTGGCGCGCGCGACTGCGACCAAGGTGACGACGATCCGCTTTTACGAGCAAATTGGTGTGCTCGAAACACCTGAGCGCACATCCTCGGGCAGACGCACCTATGGTGACGGCGACGTGGATCGCCTGAACTTCGTGCGGAACGGGCGAAGGCTCGGTTTCTCGATCGAGGAAATTCGTTCGCTCCTCGCGCTTGCCGATCAACCGGAGCGCGACTGTGCGGAAGCAGCGGAAATCGCAGCGCGGCACCTGGTCGGTGTGGAGGATCGGCTTCGCCAGCTTTCTGCCTTGCGCGACGAGCTGAGCGCCATGAGCGCGAGCGGGTGCTGCGCCCGAACGATGGCCGAGTGCCGGGTCATTCAAGCGATAGCGCGGCCAGCCGCTTAGGTGCCGACTGATTGCGTCCAGGAGCGGAGTAAGTTTTCGATGCCCCATTGCCATCTTCGCACATCAACAACGCTCATTATCGTTGCGGCGTTCGCAGTGGCAGCTCCAGCTCATGCGGACCCTTCCGACGACTTCATCAATCCCGATCGGCCCGGGATCGCGGATGGAAGCACGACGGTTGGCCAGGGGTCATTTTCAGTTCGAGACGGCTATCCAGCGCGAGTATCGCAGCAACGGCGATGAACGAGAGCATACGACCTTTATTCCGAGGCTGCTGCGATATGGGTTCAGCAAGAACTGGGAGTTCCGTGTCGAAGGCAACACGTTCACTCGGCAGCGCCAGCACGACCCGGCCCTAGTCGATACGGACAGCAGCGGGTTTGCGCCGTCCTCGATTGGTCTGAAGTACAATATCGTCAAGGCAGTGGGATCGACCCAGCCATCAATCGGCGCAATCGTTCGGGTCTTTCCACCTTCTGGTTCCAGTGCTTTTCGTAACTCGCGCGCAACCGGGGATTTCCGCTTGGCGGCCGACTGGAATTTTGTCGACAAATGGTCATTGAACCCCAACGTCGGCGTGGCGGTGTACGAGGACGACACGAAGCGCTCCTATGCCGCCGGACTGTTCGCAGCTACGTTGAACTACAATCCGAGCAAGATCCTGAATTTTTTCGTCGACACCGAGCTTCAATATGCCGAGGAGAAGAATGGACGTGCTTCGTTGATCTTCGACGTTGGGGCCGCGTACATCATCGGGCACGATATACAGATTGACCTTAGCGTCGGGACGGGTGCCGCCGGCACAAAACCACCTCATCCTTTTCTCGCGGCGGGCTTCTCGAAACGCTTCTGATCGCTAAACCCGCAGCATGGCCGTATCATTTTCGGTCGGGGGGCTTGATCCTTGAGGGGCTGGAGCATGTAGCAACGCTCGAACCTCTCCGCGACTCGTGAGAAGCGAATGGAAATTCGGTGGAACCCAGGGAAGAAATCAAGACGATTTGGCATGCTGACCGGCGGGCGGCGATCATGTGGCTCGGGGCCGGGCTCATGACGAGCATTCCGCTTCCTCTATTGGCAGCGAGGACCGAGCGGGGTCGGTCTTGGGGCGGCTTCGCTACGCCTCCGGTCTGGCGCCCGATAGAAGTCGCAACCGGCGACACGCTGATCGTGCCGGCCAAGGTGTCCGGCGTAGCAATCGACGCGGTGCTCGACAGCGGAAGCGGCGCGTCAATTATCAGCAAACCGCTCGCGGCCAAGCTTGGCTTGACGAACCTGGAGCCGCGACGGATCAACGGCCTGGGCGGCAAGGCTCCGGTTGGTCTGGTCCGTAATGTCGCGGTGATGCTGGACACTCATGCTACCGTCCTCCCCTCCGCAGTCGTTGCAGACTTGGGGGCGGTTTCGGCCGCCTTTGGTCGGCCGATCGACATGATCCTCGGGTCAGACGTACTAGCGGGTGGCTGCCTGGCGCTCGATTTCACGACACGGCGGTTTGCATTTGAGAAGACCGCCAGCTTTGTGGGGGGTCCGGAATGGACTGTACTTCCGCTCGGGCACGGGGCCAAACGGGAATTGTTTGTGCTCGCGTCCATCGCCGGACTGGACCCGGTGCCGCTGATGCTCGATTTCGGCAGTTCGTCGGCGTTGATGCTATCCTCCGCCTATATCGAGGCGCACTCCGTTCTCGTCGGCAAGACCGTCTCCACCGCCGCCCTTGGCGGGGTCGAGGGAGTGCAAATCGTCAAGGCCTTCGTTGCCGACAAGGTGAGCCTGGGCGCGCTCTCGAGCGCCTTAGTTCCGGCGCTCGCCCTTGATCGGTGGACCTCGGTGAGCACGGTAGGGAATGTGGGGATGCCGTTGCTCGGACAATTCGACATCGTACTGGACGTGTCTCAAGGACAGTTGTGGTTGCGTTCCGCCCCTCCTCGGGCGCGCCTGCCGATGCTGAAGGATCGAAGCGGCCTCGGCCTCGCCGCCTCCACTACTGACCTGACTGTCGTGCATGTGGCATCCGGCAGCCCTGCGGATCGGGCGGGGTGGGCCGTCGGTGAGCAGGTTGTAGCCGTGGACGGTCGTCCTATCGACAGCTCCTATACGCGGGGATTGCTTTGGCAATGGCGCTACGGCCCCGCAGGAAGCCGGGTAACGCTTAAGCTCGCGAACGGAACGACGCGGGTTCTAAAGCTTGCCGACTACTACTGAGCAGCTCGACACGAAAGCAATGGGAAGCTACAGGTCCTGCTCGGGACTGGCGCTGGTTTGGAGGTGATGAGCCGGATCGCCATACTCAGTCGGTGGCATGCTGGCAGCCTCGCCGGTGTCAATGTTCGTTTTGGCGGCCGCTTAGCCGCTGTTGCTGCGCAAGCCGCTACGTCCATCTTCCAAAACGACCCCAACCTCTCAGCAAAAGGAAGTCATCATAAGAGCGCTACGCATCGCATTGCGTACCGCCGCCATCTTCCGCCGGTCCGGCCCTCGCTCAATCCATGAGCGGAGATATGAAAGGCATGCCGGTATGGCGGGCATGGACAAGAAGGCGCCTGCCGTCACGACGGGGCAGGGTGTCGATGTCATCACCGCGATCGATACCAAGGCGAACAAGCTCACGATCCAGCATCGGCCGATACTGGCGGTGGGCTGGCCAGCAATGACCATGGCGTTCAAAGGCCATTCCGCCGACACCGTTCGTGCCTGCGACGTCGGCGATCAGGTCGGATGCCCGTTGATCACAACATTGTCTGCTACCAATTGAGCACGATTTGATCGATGTTGCTGCAAGAGCGGCGAACCTGTCACGGCGCCTCTCATCGTCGCCGAAATCTAGTATCTATCGGACTGTGGCTACATCTGACTGAGCTGCACGACCATTCGCCTGATACCAGATTGGGTGAACCTCCTAGGCATAGGCATAGGCATAGGCATCGCGATGCGTCGACGAGGCATTGCCATGCCAATTTCCCGATGTGTTGGGAGGCTGACGCTTAGACTAGCCAGGCGTTGGTGGTCGCGATGACCAGAAGAACGCCAAGCACTCCGCGATAGATGACGAAGGGCCAGGCGGAGAAGCGCTCGAGGACGCGCATTAGCGCCCAGATCGCCGCGAATGCTGAAACGGTTGCGACGCCAAGGCCGACCGCCAGAATGGACCAGCCGTGCATGTCGAGGTGGACTTTGTGCAGCTCCCACAATTCCTTCAATCCGGCGAGAGCGATAGCCGGGATGCCCAACAGGAATGAAAAGCGCGCAGCTTCTTCACGCTTAAATCCGAGTGCGAGCGCAGCGGTGAGAGTCGATCCGGAGCGTGAGACGCCTGGGATGAGGGCTCCGACCTGGGCCAGGCCGACGAGCAGCGCGTCCACCAGTGATGCATTCTCGACGCTGCGGCGGTGGCGTGCCAGGATTTCGGTGAGCGCCATCAGCACCGCCATCAAGATGCACGCCCAGCCAATCACCGGCAATGCGCGAAGGGGTGAGTTGCATGTATTGAGGCTGCTCGAAAGTAACGCGCCCGCCAGCGCGATAGGAATCGTTGCCAGCACGATCCAGGTCGCCAGACGAAGATCGGGATCGGCGAATTCGCGGCGGCTGATCGCCGACACTGACCCGACCGCAAGACGGCGAACGTCTCGCCAAAAATAGCTGATAACGGCGGCGAGCGCCGCAAGCTGCATCGCGGCCGAAAAGGCCGAACCCGGATCTCGCCACCCCAGCACGGCAGGTACGACGCGCATATGGGCTGTCGACGAAATCGGCAGAAGTTCGGTAATGCCCTGCACCACGCCCAATAGGGCGACCTTGGCATAGCCCAATGTCACAAAGCCCGTGTCGATGCTCGCGGTACATTGGCCGGCCATATCAATGTAGTCCTTTGCGGGATGGAAGAGCGAAGATCGTGGCTTCGGGACGCTCGGTAACCGGGCTATCGCGCCTGCTGGTCGCGATCGATAAGACGCAGCCCGTTGAGCACGACCAGGAGCGATGCTCCGACATCTGCTGCTATCGCGCCCCAGAGCGACGCCATTCCAAGCAGCGTCAGCCCCCCGAAGACGAGCTTTACCGCAAGCGAGAAGCCGATGTTCTGCCGGATGATGGTGAGTGTCGCTCGTGAGTGCCGAATGAGCCACGGTAGCTGGGAGAGATCGTCCTGCATCAGTGCGATGTCGGCCGTCTCGATCGCCGCATCACTCCCAATCGCGCCCATCGCGATGCCGAGGCTCGCCCGCGCCATCGCCGGCGCGTCGTTGACGCCGTCACCGACCATGGCAACAAGGCCGTGCTGCGCCACCAGTCTTTCTATCGCCTCGACCTTCTGTTCGGGAAGCAGCTCGGCGTAAACCTCATCCACGCCGGTTTCATGCGCGATCGCTTCGGCCGGCGCGCGAGCATCTCCCGTGAGCATGACCACTTGAGCGATGCCAAGGGCGTGTAATTGTGCAACGATTAGTCTTGCTTCAGGTCGCACCGCATCACCCACCGCGATCAACCCGATCACTGTCATGGATTCCCAGACCGCGATTCCAGTCAGTCCGGCTCCAGCGATACGTTTCAAGGCGGTTGTCAGTTTTTCGCTGTCGCCGCCGCCGAGCCTCTGTTCAAGATAGATGGCAGAACCGACCCAGACGTGGCGATCATTGATCTTGCCAACAACCCCTAGGCCCGGGACAGCCGTCACGTCTTTCGCGGGGACCACGTCTATGCCGCGCTCCGCTGCAATGGCGAGGATTGCGCGCGCAATGGGGTGTTCGCTGCGGGCTTCAACGGCAGCAGCAAATGACAGTAACTCAGATTCGCTCCGGGTGCCGATCGGTATGATTTCGATCACCTTGGGGCGGCCAAGCGTGAGTGTGCCGGTCTTGTCCATCGCAATCGCCGTGAGGCGGGCAGGCGTTTCCAGATGGACACCTCCCTTGATCAGCACGCCCCGCCGGGCCGCGCCGGTCAATCCTGCGACTATGCTGACAGGGGTCGAGATGACCAGGGCGCAGGGACAGGCGATGACGAGCAACACCAGCGCTTGATAGAACCATGCGGCCCAACTTCCCCCGAGCAGAAGCGGCGGCACGAGGAATGCCGCCAGGGAAAGCGCCATCACGACCGGCGTGTATATCCGCGCGAAGCGTTCCACCCACTGTTCGCTCGGAGCCCGTTTGCTCTGCGCCTCGCCGACCATGCGCACGATACGCGCGAGCGTGGTGTCGGAGGCTGGCCGGGTGGTTACGATCTCGAGCGCGCCCATGCCGTTGATGGTCCCGGCATAGACCACCGCGTCTTGCGTCACCGTAACGGGTACGCTTTCGCCCGTGATTGGCGCCTGATTGACCGCGCTCGTCCCCGCAACCACATAGCCGTCGAGCGGTATCTTTCCGCCCGGGGGAACGATCACATGGGTTCCGACCGCAACTTCGGCAACGGGTACGTCCTTCTCGACGCCTGCCGCATCTCGTATCCGGGCAGAATCCGGCGCGATTTCCATAAGTGCGGCGACGGCACGGCGGGCACGTCCCAGGCTCCATGCCTCAAGCGCCAGCGCAAGGGCGAAGAAAAATGCGACAGTCGCCGCTTCGAACCATTGGCCGATGCCGAGGGCACCCGCCACCGCGACCAGCATGAGCAGGTTCATGTCCGGCCGGAGTCGCCGCGCCGCGAGGATCGCCTTGGGTGCGACGTATCGAACTGCCGACAGGACCGACAAGGAATAAGCGAGCATCGCCAGAACCGGGGGGTGCGCCTCGCGCGCCAGACTCTCGTGCAGTACCGCAGCGAAGCCGTTTGCGCGCGCGTGAATCGCAAAACCGACCAGGACCAAAGCGCCGCTTGCGATGGTCAGCCCGGCCTGAACCCGGCGTCGCCGCTGCTCCTCTGGCGCACCGGCACTGCGCTCGCCTTCTTTCCACAGTTCGGCGCGCATCCCCGTGCGTTCGACTGCCCTTAGGATGTCGGCGTGAAGAGAGAGATCGGCACCGCTCGCGATCGACATGCGACCGTTGATGAGATCGAACGACAGATTTTCCGGCCCTACGATCGGACCGAGTTCGCGCTTGAGCACCGCGACTTCGTCACCGCAGTCCATGCCATGGATTTCGAAAATGACGCCGTCCGGATGGTCCGGGAGAGCCTGGGCAACGGGCGCCGGTTCACCCGAGCAGCTTCTGCAACCGTCGGCTCCTGCGGCATCTTTTGAGATACCGCTCTGACCATCTAGCTCGGCGGTCATCCCGGTGGTCGATACGGCCGCGATCACGGCTTCGACTGTGAGGCCGGACGCGACATCGACGTCGAGCAGGCCAAGCTTCGGCTGGAACGACAAAAACCGCTCATCTCCAACGAGTGGGATAAGCGCTTCTCTGAGCAATCGAACCTCATTCTGGCAGTCTAGCCCCTGGACCTTGAAGCGCCACCGGCGCCCTATCGCTATGGGGCTCGTCCCGGTCTGCTCGAACATTGCGTCACCTCGACTTTTCGACATGACACCCACTATACAGTCTGAAGTCACTAGAGGGTCAAACGATATGTCCACCGAGCCGCTCAGCATCGGGAGTCTCGCCAAAGCCACCGACAGCAAGGTGGAGACGATCCGCTATTATGAGAGCATCGGCTTGTTGGCGGCGCCCGCCCGAACAAAGAACAACTATCGCGCCTACACCGCCCAACATCTCGCACGGCTCAGTTTCATTCGCAGGGCTCGCGCGCTGGGTTTCTCGATCGACCAGGTTCAGGAGTTGCTCAAGCTCGCCGACCAGAAGGATATTTCTTGCAAGGCGGTGGACGCGATCGCGCGGGAGCATCTCGCCGAAATCGACCGAAAGCTCCGCGATCTGAATACTTTGAGGTCCGAGTTGAGCAACGTGATTGTCCAGTGCGGACAGGGCACTATTTCCGAGTGCCGCATCATCGAGACATTGGCGCCGGATTCCGCCACGTTCAGCTGAGCAGGGCGGTTGATGATACCACCGTTCGCAATTGCCAGCAGCTAATGCAAACAAGTCGCAAAACCACTTGACCCTCTAGCGGCTAGAGGGTGTAGACGTTGCGCATGTTTACGCCTTCAAACAGCCCTTTGTCGATTCTCTTGCGGACGGTCTCGTTGCGCCGCGCGCTGGCGGTGCTCGGCGCCCTCTTGTTTGCCCTTGGCACAAGCGTCGCGGCCCATGCCCAAACGACCGACGTCCAGACGGCATGGCGGCTACTTGATTATATGGCGGTCGACTATGGCGGTGCTGTCAGCGGCGGACGGGTGAAGAGTCCTTCCGAATATGCCGAGATGACCGAATTCGCGGCCTCGGTATCGACTCGCCTTTCGACGCTGTCGCCCACGCCGGCGCGCGGGAAGCTGATCGCGGGCGCAGCTCGACTTCAGGGCGTCATCGCCGCGAAGGGAACGCCCGAAGAGGTCGCCCGCATCGCCCATGGCCTCGCCGCCGATCTGCTCAAGGCCTATCCCGTGCCGCTCGCGCCGGGCAAGGCGCCCGACCTCGCCCGCGGCGCCACGTTGTTCGCGCAGAATTGCGCGAGTTGTCACGGCATGACCGGGGATGGGCATGGCCCCGACGCGGCGAAGCTCACCACGCCGCCGATCGCCTTCAGCGAAATAACGCGCGCGCGGCAACGCAGTCCCTTCGCGCTGTACCAGGTCATCGACCAGGGCATCGACGGCACGGCGATGCAAAGCTTTGCGACCTTGCCGAGCGATGATCGCTGGGCGTTGGCCTTCTATGCCGGTCGCTTTGCCTTTCCCGACGCCCTTGCAAGCCAGGGCGAGCGGCTGTGGAAATCCGATCCCGGCCTGCGGCACATGATCCCCGACCTGACAACACTGGCGGGACTGACCCCGGAGGTGCTTGCCAAGACGATCGGACCTGCCAAGGCCGACGCGGTGATCGCCTATCTGCGCCGTCACCCGGACGCGGTGATCCGGCAGGCACCCGGCTCGCTGACCATCGCGCGCGAAAAACTGGCACGGAGCCTTGCCGCGTACCGCGGTGGCGACCGTCACGCTGCCCAGGAACTCGCGCTTTCGGCTTATCTCGATGGCTTCGAGCCACTCGAGCCGATGCTGACCGCGCGCGACGCAACGCTCATGGGGCACATCGAAAGCGCCATGGGCGAATTTCGGGCATCACTCCAGCAAGGTCGCCCCGCCGACGAGGTTGCCACGCGCGTCCAGGTGCTCGACGGCCTGTTCGACGATGCCGACGCGGCATTGTCCCCGGACGCAGCGAGCAGCGCATCGACCTTCCTGGGCGCCTTCACCATTCTGCTGCGCGAGGGGCTCGAAGCCCTGCTGATCGTCGTCGCGATGATCGCTTTCCTCCGCAAGGCCGAGCGGCCTGAAGTGCTGCCCTATGTCCATGGCGGCTGGATCGGGGCGCTCATAGTCGGCGCGGTCACATGGGGAATCGCGACCTATGCGATCGGGATCAGCGGCGCGAGCCGGGAGCTTACCGAAGGGTTCGGGTCGCTGTTCGCGGCTGTCGTCCTGCTCTCCGTGGGGATCTGGATGCACGGCAAGGCGCAGGCGGACCAATGGCAGCGCTACATCCGCGAGAAGATATCGCACGCATTGTCGAAGCAGTCGGCCTGGTTCCTGTTCGGCCTGGCCTTCATCGTCGTTTATCGCGAGGTGTTCGAGACGATGCTGTTCTATGCCGCGCTCTGGACCCAGGGCAATGGCGGCATGATGTTGGCGGGCGCCGGCTCGGCGGTCGTTCTGCTCGGGCTCATTGCCTGGGCCATGTTGCGCTACAGCCGCGCCCTGCCGATCGCGAAATTCTTTGCCTACAGTGCTTGGCTGATGGCCATCCTCACCGTAGTCCTCGCCGGCAAGGGCGTGTCGGCGCTACAGGAAGCCGGCATCATCGACATTGCGCCGCTTGGCGGCGGGATCCGCGTTTCTATGCTCGGTATCTTCCCGACCTTGCAATCGATGGCGGCTCAGCTCCTGATGTTCATCGCGGTAATCGGCGGGTTCATCCTCAACCGGCGCCGAGCCGCTGCGGCCACCGGCTGATGCAGCCCGAACGCGCGTGTATATTCCTAGGCGAGTGGGTGCGTGCCGAGGCGATCCCGATATGGCGCAAGGCACGTCCTATTTTATTGCAGACTTTCCGATGACGGCTTTATTTCTTCATGCGACGAGCGGACTAGCCCGTTACCTGCGTTCCTGTTAGAGCGTGATCCGTGCGACGCCTGCTGAACATCCTTGCGTATTTGACGATCGCCCTCTCCTTGGGAACGACGGCGACTGCGCATGTGCTGGAGCGACCGGATGTTAGCGCTTCATCCCATGAGGCGCGCGTGGACGAAGTTGCGTTAGGCCATGTACCTGGCGACGCCGACCAAGTGCCTTCTGATAGCGACAAGGGCTATCCTCATCATCACGGTGGTTGCCATGGCGATCACGTCGCAGCGCCGGTCAAGGCTACCAACGCAGCACTGACGCGCGATCTTCGGGTCGCCCCCGTCTTCGCGAGTCATTCCATGCGGCCGCTCTCTACCGCCGATCCGGCGCTGAGGCCTCCCCAAGCCTGAGGATCCGCTGACCTCGCCGGCAATTGCCGCGCGGGGCGAACCCGGTTCGTCAGGAGTTATCATCCATGTATCGTACAATCGCGGCCGTCATGGTCGCGGCGTCCCTTGCCGGTGCGGCCGGGGCGCAAACAACAACGCCGCCCGGCATTCCGGCGGCGACCACTTCGTCACAATCGGCCGATGCGTTCTCGCTCGAGAACGCTCTCGCTGCGGGCGGCATGCCATCCATCCCGTCGGCCGTCCTCGACAACGGCGCGGCATCGGGGGGGAGCGGATCGGCTCCACTTCCGTCGATCGCGGCGGCCACGGCCGGCGTCGATGCCGCGACCGCGGCGCGGCGTGTCGCAGGCTTGCGCCCCAACCCAGAAGTGCAGGCGCAGGTTGAGAATCTTGCGGGGACCGGCGTCTACAAGGGTTTGCGAAGCTCCGAGACGACGGTTGGCGTGGCGCTCCCGCTAGAGTTGGGCGGCAAGCGGCCAGCGCGTGTCGCGCTTGCAACCGCACGCCTCAGTCGCGCGCAAGTCCAGGCTGAAATCGCGAAGGCGGATCTCCGCTTGCGGATTACGCAGCTCTATATCGAAGCCGCCGCCGCCGAGCGCCGTGCCGAAGTGCTGAGCGAGCAGGCAGGGATCGCCAACAACGCGTTCCGGGTCTCAAGCGAGCGCGTCAAGGCCGGCGATGTAGGTCCGATCGAGCAACAGCGCGCCGATGTGCTGCGCATCAATGCGCAGGTCGCAGCCGATATCGCGGCCCGGCAGGCACAGGCGGCGCGTGCAAACCTTGAGACATTGTTGTCGGTGCCGGTGATGGGCCCACTCGATCGCGCCTGGTTCGAGCGGATCGCTGATTACGGACCGCCCCGGCCCGTCGATGTTGATGGGACGCTCGCCTTGGTTGCTGCGGAAGCGGATGTTCGCACCGCGGATGCGCAGGTTCGCGTGGCTCGGTCGTTGCGGGTTCCTGACGTAACGGTCAGCGCCTCCGCCCGCCGACTGGCGGCGACCAACGACACCGCCGCGGTCGTCGGCATTTCGATCCCGATCCCGTTCTTCAACAACGGCAGCGCCTTCGTGGCGCAGTCACGCTCTGAACAGACGCAGGCGATCGCGCTGCGCAACCTCGCCGTGATCGATACCCGGCAACAGATCGCTAGCGCACAAACCGAAGTGGCGAACGCCGCTGCGACCGCGCGAGCGGCGGGCGGGCCGGGACTGGCGGCGGCACAGGAGGCCGCCCGCATAGCGCGGATCGGTTGGACGCAGGGCAAGTTCGACCAGATCGCGCTCCTCGATGCCGAGCGCACGCTTTCACAGACCCGCCAGACCTACGTCGATGCGCTTGCGGCGTACCACGACGCGCAGGCCCGGCTCGACCGGCTCACGACGCCGGCCCCGACGATTTCCGGAGATGATCGATGATGAACGATAAGCGCTTTCTTGGCGGTGCGGCGGCTGTCGCGATCGTCGCCGCACTTGGCGGCTTCGGGATCGCACGCTGGACCGCGAGTGAACCTGCCGCGACCGAAGCGGCAAGCGGCAACACCGCCGCCCCTAAAGAGGAGAAAAAAAACCCCGACACGGTGGCGATGACCGCGCAAGCGGTCCAGCAGGCCGGTATTGCCGTCGAGACGATCAATCCCAGCGGGCTCGGCGCGGAAATCGTAGCGCAGGCGACAGTCAGCGCATCACCGCAAGGCGAAGCGATCGTGACCGCCCGCGCAGGCGGCGCGGTCACGCGATTGATGAAGCGGCTCGGTGATCCGGTGCGTGCCGGCGAAACGCTCGCCGTCGTCGAAAGCCGGGACGCGGCGCAGTTTGCTGCCGATCGCACAGCTGCCGCTGCGAAATCGACGCTGGCGCAAAAGGCACTCGCCCGCGAGCAATATCTATTCCGCCAGAAGGTCTCGGCGCGGGTCGAGCTTGAACAGGCAGAAGCCGAGGCCGCGTCTGCTGTGGCTGAGGCGCGCCGCGCCAGCGTGGCGGCAGGGGCCGCACGGGTGACGTCCGATGGCCGCGGCGTGTTGGTGTCCAGCCCGATTTCCGGCCGCGTTACCTCGGAGAACGTAAGCTTGGGCGCCTTTGTCCAGCCCGAGACCGAGCTGATGCGCGTCGCCGATGCGTCGAAGATACAGGTCGAGGCCGCGGTCGGACCGACCGATGCACAGCGGCTATCGCCCGGCGATCGGGCGATTATCGAATTGCCCGACGGCCGAACCGTGGAAGCACGGGTGCGCGCCGTCACGCCTGGCCTCGCCAATGACACGCGCTCGGCGACTGCTGTCCTCGATGTGACGGGCAGCCTTCAGCCAGGGCTCGCGGTGCGCGTGCGGCTCCTACCGAGCGGAGGCGGCACGACTAGCAATGCGATCGTGGTGCCGGAGGATGCGGTGCAGACGCTCGAGGGGCGTGACATCGTGTTCGTGCGGACCGCGCGGGGCTTCAAGGCTCAGACCATCACGATCGGACAACGCAGCAACGGCCGGGTCGAGATCCTGAAGGGTCTCGCGGCAGGCAGCCAAGTCGCAACCAAAAACGCATTTCTGCTCAAGGCCGAACTCGGCAAGGGCGCGGGCGAGGAAGAATAGATCATGATCGCAAATCTCATGGCGCTCTCCGTCCGCGCACGCTGGACGGTCCTCGCATTGTTCCTCGTCATCGCCGGCCTCGGCGTGTGGCAGCTTTCCAAGCTGCCGATCGACGCGGTGCCCGACATCACTACCAAACAGGTTCAGATCAACACGATCGATCCGCGGCTGTCGCCGGTCGAAATCGAAAAGCTCGTCACCTATCCAGTCGAAATTGCGCTCGCAGGCATTCCCGGGCTAGAAACCACACGTTCGATCTCGCGCAACGGCTTCAGCCAGGTCAGTGCGATCTTCACCGACAGCACCGACCTCTATTTCGCGCGCCAGCAGGTCGGTGAGCGCCTGCGCCAAGCGGCCGAAAAATTGCCGGACGGTGTGCAGCCGCAGGTCGGGCCGGTCTCGACCGGCCTCGGCGAGATCGTCATGTATACGGTCGGCTACGCCAATCCGGACGGCAGGGGCGCGAAAAAGGTCGCCGGCCAACCCGGCTGGCAGCCTGACGGCAGCTATCTGACGCCCGAAGGCGAACGACTAACGGACGCGGTGGCCAAGGCGAGCTATCTGCGAACTGTCCAAGACTGGATCATCGGTCCGCAGCTTCGCTCGGTTAAGGGCGTTGCCGGCGTCGACTCGATCGGCGGCTTCGCTAAGACATTCGTGGTTGAGCCTGATCCGAC
The DNA here is from genome assembly GCF_017875905.1 of Sphingomonas sp. PL20. Lineage (NCBI taxonomy): Bacteria > Pseudomonadati > Pseudomonadota > Alphaproteobacteria > Sphingomonadales > Sphingomonadaceae > Sphingomonas > Sphingomonas sp. PL20. Next base: position 4,165,543 of record NZ_JAGINH010000002.1, on the reverse strand, counting down.
GAAACTAGCCAGCTATGGCATCTCCTATAGTGAACTTGGCCAAGCTCTCGAGAACGCAAATCTCGCGGTGGGCGCGAACTACTACAACCGCGGTGGTGAAGCGTACCTTGTGCGCGTCGACTCCCGCGTGCGTACCGTTGACGAAATCCGCAACGCGGTCGCCGCTACGCGGGGCGGGACGCCGATCACGATCGGCCAGATCGCCAACGTTCGTGTTGGCGGTGACCTGCGTACCGGCGCTGGCAGCATGAACGGCCGCGAAGCGGTCATCGGCACGGTGCTGATGCTGATTGGACAGAACAGCCGGGTCGTGGCCGAACAGGCGACTACCAAGCTCGATCAGATAGCAAAGACGTTGCCGCCCGGCATCCAGGTTAAGGTGGTGCTGAACCGCGCGGCGCTGGTCGGGGCAACGGTGGCCACGGTCCAGCGCAACCTGACCGAAGGCGCGATCCTCGTCGCGGCGTCGCTGTTCCTGCTGCTCGGCAACTGGCGCGCCGCGGTGATCGCGACGCTGGTAATCCCGTTCTCGTTCCTGATGATGGCCATGGGAATGAACGCGTTCAACGTCCCCGGCAATTTGATGAGCCTGGGCGCGCTTGACTTTGGGCTGATCGTCGATGGCGCGGTCATCATCATCGAAAACTGCCTCGCCCGATTGGCGCATAGGCAAGAACATGAGGGAAGGCTGCTTTCGGTCAGGGAGCGGCTGGAGGAGACCATGCGGGCCGCGCAGGAGATGATCAAGCCGACCGTTTTTGGTCAGGCCATCATCCTCCTGGCATTTGCACCGCTGCTGACCTTCACCGGCACCGAAGGCAAGACGTTTTCGCCGATGGCGATCACGATCATGCTCGCGTTGGTGGCGGCGTTCGTGCTGGCGATCACGCTGGTTCCGGCGCTGGTCGCAATCCTGATCCGCGGCAAGGTCGCGGAGAAGGATGTGTGGCTGATCCGCAAGTCCAAAGAGCGCTACCTTCCACTGCTCGACAGGGCGATCGCCAAGCCGTGGCCGTTCATCATCGGCGGGCTTGCCTTCTTCCTGGCGGCGATCCCCGCCTTTGGACTGCTCGGTTCCGAGTTCATCCCCCAGCTCGACGAGAAAAATCTCGCCTTCGCGTCTACGCGCGTGCCCTCGGTCAGCCTCGAACAATCGCTGTTGATGGAACGCAAGGTCGAGGAGGCGGTGATAAAGGTGCCGGAAGTCGCGTTGATGTTCTCCAAGACGGGCATCGCGGAAGCCGCAACTGACCCGGCGCCGCCGAACGTCTCGGACGGGTTTGTGATCCTGAAGGAGAAGGAGGAATGGGCCAAGGGCACGACCAAGGCCGACATCGTTGCCAAGATCCAAAAGGCGACCGGCGGACTGCTCGGCAATCTTTATGAGGTCAGTCAGCCGATCCAGCTCCGTTTCAACGAGCTGATCGCGGGCGTCCGCGGCGACGTCGCGATCAAGATCTACGGCGACGATCTTGACAAGATGGCGCAGACCGCTGGCGAAATGGTGCGGGTGCTCCAGACGGTACCCGGCGCGGCGAGCGTCAAGGCCGAACAGGTCGGGGGCGCGCCAGCGCTCGACGTAAAGCTCAATCGCGCGGCGATCGCGCGGTACGGCCTGACCATCCGCGATGTCGCGGATACCGTTGCGGCTGGACTCGGCGGTCGTGAGTCCGGGCGTGTGTACGAGGGCGATCGGCGTTTTGATATCACCGTGCGTGTGCCAGATGCGACCCGTGCCAATCTCGACGACATCCGCTCGTTGCCGGTGCTGCTACCCGAGGTAGCGGGTCGTCCGCGTGGGCAGGTGCCACTGGCGCAAGTCGCGCAAATCCGGCTGACCGAGGGTCTGAACCAGATCAGCCGCGAGAACGGCAAGCGTCGCGTCGTTGTTCAGGTTAACCTGGGCGGTCGAGATGCCGGGTCGTTCGTACAGGAGGCGCAGGCAAAGATCGCGCAGATCAAGCTACCGGCCGGCTACTATCTTGAGTGGGGTGGCCAGTTCGAGAACCTGGCTGCAGCGTCCAAACGACTGTCGATCGTCGTTCCACTTTGCTTCCTGGCCATCTTCGGGCTCCTCTATATGGCGCTCGGCGGGTTCGGCAGGGCGGCATCGGTGTTCCTGGCGGTTCCACTGGGCCTCGCCGGCGGCGTGTTCACACTGGCGCTGACGGGCATCAACTTTTCGGTGTCGGCGGCGGTTGGGTTCATCTGCCTCGCCGGCGTGGCGGTGCTAAACGGGCTTGTCGTCATGACGGCGATCCGAGACCGGAGTGAAGGTGGACTGCCTATCGCGCAGGCGATTCGCGAAGGCATGGCCGAGAAGATGCGCGCGGTCATCATGACGGGGTTCGTGCCGGCGATCGGCTTCGTGCCGATGGCGCTCGCGCACGGTACCGGCGCTGAGGTCCAGAAGCCGCTTGCGACGGTCGTGATCGGCGGCCTGATTGCGGCAACTATCCTTACCTTGCTCGTGCTGCCGGCGCTCGCGAAAGTGATCCTCGGGCGAACCCAGGACCAAAAAGAACAAGAGGGTAGCACCCCGCACGACGAGGATCCTGCCCCTTTGATAGGAGAAGCGTGATGGGACAACCCGCTCGAAAATTGCTGCGGATCTACACAGACGAAGCGGCCTATATCGGCGATCGCAAGGTTTTCGAACATGTCGCCTCGCTGGCGCGCGATCGGAAGATGGCGGGTCTCACGGTGCTTGAGGCGCTGATCGGGTTTGGGGCGTCGTCGCACGTCCACCGCCGCCATGTGCTCGAAAGTGATCGAGCCGTGGTGATCGAGATCGTCGATTTTGAGGATGCGTTGCGCGCGTTCGTTGCCAGTCTGGATGATGTGCCTGACATCGGCCTCATCACTCTCGAAGCCGTAGAGGTCATCGGGGGCAAGGCCAGTAAAACGCTGGAAAGCCCTAGCCAATGAGGATCGGCCCGCACGCACCGGGGCCTGGTCCGTACCAGCCCCTGGCGTCCACGCAGCTCCCATCAATTTCCCGCTTAATCGGGGAGGAGGCCGCTTTTGCGCGGCCTCCGGTTCGGCCGTGTCGGGCCCCGACAGGACAGGCAGTCATGAAGGAAGAGACGAGTTTCGATTTCAACATGTCAGCGCTCCGCGTTTGGTCGCTGATCTCCGATCTAAGGAGCTTTGCACGATGGCACCCCGTATATCGCATCGCGGGCGAGGCCGAACGTGGTGCCGAAATCGATGTGACATGGCTCCTGTTCGGCGGCGATCGGAAAATGACGACGCAAATGATCATCAACCGGCTGACGAAACCCCAGCTCATCGGATGGCAGATGGGTGTGCGAGGTTTTCTCACCCTGGACGAACGCTACGAGATCGAGCCTATCGCGAACGGCGTCTGTGTTCACCATTCAGTCGAATGTCGGGGTATCGTCGGCGCCTTGGTCGGCCGCATGATGCGCAAGGGCCTGCGCCGGACCATGCGTCAGCAGGATGCGGCTTTTTTGGCCCTTCTGCGCCGTCAGTCCCGATTGCCGGGGCGATCCACGCGAAACCGCCCACGGCCGATTAAACCGCCCGCTGCTCGCAATGCCGCCAATGACTGACACGCTGTCGAACGCGGCGGACATTGGCTGATCGTCATTTGCTTCTTAAATCCAAAAGAAAGGGTGTCGTCATGGTAGAGAACAGAACCTCACAAGGTCTGTTGTGCCCGACTTGCAAGGTTGATCTCGTCATGAGCGAGCGCCAAGGCATCGAGATTGACTATTGCCCGCAATGTCGCGGGGTCTGGCTCGATCGCGGCGAACTCGACAAGATCATCGAGCGCAGCGCCGGCGGCGACATCGCGCCGCCGGCGAGCGGCGGTCGCGCCGGGATGTTCGACGATCGTGGCCATGGCGATCATGGCGGGAAGCACGGCGACGAGCGGGGCCATAAGGGTCGCCGCAAGGGCTTCCTGAGCGAATTGTTCGACTGAACTGCTGTGGATCGGCCGCCGCACAACGAGTCCTTCGGGTGTCCGTGTGAGAACGGCCCGCGCCATGGGCGTGCCCCCTGTAGCGCCCATGGCGATAGATCGTGGGAAGACAGGGAGATGACGGCTCGGCGACCTAGCAGCGGTCCGGTTCGATGGATCATCATCGCAACCGGGCTTGCCCTGGCGCCGGGCCTGCTCGGCTGCTCGCCATCTGCGAGCGACAGCGAGGCCAAAGCATCCCGTGATCGTCAGATGCCCGACTTCATTGGCGAGCATTTCTACGCATGTCCTGATGGTTCACGCCTCGATGTCGATTTTCTCGGCGATGGCCTGACCCTCGCTATAAAGACAAATCCGAACGCAGCCCCGATGCGAGTGACTTCGCCGGCAAGCGGGCTGACCTACGTCGGCCCAAATCTTAACGTGTCGATCTCAGGCGGCGACCTGATCACGCTCGAGCGCCCCGGCGCGCGCGCCATGACCTGCAAGAGGGCGCCCGCCTATCGAGATTCAGCGGACAAGGCAGCAAGCGGAAAAGCCGCGGGCTCGGCCGCATGATGCTGCTGCCGTCATTGTGGGAAGCCCTTTCCCATATCGTCAGCCTCGCGCTGGCGTATGCGCTAGCGCTTCCGGTTGGCTGGGACCGGGAGAAGGACGAACGCAGCGCTGGCATCCGAACCTTTCCGTTGGTCGCCATCGCCAGTTGCGGGTTCGTGCTTGTCGCTATCGCCATTCTCGGTCGCACGTCTCCTGCCCAAGCACGTCTGCTCGAAGGATTGATCACAGGCGTCGGGTTCATCGGCGGTGGCGCCATTTTGAAGCATGGCGGAAAGGCTTCCGGGACCGCTACCGCTGCAAGCCTATGGGCGACCGGAGCGCTGGGGGCCGCAGTCGGCTATGGTCTCTACGACATCGCGGCGGTTCTCAGCTTGACGACCTTCCTGACGTTGCGCTTTTCTCATCCGCTGAAGCGTGCCTCCCAAGATCACGTCGAGCCGGTTGACCGGCAATGAGGCACAATCGTCCCGCAGACACGCGCATGAAATGGCGAGTGCCGAAGAGTGGTGGGCAATCCGAGCCGGTGTCCGCGCTCCCGAGCGGCGACCGTCGTTCACGCTTGGTGCGCTGGGCTTCTCTGCTCGAACGCGATCCGCACCGGCTTATCGCGCTGCTGCGTCCGTCATGGGCAGCGGGCGACGACATCTCACCGATGGCCGCGAATCCAAGCGCCATCGAACTGGCTTGGGCCGACCCGGTTTTTCGCGTGACGGGTCTCACGGGACGCTCTCGGACTGACGTGAAATCGTTTTTCCGCCTTTCGGATACCGAGCTGGACCGGATCGCGTCCGGGTCTTGGCGCGTCCCGGTGCGCCCTGCCTGGCAGGTCGCGGCGCGAATACGAAACGTCGCCGATCCGCGCCGTGAAAAGCTGATCCTGGTTGGCGTCATCGTCACGATCGCCGGCGTCATCGGAGCTGCTCAATGGCTTTTATGAGTATCAGGATGTGCCCGGCGACACACATGACGCGATTTCGGATTGGAATCGCCGGCATATGCGTTGTGCTGACGTTATCGGGTTGTTCCGAACAGCCTCGCAAAGGGCCGCCGACCGAACAGGAAATCCACGCCGGCGACAGCGGGGATGCGAGCGGAACCCGCGGTCGTCACCCCTATCGGTGCGAGGACAATCGCCCGCTCCTCGTCGACTTCAAGGATGAGGGCTTGGCGCTCGAGCTGCGCCGCGATGCGAACGCGGCGCCGATCGTCCTGACCGCGCCGGCACCCGGCCTCCAATATGTCGGCGACACGATGAGCGCGACCTTCTCGGGCAGCGAAATCAAAATCGAGGAAGCGGACAAGCATCCGGTCCTGTGCAGGAAGGCAACGAGCTTGTGACCAATTCACCCGGCCCAGAGGGGCGCTGACGATGGCAGCGCTCAAATTCTCCTTGATCCCCATGATCGCGATCATGATCGGCGCGCTAGTCGCCGGATGGCGCACGCCCGGCGAGAAGCTGGTCGCGGCCATGCAGCACCTCGCGGCCGGCGTGGTGTTCGCCGCCGCTGCGACGGAGATCCTGCCGCTGGTGATGCACGGCAGTTCTCCGACCGCAACGTTGATCGGCGGAGCGCTGGGCGTCGCTGTGATGCTCGGCCTGAAGGCGGCGGAAAGCCGGTTCAGGGGGCCGGTCGCGCTGCTCGCCGCGATCGGTCTTGATCTGGCGATAGACGGCCTTGTTCTCGGCCTCGCCTTTATCGCCGGCGAGAAGGCGGGTTCTTTGCTGGCCGTCGCGCTGACCCTCGAAGTGCTGTTCCTGGCCCTGACCCTCACCAACGATCTGGCAGGCCGGTATCGCAAGATGAAAGCGATCGGCCTGACCTGCGCGCTGGCGGTGCTGGTGCCGATCGGCGCGCTGATCGCACAGCCGGTGGCGTTGCTGACGCCGATATGGATCACCGGCTTCCTGAGCTTCGGTCTTATGGCGCTACTCTATCTCGTCACCGAAGAGCTGCTGGTCGAAGCGCACGAGAAGCCGGACTCGCCGCTTATTAGCGCGATGTTCTTCGTCGGCTTCCTCGTCCTCCTGCTGATCGAGGAAATCATGGTATGACGGCTTCCCCGGATGGGCAGGTTTCAGTCGAGCGCCGCACGCTCTGGATCGTGCTGCTGCTCAACGTAGTGATCGCCGCGGGCTTCTTCGTGACCGGCCTGATCGGCGATTCCAGCGCGCTTATCGCCAATGGCGTCGACAACCTCTCCGACACCGCGGTCTATGCCCTCAGCCTGATTGCCCTGAGTCAGGGACGCGCTTGGAAGACGCGGGCTGCAACAGTGTCCGGCGTCATGCTGCTGATCTTCGCCGGCGGCATCCTGATTGACGTCGGCCGCCGCTATATCCAGGGCAGCGACCCGATCGGGCCGACAATGATGGTGATGTCGGCGATTGCCGGCGTCGTGAACTATATCTGTCTGCGACTGCTGCAACGGCTCAAGCAGCCCGATGTTAATCTACGCGCCGCGACCACGTTCAGCTTCAACGACTTCATCTCTAACGGCGGCATCCTGATTGCTGGGGCGTTGGTGCTCTGGCTGGGAACGAATTGGCCCGATCTACTGGTCGGCCTGGCTACCGCCCTTATCGCGATCAAGGGCGGCATCGAAATCCTGCGTGATGCGCGCGCAGAAACCAAGACCAACGCGGAGACGGCGTGATGACCGAAAAGCTCGAACTCGATATTCCCGTCCTTCTGCCCGAGGTTCCCGACGCGGCCGATGCCTGTGTCGGGCGCCTCGTCTCGACGTTGAGCGCCAAGCGCGGCGTCGAGCGCGCGCATGTCCTGCCCGCCGACGGCGATACGGCGGCAAAGCTCTGCATCCATTTCGACGGCGAAGCGCTGCCGCTGTCACGCGTGCGCGACATGGTGCGGGCGGCAGGCGCCGAGATCAGCGGGCGATACGGTCATGTGACATGGCAGGTCGAAGGGATCGGCCACGAACGCCGCGCCCGTACCGTCGGGGAAACCCTGTCCCAGGTGCCCGGCGTATTGCAGGCCGATGCCAGCGCCTCGGGCAGCGTCCGTGTCGAATATGACAAAGAACGCGTCGACGAAGCGGCGATCCTCGCGGCACTGGGCAGGCTCAAGGTCAAACCCGGCAAGCGGACTGGCTCCGATCAGGCCGGTGATCATGCCGGACACGATCACAACTCCGGCGACCATGCCGGGCACGATCACGGCGAAGGCGCGGATAAGCATGGGCCGGGGGATCGCCACGACCATGCCCACGCCAATTTCCTCGGCCCTAATACCGAGCTGATCTTCGCGCTGGCATGCGGCGCGCTGCTGGCGATCGGCTTCGCGATCGAGAAGCTGGTCGCGGGCGCGCCCGACTGGCTGCCGACCGCTTTCTATGTCGGCGCCTATGTGTTCGGCGGCTTCTTCACGCTGCGCGAGGCGATCGACAATCTGAAGCTCAAGAAATTCGAGATCGATACGCTGATGCTCGTCGCGGCCGCCGGCGCCGCGGCGCTCGGCGCCTGGGCGGAAGGCGCGCTGCTGCTGTTCCTGTTCAGCCTCGGCCATGCGCTCGAGCATTATGCGATGGGTCGCGCCAAGCGCGCGATCGAGGCGCTGGCCGAACTCGCGCCCGACAAGGCGACGGTGCGCCGTGACGGGCAGACGACGGAGATCCCGGTCGAGGAGCTGGTGGTCGGCGACATCGTGGTCGTGCGCCCCAACGAACGCCTGCCCGCCGACGGCTTCGTCATCAAGGGGTCGAGCGCGATCAACCAGGCCCCCGTCACCGGCGAGAGCATTCCGGTCGACAAGGAGCCGGTCGCCGATGTCGAGGCGGCGCGCGCGAAGCCCGATGCGGTCGAGGCGACGTCGCGGGTGTTCGCCGGCACGATCAATGGCGGTGCGGCGATCGAGATCGAAGTGACGCGGCGTTCCAACGAAAGCGCGCTCGCCAAGGTCGTGAAGATGGTGAGCGAAGCGGAGACGCAGAAGTCCCCAACGCAGCGCTTCACCGATCGGTTCGAGCGCGTCTTCGTGCCGGCGGTCCTGGCGCTCTCGTTCATCCTGCTGTTCGCGTGGGTCGTGGTCGACGAGCCGTTCCGCGACAGCTTCTATCGCGCGATGGCGGTGCTGGTCGCGGCCAGCCCCTGCGCGCTAGCGATCGCTACACCCAGCGCGGTGCTGTCCGGCGTCGCGCGGGCCGCCCGTGGCGGCGTGCTGGTAAAGGGCGGCGCACCGCTCGAAAACCTCGGCTCGCTAAAGGCGATCGCCTTCGACAAGACGGGGACACTGACGGAAGGCCGGCCGCGCATCACCGATGTCGTCCCCGTCGACGGCGCGAGCGAAGAGGATCTGTTGGCGCTCGCCATCGCGGTTGAGGGGTTGAGCGATCACCCGCTGGCACAGGCGATTGTGAAGGATGGACGCGAGCGGTTGGGCGGGCGCGAGCTGCCGACCGCGACCGACCTCAAGAGCCTGACCGGACGCGGCGTCACCGCGACCGTCGACGGCGAGACGGTATGGATCGGCAAGGCCGAGATGTTCGGCAAGGAGGGTATCCCCACGCTGAACGCGGCCGCGACCGACGCCATCGCCACCCTGCGCGAGGGCGGGCGCACGACGATGGTGGTGCGCAAAGGCGACAAGGACATCGGCGCGATCGGGCTGATGGATACGCCGCGCGAAGCGGCCAAGGTCGCGCTCAAGCGGCTGCGCGAGATGGGCATCACCCGGATGATCATGATCTCGGGCGATCATCAGAAGGTGGCGGACGCCATCGCCAAGGATGTCGGGCTCGACGAGGCATGGGGCGACCTGATGCCGGAGGACAAGGTTGCCTCGATCAAGAAGCTCGCTGGCGAGGACAAAGTTGCGATGGTTGGCGATGGCGTCAACGACGCGCCGGCGATGGCGTCGGCGACCGTCGGCATCGCAATGGGCGCTGCGGGCTCGGACGTGGCGCTGGAAACAGCCGACGTCGCGCTGATGGCTGACGATCTCGCGCATCTGCCCTTCGCGGTGGGGCTGAGCCGCCACACCCGCGGCATCATCCGGCAGAATGTGTTCGTCAGCCTCGGCGTCGTCGCGTTCCTCGTGCCGGCGACAATCCTCGGCCTGGGCATCGGCCCGGCGGTCGCGATGCATGAAGGCTCGACGCTGCTGGTCGTGTTCAACGCTCTGCGGCTGCTCGCCTACCGCGATCCGGCGCTCAACGCAGCATGAAATGGCTGATCGTGTTCGACCTCGACGGGACGCTTGCGGAGAGCAAGCGCCCTTTATCGGCTGAAATGGGGGCGACGTTCGCGCGTCTGCTGGCCGTGGTCGATGTTGCGGTGATCTCGGGCGGCGACTGACCCCAATTCGATCGGCAAGTCGCCTCGCGCTTGCCGATCGGCGCCGTGCGCGAGCGGCTGTGGCTGATGCCGACCACTGGTACGAAGCTCTACCGCTGTGTCAACGGTGCATGGCGTGCGATTTATGCCGAGCTGTTCGACGATCGCAGTCGGCTTCGGCCTGAAATTGCAGCCGTTGCGATGGCTGGCGACAGACAGATGAGTCCCAATCCGCATACCAATGGCGGGGCTCTGATACGCCCTCTGCGGTTATCCGACTTCGCATCCTACGCGATCCGGTCGTAAGCGCCGCCGGAACCCGGTCTTGTTGAGGGCGGCAGATTAGGACAGCTCGCGGACCCTCACGAAAGGCGGCGAGTGATGGGTGGTCAGCGGTCAAACGAGATGGGGTGGTTGCCGCCCTCCCCAGACGGCATCGAGATGTGCCAGGATAGTGGAGTTAGGACCACTGAGCGGAAAGGACGGCAACCGTGTCAAAGGATACAATGATCGGGGTGGACTCCAGGCACTTGAACGTGAGGAACGACTGACGCGTCAGGAGGAAATCACCGCCGAGGTGGTTGAGCTGGCGGCCGGAGCACGCGCACGCGGCCGAACCCGGACGGTATCGGAGTAAGGGTGGCTGAGATGACGCCGGTGGCGACGTGACTGCCTTGCATACGTTTGCGGCACTGCCATCCGTATCAATACGCATGTTGCGAGCGGTCTTCCCCATTCATGGTTGCGCCGGCAGCATCGAGGCGATGCGCGTGGCGCTGCTCGATGTCGCCGGACAATGCCGGGGCAACGGCCGGCGAGCCTGTCCGATGATCGATAAGCTGGTGGCGCGCTGAATGCTCATTTTGCAAACCGGCGCTACGCGCTAACCAAGAGGCGGCCATGACGTTATTGGACCGGCGGACATTGCTGGCGGGCGGGGGCCTGCTCCTGGCGGCGGCGTGTACCCGAAAATTCGCGTCGCCCGAGCGTGCCGGGACGCTTCCGATCCCGCGCCTGATCGATGCGCGCCAACAGGGCCAGCTGATCAGCCTGCAGGCACAAAAGGGCGAGACCGCGTTCTTCCCGGGCCGGCGAAGCACCACGCTCGGATATAATGGCAGCTATCTCGGCCCGACGCTGCGGGTTCATCGCGGCGACGATGTGACGATGGCCGTCCGCAATAGCCTGTCGGCCGATACGACGGTTCACTGGCACGGGCTGCTGGTGCCGGGAGAACTGGATGGCAGCCCGCACCAGCTGATCGCATCCGGTGCGACCTGGCGTCCTACGCTACCGATCCGCCAGCCGGCGGCGACCCTCTTCTATCATTCGCACGCGCATGGTTTGACGGGCGAGCAAGTCTATTCCGGGCTGGCGGGCATGCTGGTCGTGACGGACGAGGAAGAGCAGGGGCTTGGCCTGCCATCGGACTATGGCGTGGATGATCTCCCGGTACTGATCCAGGATCGGCAATTCGAGGACGGCCGTCTGGTCATGCCGACCGGCATGATGATTGCGTCGCAGGGCCGCCGCGGCAACACCATCCTGGTCAACGGCGCACCCACGCCTCGCGCCGACGTTCCGAACGGTCTGGTGCGGCTGCGGCTCGTGAACGGTTCGAACGCCCGCATCTATGAGCTTTCGTTCAGCGATGATCGGACGTTTCATTGGATCGGCACCGAGGGCGGTCTCCTGGCGAGGTCCGTTGAACTGCAGGCCATCACCCTGGCGCCGGGTCAGCGTGCAGAGATACTGGTCAGCTTCGCCGACGGCCAGCCGGTCTCCCTGGTCACCGGCCAAGATGCGAACGCGTCGATGATGGGAATGATGGGAGGCATGGGCATGATGGGCGGCCATCACGACGATGAAGACGACGCTTCAACGACGGAGACGGTGCTGGCCTTCTCGCCGCGCCCAGGCTTGGGCGGGCGGGCCGCAGCCCCTGTCCCAACGCTCCTGGCAGCACGCACCGTGCCAGATCCCGATGCGGCCGTAACGCGCCGGCGCTTCGTGCTCAATATGTCGACGGAAGGGGAGGGGATGATGGGCAGCGATGGCGACGCCCTCACGATCAACGACAGGTCGTTCGACATTGGCCGCATCGATGAGGAAGTCCGCCTCGGGGACGTCGAGATATGGAAAGTCTCCGGGCGGAAGATGCCACATCCCTTCCATATCCATGGCGTGCATTTCGATGTGCTACGCCGCGATGGCGACGACCCGGACGTTCTCGATCAGGGGCCTCGCGATACGATCGTCGTGAAGGAGGCGGTGGAACTGTTGGTCCGGTTCGACCAGCCGGCGACGAAAGCACCTTTTATGTATCATTGCCATATCCTGGAACATGAGGATGAAGGCATGATGGGGCAATTCACGGTCGCCTGATCCCGTCCGGAAACTCGCAGAAGACCAGCGAACAGCGGGTGCAGCTCATCGCGGCAGCCAACGCCACGTTTTCTTGCCCCTCGATCGACAGCGACCGGCCCTCCCACCCGCATTCAACGCTATCCGCGTGTCATCATGAACGCGCCCGGCTCGTCGATACCGCTTGACCCTGGACTATGGTCCAAGGTCCACAACGGCCATCCGGACGATGTCCGGTCCATCGAAGGACTGGAAACGGAGCGTGAGGGGTAACCGCTGCTCCTGCGTATAGGGTTATGGGGAGCCACGCTTGATGTCTCGTTTCGAAAGCCAACGCCGATTTTCGCTCGCCGGGTGCATGGCGGGAACGATGGCAGAAACCCTGCCTCCGACGCCTGTCGGCGCCTGTCCGCAAATCCATTCCAACCTTGTTTGACTGTGGATGACGAGGAGATGGACGGGGGCATGATTGAGGGCGACAAGGCAAATCGGCATGATGCTGCTTCGGGCACGATCCTCCAGGTTGTGGAGAGCGCACCAAATTACGCCGTTTATGCGCTTGACCTTGGGGGCCTCGTAACAGTCTGGAACAAGGGCTGTGAAGACATTACGGGATGGGCCAGCTCCGACGCGATCGGGAAACACCATTCGTTCCTGTATTGCGCGGAAGATGTCGCGGCGGGCGTTGCGGACAGGCACCTCGCGCAGGTCGAGCAGCTTGGCAGGGTCGAGCAGGAGTCGTGGCGCGTCCGGAAAAACGGGTCAGAGTTTCTCGCACATCTGACGACGACGGCGCTCCGGGATGAAACCGGCCAGCTGAGCGGCTATGGCAAGATCCTGCGCGACACCACCGATGAAGCCGCGACCAAGGAAGCGATCGTTGCGCGCGAGCAGCATCTCCAGTCGATCCTGGACACCGTGCCCGATGCCATGGTCATTATCGATGAGCGCGGGCTGATAACCTCGTTCAGTGCCGCGGCCGAGCGCTTGTTCGGATATTCGGAAGCGGACGTACTCGGCGCCAATGTGAGCAGCCTGATGCCGTCACCCGACCGGGAACGGCACGATTCCTATATCGGCCGATATCTGTCCACCGGCGAACGGCGGATCATCGGTATTGGCAGGATCGTCGTTGGCCAGCGGAGCGACGGTACCACCTTTCCGATGGAACTCTCGATCGGAGAGGCCGGTCACCGTGGGTATCGTGTCTTCACGGGCTTCATTCGCGACCTGACAGAAAGCGACCGCAACGAACTGCAGCTCAAGGAACTGCAGGCCGAATTGATTCACGTCTCGCGCCTCAGCGCGATGGGCACGATGGCGTCGACGCTGGCCCATGAGTTGAACCAGCCGCTTACCGCGATCGCCAATTATCTGGAAACGACGCGCGACCTGCTTGTCGATCCCGATGCCGAGACCGTCGCGATCGTGCGCGACGCGCTCGACGAGGCAGCTAAGGAGTCCCACCGCGCGGGGCATATCGTCCGAAGACTTCGTGATTTCGTGGCGCGAGGGGAGACCGAGAAGCGGATCGAGGATTTGCCGCGGCTGATTGAGGAAGCCGCTGCTCTCGGCCTTGTCGGCGCCCGTGAACGAGGCGTTCGCAGTTTTTTCGATTTTGATCCGGCGGCCTCGCCGGTGCTCGCCGATCGCATACAGGTTCAGCAGGTCCTCGTGAATCTGATCCGCAATGCGGTCGAGGCGATGGCGCAGGTCGCCATTCGCGACCTCACGATCACGACGCGGCGGCGGCCGAAGGCAATGGTTCAGGTGTCCGTGGCGGACACGGGCCCAGGCATATCCGAGCAGGTCGCGCCCCAACTTTTCGAAGCCTTTGTGAGCAGCAAGACCGACGGCATGGGCCTTGGCCTTTCGATCTGTCGAACGATCATCGAAGCCCATGGCGGCCGGATCTGGACCGACGGCGCGCCGAACGGAGGCGCTGCTTTTCATTTCACCTTGATGCAGGCCCGCCCGGAGGATGAGCATGACGCCTAAACGTATTGTCCATTTGGTCGATGACGAAGAATCCATCCGCAAGTCGGCCGGCTTCATGCTGAAGACATCGGGATTCGCCGTCCAGACCTATGCCTCCGGCATTGCGTTTCTGAAAGCCGTCAAGACCGCTGAGCCGGGATGCATTCTGCTCGACGTTCGCATGCCCGGCATGGACGGGCTCGAGGTCCAGGAGGTGCTTGCAGAGCGTGGTGTCACCATGCCGGTGATCGTTTTGACCGGGCATGGCGATGTCGGGATCGCGGTTCGCGTCATGAAGGCAGGGGCGGTCGATTTCCTGGAGAAGCCGTTCGAGAAGACCGCGCTCCTGGCCTCGATCGGCGTGGCATTCTCGAGACTCGATAATTCCGACGCGCGGTCGCTTCGAGAGGCGGAGGCGAGGGTGCGGGTCGCCGTGCTCACGCCTCGCGAACGAGAGGTTCTCATCGGCCTCGCCAACGGCTTTCCCAACAAGACGATCGCCTATGATCTCGACATATCGACTCGAACGGTGGAAGTTCATCGGGCGAACCTCATGACCAAGCTCGAAGTGCATAGCCTGTCGGACGCGCTGAGGATCGCGTTTTCGGCCGGATTGGGCGATGCGCCGGAATCGTGAGCTTGGGATCACTACGTAGCGACGGCCTCCTGTTCATTTGCGATGCATGCCCAGGATCCGAGGGTGGATCAGCGAAGAGGCAGCATCGTCGGTCATGGGCGTTATCGATCACCAAACGAGCGAGAAAGCGGCCCTGATCCTGTTGTCTGACGACGATGTCTCGGTACGCAGGTCCCTTCATCTCTTGTTGCGGTCCCGCGGCTTTGGCGTCCTGTCCTATGCGAGTGGCACTGCCTTGCTGCTCGATCCGCAAACGCAATCGGGCGATTGCCTCGTGGTCGATTATCTTATGCCGGACATCGACGGCATTTCGATCCTGAGGAAGCTTCGGTCGGCGGGCTGGTGTGGGCCGGCGATCCTGATCACGGCGCATTACGCGGATAAGCTCGCCGAAAGCGCGCAGGAAGCGGGCTTTGCCGCTGTGCTCGAGAAACCTCTGCGCGATGGTGTGCTGGTACAGACCATCGGCGAAGTAATCTCCGCCGGGCGGAAAGTTGGCAGCGATCACTGCTAGGGAAATGGAATATCGCGCCGTGATCGGAACCTCTGCGACATCCTCGCACCTTCCCGGGACCGGCGCTCGTCCCACAAGGCATTTTCTCCGCCGCCTTCTGATGGTGGATATGCGCGCGATTCCGCGTGCGATCTTCTTCGCGGGCGCGCCCGGCCCTGGTGACTGCAAGGGCGGGGCCAGCGCGATCCGGGTATTCATGGCCGGGTCGTAGCATATGGAGGCGAGCTTGCCCGCCACGGTCATCGAAGCGGCGCGCGATCGGGGCGAACTTGGCTTCGTCGTTCTTCTCTTCGCGGCCACGGCGGTTGCCCTGGGTAATAGCGTCGTCCTGCCATTCCTGCCAGAAATGGTGGGTCAAATGTCTCCGGACGCGAGTGCCCTCGCGAGAGGGCGCCTTGTCGTCGCCCTGGTCACGGTTTCCCAGATCGCAGGGTGTCTCTCGGCGCCGTTATGGGGCTGGATTTCCGACCGGTGGAAACGGTGGCCGATCCTGGTCGTGGGGCTGTTGGGTTTCAGCCTGACAATGGCGTTGTATTCCGCGGTCGGATTCGAGCGACTCTATGTTTTGCGGTTGCTCAATGGCGTGTTTGCGGCGGCCGTCGTGCCGACGGCATTTGCGATGGTCGCCGATCGTTCACCAGATCTGGTTCGGCGAGCGCGTCAGTTCACCTGGCTGAACGCCCTGGTCTTCGCGGGCGACCTGACCGGCCCGCTCCTTGGAGAAATTTCGGTGGCGCTCGGAGCAACGTCGCCATTCCTGGCGCCAGCTGCATTGAGCGCGATCGCCATGCCCGGTCTTCTTCTGGTTTCACGGGAAAGTGCCACTGGTCCGGTCGGCAGCGTTCCACGCCCGAAAGCGCGTGAGGCGCTTGTCCCGCTGCTCCTGATCTCGGCCATTGCGTCCGGGTGCCTCACCGTTCTGCATCTGACGTTGTCGCTTGGATCGGGCGCGCGGGATCTGTCCCGCGAGAACGTCTCGATGCTGTTCGCTCTGTGCGGCGGAGCGATGCTGGTGGCGCAGCTCGTCCCGTTCACAGGGCGCAGAGTCACGGTCGGCGCGGCCTGGCTGTTGCGGCCAATGCTCGCCGGGCTGGCCGCCGCATTGATCATTGCCGTCTTCGCCCGGACCTTGTGGGTGCTCGTGCCTGTATTTCTGCTCGCCGGCTGGAGCACCGCGACGCTGAAGCTGCTCACCAATTATCTGACGTCGAAAGCGTCTCCGGGCACGCAGGGTTCGGGCCTTGCGCTCCAGTACGCGGCGGTGAGCGCCAGTCAGGCTGCGGCGTCGATCGTCACTGGATGGGCAAGCGCGTCGGAGCATTTGATGCTGTGGCTTGCCGCTGCCGCCGCGTTGGCGGTCACGGCGATGACGTTACGGTTGAAAGATTGAGGCGCCTCTCGTTCGCTCCGTCGTCAAAGTACATCAAAGGGCCGGCTCCGATTCAGATCTTCGGGCGATCGATGAAGCGGTGCACCGCGAACCCTGCCAGCATCGCGATCACGAAGGGCGCGGCAAGCGTCGGGCGGATGGCAAGGTCCGCAATCGCCGGACCGGGGCAGAGGCCGGCAATTCCCCAGCCGATCCCGAAGATTGCACTACCGCCGATCAGGCGCGCGGTGATCTCGCGGGCATCCGGCAGCGAGAAGCGGCTGTCGGCAAGTGGCGTCTCCATCCGCCGCCGGATCACCCAGGCCAAGGCCATCGGGGCGATGGCGCCTCCCATCACGAAAGCAAGCGTAGGGTCCCAGCGGCCTCCGAACAGATCGAGGAAGGCACGCACGCGGGTCGGATCTGACATGCCGGAACAGGCGAGTCCTGCGCCAAACAGGAGCCCGGCAATGAGTGCGATAGGGATGCGGACCCTCACCACGAAACGCCTAGCACGCGCATCACCGCGACGGTCGCGAAGCCAAAGCTCACGAAGCTCAAAGTTGCTACGATCGATCGCGCTGACAGGCGGGAGAGGCCACACACGCCGTGGCCGCTGGTACAGCCGCTGCCCATCCGGGTACCGAAGCCGACCAGCAGCCCGCCGATCAGGACCACCGCCGGCGAGGATGGAAAACGGGCAATTACCGGACCTGAGATCAGGTTCACGATCCCCGCTCCGAACGGCAGGCCGACAATGAAAGCCGCAGCGATGCTCCAGGGCGGGCCAGTCTGTGAGAGGGCGAAGGCACGCGCGGCGAGGCCGCTCACGCCCGCTATCCGGCCGAGGCCGAGCAACATGATCGCGCACGCCAATCCGATCAATATTCCGCCCGTCAAGGCAGCGAGCGGCGTGGCGTTGGTCCAGTCCATCAGAGCATATCCAGCGGCAACCTCAATGGCGCCATTCAGGCTGTGGCGTCCATCGCCATCGCTTGAGCCTGGCGGTCGGCAGGGTTGATGCGTTGGTGTGCCGCCGTCGCAGCACTGGCCGTCGCGACAGTTACGTTCGTGTTGAAAAGCTGAGGGGCTTCAGGAACGCTCTGTCGGCCAAGGGCGGTCAGGTCGTGATGGACCAGTACGCTGGCCGGCTTGTACCGAATGGCTGGGACCGCCTCATTTTCTCCACGTTCACCCGCTGCGGCGGCTGCGGATGTTGCGCGACGGCTCTGGGCCATTTCCGGGTCTTGCCCTTCGCAAAGGCAGGCGCGTTCAGCACAAGGCTGGCTTCCCCGGTCGCCTCGCTCACGAAGTTGGTCCCGCCGTATTCCCACCAGCAAATGCTGATAATTCTCGACGAAGCGTCGGTGGATCAAGCGCGCCTCGGGGCAATTCGCCGCCGCTGCCTGTGACCGGTGGGCGCGCACGCGCCGTAGCAAGTAAGGAATATCGCACTCGTTCATGACCGCCTCCATGCATTGAAAGTCGCAATTGGGTCGCGCCGGGTCTCTACGGAAATATACGAATGCTTCTCGTGCTTATGCCGGCTCGGATGCGGCGCCCTATGAGTGCGGGACGGATATGCCAGATGCTGTTGCGCCAGAACGCAAAGCGCCGGGAAGTTGTTGCTGGCTCAGACGGGTGGCCTGGGGCCGGCAAACATGCGGTCCGCAGCGGAAATCTGGCACGATCGTGCCCGCGGCTGATTGGCCGGTCGCGTGGCTTGCGGAATGAACGTCGGGTGCGGATCCGGAGGCAAGCGGTGACCGGCCAGATCACATTCCCATACTGGCCATTTCCTTGCAGCTCGCCGCGCAATCCCTGCAGGTCTGGGCGCAGGCCTGCATGCGGGCGTCGCCGGAGATCTTCGCGCAATCGCGCGCGCAGGCTTCGCACATCCGGGCACAGGCGTCGCACAACAGGGCATGCTGCGGCGATCGGCGCAGCATGGAATTGGCGGTTGTCTGGCAGAGCTCCGCGCAGTCCAGAAGCAAAGCGATGTGCGTCGCCTCGATATGAGCCGGTGCGCCTTGCTCGGTGCAGTATCGCGCGGTTTCCAGGCACATGCGGTGCGATGCGATACAGCTGTCGACGCACTCGTCGAGCGTCATCATGCCGTCACCACGCTTCCTTGGCGCCGCGATGGCCGGGCCTGCCGCGGCGACAGCCCCGGTAAGCGCCGCGAAGGTGAGTCCCGAACCGATGACGGCGCGACGATCAAGCATGATTTGGTCCTTTCCAAAAAGTTTAGCCGCTGCGGTTCAGCGCGCGTCTCACCACCAGATCCGTAAGCCAGCCACAAACCGGTGTTCGGTGGGATTTTCGCCAGCAAGGCGACGAAAATCCGCCGTCTCACCAAAGGAGCGCTCCCATACAAAGCCGACATAGGGAGCGACTTTTCGGTGAATCTCGTAGCGCATCCGCAAGCCGAGCTCGAGGTTGCTCAGGCCTCCGCCGAGCCCGCGCTCGGGAGCCGCCTTGCTGTAGGCGTTCGATTCCAGCTGCGGTACGAGGATGAGGCGGTTGGTGAGCAGCACGTCATAGGATGCCTTCAGACGTGCCGCGAGACGGCCATCGTCTCCAACGTAGCCGGTCAGCTGGACATCGAACCAATAGGGGGCCAGGCCCTCGATCCCCCCGGCGATCCAGCGATGGGCTCCCGGGCCGATGTCCTGACGCACGCCAAGGATCGTTCCCCAAAACGGGCGCTGTCCGTGCCACCAGAACGCCTCGACCGAGGATTCCGGATCAAGCCGCTCACCGGATTGTTTCAGGCCCTGGCTCCGCAGCAAGAGTTTGTCGTTGTCCGGGCCATTGGTAATCTGACCCGACCAGCTGATGCCTTGGCCTTGCTTGTTCGTGAGGAACTCGAGCTCATCCACGAGCACCTTGGCCACCGAAATTTTGTCGGCCATCTCATAGCCGGGCAGCGTCGAATTCCTGTAGCCGTCGGAATAAGCGTCCGGGTCGCGCGCATCGGCGCCGGGCTTTCCGCCACTCATGTCCATGCCGGGCATGTTCATCGGGGGCGCGCTGCTGCCATCTTTTTGCTGGTCGCCCATCTGCATATCCGGCGGCATGGCCTGATCATTGGAGCTGGCGGCCTCGGCGTTGCCCGCGGGTTTCACCTGCTGGCTGAGCGCGGGTTCGGTGATGGTGGTCATCGCGAGCCCGGTGAGAGCCAGCAACCAAGTTGAGCGCGAGCTTGTCATGCCACGACCACCTCGCGGAACATGCCCGCCGCCATGTGGTAGAGAAGGTGGCAGTGAAAGGCCCACCGGCCCATCGCGTCGGCCGTCACGCGAAAGGCCACGCGCTGGGCCGGTTGCACCGAAATGGTGTGCTTGCGGACCTGGAACTGTCCGTCGGGCGATTCAAGATCGCTCCACATCCCGTGCAGGTGCATCGGGTGGGTCATCATCGTATCGTTGACGAGGATGATCCTGAGCCGTTCGTTCGGGGTGAAATGCAGGGGCTTCGAATCGTTGAGCTTCACGCCGTCGAATGCCCACACGAAGCGTTCCATGTTGCCGGTCAGATGGAGTTCGATCTCGCGCTGCGGTTCGCGGGGGTCTGCCGCCGGCCCTGCTGTCTTCAGATCCGCATAGGTCAGGGTCCGGCGCCCATTGCGCCGCAGCCCGACGCCGGGATCATCGAGATTGGTACGCGGAAAGTCGACGCGCATGTCGGTATTGGCACCATATTCGGTACGCGCATGGCGGGCTTTGGGTGTCGTCTCGACCATGCCATGGTCGTGACCGGCCGGTCCCATCCCCGCCATCCCGGCCATCCCACCCATCATGTCGATCGGATCGAGCCAGGAGCGCGGATCGACCGGGGGAATGTCCGCGCTCATGCCGTCACGCGGCGCGAGCACGCCGTGGACAAAGCCGGTGCGATCCATGGACTGGGCGAAGATCGCATAGGCCTTGTCGTCCGCGATGGTCGCGATGACGTCGTAGGTTTCACCGGGTCCGATCCGGAATTCATCCACGTCGACCGGCTCGACGGGTTGTCCGTCGGCGGCGACGACCGTGAGCATCAGGCCGGGAATCCGAACGTCGAAATAGGTGGCGGTTCCGGCGCCGATAAAGCGCAGGCGAACCCTTTCGCCCTTGCTCGCGATGCCCGTCCAGTGCCTGGCGGAGGGCGCGCCGTTCAGGAGATAGGTGTAGGTGGCGGCGGACACGTCGCTCAGATCGGTCGGATTCATGCGCGCCTTGTTCCACATCGCGCGCTTCGACAAAGCACCGCCCAGCCCGAGCTTGCCGGCATCGCGCGCAAAATCGCCGGCGGTCGGCTGCGCGAAATTATAATAGCTGCTCATCTTCTTCAGGTTCAGATAGACCTGAAGCGGAGCCTCGTCCGTCCAGTCGCTGAGCATGACCGTATAGTCGCGGTCGGCGGCGAGGGGCGTCTCGCTCTTCGATTCGATGATCATCGGGCCATAAAGGCCCGTCTGCTCCGCCAATGTATGAGCATGGTACCAGAAGGTGCCGCTCTGCTTCACGACAAAGCGGTAGGTAAAGGTTTCGCCCGGCGCTATTCCGCCAAAGCTGATCCCTGGCACGCCATCCATGTCCGTCGGCAGGATCAGGCCATGCCAATGGATGCTGGTCATTTCATCCAGACTGTTCTTGACCCTGATCGTTACAGCGTCGCCTTCGCGCAGCCTGATCAGCGGGCCCGGCACGCTCCCGTTGACGGCCGTGGCGACGCTCGCTTTTCCGGAATAGTTGACCGTGACCCGGCTGATGTCGAGATCGATCTCGGTGCCGCTCAGCACGTCCGGCGTCTTCACCGCCGGTGCCGCGAGCGCGTGCGCGGGCCAACCCAGCGTGGCAAGGGCTGTCGCGAGCAAAAGACCTTGCACGAAGCCTCGGCGACCGGTGGTCGTATCGGCAAGCGGGGGAAGTAGAGTCCGCATCAATTTGAACTTTCGGAACCAGACCTGAAGAGACGCCGCGGAGCCGATTGCCCCGCGGGGGCATGGTCGCAGAGACGGCCGACCGGGCAGGCGGGGTCAGGGGCGCATGAAACCCGGCCGAGGAAGTGAAAGGCGCGCAGGATCAGCGTCCGGTGGAGACATCCGTATCTGCCGGACCCTCGCATCTGTCTCGCCAACGCTGTCGGCCCTTCACTTCCGCGCTTCCTACATGTCGTCGCTCATCGGCGTGGCGGGCATGCTGGCGGCGGGCGGCGCCTGGTCCGGCTTCGCTTTGGGCGCCATCGGCATCTTGTCCTTGCACCCGGCCGCCCCGCCACATCCCATCTGCATGCCGCCCGACGCGTTCACGCCCATCTGATGGTCGTGCATCATCTCGTCATGCATCTGTCTCGCGCCATGCTTCATCCCTGCCTGATGGGCCTGATGCGCCTCGTGGTTCTGGTGCTTGACGACTTTTGCCGGCACCGGCGGGGCCTCATCCGCCCAAGCCTGCGTCGCCGAGAGCGCGACAAGCGCAGCGATGGCGGGGACGATCAGGCCAGCTTTGCTACGGAAAATATTCTGCATGACTTGGCTCCTCGAAGAATTGGACGTGGGGACCGCAAGATTTCGATCCGTTTGAAGATGCCAGCAGAAGTGCCGTTCGAGCCGTTCGGGAAATATACGTTTTGTTACGGATGCCTGCCGCCGGCGCAGCATGCGAACGATCATGCCGGGCAATGAGACCGCCTGTGCGGCGTCGATCGAACGGGGCGGTTTTCCAGAAGCAGGCAGGGCAGATTGGAAAACGACGCGGACGCTTATCACAGGATGCATCGCCGGACGCTTCTCGCCCGCGGCCTGTCCGCCGCGTCGCTCCTGGGCGCCTCGTCGGCTGGCTTCCCTCTGACGTCTCTCGCCCGCGCAGGCGATGGGTGGGGTTCCTTTGCCTGGACGTCAGCGGAGATCGCGATGGGCGATACGCTGATGGTCTCGGCAGAGGTGGCCGGCAGTCCCGTCCGCGCCATTCTAGACAGCGGAAGCGCCGCTTCGATCATCAATACGCGCCTGGTGGAGAGTCTGGATATCGCCCCATCCGGGAAACGGATCATTCGCGGCACCGGTGGCCGCGTCGAGGTCACCGAGATCAGCGACGTTGCCCTCACCGTCGCCGACGATCGCAGGCGCTTGCCGTTCGCCATCGTGAGCGACCTTGCGGCGATATCGTCCGCATTCGGGCGCCCGATCGATCTGGTCCTGGGGGAGGACATCTTGGCGGGGCGCTGTGTCGCCCTCGACTTCACGCAGGACCGGATCGGCTTCGCCCCGACGGGGAGTTTTGCCGGCGGGAGCGGCTGGCGTCGCCTTCCTCTGACGCACGGGACTCGCAGCGACTGCTGGTCACAGCGTCGATCGGGGGCGGGAGCCCCGTGCAACTCATTTTCGATCTCGGGAGCGCAAATGCGCTCATGCTCTCTACCCCCTTTGTCGCTGCGCAGGACCTCCTCGCCGGCAAGGCCCGGTCGACCGCGGCGCTGGGAAGCCTCGATGGGGTCCAGATTGTGACCGCCTTTGTTCTGGACGACATTGTTATCGGCGAAGTGCACATTGCCGGGGTGCCGGTGGCGGGGCTGGATCATTGGCAATCCGACAGCGCGGTGGGGAGCATCGGATTGCCGCTCATCGCGCAATTCGATGTGATCATGGATATCACTGCGGAAAGCCTGTGGCTGCGTCCGGCGCCGCCAAAACACAGGCTCCCGATGCTGAAAGACCGTTCAGGCTTCGGCCTGGCGGTTTCGCCTTCCGCCCTGACCGTCGCCCATGTCGCGGTCCATAGTCCGGCCGAGAAGAGCGGCTGGTCGGTCGGCGATCGGATCGTCCGTATCGACGGGCGGCCAATCAATGCAAGCTACACGCGTGGGCAGCTTTGGCGCTGGCGCTTCCTTCCTGCCGGCACCCACTTCAGGCTCGTCGACGGATCCGGTATCGTGCGGCTGCTGACGCTCGCAGATTATTACTGACGTTGACGCCCGTGTCGGCGTTCGGTCGCGACGCACGGCTTCTTGTTGCCGATCGACACCGCATCCAACCGGCCCCGGATTGCTCTATCAGCCGCTACGTAACAATCCCAATACTTCGCAAAGTCGTCATCTCGCACATCCGCAACGCAGCCCTCCTGCGAGGGAGAATATTGAGTCCGCGGTGCCGCACACCTGGGCGCCGGGCCATGTATAGCGGAGATGTTTCATGTTCCAGCAAGCGATCGACACCGTCCGGGCGAAGGGTCACGCACCGTCGCGTTATGGCAACTTCATCGGTGGACGATGGGTGGAGCCGATACGCGGCGAATATTTTACGGACCATAGTCCGATCAACGGCCGGCAGCTGGCCGAGATCGCGAAGTCTTCGCCAGAGGATGTGGAGGCAGCGCTGGATGCTGCCCACCGGGCGAAGGAGGGCTGGGCGCGCATGTGCCCCGCCGAGCGCGCAAGGATCCTCAATCGCGTGGCTGACCGGCTCGAGGACAATCTCGAGCTGCTCGCGCTGGCCGAGACCATGGACAACGGGAAGCCGATCCGGGAGACCCGCGCCGCCGATGTGCCGCTGGCCATCGATCACTTCCGCTATTTCGCCGGCTGCGTCCGCGCGGAGGAAGGGTCGATCTCGACAATCGACGAGAAGACGATCGCCTATCATTTCCGCGAGCCGCTGGGCGTCGTCGGACAGATCATTCCGTGGAATTTCCCGCTGCTGATGGCGGCCTGGAAGATTGCCCCGGCGCTCGCGGCCGGCAACTGCACGGTCATCAAGCCCGCCTCGCAGACGCCGCTTTCGCTGCTGCTGTTCGCCGAGCTGACCGCCGATATCCTGCCGCCGGGGGTGGTCAATATCGTGACCGGACCGGGTGGGTCGGTCGGACGCGCGATCGCGGCCAATCCGCGGATTGCGAAAGTGTCCTTCACCGGCGAAACGACGACCGGCCGGCAGATCATGGGCTATGCCGCCGAGCACCTGATCCCGCAGACGATGGAGCTGGGCGGAAAGTCCCCGAACATCTTCCTGACGGACGTCATGAACGAGGACGACAATTTCCTCGACAAGGCGCTGGAAGGCTTCGCCCTGTTCGCGTTCAACAAGGGTGAGGTCTGCACCTGCCCCTCGCGCGCGCTGGTCCACGAATCGATCTTCGACCGGTTTGTCGAAAGGGCGGTCGCGCGCGTCGCGGCGATCCGGGTCGGCGACCCGCTCGATCCGCTCACGCAGATGGGCGCGCAGGCGTCGGAGGACCAGCTCCACAAGATCCTGGGCTATATCGACATCGGCAAGCAGGAAGGCGCCGAGTGCCTGACGGGGGGGCAGCGCGCCCGTCCGGGAGGCGAGCTCGACGACGGCTTCTTCGTCGAGCCCACCGTGTTTGTCGGCAACAACAAGATGCGGATCTTCCAGGAGGAGATTTTCGGGCCGGTCCTGTCGGTGACCCCGTTCAAGACGATCGAGGACGCGATCTCGATCGCCAACGACACCATCTACGGATTGGGCGCCGGTGTGTGGACCCGTAACGGCAATCATGCCTATCGGCTGGGCCGCGCGATCGAGGCCGGTCGGGTGTGGACCAACTGCTATCATGCCTATCCCGCGCACGCGGCGTTCGGAGGATATAAGGCCTCCGGGTTCGGGCGTGAAAACCACAAGATGATGCTCGACCACTATCAGCAGACCAAGAATCTGCTGGTCAGCTACGACGAGACGGCCCTCGGCCTCTTTTGACCCGGCTCACCCAGGCCGCGGCCAATCCGCGCGGCCGCCTCTGCAAGGAACACCACGATGAACAAGACCATGAAAGCTGCGGTCGTACGCGAATTTGGCCAACCGCTGGTGATCGAGGAAGTGCCGGTCACGATGCCTGGCCCGGGCCAGATCCTGGTGAAGATCGCGGCGACCGGCGTTTGTCATACAGACCTTCACGCGGCCGAGGGGGACTGGCCGGTCAAGCCCAATCCACCGTTCATTCCCGGCCATGAGGGTGTCGGTCATGTGGTCGCGGTGGGTAGCGGCGTGACCTATGTGAAGGAGGGCGACCGTGTCGGCGTCCCCTGGCTCTACACCGCCTGCGGGCACTGTGTTCATTGCCTCGGCGGATGGGAAACGCTCTGCGAGGCCCAGCAGAATACCGGCTATTCGGTGAATGGCAGTTTTGCCGAATATGTTCTCGCCGATCCCAACTATGTCGGTCACCTGCCGGCCAATATCGGGTTCATCGACATCGCCCCGATCCTGTGCGCCGGCGTGACGGTCTACAAGGGGCTGAAGGTCACGGACACACGGCCCGGCAATTGGGTGGCGATCTCGGGCATCGGCGGTCTCGGGCATATGGCCGTGCAATATGCCAAGGCGATGGGGCTCAATGTCGTGGCCGTCGATATCGACGACGCCAAGCTCGCGCTCGCGGAGCGACTGGGCGCAGATCTCTCCGTCAACGCGCGCAACGTCGACCCCGCGGCATTCATCAAGAAGGAGATCGGGGGCGCCCATGGCGCACTTGTCACCGCCGTGTCGCCGATCGCATTCAAGCAGGCACTCGGCATGGTCAGGCGGGGCGGCACGGTGGCGTTGAACGGGCTTCCGCCAGGCGACTTTCCGCTGTCGATCTTCGACACGGTCCTCAACGGGATCACCGTTCGCGGCTCCATTGTCGGCACTCGCCTCGATCTGCAGGAAGCCCTTGATTTTGCCGCCGAGGGCAAGGTTCACGCGACCGTCACGACGGACACGCTGGAGAATATCAACGACATCTTCGCGCGCATGCATCATGGCGAAATCGAAGGCCGGATCGTGATCGACTTCGAGGGCGGCGCCCAGTGACGGCGCGCTCGCTCAAAGCCTGCGCGGAACAACCGCTCTCGCATCGAGTTAGCCTCGGCTCTCGACGTCGGCGGGTCACGTGCCGCGACCCCGGGGCGAGTTTTCTCGTACCGTGGGACCGGCACAAAGCGGTCATAGATCTCCTTGGTCGCGGCAGCGCCCTGGGTGGAGACCGGCCGGCATGACCGAACGCGCCAAGCTCACCTTTTACGACCGCGTGCTTCGACCCGATCCATCACGCACTGTCGTCCGGCCATTTGAGCCGAGTTACCCCAGAGGCTTCGACGACGGTCCATCCCGCACGCAGGAGACAGTCGACCTGATCATGGGTCTCGACGAGGCTGAGTTGGCCCGCCAGTTGAAAGGCGTGACGCTGTCGCTGGACGAGAACCATCGTGATGTTGATGCCATGCTGCTTCGCCAATTCGACGATATCGCCGGTCGGATTAAAGGCGCTGATCGGACGAACGCTGCGCAACGACGATTGGTCGGTGCCTATTGCAGCGAGGAATTTGCATATGAGGCGGCCGCCTTGTTCAATCCAAGCGCGGTACTCCATCCCGACCAGTCGGGTCTTGCCGAAGGCACCATCCGTTTCGTGATCTCGTTGCGGGGAATTGGCGAGGGACATGTGTCGTCCGTGACGTTCCGCACTGGCACCTGGACGCCGGGAGGAGCGCTCGTCGTCGATGATGCCAGTCCGACATCGGTAGCGCCCCTTATCGATACCTGTCCGAGAGGTGAGGGCGTAGCGGCGCGCCTTTGCTGCGCTGGTGGCAGGTCGATTTCGGAGACCGTGCTGTTCCCGGTACTGCCAAGCCAAACGCAAGGCATCGAAGATACGCGCCTCGTCCGCTTCTGCGAAGATGACGGCAGCATGATCTATCATGGAACCTATACCGCGTTCGGCGGGGGCCAAGTGCGATCGGAATTGCTGACGACGTCCGATTTTCGGTCGTTCGACATGCGCGTTCTGAGCGGTCGCGCCTCGAGCGGAAAGGGTATGGCCCTCTTTCCGCGGCGCATCGCGGGCAAGTACGCAATGCTTGGGCGTCAGGACAGCAAGAACATCTGGCTACATTTTTCCGATGAGCTGCTGAACTGGGAAGGGGGCGAAAAGCTCATTACGCCAAAGTTCCCCTGGGAATTCGTGCAGGTGGGAAATTGCGGGTCGCCGATCGAGCTCGACGAAGGCTGGCTGGTGATGACCCACGGTGTCGGCACGGTGCGAAACTACTGCATCGGCGCGTGTCTGCTCGACAAGAACGACCCATCGAAGCTGCTGGCCCGCACGCCGCGCCCGGTGCTCTTCCCCAGTCCCCACGAGCGAGACGGTTACGTGCCCAACGTCGTCTACAGTTGCGGTGCGATTGTTCAGGGTCGGACGATGTTGCTCCCTTATGGCGTGGCGGACAGCTTTACTGCCTTCGCTACGGCATCGATCGACAATCTCCTCGATGTGATGGAGTAGGTCACTTTGGCTCACAGGGAATAGTCGGCCGCCGGGTGGAGAATTCTTGTTCCGGCCGGCGTGAGACGCGCCCGGGCGGCGGGTCATCTCGCACCTGTGGTTATTGCTCGGCCAGAGCGGGATCAGGCGCGAGGCAAGCGAGGATTGCCATGATCGCGGTTCGGGTCTCCGCCACGTCTCGCACGGGGATTACGTCGATTCCGGCTGCGCGAACGGGATCGTCATTGCCACCGGGATAGATCGCGTCCCCCATGAACAGCATGGCCGACTGCGGAATGCCGGATTCCTCGGAAAGACGGCGCATTCCGTAGGCCTTGTCGATACCTTGGCGAGTAATGTCGATGGAGGTTGATCCTCCCACGTTGACGGACAATTCCGGCAGTCGTGATCGAAGCGCCGCCTGCAGTGCCTTGCGCTTGGCGAAGTCGGGATCCCACGCTTTCTTTGCATCGAGCGGCGCCTCCTGTCCAAGTCCAGAGAAAGTAATCTGGCTTCCGCGGTCCTCGATCCGCTCGCCCCATATCTTCTCGTGCGCCAGGTCCATCTCGTCCAGAGCCTGTTCAAACGCGCGCAGAATGCGCTGGCGTTCGTCGGGGTCGAACACATCAGCATAGACTGGTTTCCAGCTGCTCTCGAAACGGTAGAGTTTGGTGCCCGTCGTCGGCATAATGAAGAGCTGCCGGAGGTTGGCACTGCTCGGCAGCAGCGACACGACTTGCGCTTCGAACTGCGGCCAGTCGCCACCGGAGATAACCGCGACGCCGACGAGATCGAGCAGCGCGGCAAGCAACTCGACCATATTCTGGTCGATCGGCTGCTTGCTTTCAGCCAGCGTGCCGTCGAGATCGAAGGCGAAAAGTCGCTTCATCGGTGGACTCCAATCAGGGTGCGGTCGCTCGGCAGGTAGGCGGCGCTAAGGCACGATCGCCGGCTCTGGTGGATCTCCGAACGCGATGCGCCTTTCCAAGATGCCGCAGCGGATCCGCCTTTGGCCCGGCTCGTGCGGCGCTGCACATTTTTTGCGCGCCACCTCGTCGCGCACATCGATGGCGCGACCGACAATGGCTGGATCATCTCGCAGCCTCCGTCTGGATGATATTGTCTATCGCCTGGGCAGCGCCGTCCTCCTCGTTCGACACAGTCACCTGGTCAGCGGCTGAGCGGACCGCGTCGGGACCCTGTCCCATCGCAATTGAGAGGCCAGCGCGCGCGAACATTGGAAGGTCATTGCGCTCGTCCCCCAAGACGGCAACGTTGGCGAGCGGCACTCCGATCGCGGCTGCCAGGGCGGCGACGCCATCACCTTTGTTGGCCTGGGCGGCGGTAATGTCGAGATAGTAAGGCTGTGAACGGCCGACAGTCGCAGAGCGTCCGAGCGCTGCCGCGATATCGCCGTCAAGTCGCGCGAGGAGTGCTTGGTCGTTGCTGACGCCGACGATCTTGTCAGTGTGTGCGAGCAATCCCGCGAAGTTGTCCCTGATTATCGGCTCGATGTTTGCCGCGCGGCGCTCGCGCGGAACGTACACATCGTCGGCCGCGCGTGCGTACCAGAGGCCGCCCGTGAACAGCCAGGGCGTGACGGCTGGGTGCTCGAGCAGGGCGAGCGTCCGCGCGGCGCACTCGGGATCGAGTTGGTCGGCCGAGATGACAGCCCCATCCGTCTCGACGATCGTGCCGCCATTGAAAGCGCCGATGACGCCCGTGAGTTCCAGCCGTCTCGCGATCCAAAGCATGCCGCTGGGCGGGCGAGCACTGATCAGGCTCACCGCAATACCAGCTGCTCTGGCGCGTCCAACTGCAGAGATGACGCCTTCGGAGAGGCTTTTGTCCTGGCGGACGAGCGTGCCATCTATATCGGAGACGATCAGGCGAATAGGGCTGCTCATCCCAGGTGATGCCAGCGTCGATGCGAGCGGTGCATCAGCGCATCCGCACTTTCTGGGCCGGCGCTGCCTGCGGCATAGTCCTCGGGAGTGCCCTGCGTCCACAGATCGAGGAGCGGCTGCACAGCGCGCCAGCCACCTTCGATTTGCGCGGCGCGCTGAAACAGCGTCTGGTCGCCGGATTGCACGTCATACAGCAAAGTTTCGTAGCCGGTCTGGTGGCCAACGTCGAAATGGTCACGGTAGCGGAAATCCATTGCCACTGGCGCAGTGTTCACGACGAGCCCAGGCCGCTTGACCACAAACTCGAGGCTGATGCCCTCGTCGGGCTGGATTTGCACCACAAGACGGTTGGGGGGCAGCCGGTCCACCACCGTCTCCTGGAAAAGCGCCAGCGGCACGTCGCGGAATTGGACGACGATCTCGGTATCACGGGTCGCCAGCGCCTTCCCGGTGCGTAGATAAAAGGGCACGCCCGACCACCGCCATGTCTCTACGTGCAACTTGAGTGCGGCGAAGGTCTCCGTGCGGCTGGCAGGGTCCACGTCGGGCTCGTCGAGATAGGCGGGAACGGCCTTGCCAGCGACTGAGCCCGAGCAATAGCGCCCGCGAATGGCCTCGGCCGGGTCGATCGGCAGGATGGCGGCAATCACCTTCTCCTTCTCCGTGCGGATCGCATCGGCATCGAAGCTGATCGGGGGCTCCATCGCTATCATCGCCAGTAGCTGGAAGAGATGATTGGGAACCATGTCCCGCAATGCGCCGGTGGCGTCGTAGAATCTGCCGCGGGTGCCGACGGTCACTGCCTCGGCCGCCGTTATCTGGACATGGTCAACGTAGCGGTTGTTCCAGACGGCCTCCATCATGGTGTTGCCGAAGCGTGTGACCATGATGTTCTGCACGGTCTCCTTCCCAAGGAAATGATCGATCCGGTAGATCTGGGACTCGCTGGCGCGGGAAAGGATTTGCCGGTTCAGCGCCTGCGCGGAGACAAGGTCGGTCCCGAACGGTTTTTCGATCACGACGCGGCGGAAACCATCGGTCTCGGTGAGCAGTCCTGCATCGCCGAGCTGATTGACGACGGTCCCGAAGAAAGTCGGCGCGGTGGCGAGGTAGAATATCGCGTTGCCGGCGAGTTGGCGGCCGAGACCCTGATACATTGCCGGGTCGGCGAAATCGCCTTTCAAATAGCGGATACGACTGCGGAGCCATTGCCAGTTGGCATCGTCCTCCACGCCTTCGTCAAGCGCCGCGCGCAGCTGTTCGTCGTCGATGTCATGATGGCTGACACCGACGAGCGCCAAATCCTCCTTCAGCAAGTCGGCCCGAGCGAGGTTGACGAGCGCGGGTATCAGCAAGCGGCGGGCGAGGTCTCCGAGTGCGCCGAAGATAACGAAGGTGGCAGAGGGCGCAGTCGGAGCATCGCTCATTGCGGCATCTCGACATGGCCACCGAAGCCGAACCGCATCGCCGAGAGCAGCTTGTCGCCGAACGTTGTGTCGACGCGGCTGCGGTAGCGCGCGAACAGTGCCGCTGAGAGCACGTAGGCAGGGACTGCCTCCTCCATTGCCGCCTCGATCGTCCAGTGACCCTCGCCGGAATCCGCGACCTGGCCGGAGAATTGTTCCAGCATTTGGTCCTTCGCGAGCGCCGTTGCGGTCAGATCGAGCAACCACGAGGAGATGACGCTTCCGCGACGCCAAACTTCGGCGATGTCCGTCAGGTTGAGGTCGAAGCGCTCGTCTTCCGGCAGCTTGGCCGATGACTTGCCCTTCAGGATGTCGAACCCCTCAGCATAGGCCTGCATCAAGCCATATTCGATGCCGTTGTGCACCATCTTGACGAAATGGCCCGAGCCGGCGGGACCGGTGTGGATATAGCCCTTCTCGGCACGGGCATCCTCGTTGGGATCGCCGCGATCCGGCGTGCGTGCGATCGTCCCGAAGCCTGGTGCCAGGGCCTCGAAGAGAGGATCGAGACTGACGAGCGTCGCAGCATCGCCTCCGATCATCATGCAATAGCCTCGGTCGAGGCCCCACACGCCGCCTGAGGTGCCCACATCGACATAGTGGAGCCCCTTCATGGCGCACAGCTTCGCCCGGCGGATGTCGTCCTTGTAGAAGCTGTTGCCGCCGTCGATGATTATGTCGCCTGGGGAGGCGAGGCCCATCAGCGTCTCGATCGTGCTCTCCGTCGGCGGTCCGGCTGGCAGCATCACCCAGAAGATGCGCGGCCCCTCCAGCGTGGCTGCGACCTCCTCAAGCGAAGCGGCGGGGGTCGCGCCTTCGCCGGCCAGCATGGCCACCAGCGGCGGGTTCCGATCATAGGCGACGATCTCGTGACCGCCGCGCATCAGACGGCGCGCGATATTGGCACCCATCCTGCCGAGGCCGATCATCGCTATACGCATCTGCTCATGCCTCAGCTTTCTGTACGGCATCCATCGCCAACGGACCGATGGAGTCGGTCGCGGACCTTTTGAGCGCTCGGGCCTTTTCAGCCGGCTGAGCCGATACCGTCGTCATGGATTTGGGCATCCACAGGAAAGCTGAGCTTCTGGGCGGTCTTCGGGAAGACCTGTTCGGACCCCGTTGGGTACCCGCCTGAGAGGCTTAGTACCGGCCGCGCAGAGTTCGACTACGCGTGCCGCTCTGCTCGACGAGCTATCCTGTTCGGCCGTGCTCAGGATCGCGGTCAGTGCGGAAAGATATGCGAGCGTCGATTCAGCGCCTTGGTTGGCATTGCGCCGGTCTGGATGGAGACCATCGAAGCAGGCGCCTCGTTCGACGTCCACGACGGGGATGCCAAGGTCGTTTGCCCCGAGAAACCAATTGAAGGCCCGGCGCGCTTCGCGCTTCCACCGGACGTCGCTGGTGACTCGGGCCGCGGTAAGGCATGCGCTCACCGCTGCACAAGCCTCGAGAGGCTGCTGGTCGAACGGCTGCGGGCGCCGCCTGTCGCTTCCAAATGTTTCGGTTCCGATCGGCCGAAAGTGCCCAGCTTCAGCCGTCTGCAGCGTCATCAGCCAGCGCAGCGTATCGAGGCCGGCATCAAGGTGAGACTCGTTGCCAGTGTCATGGCCGCTTTCGATGAGAGCTTCACACAATCGGGCATTGTCATAGCCGAGCCTGTCTTCGAACCAGATCCAGTCGGGCGCGGCGGCGTCAGACCAACGTTGGAACAAGCGATTGGACAGTTCTCCTCGCAGCTGTTCCAGATTGCGATGGCCCGGGAAGCGCCGGAGAAGCTTTGAGATGCCGAGCAGCCCGTAGGCCCAGGCACGCGGCGTGGTCAGCGCTACCAACGCCGGCGCCATCTCCAGCAAGCGCGCGGCGGCCCATCCGTCCAGGAATCGATCGTCTTTTCGCATTGCGACCGCCCCCAGCGCCCAGACCGTGCGGCCATGCGCGTCGTCGGCTCCCGCATCGTCGAGCCATGTGCGGTCGAACCCCATGAAATTGTGGACGCGGTTATCCTTTGGCGACCAGGCGTGCTCAACGAATGCGGCATATGTCAACGCAAGCTGCTCCTCGTGTGGAGTAAGAGAACGCAGCGTCGATAGTTCGGAGAGAAGCAACAGCGCGCGCGCGTTGTCATCGAGGCAATAGCCGTGTCTCCGGTCCGGAACCGCGAATTTTGTGTGCTGGGTTACGCCGACCATGTCGGTAAGAGCGGCGAGATGGTCCGTGTTTATCGGTGGAAGCGCCCTGTTCCAGGCTTCGTCATTTACAGGACGTATAGCCCGAGAAGCGCCGGAGCGTCTTTCAAATCGGACATCGGAGAAGACTTTCAGGTACTGCTTCGCCACGCTCGACCAGATCATCGCGCGACCGCGCTCGTACGCGCGGGTTCTAATCTCGCTACGCGACGCGCCATCGACGATCAATCGAGCGACGGCAGCTCCGAGTGCATCCGGTTCCGAAAAAGGCACCAGCACGCCACAATGGTCGGCGAGCAGTTCCTGCGCATACCAGAAGGGCGTGGAGACGACCGCTTTACCAAGGGCAACAGCGTAAGCGAGCGTTCCTGAAACGATCTGCGCTTCATTGGGGTAAGGCGATAGGTAGATATCGCATGCAGCCAAATGGTCGAGCAGCTCATCCAGTGAGAGATAACGGTCGACAAAGCAAATATTCTCGATGACGCCGAGTTCGGTTGCGAGTGCAACGAGGCTATCGCGATAGCGTTCGCCTTCATCCCTAACGAGGTTGGGGTGGGTCGCGCCGACAATCATATAGAGCAGATTGGGATGGTCGCGAACGAGTGCCGGCACTGCGCGAATTGCCGTTTCGATACCTTTGCCTGGACCAAGCAGGCCAAAGGTCATCAACAAGGTCCGGTCTGCAAGTCCCAGTTTGTGCTTCGCCATCGCCGGATCGATAAAGGCGCGGTCCGGAACGCCGTGGGGTATCACGGCGATGTGCTCGGTCGGGACATCATAGACGTCCTGCAGAATGCGCCGTCCTTTGTCCGCCATGACGACGAGGCGGGATGAGTGTTTGATGATGCCATCCATGACGCGACGTTGTGCAGGGTTGGGGTTGGCCAGTACGGTGTGCAGCGTCGTGACGATCGGAGCGTTGAGGCCGCTGAGAAGGCCAAGGATGAATTCACCGGCCTCACCTCCGAAGATCCCGAACTCGTGCTGAAGAGAAACGAGATCGACGTTCGACACGTTGAGGAAGTCGGCGGCGACTGCATAGGACGCGGGCGAGGCCTGCTGGATCTCCAGGGCGACATCGGGCGGATAGGCGTAAGTGTTGGCATCGTCCGTCAACGCGATCGTCATTGAAGAGAGATCGGAATCGCAGTTCTTCAACGCCTGCTGCAGATCGTTGGTGAAGGTGGCGATGCCACACTGCCTTGGAATGCAGGTTCCTACGACAGCGATACGCTTGAGCGGGGGAATGATCACAGAGTGGTTCATGCTCGACCTCAAATATGAAAATATCTCTCAGAGCGACTCATGCCGCCTTGGGGGCCGCGTCCGCTGCTCCCTCGTGTTCGCGCCGCGGCAAGACGACGGTTGCCGAGCAATGGGGTTCATGATCCGACCATGTTGTCGGGCTTCGACCACCGTCCAGAGTCAAGGCCAATATTCTGTCTCCACGCCTGAGCAGCTTGGACACAGGATTGCGCGGCCGCGCCGGCCTGACGGCGTTAATGCTGGCGCGGTGACTTGGGCGATTGGCTTGCATTTCTTCGATTTATGGCAAGCACACACACGTCGCGTTACGTAATGTGCGCAGGACTTGCTGACCGGCGTCGCCTGAGCCAGGCCGCGCGTCGGCCGGATTCACGATGCTGAAATTGCTGAGGGCGGAACGCGTCAATCTCGTGCCAAGCTTGATCTGTGCGTGCGAGCGCTGGATCGCCAGGGGATCATCATCATTTATCGCGCGGTCGGGGCGATCCACGAAACTGTGGTCATTATGGCAACACCGACCATGACCAGACAGGCTGCGCCACCGAGCAGTTGCAGCCGCCGAGGAATGGGCTGGCCGTTCATCGCTTCGGAATCCGAGCCGAGCCATATCACCAGGGCAATAAGTGGGGCTGCAACAAAGCCGTTGACGACAGCACTCCATAGCAATGCCCTCATCGGATCGATCGAGGAGAAGTGCACAAGCACACCCAGCAACCCCGCGGCAGCAATTACGCCATAGAAGGCCTTGGCCCGCCCAGCGCTTTGCGCAAGGCCGGTCCGCCAACCAAATGCTTCAGAAACGGCATAGGCCGCAGAGCCGGCGAGCACCGGAATGGCGAGCATGCCGGTCCCGATGATTCCGACAGCGAAAAGCGCGAAGGCAAAATCGCCTGCAAGCGGTCGAAGCGCCTCGGCCGCTTGAGCAGCCGTATCAATCTGGGTGGTTCCAGCGACATTCAGAGTTGCGGCCGTCGTCACGATGATGAAGATGGCAATGACGTTCGAGAACAGCATTCCGAGCCAGCTGTCCAGTCGGATACGGCGCACTTGCCAGTCTGGCCCTGGCTCCGCATCACCAGCGCTGGCCAGGCCCGCTTCTTCGGCTTCCTGCGAGGCCTGCCAAAAGAAAAGATAGGGGCTGATCGTGGTGCCAAAGATCGCCGCCACCAGCATCCACGCTCCCGAGCCGGGCATGGCTGGTACTACAAGCCCGCGCAAGACCGAGCCCCAGGATACATGCACCACAAATGCCGTCGCCGCATAAGCCAGGAGCGCCAGGGTCATCCATCGCAAGAGCCGGGCATATCGCTGATAGTCCACAAACGTCTCGAGCAATGTTGAAGCAAGCGCAAAGACGATCACCCAGGGGTGCGGGGGACCGCCGCCTATGAGAGACATCGCCGAGCCCATTGCACCCAGGTCGGCCCCGAGATTGATGATATTTGCGATGAACAGGAGGAGGACAACGAGCCTTAGAACGGGTGATGGACAACGACGACGAATGGTTTCAGCCAGCCCGGCGCGGGTACTTCGCCCTATTCGACCACAGATCTCCTGCACGGCCGCGGCAAGCGGCCAGGTGAGAAGCATGGTCCAGCCAAGCATATATCCATAAGCCGCGCCGGCTTGCGCATAGGTTGCAATCCCGCTGGGATCGTCGTCGGCGGCTCCGGCAATAAATCCTGGGCCAAATATTTGGCGGATGCGTCGCAATCGGCGGGTGCGAGACGCCTTTGGGCGTGGAGCTTTCATCAAAGGGCCGTCCTGTTGGGAATCCGGCTCGCGCGCCAACGGGGTTCTCGTGCACGCTGGTCCCATTTTTCCAGTTCTTTGGTCGGCCGGTTACGGATCCTTGAGTTCGGTTTCGTGAATGTGGTCTGCGGGCAGCGGCATTTTCGCGCGAACGGACGTGGCGCGAGGAAAAGCTGTCGGGCAGCGCCCTTTCCAACTCCGGGAAATCCTCGAATTGCTCTTTCGGGCTGGAGTAAAGCGCGCGTAGCGACTGTTGCCGGTACACCCCTATGACGGGTCAATGGACCTTCACCATGCCGACACCCTTGATATTGTTGAATGAGTCGGTCTGGTGACACGCGAAGCACTGCTCCACGCGGGCGCTCTTCTCGCCGGTGATCGTCTTGTCCATCATTTCGAAGTGCATCATGTTATGGCTCGGCGGCGGCTTGTGGCACTGCGAACATTCGGTTGATTTGGGGCTGGGGTGGAGAAATCCGCTGATCTTCCAGCTGCTCGTGAGATGGCAGCTGGCGCAGTCCGTGCCGAAGAAGCCCTTATGCGTGTCCCGGGGGGCATGACAGGACTGGCAGTCGAGCCCCGCGGGATGGTTCATGCCACGCTGGGCGATCTTCTCGAGTACGGCATGATCCATGCGGACCGGCCGAATGTCTCTCCCCTGATGTTCGACATGGCAGCCGGCGCATTCCGTGACGTTAACGTGGAAGGCGGTCTCCGGCTTCATAAGCAATTCCGGCGCCGACGCATGGCAGGCAATACAGGTTTCGGCCTTGATCCCGCGATTGGGCGTGTGACAGCTCTCGCACTTGCCTTCGAGAAATGCATGGGCGTTCGATAGCGGCCCGGGTCGAACCGACGACGCCCATTGCGGCAGCGCGGTGCTGCCCGAGCGGTAGATGGTGAGGGGGACGGCGATCGCGGCGGCCACCGCGAGCGTCGCAAGGATCAGATAGACGATGGTCGTCCGGTTCATGGCCACCACCGCAGGCCGAAGTAGATGCTGCTCCAGATGTGCATCGTCAGCAATCCGTACATGATGATCGCCGCGACGATATGCACGACGATCCACCTGTCGAGCGTGGCCTTGATGACGTCGCGTGCGGTAATCGTGAATTCGAGATCGGCTATCGCGCCGAGCAGCGAGTCTAGCGGCAGTCCTGATGGATCAACGATGTTCTGACCGTGCAGATCGGCCGATACGGCCGCCAGGACGTCATAGCGGTCGCGCAGGACCTTGAGTTCCTTTTGCTGAAACCGCAATTCCTGGCCGACCTGCGCCAGATAATATCGGCCGATGAAGCCCGTGACGACGACTGTCAGCATCGCGATCACGAGGGCGATGCCGATCGGACTTTGAAACTTGTGCCCTGAATGGATAATCCCGAGCAGCGCGCCGATCGCGCCGGCATACACATGGAAACTGAGCAGTCCGCCAAGCGAGACGAGACGCTGCGTGCGCTGCTTGACCCACGCCTGCCGCTTCACGATGCTGTAGACGAGCAGGAGCACGAAAAGCAGGGCGGCGGCGATGCCGAACAGGCCTCCCGCCAGGCTCCCGGGGAACCGCGGCGCGGAATGCAGCAGGAAGGCCGGGACCAGCAGCGCAAGAGCGGTCAAGAGAGCGCCGACCGTTACTTTCTCGGTTTCGGTCATCTCAAGCGTCCACCACGAGATCGCCCACCGATTTTGCCTGGCAGGCGAGGATGATACCGTCGGCCTTCTCGTCGGCGGCGAGAGCGTCTTCCACTTCCATCGTCACTTGGCCCTGCCGCAGCGGGACCTTGCACCTTCCGCAGATGCCGACCCTGCATTCATAGTCGATGGCCACGCCAATGGCCTCCGCCGCCTCGAGCACGGACTGATCGGGTGCGAGTGCACCGCTTTTGCCGGACTTCGAAAAAGCGATCGTCGCCTGCGCGGAAGGAATGGCGGGCGGCGTCTGCGGGGCGGCCGATGCCGAGCTGTCGGTCGCGGTCTCCGCCGGTTCATCTTCAAGGACGGGTCCGCCCTTGGGGGGCGCGAATTCCTCCGTCTTTACCTGCTCCGCCGGCACCTTGAGCTGCGCAAGCGCCGCCTTCACCGCGTCCATCATCGGCGGCGGGCCGCACAGGTGAACGCGCCTGCTGGCGATTTCGGGAACGGACGCGGCGATGAAATCGGCCGTCAGATAGCCGGCAGGTCCTGTCCAGTCGGTGCCATCGGGCTTTGCGACGATGGAGATGATGTGAAGTTTGCGGTGGCGCCGCGCCAGATAGTCGCATTCCTCGCGAAAGATCAGGTCCGTCGGCGTGTTCACGCCGTAGAGGAGGTAGATGTCGTGTTCATAGGAGCGGTCGGTCAGGCTGCGCAGCACGCTCATCATCGGGGTGATGCCGACCCCGCCGGCGATCAGGACGATGCCCTCCGCCTCCTTGCCGGTGAAGAAGAACCGGCCCGCGGGCGCCGCAATCTCGAGAAGGTCGCCCGTGGCGGCGTGATCATGGAGATGGCGCGATTCCAGCCCATATTGTTCGCGCTTGATCGTGAGCTCGATATAGTCGCGCTGTGTGGGCGATGACGAGATCGTGTAGGATCGGCGGACCTTCTGGCCTTCGATTTCCGAGGTTATCGAGGCATATTGGCCGGGCAGGAACGTGAACGGCATCGGCCCGCGGTTCGGCTCCATGAGCCGGAACGTCTTGACGCTCGGGGTCTCGTCGAAAATCGCGGTGATCCGCAGGACGCCTTTCCACAGGCGCGGCGCTGCCGGCGCCGCGCCTGTGGGTGCAGGTGCGGCTGACGGCGCAGCGGGCGCCGGTACGACAGCGCCCGGCGCCGCAGAGACGGCCGGAATGGCCGGTGGCGGAGCCCCGCCCGGTGCGAGCCGCTCGACGAGACTTGCGATGCGGCGCAGGCGTGCCCACCGCAGCAGCAACGCTGCAACCAGAGCCGCCGCCAGCAGCGCCATGGCGATCAGGTGCCACCAGGAAAGACCGGCCGCCTCGCCACCGGCGGCCATACGGTCGCTATCGGCCAGACCCGCCTGGGTCTTGAACCAGCTCAGGGCAATCTGCCGGGGAGGGCGGCCCTCCTCGAGGCCCCTGAGCGCGCCTGCACCGCTGTCCGCGAGTGCGAGGCCTTCGCGGGCGCCCCGGATCGCATCCTGGGCTCCTTTGGTGTCGTTCGACATGAGAGCGTGGTGAAGCCGGGCTTGCTCCGCGGTCAGGACCTCGGCGCCGGACCCCAAGCGGGCGAGAGCCGCGGTCCGTACCGTCCGCCGTGCCTCATCGGTCAGGACAGGCCAGTCCATCAGCGAAGGGTAGAAGGGTTTGGCGCCGCCATTCCCGCAGCATCCCGCCGGCCCCGCGCCCATTTTGGCACCCGGCGACGGCGCCATCATCCCTTTCATCATCGCCGCCATGGGATCGGCAGCTTTCGCTGCGGCCGGAGCTGCTGCCCCCATCGTGTTGCCCGAAGGCATCGCGGCCGGCGCGGCGGCTGCTCCCCCTGGATGATGCGACGCGTGCTCGGACTCGGCCATCTGCGCTGACGCTGGCGGTGACCCTGAGATCATCGCCAGCGCGAGTGCGGTACCGCTCCTCAAAGCCCGCGACAGCTTGAGGCCGGTGATGTTGCTGTGAAGGCGCGTCACCTGAGGACTTCCTTACATATCGTCCTTCGTGGGCATCGGCTTGTCGGCCGGCATCGGTGCCGGCTTCGCGGCGGCGGGTTTCGCATGGCGGTGCGGGGCGGCCTTGGGCTTGGCCATCGGCTTCTTCTTCATGCCGCAGCATCCGGCCTTCTTCGCCATCGGCGGCATGGCCGCGGGCATCTTGTCGTCCTGCATCGGCATGCCGGCCATGCCAGGCATCGCGTCGTGCTTCTCCATCATGCCGCCTGCCGGCATCGACGCGTCGGCGGGAGGCGCGGGCTGGGTCGAGGTCTGGCCGGCGGCCTGCCCCTGGGCGGAAGCGATCGCGGGCGACAGCAAGATGGAACCTGCCAGCGCAAGCGCGCGCAAGCGGGAAGAACGTGTCATGATCATGATCAATACTCCGTGGTAATGACCTGGCCGATCATTCGGCTGGTCACGGTCCTGAGGGACCACAGATAGATTTTGGCCAATATACGTAATTCCCTACTGTGCCGGTGCTGCGGGGCGAGAGCCAAGGAGCAGCCGCGAACAAGGATGCGATTCCAGGATCGCCAGGACAGCGAATGCGGCCGATACCATGCACGGCTACGAACGGTTTGCTGTGGCAAGGCCTCTGAGCGCCACCGATCCCGCCTGAGCCCAGGTCGCCCAACGCTGTAAAATGCTGCGGCACGAGCGCCGGTCTCAATCATCGCGTGGGGTTCCCATCACCCTCTGCCAGGGCCAGCGGCCCTTGATCTCGACCTCAAGCGAGAAACTCAGGAAGGTTCGTATCAGCACGATGCCGGCAAGGACCGCGAGGCTGCTGAGCGTGGGCTGGATTGCGATGGTGTTGATGATGTCGGCCGCGACCAGGAATTCGAGTCCGAGAAGAATGGCTTCGCCAAGGCTCGACCTGAAGCTGCCTACCACGTGCTGGTCGATCGGGCCTTTCACGGATTGCTGCAGGAATCTGATCAGCGAAGAACCCGCGCCGATGACGATGATCGCCGTCCCCGTGACTTCGATGGCCCG
Organism: Sphingomonas sp. PL20; assembly: GCF_017875905.1. Taxonomy (NCBI): domain Bacteria; kingdom Pseudomonadati; phylum Pseudomonadota; class Alphaproteobacteria; order Sphingomonadales; family Sphingomonadaceae; genus Sphingomonas; species Sphingomonas sp. PL20. Next base: position 4,124,411 of record NZ_JAGINH010000002.1, on the reverse strand, counting down.
CGTGATCCAGTGGATGCCCTCCACGATGAGGCTCTCGGTCATCACGGACACCGGTGCATCACGTGGCGAACCCTGCGGCCGCCCAATGCGACGAGGCGATCGGGTTCGCGTTCGATGATGACCATGCGTTTGTCAGGCGGCCCCGGGGCGGCGGTCTCCGCCCGCGCCAGGGAATAGAAGATGGTGTCACCGCGTTCGTACCACTTCCCGGCGGCCCGCGGTCTCCGGTCGGGCAAACGGAGTTCGTTGTAAGACCCGTCTGCCCTGAACTCCCAGGCTGTGCCGGTCTCGCATCCGGACCGGGCGTCGAACGACCAGACGCCAACGAGATCCGTTTTCGTGCCACGACCCTGGGCCGGCGGGCTCTCGGCAACTGACGGCTGGGTCAGGCCGCCGACTGCAGCAACCATAGCCAAGGCCAAACCTGCTCGGCGGCGGAGCGCACGCGATCGGGACCGGCTCGCGCAAAGCAGCGACGAGACAGGGCGCCGATCAATAGTGCTCACGAGGGCGCCTTCACCGCGCCGGTGGCGGAAGGGTCTCCGTCTTCTGGTGCGCCGTCCCTGGAGATGCTCGCGAGATGCGCGAGGATCGGGCAATCCGCGATGGGAATGTCGATCGAGCATTGGGCGGCAAGGGCCGTCAAGGCAGTCCTGATGCGGGTCAGATCATCGATGCGGCTGGTGGCTTCAGCGATCTTGCCCTCAGTGATGGCCAGGACATCGGCGGTCGTCGCGGTGTCGGACGCGCGCAAATCGAGCAGGCTTCCGATTTCGCGAAGCGTGAATCCGAGATGCTGTCCCTTGCGGATGAACCGCACGCGCTCGAGATCGGCGTCGCCATAGGTGCGGTAGCCGGCGGAAGACCGGGCGGGCGGCGGAAGCAGACCGTTGCGCTCGTAATAGCGGATGGTGTCGGGACGGACGCCGAGCGCACGCGACAGCTTTCCGATCGTGAAATATGTCATGGCGGGTCTCCGCTGCCGCGACCATTCGGCAGGTCGCGGCATCATCCTTCGGATTGGTCTTGCTCGGTTCGGGCAGCGCCGGGGGGGGGGGGCCGCTCTGCTTACATATCCTTCATCGGGGCGGACTGATTGCTGTCGGGCGTACCCGTTGCCGGTGCGCCATTGGGCATCATCGGCCCACCACGGCGCATGTCGCTGTGGTCCATGTCCTGACGGTGGCGCTCGTCCATATCGGCCGTCGCGTTGTCGGTCGCGACAGAGTCCGTGGCGGCGGCGCTGTCGTTTTCAGGCGCGTCGGTGGCGCTTGCAGAGGCATTGGCGGCAGCCTGGTTTTGCGTGCCGTCGGTCTTCTTGCCGCATGCGGCAAGCGTTCCGAGAAGCGCAAGGGCTGTGAGACCCGAGACGATCTTCCCGGTCGTATTCGTGAGGTGCGTCTTCATGATGTGTCTCCGAATGAGAGTGAGCGGTCGAACGCAAATTCCGTCGGACGAGCTTGATAAGCGTGCTCGACCGACGGATCAGGGTGTCATTGCTGCTTGAGAATCTGCAGGCAGCGATCGTGCGAGAGATTCATCGGGTTGCGCCCCTGTCCCTTCATCTCGTTGTGATCATGGGGCGTTGCGAGACCCATATTGTCTTCCATGGCCTTGCAGCTCTCGATCTGTGCGCTGGTCGGCGGAATGGTCGCGCATGCGCCGAGCAGCGCCAGCGGGAGCAGTCCCAGCGAGATAGAATATTTCATGTTCAGTCCTTCCCTGTTGAGGTGGTGTGGTCCTCTCCCACGGATATTTGCTCTTGTTGTTCTGCGGCCAATGGAGACAGCCGCCCGTCCCGGACCAGGAAGAGGAGCGGGCAGGTGTCGCTTTCGGTCTCGTGTGCGGGCGCTTCGCCCAACTGCGCGAGACGTGTCTCGATCCGCTCGAGCTGTTCGACCCTGGCCTGTGCTTCGCGCAGCTTGAGCCGCGTGACGGCGAGGATCTGCGAGCCACCGAGAATGTCACCGGCCCGCACCAGCAGGAGCGCCTGCGTTTCGGTGAGGGTGTAACCGAGCCCCTGTGCCGTGCGAACGAACTTGATGCGATCGACGTCAGACGGATGATAGACGCGGTATCCTGCACTGGTCCGTTGCGGAGCGGGGAGCAGGCCGGTTCGCTCATAATAGCGTATGGTATCCTTTCGAACCCCGGCAGCGTCGGCCAGTTCACCGATTCTAAGCCGTGACATGGCAAGTCTCGGAGGCACCGTGCCGCTTGGACCTAGGTCCAGGGTCAAGAGAAATATTTGGACGTTGGTCGATCATCGCCGCTCTCCTGTCCGTTCAAACGCCCCGCGACTTGTCGTCGCTTGCGGCCGCCATCAGGCATCATGGGGAACGGCAAGCCCCTCCCCGGCACCCCCTTATTTCTTGCGGAGCTCGACAATGTCGTGGACTGCGGGCGTGCCGTCGGCGATGCTCACATGGGCGAAATGGTCATCGAAGATGTGATCGATCTTGACGTGCCCGACGGCCACGCGACGGAAGCCCGCGCCGGGGGTCTTCGAAGGTCCAGGTGTGGTTTCCACACGGTAGACCTCGAGCACCTGTCCGACTGTCGCGCCATCGGCCTTGCCGACACAAACGACCGTTCCGGTCGTGTCCTTGCCGACGATCGATCCGCGCATGAAAAAGCTGTGGCCGATGCCCTGGGCGAAGGTGGGCGCGGCGCCGAGCACGGCGAGGCCAGCAAGCGCGATGGTGATCTTCTTCTTGAGCAACATGGTGGAAGCCTCCTTGGCTGAGTTTACAAGACCCGCCGAGGAAACCTGGCGGTGAAGAACCTTTCTTCGCCACCAGAACTATGGACCCGGCTCCCGACTCAATATGCGTAATGTTACGAGGACGAATCAGAGGCTCAGGCGAGACATCCTCGCGTCTTATGCTTCTCTATTCGCTACTCAATTGGTTGGATGTGCTGGCACTCGGAGCAGCGAACTCGTGCTCTGCCATGAGGGTTTTGCGCCCGCCATGCGTAATTAAATTAAGGTGGCCAATGGCCGCGTTCAGACTGGTTGCCCACGGGTCGCAGCGTGGCGCGAAGGTGGGCGGGCGGAAGAAGCAGGGGCAGGACAATGATCGAACTACAGATCGCGCTCCCTTCCGCCCGCCCTGTGGCGGATGCTTCTTACTCCGCGTGAAGCCTGGGCATCGACGAAATCATTTTCGACGTGATACGGCTGCGGATCGGGCTTTGGCGGGTCGCGATCGCGGCGGTCCTGATGGTGCGACACGGACGTGGCGATCTGCTCGTGTTCGCCAGCTAAAACCGCCATGTCTTTGAGCTCATGAGCGGCACGCGGCGCTGCCACGAACAATAAGCGAGGGGGACTGAGTTTGGCCGATTTCGAGGTGCTGGCGCGGCAACTGATCCAGCGATGGCGGGACGACCCCAATGCGACCTATCGGAGCTGGTTCCTGTGGGACGAGCGGATCAAGAATTTCCGTTCGATCCGCCGCGGGCTCACGCAGGTCGTTGCCGAGATCGAGGCCGGCCGGTTCGGGGTAGCCTATCGCGGTTCCTCGCTCGAAACGGTGGTCCACTCGGTTGCCGAACAACGCCAGATCTTCAAGGGCGCCGATCACGCGTTCCTGTGGAAGCCCAAGCTTCGTATTCCCGACATCTATGAGAACCCAGCGAACCAGCGGGCCTTCGGCCGATTGCTCGATCATTGTGCCTGCTGCGATACGGCCGAGGAGATCATCGCCGGGATCCACGCGATCGACCGGTTGAACATCAAGGGTCTTGGACCCGCGGTCGCCAATCTCCTCTATTTCCTGCATCCGACGCTGGTGCCGCCATTCAACACGGCGATCGTCAACGGCTACAACAAGCTCACGGGCGGGAAGGTGAAGCTTGGCAGCTGGCCGCATTTTCTGGCGATGCGGGCGGGCGTGCTCGATCTCAACGAGCAGTTTCGCGATTTGCTGTCGAACGATCTGGGCGCGATCGGAGGGCTCCTGTTCGATATCGGTTCGGGCAGGTATCCGGCTCCGCCGCGCGACGACGAGGACCAATCGGTCGGGACATGGGCGACGCGGCTGGAACAGGCCCGCGCCGAAGCACAGACGCTCGACAAAGCCCTACTGAAGCAAGGGGAGGGCGATCGGACCCATTCGGAAATCCAGGCGTGGCTGCGCGATATCGGCCATGCGCTCGGCTACGATGTCTGGATCGCGGCCAATGATCGGGGTCGCCTGCATGAGGGTGTGCCCCTCGGCGCCCGCTGCCTCGCGAGCCTCCCTCCATCGATCACGACCTCGACCGGGGGTGACGCGATACGCCTGATCGATGTCTTGTGGCTCGAACCGAAAGGCGACAGTGTCGCCGCCGCCTTCGAGGTGGAGCACTCGACCTCGATTTATTCGGGCATCGTGCGCATGCTCGATCTGGCGCTGAGCGGCAGCGACCTCCACACGACGGCAGGACTTTTCCTGGTTGCGCCCGATGCCCGCGAAAGCGAAGTGCGCGCGCAACTGGCGCGCCCCGCGTTCAGCCGGGTCGCCGATCTTGAAATCGCCTATCTCTCCTATGGCGAACTCGAACGCCACAAGGACGCGATTTCGCGGTTCGGTTCAGGCCTCAAGGCGATCAAGGCCATCGCACGCGCGCTGCCGTGATCGGCCGTCTTCATACCCCGGCGGCGGGCGGCGCCAGAAGCCCGAACCAGGCGACCAGCGCCAGGATGGCCGACGCGCATCCGGTTTCCACGGCGAGACTGATCCGTAGCGACCGGATCGCGGTGGCGGTGTCGCCGGCCGCGATGGCCGCCGCCAGCCTGGGCGTCAGCCTGAAGCGATTGGCGGCCGCCAGCAGCAGCATCGCGCCGAACAGCAGAAGCTTCGCCGTCAGCAAGAGACCATAGAGGCTCGTGAACAGCGACCCCAGCCGCGTGGGACCGATCAATATCCAAGCGTTGATCAGGCCGGACACGATCAGCAGGCCGACCACAATCGATCCGATCGTCGAAAAGCCGTGCAGTGCGCGATGCGAGAGACGGAGATGGTCCCGCGTCACGTTTCTGGCAGGCCGAAAGATCAGGAGGCACAGGGCGCACAAAGCCCCGATCCAGATGCCCGCAGCCAATAGATGGACGATGTCGGCAGCCAAATGGAACCAGCCCAGCGTGCCCTCATCGGCCGCGCCGTGGCCGGTCCAGGCCAGCGTGGCGAGGGCGGCTGTGGCGGCGATCGCGAGCGAGCACAGCCCGAACGCAGGCCGTCTCCAACCGAAGAGAGAAAATCCAAGCACCAGCAGGAGCGCGGCCATACGAACCTGCCAGGCAGTGCCGATCGCGGTCTGCCATATCACCAGCTCAACCGTAGCCCGATCGATTTGCCCGATCGCAGTGCCTCCCATCGAGGCTGCCAATACCATGATGCCCAGGAGCGAGAGGCCAAGGCCGAGCGACGCGAGAATGGCGAGCATCGGACGAAAGGACAGGACCGAGCCGGATTCCCGCTCGGCCCCGCGCAATAGGCAGAGACCGAACATCGGCAACCCGAATAACAGCATCAGGTCGAGATACAGTCCCAGTCTGACCAGAACGGCGACTATGTCCGGCAAGGCCTATTTGACCTTGAAGGTATAGCTGCCCTGGACCCGGTGGGTGTCGGTCGATACGACATGATAATCGAGTTTGTAGGTTCCCGCGGGCAATGGCTTGGCGAGCGCGCCGACAAGAGTCTTGCCGTCGGGAGCCAGGCTGATCTTGATTCCCCCCATTTTCATGGGTCCCATCTTCATGCCGGGCATCTCGGTCATCGTCAGGTCGATCCCTGAGAATTGCGCGACGAGCCCTTCGGAAAAGACGAGCTGGATCTCGCTCGGCGCGGCCACCACCGTATTGGCCGCCGGCGTGGCACTGGTTAGCTTCGGGTGTGCCTGAGCGGCGCTGGCGATGAAGGCCGAGGCGGTCAGGGCCATGGCAAAAGCTGCTTTTCGGAACATTGGTTTCTCCATGAGCGGCAGGGCTGCCGTCACAAGCTATTACGCATCCCCGTTTGAAACCCCTCATCCGGTCCAATTTTTCCAGCCGGCGATCGGGCCGGCGGCTGCCGGTCGTGCGCCAGGCGATCGGCTTTCGGCCACGCGATCTTCACGCCCAATGAGGGATGGGGTCTCAGCGTGCGTATGACCATATGGACGGAACGTGACGCGCCGTGGGCCACGCGCAGGAGAACTCGCCATGACTGAGACAGGACAGGGAAGACTTCGGCGCCATTTGCCGAGCGCGGCCTTCGTCGTGCTGGCAGCACTGGGCGTCGGCGCGGTGGCCGGCGGCTTCGTCTACGCCGGCGTTTACGACATCGGGGCTGACACACCCCATAGCAAGCCGATCTACTGGATGATTGAGCAGTTTCGCGATCGTTCGATCGCCGCCCGCGCCAAAGATGTCAGTGTTCCAGCAGACCTGATGGCGGTGAGGCGGGTCCAGAGCGGGGCGGGGCTTTACGCCGAGATGTGCAGCGGCTGCCATCTTGGGCCGGGCCTGGAGAAGTCCGAGATCAGCCAGGGTCTCTATCCCGCGGCCCCCGAACTGTTCCGCGCGAGCCGCCGATCGGCGCAGGAGCAATTCTGGATCATCAAACATGGTGTCAAGCTGACCGCGATGCCGGCCTGGGGGAAAACCCATAGCGACACGTTGATCTGGGACATGGTCGCATTTGTTCGCAAATTGCCCGGGATGACGCCCGCGCAATATAAGGCCGTGGTGGCAAGCGCACCGGAAGACCATGATACGATGATGAAGGACATGCCCAATATGGAAAAGGCGATGCCGTAAGTCACGCAGACCGGGCTTTCGGCAAGCAACCGCTCATGTGGTTGGCAGGTGAAGAGCCGAGTACTCTGGATTTGGGAAATTGAGATGACGACAGATTTAGACACGTTATTGGATCGACTTCGCACCGCGCCCCTGCACCCCGGCCTGGCCGGGCTCGAGGAGGCTGTGCTGAGCAGGATAGCGGCCCGCCCGCAGATTCCTGTGGCTACGCAAGTTCGCCTGGGAATGGCGGCGGCCTTTGGCGCGGTGCTGCTGGGTGTGGTCAGCACCGGCTTTCCGCCGCCGGCCGTTGCATCAGTCACCCTGTCGCCCTTCGGTCCCGCTAATCCGCTCGCGCCGTCGACGCTCTTGGTCGGCCCGCGGTGAAGCCCCGGTTGATTGTTCTCCTGGCGCTGGTGGCCTTTACCGCCGCCTTGATCGGGGCGTTCGTGGGGCGGCAGCTTTTTCCTGGGCCGCCAGTGGCTGGCGTCGAGCTGCACGAAGTGCTGCACCGCAAACTCGATCTCGACGATGCGCAGCGGGCGCACCTCGAAATTCTTGAGCAAAGCTTCGCGGTCCGTCGCAAGGCGCTGGAACTGGAGCTGCGCGCGGACAATGCGCGGTTGGCGGCTGCGATCGAGCTCGAACATGGCAATGGGCCGCAGGTCGAGGCGGCGGTCGATCAATCTCACCGGGCGATGGGGCAACTCCAGAAGGAAACGCTCGGGCATATTTTTGCGATGCGCCAGATTCTCAGGCCGGACCAGGCCAAGACCTTCGATCGGGCGGTGGTCCATGCGCTTACCGACGATACTCGGTGAATCCGGGTGCGGTGGACCTCAAGGCGTGTTCTGACGGCGAACTCGCCGCGCTCACCCTCGGTGGTCGCAAGGACGCTTTCGCTGAAATCATGCAGCGTCACCAGGCCCCCGTCTATCGACTGATCCGCGGGCTGGTCGGCAATGTCGAGGAAGCGCTGGATCTGACTCAGGACAGCTTCCTGTCCGCCTACGACCATCTCGGCAAATTTGATGGACAGCGACCCCTGCGCGCCTGGCTCTCGCGCATCGCGATCAACAAGAGCCGCGACTGGCGCCGTCGTCGCAGAGTGCGGCAGATTTTCGGGCTGGTCGATGATGCCGAAGAGGAAACGCACGATGTTCCCGACGAAGCTCCATCGCCGGAAGCGACGGTCTCTTCGCGCATATCGTTGCGCCGGCTGACGGCGGCGATCGAGGGATTGCCCGCGCCGTTGCGGGAGGTTCTGCTGCTGCGCACGGTCGAGGGTCTGAGCCAGGCGGATACGGCTGCGATATTGTCGATCAGTTCCAAAGCTGTTGAAACAAGATTGTACCGTGCGCGAAATCGGCTCGCCGAAATTATGGCTGAAGATGAGGGGTAGGGGTCAGGCGTGCGTAAGGAAGACATAGAGAGCAATGCTCGTCGGCCGATAGCGAATGCGAGGCTGACGGCCGAACAAGGGAAGATTGCATGAGCCCGGTCTTGAATCGCCGCGACCTCATTCGCGGCGCTACGTTGGCCGGAGGCAGCCTGGCACTTTCCAGCTGGATGCCGGCATGGGCCCAGCCCGTCTCGGCCGGCATCGCCAAACCGCTTCCGGTCGTCTCCGGCGACGACATCGCTCTCACGATCGCGCGGCAGACGATGCTCGTCGATGGCCGCGAAACCCGCGCGATCGGAATCAACGGCACGGTTCCCGCTCCGCTGATCCGCCTGCGCGAAGGACAGACGGTGCGGCTGCACGTCACCAACGACCTGGAGGAAGACAGCTCGATCCACTGGCACGGTGTTCTGGTGCCGCCGCAATTCGATGGCGTTCCGGGCGTATCCTTTCCGGGCATTCGGCCGAAATCGGCCTTCACCTATGAATTCCCGATCATCCAGAGCGGCACCTACTGGTACCATAGCCATTCGGGTCTCCAGGAGCAGCTTGGCCATTACGGACCCATCGTCATCGATCCCGCAGGCGTCGATCCGGTCCAATCCGACCGGGAGCATGTCATCGTCCTCGCCGATCACAGTTCGATTTCGCCGGAGGCCATTTTCCGGCGGATGAAGGTCAATCCGGGGCATTTCAATTTCCAGCGCCAGACCCTGGCGGGTCTCCTGGCAGGAAGCGATCAACGGCTCAAGGACCGTCTGGACTGGGGCCGGATGCGGATGGACCCGGCCGATATCTCCGACACGACGGGATCAGCCTACACCTATCTGGTCAATGGCTACGGGCCGCGCGACAATTGGACGGCGCTGTTCACGCCGGGCCAGCGGGTGCGCCTGCGCTTCGTCAATGCATCGGCGATGACCATTTTCAATGTTCGCATTCCCGGCCTTACCCTCACCGTGGTTCAGGCTGACGGGCAGAATGTCCGGCCGGTGACCGTCGACGAATTCCAGATCGGCGTTGCGGAGACCTATGACGTGATCGTCACGCCCGCCGACGACCGCGCCTATACCGTGGTTGGCGAAGCCACGGATCGGTCGGGTATGGCGCGAGCGACCCTCGCACCGCGCGCCGGAATGACGGCCGATGTCCCGCCGTTGCGCGCACGGCCGCTCGCCACGATGAAGGACATGGGCATGGACATGTCATCCATGCCGGGCATGGAAGGGATGGATATGTCCGCAGGCGGCATGGTCCCGCCGCGCGGCGTCGATCCCACCGCCGAGAAGAACCCGTCAGCGAAGCTCGCAGCCTCTGCCGCCGCCATGGCGATGAGCGGCATGGCCCATGGCGACGCAATGCCGGCTATGGATCACGCGGCGATGGCGGGCATGGATCCCAATATGCCGGGAATGGCGGCGGGTGGCGGAGCGATGGCCGGAATGGACCATGGTTCGGCCGGTGCCGCGCCGGGCAGCGCGCCTGCGATGGACATGGGCTCGATGAAGATGCGCGACTTTTCGAACGCGCCGCAGGTCAAGAGAACCCCTGGCGTTCAGACGATCTCGCCAATGCCGGTCGACCGGACCGGCGAGCCGGGCCAGGGGCTCGAGAATGTCGGGCACAAGGTTCTTGTCTACAGGGACCTCATCGCGCTGGCGCCCAATCCCGATGTGCGCGCGCCGTCCCGCAGCCTCGATCTCCACCTGACCGGCAACATGGAGCGCTTCATGTGGTCGTTCGACGGGGAGAAGATGTCGGACGTCCATGATCCCATTCCGTTCATCGAGGGCGAGCGGGTTCGCCTGAATCTGATCAACGACAGCATGATGGCGCATCCGATCCACATCCATGGGCATTTCTTCGAGCTGGTGACCGGGCATGGCGATCATGCGCCCAGAAAGCACACCGTCGTCGTCCAGCCCGGCGGCAAGGTTACCTGGGACTTCACCGCGGACGCCGTCGGCGACTGGGCGTTCCACTGCCACCTTCTCTACCACATGCATGCGGGCATGATGCGCGTCGTGAGCGTCCGTCCGAAGGGAGAGGCCGCATGATCCGCCCGTTCGCGCTGCTTTGTGCCGGCACGGCGATCCTCCTTGCGTCACCGGCGCTGGCCCAGGATCGTCCGATGCAGGGCATGGACCATTCCAGCATGCCCGGCATGAAGATGCCCGCCGGGCAGACTGCTGCAAAGAAGCCGGCGAAAAAGACCAAGGTGCCGGTGCGCCGGAAGACGCCGCCTCGGGCCGCACCGGCGAAGCCGGCGATGGCCCCCGACATGCAAGGCATGGATCATTCGGCCATGCCCGGGATGGCGTCGCCGCAGAGCACGCCCGTCGAGAAGAATGCCGGTCCGGCGATGGACCATGGCGCCATGCCCGGTATGGACATGTCGAATGGCGCCAAAACGCCTCCCGGTCCCGCGATGCCGGGCATGGATATGTCAGACGAGCATGCCGGCCATGACATGAGCACGATGCCCGGGATTCAAATGACCGGCACCGCGCTGCCCGCCGGCAACGCGCCTGCGCCCAAGCCACCGACGGACCGCTATGCCGACAGGCAGTTTCCCGCGGCCGAGATGGCGCGATCGCACATGGAGATGATGCGCGAGCAAGGGGGACTGCCCTTTTACCAGATCATGTTCAACGTCGCGGAGTATCAGTTTCGCAAGGGCCAGGACGGCTACCGCTGGGACGGGGAGGCCTGGTATGGCGGGGACGTCAATCGGTTGACGCTCAAGAGCGAGGGCGAAGGTGTCCTTGGCGGCCGCAGCGGATCGTTCATGGAAACCGCCGAGGTCCAGGCGCTCTACAGCCGGGCGATCGATCCCTATTGGAACCTTCAAGCCGGCATCCGCTACGATTTCAAACCCAATCCATCGCGCGCCTACGCCACTGTCAGCATCGAAGGGCTCGCACCCTATTGGTTCGAGACCGAGGCGGCTGTCTTTCTCTCCAACAAGGGCGAACTGCTCGGCAGGATCGAGGGCTATTATGACCAGCGCATCACGCAGCGCCTCATCCTGCAGCCCCGTGTTGAATTGAATCTGTCCGCGCAGGACGTTCCGGAGACCCGGATTGGCGCGGGTATCTCGAATGCCGAATTCGGGTTGCGGCTGCGCTACGAGATCGACCGGCAGTTCGCGCCCTATATCGGTATCTCCTATGACCGAAGGCTGGGGCGGACCGCTGACTTCGCCCGGATGGACGGCGACAGCGTCCAGGCCACCAGCTTCGTGGTCGGCCTGCGGACCTGGTTCTGAGATGCTGCCTTGGCGCCCGAGCGAAGAAGGAGAGAAGCCATGATGAAAAACGCTTATGCGAGCCTCGCTGTGCAGACGATCGTCGGCGGCGCGGTCATGTATCTCGTCATGTTCGTCATGATCGACGGGCTGGGCAGCTTCTACAATAACCTGAACATGTTCTACATGACCCTGATGATGGTCGCGCCGATGGTGGTGCTGATGATCGTCGCCATGCGCCACATGTTTCCCTCCAAAGGTCTCAACGCCGCGCTGCTCGCGGGATCGATCGCGATATTCCTCGGCTCGTTCGCGCTGATCCGCACCCAGACCACTGTTGGGGACACGCAGTTCCTGCGGTCGATGATCCCGCATCATTCGGGCGCGATCCTGATGTGCCGGGAAGCGTCGCTCAGCGATCCGGAAGTGAAGGCGTTGTGCGACGGGATCATCCGGTCCCAGCGCCAGGAGATCGATCAGATGAAGGCGATCCTCGCCCGAAAATAGCCTCGCAGGAGTATCGCTGTCGGTCGGCAGCGCGCCTACATGAAATCGAAGGAGCTATCATGATCAGCGTCCGTACACTCGCCGCCGCCTTGGCACTTGCCTTTCCCGTCGCAGCGATGGCGGCGACCCCGATTGTAGTTCACCGTGATCCTGGCTGCGGTTGCTGTGAGAAATGGGCGGCGCAGGTGCGCGCGCAGTTTGGCCGGCAGGTGCAGATCGTCGACGATGCCGGCCGGGCGAAATTCAGCCGTCGTGCCGGCGTGCCCGCGGAGCTGGCTTCCTGTCATACCGCCGCCATCGACGGGATGACGTTTGAGGGCCATGTTCCGATCTCCGACATGAAGCGCGTGCTTGCCCAGCATCCCAAGGGCGTCACCGGCCTCGCCGTTGCGGGGATGCCGATGGGATCGCCGGGCATGGAGATGCCAGGGATGAAGGGCCAGCCTTACGATGTCATCGCCTTTGGCCCCGGAGGGCGCCGCGTCTTTGCGCACCACGGTTGATCGCACGCCATCCGCGCTTCGCTGATTCTGAAGCCGTCGGTGATGGGTGTTGGTCTCGTCTTGCCGTCCGTGTCAGAACGGCTTGCGCCCGCTATAGAGCGAGATCGAGCCGGTGGGCGTCTGGACGACGCGAACTTCGGCGACATTCTCGAAACCGGCGTCTGCGATGAGCTCCGGCAGGATGCCCATTGCGTTGAGCCCGGTGCGCTCCCAGCCGTCGAGCGCCTGCACTTGGCGAAACAGCGTTCGCATCCACAAGGTGCGCTGAAGGCCGTAATCGGCAATTGCCACGAGGCCGCCCGGGCAAAGCGTTCGTGCCATCGCGCGAAGGATCGCCGATTTCACCGGCAGGTCGCATTGATGCAGCACTAAGCTCGACATGATCTTGTTGGCAGTGGCGCCGACCAGGGTGTCGACCTGGTCGCCGAAACCTCGAATCCACTCGATTTCTACGCCGGCCGATTGTGCCTTGTGCCGCGCCAGCGCGAGAGTTGCAGGATCCGGATCGATCCCGATCACGCGTACCGCAGGGACAGCCTGCTTGATCGCGATCAGCTGCGAGCCTGTGCCGGCGCCGACGTCGACGATGACATCGCCCGCCTCAGGCGCGATCAACTCGAGCAATGCGCTGCGCCACCGGCGCTCGCGGGTCATGACGGCGATCACGCGGTCATAGCCGCCGGTCAAACCAGACCGCCCGAGTGCGGGGATGAAGGTTGGACTGTCATTCACCGTAGCGGCTCCAGGGGCGGGTCGAGAGACCAAGCCTTGGGTGGAATACGTATAGAGGCTGTCTTCGATCCGGCTCAATTTTGGGAGGAAAGGAAGCCATCATGACCGATGCAAGCAAGCTCAGTGTGATACGATGCGCCGCGAGCAGTGCCGCCGCTCTTTCCACTGTCTTCGTGCTTTGCTGGCTCGCGGCGACTTTGTTCGGTCCGATCGGGTCACACATGTTCGTGACGATGTTCACGCCAGCCCCGCCGGGATCGTTCGTCGCGCTTGGGGCGGGGTTGTGCTGGTCGATCGCCTTTGGCGCTGCAGTGGGAGGTATCTTCGCCGCCTTCTATAACTGGTTCGGTCACTGGCAGCGTCCCTAGGACGGCGCTGCGGAATCGAGCGGCGGGCGATCTTTTTATGAGCTCTTTATTCAAGGAAACGCGATGATGGAACGGCAACGACCGGCACATACTGGAAAACAGAACTTCCTGACGTCGCGCGCGGGCATCGTCATGATGGGCTTTCTGGCGCTCGGTTTCGTGCTGCTGTTCACCGAGCACCGCGCGCATGTACTTGGCGCGCTGCCCTTTCTGCTGCTGCTGTCGTGTCCCCTGATGCACCTCTTCATGCATCATGGACATGGGCATCATCACGATGGAACGCCGCAGCCGGGGGCCGATCGTTCGCCGCAGGAAGGTCAGGGCCAGTGACGGGCCATGCGCAAGCCTATGGCCTGTGGGGTCTGGTCGTCGTCAATGCGGCGGTCTTCATCCTGTTCGCGTACAGTTTCTTCAAGCCGCGAACGACGCGGGACTGGCGATCGTTCAGCGCGTTCAGCGCTTTCCTCGTGGCGCTGTTCGTCGAAATGTACGGCTTTCCATTGACTCTCTATGTCCTGTCCGGATGGTTGCAGAGCCATTATCCCAATATCGACTGGTTCTCGCACGATGCCGGGCATCTTCTCGAGATGCTCTTCGGCTGGCGGGCTAATCCGCATGCCGGGCCATTCCATGTCATGAGCTTTATCCTGATCGGCGGCGGGTTCATCTTGATCTCGACCGGTTGGAAGGTGCTGTACGACGCGCAGAAGGTCCACGAGCTCGCGACCCAGGGGGTCTATTCCTATGTGCGGCACCCGCAATATATCGGGTTCATTCTGGTGATGTTCGGGTTCCTGCTGCAGTGGCCGACGATCCTGACGCTCGCGATGTTTCCGGTGCTCGTCGTCATGTATTTGCGATTGGCTCGGACCGAGGAGCGTGAGGCTCTCGCCGAATTTGGCGATGCCTATCGTCGCTACGCAAAGACCGTTCCACCGTTCGTGCCCCATCTCGCGCGCCTGCTCGGGGCGAAGCGTGACGCAGGAGCGGATCAGCGATGAATTCCCTGCCAGCCGGACCGGCGCAAATCCCAGGGGAACCGTCCAGCCGTCCGCCTGGCATCGGGACGCGGAGCACAGGCCGGCGCGGCTGCATGTCCTTGCCGGTCGCCTCGCCGAAATGACTGAAACTTGAAACGCGACACCGAGAAGGAGCACTGGCCATGGCAGATCCGCTGAAACCGACCGCACCGCCGCTTACTGCTGGCGGGAATCCGGCCATCCCCGCGGTCGCCTTTGATGCGGGGCTGCGAACATATATGCTCGCAGTCTACAACTACATGGCCAGCGGTCTGTTGTTGACGGGAATCGTCGCGATGTTGGTTGCGAACAGCGCCTCCATACGCGCCGTGTTTTTCGCCGCGAGCGGCACTCCGACGCTGCTCGGATGGATAGCGGTCTTCGCACCGCTCGCCCTGGTTTTCACGCTAAGCTTCGGTATCAACCGGCTGTCCGAAAGCACGGTCAAGGCACTGTTCTGGACCTATGCGATCCTGATGGGCGTATCGCTGTCGACCATCCTCCTCGCCTATACCGGCGTGAGTGTCGCACGCACATTCTTCGTTACGGCCGCCGCCTTCGGGGGTTTGAGCCTGTGGGGCTATTCAACCAAGAGGAACCTGTCGGCGTTCGGGACCTTCCTGATCATGGGCGTCTTCGGTTTGCTCATCGCCATGGTCGTCAACATGTTCCTGCGGTCGTCCACTTTGGACCTCATCGTCAGCGCGATCGGCGTGCTTCTGTTTGCGGGCCTGACCGCCTTCGACACGCAAAAGATCAAGAGCGTCTACTTCGATGTGGCCGGTACCGAGTTTCGCGGCAAGGCGGTCGTGATGGGCGCGCTCACGCTCTATCTCGATTTCCTCAACCTGTTCCTGTTCCTGCTGCGCTTCATGGGTGACAGGCGGCAATAGGTCTCGCCGGGATGACTGGCCGACACGCGCACGGGCCTTTGCGGCGGGCGCATCGATGGCTGCCGACCCGTCGGCGGCAATTTGCCTCGGTATCGGAGACCTGACTTGAAGACGATAACCTTCGATCTGCGTGGAGCATTCGGAACACTCGACCATCTCGGGGTCGAAAAGCAGTTGCGGGGGGTTGCCGGCGTCACGGAAGTTTCCGCGAACGCGGCCTCCGATAGCGTCACCGTCAGCTTTGATGAATCGCGCACCAGCGAAACCGCAATAGAGGAGAAGATCGCGGATTGCGGCTTCCATTGCGGTGGCCGACTTGTTCCGCGGCATGTGTGCGTGATCGGAAGCACAACCCTGTCCTCTGCGTCACCCGCCGCGACGCACCCTCCCGATCATCGTTCCGATGGAATCGCCGCCAGATCGGTTGCTTCCGATCGCACGCCGGTGACGGCCGAACACGACGCCATGGCGCACGAGATGGGGCATGGCGACGGCAAGGACATGGCGGCGATGGCGCGCGACATGCGCAACAGGTTTATCGTCAGCCTTGTTTTCGGCCTGCCGATCTTCGCGCTGTCGCCAATGGGCCTGGACCATCCCCTTCTGAAGCCGATGTTCGGACTTAGTCTGGACCTGACCCTGTTCCTGCTTGCCAGCGCCGCGATCCTTTATCCGGTCTGGCCCTTCGTGGTCGCCGCGATCCGCGCGCTTCGGAACGGTGTGCTGAACATGGCGGTGCTCGTCCTGTTGAGCGTCGGCACCGGTTATCTGTTCAGCGTGGCGTCGACATTCCTGTTCAAGGGCCAGCAATTCTACGAGGCTTCCGCGGTCCTGCTCATCTTCATCCTGCTCGGCCATTGGCTGGAGATGCGCGCTCGCGCGGGCGCGTCCCAGGCAATCCGCGCGCTCATGGATCTGGCGCCGCCCATGGCGACCGTACAGCGCGACGGGAAGGACGTCGAAGTGCCGACCGCGGAGGTACTGGCCGGCGATGTCGTGCTGATACGGCCGGGCAACAAGATTCCCGTCGACGGCGAAATTCTCGAAGGCAAATCCGAGGTCGACGAGTCGATGCTCACCGGTGAATCGATGCCGGTGTCGAAGGCGCTCGGTGACACCGTGATCGGCGCGACGATCAACCGCAGCGGCAGCTTCCGCTATCGCGCGACCAAGGTTGGCGCCGACACCGCGCTCGCCCAGATCGTCAAGCTCGTCCAGGAGGCACAGAATTCGAAGGCGCCGGCACAGCTGCTCGCAGACCGGGCATCGCAGTGGCTTGTGCTCGCGGCAATTCTGATCGGTCTCGGGACGTTCGCCGTCTGGTACTGGATTCTGGGTGCGACCCTGTTGTTTGCGCTGACAATGACGATAACCGTCTTCGTGATCGCCTGCCCGGACGCCCTTGGCCTTGCCACGCCAATGGCGATAATGGTCGGTACCGGCCTCGGCGCGATGAATGGCATCCTGTTCAAGAACGCCAGCGCGCTTGAGGATGCGACCAAGCTTGACGTCATCGTGTTCGACAAAACGGGGACGCTCACCATGGGTCGGCCCAACGTTGTCGAGGTTGTCACAGCGGAAGGCATCACCCGGGACGAGGTGCTTCGCATCGCCGGCGCGATCGAGCGCAACTCCGACCACCCGCTTGCGCTGGCGGTCCTCGAAGGTGCATCCGGTATCACGCTTCCCGAGACGCGCGATTTTGCCAATATAGAGGGGAAGGGCGCCAGCGCCCAGGTCGAGGGCGCAACCGTGCTGCTTGGCAACCGGCGTCTCATGGATGAAAGAAAAGTCGCGCTGGGAGCCCTAGAGGAACCTGGCGAGCGCCTGAAAGGAGCGGGGCGCACCGTCGTCCATGTTGCGCGCGGCGGCGAGATTCTCGGGTTGATCGCCATAGCGGATGCGTCGCGGCCCACCGCGAAAGCGACCGTCGCGGCGCTTCGGGAGCGCGGCGTCAAGGTCGCGATGATCACCGGCGACAACGCCGGGACGGCCAAGCGAATCGCCGATGAGCTTGGGATAGACATCGTCCTTGCCGACGTGCTTCCCGGACAAAAGGCGGAGAAGGTCAAGGAGCTGCAGGCCCAGGGCCAGCGTGTCGGCATGGTCGGCGACGGGGTCAACGATGCCCCAGCGCTTACCCAGGCCGACGTAGGCTTTGCGATCGGGGCGGGCACCGACGTCGCGATGGAAAGCGCCGATGTCGTCCTGATGAAGAGCGATCCCTATGATATTGTCGGTGCCATTGCGCTCTCACGCGCCACGCTTCGCAAGATGCACCAGAATCTGTGGTGGGCGGTCGGCTATAATGTGATCGCCTTTCCACTCGCGGCGGGTGTGCTCTATCCGGTGCTGCTCAGCCCCGAGGTCGCTGCGCTGGCTATGTCGGGCAGCTCCGCACTCGTCGCGATCAACGCCCTGCTGCTGAAGCGCACCCGGCTGGCGGGTATCAGTCGGGGCGGCATGAGCCGGGCCTCCGCGGTGGCCCCCCCTGCCGTTGGCTCCGCTCTTTGAAACGGGCGCACGAGTGCGCCCCCGGCCGCTCGCAGCGCTCTGCCGCGGTGTGCCTGACTGCCGACAGGAGAAGGGACCGGTGGTGAAGAAGGCGAAGAACGAGCCCCGTTACGCCGAGCAATTGCGCGCGCTTCAGATCGGTCTGACCGCCTTGCAGCGGGGCGTCATCGAGGATGGCCGCAAGGTGCTGGTCATCGTCGAGGGGCGCGACGCAGCCGGCAAAGACGGCACGATAAAGCGTGTCGTCGAACATCTGAGCCCGCGCGAAACCCGCGTGGTGGCACTCGGGCCGCCATCGGATCACGATCGCCGGTCCTGGTATTTCCAGCGCTGGGTCCCTCATCTGCCGGCTGCCGGCGAGATCGTCCTGTTCAATCGGAGCTGGTACAATCGCGCCGGCGTGGAGCGCGTGATGGGGTTTTGCACCGATAAGGAATATGAGGAGTTCCTGACGACCGTGCCGATGTTCGAGCAGTTGCTCGAACATTGCGGGGTCACGTTGGTAAAATATTATCTCGATATCTCGAGGGAGGAGCAGAAGAAGCGCCTGACCGCCCGCCGCGAGGATCCGCTCAAACAGTGGAAGATCAGCCCGATCGACGACCAGGCGAACAAGCGCTGGAAGGCCTACAGCAAGGCGCGCGATGCAATGCTCGCCCGCACGCACAGCATCGCGGCACCCTGGACGGTGGTTCGCGGGGACGACAAGCATCAGGCACGCCTCGCACTGATCAGGGATCTGCTGACCCGGCTGGGGGAAACGGATTCTGATCGCTATGGCCACCCTGATCCCAACACCGCCTTCCTTTATGACGATGCCGCCCGAGAACAGGGGCTGATCGCGCAGTGAGCGGGCCTTTTGCGTCATCACGCGGCGGGCGAGGTCGTCGTCGCTCACGTGAAATGAAATTTGCATGAGCCAAAGAAGGATCAGGCTATGTCGCTGGGTCCCGTCGCTATTCCAGGGAACGCGATAGCGTGCCGAGCCTAGAGGAAACCAGGATCTCAAGCCTGCAGAACGGATGTCTGGAATGCGTGTGTCTGACCTTGGATCGCCTCGCCTTGAGCGACGCGCTCATCTTGGAGACGGGCGATCTGGCGATGGGGGCGTCATTTCTGGAAACGCGCCCGCATCTGTTTTCGGACGTGGCGGTGTTCATCAATGCATCCCAGCTCGCCGGGATGCGGCGCATCATCGCCGCGATCGAGACGGTCGCGCGCCACCCGGATTATCTGGCCGCCACCATGGACTGGGCGCCCCCGAGTGCTCGACAGGACTTTGGTCCGCACGGCGTCTTCATGGGCTATGACTTCCATCTGAGCGAGCGCGGCCCGGCCCTGATCGAAATAAATACCAATGCTGGCGGAGCAATGTTGAATGCCGTGCTCGCGCGGGCACAACGAGTCTGCTGCCCTTCCGAGTCGACAGATTTTCTTGGCGCAGATTCGTTCGAGGCCGTGGTCGCGGCCATGTTCTCGAAGGAATGGCGCTATCAACGCGGCAGCGGCGAACCGGTCTCCATCGCCATCGTCGATGACGATCCCGTATCGCAATATCTGTTTCCCGAATTTCTGCTGACCCGCCATATGCTGGAGCGGGCCGGCCATAGCGTCTGCATCGCCGATCCTTCTGAATTCGACTATGCGTCCGGCACTCTCCGCTATGGGGACCGGAATGTGGATCTCATCTACAACCGGCTCGTCGATTTCTCGCTCGATCGACCCGAGCACTCGGCATTGCGAGCGGCATATCTTGACGGCTCGGTGGTCGTAACGCCCAATCCCCATGTCCACGCGAAATTCGCGGACAAGCGCAATCTCACCCTGCTGTCCGACACCGCGCTGCTGCGGGAATGGGGTTTCGACCAGGCAATAGTCGACACGCTTGATACCGGCATTCCGGCAACCGAACGGGTCGACGAGGCTTCCGCCAAGCGGCTTTGGGCCGGCCGCAGGCAATTCTTCTTCAAGCCAGCGGGAGGCTATGGAAGCAAAGCGGCGTATCGTGGCGACAAGCTGACGAAATCGGTATGGGCCGAGATACTGGAGAGCGACTACGTCGCCCAAGCCTATGTGCGGCCAAGCGAGCGGACCATCCGGCTGGATGGAGAGATGGTCAAGCGCAAGATCGACGTCCGTCTCTACACCTATGATGGGGAGCCGCTTGTTGCCGCTGCACGACTATATCAGGGCCAAACCACCAATATGCGCACCGCCGGTGGTGGTTTCGCGCCGGTGCTGCTGACGGGCGGCGGCGATCCGTCGCAGGACTGCGACAGGTGCGCCACCGGCGAGGCGTGAGCCGGACAGAGCATCGGAATTGGCGTCCTGGAATTCGGGACGCATCAAACTTCGCCAGACCGGTTTGCATGAGCGATCCGGCGAAGCCGCGGCGCAGAGACGAGCATCCGTATTGTCCCGCATATCGATGGCGCCCGATCTCGCTTTAGCTCCCGTTATGAGAAGCTTGAGATGAGCAGCGCGGCAACCGACATCGATAAGGCGAGCGGACGCGTCTGCGCGATCCGCGGTCCCGTGCTCGACGTGGAATTTGCCGCCGGCTCGCTCCCGCCAGTCAACGATGCGCTGCGCATCGCAACCCCAACGGGAATGCACATCGCCGAGGTGCAGAGCCATGTCGACGCGCGGACCGTCCGAGCGGTCGCACTCCAGACCACCAGCGGACTCGCGCGCGGCGTCCACGTCGAGGCCACGGGTGCGGCGATCATGGTCCCGGTCGGCGATGCGGTCCTGGGCCGCCTGCTCGATGCCACCGGCGTCCTCGGCGACGGTGGGGCAGCGCTTCCCGTGGACGTTCCGCTTCGCCCAATCCATCGCCAACCGCCGCCACTCGATGTCCAGAGCACAGCGACGACGATGTTCGAGACCGGGATCAAGGTGATCGATCTGCTTGCGCCGCTCGCGCAGGGCGGCAAAGCGGCGATGTTCGGCGGCGCCGGGGTTGGCAAGACCGTGCTGGTGATGGAACTGATC
This sequence comes from Sphingomonas sp. PL20, assembly GCF_017875905.1. Classification (NCBI taxonomy): domain Bacteria; kingdom Pseudomonadati; phylum Pseudomonadota; class Alphaproteobacteria; order Sphingomonadales; family Sphingomonadaceae; genus Sphingomonas; species Sphingomonas sp. PL20. The sequence goes on along the minus strand of NZ_JAGINH010000002.1, from coordinate 4,103,466 downwards.
AACGCCATGGTCGCGCGCTACGAGGGCGTGTCTGTCTTTGCGGGTATCGGCGAGCGCTCGCGCGAAGGGCATGAACTGCTCACCGACATGCGCACGTCCGGCGTGATCGCGAAGACCGTGCTGGTCTTCGGACAGATGAATGAGCCGCCGGGCGCGCGCTGGCGGGTCGGTCTGACCGCGCTTACCATCGCCGAATATTTTCGCGACGAGCAGAAGCGCAATGTGCTGCTGTTGATGGATAATGTCTTCCGCTTCGTCCAGGCGGGCAGCGAAGTCTCGGGACTCTTGGGCCGGATGCCGTCGCGGGTGGGCTATCAGCCGACGCTTGCGAGCGAAGTCGCGGCGCTCCAGGAGCGGATCGCCTCGGTTGCGGGAGCATCGGTGACCGCGATTGAAGCGGTCTATGTGCCCGCCGATGATTTCACCGATCCGGCCGTGACGGCGATCTCGGCGCATCTCGACAGCAATGTGCTCCTGTCGCGCAGCATGGCCGCGGAGGGCATGTACCCGGCGATCGATCCGCTTGCGTCAACCTCGATCCTGCTCGATCCGCTGGTCGTGGGCGAGAACCATTATGCGCTGGCCCAAAAAGTCCGCGAGACGATAGCCCATTATCGCGAGCTGCAGGACATCATCGCGCTGCTCGGCATGGAGGAGCTGGGACAGGAGGATCGGCTAATCGTTGGTCGTGCCCGCCGGCTCCAGCGCTTCCTGACGCAGCCTTTTGTCGTAACGCAGGCGTTTACAGGCCAGCCCGGACGATCCGTGCCGCTTCACGCCACGCTCGAAGGCGTGCGCGCCATCCTCGCCGGCGAGACCGACGATTGGCCCGAAAGCGCCTTCTATATGGTCGGAGACCTGGAAGAGGCACGCGGCAAGGTGGGGCCCAGGCCATGAGGCTGCGCATCACTGATCCCACCGCGATCATGGTCGACCGAGAGGTCGCTGCGATCCGCGCGGAGGATGCCACGGGGAGCTTTGGCATCCTGAACGGCCACGCCGATTTCCTGACCGCGCTCGACATCTCGGTCGTCTCCTGGCGCGACATGGAAGGTCGCGCCGGCTACTGCGCGGTGCGCAACGGCATTCTGACGGTGAGTGGCGGCAAGGAGGTCGAGATCGCGACGCGCGAGGCGCATGTCGGCGACGATCTCGACGAACTCGAGACGGTAGTGCTTAGGGGTTACCGGGAGCGCGGCGACGCCGAACGCAGCGGCCGCACCGCTGCGACGCGGCTGCGCATGCGCGCGATCCGGCGCATGGTCGAGGCGCTGCAGGGCGGGCCGGCGGAGATCGGTCTATGACCGAGGATCTGCCACCCGAGCAGGAACGGCTCGTGGACGCCGTCAAACAGCGCGCCGAACGTCGACGCAGGGCGCGGGGATTGCCCTCTTTTGCGCGCAATTTCGGCCAGATTGGTGTGCTTGGCTGGCAGGTCGTCGTGCCGGCGCTGATCGCGCTCGCGATCGGGCGCTGGCTCGACCATCGGCTGTCCAGCGGCATCTTCTGGACCGCGCCGCTGCTGATCCTGGGCGTGAGCCTGGGCTGCTGGTCGGCCTGGAAGTGGATCGGGCGGCAATGACGCCCTGGGCCGTCCTCCTGTTTCTGCTGCTCGGCGCCGCTGCCGGAACAGCACATTACCTCGCTATCGCGAAGGATGCTGACCTGCTCGTCCATGGCGATCGCTCATGCTGTCGCTCGGCCTGCGGCTCGGCCGGATGCTTCTGACGCTCGGCGTGCTGCTCGTTGCCGCAAGGCAGGGCTGGGGGGACCTACTTGCGGCTGCGGCCGGGTTCATGGCGGCGCGACAGGTCGTGCTCCACCGACTGGGAGCGGTGTCATGAAGATCGCCTCGCCGCTCGAAAGCCATATTCTGTTCACGATCGGACCGGTTCCGATCAGCCAGCCGGTCGTCACGACATGGGGCATCATGGCGGTGCTGACGATTGGCTGTTGGTTACTGACCCGGCGGCTCGGTCTTCGTCCCACCAAGACCCAGGCGGCGCTGGAACTGGTGGTCGATGTGATCGCGCGCCAGATTCGCGAGACGATGGAAGCGGAACCCCAGCCCTATCTGCCTTTGATCGGGACGCTTTTCATCTTCCTGCTGGTCGCAAACTGGTCATCGCTCTTGCCGGGCGTCGAACCGCCTACGGCGGCCCTTGAAACCGATGCGGCGCTGGCCTTGATCGTGTTCGGCGCGACGCTCTGGTTCGGTGTCCGGGCGCTTGGCGCGCGCGGTTATCTGCGCAGTTTCGCGCAGCCGTCGATTCTGCTCGCGCCGCTCAATCTCGTTGAACTGTTTACCCGCAGCTTCTCCCTGATGGTGCGCCTGTTCGGCAATGTCATGAGCGGCGTGTTCATGATCGGCGTCGTGCTGAGCCTTGCGGGGTTGCTCGTACCGATCCCGCTAATGGCGCTCGAGATGCTGACAGGAGCCGTCCAGGCCTACATCTTCGGCGCGCTCGCAATGGTCTTTATCGGCAGCGCCATCAGCGAAGCGAACCCATCCCCGAAAGCGCCGAACCACGAGGTCTCTTCATGAACTGGATCCACATCGTCAGCATCCTCGGCGCGGCGTTCGCCATCGCCATCGGCGCGATCGCGCCGGCACTCGCCCAGGGCAAGGCGGTCGCCGCAGCGATGGATGCGATCGCCCGCCAGCCAGAGGCGGCGAACACCGTCTCGCGCACCCTGTTCGTCGGCCTGGCCATGATCGAGACGATGGCGATCTATTGTCTCGTGATCGCGCTGCTGCTGCTCTTCGCCAATCCCTTCGCCTGACATGCGTATCGACTGGTGGACGCTGGCGCTGCAGGCGATCAACGTCGTCATCCTCGTCTGGCTGCTCGCACGCTTTCTGTTTCGTCCGGTGATGGGGGCTATCGCCGCGCGCCAGACCGCTATGGACCAGCTGCTCGCCGATGCGGAGTCTGCAAAGGCAGCTGCGCTCAAGCAGGAAGCGGACCTCAAGGCGCAGAGCGACGCCTTCGCCGCCGATGGAGACGCACGCCGGACAGATTTGCTGGCCAGCATAGAGGCCGAGCGCAGCCGCCTCCTGGATGCGGCCAGGACCGAGACCGATGCAAAAGCGAAGCTGGCGCTTGCTTCTGTCGAGGACGCGCAAAAGGGCATGGCGATACAGCTAGAGGAAAAAGCGGCGGTGCTCGCGGGACAGATGGCGTCTGCGTTGCTGCACCGGCTACCGGCCGGGGCCACCACCGATATGATGTTCGCTGCCCTGCTCGAACGGATCGAACGCCTGCCGATCGAGGAACGCCGGGCCCTGGCCGGTGACGCTCCTCTCGCCATCGTGACGCCGGCCGCGCTCGATGGGGAGGCCCAGGCGCGGTGCGTGCAAAAGCTCGCAGAGGCGCTGCCGGGGCTTGCAGCACCGACTTTCACCGTCGATCCCGCGCTGATTGCCGGGTTCGAGCTCCATGGACCGCACATGCTCGTCCGCAACAGCTGGCGAGCCGATCTCGACACGCAGCTGGCGGCACTCAAGGAGGACGATCATGCCGGGCTCCGCGGATGAATGGCTTGCCCGGGCCGCGACGCGCGTGGCCGCGGCGGAAATCGGCGCACAGGTCCGCCAGATCGGCCGCGTCGAATCCATCGGCGATGGCGTAGCGCTGGTCTCGGGTTTGGCGGAGGCCCGGCTCGACGAATTGCTGCAGTTTGCCGGAGGTCAGGCGGGCTTCGTACAAACGCTCGACCGCGATCGCATCGGCTGCGTGATGCTCGAGGATGCTGACAGCATCGAGGCGGGGGACATCGTCTCGGGCACCGGCGCAGTGGTGCGCACGCAAGTGGGGCGGGGACTGCTCGGCCGTATCGTCGATCCACTCGGCCGGCCACTCGACGGCGGGCCGGCGATCGTCGCCGAGCGGTTCGAGCCGGTGGAGCGTCCCGCGCCGTCGATTATCGAGCGCGACCTCGTCGTTCAGCCGGTGCAGACCGGGATATTGGTCATCGACGCGATGTTCGCGCTCGGCCGCGGCCAGCGCGAGCTGATCCTGGGCGACCGCGCGACCGGCAAGACCGCGCTCGCCGTCGATGCGATCATCAACCAGCGGTCGAGCGACATGATATGCATCTATGTCGCGATCGGCCAGAAATCCTCCAGTGTCGCGCGCGTGATCGATCAGGTGCGCCGCCATGGCGCGCCGGAACGCTGCATCTTCGTGGTCGCGAGCCCGGCTTCCGCACCGGGGTTGCAATGGGTCGCGCCATTTGCCGCGTTCACCATGGCGGAATATTTCCGCGATCAGGGCGGTCATGCGCTCGTCGTGCTCGACGACCTCACCAGGCATGCCGCCACGCACCGCGAGATCGCGCTGCTGACCGGCCAGCCGCCCGGACGCGAGGCCTATCCGGGCGACGTTTTCTACCTCCATTCGCGGCTGCTGGAGCGCGCCGCCCGGATGTCGCCCGAAAAGGGCGGCGGTTCGCTCACGGCGCTGCCGATTGCGGAGACCGATGCCGGCAATGTCAGCGCCTATATCCCGACCAACCTGATCTCGATCACCGACGGGCAGATCGTGCTCGACACCCGGTTGTTCGCCGAAGGCCACAAACCCGCGGTCGATGTCGGCACCAGCGTCAGCCGCGTAGGCGGCAAGACGCAGGCCCGGGCGTTGCGGGACGCGAGCGGCACGATGCGGCTCGACTATGCCCAGTTCCTCGAGCTCGAGATGTTCACCCGCTTCGGCGAGCAGCCGGAGCCGCGCGTGAAGGCCCAGATCGAGCGTGGCAGGCGGCTGCGCGCATTGCTCGCCCAGCCGCGCTTCGAGCCTCTGCGGGTCGTGGATCAGGTGGCGCTGGCGATCGCGCTCACCGAGGGCCTCCTGGATGCCGTGGCGATCCCCGACATCGCTGCGATCCGCGCGGCGCTGCCGTCATGGCTCGATGCCAATGCGTCCGCTCTCGTCGGGCAGGTCGAGGATAAGGGGACAATGGATGCGGACTTGCGCGCCGCATTGTTGGCGGCCCTACAGCGGATGAACGCCGGCTCCAGCGCCGGCGCCGCGATATGAGCGATCGTCTGGCCGATGTAGGGCGACGGATTGCAACGGTGCGGCAACTCGGTGCGGTGGTCAATGCGATGCGCGGCATCGCCGGCGCCCGTGCCCAGCAGGGCCGCGCGTTGTTGCCCGCGATCCGCGCCTATGCCGCGACGGCGGGTCATGCGATTGGGAAGGCGCGGCAGCTACAAACAGGATCTTCTGCACCCCCGCTGAACACCCCAAAGGGCAAGGCCGGTCTTATCGTCTTCGGCGCGGAGCAGGGGTTCGCGGGCGCCTTTCCAGAGCAGATATTGAACGCAGCTGCGAGCGATTCCCAAGTGGCGCACATCTTCCTCGTCGGCGACCGTGCCGCCGCGCTTGCTGCCGAGCGGTCACTGCCCGTCGCTTGGGCCACCAGCCTTCCCAGTCGCGCCGCTGCGCTTGCCGATATGGCAACCGAGCTGCTCGCCGCCCTCTACGACTATGTGGCCGTGGCCGGCGCGGTCCCGGTCGCAATGATCTATCCGGTCTGGACGGCAGGGCATGGTGCATCGGTCGTCCGCCGTAGTCTCTTGCCGCTCGATCCCGACATGTTTCCGCCGGAACCGACGGGGTCGATACCCCTGATTAATCTGCCCGCCGGCGACCTCGTCGAGCGCTTGGCCCAGGAATATGTCTTCGCCCAGTTATGCGAAGCGGCCACCGAGGCGTTCGCCGCTGAAAACGAGGCTCGCATGGCGACGATGGCTGCCGCGAAAACCAATATCGACGCCAGACTCCAGGCGCTTGAACGCGAGGAACGGCTGACGCGCCAGGAGGAAATCACCGCCGAGGTGGTTGAACTCGCGGCCGGAGCACGCGCACGCGGCCGAACCCGGACGGTATCGGAGTAGGGCTCTGAGTTGACGCCGGTGGCGACGTGATTGCCTTGCAGACTGTGCGGCACTGCCATCCGTATCAATACGCATGTTGCGAGCGGCCTGCGCCATTCATGGGTGCGCAAGCCGTTCGAGCGCTGCGCGGTGGCGCATCAGCGTTCCGGCAAACACCCGCTCCGGCTCGGCGGCCGGGAACGCATGCCCTTTCAGTTTCAGGAAGAATGACCATGGACCCGCAGCCCGAGGCGACTGGCCAGCCACTCTCCAGCGATGAGATCGGCCTGATCCACGCTTGGTGGCGCGCCGCCAATTATCTCTCGGTTGGCCAGATTTATCTGCTCGATAATCCACTGCTCCGCGAACCGCTCAAGATGGATCACGTCAAGCCGCGGCTCCTTGGACACTGGGGTACGACCCCCGGGCTCAACTTCCTCTATGTGCACCTCAACCGTGTCATCAAGGCGCGCGGTCTCAATGCGCTCTTCATCGCCGGGCCTGGTCATGGCGCACCGGGTGTCGTCGCCAACACATGGCTCGAGGGCACCTATAGCGAGGTCTATCCTGCCATCGGTCCGGACGAAGATGGCCTGCGCCAGCTATTCCGGCAATTTTCCTTCCCTGGCGGCATTCCCAGTCATGCGTCACCCGATACGCCCGGTTCAATCCATGAAGGTGGTGAACTGGGCTATTCGCTTCTGCATGCGTTTGGCGCCGCCTTCGACAATCCCGATCTGATCGTTGCTTGCGTCGTCGGCGACGGCGAAGCGGAGACCGGGCCGCTTGCGACCTCGTGGCACAGCAACAAGTTCCTCAATCCCGCGACCGACGGGGCCGTCCTGCCAATCCTGCATCTCAACGGGTACAAGATCGCAAGCCCGACTGTCCTTGCGCGCATTTCGCACACTGAGCTCGACGCGCTGTTTCGCGGTTATGGCTACCTGCCGATCTTCGTCGACGGCGAGGAGCCGGACGCGATGCATCAGGCGATGGCGGCCGCGCTCCACGAGGCGGTCGATCGGATACACGCGATCCAGAAAGCCGCGCGCGAGGGCGGAATCACGACGCGTCCGCTCTGGCCGATGATCGTCCTGCGCAGCCTGAAGGGCTGGACCGGGCCCAAGATCGTCGACGGGCAGAAGAGCGAAGGCTTCTGGCGCGCCCACCAGGTCCCCTTCACGATGGACAGGCCCGAGCATCTTGGGCTGCTCGAGGAATGGATGCGCAGCTACCATCCGGAAGAACTGTTCGATAATGGCGGGCGGCTTCGACCCGAAATCGCGGCCCTGGCACCGGCGGGCGACAGGCGGATGAGTGCTAATCCGCATGCCAATGGCGGGGCTCTGATGCGCCCGCTCCGCCTCCCTGACTTCGCTTCCTACGCGGTGCCGGTCTCGCATGCCGGCCAGAGCGACGGCGAGGCGACCCAGGTGATGGGCAAGTTCCTGCGCGACGTGATGCGGGAGAACGCCCAGGCCCGCAACTTCCGCGTTTTCGGTCCGGACGAGACGGCATCCAACCGGTTGCAGACGATCTTCGAAGCCACCGACCGCAGCTGGGACGCGGAGACGATTGCGGACGATGTCCATCTCGATCCCAGCGGACGCGTCATGGAGGTGCTGAGCGAACATTGCTGCCAGGGATGGCTGGAGGGCTATCTGCTGACGGGCCGCCACGGCCTGTTTTCCTGCTACGAGGCGTTCATCCACATCGTCGATTCGATGGTCAACCAGCACGCCAAATGGCTAAAGACGGCAAAAGAGGTGCCTTGGCGTCGGCCGATCGCTTCGCTCAATTATCTGCTGACGTCTCATGTCTGGCGCCAGGATCATAATGGCTTCAGCCATCAGGATCCCGGATTTGTCGATCATGTCGTCAACAAGAAGGCTGACATCGTGCGGGTCTACTTTCCGCCCGACGCCAATACCCTCCTTTATGTCACCGACCATTGCCTGCGCAGTTGGGACCGAATCAACGTCATCGTCGCCGGCAAGCAGCCTTCGCCCCAGTGGCTCGACATGGATGCGGCGATCAAGCACTGCACGCGCGGCATAGGTATCTGGGATTGGGCCAGCAACGACCGCAGCGGGGAGCCGGATGTCGTCATGGCGTGTGCTGGCGACGTTCCAACGCTGGAGACACTAGCCGCGGTCAGCCTGTTGCGCGTGCAGCTCCCCGAGCTCAAGGTCCGCGTCGTCAACGTCGTCGATCTGATGACCTTGCAGCCCAACAGCCAGCACCCTCATGGGCTCAGCGACAGCGCGTTCGACGCGCTCTTCACGACGGATAAGCCGGTAATCTTCGCCTATCATGGTTATCCGGCACTGATTCATCGGCTCACCTACAAGCGCACCAACCACCAGAATATCCACGTCCACGGGTTCGAAGAGGAGGGCTCGACGACGACGCCTTTCGACATGGTGGTCCGCAACCATCTCGACCGCTTCCATCTCATGGGGAAGGTTATCGACCACGTCGAGCTGCCCGATAGCGCGGCCGCCTACGCCAAGCAGACGATCGATGATGAACTGGTCGAGCACAAGCGGTACATTGCGGCACACGGGATCGATATGCCTGCCGTTCGCGACTGGCGGTGGCCCTCCGGAGCCTGACGGGTCACCGAGACGGGCGGGTTGGGAGAGCCGCGCCTCGGGAGACATGGCCGTCATTCTGCGTGTGCGCCCGTCAAAGGACAAGCATCTGGGGACATTACGTAATGTTGTTTCGAGGCATGCCGGGCATGCCGCGACGTCCCACGGAGAAACGCTGCATGATCGATACGTCCGCAGACTGTGCCAAGTGCGACCCGCTCGATGGCATCGCCCAGACGCTCGACCATGCCTCGGCCGCGGTGATCGCGCAGATGACCTCCGGCCTGTCGCCGGTGACGATGCTGCAAGCCTGGCTGGACTGGTGTGCCCACCTCGCCATTTCGCCGGGCAGGCGACTGCAGCTTGTCGGCAAGGCGGGCCGCAAGGTCCAGCGGATCGCCGACTATGCGACGCGGCGTGTAGGAGAGGGCGATGCCGCGCCGGCGATCGAGCCGCTGCCGCAGGACAGGCGTTTTGCCGATCCGGCCTGGCGCGGGTTCCCTTTCGACCTGATCTCGCAATCCTTCCTCCTGACCCAGCAATGGTGGCACGCCGCGACCACCGGGATCAGCGGCGTGTCCAGGCATCACGAAGAGATGGTTGCGTTTGCCGCGCGCCAAATGCTGGATGTGGTCGCGCCCACCAACTTCCTCGCGACCAATCCCGTGCTCCAGCGCAAGATCGTCGAAACCGGCGGCCAATGCCTGATCGAGGGTGCGAAGCATTGGATGGAGGATGCGGAGCGCCGTGCTCGAGGCGAGCCGCCCGTGGGGACGGAGGCGTTCCGCCCCGGCGAGACGGTGGCGATCACGCCCGGCAAGGTGGTCTTCCGTAACGCGCTGATGGAGCTCATCCAATTTGCGCCGACGACCGGGACGGTTCGCCCCGAGCCGGTCCTCATCGTGCCCGCCTGGATCATGAAATATTACATTCTCGACCTGTCGCCTGAGAACTCGCTGATCCGCTGGTTGGTGGCCGAAGGCTATACCGTGTTCGTCCTGTCCTGGCATAATCCGCAGAGCGCGGACCGCGACCTCGATATCGACGCCTATCGCCGCCTCGGGCCGATGGCGGCGCTCGACGCGGTCATAGCGATCACAGGCTCGGACAAGGTCCACGGCGTTGGCTATTGTCTCGGCGGAACGCTGCTGGCGATCACGGCGGCCGCCATGGCCCGCGACGGCGACGAGCGCTTCGCATCGCTCAGCCTGTTCGCGGCGCAGACCGAGTTCAGCGAGCCGGGCGAGCTTGGCCTGTTCATCGACGAGGCGCAGCTCAACCTGCTCGACAATATGATGTGGAGCCGCGGCTATCTCGACAGTAGCCAGATGGGCGGCGCCTTCCAGATATTGCGGTCCAACGACCTGATCTGGTCCCAGATCCTGGGCACCTATCTGATGGGCGAGCGCGAGCCCATGACCGACCTGATGGCGTGGAATGCGGACGGCACCCGCATGCCCTACGCCATGCACAGCGAATATCTGCGCGCGCTCTTTCTCGACGACGATCTGGCCGAAGGCCGGTTCAAGGTCGACGGGCGCACGATTACGCTCTCGTCGCTGCGGCAGCCGATCTTCGTGGTGGGGACCGAGCGCGATCACGTCGCGCCGTGGCAGTCGGTCCACAAGCTGCACTGGCTAAGCAGCGCCGAAATCCGCTTCGTCCTGACCAGCGGCGGCCACAATGCCGGCATCGTGTCCGAGCCCGGGCATCGCCACCGCAGCTATCATGTCGCGACCCGCGTCCTCGACGGCCCCGCGCTCGATCCGGACGATTGGCTGGACCAGGCCGAGGCGCGCGAGGGACCGTGGTGGACGGACTGGGTGGCATGGCTCGGCGATCATTCCGGCGCGCCGCAGGCCCCGCCGCCGATGGGTAATCCGGACAGGGGCCTCGCAGCGCTCTGCGACGCGCCAGGCCATTATGTGCTGGAGCGCTGAGCAATGAGCAGCCTCGAAATGATCGAGAACCGGACCTTCGACGAGATCGTCGTGGGCGAGACGGCGAGCGTGACGCGGACCTTGGGCGAACAGGACATCCAGTTGTTCGCCTTGGTCTCGGGCGACGTCAATCCGGCGCATCTCGATGCCGAATATGCCGCCGGCGACATGTTCGGGCGGGTGATCGCGCACGGCCTATGGGGTGGTGGTCTGATCTCCGCCGTGCTCGGCACGCAGCTTCCTGGGCCCGGCGCGATCTATCTGAGCCAAAGCCTTCGGTTCAAGCGGCCCGTAGGGCTGGGGGACACGATCATCGCGTCGGTCACGGTACGCGAGAAACGCGCCGAACATCATATCGTCATCTTCGACTGTCGCTGCGTCAACCAGGCCGGCGAGGAGGTGATCAACGGCGAGGCCGAGGTCAAGGCGCCGACCGAGAAAGTGAGGCGCCCGCGCATGGCGCTGCCCGATATCCAGCTCTCCGATCATGACGGCTTTCGCCGGTTGATCGAGATGACGAGAAGCGTCGAGCCCGTTCCCACGGCGATCGCACATCCCTGCACCGCAGCCGCGATCCTGGCTGCGACAGCCGCTGCCGAAGCCGGCCTGATCGTGCCGATCCTGATCGGCCCCGAGGCTCGCATCCGTGCGGCTGCCAAGGACGCCGGCAAGGATATCGGTGCCTTCCGCCTGATCGATGTGCCCCACAGCCATGCCGCCGCGGAGCGTGCGGTCGAACTGGTCCGCTCGGGCGAAGCACTGCTGCTGATGAAGGGATCGCTGCACACCGACGAACTTATGGGTGCTGTCGTTCCGGCTGCGACGGGCCTGCGAACCGAGCGCCGCATCAGCCATGCCTATCTGCTGGACGTCCCCGGGCATCCAGCGCCGCTCATCATCACCGACGCGGCGATCAACATCGAGCCGAGCCTGGAAGACAAGGCCGATATCATCCGTAATGCGATCGACCTCGCGCATGTCATCGGCATCGCCTGTCCGAAGGTCGCGATCTTGTCGGCCGTGGAGACGGTCAATCCGGCGATCCGCTCGACGCTCGATGCGGCCGCCTTGTGCAAGATGGCCGATCGCGGACAGATCGTCGGGGGCGTCCTTGACGGTCCACTCGCCTTCGACAACGCGATCAGCGAGAAGGCGGCAAAGGACAAGGGCATCGTCTCCCCCGTTGCAGGGCGCGCCGAAGTCCTCGTCGTTCCTAATCTGGAAGCCGGCAACATGCTCGCCAAGCAGCTCACCTTCCTCGGCGGCGCCGACGCTGCCGGCGTGGTGCTGGGCGCGCGCGTGCCCATCATCCTGACCAGCCGGGCGGATTCGCTGCGGACCAGCCTGGCGTCCTGCGCCGTCGCGGTCCTGCTGGCGCGCGCCGCTCCCAAGGCGACGCCCGGCCCGATTGCGAGCCCGGCATGAAGGCGATCGTCAGCCTCAATGCCGGCTCGTCGAGCATCAAGTTCGCGCTCTATCGCTTGTCGGGCGGACAGCTCGACTTCGATGCGGGTGGCAAGATCGAGGCGATCGGCTCCAGCCCCCGGCTAATCGCGCGCGACGCGGGCGGCGAGACCATCGTCGAAAAGACGTGGCCGGGCGGGGACGCACTCTCCCACGAGAATCTGCTCGAGGACCTCTTTGCCTGGGCCGCAACCCAATTGGGAGACCGCAAGGTCACCGCGATCGGCCATCGTATCGTCCATGGCGGCGTTCGCTTCGCCGCGCCGCAGATCATCGATGATACTTTGCTGGATGCGCTCGACGCCCTTATCCCACTGGCGCCGCTCCATCAGCCGCATAACCTCGCCGCGGTCCGGGCCTTGCGTGTGCTGGCGCCTTTGCTCCCGCAGATCGCCTGCTTCGATACCGCGTTTCACCATGGCATGCCGCCATTGGCGACGCGCCTGCCGATTCCGCGCGCCTTTCACGGCCAGGGCGTGCGCCGGTATGGCTTTCACGGTCTGTCCTATGAATATATCGCGGGCCGCCTCCGCGAGATCGACCCTGCACTGGCCGCAGGCCGCGTCATCGCGGCGCACCTCGGCAACGGCGCGAGCATGTGCGCAATGCGTGCCGGCGCGAGCGTCGATACGACCATGGGCTTCACGGCGCTTGATGGATTGATGATGGGCACGCGCTCGGGCGCGATCGACCCCGGCGTGGTGCTTCATCTTCAGACTCAGCTCGGTATGGCCACACAGGCGGTGGAGACGTTGCTCTACGAGCAGTCGGGCCTACTCGGTGTGTCCGGGATTTCAGGCGACATGCGTACGTTGCATGCAAGCGACGCGCCGGAAGCGCAGGAGGCGGTCGCCCTCTTCGTCCAGCAAGCCGGCCGCCAAGCCGCCGCTCTCATCCCCGCGCTTGGCGGTCTCGACGGTCTCGTCTTCACCGCCGGCATTGGCGAGAATGATTCGATGATCCGGGCCGCGATTTGCGAGCGCTTGGCCTGGGCTGGGGTGATGCTTGATCCCGATGCCAATGCGACGAACGCGCCTGTCATCAGCGCGCCGGACAGCAGGGTGATCGTACGCGTCATCCCAACAGACGAGGAACGCGTGATCGCCGATCATGTCGTCGCGCTTCTCGGACCTGATACAGGGGCTCAGCTATGAAGCCGCTCGTCGACCTTTCGGGCAAGCGCGGGCTGATTGTCGGGATCGCCAACGAAAGCAGTATTGCGGCCGGGTGCGCGGAGGCCTTTGCACATTGTGGTGCGCGGTTGGCCGCAACGTATCTCAACGAGAAGGCGAAAAGCCATGTCGCCCCGGTCGCCGAACGGCTCGGCATCGAGTGGATGGCACCATGCGACGTGCGGGTTCCGGGCGAACTGGAAGCGCTGTTCGAACAGGTCAGATCGCACTGGGGCGGGCTCGACTTCGTGCTGCACTCGATCGCCTATGCGCCACGCGAGGATCTTCATGGCCGCGTCGTCGACAGTTCGGCCGAGGGCTTTGCGACGGCGATGGACGTATCGTGCCACAGCTTCCTGCGCATGGCACGGCTTTCCGAACCGCTGATGACCGATGGCGGCTGTCTGCTTTGTGTCACCTTCTACGGCTCGGAACGGGTCGTGGAGAATTACAACCTGATGGGGCCGGTGAAGGCTGCCCTGGAAAGTGCGACGCGCTATGTGGCGGCGGAGCTCGGGCCCAAGGGCATCCGGGCGCATGCGATCTCGCCCGGACCGATCGCGACGCGCGCGGCAAGCGGCCTGGAAAGATTCGACGAACTGCTTGAACGCGCCGCCGCCAGCGCCCCGGCCCGCCACCGCGTCGATATCGCAGATGTCGGCGCATTGGCCGCGTTTCTGGTGAGCGACGCAGCTCACCGCATCACCGGCACGATCATCCCGGTCGATGGTGGTCAGCACTTGCTGGCATGACGGTCGTCGACAGTGAGGCGGGCATTTGCCGGACTATCGATGCGCCGCCGGCCGATCAGTTGTCGAAAATGGTGCCGGCGCAGCCGTCGGTTCCGTTGGAAGTGAACGATGCCGCAGCTCCATGAGGGATCATTCCTCGGGCTGCGTATTAGAAATTAGGCGCTGGAGGCTACATGGAGGATCTGGATCCGTTGTTGGCGCTCCTGAGGAGCGGTCGCGATCATTCTAAAGAGGCTGCGATAGCCGTCACCCTTTTCGAGGCGCTGATCCGCCGCGCAGGATCCACGGCATCGGACAGGCGCCGTACCGTGCGAGGCCTCAGGGAATTGCGGCGCACCGCCTTTTTGTCGATCGGCTTTGGTTGCTAGGGAGCGAGACTATGGAGGCGACCGTTCTGGTGATTATACACCAAGGCGCGGAGTTCATTACGATCCACGACAACCATGCGGCGGCGCACACCGCTCTCGTGGATTTCGTCGTCAGTCGATGGCCCGAACAGCTCGGGGAAAGGCCCGCCGTGATGGCTGCGCGAGAAGAAGACCATATCGAGCGATTCTTCGCTGCGGAGGAAGACTTTTATATCATCGCCGAGACGGAATTGGACGACCTCGAGGCGCAGCTCGAGTCGCTTTGTCGAGGTAAATGTGCCAATTTTTGAGCGAACCCGTCGCGGCGCCGCTCCAGGCGGTAAGGCGCCTGGCCCTGGGGCATAGAGAAATGTTCGAGTGCCTCATTCTCGGCGACAGCATCGGTGTAGGTACGGCGCAAGCGATCAACGCGCGGGCTGCCTTGCACTGCGACGTCATGGCCGTGGAGCGCGCGTCGGCTAAGCAGATCCGGGCATGGCGCAAACCGGCCAAGAACTACGGTATGACCATCATGGCAATTGGCTCCAACGACCCACCAGGACGGACATTGCAGCGCGGTCTCGCCGAAATCAGGCGACGCATCAGCACGCGGCGCGTGATTTGGCTGCTGCCACATTCTCGGCCTGCGGCCTATGCGGTGGCTTCGGTAGCACTCATATTCGGCGACGAGACGCTGGATCTGGGTCGGTTTCCGACGCGAGATCGGGTTCACCCCCTTCGCTATGGTGACGTGGCCAGCGCATTGTTAAAATGAGGTTGTTACATCAGTCAGGTCAGCCGTGTTGCCGTTTCGGCGATCGCCTGCGGCGGAATCGATCCTCGAATGAGAACGTCGAGGCATTGCGCGTGTGGAGATTGGAGTTTTGCCTATGACAGCTCTGTCTCAAACAGAGATCGCCAACTGGCTCGCGCTATACGCAGCGGCAGGTGTGTGTTGCGGCCTGGCCGTGATACTGTCTGTCGCGACGTCAATCTATGATCTGTATCGCGAACGGGCCTGGCTCGGGCTGAAGTCGACAGGGGATGTGCTGCGCTTTCTGCCAAGAACCTGGTGGCGTTGGCAGAAGAGCTACTTGTTATCGACGCCTGTGACGCTGCTCATCGTCGGATCATTCGCCGCGACGCTGACTTGGACCTGACGGCTGCGGCCGTCCTCGCTTCAACCCAGCAGCGCGTCGGACAGGATCCTGCCGACATGTCCAGCTTCCAGATCCTCCGGCGTGATACAGACGACGGGGGCGATCTGCGCCATTCTCGGATGGGTGGCGGCCTTGGAGGCCAGGTACTCCTCATTGGAAAATCCCATCGCCTCGACGATGAGCGTCCGGATTTCGCCTGTGCGCCGCGAGCGCGCCTCAAGCATGAAATCAGGTCGGCAAGAGCCGAGCGGCGTTAGCCTGTCGAATACCGGTTTCTCGATCGCAATGTCGACGCCTCCACGGTCGAAGGCGTAACGCGCACCGAGAAGCGCCCGCAACATGCTTCGCTCAAATTCTGAATCGACGGGGATGAAGCGGTTGCCGGAGAAAACGGGCTGAGCATAGGCCCTCAAAGGCGCATAGCCATGTGCCTCGGGATATTCGCCGATCACCACGATAACGAGAAAGGGGCCCTTGATGTGATTGCCCCGTACCGATGGGGACTGAATTCGGTTTGCGACGGAAATCGGATCCGACCCTGCTGGAAAGATCGTCGATCCGCGGAACCCCTTTGCGAAGACCGTCAGAAAGCCCTGGGGCGCATGCCCGCGAGGCCATGTTGGGGCCAGCTCGCGGATGCCAGCGTAAGCGCGCTTGCTGTGGAGAGCCTTGGCGTGTGTCCACAGTGCCCGGCCGAGTTCGATGCCTGGCGCGATCTCGATCTTTCCCGCCGCAGCGGTCAACGCTTCGAATTCATGTGTGATCGAGCGGTCGGGCGGCTCCTCTGAGATCGGCGCGGAGAGATTGAGACCGGAGACGTTCAAAAGGCGCCAGAGCAGCCGCGCCAACCTCGGCAGGGAAGCGTTCCGAGTACGATCGTCGCTGCTGTCTTCGTCCGGACGCTGAGCGAGTTTCTCGGGAGCGGGCCGAAGGACCTCGAAGTAGCCGACGGGCGGATCGGCCGGAGTTTCGGGATTGCGGACCTCGCTGATGCGGTTGGTCGCCTGGTCACGAAAAAAGGGGCAGGTTGGAAGGTGTTCGGCGCGCTTCGAGCCAGTAAGCCGGCGCAGATAGTAGGTTTCTGCCTCTGACAGGAATGCCGGCGTGAGCATCGGGGGCTCGCGATCGCTGCCAAGGCAGTCGCAAGCGATCCATTTCTCGCCGATGCGAGCCTGTTGGACAAGCATGATGCCCGCCTCTTCGTCCGGCCGGGAGCCTTCGCCGGCGTACCAGCGCACTAGCGCGGCCCGAAGTGGGCCGGGGAGGGGGATACGGGCTTTGCCAAGCCCGTCGCTATGGCGATCGATCAACCACATGAACGAGCCTGTCGAAGCGGGATTTCGCATCATGCTCGCCGAGTGCTGGTGGATTGACAATCCTCATTCGCTTGATCTCAACTTTTCAGAACAGTCGCTTTGGAGGTCGGGATGCGATCACTTTTAGTGGGATGTGCGGTGCTGCTTGTCGCGAGCGCGACGGGAGGTCAGGCAGCTGCACAAGCAGTCAGGCCGGTGAGAGTGGCCCAGGTCATTTCGATGTCGGGGGTTGCCTCGCCATTGATGCCTCCCGAAGCGGCCGAGGAGCAGCATGAAGCGGGAAGCAAGGCAGACACCTCCGTTGCGCCCGGGACCGGCAAGCTCGACGCCGCCTTTCGCGTGCATGACTTGAGTCGTCGCTGGGTTGAATTTGAGATGAAGAGCAGCTTTCTCTCCTCGACCGGGACGGCGATGGCGCCCACCATCGACGATGATCCGTTCGCTCATGTCGGGATTGCGCGGTTCGAAGCCGACCCGCGAGCAGCCGCGGTTCCGCTGGCGCCACCAATATCTGTCCCGGGGTGGATGAGGGGCGGTCTGGCCTTCGCGGCCGCCGCGTCGAGTTACCGTTCGGGCTGTGGGACAAGTGCATATCGACCTGCCGGTTTCCTCAGCGCGGCCGCCGAAAACAGGCGGTTCGGCTATTATGGCCTGATGAGCGGCATTGCTTGCGAGTACGGAATCCCGACCGGGCTCTTCGACGCTATGATCATCCGGGAAAGCGGCTATCAGCCGTCGATCTACTCACCAAAGAACGCCTTCGGCCTGACGCAGCTTATGGCAGACACGGCCGAGGGACTGGGCGTCAATCGCTACGATATCGAGCAGAACCTGCGCGGCGGAGCCAAGTATCTTCGACAGCAACTGGACCGGTTCGGCCAGGTGCATCTGGCGTTGGCGGCTTACAATGCAGGCCCTGGAAGGGTGCGCAACGGTGTCCTGCCGCGGATCGCTGAGACGCAGGCATATGTCGACAACGTGCTTTTGAATTGGCAGCGGCTGGCCGGCCTGGAAACGACCGTAGCGGGCCAAAGCATTGCCGTGCGGCCCCCCGCCGGGTGGCGGGCCAAGACAGGTCGTTCAGCCACGGTTTCGATGTTTTAGGGCGGCTGGCTCAGAGCCCGATTCGGCTTGTTTCGCTGAGGACGGCCCGGCGGGCCATGATTTTTGTTACCTCCTTTACCAGCTTTTCGACGACTGCCTCTTTAAGGGGAGCGGCCCACTCGCGCCGAATCTCCGTACCGTCGATGCCCTCAATTTCGTCGAGAGCCTGGATGAGCATGGAGGGCAGGCCGCTGAAGAGTTCGGACAGCATAGCGAGCAGCGTCGCAAAGCGTTCATCGTGAACGATCTTCTGATCGATGGCGGATTCGACGCTGATGATCGCCAGGATTATGCTGATGTCCAAGGCGCTCAGGATCGTCTGAAACTCAACGAGGGACAGGCTCGGTCTTTTTGCGGGGTCACTATGCAGCAGCAGGCCGAGTCGGCTCTTGCTTATGCCCGTCTTCAGGGCGAGCTCGCGGATATGCAGGCCTCGCTCGGCCATCGCTTGCTGGATCAGCGGGATATAGTCACGGGGCTCAACATCGGTCAGATGATGAGCGTCGTCCGTTCCCGCCGCACTCCTGGCAAGGGATGACATAACACTGCCCCCGATTGTAAAGGTCGGTTAAGTCGAGCAGATCACAGGGTCCAGAAATTGGCAAGATATTGTGAATCCGAAGCAATGCAAACGACTAAGGTTAATTACCTAAGAGGGACGACATTTCCGGCGTTCGTTTCGCCCGCGGGCGATTCATCTCCATTTTGGAGGTTTTCTCCCAACCCGGCGCGATCCAGTACCTGAGCGGCCCGTTTCTCGGCCACATAGTCGAATAGCAGGACCGATATCGCATCTGCGAGCGTCATGTTCGATCCCAGTCTCTGGCCGAGACGTGCGCGGGCCTCGTCCAGGCTCTCCGCGCTGGTCTTACGAATGTTGAGGTTTATCCGGATATCGCCTGAGGTCGGGACCACCCGGAGGTGCTTTCGGAGCGTTTCGGGCTTAAGCTCGTCGCTGTAAGTGCTTGAAGCTGCGCGAGAATCAATGAGGCTCTCGAGTGTTGCGTAGACCAGCGTTTCGTTAGAGCGAAGGCGCAGACTCTCGGTCGACAGACGGAAGAGGTCCGTAGAAATATCCAGAACGTAATTGCGGGTGTCCGCACTCATGTTCGTGTTCCTACCCGTCGATCCCCGCGCCAACGTACATCCGTCGAGCAGCCCAGTGTAACGATAGGCAAAAAGGCGAGTCGCTTCGAGTCCAAACAGCGACTCGGCGAATAATGTCGGGCTTCGATTTGCGAGATCTGGCTGTCCCGCGATTGGGACATCGTGTCCGCGCGTTTGGGACGCGGCGTCCCGGAACGCCGGACGGCGTGTCCCGGAATGAAGGACGAGTCGTCCCGAAATCGCTGACAAGCCTATATTTTTCGTTTGATTCTGATCGGTCCTCGGAGCGCATTGTTGCCCGCCGTGTTTGGCGGCCCCCACTCTTCACTCGGGCGCGGATCCGTCGCGTTCGATTTGAAGGGAAACTCTCATGCAGTCTGTCGCCAAGTACAGCGGTCGTGCGGAGCTGGCGATCCTCGCCCTCGTCGCACTGGCATTCGCGCTTCTCCTTTTCGCTGGCCCGGCGTTCGCCGGCGCCGATACGACTTTCGATACGGCCCTGACGAAGTTCACGGACTTCCTCGAAGGGTCGGGTGGCAAGATCATCACCGTCCTCTCTTTGGCCGGCGGCATCGTGGCGCTCGCGTCGGGGCGCTTCTCGATGGGCCAGATCGCGATCCCGGTCGGCGTGGGCGTCGGCGCGGGGACGGGCATTCCAATCGTCACCTCCACGGTAACGGCAACGATCTGACGAGTCCGATGGTCGGTCGGAATAGCAGTTCCGGCCGGCTCTTGGAGGGGGTGGTGCAATGGCCGCGGACAAGTATGTCATACCGTCTCATCTAGACGACCCGGAGCTAATCGGGCTGTGGACGCTAGATGAATTCCTGGCGATGGTCATCCCATTCGTCTGGGGAATCCTGTCTCAGCATATCCTTCTCGGCATGTTGCTTGCGGGCGCAGGCTGGTGGGGATTGAAGAAGGCTAAGGCAGGTCGGGCGACTTCCTGGCTGCTTCACATGGCTTATTGGCATCTTCCTGCCGGTTTCACCGGGATGAAGGCCACACCACCCTCGTACCTTCGACTGATGGCGGGGTAAGATGGAGATCTCCTACACGCACGCGCAAAGCCAGCGCGTTCTCCGGCAGCGCAACCTGCTGGTGCTGGTGGCAGCCGGGCTCGGCACTTTGTCGGCGATCCTGCTCCTGGTTACAGCGACGCGGGATCGGGAGGTCATCCTGCAACCCGTACTCGGCTCAGCGTTGACGGTGAATAGCGCCGGCGTGTCGCGGGAGTATCTGGAGCTGATCACACGCGATACCGCGGTGCTCACGCTCGACCGCAGCCCAGCCAATCTCGAATATTGGATGAAGTCGGTCCTCGATATCACGGCGCCAAGTGCGCAGGGGCGGATCCGGGCGGACCTGATGAAGATCGTGAACGAGCAGCGCGGCTCGTCGATCTCGCAGTTCTTCACAATCCAGACGATGGAAATCGACCCAAAGAATCTGTGGTCCACCGTCACGGGAGACCTGCACACGATCGTCGGCAACAAGGTTGTGTCGAACGAGCGACGGACCTTCCGCTTCGATTGGCAATATTCCGGACTGTCCCTGAAGCTCGTCGGCTTCGGCATGGTGACGACCGGCAAGGAAAAGGATCAGTGATGTCGGTCTTTGCCATCGGCAGCGCCGCGATCGGTGCCGTCTTCCTCTCCCGCTTTTACTGCCTCTTGAGCCGGTGCATCGGCGCGGCACTGCTGGTGATGAGCTTCATGATCACCGCTGCGCCCGCCTGGGCGGACCAGACGGTGATGGCCGCAGACGGCAGCCAGGTCGATTGTGCCGCGTCCGCCAAGGATCTGACCCGGATCAGTCTCGTCGAGGATGAGTTCGCCTCGGTGTCGAAGATCTCGACCGGCAATCCGCAGGACGATTTCTCGGTCGTGAACGAGCCGGTGCGAGGCGACATCTACCTGTCGGTGCCCGAGGGCTTCGGACGCCAGTCCCTTTCGTTTTTTGCGACCAGCAAGCGGGGCTACGTCTACAAGTTTGTGTGCCGTATTGCCGGCGAGCAAGCCGTCCAGGTGTTCATATCGAACCCCGCGATCGCGAAGGACAAGGCGGGAGAGGCGACGCCGCAGACGGCTGCAGTGAATCCGCAGGACGGCGCGGTCGAACTCGTGCAGGCGATGTATTCGAACCAGGTCGTCGACGGGTACGAGATGCGCCAGCGGGCGCTTCGGCCGGTCTATGTCGGCAACCTCAAGGTCCAGATGATCGCCGAATATCGCGGCGCTGAGTTCACCGGGCGCGTGCTGCGCATCGAAAACAAGGGTGCCGCGCCAGTCACGCTGACCGAAGCGACGGTGGCGCCGAGCAGCGCGCTCGCCGTGTCGATCGCGGAGCCAAAGCTCGATCCCGGGAAGGTCACGACGGCCTACCTCGTCTCGCAAAACGGGAGGCAATGACATGGCCTTGGGTGATCTTCTCAGGCGCAAGCGCCTGCCCCTGGACGGTGGCGAAGACGGCGTGTCGCCGGTGTCGAGCGACCTGACCGCCAACGAGAGCGTTCGAAAGAGGCAGCGGCTCTTGCTCGCCGGGGTGGCAGGCGTCGGGCTGGTCGCCTCTTCATTCTGGATCTTCGGCGACGACGGCAGCAAGTCAGCGTCCTCTGGCGACGAGCCTGCCAAGGTCGAGGTCTCGACCAAGGACATGGTCAACAAGAACCTCAACCAGCAAGAGTGGATGGCTCTCTCTGAAAATCAGATGCAGTCGGTCGAGAACCAGCTGAAATCGGTGAACGGCCAGCAGCAGCGAATGGACCAGCTCGCGCAGCAGATCGAGCTGCTCAAGGGCCAAAACCAGGCGATGCAGGCAGACGGCGCGCGAGTGCTGACCGCTTACCAGCAGGAGAACGAGCAGCTGAGGCGGGAGGTTGCGTCCAGCCGGGCTGCTCCGCCGCCAACGCCCGGTCCTTCTGCGATGTACGGCCCCAACGGCACGCAGGGCTACCAGCGGCCGGATGGGACGTCTGCGCCCAAGATTGCGCCGATCGGGAGCGGGGCCGAGGTGAAGATGGTGAGTTTCCAAACCGCCGACGCGGGGATGGCAACACGGGTCGCAAAGGGAACGACGACCTACACCGACAGCATAAACTATCTCCCACCCAATAGCTTCGCGAGTGCCAAGGTCATCGTCGGTGTCGATGCGAGCGCCGGCGTGAACAGCCAGACCGATCCGCTGCCGGTCGTCCTGCGCGTCACCGGCCCGGCGCGATCGGTCTATCAGAACGGCCGGCTGCTCACGACAAAGATTGAGGGCTGCTTGATCAACGGGGCCGCCCGCGGCGAGCTTTCGAGCGAGAAGGTTTACGTCAAACTCCAGAAGATGACCTGTCCCCAGCCGGGGGGGCGTTACGCCGTATCCGAGGTCAAGGGCTTCATCGCGTTTGGCGGCAAGACGGGCGTCCGGGGACGCGTGGTTTCGCGCGAAGGGTCGCTCGTGACCCAAGCCTTCATCGCAGGCCTTGCTGGCGGCTTCGGGCGAGGATTCTCGGCCAATGCCAACTCGGTGTTCCAAGGCACCAACATTAGCACCAACGGTCAGCGCAACAAGCTGTCCGGCGGCGAGATCCTCGAGGGAGGCCTTGGTGAGGGCGTTGCCCAGACCGGGGACATGGTCTCGAAATACCTGATCGAGCGCGCCGAGCAATATCAGCCGGTGATTGAGATGCCGACCGGCATCGATGTCGAAATCGTCTTCCTGGAGGGTGTGTATGTTCGTAATTGACCGCTTGCGGGGGCTGGGCTCCCTTGCGCGTTCCGCTCCTGCGATCATCGCGATCGGAGCGATCGGCGTCGCCGGCATCGCGCTGGCGGCTGACGTCGCCGGGACTGACGAGGCACAGGTGACGGGGTTGTTGAAAACCCGACTGCCGAAGACCCAGCTGACAAAGGTCGAATGCAAGAAGATCGACGGCCTGTGCGAGGTGACCGCCGGCTCGAATCTGTTCTACGTCAGCCACGACGCGCGGTACCTGATCATCGGCCGGGTGTACGACATGGAGACGCGCCAGGACCTGACCGCGGCACGCCTTCTCGAGATCAACCCGGACATGTTGGTCGGCGGCGCGGCCAAAGCAAATGCTGCTGCGGCCGACGGACCAGAGGAGGCAGGCCCGGAAGTTTCGCTGGCGCGTGGCGGCGTGCGAAGGACGACGGGCCCGGTGCGGCCAGCGGCGCTGAATCTTGCGAGCCTGCCGGCAGACGGTGCCATCATATGGGGCAACAGGGCTGCCAAGCAGACCGTCACTGTTTTCACCGATTTCCGGTGCGGATATTGCCGCGCGTTGACCAATGTTCTGCGCAGCATGGACGTGCGCGTGGTCGAGCGGCCAATCTCGGTCCTCGGAAGCCGAGACATCGCCGATCGGGTCTATTGCTCGAAAAATCAGGAACAGGCCCTGCACGCCGCTTATGCCGGCGAGCCTTTTAAGGCGCCGAGCGCATGCGACACGAAGGGGCTCGATGCGAATGAGAAGTTCGCGCACCAGCATGGGTTGAGCGGGACGCCGGTCATCGTCCGCAGCGACGGCGCGATGATCGAGGGATATCGTCCGAGGGAATTCCTCGAGGCCTGGCTCAACGGGGCCAAGTCGTGATCGCGCGACGCCTTCGGGCGATCCGGTGCCGGGCGATCATCGCCACCGTCGTGCTCGTAGCTTTGAGCGGATGCGCGACGTTCGGCGGCAATGTGAAGGGCAGCTTTTCCTGTGCGGCGCCCGATGGTGTTTGCGCGCCCTCGTCTTCCATCGACGATCGGGCACTGGCGATGATCGCCGGCGACAACGCCGCTAGCGATGCCTCGCCGGCTGGTCCCTATATGGACTCGCGGCCAAAAGCGAAGGCCTGGCGGACATCGGCGGCAGGTCAACGCCTGACCATTGCCCAGGCAGATCCGCGGCGAACCCAGGAACGGGTGCTGCGGATCGTGTTCCAGCCCTATATTGACGAGCAGGGCCGGTTGCACGAAGCAAGCGCCGTCCACGCCGTGGTCCAGAGCGGCGAATGGCAACAGCAGGTCCTGGCCAGCGCGACCGCCATTCCCGATCGGAACGCACGGGGCGCGCCGTCGGCGCCGGAATCGCTCGCCGAAGCCGTCGACCGCGCCGACCCGGCGAACGGCGAGGTTGCGGCGATCGACCCCAATCTTCCGGATCCGGCCATTGTCGCCGCCGCCCGGGCGCGGGCGGCCGACCCAGTTGAAGCGATTAAATCCGAGGTTGCGGCCCGTCTCGCCCCCAAGACGGGCCGCACGCCGTCGGCGCACCAGTCGCCGGCGGCACAGGGAAGGATGCCCGAGCACCGCGATGTCCGCACCGGCCCAATGAGCGCGCCGCCGCCCGTTACCGGCGCCAGCACAGCCCAGAAGCCAGCTGTCGCGTCGGCTGCCGCGTCATCCTCAAAGACCGCGGTCAGTCAGGAGGCCGCGGCGCGGGTGAAGGCCACTCCGCAATTCCAGGCGGGCGCCACCCAGGTCGAAGAAGCGGCGCGGGGCAGTGCGCCGACGGCGCTGCAATCCGACCCGAAGCCGACCTCGAAGGCGACGGTCCGCGCAGCCGGCTTTCCGGGCGCCGTCCCGGAGGACAACTGACATGGCGGGCGGATTCTTCGACGAACTGCTCGCCGGCGTGTTTGGAGACAGCAAGCGCCCGGATACGCAGCGGCCGGACCTTGCGGTGCCCATGCTGGCCCATTGGCTTCCCTACCGCAGCCACGATCCGAAGACCGGCATCTTCTACAACAGCGCGTCGCGCGGCTTCGTGATTGAAGCGGCGCCGCTGGTCGGCGCCGATGAGCGAACGGGCGAGATTCTCGCGCAGTTCCTATCTGAGGGGATACCGGCTCCGGGCTGCCTGCAGTTTCACCAGTGGATGTCGCCGCGCATCGGCGAGCGCCTGTCGAAATGGTATTTGCCACGCTATTCCGCGCGCGGCGTCTACGAACGGATGGCGAAGCACCGCGTTGATTTCCTGACCGACGGGGTCTGGGAATCGCTCTCCGCCGACGCGCCATTCTGTCTGCGCAACCACCGCGTCGCCATCTCCTATTCCACCCCGGAATCATCAAGCGTCTCGGTCGAGCAGATTGTCTCGGTGATGGAAGGGATCATTTCTTCCTTGCAGTCGATCAACGTCTCGGCCCGCAAAATGGACCCTGTCGCACTGATCGGATGGATCGACGACATTACCTCGCCGACCACCGCCGCCGGCGACGACGCCGTCAGCTATAATCCACTCGACCCGATCGCGGACCAGGCCATTCGCCGCGACATCGAACTCCTGGTCGAGCCGGATCGGATGCTACTGCGGACCGAACGGTTCAGGCCGACGGGCAAGACGCTGGAGGGCGCGCCGGAGATCGGCGAGATCTACCCGGACGTCTTCGATGTCCGGTCCTTCTCGGTGCGCAACCTGCCAAACCGCTGGGCACCTTGGGATGTGGCACGTCTGATCGGCGACATGTTCACGGACAAACTGCGCATGCCGTGCCCGGTCGCAACGAACCTGTGCATCGATTTCCCCGACGCGCAGGCCTCGACCAACAAGGCCAGCTACAAGTTCATGCGGACGACAAGCCTTGCCGACTCCAAATCGTCGAAATTCCTGCCGCAGCTGCGCGAGCAATCGCAGGAGTGGCGCTACGTCAACGAGGAGATCCGGCAGGGCCGCAAGCTCGTTCGCGTGTTCTTCAGCGTCACTGCGTTCTCGCCCAAGGGCAAGGGCGACAGCAACGAGCGGGTTCTGAAATCGGTTTACCGGGCAGCCGGCTGGGATCTTCTCGACGATCGATACCTGCAGGTCATGGGTCTGCTCTGCGCGATGCCGATGACGATGGCCAACGGGCTGTCGAAGGATCTCGAGCGCATGAAACGCATGCGTACGCTTCTGACCACGACGGCTGCGAACCTTGCGCCGCTGCAGGGAGAATATCTTGGGGGCACGGTGCCGCACCTGCTGTTGATCGGTCGGCGCGGACAGCCCTTCTTCTGGAGCCCTTTCGAGAACGCCGCCGGCAATCATAATGTCGCGGTTTTCGGCAAGTCCGGTTCGGGAAAGTCGGTCGCGCTCCAGGAACTTTGTGGCTCGTTGTGTGGCGCCGGCGCGAAGGTCGTGGTCATCGACGACGGCCGATCGTTCGAGCATTCTGCAAAGCTCCAGGGCGGCGCGTTCGTCGAGTTCACGATGAGCTCGGGATTCTGCCTCAACCCCTTCTCGATGATCGATCAGGAGCAGGCGGCCGAGGACGAAGACTATCTTCTCGACTGCATGGCGATGCTCAAGGCGATCATCAATCAGATGTCGCGCCATATAAACCTGCTCGACGATACCGAACGTGGCCTGATCGACGGCGCCGTCAACCAGGTGTGGGAGGAACATGGCAGCCAAGGGTCGATCGACCTGGTGATCGAGGCGCTGGAGGCGACCGGCAACCCGCTTGCTTCCAATCTCGGCATCGCCATGCGGCCTTTCTCGTCGGGCGGGACCTATGGGAGGTTCTTTCAGGGCCAGGTATCGTTCGAGCTGAAAGCGCAGCTCACGGTGTTCGAGCTCTCCGATCTGTCGGCGCGCGAGGAGCTGCGCAGCGTCGTGCTGACGGCGATCATGTTCATGTCGCAACAGATGATGCGCAAGCTCGATCGATCGATTCCAAAAGCGCTGTTGCTCGACGAGGCGTGGCAGATGCTCCGGGGTGGCGCGATGGCCGACTTTATCGAGACCTATGCCCGCACGTGCCGCAAGTACGGCGCCTCACTGGTCACGGCGACCCAGTCACTCAACGACTACTACAAATCGGCCGGCTCGATCGCGGCGCTCGAGAATTCCGACTGGTTCGTCATCCTGCAGCAGAAGCCGGAGACGATTGCGGACTTCAAGAAGCATGATCGCTTCGAGATGGACGACTATACCGACGCCCTTCTGCGGTCGCTCAAGCGCAACGGATTCGAATATTCCGACATCATGATCAAGGGTCCCGACACGCTCGCGGTCGGGCGTCTGGTACTCGATCCCTATTCGGCGACTTTATTCTCGTCGAGCCCGACGACCTTCGCCGCAATCGACGCGCTGATCGCCGAAGGCATGAGCATGGACGAGGCAATCGAGCGGATCGCCTTTCCCGACAATCCCGAGAAATGGGTCAGCAATCTCGCCCCTGCGGACGAGATCGCGATCGCCGCGGAGTAGCGAGATGGCGACGGACATCACCCGGCCCACTGAGGCTCTCGCAGCGGACGCCAGGCGGTCTTCACAGTGGCGATCAGTCTTGTACTTCACGCTTCACGGTTTCGGGTTCGTCGGCTCGACGCTCCTGATGACCTGGGGACTGTTCTTTCTGTTCTTCCTCGCCATCGGCGGCTTCGCGTTTGATGGCTTCATCCACCAGCTCAACAATTTCACAACGCGCTATGTGGCGGCGGATGCAGCACGGACCGGTGCCTTCCTCAACATCTTCGCGATCGCGCACATGATCCTCTCTACGGCCGTGATCGCCTTCCGCCGAGACAGGATCCTCCCCGACCGGACCCACGAAGGAGTGTAGCGTCATGGCTGAGCAGCCCGAACTCGATCTCCCGCCCGGCCCAGCATCTCCCCCTATGGTCGCACCCGCGACACGCAGAACCGGCTTCGGTGGATTTAGCAGGCAGCAGATCTTCGTTGGGCTCGTTCTCCTTGCCATGATCGTCTGGGGTATGTGGGTGACGAGGGCACTCACAGCGCCAAAGGAGGAGCATATCGCGTCGGCGCGCCTGTCGGCACTGGTCGGCGACTATGTCGAGGCGCAGCGCTTCTCGGGCTCTCCGCCCGATCGGGTCCAAGCCGAGATGCGTGCGTTCATGGCTTCGCTCGACAAGGAACTTCAGCGGCGCAGCGCTAACGGCCAGGTTGTGCTCGTCGGCGAAGCGGTCCTCACCAAGAATGTGCCGGACATCACTGACAGCCTGAAGAAGGCGGTATTCGCATCCGGCGTGCCCGTCCCAAAGCGCATCTCGGTCGAAGAGCTGCAGCGCATGCAAGAGCTTTCCGCCGCGCAGGCAGCCCTCGCTGCGGCCCAGCCGGCGACCTTGGCACCGCAGGACACGCTCAACCCCATGGCCGCCGCGCAGGCGCTTCCGTCGGCAGGGCGCGCGCCGCCACAGGAGATGCTTCCCGCGGCCCGAGGCGCGTCAGTCTCCACCTTTGGAGGACCCGATGGCAACGGCGGCCAGTGAACCCGCGATCGCGCGCTGGCGGCCGCGCAAGCGCCTATGGGCGCTCTTGGGACTGGCAATCGCCGGAACGGTGGCGCTTGGCGCAATCAGCAGCTGGCGCGATAGCCACCTGCTGCTGATCAATACGACGGACTCGCTGCCGAACTGGGCGTTTCTGATCCGTCGTTATCAGCGACCGGAGCGCGGCGACTATCTTTTCTTCGACCCGCCGGCCAGCGCGCTGCTGCGACGCCATTTTGGGGCTAAACCGCAGATGTTCGGCAAGATCGTCTACGGGATGCCGGGGGATGTGGTGGCCCATCTCGGTCCGATTGTCACAGTCAACGGAACGCCCGTCAGCCGCATGAAGTCACGAACCAAGGCGGGAGAACCGCTCACGCCGGGGGGCGTGGGGCGGATACCCGCCGGTTGCTACTATGCGGGTTCGCCGCACCCCGATGGGTTCGACAGCCGATATGCTGAAGTCGGCTTTGTCTGCGGCCGTCAGATCATCGGCATCGGGGAGCCAGTGTTGTGATCCGGATCCTCGCCGGTGCGGCCGGGATCGCACTGCTCAGTGTCACAGCATTCCTCGCCAGCCCGACACGATCGGTAGCGCGCGACTATGGCCAAGCGGCTCAGGCATTCCCCGTGATTGAGCCCGACTTGCTCTCGACAATCGAAGCGCGGCTGAAACGAGCCGAGGCGACCGGCGAACTCGCGCAGACGAACGAGATGTTCGCAAAGCGTGTGGAAGCAAAGGTGCGGCGCCCGACGCCGGTCGCCGGCATGTCGCCGGCGATCACTGCCCGCGAGTGGGATTATGATCCATCGGTCCGGCTCGAGCGCGACATCCACGACCAGAAAGGCAATTTGATCGCGTCGGCCGGACAGACAATCAACCCGCTCGACTTTGTCACAATCAAGCAGGCCCTCGTTTTCATTGACGGCGATGACGCTGGCCAGCTCGCATGGGCGACCAGTCACTACACCGATCTCAACGCGAAGATCATCTTCGTCAGGGGGTCGCCGCTCGAGGAGATGACGAACCGGAAACGGCGGTTTTACTTCGACCAGGCTGGCAAGCTGACGTCGCGTTTCGGAATTGAGCATACGCCGGCGGTGGTCCGGCAGAACGGCCGTGCCATGCGCGTCACTGAGCAAGTGCTGAAGACGGGGAGGGCCGGCTGATGCCGCTGTGGCTCGATCTGCTTTGCACTCCGATGGCAGCGCCCGAAACACGCACGCTGCGCCGCATGCGCTACATATGGCAGGCGATGTGTCTCACCTGTGCGGTGGCGATCGGATTCTTCTCGTCGATCCGGCATGCTGTCGGCCGCGCCGCGCCGATCGGTGCGGCCGTCCTCCTGATCGGCACCGCGGCATACACTTGCCTCTACCTTATGCGAAAGCAGCGGGCCGATCAGGCCTTCTTCGATAGCGTCGGAGGCACGGAGTGACTCGATTGATTCCCCGCGCGTTCGGCCTTGTCGCGTTCATTCTCGCCATGGTCGCGATGTCACCGCCAGCGGCCGCCGCTGGACCGACATGCAACGGCAAGTTCGTCAATCCGATCACGGATGTCTGTTGGTCGTGCCTGTTCCCGCTCTCCGTCGGAGCCATGAAGATCTGGCCGAGCAGCCGGCCTGATCCCAGCAATCCCGCGTCGCCAATCTGCGCGTGCGCCGACCCTCTTCCCCGGATCGGTATCTCGGTCGGATTCTGGGAGCCTGCGCGCCTCGCCGACGTGACCATGAAGCCGTGGTGCTTTCCAAATCTCGGCGGCATCAGGATCGCGCCGGGGTTCGATATCGGCCAGGGCTATCTGACGGGACCGTCAATGGTGGGCGGCCGCTCCCAAAGCACGGCCAAATGGCACGTCCACTGGTATGTCTATCCGCTGCTGTACTGGATGGAAATCCTGACCGATTTCGCCTGCTTCGAGCAGGCGTCGTTCGACATCGCCTACATGACCGAGGTCGATCCGCTCTGGCAGGATGACTCGCTCGCGGCGCTGATCAATCCCGAGGCGATCGTTTTCGCCAATCCGATCGCCCAAGCGGCCTGCGCCGGCGACTGCATCGCCGGTACCGTGAACCTGCCGCTCGATCCGCTTTTCTGGTGCGCTGGCTGTCAGGGGTCGATGTACCCGCTCAACGGCAACATCCCGTCGTCGATCGGGCATGTCCAGTCGTCACGGCTCGCCTTGTCGCGGTTTGCCTACAAGATGCACCGCGAAGCGCTCGCCTGGGGCACGATGGGTTCGGCCGGGCTGTGCAAGAAGTACCTGATGCCGATCATGCGGAAGCAGCAATATCGCTTCCAGATGGTCAATCCGATACCGACCGTCAGCGGCCGTTTTGCGTGCTCGGCGATCGGGGCTTCCACCATGCCGCCCGACGCGGGGCGCGCCTATCCCGCTGGTGGCGAGGACATGGGCTACCTCGTGTGGCGCAAGCGCAATTGCTGCGTGTTTTAGGGGACTTGCGATGCGCCTTCTCACCATGGGCGTGTTGGCGCTCCTCGGAACGGCGGGACTTTCCGCGCTTCTCGCTCGATCCGTCGACGGCGTCGACGTTCAGGCGGTCAAGAAGCGCGCGGCCGATCTCGCCGCCGAGGCTCAAGCGTTCGTCGACCAGGTGAAGGACCGAGGCGATCAGTTTCGCGAGGACGCTGAAACCGTTCGGACGAGTGGCACGGAGAACATGCGGCGGGTTGCCGGGACCGAGCTCCCGAAAGGCCCGACAGGGGCCGTGGACTTCGACGAAATTGTGCAGGGCGCAGCGAAAAATGTCGGTGCCCGCAGCGGCGAAGCTCCGCAGTTCATCGTGTTCGCCAGCCTCTCGATGCCCGACCCCGCGCTCAAGCAGCTGGTGCGCGACACGGCGAGCGCCGGCGGCGTGGTCGTGTTCAGAGGCTTCCCCAATAACTCTGCCAAGGAGTTCGTCGGGCGGATCAGCAAGGTGGTCGAGCGCGATCAGTTTGCGAACATCGGCATCGATCCGCGGCTCTTCCGCGCGTTCGACGTGCAGGCGGTCCCAACTTACGTCGCCGTATCGTCGGACTTCGATCTGTGCGCGGGCTTCTCCTGCACGACGAAGCTTCCACCTTATGATCGCATGGTCGGCAACGTCACTGTCGATTACGCGCTCTCGACGTTCGCCAGTGGCAATGGGCCGGGCGCGCGGATCGCGGCGGTGGCACTCTCCAACATGAAGCGGGAACGGCAATGATCGCCCGCCGCGTCCTCAGTGGTCTGTGCGCGATGCTGCTCGTCACGCAACCGATCGCCGCGCAGCAAATGACCGTCGAGCAGGCCCGCGAAGAGGGCAAGGCGATGGCTCAGGAGAAGAGGAACGACTCCTCGCTGGTCCCCTCCAGCGACGCACAGGCAGCGTCGGTCCCTGGATATACCGGGACCAACCAACCTCAGAGCACCTATTACGACGATCCCGACAAGCTGGTTGCCGATAGCCAGGCAATGAAGTCCACCAACGAACAGTATCAGGTCACGACAGATAGCGCCAATGTCCGACCAACGTTCAGTAACGCTGAGATCCTGGCGACTACAACGCGGGCCACGGCGGTGGAGAATGATCCCTCGACTTACCTTGAGGGTGAGGCGATCGGCTCCTCGAGCGGCAGTTGTACGCCTCTGCCGCCAGGCGCGGGAACCGCCGGCTATTACGAGGCGACATGCAACGTTGGGGCCAAGGTCGACACGACGACAGGGGCATGTTCCGTCGGCCTGAGCCATAGCGTCCGCCAAAGCTACACCTACACCTGTGGGACGGCCAAGCTGACGCACGAGGTCACAAGCTGCGTGCGCTACCAAGGTCGCACCTGCGTTCAATATTCTACCGCCGTCACCGTCACCAGTTCGCTCGACAGCTGTACCGGCTACGCGGCCGCTCCATCCTGCTCCATGACCAACGAGGCTCTGGCGGATAACCATCGCCGCTACGTCGTCGGTCGAGATGCAAACTATTACTCGACGACATCGACACGAACTTACAGTTGCTCGAGTGAGACGGCGTCCCCGGCAGGGGGCTCGGCGAGGTTCGGATCCTGGAACAGGACCGCGGCGCCAGGGACATTGATCGGCGTCGAGAATGTCTACGCCGGTTCGGTGAAAGACGAAACCGCTTGCTCGGCTTGGGCAGGAAACAGCAATTGCTCGGTAACGGAGGAAGTTTGTACATCGAGCGACCCGGAGACGCGGGTCGTGAACGGCGTCGCGATAACGCAACCCTGTTGGGCGTGGGACCGGACCTACACCTGCAACACGGTCGGCACGGGCAACGACTGCGGCACCCTGTCTGCGAATCCGAAGTGCTCGTACGTCCGCGACGAGTGCCTCGATGATCCGGATGAGGCCGGACCGGGCCCATGCAAGACCCTCACGAAGGTCTACAAGTGCGAGACGCCTGCCGGCACATCTGCCGACACCAAGCAGTATATCTGCGGCAACGACGTCTACTGTATCAACGGCGACTGCGAGCCGATCGTTCGCGAGGCATCGACCGAGTTCAAGGATGCCCTGGTCGGTCTCCATGCGCTCGACCAGGCCGGCAAGGAGTTCAACGAAACCGATCTCAGGGTGTTCAGCGGTACACGCGAGACCTGTCACAAGCCGGTTTTCGGGCTGATCAACTGCTGCGCAGGAAAGGTTTCAGGCGCCGTGCCCGTCGCCGCCGGCGCCGCAGCGCTCGCCGGCGGGCCCGCGGCGATCGCCGCCTTTGCTACGCCGTTTCTCGTCTTGTTCGCCTGTTCTCAGGACGAAATGAAACTCGATATCAAGGACAGGATGGGCTTCTGTCATAATGTCGGCACCTATTGCTCATCGAGCTTTCTGGGAATCTGCTCGACGAAGCGCACCGCCTACTGCTGCTTCGAGAGCAAGCTGTCGCGCATCCTTCAGGAGCAAGGACGAGTGCAGCTGCGCAAGCCATGGGCCAGCCCCAAAAAGGAGCAATGCCAAGGCTTCACTATCGAGGAGTTTGCGTCCCTCGACCTGTCAGTGATGGATTTCACCGAGGTGTACTCGGACTTCATGGATGCGGCGAAGCTGCCCGACGAAGTCCAGACCATGTCCGACATCCAGGACAAGATTCAGGCCTATTATGATCTGCACGGCAAATGATCCGCCTCCATCGGGCGACAGCCCGGCATGCGACTGGGCCATGACGGTGCTCGAGCTGGCGATCTTCATCGCCGTCTTTCGTGCCGTGCAGCCGGTCGATACCGACGTCATATCCGAGATCCTGTGCCGCTGGTTCGAATGTTTCATCGCGCCCGACGACATCGCAGCGGCGGCAGCCGGCATGGTTGGCCGAGGCTGGCTGGTCGTGGTCGGCGGGAAGCTGAAAGCCACCGAAGACGGCCGCCGGGTGGCGCGCCACCTGGTGAACGGAATCATCCGGATGTTCGACCAGGGGACGAGGCTCATCGACGTCGCGCTGATGATGGCCGTGCTGAGGCTCACCAGAGAGGAGTTGGGCGATGCCGATGATTGAGATGCCTATGCTGATCGCGATGCTGATGCTCAACACGGTGCCACCACGGCCCGTCACTCCACCGACAGATCATTGCAGTGGCCGGCGCGTTCCCGACGGCTTCGACTGCTGCCTTCACCTAGCAATCTGGAACGGCCAGTCCACGCTCTCTTCGACCTTCACCTCTACCCCGCGAACCCGAGCCGACGATGAAAGGACGATACAGGATGTCACGAAACGCTAAGCTTTCGCTGCTTCTGCTGATCTTGTCACCCGTCGGTGCCACCACTGCCACCCGGGCGCAGGAGGCCACGACCGCGCGCGATGCGATCGAGCATGACGCGCCGGATGATTTCTATTGCGGTGAGCGCAAGCTCGGGCAGTGGTTCTATTGCACCAAGCCCAAGCCGACCGAAAACGCACGAAGCGCGGCGCCGGAGCCCACAGTGAGCGCGGCGGAGCGGATCGCCGCGATCACCAAGCAGCTGGACGAGCTGAAGGCGCGCGCGATCCTCGAGCCGACTGAGGCGAATGTGATCGCCTACGTCCGTTTCCAGCGCGAGCAATTGGATCGCGCATCGACTTTTTCGGATACCTGGCAACGGGCTTTGTGGCAAAACCCAGACCTCGACTACACCCTGCAGCGGCCGGTTTCGACTGTCGGTAAGAGGCTTTGGCTCGACAACCGCAAGGCGGACCGTGACGCCGTGCTGACGAACCTCGGGCAGCGCTACGGTCTGTTTTACTTCTACGCGCAGAGCTGCGGTGCTTGCGAAGTCTTCGCGCCAATCCTGCGGTCGGTGACCGACAGCCACCGCATGACCGTGATGGCGGTTTCTATGGATGGCGGGCCGAGTAAGGACTTCCCCAACTACGTCGTCGATTCCGGGCAACGATCACGGATGGGTGTCCCCGGCAACGAAACGCCGGCGCTCGTGCTGTTCGACACGCAGACCAAACGGACGATCCCGGTCGGGTACGGCGTGCTCAGCGCCGATGAGATCATGGATCGCATCTTCATGCTGACCAACACCAAGGTAGGGAGCGACTACTGATGGAACGGATAATAGAGCAGGGATGGGTGCGCGTCCTTCGCCGGAAAACCGCGGCATGGCTGGCCCTGGTAGCCGCGTCGCACCTTGCGCTTGTCGGCGTAGCCAGGGCCGACGTTGCATCGGAGATGAACGGCTTCTTCAACGACGCGGGCGGCGCTGCGAATGTCACCGGTCCGACTGCGTTCCAGGGGCAGTCTGCCGGCTATTACTCCTTGGGAAACGTGTGGACCCGCTTCCCTCAGAAGAGTGTCTCGCCCTTCAACCTGCAGCTGCCATCCGCGCGCGCCGGCTGCGGCGGGATCGACCTCTTCAGCGGCAGCTTCTCGTTCATCAATGCGTCTGAGATCGTCGCAATGCTGAAGGCGACGGCTAACAATGCGCTTGGCTTTGCTTTCAAGCTCGCGATCGATTCCGTGTCGCCGGAAATCGGCAAGGTCATGGATGAATTCAGCCAGAAGGCACAGCTCCTCAACCAGATGAATATATCGAGCTGCGAAACCGCGCAGGCGCTCGTCGGCGGCATTTGGCCGCAGATGGATTCCACGCGTTCGACGATCTGCGAGGCGGTCGGCAACAGCCAGGGGGTGTTTTCGGATTGGGCGGCATCGCGCCAAGGTTGCAATAACGGCAATAAGCGCGACGCGACGATCGCAGGCAACACCGACGGCAGCATGAAGGACCAGCTCGTCGGCGAGCCGCACAATTACACTTGGGAGGCGCTGAAGAAATCGGCAAAATTTGGCGCATTCGATCAATCCTTCTCCGAGTTCGTCATGACGTTGGTCGGCACGGTCGTAACGACGCCATCGACCGACCCGACCGTCGGCGGGAAGGTCGTGATGTTCGGCCCGGCAGAGGAAGCGGTAGTGACGGCCCTTCTTGACGGCACGGCCAACGCGCCGGCGGTGAAGATCCTCAAGTGCAACGACACGAACTGTTACGATGTCGGCGAACAGACCCTGACCGTGCCGGCATCGGCCGCGTTGCGACCTCGGATCGCCGGCATGATCAAGTCGATGAGCGGAAAGATCCGGTCTGACACCGCCCTTGATGCGGCTGAGAAGCAGCTTCTGAATCTCGCAACGGTGCCGATCTACAAAATCCTCGCCGTGCAAGCGTACGCGCATTACGCGCTGACCGATGGCGAGATTGAGACGTTGTCGGAGATCGTTGCGGTCGATCTGCTGGCAGCGATGCTGGACAACATGCTCGATCGCGTCGAGCAGGCACAGACCCATTACCAAACGTTCGATCAGGCGACTGCGACCCAATGGAAGCAGCAGATCGCGGCAACCCGGCAGAAATTCTCGCAGCGGGACGTCAAGCTCAACAACAAGCTGCAGGTGACGATGCAGATCATCAACCGCAGCATCATGCTCGAGTCCACCCTGCAGAATTCAATGACGCCCGGCATGTCGTCGGCGCTCAACTTTTCGCGCGGGCTGAACGCCCAGGGGCTCATGTAAAGCGGGGTAGGGGCCAAAGCGATGTTGGAGGTCTTCACGGTCGGCGGCGGCGAGTATCTCGTCAATACCTTCAACGCCGTCGCGGCATGGTCGGGGGGAGGGGGATACCGCTCGCTCCTCCGTGTCGTGATGGTGATGGGCCTTATCTACTCGCTGCTGGTGGTCGCATTCACGCTCAATTTTCGCGTGTGGTTCAACTGGTTCCTGCAGTCGACGTTGATCTATCTTTGCCTCATGGTGCCGACGATCGACGTCAAGGTTACCGACCGGATCAACCCGTCGCTCGCGCCGGCGACGGTCGCCAACGTTCCGCTCGGGCTGGGCGTCCTCGCAAGCTTCACCACCCAAATCGGCGACTGGCTCACTCGTACGGCCGAAACGGTCTTCGTGATGCCCGGTGAGCTCAATTACACGACGAACGGCATGGTTTACGGCGCGCGCCTGTTCGACGCGACGCGCAACTTCGTCGTCCGCGACGCCGAGTTTTCGACGAACCTCGAGGAGCATTTCAAGAAGTGCCTCTTCGGCGATGTCATGCTCTACCAGAAATCCCTGACCAATCTCGCTCAGTCCAAGGATCTGTGGGCGGACATCGGACCCGGCTCGGAGGCCCGCTCCCAGGAGTGGCTTGAACGACAGGGCGACGGGACCGTCAACAACTTCATCGTCACCTGCCGGCAGGCCTACCAGATGCTTGACGCGCAATGGGCGCCGATGATCGAAGCCAACACGCCGCTCTGGGGCAAGGAGCTTTATCCGAAGCTGAGCAACACGTTGGCGGCTGACAAGCTGAAGCACGACCTGCCGATCGCCAACGCGGCGTTCACCGGCTCGGCCAGCAGCTATTCGGATTCGATGCGCCAGAACACCGCGATCAACGCATTCATGCAGGCACGCAATAGCATGGCGGGTGGTTCCGGCGCGGCTACGATCGATACGTTCGCTCAGACCCGCGCCGACATCCAGGCCCGCAACACCTATAACTCGATCGCCCAGCAGGCGATGGCGTGGGTCCCTATCCTGAACATCGTCCTAACCGTCGTGTTCTTCGCGATGTTCCCGGTGATTTTTCCCCTGTTCCTGATGCCGCAGACCGGGCTCGGCACGCTCAAGGGTTATGCGATGGGGTTCTTTTACCTTGCCGCATGGGGACCGCTCTACGTCATCCTCCACATGATCTGCATGACCCGGGCGGAGGCAGCGGCCACGGGCGTGGCAGATGGCGGCGTGACTCTGGGGAGCTATGCCGGCATCGCCGCCGTGAATGGCGAGACCGCGACGATCGCCGGCTTCATGCTGATGAGCATCCCGTTTCTAGCTGCCGGTCTGGCGCGCGGCGCCATGTCGATCGCGGGGCAGGCAACGTCGATGCTGGCGCCGGCGCAGAACGCGGCAGAGGCAGCGGCGCTCGAGCAGACCACCGGCAACTATTCCTATGGAAACGTAAGCTGGGCGAACGCCACCTCGAACATGCGCCAGAGCGATCAATGGTCCACGGCACCGAGCTTCATGGGCGGTGCTACGAGCGTCGGCTGGCGCCAGGACAATGGTGCAGTCGTGTCCGGGTTCGGCAATGGCCAGGACGTTATCGACATGGGTAGCGCGATTTCGCGGCTCGGCTTCACGCCGACCATGAACTCTGGAACGGTGGCTGAGTGGCGCCAAATGGCGAGCCAGGCACACCGGCAGGCCGAGGCGTTCGAAAATGCGGCGCAGGATATCCTCACCAGCACGCACACGAACCGTAGTGCGTTCGGCACGTCATCGGAACGCTCGTCGGGCTTCGAGTCAGGGAGCGGCCGGTCGGCGAATACTAATATCGAGCAGTTCGACAGGACCACCGGATCCAGCTCGCAGGGCCTGGAGGAGCGATCTTCGACCAGCCAAGGGCAGCGGATTTCCCAAGGGCATGATCGCGGTGCGGCAACTAACGACCAGGTCACCGGGTCCCTGAGCGCAGGGTCGGGTAGTGGCTCTGGCAAGGGAACTGCGGGTAGAAAAGGTGGCCTCGGCGGCCTTCTTCCGAGTAGCAGCGGCAGCTTGGGTGTGAGCAGAACCGGCCAACAGACTGACGGTCTGCGGTATGGAACAGAAGAGACTCGTTCGACTGACAACGCTAGTTCTTCGTCAAGCGGAGTCCGGGATGAACATTCCAGCGGTAGCGGCGCCTCAACCTCCGACGGTACTTACGATCGCTCGGGCGTCTTTAGCCGAGCATCGTCAACTTCGTCGTCCTCTCAAAGCACGGAAGATTCACTGGCCAAGGCAAGGTCCTACTCCGAGGCCGCACGCCGAATGGAGGAGCTCGCTCAGTCGCTGTCCCGTGACGCGAGCTTTGCAGAATCGCACGGCATGCAGCTTAGTGAGAATATGAGCCAGGATCTTGCGCAGTGGTACCGGCAGCAACAGGCGATGCATCCCAACATGGATGCGCCGGAGCTATGGGCAACCGGCTTGACCGATCATCAGCGGGCCGTGCGCAACGAGATGATCCAGCAATGGTCGCAGGAGAAGCGCGATGCGCTCTGGGAAGAGATTAAGGGAAATCTTCCGGAGCCCTCTCTCGTCGATGTGCATCGGACCGACGTCGGAGGCGCTGCTGCGGTACGCTCGTCCTATCATCCACACGGTGTCGATCGGATCGGTGGTGGTAGTCCAGGAGGTGATCCCGCTGCCGCCGCCAAAATCATCGATGAGGGCCGTGGGAAACTTGATGACGACAGGGCGGTTGCCGCGGCTGCGCGTACGAGCCGCGCGCAGGCAACGGTTGACCTACAGTCAGAGGTATCAAGGGATCACAATCGCGGGTTCTTTAACGATCCCGACTTGCGCAAGTGACCGTAGATCTAAAGAGCGACGAAAAGGTAGGCACCCGTCGCAACAAGAAGCAACAGCGAGATCATGCCGCCAATAGCTTTGCCGACGGTCAGAGGACGATCATCAAGGCGCTCAGCAATCCTGTCATGTCCCAAATGTTCTTCGGGGACATAAAAGGGACCGCCAGGCAGATCCTTCGTCGCCATATAGGTTCTAAGATCGTACATGGGTGACAGCTCCGAACGGCCGGCAGTATAGTGCGTTCGAGGTTTGTTCGCAAGGATCAGACTGTAGTGCGCTAATGGTTGGGAGGAGACGACATGCGTGCGGACGTTCGGGAGGTCCTCAAGATTGCGGCGGGCGTTTTCCTGGGCCTGACGGCATTCTGGCTGGCGTCCATAATCCTCTCCGCTCTCACGTCCCAGGGTGCGCAAGAGCGCAACGCCCAGGGTCTCCTTCAAAGGCAGTTCGCACCCGCCCACTGACGAGCTGGCCGGAACTTATGCGCTTCAAACCCCGGATCTTCAGAGACAAGTCTCTTAAGGATAATTCAGGAGGGCCTTGCGCTTTCCATTTGAAGTGCGACTTCCGTGGCTTGCATAGCACTTCAGCCATGGTTGGGGCGAGCCCCAACCATGGCTGACCAAATTTACCCTGCCCGAAGGATGGCAATTTGCTCTCCCAGCACCTCCTGCGGCGTTCGGTAGTCGAGGCATTTGCGGGGCGTGTTGTTGAGCCGGTCAACCAGCGCCTGGAGCTCCCTGTCCGACACCAGCGCGATGTCAGTATCGAGCGGTAGAAAGCGCCGTATCCGGCCGTTGCTGTTTTCGACGCTGCCCTTTTGCCATGGCGCCGATGGCATACAGAAATAGCTGGTCATGCCGAGTTTCTCTCGCAGGGTTAGAAAGGCGGCAAATTCCGTCCCCCTGTCGAAAGTTATGCTTTGGCGAAGGGAAGGGGGCAGGGCCTTCAACTGCCTGTCGATACCCGCCATGACACCGGCCGAGTGACGGCTCGGATTGCGCGTCAGGATCGTAAATCGGCTACGCCGTTCGACCAGCGACGTCAGGTTCGTTTTGCCAAATTCCTGCCGGAAAGCCACCAAGTCGCCTTCCCAATGCCCAAAGCTGGTCCGGCGACCGATTTCCGCAGGCCGCGCCTTGATCGTGTTGGCCAGCGGGATATGGACGCCGCGCGGCTTGCGGGCATAGCGCCGACGTCGTGATCGGCGAGCGCGAGGCAGGAAACGCCACAATCCCTGGTCACGACCTACGCCGCCATAGACATATTGATAGATCGTCTCGTGGCATATCGAGAGACCGGCCAGGCGATGCCGGCGAACATAACCAGCGATCTGTTCGGGTGACCAGGCCGCCGCCAGACGATCCATGATATAGATGGCCAGTTCAGGATGGCGCGCAACTTTGGCACCGCGCACACGGCGACCCGTAGCCTTGGTCTGCGCGATCGTAGGGAAATAGCCGCGGAACAGCGGCTCCTCGTCAAGATGTCGGTTGCGTTTGATCTCGCGATAAAGCGTCGAGGGGTGACGCCCCAGTTCCATCGCCGCCTGCTTGACGCTTCGCCCAGTCTGCACCAGACGATATAATATTCGCCGCTCGTCCAATCCGAGTTGATGATATCTGCCCATCATTTGCATTCCTTGAAAAGGGGAAACCCCATAGAAATCCAAGGAATTCGCACTTCAATCTAGAATCCGCCCCTCTATATTTTTAAGACTGATAATAATGATTATGTTAAATAATATCAATGTGTTAGCTGGATATCTATAGCCGCGGTAGCACCGCTTTCCAAGCTCGTCCGAGGATCGGGCTTATCGGACACAAGTCTGCGCTGCCGCCACCGTTTTGGAGTGCATTAGTTCCGCGTCCCACGACACGTCGGATAGCGAGTGCATCCCCAGAACTGTTTGCCAGCGCGATGACCTTTCCGAGCGGTCCGGCGCTGCATCGAAGATCCGCACTGCGGGCAGCTCGGCGCGGATGCGCCTCCTGTCGAAGGCGAGCGAGGCGGAGTACTAGGCGATAGCGTCGGTGAAGGAGCCTGCCGGGTCTGTAGCGTGAACGGCGCAGTAGTCGGTACTGGAATTCCAATCGACTTGAGATCGTGCGCTGCCTGAGCGCGCTTCGCGAGCGCTTCCATGAGCGCGGGATCGCCGTTCCGCGCACGGATCGCGACCTGCTGCGGGCCTGTCTGCAGCGCGGCTAGGGCCGAGCGAATCTTAGTCTGGAGATCAGCACGCTTTGCGGCCCAGTTGGCGCGAACGGCATTCTCAGCCTGCACGTCGGAGGCGTCTGGAGCCGAGTTGTAGGTAAATCTGTTTTCGTGTGCCTTGCGCCATGCGAGCAGCTTCGCCGTCATCGCCTCACCAAAGCCGGGCACAGCGCGTACGGCGGTCGACTTGATGTCTGCGGCGGTCTCGATCCCATAGGATGCGAGGGTCGCCGTCTTGGCCGCGCCGATTCCGGCGATGCGGGCACGCCGGATGAGAAAGCGATCGAGATACTCCTCCCGCTTCCGCGCTTCGCGTGATGCCTTCAGTTTCTGGATATTCTGCGCGAGGTCGCGATCGAGGTCGCGGTACACTCGAATCCAGACCGCGACGTCGGCTTGAACCGTGACCAGTTCGCTGAGGCCGAGCCGATCAACGAACCCCTGCTGAAGTGAGCGAACCCGGGTGTCGGCATCGCTGTAGGCCGTCTTGAACGGTGCCTGTTCGACCGATCCGCCGAAGAACCTGATGAGGCCGAAGATGCCGATCCCGATCCACACGATCGCGAAATTGGCGGCCGCCAGAAAGCCGCCGACGGCGGCTATCATGGCCACAGCCCCCAATGCCCGATGGCCCATGCGCGCCCGGTTGGCCGCAGCGACTGCCTCACTCACGGTCGTAATCTGACCGGACCAAATTGGGAGCAATGAGGCTGGATCAGGCAGTTTGATGGCCGCGAACTGCGCCGCGATCCGCTCTATGTCAAACGGCCCACCGGGTGCGATCTGTGGGGTGGGCCCAAGCAGGTCGGGGAACATATCGACCCCGGACTGGCCGGCGACACGGCACCATAGGCAGGATGACGCCGCTGACGGATAATAATGGGTGCGAACCTTTCCGCAGTGACTCAATGCCTGCTCGAGTTCCTTCATCAGGGTCGCCCAAGTGGCAGCGCTTGGCCGCGCCGCCGAATTTCGACCGAAGGCCGCTTCAAATGCGGCGGCGATCTGCGGTGGGAAGTCTTTCAAACTCACCGACCCGGGCGGCGGTGTGGTGCGCGTCTCCGACGTGCGGACCTGTGAAAAGGCGAAGCGATGCTGTGCAATCGCGTCGCTCATAGAAATGTCACCGCCGGCGAAGCGGCCGG
The DNA here is from genome assembly GCF_017875905.1 of Sphingomonas sp. PL20. Taxonomy (NCBI): domain Bacteria; kingdom Pseudomonadati; phylum Pseudomonadota; class Alphaproteobacteria; order Sphingomonadales; family Sphingomonadaceae; genus Sphingomonas; species Sphingomonas sp. PL20. The sequence continues at coordinate 4,061,224 of NZ_JAGINH010000002.1, read as the reverse complement.
CGTAGGGGTGCTTTCCCATAGCTAGGAGGTGGAAGATGGCCACCGCCAAGCCGAAATTGTCGTGCGCTTCGGTGCGGCGGACGGTCGATAGATCAGCGCTGTGCAGTTCGGGTGGCGTGAAATCAGGCACGCCGACCACGCAGGGGAATAGCTTGCCGTCCCTGGAATACTGGAAGCTGTCCGCGTCGATAAGCGAAACGGTCGCCTCGTTCGACACCAGAACACCCGAGTGGTTGAAGTCGCCGATGACGCAGCCGCTCCGATGGACCTTCACCACGGCGTTGGACACGTTGAGGGCCGCGCGCACGAGGAAGCGGTAATCGGCCTTTGGGAAATGAGCCTTGCGAGATTTGGGGCCGTAGAGCTCGTGGATAGGCCGGTAGCCAGATACGAGGCGCATCAGGAAACCGAGGAAGCCCCCTTTGCCATCGGTCGCGATCGCGGCAGGGAACGCCACCAATTTCGTGGTGTCGGCAAGGTCGGCAAGCACCATCGCTCGCACCTTCGGTTCGCGTTTCGCCCGCAGCTCGTCCTTGTAGATTTTGACGGCGCTGTCTGGCTTGTTCTCGACAGCAAAGACCTCGCCTTCGCCCCCCTTGCCGATGCGCTTGCCCAGCGCGAATGGCTGGCCATCGATTTTGATCGCCGGCTGGGTCAAACCCGCGATACCAGTACCAGCGTCTTGTCGTCGTCGGTGCGATCGCAGATCGCCGGGCCGTCGAGGTAGCGCCCCAAAGCTGCCGAGAGGCTGGCCAGTCGCCCACGCTCTGCCGCTTGGTCGACCGGTTTGATCATTGGATCAAAGAAGCGCGCGTGGGGCTCCTGGTTGGCATGGTGCAACGCTATGCTGTCGATGCCATCGGAGAACGCCGCGAAGGCGTCATAGACGCCAGCGGTTTTGCGAGTGATCTGCAGGCGCGGTTCCGGATCGTCTGTCACGAAGTAGGTGGTGGCGGCAAACTCACCATTCTCGGGCCAGCAGATCGCTTCCCACTGTCCTGCCTTCCGCGCAACCAGGGCGCTGTCACCGATCTGCAGCGCCAGTAGTTCGTCGCCAAAGACCGCGAGGGCAATCAGGGTAGATGCGAACTGGCGCTTTGTGAGTCCCCGCTTCTCAGCGACCAACGCAAGCCGGTCCCTGACCGCATCGAGCCACTCGTAAATCTGATCGTCTGGCGGCAGCCCGTCGTGGTTCGCGATCCAATCGCAGATAGCGGTCGACAGTATTCGGCAGACAAGGGAAGCGCCCTCGCCGCCGTGACTCGAGCTGCCCGCTCCGTCCGACACCACAACGCACAACGTAGCGGGCCCTGGGACCTTAACGGCGTAAGCGTCTTGCTTCCGCGTTCCGGCTTTAAGGTGCGACGTTCCGATCCTTGAGGCCGCGGCCCACCGCCACCGCCCTGGATCAGCCGGCAACGGCCCAGCCGTCCGGTGCCGTGGGGTTGGCAAGCGGCACGGCGTCACCAGGATTGGACTGTGAAACCGCGCTCAGCGAGCTCGAGAGCCACTGGAACAGCTCGCGGAAGGCGAGACCACGCAGCTTCAGCGGAGCACGCGTTCCGATCTGGGAGAGCACGGACATGTCTGCGCCTTCCACGCCGGCGGCGTAGAACATGAATTCCTTGCGCTCTTCCCCTTCATGGACGCGGCGCTTGGCTTCCTGCCAGCTGTCGGTGGGAGCGCCGTCGGTGATAAGAAAAACCCATGGCCGATAGTATTTGACACCGTTCGCACGGTATCGGTCTTTCCGTTGCCGAAGAAGATCGAGCGCCGTCACGACAGCCTCTCCGAGCGGAGTAGCGCCGTTGGCCTCGAACGCCTCAGGATACCAACCATCAACGGTGGTGAAATCGGTGCGCGTCTGAACAGGACCGAAGGTGATGATGGCTAGCTCAACGCGCTTTGCCGCCATGGCATCGCCAACGAGCTCCTCTTTGAACTCGATCAGCGCATGGTTGAGCTGATCGATCGGGGCGCCACGCATTGACGTTGAGGTGTCGATGAGGAGGACGCAGGGGCAGCGCTGCTCAGGGTTCTCTGCGAACTCGGCGTCGGCAAATGGCTGTTGTTCAAAATCGTCCACGAATCAATTTCTCCCGACTAATAGTTGGTTTTTCATAGCGTGAGCGGTGCAACTGACCCAGTCCGGTCATGAGCGATGAACGTCATTCCAAAAGTATGATTCTACCCAACGCGCTGGCGAGAGGCGCACCATCCCGGTGGACAGGTAGCGTATCATGATGCCGCAAGCATCTTACCTCTCCAACGTTCGATGACATCGTCGAAATTGACCTCCCGCCATCCCGCATTCCACTCTTGAAGGTAGTTCACGCTTCGCGAATGCGGCTCAGGCACGGGCAATGCAAATCGCCCAACCGTTGGCATGAGGGGCGCGTCTCCAACCGTGAGGAACTCGCCCTGGCCGAGGTTTGGAAGGAGGTCGCCAATCCCGGCAGACAGGTCCGGCAGCAGCGATTTGATATAGCTTTGATCTACCGAATTGGTGAGCCGCAGCGCGATGAAGTTGCTGCATTGCGAGAAAATTGTCTCAGAGACCTCTGACGGTCTCTGACTCACAACCATCAGCGTCACCCCATATTTTCGGCCCTCTTTGGCGATGCGTTCGATCGATTTCCTGGAAGAGTCATATTGAGCACCGCCGGATCGAGGCACATAATTATGGGCCTCCTCGCAAACGATCATGATTGGCACGTCGCTGACTTGGCCGCCCACGTGGCGGCTTTTCGAATAATGGAATCCGAAGTCGAAGATCATTCTGGAAATGAGACTCACGACGATACTGAGGACCTCGAATGGGATTCCGCTGAGATCCACAATGGAGACGTTCGATTTCGTAAGGTAGCCGGTGAATTGTCGTACCACGTCCGCAAAGTCGCTGGTCGATAACGAGCTGCCATCGGCTTTCTGCGGATAGAAGAGGAAGCGAAGGCGCGGATCCGCGAGACGGGTACGGAGCCGGAGGATGAGCCGATCGAATTCGCCGTGGAACGGACCGTTCGACGCCTTCGTCGCGGCAGCGGTGGACGAAACCACGAAGCTCTGTACTGCATCGAAATAATACGTGTCTCGGTCCGCGATGAGCGTTCCAGCCGCCAGCTTCGGCTTTCCCTCGTCGGGCAACTTGCCGATCACCTCCGAGTTCATGTTCTCCAGATAGGTCACCACCTCATCGATAGAAAAATAGACGGGGCTATCGAACGACACGTTTGAGAGGCCGGGGTTATGCCGACACTTATTCCGCACGACGGCATGGCGGAATTGCGAAACTTGGTTGTGCGAGTTGAGTTCGTTGCTCTCGATGAACATCTCTTCCAGCTCTTGGGCGTTCATCAGCCAATAGGGCAGCCGGAGAGTGTCCACGTCGAGCAGGTTGAGTGTGAAACTTTCCTCGTCGGCAAGCCGGAACGCCGCAGCATACTCGGCATGGATGTCGAAGATCACAATATGCGCGTTCTTTTGCGCGGCTTTGTGGCTGTTCGCCTTGGACTCGATCCCAACCACGGTCTGAAGTATCTTGGCGACCGCGCATGACTTGCCGGATCCAGTCGAGCCGACCACGGCGACATGCTTACTAAAGAACCGGTCACCATCGATGTCGAACCGAACCTCAGGAGCGATGCTGAGTGTACCCAGCGGGAATGGGGATTTGATTTGATGCGAGAAGATGCTGCTCAGCACCTTCGGAGGAGTGACATAGGCAAATTCGGTCGGCACCGGCAACGAATGCGAGCCTCGGGTGAATTCGCTCTCGTCGGACAGGGTGCCGATGGGTTGCGTATCGACCTGAAATCGGAAGGCGACTGCCTCAGCGTCTCCGCCGACCTCGGCGTCGCTAGAGCCATGGGATCGCTCGGTATGAGACGCGCGTACCGCGGTGATCGTACTCAGCAGGTGGAGACTATTTCCCGAGGCGATCAGGAGATATTGGCCTACGCCAAGCTTCGACTTGTGCTTTTCGAATTCTTCCGCCCCGCTGATTTCAATCCGAATAAGCGAGGGCGAGCTGTCGGTCACGCAGCCGATTGGGGCTCCAAGCTCAAGCATAATCGTTCCTTAGCTGAAGCGCGTATTCCAGGTCGGAGAGGCGCTCGATCTCAAATTTGTGAACGTTGACGTCTGGATGGTCCCAGTCGTCGTCCGCGATGTTCACTAGGAACAGATCGTCCGGTCGCTTCGGGCCTGTTTCGGTCACGACCGAACGCTTCGCCAACCTCACCCTGAACTCGAGTTCGTCTGGGCTTTTCCGTCGCATCGGCTTTCGGAAAAGTTCAGTGGGCCGAAACTCGGTGCCGCCCACCAAGCCGTTTGCACATCGGAGGCCCACGTCGTGCAGTCGCGCCTGCAATGCGCCGACGTCATATTCTCCCGTGATTGCGAAAAGCGGCGGGTTGGCGTGCAGATATTTGAAGCTATAGCGCTCGCTGAACTTCTTGATAAATCTGACTATCTCGCCGTCAAAATTGGCGATCATCGTCGGATCGATCACGAAGTACCGTCCTCGTGAATTCTGACCGAGCGAGAATTTCAGATCCTTGCGCAGTCGCTGGAAAATTTTGGCACGAGTCGCAAGCTCGCGAGTCCAGCGCGTAAAGGTGACCTGCCGCACATCGTTCAGCGCCGTGATGAAAGCCGATGGCTCAACCGTCCGCTCCGCAGCTGTCGACCGGGTAGCTAGGTCGACTATGCGCTGGAAGGCGTTCGGATATACGATCGCGTCGACGTCCTCGGACGAGAAGCCCTTCGCGTTCAGCGAAGCTAGGACCCTGTCCTGAAGCGCCTCGCAGGTAGGCCCAAATTCGATCGAAAACCGGCTCAGAAACAGGTCCAAATCCGCTCCGTGCGCGAGGCGTGCCACTATCGCCTTGAGTGGCACGGAATTGGTGGCGAGTACTGTCTCCAGCTCTGTGCGCGTTAATGATTGTGAACCGGACGAACCAGGAAAATAGCAAAACAGTCTGTAATGAACCTTCGGAGGGGCGCTATGATGAGAGAAATGCTCCAGCATCAGCAGGATTGGCTTGTAGACCTTTCCCAATGTGAACTTCTCAGCCTGCTCGTGATATTTGCACTGCACGGCCGTCGTTAGGTCCGGTGTCGTGACGTCGATGTCCTCGATCGCTCCCTCGATCGTTATAGTAGAGCCGTCAGTCGCTTCGAGGATCTCCGAAAGATATCGGAGAAACTGATAGACGTAACCTTTGATCGAATATTCGGCAGTCCGCGCCACAGCATTCATCCTCCTATGTTGAGCGTGGGCTGCTGGTCCCAACCGGTCAAGGAGAGTTCAAGCAGCAGGCGCATTGAGGCGGTCATTCAGCATGGCGGAAGAAAGGCTGATCCTATTAGCAGCGACATGGCGGAACGTCCGATCGCGGCAGGTCAGCACAATGACCTGCATCCGCTCGGCCACCTCGCTCAGTATTTCGACCATCAGATCGAGCCGGGCATCGTCGGCATAGACGAGTGGATCGTCCAGGATCAACGATACCGGCCGCCCCTGGTCGAGAAGCATATCTGCAAACGCGATCCGCGTCAGTACCGCTAGCTGCTCCTGTGTGCCGCGCGACAGATCGCTGCACCCTTCGCTGATCCCGCCGCGCACCACAGCTTCGAGGGTGAGATCCTCTGAAAAACTGAGGTCGCAGCCCGGCAAAAGACGCTCGATGTGCCGCTTTGCGCGCTTTGCGACCGGTCCGACGAACTTGGCTGAGGTCTCATCGCGCGCTTCGTCAAGCGTATCGCGCAGCAGTTTGAGCGTATCGGCCTCCTCGGTGATCCGCTGCAGAGCCGCGCGTGCCGCCTCCGCCTCTTCGCGAGCACCCGCCTCCCGATCGGCGAGACCTTTGCCGCCCTCACTCTCAATCGTCCCCTCCAGTCGCGCCTCGTCCATCTCGAGCTTGGTGCGTGCCTCCCCCGCCGCCTTTGTCCGCGCATCGATTGTCTCGATCTTCCGCGTGATCACCGCAGGGTCGTGCGCCGTAGCGTCGCGCGCGGCCTCCTCCAGCTTCACAGCTGCCTCGGCGGTCTGCTCACGGGCACGAGCCAGGTCCACCGCGAGCGTCGGGAATTCAGGACGGCTTTCAATCGTCTCGATCTGGGTGCCGGCGTTGGTGAGAGTGCTGGCAGCACCCGCTTCCGCGCTGGCCAGCGGCGCGTCCTCTTGTTCAACACGGCGCAGGGCTTCGACAGCGCTCTCCTGGGCACCTTCGGCCCGTGCAAGAGTCGTATCAGCCGCTTCCAAGTTTGCGGTAAGCAAAGCGATATCCGGAATATCGGCTTCCACGATGGCTGTCTCGTCGATCAGTCCGACGACAAAGAGCTTTAGCGCCTCTGGACCGGCAGCGAGCTCGATAATGTCATCCGAAGCGGTGACAGCCGCAATGCGCGCAGCGATAGTGCGCAGCTCACTCGCGGCGTCGCGCGCGGCGTCGTTCCGTGCGCGTGCTGCCGACAGGCTCTCAACTTCCAACTCTAACAGAGCGGACCTCTGGCGCTCCAGCGCTGAAGCCAAAGCTCCTTCGGCGCTCGCCGCGCCTGCCGGCGGCGTGATGACCAGCTCGGCACTCCCGAACCGAACGCGAGTCTCGCCTGTAAGAGCGCGTTCGCCGAGCGCCATCGGCTCGCCATCTATCGATACGCCGGCTGCATCGCCCACCAGGGCAATCCGCGTGGCGCCTGCGGCCCGCAACGCGCGCGCTTCAGCTACGAGCCGCTCGTTTGTCTCAAGCGCTTCCATGGCTTTGGTGGAAATGATCGTCGTGGCAAGAGCCGCAGCCTCTCCCTGAAGCCGCTCAAGGTCGATGAGTTCGGTATGACGCGCGTGTGCCGCGTCTACGGCACTACGGCGACGCGAGGCGCGCAAAACGTCCTCGCCCGTGCTGAGAGCACGGCGAGCCTCCTGGCGGGCCGTGCGCGCAGCCTCCAGTGCGCTGCGTGTCTCGGCAAGACGTTGCTTCGCCGTTGCCAAGCCATCGAGAATTTCGGCGCGGCGTATGCGCGCATCGGCCAGCGCGAGTTCGGCGCTGTTCCGATCGTCCGTCGCCTTGCGATGACGATCGACAAGGTCTTCCAAGCTACGGGCCTTCGCGCTGATGGCCTCATGCTCGGCCCGCCGCGTTGCGAGGATTTGGGCGGCCGCGCGAGCTGTCTCGAGAGAGGCGGCGAGATCCTTCCGCGTTTGCACATCTGTGTCGTCCGCGATCTCGCGGTGAACGACCTTGAGCCGGGCCCGCGCAATTTCGAGCTCGGCGAACGTCCTTTCAAGCCCAGCCAGACGTTCAGCGGCGTCGCGCGCGGCCGCTTCCGCCTGCTCGACACGCTCGCGTGCTTCATTCTGTCGCCCGCGTTTTTGTCCGGTGGGGGACCAGTACCGCCCATATTGCTCGTCGATCCTGGATCGGACGCGCGTGTAGGCGGGGCCGCCCATGATTGAGCCGACTTCCGCTTCAAGCGTCGAGCGGACCGTGTCCCGCACGATCTGTCCTGGCCCGGTGACCGCGAGCGCCTCAGCTTGTGCGACCCAAAGAAGTCCGAGCGCGCCGTATGTGCCGGCATCGCCCTTCTGGCTGGTATCGCGTACTGACCCCAGCAGCGTGTGCAGGCGGGCTTCCGCTTCTTCGCCCTGTGCCTTGCCCTGTGGACCGGTGACCTCGATCGACGCGCCACGCAGGAAGCGCTTGGTCACCGTCCATGGCGCGCCATCGGCGTCGAACGAAACCTGAATCTCCGGTCCGACAGCTTCGCCATAAGGCGCGAACGATTGGGCAAGCTGGTTCTTCGTGCCGTGGCGAACGAAAAACGCCGCGCGAAGCGCCTCAAGCAATGTCGACTTACCGGTTTCGTTGGGTTCGATGACGATATTGAGACCGTCGGTCAGCCCCTCGATCGCCATTGGCTCCCGAAACTTGCGGAAGCCATCGACGGCGATACGACGCAGGTACAGGCTCATGCCCTGTCCTCCCGGCTATATTCGACGAAGAGGCGCTCCAGGGCACGCTTCGCGATCAAAGCGTCGGCACCGCCCGTTTCGATCGAGGCGGACAGCTTCGCCGCCGCGACGCCGAGCATGCCCTCTACCGAAAGGCTTGCGAGGTCGTCTTCGCTCGGGCGGCCGACAAGGTCGTCAGACCGAACGTCGAGATAACGGACCCGGTGCCCGACATCATTTTCCAGCCTGCCCAGCATCCCGACCCGATCCGTAAGGCTGGTGATTCCGGCCAGCGACAGTTCGAGGAGGGTGGACGGGGGATCAATGGATCCCAGCAATTGATCGCACTCGGCATCGAAACCGGCTTGGTCGTTCACCGTCCAGCTTCGCCTGATCCACTGGAAACGCCCCGTGCGGATCGGGGTGACCGACGGGTCGCCGCCTTCGGCTATATCGACGAGCAGCACGTGGCCGGGCTCGTCGCGCTGGAAGCGATCAGTTTCGGGTGTGCCGGCGTACCAGGTGCGCGCGTCGATATTGAGCGTCCCGTGCCAGTCTCCAAGCGCAAGATAATCGAGCGAGGAGCGACGGGCCCGGTCGGGCGCGATCTGGTTCTTGGTTTCGCCTTGGGTGCCGAAGTCACGGATCGATCCGTGCGCGAGGCCAATGCGAATGCGACTGCCGGGTGTCTCCATGCTGTCGAAGAGCTCGGTAGGATCATCGAGATTGTGGCGATGCGTAAGGGGCGCCGGCAGGAGCCAGATTCCCGGCTCGATCTCGTGAGGCTGCGCTTCTGCCAAGACGGTAATGCCGTTACCAGCGCGGTGACGCACGCGGTCCCAGAGGCCACCATTGCGCGCAAAGTCGTGATTGCCGGGCAAGAGCCACCACCGGCATGCATGGCGCTCCATTCGAGAGATCGCCTGAACGATCGTGCGGTCTTCTGGTCCCTCGGTGTCGAAGACGTCGCCGGCGACCAGAACGTGAGCCGCGCCGTGGAGAGCTGCCTCCTTGCCAATTGCATCAATGGCGTCGAAGCGTGCCTCGGACAGCGCGGCGCGTACCTCCGGCTCAAACCGGCCATACGGCTTTCCGAGCTGCCAGTCCGCTGTGTGAATGAGCTTCATTGTGGCTTCGCAGATCGGTGTGTCATCGCAATCCCATCGCACGGGCCCAGGCATCGACCTGACCAAAGGCATCCTGCTGCCACTCGTCCGGCGTTCGGCCGTCCAGGATATCGGAGCCTTCGACGAAATTGCGCACGCACGTCGGCCCGTAGCCGTCCGGATCGTCGAATTTCGCCACGACATGCGCGAAGCCGTCCCGGCCACTCTGATGCTCCAACAGCGGGCGGCAATCGTCCGCAAGCGCATCGATCCCGCCGGGATAATTCCGGATCGAGTAATAGACGTCGTAGGCGTCTTTCTGCTTGTACCGTCCGTCGAGCGCGAAGCCTTTCATGGCGAGAAGCGCCGGAATCGAGGCGACAGCGATCATCACCTTGTTGGTCCCGCCCTTGGGCATATCGCCTTCGATCGCGACGAGCTCGTGGAAGTGAATGGCAAGCTCCGCGCCCGACGCACGCTGGGTCGCGAATTCGGTGGTGAGCGGCGGCCGGTTCTTTTCCAGCACGGCGTCATAGGGCCGCAGGAAATCGACGATCACATCAATCGGCGGTCCATCGTCCTTCGGCTGGACCGTCCGGACCATCTGGAAATATTTGAGCGTGTCGCGGGGTGCGTACCCCTGTTCGTGGAGGGCATCGACGAGAGCGACATACTCCTCGCCGGCGGCCAAGGCCTGCGCGTCGAGACTGAGATCGATGTCGAGGGTGCCGACGTGGCGCATCTCGCTGTCCTCGAGCAGCAGCCAAGGCACGGCGCCGCCGATAACCGCGAACTTCCCACGAAAGCTGCCCAGCGTCTGGCCGATCTCAACGAGCACCGACTTCACAGCGGCGCTGGTGCGGTCGTCATAATCTGTGGCCGATTGCGGTTCGTCGTTCATGAAGGCCACCGCAAAAGCTTGTCCTTCAGATGTTCTGCCCCTTCGACGCCGCGCTCGCCGCCCGCCATGAGATCGAGATAGGTTTGAACCGGGCTCGTCGCGATGACCCCCGGTGCGACGGCCCGCGCGTCGTCGAGCACGCCATCTTCATCGGGGACGCGCACGACAATGTTCGCACCCTTTGCGGGTGCAGTCAGATTTAAGATTGTTTGCAAGGCGCCAAGGCCCTTCTCGTCAGCGTAGAAATAGCTGGTGCCTTGGCGAACGAAGGGCGCGTACCAATCGGCCGCGCTGAACGAGGCCAGCGCCACCCTTCCCTGCTCGGTCGCTAAATCACGCAGGCGCTCCGTCAGGGCTTTGCCATGGAGGTGGGTATAGAGGCGGACCTCCTCCCCTCTGGGCGGCTCATAGTTGCGGGCCCATTCGTCCAGCAGACCGGAAGGATCGACGAGCCGCAGCCCCTGTTCGGTCTGATCGGCCCATTCGCGTTCGCGCAGGGCGGTGCCGATCGTGCTGACCAACCCGAGGCTGACCTTGGCTTCTTCAGCAAGCTCGGTCACGCGCCAGGGCCGATGCGGCTCGTTCAGCAGTACGCGCAAGATCCGGGTCGACTTTGGCTTGAACAGGGTGCGCAGGGAACGTCGTTCGGGATCGGGTTTCCCCTCGACCTTGCGCTCGATGAAGATGGTATCGACAACGAGGCGCGCGTTGCCCTGAAAATCGAGGTAGGCGATGTCTTCCTCGCGACATGCCGCCTGCGCCTGTTCGGATAAATAGGGCGCGATGAACATCGGCACCCCCTCTTGGCCGGTCTGATCGAGATAGCGTTTGAGCTGGTAGGCCACTTGGTGCGCTATCCGGGGTTGCCCGTTGCCTTTGACCTCGACCACGATCTTGAGCGGTCGGCCGGCGAACTCGGTTTCCGCGACGATGTCTACGCCGCGATCAGCCTCGCCTGGCTTGCCGATCATCGTCATCTGGCCAAGGGCAAATTGGGGGATCGAGCCCAGGAAGGCCTTGAGCGCTTCTGCCGCCCGTCGTTCGGTGTCCATTGCGTCTTTCACCGAACCGTTGAAATCATGATTCGGCTGAAATTGCAAATTATTTCACTGAAACATGCTTTTCAACAAACCGTTGAAAGTCGCAGAATGGTGAAATGATCTATGGTCCCGGCGTGGTTATGAGGCTTTTTGAGACCAAAGGGCCCGAGCCGCTGCTTCGGTGATGGTGTACACCGCCTCGCGCTGAGCGCCACGATTGTGGTGGTCCACGCGGTAGCCCTGGTAGTGTCGTCGGACCAGACCGGCGCGCACGAGATCAGAAACGGCGCGGCTGACGTTGCACCGGCCTGAGCGCCGGACCCGTTCACGGACCTCATTGTCGATCGCCCTTGCGGCCTGCTCGGCGTCGTCTGGCAAGGCATCCTGCGCAGCAAGCGAAGCTTTGACCTCTTCGACGATGATCAGGCGACGGGCATCACGCTTTGCCATCGGAACCAGTGAATCGCACAACCAGTCGCGGAGCGGTACGCGAACCTCGTCTTCGGTATCGACATAGGGGCCCGCTGAACCGCTGTTCCCCCCGGCGGCTTTGGCAATCAGGTTGAGGACCATGAACGCATAGCGCGGTCGTGGCGAGAAATCCGCGATCCGTTCGATCAGCGCCGGCAAATTCAGGGGCTTGGCAGGCGCTCCCTGACCGACTTCAACGGCATCGAAAAGGTCGGCTTGGTGGAACATAAGATGAATCTTAGCATCGCTTGCGGCAATGTGAATCCCGTTCGTGCGTCTTTCGTCAGTTTTTTCTGCTGTGACACTTCTTGCCCGCTTGGCCGCTCGCGCGGCCACCGCAGGTCAGCCGCAGTTGGTATCTAGGCCTGCTCGACGGCCCGGAGGCGCTCGGTAACGTCGCTGACGCCTGGTGCATCCCACACATCATCGCGAAGGTAGAATTTATGGCTCTTCGTATAATCGACGAAGCTCGTTCGCTCGAACACCACGCTTGCAGGGATCAGCGCCGCGCGAATGACGCAGAAGTCGTCGTTGAAGAGAACGCCGGCCAATATATCGAAACCGTCCGTCGACCGGATCGCCGACATCTGACGCGACTTGTTGCGCCTGTGCAGCCGCCGGCCCTTGATCTGATAGCGGACGCCGTCCGAGTCCGCCGCGTCGAAGCCCTTCTTCGAATTGGCCTCCTGCTCCCAACCGAAAGCTGCGCAAAAGAGATATTCGGCCAGGTCTCCGGTCGGATTGTTGGCAGACCGCAAGACGTTGCGCGATCGTAGTTCCTCGTTGATTGCGGCATGGAGCGCGAGCATCTCCGCGATAGACTTGCCATTGAGATCGTTCATCGGAGCAATCTGCCGGATTCCAACGTCGGCCGCTATCCAAGAGACCTCCACCAATTTTTTCGCGTCGGAGATGTGTCCCTTTTTGCCGGTCGTTGCGGCGACGGCGCGAGAGGCGATCTCCATCGCGCTTGACTCTGGCGCGCCCTCATCAGAACAAAGAGGGAACGAATCAACCGCCTTCCGAGTCTCTGTGATGCTATGCGCGAGTCAGCCGTCCTTGATGATCTACGTGCGCGCATCGCGCAGATCGAGTGCGCTGATGGGCGACACGACGCCATTCCGTTCGGGATTGAGAGCATTGATTGTCGCCTGCCAGGCGGTGGCATAGCCACAGGCGCGCTGCATGAGATCGCCGGCAGTACCGATCTGGCCGACGAGGCTAGCGCAACGGTGTTCCTTGCGGGCATTCTAGCGCGTGTCGAGGGTCCGGTCTTCTGGTGTCTGCGCTGGCGTGACCTCTTTGCCCCTGCCCTTCACCTGGCTGGACTGCATCCGGACCGGGTGATCCATGTCGAGGCCGGCAGCGACACCAACGTGCTCCTCGCGATGGAGGAATGTTTGCGCCAACCAGGCCTTGCCGGGGTGGTTGGCGAAGTCGCGAAATATTCGACGACTGCCTCCAAACGCCTGCAGCTCGCGGCAGAGGGTTCGGGCGTAGCCGCCTTCGTCTTCCGACGCGCCTCGAGGGTTGAGCAGGCCGTAGAGGGAACGGCTGCGGTGACGCGCTGGCGCGTGACAGCTCACCCCAGTGAGGACCTTGGTATTCCGAGCCTCGGGCGACCACGCTGGCGGGTTGAGCTGGAACGCGTGCGCGGCGGAAATCCGCACAGCTGGATTGTGGAGGGCTGCGATGCGACGGGTCGTATCGCTCTTCCTGCCGCACTGGTCGACCGACCGGCTGCGCAGGAAGAACGCCAGTTCGCGGCCTGACGCGGCACCTGCACCGATGGTCACGGCGATCCCGGACCATGGGAGACGGGTGGTGGCGTCCGTTGACGGGCAAGCACGGACACTCGGGATCGTACCAGGTATGACTATCACCAAGGCACGCAGTTTCGCGCCAGAGCTTCTGGTCATCGACGCGGAGCCGGAAGCCGACCTTCAAGGGTTGCGGCGTCTCGCGCTTTGGGCCGGGCAGCGGTACAGCCCCGTCGTTGCGCCCGATGTGCCAGATGGCATCTGGCTGGACATTACGGGTTGCGCCCCCCTTTTCGGGTCCGAGCAGGCGCTTCTGAAGGATCTGCACGGGCGGGTCGCTGGTTTTGGTCTCTCGTTGCAGCTGGCGGTCGCGGACACGGCGGGATGTGCGCATGCGGTGGCCCGCCAGGTTCCCGCTGGCCGCCCCGTGACAATTGCTCCCGGCGACCACCGCAAAGCGATGGCGCTGCTACCGATCGCTGCGCTGCGCCTGGATGCGCGAGACGTGGAAGGCCTCCGAAAGCTCGGGTTCGAGCGGATTGAACAACTCGTTGGTGCGCCGCGGGCGCCCCTCGCCAAGCGCTTCGGACGCCAACTCTATCGTCGGCTCGATCAGGCGCTGGGCCAGATACCCGAGCCTATCGATCCGATCTTCCCGGACCATCTGCCTCGGGCCCGCCGTGGCCTGATGGAGCCGATCGCCACGCCAGAGGCATTCGCAAGGGTGATCGGCGATCTAGTCGCCGACATCGTGGTCCAGTTGACCGCGTTGGGCAAAGGAGCTCGTCGGCTCGATTGTCATTTCGCTCGCGTCGATGGGCACCGGCAGGCAATTCGGGTCGGAACGGCCGCTCCGTCGCGCGATCACGCGCATCTGACCAAGCTGCTGTGCGCGAAGATTGAGACGATCGAACCAGGGCTGGGCATAGAAGCAATGACGCTCGTGACGCCGCTTGCCGAAGCGATGAGCGCTTCGCAAAGCGACGGCCTGGCAGGTTCCGGTCGCAAGGGTCCGGACATTGCCGCGCTGGTCGATGCGCTCGCTAATCGCTTCGGCCAGAGGCACCTTCACCGCGCGGGGCCTCAGCCAAGCGCAATGCCTGAACGCTCCGTGGCGCGGTTCGCGGCGTTGGCCAGTTCCAGCGGCATAGCTTGGGCAGGCGACCTGCCTCGACCGGCGCGCATGCTGGATCGGCCGGAACCGATCGATGTGGTTGCCCTGCTCCCCGACGAGGCACCTCGCTTGTTCATCTGGCGGCGAAGGCGATACCGCGTTACCCAAGGCGATGGACCCGAGCGCCTATATGGCGAGTGGTGGCGCGATCACGGCGTTGAAGGCGAGCAGCCCTATACGGTGCGCGACTATTATCAGGTCGAGACCGAAACCGGCGGCCGCTATTGGCTCTTTCGCGCAGGCGACGGGGAGAATCCGGTCACAGGGCCGATGCGCTGGTTCATCCATGGAGCGTTCGCGTGACCGCCGCTAGCGGCTACGTGGAGCTGCAGGTCACGACCCATTTCAGCTTTCTGCGCGGAGCCTCCAGTCCAGAGGAGCTTTTTGCCGCAGCCGCGCTCCTTGGGCTGCCGGCCCTTGGCATTGTCGATCGGCATTCGGTTGCAGGGATTGTACGTGCCTGGGACGCGGAAAAGACGACCGGCGTGCGTTCGATAGTGGGCTGTCGATTGGATCTCACTGACGGCACGGCACTGCTCGTCTATCCCACCGATAAGGCGGCCTATGGTCGCATGTGCAGACTCTTGAGCGTCGGCAAGGGACGCGCAGGCAAAGGCGCCTGTCATCTGGACTGGTCGGACCTCGAAGAATGGCACGATGGCTTGATCGCGCTCCTCGTACCCGATGGCGCCGATGCCACGACCGAGACCGCGCTTGCTCGCATGCGCCGCATCTTTGGAAATCGCTGCTATGCGGCACTGTCGATCCGCCGGCGCCCACGCGACGCGATCCGGCTTCGCGATCTTGCCGCCATGGCTGCCGCAGCGCGGGTGCCGACGATCGCTACCAACGACGTCCTCTATCATGCACCCGACCGCAGACTTCTGCAGGATGTCGTCACCTGTATCCGCGAGAAATGCACGGTCGATGATCTGGGCGAGCGCCGTGAGCGCTTTGCCGACCGCCATTTGAAAACAGCAGCGGAGATGGAGCGCCTTTTCCG
The DNA here is from genome assembly GCF_017875905.1 of Sphingomonas sp. PL20. NCBI lineage: Bacteria > Pseudomonadati > Pseudomonadota > Alphaproteobacteria > Sphingomonadales > Sphingomonadaceae > Sphingomonas > Sphingomonas sp. PL20. The sequence continues at coordinate 4,045,818 of NZ_JAGINH010000002.1, read as the reverse complement.
ACGCTATCTGAAGGATGTGAGCCCGGTCGCCCGTACGGTGGAGTTGGCGGCCCGATGCACGTTCAGCCTTGAGGAGCTCAAATACCAGTATCCGGACGAAATCCAGGTCCCGGGTCGCACGCCGCAAGAGGAGCTTGCGCGGCTGACGTGGGAGAAGGCCCCCGAGCGCTATCCTGAAGGCCTGGATGCCAAGGTGCGGTCGCAGCTCGAGCATGAGCTGCGACTGATCGCGGATCTCGATTATGCGCCTTACTTCCTGACCGTGCACTCGATCGTGATGGAGGCGCGCCGGCGCGAAATCCTGTGTCAGGGGCGCGGCTCGGCCGCCAACAGCGCCGTTTGCTACGTCCTCGGCATCACCTCGATCGACCCCGTGCGCTCCGAGCTGCTGTTTGAGCGCTTCGTCAGCGCGGAGCGCAGGGAGCCGCCCGATATCGATGTCGATTTTGAGCATGAGCGGCGTGAGGAAGTGATCCAGTGGATCTACGAAACCTATGGTCGTGACCGCAGCGCTCTGACCGCGGTGGTGACGCGATACCGCGCGCGCGGTGCGGTCCGCGAGGTAGGCAAGGCACTGGGGCTTTCAGAAGACATGACCGCAGGGCTATCCGGTGCGGTGTGGGGGTGGAGCCGGGAAGGCGTCGAGGAAAAGCATGCGGCCGAGCTCAACATGGATCTTAGCGACAAGCGGCTGATGCTGACGCTGGAACTGGCGCGGCAGCTCATCAACACCCCGCGCCATCTTTCGCAACACCCTGGCGGCTTTGTCCTGACGCGCGACCGGCTGGACGAGCTTGTTCCGATCGAGCCTGCGGCAATGGAAGACCGCCAGGTGATCGAGTGGGACAAAGATGACATCGATCTTTTAGGCTTCATGAAGGTCGATGTGTTGGCGCTTGGCATGTTGAGCTGCATGCGCAGGGCGTTCGAGTTTCTGGAGAATGACAAAGGGATCAAACACGACCTCGCCACGATCCCGGCGGAAGACCCCGCGACCTATGCGATGATTCGCAAGGCGGACACTCTTGGCGTCTTCCAAATCGAATCCAGGGCGCAGATGGCGTCGATCCCGCTGATGGCGCCGAAGACATTCTACGACCTGGTCATCCAGGTCGCGATCGTGCGGCCCGGGCCGATTCAGGGGGATATGGTTCACCCCTATCGGCGTCGCCGCAACGGCGAGGAGGCGGTGACCTATCCGACCGAGGAACTGCGACGGGTCCTGGAGAAGACGCTCGGTGTGCCGCTGTTCCAGGAACAAGCCATGCGGGTCGCCATCGAGTGCGCCGGCTTCACGGCGAGCGAGGCCGACCTACTTCGGCGAGCGATGGCCACTTTCAAGCTGACAGGCGGCGTGTCGCATTTCCGCGACAAGCTGATCGATGGCATGGTTGCGAGGGGCTACGACCGTGAGTTCGCCGAGAAGACGTTCAAGCAGATCGAGGGATTTGGGTCCTACGGCTTCCCTGAAAGCCACGCCGCCAGCTTCGCGCTGATCGCCTATGCCTCGTCCTGGGTGAAGTGCCATCATCCCGACGCGTTTTGCGCAGCGCTACTCAATGCGCAGCCGATGGGCTTCTACGCACCGGCGCAGATCGTGCGCGATGCGCGCCAGCATGGCGTCGAGATCCGGCCGATCGACGTGAACCACAGCCGATGGGATTGCACGCTCGAGGAGGCAGCCGGTCGTTACAAGGCCGTGCGGCTTGGCCTCCGTATGGTGCGCGATCTGGCCAATGCGGACGGCGCGGCCATCGTCACGGCACGCGGAAAACAGCTCTATTCCAACGTTGAAGAAATCCAGCGCCGGGCCCGCGTTGGTCGTGGGGCGCTTGATCGCATCGGCGAGGCGGATGGGTTCGGTTCACTGGCGCTCAGCCGTCGTTCGGGCTTGTGGGACGTGAAAGGGCTCGGCAACGCCGCCCTGCCCCTGTTCGCAGCTGCTGACGAGCGCGATGGCAAGCTTCGGCAGGAGGCAATCGAACCGACCGTGCTGTTGGCACCAATGGGCGAGGGAGCCGAGGTCGTGGAGGATTACCGCGCGTCCGGGCTGTCACTGCGTGCGCACCCGCTTGCGTTCCTTCGCGATGAGCTGAAGGCGCGAAAGATGATCACCTGCGAGCAGCTCCAGACCGTCAAGGACGGACGCTGGATCGAGCTGGCCGGCATCGTGCTGGTGCGTCAAAAACCCGGGTCGGCGAAGGGTGTCATGTTCATCACGCTGGAGGACGAGACGAATGTCGCCAACCTCGTCGTTTGGACCAATGTGTTCGAAAAGAACCGTCGCACGGTGCTCGGCGCCTCGATGATGGGCGTGCGAGGGCAGGTCCAGCGTGAGGGCGAGGTCATTCACCTCATTGCCCAGCGCCTCGATGACCTGTCGCCCCTTCTCGCCAGCGTCGGCCATCGTGTCGACGTTTCCGAAGTCTACCGCGTCAGTCGTGCCGATGTAGTCAAAAGCCCGATGCGCCCGGACCCACGCGACCTCGGCGCGTCGCCGCTTGGCAGGTCACCGCGGGATATCTTCATTCCGGATCTCCCCCTTGGGTCTGGTATCGTTCCAGGGCAGCCGACAGAAGGCATCAAGATCAAACCGCGCGACTTCCGATAACGTACGGTGCAACCAATATTGGGGCGAGGCGATCGCTCGCAGCGAATCCCAGGCACGGCAGATACCAAGCAACACTTGAGATTCCAGTTTCATCCGAACGACAGTTCGGAACGGGAATTGCTGAGGCATTCCCGCGCTGGTCAGGCCACAGCAACAATGGCGATGAAGCGGAGGCGGAGCGCGGCGGCCGCCTCGCCATAGTGTGCTTCGCGATGATCGTTCGGGCACAGTGCAATGACATTGCCGATGAGGTCTGGGCCGCCCTCGTGCAGCGGCACGATGTGATGCGTCTCAAGATAGATGGCGCCGTCTGCTCGACGAAAGCCAGGTTCATCGCAGTGCTCGCAGCGACCGCAGGAGCGCTTGAGCACCGCCTCGCGGACCTTGGGATTACGGACGAAAACGGACCCGGTCTGCTCGCTCCGCACCGACGCGCCGCCGGGATCCGAATCGATCGAGAATTGATCGACGAAGGCCGGCGGCGCCGCGCCGCGTATAAGCAGATGCTTGCCGGTCGCCGCGTCATAGGCGCCGATCGACCACGGCTCCGGGTCGAGGGTTCGCAGCTCCACCTTTGAGGCTTCAGCATCGGGATCGTCGCGATCCCGGCGAACCCCGGCGTTGAGGATGACGCGGACCGCAAGATCGTCCCGAAGGGCGGCCTGGAGCGCCGCGTCGAGACGTGTGGCGCGCAGACCCCAGGGGTTGCCGCGACCCCGCGCATACTGGATCTCGGCATCCTCCCGAAAATTGCCGCGATGGACGATGCGGCCTTCGGCGTCTTCCGCCAGTAGGACGTGCCAGAGGTTGAGAACAATGGCGTTGCCGGCTTCGACGAAGACCCATTCGTAGCAATATTTGGGATTGGTGGCCGCCCCGGCCTCGCCCCGGCTGCTATTCGACCAGTCCGACACATCGAGACCCGCGGCGCGCACGAGGTCGATCACCCGATCCTTACGCGCTGGGCGCAGCGCTTCGAGCTCGGACGTGGCGGAGGGTTGTTCAGGCATCAAGGCTCGCCAGCATGCTGTGGCAGGGACCGATGCTCCTTGCGTTCCCAGCTCTCAATCAGGAACAAGGCGAGCGAACTTGCGGCGTTGAGGGCAAGGCGGGCGATCCGCGCGTCGATGCGGCGGAAGCCTTTCTCGCGTCCGTGGGCGTCTCCACCATGCGTCCGCAGTGCGCCGATGCCTTTGGCCACGGATGTCAAACCGCTGAGGGTTTGCCGAACGTCGGCTTCAACCTCGGACGGAAGGTCTGACCGACCAGGCGACAGCCCAAGCGGCTCCTGCACCGCACGGATAAGGCCATCGATGTCCTTCTTGGCGGGAAGCGGCAATTTGAGCTCGACGAGGATCGAGCGACAAACCGCTTCGATCAGCGAGCACGCGGCCGTCACCGCATCCTCCGGATCATCTTCCAGATTGGGAAGAGCACGGGCGATCTCCATCTGAACGGTGTCGAAATCCAAGGTCGCGACTTTCTGGATGAACGGCTCGACGATCGTGCCCGACCCTCGGCGTTCTGTCAGAAGCGCTTTCCCGCCGACGATGACGACGGCCAAGCCGTCGGGAGCCAGCGCCTTGTTGAGATGCTCGCGCACGGCGATCGCTTTGTCAGGTTCCGCCAGGTAATCACGAGGATCACAAACCCGCTCGATGATCCGGGCGATAAGGGCATCGCCATTCCCGTCGTAATGGTTTGCAGTCTTGCGCAGAAAATCCGTCGTCGCTGGAACGCGCGAGCCAACGCCGATGCGCATGTCCAGCCCGCAGTCGAGGAAGAATTGCTCGATCTTGGGGCCAGAACGATAGATTCCGATGGCGGGCGCATTGTCGTTGCCGGCCCCGCCCGTGATGGTGTCGACCAGCGCCTTGACGACGAACGGTGAGAATTTACCGGTCACAGCTTCACCGAGAGTTGCAGGGGAATTGGAGACCAGTCGCCCTCCGCCTCGGGCATCAGATACATCTCTTCGATTGGCCAGGCGGGCGGCTGGACCGACAGGAAACCTTTAAGTTCACGTGTCAACGCATCCTGCCCGAACTGCGCGACCATCATGACCGCGCAAGCTGCGACCGCCATAAATCCATTGGCCAGGTTCGCCTGATCGAACTCATGTTCGCGGTTGTGCTTGACGCCATGATAGGCCGCAAACCAAGGGAGAGAATTTGTTGGATCGAGGACGTCCCAGCCGTCGAAGGGCCTGATCGGGGCAATGTCTGGACAAGGATGGAAGTGAACGGCGTAATCCCGCAGACCGAGAGGGGCGGCGAGCTTCACGAATTCATTCGTGTTGAATTTTGCAGTCGATCCGTTGGCCGTCAGAATGCCGCGCCAGTGCATCTCGACCTCGGTCGCCGCCAGGATCAAGAGGTTGCGGATTTCATGCCCATAAACCGACAGGGTGCTGGCTGCGGGCTGCACGACGCGACAGATCGCTCTTAGATCATCAATCAAGGATCCGAGTTGGTTCTGCGCGCTGGTGATATAGCGCTGCTCCTTTGCATCGTCGGGGAACCAGAGCGTTTCCTTCTCCCTCAACGCGAGCGGGCGTGCGACACGGGGGTGAAATTCCCCAGGCCGACGGACCATCCGCTGAAAGGGGCCGGAACCATCCAGTCCGTCGAGCCAGGGCGTTGAGCGCCGCAGGCACGCCCAGATCGTCTCGCCCGGATCCGCAGCATAATAGGTGCCCGCGCCCCCTTCGGGGTTGGTGACGCCCGCGCGCATTGCGGTCGCATCGACAAACCGCCATAGCTGCCGCCCTTGGCCGGGGCCCACGTCCCGGACGTACCAGCCCTCATCTCCCTGTCCGATTTGCGCCAGCGCCACGTTTCTCCCTTCCCATTCGCTACGTGCGTAGCGGATCGGGGTCAGGACCGCACGGCAAAGGTGCAACCGAGCCTAGGCGGCTCGCCTACGATCACCAACGGGCATCTCTCCCGCCCGCGTTGCCGCGGCCTCCCCGATCCCGCTATCCGATGCAATCGCTGATCCGGATACAACCGAGGGGTCCGCAGCTGGTGGAGCAAGATCATGCAACTCGCACTCGTCGGTTCAGAGCGGCTCGAAGCCTTCCCCGGCGGGCGTGGGCAGTGCCCGACCTGCGGGGCGGCGATGATCGCCAAGTGCGGGCCGCGCATCCTCCATCATTGGGCGCATGCCGGCCGGCGGAATTGCGACCCGTGGTGGGAGAATGAAACCGAGTGGCACCGTGAATGGAAAAATCTCTTCCCCGAGGCCTGCCGGGAGATTTCCCACACCGCGCCCGGCGGCGAGATTCACCGAGCCGACATCATGACCGCGACGGGGATCTACATTGAGGTGCAACATTCGGCGATGACCGACGCCGAGCGTATTTCGCGCGAGGCCTTCTACAAGAACCTGGTGTGGGTGATCGACGGGCGAGGTTTTCGCGGCAACTTCGAAGTCTATCATCGACTGCCCCATCCGAGTTCGGAGATCGCCCAGGACATCGTGTGGGCGAAGGCCACCCGGCCGATGCAAGGCGCGGCCGGTGGGCTGTTCTTCCGGCTTTCCGAGACGCAGCGTGACTATCCCGAACGGACGGTAACAAAGGCGACACTGAGTTTCGGGCGGATTTTCAGCCTTCGCGACATCCAGGCTGATGTCGAGGAGGTCTATTGCGGCCACCACCAATACGACTGGGTCCGCCCGCGGCGGACGTGGCTGGAAGCCACCTGTCCGGTCTACATCGACTTCGGCGGCGACTTTCTTGTGAAGCTCGAAATTTACGATGAGTCCAACCTGCCGTGTGTCCGCTATGTGCCTAAGACGACGTTTCTTCAGGAGGTCATGGTCGAGACGGACGCGCGGGCGATCGCGTCGCCTGTCTTTCCGCCGGACGACCGCTGACGCAGGCGGATACCAACGGGGGGGCTGAGTACGGCCGGAGTGAGGGGGTGACATGAGCGAACGCGTTCCGCCGAAGCGGCTCTACAAATATCGCAGCTTCAGCAATCTGACGCTGGGCATGCTCGTCAACGACACGGTCTATTTTGCCGACCCGACGACCTTCAATGATCCGCTCGACACGAAGCCCACGCTCGACACCGATCTGCCGAGCGCGGCGCTTGAACCCGTTCTGGCGCAGATGATTGAGGAACGGACAACGGCCGAGATGGCGGCGGCGGCAAAGACGATCCGCTACAACGGCCCAAAGACGCTCGATCATATCGCGCGCCAAAGCCGCAAGGCCGCCGAACGCCTGCTCGCTGATATTCGTTATAACGCCACCAATCCGGAATACGAGGTGGCCGATCCGGAGCAGTTCTTGCTTGGCCAATACGTGCAAGAGGAGCTGCTGCGGCGATACGACCGTGGGGTCTTCTCCCTCGCCGAGCGCGTCAACTGCCCGTTGATGTGGAGCCATTATGGCGACCAGCACCACGGCATTTGCTTCGGTTATTCGGTGCCGGCCGATGCTACCATCGACATCCACAAGATGAAGTATGGCGGCTCGCGCCTCGTCCAGGCCAGCGCGGTCTCGGCAATGCTCGCCGGCGACAGTGCGGCTCGGCGCGGAGTCGATGAAGCGGTCCTCCTCAGGAAGGCCCGCCCTTGGGCCTACGAACGCGAATGGAGGCTGCTGGGTCCACGCGGCGAGCAGCATTCGCCGCTTGAGCTCGAAGAGGTCATCTTCGGCATGCGCTGTTCTTCGGCGGTCATGTTCGCTGTTATCCGGGCTCTGGAAGGCCGGGATCGTCCGGTGCGCTTCTACGAGATTCGTGGGCAGCATGGGCGCTTCCTCCTCGACAAGCGCGTGGCGGATACTGCCGAGCTCCTGGCGACGCACCCGCGACGGAATCGCGGGATTTTCGAGATTTTCAGCGAGTTCGAGGATCTAGACGCAGCGGACGCCGATAGTCTCGGGACGCAATGACCGATCGAACGATCTATGACGCCGCGGGCGGTGGGCATCCCGTGATGGAATCTGCGTCGGTCGTAATCGCCGCGGCGCAGCGCGAGCCCCTGCTGCACCAAGAGCTTCATATAAAGCCGGTCGGGCTTACGCCCTTCGCGGACGACGGACTTTACTTCATCGAGAATATGGATGGCCTGGAGGGCAGCATCCTTACTCTCGCTGCTTTTGGCGACGGGCAATGCGCGATCTATGGCTCAGCAGCGTTGGTCGCCCCGGGCATCGCCATCGCCGCAGCGCATGTCATCGCGGAGCATGACGGCGACGGGCTGTTCGAGGCGGTCGACGCCGCGCTCTATGCCTTCGGCGTGAGCGCGACTGGGCTCGCTGCTTGGCAGGTGTTGAAGATCACGTACAGCCTCGACGGCGACCTCGCAGTGCTGACCCTCGCCCATGCCTGCGAACCCCGCTCGCCGGTCGACGTGGCGCATTTCTTGCTCAGCGCGAAGCTGCCGCGGGTCGGCGACCGGGTGACGGCAGTCGGCTTCCGTCCGCGCAACGCCCGGCAAGCACTTGAACCCGAAATTCAGGTGCTTCCCGACGTAGCCGGGACTTTCCTGCTCAGCTCGGGCGCGATACTGGAAGTCTGGCCGCAAGGCCGCGACCGCGTGATGGCGCCCCGACCTTGTTTCGCGGCGGCGCTCGCCACCGTCGGTGCGATGAGCGGTGGCCCGGTGCTCGATGCCGACGGCAAGATGATCGGGATCGTCACCAGCTCGGACGAGTCCGCCACTGCACCTTACACGATGGTCACGCTGATCTGGGACGCCCTGCTAAAGCCAGTGTCTCCCGCTTGGCCGCCGGGCTATTGGCCGCCAGGCGGCGGTCTTCTAAGCGACTTGCTCGATCCTGAAGAGGGCTGGCGGCTGCGCAAGTCGACCGAGGATGAATTTCGCTACGAGTTTGATCCATCGGCGGCAAAGCCCAAAGCCTAACCCTCGGCGAACGGTAAGACTTCCTCGTTCCGTTCATTTCAAAAGCGTGCTGCGAACTTCTTGGTTTGGTCGATTGCTGCCGACGACTTGTGGGACAATTCCCCCATCCGCAAAGACCCCGCCGAAAAGGGACGGCACGGAAGTGTCTTTCGCGTGCCTGTCCTGACGGCGACTTCGCGGCCACCGTCATGGCCATCTACCGGGTCACTGTCGCGTTCGTCGTAAACCTGGGGCGCTCCGGAATAGTCCCCGGGCACTCACCTCTGCGATCCGGAAAGTCGCATTATACTATGATGCGCGCCAATAACTTACCGCTTCAAATATTCGCCCACCGCGTCGGCGCCATTGCCGACTGCCTTCACCGCCTCGGCGAGCTTGTCGCGGCTGACACCGAACTTATTGGTCCAGTATTCCACCTCATAATCCTCGCCGAGCGCGATGCGCGAGCTATCCTGGGGCGCGCGGAGCGTCTTGTCGTCAGCCATTTCCATACCTCCTTGATGCGGGTTGCTGCCCTAACGGAACGCCGGTTGCCTGAAGAGTTTCCGCCAGCCTTTTCCAAAGGCGCGCTGTGTCGATGAACCGAGTCACATCAGCGCTGGAACGAGTCTGCCAGGCACGAGTCTATCAGTCATGGCCAAGTTGCTCGCAGAACCAGGGGAAGGAAGGGCCCGGAAACCGTCGAGGGCTCGAGCTTTACCAGCTTTGAGACCGCCCCCTTTATGGATGGCTCGCCCCTTATCCGAATCGTTGTCATCCTACGACAGCAGGTCGTTTGAGGAAGGAGCGAAGGTCATGGACGTATCGGTTCTGGGAATTGATCTAGGCAAGAACAGCTGCAGCGTGGTTGGGCTGGATGCGACCGGCAAGGTCGTCGTCCGCCGACGGATGCGCCGCGACACGGTCATCACATACGCCGCAGGTCTGCCGGCTTGCGTCGTGGCGATGGAGGCCTGCTGCGGAGCTCATCACATGGGACGGGCGCTGGCACGACAAGGCCATGCCGTTCGGCTGATGTCGCCGGAATATGTCCGTCCATACGTTAAGGCGCAGAAGAACGACGACCGCGACGCTGAGGCGATCGCGGAAGCGGCAACACGGCCGACCATGCGGTTCGTCGAGTTGAAAACCGAGGAACAACTCGACATGCAAACGCTGCATCGCATCCGTGACCAGCTTGTCGGTGATCGCACCTCGTTGATGAACCAGATCAGAAGTCTTCTTCTGGAGCGCGGCTACATAGTCCCGCAAGGACGCGCAAAGCTTGCCGTCCGGCTGGGTGAGATGCTCGATGGTGACGAGCCAGTGCTGGGCTCTCGTATCCACCGGCTCGTCAGTGATATGCGTCTGCGCTGGATTGCCCTTGATGACCGGATCGCAGATCTCAATGCCGAGTTTACCGAGGCTGCCCGCTCGGATGAGCGAACGCGGCGCCTCCTGACTATTCCTGGTATCGGCGCGCTGAACGCGACGGCGCTGGTAGCTGCAGTTGGCGACGCTCGAACATTCGGACGGGGCAGGGATCTTGCCGCGTGGCTTGGGCTCGTGCCGCGTCAAGCAACGACCGGGGGTAAACCGCGATTGCTCGGCATTACCAAGCGCGGAAGCCGCTATCTGCGGAAAAACCTGATCCAGGGTGCCCGGGCATCACTACCGACGATGAGCAAGAGCGACACACGACTTGGCGCCTGGCTACGCGGCCTTTTGTCGCGTTCCCATCACAACACCGTCGTGGTGGCGCTAGCGGCCAAGATGGCGCGCATCGTCTGGGCGCTGCTGCGTCATGAGCGTACTTACGATCCAGCCGCACAAGCGGCGTGAACGAGATCAGCCGATGCACCTTGCACCGGCTGGATGATGTCTGCGGGAGGTAAGTGAAAGATGGCCTGACAGTCGACCGGTGACCTGGAACCCTATGGCTTAAAATGGCACTCGATGCCGGCCCCTTTATGAGGACCAGGACGCGCGGATCTCCATCTTGGCCAACGACCTCGCGTCGAAAGGCCGGATACGTTTTCGCAGACTGCTCAGAACATCAGACACAAACCGCTTGCCGACGGGGCGAGCCATACGTTTCAACCCGTCCAGCTGGCAACTTTGGTCGACACAGTTCCAACCGGCGATCGCTGGCTGCACGAAATGAAATATGATGGCTACCGGCTGCTCGTCGCCGTCGGCGGCAATGAAGCCCGCGCGTACACGCGGTCCGGCCTGGACTGGTCGGAAAAGTTCGCTGGCATCGTCGGCGAAGCGGGCAAGCTCAACATTCGGTCGGCGCTGCTCGACGGTGAGGCGGTCGTGATGGACGATAGCGGGCGTTCCAGTTTCCAGGATCTCCAGGGAGCGCTCAAAGGCGCGCCGTCCAGTATCGATTATATCGCTTTCGATCTGCTCGAGCTCGACGGGGAAGATCTTACCCGGTTGCCCCTCGCGGAGCGGAAGGCGAAGCTGCGTGAGATCCTACCCGAAGGAAGCCACCGCATCCGATATTCGGAACATATCGAGGGTAACGGCGAGAAGCTGCTTCACAGTTTCTGCGACGCCGGGCTCGAGGGCGTCATCTCAAAGAAGGCCGACGGCCGCTACATTGGTTCGCGCTCGGGCGGCTGGCTTAAGACTAAATGCATTAAGCGCCAGGAGTTCGTCGTCATCGGCTGGACGCCGTCCGACAAGTCGCGCGGGTTTCGTTCGTTAATCCTCGGGATCCATGAGGGGGGCGAGCTGCGATACGCCGGAAAGGTCGGAACGGGCTTTAGCATGGACGAGATAGAGCGTCTGATGGAGACGATGCGCCCGCTCGAGCAGACAACGCCAACTGTGAACGCACCTCGTGCGGAGGTTCGCGGCGCCCATTGGCTTCTACCCAAGCTCGTTGCGGAGATCGCCTACACCGAGATGACAAACGAAGGCACGCTGCGCCATCCGAGCTATCTCGGGCTCCGCGCCGACAAGAAGGCTGAAGCGGTCGTCCTTGAAGTCGAGCAATCGGTGACCGAGATCGCGGCACCGGCGGTATCGCGCGTCAAGATCAGCAACACCGACCGCATCATCTTCCCGGAATCCAGCATTACCAAAGGCCAGCTGGCGAACCATTATGCGGGGGTCGCGCCGATCATGCTGCCGTGGCTGGGCAGCCGCCCGATCAGTCTGGTGCGCTGTCCGCAGGGCCGCGCCAAAAAGTGCTTCTTCCAGAAACATGACGCGGGCAGCTTTGGCGACGCCGTCAAACATGTCGGCATTCTGGAGAAGGATGGCCACGAGGAGCCCTATCTCTTCGTCGATACCGCTGATGGCCTGATGACCTGCGTCCAGATGGGAACGATCGAATTCCACGGCTGGGGTGCCCGTATCGAGGATGTCGAAAAGGCTGACCGCCTTGTTTTCGACCTGGACCCGGACGAGGGGCTGGACTTTGAGAATGTGCGCACCGCCGCCTTTCATTTCCGCGACATCCTAAAATCGATCGGGCTTGAGACCTTCCCGATGCTCACCGGCGGGAAGGGCGTGCATGTAATCGCGCCGCTCGTACCGCAGGCCGAATGGCCGGAGGTGAAGGATTTCGCGCACAGGCTGGCCCAGGCCGTGGCGCAAAGCGATCCGCAAAACTTCACCGCGGCGCTGCCCAAGGCGCAGCGCAAGGGACGCATCTTCGTGGATTACCTGCGCAATCAGCGCGGCGCGACGGCTGTCATGCCCTATTCGGTACGGGCGCGCCCGGAGGCGCCGGTCGCCGCGCCCATCACCTGGAAAGAAATGGAGACGATCGCCGCGCCGAACCACTTCCACATCGGCGATGCCGATGAACTCGTGAAACGGGCTGCCTCCAAGGTGTTGAAGGGCTGGGGCCGCGCCGACCAGACCTTGCCGGACCTGTGACACGGTGAAGATCGCTACCTACAATGTGAATGGCGTGAACGGTCGCCTGCCCGTGCTTCTTCGGTGGCTGACGGAAGCGCAGCCTGACGTCGCGGTGCTTCAGGAACTGAAGGCTCCCCAGGAAAAGTTTCCGGAGGCTGCCATCCGGAGCCTCGGTTACGACGTCATCTGGCACGGACAGAAGAGCTGGAACGGCGTCGCTATGCTGAGCCGCGTCGGCGACATCCATGAAACGCGGCGCGGCTTGCCGGGAGACCCTGATCCAACCCAAAGCCGATACATCGAAGCCGCAGTGAACGGCGTCCTCATCGCAGGCCTGTATCTGCCGAACGGCAACCCATGTCCCGGTCCGAAGTTCGATTACAAGCTCGCCTGGTTCGAGCGGCTGATCGAGCATGCGGCGGAGTTGCTGGCGACCGGCGCGCCCGTGGTGCTGGCAGGTGACTTCAACGTGATGCCGACCGAACGCGATGTCTATAAGCCGGAGCGTTGGCTGGACGATGCGCTGTTCGCGCCTGAGGTCCGTGCTGCCTATTTCCGGTTGATCGAGCAAGGGTGGACGGATGCGCTACGGACCATCCATCCCGACGAGACGATCTACACATTCTGGGACTATTTTCGAAACGCCTATGGCCGCAATGCCGGGCTTCGCATCGACCATCTTCTGCTCAGTCCCGCCCTCGCCGGCCGGCTCGTCGACGCTCAGGTCGACCGTCACGTGCGCGGATGGGAGAAAAGCAGCGATCACGCCCCGACATGGATCGAGCTGGCGCCAGAGAAGGCTGCGCGAAGGCGACGGACCTGACACCAGCCTCAATCGGAGAGCGCGGCCGATCGCGGGGAGCGCCTCACGCTCCTTCGTCGACTAGCTCGGGCGCAGCTTGCGGATCGTCCTCGAACAGCTGTGGTGCGGATGCCGGGGAGGCGTCCTCAAACGTCGATACTGTCACTCCGACAAGACGGATCGGCTTGGTGGTCGGAAGAATCGACCGGATCAGGTCGAGAGCCGCTTCGCGAAGCTCCTCAAATGTCATTATCGCCGACGGACGGCTCCTACGGCGGGTGATCTGCTGGAAATCAGCGTATTTGATCTTCACGGTCGCTGTTCGGCCAAACGCTTGGCGCTTCTCGCACCATGCCCAAACCTCCTCGGCCATGCGGACGACGCCAGCCTCGATGTCTGCAGAGGCGACAAGATCCTGCCGGAACGTGGTTTCAGATCCCGACGATTTGCGTATCCGGTTCGGATTGACCGGGCGCTCATCCTCGCCGCGCGCGATCGCGAAGTACCAGTCAGCAGAACTGCCGAAATGCTGCTGCAGGAAAGCGAGCGACTTTAACCGGAGATCGCCGCCTGACTCGATGCCCAGTCGCTTCATCTTCTCGGCCGTCACGGGGCCCACGCCGTGGAAGCGGGAGACGGGCAGCGTCTCAACCCAGGCTGCACCCATGTCTGGGGTGACCGCAAACTGCCCGTTGGGCTTTCGATGGTCCGAGGCGAGCTTCGCGAGAAATTTATTGTAGGAAATGCCGGCGGACGCGGTGAGGCCGGTTTCCGCTAGGATGCGCGCGCGGATCTCCTTGGCGGTAAGCCATGCTGTCTTCAGGCCGCGGCGATCGGCGGTCACATCGAGATAGGCCTCGTCGAGCGAGAGAGGCTGAATGAGGTCGGTGTAGTCGGCGAAGATGCTGTGGATCTGTTGCGACACAGCGCGGTAGACCTCGAAGCGTGGCGGGACGAAGATGAGATCGGGGCAGCGCCTCAGCGCGGTCACTGACGGTAGCGCCGATTTGACGCCGAAGGTCCGCGCTTCATAGCTCGCCGCAGCCACGACGCCCCGCGTCGCACCGTGCCCTACCGCGACCGGCTTTCCCCTGAGCGAGGGGTCATCACGCTGTTCCACGGACGCGAAGAACGCGTCCATGTCGACATGAATCACTTTTCGGACTGCAGACTCGCAAACCATGGATGCCGAGTTAGCACGATCCGAACATAAAGAGAACGTTTGCTTGACGACCGGTCGATTCGAGTGGTGGCTTTAGTGGCGCCGGCAGAAGAGTTCAGATCATGGTATGCTGCGCAGCAAGCGGCGGATAAACCCGTGCCGTCGTCAGGCTTCCCTTTGGCAAGCTTCGTAGCACGGCGCTGGCCGGAACGGTCGGGTCCAGCCAGTCGGACCACTGATCCCGGGTGAGCGGGATGATCTGGCGCGAATGGTACGGCGCGACGTCTTCCCCCGGTTCCATGGTCAGCATCGTGAAAGCCTCGCCATCCGGCGTCTCGCGCCAAATGCCGGCGATGCAAAACCAGGGATGATCGCGAAGAGTGAACAGCCATTTGGTCTTACGCTTCTGCTTAGGATCCTCGGGCTTGGTGAATTCGTAGAAGCCGTCGGCTAGAATGAGGCACCGGTGGGATGTGAACTCCCTACCTTCCGACCTGAAGTTATAGACCGGCTTGCCGCCCTGCCCGGCCCAACTCCATCGACGGTTGAGCAGTTCACCCGTTCCGCGAGCCTCCCCACTCCGCACGATTGGGGCGGTATCGCTGATCTTGATGTCCTCGCGAGCCTCGACGTTCGGAGTCCCCTCGGGCATTTTGACCTTGATCTTGAGGTTATCGAAATCCTCGACGATCGACGCGATATCGACTTCCAGGCGATAGTCATTGCACATCCGGCTTCTCACTTTGATCTGGCTTGCGACTCAACGACGTTCCCATTATGTTCCTTGCGATGGACAAGGCAACGCCCTTCGACACAGATGCGCCACTCGGCTCACAGCGCGCAATCATCCGCTACAACCCGGCGAAAACGCTGGAACTGGAAATGGTCCACGCCAGGTGGGGTTCCGATCCACGCTTCGGCGCGGGGACGTCCTTCAGGTTCGTGCGGTCTGAGGGCAAGACCTTCCCGAGCCATCGTTGCCTCGTGCCCGCCTCCGAATTTCACATGACGGTTGGAGACAAGCGGTATCGGGTGACGCTTGATGGCGGGAACTTCTTCTACCTCGCTGCGGTCTGGGAGCCAGCGATGGCCGACTGGCCAGAGAGCTACAAGATCGTCACCGTTACGGCGAACCCGGAGGTCAGCCGGTTCCAGGAGCGGCACGGCGCGATCATTCACCGGCGGCAAGTCATGCAGTGGCTTGACCGAACCGTTCCAGAGACCGAATTGCTAGAGACACCACCGGCGCGAACCTTCATCATCGAAGAGATTGCGGGTAGCGCAATTCAAACCGCGCTTGCCTTGTAGCGACGCCCTGCCTGATAGCCGCTAGATGATCGCCGCTGCGATCTGACGCAGTGTCTTTACGAACGTGTCGAGCAATTGGCGCCCCTGCATGGCCGCCGGGGCGGTGTCGTCGACCCCCGCCCGCACTTTGCCGCTCGCGATGTTGCCCGAGCCAAGATGGGCGTCGGCGAGCCGTAAATCGTAGATCCCGAACAGGGGTGCCGTCATGCTGCTTGCAGCAGCCTCTCCGAGCAGGCTGCCGATGAGCTTTTCGAGCGCCTTGTTCGAGCCGGGCTTTTTGCCGTCCTTTTGCTTGGGCACGGCGAGCGGCGAGAGGACGGCGTCGACGTCGACCCGCTCCGTAAACAGGCGGGTTACTTCCTTCGAGAGCTCAAGGAGGCCGTCTGCCTCAGCCACCTGAAATCGGTGCGCCCGGCGTAGCAATGTGGGAACTGCCTTATCGGCTCGAAGCAGTGGGAGCCCGTATTTCGCCTTGAAGGCCGTATCAATCTCGTCGAGCGCAACTGAGAGCTCGGACTCGGGTGCGACGGTGGCTGCTGGCCTCACCTCCATTTGGGCGGCGAAAAGCTCCGCGGACACACCACCGTCGGGCGTCACGTTGTGAGCACTCCACAATCGTTGCTCCCACGGATCGAGCGCGCCGATATCCTTGGCGAAGACAGTGATGAGGCCGAGCCGATTGACCCCGAAATGCACGTTAGTGCTGGCACCGAGCGCGCCAGTCTCCGCGCTGTACCAGTGCAGCGTCGCGCCGCGATGGCGCATGAGCGCGGAGACCACGGTCGGGTCGAAATAGAGCCAGGACGACACGCCGGCGAGATCCTCTCCTGACGCGCGCCGACCATCATTCTCCAGCGCGAAACTGGTCGAGTGAGGATCCTTATCGCCCCGGATGCGGGTACTGCGTCCTCCCGCTTGAACCCATTCCGTCCGCCACATCGCGCCCAATATGCTGAAATGATCGGTTGGCACGGGCCAGCGGCCATTGCTGATGCGCCCCTCGCGCGTGTCCCTTCCTGCCACCTCGTCAAACGAGTCACCAGGCCAGCTGTGAACGGGTTTGTCGGCGGTGACGGCGGTTCGTTGCCAGTAGCTTGAGCAGTAGAGGGCCATGGCACGCGCGCTGAGATAGTCGCCCAAAAACTCAGCCCGGATCTCAAGCAGCACGGGTCGTTCGTGGTGGTCTCGCTTCAGTCGCGCAACCTCGGCCCAACCCTCCGAAGGCCGAAACCAGCTATCGCCCTCGCGTAAGAGCTTGAGGGCGACGATCAAATCAGGATGCAGATGCCAGATGTGGAGATGTTCGTCCTCGAGATATTGGTCGATCACGAGGTTTACACCGATCGGCTCATCTGCTCTGCGATAGAAGAGATCGGACGCACGATAACCCCAGGGCTCCATGCCGCCCCGATGTGCGGCAACGCCAAGGTCACTCCATCCGATCTTTTCGCCATCAATCCTCTTGGTGTCGTAGATGGCGGCAGTAGCGATCCCGGTATATTCCTTTAACTCCAGGATACCCGGTTCCGGGGGGCTGATTTCCACGTCGGCGTCATGGCGCAGCGGTATCCATGGCCGCCCCTGGAGGGCGTGGACGTCGCGCAGCTCGAAATACTTTTGTTGGATCGGCATGGTTATCCCTGACTGGTCTATCCCCAATACAGCTAACTGGGGAAATCGGGCACCGGCTTCTGCAACAAGGGGCGCAAAGCGAGGGAATTGTCATCAGTGACACTTTACCCAGCGTTTCCAGGTAAAGTGTCACGGGTGGCACCAGCAGCTAGAGGCTTTCTGGTTGCGATAGCATGAGGCGGGTCCTGAGATTGCCATCGGGCCTTCGATGCAGGTCGATACTATACCCGCTGCGCGGCCCGAAGGTCATCAATTCCGCGACAGTCTCGTACGACGTGTTGGGTCCGAAATAGCGCGTCGTCCCGTGCCAGTTCTGTCCCTCGATCAGCCGCATCCGGTAGGTAGCTGACGGCACCGGAACGGTGACCCGGCTGTTGGCAGCAACGTAGATCGACAGCGCGTGGTTATTTGTATCCGGGTCGAAGAGCTGAACCACAGCATTGGCCTCGCTCGTCACGATTGTCAGAGAGCTTCTGCTGACGATGCCGACCATGTTTGCCGGCACCGTTACCGATCCTGTTTCAGGAAACGGTGCCGCCTTCTCGAAATCCGGTAGCCACCCTTTACGCTGGGCCTCTCCGTACATTGGGACCAGGATTGAGGTCGCCGAGAGCAAGATTATCCACTTCTGCCACGGATGCGAGACCATACGCGGCGTGGACCTGTGCCGATGTTTCCGACCAGAACCGACATCCTTGCCGTCGAACCACAGGTCATGGTGCTCAAGCCGCCCCTTCTTGTCGATCCAGGCGGCACTGCCGAGGCGAGCGCCGCTTTCGCGGCGGCGACGCTCGTGCATATAGTCGCGATCATCGAGACCCATCGGCCGTCTCCCTACGCGGCTGCGAGCGCGACGCTGAGCGCCGCCTCGCGAAGATGACCGACGGCGGCCAGCGCTGCCGGGACGGTGGGCCGGGCCGAGGCGGGGATGCGGATTGTCTGATAACCCGCGTGTGCGGTCATCGCATCGCGCTTCCGGTCTTTCTGAGCGTCGTGCGTCCGGTCATCGAGTTCGACCAGGGCGACGATCTTGCCCGTCGTTTGATCGAAGATCACGAAATCGACGATCTTCTGGGAAAAGGCATTGCGATCGGCCGGGGTAGACCTGCGCCCCAGTCGTTTGGGAACGGTGAGCAATGCGCCCATCGCAACCTGAGTGTGAACCCGGTACATCGGCAGAACTTCTTCCAGCGCGAAGAGCATCGCCTGCTCGCGAGACGTCAGGAAAGGCTTCGCGACCGGTGCCGGAGGAACCGCGCTCATACCGTGCGACATGAGAAAGAGCACGACCGCGACGCCGATCAGGATCGGTACCACCAACGGGTGTTGGGCGAGATAATTGGGAAGATGAGACATGGGGATTCCCCTTTTCGGTTTAGCGCCGACCGCCTCGCGGCGATCACGCGCCAACGGTGTCAGTTCCAGCCGTCCTTGCGGCCCTCGTTGCTGTCCCGCAGCGTGCGGCCGTCGATCGCCGAGCGGCGGATCTCGAGTTCGACCTGGTCGCCCTTACGGCGGGTGCGGAAATCCGCTTCGCTGAGGCCGTTGCGGCGCGCATAATCCTCGGCCGCTTTTTCGCTGCCAAACTTGCCGCCTTCGTCAAAATCCCATGCCATGGTCGGTCTCCTTCATTCTGGCCGGCACCGCGCCGACGCTTCGCTACAAATCGAGCCCCAGGCTGCGCTCGGGCAGCGGGGGCAAAAGGTCGCTCTTGTCCGGCTTCAAATCGGACGGCGCCTTGAGGTCGCCGGCCTTCGCCGTGGCCGGGGGTGGCGCGACCGGTCCGTCCGGGACCGGTGGCAGATCGGCGAAGATGTCGGGCTGATCGACCATGTTGATGCCCTCGATCGGACCCGGGTCGAACTTCGCCGCGGGCGCCGGTCCCTTCTTGGCGTCGATATCGAGGCGACCGACCGTCTCGAGCGCGGAGGTCTTGTTGCCGGGATTGAGATCGAGCTGGCGCTCGAGCTTTTCCCGGTTGTCCACCACCATGGTCAGAACGTCGCGGACGCGCGTCACGCCGACATTGAACAGGCGCTGGTTGGACAGATTGCGCTCATGACTGTCCATGACCGTGATGGCTTTGTCGGTCGTGATGCCCTGCGCCATGTGCATGTTGAGCGCGTAGGCAAGGTCGAGACGCGACAGCATCGGATCGCCCAGATCGAGCGTCAGCCTCTGCTGCCCGGCGGTCTCCACGGTGACGCCATTGGCATCGACTGTCAGCACGCGGGCGAGCGCCGCGTTGTGGAGATCCCGCGGCTTGTCGTTGGCGGTCCAGCGGATGCGGTCGCCCTCCCGCACGTGGAGGTCCTTCTTCTGGGTGAGCTCGAGCCGGTCGCGTTTCTCGGTCGGCGAGAGTTTTTGCGGGTCGAACCGGATCTTCCGGCGGCCATCGCTGAGCTCGACCCTGCCGTTGGGCATAACGCGGGTGACATCGTACCGGCCTTTTCCGAGGCCGATGTCCTGCGCACCGCCGCGGCCGACATCGAGCGTCTGGCCGGGCTGGTAAGTCGACGCGTAGCGCAGCTCTTCGCGGGTCAGATTGACCCGTTCATAGACGGTGAGGTGGATGGCCTGCCCCCTCACGGTGCCCTCGGCCGCGAGGCCGTCCTGAATACGCTGATTGATGATCGCACGGGATTCCCGGCCGGACGCGAAGACGGCGGTCGCCTCGCGATCGCCCGAGGACAGTGCCAGCCACATGTCGGCGGCGGTCTCCGGCGCGCTGGCGCTCTCATGGACGTTGTCGCCCAGCACCTTCATCGCCTCGCCGGCCTTGCCGACATTGGCGAGCGCCGCGACGGTCCGCAGCGTATCAGTGCGCTGGCGGATATTCTCGTCCATCCGCGCCATGGTGCCGCCGGCCGCCTGGATCATCGCGAACGACTTGCCCGCGTCGATCGAGGAGAGTTGCTGGCGGTCGCCGACCAGCACGAGTTTGTCGACGCCGAGCGCCTCGGTGATCCGGTGGAGCATCAGCATGTCGTCGCTCGAGACCATCGAGGTCTCGTCGACGACAAGCATGGCCCCTGCGAACTTCGCCTGCGCAGCCTCGAACCGCGGCGTGTCGCGCTCGGTCACGAACCGTTCGTTGGCGAGAACGAAAGAGGCGATCGTCTGGCTCTTGATGCCGGCACTTGTCGCAAGATCGGCGATCATCTTGTTCTGGAAAGCGAGACCGAAAACATTGCGGCCCTCACTCTCGGCGACCCGGGCGACCGCCTGCAGCATCGTCGATTTGCCGGCGCCGGCGACGCCCTGAATGGTGACGGTGCGATCCTCAGACGCCAGGATCAGCGTGGCCGCGGCAAGCTGCCCGGCATTGAGCGGGCGATCCGCGGCCGTCTGCAGCCGTGCGGGCGCATCGGCGGTCTGGACGATCGGAGCGGCTTTTCCCGCACCGGCCTCGACTGCCTTGAGGATGCTCTCTTCGGTGCGGAGCGCCTCCTGCGTGGTGACCATGCTCACGCCTTTGTCGCCGGCGCGGACGACGCCGGGGATCAGCTGCCGGTTCTCGATCAGCTGGCCGATGCGGTGCTCGACGGTGTCGATCGTGACGCCCTTCAATCCCAGATCGAGCGCGGTCTTCGCCAGCAGGTGGACGTTGAATGCCGCCTCGCGTTCGGAAAGGATCCGGACGGCGGACGCGACGGCGAGCTGCGAGCGGGCTGTCGCGGGAGACTGGGTGACGCGCGCGAGCCCTGAATCGACCAGCGGATCGTGCGGGCGAAGGAAGCCGCCGACCAGGTCGCGCGCGCCAGCGATCGCGTCGCTGACCGCGCGGAAGCCGCGCTCAAGCCGGCCGTCGGCGGCGCTCAGACCTGAGCGTGCCTCGGCCGAAGCGAGCAGGCCCTTTCCGTCGAAGCCGAGCGCCGCTGCCTTGTCGATCCAGCCTTTCAGCAGCCCGTCGCGGTCATCGACATTGAGTTTGGGATCACGGGTGTTGGTGGTGATCCCGTCACGGCCCTTGGCCGAGACGATGCCGAGTGCCGCCGCCTTTTCCAGGATCGCCTCGCGGCGCTGGCTGAAGGCGTCGATCACCGCCTTGGGCACGCCCGCTATTTCGAACGTGCCGTGTTTACCCTTGAGCTCTACGCTGTAGCCAAGCTTCTCGAGGCCGGCCCTCAGATAGGCGTGGTAGATGGCGCCGATCGTCGTGTTGCTGCTCCAGATCTTGTCGGCGTGGAGCGCCTGCCATTTGCCGTCTGGCATCTGCGTCAGATTGGCGACGACGGCATGGACATGGGCCTGCGGGTCGAGCGCGCGGCTCGTGTCGTGCTGGAACAGCGCATAGACCAGATTGCCGGTTTGGACCGGGACCTTGCGGCCCTCCACATCCTTGCGACCCTCGGCGAGATTCTTCTCGACCCATGCCATCGTCTTCTGGACGGCAGCCATGTTGGCCGCGAGCACGCGTTTGTCGCCGGCGACATAGGCCATGAGGGACACCGACTTAGGCGCCGAGAAGGTGAGATCCACGCCGTTGCGGCGGTTTTCCACTTGGGCGACGCCCTCGCCTGACGGCAGCGTCCCGCTCAGGATTTCCTCGAACGCCTGTTTCGAAACCTCGCCTTCGAGGCCGAGCGTCTCGGCCCCCGCCCCGCCCCATTCGCTCTGCTCAGCCGAGCCATCGGCGGTGTAGTAATTGTCCTTGAAGTCGTCCTTCGCGAAATAGTTCGCGGCGCCCGAGGCGGAGCGGACCGAGGCGACCGAGAGCACGCCCTAGATCCCCATATCCATGCCATCGGAATCGCGCCCGCTGGCAAAGCCTTCCCGCAGCTCGACCAGGGTCTGATCCTCGACCTGGGCGGCGCGCGGTTGCGCGTCGCGACCGTCGCGGCGCTCCTCGCTGGTCCGGGTGCCGGCGGCCTGCTCCTCCGGCTTGTCGCGCGCTGTCTGCGCCTTGTCAGCCGCATGGATAGCGGGCGTCGTCTGCTCGTTCCGATCGTCGGTGCGCTGCGCCGCGCGCATCGTCTCGGCATTCTCCTCTTCGGTCGGAGTGCTGAGGATCCGCGCCGCCATCTCCTTTGCGAGATTGGTCGCCTCGACCACCTCCTCCACGATCTGGACGGCGCCATCACGCCCACCTGCCTCGCCTCCTGCGCCGTCCTCTTCGGCGAACACTTCCTCTCCGCGCCTCGACCGCACCGGGCTCATGGTGGGTCGCGCGACAAACCCCTGGGCGACCTGGGGATAGTCTTGCCATTCGAGCAGAATGCGGGCCGCCGGAAAGCCATCGGGGAACTTCACGAAGCCATGCATCGAAGGCAGGTTGGTGATGTCGTCGGCGATCACGAGCGGTTCGACCTGCTTGCGCGGGGTCAGCGTCGAGGCGTCACGATTGTTGTTGTAACCATAGCTGTACGCCTCATCCATCTGACGCACTTCACGGTTGCCGATGTAGCGCGCGCATTGCTCGGCCGTGTCGAGGTCTGCGGTTGCCAGGATGAGCTTGGATCGGGCGAGCGAGGCGAGATTGCGGGCGCCCTGCTCGCCATAAACTTCGACCAGTTTCTCGAAGCTGTGGATGCCCAGGATCATCGCGCCGCCGAATGCGCGCGCGGTCTGGAGGCCATTCTCGATTGCCGGCAGTTTGTGGAGCGCGCCGAGCTCGTCGAACATGAACCACATGCGCAAGGAGCGGGTGCGCGGCATGGTCATGAGACGGTTGATGCACAGGTCCATCCAGAGCGTCAGCAGCGCCCGGTTCATCGCCAGATCGACATAGTTTGAGGTGATGAAGAGGATCGCGCCGGGCTGCTTGTCGCCGGTGATCCAGTCGCGGATCGAGAACTGCTCGCCCTCGTCGGGCAGGAAGCGCAGGACCTGCGCATTGGTGTTGAAGACGGCACGGATCGATTCCGCCATGCGGGCGGCTTCCGGGGCGGTCAGCGGGTCGGCGATGGTGTTGGCGAGGAAACGGTGAACGCGCTTCAGATCGGCCGTCATCAGGTTTTCGCTGAGCGCCAGATTGGTGGTCTGGCCGCGCTCCTGGAGGCGGACGCACATTTCGATGAACAGCGTGCGCGCCGCCAGCGCCCAGAAGGGCTCCGAGGATCCACCGTCCGACGGGATCAGGGCTGCAGCCGCCGCAGTGAATTCGCTGTGCGTGCGGCAATCGTTGAAGATCGACCAGGCCGGGCAGCGTTGGTCCATCGGGTTGAGGATCGTATCCCGCTCGGGATCGTAGAAGGCTTCGACATAGGCGCCTGTCAGGTCGAAGATGACCGCATTGTCCTGGCGCGCCCGCATCTGCGCGACGAGACTGCGAAGCTCGGTAGTCTTGCCCGATCCGGTCGTGCCGATGAGCATCGTGTGCGACTGCTCCATGCGGTGCGGATAGGGCACGCCGGCAAGCGAATAGGGGTGGTGAATGCCGCCGGCTTTCCGCTCGGCAAAGGGCAATCGGAGCACCGCCGAAGGGCTTAGCCGGGGGAAGAATTGACGCGCATCTTCCTCGAATTTGGCGGCGTTATGCTGGGCGATTTCGGCGAAGAGGACATCGCGCTCGACCAGCATCGCGCCGCGTTCGTGGCGTTCCTGGAGGATGGTCTTGCCGCGCCGCCGGGAGATATCGACGAACCAGATCGTGATCGGCGCGATGACGAAAACCGAGACGAGGATCGAGCCGATAAACGCGTGGACCGTGGTTGCCCACGCCTTTTGGACGGCGGGGATATAGGGCACGGCCGGCATGATCGTTTTGTAGATCTCGCCGTTCGGCAGCGTGACGTTGACGCGCTTGTTGGGATTGAGGTCGACCCAGTTCCAAAGCGCCGAATAGAGCTTCATGCAGACGAGCTGGAATCCATGCTCGTCGAGGCGCAGCGAAAGGATGATGAACCAGGCGGTGAGGAAGGCGAAGAACCAGGCGATGATGGGCAGCTTCGCGCCCGAAAACCACATCAGCATCTCATGGGTGAGGAGCTGGCTGCCGCGTGTGAAATTGCCCGAGTTGCGCTGAACCCGGCCCCGCGCGGAGTGATGGGTCAGCGGGATGTTTTTCCCGTTCGAGCGGATGTCCTCACGCGCCATGATATTGAACCAGGCGCTTGTCGGTTTCGGCGACGAGCCGCTCGCGAAGCTCGGGATATTGCTCGCGGATGATGATGTCCAAAGCGAGCTGCTGGAACTCGCTGATCCGTGCAAGACGGCGGTGGCTGGCGGTCAGCAGATCGGACGAGGAGAGGAAGACGTCCAGCGCCGACCGGATGATGTCGGCGACGCTGAGCTTGCGCTCCGCAGCGATGGTGCTCAGCCGATCCCACTGGGTCCGCTCGAGCCGCACATTATAGTGCCGGTAACTGGTAGCCAAGACCAACCTCCTAGCAGGGAGGCTGGTGGGGACTGAAGAAGGCCTGACTTATAGCCTAGAGGCTGGCACGCGGCAAGTTGATCGTCGAGTGCCAAACCATCGTAGTCGTCCGTACTACGCTCAAGTGGCGGATTTGTGTGGCTTTTACGCGCCGCAAGAACCGTACTACAATGTAGTCGCCTTTCCATCCGCGCTAAACCGTTGCGCAGCAACGGAAACCTTGCACCTTCAGGTGCGTAGGGTGTGCATATCCTCAGAGACCGATACCCTGTCCCTGGGCTGTCTAGCGATGTCTGCTGGGGTGCCCGTTACCGGGGCCGGCTGGGGACCGCTCCGCCTACGGGCGGAACGTGCATAGCGTCTGCTGCGAAGCAGTCAGGCTGCGCGATCGGGGACGGGCAAGCGAGCGATGCCCTCCCCCATGCGCGCCGGGACTTTGGTCCCGAAGCGCGCATCAATGGGGGCCACCGGCCCCATTGGCCGGGCGAGGATCGTAACCCGGCAGGGCGGAGACAAGGCAAACGCCTTGGCTCCGTGAGCTTTGATCCCGGCGTCCGTCCAGGACGACGGGATCTCTAGCGAATAGAGCCGTCATCGGGCGATGAGCCCGATGCGCCCCCGCCTTCACCTGCTTCTTCCGGCGCGCTGTAATCGCCGTTATAGTCACGGTGTTCACAGCCCGATTAGCGTTGAACACGAGGCCCTTATGGCAAAGACACTGGAACAGGAGCGTTTGGCGTTCGAAGAGGATGCGCGTCGGCTGGAAGAGCGGCGCAGAAGGCTCGAAGAAAAAGAGCGCGAGCAGGCCATTTCGACGGTCGAAAGATCAGGCTTGCTCAAGCTCGAGGCCAAACGGCTGGCGGCCCTCACCGACCGGATCAAGACCCTCGGAATCGAGGCAGTCGAGAAGCGGCTGGCAGCCTGACCCTGACCCGCCGCGCCAACGGCGCGGCACGGACATGGGGGGTTCGATGCCCCCCATGTCCGTACCTCTCCCAGCAAAAAAAAGGGAGAGGCCGGAGCCCCTCCCATGATCCTTCAGAACTCGTCGGACATCCGGCCCGGGACCGTGTGGACCACCCGGTCGATGAGCATCATCGGCAGCGCGTTATAGTCGCCTTCGTCGACCGCGATGTACCGTCCGGGCGCGTCCTCAATGACGTGTTGGTCGAAGAAGCTGTGAAGCGCGCGACGCTCTGCGAAGGCCAGCGCGGCGAGATAGTTGGCGGTGTCGGCATGGGCGGCGGTCGAGATGATCTGCATGTTGTCCTCCTGTCGTCTTAAATGACAGGGGAAAGGTCGTCGTTGAGGGAGCCGCCGGGTCAGGGACGCCGGCACAGCCGGCGCCGCGAAGCGGCGGTGGGGGTCACGATCTTCTTCGGCGGCCACCGCCGCCGAAAGGAAGCACTGCCGCTCGCTCCGCCGAAGAAAATGGTGGGGCCCCGCCGTCCTTGACGCGGTGGCTCCCTCAACGACATGCTCGGAATTCTGTGAGAGATTTTATCCTCTGATGGGCACGCATACGGTTGCGCTTGGCGCCATCTGAACTTCGCTTATTCGGGCTGCGCAAGCCTGATGCTCGCCGCGGCCTTGAGCCACAGACTGTTCGAAAGGAGCCAGACCATCAGGACCGCCACGAACAGGCGGTTGGTGATCCCATAAGGCGCGCCCCTGTGCAGGGTGAGGTATTGCGCGACGAAGGCGAGGAGGAGGACGCCGGCGAGTGCCAGGGCAGCCACCCGGTGGCGCTTCCACTGCGGGTCGAAAGTGTAGCTCAGGCTCAGACAGATCGATGAGAGCATGATGCTCACGATGTTCACGAGAAAGCTGATGTTGTGGATATCTCCCGTCCGTGTGGATGCCGCGGTTTCGAGATCGGTCGGGAACACCGCCGTGACGATCAATCCCGCAAATGCAACGATGAGGAGGCCCGCGCTCGCCCTCCCGAGCCACGATTTTGGTCCTATCCGCAGTAGGCCCGTTGCTAGCGCCAGACAGCCAAGCGAGATCGATAAAAAGGCGCTCGTCATGATCGGGCCGAAAGCACCGATGGCATAGTCGCTGATCATGTGATCCGCGATCGTATAGTCGGGTCGCAGGACGTGCAGGAGCAGGAGCGCTGCGATGAAATAGGAAAAGAGCAGGAGCGCCGCTGTGGCAAGCCAAACGACACTACGCGATGGCAGATTGGAACGCTCTTTCATCGTCTGCTTTCCCGCTGAGCCAGTATCCCGACAGACTATGGTATCGGTTACTGCTTGCAAGCGTAATAGGCCCTGCTGATCTGCCAGATGTCGACACCGCTTATCCGCCGAAGATGTGGCAACCTGGACTTAAGACGCGACATCTACGAAGCGTGCGATGAACGAACAGGTTTCTATCGCCGCCGCCGACACCATCGCATGGGCAAGTGTCCATGAGACGGTAAATGCATGGCGCGGCCGCTGCCTGAACGCGTTTTCGCGCGCCGAATATGCCGTGTCCGAGGCGCTGGACCGGTTATCGCAGGACGCGGAGCGGGGAGCCCTGGTAAAACTCCCCCATCTGGTAGGCCAGCGCTTCGAGGCATTGGCCGCTGCGATCGCCGCGAACGGGCCATTCGGTGACGGCGCGGCCCCGGTCCTCAAGGCGCTCGAGGCGTTCCGCGCACATGACAGCGTCCGCGCGCCGCTTTGCCATGGCTTAGGCAAGATCAGCGTCGATCAGGCTGGTCGTTGGACATTAGTCGTGCGGATGACGTCGTTCAAAAACCGGCGTGCGGAGCGGACCATTTTCGTCTGGGAGGAAGAAGAAGCGCGAAACCTGGCCGACCGGATTCATGCTGACGCGCAGCGCCTTCAGTCCAAGCTGATCCTCCTATCCCCGAAATAACGAACGGCATTCCCGCCCGTAGCGGACGCTGGTCGATGATGGCCTCGTCCGGGATTGGAGAAGGTGAGGAGTGACCTTCTGGTTGGTTCAACCAAGTCGCTGTGTTAGTCCCGGCGGGCGCTGCAAAACGGGCAGCGCCGGGACTGGTAATCCCGCTGAGAACGGCAACTCGGTGTGATCTTCACGCCGGGGTGCCTGCGCATATGTCCAGGTGCCTCGGCACTAAAAGCGTAGGCGCATGTCTCGGCGTGTTACCAGCCCCGGCTCCCGCGCCCAGCGCGCGGGAGTTGTTGGGCGGGCGCACCAGCACTCTCGCGGCATGAGCGCGCCTCCGAGTGGGCGATATGGAACATCACGAGAAGGACCCGGCCGTCACCCGGGCGATGGCACTGGCGCTGATGCGGCAGGCTCACAATCTGCTTCAGAGCGTGACGGAGGAAGCGACCGCGACACAGCTCCAAGGGGCGATCGACACGCTCTTGCGAAACCGCCCGGATAAGGTTTCCGCCATAGCGTGACGGCGGCTGCTTCCAGGGCGCCCTCGAACCCGAAAGGGCGGCAGGTTTGCACCTGCCGCCCCGTCGTTCATTTCTTTTTTCCGCCCTGCTTGAGGGCGGTGATTACAGCCGCGAGTCCAAACAGGATCTCTGCGAAATTGTGCCATTCCATCGCTTTGTCTTCCAGCGATGGGGACGCGCCCCCAGATTGAAGGGGTATTACGTTGCAACGCGCTTGCTCGGTGTTTTGAGAGGCCGAACCTCTATATTTCCATGTTTCGCTTTTTGATCTGGGTTTGCTGTTTGCTGGTTTTTCGGGTTCGCTGTTTGGATCTGAGTTTTGCTGGCTGTTTTCGGTTTGCTGTGTGTCTGGTTTGCTGAGTTTTGCTGGTTTCGAGTTTTCGGTTTCGCTGGTTCTGGTTCGCTGTCCATGGAAGGGCGTGGCCACGCCCTTCCGAGAGAGATCGTGGCCGGCTGTGACGATTTCAAGGCTTGCGCCAGATAGGCAAAAAAAGGGCGCGCCAGCGTTAGGGGCGCGCCCTCCTTCGTCGGCGGGATGTGGACGGAGGCTAAGCCCATTCCAGCCGCGAAGTGTCGTCGGCATCTGCGGTCGCGAGCAGCTGATCGAGCCGGTCGAGATAGGCCGTCACACCGTGCTCGGCGGCGCGTCGCCGGACGGCCGGATTAGCGAGCCGGGCGCGCACCGTGTCGATCGGGATTTCGCCGACGCTGTCGGGGCGAAGGCCAAGGCCTTCGAGCAGTGCAAAGGCGTTGGCGGCGGCCAGGTCGAGCTCCAAGCCCCGATCGGACGTCAAGGCGACCCGCATGTGAATCGTGCCGGTCTTTTCGATGCGACAGACGCTCACGCGTCGGCAGCGGAACTGCGCTTCCTCGACGACGCTGATGACGTCGGTTTGGAAGTCGAAGACGCGCGTCACCGCGGCAAGCGCCAACGGGCAGACGCGCGCTTCGAAATGATAGGACAGGAACGCGTCTTCGTCCGCGTCCGGAGCGAGAAGTACAGTGCACGTCCGCTCGCTTTCCTCGCGAAGGAATGCTCTGAAGGCGGCGAGCTGGCGGGCGTTTATGGTGGCAATCGGACGAGGCTGATCGTCGGCGGCGGTAGCGATGCGGAACGTGATGGACATCTCGTCCTCCCCTGTTGAACCGCTTCTCCTGCCCCCCTCCCCTCTGACCGCTTCGTGAGCCTGATCTGTGGCCGCGGGTCTCGATCGGCGAGCGCGCAGGCGCTCAGTCCAGCGCGGCGCGAAGGGGCTCGATGCCCCTGAGCGCCGCATGTCGACACAAGAAAAGAGTGGAGAGGCCCCGGCCGAAGCCAGGACCTCTCCACAAGGGGCTCACGCCCGCTGTGCGGTGCGCTGGTGCGCGAGGCGGACGATGTGCAGCGGGACGCCGGCCTGCCGCAGTTTTTGCGCAAGGTTCTGCTGGATGCCCGACCCTTCGCAGATGACGGCTTCGACCGGCTTTAGATTGAGGATGCGGTCGTTGCGGACAAAGGCGGCGCGGTTGCCCTGGCTCCGGTCGAGGCGGAACTGGATGACCTTCACGCCGCGCGAGGCCGCCCAAGCGTGCGCCACGGCATCGCAGCCCTTGGCCTGCGCCGTGGTCGCGAGGATCATTTCCGGGATGCGGGCCTTGATGCCATCGAGTCCGTTCCAGAGCAGATCGGCATCCTCCCACGCCTGGCCTCCAGAGAAGGCCACCACCGGGCCCTCGGGGGCGAACTGTTCCCGGCGTTCCCGGGCACGTGAGGCCAGATAGTCGCGGGCATCGATCATCGAGGCGTTGAGCGCGCTCGACACCCGGCTCCCCCGGACCGGCGAGAAGGGCTTTCCGGTCTCGACGCGGTACATTTCGGCGGCATGGTCGCGCATGCACTCCATTGCCTCGCGGCACCCCTGCAGCGTCTGGCAGAGCAGTTGCGTGTCTTCCAGTTCGGTCGCGTAGATTTCGGAAGGGTCGTAGCTACGGGCGAGTTCGCCTAACTTTTTGGCCGCATCGTCCTCGCGGCCTTCGATCCGCTTGGCGACGACATGGAAGCTGTTGGCGAACCCCCAGACCAGATCGGTGGCAAACGGCTCCATGCGCGTATCGCGCAGCACATCGAACATCGTCTGCATCATCATTTCGACAGCCGCTCGCACCTGCTCCGGATCGGGCATGTCGAGAGCTTCGGGCGCTTCGACGATGCTCAGCTTCGCCATCTCGCTATGCTCGATGAACGCACCCTCGTAGGTTTGGGTCAGGTCTTCATTCTCGCGCGCGGCCGCAATGTGGCTGGCGAGGTCGGCGAAGTTCGTGAAGTTGGTCATGATAGCCTCCATGAATCTCATCCATTCGATGAGGCTTCTCATTCGACGTGCGGCGGTCGTGGCAGTCAGGGACGTTAACCGGGAAGCCGGCGCAGCCGGACCCCGATTAACGCCGCGCCAGCGGGGAGTGGGGGAGCCGATTTTCTCGTGGCCCAGAACGAAGCGAAGCGAGAGTGGCGGGCCGCGTGAAAATTGGGGGTACCGCTCATCCTTGACGGGCTCGGATCCCCGCACGTCATATCTAGGCA
This sequence comes from Sphingomonas sp. PL20, assembly GCF_017875905.1. NCBI lineage: Bacteria > Pseudomonadati > Pseudomonadota > Alphaproteobacteria > Sphingomonadales > Sphingomonadaceae > Sphingomonas > Sphingomonas sp. PL20. The sequence goes on along the minus strand of NZ_JAGINH010000002.1, from coordinate 4,015,298 downwards.
TTCAGAGAGAGAGATTTTTTAGGGCACCCCCCTCGCCCCCGGGCTCCCCGCAAGGTGATCGTTACCCGCAGGGCGAAGACCCGGGCACCGGGGGCTTCGGGAGGCGATAGCCGAGTAGAGCGCCGGTCCCGGCTTTGCCGGGATGCGTCGAACTGTCTGCCCGCGGTGCACTCTGGTTGCCCAGATGTTGGTCGCGCTGGTCGTGCCGATCTGACAATCATGGCATCATGAGAAACAATCCCTTTGGCTTACCCGAGAGTGCCACCGATCGCTTCCTGCGCGAAGAGCGTGAACGTGCCGCCCTCTTCCGCAATGCACTTGGCGGCAGTGCGATCGCCGACGTGGTCAAGCAGGCGAAGACAGCCAGCGAAATGCTGCGCGGGCTGGATCTCGACGCACCCTATCGCGGGATACTCGACACGCTTGAGCGCGATCGGAGGGACCGCGAGAGCTTGAAGCACCTGACCAGCAACGCCTGGGCGCTTTCGGTTACGGACACAGCGCGCCGGTTCGCTGAGCAGAATACGTCGTTGGTCGAGCAGCAACGTCATCTGGCTTCTTCGGTTCTCGACACCGTGAAGGCATTCGATGCGAACAAGTCGCTCGTCGCATCGGCGATCGCGTCCGCCAATGCCGGCGCGACCTACAAACGCATGATAGCCGCGGCGCTACCGCGTTTCTCGACATTCAGTGCGATTGCCGAGCGCATGCTCGTGATCGACACGCTCACGCTGCGCGCGAGCGTCGATGAGCGGGAAACCGCGACGTCGTTTGCGGCGCGCACGGTGATCGAGATGCAGCGGGTCGCCGTGGCGATCGCCGCGGCAGAGACGGACGAAGACACTGCCCGCCTGCAAGGTTCCTTGTTCGACCTCGTGCTGAGCTTCTTCCAGGGCCTTGGTCCGAACACCCTGCCCGAGTTGCAGCGTATGGGTCTGGTAGGCTTCATCAGCTTCATCCTGACCCTGCTGGGTGCTTATGCACTTATTCCGCAGCAGCCGACGATGAGCCCGCAGGAGAAAGCAGCGTTCAGCACGCTGAACCAGAAGATCGACCATGCGCAGGCGGAGCATCATCGTTACCATGAAGCGGCGGCGCAATCCGAGGCTGCGTTCCTGGCGCAGCATGCGCGCGCCTATCTCTCACGCGATGCGACGTTTCGAAATGCCCCGGCTCGCGATGGCGCCGTCGTCTTGAAGGCGCCCAAAGGCACCGAAATTGCGGTTGAGGAGAGTAAGGGCCGGTGGCGCAAGATCATGTTCCGTGACCCGCTTTCCGACCAGTTGGCGCGGGCATGGGTCTATTCCACGGCTGTGGCCCCGCTCGCCGCTCCGATCTCCGGAGGGGGAGAGTAGGACGCGAGCTGACAGGCCGAAATATGCTATAAGTCGGCCTCGATAGGCAGCAGCACGATGTGATTCCCGTGCCCGCCATCGGTCAGCAGCATCAACGACGCGAGGCGCGGGATGGACGAGGCACTGCTCAAGGAAGCCGCCCAGGCACTGGCGGCACGGCTCAAAGCGTTGCTCGACGCGAGCATGACGAGCCAGATCACGCTGTCGCGCGACGAGGCGCTCCTTGCGCAGAGTTTTGCGCAGAGCGTTGCGGATCTGCTTGGAGCCGCGCCGCGCCACGCCTGAACGCTTACAGGAAACCGATCCTTGCGAAGCGAGGCGGCGCCTTCGGCGCCGCCCGCCCCAGGGTCAGAAGAAGTCGATGCTGTTGGCGATGATTTCGCAGCCGTAGCGTGTCACGCCGTCACGGTCTTCCCAGCTCGAATAGTGGATCCGGCCGGAGATCGCGACGACGTTGCCCTTCTCGCGGGTCGCGGCGGATTTGCCGAGGCCGTTGAAGCAGGTGACCTTGTGGAATTCGGTCTCCTTGGCGGTGTAGCCGGTGGCTTCGTCGACATAGGTCTTGCCGTCCTTGAGCTTCGCGCGGTCGGTTGCGACGATGAGGGTGGTGACCGTGCCGCGGTTTTCGGGATCCTTTGCGACGCGGCCGGTGATGTTGACGATGTTCATGGGCGTGCTCCTTGTTGGGTCCGACGGCCTTCCCGCCGGTGACACCGAAGAGCGGCGTGCGGGATCGCATCGCACCGGAGCGCTAAGCGCAGGGAAACCCCTGGAGGGAGCTGGCGCGGGCAGCCGCGGAGCGGCAACACGGGCGACTGGATGGGGTTGTGATGCGAGACCGTCCGCCGCAGGTGTCAGTCAAAGGCGAAGGAAGGCGGGCGAACCCGGCCAAGCTTGCCTTGCGCCATCAGTCCATCACGGTCTCGGCGATAGTCCGTCCCGCTGTGCGTCGCAGTCTCATTCACCGAGGAGACCCCGGCCAAGCGACATCAGTCTTGGCAGGCCAGTCGCCGATTCAGGGGCGGTCGGTGAGCCAGTTTTCGACGGTGAGCGCGCGGATGCGTGAAAATTCGCCGACATTGGCCGTCACCAACGTCGCTTCGAGTGCATAGGCATGGGCAGCGATGAAGAGGTCGTTCGGACCGATCGGTTTGCCCGCGCTCTCCAACTCGGCACGGATCCCGCCATATTCGGTGTCGGCGGGGACATCGAGGGCGAGTACCTGAACGCTTCCGAGGATCGCTTCGATCTGTGTCAGCAGTTTGGGCGAGCCCTTCTTCGCGCAGCCGTACCGCAATTCCGCCGCTGTGATGATGCTGACGCATATCGAGTCTGGTCCGACCTCGGCGATCCTGGACGAGACGATACCGTGCGGATTTCGCGCAAGCTCAGACACGATGTTGGTGTCGAGCATGTAGAGTTTGCTCACAGGTCGATTGCCCTGGCTGGCAGGAGCGTATCGTCGATATCGGGGAACTGGTCGTCCGGTCCGAGCGGCTCGAGGCCCGCGAGCACCTCGAGGATGTTTTTGCGCTTGATCGGCTCTATCACCAATCGGTCGCCTTCGCGGTGGATCATCACTCGGTCGCCGGGCAGCTCGAAGTCGGCGGGAATACGCACCGCCTGGCTTTTGTTGTTTCGGAAAAGCTTCACTTCACGCGAGACTGAAGCCTGAGGATGATTAGCTGCCACGACGGCCTCCTTTGCATATACATCAACATATACATGGTTGCCGAGCATGCAAGTGCGCCGGCCGGACAGGATGACAGATTCGAGCGAACGAAAAACAGGACCCGCTTCGCCAGGTGAGCGAAGCGAGCCCTGTCAGGAGCTACGCGCCGGGAAAGAAGCGCGTCAGAGGACGGGTGGCGACCGATCAGTCGGCCATTTCGGGCGTGCGGCGCTTGCGGCCACCGGCCGCCGCGGGCTCGCTTCCGAACGCGCCATCGGCCGAAGATTCACCCAGACCGTCGCCGCCGGCAGGAGCAGACGGCTCGTCGGCGCCCGGCAGCGGCGGCAGGCCATCGTCGGCTGCGGCAGCGTCGGTGGGGGCATCGCGGCGGCGGGTCGGACGCGACCACACGATGTTATACGAGCCATCCTCCTGGCGGAACGCCGAGATGTAGAGCGGCTTGTCGAGGCTCGGATCCTCGATCTTGCCGTTGAGGAAGGTCTCGCCGGTCGAGTTGGAGGACAGCTCGAACAGCGCGCCGACCTGGACCCATTGGCGGGCAGCCGAGAGGGCGAGGATTTCGAACTTGGGCGCGCGCGGGTTGGCGGACTGGACGGTGCGGAGGGCGATCACGATCGCAACGGTGAGCGTCGAGATCTTGCCGGTGTAGGTGCCGCTGGCGTTCTGGGTGATGGTGCCGATGTTCATGGGAAGTCTCCTTGAGTTGTGCTGCTCGAACCCCTTGTCCGAACACACTCTCTCACCCACTCAGCTCCTCGGCCGTTCGGCCGAGTAAGGCGCGCCAGCGCCGCTCCGACGGACGCCTCTTCGGCGCCGTCGGGTCGTTCCTGATCGTCTCAGGGGCGTATGGAGACGTCAGTTGGTGGGCGGCGTTGCCGGCTTGCGCCACAGCGCGATGATGTCCTGCATCTCTTCGGCGAACCCCAGGCTGTCAATATAGACGGCGCCGCGGTCGTTCTGACCGAGAAAGCCGATGACCGTCGTGATGTCGTTGGCGATCGCAACGTCGAGGCCGAACATATCGGCGATCTCGAAATGGCCCAGGTCCGGGCCGTTCCACCAGGCCATCAGGAAGTTGGCAACGCGGCGCGCCTGGCCGGTGTCGGACATCGCGAGCGGCAAGAGGCGCGTCAGCGCCGCACGCGCGGCATCATAATCGGTCGAAATCGAGGTCATCGTCAGTCTCCGGGCGATGAAGCTATAGGTCTGCATCTGTGGCGCAACCGCGAAGTCGATCAGAGGCGGAGTAGCTATTCGACATGCGGCAGTCCTTCCGCATCCAGGGTGGACTCCGTCGATATCCCGAACTGGGGCAGATCGCCTTCGACGACGAGCGGCGGCACGGTGAAATCCACTGCGGCGAAGTGTGCGAGGGTTGCCTCGAAAGATCCGAGCGTTTCGAGCACCTCCTGCGGGATGACGACGATGTCGTCTTCGGTCGTCGCGTAGGAGGTCAGTGTCCCGTCGCCCTGGTGAACGACACGCTCGGGGCCCCACTGGCCGGAATAGCCGCCCGACCATCTGGCAAAGGGGACAAGTCGCTCGACGCACCAGCTTTCGAGTTCTCCGAAACGTCCCCACGCGACCTCGTGCGCGTAGAGGTTGAGGGGTCGGCCGACGGCGCGATGTTCAGGCGCGAAGGCTTCTCCGTCCCATTCGGTGGAAAGGCCCTCATCGCTGATCAGTGCGGCAAGCTCGGCATATGCCGATGCCGAGAGCGAACCACCGATGAAGATCGATGCTGAGACACGGTCTGCCATAACGGCTCCTAGATCATCGGTGCGCTGGGCACGTGACGATGGGCCCCGCCGTGATGGCCGGCGGAGCGGATGGATGGGGGAAGACGACGAGTTGCGGGGCGTGTCCGCCGCGTGAGAGCGTCAGCGGATCAGTGGATCGAGCCGAACAGCGACCGCTTGGCCGCGGCTTGATGGCGGCCGTCTTTCATGCCGGTCGTCTGACGCATTTCAGCATCGAGCCTCTCGGCGAGGTCAGGGGGCATTTCGACATGGGGCGCGACCACGGCGATCACGGCCTCGGGCGTCAACATTTCGCCGGGTTCGGTGCCGAGCCAGATCAGGGCTTCCCCTTCATCCGGCTCGTCTTCGGTGCGGAAGAACACCTGTGCGAAGAACGTCTGCAATGGGCGGTCCCAACCGACGGTCGCGCGCACGACATGCGGCTGGTCGGCCTTGGGCTGAAGGTCATGCCGGCTCATTGGGTCGTCCTTCGGATCCTGTGTTGCACGTGGCGAGCAGCACCCTCGGCGCTGCTGATCGCCTTGCCGGCCGCCGAGGCTGCCTGACGCGCGCCGGCCTGCCGGAGCAGAGTACGGGCTTCGCGCAGACGCTCAACTGCTATTGCTATCGCCTGCCCATGTTCGGGCCCGGCCGGTGTAATCCGCCGCATGGCTGGTCTCCGGATTGGGTGTCGGAAATTTGCGCGACGCTCAGTCGTCGCTGGGGAGCATGATCGTCATGACCCTCACCGTGACCAGCGGGTCAGCCGGGTCCTCGGACCCCCATTCGAGCGTCAGGTCATAATAATCGATCGTGAAGCGGACGGCGTGGCCGGCGACGACGAGGTCGCCTCGCGCCCGCTCGCGGCAATCTTCGGGTCTGAAGACGTACCGACGGATTGCGGCCATCAACTCGGCCTGGGCCAAAATCTGAGCAACCTTGCCCCCCTCCCCTGCGAAGGTCGCGAGACAGGCGGCGGTTATGACGATGCGGCCGGTCGGATCCAGACCCTGGCGGCAACGGTCGTTGAGCGCGGCGATCCGTGACATTCGGTCGGTCATGCTGCCTCCATCCGGCCAGCGTTGAAGCTCTCGAGCCATTCCTCCATCGTCGGACGCTCGCTCATTGGCACGAGGCCGGCGGCGTCCTGGAAGCGGACAAGCTCGGTCGGTGCGTCGCGGCGGATCGCATCGATCTCGGCCTCGGGAAGAAGGCGCTCCGCGCGAATGAAATCGGTGATCCTGCCGGGTTTGGTTTTGGTCGACCGGCGCCAGAGACCTTCGACGGTGCGAAGGCGCGGTTCGGCCCGCGCCTCGATGAGGACGATCAGGCGCAGGCACCATTGCGGCAACGCACGCACCTCATCGGGCCGGATCGCGCCGCAGAAAAAGCAGCTCGATTTGGGCGGGACCGGCAGACCGGCCGCTTCGATGCGAGCGGTGCAATGGTCGCGCGTCCAGCGCCACTCGCGCAGCGGATAGCGACAATCGAAAAGCGGGTCGTCGATCGCTGAGGCATGGGCATAGCGGCGCGTATCCGCAGGAGATGCGTCATAACCGATCAGGCGTGTGACCTTATGCCCGCGCGCCCACGCGGCTTGGGCCGGCGCCCATCGCTTGAGGAAGGCGTCCTGTGGCGCGACCTTCCATTTGAGCGAACAACTGTGCCGACCCAGGCTGATGCTTGGCAGCGTCGCATTGGTAAGGACGTTTTCGAGGATCGAATAATAAGGTGGCCAGTGCTTGAAGCGCCGCGGCACGTAGCGAACCACCTCGTACCGAATCTGCCGCGCCGCCATCCACGATGCGATGAGCTTCTGGTACTCGTAGGTTGCGGGCTTCTCGGCGCCCGGATCGGCGGTCAGCACGAGATCGGGGGCTTCGCCGCGCGCTTCGAGTTCGATGAGCAACGCTGTGGAATCAACACCGATGCCATATGCAAGAACGACCGGCGGCGGTTCGGCGATGTTGAGATAGTCGGCCTGCCTCTGCAGGGCGGTCGGAAGGAATGACATCGTAAGGCCTCGGGCTTTAAAGGTGGCAATGCGCCTGCCTTTCGGCCCCCCTCCCCTCAGTCCGGCGCTTCAGCCGGCGAAATCGACATAGGTGTGATCCAGGCCTTCCAGCTCGGTGTCGAAGATCGCGCTGATGACCGACCAGTCGCCGCCGGCCAGACCAGCGCCGATTTTCGGATAGCCGATCCGAGCAGTGGCGAAGTCATGCGCGATCGCGCGCATGACACGGTGGATCGCGTCATAGTCGACCTTCACGCCCGGCCCGTTCCAGTGAAACTGCGTGTAGGCGTTGACGATGGTAAGCGTGCCGGCGTCGGTTTCGAGGGAGGCCGACGAATAGGTTCCTAGCTTGGCGGCGCTGCCTTTCGCCGTTGCGAGATCGGCCGCGTAGGCTGCCGGAAACTGCTGCTTGATGGCGAGCGCGATGCCCTTGCCCATCGCGCACTGGCAGTTGCACCCGTGGATGATGACATCGAAATCGCCCTGACGGGCAAGGTGGAGCAAGTCGCCGCGTACAATCCGCATCAAGCGTTCCTTTCTTGAAGAGCGGCGTACCGCCGCGCGTCGTCGAAATCCCTCTCCTCTTTCTTGGCGCGCATGGGCGCTGAGATGCGCTCAGCACGGTTGGAGCTCCTGATCGAGAGTCGCGAAATGGACCCAGCATTCTTCGATGGCGGCATCGAGCGTTGCGCAATCGGCGAGCGGCCTGGATGCTGCACCCGCTGAGGTTACTATGCGAGCATTAGGCGTCCAGACCGGATCGGCGAGCCCGTCTGGCCAATTGTGGAATCCGTGCGGATACGCCGTGATCGAGTAAGGCGCCCACAAGCATGGGTGAAGGCGTGTATAACGCGCGACATAAACAGCCATGGCTAGTCGTCCCCAGCGGGTGAACCAGACGGGCGCGGCTCGCCGATGAGGATCACGGCGATCGAAGGTTTGTCGTCGATGGCGCTCTTGCGGCTGTCGAATACCTGCCGCCCGCGCAGGCCGATGGTCAGCATGTCGAACACCGGCGATCGACCGCCGTCGGCGTTCGGTATGGTGGCGCCATGATCATGGAATTGGATATCGACGAAACTCGGAGGGGCATCGGTGCGATGCTCCCCGAAGAAAAAGGTGATGCGTCGTCCATCGGTGGTCTTCGCGCTGATCGTGAAATTCCCATCGGGGATGTCGATCGGTAGGGTCGGGACATCGTTGAACCGCGCGAAGCCGATGCTCTCGGCATCGGCGGCCGTCATCAGGGGCAAGGTCGTGATATCGGCCATGTCAGATCTCCATCGGCGAAAGGAGCGGCAGCATCGGCTGGGTGAGCGGCAGCGCTTTGGGATAGGGTAGACGGGGCAGTGCCCGGCCTCGGCGCCGCGCTTCGCGCGTCAGTTCGAAACAATAGGCGTAGAGACCCGCCTGCCGGTGGCGAATGAGATGGCGGTCTCGCTCGAGACGCCAGAGCCACGCGGTCGGCCCTTCGAACAGGTTCGGCCGAGGCAAACCCAGTGCCACGAGTTGCTCCACCGCACCGACATGACCCTGTTCGCCGAGCCGGATTTTCGAGAGCGTTCGACCCGAAATCGTGACCCCCTTGGCGCGCAGCACCGTACGCGGTCGCGTGACGGCCCGGTGCGCCGCCGACAGAGCACAATAGACACGTCCGATATGACCGGCGCCAGGATCGCTATAAGAGACCACGGCCTCGATGCCCGGTCGCTCGCGCCGCAGGTGTCGGAAGGCCCGGGCGACGAAGAAGCTCTCGCCATTCTGGGGCACCGTATCGGTGAGAATGAGACGGGCGAGCACGCATCCCCGCCCCGGATCGTCGAAACCGGTATGGCGGGTGATGACGGCGTCCGTCGCGGGCACGGCGAACACGGCGACGCCTTCGAGCATGGCGTTGCGGCCGAATAGGCCAACGGCGAGCCGCGCGGCGGGAAAGCTTGGGAGATAATGGTGCTCTGCGATAAACTTGCGAGCAACGCCGTGCTCGACGACATCGACGGTATAGGCTTTCGGATCAATGACAGTGAGGTCGCGCGCCCACAGCGCGCGACGCTCCCGCCAGCGTTGGCTTCGGGTGGTGTCCATAACGAGGTCCGATCAGAGCAGCTTGGGTTGCCGCGCATGGTTGGCGAGAATCTCGCCCGCGAAGGCGGCGGCGCCGTCCTGATCGGCGCATGGGAAGAGATCGTGGCTGGCAAACAGCCGAAAGGAGCGATCGTGCTCCATAGCGCAAAGCCAACGTGCATCGCCGTTCAGGTCGACAAGGGCGAGCGGCAGGCAGCGTGTGCCGGCGTAGGGGCGCGGATCGACCGGATCGCCGGGGAAGCCGGCAAGAGTCCAGAAGCGCCAGCCAAGAGGCGGGATTTCGGCGACGGCGGTCGAGACGATGTACCGGCCAAAGCGGGCGACGATCGTCGTCATGCTGCCCTCTTTTGTGCCGCCGTCTCGATGAGCTCGGCAAAGCGCGTCATGACGGTGGCGCCCGACGGGTAGCGGTCGTCGAGACAGTGCCGCGCGAGGATTGGACGGCGCGCCGCAGCTATGTCCTCGGCCTCGGTGCGTGTTGGCACGCGCGGCGGCCAACCGGCAACGTAGCGCAACGAAGACGGCATCGCGGCTTCGATCCGTCGCCGCTCCGCCTGGTCCGCTTTGGCACGGACGATGTCTGCCGCCAGCGAGGTCCCCAACAAATGTGGGGCTACATCCGCCAGCCAGCGCGTCGGTTGGAAAGGAAAGGTCGAACGGGCCTCGATCTCCGCCAGCACCCGATAAACCTCATGGTTCAGCGGTGCGGCGGACGAGGCCTGCAGGTCATGCAACGACGCAAAGATGCAGTAGCGACACGACAAGCGCGTCGAGCCCCAAATGGTATAGGCCTCGTGCAACGGAATGCCGAGTTGGTCATGCGCGCGGTACACGTCGTCCGCCGTCCAGTCAGCCAGCGGATTCCAAAGCAACATGACCGTGCCCCGCCGGTTCCCGGCCTTGGCGTAACGCTGATCGGCCTTCGCCGCTGGAATCGCTGCGCGGGTGTGGCTTTCGTCGCGGCGCAGGCCAAGCACCGAGATAATCCGTTCTCCCGACAGGATCCGCGCGATCGCAGGCCCGATCACGGCCGCTTTCATCTCTGACTGGCAGAAGCGCAGCGAGGCGGACGACCAGGGACCGATGAGGTTATATGTCTCGAGTGCCGCGTAGCGACGCTTGGCATTCTCGAACCGCTGGATCCAGCGGTCCACGAGATCGCCGGCGGCACGACGGACGACGGTCAGCTGCATACCGGCCTGCGCCGCGATGCGCTCGATCGTTGCCGGCGTGGAGGCCCATTCGGCTCGACCAAGATCGGCGTGGATCGCCATACGTCGCGCGCGAGGATGACCAAGACGATCGAGGAGGAGATTGACCGTGAACATGGCCGCACTCGAGTCCTTGCCGCCCGAGAGGTTGAAGACGATCCATGCGTCGCGCTGGATGGCACCGATGATCTCCGGGCCGATGGCGAGTTCAGGCAGGCCCGGCAGGGGCGGCGGCATTGGCCGACCGGGCCGCGCCAAAGGGAGGTCAGACATTGGCATTCTCCTGGTCACTGGATCAGGCAAAGAGGCGCGCGGATTGGCCGGCAGGAGCAGTGAGGCGCAATTCGCGGCGGATTCGCGCAGCGAAGCGATCGGGCGCGAGCAGTTCATTGATCGAGGCCCACCGATTGCGATCACCGATATGATCGCTCCGGTCGCGCACGTGTCGAAACAGGACTTCGTGGTCGGGTCCCATGCAGCTGAGCGAGAGCTGCACCCAGACTTCGTCGCCGTGGAGCGTGATTTCGCCCGAGATCGCGGGTCCCGCCTTGTTCGAACGGATGTCGAAGCTTCCGTCGTCAAGTTCCAGGGCCTCGGCCAGGCGCCGCATGGCGGCGCGGCCTTCGGCATGGAAGACGCGCTTGGCCGCCTCATCATAGCTGACGCCCCGATAGGCGAGCGTGCGCAGGGCGGGGTGCCGCCGGATGTCGGCGATTTCATCAAGGCACGTCCGACGCAGGACCGTGTCGTCCGCGGCGCGCGCGCAGACCGTGCCCAGATGCCGCGCGAGGAGGACAACAGCCGGATCGGTTTCGCTGTCCTTGCCGGCATTGCGGCAATCGGTGATGGCGGCTTCGATCGCGTGGAGCGTCGTGGCGATGGTGGTCAGCGCGCTCGGGTCGAGCGCCTGCTGGTGGCGCATGGCGACATCGTAATGCATGGGGTGGCCCTCCGGTCTCGAGCGCAAATCCGCTCGCCCGTTCCCTCCCCCTCCTCTCTTCCGCGGGATCGCTGGCCCCCGGCCAGCAAAGCCGCGCCTTTGCCCGTCACGGGTCTTCGGCGTCCCGTGCGGCCGCGAGCATGAGCTGGACGGCACGCGTCAGCCCGGCTTGACCGGTCTCGTTGACGATCTCGATGTTCGGTTTTTTCGCACGAACAGCGGCTGCGATCACAGCGGCGGGTCGGCCCTTCATTGGGTAGGTGTAGACAGCTCCGTCCTCGATCGTGACGATGTGGGTTCGCAGGCGACGCTGGAGCAGGGCGTGCTGCTCGGCCTGGTCCATCAGCGTTGCGACCTCATGCTCCAGATCGGGGTCGAACGTCATGCCGTGGGACGAGCGCTGCGGTCTATTGGCGCGGAGCCAGCTGTTGGCTTCGGCTTCGGTGATTGCGCCGACCTGACGATAATCGTCGGCACCGCCATGACCGCGATTGCTGGCATGGAAGGCGAGCGCGCCGTCGATCCATATTTCCGCAGTGTAGCAGGGCGTCTCTTCCGAGAGCGCCTTGATGATCCGGAGCTTGCGCAGTTCGATCAGCATGTGATGGACCCCTCGTTTGATAATGGGATGCCTCCCGCACGAAGCCCTCGGGCGGGGCCCGGTCCGATCGTGCGCGCTATGTGTCCGGCGTAGACGCCACAGGCAGCCCAGTAGGCCGCGACCGGCGGTTTGCGGCTTCGCCAGCTCTTTTCGGCGCGCAGGCGCGCATCGTGCTGGATGTCGAGCAGGATCTCCTGGAGTGCGACGCGCGCCTCGGGGCTAAGCGCCCGTAGACGCGCTACGGCCGGGAGGGTCAGGATTGGGTTCCGCACCTCGGCCTTGGTCGACCGGGCGCTCACCGGAGTTCGCCGATCAGCGGACGGAGGTCATTGGTGATGGCGGATTGCAGCATTGGGGGGCTCCTCGGCGCTGGGGAGCGGCTTGGACCCGCCCCTCGTCAGCCCTTTGCTCCCCCTCCCCTCACTCAGGCTGCGAGCCTGTCCCGATAGATGTCGGCCGCCCATTGCTCGATCCACGGGGAGGTCAGCTCGTCATGGTCGAGCTCTCCGGCCTCGATCAGGTCGCGGATCTCTTCGCGGGCTTGCGCGATGGCAACTTCCCAGGGATCGACTGACACAGGATCGTGAGGCGTGAGCCGAACCTGAGGAAGCTGGTGGGGCCGCCGGGCCAACCGAGCGCGTTGGGCACCGACCCAGCGTTCCAGATGATCAGCGACGAGCACATCCGTCTTGGGGACAGCGCGGCCGATGGCAGCGCGTCGGGCAGCGACGCCATAGGCCTGGCTATCGATCGACGCGACGCGGTGACTGTATGGCAAAAGGAACGGCAGCGCCGTCCCCTTCACCCCAAAAGCATGGAGCCGGACCCCCGCGGGCCGGACTCGGTCGAGATGGTCGATCACGGCGATCAGACCCTCGGGCCCGTGGATGTCACGCCTGCACATGCTTCCGACGCCAAGCAAGCCGGACGGCCCGATGATTCCGCTCAGTGCGTCAGCACAGCGCTCATAGTCGCTTGGAGTTCGGCCTTGGATGACCGGCATCATCGCATTGGCGATGCCGTGATCGTCGGCCAGTCTCCGGCAATCACGGTTTGCCCGTATGGTACGCGAGATGCGGTCGGTCACCTCTTCGCGATCGCCTGCGATCTCGGGTTCGACGCAATAGTCGGCGCTCGCCCACCACAAGAACGGGTGGGCGGCGGCGAGGGCAACATAATCGGCAATCGTCCAGGGGAATCCGCCGTAACGCGAGGCGGCCACGAAGCCGGCGGAGTCCAGGCAGAGCCCAGCCAGCCCCTTTGCGTTGCGAAGCTGAGTCGTCCGCCAGCCGATCCACTCGCGCCAGCCGCGCTTGTCAGACCAGCGCGACAGGCCGTTCGCTGAAATCAGGGCTGTGGTGCGTAGCGTCCGCGCCCGTTGGAGGATCGGACCCTCGTTGAGATGCGGGAGCCCGACGATGATGTCGATCTGCATGGTGAAGACCTTCCCCGGTGGTTCATGACCGGCTTGACCGGCGCGCATGTTCACGGTACGTTCCCGCGTGCTGGAGACTTGCGATGAAGAAAACCATTTTCCACGACCGGTTCGATCTCGACATTACCCTGCGCGATGCCGCTTTGGATGCCGACAACCGACCGACCCGTCGTATGCTCGCGAACGCCGCCATCGGCATGGACGTCGAGGACGCGTATTACTCGGTGCGCGAACTTCGGGAGGCGATCGCCTGGACGCACGAGGGGGACGTGTCGGCCAAGCGGAAGTTGACCGCGATCCTCGCCAACGATGGCGCCGACGATTTTCAGCGCTGCATCTATTTCTGTCTCGCTGGCCGAGGGGTGGTCGACATGCTCGACGATCTTGAGTGGCTGGAGGATATGCTCGAGCGCCGTGGGCGCGTGGCCGGCGAGATGCGGCGGATGAAGGGTCGGTGCATGCCGCTCACGAAGCCCTATGTCGCGGATGCTCCGGATGGCCCGCTCGTCAGGCTAGACGCGGATTTCGAGCAGGGTCCGTCCTGGTGGGCAGATCCCTCGCTTACGGCCTAAGGCTAACGCTCAACGGGAGCGTCCCTCGCACTGGAGACGCTCTCCTCGCCGCCATTTGGAAGGTTCGATCCACCGTCCGGCGAGAGCCCCAGCCTTCGCGGCCTTGGCCAGCGAGAAGGCGGTGGCGTAGCGGGCGGCACGGCCGGGATCGCTGCGAAGATACTGGGCCTCGGGGATACCGAGACCGGCGCGTATCAGGCGTTCGCCGAGATCAGCGCCACCCACGGTCACCGTCGCCACCGGCCGACCATAGGTCGTCGAAGGGGTAAGCCTGATCTGGGCTGTCTTCGACCGGAGCAGGTTCGCGGCATAATCCTGCGCGGCCTTGCCGCATTGCCAGCATGCACCGCGGCGCTCGCACAGCTGCCGGCGCTCGAACGCGTCAACGCCGAGGAGGCGGAAGTCGACGGCGACAGTGTCACCATCGAGCGCCCGTGCCCGGGCGTTGAAGCTCCGATCGTTATCGACTTCAGGTGAGGCTCCACAGGAAGCGAGCGCGAGGGCGGCGAGGAATATCGTCCGCATCATGACACGATCTCGACCTCGACATGCGCGTCGCGCGAAGGGGCGGTGGAGACATGAAACGGCTGCAGCGGGTTGCCTGTCCGAATGATGCTGACGCGGCCAGGTTGCGCGTCGAACAGCCGAGCCGCGACACGCTGCGCATTCTCGCGGCTGCACAGGAGGTAGCGCTTGGGCGACAGCCGGGGTGCTGGGGCAAACATGTCGAAATCCTTTTCACGGACATCATGGCCCGGGCGCGCGGCCTCAGGCAAATATCGTCTTGTGGACCTTCGTGACCGGCACGATCGTCCACTCCCGCTGCATGAAGCGGCTAATTGCGTAACCGATGCGGGTCTCAGGGTCGCGGAAGCTTAGCCGTCGCCCGCGCTTTACGACGATGAATTCCTCGCCGACATGGCCGTCCGTGAAGGTGAGCGGCGAGGCCAGCTTGATGCGGTCGCCATCTTCGATTTTGCGGGTACGCCGTTCAAGGTTGGCGCGGCAGCGCCGGCGCCAGTCGATCGCATATTCCTTGTCGGTCGGGGTCAGAAGATCGAGAATATGGGCCGGGCAGTTGTCCTCGCACGGACCCATCGATTCATCCATGTCCTTGTACCCGAAATGCTCGCCAGTCTTGCTTCGAGGGTTCCACATCACCTTGCACACGATCGCGAAGACGTCGCCGCCAACACCGTCGACCATCTGTTGGGCGGCGGCATAATAGGTGCGGTTTTGTGGACAAGACGAGGCAAGCAGTTTCAGCCCTTTGATGACGCCATCGACATCGCGGCTGTAGGTGAACTGCGCGTCCAGATATGCTTTTGGGGTTGCGTGCCCGCCCATATGGTAGCGGGACATTGTGAGCCAGCCCATCGATGATCTCCTCAGATTGTGGGTTTTCACCAGTCGTAAGTCGGCAGATCCTCGATCGGCTCGCAGTCGCGATCGAACTGGATCCAGGTCGCGCCAGCGGCCTCGGCCAGTGTGAGACAAGCGCGCAGCGCTGGTGGCATTGCAGCGCTGCTGGGCGACGGCACCCAGACGGACCACCCATAGTCCTGCCAGCGCTCGGCCACGATCTGAGCCTGCCAGATGGCAAGAACGTCGCGAGCCGCGATCGGCGGCGGGAACTGTATGAGGGCGTCTAGCTCGCGCGCCGTGTCCTGATCGACATGTGCGGTCGAGAGACAGACGAGCGTGTTGATTTCGAGTGACATAATGGCCTCCTTCACACCGCGGCGGCGAAAGGCTCGTCGGCCTCGGGCGCCATTGCGGCAGAGTGCGCAGCGTTCGGGTCATCGCTGAAGGCGAGCATATAGTTGAACGCCTGCTCGGCCTTGGAGGCGGCGTGAATGATCGCGGTCTTGTCGCCGCGGAGGATTCCGAGCCAGTGCGCGACGTAGCTGGCATGGCTGTCGTGAAGCTCATTGGGCAGGCCAAGGTGCGCGCAGACCAGCCCGCTCCCGATCTCGGCGACGAGTTCCTCGAAACTATAAGCCTTGTCACCGAAGCGCTTGCCGAAGGTGCGCGCCAATCGCTTCGTGCCGCCAGTCCAATGCGTGGTCTCGTGCGCCCGCACCGACGCGTAATGGTCCATCGTGCGGAACGTGCGCTGATGCGGCATCTGGATGTAGTCGAGGGTGGGCGCGAAATAGGCCTGGTCACCGCCATGTCGCACTTCCGCCGGTATCGCGGCGAAGAAGCGATCGATCTCGGCCTGATGCACCGACGGGTCGATCGGCGCGGGATCTTCGACGGGTGGGTAGTAATGTGAAGGCAGGCCATCGATCTGGTCTGCATTGAACACGATGTAATGCCGGAGGAAGCGGATGCTCCGCTCCTTCTCGGCGCCGGTAATCGGGTTCGCTTCGGTCTTCTTGAAGCTGGAATAATAGACCGAGAGCGAGCCGGACTCGCCACGGCGCACATTGCCGCCCAGCGCCTCGGCCTGGCGGTACGTCATCCAGTAGCGCGAGCGATAACCTTGGGCATCACCGATCGCCCATAGGTAGAAGGTATTGATGCCCGTGTAGGGCGTTCCGCAATGTCTGAGCGGCCGCCCGCCGCTTCCCTGCACACGCCAGGGTCGGCTCCATGGCGGGACGCCCTCGTCGAGCTTATTGATGATGAGATTGGTGATCTCGGCCGCGACATCGCGGCTCGGCCGTGCTTTTACGGTCATGACAATGCGCTCCGGAGAGCGGGCAAGCGGGGCCGCTAGCGCACGGGCGCCGACGGGCGGATGCCCTGGATGAAAATGATGAGTGACGGGAGCGGCGGACTGCCGCCCCCGCCATCAGGGTGTCAGGCTGCGGTCTCGAGCACCGTTTCGTCAGCCGCGGATGTGTCCGATCCGGGCTCGTCGGCGGAGTCAGCCTCATCCGACGAGCTATCCGCAGCGATATCGCCCTCGGCGCCGACGGCTTCAACGGTGTCGTCGCGATCGAGGTCGTCCGCGTCGACGAGACCCTCTTCGGGCTGGCCCTCGAGAAACCGCATCGCGTTGGGCACCCAGGCGAGCGCCGCTTCCTTGATCTCGGGCTCGACGATGGTGTCGCCGGCGAACAGCTTCTGACAGCTGGCCGAGATCTCGGTCTTCTTGAGCGAGGCATGACGGCCGCTGAGCGCCGGTCCCCCCACCTCGTCGAGCAGGCTGAGTATGCTGCCCTTGTTCACCCGGTCGAAGAAGTTCTCCGACGTCGGGCGCCACCAGCTGGCGACGTCGATTTCGAGGATAGAGGCCAACCGATTGTGAAGCGGGATCTGCTCGTTGCTGATGCCGGGTTTCGCCTCGAGCGAGATTGCGACGATGTAAGCCAGCCAGTTCGCCTTGCTGTCATCGTCGAGCGCCCGGAAGCCTTCGAACCGGTCGATCTCACTTTCGTGCTCGGTCCAACCAGCGTCGAGGCCTTCATGCGCCTCGGCCAGGTATTCGCGGGCCCGCGATGTCGGCATGTCGCCAACGTTCGGATCCTGCGGCGCGCCGGCGCGGATTGTCGTGCCGTATTTGGTCGAGTTGTAGCTGTAGCGGCCAGGCGTCTTGGTCCGGGCATCGACCATCACGAACAGCGCATAGTCGAGCGCGAGCGCGGGTTGGGCGAGGATGCAGGAGGCCAGAATGTCGCGGCGCTGCATCGCAAGTTCGTCATAAAGACGGGAGCTGAGCGGCTTGCCCCCAGGGGCCACCGCTTCGGGGCGATAGGTCGGTTCGGAAGGTTTGGGCCCGCCGATGCGGAAACCGCCCGACGAGCGCTCGCCATCTTCGCCATCGCCGCCTTGATCGTCGTCGACCGGCTCCTCGATGAGGATCTGCTGCTCACTATAATATTGGGTATCGAGCACCATCTCGCCCTGCGGCGTCAGAAGCAGGAACGCACCGACATGAGCCTTCAGCTCTTCGGGGAGTACCGGCGCGCGGTTCTCGATCGCATCGGCCTCGTTGATGAGCCGGTCGTCTTCCTGGTCGAGCAGCTTGAAATCGTCCTCGGAAAGGGTGTCGTCCTGCATCTCGAGTTCGAGTTCGGAGCGCCGCTCTTCGATTTCGGTCAGACGCTGTGCCTGTTCATCGGTCAGGTCAGGCTGACGCAGGATGGCGCGGTACAAGCCGTGCGCCGCGTTGTGCGCATAGTTGCTGGCGATTGGCCGGATCCACGCAAGGCCAGTTTCTTCGCCGACGCGCGTGGCCTCGGCCTCCATGATCTCGCCGGCCAGTCGATGCGCGATCTCCGGATTGACCCAGCGGTCGTTCCCATCGGTGAAGAGGTCGCCATCGATCTTGCCGCCGGCTTCGATGTAACGGGCCTCGCCGACCAGGATCGCGATCGGATCATTCGCCTTGAGCGTCTCGTTGGCGATAACGCGGCGGATCGTGTCGGCGTTGACGTAGCCATTCTTATAGTTGTTCCAGACCAGGAGCTGCTTGTCTTGGCTCTCGGTCGAAGCATAGGCCTTGGCCACATCAAGCGTGATCTCGCCGGCGCTGAGCGCTGCGAAGATCGGTTCAGCCAGCGACGCCAGCCGCAGCCGCCCCTCGACGAAGCGACGGGTTACGCCGAAGCGTTTGGCGACGGCGTCGAGATCACCGGTTGAGCCGATGAAATGCTGAAATGCGCGGCATTCCTCGGCGGGCGTCAGTTTGAGCTGGTGGAAGTTGGCAGCGGTCGACGTTTCGGACAGCGTGGCATCGTCGCCGGTCAGGACCTTGACTGGAACGTCGTAGTCGTCAGCGACGATCGTGCCGCGTTCGACGAGCAGCTGCAGTCCGCGCCAGCGCCGGCCGCCGTCGAAGACCTCGTAGGTGCCTCGCGGTTTTTTCGCCGGCGTGACAAGCAAGTTCTGCAACACGCCCTTGGCTTCGATGCTGGCCGCCATGGGTTCGATCTGCAGTTGCTCGTCGGGGGCGGTGCGGACGTTGATGGGCGAAAGCCGCAATTTGCTGAGTTTAATGGACTGGATCACGGGAGTAACTCCTTCTGGCGTCCGGCACATTCCGGACACCATCCCCGCTCCCCCTCACCTCTCTCCCAGGGTGGCCGCGGGGGTCGTTGCCGCAGGCAGCCTTCGCCGATCACGGCGCGTCGGCGGCCGAGGGCTTCGCTTCATGGGCACTGACACCGAAGCGCGTTACAACGCCTGCAGATCGGAGAATTACGATGGACGATCAGGCCGTTCGCGAAGCGCTACAACATCATTGGGAGGCGTCAGACGCCAATGACTTCGAAGCGGAACATGTGATCTATCACGAGGATGCTGAACTGTTTTATCCCCAGTCCGGCGAGCGGCTGCGCGGGCGACGCCACATTCAGGAAAGTCGGCGCATTCAACCAAGCAACAAACGCTTCGACGTGCGCAGGATGCTCGGCAGTGGCGATCTTTGGGTGACAGAACTTGTGATCACCTATGACGGCGAACCATCCTACGTCGTGAGTATCATGGAACTATGCGATGGCCTGATCGCGTGTGAGACGCAGTATTTTACTGGTCCGTTCGAACCGAGTCCCACGCGTGCTCATTTGGTTGAGCAGCGCTTATGACGAACATTTTCAGGGTGCGGCAAGCTCAAGCAGGCTGAAGGCACAATTGCCTCGCTGATCAAGCGCCACCGGCTATGATAAGGCTAAGAATCGTGGTCGCGTTCGGAGTCGGCAGGAAAACTCGCGTACGATACTGGATGACCTCGGTGAAGCAGCCGATCGACTTGAGCCAGGCGAGTTGCTGGGAGGGGGCGCCGACCAGTTCGATCCGGGGGCTTCCGTTCACCAGGGCGCGCCGGATGGTCATCGGAAAAGGTCGGGCAAGGTCGACGGGACGACCGGAGAAGGCGGACTTGACGATGTCCTGCGGCGCCAGGTTCTCGGCGCGGTCGATGCCCAGCTTGGTGAAGAGCTGGACGACATGCTCATCGAAGACAAGCCGGCCGAGCCAGCTATGACCCGCTTTGTCGGCGATGCGGTTCACGACAAGATGGTCGCTCGGCAGAGCGGACCAAA
This sequence comes from Sphingomonas sp. PL20, assembly GCF_017875905.1. Taxonomy (NCBI): domain Bacteria; kingdom Pseudomonadati; phylum Pseudomonadota; class Alphaproteobacteria; order Sphingomonadales; family Sphingomonadaceae; genus Sphingomonas; species Sphingomonas sp. PL20. The sequence continues at coordinate 3,995,660 of NZ_JAGINH010000002.1, read as the reverse complement.
TCGGGAGCAGCAGGCCGGTAGCAAGGCGGACGGTCTCGGTATCAACCTTGTTCGCCGCGTCCTCGGCTTCTTCGCTCCATTTGGCGGAAAAGGCATCCCGGTCGATGGTGGTCCATGCGCTTTCGAACAATTCGTGCTCGCGCATATATTCGCGCCTGGTCGGCCGCATCAGCTCGACCCGCGGGATCGGTGTCCCTTCCTTCTCCTCCATGAGAGTACGTGCCCGGGTCTGAAGCGCCACCTTGCCGGACTTGGTGTTGGTTAGGAATTGAGCGGTGGCATCGCTGTCGGCGATATGGAGGATCCGCTCGAGCGAGACCGGCACGCGCCGATGCTCGATTTCGATCGTAAGCAGATGCGAAGTGGCGCCGCTGACGGGGTCGGTGCGCAGGAGCGTGTCATCGATGAGGGTCGCCTTGTCGACCAGGATGGTCTCGACACCGACATCAAGCCGCCCGGCTTCGCGCGCCGCCGAGACGCGTGTTTCGACGAGAGAGAGGAATTCGTCGAAGATCTTGTTCTGAAGGCCGATCGGCAGCGCCAGGATGCGGTTCAGCCACCGCTGGATGGGCGGAAGCTCATCCTTCATGACGCCGTCCTTGTCACAAAGCTCAAGACCGGTCCGCTGTTCGAACTCTGCGTGGCTGACACTGGTCAGCTTCCCGCCGACGAGCAGGTGGAACCAGCTCACGAGCGCGGCGCAGGCATATTCGCTTTCGAGATTATCGGCGGGATCGAACAAATTCTGTCCGCCGGTCTGGCGCTGGCCTCGCGTAAGGGCGCCAAGGCTGTCGAGCCGACGCGCGATCGTGCTGGTGAAGCGGAGTTCGCCCTTGCAGTTCGTGGTCACCGGGCGGAACAATGGTGTGCTTGCCTGATGCGTGCGGTGCGTTCGGCCCAGCCCCTGAATCGCGCGATCGGCGCGCCAACCCGGTTCGAGCAGTAAGTGAACGCGCTGCTCCTGGTTCGCGACATCCCTTGATGCATGATAAGATCTGCCCGTGCCACCGGCGTCCGAGAAGACCAGCATGCGCTTGCGCCCTTCCATGAAGGCGGCGGCCTCGGCCTGGCTTGTCCGGGTCGAGCGGGTCTCGAGCTTCTGGCGACCATCGCCGCCCGAGATCAGCCGCTTCGTGCGACCCGTCACTTCGGCAACGCGGTCGTGTCCGAAATGCTCGAGCAGGCCGTCGAGCGCCGACATGATTGGGGGCAAGGCGCAAAGATGCTCGATCATCAGGTCGCGCGCCGCTTCGGCCTCGGGATTGTAGACCGGGTTTCCGGCTTCGTCCTCCATTGGAATGGACCGCGGCGTGCCTGTGTCGTCGGTGAACACGCGCATCTGCCGGGTCGGGAAAGCGCGCTCGAGATAATCGATGACATACTCGCGAGGAGAGAGATCGATTTCGAGGTCGGCCCGTTCATCTGGACTGAGCGCACCGAGACGCCGGTCGAGAATGGATTCGGCGGTTGTGACGAGTTGCATCACCACGGATTGCCCGTTCTCGAGGTGGTGCTTGGCGGCAGCGATGACCGTTGGCAGCTTCATCGACAGCAGGACCTGACCGAAAAAGCGCTGTTTGGTCGACTCGAACCGTGACCGTGCCGCGGCCTTGGCGCCGCTGTTCAGCGTCGCGTTCTCCAGTCCGTCCACGACTGCGGTCAGCTCCAGTGCCTTCTCCATGTTCTGGTGGATGATTGACCAAGCGTCCGCGTAGGTGTCGTAGATCTCGATCTGGGCGGGCGTCAGCTCATGTTGAAGAATGTCATACTCGACGCCGGCGAAGCTGAGCGCGCGGGCCATGTACAGACCGGTCGCCTTCAGATCGCGCGCAACCAGTTCCATGGCTGCGATCCCGCCTTGGCGGATGCTGCTGATGAACTGCTCGCGATCGGCGAAGGCGGTTTCTGGTCCCCACAGGCCGAGGCGAACCGCGTAAGCGAGATTGTTGATGTCCGAAGCACCAGTGGCGGAAGCGTATAGGACGCGAGCGTTCGGCAGGTAGTTCTGAAGCAGCACGCCGCAGATACCCTGCTGCGAGCCCTCTTTCGCACCGAGAGCCCCCTCCCCGCCCGCCACGCCGCCCATCTCATGAGCCTCGTCGAAGGCGATGACGCCGTCGAAATCTGCGCCGGCCCAGTCGGTGATCTGCTTGAGCCGGCTATGGTCACCGCGAAGAGAACGCAGTGTTGGATAGGTGACGAGCAAAACGCCCCGATCGAGCTTGATCGGCTCATCGATCTTCCAGTTCGAAAGGGGCTGGATGTCTCCGTTGAGGCCACCAAGCGCGGTCCAGTCGCGACGCGCATCTTCGAGCAGGGGAACGTTCTTCGTCACCCAGATATTGCGGCGACGGCCCTGCAGCCAGTTGTCGAGTATACACGCCGCGATCTGGCGGCCTTTGCCGGCGCCGGTCCCGTCGCCCAGGAAGAAACCCTTACGATACGCGTCGCCATCTTCGGCCAGCGTGAGGCCAACGCCCTCCTTATCGGGCTTGAAACGGCCGGGAATGATCTGCGACCAGGCGTGACCGGCATAGACGACGGTCTCGAGCTGCGATGCCGACAGCAATCGCTCAGCGACAGTGCGTTCTGGCAGCCGCGGCACATAGTCCGGGATCGGCGCCGGGATCGATCCCATCGCGACGGATTCGACCAGCGCGGTCGGGTGCTCGCCGGCTTTGTCGAAGACGATCCGGCTCGGGCGGTACGGTAGGTAGACGCCAGTCTGGTCAAGAAGAGGGGCAGGCGTCTCGAGCTTGGCGTAATCGACCGGCAACACGTCGTTGCGCACGGGTGCATGGTAGGCGCGTGGTGCGGGTCGGCTGCTTTTGATCGCCCGGAACATCGACACACCGGTCGCACGCTTCGGAAGGGTGGCGGGCAGGTCGGCGCGCGATGGCGCGCGCTCGGCAATCGCGAGCGCATCGAGCAATTCGGCCACGGACGAACGCTGGATGATCGCCGGCGGTGCCTTGCCCGGCAGCTTGTCGATCACGAACAGCCTGATGGCGATCGACGTGCCGTGCTTCAAATAGCACTTCTCGAGCCGGATTGTGGTTCTCACCGTAACGTCGCGGAGCACGGTCTCATACTGGTCGCGCATTCTTGCGCTCGGCCCGAACCAGTCCGGCATGATCGCGACAAGGCGGCCACCTGGTAGCAGACGGCGGAGCGCAGCCTGCAAATGGCGGACTGCGGCATAGTCGTCGGCCCCTCTACCAAGCGAGCGCGAGAATGGCGGGTTCATCAATATGAGCGTCGGGCGCTCGGTGTCGCCGAGGGAGGAGTTTAGCGTGGCGCCATCATGGCCGGTGACGATGGCCGTCGGGAACACCTCAGCGAGTCGGCCACGGCGTACCGGGTCGAGTTCGTTCAGGTGCAGCGATCGGTGCGCAGTAAGGTGCGCTACAAGGAGGCCATTGCCGGCGCTGGGCTCCAGAATGACGTCGTCGGACTGGACGTTGGCGAGCAGCACCGCGACGGCGGCGATGTCGACGGGTGTCGAGAATTGCTGCCACTCGATCTGGTCTTCACTGCGGACGGTTTGCGTCGGAAGCCGGCCCGCGAGTTCGATCATCGGTAAGACCTCGCAAAACGACGAAAGCGAAGAGCCCGATGCGCGGATGTGGAGGGCAAGGGCGTGTTCGAGGACTTCGAAGCTCTCGCGCTGGGTCCAGCGGCCCTCGGCATCCGACCCGCCAAAGGCCGACACCATAGCTTCATTGAGCTGCCGGCGGGTGAGCGGCGTGTCCGAGGACAACGATGTGAGGAGTTGGCGCGCGGCTTGCCGGTCGGCATGATCAGCCGCTTTGAAGAGGTCGGTCATCTGGGTTCTCCTGCGTGGCTGCACCCTCGGCAGCATCACACTCTCGATCCCCCTCCCCTCTCGACCGCCTCGCGGCGCCCCAGGTTCGCATCGACTGCACTTGAGCGTCGAGCGCCTTGGCCCAATCCTTGAACTTCGGCGGCGGTGGTGCGCGGCGTATCGCGAGGCCTGGCCGTGCATAGTGCCGAACCGCGTTGTCCGCGGCGCGTCGTCCCTCGGCGTCATTGTCTTCGGCGATCAGGAGGGTGGTGACGTGCTCCGGGATCACGAGCTGGTCGAGGCGACGGGCGCCTAACGAAGCCCAGCAGGGGATGTCGTTCAGTCGGGTGAACGCCTCGGCGGTTTCAAAGCCCTCGCCGATTGCGAGGATCGGCCCCCCTGCCCTGCCCCGCCAAGCCCCGGCACCCGGCGACCCGAGCATGACTTTGCGGATGTAGCCGGTGCCGTCGGGCTCAAGGAATATTCGCTGGATCGCCGTGAGCTTCCTTGTTTCCCGGACAGCAATGAGAAGCGCCGGCAGGAAGACGGTCTTCGGGCGCGGAAGATAGGGGCAGCGTCGATGAAAGCGGACGTCTGGCGGCGGCGGGAGTAAATTACGATGCGCCAGATAACGCTCAGCGAGGCTGCCGGGGATTTCGACTCCCTGATCCCAGATGCGCTCGACATTCGCCGAACGGCTGGGTTGCTCGAGTGCTGGATACGCATAGCTTTGCCCTGGTCTGATGCGGCCAAGTTCGCGCAACACGTCTTCACGTGCGCAGCCCGCAAAGCACGTGACCAGGATGGATCGGTCACCTTGGCGGATGGAAAGGCTTGGATCGCTGTCGGCGTGGGCTGGGCATCGGCACATCGCGACATAGCCGCTCCAGGTGCCCCCGAGTGCTCCGACGATGTTGACCAGTTCTTGGGAAGGCCGTTTGGCTGTAAGCGGCATGGTTGTACCTCCTGCTTACCAGCTCGGCCCCCCTCCCCTCTCTCTTTGTCGTCGCCCATGGTGCAGTTTTATGCGCCCGAGTGCCTGGCGCGAATCGGCAGTCTTCTTCGAAAGAATCATTTTTAAATACGCCGCTGCTCGCAGCGGAAGGATTCATAATTCAAATTGATTCAGATTCAGGCTCGAAAAGCCATTTGGTTTCAATCGATTATTCGGTTTTACCTGACTTGACGGGGGAGTTTGCCTGACCTCGCGGGGGCTGAAGCCTGTCCTCGCGGGGGAGGATACCTGACCCGTTGGGGTAACCCTGACCTCTTGGGGGAAGACGCATCGCGCACCATCCCGAACCGATCCCGAGCGGTTTTTGGTCTAATACACCCGCTGAGCGGGGCGGAACGGCTGTTTTCTGTCGCTCCGGGAGCTCGATCCGCGACTCGGTGGATCTCCTCGTTTTCTTGGGTCCGGGGACGGGAATCTATCCTGACCGCATGGGGGCTGTCGTTGAAGATCTATCCTGACCTGACTTGACGCGAAGGGTCAGGTCAGGCAGCAAACAGTTTCCGAAGACTCAGTTTCGATCGTACTATGGCATGGAATCCGAAGCAGGCCAATTAGCTGAAGAAGTCGAACCAGCAATCGACGAAGTCTCGCCTGGACGAGCTATGCGCGTGGCTGCGGCTTTGCGAGCAAAAGGCGGCGATGAATTCGCTAAGCCTGGCAACATTATCGAAGTTAAGTTCGTCAAAGGCGAATCGCTGAGCCTGACAGCGTCTCGTTTGCTTGCGCTCATGATCCTGACGGCTGGAGGTGATGCTTGGGAAGACAAGCCACACCGGATGCGAAAGGCCGACATTCGCCGAGGGCACAAGGGTAACGAGCGAATCACCGACATGTTGGAGGAGCTTCATCGGACGCTGTTCGCAGTCGATGACAAATCCTGGCGCGGAAAGAAGGCGACGCTTCGTTTCTCGCTGATCTCGCGGTCGCGCGAGGAAACCGAAGAGGACGGTGGTGAGGCCGGCTGGATCGAGTGGGAGTTCACGCCGGACGCCCGCAAGATGATCCAGGCGTCCGAAACTTATGCCGTCCTGAACCGGCAGGCAGTGCTCGGCTTCAGGTCCAACTACGCATTGCGGTTGTATGAGCTTGGCGCGTTGCGCCTCCATCGGAGACAGGCAACTTGGCGGGGCGACATGGCAGCGCTCCGGGCCGCTCTGGGGATACCCCCCGAGGTATACACCGACTTCGCGCAGCTGCGCCGCAAAGTACTCGAGAAGGCAAAGGCGGAGATCGATCAGCTGGCCCATTTTCGTGTCGAGTGGCGCGAAATCCGGCAGGGTCGAACGGTGGCCGAAATCGAATTCCGCTTCGAGCCGAAGAGCCCGCCGGAGGTTATCGAAACGGTCGATGAGCTTGATCGTCATTCCGGTGGCCGCCGAGAACGGCGGGATGGCACGGTTGAATCGATCTCAGTAGGGCAGGCGGCTGTCGCGGCCCCGCCCAAGGCGCTCACCAAACCAGAGGATAAAACCTTCCCCAGCGGGTCGATCCGTTTTGGCCACGATGATCTACTCGCAATCGGCCGGGCCCATGGCGGTGGCTGGGACATCGATATGATCGCAAGCGGATTTCGCGAGCATATGGGCGAGCGCCTCGAGAAGCTCCGTGGTGTGAAGCTGGCGGCTGCATGGAAAGGGTTCTGCGAGAGCTGGGTTACCCGGCGAGGTCGGGCGCTTTAGGACAAAATTGCACGCGTGCAATTTTCGCCTCCCCCACCGAGTCAGGTTAGCGGCGATGTCGCCTGAAAACGGGGCGGAACGGCAGGCGCACTTTCGAAATTAGCGAATTTATTGACCGAAAATCGCAAGTGCGTATACCATGCCTTGAATTTCGAAAGGCGGGAGCATGTCAAATAGTCTCGAACTAGAGGAGGCCGATCGCCTTGTGTCCGTCGCGACACTGGCGAGCCGCACATCTTCGGTCCTGGAAAGGCTGCGGGATTCGGCCCGAAGCGCTAGAAGCGACGATCGTCGTGAGCCGACCTTCACGATCAGCAAAGCAGCCGAGCTCGTCGGCCGGACCGCGGCAGCGATTCGTGATGCGGAGAAGGATGGGCGCCTGCCGGAGCCGACGCGGACTGACAATAACCGGCGCGAAAAATATACGCTCGCGCAACTCAATGACATGCGCGGGGTGTTTGGGACCCGGCCGTATCGCAGCCCCGGAGATCCATGCTGCGTCGTCGCCGTTCAGAACTTCAAGGGTGGCGTGGGTAAGTCCACGCTCGCGGTGCATCTGGCGCAATATCTCGCAATCCGCGGCTACCGCGTGGCGCTCATCGACTGCGACAGTCAGGCGTCGGCGACTACCTTGTTCGGCTATGTGCCCGACCTCGACCTTGACGAAGACGATACGCTCTACCCCTTCCTTCGCGAGGGGGAGAGAACGTCGCTCGATTATGCGCTCCGCAAAACGCATTTCGACGGCCTCGAGCTTATCCCGGCGAACCTGAGGTTGTTTCAGTCCGAATATGAATTGGCGGCACGCATGGCCCGCGGGAGCGGCGGGTTGCTGGATCGGTTGAGAGAAGGGATCGAGAGCATCTCGGACCGCTTCGATGTGATCGTAATGGATCCGCCGCCCGCCTTGGGCGCGATTTCGCTGTCGGTGCTGCGTGCGGCAAATTCACTGGTAGTGCCAGTGCCGCCGACGGTCATGGATTTCTCCTCGACAGCTGCCTTTCTCTCGATGCTGGACGAGACGATCGAACAGCTTTCCGAGCGCGGTCTGGCGCCTGAGTTGCGGTTCCTCCGGTTTGTCGCGTCTAAGGTCGACGAGAACAAGTCGATGCAGAAGGAGCTGTTGAACCTGATGCGGACCCTGTTCGGTCATGCGATGGTGCGCACGCCACTGAAGGACTCGGCGGAGATCGATAACGCGACCGCTCGTCTGATGACGGTTTATGAACTCGATGGCCCGGCGACCAGCTCTGCAGTTCGTAACCGTTGTCTTGCCTATCTCGACGGCGTGAATGGCGAAATCGAGGTCGACATCCGGTCGATGTGGCCAAGCCATCAGAAGCGCTTGCGCGAAGCGGCGCTGGCGTGAGCAAAGGAAATTGCACGCGTGCAATTTTCGGTAGAATCACGAATTGCACGCGTGCAATTCCGAGCGAAGGGAGGCTCACATGAGCAGGAAAAACAGCGGCTTTGCCGCTGATCTCGCGGCCGGAATCGATCTCTCGAATGAGGCCGCACCGGCGCGACGATCCGGCATTGCAACGAACGTGTTGACGGGCAGAGCCAACCGTCTCGCCGACTTGGCGTCAGGTGCAGTGGTGACGCGCACCCATGAACTGGTGGACCCGGCCCGATGCCGCATGTGGGCGGGGCACAACCGTGAATATGCCCTGCTCAACGAGCAGCGCTGCGAGGACCTGATCGAAAGCATCAAGGCGCAAGGGCGGCAGGAGATACCGGCGATCGTTCGTCGGGTCGTGGGCGATCCGGACTACGACTTCGAAGTGATCTGTGGCGCACGGCGGCACTGGACCATCAGCTGGCTGCGGTCGCACAACTATCCGGAATTCAAATTCCTGGTCGACGTCCGCGAGATCGGCGACGAAGAAGCGTTTCGCCTTGCGGATATCGAGAACCGTGCCCGCGACGACCTAACGGATCTGGAGCGCGCTCGCGATTATCTGCGAGCGCTCGACGCCTATTACGAGGGGCGTCAGAAAACGATGGCAGAGCGCCTGAAAGTCTCTGAGAGCTGGCTGACGCGTTACCTCGATCTGGCGCGCCTGCCGGCCGAGCTGACGAGAGCGTTCACGGAACCCCAGGAACTGGGAGTCCGTAATGCGATCGCGCTCAAAGCGCTGATGAAACCGGAGGATCGTAGGGAGCGTGCGTTCCAAGAGGCGGGGCGTCTAGCGAAGGTTCAGGCAGACACCGGCCAAGCGATGCCCGTACTCGAGGTCATCAAAGCCCTCACCCTCGCCGTAGACCCCCCCAAGAGGTCAGGATCCCCCAAGAAGTCAGGAAAGCCGGAAACGGTGACAGGCGCCGGAGGGAAGCCGATCTTGCGGATCGAGGGTGCCGATCGGAAGGGCGTTCGCCTCACATTGCTCAGCAAGGGCGGAGCGACGCGGGAAGAGGCCGACGAGGCCATTCGCAAGGTGCTAGACCAACACTGGGCCTGACGGTCGGGCTGACGCCTTGAGAAGCTTCCTAGCACCTTGTGGGGTGATGTTGAGGAGCTTCGCCACCGCTTGAGGTTGAAGACCTGGATAGGACAACAGGAGCCGCGCGAGCAGGGGAGCTTTGCTCCGCCGGGTGACGCCCCGATCAACAAGCGCTTTGTCGGCAGTGCGTTCGATTGCATCAAGTTCCTTGAGGCCCGCGCGAGCCGCTCTCCCAATGGCATCTGCCATATATTCGGCCAAGGCAGCAGGGGAGGGGGGCAGGAACTTCGGCAGCAGGATCAGTGAGGGGAGGAACCGGGATGTGAAGCCCGCGCGATGGAGCATCCGCGGCACGGCGACGGCGATCAACCACAGGCGATCGCGTTGTCTGGGCGGGAGGTCGAGCGATCGCCCGTCGAAGCTGACGACGTCGACCGACGATTGGGACGCCGGCTCGGTAAGAGCGGCAAGCGCGAAAATGCGATGCGCGATAGAAACCAGGTCGGCGGTCGCGAAGGGCGCATCAGCTTCAGCTCTGATCTGGCGCCACATGGGGCCGAAATGCGCAAGGTCATCGCTGGCATAGGTTGCAGCCTCGGCGCGATCGTCGAGCACCGATCGCAGAATCTGCAACGTGGCCTGATTCACAGGATCCCGAACCTCTTCGTCCCGCGATAGCGCGAGGTGGAAGATCGCGGCCACGGATATAGGATCATTGAGACCTTCGGAAGCACGGGGTGGGGGGCTGTGCCCTGCAATCCAGCTTTGGAGGTCGCTTACCCCGATCGGAACGCCGGCGAGGCCGGCAAGGGCGGCAGCACCCGCGAGACGAGAACGCGCCAAAAAGATGTCGGCGCACGGACTACCAAGGACCCGCCCGTCAAGGCGGCCGAGAAGCAGAAGCGGGTCGTCAGCCTTCAGGTTTGCGGTGCGCGCCATTGCCGCCATCCTGCCATTAATGGAAACCAAAGTCAGCTGTTGGTTTCGCACTCCTGCGTTAGCGGAATATGGACATGCGATAATTGCACTTATCACATAAGCGGAATTGACCCCTCTTTATAAGGTGCGGTAGAAGGCGGGCTGAGGAGCGAAGCGCATGATAGGCACCGAAACCGCCCTAGAAGGGCGAGAAACCGCTGTAGCGGCGCCTGAGGCGGTCCTGCGGGCTGCCAGGGCACCGGCCGACCTTGCGTGGACGATCGTGCAGATGCGCGCCGGTGAGCGCATCACCGTCAACGAGGCGCTGATCGACGCCTATCAAGCCGCTTCATCTCCCCACAGCATCCGCGCGCTCAAGTCCGACGTCGAGGCGTTCGACAGCTGGTGTCGGCGCACCAACCGGATCGCGCTGCCGGCGACGGCCGAGACCGTGGCCGATTATCTCGACGCGCGGGCAGGGAAAGGGAGCCGGCCGGCGTCGCTATCCCGGTACAAGGCGTCGATCGCCAAGATCCACCAGCTGCTCGATCTGAAAGATCCGACGCCGGCGCCTCTGGTCAAGCTGCGGCTCCAGGCGGTGCGTCGTGAGAAGGGGGCGGCGCAGAAGCAGGCGCGGCCGCTGCGGTTCAAGGGTCCGGTGCGCGACGTCGAGCGCGACAAGGCACGCGGGCTCAACATCCGCGCGCTGCTCGAGAGCTGCGGCGACGATTTGCCGGGTCTACGCGATCGGGCGCTGCTGTCGGCTGCCTACGACACCGGCCTGCGCGCCTCCGAGCTGGTAGCGGTCGCGGTCGAGCATATCGAGGAGGCGATCGATCCCGAGGCGCGCCTGCTGCAGATCTTGCGGAGCAAGGGTGATCAGGACGGGGAGGGGGCGACCGCTTACCTAAGCCCGCGCACTGTGGCGGCGATCGCGGCCTGGACCGAAGCGGCCGAGATCACCGAGGGGCCGCTGTTCCGGCGGGTGCAGGTGCGGCGCTACAAGGCGCGCGCTGCCGTGCGCGGTCGGCCGATCGACAGCATCTCGGGGCGAGAAACCTGGGATCTGCGCAAGACGCTCTCCAAACCGGCGGTGAAAGCGCGCGTCGAATATGACATCGGTAGCGTGGCGCTGCATCCCGGGTCGATCGGGCCGATCTTCCGGTCGATCATCCAGCGGGCGTTCGACCTCGGCGCTTTGCCTGATCTCACGGCCGAGGATCTCGCCCGGCTGCTCAAGGGGATCAGCGCGCACTCGACGCGGATCGGGCTCAATCAGGATCTGTTCGCCAGCGGTGAGGATCTGGCCGGAATTATGGATGCGCTGCGGTGGAAGTCGCCGCGCATGCCGCTCGCTTACAATCGCAACCTTGCGGCGGAACACGGGGCAGCAGGGCGCCTTATGGCGAAGATTGGGTAGAGGGGTGCTCATCGACTATGATCGCCCTGTCACCTGGCCGCTCGAGGTTACTACCTTTCTCGAGGCAAATCGCGCTGTCTTAGAAGATTGGCTCACCGATCAACGCTTCGCTTCTCCGCATCACTACGACGCAATCATCAGAGACCTTTCTGACGTGCTGCTGCCTCATAATATACTCGCTTGGCATAACACCCGCCTTACCAGGCGCGAGGCTGCCGCGATCGGCGCCAATGGAATGTACCTAGACCAAGTGCATCGCCCGCATGGCGACAAGGCGCCCTTGGTTTTGCCGGAACTGGATGGGGCGTGGGCGAACATGACCGAAATATCGCTGCCCCGAAGCGCCGACGCCCATACGGCGCTCGGCCTCGTAGGACAGGATGGACGCGATCGCATCGGGCACCATCGACCAGCTTGAGAAGATCAGTGCTTTGGTCAGCGGCGGCCCGGATCGCTCGGGACCGTAATAGGGTAGACGATACGCTTGATGCCCGCCGTCTTGGCGGCCTCGATGACGTTGCGGTGCTGTGCCTCGCGCTGCCCGACCTCGCTCGACGAGATCAAGAGCAACGTGTCGATCCCGGCCAGTGCCGGAGCGAGCGTCTCAGGCTGCGCGTAATCGAACGCGCGTGCCTCGACACCCAGGTCGCTGGCCTTTTCGGGCGAGCGCACCAGCGCCACGATCGGCTCGCCGGTCGACTTGCGCTTCAGGCTTTCGATGACGAGGCGGCCAAGCTGGCCGGTCGCGCCGGTGACGGCGATGGTCATGACAATTCTCCTTCAGTGACGCGGTGAGATCAGTTGAAACGGAAACCCGAGATGGCGGTCGACAGCACTTCCTCGGCATAGACCCGGGCGCCTTCGCCTTCGGCCGCGCCGGCCGCGACCATCAGGGGCAGCAGATGCTCCTCCTTGGCCGGGGGATGCGCGAACCGCGCCGAGGGCGCATCGGCCCAATGCGCCAGACGCTCGGCCCGCTGTGGGCCGTCCAGCTCCATGCTTTCGGCCAGCCACTGGTCGAACGCCTGCGAGCCGGGCGTCGAGCGCGGATCGCCATAGGCGCGCATGTTATGGAAGCTCATGCCCGAACCCAGGATCAGCACGCCCTCCTTCCGCAGCGGCGCGAGGGCGCGCCCGGCAGCGACATGGAGGGCCGGGTTCAGCCCCCGCTCGACGGACATCTCGATCAGCGGAATGTCGGCATCCGGAAAGGCCACCTTGAGGGGCACGAACACGCCGTGATCCAGGCCCCGTGTCGCGTCGACAGACGAGGGGATGCCCGCATCCTTGAGCAGAGCCGCGGCACGGGCGGCGAGCGCGGGTGCGCCCGGCACGTCGTAGCGCAGCTGATAGGTATGGGGCGGGAAGTTGTAATAGTCGTAGATCAGCTCGGGCCGTTCGGCGCCGGTCAAGGCAAAGCCGTCCGTCTCCCAATGTCCCGAGACGACGAGGATAGCCTTGGGCTTCTCGGCAAGCGAGTTCGGCAGGCTGCGCAGGAACGCTTCCATACCGCTCCACACGCCGCGCGGATCGTCCATGAAGAAGCAGGGGCCGCCGCCATGCGGGATGAAGTAGGTAGGCTGGACGCTCATGGTCATACACTCCGGTGCAGGCGCCACGGAAGCCGCCTGGATCATTGTTCGATCTGTTGACCGGATATGTGCCCACTATCGCGCAATGATAATCTGCCACGTAGAAGGATCAGCTTCAACCACGGGTAGGAAATCATGGCGGATCGGTTGACGGGTATGGACGTGTTCGTAAAGGCGATCAGGCTCGGTGGCATCTCTGCTGCCGCACGCGATCTGCACATGTCGCCGGCGATGGCGGCCAAGCACCTGGACGCCCTCGAAGCGCGGCTCGGCACCACGCTGGTCCAGCGCTCGACGCGTCGGCTGTCGCTGACCGAGGCAGGCACCGACTATTTCGAAAAGGCCGAACGTATCCTGATGGAGATCGGAGAAGCCGAGGCGGAGGCATCGTCGCGGTCGATCACCGCCCAGGGACTGCTGCGCGTCAGTGCGCCCGCCACCTTCGGCGTTCTGCACCTTGCCTCACTCATCCCTGCTTTCTCCGCACGTCATCCCGAGGTGACGATCGAACTGGGCTTCAACGATCGTTACGTCGACCTGCTGGAAGAGCGTTGGGATGTCGCCGTACGGATCGGGCGCCTCGCCAACAGTGCGCTTGTTGCCCGCAAGCTCGTGGCGATGCGCGTCGTGTTGTGTGCCGCCCCCTCTTATTTGGCGAGGCGGGGAACGCCAACCCGCCTGGCCGATCTCGGCGATCACGATTGTCTGGGCCACACCAACGCGTCGCTTGCAGGAACGACATCGTGGGCGTTCGGCAAAGACGGGACGATCAAGGTGCCGATCTCAGGATCGATGTGTTCCGACAATGGCGAGGCCTTGGTTCGCGCTGCCATCGCGGGCCAAGGGCTGGTCTATGGGCCACGCTTTATTGCGGCAGAGGCGCTTCGCGCCGGCCAATTGAGCGAGCTTGAGCTGGACGAGCCGCCTATGATGCTGGGAGCGGCATATGCCATCACACACCCGACGCGGCGCCCCGCCGCCAAGACGCGGGCGTGGATTGACTTCTTAGCCGAAGCACTCCCCGCTCTTGGCACCGATTGGTGAGATGCCGAGCTGGCAGACGTCCCGAGTTTTCACCCGAGGACCGCGTCTGCTATCTCGAAACATCACGGTCTTTTACGATTGTAGATATCAGTGACCCAGCGAAAGCGACGCCCACAACCGCACATGGCTGGCATCGATAACGCCGAGGCTTGGTCCCTTTCAGTTGGTGCAGCGGGGGCCGCGGGCGCGGCGGACGTTGAGTGAGCGTGAACCGCGTCACTGCCAACCCTCGATGACGATCTTGCCGCGTGCGGTAGTGCTCTCAAGCGCCTGGTGCGCGCGCTTGAGGTTCGCGGCGTTGATGGGGGAGAACCGTTCGGTGAGGGTGGTGCGCACCTCGCCGGCGTCCACGAGGCTGGCGATGGCCGACAGGATCTGACCCTGCGTTTCCATATCAGCAGTCTCGAACATGGACCGGGTGAACATAAACTCCCAGTGGGTCGACACCGACTTGCGTTTGAACGGTACGACATCGAGCGTCTTGGGGTCGTCGATGAGCGCAAAACGTCCCTGCGGGGCGATCAGCTCGGCGATCTGCTCGATATGCTCGTCGGTGTGGGTGGCCGAGAAGATGAAAGCCGGCGCGCCGATGCCCAAATTCGCCACTTGCCGAGCCAGCGGCTGGCGATGATCGATGACATGGTGCGCACCGAGCTCACCCACCCAGGCCTGCGTTTCGGGGCGCGAGGCCGTCGCAATGACGATCAGCTCGGCTACCTGGCGAGCAAGCTGGATTGCCATCGAGCCTACCCCGCCGGCACCCCCGACAATCAACAGCGCATGTGCTGCACCGGCTACAGGAGTACGCACGGACAATCGCTCGAAGAGGGCCTCCCACGCGGTGATCGCCGTCAGCGGCAACGCCGCTGTCTCTGCCCAATCGAGGCTGGCCGGCTTCTTCCCGACAATGCGCTCGTCGACCAGGTGCAACTCGGCGTTGGTCCCATCGCGGCCAATGCTGCCCGCGTAGAACACCTCGTCGCCCGGTTCGAAGCCGCGCACTTCAGGGCCAACAGCGCGAACGACACCGGCGGCATCCCAACCCAGGACACGCCAATCACCGTGGATCGAACCCGAGCCAGCGCGCACCTTCGTGTCAACCGGGTTTACCGAGACAGCCTTGACCTCGACGAGGAGATCACGGCCGGTAGCGTTGGGATCGGGAAGTTCGATATCGACGAGAGCTTCCGTGCGATCGATCGTTCCGGGCTGCTGGTAGCCGATTGCGCGCATGATAAATCCTATTGTCAGGGGCTGTATAGCGAACTTTGTCGCATACGGGATACGCACAAGCGACATCGCGGTTCGACATCGTCCTCAGGCTGGCGACGGCGTGGTTGCCGCTGCCGTCTTCCCCGTGAGGTCGGTGATGACCGCGCCGATCAGCGCCCGTAACCAGCGGTGTGCGGGATCATGCCGATAGCGGACGTGCCAAGCCATTTCCACGGGAAAGCTGCCAAGGTCGACCGGAGCCGGCAGGATCTTCAGCCGGGGGTCGTGCATCAGCCGCCTGCAGATGAGCGAGGGCAAGGTGGCGCAATAGTCGGTCACGGCCACCATCTCGGCTACCGCGAAGAAGTTTGTCACGGAGATCGCGACGTCGCGCTTCAGCTGCTGCTGCGCCAGCGCCTGAAACAAACCGGCGCGCATCCGTCCGGGCGGCACGATGTTGACATGCTTCATCGTCTCGAACTGCTCGCGCGTCATGGCATCGCCGACGCCCGGATGGTCGGCGCGGACGGCGCAGGCGAGCCCTTCGTCCATCAGGTGCTGGACGACGAGGTTGTCGGGCGGATCGACGATGCGGCCCAGCACGAGCGCCGTCGTGCCCGACACGACGCCTGTTTCCACAAGATCGTTGCCGAAGGGCGTCAGACGAAGCTTTATGCCGGGGGCGACCTTCTCCAGGCGCGCCACGATAGCGGGGACGAGGACGAACTCGACATAGCCGTTTGGCGCGATCGTGAAGAGCCGTTCGGCCTGTGCGGGGTCGAAGGCCTGCTGACCGAGGACCGCGTCGTCGAGCTGGGCGAGTGCCTCGGCGATTAGCGGTGAGAGTTCTAGCGCGATCGGGGTCGGCTGGATGCCGTAGCGCTCGCGGACGAACAGCTGGTCCTGAAGCATCAGTCGTAGACGCGATAGGGCGTTAGACAGGGCGGGCTGTGTCATGCCCATGCGCTCGGCGGCCCGCGTGACGCTGCGCTCCTCCATCAACGCGACGAAGATCGGCAGCAGGTTCAGATCGTAGCGCATACAGTCATCCTGTTAGCGTTATATCTGAAATCAAAAAGATAAACTTCTAGAATATGTCAACGAGGCCCATTTAGCGTCCATCGGTGATCGACGCCGCGAACATGGAGGTTCAGATGAGCAAGGGTCAGGTTCTCGTTCTTGGATCGAACGCGACGCAGATCGGTCTGCGTGGCGGCGGTACCGCGACGGTCGGTCAGTATCTCAACGAGACGGCGGTCCCCGCGCTGGCTCTGCTCGACGCCGGCTATGATATTGTTCTCGCCACGCCCAATGGGGCCAAGCCGCACATCGACGCCGTCTCCGTTTCGGTTGATCATTTTGGCGGCGATGAGACGGCATTCCAGCGCGCCAAGGACTTTTTTGCCAGCCACCCGGCGATGAACGACGTGCGTACGCTGAAATCGGTCGTCGACGAGGGTCTGGACGGCTTTGCTGGCGTGTTCGTGCCGGGAGGTCACGCGCCCATCGTCGACCTCATGGTGGACCGCGATGCGGGCACGATCCTCCGTCACTTCCACGCAGCGGCCAAGCCGACCGCGCTCCTCTGCCACGGACCGGTGGTCGTTGTTTCTACGCTCGACGATGCTCCGGCCTTCCGCAAGGCGCTGGAGGAAGGCGATGACGCCGGGGCGGCCGACCTGGCGCGAGACTGGATCTACTCAGGCTACCGCATGACCGTCTTCTCGGCGAGCGAGGAGAAGATCGCCGAGGAGCAAGTGCTGAAGGGCGAGCTCTTCTTCGACATGGAAAAGGCGCTGCGGTCGGCCGGTGGCGACGTCTCTGTCACCGACAAGAACTTCGCTTCGAATGTCGTCGTGGACCGGGAGCTGATCACGGGTCAGAATCCGGCATCGGACCGGGCCATGGCCGACGCGTTGATCGAAGCCCTCGATCGCGCCGCTGCGTAAGTACGAGGATGACCGGCGGGGCGCTCAGGGTGCGCCCTCCCTCGGATATAGCCAAGACAAGGAACGGTGCCATGACCGCCAACGTGAAGATCGTCGCCGTCCTTACCGCCCGTGCGGATACCGTCGACCGCCTGCGCGCTCTGCTCGACGCCATGCTAAAGCCGAGCCGTGCCGAACCGGGCAATTTGCGCTACGATCTCTGGCAGGACCAGAGCGATCCGAACCGTTTCGTGCTCGACGAGCTGTACGCGGATGCGGTCGCCGCCCACCGCGAGACGCCCCACTTCCAGAACTATCTCTCTCAGATCGGCGATCTGGCCGAGCGCGCCGCGTTCGTCCTCAACCCCGTCTCGGCGACCTGAGGGTGGTGCCATGGGCAAGCCTGAAGAATGGGTGGGTACGGCGCTGCTGGCACAACCGTTCTACAGAGAGGAGTTGCGGATGATCGGCCTGTTGGCACCTGCACTCCGCGTGGGACTCTTGGGCCTCATTCATCCACGCGGTTACCGCTGAGGCGGAGCCGCGATCCGGCGAAAAATCAACAACTGACTTGAAGGAATACAGTCATGACCCAGGGTATCGAAGGCAAGGTCATTCTCATTACCGGCGGCAGCACCGGCATCGGCGCAGAAACCGCGCGGCTTCTCGCGGAACGCGGCGCAAAGGTGGCCATCGCCGCGCGGCGCAAGGACAAGCTCGACGAGGTCGTCGCGGACATCGCCGCAAACGGCGGCACGGCACGTAGCTACGCGCTCGACGTCACCGACAAGGCGGCGGTCCAGTCCGTCGTCGCCGCAATCATTGCCGACTTCGGCCGCCTCGACGTGCTGATCAACAACGCAGGGCTGATGCCGATCCGTCCGATGGCCGAGGTCAACACCGACGAGTGGGACCAGATGATCGACGTCAATCTGAAGGGTACGCTCTACGGCATCGCGGCGGCCCTTCCCGGCTTTCTCGAGCAGGGCAGCGGCCACATCATCAACCTGAGCTCGGTCGCCGGCATCAAGGTCTTCGCACCAGGCGGCACGGTCTACTCCGGTACCAAGTTCGCGGTCAGCGCGATCAGCGAGGGCTTGCGCCACGAGGTGGGTGAAAAGGTCCGTGTCACGTCGATCGAGCCCGGAGCCGTCGAAAGCGATTTGAAGTTCACGACGTCTGGCACGGCAGCCGAGACGGTGCTCGACTTCTACAAGCAGGCCATCCCAGCGGCATCGGTGGCGCGTGCTATCGCGTTCGCTGTCGAACAACCTGATGACGTTGACGTCAACGCGATCGTCATCCGGCCGACCGCACAGCAGTTCTGATTTCGACGAGGAGGCGGGGCCGCGTGTGCTCCGCCTCATGGGGAACGTACCGGCCCGCTCGTCCGTTACTCTGCCGAATGATATCTGTCCGTTTAACTTGAGGAGTCGATAATGCCCAAACTCGCGCTGTACGTGCCACTGAAGGCCAAACCCGGTAAAGAGAGCGATGTCGCCAATTTCCTGACCTCGGCATTGCCGCTCGTTCAAGCCGAGCCGGGCACTCTGACCTGGTATGCGATCGAGGAAGGTCCCGGTGCGTACGCGATCTTCGATACGTTCGACACAGAGGAGGATCGGCAGGCCCATCTTGACGGCAAGGTTGCCGCCGCGCTGATGGAGAAGGCGGAAGAACTGTTCTCGGAACCGCCGCAGATTCACAAGTTCACCCTGCTGGCCGCGAAATAGCGGAGCGGTCGGCACACCAGGCTGCCGTACGACTGCACGGTTAGGGTCGCCTGCCGTCGGGAATGGACGGCCCGGCCGGCTCTGGAACTAAATAGAAGAATACGACAGGCCATCCGCGATAGTGGATGGCCTTGTCTTTTGCGCTTATCCTGCCTTTTGATGCTGCTGCTGATAAGTCGGCGTTGATGTGTTGCGTTATCATGGCGCCGTTGGTTTCGCAGGAACTTCTTGAGGTCATCAATCTGCCGCTTTTTTAGATCGTCCTGGCCCAGGCAATCGAAAAGCCGCCGTAAATCGATCCGAGAACTGCCGAACGGGAAGGAACCGCTCAGGCATCAGGCGGTTTAGGAGACAGACATCGGTTGGAAAGATGCGATGCTATGCGCCTTTGCGCTGGTCGGGATCATCAGCAAGCTCTCGATTTGATGACGCCCAGAGCAGAGCTACAAAAGGAGAAGATCCGTGAAAGCTGTCGTGTACAACGGGCCCAAAGACGTTTCCGTCAATACCATCGATGATCCCAAGATCGAAAAGCCGACCGATGTTATCATCCGGCTGACCACGACCAACATTTGCGGGTCCGACCTTCACATGTACGAGGGCCGTACCAGCTTTGAGAAGGGCAGGGTCTTCGGTCACGAAAACCTTGGCGAGGTCATCGAAGTCGGCGCTGCCGTAGATCGTATCAAGAGGGGCGATCGCGTCTGCATGCCGTTCAACGTCGGTTGCGGGTTCTGCGAAAATTGCGAACGCGGTCTGACGGGTTTTTGCCTCACGACCAATCCTGGAACCGCCGGCGCAGCGTATGGCTTTGCCGAGATGGGGCCGTGGCAAGGCGGTCAGGCCGAGATGATGCGCGTACCTTATGCCGACTTCAATTGCCTGAAGCTGCCCGAGGACGCTGAGGAGAAGGAGGATGACTATGTCATGCTCTCCGACATCTTTCCGACGGGTTGGCATGGCGTCGAGTTGTCGGGTTTCTTGCCCGGCGAAAGCATCGCGATCTACGGAGCTGGTCCGGTCGGTTTGATGGCCGCGCACTCAGCCGAAATCCGCGGTGCCGCTCAGATCTTCGTGGTCGATTCCCACGATGATCGCCTGAAGCTGGCCGAGGCGATCGGCGCCATCCCGATCGACATGCGCAAGGGCGATCCCGCCCAGCAAATCCTAGATGCAACCGGCGGCCTCGGGACCGACCGCGGGGTCGAGGCGGTCGGATACCAGTGCTGCGATCGCCACGGCAAGGAGCGCAGCAATTACACGATGAACTGCCTCGTCAAAAGCACGAAGGCCACCGGCGGCATCGGCGTCGTCGGCGTGTTCATTCCGGAAGACCCGAATGCGCCAGACGATCTCCAGAAGGAAGGCAAGATTGCGTTCGACTTCGGCAACTTTTGGTTCAAGGGGCAGAAGATCGGCACCGGGCAATGTAATGTAAAGCATTATAACCGGCGGCTGATGAACCTCATTAAGCATGGCCGGGCCAATCCTGCTCAAATCATCTCGCACCGACTGCCGCTCGATCAGGCGCCAGACGCCTACAAGCATTTCGATGCGCGCGATGATGGATGGACAAAGGTCGTGCTTAAGCCGACCACCTGACCGTAGTCTTCAACGGAATAGGGAATAGATTATGACGTTAGAAGGCAAATCAGTTGCCGTTCTGATCGCGCCCCGCGGGACGGAAGAGCCAGAATTCTCGAAGCCCAAGCAAGCTATCGAGGAGGCTGGCGGCAAAGTGACCGTGGTCAGTTTTGAAGCGGGCGTGGCTCGCACAGTCAATAGCGACCTTGACGAGGGCGGCAGCTATACTATCGACAAGACGTTCTCCGATGTCAAAGCCGACGATTTCGACGGACTAGTTGTGCCCGGAGGGACGGTCGGTGCCGACAAGCTGCGCGGCAGCGCCGAGGCAATTGATTTCATCCGGGCTTTTTTCGATCAGAAAAAGCGGTTGCCGCGATATGCCATGCACCCTGGATATTGATCGAGGCGGGCGTGCTTAAGGGTCGCACCTTAACGTCCTACCCGACGCTGAAGGTCGATATCGAGAACGCCGGCGGTGCATGGACCAATGAGGAAGTCGTGGTCGACAACGGCCTTGTTACCAGCCGCGATCCCAATGATTTGCCCGCCTTCTGTGCCAAACTCGTTGAGGAAATCGCACAAGGTGTCGGCGCAGCGCTCGCAGCAGGGAATTAAGGCGGGGCGTTTCGACGAACCATGTGAGGGCCCTCTCCCTGGAGAAGTTCCGCACAAAGCAAGCGTGGCGGATGGCCAGCGATTGGCCGTCCGCCACGCCGCGTATCACACGAACACGGCGCACCTGACGGGCACTCAAACCCTAGGGTCAGGACCCATTGATATAACCGGCTCGATCTGATCAATGGGTCCTGACCCTAGTCATCTGAATCTAAAGTTCGCCGCATAATGTGCGATCTGTGGTTTGGCAGAAGCGCTTTACGGAGGCTAGGATCTCATCCGCCGACTTGGTCCACCGGTATGGCTTTGGATTTTCGTTGTGGCGGTTGATGAAAGTGCGGATGTCCTGCTCCAGTTGGCTGGTGGAGGTATGGACGCCGCGCCGCAATTGCTTGCGGGTGAGTTCTGCAAACCAGCGTTCGACCTGGTTGATCCAGGATGCCGAGGTCGGCGTGAAGTGGACATGGTAGTGCGGCCGGCGAGCGAGCCATGCCCGGACCAGCGCGGTCTTATGGGTCGCGTAATTGTCCATGATGATGTGGACGTCGAGATCGGGTGGTACCTGGGCGTCGATCTGCTTGAGGAAGTCGAGAAATTCGGTGGCGCGATGCCGCTTGTAGCATTTGCCGATGACAAAGCCCGAGGCGATATCGAGCGCCGCGAAGAGCGAGGTCGTGCCATGGCGGACATAGCTGTGCGTGCGACGCTCGGGCATGCCGGGCATCATCGGCAGAACCGGCTGCTCGCGGTCGAGCGCTTGGATCTGGCTCTTCTCGTCCACGCTGAGCACCAGCGCACGGTTGGGCGGCGACAGATAAAGGCCGACGATATCGCGAACCTTGTCGACGAACAGCGGATCGCTAGACAGCTTGAACGTCTCTGAACGGTGTGGCTGTAGCCCGAAGGCCGTCCAGATGCGTCGGATCGTTGTGTGGGAGAAACCGGTTGCGCCTGCCATCGAGCGGATCGACCAGTGGGTCGCATCATCAGGCTTCGAGCGCAGTGTCCGCTCGATCACGGCCGCAACTTGATCATCCGCGATCGTCCTGGGCCTGAGCGACGCTGTGGCCCGTCACGTTCTGTGTGCCGGCGTAGGCGTTCAGGGCGGCGGACAGGCTCCAGACCAACTCCAGTGCGGGTGTCCAGTGCGCTCGTAAGGTTGTGGGCTTCCATAACGCCCACCCTCTGCCTCAATCACCACGCCGTGCAAGGTGGGTGGAAAACACCGCTTACGCAGCAATATCGGGCATCCGGCCTCAACCTGGTCATCGCGGCGATCGTCTATTGGAACACGATCTACATGGACGCCGCCGCCCAGCACCTACGATCGACATCGGTCCCGGTGCCTGACGATCTCCTTGCCCACACGTCCCCGGTAGGCTGGGAGCATATTGCTTTTTCCGGCGATTCCCTCTGGGATCGCGCAGCCGCCTCCGCTGGTCGAAAGGCCCTCAATCTGCCGCCCGATAGCCGCGTCGCCTAAGCGTTCGCTGATTGTTCGCTCTTAGCGTTGTTTAGCGTACCTTCCACGCTATGCCCTCATCCTGACGCCGGATGCGTTGGCCGATCTCGATCGCATCGCCGAGCATATCGAAGCGGACAATCCCGCACGCGCGATCAGCTTCGTGGAGGAGCTGCGCGAGGTAGCCCGTCGCCTCGCCGATCTTCCCCAAGGCTTCCCTCTGGTGCCGCGATATGAGCGCTACGGCATCCGGCGCCGTTCCTATCGGCGCTATGGCATCCTTTATCGTCCAGAGCCCGAGCGCACCTTGTCCTGCGCTTTCTTGGCCCCGGCCAGGATCATGACCGCGCACTACAGTTGGTGGTGATCCCAACCCTATTGCGGATTGACCGGGGCGTAAGCGGGCCAATCGCGATTTTTCAGGCCGGGCAACGCCAGATAGCTTGGGCCATCGAGCAGCATTGTTATGCGGGTGTAACCGATCTTGAGCTGATCGAGCGGCACCGCTCGCAACGTCTCCTCGAGACCGGCATAGCGCTCGTCCGACACCACCACATAATTGATCCTGCCGGTCGCGCACTCGATCAGCGCCTCGACGACCCGGCCCAGGTTCATGCCGGCCTTGTCGTCGACGGCCATGCCGATCAGTCCGGTCGCAGTGAACAGGTTCGGGGTTTCCGATCGTTGGCTGGCGGTTTCGGCCGATCGGCCGCCATCTTCATATTTGGTCTGCTGCCCCAGCCATCGCCAGATACCGACGAGGTTCGTAGAGGTGGTTCTAGGAATCTGAACAGCGGGGATAAGTGGATTGCCGATCTGACAGCGGCCATGCTGGCCGCGAAGAGGAAGCAAGATGAGCAAGCGACCCCGCCGGAACCACAGTCCGGCATTCAAGGCCAAGGTGGCGCTGGCTGCTGTGAAGGGTGAGAAGACGCTGGCCGAGCTGGCGCAGGAGTATGAGGTGCACCCGAACCTCATCAACCAGTGGCGGTCCAAGCTGCTGGAGGGGGCGGCAGACGTGTTCGGAGCGGTTCCGGCAGCGAGCGAACCAGCGGTCGATATAACCGTGCTGCACGCCAAGATTGGTGAGCTGACGCTGGCGAACGATTTTTTGGCCGGTGCGCTCGGGAAGGCCGGTCTGTTGCCGAGCGCAAAGCGATGATCGACCGTGACCATGAGTTGCCGCTGACCCATCAGGCGCAGCAGCTCGAGATCAGCCGCGGCAGCATCTACTATCTTCCGCGGCCTGTATCCTCGGCTGACCTGGCGATCATGCGCCGGATCGACGAACTTCATCTGCTCTATCCGTTCGCCGGGAGCCGGATGCTGCGCGATCTGCTCCGTCAGGAGGATGTGAGCATCGGACGACGGCATGTTGCGACGCTGATGAAGCGGATGGGGCTAGAGGCGATCTACCGCCGTCCGAACACGTCGAAACCGGCGACGGGTCACAAGATCTATCCCTATCTGCTGCGCAAGCTGGCGGTGACGCGGCCGAACCAAGTTTGGGCGACCGATATCACGTATGTGCCCATGGCGCGCGGTTTCGTCTATCTGGTCGCTATCGTCGATTGGTTTACCCGGCGGGTGCTGGCTTGGCGGGTGTCGATCTCAATGGATGTCGCGTTTTGTATCGAGGCACTGGAGGAAGCGCTCGCCCGTTATGGCAAGCCTACGATCTTCAACAGCGACCAGGGCTCGCAATTTACCAGTGCGGCTTTCACCGCTGTCCTTCACCGAGAGAAGATCGCCATTAGCATGGATGGAAAGGGTTGCTGGCGCGACAACGTGTTCGTGGAGCGCCTCTGGCGCTCGGTGAAATACGAGGACGTGTACCTCAACGCATACACCTCAGTCCCGGAAGCACGCGCCGGCATCGGCCGATACTTTGCATTTTATAACAGCATCCGGCCACATTCAGCCCTTGGTACCAGGACACCGGACCAGGTATACTTCGACCAGCCGCTTCTCGCAGCGGCATGATCAACCAGCGGCGATCCACTTATCCAGACCGCGAGCCTGTTCAGACAACCGGGGCCACCTCTAAAGCTCTCGGGCGAAGATCGACCAGCGTTCGTTTGTCGCCGACCTGAACGAACCAGCACAAACCCATCAACGTTCGCAATTCAGCAGATGAGCGGTTTGATCCGAAGCCAGACCCGAGGCCAGAATTAACGAATGCCGAAAGTTGAGAATCACAAACGCGCCGCGAATGACGGATCCAGGGTCAACCCAGCGCAAAGTTGGCTGTATTCGACCGGCGTCATCCGGCGCGCTGGGAATCTGCTTCCTGTTTGAGTTGCGTGATTCGAGCATTACAAATCAAGAGAACGACTTGCCCGAGTTGTTCTACACGCGCTGCGATCCATTCGAGTTCTTCGACAGTAATTTTATAGTGCTTCGAATAACGCGCCTTAACGTAAGCTTCTTTCAGCTTTTCGAAAATTGCGCGTTCCGAGCGACTCTCGCGCGGCCAGGCTTCGATAAGATGGCGATCCAGGCGCTCCGCCTGCGTCCGCAAAAAGCCGAGATTGTGCACGTGCGGCGTGTAGAAGGTCACGACTAATAAAACGCAGTGATACAGCCGCTCGGCCGCCTGATGCATGTCGAACGCAGCATCCTTGAGATAGCCTTTTGAGAGATAGAATTTGCCGCCCTCAAAGCGCTTCATCGCCGCAGGAAACCATTCCTCGTAATACTCCCGCGCCATTGCCAGAGCTTGCTCGGGTGTCTTGGGTTTGGGCTCATGCAATTCGTCGTCAATAGCCTGGTAAAGCGCGATCCCGTCACGCCGTACGTCCATGAAGAAATAGCGGCCATGCGCGAGCCCGTCGTTCACCTCTTGCAACGTGTGAACGATAAAATTGACCGGCGTCTTGAGCGTCTTGGTAATCGCCAGCTCGCGGTTGAGGTGGTCCTCAAGCTTGGACCAATAGTCGATCCGATCGGTCAGCCGCTTGTCGTTGACGATGATCAGCAGGTCAAAATCGGACTGATAGCCCTTCGCGGTATGCGGCTCGTCGACCCATCCCCCTCGCGCATAGCTGCCGTAGAGGATAACCTTCTCGATGCGCCCGCGCTTCTTCCATGGGTGATTGGCCAGCGCGAGCGCGTCGTCGAATTCCTCGAATATGATCTGGACGACGCGCTCCAGCTCGCGACGCTTCTGCGGGGGAAGATGATCCAGTTCGCTGCGCATGGGCAATATCCTGGTTACGGACGGCTGGGCGCGTCCGACACGCCCCATGGGTTGATAAGGCTGACGCCGGTGTGCATGAAATCGGCAACGTTTCGGGTGACAACCGTCAGGTCATGGACCAGCGCGGTCGCTGCAATCCAGCTATCCCGCTCGCTGCGCGGATCCGGCACGTGCAGCCGCGCACACCGCGTCGCCACTTCTGCCGTCATCGAAAGAATCCGACCCTTGAACGCTGGCAGCACGGTTTCGCCCAGCCAGCGGCGCAGCATGGCCCCCTGTACGGGGTCACGTCGTTCCATAAGCCGCGTGCCATATTCCAGTTCGAACACAGTGATCGCGCAGAGGTACGTGGAAGCCGGATCCGCGGCCGACATCCACGCGACAACCTGCGGGTCGGCGCGGCCCGACCCCAGCTTTCTGCTTTCGGACACGACATTGGTATCGAGCAAATACATCAGTCCGCGAACCCTGCATCCCGGTGTGTCAGACTGGACCGCGGTGGCTCCCAGTCGACATCGATCGGCTCCTTAGGTGTGAGCAGCGCTGCGAGTGAGGGGCGACGGCCGACCATCTGCTCAAGCGCTTGCTCGATCACTTCGGCCTGACTGCGGCCAGGGCCCACTAAGGTGCGCAACAACTCGACGGCGCGCGCGGAGCGGATCGTAATCGGCGGTTGCTGGCGTCTGCCCGTGCTAGCCATGCGCATTCTCCTAGGTATCCAACATACTATGGTGCATGCACGGACAGCAAGCACGCATTGGCGACCCGTTCGATGCCGTTGATGACGCTGATCCTTTCTTTGCCGTTTTTTCTTTGGCGGAAATCAGTTGCTGCGGAAATGCTTGAACCGCTTCGCGGCAGTATCCGCCTCCAGCGCGGTATCCGCGTTCTGGCATTCTTCGCCCCGCACGGCGCCGGTGCGACAATCGCTCGCAACGCCGTTCGCCTCGTCGAGATGGGCCGCAAAATAGCGCACCGCAGGCGGTTCAGGCTTGGCGCAACCCGCAAGCAATCCCGCCGTGGCGAGCAGCAGGGCGAGCATGATGCTGTTCATGAGCGTCCCTTCGCCAACAGCTTGATGTAGCGGTCGGCTTCGAGCTTGCGGACGTCGTGATAGCGAAGGAGCAGGTTCCGGGCGTTGCTGCGGGACGTGCGCAACGAGAAGGAAGCGCGCAGCGCCGCAAGTTCGCTTGCCGCGTCTGCCAGCACCGCTTCATCGAGCTGGCGGAATGGGTGAAGGCGATCGTTGAGGGACTGCGCCATCACTGTGATCTCGCCGTTTCCGGAAGCACTCGCGATCGTCAGGAACAGCGATGCGGTTGCCGAAGCGAAGTCCGGCATGGCTATGGCATCTGCCGATCCCGTTACAGGCACATCACTTTCGTCGATCGCTGCGAGCAGAAGCAGCTGATTGAGATACAAGAGATCGCGCAGATCCGCGGCGTTCAGAGTCGGCACCCGAAACCCTTCGCCGGGCATCAGCTCGACCAGCCGCTCACCTGCAAGGTGATTGAGGCTATCGCGGATCGGCGTGATGCTCACCCCGATGTCCGCTGCGAGGCGCGCGGCCTCGAGCCGGAACCCAGGCGGCCAATGTCCGACCAGCAGCCGGTGCTTGATCGCGTTATAGGTCGGCTCGAGGACATGAGAGGGGCTCATACGCTGGCCCCGCCGCCGTCGCCGAAACCGGCAAGCATCGCCTCCTGATCCGGTCGCAGTGCGTCGACTGCACCGATATACGCTGGAACTTCGTCCTGCAGCAGGATTGAGGGGCACTGCCCCTCGTAATTGCCAAGGTTCGGCCGATGCTGAACGTAGCCGGCGAGTTGCGCGAGCTCGGGCGAAAAGGTGCGCGCCACCTCCGGCGGATAGGCAAGCCAGAGATTTTCATAGGGCTTCAGCCAGCCGAGACTGTAACCGATGACAATCGCGCGCCGCACGCTGCTGCTGCGGTTGGCACCCGCGCCGTGTGCGGTCGACCCAAGGAAGCAGATGGCCGACCCCGGATCGCACACGACGACGATCGGGTCATAGACGTCCTCCTTCGCCATCCCGGCCACGCCGTGACTGAAGGGATAGATTTCGGTCGCGCCGTTCTCGGTGGTGAAACGATCCAGCGGCCAGATCACGTTGAGCAAAAATTCGTGAGCGCCCTTTGCACCCGGCCACATGTCGTGATCGCGGTGCGGGAACTGACGCGGCTCGCCAGGGTGGATCTCGATGGCCTGCGCAACATTCAGCTGGATGCGGTCGCACGCCTCGCCGAGGACGGATTGGGCCATCGCGAGAATGGTCGGATGGAGCACCAGCGCTTCGCAGTGGAGCGAGCGACGGAGCAGGCTCGCGAATCGCTTGGTCCGAAAGCCGTAGAAGCGCCCTTGCCCGAACGGCGTAGCCGCGAAGATGGGATCGAGGTCAGCATCCAGGGCGGCGATAGACCCTGCCGGCACGGCGTCGGGGATGATGCAATATCCCTGGTGGAGCAGCTGCTCGACCCAGTCGGCGGTGGTGACGGCGATCACGCTCCTAGCTCCTCTTGCGCAAGCTGAAGGGTGAGCGGCGCGTACACGCCCGTGTGGCGAAGCCCGTCGATCGAACGATTGTCTATCTGGATATGAAGGGCCGCCAGCGATCGTCCAGATTGCTCGACCGCCCGGCCAAGCGGTGCGCAACGCCAGCCGAAGCCGAGAATCTGCGCAAACCAGCAGAGTTCGGCTACGCCCGTGTAATCGGTGATCCGCTCGCGCAGCGCATGCTCGACCAAGGCGGTGACAAGCTGGTTGCGGGCCGACCGCCGATCGGCCGCGGACTGATGCCGATCGAGGCAGAACCGCGTGATCTCGCGGGTCGTGGGCCCCGCCGGAACCGCGCCGGCGCAGAGAAAGGGGTACAGATCGCCGAGCAGATGCGGACGATCCGTTTTGAGCAGCCGGGCAGATGCCCGATGCCGTCCGGCCGCATCGAGCAGGATCAGATATTCGGCGTCGGGATCGTCGAACTGGTCGAGTTCATATTCGCCGGCGAGCACCGGCAAATCCCACTTCAGCAAGTCGACGAACACCTGTTTGCGGGCCGCGAACATTGCCCGCAGGGAAGCGTCGCCGAGCGCACGCGGCGCCCGGTCCAGAAGGTCGGTCATTGATGGCTCCAGCTCACATTTGAGGTGGCGCCCAAGGATCACGTTTCACGAACGCCCGGCATCCCAAGAAGGGGGGATGTCCGGGCGCAGGCGTCGCAGACTCAGTGGAAATACCACCAACGTCGGATGTCGGCGAAGCTGATCAGGCCATCGAACAAAGCACACAAGATCAGCGCGTTGCGCGAGTGGACGTCGTAGCGCTCGCGTGCTGTCCGCAGGTGCTGGATGACCGTGTCTTCGCCGATGCTCAGGATCGTGGCGAT
Source organism: Sphingomonas sp. PL20 (assembly GCF_017875905.1). NCBI lineage: Bacteria > Pseudomonadati > Pseudomonadota > Alphaproteobacteria > Sphingomonadales > Sphingomonadaceae > Sphingomonas > Sphingomonas sp. PL20. The sequence goes on along the minus strand of NZ_JAGINH010000002.1, from coordinate 3,966,605 downwards.
GTCGGCGGCCGTCTTGCCGCGGGCCGACCAGAGGACGCATTCGCGCTGCCGCGGAGAGAGGACTGGCCGGGCGATGATTGGCGACTCGCCTGCCAGACGTCTGGCAGTGGTGAGCGCAAAGGCGCCGACGATCTCGGCGACCGGCAACATCGGCCGCGGCATAACCCGGTCTGGTCGCAACGCGAAGGTGCATGAGCCGCTCGCGTATCCGGGAAGGTGGCGCGGCACCGTATAGCCATCGCCGATCCCGTTGGCCCTGCCGACCGAGAGCATGCGCCGGTCGCCGGGGCTCATCGGCACGAGATCGTCGAGCTCGCACCAGAGGAACCCCATCATGCTGCGTTCGCAGGCACGTCGGATCGGATCGTTGCCGGCAAGATCAAACTCGACATAGGTTTGCGCCCACGGCGCGGGATAGTCGTGAAGGAGAAAATCCGTCTCGGTAGAGCTTAGGCCATGGTGCTGATACGACAGTGCAAAGTGATCGAAATCCAGCTGGCGCGTGACGTACGCCATGGCGTCGGCAAGGTTCGTTTCGGATCCAGCATTGGAGACCTTGAGAACCAGTTCGTCGATAAGGGTGCGCATGACATCGTTCGACCGTCGGCACATTTTCCGAGCCTGTGTCGGTTCGATCGCCTAAAATGCCGATAAAGGCAGTTCCCATCTGCCCGAAGCGGCGTTCAACAGAGTCTGGATGGCGCTCGGCAAATCACCTGCCGATACTGGGGTTGCCGAGCCGTCACGGGGAATGGTCATGCAATGCGCGCATGGCAGACCTCCTTTCTTGGCATAAACAAGATGGTGGTCGCTAAACTCCGCGCCGGGCTCGGTTTTAAACCTTTCAGGTATCGGTTTGCAACGCAGCAAAGCCTGGCCGCACCGCAATCTCTATTCGATGTCGAGGCCGACCTCCTGCGCCAGCCGAATCCCCGATTCCATGCGATCGTACAGTGTGCTGACGAACCGCTCCCAGCGCTCCGCGCCCATCGCCTGCGCCGCCTTCACCGCGCTTTCGGGGACCGGTGCGGTGTTGCTGAGCCAGGAGCGGACGAACAGGGAGAGCGCCTCGTTCGACAGGTCCACGTGCAAGGCCAGCCGCGCGACTTGTCTCGTGACCCGGTCGAGACGCCGGCTGACGGCCGCCTCCAGCCGGTCGGCACCGTCCGGCGACAGATAGGATGCCAGCGCCGCCTCGACGACCGCGGTGCGTGAGACCTTCTTGGCCCTGGCGAACCCGTCGAGTTGGCGCACCAGGTCGGGCGGCAGCCGGAAGCTGCTCTTCTCGCGCACGACGGTCATAGCGCAACCCCATCATCCGGATCGAGCGCGGCCGCACGCGCAGTGCGCGCCATCGCGCGCTCGATCCCGCGCCGTTTCCGCGCGGCTATCGCCTCGGGTTCATCAGTATCGAACGCGAACTCGTTCACGGGTGCGCGGGGCGGCGGCGGTACAACCTCTTCATGCTCGCCCAGTTCGGGTTCGCGGCGGATGCCAGCATTGGCGGTATCGCGTGCCTCGATATCGGAGGTAGCGCTGTCTTGGGCGGATCGCGGATCGGCAGTCTCCGTTGATACCGCGGGCGCCGGTGGCAGCGCTGCCGGGGCCGGCTGCTCTGGCGGCGACGATGCTACCGGCGCGGCAGGTGGCTCGGGCGCCGCGACGGGTGCCATCACGGTCCAGTCATCCGCCGGTAGATGCGCAGTATCGCGCAACGCCGTCGCCGGTGGTGGCAAAAGCCGAGCGGTGAATCTTGCATCGGCGTAATAACGTGCCTTCAGGGCCCGGATCGGCGGGACGCCGGCGCTCATCACGATCTCCTGATGCGCTGGCAGTTGCATGATCTCGCCGGGGGTCAACAGCGGCCGGGCGGCCTCGCTGCGCGAGACCATCAGATGCCCGAGCCAGGGGCTGAGCCGGTGCCCGGCATAGTTCTTCATGGCGCGCATCTCGGTGGCGGTTCCGAGCGCGTCCGAGATGCGCTTGGCGGTCCGCTCGTCGTTGGTCGCAAACGCGACGCGGACATGACAATTGTCGAGGATCGCATTGTTCTGCCCGTACGCCTTCTCGATCTGGTTGAGGCTCTGCGCGATCAGGAACGCCTTGATGCCGTAGCCTGCCATGAAGGCGAGCGCGGATTCGAAGAAGTCGAGCCGACCGAGTGCCGGAAATTCGTCGAGCATGAGCAGCAGGCGATGCGGTCGCTGCGTGACGTTCAGTTCCTCGGTCAGGCGGCGGCCGATCTGGTTGAGGATCAGCCGGATCAGCGGCTTGGTCCGGCTGATGTCGCTCGGCGGCACCACCAGATAGAGCGATACCGGTGCGATGCCGCTCACCAGTTCGCCGATCCGCCAGTCGCAGGCGCGCGTGACGCGCGCCACCACGGGATCGCGGTACAGCCCCAGGAACGACATCGCGGTCGACAGCACGCCCGAGCGTTCGTTCTCCGCCTTGTTGAGCAATTCGCGCGCGGCCGAGGCAACGACGGGATGGACGCCAGCGTCGCCCAGATGCGGCGTGGTCATCATCGCGCGCAGCGTCGACTCGATCGGCCGGCGCGGATCCGAGAGAAAGGCGGCGACGCCGGCGAGCGTCTTGTCGGCTTCGGCATAGAGCACATGGAGGATCGCGCCGACCAGCAGCGCGTGGCTGGTCTTCTCCCAATGGTTGCGCTTCTCCAGACTTCCCTCGGGATCGACCAGCACATCGGCCACGTTCTGGACGTCGCGCACCTCCCACTCGCCTTTGCGGACCTCAAGCAGCGGGTTGTAGGCATCCGACGCCGGGTTGGTCGGATCAAACAGCAGGACGCGGCCATGGGCGGCACGAAAGCCGCCGGTCAGCTGCCAGTTCTCGCCCTTGATGTCGTGGACGATCACCGAGCCTGGCCAGGTCAGCAACGTGGGCACGACCAGCCCGACGCCCTTGCCCGAGCGGGTCGGCGCGAAGCACAACACGTGCTCCGGACCGTCGTGGCGCAGATAGTGCGCACCATGGCAGCCGAGCACCACGCCGTCCTCGCTCAGCATGCCGGCGCGTGCAATCTCGCGGGGCGTCGCCCAGCGCGCCGAGCCGAACGTCTCGGCCTTCTTCGCTTCGCGCGCGCGCCAGACCGACATTGCGATCGCGACCACGACCGACAGCAGCCCCCCGGACGCGGCGATATAGCCCCCGACCGCGAAGACGTGCGGTGCATAGGCGTCGAAGCTGAACCACCACCAGAAGAAGGCCGGCGGCGGATAGACCGGAAGGCCTGCCAGCAGGAACCAGGGACGCCCCAGTTCGCTTTGGTAGGCGAGCGCGTGCGCGGTCCACTGCGTTGCTGTCCAGATCGCCACGAGGACGATGGCAAAAACGGCGCAGACCTGGCCCCACAGGATCCTGGTGGCATTCATCGGATGGGCCTCCGGCTTGAGCAAGGCGAGATCACAGACCGAGGCCCTTGCCACGGCCGATCGACCACTCGACACTGCCGCCCGGCCCCATCGTGCCGCTGATGTGCGTGCCGAGATGCGGGTCGAGCGCGGGCCGCCAGGGCACGAGCTGGAAGCCCATTCCCCCATCCCCACTGATGACTTCGATCATCGCGAAGCGACCCGAGGCGAGGTTGACCCGCTCGCGGTAGACGCCGGCGACATACTCCCCTTCGCCCGATGGACGGTGCGCAAGCCCGGTACGCTCGGCGATCGCGTCCGTGGCCTCACGCATTTCGCGTGCGCGCAGCGTCTCGATGAGGTCGCGCTCGAAGCGCATGCCCGCCCCCTGGCGGCGTGCCAGGCCGGTAGCTTCGAGTTCCTGCGTGCGTGCGTCCATTGCACCCCGGATCTCGGCGCCGAACCCGTCCTCGGATGCGACCGGCCAACGCGAGACGAGCTGGCGATCGAGCCAGGTCGCGCCCGACGCCGTCACCTGCCGGTCGAGCGGGAGATCCGATCGCGTCGTCAGCGACGTGCGGGCGGTACCACTGGCGTCGGTCCAGGACCGCAGCTCGACGATCGCGCCCGGTCGGGCGTCGCCGGTCATCTCCAGATCGTCGAAGCGGACGTGATGCGTGCGCCCGTCCGCACCGTCGATCACTGCATAGGCCGTCGCCTGCAGCTCGTCGTGCAAGCCGCGCTCGACGAGGCGGCCGACGATCGGCTCAGACGTGGCAGCGTCGTGGATCGCGAAAGCCGCTGGGTCCGGCGTGCGCCCGTCGCGCTGCATCGCGTTGTGCAGCGTCTTGATGATGTCGGTGCGCATCTGGATGTCGCGCAGCGTCTGCTCGGCATCGGCGCGCAGCGTCCAGAGGCCTGGCTCGTGGAGTTCGGCGAGGCCGAGCCGCTCGAGCTTGTCGACGCGGCCGCACAGCAGTCGGCGCGTCTCTTCGTCATCCCCGCCGGGGCGCAGATCGATGACGCCCGACAGGCCGTCGCTGCGCTCCTGCAACTGCCGATCAAGACTGGTCCAGCGATCCGCTTCGACCTCCCGCTGCAACGCGCTTCGGATGTCGGACTCGTTGCGGGGCCCAAGCTCCAGCGTCGCGCGGGCCTCAGCCCGACCCCGCATTCCGTCCCGGATATAGTCGCCGTCGATAACCAGGTCGGAGCCATCATCGACGCGGCCGCGGACCAGCACATGCACGTGCGGATTGTCGGTATTCCAATGATCTACCGCCACCCAGTCGAGCTCCGTGCCGAGGTCGCGCGCCATGTCGTCCATCAGCTCGCGAGTGAAGGCACGCAGGTCCGTCATGTCGGCGCCATCCTCGGGTGAAACGATGAAGCGGAAGTGGTGGCGATCGTCTTCGCAGCGCTCGGCGAACGCATCGCCATCGGCCTGGGACGAGCGCGCATCGAACAGTTCGGCGTCGCGTCCGTCGCGCGTCACGCCGTCACGTTTGAGATAGGCGACATGTCGTGCGAGCGGGGCCGCGCGAAATCGCGAACCGCGATGCCGGACCACGCGGGCCACGACGGTCACGCGCCGCGCGTTGGCGGGCCGGCGGATCCGCAGCAAAGCGTTTCGGCCGCGACCGCGGGCCCCGACGCGCGTGCTGCGTCCTTTTGGATGGAGCATGCGTGGCCGCCCCGAGCGCGCGCCGGCGCGTCTGACCTGTGCGGCGAGGCTTTTCGACCGGCCGCCCGCGGCGCCGCCGGCATCCCGGCTGCGGCCTGGTCGAACCCGAAAATCCTGGTCGTCGGTGCTCATGCCGGCACCCGTAGAAGCGCTGTCGGACGCGCGCGCCGCGGCAGACTGCCGATTGCGCCTGTTTCCGTCCGACGCGCAGACCCGCTGTCCGACGGATAAGTCTCTCTTCCGCAACCACAAAAGCGTCGGTGTCCGACGCGGCTTTTATCTTGCCATCGCTGCTTCTTTCCCTTCTCCACGACGTCATCACGCCAGGAATCCGGCCCGCAGACCGCCACGGCACGCACGGCTACCCCACGGGCGTTCATGGCGCGCCTCGACCGGAATGCGCGACGAACAATGGGTTGGTTGGCAGCGGGTCGGCTGGCCGTTGCAAGAATTCCGGCACGACCGGTGCAGCGGCTTTGTCGATCGGGCGCGCAAGGACGGCATCGTTCGTCCCGGCCGAAGCCCCATCCCTGCGCACGGTGAAGAGGGCCGCATTGCGCCAGGTGATCGATGGCGCGCGCGGCACGATGACGCTTGGCGAAGCCGAAACGCCGACGGCGGATGCAATGCGGGCGACATAACCTGACGTTTCGGCCGGTAAGGATCGTGCGTGCCCCCGCCAGTCATCGACGCGGGCCGGGCCGGCATTGTACGCGGCCAGCGCCATGCCGAGATCGCCATAGCGATCGAGCATCTCGCGCAGATAGGCGGCCCCTGCATAGATGTTCGCGCGCACGTCGAAAGGGTCGGACCCAAGCGCATAACGCGCGGTCAAGCCGGTCCAGGTCGCGGGCATGATCTGCATGAGACCCATCGCACCGGCGCGCGAGACCGCGCGCGGATCGCCGCGGCTCTCCGCGCGCATCACGGCCCAAATCCAGGTTTCGGGAAGGCCGAAGCGCTGCGCCGCTTCGGCGACGCAATCCGCATAGGTGGGCGCAGAAGCAGCGGCCGGGAGGACACTCTTCTGCACGGCGCCAGCGCTAACCGAAGGACTGGCAATGGCGATCGTCCCCATTGCCAGTTCCAAGCTTATGCGCGTGGCATGTGCGCAAAAGGACATCCCTCAATCCTCGCGCTGACGACGTTTCTGCCGGGCCCATACCAGGACATGCACCTCGTCCTGCGTCCGGGATTGCAGCAGACTTGCGCGCAGCGGGCGCGTGAAGGTCGGGCAGTCGAGCTGCACGGTGATGAAGCTGCCGCCCCCTTCGCGCTCGTGGGTCCAGCCGGCGCCGATCTCCGCCGCGGCATTGCCGTCGTCGAGATGCACCCGCCAATCCGGTGCACGCTCCCCACCGGGTTCGGCAACGGGCACGATGCGCAACGGCACGGTGAGCGCCAGCGTTTCGAGCTGACCGACGTACGTGTCGCCGTTGCGGGCAAAGCGACCGATCTGCATGGGAGGTCTCCTATTGCTGGTGAAGGGCTGCGTTTGACGCGTCAGTTCCGCGCCAGTGAAAGGACGCGTCGGCTGCGCCGCGGGTGAACAGCGGCGTCGCACGACCAAGCAGGCGATCGCTCGACAGCGGCCCGAAATATCGCCCGTCCATGCTGTCGGGGACCGCGTTGAGGAGAAACAGGTCGTGCGCGCGCAGCACGCGGCAGCCCCGCCAAACCGGGAGTGCGCGACCGTGACTGTCGCTGGTCCGGGCGATCGCCACCGCGCGTCCATCGACCGTGACGCGCGCGCTGGCGCGGCACACCGTCGCGCCGGAACGGGCGGCGACATGCTTGAGCAGTGGCACGCCAAGCGCGAGATAGCGGCGCTCGTCAAGGAAGCGCGCGAGCGCCGGTGGCGGCATCACGGCGACCAGATCGCCGACTGCCAGGCGGTCGATCGCCGTCAGCTGATACAGCCCGATCGGTGCGCTGGCGGTCGCGTTCCAGACGAGGCGGGGATGCGGTGCCAGCAGCGCGACGGAGACGAACAGGCCGCCGAACAGTTCGGCAAACACGGTGGTCACGAGGACATAGCCGAGCCGGGTCATCCTTCGATCGCCTTGCGCTTGAGCCAGGCGGCATGGCGCTCGGCGGTGTAGGGTCTTGGCGCATCGCCGGCGCTCAAGCGGTTGTGGACGTGGCGCCAATGGTCGGGTGCCGCGTCGCACGGGTCGACGCCGGCATGTTCGACCGCGTCGATTGCGGCGAGCACCGCGCGGACCTTGGCCCAGCCCTGAATCGACAGATACAGTTCGCCGCCGGGCCGCACGAACGGAGCGGTGGTATAGGCTTCGCACGGACCGACCGCGCGCAGGATATCGATGCGCGAATGGACTGTACCGTAGTCATTGGACGCCCAGCGGCACAGCGCGAACACGGCATTCGGTCGAAAAGAGACGACCCGCGTCTTGCGGCTGACGATGCGCTCGGCAGCAATTCGGCCGAAGCGTATCCAGTGCTCGAGACGCTTTTCGATCCAGATGAGTTCGACCTCGGTTGCGGCATTGCGCGATGCCGGGGCGGTCCGCACGCCGACGCCCTTGCCGGGAAGAGGTTGCCTCATGATGGGTCACCGGAGGCGGCATGCAGCGCGCGCGATGCGCAGACAATTTGCACGCTCAGAGCGTGCGCAGTACGGACCTGCGTTACACCTGCGACGCCGCTCGGCATGCGGATAGCATGCTCGCCGGTCCCGCCAGCGCGAGTCTTGGGTGGCACCGCGACGGCCGCTCGACAGCGGCGCTCGGGACGGCGCGTACCGCGTTCGTCCACAGGCCGCTGGAGCGTTAGCAAGAATCCGAAGGATTCTTCTCTATTAGCACCGTTAGAGGGGCGCCGATTCCGCGCAGATTTCTGCGGGTTTCGGGGACATTCCGGTTCCCGATAGGACGACTCCTGGGTTCCCGATAGGACGTGTCGGTCGGTTCCCGATAGGACGATCAGCATGGCGGATTATCCACAGACTTGAGCTTGAGACGGCGCATTGCGGCGTCGAGCGGATCGACCGGCAGCGGCGCGAAGCGCAGACGCTCGCGACCGAAAGCGTGCTCGATGGCGAGCGTGTAACCGGGCAGCGGCTGACGCCGCACGATCGCGCGAAGCTCGAAGGCAAAGCGCTTGAGCGGCGAGAGCGCGCCCGATTTGAGATGGAGATGCGACACGTCGAAGCTCCAGCCGCCGGACTGGCGGCCGCCATGCTTGCGGACGATACGATACAACCAGCGCTCGAGGCCGCCGGTGAGATCGAAATAGGCGCGGTCGATCGTGAGCACGAGCCCGCGCTCGAGGACGCCGGCATAGAACCAGTCGGGCAGGATCAGTTCAATGCCGAGCGGGCGTCCGCTCGCGTCGAGGCGTTCCTGCCATTCGTTGATCCACGAGAAGCGATGCCGGCGTCGCTGATGCTGCTGGCGGATCGAGGTGGCGACGGTGGTCGACTGGAGCCGGTCGAGTGCCGCCTTCAGGCGATCGTAATTGTCGCGGCCGGTGCCGCGCCCGACATAGGTCAGGATCTCGTGCGGCGTCGTCGCCATCAGGCGCGACGTCGGCCGCCCGGCGTCGCGGGCTTCGACGATTTGGCTCGCCGCCCAGATCAGCACGTCGGCATCCCAGATCGTCGCCATGCCGTGTTCGGGCACGGCCTCGACCGAAATCCAGGTCTCGCCCATGCGGAAGTCGATTGGGGCGGTGCGCTTCGACTTGGCGAGGCTGAAGAACGGCCAGGTCATCAGATCCTGCGCATCGCGGAGCGCGATGTCGCCCGGCACCGATCGGAACAGCTCGAGCTGCCGGCGATCGTTGAAAGCGGGAGGCGCGGTGCGCGGCATCAGGATCATGACTCGGCCGGGCGGCGCCGAGCCGGATAGACGGTGCCGGAGCCCGCATCGGAGGTCGAGCGCCGCGTGCCGATCGCCGCCCAGGCTTCAAGGTCGTCGATCGCATAGACGACACGACCGCCCAGCCGACGAAAGATCGGTCCGGTTCCATAGCAGCGATGCTTTTCGAGCGTGCGCGGGGAGAGGCCGAGATGGATCGCCGCATGGGGTGTCTTAAGGAAGCGCGGGCGCTGTACGAGGGCTTCTGGCGGCATGATCGTCCTCCGTCGATGCACCGGCCGGCATGGGTCGGTGCGGAACCATGCGGCGGACAATGGCGAAGCAGGGCCGGCGCCCCGGAGCGGCTATTTCAGGCTGTCGACTTTTGTCGCCCCCCGAGGCTGCCGCGGAGCAGCGTGCGATAGCCTCCGCTCATCAGGGAAAGCGCCTCCTCGATCAGACGCTGGGTGCGCCGGCGCTCGGTCGACGACTTCCACTCCATGCCGCGGCCGATCGACATGCCGGGATAGATCAGGCGACGCGCAATATCGTGCGATGTCGGCCGGGGTTGGGTCTGCACCAGGTCGAGAATGTCGAGCAACAGGTCGAGGCGCTGCCGCTGAAACGGTGTTGGCCGAAAGGCGCCGGCGCTGCGCGTCGGCGGCGCGCCTCCGATACGGCGATCAAGCCGCAACGCCGCTTGGCGGCGGACCTCGATCGCCGGGTCGCGGACGATGATATAGGCGAGCGGCTGCCCGGGTAGCGTCGCGCGCAACCAGAGATGATGGGGGCCATCCACGTCGCCCAGGACAAGGTGACGCCCATCCGACAAGGCGCGGTCCGCGAGGATCAGCGGCCAGCCGTGGAAATCCAGGGGCCGCGCGTCGGCGATATCGGCGGGCGCCGCGTCGAGAATGACGGTCGCGGGCGATGTCGATGGCGGCCAGAGCGCCGGTTCGCTAGCCGGGACGGCGTCCGGCGAACAGGGAAAAGCACAAGCCCCATCGACGGGCCATCACCTCCTGCGCAGATGTGGAGAGATCGTGCGCCAGCGCCTGATAGTCCTGGCGATAGGCGGGGTTGCGGCGCAGGAATTCCTGCGCGAAACCGGCGAAATCCAGATTCCGCCGCGCTGACCGGTCCACCTTGTCTTCGCCGGCCATCGCCAGGTCCTCCCAAGTCGGGGAGGAAGCATGGAAGGACCGAGCGATCCGGACCATTCCAGCTCGTGGTGGGGTCTATCCCCTGAACTTGGGAGGGCCGAAACGTGGCCGCAGCCGCGCAGCGCCGACAAAGCGGCGCGCCATCTGGTCACCGCCAATGCGATGCCGATCATGTGATTTACCCCCGCATGGGCACTGGCTTCGCGACATGGCGATATTTGAAGAATAGCGTTCAATCTGATAGGTTTGTCATAACAGGCAATCGCTTTTGCTCACCGCAAGCACGAGATGGCGCATGACAAAGATGGGGCGCGATCAACTCCGGCGACGCGCGGCGGGCCAAGTGTCCGCGCATCTGCCGCCTGAGTTGATAGCCGCACTCGATAGGTGGCGGATCCAGGCCGGTCCGGTGAATCGCGCGGAAGCAATCCGGCGCCTTTTGGCAAAGGCGCTGGATTTAGGAACGCTACAGCACGAGCCACCCGTCCCTCCCGCCCCGAGCCGGCAGGAGCAGGACCACCGGGCTGAACACCTGATCGAATTGTACCGCAGTCTGGGATCCTTCGAAGCCGTCGGCCGCTCTGTCGGTCTTTCAGGAGGACGCGTGGCCACGCTCATCCATCGCCATGAGAACCGCATCGCGACCGGAGCGCTGGGGCGTGTTCGCGACGCCGACGCGTAAGTGGAAGACTTCGAACCGCGGTAGCCGCGTGCGGCTTGCTCTTATAAGCGCGCCGAGCGCGCGGCCGATCGATGTGGTCCCGCACGAGGGGGCGGAGCAGACGGAGCGGACCCTGGTGCCTTTCCCAGCCACGCTATGACCGGTAACGACCCGGTGGGTCGGTCGGGACCGGGCTCGCCACTGCCGCGCAACGCCATGGACGGTTCGCCTGCTCGCCAATGGCGGCCCGTCGCTCTACTGCGCGAAGATGCACCCCGCCCGATCCCGGGCGGGGCGCCGTGTCGGCTCAGTCGTTGGTGGCGCGGCGCGCCCGCGACCAGATGAGCGTATAGCCCTCGCCTTCTGCATCATCGAACAGATTGGCGAAGATGGGGGCGGTGAAGCTGGGATCGTCGAGCTTGACCGAGAGATAGTCGCGCTGTTCGGCGGAGCGCTTGGCCCAGGCGGCACCGATCTCGGCGCGGCCGACATAGATGCGGTGGCTGGGTGCAGTGTCGTTGCTGCGGTTCTCCTCGGGAACGATCCGGACGCCCTTGGTCTGGACGCTGAGGGTGACGATCTGGCCCTGATATTCAGAGCCGACCTTCTTGAAGCTGCCGATGTTCGCCATGATTTTAGTCCTTCGTTTTTCGAGGCCGCCCTATGCGTCTCGATGGCGTCGCGGAGCCGGAGGCGAGCGCCGCCGCAGCTCGGCCCGCAGCGAAGCGGAGGACCGCGCGAACGCCGCTTTCTTGTCTCGCGAGGAATGGGCTTCAGCCCAGGGGAAGAAAGGGACGGACACGCGGTTGCGGCTCAGGCGCTCGAGGCGCAGCCGCCCTCCGGCTAGACAGCCATCAACGAGACATCAGGCGACCTTGATCCCACGAAGGACGTGTCGTGGCGCAAAGGCGATCATGCTCGGCCCTCGAAATCCGGGCATCCGCACCCACGTCTACGGCTTGGCGACTCGTTCGTGCTGAAGCTGCAGCAACGACACTGCCTCAGCCAGGCCGTCGGTCCCGGCCGGGGAGTCGGGAACATCTGCTCCGAGCGTATGGCGATTGCGGCCGTCACTCCCCAAGCTCAGGTCCCTCTTTGCAACAGCTTCTGCCACGCGACCGATCCGACCAAGAGGGCAGCGGTCACTGCCAGGACGCAGCGTGCCACGCTCCCGACTGGTGCCGACACAACCCAGACGGCATTGAAGGCGACCACGGCTGCCGGTCCGGCAAAAGCGAGCAACACCAAAACCCGCATGACGGGGTTGGACAGATGCCGAATCGCGACATGCCCGAACGCGGTGACCGCGAGCGCGACGCCGCCGGCGGCGAGGAGCGATTGCACAAGGGTGCCGTCCGCTGAGCGGACGACGAAGAACGCCGCCACGGCAGCGGCCACCGGCAAGGCATTGAGCGCAAGGTGGAACATCAGGCGGGCCATGATGAAGGCGACGAGGAGCAGGATCGGGACGGCCAGAAACACGAGCGTTCTCCCTGACGACCGGGGTCATCGACCGGGGTCATCGACCGGGGTCATCGACCGGGGTCATCGACCGGGGTCATCGACCGGGGTCATCGACCGGAGTCATCGACCGGGGTCATCGAACGCGCTCTCCACCACCGCCACAGCGCCACTGTTTCTTCACTCTACAACAGCTCGCGCCCTGCAGAAAGGCGCCTTCGACGGGTTCACCTACCGCTGTTCCGCAAACCCCTGACCTGTTGCCTATGGCAGCGCCGCATGCCGCAGGCGCGCGGCGCGGCCGGATTTTGGCGCGGGTACAAGGGGGCGGCGGGCGAGCCCGCCGCCTCGATCGTGTCAGGCGGCAATAGCCTGAACCGGGCCATCGTTGTGGGGCTGAGCGGCATCCTGCTCAGCCGCTTCCTCGACGCGTTCGGCATAGATCGCCTCGCGCGCCGCCATCATGCGGGCATGCGCCGCGACCGTGCCGACGCCGCCGCGCGCGGTGTAAGCGGACGGCGGGAAGGCCATCCAGCGCGGCACCCACTGCTCGCGCTTCTCACGCCCGCCGACACCGCCGAGATGATCTGCGATGATCCGCCGCAGTGTCTTCGCCTTTTCGCCTGCATTGGCGTCGGCGACCATTGGCCCCGCGACCTCGGCGGTCATGCCGAGCAACACCTCCCGGTCGCGGATCAGGTCGAGCAAGGCAGCGTCCGCCTGCCAGTAGCGATCCATCCGCACGCCCAGATGCAGGCCGACCGCCTCGACAATGGCGCTTCCTGCCGCAAGGCTTTCGCCCATGACGATGGCGACGACATCGAGAACCGCCGGATCGGGAAGTTCGAGCAAGCGGAGGAAGATCGCCGAGAGGCGATCTCCAGACGGGCCCGAACTATCGCGACACCCGCCGAGCACGGTCGGCTCCTCGGGCGAGAAGCCGAGAAACCCGAGCACCGCGCGCCGCCGCGCGTCGAACACGGCCTCGCCTTGGGCATTCTCGACGCTTTCCGCGATGGCGTCGTTATGCGCGGACTGCGGCTCGGACCGCACCGCCCACAGGTGCGAGCCGGTGATGGCGTGCGCCACCATCAAACGCAGAGCGACCCCCGGCGCATCGATCAGCGCGGCGCGCACGGCGGCGTGCCGATGCAGATCGACATAGGTCTGCTGCGGTCCGGTCATCTCCGGACGGAGGGGCTTGGGCGCGGCGGCAGTGCTTTCTCCCTTGGCGATCCGCGCCGCCTCCTTGCGGCTGAGATAGCCCTCGTGGAACACCACCTCGCCGTTGCTGCGGACATCGACATAGACGCGCCCGCCCTTGCGCTTGGCGGTCTTTTCATAGTCCCACGACGCGAACTGCTCGGACGGCGGCACGATCACGACGTCGCCCCAGCCTGCCGCCGGATAGGCGGCACGCCGCGTCTCGATCTCGGCGTTCTGCGCATTCCAGAAAGCGTCGCCGTCGGCGAAATAGCGATCCTCGCCGAACAGGTCGGTGACGATCGCGCCTGCATATGCCGCTACGTCGAACAGCGCATGCGCGGCGGCGATCGACTGACCGCCGAACAGCCATGCCTTCAACTGGTGACCGACCGGTGCGCGGGCATCGAGATCGTCGAGCAAGGCCAGCCACGCTTTCTGCTGGCTCTTGCTGGCAAGGGTCAGATGGCGGACGGTCGCGCGGTCGATCCTCTGCGCGGCGTAGAGGGTGCGGATACGCGGCAGCAGATTGCCGAGCGCCAGCACGCGCTTGATCGTCAGCGCGGGCAGGCCGAAGGTATCGCCGATATCGTCGAGGCTGCGGCCTTCGCGGACCAGCAGGGTGAAGGTTTCCCATTGGGTCACCTCATCGGCATCGAGCCGCGCGAGATTTTCGATCAGCGAGGCTTCGATCGCGGCGGCATCGTCGGCGTCATCGAGGATCGCGCACGGCAGCGGCTCGGCCTCGCCGCGCTCTGCGGCGACGATCTGGGCCGCGTGGAAGCGGCGCCTTCCCGCAACGATTTCGAAGGCGTCAGGCGCGCCATTGGGCCGGACCAGCAGCGTCTGGAGAACACCGCGGCTACGCACGGTCGGCAGGATGTCGGACACGTCCGGGGCCTTCTTCGCATAGCGCATGTTGGTCTTGCTGACGGACAGCTTGTCGAGGGCGATAAAATCGAGTTTCATCGAATCACTCCTTGTGAGTGCCGGTCCCGTCCTTGTTGATCTCTGGGGTAGCGGGGCCGGTTTGGATACGGCGGGAACGCGCCGCGCGTCAGCCGTCCTTCCTGGCAGGGTCGGACGGAAGCTCGGGGAGAGGCGCAGGCCCCGCGCGCCGCAGGATGGATTGGGCGCTCAGGATCGAGCCGGTCACGCGTGCGGCTTCTGCCCAGCGCGACAGCGGGAAATCACTGGCGAAACCGATATCCCGCTCGATGCCGAGCCCTACGCCCAAACGGATGCGCGCCAGTTCGGACAGGCTGAAATAGCCAAGCTCGGGACAGCCGAACCCGAGGTCGGCCAAGCCGAACAGCACGTCGCCGTCATCGTCCAATTCTGTCGCAAGCCATGTGGCGGGCCCGACGGGATTGAACAGTTTGACGACAGGCACCGGGTCGTGGCCGGGCATACCGGCTTTTTCCGCATTGGCGTGCAGCACCGCGCACAGGTCCGGGGTCAGCAATTCCATGACGGTTGCTCCTTCAGATAGGGGAGAAGACACACTGCGCTCACGCGGCGTCGCGAAGCGCGGGGCGCTCGGCGGTTGCGTTCTGATGCCGCGCAAGCAGCCAGTCGGCGGCCTTGCTGGCGGCACTGGCGGCGCGAAAGATCGCGCGGGCATCGCCGCGCAGCACGTCGAGCCAGCTGGCCAGATAATCGGCATGCCGGACGGTCGGCACGATGCCCAGCGCTGCGCACAGGAAGGCCGAGCCGAGTTCGGCGACCAGTTCCTCGCGCGCATAGCCTTCCGACCCGAATGCATTGGCGAGATCGCGCGCGAGCCGGGACTTGTGGCCTGTCGCATGGGTCAGTTCGTGCAGGCAGGTCCGGTAATAGTTGATGGAATCGAAGAACGCAGCCTGCGGCGGAACCACCACGAGATCGGGGCCGGGCGCATAGAAGGCGCGCGAACCGCCGATCTGAAAGGCGATACCGCTGGCAGCGATGACCTCCTCGGCCAGCGGCACCGCACACTCGTCGGGCAAAGGCACCGGATCGGCTGCGAGTCCCTCGCGCAGCCCCTCGCACTGCGCGACATTGAAGACGGTAAAGCGCTTGAGGAACGCGACCTGCCGGGGATCGTCCCCGCTTTCGGCCGCACGTACCTTTTCGCCCTCCGGTGTGAAGCGATCCGCATAGACCACGGTGGTGCCACGCTCGCCTTTGCGGACGCACCCGCCCGCCTCGATCGCCTGCCGGAAGGTCAGCCAGCTCTGCGACGGATAACCCCGCTCGATCACGGTCGCCCACAGGATCAGGACGTTTATCCCGGAATAAGCGCGACCCGTAAGCGCGTTGCGCGGCATGCCGGGTGCGACCGTGCCGCTCGCCTTCCACGGCTGAACCCAAGGAAACCGCCCCGCCTCCAGTTCGGCAATGATCCGGTTGGTAACTTGCCTATAGACGTCCCCGCGTGGAGCGACCGTCTCGGGCGAGGCAACCGCCCCCTGCACCTTGCCTTTTCCCGAACACCGACCCTTGGCACGCGCTGTGTTGCTCGACCCCATGGCTCACCTCCAACGCCGCCCAAAAACCACCATGGCCACCCCCGGAAAGCGGGGGGTGGGCGGCGAGGGCGACTGGAGAGGCCCGCTTGAGCGGCGGCTGCACCCGAAGGGGCGAAACGGTAGTGGAGCAGTCGGGCATAGCCCGACTTGCAGCCGCTGCGGGCGGGCCTAGCAGGGAGCGCCGACCATTCCCCGCTTGCTGGGAGTGGCCACACAAAGACGCCGTCGCGCCGCTGCGCGGCGTCCCTATTCGGACGGCAACGCCGGCCGGCCCCAAGCGGACGTCACCATCGGCCGAGACCCTTCAGGGGCTCGGGGGTGCACGGGCACGTGCAGCCTAGAGCGAGGTCGCGCGCCAGCGCGAGGGGTCCGCGTGCAGTTTTACATCTCATCAATGCACACTCGTGCGGATGATCTAGACTGCGGCCCGATCATGCTTCGCTGATGCACACCGTTCTAGGACGCGAAAAACCCAGAAATATTTATCTTCCAAGGTGGGGCGTTTTCGCAGCGACGGCGTCTTTGCTGCGTGACACCCGCGGAAGCTGGGCCGGCTTCAGATTCTGCGTTTTGGCAAACCATGGTCAGGAGCCTGTTATGCGAGCGAAACTTTCTGCCTTTTTGTTTCCACTCCTATTGGCCACTGGATGTTCGCGTCCGCTAGCCCCTGACGCCTTTCTGGCAAAAGCGATCCAAGGCGACAATTCAGAGATGACGCTTGGAGCGATCGCGGCGAGCAAGGGTGGGTCTGCTGTTGCAGATTATGGCCGTGCGCTCGTCGCGGATCACACCAAGGCTCGTTCAAAAGCTACTGCAATCGCGGCCCATTACGGGCTTACGCCGCCGAGCGACCTCTTGCCGGAAGCGAGCAAGGAGCGCACCAAACTGCAGGGTCTCAGCGGCGCTGCCTTCGACAAGGAATTCGTCAGCTATATGATTGACGACCACAAGGGCGATATCTCCGATTTTACAAAGGAAGCGAAGAGCGACGCGCCGAGCGACGTCAAGGCGCTGGCGCGCGATGCTCTGCCTGATCTGCAAAAGCACCTCGATATGGCGAAGCGCCTGACCTGAGCTTTGGTGGCGGCCTGCACCGGCGGCAATGCCATCGGTCGGGGCGAGGGCGGCCCGAACCTCCGCATTTGACGGTGTCGGTGGTATTGAGAGGTAGCGCCTCGCGCAAACTGAAGGGATCGATCGATGCGGGCGACGGAAGATAAGGGTTACGACGGTGTCGCCAAGCTGCTGCACTGGACAATCGTCATACTGGTCGTGGCGCAGTTCGCGATTGCATGGAGCATGCCGGACATTCATCGCGGCATCGAGCCCGTAGGTCTCATCGCTTGGCATTTGTCGGTGGGGATGGCGATCCTCGCGGTCATGCTGGTCAGGGCGGGGTGGCGCCTCACGCACCCCGCTCCGACCCCGCCAATTTCGCTGTCGTCGGCCATGCAGGCTGTATCGCGCGCGACACATAGTGCGCTGTACGCGCTGCTTGTCGCACTCCCCCTCTTGGGATGGGCGAATGCCTCTGCGCGCGGCTGGCGCGTTACTCTGTTTGGCGTCATCCCGCTGCCACCGCTGTCCGCGGCCGGATCGCCTCTGGGCATGACCCTCGGGGACGTTCATCAGACGGTCGCGATCGTCTTGCTCGTCGCGATCGGCCTGCATGTTCTCGGCGCGGTCTATCATCTGGTCATCGTCAAAGATCGAACCGTTCAGCGGATGCTGTGACACAGTATGGCCGCGCCGATCGAACGGCGGCCGCATCCGCGCACAGCTCAGTACGCCCAGGGTTGCCGCTTTCGTATGAATTGGCCGGAGTGGCCGCATCGCACCCGGCCGTCTGTAGCGCGCTTCACCGCTGGCCAGCGCCCGTCAGCGGCACGAACTTCACCGGTCCCAGGGAGCGCGTTTCGAATCCGCCCGATGGCATCTTGGTCATGACGGTCAGCCGATCGCTTTCCGCCGAAGGTCCGATCGGCATAATCAAGCGGCCACGCGGTGCGAGCTGCTCCAGCAACGGGCCAGGGGCGTACGCCGCCGCGGCAGCTACGATGATCGCGTCGAACGGGGCACGATCCGGTGCGCCGCTGAAGCCATCGCCCGACCGCACCTCGATATTGCCATAGCCGCAAGTGCGGAGGCGATCGCGCGCGCGGTCGGCCATGGCGGGAAGGATTTCGATCGTGGTGACGGACGCTGCAAGCAGCGACAGAATTGCGGCCTGATAGCCCGACCCGGTCCCCACATCGAGAACATTGGCGTCATCGGGGAGATCTGCCGCCAGCGTCATTGCCGCCACGATATGAGGATTGGAGATGGTCTGATCGCAACCGATGTCCATCGATGTCGGCAGGTAGGCGAGTTCGGACACGTCCGGATGCACGAACAACTCGCGCGGGACCAACTCCATTGCCTGCATCACCCGATCGAGGGCGGCGTGCTCAACGGTGACGTCGTGCTCGCAGATGTTTTGCCTGATTGCGGCAACGAGCGAAATCCGTTGGTCGGTGAAATCGGGCGGCATGAATGCGAGTATCTCGAGCAGGCGATGTGTTTCTGGGCTTCTCCAGAGCGTGCTGACCGATCGTGTTTCAGCTGTCGCTGCCACTTCCGTAGCCGGTCCCATTGGATGAAGCGCGAGGATATCGGGAGCGACCTCGCGCCAAATCCTCGTCCATTCCGCGAGCGATCTTTCCCCCTCCACAGCGGCCGTTTGACCGCTTGCCGACATGTCTTCGTGCTTGCCGCCCATCGCCTTACCCATTCATAGACAAGACGCCACCGACGCAGTGTACCGCAGTCGGCTTTGCCAGCCTGGCCGAATTCACAGCGTGGATTACGGTGATGCAGACGAGCGGACGCCGAGGGCTATGCGACGATCGGCTGCGGCTTGGCTTCCACTTCAGCGGCATCGGCCCAGTCTCGGCGCCGCGGCAGCCATGGATTGAGGAATACGATCGGCAGCTTGATGAACAAGAGCTCGCGGTGAATCCAGAAATCGGTCAGGCGTTCATGCCATTTGGCCTGGGACCGGTTCGTCCGCGTCAGCCACGCCTGATAGGGCTGCCAGTGGCTCGGCTCGTCACGCTCGACGATCCTGAAAATCTTCACCAGCACAGGATCGGAGCGCAACAGCGGTGACTTGAGCAAGGTGGCGACCTGCCGCATGCCCCGCATCTCGGTCAGCATGATCACCCGGCAGAGGCGCTCGAACAATGCGTCGCTCGCGATCACGGCCTCTGTATCGAGCGCGTCGATCGTCGTGCCGAACACGATCTCGACAAAACGATCGATATGTCCGCACGCACGATCAACCTTTAGCGACATGATGCCGCGCAATTCGAACCAGCGCTTGAACATGACATAGTGCTTGCGCTCATCGGCGCGGTGTTTCCGGATCGCAGCGATGAAAACGGCATCATCGGGGCACCGCGCCTGGACTGCCTCCAGGACACGATCGATACTCGTGTAGCCGCGATGCTCGTTATAGATGTAGATCGATGCGAGCACGTCGAGGTAGCGGCGAAGGAACGCTTGGTACATTGAGTTTCCTAACAGGGGCCGCCCCGATCAGCGATTGGCACGGATGAAGGGCAAACGCACGACGGAGGAAATGATCAGGATCATGCCGAGGCCGACATAGAGCCAGAAATGCAGCGGTTGCCTCATCCGGGCGACCGATCAAGTGTCGCAATGAGGCCGTGGATTCCCCACCCGACCGCCACGCGCTGCTGGCGAAAACGGGCGCTACCGGGTGCGGTTGCCATGAGCCGATCGAGCGCGGCTTCGGTGTACAAGGTGTGTGTACCGTGCTTCACGAACGACCATTTCGCCATGTCGGTGCCGTCGGTGGCGTAAACCGCCAAGCGACCCATGGGTTTGAGCACGCGCAGGATTTCGACCAGCACCGCGGTGGGATCTTTCCAGAAGTAGATCACGTTCGAAGCGAGCACCCGATCGAAGCTGGCGTCGGCGAACGGCAACGCAGCGAAGTTCCCGTGGTTCAGTACGATCGAGCCGGCTCGAATGCGGCGCGCATGGCGCTTGCGGGCGACCGCCAACATGGCGTCGGATTGGTCAAGCGCGTAGACCACGCCGGAGCCCGCCTTGCGCGCGAGGGCGTCAAGCGCGTCGCCGGTACCGCACCCCATGTCGAGGACGATGTCACCGGCCTGCACCACCAGAGCGTCGATCGTCAGTGCGGTCGGATGCGCATTGACGACGCGCATCACACGACCGGTCAACCATCCTCCAAGTCCGCGGGGATGTTCCAGCTGCCGTCCAATGGCATGGCCAAGCGTCACGCTCAGGTGTGCGCCAGCTTGGCGTCGATCTTGGCGAGCAGCGCGCGCGCCTCGGCGCGCCGGCCCGCATCCCAGACCGGACGCGCCGTGTTGACCGGCGCCTGAAGGCCGCGAAGCACATACGTCTTGGCCTTGGCTGGCTGGCCCTCAGCGTTGAGGAAGTCGGCGTAGAAGAAATTGTTGTCGAGGCCGCGCGGATCCTGCGCGATCGCGGCCTGCAGCAAAGCGCGCGCCTTGGCGGTGCTGCCGAACCCGATCGGGAAACCGGGCACGCGGTAATAGAGCACGCCGAGGCTCATCTTGATCCCACCATCTGCGATATTGGGATCGATCGCCTTTGCCTTTTCCAGGATGTTGCGCGCCGCAGTCGCAAGTCCGAGCTGCTTGAATACGGTCGCGCGCGCGGCTTCCTCGCTCGTCACGATCCCTTGCCACAGCAGCGGCTCAGCGCGTCCAGGAAAGCGCGCCGCGACTTGTGCTGCCTGTTGGGCGAGGACGTCGAGCTGGCGATATTGCTCGTCGCGATCGCCAACCTGATAGCGGATATGCTGCCAGCCGGTATCGATCCGTGCGACTTGCACATCCATGGCGGGGTTGTTGCTGGCAGCCGCGCTGCCAGCCAGCGCAACGGTGGCGAGCAAGGCCAAGGCGCGGCGGACATTTCGTGCGATCATCATGGGTCTCCAAATCAGGGCAGGAAGAGGCGACGCGCCTGTTTCGCCTGTCCGGCGAGGCCGACGTCGACGAGGCGGGGGAACAGGCCATTGAGACGCATGAAAAAGGCTTCGAGGGCGCCGATCGAAACGTCCTTGCGGCGATCGACGATCGCCTTGACGATCTGGTCGGCGACGAAGCCGGGTTCGTCGGCGCGCATGCCCGTCATCGTCATAAAGCGGTTGATCGCCGCGGTATTGAACGCGGTGCGAACGGCACGCGGCGCGATATGGGTCACAGCGATTCCATCGGCCTGCACTTCGCGCCGCAACGCTTCGCTGAGCCCTCGCAAACCAGCCTTGGCGCTCGAATACGCCGCGAAGAAGGGATAGTGGACCGATCCCATGACCGAGCCGATATTGACGATCTGCCCCGATCCACCTCGCCGCATCGCAGGCAGTACCGCGGAGATCAGCGTGGCTGGCGCGACCAGATTGACGAGATAGCCGGTGCGCAGCGCGTTGGCCGGCTGATCCTCGAAAGGTCCGAAATATTGTAACCCTGCGACGTTGACGAGGATATCGACCGGAAAGACGGTCAGGCGTTCGGCCAGCTGTGCAAGGTCCTGCGGATCGGCCAGATCGGCGACGATATGGTCGTTGCAATCCGGGCAGCGTGCACGGTCTACACCGGTCACGTGCGCGCCCAGCGTCTGTAGCCGTGCTGCGACGAGCGATCCGATGCCGCCGGCAGCGCCGGTCAGGACGATCACCTTGCCCTCAAGCCGCGACATGCGTGTCCTCCAGCGCGATGCCGGCGAACAACGCGCCGAACAGCGCAAAGATGTCGTTCGCCATCGCGACGATCGCCGCCTGGTCGGCGGGGTCGTCGATGCGGTTCATCAGATTTTCGAAGAAAACCATATGGTCCTGGTCGAGCGCGCCATGCGATGTGAGATAGTGAAAGGCCTCAGCCGGCAGGTTAAGCGCCTGGCGTACGGCATCGGCACCACTGCTCGCCATGGCGATGCTGGTCCCTTCGAGCACATAGACCATGCCGAAAAAGGCCGCCGGATTGCCCTCGCGGATCGTGCGATAGGCGTGATCGACCATCGCGGCAGTGGTCGCATCGGGCGCGCTGGCCGCCACCACGGCCGAATCGCCACCGGCCGCATCGATATCTTCCAGGATCCAATGCTCGTGGCCGGTCTCTTCCTCGATATACTCATCGAGCGCGCGCACCAGCACCGGTCGGTCTTGCAACCGCGCCCGCGCCTCCTGCATCAGCGGGACGGTGTGGCGCACGTGGTGATAGGCTTGCGACAGATACGCGATGTAATCCGACCGACTGATCCGGCCGGTCAGGCCGGCTTGCAGTTGCGGCACCATGGCAAAGCGCGCCTGCGCCTCGCGTGTCTCGGAAACGAGGCGGTCGAAGAACGGCATGGTGGCAGAGGTCTCCGGATAGGTTTTCGCAATCGCGGCGCGCTTTAGGCGACCGTTGCCGGTGAGCAGGCCGTTCGTCGGCGTAAAGGGCGGGACGATGTGCCAGCGGGCGATCCGCGCATAAGCCGGAAGCGCTGCATTAACCTCGGCAACGGCGAAGGCGATGTCGGCATCGGGCGTGGCGGGAACGAGCAGCGCATCGAGCTCGGATCTACCGTCGCCGCGCACCATCGCCTGCAGGATCGCTGGCTGCGCGGTCAGGCTGCCCTCGATCCATTCGGGCGAGATATTGCGCCCGAAGCTCGTGATGATCAGGTTGGACTTGCGGCCTTCGATCCATAAGCAGGCTGCCTCGTCGATCCGGCCGATATCGCCGGTAGACAGGGGCCCGCTCGTGCGTGGCGCGCCGATCGTGCCGAGATACATCGGCCCCGTGATCACGATCTCTCCGTCGGGCGCGAGCTCTATCGTGTTCAGGCCGATGCTGGTTCCCACACTCCCGCGTACCGCCTCGTCGCCGCGCTCGAGCGCGACGACAGAGCCGCATTCGGTCATCCCATAGCCTTGACGCACCGGCAGACCGAGCCGTGCCGCACGTGCAAGAAGGCTGGGATCGATCCGCGCGCCGCCGACCGCGACCAGTGTCAGGCGTGGCAAACGCTGGCCGCTCGCTTCGAGCGTACGCACCAGGCCCGCAAGATATTCCGGAACGAGGATCAACGAGGTGATCGCGTGCGCGTCGATCGTCGCGATCATGTGCGCGAAGTCCGGCCGAAACGGATTGGCAAGGCCTACGGCTAGCTGCGAATGCGCGACATAGCTTCCGCCCGCGATCATGGTCGCGTAGAACCCGGCGACGCTTTCGAGCAGGATCCCAGGCGGCAGCAGCGGCAAATGCCGCCCGGCATGCTCGGTCCCGAGGTAGGAGACGACGGACGCGGCGACGGCGCTGACGTGATCCGCGGACAGGCAGATCCCCTTTGCGGATCCCGTTGAGCCGGACGTGAAACTGATGATGGCCGTGCCCTCGGGAAGCGCCACCCGGTCGCGCACGCTGCAATGGGTCACGAGCCGAAGGGGGTGCGGGTCCTGGGGATCAATCCCGATCTGCGTAACAAGGACCGGGCATCCGGCGGCCTCAAGCGTCTGCTCGACCTGCGCATCGGTGAAGAAGGCGGGGATCGCAATGACCGGAATGCCGCGATCCAGCAGGATAAGCTCCAGCAGGCACCGTGCGACGCTGTAATCCGCACGCAACGCCACCGGACGGCTTTGGTCAAACTGCGCAACGATGGCAGGGATGGACGTCTCAAGCAGGCCAGCAAGAGCGGACCAGGTCAGGGACATTCCGCTGCAGTCGACAAGCGCCAGCGCGTCGCCGCGCGCCGTGGCGTGATAGTCGATGCGGGACCGGATCGAGTTCATCGGTGTTTTCCTCGTTTCGCGTCGGAAAGCGCAAGCCGTTCTCGGCCGGTGGCAATCGCCCCGGCGCACAGCACGGGGTCCAGCGCGTAATAGCGCCCCCACTGGTCGGCTGCGCAGCCAAGACGTTCGGCGCGGGCGGGGGCCAGCTCGACGATTGTCAGGTCGAGGCGCTTGAACATTGCGCGAAGCGGCGCAGTCAGCACTGCTACCGCAAACTCCGCTTGGTCGGCCAGTTCGTGCGCCGCGCGGTGCCACAAAGCGATTGTGGCCGCCGCACGCACCGAAGCATGGTCACCGAGTTCGACAATGTCCTGCCGGTCAATTGCGCGGCCGAAGCGCGTAGTCAGAACCTGCTCGATCGGTGCATCGAGATAGCGTTCCAGGAACAACGCGCTTTGGCTGGCGCGGCGAAAACCGAGAGTGGCGCAAGGACCCGCTTCGCCGGGCACAGAGAGATATTCGGGATAGTCCGCGACGCGTGCGGCGCCGTGAACGGCGTCATAGCGAGTGGCGATCAATCGCGTGACTGCGGCTTCCGGCATCCAAGCTCCTCGGCGTCGATACTGCCAAGACGCCAGAGGAGTCCGACCACCTCAGTTCACAAAGTTGAATTTACCAGCTGCGCCGAAGCGACAAGGCGACTGAGCGAGGTTTCAGCGGGGTATGCTGGTCCCCGAGCCGGATCGAGAAAGGGTTGCCGAAGGCAAAGCTGTCGCTCGCGCTGTTGAACACATTGTCGATTGCGAGGCGCCACCGCCACGGCCCGCGCTCGCCCGTCAGCGATGTCGATACGAGGGTAGCCGCAGCGGTTTTGCGATCGAGCGTCGGGTCGAAACTCAGCCGCGATGTGCCGGTATACGTGGCGCGGGCGCCGAGTCGCATGCGCCAGCCAAGCGCGGCGAAGCGACGTTCCAGCTCGATATGCCCAGCGAGATCCGGTACTATCGGCAGACGCCGATCGTCCGGCGCTCCTGCGCCCGGATCGATCCGGGCATGTTGCACGAGCGCGCCTATGGCGAGTGTTGACGACCGTATCGGCGCCCAGGTGAGCGATACGTCAATCCCATGGTTGCCGGCGTTGCCGGCGTTCTGCGTGGTGACCAACCCGCTTGCTTCAAGATGATCAGCCTGGACGCGCTGCCAGCGCGAAGCGAACACGTCGGCATCCAAGGTGAGCGACTGACGTGGCCACGACCAGCGCATACCAAGATCGTAGGATTGCAGCTCATCCGATTGGTAGGTGGTTGGGGTCACGCCTTCCTGACCTGTCGATTCGACCCCTCCGGGGCGCAGCGCGCTCGCGTAGCGCGCGAACACCAGCAACCGCGCGCCAGGATGCCAACTCAGCGTCGCACTCGGACTGAGGCGAATTGTGGTCCGCGTGAGTCCTGCAACCGCGTCATCCTGGCGGCGTTCGTCATCGACCGCCGAGCCGAACAGCCGCGCGCCCAGCGTCGCGCGCACGCTTCGGCCTAGGCCTGTTGACGCCTCGCCATACAGCGCGACCTCTGTGATGCGACGCCGGAATTCCAAGATGTTACGCATTCCGGACGGATCAGCGAGCACGCCCGAGGCGTCGGTTGTCGCGCCAAGCAAGGAGGCGCCCCCTAGCCAGGTGATCGGTCCGGACGTCGCCCCGATCCGCGCCTCGGCGTTGAACACCTGGTAGCGCCGATGATCAAGATAGCGCGCGGGCGCGCTGCCGCCGAGCAGTGCGGCGGCCGAACCAGCATCATAGGTCGCCTGCAATTGCTGGTTGGCAAGACTGGCGCTGCCCGTGAACGTAAGTCCGCCGATCGGACCGGTCGCCGCGAGGTCGAACAGCGCGAAATCGGTATCCTGCGGCTCGGCAAGATGGCTGGCGCGCGTCCAGCCCTTTGATGATCCGGTGACGTACTGGCTGTCGGCCACGGATGAAAGTTGTACCAAGCCTGCCGCGTCGACGGTCCAGTCCGATCCGACCCGCCCGCGTATCGCCACTCTGCCGCCGGTGGTTTGACCGTGGTTGACGTCCCGCTTTCCCGTCGAATCGTCGATCCAGCCGGCTTGGCCGATCCGATAGGCGACGGCGCGAATTCCCAGGCGATCGGGAAGAATCGGAACGTTGGCCACCGCCTCGACCGAGCCCGCGACACCGCCTTGGCGGGTCGTCTCGAGACCGAGCTGTGACCAGCCGCTCGCACCTTCGAGATCCGGCTTGGCCGGGACAAGACGGTAGACGCCGCCGAGCGCGCCCGAACCGTAGAGCGGGCCCTGCGGTCCTTTCAACAGTTCCACCTGCGCCATGTCGATCAGCCGCAGGTCGGGGTCGGGCGCATCATAGGTCGCGCGCGCATCGTCGATCTGGACGCTCACGCTGGCTTGGCCGAAACCATCGAACGGACTGTCGGCGATACCGCGCACGAACAGCCGATCGCGACCCGGGCCGAGATTGGTGACCGAGAGCCCGGTGATGGCGCTTGCGAACGCACCGGTATCGAGCGCGTCGCCCAGTCGGTCGAGTGCGGCTGTGTCGCGGACCACGAGCGGGACCGCGACCTCGCTGAGCGCCGTCGACTGTTTGGTGGCGGTCACGACAATGTCCCCTCCGGACGTCGGAACGGGGCGCGATCGCCGCTTAGCAGCCCGGGTCCGTTGGGGGCGGCGCTCGAGGCGGAACAGCGCCGGCGCGATCCGCACCGCGATCAGCGATGTGCCGCGCAAGACGCGTACGAGGGCTGCGTCTGCGCTGAGGTACCCTTTTACCGCTGGGACATGCTCTGCAGTGATGAGTTCGGTCCCACCGATCGACACACCGGTTTGGCGCGCCAAAATCGCGAGGCTCTGCCGCAGCGTCCCGGCTGGCACATCAATCGCTATCGGAGTCGCGTCCCTTTGGGCGGCGGCGGGCGTAACCAGGCTAAGGCTTGCGGGCAGGCTCCAGGCGAATGCCCTTGCCCACTGGACGCGCGTCGAGCGCCATGATCGCGGCGACATCGTCAACCAGACCCGTTCCATCACCGATCGTCAGAATCCCAGAGAAGCGGCGGCTGGCGAGCGTCGGGTCGATCGTCACCGTAGTCGACGCATAGCGCCCGAGATCGGAAACGACCAGCGCAAGCGGGGTCTTGTCGTAGACGAGTTGTCCATGTCGCCAGCTTGCGATCGAATCGGCGCGCTGCGCTCCGCGCACCGCAGTGGCCGCCGCCTTGCTCGTCGTGAAGCTCTGCCCTGCCGTCAGCGCAACTGAACTTGGTAAAGCCGTCGAAGCAATGTTGATCGATCCCTCAGCAACCGCGACCCGAGCGCCATCTGCACCCGAATCGATCGCGAATGCGGTACCGATATCGCGAACCACCAAGCCGCCGGCCGCGATGGTAAGCGCGCGGTCCGACCGATGCTTGATGTCGAAATATGCAGTGCCTGCCAGAGCGAGTTGTGATTGCCGCGCGTCCCCGACCTTCAACACACTCAATGGTGCGAGCGTTATGCGGGATCCATCGCGCAGAAGGATCTGCCGCGTCTCGCCCCTGGCGGTCTCATAGCTGACGCTCTGATCCGGCCCGTTCGCGACATACGGCAACCCAACAATGAGTGCCAAGGCGGCAGCGACGGCGCCCAAGGTACCCGTGGCGAGAAACCGCCAGTGTCGCGGAGGTCGATCGACGATCGAAGCGTCGCCCAGGGTGCGACCGATCGAACCGCGTTGCATGACGAGATCATCGTCGAGCAACGCGATCTGATCAAATGCGACACGGTGACGCGGATCCGCCTCAAGCCAAAGCGTAAAGGCGTCCCAATCCATGGAGTCACCATCTTGCGCAGCGTGCCACTCTGCCGCCCGCTCGATGATTGAATCGTTCATGTCCCTGCCACCTCTTGCCGACATTCCCCGCGTGCATTTTTTCGTGTTACCAACGCATGACGCCGCCGCGATTGAATCACCTCAGTCCTCCGCCAGCGCGCGTCGCAAATGCGCCATCGCAACCGCCATATGTTTCTCGACCCCGCTCCGACTGATCCCGAGTGTGGCCGCGACTTCGCTCTGCGACAGACCGTCGAGCTTGTGCAGCCGCAAGACCTTTCCTGCACCGGTGGGCAGTTGCGCGATCGCGCGCGCGAGCAGCGCGGCATCCTGGCGCTTGATGAGGGCGACCTCGGCACCATCAGCGCTATCAGGCGTGTCGGGGAGGCGCATATCACGCTCGAAGGTTGCGGTCGTCCATTGATCATCGCGCTGTTCGCGGCGGCGCCGCTCGCGCAATCGGTCGAGGACAAGGTTTTGCGACATGCGGAAGAGATAGGCGCGACCGTTGCCGATCGGACCGGTGCCCACCGTGTCCAGCCGCAACCAGAGATCCTGCAATATGTCTTCGGCATCGGCGGGGTCGCCGCACCGAGCGGCAACGAACCGAAGCAGGGCTGCGCGGTGTTCCCGGTACAGGTCCTTGAGACCGGACTGCGGGGAGGGAACGTCGATGACCGCCATCCTTAAGGTCTCTGCCACCGAAAGGGTGATGGACCAAGCGGAAGTCGGCGCAACGTCAAGCCCGGGCAAGCCACGTAACGGCAAAGCGATCGACGTCTGGTCCGGGTTTCACACGGTCCGATGATTGTTCGCATCCCGCCCGGGTCGAACTGCGGTGCTGGCAGATCGCGTCGTCTTAGGCTGTGACCACTTCAGGTCGGGAGTCCCCGATGATCGACGCCAGACAGTGCTGTGTTCCCACGTCGCTTGGCGTGGCGAAATGATTGCATCAACCTTCATGCTCCTCGCAGTGCCCTCAGGCGCGCTGACGTATCCGGTCAGCCTGCCGCCGAGCGCGCAGAGTGTCGAAAGCCCGATCATGCGACCCGCCGTCGCCGAGACCTTGCCGGTGGAACAGGAAAATCAATCTACCGCAGGCCCCCTGCCTGTCCCGGGCGTGCGTTCCGCTAAACCCGCGATCAGGAATGATGAAATCGTCGTCACGGCGCGGCGACATATGGTAGCCGTCGACCCGCTTCGCGCTGTGAACGCGCAATCCTTTGCGGTGACGCAGACTGTCGACCGCGCATTCGTCGGCCCGCTGGCAATGGCCTACAAGAAGACCCTTCCAACGCCGGTCCGCGACGGTCTGCGGAATTTCCTCTACAACCTGCACGAGCCAGACGTTTTCGTGAATTTTCTGCTTCAGATCAAGCCTGGAAAAGCTGCAGCGACCTTGGCGCGCTTCGTCGTCAATTCCACGATCGGTGGTGCTGGTCTGGTGGATGTGGCCAAGCGTAAGCCTTTCCATCTGCCGCGCCGCCGCAACGGGTTTGCGGACACTTTCGGTTTTTACGGGATAAAGCCGGGGCCCTTCCTGTTTCTCCCGCTCATCGGTCCCACGACGGTACGCGATCTGGTGGGCGGTGGGCTGGACCGGTTCCTGTTGCCGTTTGTCGTCGGCGCGCCGTTCAACAAGCTGGCCTTCACGCTACCCGTCGGTATCGTCAGCACGTTAGACCATCGCGCCGAATTTGACGATCAGCTGCATGAATTGCACGACGAAAGTGCGGACCCATACGCAGCCTCACGATCCTTTTACCTCGACCGGCGCCAAGCTGAGATCGACGGATTACATGGACGTTTCGCGCCGGCAGCGCCCGCAACGATCCACGGCGACGAGGCGCCGCCTTCTTCAAATCCACTGAAGACGCCCAGTCCTGATCCGTCGCTTCCCGTGTCGCCGGAGCAGATCGAAGGCATTGCTCCAGCATCCCAGCCCCTCGCAGATTCCCCCGAGCATTGACCCCTTCGGCGCAAGACTGCGCCAGAGCACACCCAGGCGTATTCGAGCTACCCCAAGCGTCCGTCACCGGCCGCCCGGGTCAAGTAGCAACCACCCTATAGGAAGGATGCAAAGGTGCCCGCAGACGATCGACATGGTGAAACGCACTTCGTGACGCGGATCGGTTGGCTGAGGGCAGCGGTCCTTGGTGCAAACGACGGGCTTCTCTCCACCTCAAGCTTGATGGTCGGTGTTGCAGCTGCGGCGGCAGGCTCGTCGCTGATCATCCTCACGGGGGTTGCCGGCATCGTCGCGGGCGCCATGTCGATGGCGGCCGGCGAATATGTTTCGGTCAGTTCGCAGGCGGATTCCGAAAAGGCCGATATTGAACGCGAGCGGCTCGAACTCGTGGCCGATCCTGATCATGAGGCGCGCGAGCTGGCTGCCATCTACATCAAGCGCGGCTTGCCGAAAGACCTGGCGATCGAGGTCGTGACCGCTTTGTCTGCGCATGATGCGCTGGAAGCGCACACCCGCGACGAGCTTGGGATCACGGATACATCGACCGCAAATCCGCTGCAGGCGGCCATTGCATCGGCGGCGTCCTTCTTGGCCGGCGGTTTTCCACCGCTCCTGACCGCGCTCCTGGTTCCTGCTTCGGGCATTTTGTGGGCGATCGCGGCTGTTGCCGTGCTCACCCTTGCCGTGCTCGGCGCGGCGGGGTCGCGCGTTGGTGGTGCGCCAATCCTGCCGGGGATCTTGCGGGTGGTGCTGTGGGGATCGATCGCGATGGCGGTGACCGCCGGCGTGGGACATGTGTTCCACGCGACTGTCGGCTGATAAAGGGCGCCCCCTGTGGCCGCGCAGGCCCGCAGGTCACCAAATCGGGTTTACCAAAGCGTTCTATCCCGACCGCCTTGGATTGGCATGCCGGTCATGCCGCCAGCTGCGCCATGTCGATGACCTGTCGCCACCCCCACCCGGAATCCTGCCCGTCGGCCTGCGGGCCTGGACCAAGCGGTCGGTCTCGGAAGAAAGCGAGGGGTGCCCTTAAGAGGCTTGTGCGGTATCGCTCGCGACGGCCGGGGATCGGCCGATAACCGGTTTCCGGTCCGATAAGAGAACGCCCGGCCATTACTGACCGGGCGCAACGTCGCGGGACGTCTCAAACTTAATAGTCGCCACGGTCATCCCCACGGCGTCGATCGTGGTTCCAGCCATCGCGCCGGTCATCGCCTCCGCGCCAATGTTCGCGCTGCCATTCGCGGCGACGTTCTTCCTGCTCCCAACGGTGATGTGCAATCCAACGTTGGCGCGCTCGATACCTTCCGCGATCGTCGTAATCGCGCCGATCGTCGTAGCGGCGGTCCTGATAGCCATCGGCGGAACCGTATGGTGCGTTCCAGCTCCCGTAACTCTGGGCAAAGGCGGCGGTTGGAGCAAGGGTAGCCAAAGCCGACAGGCCAAGCGATGCGGACAGGATCAACTTGCGAAACATCAGCAATCTCCTCATCGGCGAACGGCCGATAAAGCTGGCATGGAGCCTGGCTGATGCGCCTCGCCTGAACGAGACTTGCAGCGGCCGTTCACGCGGTGATCTGGCGGGAGGTTCCAGAGGACCTGTCAGGCGCTCTTGATGAACGAACGATGCGCTTGGATCCGCATCGGTCCAACAGGTCCACCGAAGGGAAACATCCCATCATCGTTCCAGATAGGAGCAGGTTGGCTAAAGGCAGACCAAATACTAAACCGCGTCAATGAACGAGCGGCCCATTTCGCGTAGCGTTCGCAGCGGCCTGAGGCTCGTTTTTCGAACCTATTGGTCCATGCTGGCTCGTGAGCTTGCGCCGGGATAGCACGGAAAATCGCGAACACGCCGATTGTGCGTTGTCCGCCAACAAATGCCTTATGCGGGGACGCCCTGAGCGGACGGAAGCGTGTCGATGTCGGACGACTCTGACCACAGGTTGATTCCGCCGTCTTCTGCAGCGCGATCAATCGCGCTGAGCTCGTCGGTTGCAAAGTCGAGCCGGTTGACCGCGTTCAGCGACTCATCCAGCTGCTCCACGGTGCGCGCACCGATCAGGGCGGACGTAACTCGCCGATCGCGCAAAACCCATGCGATCGCCATCTGGGCAAGCGACTGCCCGCGCGCCTTGGCGATCTCGTTCAGTGTCCGGATAGCCGTCAGATTTCGATCGGTAAGCAACCCTTGTGAGAGCGATCCGCCGCGGCTGGCCCGCGCATCCTGGGGAACGCCATCCAGATACTTGGACGTCAGCATACCCTGTGCGAGCGGCGAGAAGGCGATGCACCCGGTGCCGAGATCGCCAAGCGTTGCCAGCAACTCCTTCTCGATCCAGCGATTGAGCATCGAGTAGCTGGGCTGATGGATGAACAAGGGAACGCGTTCTTCGGCGAGGATCGCCGCGGCACGGCGCGTCAGGCCGGGATCATAGGACGAAATGCCGACGTACAGCGCCTTGCCCTGGCGGTGGAGCTGCACCAGCGCGCCCATGGTCTCTTCGAGCGGCGTGGCAGGATCAACGCGGTGGGAGTAAAAGATGTCGACATAGTCGAGGCCCATCCGTCGGAGGCTCTGATCGCAACTGGCGATGAGGTATTTCTTCGACGAGCCGACGTCACCATAGGGGCCTGGCCACATGTCCCACCCAGCCTTGGTCGAGATCATTAGCTCGTCACGATGGGCCGAGAAATCGGTGGCGAGAACGCGGCCGAAATTTTCTTCCGCTGACCCGTACGGCGGCCCGTAATTGTTCGCGAGATCGAAGTGCGTGACTCCGCGATCGAATGCGCGACGCAAGATGGCGCGGCCCACTTCGAACACATCGTCACCCCCGAAGTTCTGCCACAGGCCCAGGCTGATCGCGGGGAGTTTGAGCCCGCTGCGCCCTGTTCGTCGATAGGGCATTCCCTTCTCGTACCGGGCAGGGTCAGCGGCATAGGGGACGGTAAATGACATCGAGACCTCCGGACCTACCCTGGACTATCGAACCGCTTGTGCAGTTCCATGCGATCATGAAGCAAGCCGAAGGGCTGTGAACGTATCCTGGCGTATCTATCCCGAATCGCTCAGTCCTTCACCGGCGTGTTAAAGGACAACGGGCTGCACAAGGTTACAAAAGCTGCCGCCTACTTCCGGTCACCATCCACCCGATCATATTCGGCCGAAATGTCCTTTGGAACGTCCCGAAAGCTGTCCCACGGCAGCGGCTTGCGCAGTTCCATCGACCAGCGTTCGAGCCATTCGATCCCGTCCTTGCCGGCGTAGGGGTCGCGGGTTCGATAGGCCGGGTCGGTCATCGCCTGAGCAAGCGAGACCGGCCGCAACTTCTCCCGCTTGATCAGCGCGGCGACGTCGTCGATGCAATCGGCGTTCAAGCGGGTAGCGTGGAGCAGCATCACGTACGCGATGTCGCGCCCGAACAGGGCATGCGCAGCGGAGCGGTACCAGCGGATGGTCTGCGTGCTGTGCTCCAGATATTCACGGCGAATGCGTTTGCGGCGCGAGTCGTCGTGGTGAGCGATGGCGTCGTCATACGGCTCTGCGAATTCCCAATCGTCGCCATCGATCGTCACCGGAGCGACTCGGTATCCGTGCGAGCGCAGCCAGTCTTCGATTTCATGCTTCACCGCGATCGGCGCGCCTGTTTCGAGATAAGGGTGACGAAACCACGCGATGGTGCGGTGCCGCGCCGCGAGCAGACCCCGCGTGACGGGCTCACCCTTCACGATATCAGCGATGTAGCCTGCCGCGCCGAGCGTATTGGGGGTCTCATGGGAGAAAGTGTGGTTGCCCAGATCCATCGACGCATCGAGCCACTGTTCGAGCACGGCAATCTGCTGCTCGCGGTCGAGTTCGTCGAGCTTGGATTCATTCACGAAACCGGTTGCGGGGATCCGGTGTCGTTTCAGACCGCGCAGGATCATGGTGTTCAGATAGGTGACGTAGCGCTGATCTTTCACAATGGTGAGCGCAGGCAAGTCGTCGAAGGTGAGGGCGATCGTAGCGTGCGGCGTTCGGGCGCCGGCGGCCGCCGGCACACAAAGGATGGCGGCGATCAACACTGCGGCTAATTTGAGGGTCACGACGCTCCCATTTTCATTGATTCGGCATTGCTAGGATCGCACGCCGTATCCGATACGGGAGGTGCGTCATCTCTCGCCGTCAGCACTCTTTCGATTTCTGCCGCGGCCGCGGCCGCACCGCTCTCCCGTGCCACCTCGATTGCAATATCGACCGCTCGGCTGGCGTAATCCGGCTTGGTGGCCAATGTCCTGATGGCGGCTATACCGCGCTCGACAGTGAAATGCCGCGGGAGAAGGCGTATTCCAACCCCGAGGTGTTCGATCCGGTGACCGTGATCGTGCTGATCGCCCATGTGCGGAACGACCAACTGCGGCTTGCCGGCACGCAGCGCCTGCCCTGTGGTCCCGACGCCTCCATGATGAATGATCACTGCCGCCGCAGGAAAGAGCTGAGAATGCGACGCGTGGGTGCAACGAAACACGCGCCCGTCTGATTGTGGCGCGGCCCCATCCCCGGTTAGCAACACCGCCCGCATGCCAAGCCGACGCGCAATGACGCTCGCATTGATGTAAAATGCCTCCGCCTCACCCACGACAAAGGTCCCGAGCGAGAAGACGAGCGGCGGCGGCCCTGCGGCGAGAAATGCTGCAAGTCCGGACGGAAGCGCATTCGCCGTTGGAAGCGCGCCATCGAACATGGGAAACCCGACGATTCGCGTCGGCACCTCGCACTGTGCAGGCGCGGCGGCGAAGAGCGGCGAATAGCAGCCAAGTCGCAGGATCGATCCGGGCGGAGCATCGAGCATGTGCGACGCGCCCGCGGGCGGCAGCGCAAGTGCGCCTCTCACGGCATCGATCCGGCGCCCATAGAGGAGGTTGAGGATCGTTCGAAGGGCACAAAACGCCACACGGTTCCAGGCCTTGGCCATTCTGCCCCTGGGATGGGCCACCATCATCCAGAAATCGGGCGTCTGAGGCGGGTCCTCTGCTCTCAGCATGGCCATCGGCTGCAGGACGATCGAGATCAGGGGCAAGCCCCGTTTTTCCGCGATCATTCCGGCTGCGAATACGAAGACCGATCCGACGATTGCCTCGGCATTCTTACAGATCTCATCGAGCTTTGCCGCGCAAGCCGGGAGATCATCGAGCAGGACCTGCTCGAGCATGACACGCTGGTCGGCGACAATCCGCCTGATGGCCTCGCGGTCGCTCAATCCCATGCGTTCGCCAATCGCCTGGAACCCAGCATGAATTGCGATCGCTTCCAGTCCAAGGTCGTGACAAACCGCCAGATGGTCCTGTGCGACGGCGAGGATCGGTCGGAAGCCCCTGATCTTGAGGGCAAACGCGATCGCGATAAACGGGTATAGATCGCCGAGCGTGCCCAGCGTGGTTAGGACAATGGTTGGTTCGCCGCTCAGGTCGTCCAATGCCATGTGGCTCGCTCTCTTGGCATGTTCCGGCTGGCGGACATAGATTGGCCGGGGTGCCGACTCACGACAGACGGCCGGGTGCCGACCCGTCGATATGATAGCCGTGCCTAACGTCATACACGGCTTTCGCGCGAGATCTCGCCGCCGGAAAGGCTTTCCGTCGGCGATACTGAAATGGCCGATCCAACGCAGCATGTAGCAAATCCGCTGCTGGTATCTGTGAGATACCAAATCGTTTGCAGGCTTGTGGCGCGAGAACCTAACACGTCAAAAGCATGGTCCACCTCGAGAAGCGACCGCCATCACGCGCTTGGCGGCAAAGGGGTTACGCGTTGCTAGCAGCAGACCACCAGCGTCGATGGCGTTCAGATTTCGCACCGTGGCCTCGATGAAGCGGTAGCAACAACCCGCATCGGTCGGGCTGTTGGAACTGCTTGGTCCTGGCCATGCGGAACATCGCACGTCTCGTTCGACGATCTTGCGCGCACGACGCTTTCGCGGGCCCCGTCATGCTCCCGCAGGATGATATCGCGAACTGCCCGGCCCAAGCGCGTCAGGTGATAGGTCGTACCGCCACCAGAGGCAGCCCTGACGAGCAGACCAGAAGCTACCATTTGATCGAAGTGCGGCATAAGCCTGATCTCGCGCCGGCCATGGGCCAGCGTCGGCGGCTCAAAGCCAATGCCGACGATCGTCCGCTGCAGGATTTCGGGAAGGGCCGCGACAACCTCCCCAGCGGAACCTGGCTGTTCCGCTCGCCCGATAACCACGCTGGCGCCTCGGGTGCCGGTCATCGTCTCCCTCATGGCTTCGGCTTTGACCGACCTTGCGGCGACCGTCATGATAGCGAGTGCGATCGCGACAAGCGCTTCGACACATATCACAGCGATAGCCGTGACAGAGACCCCTTCCGCGGCACCCTGTCCCGTGCCTTGCGACGCCACGATGATCGCAGCGAAGATGAGATCCTTTCCGGGCACCAATGGCAATCGGGATACGAGTTGCCGAATGGCGACCAGCACGACGCACGTCCCAAGGCCAAGCGCTGGCGCCGCGAAGATCCACAACGGTATGAAGAGTGCGGCCATAGCAAGTGCACGAAGCAGATGGACGGCGGTGATAAAAGCCGACTGATGGCTCGACAGCTTCAAGAGACGGTCCCGCAGCAGGACCATCGTCACGCTGAACGCAGCTATGCAGAAGACCGACGCTCCAAGCTGACCCGCAGTCAATCCAAGGCCCGACGCGCCGCGGTACGCGATCAGCGGGAGAAACAGGAATATCGCAATCGCGTGGCCGACAAACGCCGAGAGGATCGCGACATCCTTGACCCCATGCAGCGCGTGAGGAATTTTGCGGCTTCGCGCCCATGCGAAAAGATATGCTTCCCCGGCGTAGCCGAACAACAATTCATTGCCGACGAACCTGCGGATTACGGCAGGCAGCATACCCGACTGCCGCCCCCAGACCGAACGGAAGATCGCAAGATCGGCGATGGGATGGATCGCAACATAAGCGCATACCGTCAGCCAGAATAAAGGTGGCATGCGCACGAGCGCGGCACCAGATGCATGTGGAACACTGCGCAGGGCGATGATGCCGGCACCGAGCCAGAAGCAGGCAAGCAACGCGCGGCAAACAGGCGGACGGGACAACCAAGACAGTCGGCGGGACAGTCCGGGTTGATCCGGCAATTTCACACCTCGACACGCGGACAGCAGATGGAAGGGACGCACGATTTTTTCCTCAGACCCGTGCAAGAGACGATACGCAAAGCGTGCTACCTCAGTCGGCCGACGCTTAATCGCATGTTTTATTTCCAGGCTTGGCCCGAACGCCGAATGTTACCCCTGACTTTTTAAACCCGCGCAGATGGCTGTTTCTCGGCAGGAGGCGGGGCGGCAACGCGGCGAACAGACAGCAGCGTCATCGCTTTTCGACGGAAGGGCCGATCGACGGCCGCCGCCGTTTTTTTGGCGTTCCACAGCAAAGCCGCCGATCCCGAAAAGGACGTTCACGGCTCTAGTCGAATCGCGAAATCCTTCGACCAGAAGTCCTCACCCGAAATCAGTCTTGGCTTTAGATTTTTCGAAGCGAAGGCGTTTCTGAAACGGCGCCGGGTGCGTATTTTCCGAGGCTGTACGCTCGCGAACGCGCGTCCGATAGTGTCAGCGCCATACGCGGCTAATTTTTATAACAGATTGAGCCCCTGCGTTGTCGATGCTCTCAAGGAGGCCAGTAATGGGCAACAAGGATACCAGGATCAAAGATGTTGGGCCCCAGCCACAGTCGTTCGACCTCGAAAGCGCGACCACGGACAATGCCGATTATCGCTCGGTAGCGTGGAGTGGCCGCTATTTGCAGGTGACACTCATGTCGATTCCGGTCGGTGGCGATATCGGCCTTGAAGCGCATCCCCAGACGGATCAATTCCTGCGCCTTGATGCCGGCAACGGTCGCGTGCAGATGGGCGCTGCCAAGGACACCCTGACCTTCGAGCGGGACGTTTCGGACGGTTGGTGTGTCATGGTTCCAGCTGGGACGTGGCACAACGTCGCCAATACCGGCACGACGCCGATGCAACTCTACACGGTCTATGCCCCTGCGCATCATCGGCCGGACGCCGTTCAGTCCACTGCAGCGGCGGCCAAGGCCGACCAAGGCGACCAACCGGCGGCCTGGTCCGTGCAACCCGAGCATACAGCAGACAAGCACGGTTGATGGCGGCGGTGCGCAAGATCCGAATCGACATGGCCGGGGTGCGCTATGCGCGCCTCATGGGCGTGGATTTTTCGCACACGGATCGGCATGGGCACTGTCATTGGACGTTCGCCTGTGATTGCGGCAGCATGATCGTCGCTCATGGCGGCAATGTTCGGAGTGGCGCGACCACGAGCTGTGGCTGCAGACACCGCGAGATCAGCGCCGCCCGGCTGCGCACGCATGGCGACCGGGCTGAGAAGCGTCATGCGCCGACCTATCGGGCCTGGCAGTTGATGAAGAGCATTTGCAGCAATCCAAAGGTAAGCGGCTATCCGCAATGCGGCGGGCGTGGGATTGCCGTGGCCTCGCGGTGGCAGAACGATTTTCCCGCTTTTCTGGCGGATATGGGCGAGCGCCCGGTCGGAATGACGCTCGAGCGCGATGATGCTCAGCGTGATTTTGGTCCGAACACTTGTCACTGGGCAATGGTGCAGAGCCGCGCTGAGCGGGCTGCACAATCTTGGCGTCAACGCCGCGCTGGGTAAGTCAGGGGGCCACCACCGGATTCGGCAAATGGGAGGTCTACGGGGGGAGCTGCCGATCGACATCGCCGCAGGCTCGACTGGTGAGACAGTTTCGCAAGCGCGGCCTATCCGCATCGTAATGCATGCTTTCGTGGACCGCGATCTGGCGGAAACAGTGCCGCGCCCTTTACATCTGCATCGGTTCGCGCCTGCTTCGCGAAGTTCGTGCACGGCGTGACGTTCCCACAATGCTCGGCGTCATTCCCTCACGCTGCAACCAGCATGCCAACGCCGATCGAAAACGCTGGCGCCGCGGCCGGGATCGCCGCTGAGCGGACGCGGGACACGCACCATCAAACGGGCTGAGGCTGCTTGTTTCGATTTCGCCAACTGCGGAACTGGGGTTCAGCAAGAGCACGGCGTCATTCTAACGACCACAAGATGTATCCCAATCCAGTTGGTCGCAGAACGGCGCAGCGCGCTCGAAAAAGCGGAGTTCTTATGAAAAAGATCCATATCCTCGTTTCGGTATTTATCAGCCTCGCTTCTTATTCCACGGCCACCGCCGCCTCGCCGCAACAGTCCGCGAACAGCACACAGCTGGGCCAAGTCGATATACGGAAAGACGGGAACACCGAGTCAATGGATACGCAGACAAAGCCTGATAGTCCTATAGCCACAAAATCAGACACTTGTGCAAAGAACGGCTGTCCGCAATCGACGTCGCGACGTAGCCGTCGCGTCGCCACACAGGCCGATGCGAAATCGGATCCACGACGCTGGACTTCTACGCTCGGGTTCTAGTCGCACCGTATTAATAGGTCTGTTGGAAAAAAAGAGGCGATCAGAAGGCGGAAAGGGCGTGATCTGCCACCCCTGCCGCTAAACACCACAAAAAAGTGGGGGAACGGCTGTTGCTCAAAAACATCGCTTTAATATGTGCTTCCCTAAGTGTTGCGTCCACAGCGCCGGCGCGCGAGGCAAACCTAGAGCCGGCCGAATGCGGGCCGGTCTACACACACATTTTTGTCATTGTGGAGGAGAACAAGGACTTCAGCCAGGTCATGGATCCGGCTATTGCGCCCAATATTTCGCGGCTGGCAAACGAGTATGCCAGCGCGGACAACTTCTTTGGCGAGGAGCATCCGAGCGAGGCCAACTATCTGGCACTGCTCGGCGGCGATACGTTCGGCATTCACGACGACGATGCCTTTTATTGTACTCCTGGATCAACAGCGGCGCATTGCAATCATGCGCGAGAACCGGGCTACGTCGACCACACGGTCAATGCAGCTCACCTGGGAGACCAACTTCGGGGAAAAGGTCTGAGTTGGAAAGGCTATTACGAGAGCCTTCCCGAGCCGGGATCGCTGGCTGTTTTGTCGGGCGACAGCCGGGTCGGCCGCGGTTCTGGATTGTCTGCCCTGTACGCCAGCAAGCACTCGGGGTTCGCAAACTTTCGGGACGTGCAGATTGATCCGGCGCGTTCGTCGTTGCTCGTCGGCTTCGAACAGCTCGACGCCGATATCGCTGTCGGCAAGCTGCCTGCCTTCGCTTTGATCGTCCCCAATCAGTGCAACGAGATGCACGGCTTGTTCGGCATCGGCGTGCCAGGCGACTGCACAATCCTCAACACCAGACGACTGATCACCCGCGGTGATCGAGTTGTTGGCGAGCTGGTAGCAAAGCTGCAAGCGACAGCTGACTGGCGTTCGCATGAGAATATGGCGATTGTCATCACTTTCGATGAAGGATCCGGCGGCTCCAAGGGCGGCTGTTGCAGCGTGACGCCTGGTGCCTCGTCAAACTACGGCGGTGGGCACATTCCAACGATTGTGATCACCAATCATGGCCCGCGCGGACTCCGCGACGCGACGCCGTATAATCATTATTCCCTTCTGCGAACGATCGAAGACGCGTTCCGGATCACCGAGCATCTCCGCCGGGCCGGCGACAGCGCTGGCGGGGTGGTGTCGATGACGCCACTTTTTCAAGCGCGGTGAACAAATAGGCGCAAACTTCGCATGCATCCGAACGTCGTCGGCATTAAATAGAGTTACATAACAGCTACTGTCGACCCAACTATAACCCGATCGTGGATAAACGGGCCATAGCCTAGTCGAGCTCTCCATGAAGCTGTTCGATCAGCGTAACGATAACGCCGGACCAGGTTTCACTCTGGATCCGGCCCACCGCGCTTTCAATCGCGCGTCCAGCGGGTGCTAAAAACGCGACCCCAGCTTATAGAATGCGCCATCATTTCACCTCGAGGTCGTTATTCATGACCTTCGTCCATGCAGTGACGAAATCGTCGACGAACTTTCGTTTCGAATCCGCCTGAGCATAGACCTCGGAGACCGCGCGAAGCTCCGAATTGGAACCAAAGACGAGATCGACAGGGGACGCCGTCC
Source organism: Sphingomonas sp. PL20 (assembly GCF_017875905.1). Taxonomy (NCBI): domain Bacteria; kingdom Pseudomonadati; phylum Pseudomonadota; class Alphaproteobacteria; order Sphingomonadales; family Sphingomonadaceae; genus Sphingomonas; species Sphingomonas sp. PL20. Next base: position 3,926,044 of record NZ_JAGINH010000002.1, on the reverse strand, counting down.
AACGCTGCCGGCCGCTGGCACGATCTTTCCCGCTATACATCGCAGCGCTAGCGGCAGACTTCGACCATATGGTCCTCATATCGAGCAGATTGACGAAGAAATCATTGTTCAGAGTTCCGGGCTTATCGGTCAGCACTCCGACGGTCGATCGATCCGCATTCGCGTTGAGCACTCGCATGCCGCCGACGAGCACCGTCATTTCAGGCACTGAGAGGTCGAGCATATAGGCTCGCTCCACCAGCGCTTCGGCCGGCGAAAGGCGTTCTGAGGGGGCATAATAGTTGCGGAAGCCATCGGCTGTTGGCTCCATTGCACGATAGCCGGCGACATCGGTCTGCTCTTGGGTAGCGTCGACGCGGCCCGGGCTGAACGGTACGCTGACCTTGTATCCGCCGAGCATCGCTGCATGCTCGACCGCGGTGTCGCCGGCGAGCACGATCAAGTCGGCGGTCGATACGTAACGCCCCCCTTTGCGGTTAAAGTCAGCCTGAATGGTGCCCAGCTTGACCAGAACCTCTGCCAGTTCCTGCGGAGAGTTCGCGAGCCAATGGATCTGCGGTTCGAGCCGGACGCGCGCACCATTTGCGCCGCCGCGCATGTCGGTCTTGCGGTAGCTGGCCGCCGACGCCCAGGCGGTCCGGATCAGCGCGGCATCGTCGATACCCGAAGCAGCGATGCGCTCCTTCAAGGAGCGGATGTCACCGGTCCCGAGGGTTGGAGCGGGCGCAGTCGGAAGCGGCTCCTGCCACGCAAATTCCTGCGCGGGAATCTCGCTTCCGAGATAGAAGCGCCGCGGCCCCATGTCGCGATGAATCAGCTTGAACCAGGCATTCGCCCATGCCTTATCGAACGCGGTCGGATCGTTCTTGAAGCGCAGCGAGATCGCGCGATAGGCCGGATCCATCTTGAGCGACAGATCGGTCGTGAACATCATCAGCGGATGCATTTTCGCAGGATCGGCCGCATCGGGGGTCATCGTCTTGGCCGTGACCACCCGGGGCTTCCACTGGCTGGCGCCCGCCGGGCTTTTGGTCAGCACCCAGTCGTTGTCGAACAGATTCGACATATATTCATGCGTGAACTTCGCTGGCTGGCTCGACCAGGCACCCTCTGGGCCCGCGCCGACGGTATCTGCGCCATAGCCGCTGCCGCACTTGTTCTCCCAGCCAAGGCCCTGTTTCTCCACGCCGAGCGCGCTTGGTGCATCGCCGACGCAGCTCTTGGGATGCGCGCCGTGTGATTTGCCAAAAGTGTGGCCCCCCGCGATCAGCGCGACCGTCTCTTCGTCGTTCATCCCCATATTGCCGAACGTCGCGCGGATTTCCTTCGCCGCCGCGAGCGGATCGGGATTACCGTTGGGCCCTTCAGGATTGACGTAGATCAGGCCCATTTGCGAGGCTGCCAGCGGCTTCTTGATGACGCCCGGCGCGGCGTGGCGCTGGTCGTCCAGCATCTTGGTCTCCGGCCCCCAATAGGTCTTGTCGGCCTCCCATTCGTCGCGGCGTCCAAAGGCGAAGCCGTTGGTCTTGAAGCCCATCTGCTCAAGCGCGACATTCCCGGTCAGCTCCATCAGATCCGACCAGCTGAGCTTCGAACCGTATTTCTGCTTGATCGGCCAGAGCAGCCGCCGTGCCTTGTCGAGGTTCACATTGTCCGGCCAGCTGTTGAGCGGCTCGAACCGCTGCTGCGCGCCACCTGCACCGCCGCGCCCATCGGCCTGGCGGTAGGTTCCTGCACTGTGCCAGGCCATCCGGATGAAGAACGGGCCATAATTGCCATAGTCAGATGGCCACCAAGGCTGCGACGTTGTCAGGACCTGCCCAATGTCACGTTTTAGCGCGACGACATCGAGCGTTTTAACCTGTTCGCGATAATCATAGGCCGGCCCCATCGGGTTCGACTTCGACGCGTGCTGACGAAGCGGGCTGAGGTCGAGGAGGTCTGGGAACCATTCCTTATTGGTCTTGCCCTCGACCTGCGCGGCCGCCGGGGCGGGCAGCGTTAGCGGAAGGATTGCGGCCGAAACCATTAAGGCGATAATCTGACGACCTTGGGCCATGCGTAATCTTCCTTGCCGTGATGAATTGCGATCGTACGGAGAATGACCGTCTGCCGCTGCGAGCCCCTCCATCCTGGGGATCACATCGCGAACGGGCTGGTTTTCGAACGACTCCCGGCACGCGGCGTAGCTTCGGCGTGAGAGCATCGTCGACTAAATACGCATTCATAGAATGAACTCGAAACCGGGTGCTCGACTACGAACCGGCATACCTTGGCGCGGTGACACTGGGCCACACGGGCGCCTGGCTACCAGACTCGGAAAATACGCATGCCGTTCGTTGGGCATCGGCGTCGGACCACATCTGCGGTGCGGGAACATTGCTACTCACGCCAGGCTGGCCCCTGCATTCGGGATACATGACACCGCTTGATGTTCGGCAGCTCAGCTCGGGATGAACATCATGACAGCGGCGACACCCATAACCAACGTGGTGACCCATCCCAGAACGATGGTCGCGCGGCCTGCGGTGAAAGCGCCCATGATGCTCCTCTTCGAAGCAAGCATCACGATGACCGCGACCAGAGGGACCGCGACGACCCCGTTGATCACCGCGCTCCAGAACAGCGCCTTCATCGGGCTAATCGGAGAATATTGGATCACCAGACCCAGCAGGACGCTGACGGCAATGACGCTGTAGAAACCGCGTGCATCCGTTGCGCTCCGCTCGAGGCCCTCCTTCCATCCCATAGCTTCCGAAAGTGCATAGGCACCTGATCCGGCGAGGACTGGTACACCGATCATCCCGACCCCCAGAATTCCCAAAGCGAAGAGCAGGAACGCGAAGTCGCCAGCCAATGGCCGAAGCGCAGACGCGGCGTCCGCGGCGCTTTTGATATCGGTGACGCCTGCTGCGTGAAGCGTGACGGCGGTCGCAAGAATGATAAAAAAGGCGGTCAGGTCGGAGTAGAACATACCGCTCCATGTGTCCCACCCGATCCGGCGCAGTTCCGCGGGTGCGGCGGTTCCATCCACGGTGAGCGGGACGCCGCCGCGCCGGACCATATCCTCGACCTCCTCGGAAGCTTGCCAGAAGAACAGATAGGGGCTGATCGTTGTACCAAACACGCCGACCACAACCGCAGCGGCTGCCGCATTGGGTGTAAAATGCGGCCACACAGTCCGAAGCGCGACCTGCCCCCACGGCACATGAACCGTGAATAGGACGAGGGCATAGGCAAGGAGGGAAAGGGTCAGCCACTTCAAGAAGACGACATACCGATGATACGGCACGAATATCTGCAGGATCAAACTCGTCAATACGAACACCAGCGTCATGACGTGCCGATCCAGGCCGGTCACAAGTTCGCCGACTTCGCCCATGGCGGCGACGTCGGCGGCAATGTTCAACGTGTTGGCCACAAGCAAGAGCAGCACGACGCCCTTGAGGACGGACGGCGGGAACGCCGCCTTGATGTTCGCGGCTAACCCTCGACCGGTAACCCGGCCGATCCGTGCGCACATCGACTGGACGGCCGACATGAGCGGATATGCCAGCGGCATCGTCCAGAGCATGTTTGAGACCGAATTGCGCCCCGGCCTGCGAATAGGTGGCAATGCCGCTCGGGTCGTCATCGGCGACGCCCGTGATCAGACCTGGCCCAACGCGCGCAAGCGGATGCTCTTTCAATCTACCCCAAGCACGTTTGAGGAGGCTGGGGCGGAACTCATCAACCTCACCGGTCGGAGTGTCGGGCACGTCGCGTTCACCCGTCATCCCCAAGCCTTTCAAGACGCAACATATTGAGCGAAGATGGCGCCCGACCGGCCGACGATGACGTCGACCGGGACGGGCTTGGATTACCGGGCCGAGAGCTTCGCAAGCGCCGCCTTGTAGGCTTCGTAATGCGTGCCTTCGTCGACTGCGATCTGACGAAACATCGCCGCGACCTTCAGATCGCCATCGGCCTCGGCCTGCTTTGCAAAGTTCACGTACATCGTGACGTTCTCATAGTGTTCGCCGGCCATCGCGTCTTCGAGATTGGCGCCGTTGGCCCCGCCGAGCTGAAGCGCCTGTGCCTCACGGTCGAAATGCTCGTTCGCCTCGATGTTCGCCGACGCGCGGAACAGCTTGGCGAGCGCCGGTTTGCCGGCTGCCTGCGCCTGATCGGCGTAGCGGAGATATTTGAGATTGGCATAGGCTTCGCCGTGCATCGCCGCTTCAAGGTTGGTGCGGGTCTGTGCCGACAGCGGCTTGCCTTCCGGCGGAGCCGCGATTGCGCTGGTAGAACAGAGAGCGGCAAACGTGGCGGCCGCTGCGAACAGGGAACGGTTCATGTCAATCTCCGGTATGCGCCGACAGCGGCGACGCCCTGCTTGTGGAGGGATGTCCTGACGCACTCCTGACACGCCGATCACAAAGTCAGAAAAAGCGCGAACATACCTTTTTGCCGGCCGTCAGCTTTTCGTCAGGCCGTGGGCGCAGTTCGACCTGGCCGGGGCAGCTCCCCCGATCACAAAGGATTGTCCCAATGAAGCGTGCAACAATGCTCAAGCTGGCTCTTACGGCCTCGGTTCTGTCGCTGGCCTCGATTGCAAGCGCCGCCCCGGTCTGCACCAAACTCCCGCCGGCCAAGTGGCTCACCCAAGCGCAGATGAAGGCGAAGATCGCCAAAATGGGCTATCGCGACATCAAGGTCTTCCAGGTTTCGGGCAGCTGCTACGAAATCTATGCCCACACCAAGGACGGAAAGCGCGCCGAGGTCTATTTCAACCCGGTGACCGGCGCGGTCGTCCAGAACAACGTCGACTGATCGTGGCTGCGACTGCCCCCGTCGCCGCTGCGCCCACCCCTGGCCCGGTCCCCCGCCGGGTCAGGGTGTGGGATCCTGTCGTCCGCATCTTCCACTGGACCGTCGCAGGCGGCGTCATCGCCAACCTGACCTTTCTGCGGCATGCAGAAAGCCCGCATATCTATGTGGGCTACGCCGTCATCGCGGCGCTGATCATCAGGCTCGTCTGGGGCCTCGTCGCGCGAGGTCATGCCCGCTTCGCCAGCTTCGTGCCGGGCCCGCATCGACTGGTCGGCTACTTCGCCGCGATGCTCGGGAAGCGCGAACCGCGCTATGTCGGCCACAACCCCGCCGGGGCGGCAATGATCGTGCTGCTGTTGGTGCTGCTGACAACGGTCGGCACGACTGGATGGATAATGGGCCTCGATGCATTCTGGGGCGTTGCCTGGGTCGAGACAATGCATGAAATCACCGCCAACGTGTTGATCGGGGCCGTGGCGCTCCACGTGATCGGCGCGATCGTCGAAAGCGTCCGCCACCGTGAGAACCTGCCGCTCGCGATGATTACCGGCTACAAGCGGGCGGCAGAAGGGACGGACATCGACAATGCGCCTGTTGCTAGTTGAAGATAACGCCCGCCTTGCGAGCCTCATTCGTGAGGGTCTCGATCGCCAAGGTTTCGCCGTCGACTGGTGCGAAACCGTTGATGGCGCCGACCATGCGCTGAAAATCACTGATTATGATCTGATGCTGCTAGATCTCGGCCTTCCCGATGGCGAGGGCCTGGATCTCGTTCGGACGCTCCGCCGGCGGCGAGATACGATGCCGATCCTCGTGCTGACTGCGCGCGGCGGGCTCGACGACCGGGTGCTCGGACTCGACGCTGGCGCCGACGACTATCTGGTCAAGCCGTTCCAGATCCCGGAACTGGCGGCACGGTGTCGCGCGCTGTTAAGGCGACCGGGAGCGTCGCTTGGCACCGAACTCACGGTCGGAAACGTCATCCTGCATGCTGCCGAACGGAGCGTCGCGGTAGCCGGTCTTCCGGTCGAAGCCACCCCGCGCGAGGTCGACCTGCTCGAATGTCTGTTGCGCAGAGCCGGCCATGTGGTTGCCAAGCCCGCGCTCGAGGGCGCGCTCTACTCGATGGATGCCGAAGTGACGCCGAATGCGCTGGAGGCGTGCATTTCGCGTCTGCGCAAGCGGCTGACCAGCGCCGGGGCCGACGTGCAGATCCGCACCGTTCACGGCGTCGGCTATGCGCTGTTCGCGCCAGTTACCCAAACCGGCTCGACCCTCCATGGATAGAGCAGGCAACAGCAAGAAAGGACCTGTTGGGCCGACGCTGTTCCGGCAGATCGCGACACGCCTCGCCGCCTTTACATTGTTGTTCGCGTTGCTTGACGTCGGCATCGTCGTTTTCACCTACAGCAGCCAGCCTGAATCGCTCGCGCAGGAACTGCTGACACTGGAGGCCAGCAAGGCAGAAGGTGCGACGGCCCTGGCCCCCGATCTGCTTGCCGGGCCGCCCGGGGCGGAGCATTGGGCGGCTCGCTATGTCGAGCCGGGTGCCGAGAGTCCCGTGGTTCTGCCATCGCGCGCCGACGCGCAGAGCGGCGTGCTAATGGACTGGACGCGCCGCGAACGCATTGCCGGTGGCTACCGAATCTCGGGGGTTCGGTCGGTCGTGCAGGACGGCCAGCAGCGGTGGCTCTTCATGCAATTCGAAGGCGACGGTATTCAGCCCTACGTGCCAGTGATCATCAATGAGATCGTGCAGCATGTCGTCCTGCCGCTGATCCCGCTGTCGCTCCTTCTGCTGCTCTTCAATATTTTCGCGGTCCGCCGCGTCCTTCAGCCGCTCCGACGTGCAGAGGCCGAAGTCGATGCGCTCGATCCTGACAACGTCTTGCGGCGCCTTTCCGAGGCTCCGGAGCCGCGCGAGGTCAATACCCTTGTCCGTGCCGTCAACCGCGCTCTGACTCGTCTCGACGAAACGATGGCAATCTTGCGGGGGTTCACCGCCAATGCAGCACACGAATTGCGCACGCCGCTGTCCATTATGCAGCTCTCGCTCGACCGGCTGCCCCCCAGTCAGCAGCGGGACGACCTGCAAGCCGACACACAGCATATGACGCGACTGGTCGGGCAGATGCTCGATCTCGCCCAAGCCGACGCGCTGGCGGTTGAGCCCGATGCTACAATCGATCTCGCCGATATCGGCCGCGAAATCGTCGCCGCCATGGCTCCCAAGGTGTTCGGCGCGCAACGCGACCTCCGGTTCGACGCGGTTGGCGATACACGGGCGCTTGGCCATGCGGAGGCGATCTATCGCATCTATCGCAATTTGATCGACAACGCGCTTTCCCATGCGCCCGGCAACACGCCAATAGAGGTGACCGCCGGGCCCGGACCACAGATCAGCGTGCGCGATCACGGTCCCGGCATATCGGACGAAGACCTCCCGCACATTTTCGAACGTTTCTGGCGCAAGGACCGGCGCAAGAGTGACGGGGCGGGCCTTGGCCTCGGCATCGTCCAGCGGCTTGCACAGGCACACGGCGGCGCCATAACGGTCGAAAACGCTCCCGGCGGCGGCGCGCTGTTCCGGGTGACATTCGCCGCGTTCGAACCATCATGAGCCGCATCCGCAGAAAGAGAAGGACTGACTGAACAGCTATCTGCTCTTGTTCGTGATCGTATTGGGCGTGAACCTTATGCCAGCGTTCGGCCCGCCGACCTGGTCCATCATCGTGCTGTACGGCCTTGGCACGCAGATGCCGACGGTAGCGATCATCCTGACCGGTGCGCTTGCGGCCGCGCTCGGTCGTTTTGCCCTCGCGCACGCCTTCCGTCTGCTCGGCGGGCGCATCCCGGAGCGTATCCGGGATAATCTGGCGGCTGCACGCGAGGCGCTTGAACGGAACAAGCGCGGCGGACTTCTGGCGCTCGGGGTGTTTGCGCTTTCGCCGTTGCCCTCGGCACAGTTATTCGAAGCGGCAGGCCTCGCGCACGTCCGTCTCGTCGGCTTCACAGCCGCCTTCTTTGTGGGGCGGCTGGTGTCGTATTCGATCTATGCAGTATCGGCCACCAGCATCCGGAAGTCGTCGATCGGTGACCAAGTTCTGGAAATGTTCACCAGCCCGACGAGCATTGCCATCCAGGTTTTGATGATCGCGGCGCTGGTCGCATTGATGCGGGTGGATTGGAGGAAACGGCTCGCTGGCGGTCGCGCTTAAAAACCTCGGCTCTGAAGCGCTAATCGCCCAGCTCTGAGGAGATTGGCTCTCGCGTCAGGTTTTCGTCAGGAGTTCAGCGGATGTCATCACCTCAACGGAGGTGATGATGCCCAACCTGTCGATGCCCCCACTCTCGTCCGCAGCTATAAAGGCGAACGCGCGCATCCGCGTGTGGGATTTGCCGGTGCGCCTGTTCCATTGGCTGCTCGTCGCGACGGTTCTGGTCGCATTCCTGTCGTCGGAAGAGGACAGTGCGCTCGCGCCGTGGCATGTTCCGGCGGGGTGGGTCGCCGCCGTTCTCCTGATCTTCCGGATCGTCTGGGGTTTCGTCGGCGGTGAGCATGCGCGCTTCGTCGACTTCTTGAAGCCGACCAAGATCGCGCATCACCTCGGCGGCTTGGTTCGCGGCAAGCCTGACCGATCGGTCGGCCACAATGCGCTGGGCGCCCTTGCCATCATCGCGTTGCTGGGGACGGTCGCCGGCCTCGTCTACACCGGTGCCACGATGCGCGGCGAAGCCGAAGGCGGCCTGCATGAGACGCTGGCTAATGGCCTGCTAGCGCTTGTCGCGCTGCACGTCGTTGCCGTGATCGCCATGTCGCTGCTGACCAGAGACAATCTGATCGGCGCGTTCATCACGGGCACCAAGCGTGCCGATCTGCATCCTGGGATCGGTGATGCGCGTCCCCCGGCATCGCTGGCGCTACCGATCGCAGCGGTCGCGATCGCGGGAACTACGTATGGGGTGACGCTGAACGATCCCTTAGCATTTACCCCCGGTGCCCACGCCGATGCCGGCGACCGTAACGGCGGTGTGGAAAGAGGCGAACACGGCGATGACTAGGCTTCACCTTCACTCCGAGCGCCACTCGGTGTCCCGCATCGGCTGGCTGCGGGCTGCCGTGCTGGGGGCCAATGACGGCATTGTCTCGACCGCCAGCCTGATCATTGGCGTAGCGGCTGCGGCCGCAAAGCCCGGCGATATTCTCATCGCAGGCGTCGCTGGACTGGTCGCAGGAGCGATGTCGATGGCGGCCGGCGAATATGTCTCGGTAAGCAGTCAGTCCGACACCGAGCGGGCAGAGCTCGCGCGTGAGCATGCGGAACTGGCCGCTGACCCGGAGGGCGAAGTGCACGAACTGGCCGGTTTCTATGTCAACCGCGGTGTCGATCCGGCGACGGCGGAGTCGGTAGCGCGGCAGTTGATGACGAAGGACGCGCTAGCCGCGCACGCGCACGACGAGCTCGGGATTTCGGAAATGACGACGGCGCGTCCGATCCAGGCGGCGCTGACCTCTGCCGCGACGTTCACGGCTGGAGCTGCTCTGCCGCTGGCGATCGTCATGCTCGCGCCCGTCAGCCGGTTGGTCATCATCGAGGCGACAGCATCGCTCTTGTTCCTCGCCTTGCTGGGCGCTGTCGGCGCCCGCGTGGGTGGAGCGCCCGTGTTGAAGGCCACCGTGCGGGTCACGTTCTGGGGGGCGCTGGCGATGGCCCTGACCGCGGGAATTGGCATGCTCGTCGGCTAGGCAGTGTGATGTCTGGGCCCCCTGAGCCTCCTCCAATGCGGAACCTGTGGTGACGACGGGTTACCTTGTCGCCGCTTTTTGCGCAGGGCTGCTGATGGGCGTCGCGCTGATGCTGTATTGGGTCGCCTGGCATCGGCGGCGGCGATGACCACGCCGCATCCTCGGCATGATGACCCAAAAATGCCAAGAGGCTGAAAGTCGGACTGCCGGTACGAGGATGCCAGGAGTCTGCGTAGTTTCCGAGGCTGCTCGATGAACGCGGACGACTTTACTGAAATGGGTCGATCGGTTCGAAGGGAACCAGGATGCCCGTCATGATCGGCGCTCTGTCTCGATTGGGGCCGCTCGCGTCGCGATCGAATCGAACAGCCGAAGGCAGCGGGATCGGTGATACAGAGCCTGACCATAAGGCGTTCTCAGCATTGTCACGCTCGCGAGAAGCCTACGTGACCGTCAACTGGTCCGCGACGCGCCGCCGCGGGAAATGGGGCCAGCTCGCTTGCGGGCGTCCGCTCGTCGGCGACGACATGGTGTCGTCGCAATCTTACAACGACATCAATCTTGCACCACCAAACCTTTTACGACAATGACGGCGCTCGCGCTCCTTGGCTACATTTTTGCGGCGCTGCTGGCCCAGGTCATCGCCGCTATCGTCTTCGCCACGCTTCGCCGCAAACCGCCATCAGTCGAACCTACCCCGGTCCGCGCAATGACAGATGCGGCCTGGCGCGGCCTACGCGCCTTTCGCGTTCGGTCGCGCGACGACGAAGATGATGCGATCAGTCAGACTTCCTTCTATCTCGAGCCGGTCGATCGACAGCCGCTTGCCCCATATCGCGCTGGCCAATTCCTGACCTTCCAGATCGAGTTGACGGACGCGAGAGGCGAGATCCGACAAGTCACGCGATGCTATTCGCTGTCCGACCGTCATGACTCGCAAGCTTTTCGCATCACGGTGAAGCGGATCCCGTCGCCGCGCGATCGCCCCGATCTGCCGCCGGGGCTCGTTTCCAATCACTTCCATGACAGGGTCACACCTGGCGCAATTCTTCAGGTCCGTGCGCCTGCCGGAGTGTTCGTGCTTGACGACGGCAGCAATGTGCCCGCCGTCCTGATCGCGGGTGGCATCGGCATCACGCCGCTGTTCGCAATGGCGCGCGCCGCGCTCGCGATGCAGCCCGACCGGGCGCTGCATCTGGCCTACGGCGTCCGCGATAGTGGTGAGCTGGTGTTTGAAGCCGACCTGCTAGCGATGCAGGAGAACCATCCGAATTTCCACCTGACGATCGTCCAGAGCACCCCGCTGCCGGCGGAGGCCGAGGCGGATCGATATCATGCGGTCGGCTTCATCGATATCGCATTACTGCGTCGCATCTTGCCGCACGGCCGGCACAGTTTCTATGTGTGCGGGCCACCCCCGATGATGGCGAGCCTCGTCCCCGCATTGCGGGAATGGGGTGTCGCAGGAGACGATGTCCATTACGAAGCCTTCGGTCCGGCTTCGATCGAGTCCCCCGAACAGGGGATCGCAGTCCCGCTCGAGACGCCAATCGAAGTACAGTTCGCGACCTCGGCCCGGACGCTCAGTTGGACAGGGGAAGACAAAAATCTGCTCGATTTCGCCGAACGTCACGGCATCGCGCTCGACTCTGGCTGCCGTTCGGGAAGCTGCGGCACCTGCGACACGGCAGTGATTTCGGGTGAAGTCCGTTATGCGCAGCCCCCGTCATTTGATGTCAGCAAAGGCCATTGTCTGATCTGCGTCGGTGCGCCGACGGGCGATCTGGTGCTCCAGGCATGAGCGGCCTGCGCACCAGCCTGTTGAGCCGCGAGGTCATCCCGTTCTACCTGTCGCTCGCCGCGCTCGGGGGGGCGGCACTGGCACTCGACGCGGCATTGCACCTTGGCAATGCAGTCTGGATCGGTCGCTATCTCGGCATCCCTGGCGTCCTGCTGATCCTCGCATCGTCGGGCTATTCGATGCGCAAGCGCAAGCTGATCAAGTCGGGCAAGCCCGCTGACCTGCTCCGCTGGCATGAGCGGCTCGCCTGGGCAGGATCGCTGCTGGTGCTCGTCCATGCTGGCATCCACTTCAATGCGATCCTGGCTTGGCTTGCGGTGTGGGCGATGCTCATCAACATCGCGAGCGGCCTGACCGGCAAATATCTGCTCGGCCGGTCGCGCAAGCGACTGGAATCTACTCGCGCGCGGTTGCGCGCCCAGGGGCTGTCGGCGGAAGCGCTCGAAGAACAGACCTATTGGGACAGCCTCACGTTCGATGTCGTCAAAGCATGGCGCGTCGTCCACCTGCCGATCACGCTGGCGTTCGGCGTGCTGGCGCTGACGCACATCATCGCGATCTGTCTGTTCTGGGGGTGGAGGTGATGCGCCGCTGGGGTCTCTGGCTGATCGTCATCAACCTATGCGGGCTTATCGCGCTTGTCTTCGCTCTGCCGCACCTCATGATCGCGCCCGGACCACTGATCCCGGCGCACGCTAGCATCACGACGAACTGCTTCGCCTGCCACGCGCCATTCAAGGGCGCGTCGACCGATCGCTGCACCGCCTGCCACAAAGTCGCAGACGTTGGGATCCGGACTACGACGGGGGCGGCAGTCAAAGGAGACGGCGATGCGATCGCCTTTCACCAGTCGCTGACGACGCCCAACTGCATGGCTTGTCACACCGACCACAGCGCGCCGCATCTGGTCAAGATGTCGCGGCCGAGCTTTGCCCACGCCCTGCTCCGGCCCGACGTGCGTGGCCAGTGCTCGGCCTGCCACCGGGGACCGCAAACGCCGCTGCACGCGCAGAGCGGCAGCAACTGCGCGGCATGTCACACCCAGGCTGGATGGAAACCCGCGACCTTCGACCATGCAAAGTTCTTCGCGCTGACCGGCCCACACAATGCGTCCTGCGCGACATGCCACACCGGCGGCGACACCAGCCGCTACACCTGTTTCAGCTGCCACCAGCACCAGCCCGACCAGATCCGCGCCAAACATGCCGAGGAAGGGATCCAGAACATTCAGAACTGTGCGCGCTGCCACCGCAGCGCCTCTGGGGAAAGTCGTGAGGGTGGCGAAGGCGGGGGAGGTGACTGAACGCGACACCGCTTTTAAGATAAAAGGAGCCTCCAAAGGAAATATATCGTAACAAGGGCATCCTGCTCGTCGTCGAGCATTCGGCGCACGCCAATCCGATCATTCGAGCCGCCGTCAAATGACCGAGCAGATGACCGCCGACCTTACGATCGAAGTTCTGACACCCAGCCCGGTTCTCATACCTACTTGTGCACCAGTGACGACTGATTCCTAACTCACAAGGATAGTTAGGCAGTGAAATTAAGACTGAAATTTTGTCCGTTAGGCGAAAACACAAGATAAACTATTTCAATCCGCCTTCGGCGGCCGCGTCTGCGGTGACCGAATTCCAGCTATTATTGCCGCCTTTTCGCCCCACCCAAAGCCGCCGTTCATTCACGCTCTGATTTTCGCTTGAAGCTTACGCGGCCGTATGACGAATGCCGCTGTGGCTGCCTCATAAAAAGTGTCATTGGCACTGCTCCATAACAGGCGTAACTGGTAAAACATGGCTGATTTAAACCTATTAATCCACGTAAGCGATATTGTTGCCGCCCATCTGACCTCGAATGTCGTTGCTTCACAGGATATCCCGCAACTCATTAAGACCGTCTATGAGAGCCTAGCGGGGCTTAAGGGCATGAGCGCGCCAACCGGTATGGACGACGTGCCAGCGCCCGCTATGACGATCCGGGCGAGCGTTAAGCCTGGCTCGGTTGGATGTCTCGAATGCGGAAAGCGCTTCAAGACACTTCGCAAGCACCTCGCAACGCACGACCTGACCGCCGACGAGTATCGTGCAAAATGGTCACTTCCGGTTTCTTATTCGATGGTATCTGCTGAATACAGCGCCGAACGATCTGGTTTGGCGAAGACGAATGGCTTGGGTAGGTCGAAGGGACAAAATTAAAACGACGATCGTCATTTCGGCGGTTTTACGACGCCGATCGTTTGCGCCCGCGTCATTTTGAACACGTCAGAGACCGGGGGGCTCCTACGTTGTCATCCCGTGCATACAAAGTTTCAGAACGGTGGATTGAGTAGAGTCAGAGAGTGGCGCGGTGTCATGCGGCGCGCCTGTGGGGCTTACCAGACGACCCGTTTCCACTCCCTGCTCATCGAACCGGACATGCGGATTTCCGGTACCCCTCCGGTGTGGACCGCCTTGCCGGGAACGGGTGATCGGCTGACGTAGCACTGGTGCAAGCGACGGTGTTTGCACCGGTGTTAGCGATGGTGCGATGAGTCAGATCACGATTATTTCGGGCGCGGAGCGGCGCCGGGTTTGGACGGACGATCAGAAGCGGGCGCTGGTGGCGGCGGCCTGCGAGCCGGGAGCGAGCGTGGCGGAGATCGCGCGGCGTGCCGACCTGCGGCCGAGCCAGCTTTATCGGTGGCGACGCGATCTTGCCGAGCCGGTGTCGCCGGGCTTCGCGGCGGTGACGGTCGGCGCCGAGCCTGAGCCCGCGGCAGGATGCGCGATAGTGCTGGAGGTCGGCGGGGCGGTGCTGCGGATCGCAAGCGATGCGCCGCCCGCATTGGTGGCGGCTGTGGTGCGGTCGCTCAGGCGATGATCCCGGTCCGAAGCGACGTCCGGATCTGGCTCGCGACCGGGTGCACAGACATGCGCCGTGGGATGTTCGGTTTGGCGTTGCTGGTGCAGCAAGGGCTCAAGCGCGACCCGCATGCCGGCGATCTCTACATCTTCCGTGGACGACGCGGCGATCTGATCAAGGTGCTGTGGCATGACGGTGTGGGTATGTCGCTCTATGCCAAGCGGCTCGACCGTGGACGGTTCATATGGCCTGCGGCGACTGATGGCGTCGTAGCGATCACCGCGTCGCAGATGGCGTGTCTGCTCGAAGCGATCGACTGGCGTAATCCGCGCATGACATGGCGTCCGCAGGCCGCTGGATGATGCTAAAAAGCTAGGTTTTCCGGGGCTTTTTCGCTATCCTCAAGCCATGGCAGCGGCACCCATCAGCGATGTCACGGCGCTTCGCGCGGCACTTCTGGATGCCGAGGCCGAAGCTGCCCGCGCGAAGGCGATCAACGCCGATCTGGTGGCCCGGGTGGCTCTGCTCGAGTTGCAGAACGAGAAGATGCGTCGGGCACTTTACGGGCAGCGTTCCGAGCGCGGCCAGTTGTTGATCGGCCAGCTCGAGCTTGGTCTGGAGGAGCTGGAGGCGAGCGCCGGCGAGGATGAGGCTCTGGGCCAGCGTGCCGCGGCCGGCACCCCTGTCGAGGCGTTCACCCGGACGCGACCTTCGCGCAAGCCGTTGCCGGCGCATCTGCCGCGCGAGCGCGTCGTCGTTGCCGCGCCCACCAGTTGCGCCTGCTGCGGGTCGGACCGGCTGTCGAAGCTGGGCGAGGACGTGACCGAGACGCTGGAGGTGATCCCGCGGCAGTGGAAGGTCGTGCAGACCGTTCGTGAGCGGTTCGCCTGCCGCGTGTGCGAGGGTATCACCCAGCCACCTGCTCCGTTCCATGCGACGCCGCGCGGGCTGTTCGGACCAAGCTTTCTGGCGATGGTCATGTTCGAGAAGTTCGGGACGCATCAGCCGCTCAACCGTCAGCGCGACCGCTATGCTCGGGAGGGCGTGGAGATCAGTCTGTCGACGCTCGCCGACCAGGTCGGGGCGTGCGCGGCCGCACTCGCGCCGCTCCACCGGCTGATCGAGGCGCACGTTCTAGCCGCCGAGCGGCTCCACGGCGACGACACGACCGTGCCGGTGCTGGCGAAGACCACGGCCCATGTCGGACGCCTATGGACCTACGTGCGCGATGACCGACCGTTCGCAGGGCCTGCGCCGCCAGCTGCCCTGTTCCGCTATTCGCGGACCCGTCGCGCCGAACATCCGGTCGCACATCTCACCGGCTATGGCGGTATCCTGCAAGGCGACGCCTATGCCGGCTACAACACCCTGTTCCGCTCCGATCGGTCGCCGTCACCAGTCACCCGTGCACTCTGCTGGGCACATGCCAGGCGCAAGTTCTTCGAGCTGGGCGACGTCGCCGCGCAGCTGAAGCGGCGTAAGGGTGCATCGGTCATCTCGCCGATCGCGGCCGAAGCGGTCAGGCGGATCGACGTGATCTTCGACGCCGAACGCGCGGTCAACGGCAACACCATCGCGGAGCGGCTTGCCATGCGCCAGGAGATCGCGATCCCGCTCGTCACAGACCTGGAGCAGTGGCTGCGATCCCAGCGTGCCGCGCTCGCACGCCACAACCCGGTCGCGGGTGCGATCGACTACATGCTCAAGGACTGGGCTGCGTTCGCCCGGTTCCTCGACGACGGCCGTATCTGCCTGACCAACAACGCCGCAGAACGCGCGCTGCGTGGCGTGGCCCTCGGTAGGAAGTCGTGGCTGTTCGCAGGCTCCGACCGCGGCGGCGAGCGCGCCGCGTTCATGTATACGCTGATCGGCACCGCCAAGCTCAACGACATCGATCCGCAAGCCTGGCTCGCCGACGTCCTCGCTCGCATCGCCGATATCCAGCAGAGCCAGCTTTGCGAACTGCTACCTTGGAACTGGCGACGACCAGCAGAACTGCTCAAGGCCGCGTAAACGCGGTCCTTACCGGATGCTTACGATTTCCGTGCATCCGGCTCTCGGACAAAGCATCATGCCTTCGCCCACAGCGCGCCCCGACCAAGCTGGGTACCCCGTACGAGCCTGTATTGCTCGTAGAGGTGCTGGGGTAGATAGGCTCTCGCCCTCTTGCCGGCTTTCCCGTGCTTGCGCCGAAGCCACCGACGCAGCCGCACCACTGTGTAGCTGTCGATCGGCCTATACGCCTGACTCGTGGTTCCAACCGAGAAGTAGTTGGCCCATCCGCGCAGCGCCCGGTTTATCTTGGCCACCAGCACTGTGGCATCCTGCCATGTAGACCTTCGCTCGGTTAGCGCGTGGATGGTATCCAGCGCTCGTTTGATGCTTTTCATCGACGGCCGATAGCCTATGCGGGCTCGCCCCTCGCAGAGTACATCCGCCCGAAGGTATGGCCCAGGAAGTCGAATGTCTCGTCCGGCACCTTGCAGATGCGGGCCCTTTCCTCGTTCACCGTCAGCTTCAGCTTGTCCATCAGCCTGTGCATCTTATCGAGCGCGGCTTCCGCGTTGCCCTTCTCACACAGGATGATGAGATCGTCGGCATAAGTGACGAGCCGAGCGCCGAGGCGTTGCCCAAGGCCGAGCTTCCTCCACCCCAACACGAACCGGCGCATGTACCGATTCGCCAGCAAGGGTGAGATAGGTGAGCCTGGCGGGATGCCGCATCGCTGATCCCGGGCCACCGTCGTTCGTGTTTTCCGGCCTCGATCGTCCGTCTCCTCGACAGCGCGGTCCAGCCACGACCTGATCATAAACAGTACGGCTGGATCGACGATCCGGCGTGCCACGGAGTTCATCAGCTCGAGGTGAGCGATGCTGCCGAAGTAATCTGCGAGGTCGGCGTCCACGACATCGGGACGGCCATGGTACAGCTGATCTTCCACCGCGATCACGGCCTGCTGGGCATTGCGCCCGGCGCGATAGGCGTAGATTTCTGGTGGAAGATCCTAAAGATGTCGCGCGGCGTCGGTCTTCGTGCGCTCGGCCAGCGCCGGCTCGGTTGCGTTCCAGGTGGGCCATGCCGTTCCATCGGCAACTTCGCGGCCGAGAGCATACGCCACGCTGCCTTCCTGCGCGGCGCCGGTCATGTCCCAGCCCGCATCGTAGGCGTCGCAGGTCTGGTGATAGCATTGCGCGTTGTAGCGTGCGCGAATGCGCTCGCCGGCCGGAAGCCCCCCCTTCACCAGATCGCGCCCGGCGCGGAAATAGACACCGGGGACGCCCTTTTGCGCCAATGCATAATGGTCCGATCGATAATACCAGCCCGCCTCGGTATTCTCCTCCGGGACGACGCGAAGGCCTTGCGCCGTGGCGATGCGCGCCAGATCGCCTTCCATCGGCGTGCGCCCGACCCCAATCAGCTCGAGGTCGCGCGTCCGGCCGAGCACGGCGTGCGGATCGAGGTTGAACTGCGCCGCCGTCGTCGCCAGCGGCAGTGCGGGATGGTCGGCATACCAGCTCGCCCCGAGCAGCCCCTTTTCCTCGGCGGTCCACATTGCGAACACCACCGAGCGACGCGGCGGCTTGGCGCCGGTGAAGGCGTGCGCGATCTCGAGCAGCGTTGCTGTGCCAGTGCCATTGTCGATCGCGCCGTTGCGAATGCGGTCAGCCGGCGGATCGAAGCTGTTCTCGCCATAGGCATCCCAATGCGCGCCATATAGAATGCTGCCCGCGGATGGGTCGCGGCCCGGCAGCATCCCGACGATATTATGGCTGACGACATGGTCGAGCGTGATCGTCGTCGCAGCGGTGAGCGATACCCCCTTGAGCACCACCGCGCGGAAATCGGCGCGCTGCGCTCTGCGCTTGGCGGCGGCGTAATCGAGCCCGCTCTGCCGCAGCATCGCCACGCCGATATCGTTGCGGATCGTGCCGCGCAGCCCGAACGCCGGCGGCAGCGCGCCGGTGTCGAGCGCATAGCCCGGCACCGCATCGCTATTGGCCAGCTGAAGCCACGGATAGCTCGAAGGGAAGGTATCGTGGATCGTCAGGAATGCCGCGGCGCCGCGCTTCTGCGCTTCGGAAAGTTTGGTGCGCGCCGCAGGGCTCGACGCGCGCCCGCCAAAGCCCAGGTCGCGTCCCGCCTCGACATCGGGATCGCCTGCCAGCGCGACGACCACCTTCCCGCGAACATCGACGCCTTGGTAGGGATCGTAGCCGAGCTTGGGCTCGACCACGCCGTAGCCGACGAACACGACCTCGGCCCGATCGAGGTTGGATTCCCCGACGATCCGCGAGGTGGCCGCGATCTCGACGCCCGGCATCAGCGGGCGCGTTTTCCCGCCGAAATCAAGCGCAAAGCGCGCGCGCTCCCGCGTCCAGCGCAGCAGCGGCACTGTCTGCCGATAGCCCGCATCGCCGAGCGGTTTCAGGCCAAGCTGCGCGAAGCGCTGTTCGAGAAAGGCGAGCGTGATCGCTTCGCCCTGCTGTGTCGGCCCACGGCCATGAAAATCATCGGCGCTTAGCGTGTGGACATCGGCCTTGATCCGTTCGGCCGACAATAGCGGCGGCGCGGGATCGCTCGCCGCGGTGAGGAGCATGAGCAGGGGAAGCAAGCGTTTCATCGCAGCAGATTGGCGGGAGGACACGGCCTACACAAGCGGGTTACTGCTCGCGGGCGGCGCGTGGTGGCATCTCGGAGGATGGCGGTCAGTCCGCTTAACGGCATCGAGGGGATGCAAGGGCAGCGTACTTTCGCTAGCCGCAGCCCAGACCAGTCTGTGACCTCGTAACGCACAGTAGCAGCCCGGACCCTAACCTGCCCGGGCTGACACTCTGCATATTTGCAAAACGTTTCGTCGATCTTTGCTTAGTTCGCTGCTTTCCGAACGTCACCTTCGCCCATGGCCGAGACGAGCAGATTGCCGTTGCCGCTAAAATTCGTCGCGGGCAGTGTCGCGAACTTGTTACCGACCTTCATGCTGATCGCCTCGATACGGCCCCGCGCATCGGTCGAGACCGAGTGGACGCGGCCGATCACAGCACCGGCGGCGTCGCGAACCTTCATGCCGCGTGTCACCGTGAAGCCGCTCGATCCAGCCGCATTGCCGCTGCCGGCCAGCGACAGATCGCCGGTGCCGCCATCCCCGCCATCCGAGGTGCTGCCAGCCGCTGAACTGGAGCCCTGCGTTAGCCCGGCGGCGCGATCACTCGTCCCGCTCGCGACGTTACCGGCACGGTTCCGCACCGTGCCAACGCTGTTGCCGGCCCGGTCACGAACCGTACCGATGGTATTGCGGGTGGTGCTGACCGCGTTGCCGGCCGCGCCTCGAACTTCGTCCGTGCCGATCAACTGAGCACTACCGCTGCCTGAAGCCGACCCGCCGGCACTCCCTGCCGTCGAGCCGCTCAATGGGGCGGTCGCATTGGCGACGGTGCCGCCAAGTGTGCCGCTGACGGAACGGCTGGTCGACACACTGCCCTTGTGGCGATCACCCTTGATAGAGCCGTTGGTCGATCCCGTATTGTCGAGCGTGCCCTGTGTCGTCGAGCGCATGACCGTCGACGTGCCGTTCAGCGTTCCGCCGAGCGAGCCAGTGCCGGAACCAGCAATTCCGCCAAGGCCACCGCCGAGCGATCCGCCAAGACCGCCGCCCAATCCGCCGCGACCGCCCAGCAATTGCGCCGATGCAGGTGCCGCGCTGAAGGCGAGAGCGATTGCGGTCGTAGCTATCAGGAACGTTTTCATGATGTCATCCCTTCTTCTGATGGCGAGCTCTGATCGAGCCCTCGAAGAAGCAACGGATGCCAGCCGACACTTAATCCGCATCGGCCGAAATTATTTTGCGGGCGTCCTGCAATCCTCGCAAAGAACGCCCCGGCCGTACCGACTGGCAGGGCCTGCTTTGCGTACCTCGCCATCCACAGCTCGGAGCGCAACGGTTCTTCCTCCGCCGGCGAAGCGCAGGATCCGCGCCGCCGCGAGCGGCGCGGCGAATGACGTGCCACGGACCGCTACCGCCCGCCCTCGCGCGTCCACCGCAAGCATGTCAGCGCCGGGCGCGGCATAATCGAGATGCAGCGCGCGCCCCGCCTCGATGAGCGCGCGTCCGCGCGCGTCCACTCCCGTCACCGCGACCACGCCGGGATAGGATGCGGGATAGGATGGCGGTGCTGCGGGGCCGTCGTTACCAACCGCCGCAACAACGATCATGCCGTGCCCCTGCACTGCCTGAATGACCCGCGCGAGCAGCGGATTGGACGGGCCGACCAGACTGATGACTGTAGCCGGTACGTGTTCGCTGCTGAGCCACGCCAAGGCCTTGGCGATAGCAAGCGCGTTGCCGCCGGCCGGATCCTTGCCATAAACGTCTGCCGCATAGAGTCGCGCGCCGACCGCCGCGCCTTTCACCCCGCCGCCACCGGTCATGAGAGACGCAACCGCTGTACCGTGGTTGCTGGGCGACGGCGCGCCAACCGCGAAGCCGCGCCGCTCAATCGCGCCCGTGAGAGTGCCCACCCCGCCGTCGATCATCCCGATCGATCCGAACGCACTGCCCGATGCAACGTTCGCGCCCGACATCGCGGGACCGCTTATGCCACCGCCCTCGAAATGCAATTGATCGGCCGAGACATCGTGCCCCTTCGCCAGCTTGCGCATGGCGCGAAGTCCATCGACGAGCGATTTGCTTCTTGGCACACCGAAACGCGCGTATCTGATGCCGAGGCCCTGGATTTCGTCCCGCTCGGCGAGCACGAAGCCCGCCCGTGTCGCGGCCGCTACCAGCGCGTCGTCGGGATCCCCGAGGAGGATCGTGCCCGCGCGCGCGGGATCGCCATGATCGTCCCGCGCGATTTCGGCCCGGTGATTACGCAGCAAGACAGCAAACCTGGCAAGCCGATCCTGTACCAGCTTCGGAACCGCCGAGGGCAATTCGGATGCGGACCTTACCGTATCGGTGACGCCCCGCAGCGCACCGTTCACCACGCCGGGCACTTGCGCGGGCAGCAACTGCGCCGCCGCGGGCATCGCGAGAAGCAACACGGCGGGGAATAGCATTTGCCGCATCATCATGCGCGGGACTCTATACGGACGAAGAAATTCTGTCATGTCGTGGATGAAACGGCCTAGCCCATCCGTTTCATCCATATCGCAAGGACGGAGGAGAAAGCAGAGGTGACTTTCGAGGACGAGCTGATCGGGCTTTTGCCGCGTCTGCGGCGTTTCGCCCGCTCGCTTGCCTTCGCAGCCCCCGATGCCGACGACCTCTGCCAGACTGCCCTAGAGCGTGCGCTCAAGTCGCGTGACCAATGGCAGCCCGGAACGCGACTGGATAGCTGGATGTATCGAATCATGCGCAATGCCTGGATCGACACCGCGCGC
The DNA here is from genome assembly GCF_017875905.1 of Sphingomonas sp. PL20. NCBI lineage: Bacteria > Pseudomonadati > Pseudomonadota > Alphaproteobacteria > Sphingomonadales > Sphingomonadaceae > Sphingomonas > Sphingomonas sp. PL20. The sequence continues at coordinate 3,904,466 of NZ_JAGINH010000002.1, read as the reverse complement.
GCGACTAAACGGCGCAGCGAGACTTTCGTGAACGCGGAGGCCGGTGAAAGCGTCGGCGACACGGGAGACCGCGCAATCGAGGCGCGCGTCGAACTGGCCAATGTCGGCCGCGCGATGGCTATGCTGCCTCCTGAGCAGCGCGAGGCGGTTGCGCTCGTTCTGGTCGAGGGGCTTGCCTATAAGGAAGCAGCGGCAGTGCTGGAGATACCGATGGGCACGCTCACCTCGCGACTGGTACGCGGCCGGGAAGCCTTGATGCGAACGCTGGGAGAAGCGGCATGAGTGATAAGCTCGATCCAGAATTGCTGATGGCCTATGCCGATGGCGAGCTCGATCCGATCTCTGCCAAGCGCTTAGAGCGCGCGATCGCCAGCGACCCAGACGCTGCCGCAACAGTAGCGCGCCACCGCGAGCTTCGCGAAACACTGGCACGGGCGTTCTACCCGATCGCAAACGAGCCGGTCCCGGACACCCTGAGAGCGGCGGTGGCACCGCCGAAAGTGGTGAAGCTCGCTACGGCGCGGGACAAGCGTGAGAACCGGCGCCGCTTGGGGGGGTGGTCGGTCGGCGGCGCAATTGCGGCAAGTCTCGCGCTAGGCCTCTTCTTGGGCGGTCGGATCGGCGGAGACGCACCCATTGCAAATCACGGCGGCATGCTCGTCGCATCAGGCAATCTTGAGCATGCTCTAAATACGCAGCTCGCGTCCAACCAAGACAGTGCTGCGACTACCCGCATGCTGGTCAGTTTTCGCGATCGATCGGGCGCGATCTGCCGGACGTTCACGACACCCGCACTGGGCGGTATCGCTTGTCGCGAAAAGGAAACTTGGGTGTTACGGGAAACGCGTGGGCGCACCGCAGCGCCGTCGACCGAATACCGTCAAGCAAGCTCTGGCGACGCGCCGCTCATGGCCGACGCGGAAGCTTCCATGTCCGGCGAACCTTTCGACGCGGCCACCGAAACGCGCGCGCGGCAGAGTGGCTGGCGATTACCTTGAAGCTTCAGGACTATGCGCGACCGCATGTCCGCTGTCGGGATTGTGTTAGGAGCGGTTGAATGGCTAGATTCAGGGCGCGCTGCTGACCGACAGCTTCACCATCAAAAAGACCATAAAGCGACAATAGCGCGACGCTGCCCGATTCCGAAAATCCGCCGTTCATTCATTAATCGAAAATCGATAAGCCGGCAAACTTGTAACGAGATTCTTCCGTTAAGGGGCACATGCACAAATAGCTGATGTTGCGATGTTCGGGGCTCAATGCCCTGTTCGAAACAAAGCCCGAGGCGGTTGCTGTGACTCACTCGAGAAGCTCCATGGCTGGGCCGGTGCTCGGACTACGGCTATTGGCTCGATCAACGGGCTTGGTGCGCCGGAGGGGGCCCTTGCCCTCTCCTCTCTGGCGCGCGACGATACGGTTATGCTGTCATCCCTGCTCCTGCTGCTCGCTCAGGCCACCGCCGCCCCGACGCCATCCCCGACGCCACCGTTGAGCGCGGCGACGGCGCCGGCCCCGCGGCCGGCACCGCCCGCCGCGACATGGTTGGCACGCGATGCCCAATTCACCATCCCCAAGTTCCGTTTCCGCTCGGGTGAGACGCTGCAGGCGTTGCGAATCAACTACACGACGCTTGGCAATCCACACCGCAATGCGCGGGGCGAGATCGACAATGCCGTTATGGTGCTGCACGGCACCGGCGGCACCGGTCGCCAGTTTCTCAGCCCGCAGTTCGCCGACGAACTCTACGGTCGCGGTCAGCCACTCGACATAACGCGCTACTGGATCATCCTCCCCGACGGCATCGGCCACGGCAAATCCTCCAAACCGTCCGACGGACTGCACATGCGATTCCCGCACTACGACTATGATGACATGGTCGAGGCGCAGTATCGGTTGCTCCGCGACGGGCTCGGGATTCGGCACATGCGGCTCGTCATGGGTACGTCGATGGGGTGTATGCACAGCCTGGTTTGGGGCGAGACGCATCCCGACTTCGTCGGCGCGCTGATGCCGCTCGCCTGCGAGCCGGTCGAGATCGCCGGCCTCAACCGCATGTGGCGGCAACTCACGATCGACGGGATCGAGGCCGATCCGGCCTGGGCTGGCGGTGAGTATCGTACCCCACCCACGCAGGGCTTGCGCACCGCCGCCAGCCTGTTGTTCGTGGCAGGGGCCGCACCGCTCTACTTCCAGGCACGCTATCCCCGGCGCGAGACGGCCGAGGCGTTCGCGCGCGAGCGAGTGGCGGCGTCGATCGCCGGAACCGACGCCAACGACCTCATCTACCAGATCGACGCGTCGCGCACCTACGCGCCTTGGCAGCGGCTTGAGGCGATCACCGCACCGACGATGTGGGTCAACTCGGCCGATGACTTCATCAACCCGCGCAACCTCGATCTGCCCATGCGCGCCGTCGCTCGCATGAAGGACGCGCGCTTCCGGCTGATCGCCGAGAGTACCGAGACGCGCGGCCACGGCACCCATACCTCCGCCCGTTTCTGGAAACAGGATCTTGCCGATCTGCTGCAACGAACGCAGCGATGCGAAAGGCCGAGATGCCGAACTCAACCCGCCACACGATCCACCGGCACCACCATCATTTCGGCTGGGACAATGCGATCCCGCCGATCCTGACGGTTGCGCCGGGCGATACCGTGAGCATCGATTGCCGCGACTCCTCGGATGGCCAGCTCACGCCGACCAGCACGGTAGCGGACGTTGCAGCGCTCGATTTCGGGCGCATCAACCCCGTCGTCGGCCCAATCCGCATCGACGGCGCCGAACCGGGCGATGCAATCATGGTTACGATCGGCGACTTCACGCCGTCGGGCTTCGGCTGGACCGCCAACATCCCCGGCTTCGGCCTGCTCGCGGATCAGTTCATCGAGCCCGCACTGAAGATCTGGTCGTACGACCGCGTGGCAATGACGCCGGCCGCCTTTTCCAGCAGCGCGCGCGTGCCGCTCAAGCCGTTCGCCGGCACGATCGGGCTCGCGCTCGCCGAACCGGGGCTGCATTCGATCGTGCCGCCACGGCGAACCGGCGGCAATCTCGACATTCGCGACTTGAGCACGGGCGCCGTGCTGTATTTGCCGGTCGAGGTCGCCGGTGGTCTGTTCTCGATCGGCGACACCCATGCCGCGCAAGGCGACGGCGAAATCTGCGGCACCGCGATCGAGAGTCCGATGGCGCTCACGCTCAAGCTTGATCTGGTGAAGGGCGCAAACCTGGCCACGCCGCGCTTCACAACGCCCGGCCCGGTGACGCGGCACCTGGACGCCGACGGCTATGAGGCGACAACCGGCATCGGCCCGGACCTGATCGCGGCGGCGCGCGAAGCGGTGAGCCGGATGATCGATCTGCTCGTCCGCGACCACGGTTTGGCGGCGGTCGATGCGTACATGCTGTGCTCGGTGTGCGGCGATTTGCGGATCAGCGAAATCGTCGACGTGCCCAATTGGACGGTGTCGTTCTACTTCCCGCGCATCGTGTTCCGCTGATCAGCCGCCCGCGTCGGCGGGAACGCCCAGCACTGTCCAGCGCTCGCTGCCGCGGTCTAGCACGAGTGCGTGGTACAGCAGCGACAGCACGATCACCGTTCCAACCGCGATCACGCCGGGGCGGCCGCTGGCGACGTCGTTCCAGGCCAGCACCGCCAGCGCGGTCGCGCCGGCCAGACTGAGGACATGGGTCAGCGGGTAGAGCGGGGCGCGGTAGGTGCCCGGCCCCCCGGTCAGCCCGCGCTGGCGCCCGGCGATGCCGGCGAGATTGATCAGCACCCACTGCGCGATGCCGCATCCCGCCGCGAGCACGATCAGCTGTGACAGGCCGAGGAAGCAACTGGCAAACGCCGCAGCACCGAGCACCAGGGTCGCGACCCAGGGCGAGCCGTAGCGGGGATGCAGCCGGATGAGCGCGCGGTTGATGCCGTTGCTCCAGATCCGGTCGCGCCCCGAACTGAAAACATAGCGTCCATAGCATGTGATGCCCGAGACGACCGCGTTGAACAAAGCGGCGATGATGCCGAGCGTAACGAGCATCGCCACCAGCGGCGAAGCGCGCTCGGCCAGAAAGGCGGTAAACGGCGCGTCGCTCGAAAATACGGTCGGCAGATGCGTGGTGCCGATCACGATGCCGAGCACTGGGATAAGCTCGAACAGCACTGTGATCACGACGATCGCGATCACGAGCCGGCCGACGCTGGCGGGCGCGTGCATCTCCTCGCTGAAGTAGATCGCTTGGCCCGCCCCGCTGGTCGCCCATGATGCTGCCGCCACGGCGAGGCCGAGCCCGGCAAGGCCGAGATGCGTCGGCACGCCGCCCGTGAAGACCGTCGGGTGCGCGGCGATCGCGCCGAGCGACTGCACCGGATGCGCAAAGCCGAGCGCCGCGATCAGCACCAGCGTGGCCAATTCGATCATCAAAAAGGTGCCGGTCAGCGCAGCGCCGGTGCGGATGTTGAGCACCGCAATGCCCGCCGCCAGAGCGAGCGCGGCGACGGCGGTGCCGGTGACGGGCAGTGCTGGCACCAATACATGCAGGTACAGCCCCACGCCGGTCGCCGAGACCGCGATGAACACCGGCGTCTGCAGGACATTGACCCCAAATTGTACAAAGCCGGCGCGCGGTCCCAGCGTGTTGCCGATGGTTGCGTAATCACCGCCGGCGAGCGGAAAGGACGAGCCGAGCTCGGCCTGCGCGAAGGTGAAGATTAGCGTGAGCACGCCGCCGAGGAGGAACGCCAGCGCCGCGCCCGTGCCGGCCTGATGCAGAATGTCAGCCCCCGCGACGAGCACAGATGCGCCGGGGGAAAGGACCGACAAGGTCAGCATCGTCACCCCGACCGGGCCAAGCACGCGCTTGAAAGCGGGAGCCGTAAGGTCGCTCATACAGATCTCCGCCCGATCGTGTCGCCTGATTTCCCGGCGATCGTCGCGTCGCAGCGTACCACGCGCCTTTGTCGTGTCGAGAGCCGGACTTGCGGTTGTCGCGCGCTTTCGGAATGATCGACCGCGTTGGCATGGTCGCGGCAAGGAGCAAGCGCATGATTAGGTTCGTCGTGGCGGTGCTGGCAATGATCTTCTCGCTCGCCACACCCGCGCTCGCCGCAGACGGCGATCGCCGCGCCTTCATCATCAAGCAATTCACGCTCGAGAACGGCACCATCCTGCCCGAGGCCAAGGTGATGTACGCCACCTATGGCACGCTCAACGCCGCGCACGACAACGCCGTGCTGCTGCCGTCGCACTATATGGCGGATTCGCACGGCTACGAATGGCTGATCGGGCCGGACAAGGCGCTCGATCCGCACAAATACTTCCTGATCGCGACCGAGCTGTTCGGCAATGGCAAGTCCTCCTCGCCCAGCAACACGCCCGCCCCGTTCGACGGCCCGCGTTTCCCGGTGACCAGCATCCGCGACAATGTCGAGGCGGTGCATCGGCTGCTCGGTGAGGCACTCGGCGTGCGTCACCTGCGCGCGATCGTCGGCTTCTCGATGGGCGGGGAACAGGCGTTCCAATGGGCGGTGAGCCATCCCGGCTTCGCCGACCGAATCGTCGTCACTTCTGCGACCGCGAAGGCCTGGCCACACGGTATCATCCGGCTGGAAAGCCAGATAATGGCGATTCAGAACGATCCGGCCTTTGCCAGCGGCGACTATAAGACGCCACCGAAGGCCGGGCTGCAGACCTTCGGCGCGATTTGGGCTGGCTGGCTGTTCTCGCAAGGGTGGTGGCGCGAGGAGTTGTGGCGCGCCGGCTCGCCCGCCGGCACGACGTACCGAAGCGTGTTCGAGGGATTGTACAAGGATTTCGTGCCGGGCGGTGACGCCAACGACCTGATCCTGCAGATGCGGACCTGGGAGGGGCATGACATCGGCACCACGCCGGGCATGGGCGGCGACGTAAAACGCGCGCTCGCCGCGATCGCGGTGCCCGTACTCTACATGCCGTCCGCGACCGACCTCTACTTCCCCGTCGATGACGCGCGCTACGAAGCGGGGTTCATGCCCCGCGTGACGCTGCTACCGATGCCGTCGCTCTGGGGCCATACCGCCGGCGCGGCCAGCAATCCGACGGATGCCAAATTCCTCAACGATCATATCGGCGCGTTCATGCGGGCCGGCGACCGACCAAGCTGAACCAGTTGCCGGGACCCGCGGACGGCCCTTCACGAGCGGTTGGGCATCGCCGTAACGGATAGCGGCCATCCGACTCTGTGTCGCCGTACACATCCAGCGCGATCGGCCCAGCGGCGTGCGGTGCCCATGCGCCGGCCGATCGCCTCAGCCTTGATTCCGCATACGCTATGCCGTCCTAACGCACCGGCCGCCCCCACCCATCCAGCGTAATTTAATATCGCGCCGCGCTCGCTTGACACACTTTTTTTTGCAGCGCAGCATTGCAATTGCAACATAATCGTAACGGGGGTTACATGAATCATTGGTCGAAGTGTATCCGTATGCGGCTGCTTGCGGGTGTCGGAGTTGCGTTCTGCGCTAGCCCGGCTTTGGCGCAAGCGGCCACCCTGCCCGCCGCGTCTCAGGCCGCCGCTACACCTCCCGTGGCCGTCCAGGCGCAGGATCGCACCGGCTCTGCGAACGACATCCGCAGCGATCCGCAGGTGACCGGCAACGCCCCCGTCCTGCATCCGGAAAGCACTAGCGAGCCTGTCACACCCGCCCCCGCAAGCGGGGATATCGTCGTCACCGGCTCGCGGATCGTACGCAACGGCAACAGCGCGCCGACCCCGGTGACCGTCCTGAGCGCGGCGGACATCGCCGAGCGCTCTCCGAGCAACGTTGCCGATTATGTCAACCAGTTGCCGGCGATGGGACAGGGCAACACGCCGCGCAGCACCACGGTCTATGCCAATGCCACGGGCGGCGCCAATCAGCTCAACGCCCGTGGCCTCGGCGTCACGCGCACCTTGGTGTTGCTGGACGGGCGACGCGTGGTCGGTTCCGGCGTGTCGCCGGCGGTCGACGTCAATATGCTGCCGCAAAACCTGATCCAACGCGTCGACGTGGTGACGGGCGGCGCGTCGGCTGCTTATGGCTCCGATGCGGTCGCCGGTGTCGTCAACTTCATTCTCGATACCCAGTTCACGGGTCTCAAGGGCACCGTCAATCTTAGTCAGACGGATCGCGCGGATGGCAGGGTCTTCTCCGGCAATCTCGCCTATGGGACAAAGTTTGCGGGCGATCGCGGCCATCTGCTCCTCAGCGGCGATTATTACGCCGGCGAGGGAATCGATTTCGCCAAAAGTACGCGTGACTGGTATCAGCCGGGCTTCGGCGTTCTGACCAATCCGACCTATACCGCCACCAACGGCCAGTCTGGTCAGATCGTACGGTACGACGTCGGCACCACCGCGCCCTCCGGCGGCGTGATTGCTTCGGGACCGCTCAAGGGAACGCTGTTTCTGCCGAACGGGCAGATCGGCAGTTTCACCTTCGGGGCGATCCAGCAGGGCCAGAACCAGGCCGGCGGAACAGTCATTCCCAATACGCAGTCGCGCGGCTCGCTGCTGCCATCGGATCATCACTTCAACATCTATGGCCGCCTCAGCTATGAGATGACCGACAATATCAAGGCGATTTTCGAGGCGAGCTACGCCGGCAACGCCTCGGTGAACTGGTCGGCGATCTATACGCGCCAAGGCGCGAGCGCGATCACCGTCACGCGTGACAATCCGTTCCTGCCGATTGCGATCCAGCAACAGATGGATGCGGCAAAGGTCTCGTCCTTTCAGCTGGCGCGGACCTTCTACGACATGGTCAATGATCCCGGCAGCCATAACGGCCAGGCCGGCTATAACCGTCGCCAGGATCGTGAATTGGCGGCGCTCGAAGGCAGCTTTCTTGGGAGTGGCCGGTGGCGGGCCTATTACCAGCACGGCCACAGCAAGGTGAATTACACGCGCGACAACAACATCATCCTGAGCCGTTTCAATCAGGCGATCGATGTTACCGCGAACCCCGCGACGGGCGGAGTCGCCGGTGTCGCGGCGGGGGCAGCGGTCTGTCGCTCCACGCTCGCCAACCCCACCAATGGCTGCGTCCCGATGAACGTCTTCGGCGAAGGTTCACTGGGTGCCGCGTCGATCGCCTGGGTCACTGGCGCGAGCGACGGGCTCCGGACGCGCCAAGACCTCGATTTTTATCAGGACGTCTGGTCGATCGACGGCCAGTACAGCCCCTTTTCCACCTGGGCCGGGCCGGTCTCGGTCGCTGCGGGGGCCGAGTATCGCAGGGAGTCCTTCCGAGCGACCGCCGACCCCACCTCGGTGGCGTCGCAATGGAACGTGGGGAACTATAAACCCGGCGGTGCGGGCTATAATGTGAAGGAAGTCTTCGGCGAAATCCTGGTGCCACTGCTAAAAGATTCGGTCGTGGCGAAAAGCCTGGAGTTCAATGGCGCGGTGCGCCGGACGGACTATTCGACGAGCGGCCCGGTCACGACGTGGAAAGCCGGCTTGAGCTGGGCGATCACCGATGACCTGCGCCTGCGCGGCACCCGTTCCCGAGACATTCGGGCGCCCAATCTGAACGACTTGTTCGCCCCGGCCAGCCAGTTCGTGAACGGCTATCTGGACCGCACGCAGGCCGGCAGCCCGCAAGTTTCCAACATCACGATCAGTGGCGGCAACCCCAATTTGACGCCCGAAATCGCGGATACCTGGACCGCGGGCGGCATCTTCAGCCCCCGTTTCCTGCCTGGCTTCAGCCTTTCGGTGGATTGGTACAAAATCAACATCAAGGATGCGATCGTGGCCGTTGGGGCGCAGACGATCATCGATCTGTGCTATGGTTTCAATCGACCAAAAAACGCCTCGGCGTGTGACTCGATCGTGCTGGCGTCGGGGGCAACCAACCTGGTCAATGCCACCATCTACACCAGCGGGATCAACGCGCAGAACGTTGCGGCGGAAGGTATCGATTATGAAGCGAGCTATCGCACCCGCTTGGATCGCATCAGCGGTTCGCTACCCGGTGCGTTCGACCTGCGCCTGCTCGTCTCGCAGCGGCTGCAGGATATCACCAACCTGCCCGGCGATACGCCGGTCCCAACGCTTGGCACCTATCTCAGCCCGAGATGGAAGGGGCTGCTGACGACGACCTATGCGGTCGGTCGGAGCCAGACGACGATCACCGCGCGCTATTACGGCTCCGGCAAGGTCACCAACCAGCCGCAGAACAGCTCCACCGGCCTCCCGGATGCGGATAATCATGTTCCGGCGGTGTGGTATTTCGATCTCAACGAGAATTTCGACGTCAGCCTCGGTGGACGCAAGGTGACGGCGTTCGCGGGCGTGGAGAATCTGTTCGATCGGGATCCCCCGCTCGTTCCTGGCGGCAACGCCTTCGGGTCGAGTTCCAACTATGACCTGATCGGGCGCACTTATCGTCTCGGCTTCCGGTTCAAGATGTAGACTGGCCCGCCGGACGGCTTGCGAGCCCCATCCCGGCCCAGCGCCGGGATGGGAACTCCGCCTCCCAGCGTGAAGAGCCGCGGCCTTATTGCCCCGAGGGTTTGGCCGTTGGCGCCGGAGCAGCTGGCGCGCGGCGACGAGGCGCCAATCCGCCGAAGGTCACGAGGCTTTCTGCGCCTGCTTCACCGAGCGAAGCGACGCCAACGAAGCTATCGTCCACGATCACACCCTTGGCCGTCGCCTCTGCAGCGGCGCCTCCCCGCACATCGACATGATCGGTCCAATAGGGCGTATCGGCGCGTCGCCAGTAGATGCGGTAGCCGATTGCCCGGGCGACGGGTGTCCAGTTTACCTTGGTCCCGATCACGGCATCGCCGAACGACGCAGTCGCAGCACCCGAGGCAGTGCTCGCAAAGGCGCTAGCAAGCGTGACCGTGTCCGGCGCGGCCGGCGCGCTGGCCAGGCGGCGGATGGTGGCGACGTTGATCGCGGTAACTTTGGCGAGATAGGGAAAGTCCATTTTGTCGGACGTGTCGCCAAAGCCCGGGCGCAGGTCCTGATGTTGCGCGGCGAAGTTCTCGACACCGACCGAGAAACGCACCGCGGCGGGAAAGCCTGCCTCCAGAAAGGCCGAATGGTCGCCGCCGCGCCCGAAACGATCGGGACGTCGAACCGCCACCACCTCGAGCCCGCCGGGGAGCGACTTTGCGATGTCACGTATCGCCTTGGCGAGGGCTCGCGACGGGCTGTCGTCCTCGCCGCCGCTGGCACGCCGGGCGAGCTGCGCCTCGATCGGTTCGGCGGCTTCGTTGCCTTCGGAAAACACTCGCACACGGTCCGCGACGACCGAACCGTCGGTGCCGACAGTGTTGCCGACGATATCGTTGTTGAGCACCGCGGTCACCATCCAACCGCGTTGCCTGGCCGTGTCGGCGAGCAGCCTGGCGCCCAATAGCCCCTGCTCTTCGCCCGACAGTGCGGCATAGATGACGGTCGCCGCAAAATGCTCTTTCGCGAGCAGCCGCGCGGTCTCGAGCACCAGCGCAGTGCCCGAGCCATCATCGTTGGCGCCAGGCGCATCGGCGGTCGCGTTCATCACGTCAGTGACCCGGCTATCGATATGGCCCTGGACGATGATGACGCGGGTGGGATCGGTACCCGGCTGAACGCCTAGGACGTCGACCACATTGACGCCGGCTGGGGCACGCTCGCCGGTAACGACGCGCTGGATCTGTTCGACCTTGAGGCAGTCACCGCATTGCTTGCCAATCTTCTGCAACTCGGCCGCAAACCAGCGACGCGACGCACCGATGCCGCGCTTTGGGTCGGTCGGATTCGACAGGGTGTGACGTGTTCCGAAGCTCACCAACGTATTGACGTCAGCCTTAAGGCGATCGGGATCGGGCGAAGTTTGGGCGGCGGCCGGTGCCGGTAGCAGAGTGACAGCAACGGCAAAAAGAACATTTCGCATCGATCGGCTCTCCATCTTTTCGCGCCCGAAGTCCGGGTTCGAACGCGCAGGTCAAACCGGCGTAGATAAGGCTACAGTTCCGACGCGAATGTTGCAACGCAGCAGGCCATCTGTTGCGTTTGCACCAACGTCTCTATCGCGCAGCCGAGCCTCTTCTACACGACATTGAAGTGACGTGATGGCGTGGACGGCCCCTGCACCAGCGCCTGACAAATTATGGCAAGCGCGGGAAATCGGAAACCAAGAGATAATCGCGCCTTAAGCAAATATCGACGAAGCGGCATCTACGGTCTGTGCTGTCGATCAGGTATATAATGTTCGGCGAGATGGGGCGGACGGATGCTTTGCAGTTTTGAGATTCACAAGTGGGTCACGCGCGCAGCGACCCTGCGACCAGACAAGCTCGTGTCCCGCTGCTCCCGGTGCGGTCGCATCAAAATCACTGTGCGTCCGATGAAGACAATTTGAATTTGTTTCAGTTCCGTATTGATTTTTGGCTGAAATTGGCGCGGTCTCGATCAAATGCCCCGTAACGGCGGGTCGTACGGCCTGGAGAGATGACTTGCGCCAACCGAATATGCACGGTTTCGAAACCGAACCTGTCAACGACCGTCCGTTCGGAGCACACGGTATCCTGATCGCAATCCCGGCTTCGGCGTTGCTATGGGGGCTCTTGGTCGTTCCGTTTGTTATTCGCTAACCAACTAGGCCACGATCGCGGTCACCCCATGCGGTGACGCACTCCGTGGAACAGTGGCAAGCGTACCATCGGTAATTTGCCAAAGCAGAGAGTTTTGCGCCAACACGATAAATCTTCCCCGAAGAAACCGATATGCTGTTCGACGGTTTTCTTCTCAGCCATCGCGCTCGCCGCCACGGTCATCTCTGGCTGTGATCAAAGACTCTTTGGCCTAGCCCTGTCCCTGTCGAAATTTGAACGACTGATAATGTGGTTGCTCGTTGCGACTGGCCGCATTCAACGCCGAATGACGCTCAAGCTCTTCAGCCTGTCGCGCCATGCATTCCCAACGCTCCGCAGATCGTTGGCGTTGTAGACGACGTAGCGGTAATATCTCTCTTTCTGCAGCTGTCCGTTCGGCGACTGCGTTCGCATGATATGTTGATGAGCAGCCCACCACCCGTTTCTCCGACTCCGTTTCAAAACATATTTATAATAAAGCGTGCCCTGTGCAAATAGCAGCCAATAGCACGAGCTCTACGAGTGGCCGCTCACCTTAACTCATCACCTCGAATCGGCCGTTTCCGCTCCCACCAACTATCGCCTTTCTGTGGAAAAGCCGTTGGCCCTGAGACCGGTCTCTGGGTCGAGATGAGCGGATGGCGGACATTGCGCAGCAAAACGGCCTCGCAAATGTCCGGATTGGGTCCTTGCTGCAGGGGACTCGGCGTGTGGCATCCATGACGTATCAGGTCGCCGTTACCCCGGTATGAAGCGCGGGCGTTCTGCAAGATTGCTCCGGCAGAAACATCTGCTTGCCTTATGTTGCACTTCGCAAGCTACCCTTTGAACCTGCTTCAGATCAGTATGATAAACAACGGCTTGCGCGCCTTTTTCGCGCGCCGACGCGTTGGGCCGCATGAAGACTCTTCCGCACCCCCGGCGGAAGCATCCAGCGACCGGAGACACGAAATGCGCGCATTGGTATGGCACGGCAAAGGCGACGTCCGCGTCGACACCGTCAAGGACCCCGAAATTCAGCATCCGCGCGATGCGATCATCAAGGTAACCGCCTGCGCGATCTGCGGCTCGGACCTCCATCTGCTCGACGGCTATCAGCCGACGATGCAGGCCGGCGACATCCTCGGCCACGAGAACATGGGCGAAGTCGTCGCCCTGGGCTCGGAAGTGACCAACCTCAAGATCGGCGACCGCGTCGTCGTCCCCTTCACGATCAGCTGCGGCGATTGCTTCTTCTGCCGCAAGGGCCTGTTCTCGGCGTGCGAGCGCACCAACCCCAATGCCGAGATGGCGATCAAGGCGATGGGCCATTCGCCCGCCGGCCTGTTCGGCTTCAGCCACATGCTGGGCGGCTATTGCGGCGGCCAGGCCGAATACCTCCGCGTGCCGATGGCCGATATCGGCCCGATCAAGGTGCCCGACAGCGTCACCGACGAGCAAGCCCTGTTCCTCTCCGACATCTTCCCGACCGGCTATATGGCCGCCGAGAATGCGCAGATCGAACCCGGCGACACGGTCGCGATCTGGGGCTGCGGTCCGGTCGGCCAGTTCGCGATCCGCTCGGCGCTGATGCTGGGTGCGGGCCGCGTCATCGCGATCGACGAAGTCCCCGAGCGGCTGCTGATGGCGCAGGCCGGCGGCGCCGAGACGATCGATTTCAGCGAAACCGAAAACGTCTATGACGAGCTGCAATTCCGCACCAAGGGCCGCGGCCCCGACAGCTGCATCGACGCGGTCGGCGCCGAGGCATCGGGCCATGGCAGCTTCGATGCGGTGCTCGACAAGACCAAGGCGGCGGTCGGCCTCGCCACCGATCGCATCCATGTGCTGCGCGAGGCGATCATGAGCTGCCGGATGGGCGGCACGGTGTCGATCCCCGGCGTCTATGTCGGGATGGGCGACAAGGTGCCGCTCGGCGCGATGATGAACAAGGGGCTGACGATCAAGACCGGCCAGACCCACGTTCAGGCCTATACCGCGCCGCTGCTCGCGCGGATCGAGGCGGGCGACATCGACCCGAGCTTCGTTGTGACGCACCCGGCGAGCCTCGAGGATGCGCCTGAAATGTACAAGAAGTTCCGCGACAAGGAGGACGGGGTGATCAAGGTGGTGTTGCGGCCTTGATTTGCGTTTTACGCGACCTGTGTTGCGCGTGCACGTGCGAGGCGCTTCCTGTTGACGGAGTTTGTCGCAAGGGACGCACGCACGCCGTCACGCGCGGGCACCGGCAGCCGTACTCGTGTACGCGAGCGCCAGAAACAGCGATGCTGTCGCAGAAGCAAGGACCGCCACGGTATCTGTCGATCTCGTCACAGGTCCCCTTCGTCGATCGCCGCGAGCAGCCGGTGGGCGGTAGTGAGGGCAATGGCGCCAACGATTTCGGCGGTCGGCTGAGTCGGTCGCGGCATGATTTTATAGGGCCGCAACGCAAAGGTCGACGAGCCGATTGCGTAGCCGGGGAGATGGCAGGCCACCGTATAGCCCGCCGATACCGTTGGCTCGGTGGCGACGATTCAACTGGCTTCTCGGCACGCTGATGCCGCAAAATGGCTGTAGCTCCTTCAGGCTTTGTCAGGCGCTGCTGACCACGAAAGTGCTGCCGGATCGCATGCCCGCGCTTACGGGAAAGGTCATGCGGTCTTACGGTTGCGTCCTGCAAGCGGCGGTTTTCCTGCCAGCGCGGCAGCAATTTTCCGACCGACACGATCGGCAGCTTTACGGGATGGGTCATGCTGAACGTGTGCGTAAATCATTGTCGAACGTAAGCTAGCGTGGCCAAGGATCGCACCGGTAAGCGCGAGCGCTTCTCCTGATGATGTCGCGGTCGCGCCCAGCGTGTGCCGCAAAGTGTGCGGCGTAACGCCAGGGAGACCGGCTTTTTTGATGATCTTGGGCCATATCGTCTTCGTGCCCTGGAAATGCCCCTCCCCCCGATCGGCGGGGAAAACAAATGCGCTGCCCTCGATAGGTGCGATGGTTTTTAGGATCTCAAGAGCGACTGCCGCCAAGGGGCGTATCGACTTGCCAGTTTTCGTATCGTCTAAAATTAAAAGCCCGCGTTCGAAATCAATCTCGCTCCATTTCAACTCTGCAATTTCCTGCCGCCGACACCCGGTCAAGGCCCAAAGCCGCGCGATCGTCAGAGCTTTGATATTGACTCCTTCCGCCTCCAACGCGTCGCACGCGGCACCGAGTAGCGCGACCTCGTCAAGGGTAAGGAAGCGCGTTCGCTGATGATCTGTCTTTTTCACAACGGCTTTTTCACAAGGGTTGTTTTGCACGATCCCATGCCGACAGGCGAAGCTGAACACCGCCGACAAATCCCGAAAGACCTTGCGAGCGGCCCCGTCGCCGCCGCGGACAACAATTCGCCTGCGCGGGCCGATTTTGGTGTCCGAACGACTCTTGCCCGCGGCGACGTCTCGGAAGAAGCGCTCGATCTCCGGAATGCCAACCTCGGTTACACGCTTGTGGCCTAGCAGCGGGACGACATGGTGCCGAAGTCGCGCAATCGTATAGGTCTTGGTCCGCTCCTTCATGGGCTCGCCCTGGCGCTTCCCACGCTGAATGTAGCAGCCGTCTTCTTCATAGAGATCGATGAGGCCGTTCATCTTCATTTCCGTGCGCTTCGTGCGGCGCTCGTCGCCGGGATCCTCACCGACAGCCACGCCGCCTAAAAGCACTTTTGCCTGTTTGCGAGCTTCATCGACCGTCAGGTTTCCGAACTTTCCAACGGTGACCAACCGCTGGGGAGCGGTCCTCCCGCCTCCTGCAGCGCGGTAGCGAATGACGAATGCCTTAGCTCCGCTCACCTCGATACGGATTCCAAATCCACTCAACTCGCTGTCCCAAACGACATAGCGGCTTTCACTTGGCTCGGCCGCGTCAACGACGCGTTTGGTCAGTCGAAGCTGTTTTCCCTTAGCCATTCGCCACCCCAACCTTGGAGATTTTGGTCAACACCTGGTCATCACCGACGCCGGAAATCGCAGGTCCGGTCCCGGACACCATAGCGTAGATTTTTGAGTAATACTACTTTTAGATCAGTAGTTTACATCGTAGACCAGCGACCTCTGGCGTAGCCTAGAAAAAGGGCTTTAGTAACTTTGCCAAGGTTGGGGTCGAGGGTTCGAATCCCTTCGCCCGCTCCAGCGATTTCCTTCCTCGGAAATCTTAGACGACGGTGCCATCGTGGCGGTGGCACGCGCTGCGTGTCTGGGTTAGCGTCGCGGCTATGACCACAGGCAAAATCCGAATCGGCATTGGCGGCTGGACCTATGAGCCGTGGCGCGGAGTGTTCTTCCCCGAGAAATGGCCGATCAAGCGCGAACTCGAATATGCGGCGGCGCGGTTGACCGCGATCTAGGTCAACGGAACCTATTATTCCTCGCAAAAGCCCGCGACCTTCGCATCCTGGGCGAAGACCGTGCCGGACGGCTTTGTCTTTGCGCTCAAAGCCTCGCGCTACTGCACCAATCGCAAGGTCCTGGCCGAGGCTGGCGAATCGATCGCGCGCTTCACGGGGCAGGGGATTGTCGAGCTGGGCGACCGGCTGGGGCCGATCTTGTGGCAATTCATGGCGACGAAGGCGTTTGATCCCGACAATTTCGGGGCGTTTCTGAAGCTGCTGCCGGCGCATCAGGACGGCGTTGCGCTTCGTCACGCGGTGCAGGTTCGCCACGCCAGTTTCCAGGTCCCCGAATTCGTCGCGCTGGCGCGCGCCGCCGGTGTGGCGATTGTCTATGCCGATTCGGCGGACTATCCGGCGATCGCCGATGTCAGCGGGGATTTCGTCTATGCCCGGCTCGAAGCTGCGGTTGAGGAGGAACCGACCGGCTATGCTCCGGCAGCGCTCGACCGCTGGGCCGAGGCGGCGCGCGGGTGGGCGCGGGGCGAAGCGCCCGATCACCTCCCGCGTCTCGCCGAACCCGCGCCGGTGGTGCCGCGCGAGACCTTCGTGTTCTTCATCAACGGGGCGAAGGTCCGTGCGCCCGCCGGAGCGATGGCGCTGATCGAACGGATTGGCGGCTAGCGCGCCTGAACTGTGGGCTGTGGTGTCGGTTGTGGCGCGGCACCCGCTGGTGCCGACACGCCCTGCGCAGCCGGTACTGTTGGGGCGGGTGCGACGATGGCAGCGGGTGCGGCGTTGACCCCGGGGGCAAAAAGGGCGGCGCTTTCGATCGTATCGAGCGCGCGTCGTGCTGCGATGTAGCGTCGTGCCGCGCTCGTCCAACGTTCGGCGCGGGGCGCACCAGGCGTGCGCGAAACTTCGGCCAAGGCCGCCTCGACTTGCCCAGCATCGAGCAATCGCCGCGCCCGTGCCACGCGGTCGACTGGCAAGGGCGACGGCGTCCCCGCTTTGCGCACCACGACCAGATTGCTTAGTTCGCGGGTCAGGCTTTGCCACCAGCCCGTGCTGGCCGCCCCCGTCATCAGCTCGGGCGCAACCCCGTCCAGGCCGATGCGGAGATCTTCGAGCGTTACGGGTTCGCGCGCGGCCTGCACGATCGTGGCAACGGCAGCAGGCTGGGCGTTGCCGAAGCGCTCATGCAACTGATCCTCGAGAAAACCGAGATTAAGCCCGCGATCGAGCGCCCGGCGCGCGGCAAAGGCTACCATCAACCCCTCGCCCCGGGTCGCATAGCCAGAGGCGCGGCGTGCGTCCCGATCGATCGTGCCCGACCGTACCTCCAGATCACCGATCTTGTCGGCCAATTCGGCCTCGCGGCTGGACAAAGCGGCCAAGTCGATCGTCGGGACCGGGGCATTGGTCTTGCTGGGTACGATCACCACCGGGGCTTGCCCGTTGCTGCCAACCGGGAGCGTGACCGTTGCGACCGGCTTGGTGTCGCCGCCGCGGACGAGACGCAAGATGACGAAGGCCGTCGCGCTGGCCCCGATCAGGAACGCGATCAGCCCGAGCGCGATCGCCCGCCGCCAACCGAGCCCGTCCGACGTTGCCACCCGTGGGGGTGGCACGAAGGGGGGAACGATACGCGGTGCGATCGGCTCTACCCGAGGTGAGTCGGAAGGCGCAGGCGCGGTTTCAGGGACGGGAGGTGGGGTGGCGTCCATCGCCGCCTTATCGGGGCGCTGACGCGGGCGGTCAACGGCTCGTCGCGCGCACCGCGGCGAAGAGCGCGGCGTCGTCCGGCGTCGCTGCGACCGCGACCTCGCGCCACCCATCCCCGGCGGCGGTGGCGATTGCCGAACTGAACGCCGCGATGCCCAGGGTCGCGCGGTCCATGCCCGTTCCGTCGACCAAAGCCCCCAGCCGCCGCGCCGCGCGCGCCGAATGCAGCAGCGCGGTCGTTCCGGCGAGCGTGCGAAGCGCGGTCTCCTCGATCGGGATCGGGGCACTTTCATAGACGGGCACCACCGCTGCAATCGCCCCGCCGCGCTCCAGCGTGCGGTCGCGGCCGGTCAGGTGCAAGGCGGTGGTAAATCCGTGCGCGGTGGCGAGCGCAGCGATGTCGGCGGCCGTGCCCTCACCCGTCGCCATGACGTCAAAACCCGCCGCGCGTGCAGCAGCAGCGGTGTGCGGCCCGACCGCCAGGACGGGGAGCCGCCGCAGCGCCTCCAGTCCGGGCCCGCCGAAGCGCAGCGCGTTGGCGCTGGTTAGGATCAGCGAATCGAATCGCGCGGCATCGGGGACATCCCAAGCGAGTGCCTGGACCGCGAACAACGGGACCGACACGGTTTTGAACCCAGCGGCCTGCGCGCGGGCGATGGTGGCGGCATTGCCCGGCTCGGGCCGCAACACCGTCAGCGTGGTCACGCCGCGAACAGCCGCCGTACCGAAGCGGGGGCCCGCGCCAGCAAATCGGCCGCCAGTCGCTCGGCCAGCGCAGCATCGCCAACCGCGCCGCTTGCTTCGCCCGCGACATGGGCGCTGCCATCCTCGGCAAACAATTCGGCACGCAGGCGAATGGTGTCGCCGTCGCGCGTCGCCAGCGCGGCCACCGGGGAATGACAATCGGCCTGGAGGGCGGCCAGCAACGCGCGCTCGACCAGCACGCAGCAATGCGTCGCCGCATCATCGATCGCGGCGAGCCAGCCGAGCATGCGCGAATCGCTTGCCCGCGCCTCGATCCCGACAGCGCCCTGCGCGGGGGCGGGCAGCATGACGTCGATTCCGATTCCGACGCCGACATCGGGGCGGCCAAGCCGATCGAGCCCCGCTGCCGCGAGCATCGAGGCGTCGACCGCGCCTGCGGCCACCTTGGCGAGGCGGGTATCGACATTGCCGCGAAACAGCACGGTCGTCAGATCGGGCCGCATCCGTCGCAATTGCGCGACGCGGCGCGGCGAGCTGGTGCCGACGATCGCGTTCGGGCGGAGCGCGGCGATGCTGTCCGCCCCGATCAGGCGATCGCGCACATCGGCGCGCGGCAGCATCGCCGCGATAGCGATGGCGGCAGGCCGGATCGTCTCGACATCCTTCATCGAATGGACCGCGCAATCGATCTCACCCGATAGCAGCGCGCGGTCGAGTTCCTTGGTCCAAAGCGCCTTGCCGCCGATCTCGGCGAGTGCGACATCCTGCACGCGGTCGCCCGTGGTCTTGATCGGCACGATTTCAACTGCGTCGGTCGTCCAGCCATGTGCATGGCACAGCGTGTCGCGCACCATATTGGCCTGCACCAGCGCGAGCGGCGATCCGCGTGTGCCGAGTTTGAGTTGTGGGCTGGTCACGCGCTTCCCCTCCATTGCGAGCGCCCTTTGTGGCGAAGCGACCCGATTTCGACAAGCGCCGCGCAACACGCTACGGGCGGTGCATGGCACTGATCCTTGGCCTTGAATCGAGCTGCGACGAAACGGCGGCAGCGCTGGTGACCTCCGACCGGCGCATTCTCGCCCACCGCTTGGCGGGGCAGGAGGCGGCGCACCGCCCGTTTGGCGGCGTGGTGCCGGAAATTGCGGCGCGCGCGCATGTCGAAGTGCTGGCCCCCTTGGTCGAGGCGGCGCTGGACGATGCCGGGGTGACGCTGGCCGATGTCGATGCGGTCGCGGCGACCGCAGGGCCGGGCCTGATCGGCGGCGTGATGGTCGGGCTGGTCACGGGCAAGGCGCTGGCCCATGCGGCGGGCAAGCCGCTGGTCGCGGTCAACCATCTTGAGGGCCATGCGCTGTCACCGCGCCTGTCCGATCCCGATCTCGCTTTTCCCTATCTGCTGCTGCTGGTCTCGGGCGGTCATTGCCAGTTGTTGCTGGTCGAAGGCGTTGCGCGGTACAGCCGCCTCGCCACCACCATCGACGATGCCGCAGGCGAAGCGTTCGACAAGACCGCCAAGGTGCTGGGGCTGGGCTTCCCCGGCGGACCTGCAGTGGAGGCGGCGGCTGCATTGGGGCGGCCGATCGTGCCGTTGCCGCGCCCGCTGAAGGGATCGGCCGAGCCGCATTTCTCCTTTGCGGGCCTAAAGAGCGCGGTGGTGCGCGCGTATGACGCCAAGACGTGGAGCGTCGAGGATCTGGCCGCCTCCTTCCAGGCAGCCGTAGTCGATTGTCTGCTCGACCGCACGGTTCGCGCGCTCGACCGCGCTGGCGCTGCGACCGCGCTGGTGGTCGCGGGCGGCGTGGCCGCGAACACGACGGTACGCACGGCGCTGAGCGGTTTGGCGGACACGCACGGCTTGCGCTTCGTCGCGCCGCCCTTGTGGCTGTGCACCGACAATGCCGCGATGATCGGCTGGGCCGGGGCGGAGCGCTTTGCAGCGGGGTTGACCGACCCGCTCGACATCGCCGCAAGGCCACGCTGGCCGCTTGATCCGGGGGCAGAGGCGGTGCGCGGCGCGGGGGTCAAGGCATGAGGATCGGCGTGATTGGCGGCGGGGCCTGGGGCACCGCGCTGGCACAGGTTGCCGCGCGCAGCGGTGATCCTGTGTTGCTGTGGGCGCGCGAGCCGGAAGTGGTCGCTTCGATCAACCAGAGGCACGAGAATAGCCGCTTTCTGGCAGGCATCGCGCTGCCGCGCTCGATTCGTGCGACCGGTGCGCTGGCGGATCTGGCGGCGTGCGATGCGCTGCTGGTGGTGGCGCCCGCGCAGCATGTCCGCACAGTGCTCGCCGAAACGCCGGTCGGCACGACGCCGCTGGTGCTGTGCGCCAAGGGGATCGAAGCGGGCACGCAGCTCTTGGTCGGCGAGGTG
Source organism: Sphingomonas sp. PL20 (assembly GCF_017875905.1). NCBI lineage: Bacteria > Pseudomonadati > Pseudomonadota > Alphaproteobacteria > Sphingomonadales > Sphingomonadaceae > Sphingomonas > Sphingomonas sp. PL20. The sequence continues at coordinate 3,883,712 of NZ_JAGINH010000002.1, read as the reverse complement.
GCGCAACAGCTCTATCCAGAGGCACCGATTGCGGTGCTGTCCGGCCCGACCTTTGCGCATGAAGTGGCAGCGGGGCAGCCGACTGCGGTGACGCTCGCCTGCGGCGATGCAGCACTTGGCTCGGCGCTGGCCGACCGGCTCGCCAGCCCGAGCTTCCGTCCCTATGCCTCGACCGATGTGATCGGCGCGGAGATTGGCGGCGCGGTCAAGAATGTGCTCGCGATCGCGTGCGGCGTGGTCGAGGGCGCGGGGCTGGGCCAGAATGCGCGCGCCGCACTGATTGCGCGGGGCTTTGCCGAGATGACGCGCTTTGGCCTGGCGCGGGGCGCGCGGGCGGAGACGCTGAGCGGCTTGTCGGGTCTGGGCGATCTGGTGCTGACCTGTTCGTCGACCAGTTCGCGGAATTTCTCGCTTGGGGTCGGATTGGGCCAAGGCAAGCGCGCGGCGGATCTGCTCGCCGATCGCCTGACCGTCGCGGAAGGTGCGTTCACGGCACCCGTATTGCAGGCGGCGGCAGCCGAAGCGGGCGTGGATATGCCGGTGGTGGACGCGGTCTGTGCATTGCTCGACGGGCGCGATGTCGCTGCGGTGGTCGGCGCATTGCTCGCGCGGCCGCTTCGCCCGGAATAGCCTTCCTGTCTCAGTTGCCCTTCCCCGGCGGAGGCCGGGGCCCAGTGGTGGAGCGCCGCTGAGAGAGGACAGCGCTGGATTATACGGGGCATCGCAACTGGCCCCGGCCTTCGCCGGGGAAGGCGTTTCCGTGGGACCGCGAGCGATCAAAAGTCGATCGCGATACCCTTCAACTCCCAATCGCCATAGCGGGTGGGATCAAGCCCGTCGGGATCGCCCTTCGCGCTTTGCCCCGCGGCGGGCGCTGGTTTTGGCTCGGCTGTGGGCAGCGGCGGGTTCTTGCTGAGATAGGCAGGTGGCTTCACATGCGGCGGGCGGCGGGCCATGGAGGGTTCCTTGTGGCTGCACGATACAGTGCAGTGCGTGACATCGGCGGTCTTTCCGCGCAATTCAACCCACCGCCTGCTAATGTGAGATCCTGCTTTTGACCCTTCCGCCGCCCCGCCGCTACATGCCCAAGCCCGAACCGGTCGATCCGCCCGGTGTTCCAGCGCGCCGTGCGGCGCTGCGTCTGCTCGATGCCGTGTTGCGCCAGGGCGTTCCGCTGGAAGCGGCGATCGGTCGCGCGACGGCGGGGATCGAGCGTTCCGATGACCGGGCGCTGGCGCATGCGATCGCGGCGGAGGTGCTGCGCCGCTTGCCCGATCTCGACGCGCTGATCGATTCGGCGACCAAGACGCGGTTGCCTGATGATGCCAAGGCACGCTTTGCGCTCCGCATCGCGCTCGTCCAGGCCTTGTCGCTCGGTACGCCGCCGCACGCCGCGATTTCGACCGTGCTGCCGCTGGTCGATGGCGGCCCGCGCAAGCTTGTCCACGGCGTGTTCGGCACATTGATGCGCGGTGGCGACCAGCTTCCCGAGCAGCCGACTTTGCCCGATCCGGTGGCGATTCGCTGGCACACGGCCTGGGGCGATGACGGGATCGAAGCGGCGGAGCGCGCGATGGCTGCACCACCGCCGCTCGACCTGACGCTGGCCGATCCCGCCACTACGACCGCGATGGCGGAGGCATTGGGGGGCGTTTCGCTGCTGCCCGGCCATGTGCGCCTGCCCTCGGCGCATGTGCCCGAACTGCCCGGTTTCGAGGAGGGAAGCTGGTGGGTGCAGGACATCGCCGCGTCGCTGCCCGCGCGCTTGCTCGGGCGTGGCCCCGGCGTCGCGCTTGATCTGTGCGCGGCTCCCGGCGGCAAGACGATGCAGCTCGCAAGTGCCGGCTGGAGCGTTACTTCGGTCGATTCGTCGGAAAGTCGTCTGGCGCGACTTCGCGAAAATCTGGAACGCACGCATCTGAGCGCAGAGGTGATCGCGGCCGATCTGCTGTTGTGGTCGCCGCCGGCACCCCCCGATGCGGTGCTGCTCGATGCGCCGTGCAGCGCGACCGGCATTTTCCGCCGTCATCCCGACGTGCTTCACCGCATCCGCCCGTCGCAGATCACCGAACTCGCCGCGCTGCAGGCAAAATTGCTCGCCCGCGCCGCCGATTGGGTGAAGCCGGGCGGGATGCTGGTCTTTGCGACCTGTTCGCTGGAACCGGCGGAGGGGGAGGCGCAGTTGAAGCGCTTTCTCGCGGCGCGCAGCGACTATGCGCTGGTACCCGTGACTTCGGACGAACTGCCGGTTGGCATCGTGCCCAATCCTGGCGGGTGGGTGCGCACGCTTCCCGGTATGGTCGATCCCGGCGGCAATGATGGCTTTTTCATCGCGCGCCTACGCCGCGCCGGGTAATCCCTTGCTTGCCCGTCGGTGTGGCCGTGCTAGAGGCTGACGCCTTATGACCTACCGTCCCGTCCGCATCGCACCGTCGATCCTGTCCGCCGATTTCGCCAAATTGGGCGAGGAAGTCCGCGCGATCGATGCTGCGGGCGCCGACTGGATCCATGTCGATGTGATGGACGGGCATTTCGTGCCCAATATCTCGATCGGCCCGGCGGTGGTGAAGGCGATCCGTCCGCACACCACCAAGCCGCTCGACGTGCATTTGATGATCGCGCCGGTCGATCTCTATCTCGATGCCTTTGCCGAGGCGGGCGCCGATACGATTAGCATCCATGTTGAGGCCGGGCCGCACACGCATCGCAGCCTCCAGCACATTCGCAGCCTGGGCAAGCGGCCCGGCGTGGTGCTCACCCCGCAGACCCCGGCCAAGGCGCTCGACTATCTGCTGGAAGAGGTCGATCTGGTGCTGATCATGAGCGTCAACCCCGGCTTTGGTGGTCAGGCGTTCATCGAAAGTTCGCTGCGCAAGATCGAGGCGGTGCGCAAGATGATCGACAAGGGCGGCTATGCTGTCGATCTGGAGGTCGATGGCGGCATCGACCTTGTCACCGCGCCCCGCGCCATCGCCGCTGGGGCCGACGCGCTGGTCGCGGGGACGGCGACTTTCCGCGGTGGCCCCGGCGCTTACGCCGCCAATATCGCGGGCCTGCGCGGCTAGATGGGTATCCCGTCCTCCCTTGGAGCCCCGATCGAGTCTGGCCCCAATGTGCAGGGCGACAGCATCGACGAGGGCAAGCGGTTGATCCGCCAAGGGGGAGACAAGGGGTTGTCGTTGGCCGAACGTCTGGCCGAACGCTTTCATCGGCTGACCTGGCGCACGCCCATTCACGGGATGCGGCTGAAAGGTCGGCACCCGCTGAAGCTGATCGCAGTCCCGGACGATCCCTTTTTGGGCGATGCCCGGCGCGGCAACGCATTGCTCGACGGTCGGCTGAGCTTCCGCGGCGAATCGCGCGCGATCGCGGCGCTCAATTTGGCGAAGCCCGATTTTTCCAAGGCTTTTGCCGAATATCTGCACGGTTTTTCCTGGCTGCGCGATCTCTCGACCGTGGCCACGCGGGCGCAGGGAATCCCCATTGCGGAGGCGCTGATGCGGCGTTGGCTCGATGCCCATGCCGACACCGTCAGCGAGCCAGCGTGGCGCGCCGATCTGTGGGGACGGCGGATCCTGCTGTGGACCGCGCATGCACCGCTCATCCTGTCATCGACCGATCTTGTTTACCGCAGCCGCGTGCTCAACACGCTGGCGCGCGGCGCGCGGCATATCGACCGTGGCGCGGAAAAGGCCGCGCCGGGCGCGCCGCGCGTTGCGGCGATGTGCGGCGTGGTCGCGGCCGGGTTGCTGATCCCGGGCGGCGATGTGCGGCGCAGTGCCACCGAAGCTGCGCTCGCCAAGACGCTGGCGGCGTCGATCTTTGAAGATGGCGGCAATGTCGCGCGTGCGCCCGCCGCACAGGTCGATCTGCTGATGCTGTTGACCGCTTTGCGCGAAGTTTATGCTGCGCGGCGGCTCGAAGCGCCGGCGAGCGTCGCCAATGCGATCGCAGCGCTGGTTCCGGCCTTGCTCGGCGTCTGCCACGGCGATCACGATGTCAGCAGTTGGCAAGGCGGCGCGCCGATCGGGGCACCGGCGCTCGACCAGATCATCACGGCAACGGGCGTGCGCACGCGTCCGCTCCGCCAGGCGCGCGAATGGGGCTATCAGCGGCTCGCTGCCGGGGCCACGGTGGTGATCCTCGACGGTGCGCCGCCGCCGATTGCGCGGCTGGTCGAGGGTGGGTGCGCATCCACGCTGGCGTTTGAGATGTCCGATGGCGCGCAGCGGCTCGTCGTCAATTGCGGTGGCGCGCGCGCCGGTGTGGTGCAGCTTCCGGCAGCGCTGGCCGAGGGGTTGCGCACCACGGCAGCGCACTCGACGCTGATCGTCGGCGATAGCAATTCGACGGCAATCCATGCCGACGGTACGCTCGGGCGCGGCGTGTCGGAGGTCGAGCTGGCGCGGCAGGAGAGCGAGGGGTTGAGCCGCGTCGAGGCCAGCCATGACGGTTATGCCCGCCGCTTCGGGTTTCTGCATCGTCGCCAGCTCATCTTGGCCAGCGATGGCCGCGAGCTACGGGGCGAAGATATGCTGCTCCCGGCGACCAAGCGCCGCAAGCTGGCGGCGACCGGTTTTGCCGTCCGGTTTCACCTTGGGGTGGGTGTGCAAGTGTCGCCAACCGCCGATGGCCTTGCGGCGTTGTTGCGATTGCCGGGGGGCGGGTTGTGGCAGTTCCGCTGTCGCGGCGGCACGCTGGCGGTCGAGGAAAGCGTGTGGATCGATGCCGATGGCCGCCCGCATGCGACGATGCAACTCGTCATCACTGGCGAATCGCCCGCAGGTGGGGCGAGTGTGAGCTGGGCTTTCAAGCGCGCGGGATAAACCGCACCGGTTGAATCTTCGCAGGCGAGCGGGCAGGGACGCGCAAAGCCATCCCCTGGAGCACCCCATGACCACCATCCCCATTCGCCGCGCGCTGCTGTCGGTGTCCGACAAGACCGGTATCGTTGATCTCGCCCGTTCGCTGGCCGAAGCCGGGGTCGAACTCGTCTCGACCGGCGGCACTGGCAAGGCGCTGCGCGAAGCGGGGTTGAGCGTGCGCGACATTTCGGACCTGACCGGCTTCCCCGAAATGATGGATGGCCGCGTCAAGACGCTGCATCCGGTGGTGCATGGCGGGCTGCTCGCGGTGCGCGACGATGCCGCGCATGTCGCGTCGATGGAGGAACATGGCATCGGCGCGATCGATCTCGTCGTCGTCAATCTCTATCCGTTCGAGGCCACCGTCGCCAAGGGTGCCGAGCGCGACGAGATCATCGAGAATATCGACATTGGTGGCCCGTCGATGGTGCGGTCGGCCGCGAAGAACCACGCCTTTGTCGCGATCGTCACCGATCCGGCGGATTATGCGGTGGTCGCGCAAGGCAGCACTACGCTTGCCGACCGCCGCCGTTTTGCCGCCAAGGCCTATGCGGCGACCGCCGCCTATGACGGGATGATCGCGCAGTGGTTCGCCTTTGCCGATCAGGGCGAACGCTTCCCCGAGACGCTGCCCTTGACGCTCAAGCGCGGGCAGGCCCTGCGCTATGGCGAGAACCCGCACCAGTCGGCGGCCTTTTACACCGCCAGCGGCCCGCACGCACGCGGCATTGGCCAGGCGCGCCAGGTGCAGGGCAAGGAGCTGAGCTACAACAATCTGAACGACGCCGATGCTGCGCTCGACCTGGTCAGCGAATTCCGCGAGGCCGCGCCGACCTGCGTCATCGTCAAGCACGCCAACCCCTGCGGGGTCGCGACCGGCGCGACCTTGGAAGAAGCCTATGCCGCCGCGTTTTCGTGCGACACGGTATCTGCATTCGGCGGAATCATCGCCCTCAACCGTGCGCTTGACGGGGCGACGGCGCGCGCGATTTCGGGGATTTTCACCGAAGTGGTGGTTGCGCCCGACGCCGATGAAGAAGCGCTGGCGATCTTCGCCGCCAAGAAGAATTTGCGCCTGCTGCTGACCGGCGAATTGCCCAACCCGGCGCGCCCCGGGCTGCTCGCCAAAGCGATCACCGGCGGCTGGTTGGTGCAGACGCGCGACGGCGCCAGCAATCCTGAGCTGCAGGTCGTCACCAAGCGCCAGCCGACCGCCGAGGAACTGGCCGATTGCCGCTTCGCCTGGACCATCGCCAAGCACGTCAAGTCCAACGCGATCGTCTATGCCAAGGGCGGCAGCACCGCCGGTATTGGTGCCGGGCAGATGAATCGGCTCGAATCCGCCCGCATCGCGGCGTGGAAGGCGAAGGACGCCGCCGACAAGGCAGGTTGGGCGACGCCGCGCACGATCGGATCGGCAGTCGCCTCGGACGCCTTCTTCCCGTTCGCCGATGGCCTGCTGGCGGCGGTCGAGGCCGGGGCTACGGCGGTGATCCAGCCAGGCGGATCGATCCGCGACGATGAAGTGATCGCGGCCGCCGATGCGGCGGGGCTGGCGATGGTGTTCACGGGCGTGCGCCACTTCCGCCACTGAGAGACGAGAGGCGAGGCGGCGTGGGGGTCAGCCCACGACCGCCTCGCCGCCCGGCATCCGCCGGAACAGGGCACGGTCCTCGGCGCCGAACGCCCAGCGGTACAGAACGAAGATATAGACCCCCGCGATCGCCGGTTCGCCGATCAGCAATTCCGCCCATTCGAAGCGATGCGGCAGCGAAGTGAAGGCCGCGCCGACCAGCCCCGCGGCCGCGACCGCCCATGCCATCGGCCAGCGCCATCCGGCCACGCGTGCCCGCAGCAGGCGGGCGAGATAGTTGGATTTGATGATCGAGGTCAGCGAGACCGACAGGAACAGCGCCACGGCCGGGCCTGCCGCCTGATAGGCGAGTGGCCAGCCAAGCGCTTGCATGCCGAAGATCAGCGCAAAGCTGAGCCCGACCTGAAACAGCAGCATCCCGATCGAAATCGCCATGTTCTGCAGCCGCGCGATATAGACCAAGGCGGATTCGCACACCGCTCCGGTCGATGCCGCCGCTTCGGCCATCAGCAAAAACGCCAGTGCCGCCGTGCCCGCGACAAATTGTGGCCCGACCGTTCCCATCACCGCTTCGCCGGGGATCGAGCCCATCAAGGCGAGCCCGGTTTGTGCGGCCAAAATCCAGAAACCGACCTGGCGCACCTGGCTCGCCACCCCGGCGGTGTCGCCGCGCGCGAGGCTGGAGGTGATCACCGGCCCCAGGATCGGGTCAAAGCTCGTCTTCAGCTTGCCCGGAATCGAGGCGACTTGCTGTGCCATCCAGTAAATGCCGACGATGCGCGGCTCGAACATCAGGAACAGGATCGAGCGATCGACATTGCGCGTGCCCCATTCCAGCGCATCGGCCCCAGCAAGCGGGGCATTGCGGCGGATCAGCGCGATCGTGCGTGCCGGGTGCAGCCGCCAGCCATGCGGGCGGCCATAACTGCGCACGAACGGGACCAGCGACGCGACCAGCGCCGCGATCATCGACAGCATATAGGCGATGACCAGCCCATCATGCCGCGCGATGGGGTACAGCACGCCCGCCGCGATCGAGATCGTCCACGGTTCGATCACCGCGCGCGCGGTAACCGTCGCCTGCACGTCGCGGCGATAAGCGAGCGCGGCGAGCATAATGTCGGACCAGGCGCTGGCGACGATGATGCAGGGTAGCAGACGTTCGAGCAAAGTGGGGCTGCTGCCGTGGTACATCAGCTCGGGCACCAGCATCAGCGCTGCGCTGGCGAGGCCCGACGCGATCGCGGCGACGACCAGGCAATCCCACACGATCTGGACGTGCGGTCGCTCGTCCGCTTCGGCAATGGCTTGCGCCAGCCCGCGCTTGAGTCCGAAGGTCGCGAGCAAGGCCGCGACTTCGACGAACAACACCGCGCGCGCGAAGGTGCCGAGCGTATCCGGGCCGTAGAGTCGCCCGGCGATGAACAGGAACGGCAGCCGCGCTACCAGCCGCATCATGAAACCGATGATGTTGGTGCGGCCGCCCTTGGCCAGCGCGTCGATTTCTTCCGTGGTTCGCCCGCCGGTCGCGCTTGCCACAGCGCTCAATGCGCGGCTCCCCAGCTGAGCCCGGTGCCGATCTCGATGCCGAGCGGCACGCTGAGCGTCACCGCGGGCTCGGCGGCGGTAGCCATGACGCGTTCGATCACCGGCTTGGCGGCGGCGACATCGCCTTCGGGCAGTTCGAACACCAATTCGTCATGCACCTGCAGCAGCATCCGCACATTGGGCAGGCCCGCTTCGAGCAAAGCCGGGCCCATCCGCACCATCGCGCGCTTGATGATGTCGGCGCAGGTGCCTTGTATCGGGGCGTTGATTGCGGCGCGTTCGGCCCCCTGGCGCTCATGCTGCACCTTGGAGGCGATGCGCGGGAAATGGGTTTTTCGCCCGAACAAGGTGGTGGTGTAGCCGGTTTCGCGCACGCTCTCGGTGGTCTGCGCGATATAGTTGCGGATGCCGGGGAAGCGATCGAAATAGCGGTCGATCATCGCCTGCGCTTCGTCCGCCGTTACATCCAGCCGACCGGCCAGGCCCCAGCGGCTGATGCCGTAGAGGATCGCGAAGTTGATCGTCTTGGCGCGCCCGCGCGTGTCGCGATTGACCTCGCCGAACAATTCCTGCGCGGTCATGCTGTGAATGTCGGCCCCGCTCGCGAACGCCTCGCGCAGTGCCGGCACGTCGGCCATGTGCGCGGCAAGCCGCAACTCGATCTGCGAATAATCGGCGGCGAGCAGCACATTGCCCGGTTCCGCCACGAAGGCATCGCGGATCTGGCGGCCGATTTCGGTGCGGATCGGGATGTTCTGCAAATTGGGGTCGGTCGAGGATAAGCGCCCGGTCTGCGCGCCGGTCAGGCTATAGGATGTGTGTACGCGGCCGGTCGCCGGGTTGATCTGCGCTTGCAGGGCATCGGTATAGGTCGATTTCAACTTCGACAATTGCCGCCATTCGAGCACCTTGGTGGCGATGTCCTTGCCCGGCGAATCGCGGTCGGCGGCGATGCGTTCAAGTTCGTTGACGTCGGTCGAATAGACGCCGGATTTGCCCTTGCGGCCACCCTTGATGCCCATGCGTTCGAACAGCACGTCGCCCAATTGCTTGGGGCTGCCGATCGTGAAGGGGCCACCGGCGAGCGCGTGGATCTCGACTTCGAGCGCGCCGATCTGCCCGGAAAACTCGCCCGACAATTGCGCGAGGCGCTCGCGATCGACCTTGATGCCGTGGCGTTCCATCTGCGCGATGACGGGCACCAGCGGCCGGTCGACCATTTCATACACACGCGTTGCGCCCTCAGCGGGCAAGCGCGGCTTGAACCGCCGCCACAGACGCAGTGTCACATCGGCATCCTCGGCGGCATAGCGCGTCGCCGCATCGAGATCGATTTCGTTGAAGGTGCGCTGCGACTTGCCGACGCCGACCACATCCTTGAAGGCGATGCAGCTATGCGAGAGATGCGTCGCGGCGAGTTCGTCCATGCCGTGGCCATGCAGCCCGGCATCGAGATCGAAGCTCATCAGGATCGTGTCGTCGAAAGGCGCGACATCGATGCCCAGACGCCCGAGCACGATCATATCGTATTTCAGATTGTGCCCGATCTTGAGCACGCCCGGATCCTCGAACAGCGGCTTGAGCTTGGCCAGCGCCACCTCTGCGGTCAACTGCACCGGTTTTTCCGCAAAGAGTCCGCTTCCGCCATGCGCGAGAGGTACGTAGCACGCGAGATTGGGATGCAGCGCCATGCTGATTCCGACCAGTTCGGCGCGGGTCGCGTCGATCCCGGTGGTTTCGGTGTCGATCGCGATCCAGCCCTGGTGGCGCGCGATGGTGATCCAGCGATCGAGCGCGGCCTCATCGACCACGGTTTCGTACGAATCATGCTCGCACGGCGGGTCCTGCTCGGTCGGCACCGCTTTCGGCGCGGCGACAGGGGCATCGGCCACTGCCGACAATTTGGCGATCAGCGACTTGAAGCCGTGATGCTCCAGGAAGGCGCGCAAGGGCGCATCGGGGATGCCCTGCAATTCCAGTTCATCGAGCGGCTGCGGCAGCGGTTCGTCGCATTTGAGCGTCACCAGCACCTTGGACAGCCGCGCATTGTCGGCCTGCGCGATCAGATTGTCGCGCAACTTGCCCGGTTTCATCGTCGGCGCGGCGGCGAGCACACCCTCGAGATCGCCATGTTCGGCAATCAGCTTGGAGGCGGTCTTGGGTCCAACGCCGGTGACGCCGGGGACGTTATCGACGCTATCGCCCATCAAAGCGAGCACGTCGCCCAATTGCGCGGGTTCGACGCCGAACTTCTCGCGAACATGCTCGGCACCGAGGCGGCGGTTGTTCATCGTGTCGTAGAGATCGAGGCCTGGCTCGATCAATTGCATCAGGTCCTTGTCGGCCGAGACGATCGTCACCGCCCAGCCTTGCGCGAGCGCGGCCTTGGCGTAGCAGGCGATGATGTCATCGGCCTCCAGCCCCTCGGTCTCGATGCACGGCAGCGAAAAGGCGCGCGTCGCATCGCGAATCATCGGGAATTGCGGGACGAGATCCTCGGGCGCGGGCGGGCGGTGCGCCTTATATTGATCGTAAAGGTCGTTGCGGAAGGTCTTGCTCGATTTGTCGAGGATGACCGCCATGTGCGTTGGGCCATCGGCCTTGTGCAGTTCATCGGCCAGTTTCCACAGCATCGTGGTATAGCCATAAACGGCACCGACCGGCTCGCCATGAATGTTGGTGAGCGGGGGGAGACGGTGATAGGCGCGGAAAATGTACCCCGAGCCATCGACAAGATAGAGATGCGGCATTGCGGGGGGATAGCCCAAGCTTCGACGAGGACAAAGCCCCGCTTTCGTCTCGGCTATCCGTGATTGGCGACGACGCTCGCCACCACCGCCTGCATCAGCGCCTGGCGGGCGGGAATCGGCTTGAGCGTATCGCCGATCATCACCGCAATCGCATAGCTGCGGCCATCAGGCGCAATCAGCAGGCCGACATCATTATAGCCGGCGGTGCGTCCGGCGAGATCCTGGCCGGTGCCGGTCTTGTGGCCGAAGGTCCACCCGGCGGGCACCGCGCCGCGCAGGCGCTGCTTGCCAGTGTGCGAGGATTCCATCGTGGTCAGCAGATATTCGGTCGAACTGCGCGACAACAGGTCGCCGCGCTTGAGCCGCGCCAGCGCCTCGGCAATGGCGCGCGGGGCGGCACCGTCGGGCGGATCGGCGACATAGCGTTCATACGCTGCGATACGGTCGGGGCGTGGCAGGCGCGCGCGGGCAAGCGCAAAGGCGTTGCCGAAGGCGAAATCGGGTTTCCACACCAGGCCTGCGGTCTGGCTTTGCAACAACCGCTCGCCCGGCCCGAAGCGAATGTCGCCCAGCCGCTTGCGCTGCAGGAAATCGCGCACCGCATTGGGCCCGCCGACATAGCGCAACAGCCGATCATTGGCGGTGTTGTCGCTCATCGTCAGCGCGCGCTGCAACAATTCGCCGACGGTGGTCTGATAGCCCTGTTCGCCCTTGATCAGCGCGGCGATCGGTTGATGGAAGACGGTAAGGTCGTCGCGTGTCAGCGTGATCGGATCTTCGAGTTTCAAACGCCCGGCATCGCGGAAATCGAGCACGGTCATGGCGACCCACAATTTGCTTACGCTTTGCTGTGGCAGGCGCTGGTCGCCGCCAGTGTCGACCGCCCAGCCTTCCTCAATGCTGCGCACCGCCACGCCAACCCGCCCATCAAAGGCGCGCACCAGCGCCGCGACATTGGCGACAAGCGCGGACGGCGGCGCGACCGGGCGCGGGGCAGGGGCGGCGGCGACGGGGCTTGGCACCGCGACCGGAACGGGCGGAGCGGCCAGGCGCGCGACATGGACGTTGGCATCGTGACCGCAGGCGCACAGAGCAGCGGTCAATAGCATCGCCGCCGCCGGTTTTGGGAATCGATACGGAAGAATGCGCGTCACCGTTTACTGGCCCCAATGTCCCGAGAAGACCCTCTCACCCGAGCCCCAAACCCCATGATAGGGCAACAATAGGGTTGAGGAATCCTTTCGCGGCAACCGTGCGATGAATCGCCTGTGTCACAGGATGAGACGAGCGTTCGGCGGGAACCGGTCAGGCCGTTGATTTCACGGCACCAAAATGGTGTCGAGCGCTTCCGGCAGCATCTCGGGATAATCGAGCGTGTAATGCAGCCCGCGCGATTCCTTGCGGTGCAGTGCCGAACGCACGATCAGCTCGGCCGTCTGCAGCAGGTTGCGCAGCTCGATCAGGTCGGGCGTGACGCGGAAGTGGCCGTAATAATCGTTGACCTCGTCGGTCAGCATGCGGATGCGGTGCTGCGCCCGCTCCAGCCGCTTGGTGGTGCGCACGATGCCGACATAATTCCACATGAAGCGGCGAATTTCGGTCCAGTTCTGCTTGATGACGACTTCCTCGTCCGAATCCTCGACGCGGCTTTCGTCCCATGGGCGGATCGCCGGCGGCGGGGGCAGATCGTCCCAATGCTCGCTGATATGCTGCGCGCAGGCTTCGCCGAACACGAAACATTCGAGCAGGCTGTTCGAGGCAAGGCGGTTGGCCCCGTGCAGCCCGCTCTCGCTGCATTCGCCTGCGGCATAGAGGCCGGGCAGGTCGGTGCGGCCGTCGAGATCGATCACGATGCCGCCACAGGTATAATGCTGCGCGGGCACCACCGGAATCGGGTCGCGCGTCATGTCGATGCCCAGGCCGAGCAGCTTTTCCTGGATGTTGGGGAAATGCTCGTGGATGAAGTCCGGCCCCATATGGCTGATGTCGAGATGGACGTAATCGAGCCCCAGCCGCTTGATCTCATGGTCGATCGCGCGTGCAACGATGTCGCGCGGGGCGAGCTCGGCGCGCGGGTCGAAATCGGGCATGAAGCGATAGCCATTGTCGGGCAGCAGCAATTGCCCGCCCTCGCCGCGCACCGCCTCGGTAATCAGGAAATTCTTGACGTCGAGATTGTAGAGGCAGGTCGGGTGGAACTGCATCATCTCCATGTTGGAAACACGACACCCCGCGCGCCACGCCATGGCGATGCCGTCTCCGGTCGCGCCACGCGGCGCCGTCGAAAACAGATAGGTGCGCCCCGCGCCGCCTGTTGCAAGTATCGTTGCGCGCGCGGTGTACAGTTCGACCCGACCGGTCGCGCGGTTGACGGCATAGACGCCCCACACATGGCCCGCGCCCGAATAGCGCTCCTCATGCCGACTGGTGGCAAGGTCGATCGCGACCATGTCGGGGACGAGCGTGATATTGGGATGGTCGGTCGCGGCGCGTTGCAGCGCCTCCTGCACCGCCCAGCCGGTCGCGTCGGCAACATGGACGATGCGGCGGTGCGAATGGCCGCCCTCGCGCGTCAAATGCAGCGCGCCGCCATTTTCTTCGCTTTCGGTGGCAAAGGGGACGCCCAGTTCGCGTAGCCGCGCGATCGCGGCGGGCGCGCGTTCGACCACCATTTCGACGGTCGCACGGTTGTTCAGCCCCGCGCCCGCGATCATCGTATCTTCGATATGGCTTTCGAAGGTGTCGCCTTCCTCGAGCACAGCGGCGATGCCGCCTTGTGCCCAGGCGGTCGAGCCCTCGTCGAGCCGCCCTTTGGCGAGCACGGTGACCTTGAAACGATCGGCGAGGTTGAGCGCGGCGGTGAGCCCGGCGGCACCCGAGCCGATGATGAGCACGTCCGAAGTGTTGGTCTGGGGCAAAAGCGAATCCGTTCGTGTCGAGCGCAGTCGAGACACCTGTCGCGGCGGCCCGCAGGGTTCTCGACTACGCTCGAACCGAACGGGAAGACAAGCGGATTAGGCGGCGTTCGATGCCCGGGTGAGGTTTAGGAACACGTCCTCCAGATCGGCTTCGCGCGTCGAGACGTCGACGATGCCGTAACCATCGGCCTGCACCGCGGCGAGCACCTGGCCGGCATTCACCTGATCCTTGGCATAAGTGATGGCGAGCGTGCGCGTGCCTTTGAGCGCGATCTTCTGGAAACACGCCGCCGTTGGCAGCGCGGCCACATCGCGGTCGACGGTCACCTCGACCAGTTTCTCGGTCGCCTTGGCGAGCAGTTCGCGCGTCGGTTCGTTGGCGATCACCTTGCCATGGTTGATGATCGCGATGCGGTCGCACAATTGTTCGGCTTCCTCGAGATAATGCGTCGTCAGCACCACTGTGATTCCCGCATCGTTGAGCGAGCGGACATAGGCCCAAAGCTGCTGGCGCAATTCGATGTCGACGCCCGCCGTGGGCTCGTCCAGCACCAGCACGGGCGGAGAATGCACCATGGCCTTGGCGACCATCAATCGGCGCTTCATCCCGCCCGACAGCGTGCGGGCATAGGCATTGGCCTTGTCCTCCAGATGCACCGCGCGCAGCAATTCCATCGAACGCCGCTTGGCCTTGGGCACGCCGTACAGCCCGGCCTGAATCTCCAGCGTCTCGAAGGGGGAGAAGAACGGGTCGAACAGGATTTCCTGATTGACGATGCCGATCGAAACCTTGGCGTTGCGCGGGTGCTGATCGATGTCGAAGCCCCAGATCGACGCGCTGCCGCTGGTTTTGTTGACCAGCCCCGCCAGGATGTTGATCAGCGTCGATTTGCCCGCGCCATTGGGGCCGAGCAGGCCGAAAATCTGCCCGCGCGGCACATCGAAGCTGACGCCGTCGAGCGCGCGCTTGCCGCCTTTGTACGTCTTACACAGGTTCGCGATGGAGATAGCGGCCTCGGTCATGGCTGCTGCCCTACGCGCGCGGCGCGGCAAGCTCAATCCTCCCGATCCTCTGCCGGGGAGGATTGTTCGCGCGCGACTCCGCTGCTAAACGCCCCCGCATGATCGCACCGCCCGAAATCGTCCGTGTCACCCACACCCGCAATCATTGCGATGGCGCGTCGGATATTCCCGGCGGTGCCAGCCTCGGCCATCCGCGCGTGTTCCTCGAGATTGACGAGAGCGGCTATGTCGATTGCGGCTATTGCGACCGGCGTTTCGTGCTGATCGGCGGCCCCGCCGATGGGGTCGATCCGGCAACCTTGCGCGACCATGGGGATGGCGCGGGGCGTTGAAAGCGCGTTGGCTGCTGACGCCGCTCGCGCTCATCGCGGCAGCGCCTGAAAGGACCTTGATGCAGCACGCGACCGGCACATTCGAGGTCAAGATGACGCCCGAGGCGCAAGGCGATGCGCCGAGCGGCGGTTTGCCGACCAGCCGGATGGGGATCGCCAAGACCTTCATCGGCGGCATGACCGGCAGCGCGACCGGAACGATGCTGGCAGCGGGTACGCCCCGGCCGGGGCACCCGGCGGGCTATGTCGCGATCGATCAGTTCAATGGGAGCGTCGATGGCAAGGCGGGAAGCTTCCTGCTGCTCCACCGCGGCACGATCGACAAGGCCGGCGGTGCCGATCTATCGGTGATCATCGCGCCCGACAGCGGCACCGGTGCGCTGGACGGGATTAGCGGCAGCTTCGCGATCACGATCGAGGGCGGCGTGCACCGTTACGACCTGGCCTATACGCTGCCGACCAAATAGTCGTCGGTCACCCCGGCACGCGGCCGGGGTGACGGCGAACGGGTGCCCATAACACCGCACTCACTACTTCTGTGCCATTTACGAAGGCAGAGCGCCTCCCTATCTCTGCTGGATGACCAGCCCCACAGACCCCCGCGCCTTCCTGTACCACGATGGCCAGCTTGATCCGTCCGAGGCGCAGGCGCTGACCGCAGCCGCGCTCGGCAAGGCCGATGATGGCGAGCTGTACCTGCAATATCGCAAGTCCGAAGCGTTCGGCTTCGATGACGGGCGACTGAAGACGGCGAGTTACGACACGCACTCGGGCTTTGGCCTGCGCGCGGTGTCGGGGGAGATGACCGCCTTTGCCCATGCCAATGAGTTGAGCGCCGCCGCGATCCGCCGCGCGAGCGAGACGATGGCGCTGATCGATCCATCCTCCGCGCCCAAAGCGGGGCCGCCGCGCAGCACCAACCGCCACCTTTATACCGCTGCCGATCCGCTCGACCTTATCCCTTTCGCCGACAAGGTGACTCTGTGCCAGACGATCGATGCCGCCGCGCGCGCGCGTGACCCGCGGGTGGCGCAAGTGTCGGTGTCGCTGATGGGCAATTGGAACGTGGTCGAAATCGTCCGCGCCGATGGCTTCGTTGCCACCGACGTGCGCCCGCTGGTGCGTTTGAACGTGTCGATCGTGGTCGAACAGAATGGCCGTCGCGAAACCGGCAATTTCGGCATGGGCGGCCGCTATCTTTATACCGAGCTGATGGAACCCGCGACGTGGAACCGCGCGATCGACCAGGCGCTGTCGCAGGCGCTGGTCAATCTCGATGCGGTCGCGGCCCCGGCGGGCGAGATGACCGTGCTGCTCGGGCCGGGCTGGCCCGGCATCCTGCTGCACGAAGCGATCGGCCACGGGCTGGAGGGCGATTTCAATCGCAAGGGCACCAGCGCCTTTTCCGGCCGCATCGGCGAGCGCGTCGCGGCCCCGGGCGTGACGGTGGTCGACGACGGATCGATCGCCGACCGGCGCGGTTCGCTGTCGATCGACGATGAAGGCACGCCGACGCAGGAAAATGTGCTGATCGAGGACGGTATCCTCAAGGGCTATATCCAGGACCGCCTCAATGCGCGGCTGATGGGCGTGGCCCCGACCGGCAATGGCCGCCGCGAAAGCTTCGCCCACGCACCGATGCCGCGCATGACCAACACCTTTATGCGCGGCGGCAGCGACGATCCGGCCGAGTTGCTCAGCCGCATGAAGACCGGCATCTTCGCTAAGAGCTTTGGCGGCGGGCAAGTCGATATCGTGTCGGGCAAGTTCGTGTTCAGTTGCACCGAGGCGTATCTGGTCGAGAACGGCAAGCTCGGTGCGCCGATCAAGGGCGCAACGCTGATTGGCGATGGCCCGTCCTGTCTGACGCGCGTCGAAGGGATCGGCAACGATTTCGCGCTCGACGAGGGCGTCGGCATGTGCGGCAAGGGCGGGCAGAGCGTGCCGGCTGGTGTCGGGCAGCCAACGCTGCTGGTCGGCAGGCTGACGGTCGGCGGGACGGCGGTCTAAGCCTGCAGATCGCCAACGGGGTGCGTTTATGCTAAGCGTTCGCCATGGAATTCTTTCGCGCCCTTGACGACAAGCATCGCGCCTTCATTGCGCGGCAACCGATGTTTTTCGTGGCGACGGCGGCGGAGGGCGCGCGCATCAACCTCAGCCCCAAGGGGATGGACAGTTTTCGCGTGCTCGGCCCCAACCGCGTCGCCTATCTCGATCTTGGCGGATCGGGCAATGAGACGCAGGCGCATCTCGCCGCCGATGGGCGCATCACAATCATGTTCTGCGCGTTCGATAATCCGGCGCTCATTCTGCGGCTATATGGGACGGGGCGTTTCGTGATTGCGGGGGAGCCGGGCTTTGACGACCTCGCCCAGCATTTCCCGCGCCTGCCCGGTGCGCGGCAGATTTTCGACATCACGGTCGACAGCCTGCAGACCAGCTGCGGATGGGGCGTGCCGCACATGACGCTCGATCGCCCGCGCGATACGTTGGTCAAATATCACGCCCAGCAGGAACCGGCGGCGCGCCTCGCCAAGATCGCGGATCGCACGACCAGCATCGATGGCTTGCCCGTGCGGGTGCAGGCGGTGTTGCCGAGCGTCGACGCGCCGTCCGCGTGACGGCCCGATGAGTCTGGTGGAACTCGGCCGTTTTGCGCGCAACGAAGCGCATATCGTGATCGGGCGGCTTGAATCGGAGGGGATCCCCGCCCTCGCGCTCGACGGCAACGCCAGCATTGCCGATGGCAGCCAGTTCTTCATCCCGGTGCGGGTGATGGTCGATGCGGACGATATCGCGGCGGCGCGCCACATCATTGCGGCACTGCCCGATTCTTAGGCAAACCTTCGCAACTGCACAAAAATTTACCGCTCCGTAATCTTTCATGACGCATTTGTACGCAGAAACGCGTCTTTCCAACTCTGGCACGCTCATTGCGTAAGAGCTCTTGGGGTCCATAACCAGGGGCGGTTGTCGCATGAAGCTCGTCATAGCCATCATCAAACCCTTCAAGCTTGATGAGGTGCGCGAAGCGCTCACCGAAATCGGCGTCGCGGGGATGACCGTTACCGAGGTCAAGGGATTCGGCCGACAGAAGGGGCAGACCGAAATCTATCGCGGCGCGGAATACAGCACCAACATGGTGCCCAAGATCAAGATCGAGATCGTCTGCGGCGCGGATCTTGCCGACAAGGTCGTCGAGGCGATCCAAGCGTCGGCCAATACTGGCGCGATCGGCGACGGCAAGATTTTCGTGCTCGATGTCGGTCAGGCGGTCCGCATCCGCACCGGCGAAACCGATGAGACCGCGCTGTGAGCGGGGCTGTTAAGGGGGTAAAGATGAAAGCATCGACCAAATTGGGGTTGGCGGCGCTCGCGGGGGCTGCCGTCTTCGCCGCGCTCCCGGCCTGGGCGCAGACCACGGCGGCAGCGGCCGTCTCGCCGATTCCAAAGGCGACCGTCGACAAGGGCGATACCGCCTGGTTGCTGGTTTCCTCGCTCTTGGTGCTGATGATGTCGGTGCCGGGGCTCGCTTTGTTTTATGGCGGCCTTGTCCGCACCAAGAATATGCTGAGCGTGCTGACGCAGGTGCTGATGATCGTGTGCATGGTCGCGGTGATCTGGGTCACTTATGGCTATTCGGTCACCTTCACTGGCGGCAGCGCCTATTTTGGTGGCTTCTCCAAGGCGTTCCTGATGGGCGTCGATGCGAACAGCCAGGCGGCGACCTTCTCCAACGGTGTCTATGTTCCTGAATATGCCTATATCTGCTTCCAGATGACCTTTGCCTGCATCACGCCGGCGCTGTTCATCGGCAGCGTGGCGGAGCGGGTGAAATTCTCGCCGCTGATGCTGTTCACCGCTTTGTGGGTGACGTTGGTCTATTTCCCGATCGCGCACATGGTGTGGTATTGGGGCGGTCCGGACGCGATCGCTTCGGCGGCGCTCAAGGGCGCAGCCGCACTGACCGCGCAGAATGCCGATGCGGGCAAGCTGTTCCAATGGGGCGCACTCGATTTCGCGGGCGGCACCGTCGTCCACATCAACGCCGGTATCACGGGTCTGGTGATGTGCATCCTGCTCGGCAAGCGCCTGGGGTACCCCAAGGAGCCGATGCCGCCGCACTCGCTGACCATGACCATGATCGGCGCCAGCCTGCTGTGGGTCGGCTGGTTCGGCTTCAACGCCGGTTCCAACCTCGAAGCCAATGGCGTGACCTCGGTCGCCTTCATCAACACCTTCGTCGCCACCGCTGCCGCTGGCCTGTCGTGGTTGCTGGTCGAACAGATCGTGCGCGGCAAGCCGTCGCTGCTCGGGGCCGCATCGGGCGTCGTCGCGGGCTTGGTCGCGGTCACCCCGGCTTCGGGCTATGCCGGGCCGATGGGTTCGGTGGTGCTCGGCCTGATCGTCTCGCCGCTCTGCTTCTTCTTCGTCGCCAAGGTGAAGGCGTGGTTCAAATATGACGACTCGCTCGACGTGTTCGGCGTGCACTGTGTCGGCGGTATCACCGGCGCGATCGCGACCGGGATCCTGGTCGCGCCCAAACTCGGTGGTCAGGGCCTGGCCGATTATTCGACCAAGCCCGGCACGATGGTCGCGGGCACCTATGACATGCTGAGCCAGGTCATCATCCAGTGCTCGGCGGTTGGCCTGACGCTGGTCTGGTCGGGGGTCGGTGCAGCGGTGCTGTTCGTCCTGATCGACAAGACCTGGGGCATGCGTGTCAGCGCCGATGTCGAGCAGGAAGGCCTCGACATCGCCGAGCATGGCGAGCGCGCTTACCATTATTGAAGAGATTGGCTGCCGGGTTCGGGGGAGCCCGGCGGCCAAACCATGTTCCTCCTGCGGACGACCTAAGGCCGGTGCGGCAACGCACCGGCCCTTTTTCTTTGTGAGGGCCCGGACAGGGGCGAAGGTGGCTAAGGCCGCGCGGCCAGACCGTTGACCAGCATATCGGCGATCACATCGGCAACCGCCTCGGGGGCGAGGTCGTCGGTCCACACACCGTAGCGCAGGCCCAGGAACACGTTCATCCCCATCACCGCCCAGGCATGGACTTCAGATACATCGCTGCGGATTTCGCCGCGCGCCGCGCCCGCCTTCAGGCGCACCGCGATCCGCTCGGCGGTGGTCGCATAATGCAGGTGAAAGGATTCGGGATCGACGAATTCGGCTTCGTCGATGATGCGGTAGATTTCCTTGTGCCCGCGCACAAAGGCGATGAATTCGAGCAGCCCGGCGCGTTCCGCCGCGATCTGGTCTGGGGCGGCGCGAATCGCCGGGGCGACACGCTCGCGGACCTGATCCGACATGTCGCGCACCAGCGCGCGGAACACCGCGTCCTTCGAATCGAAATAGGTGTAGAAGCTGCCCAGCGCGACGCCGGCGCGGCGGGTGATGCCGCTGACCGAGGCTTCGTGGAACCCGCGCTCGCCAAATTCGATCGCCGCGGCGTCCAGAATGGCGCGCAACGTCTTGCGGCCGCGCTCGGTCCGTGGGGCTTTGCCCGCGCTTGCCGAATCGTCGAGACGCACAGCGTCGCCGCCCGCAGCCGGAGCGCCCGATTGCGCCGGGTCGGCTGTTGCCACCACGCCACGTTTGGCCGCCATCCGATCGTCCTCCCCAATTCCCAAGTTGAAACCTGGTTCATGTTTCAGTAAAGCGAGAATCACAGGCGCACAACCCGGATGCATATCGGGCCATGTGGATGCGCCGCAGGAGGGGAAAACCGATGACACGCCTGAATTCCGTGCGCTTGTTGCTCAGCGCCAGCGTCGCGCTCGCTGCCATTGCCGCCGTGCCTGCCATGGCCCAGACCGCCCCCACACCGACGACAGCAGAACCGGAAGCGGTGGCGGAGAGCAGCGACATCGTCGTGACCGCGCGTCGCCGTGCGGAGACCTTGCTCAACGTGCCGATCGCGGTGACCGCTTTCAGCGCGGATCGGCTCGAGAAGACCGGCGTGGTCGATTTGGCCGACATCCAGAACGTCACCCCCAACACCACGCTGAAGGATGCGCGCGGGACCAATTCCACGCTCGCTGCCTTCATTCGCGGCGTCGGCCAGCAGGATCCGGTGCCCGGGTTCGAGGCGGGGATCGGCATCTATCTCGACGATGTCTATCTCAACCGGCCGCAGGCGGCGGTGCTGGATGTGTACGAAGTCGATCGCATCGAAGTGCTGCGCGGGCCGCAGGGCACGCTCTACGGTCGCAACACCATTGGCGGCGCGGTCAAATATGTGACCAAGCGCCTGGCCGACGTACCCGAGGCGAGCTTCAAGGCGAGCTATGGCTCGTTCAATCAGGCGGACGGGATCATCAGTCTGTCGACGCCGGTCGGGCCGCTGTTCAAGATCGGCCTATCGGGCGCGCGGCTGACGCGCGACGGCTTCGGGCGCAACACCAATCTCAACATCGACAATTATAACAAGGACGTCTGGGCCGGGCGCGGCACGATCGAGTTCGCCTCGCCCGACGGGCGGATGTCGCTGCGGCTGACCGGCGATTACACCGAGGACAAATCGAACGCGCGCAACGGTTCGCGGTTGATCACCAGCTTGGCCAGCGCGACGCCGGTTCAATCCAATCCGTTTGATACGCGCGCCGGGCTCAACAGCCCGCGCCAGAACATCCAGGCGGGCGGGCTGTCGCTGGTCGCGACCGGCGAACTGAGCGATCATCTGACGCTGAAAAGCATCAGCGCGTTCCGCAAGGACCGCTCCTTCACGCCGATCGATTTCGACGCACTGCCTGCGGTCGATGTCGATGTGCCGGCCGTTTATCGCAACGAACAGACCAGCCAGGAATTCCAGCTCGCTTATAAGAGCGACAAGCTCAACGGCCTGGTCGGCTTCTATTATCTGGGGGCCAAGGCTTCGACCGGCTTCGACGTGCTCCTGTCGACGACGCTGCCCAACTTCGACGCCTATACTGCGGGCGACGTGCGGACCGAAACCAGCTCGATCTTCGGCGATTTCACCTATGATTTCACGCCGCAATGGAGCCTGTCGCTGGGCGGGCGCTATACCTGGGACCAGCGCGAGTCCTATATCTTCAAGGCCAGCTATTTCGGCGTGACCTCGGAATTCGGCGGCAATCCGACGCTGGTCGGCGCGCCATCGACCAATTTCCGCGGCACCGCCAATTTCAAACGCTTCACCCCGCGCGCCTCGCTGAGCTTCAAGCCGACCGCCGACCATCTGTTTTATGCGTCTTATTCGGAAGGCTTTAAGGGCGGCGGGTTCGATCCGCGCGGGTCGGGCACCTCGGCCCCCGACGTCAATCAGGATGGCGTGCGCAGCTATCAGGAAATCTACAACTATCTGTTGTTCAAGCCCGAAGTGGTGAAGAGCTATGAGGTCGGCTGGAAGGGCGCGCTGTTCGACAAGCGCCTGACCTTCGCGCTCGACGGCTTCTATTCGGACTATAGCAATGTGCAGGTGCCGGGATCGGTCGGCTGCATCATCGGCGGGGTCCAGTCCTTCTGCGGCATCACCACCAACGCCGCCAAGGCGACGATCAAAGGCGTTGAGCTCGAATCGAACGCGATCCTCGCGCGGGATTTCGCGGGGGCCGGGTCGAACGTGACGCTGGCCGGGACGCTGGGCTATATCAGCGCCAAATATAAGACCTTTATCGGCCCGACCGGAACCGATGTCGCCAATGTCCGCGTGTTCCAGAACACGCCGGACTGGACGTTGTCGGGCACGCTCGGTGCCACGCTGCCGGCCGGGCCGGGCAAGGTCAACGCCTCCACCACGGTGTCGTATCGCAGCCTGACGCACCAGTTCGAAACCGCCAGCCCGTTCCTTGACCAGCCGGGCTATGCGCTATGGGATGCGCATTTGACCTATACCTTTGGCAAGGGGCGCTATTCGATCGGCGTCCATGCCAAGAACATCACCGACAAGCACTATAAGACCTCGGGCTACCAATATATCCGCACCGATCTGGCCGGGAACCCGATCAATCTCGCCAACGTGCCGGTGCCGAACGGCCCCTATGTCCCGACGCTGGGCAAGGAAGGGATTGCAACCGCCTTTTACGGCAATCCGCGCCAGGTGTTCGGGACGATTACCGCGAAATTCTGAATCGCGGCGGTTACAAACATGCGGGCCGGGCACTCGACACAGGGTGCCCGGCCCTTTTTACGATTGAGGGCAGGCAGCATGACCACCGATACCCCCCGCCCGGCAAACCGCGCGCTCGTCCTGGCGATGCTGCTGCTGGTCTACACCTTTAATTTTCTCGACCGGCAGATTCTGAGCATCCTCGCACAGCCGGTGAAGGCGTCATTGGGGCTGACCGATACGCAGCTCGGGATGCTCGGGGGCCTGGCCTTTGCCGCGCTCTATTCGACGCTGGCGATCCCGCTCGCCTTGCTGGCGGATCGCACCAGCCGGTCCTGGGTGATTGCGCTGTCGCTCGGCGTGTGGAGCGTGTTCACGGCGCTGTGCGGTACCGCGCAGAGCTTCGGGCAGATGTTCGCCTTTCGCCTCGGTGTCGGCGTTGGCGAAGCGGGCGGGGTGGCACCCTCTTATGCGCTGATCGGCGATTATTATCCGGCCAACATGCGGGCGCGGGCGCTGTCGATCTATTCGCTCGGCATCCCGGTGGGCGCGGCGGCAGGGGCGTTGCTCGGCGGCTACATCGCGCAGACGGTCGAATGGCGCAGCGCGTTCCTCGCGGTTGGGGTGGCAGGGCTGCTGCTTGCGCCTGCGTTCAAAGCGATTGTGCGCGATCGCCCGCGCGCGGTGGCACCGGTGGATCAAGTGCCGATCACCCATGTCTTCGGCATCCTCGCCGCCAAGCCGAGCTTCTGGCTGCTCGCCTTTGGCGCGGCGGCGGGGTCGATGTGCGGTTATGGCGTCGCTTTCTGGCTGCCGAGCATGATCATGCGCAACCACGGTCTGGGCTTGAGCCAGACCGGGCAGTTCTTCGGCGCGTTGCTGCTCAGCGGCGGGGTTGCGGGCATTGCGCTGGGCGGATGGTTGGGTGACCGGCTCGGCGCGCGCGGGCGGCGCTGGTACGCGCTGTTTCCGGCGATCTGCTATGTGGTGGGGACCCCGCTGTTCATCGCCGGGGTATTGGCCGGATCGTGGCAGGCGGCATTCGCCTTGTTCCTGCTGCCACAGGCGCTGGTCTATGTCTGGCTCGGCCCGGTCTTGACCGCGGTCCAGCATCTCGTCCCCGCCCATATGCGCGCGACCGCCTCGGCCAGTTTCCTGCTGATCAACAATTTGATCGGGCTTGGGCTCGGCGCGTGGGTGATCGGCGCATTGTCGGACCATTTGACGCCGATCTATGGCAGCGATGCGCTGCGCTACGCGATTGCGACGGGCCTGTGCCTGTATCTGGTCGCGGGCGCGCTAATGGCGCTCGCCAGCCGCTTTCTCCCGCGCGACTGGGTGGAGTGATCCGTCTCCGGAAAGCAGGCTCGGCTGCCGCCTGCCTGTTTAAAAAGTGGTGCGGCCGAGAAGACTCGAACTTCCACGGGCTTTCGCCCACAACGACCTCAACGTTGCGCGTCTACCAGTTCCGCCACGGCCGCACGTAACATCACCGGGCACGCCCGGCAGCTGGTAGGCGAGCGCCCCTAGCAAAGCATCGCGGCGGGCGCAATGCCTATCGCAATCGGGATGATGCGCGTAGCAGGCGCGGATGCCCGTTGCCCAACTCCCAACCCGCTCCGACCGATGCGTTGCGGAGACGCGGCGTATTCTCACGCTGGCATGGCCGGTGATGCTGACCAGCCTCAACTGGACGATTTTGAGCGTCACCGACATTGTGGTGGTCGGTTTGACCGGCACCGACCAGGTCGCCGCGTTGGGCGCGAGTCGCGCGCTGACCTTCGTGACGATCGTCGCCGGACTGGCGTGGTTGTCGGGTACTTTGGTGTTCACCGCGCGCGCCGATGGCGCGGGCGACCTGCCGCGTACGGGCGCGACGCTGCGCGAAGGGCTGGTGCTGGCGCTGGTGCTGGGCGCGCTGGGTGCGCTCGGCTTCGGGCTGTTTGCCGAAGCGATGTTGGGCGGCATTGGCGTCGCGCCCGCTTTGGTGGGGCCGGCGGCGCGCGTCGTGCGGGTGATGGCATTATCCTATCCGTTCCAACTCACGACGATCGCGGCGAGCTTCTTTCTGGAGGCGATTTCGCGGCCACGCCGGGTGATGGTGGTCAACCTTGCGATTCTCCCGCTCAACGCGGTGCTGGCCTGGGCGTGGTCGGGCGGGCATCTCGGCTTGCCCGCTCTGGGGGCTGTCGGGGCGGCTTCGGCTACCGCAAGCGCCTCGCTGATCGGCGCGGTGGCGATGCTGGCGGCGGTGTGGACGACGGACACCGCGCGGGCGCGCGGGGTGCGCGATCTTTCACGGCGGGCCTGGGGTGCTGCGGTGCCAGGTGCCATGCGGCTGGCGCGCTTCGGGATCGTGCCCGCAATCGCGTCGGGTCTGGAACTGGCGGGCTTTTCGATTCTGATCGCGCTGTCGACCGATTTCGGCCCGGTGACCGCGCACGCATTCCAGATCGTCTTCTCGGTCCACAACGTTACCTTCGGGGTCGCCTTGGGGCTGGGATCGGCGGCGGGGGTGCGCGTCGGCAATGCGGTGGGCGAGGGCACCCCTGCGCTGGCAGTGCCCCGCACGCTGATCGCGGCTGCGCTGGCGGCCTTGTTCACGGGCTTGCTGGCGATCGTGGTCGTGGTCGCCCGTTGGCCGATCGTCGCGGCGTTCCCGGCGGCGGCTGGCGTGCATGCGGTGGCGCTGGCGATGCTGCCGATCTGGGCACCGTTCATTCTGTTCGACGGCGTGCAGGTGGTGTTCGTCTATGCGCTGCGGTCGCTCGGCGACCAGATTGCGGCGGGGGTGAACAGCATCATGGCGTTCTTCGTCGTCACCGGCGGGGCGGGGTGGCTGTTCGTGCAGGCGGGCGTTGGGCCGCTTGGGCTCGTCTACGCCTCCGGGCTAGGGATGGTTGCCGCCGCACTCCTGCATGGCGGCCGCTTCGCCTGGATCAGTGCGCGGCTTCGCCCGAAAAACTGAGCACCAGTTCCTGCGCGTTGACCGGCACGTTGACTTGGGCTGAGTTGAACTGGACTTGGCCCTTGGGCGGCAGCGTGGTCGCTTCCGGCCGGATGATCCAGCTGAACACGATCCGCTTCTGCGCATCGCGCAAGTCGGCGCGGATGTCGGGGATGGGCTGGCGGGTGTCGGTCGGGTTGAGCACGATGCCGCTGACCGCGAAAATCTCGTTGCCGTTAAAGGTATGCTGGTCGACCGGCTTGCTGACGATTTTCAGCGGCGTGCCGGTTGCCGGGCGAAACAACTGGCCCGCCAGCCCGGGGAGGTCGGCATAGAAAACCAGCGCCGCTGCCGCGAGCATGGCGATGCCAGCCGCGATCGCCGCCACGGTCCAGCGCCGCGCCGGGTTGCGGCGCGGGCGAAACGGCGGTTCGTGCGCGAACGCATCATAATCGTCATAGGGTGCGGTCGCCGCGCTGGCCGCCGGTGCCGAGACAGGTTCCGGCGGAGTCTCGACCGCCGCCTCCGTCCGGGCCGCGACGGGCGGCGGCGCGAGCGGGGCCGCTTCGGCCCGCGCAACCAGATCGAGCACGGGGGCACCCGCCTGGAACCAACTGTGCTTGCAGCTTGCGCACCGCACGGTCCGCCCATCCGCCCCGATGGCGGAATCCGGGACGAGGTAACGCGTGTGGCACTCGGTGCATTCGAGGATCATGATACGGCTTTGGCCCCGTTACCGCCCTGTGGCAACGTATCTGCCGAATCTAAGCCGAGGCAGCCGGGCTAGGCAAGCCTTTCGCAAGTCGATCATGCTGCCCGCGCTTGTGGCGGCGCGCCGGATCGTGCGATGCAGGCGCAGGGCATTGATTAGAGAGCGAGCAGCACGCGCCACATGGCGAATATCGTCCAGTTCGAGAATGTGGGGCTACGCTACGGCACCGGCCAGGAGACGCTGTCCGACGTCAGCTTTACGCTGTCGACCGGGGCATTTTATTTCCTGACCGGCGCATCGGGGGCGGGCAAGACGTCGCTGTTGAAGCTGCTCTATCTGGCGCAGCGCCCGACGCGCGGCAGTATCCGGCTGTTCGGCGAAGATGCGGTGACCTTGCCGCGATCGCGCTTGCCGGGCTTCCGGCGGCGGATTGGGGTGGTGTTCCAGGATTTCCGCCTCGTCCCGCATCTCTCGGCCTATGACAATATCGCCTTGCCGCTGCGCGTGTCCGGCGTGCCCGAAAGCGATGTCGAGGCGCCGGTGCGCGAAATGCTGGCCTGGGTCGGCCTTAGCGACCGCGTCGACGCCAAGCCGCCGACGCTGTCGGGCGGCGAGCAGCAGCGTGTGGCGATTGCGCGCGCGGTGATTGGTCGCCCGGAAATCCTCGTTGCCGACGAGCCGACCGGCAATGTCGATCCCGACATGGCGGAGCGGCTGCTGCATTTGTTCGATTCGCTCAATCGGCTGGGCACCACGGTCGTGGTTGCAACGCACGATTTCCACCTGCTCGGGCGCATCCAAAAGGCGCATATGATGCGGCTCGATCATGGGCGCTTGCTCGATCCGACCGGTTCGCTGCGCTTTCCCCCGCCCAACGCGCCGGGCGGCAGCGAATGAGCGTGAAGGTGATTGCAACGGCGGCTGACCGGCGCTTGCTCGACGAAAGTCGCGGCACGCGGGCGATGACGTGGATCATGGCGATCATGCTGTTTTTGACGGTGCTGGCGGCGGCGCTTGGCCTGGGCACGCTGGGGGCGGCGGCGTTGCTCGACCGGCAATTGGCCGGGCGGTTGACGGTGCAGATTGTCGAGGCGGTGGAAACCAAGCGGCTCGACCAGACGCAGCGCGCGCTGGCGGTGCTGCGCACCGATCCGGTTGTAACCCGCGCGGTCGAGGTTGATCGCGCAAAGCTGACGACGCTGCTGCGCCCGTGGCTGGGGGCGGATGGGGCCGATCCCGATTTGCCGATTCCGGCGATGATCGATGTCGATCTCCGCGCCGCCAGCGATGCGGCGGTGGCGCGCGTGCGCGATGGCGTGCGCGCGGTCGCCCCCTCGGCGCGGATCGACCGGCATGAAAGCTGGATGTCCCCGGTGCGCAGCTTCATGGGGATGGTCACGCTGCTCGCGGCGGGCCTGGTGCTGCTGATGGCGGCGGCGACGGCGGCGGTGGTGATCCTGGCGGCGCGCGCGGGGCTGGAAACGCACCGCGACACGATTGAGGTCCTGCACATGCTGGGCTCGACCGATGTGCAGGTCGCGCGGCTGTTTCAGCGCCGGATTGCGCTGGATACGCTGATTGGCGGTGTGCTTGGCACGATCGGGGCGGTCGGCGTGGTGCTGCTGGTCGGCTGGCAATTGACGACATTGGGCTCGGATCTGTTGGGGGGGCTTTCGCTTGGCACCCGCGATTGGGTGTTGCTGGGCGCGTTGCCGTTTGCGTTCGCGGTGCTGGCGACGCTCGCGGCACGGCAGGCGGTGCTTGGCGCGCTTGGACGCTATCTGTGATCGCGCGGGTTCTCGGGGTGCTCGCCTTGCTCTGGATGCTGGGGTTTGCGGTGTTTCTGGCGACGATGCCGGTGCCGCTCGCTGGTCCGCGCACCGACGCGATCGTCGTGCTGACGGGCTCGGCCGGGCGGATCGATCGCGGTCTTGCGCTCCTGCAAGGGCATATGGCCAAACGCATGTTGATCAGCGGCGTCGCGCCCGAAGTGCGCCCCGCCGAACTGGCGCATGAATATCGCGTCAGCCCGGCTTTGTTCGCCTGCTGCGTCGATTTGGGCCATGAAGCCGTCGACACCCGCTCCAATGCCGACGAGACGGCGGACTGGGTGCGCACGCATGGTTACAAGACGGTGCGGCTGGTGACCTCGGACTGGCATCTGGCGCGGGCGCGGCTCGAACTGGTCAATGCGCTGGATGGCGACGCCACCGTGTTCGGCGATGGCGTACCGAGCAGCCCGCGTTATGCCGTGCTGATTGGCGAATATAACAAGCTCATCCTGCGCAAGGCCGCCTTGCTGATCGGGGCCGTCACGTGATCGCTGTGCGCAATTGGCTGTTCCTGCTGGTGTTTTACGGGGGCTCGGTGCCAATCGTGCTGACCTCGCCGATCTCGGCGCTGTTCGGCTGGCGCGCAATGGTGGTGCATACGCATTTCTGGACGCGCTTCCATGGCTGGGCGACGCGCACCATCCTCGGTATCCACCAGAATATCGAAGGCGCTCGCTTTGGGGATACGACCGGGCCGGGCCACATCGGGGGCGTGCCCGTGCTCTATGCCGCCAAACACCAGGCGATGTACGAAACGCTCGAACTCGGGCGGATGCTGCGCAACCCCGCGATCGTGATGAAGCAGGAATTGACCGACATCCCGGTATGGGGCTGGGCGGCGCGGCGTTATGGGGTGATCGTGGTTGACCGCGAGGCATCGGCGGGTGCGTTGCGGCGCATGTTGCGCGAGGCGCGCGCCGCGCTGGCCGAGCACCGCTCGATCCTGATTTTCCCTGAAGGGACGCGCGTCGCGCCCGGCGAACAGCCGCCGCTGCGCGCCGGGTTCGCGGGGCTGTACCAAATGCTCAAGATCCCGGTGGTGCCGGTGGCGATCAACAGCGGGCTGGTCTGGCCGAAACACGGGGCCAAAGTGCCGGGGGTCGTAACGTTCCGCTTTGGCGACCCGATTCCGCCGGGTCTGCCGCGCGCCGAGATCGAGCGGCGCGTCCATGCGGCGATCAACGCCTTGGATACGCCGCAAACCTAGCACCGCAGGCGCTTCTAGTCGTGCGCGCGTCCGAAGTCCGGAGCCGGATCGTCCTGCCCCTGTTCGATAATGCCGCGCCGCACCGCGCGCGTCTTGGTGAACAAATCGAACAGTTCGTCGCCTTTGCCCCAACGGATCGCGCGTTGCAGCGCGGTCAAATCCTCGGAGAAGCGCTGCAGCATGTCGAGCACCGCCTCGCGATTGGACAGGAACACGTCGCGCCACATCGTCGGGTCGGACGCGGCGATGCGGGTAAAGTCGCGGAAGCCACCGGCCGAATATTTGATGACTTCAGATTGGGTAACTTCCTCCATGTCGGAGGCCGTGCCGACGATGGTATAGGCAATCAGATGTGGCAAATGGCTGGTAATGGCGAGCACGCGGTCATGATGGTCGGGGGCCATCGTCTCGATTTCCGCGCCCAATCTGCGCCAGAATTCGGCAACGCGCGCGATGGCGAGCGGATCGGCATGCTCGGGCGGCGTGAGAATGCACCAGCGTTTGTGGAACAGCGTCGCAAAGCCTGCTTCGGGGCCGCTGCGCTCGGTCCCCGCAACGGGGTGCGCGGGAATGATCGTGGCCCCGGGCAGCGCTTCGCTCAGCGCGCGCAGCACTTCGGCCTTACAACTGCCGACATCGCTGACCACGGCGTCGGCGGGCAGATCGGCGGCGAAATCGGCGGCGGCTGCCCCCATCGCGCCAACCGGGACGCACAGGATGACGAGGTCGGCGTCGATCACCGCCGCACCGCTGCTATCGGCGACATCGTCGAACAGGTGGAGCTGATCGGCGATCGCCCGAACCTCGGGGTCGGCATCATAGCCGGTCAGCCGGACGGTCGGCATCGCGGCGCGCGCCGCGCGGGCGATCGAGGAGCCGATAAGACCGATACCGATGATCGTGATGCGGGCAAAGGGCAGCATGGCGTCGCGCATGGCGGATGCTCATTCCAATGGCAAGCTGGCGTTGTCCGCCTGGCCTGCTAGGAGGCCGCGTGGGGAGATAGGAATGCGGGGAAGTGAAACGGTCTGGCGCGCGATGGCGATGGCACGACAGGCCAATCTTACCGACGCCCATCTTACGGCACCGGTTGCGGGGGAAACAGGCGAGACGCGGCGCGCGGTTTTAGCGGCGCTCGCGGCGGCGGGGGCGGCGAGTGCGTTGCCGCGCCCGGCCATGGCAGCGACCCCCAGCGCCGGGCCGGTGGCAATCATCGGTGGAGGCATCGCCGGGTTGACCGCATTGTGGCACCTCACCCGCGCCGGGATCGACGCGCGTCTGTATGAAGCGCGCGCGCGGCTGGGCGGGCGCGTTTATACCGCACGCGAGCCGGGCAAGCCGACGTTCGAGGCGGGTGCCCAGCTGGTCAATACAGACCATGCCGATATGCATGCGCTCACCCGCGAATTCGGTCTGGCGCTGATCGACCGCAAGGGCACGCCGCACCGCACGATGATCCTGGCCGACGGCAAGGAGGTGCCAGAGAGCAAGCTGGCGGCGGCCTTGCGCGGGATTGCCGGGCAAATCGACGCGGATTCGGTACGGATGGACCAGGATTATGCGCGGGTCGGGCCCGAGCTCGATGCGCTGAGCTTTACCGATTATCTCGACCGGCATGCCGATCTGATGCCCGAGCCGTGGGTCCGCCGCCTGATCGAGGCGACCGCGCGCACCGAATATGGGGTGGAACCGGATGACGCGTCGGCGATCGAACTGGTGTTCAACTTGCCGACGGTCAAAGGGCGGCGGATCGACGTTCTCGGGCGCAGCGACGAGCGCTATCTGATCTCCGGCGGCAGCGGTGCGTTGATCGACGCGATGGCGGCGCGGTTGTCGGCCCGTATTCAGCTCAACCGCCGCGTCACGCGGATCGATCCGTTCGGGGCGGGGGTTCGCTTGGTGTTTGCCGATGGCAAGACCGTTGATGCCGCCAACGTGATCGTGACGACCCCGGCCTCGATCACGCGCAATATCGATTTTCGCGTGCCGTTGCCGCCCTTGTGGACACGCTTCATTGCCGAGGTGGGGTTGGGCGTGAACATGAAGGTCCAGGTCGGGATGACGGCGCGCCCGTGGGATGCTGTGGTCGGGCGCGGCGGCGACATCTGGCAAACCAATGCGCGCGCGGGCGTGGCAAGCGGCTGGGACGGCAGCGTGCGCGGCGGTGGCGCGTCGGGTGATATGTGGACGTGGTTTTTGGGCGGTGCGCAGGTGGCGGCGGCCGACCGGCCCGAGCCGTTATCGCTGACCGCCAAATATGCCGTCCAGGCAGAACCCGGCGTGCCCGGGATGCTGGCCGCGACCGGGCCGTTCGTGCGCCGCACCAACTGGCACCGCGATCCGATGGCGATGGGGGCCTATGTCAATTTCCGGCCGGGCCAATTGACGCGCTTCGGGCGGCTGATCTGGACCGAGGTCAATGGCATTGTGAAGCCGCCCGTGGGTGCCGGCCCCGTTCTCTTCGCGGGCGAACATCTCTCCGACGCATATCCTGGCTATATGAATGGCAGCGCCCAGACCGGACGCCTCGCCGCCTCGACCATCATCGCGAGCCGGGCGCATGCGCGACGCTTGAGTTGATCGCCGCATGATCCTAACCAGCGCGCAATGACGGAAGATGCGCGTTTCGGGCTTGCCCGCCATGTACGTTTGCCCGGGCCGCTCAGGCTCGATGGCGGGGCGCTGCTGTCGCCGGTCGAGATCGCCTACGAAACCTATGGTACGCTGAACGCCGATCGCAGCAATGCGGTGCTGATCTGCCATGCGCTGACCGGCGACCAGCATGTCGCGTCGCCGCACCCGGTGACCGGCAAGCCCGGCTGGTGGGCGCGCATGGTGGGCCCGGGCAAACCCGTCGATCCGGCGCGGCATTTCGTCATCTGCACCAATGTGATCGGCAGTTGCATGGGGTCATCCGGCCCGGCGACGATCAACCCGGCGACGGGCACGCATTGGGGCATGGCCTTTCCGGTCATCACCATTCGCGACATGGTGCGGGCGCAGGCGCTGCTGCTGGATCATCTCGGCATCGCCACGCTGGCGGCGGTGATCGGCGGATCGATGGGCGGGATGCAGGCGCTGAGCTGGCCCGCGACCTTTCCCGATCGCGTGCGCGCCGCCGTGGTGATTGCGTCCACTGCGCGGCACAGTGCGCAGAACATCGCGTTTCACGAAGTTGGCCGACAAGCGATCATGGCCGATGTGAAGTGGCGCGGCGGTGCCTATTATGAAACGGGCGATCCGCCGGCGGCGGGGCTCGCCGTGGCCCGCATGGCGGCGCACATCACCTATCTGTCAGAGGCCGGCCTTACCGAGAAATTCGGGCGGCGCCTGCAGCAGCGGCCCGATCGGCCCGATGGCGCGATCAGCTTTGGTTTCGATGCCGATTTCCAGATCGAAAGCTATTTGCGGCATCAGGGCATCAGCTTCGTCGACCGGTTCGACGCCAATTCCTACCTCTATATCACCCGCGCTACCGATTATTTCGATCTGGCGAGCGAGCATGGCGGGCATCTCGCCAACGCTTTTCGCGCGACCAAGGCGCGCTTTTGTCTGGTCAGTTTCGATACCGACTGGCTCTATCCGACCCCGGCCTCGCGCGCGATCGTGCACGCGCTTAATGCAGCGGGCGCGCCGGTCAGCTTCGTCGAACTGTCGAGCCCTTACGGCCATGACGCCTTTCTGCTCGACGCACCCGAGATGAACCGCGTGGTCGATGGGTTTTTGAGGGCAGGGGCATGATCGAACTGTCGGACGACACGGCGCTGCTCGACGTGGCCCGCGTGCATGGCTGGCTCGCCTCCAGCTATTGGTCGCCGGGTATCGCGCGTGATCTGGTCGAGCGCGCCATCGCCGGGTCGCATTGTCTCGGTGCGTACCGGGATGGGGTGCAGCTTGGCTATGCGCGGGCGATCACCGATTATGCGACCTTCGCCTGGATCGCCGACGTGTGGGTCGACGATAAGGCGCGCGGTGCCGGGCTCGGGCGGCGCATGGTGCAATGGTTCGTCGATCATCCGCGCTATCACGGCATTCGACGGATCGCCCTGGTCACACGCGACGCGCACGGCGTTTACGCAGCGCTTGGCTTTCACGCGCCGCTCCGACCGGAAAACTATATGGAACGGCTCGATCCGACCTTTGCCGCGAGCCTGCGCGGATGACATTGCGTCCAGATCTTGCGATCATCGCCGACCATGTCGCGCCGGGCAGCCGCATTCTCGATGTCGGCTGCGGCGATGGCGCGCTGATGGCGGCGCTGCGCGATAGCAAGGGCGTCGATGCGCGCGGACTGGAGCTGGATTCGGCGAATGTCGCGGCGGCGGTATCGCGCGGCTTGTCGGTGATTCAGGGTGATGCCGATATCGATCTCGCCGATTATCCCGATGCGAGCTTCGATTACGCGATCCTAAGCCAGACCCTGCAAACCGCACGCCGCCCCGACGTCGTGCTCGATCATTTGCTGCGGGTCGGTCGGCAAGCGTTCGTCTCCTTTCCCAATTTCGCCCACTGGCGCGTGCGCATGTCGCTATTGTGGGGCGGGCGGATGCCGGTGACGCGGCTGTTGCCGGAGCAATGGTTCGATACCCCCAACATCCACCACGTCACGATCGAGGATTTTCGTGCGTTCGTGAAGGCGCGCGGGATTGAGGTGCAGGGTGCCTGGTTCCTGTCCGGCGATCAGCAGACCGGATCGGTGCAGGCGAACTTGCTGGCCGAACATGCGGTGTTCAAATTGGGTGGGGTCGTCCGAAAGGATTGAGCGAGATCAAGGAACCATCACCCCCGATACCGGGTTAGATAGTCCCAAACCCCCAATGCGAATGAAAAAACGCCATGCCCGCCACCGCCCTGATTGTCGAAGACGAGATTTTTGTAGCGCTCGACCTCGAACGCATTCTGGTTGATGCCGGTTATGCGGTGAAGGCGATTGCGGCGGACCGCGACGGCGCGCTCGACGCCGCGAGCGACTGCAGTTTCGCGCTGGTGGATATCAATCTCCGCGACGGCCCGACCGGACCCGAACTCGCCCGTACGCTGGCGAAAGACTATGGGGTCAAGGTCGTCTTCGTCACCGCCAATCCCGGCCAGATCGCGCATCCGAGCGGGGCGCTGGGCTATGTCCGCAAGCCGTTCAGCGAAGCGGCGATCCTGGCGGCGGCGGCGATCGCCAGCGCCTCGGCCGAGGTCGACACCGTCGCCGCCGGCGACTTCGTTCCGCTCACCAGCTAAGGCTCAGTTCCGGCGCAGCGCCGGGTTGGGAATGGTGATGGCCACGCGGAGCCCGTCCGGTGCCCAACGCTGTTCGATCGTCCCGCCCAATTGGCGTACGACGCTCAGTTCGATCAATTGCGAGCCGAACCCGGTCTTGGTTGGAACCGTGACGACGGGGCCGTCGCGCTCCTGCCATTCCAGTACCGCGTGTTCGCCATCGCGACGGGTCGCGACCTCAACCACGCCAGCGTCGCTCGACAAGGCCCCATATTTCATCGCGTTGGTGGCAAGTTCATGGAACAGCAACGCGAGCGGGGTCGCCGAGCGGTCATCAATTTCGAAATCGGCACCCTGCACAAAAATGCGGGGGGACGTTTCGGGCTGATAGGGCAGGAACAGCTCGCTCAGCAGACCATGCAGGCTGTTCTGCGACGCTGACGGGCGCGACTGCGCACTGTGCGGGCGCACGAAATCATGCGCGCGGCCGAGCGCCGTGACGCGCTCGCGCAAGTCGCTGGCGATCGGGCCAAAACCGGGGTTGCTGCGCGCGGACAAGTTGATCAAACCTGAAATCACCGCGAAGATATTCTTGATGCGGTGGCTCAGCTCGTGCGCGACGATTTCGCGCTGCTCGCTGGCTTCCTTTTGCTCGTGAATATCGGTGCAGGTGCCGAACCAGCGAACGATCGTGCCGCTCTCGTCATACATGGGCAGCGCGCGGCCGAGCGTCCAGCGATATTGGCCGTCGGCGCGGCGCAGGCGATATTCGATCTGATATGGCGCGCCGGTTGCCAGCGATTCCTGCCATATCGCCCAGGCGCGATCCTGGTCGTCCGGGTGAAACATGCCGTTCCATTCCGCGCCATCGGTCGACCCCACCGGCATTCCGGTAAATTCATACCAGCGGGCATTGTAATAATCATGGAAACCGTCGGGTCGGGTTGACCAGACCATTTGCGGCATCGTGTCGGCAAGGACGCGAAAGCGCCCTTCGCTATCATCGAGCGCAGCGCGCGATTGCGCGGCGCTCCGGTTGTCGCTCAGTCGTGCCAGAACGTCGGCGGCAAGCACGCGCAGCCCCTGACGCTGAAGGTCGTTCAGGCCAGCGCGCGGTGCCGTATCGATCACGCACAGCGCGCCCAGCGGGAGCCCGTCCTCGCGGACAAGCGGCACGCCCGCGTAAAAGCGAATTCCAAGCGGGCCCGTAACCAGCGCATTGTCGGCAAAGCGCGGATCGCGCGTCGCGTCTGGAACTTCGAGAAGATCGTCGAGCACCATCGCGTGCGCGCAAAACGAGGTTTCCCTGGGAGTCTCGGTCGCCTCGACCCCCGTTCGCGACAGGAACGTCTGGCGGTGCTCCTCGACGATGCTGACCAAGGCAATCGGCGCGTCGCACAGCGCCGCCGCAAAATCGGTGATCCGCTTCAGCGCGGCGTCGTCGCGCAGCCCCTCCAACCCATATTCGGCGATGGCAGCTGCGCGCGCGCGTTCGTCATTCCGCCAGCCCGAGCTGTTGGACATGGCGGGAGAGGGGGAGTCAGTCATTGCAGAGCGTAACGCGGCGGCGCGCGTTCGGTTCAGAACGGCACGTCGTCGTCGAGATCGTCGGCAAAGCCGCCGCGCGCTGCACCGCCACCGGCCGGGGCCCCGCCGCCGCGCGACCCACCACGATTGCCGCCACCATAACCGCCGCTGGAGCCGCCACCGAAATCGTCATTGCCGCCGAAATCGTCGCGCGGGCCCCCGCCGCCACCGCCGCCGCCCGAACCGGGCGCACCGTCGAGCATCGTCAGCACGCCGTTAAAGCCCTGCAGCACGATCTCGGTCGAATATTTGTCGGCACCGCTGGCGTCCTGCCATTTGCGCGTCTTCAGCGCGCCTTCGATATAGACCTTGGAGCCCTTGCGCAGATAGCGCTCGGCCACGCCGCCCAGCGCTTCGTTGAAGATCGCGACCGAATGCCATTCGGTCTGTTCCTTGCGCTCGCCGGTATTCTTGTCCTTCCACGTTTCCGACGTGGCGATGCGCAGGTTCACGACCTTGCCGCCATTCTGGAAGGTGCGGCTTTCCGGGTCGCGCCCGAGATTGCCGACGATGATTACCTTGTTGACGCTGCCGCCCGCCATAGTCTGTTCCTGCGCTGTCCGGGGCTAAAGCCCGAGTCCGATGGCGGCCCAATAAACCGCTCCTGCAGCGATGTAGGCGAGCGCGAACAAATAGCCAACCATGAAGGCAGGCCACTTCCAGCCATTGGTCTCCCGCCGTGTGACGGCAATCGTCGAGATGCATTGCGGCGCGAACACGAACCACATCAAAAAGGCGAGCGCGGTCGGCAGGCTCCAGCGCGCGTGCAGCGTCTGCGCCATCTTGGCCTCATCCTTGTCGCCTGCGGTATCAATGGCATAGACGGTGCCGAGCGCGGCGACCGCAACCTCGCGCGCCGCCATTGCCGGGATCAGCGCCAGCACGATGTCGCGGTTGAAGCCGATCGGGCGGAAGGCGGGCTCGATGGTGTTGGCGATGCGCCCGGCGACCGAATAATTGACCGCCGAGACCGGGCTGCCCTCGGGCGGCTTGGGGAAGCTCAGCAGCGCCCACAGCACGATCGTGGTGAAGGCAATGGTCGTGCCCGCACGCTTCAGGAAAATCTCGGCGCGGCTCCACAGGCCCAGCGCCAGGTCGCGCGCGCGCGGCAGCTGATATTTGGGCATTTCCATCATGAAGCCCGAAGACGCGCCCTTGGTCACCGTGCGGCGCAGCACCAGCGCCACGACGAACGCCCCGACTACGCCCATGATGTAAAGGCCGAGCATCACCAGCCCCTGCAAGCCAACGAACGGCAGCACCTTGGTGTTGGGGATCAGTGCGCCAATCACCAGCGTGTAGACGGGCAGCCGCGCCGAACAGGTCATCAACGGCGCGACCAGAATGGTGGTCAACCGGTCCTTCTCATCCTCGATCGTGCGCGTCGACATGATGCCGGGGACGGCGCAGGCGAAGCTCGACAGCAGCGGGATGAACGCGCGCCCCGACAGGCCGACGCTCGCCATCACCCGGTCCATCAGGAAGGCAGCACGGACCATATAGCCGCTCGCCTCCAGCACCAGGATGAAGAAGAACATGATCAGGATCTGCGGCAGGAACTTCACCACCGCACCGACGCCGGCGATGATGCCATCGGTAATGAGCGAGCGCAGCACCGAATCGGGCATCGCGCCCTTCACCTGGGCGCTCAGCCAGTCAAACCCGGCGGCAATCGCGTCAGCCGGGTCGGCGCCTGCATAAAACACCGCCTGGAACATCACGAACAGGATCGCAAACAGCAGCATCAGCCCAAAGATCGGGTGCAAGGCGACCGAATCGAGCGCGTGCGTCCAGCGCCGTACCGGGGCCTCCGATACGGTTGCCGCAGCGGCAATCTTGCGCGCGCGGCGCTGCAGCGTGACGATGTCCTCGCCGATCGTGCCATTGCTCGGCCGCAGCCGGATCGCGGCACCTTCGTCGATGATCGTTCCGAGCTTCGCCTTCAACTCGTCGAGCCCGCGCCGCCGGACCGCCACCGTCGCCACAACAGGCACGCCGAGTTCGGTTGACAGCCGTGCCGGATCGAGCGTCAGCCCGTCGCGTTCGGCCAGATCGAACATGTTGAGCGCCACCACCACCGGCAGCCCGAGCGCGATCAATTGCAGCGTGAAGCGCAAATGATTGTCGAGATTGGAGGCATCGACCACCACCACCAGCGCATCGGGCAAGCGTTCGCCGACTTGCGTGCCGGTCACGAAGTCGCGCGTCACGCGCTCGTCGGGGCTCGACGGTTCGAGGCTATAGGCCCCCGGCAGATCGACCAGATCGACGATGCGGCCATCGGGCAGCGCCAATTTGCCCGAATGGCGTTCGACCGTCACGCCCGGATAATTGCCGACCTTCTGGCGCGCGCCGGTGAGGGCATTGAACAGCGCGCTCTTGCCGGCATTGGGATTGCCGACCAGCGCCACCAAGGGCGCGGCACCGGGGACGGGGGGCATGTTAGCGCGTGACGGGCGAAACGAGGACGGCACCCGCGACGGCGCGGCGCAGCGCGACGGTCATCCGCCCGATCCGGCACGCGATCGGCCCCTTGCCGAGGCTGGCGCGGTGCAGCACCTCGACGCCGACGCCTTCATCGAAACCCAGTTCGCGCAAGCGCCGCGCTTCGGGGGTCGACAAATGTGCCCAATCGATCGCGGACACCGTTGCGCACTGCCGCTGCGGCAGCGACTCGAGGCTGAGCAATGGAAGCGACGACGCAGTCTTCACCGGGTTGGACATATCCATGATGCGACTGATTATCAATGACGCGAGCGCAATACCAGCTTTAAATGCGAATCACTCTCAAACGGCGGGGTAGCGCAGTCGTCCGATGAAGCGCGACAGGCTCGGGCGCAATTCGGTGCGGCCGAGCAGCTTCGCCTTGGCTTTCTCGAACTGCATGATCCCCGCGATCCGCCGCGCGAGAAAGGCGCGGGTGTCGGCATAGCCGTCGCTTTCGTCGTCGAGGAACACCGTGACGGTCGCCCCGTACACCGCCGCCAGCATCGCGCGCTTGGTATAGTGGTTATAGTCGGTCGCCACATCCCCGGCGGCGCGCCACATCACGTCGGCGGCGTGCCAGCCGAGCTTCACCCCGCGCGCGGCGTTCTGGGGCAAAGCGAGCAGCGCGAGCGCGCGCCGCAGCGCCTCGCGGTCAGGCGCGGTTTCGGCCAAGCGCGCCTCGACCAGCGCGGTGATCTTGTCGCGAATCTTCATCGTCGCGAGCCGCTCGGCCGGCAGGCTCTGCACCATCGCAGCGTCGATATGCGCGAACCATGCCTCCACCATGTCGACCGCACCACCGGGAAAGGCGAGTCGCGCGACATCGCGGTCGACCCCGGCACTGTCGGCCGCGAGATCGCGCGCGTCGTCGCCCCACCCGTCAAACCCGGCATTGGCGGCGATCAGCGGGGCGAGGGCTGCGCGGATTTCATCGAGCGTTGCATCGGCCAGCGGCGTGGGGGCGATCGAGTCTGTCATGCTGTTTATCTAGGCGCGCGCGCGGCGGCTGACCAGCACCAGCGCAACCGCGACCAGCAGCGTGCCGATCCCGTCGGCCCAACCGAGCTGTTCGTGATAGACGATCCAGCCAATCAGCGTGCCGACCATCGGCTGCACGAGCAGGGCAAGCCCGACCGTCAATGGCGGCAAACGCCCGAGCCCATAGATCATCAACCCCTGGCCGACGATCTGGCTCACCAGCGCAAGGCCGATCAGCGGTGCCCAATCGGTTGGCAGCAGTTTCTCGCCGAGCAGCAGCGCAAAGCACAGCAAGGGCACGATGCTCGCCGCCGTCGACAGCGCCAGCGCCGGGAGCGGGGCGAGCACCGCGCGCACCCGCGCCATGAGGATGAAATAGGCCGTATAGAGCAACCCGGCGAGAAGGCAGAGCAGGTCGCCGACGAGATGCTGCGGGTCGAGCTGATAGGACCGCCCCAGCAGCAGCCCCGCGCCAATCGCGGCGAGGGCCAAGGCAAAGCCCTGCAGGCGCGTTGGCCACGCCCGCATGATGACGAAGCCATAGAGTGGGAACATCAGCGTCGCGACATTGCCGAGCAAGGTCGCATTGGCGAGCGTGGTGCGCAGGATGCCGAGGTGCCAGCTCGCCAGATCGGCGGCAAAGCACAGGCCGCCCAGCGCGATCATCCACCACAGGCCGGGCGAAAGGCGGCGCGGCGTGGTGCCCACGGCGTGCCAATGCGGCGACAAGGCCGCCCCGACGAGCAATGGCGCGGCGAGGGTGATCCGCCAGAAGGCGGACGCGACCGGGCCGGTATCGGACAAACGCACGAACCACGGCCCGAAGGCCAGCGCCGCATTGGCGACAATCACTGCAAGAAGCGCGAGCGTGCTGGCGGATATTGCAGGCGTAACAGTTATTCTTTTGCGCTGGGTATCGTGCATGCCGCCCTGTAGCCCCCTATTTATGGTGCGTCACAGCAAAAGGACTTGTCCGCAATGCCCAGCCTCTTCGACCCGATCCAGCTCGGTACGATCCATGCCCCCAACCGGATCCTGATGGCACCGCTGACGCGCGGGCGCGCCACGCGCGAAGCCGTTCCCACCGACATCATGGTCGATTATTATACCCAGCGCGCGAGCGCCGGGCTGATCATCACCGAAGCAACCGGCATCAGCCGCGAAGGTCTGGGCTGGCCGTTTGCACCGGGCCTGTGGACCGACGAACAGGTCGAGCATTGGAAAGCCGTCACCGATTCAGTCCATGCGAGCGGCGGGCATATCGTCGTGCAATTGTGGCATATGGGGCGGCAGGTGCATTCGTCGGTCACCGGCGTTCAGCCGGTTTCGTCCTCCGCCACGCGCACCGCAGGCCAGGCGCACACCTATGAAGGCAAGAAGGATTTCGAAGTCGCGCGCCCGCTCGAACTCGCCGAAATCCCGCGCCTGCTGGCCGATTACGAACATGCCACGAAGAACGCGCTCCGCGCGGGCTTCGACGGGGTGCAGATCCACGGCGCGAACGGCTATCTGATCGACCAGTTCCTGCGCGACAACGCCAATTTCCGCGATGACATTTATGGCGGCAGCATCGAAAATCGCATCCGCCTGATGCGCGAAGTGACCGAGCGCGTTGCCTCTGTCGCGGGGACCGAGCGCACCTCGATCCGCCTGTCGCCCAATGGCGATTCGCAAGGCGTCGATGACAGCAACCCGGTAGCCTTGTTCACGGCGGCGGCGAAGGCGCTCGACGAGATCGGCATCGCCTTCCTCGAACTGCGCGAACCGGGCCCCGACGGCACCTTCGGCCGCACCGACGTGCCCAAGGTCAGCCCGGCGATCCGCCAGGTCTTCTCCAAGCCCCTGGTGCTCAACTCGGATTATCGCACCGTAGAGCAAGCCCAGGCGGCGATCGATTCGGGGGTGGCCGATGCCATTGCCTTCGGTCGCCCATTCATCAGCAATCCCGACCTGCCCGAACGCCTGCGCACGGGCGCGCCGCTGGCGGAGGGCAATCCCGCGACGTGGTATAGCCAAGGCGCGGAAGGCTATAGCGACTATCCCGCGCTGGAAACGGCGACGGCGTAACGCCGATCCTCCCCGCGCCGGGGAGGATCAGCCAAGCGGGACAAAGCGTAGTGGCAGGCCATCCTTCGGTCGTGGGATCGGCCAGGCCTGCCACTGCGCGCCCGCGCCCTCGTCGAGTTCGATGCGGTAGCGGTTGAGCAATTGCGCCACCAGAATGCGGATCTGCATTGTCGCGAAATGCAGCCCCAGGCACATATGCGCGCCGCCGCCAAAGGGAACCCACGCATATTTGTGCCGTGCGCGCACCGCTTCAGGCGTGAAGCGCAGCGGGTCGAAGCGCTGCGGATCGGGCCACAGCTCGGGCATGGTGTGGGTATAAGCGACGCTCACGCTGACGGTGGTGCCCGCCGGAATGTGATAGCCGCCGAAATCGAACGGCTTGATCGAGCGTCGCGGCAGCGAGGGCACTGGCGGGATCAGCCGTAGCGCTTCCTTGAACGCCATGTCGGTCAATTCGAGCCGGTCGAGCTGGCTATACGGCAGCGCACCCTCTGCATTCATGCCAAGGTCGGCGATCTCGGCGCGGAGTTTCTCCTGCCACTCCGGATTGCGCCCCAGCAGCATGATCAGGCTGGTCGCCGAGGAGGTGATGGTGTCGTGCGCCGCCATCATCAGGAAGTTCATATGATCGGCAATCGCATCGGCGGGCAGCGGCTGGCCGTCATCGCCGGTCGCGCGGCAGAATTGCGAGAAGAAATCCTGGCCTTGTCCGGCCCGCCGCGCGGGAATTTCGCGCGCGAACAGGTCGATCAGATACGCGCGCGCGCGCACGCCTTTGCGCATTTGCGATCCCGGTAGCGGAATGCGGATCGGCGTGATCGACGCTTGCACTTCATCGACAAAGGCCTGGTTGATCCGCGTCGCCTCGGGCCCGAGCAGCATGCCGAGAAAGCTCTCTGCCGCCAGATCGAGCGTCAGTTCCTTGATCGCATCATAGAAGCGAACGGGTTTGTTGCCCCAGGTCGCGACCGCGCGCGAAATCCCGGCATTCAGCGTCTCGGCATAATGCCGCATCGGCTCGGGCTTGAACGCCACCGCCATCACCTTGCGGTCGGCGCGGTGCTTTTCGAAATCCATCAGCATCAGCCCGCGCGGGAAGAGCAAATTGAGCAGCGGCCCCCAGCCTTGTTCGGACGAAAACACGCGGTCGCGGTCGAACAGCACCAGTTCGTTGGCATCGGGGCCAACCAGCGTCACGGTCGGGCCGCCAAAGGCATTGTTGCGGAACACCGGGCCGTACGTGTCGATCATCCGTTTGCCGAAGGCGACGGGATCGCGGAGCATGCGGAAGGTATTGCCAATGAAAGGCAGCCCGTCCTCGCCGGGAATGGCATGGATCGCGGACTGCTTCTGGCGGGGCAGCCAATGGGGGTTCGCCTGAAAGGTGTGCGCATAGGCCATCGATCACTCTCCCGCTTATTGACACGAGTATAAGTAAGATCGCGGCCGATGGAAGCCTCAGCCGGTAGTCTCACCGAGCGAATCCAGAAACCGCGTTACCATGGGGAGCCCGGCCGTGGCAGCGGCGCTGCTCAGCACCGCGCCGACAACGATAAAAGGCAGTATCCATTCGATATTGGCGATGGCCAGAAGCAGCAAGGCAGCGAGCACAATGACGCCGAGCAGGAGCACCATCCCGACGCGCTTTTCCCCCTTCGGGGAAAGCGCGATCACGCGCGGGCCCTCTTGATCCCAGCTTGTCCCCGTGGTCAGCAAGCGGCGGCCGCTTTCATCGAGGATCGGCAAAGCAATCGCCAGCAGCATCGCCTGGAGTCGCGCACCCGTCGCCCCGCGGTCCGGTCGCATGGCGGAGGTCGGCCGGGCGGAGGTCGCTTTGTCCGCCCAGGTGTCGATGGTGATCAGCCGCCCGTCGCGCTCGAAAATCTTGTAGCGAGGCGGGGGCGGCTGCACCTTTGCCTCAGCCGAAGCGGTGCTT
Organism: Sphingomonas sp. PL20; assembly: GCF_017875905.1. Lineage (NCBI taxonomy): Bacteria > Pseudomonadati > Pseudomonadota > Alphaproteobacteria > Sphingomonadales > Sphingomonadaceae > Sphingomonas > Sphingomonas sp. PL20. Next base: position 3,839,647 of record NZ_JAGINH010000002.1, on the reverse strand, counting down.
CAGCGCCAGCATCGCCAGCGCTGCCTTGGCGGCTGCACCCCCTTTGTCGAGCTGCGCGCGGTCGGCGCGCACGATCGCCTGCGCTTCGTCCTCGGTGGTCAGAATGCCATTGCCGATCGGCAGCCCGTCCATCGACAGCGCCATCAGCCCGCGCGCGCTTTCGCCCGCGACGATCTCGAAATGATAGGTCTCGCCGCGAATCACCACGCCCAGCGCGACAAAGGCATCATAGGCCCCGCTCTCCGACGCCAGCGCGACGGCGGCGGGAATCTCAAGCGCGCCCGGCACGGTGATCGTCTCGTGCTTATGGCCCGCCTCCTCGATTGCGGCGCGCGCGCCGTCGAGCAGCATGTCGTTGAGATGGTCGTAGAAGCGGGCTTCGACGATGAGAATCTTTGCCACGATCAATCCTTGGGAATGCCAGAGTGCGAAATTGCGCCGCCTTGATAGCGCGGGTCGTCGCTGATGTCGCGGACTGCCCAACTGGGTGAGGGCAAGGCCGTTAATCCCGCATCGTCGCTCCATTCAATCTCGGCGAGTTCCAGCGGTGCCACCGCACCAAGGAATTGATCGAGTCCGAACGTGATCCCTTGGTCCACAATCTCATAGCGCCGCTTGATGAGGGCCGCGGCGGGCAGCGTCTCGAGCAGCGCGTACTCGTCCTGGGTCAGGTAGGTGGTCACAATCGGTCGCGCGAGCGGATCGCTGCATTCGTATTTCTTGGTGAGCTTCAGCGCCTGCTCGCCGCTGGCGCTTGCCGTCATTCGCCGCAAACGCATCCGCGTGTTGGCGATGTAGCGGTCCTCAATCAGAACGTACGGCAGCGCCGACAGGTCGGGGCGCGTCGCGGGATCGACCAGCCAGCGCCGCTCGCGTTCGATATGCGCATATTTGGGATCGCGTGCCTCGTCGATCCCGGTGCGCATTATTCGCCTCCAGTACCGGGAATCGCGCGCTCGTCGACAATCGACAGGCCATAACCTTCGAGGCCGACCAGCGCATGATGGGTGTTGGTCAGCAACACCATTTCTTCAACGCCCAATTCGGCCAAAATTTGCGCGCCGACGCCGTAATCGCGCAGTTCCTCGACCTCGGGCGCGCCCGCGCCCTTGCCCTCGCCGCGCAGCTTGATGAAGCGCGTGACCGAATCCTTCATCGGGCGGTTGATCACGACGATGACGCCGGCCCCTTCCTCGGCGATCACTTCCATCGAGCGCGAGAGCAGGCCCGAGCGTTCGGACACCTCGCCAAACATGTCGACGAAATAGGAGGCGGTGTGCATCCGCACCAGCGTCGGCTTGGCCGGGTCGATCTTGCCCTTGACCAAAGCGATCGTCTCGTCGCCGGTCGCCTTGTTGTGGAAGGTCATCGCCTTCCATTGGCCACCCCATTTCGACTCGAACGCCATTTCGGCGCGCTTCTCGACGAGATGGTCGTGACGGCGGCGATAGGCGATCAAGTCGCGGATCGTGCCGATCTTGAGATTGTGGAATTGCGCGAAGGTGACGAGATCGTCGAGGCGGCTCATCGTGCCGTCCTCGTTCATGATCTCGCAGATCACGCCCGACGGGTTGAGCCCGGCCAGGCGTGCGACGTCGACTGCCGCCTCGGTATGGCCGGCGCGCACCAGCACGCCGCCATCGCGCGCGACCAGCGGGAAGACGTGACCGGGCGTGACGATCTCGTCCTTGCCTTTGGACGAATCGATCGCGACCGAGATCGTGCGGGCGCGGTCGGCGGCGGAAATGCCGGTGGTAACCCCGTCGCGCGCCTCGATCGAGGTGGTGAAGGCGGTTTCGTGCCGCGTGCCATTGTGGCGGCTCATCAGCCCCAGGCCCAGTTCATCGACGCGCTTCTTGGTCATGGCGAGACAGATCAGCCCGCGACCATATTTGGCCATGAAGTTGATCTTCTCGGGCGTCGCCATTTGTGCCGGGATGACCAGATCGCCCTCATTCTCGCGGTCTTCATCGTCGACCAGAATGAACATGCGGCCATTGCGGGCCTCGTCGATCAACTCCTCGGGGCTGGACAGGAACCCATGGCGCAGACGCGCGACTTCAGGCTGTGGCACGATAATGCTCCATGCGTTTCAAATAGCGGGCGAGGACGTCGATCTCGATATTGACGGCGGCACCGGGGTGAAGATCGCCCAGCGTGGTCATCGCCTGGGTGTGCGGAATGATGTTGAGCGAAAAATGCGAGGTGTCGCCGTGATCGGCGACGGCATTGACCGTCAGCGACACGCCATCGACGGTGATCGACCCCTTTTGCGCGACGAAGGGCGCAAGATCGGCGGGCACCGCAATGTCGATTTTCCACGAGTCGCCTTCGGGATGAACGCCGACCACGGTGCCGATGCCATCGACATGGCCGGTCACGATATGTCCGCCCAGTTCTTCGCCAAGCTTCAGCGCGCGTTCGAGGTTGAGGCGGCGTCCGGCGGTCCATTGTTCGGGCGGCGTGCGCGAGACGGTTTCGCCCGAGACGTCGGCGGCGAACCAGCCGGGCTCGCCTGCGCCCGATTTGTCGACGACAGTGAGGCATACGCCCGAACAGGCGATCGACGCGCCAAGATCGACGCCTGTCATATCATAGTCCGTCCGCACGAAGATGCGCCGGTCGCCGCGCGCCTCGACCCGGTCGATCGTGCCGATATCGGTGATGATGCCGGTGAACATCGCGCTATCCTCTTTCGCCTGGTGCAGGCTCCCTTACGCGCTCGTAAACCTCGAGCCGGTCGCTGCCAAGGCTCCGCGAATCGATCAGGCACCAGCGGCCATGCGCGTCGGCAAGATCGGTGAGGCCAATGTCGGGCAGCGTGCGTCCGCCGCCGATCAGGATCGGGGCGCGATACAGCAACAGCCGGTCGACCAGGTCGGCGGAGAGAAAGGCGGCAGCGGTGGCCGGGCCACCTTCGACCAGCACATGATCGACCGAATCGAGCGTTGCAATGTCGGCGGGTGCAGCGAGGCGCGTCCAGCCATCGGCTTCGGTGCGTGACAGGAGCAGGCGTTGCGGGCTGCGCGCCTCCAGGCCAGCGAGTCGGACGTCGAGGGTCGGAGCATCTGCCTCAAATGTGCCGCGTCCAACCACAATCGCTTCGTGGCGCGCGCGTTCCAGGTGCGCGTGCGCGCGGGCTTCCGGACCGGTGATCCAGACGCTTTGCCCCGACGCCAGCGCCATCGCACCGTCGAGCGACAGCGCGAGTTTGAGCGTGACCTGCGGGCGTGCGAGCAGGCGTCGAGCGAGAAATCCCGCCATCGCCCGGCGCGCTTCGTCGGCGCGCGCGCCGACCTCGACCGTGATTCCGGCGTCGCGCAGCCGCGCGATACCCGCGCCGTTGGTGCGCATATCGGGGTCTTCCAACGCCACCACCACCCGCGCCACGCCCGCCAGTTGCAGCAGATCGCTGCACGCAGGGCCGCGCGGCGAGACATGCGCGCAGGGTTCCAGCGTGACATAGGCGGTCGCGCCGCGCACCTTTTCACCGGCCTCAGCCAGTGCCATCGCCTCGGCGTGGGGGCGGCCGTCGGGCTGGGTCCAGCCGCGCCCGACGACGCGGCCGTCGGACACGATCACGCAGCCGACATTGGGGTTGGGGGCGGTGCGCCCGCGCCCGCGCTCGCCGAGCGCGAGCGCGGCCCCCATCCAGCGATGGTCGTCGATCATGCTCAGAGCCCGTAAGCCTTGAGGCCGTCATTCACTTTCTTGAACTGCGCGCGCCGTTCGGCCTGCAGCCGCTTCAACTCATTTTCGCGCTTGGTCTGTTCGATGCCGTCGATTTTCTGCTGGGCGATGATCTCGGCATCGGTACGATTGAGCGGCCATTGCTGCACATAGATGATGTCGCGGTGATAGGGCTTGGGCGGGATCCGCGATTCATAAATCACGCCGACCACCATCACATAGGTCAGCGCGAGCGCGACGCCCATGAAGCCGAGCTGATGCCGCTGCCGCGTGACGATGTAATAACGCAGATCGCGCCAGGCACGCAGCGGGGAGAAATAGCGCAAAAAGTTCATGGAAAGGGAGATAGGCGCGGCGGGGCACCGATGCCACCCCCGCCGCACCGTAACCACGGTCCGCTAGTCGCCATCGAGTTCAAAGCGCACCGCCATGGTGCGCCATGCCTCGACCGGCACGCCGTCGCGCGTTCCGGGCATGAAGCGCCATTTGGCCAGTGCCTGCTTGCGCGTCGCTTCGAAAAAGGCGGTGCTGGCGGCGCTGAGTTGCCGCACCTCCTTCACGCGCCCGTCCGTCCCGATCAGCACAAGCACGACGACTCGGCCCGTGTGGCCAGCCAGGCGTTCGTCGCTCGGGTAAGCGGGTTGAAACAGGTTCGCGTAGCGCGAATCGAGCTGGGGCGCGACGATCGTCGGAAGGTGTGGCGGGGTGCCGGTGTGAACCTCGCCAGCGCCGCTGCCGACCTCCACCTCGATCTTGGAGGGAGGAGCGATCGGCAAGGCGGCGGCGGTGAGGTCGGTCGTGGATTGCTGTTTGGAACTGTCAACGGTTTCCGGGGGTGGGTTGGTCGGGACTGGGGCCTTCAGATGCGGCGCGGGCAGGGTCTTTTCCGGCGGTGGCGGATCGGTCGGGATCGGGATGTTGATGGTCGTCAGCGGCGGATCGACCAGATGGGTGACGAGATTGGGGGCGGTCAGCGAAAGCCCGAACAGCAGCACCCCGCTCGCGCCGAGTGCGAAGCCTACACCCCCGGGGCTAAGGCCTTGGCGGCTGGAATAACGATCTGCGTACATCGTTTCTCTCCCACTATGGTGTCCGGTCGCACGCCGGATAGGAGAGAATGTTACATCATAACATTTGCGACGCAAGAGACATTATATCAGATCGTGGAAAGCCGCGCTGCCGCACGATCGCGACCGATCAACGGCAGCAGCGCCTTCATGTCGGGGCCGTGATCACGCCCGGTCAGCGCGCGGCGCAGCGGCAGGAACAGCGCCTTGCCGCTGCGTGCGGTCTCGGCCTTCAACGCGGCGGTCAGCGCGTGCCACGGGTCCGCATCCCACGGCATTGCGGCGACATGGCGCGCGGCGGCGGCGAGGAAATCGGCATCGGCGGGGTCGCGCACCGCGTCGATCGGCCCCTCGATCACCTTCCACCAATCGGCGGCTTCGGCAACGGTCGAGAGGTTGGGTCGCACCGCTTCCCATTCCGCCGCCCCCATGCCCGAGGGCAGCCGTTCGGACACGCTGGCGAAATCGAGCTGGTGGACGATTTTGGCGTTGAGCCCCGCCAGTTCCGTCTCGTCGAAGCGCGCAGGCGCGCGGCCGAATTTGGCAAAATCGAAGGTTGCGACCAGCGCGGCGGTGTCGACCAAAGGTTCCACCGGCAAGCTCGTCCCGATTCGCGCGAGCAACGCGCGCACGGCGGCGGGCTCGATCCCGACCTCGCGGAAATGCTCGACACCGAGCGAGCCAAGCCGCTTGGACAATTTGCCTTCGGAGCCGACCAGCAACGCTTCATGCGCGAAAGCCGGCGCGGCGACGCCCATCGCCGCGAACATCTGCAATTGCAGCGCGGTGTTGGAGACATGGTCCTCGCCGCGCACGACATGGGTGATGCCCATGTCGGCATCGTCGATCGCCGAGGGGAGCATATACAGCCACGATCCATCGGCGCGGCGGATCACCGGATCGCTCATCGTCGCCGCGTCGAATTTCTGGAGGCCGCGAATCAAATCGTCCCAGACGATCGGCGTGTCATGATCGAGCTTGAAGCGCCAATGCGGGGCGATGCCGTCGGCCTCCAGCCTGGCGCGGTCGGCATCCGACAAAGCCAGCGCGGCGCGGTCATAGATCGGCGGCAAGCCGCGCCCGGCGGCGATCTTGCGCTTGAGATCGAGTTCCTGCGCGGTTTCATACGCCGGATAGACCCGGCCCGCCGCGCGCAACGCGGCAAAGCGTGCCTCATAGAGCGCGAACCGCGCCGACTGGCGTTCTTCTCCGTGCGCGGTGAGGCCAAGCCAGCCGAGATCGGCGCGGATCGCGTCGACGAAGCGTTCCTCGCTGCGTTCGGCATCGGTATCGTCGATGCGCAGCCAGAATTCCCCGCCTTGCGCTTGCGCCCACACCCAATTGTGGAGCGCGGTGCGGATATTGCCGACATGCAGCATACCGGTGGGCGAGGGGGCGAAACGGGTGCGAATGGTCATGGATTTGCTCTAGGCAGCGCTGGTTCGTGCGGCAATGCCCCTTTACCGCGCGCAAAGCCCGCGCCTAAAGGACGCTTTGCCAAGAGCGCGCGCAGCCAGACGCGGGGCATGGGGACCACAGGGAGTTTCGAACGCCATGAAATTGATGACCGGCAATTCGAACTTGCCCCTCGCGCGCGATATCGCGTCCTATCTCGAACTGCCGTTGACCGACGCGCTGGTCCGCCGCTTCGCCGATGAGGAAATCTTCGTCGAGATTCGCGAGAATGTGCGCGGCGAGGATGTGTTCGTGCTGCAATCGACCGGCTATCCGGCGAACGACAATTTGATGGAATTGCTGATCTGCATCGATGCGTTGAAACGCGCCTCGGCCAAGCGCATCACCGCCGTCATCCCCTATTTCGGCTATGCCCGGCAGGACCGCAAGCCGGGGCCGCGCACGCCGATTTCGGCCAAGCTCGTCGCCAATCTGATCACCGTCGCGGGCGCTGACCGCGTACTCTCGGTCGATCTGCACGCCGGGCAGATCCAGGGCTTTTTCGATATCCCGACCGACAATCTGTTCGCCGCGCCGGTGATGTCGGCGGATATTCTCACGCGCTATGGCAAGCGCAATTTGATGGTCGTTTCGCCCGACGTTGGCGGCGTGGTGCGCGCGCGCGCGCTGGCCAAGCGACTCGACAATGCGCCGCTCGCCATCGTCGACAAGCGGCGCGAGCGCGCGGGCGAATCCGAGGTGATGAACATCATCGGTGAGGTCGAGGGCCGTTTCTGCATTCTGATCGACGATATCGTCGATTCGGGCGGCACGCTGTGCAACGCCGCCGCTGCGCTCAAGCAAGCGGGGGCCGAGGGCGTCGCTGCTTATATCACGCACGGCGTGCTGTCGGGTGGTGCTGTGGCGCGCGTCGAAAGCTCGGCGCTCGAGGAACTGGTGATCACCGATTCGCTCGGCAGCCATGACATTGTCGCCGCCGCCAAGAAGATCCGCCATCTGACGATCGCCCCGCTGCTCGCCGAAGCGATCCGCCGCATCGCCGATGAAAGTTCGGTGTCGTCGCTGTTTGACTGAGAGCGCGGGCGCTCAGGCCAGCGCGTCCCAGATCAGCTTCACTCCGACCAGCACCATCAGCGCATAAATGGCGGTGTAAAAGTGTGCGGGCGACACGCGGCGCACCAGCCAGACCCCGGCAAAGGTCGACGCAATCGCGACCGGCAGCAGCAGCGCCGCCACGCCCAAAGTGTCGCGGTTGAACTGGCCGAGCGCCCAATAGGCCGGCACCTTGATCCAATTGACCGCGGCAAAGAAGATCGCGGTGGTGCCGACCAGTACATCGCGTGGCAGGCGGCGCGGCAGCACATAGATTTGAAAGGGCGGTTGTCCGGCATGGGCAACCTGGCTGGTAAAACCCGAGGCAATGCCCAGCAGCGTGCCGACCCAGCCCGGCGCCTGGGCCGCGACCGCCACAGCGCCGCGCCGGTCAGCCCATAGCCGGTACAGACCGAACACCACCGAGATCGCCCCGACCAGCGCCAGCACCGCCGTGGTTGGAACCTGCGCGGCAAACAGATAGCCGAGCGCGATCCCGATAGCGGCACCCGGCAGCATCCAGCCCAATATGCCCGCATCCCAATCGCGCCGGAACGCCCATACGCCGACCACATCCTGCACGATCAGGATCGGCAGCAGGATCGCAGCCGCGCGTACCGGTGAGGTTGCCATCGCCAGCAGCGGCAACGACAGCGCGCCAAGCCCGACAAAGCCGCCCTTGGACAGGCCGAGCAGCAACACCGCTGGAATCGCCAGCGCGTAGAAGAAAGCGCTCTCGTTCAAGGGGAAACGGGTGTTGCCTGCTGTGTTGCGGCGCGCACGCCGGCATGGCCGCGGCGTTTGAGTTCGGCCTTCAGCGCTTCGGGGCTTGGCGCGACCAGAAAGCCGAAGCTGACGGTCCCACTTTTGGTTTCCACCACATGGTGCAGCCTGTGCGCCTGGATGATGCGCTTCATATAGGCCGATTTCGGCAGATAGCGGTGGTTGAAGCGTTTGTGCACGATCACGTCGTGAAAGCCGAGATAGATCGCGCCATAAGCGGCAATCCCGGCACCGACCCAGATCGTCCAGTCGCCCCAGCCCCATTGCACGCCGCCGAGCAACAGCGTTATCGAGGGTGCTGCGAAGATCACGAAATACAGGTCGTTCAGTTCCCAATTGCCAGTGCGCGGGCGGTGATGGCTTTTATGCAGGAACCAGCCCGGCCCATGCATCAGCCAGCGGTGCGCGCCGTAAGCGAACCCCTCCATTCCGGCGACGGTGGCGATGAACAGCAGCGGGCCGATGATCCAGGACATGGATGCGATATAGCGGGCCGCACGCGCAATGGCGAGCGATGCGCGTGCCTACGGGGTGGATTCGCACGGGCGGCTGTGCTTAAGGCCACTCTATCCCCGATCTTCGAAAGGCACGCAGCCCATGAACATCCATGAATATCAGGCCAAGGAAGTCCTCGCGAAATTCGGCGTGCCGGTGCCTGCAGGGTTCGCTGCGCTGACCGTCGAAGAGGCCGTCGCCGCCGCCGCCAAGCTTCCTGGGCCGCTTTACGTCGTCAAGGCGCAGATCCATGCCGGTGGCCGCGGCAAGGGCAAGTTCAAGGAACTCGGGCCTGATGCCAAGGGGGGTGTCCGCCTCGCCAAGACGCTCGACGAGGTGCGCGCTGCGGCAACCGACATGCTCGGCAACACGCTCGTGACCGCGCAGACCGGCGAGCATGGCAAGCAGGTCAACCGCCTCTACATCACCGACGGTGTCGACATCGCCAAGGAATTCTACCTGGCACTGCTCGTCAACCGCGCCACCGGTCGCGTGTCGATGGTCGCCTCGACCGAAGGCGGCATGGACATCGAAACCGTCGCGCATGAGACGCCCGAGAAGATCCACGCGATCGACATTGATTGCGCGACTGGCTTCCAGCCGCATCATGGCCGCGCCGTTGCCGCTGCGCTCGAACTGAAGGGCGATCTCGCCAAGCAGGCCGCCAGCGTCGCGTCCAAGCTGTATGACGCCTTCCTCGGCACCGATGCCGAGCAGATCGAAATCAACCCGCTCGCCGTCACCGACGACAACAAGCTCGTCGTGCTCGACGCCAAGGTCGGCTTCGATGGCAACGCCATGTTCCGTCACAAGGATCTGCTCGAACTGCGCGACGAGACCGAGGAAGATCCGGCCGAGCTCGAAGCCTCCAAGTACGACCTGGCCTATATCAAGCTCGACGGCGACATTGGTTGCATGGTCAACGGTGCCGGCCTCGCCATGGCGACGATGGACATCATCAAGCTCAACGGCATGTTCCCGGCCAACTTCCTCGACGTTGGCGGCGGCGCCAATAAGGAGAAGGTGACGGCTGCGTTCAAGATCATCCTCAGCGATCCGAACGTGAAGGGCATCCTGGTCAATATCTTTGGCGGCATCATGCGCTGCGACATCATCGCCGAGGGCATCGTCGCGGCCGCCAAGGAAGTGAACCTTTCGGTGCCGTTGGTCGTTCGTCTCGAAGGCACCAACGTGCAATTGGGCAAGGACATTTTGGCCAATTCCGGCCTGGCGATTGTGCCTGCCAACGATCTGGGCGATGCCGCCAAGAAGATCGTCGCTGAGGTGAAAAAGGCTGCGTGAGCGATAGCGGCTCCAGCGATGGCGGCTGCCGATGCGGAGAAATCCGTTTCAAGGTGTTTGGCGACCCGCTGATCACTATGGCCTGCCATTGCCGGGGCTGCCAGCGAATGACTGCCAGCGCTTATTCGGTCAGCGCCTTCTACCCGGCCGACCGTTTTGAAGTGTTGGCGGGCGAGCCGGTGGCGGGGGCGCTGCGGGGACCGCAGCGTCACCTCTATTGCCCGTCCTGCCTGAGCTGGGTGTTCACACGCCCCGAGGGCATGGACGATTTCGTAAATGTCCGATCGACGTTGCTGGACTCGCCCCCAAATGATGCGCCGTTCATCGAGACGGTGATTGCAGAAGCGCTGCCCTGGGCGCGGATTGGCGCTGCACATGCATTTGAGGGGTTTCCACCCCGAGAGCAGTTCCCGGCCCTCATTGGAGAATTCATCGCGGCGCGCGCCAATGCAACATCGGTGTGATCGATTGCTTGATCTTTTCGCGCGACATCGCCACATCTGCATTGGATTGACGTAAACGTAAAGAACCGTTCGGAGAGCGTGCAATGAAGGTGCTGGTCCCGGTCAAGCGCGTGCTTGACTATAATGTGAAGCCCCGCGTGAAGGCGGACGGGACGGGGGTCGACCTCGCCAACGTCAAGATGAGCATGAACCCGTTCGACGAAATCGCCGTTGAAGAGGCGATCCGCCTGAAGGAAAAAGCGGGCGTTACCGAGATCGTCGTCGTGTCGATCGGCGAGCAGAAGGCGCAGGAAACGCTGCGTACCGCGCTGGCCATGGGTGCCGACCGCGCGATCCTGATCGTGTCCGAAGACAAGGTCGAGCCGCTCGGCGTCGCCAAATTGCTCGCCAAGATCGTCGAGGAGGAACAGCCCGACCTCGTCATCCTCGGCAAGCAGGCGATCGATGATGACAACAACCAGACCGGCCAGATGCTCGCCGGGCTGCTCGGTCGCGGCCAGGCGACCTTCGCGTCCAAGGTCGAATTGTCGCCCGGCACCGTCGTGGTGACGCGCGAAGTCGATGGCGGCGCGGAAACCGAATCGCTGCCGCTGCCCGCGATCATCACGGTCGACCTGCGCCTCAACGAGCCGCGTTATGCCTCGCTGCCCAACATCATGAAGGCCAAATCCAAGCCGCTCGCGCAGAAAACCCCGGCCGATTACGGCGTCGATGTCAGCCCGCGCCTGACCACGCTGAAGGTGGTCGAGCCGCCCAAGCGCTCGGCGGGGATCAAGGTCGCCGATGTCGATGAACTGGTGGCCAAGCTCAAGGCAATGGGAGTCGCAAAGTGAAGACGCTCGTTTGGGTCGAACATGATGGCGCATCCGTGAAGGACGCCACCCTCTCCACCGTCACCGCCGCTGCCAAGCTGGGTGAAGTCCATCTGCTCGTCGCCGGCCAGGGCGTCGGCGCAGTGGCCGAGGCCGCCGCGAAGATCGCGGGCGTCGGCAAGGTGCATGTCGCGGACGATGCGGCCTATGCCCATGCGCTGGCTGAAAACGTCGCGCCTTTGGTCGCCAAGCTGATGGAAACGCATGACGCGTTCCTCGTGCCCGCTACCACCAACGGCAAGAACATTGCGCCGCGCGTCGCCGCCTTGCTCGACGTGATGCAGATTTCGGACATCCTCTCGGTCGAGAGCGAAGATACCTTCACGCGCCCGATCTATGCCGGCAACGCAATCGCCACGGTGCAGACCAAGGACGCCAAGAAGGTCATTTCGGTGCGCGGCACCGCCTTTGAAAAGGCCGCGACCGAAGGCGGTACGGGCACGATCGAAGCGGTTGCCTCGACCGGCGATGCGGGTGTTTCGACCTATGTCGGTTCGGAAATCGCCAAGTCGGAGCGGCCCGAGCTGACCTCGGCCAAGATCATCGTCTCGGGCGGGCGTGCGCTCGGGTCGAGCGAGCAATTCCATGCCGTGATCGATCCGCTCGCCGACAAGCTCGGCGCGGGCGTCGGCGCCAGCCGCGCTGCCGTCGATGCCGGCTATGCGCCGAACGATTATCAGGTCGGCCAGACCGGCAAGATCGTTGCTCCCGAAGTCTATGTCGCGGTCGGCATTTCGGGTGCGATCCAGCATCTGGCGGGGATGAAGGACAGCAAGACCATCATCGCCATCAACAAGGACGAAGACGCGCCGATCTTCCAGGTCGCCGATCTCGGTCTGGTCGGCGATCTGTTCAAGATCGTGCCGGAGCTGACCGAAAAGCTCTGATAGTCCGCGTATCGGACCAGAAGACGGGCGCTCCACACGGGGCGCCCGTTTTCGTTTGGAGGGATCAAACGGCCTTTGCGCGCGGCGCGATGTAGCGCAGCACGACATAGCCCGCGATCGCCGACAGGATCGATCCGCCGAGCACGCCGATCTTGACCGAATCCTGCAGCTGCGCGTCGCCCGGAAACGCCAGGCCGCCGATAAACAGACTCATCGTGAAACCGATTCCGGCGAGCAGGCCGACTCCATAAAGCTGCATCCAGCGCATCCCCTTGGGGCGCTTGGCGATCCCCAGACGCTCGGCGATGGCCACACCCCCGACAATCCCGGCCTGTTTGCCGAGGAACAGCCCACCCGCAATGCCCAGCACCAGCGGGTCGCCTAGCGTTGCCGCCGACACGCCCAGCAGCGACACCCCCGCATTGGCAAAGGCGAACAGCGGCACGATGCCGAACGCCACCCACGGCGACAGCGCATGTTCCAGCCGGTGGAGCGGCGAATGCGCCGCATCGGGCGCGCCGGGGGAGGTGGCGACCGGGATCAGCGCGGCGGTGATCACGCCGGCAACGGTCGCGTGCACGCCCGACAGCAGCACCAGCCACCACAGGCCGACAAAGCCGAGCAGATAGGGCCACAAGGCCACCACCCCGCGCCGGTTGAGCGTGAACAGGATCAGGATCGTACCCGCCGCGCCCGCCAGCGCGATCCAGTCGATACCGTGGCTATAGACGAGCGCGATGATCGCGACCGCGCCGCAATCGTCGACGATTGCCACGGTGGTGAGGAACAGCTTCAGCGCCGGGCTGACGCGTTTGCCGAGCAGCGCCAGCACGCCAATCGCAAAGGCGATGTCGGTCGCCGCCGGAATCGCCCAGCCGGGGCTAAGCGCAGGGGCACCGCCGGTCATGGCGAGAAAGACCAAGGCCGGCATCGCCATCCCCGCGCCCGCCGCGATGATCGGCAAGCGCCGTCGCGCGGGGCTCGCCAATTGCCCGTCGACCAGCTCGCGTTTGATCTCCAGCCCAACCAGCAGGAAGAACACCGCCATCAGGCCGTCATTGATCCACAAATGCACCGTCATCGGGCCGATGGCGGGGGCCAGCACCGGCCCCGTTTCCTGGTGCAGAAACGCGAAATACGCGTGCGCGAGCTCCGAATTGGCGAAGATCAGCGCGAACGCGGCCGCCGCCATCAACACCATGCCGCCTGCCGCTTCCTGGGCGAGGAAGGTGCGGAGCGCCGAACGGATGTTCCGCGCTACGCGGCGCGATGTGCTGGAATTGGTCATGCCGCAGCCTAGCGGCACGGGGCGCTGCGGGGAACCGAAACCGGAGCTGTTCGGGGGTTTTACCCCGCCGCGCGGGCAAAGGCGGCGGCGTCGGCGACTTGGGCGTCGCTGGGGGTGACGCCGGTATAGAGCACGAACTGGTCGAGCGCTTGCAAGGTCGCGATTTCGGTGCCGGTGATGATCCGCTTGCCGGCCATTTGCGCGGCGCGCAGCAGCCGTGTTTCCGGCGGATATTGCACCACATCGATGACGATTTGGCTCGCCGCGATCATCGCCTCGGGAAAGGCGAGCGCGTCGGCGTCGCCGCCCGCCATGCCAATCGGCGTGACGTTGATCAGCAACGGCGCACCCGTCGCGCCAAGATCGGCCTGCCAGCGAAAGCCGTAGCGCGTCGCCAACGCCTGTCCCTGCTCGGCGTTGCGCGCGACGATCGTGCCGTCGCGAAACCCGCTATTGCAGAGCGCCGCGACCACTGCCTTGGCCATGCCGCCCGATCCGCGCAGCACGAACGGCGTCGCGGGGTCGATATCGGCGATCAGCCGCGCCACCGCCGCATAATCGGTATTGTGCCCGGTCAGCGTGCCCTCATCGTTGACGATGGTATTGACGCTGTCGATCGCGGCGGCGGAGGGGGCGATGCCGTCGAGCAGCGGGATCACCGCTTCCTTGAACGGCATCGAGATCGCGCACCCGCGAATGGCGAGCGCGCGAATGCCGCGCACCGCGCCCTCCAGATCGCGCGTCGAAAACGCCTTGTAGACGAAATCGAGCCCGAGCAGTTCATAGAGCCGGTTGTGGAAGCGCGTTCCGAAATTGCCCGGGCGTGCCGATAGCGACATGCACAGCCGCGTCTCGCGCCCGATTAGCGGTTTGGTGGGCATGGGCGGCGTCCTCCTCAGCCCGCCAGCGCTTCGGCGATCAGCGTGCGGGTGTTGTCGATGCCGTACAACGCGATGAAGCTGCCCATGCGCGGGCCTTGGCTGGAGCCGAGCAGCGTTTCGTACAGCGCGCCGAACCACGCCCGCAGCGGATCGAAGCCGCCTTCATTGCCGATCGCATAGACGATGTTCTGCAAATCGACCGCCGAGGCATCGGCGGGCGCGGCGGCCAGTTCGCGGTCGAGCCGTTCTAGCGCGGCCACCTCGATCCCTTCCGGCTTGCGGCGCTGGAGCGTTGGCGCAACGTAATCGCGGTTATAGGCGAGCGCATGGCCGATCAGCGCGTCGAGCTCGGGCGTAACGGCACCTTCGATATAATTGCTGAGATAGCCGTGCACCTGCTCCGCCGTCGCGCCCGCGCCCAGCACGCCGACCAGATTGAGCAGCAAGCCAAAGGTGACCGGCGGGGTCGTGTCCGGCACGTCGCCGCCATGGATGTGATGCACCGGATTGCCGAGCTTCTGTTCGACCGGCTGCGCGGCATAGCTGCCGCGGAACTGGAAATAGTCGTCCACCGCGCGCGGAATGACGCCGATGTGCAGCTGCTTGGCCTTTTTGGGCTCGCGGTAGGCGAAGAAGGCCAGGCTTTCCTGCGTGCCGTACTCGAGCCACTGCTCCAGCGTCAGGCCATTGCCCTTGGACTTGGAGATCTTCTCGCCCTTTTCGTCGAGGAACATCTCGTAGATCAGCCCCTCGGGCGGGCGACCGCCGAGCACGCGCGCGATCTTGCCCGACTGCACGCCGCTGTCGATCAGGTCTTTGCCGTACATCTCATAATCGACGCCAAGCGCGACCCAGCGCATCGCCCAATCGACCTTCCATTGCAGCTTGGCCTGCCCGCCGAGCACCGATTGGACGAGCACTTCGCCATCGCTGTCGGTGAAGCGGATCGTGCCCTGCTCGACATTGACGACCTCGACCGGCACTTGCAGCACGATCCCGGTCTTGGGGCTGATCGGCAGGATCGGCGAATAGGTGGCGGCGCGTTCCTTGCGCAGCGTCGGCAGCATCACCCCCATGATCGCGTCATAGTGGCGCAGCACGCCCTTCAGCGCATCGTCGAACACGCCCGCTTCATATTGCGAGGCGGAGGAGATGAATTCGTATTCGAAGCCGAAGCGATCGAGAAAGTCGCGCAGCATCGCATTGTTATGGGCAGCGAAGCTCTCGAACTTCTCGAACGGATCGGGAATGCGGCTGAGCGGCTTGCCGAGGTTTTCGGTCAGCATGGCCTGGTTGGGCACGTTGTCGGGGACCTTGCGCAGGCCATCCATATCGTCGCTGAACTCGATCAACCGCGTCGGCGCATCGGTCAGCGTCTGGAAGGCGTGACGCACCATCGTCGTGCGCAGCACTTCGTTGAACGTGCCGATATGCGGCAGACCCGACGGGCCATAGCCGGTTTCGAAGATGATCGGCGCGCCGCCGGGCTTGCCCTCGGGATAGCGTTTCAGCAGTTTGCGCGCTTCCTCATACGGCCAGGCTTTGGAATCGAGGGCGGCGGTGCGGAAAACGTCGGTCATAAGCGGGGGCGTAGCGCATGGGTGCGGCGCGGCACAACCTCCATCGGGCGGTATGTGCCGCAAGGGGCGGATCAAGGTTGCCCTTTCGTTCCGGCTCGCGCACTGTCGGCGCGATGTCGCCGTTCCCCGATCTTGCGCTGCCCTATCCGGCGCTGCACGCCAGCCATAGCGGCATCTGGATTTCGGATGAGGACGGCACGCGGCCGATCGGGCGGGGGGAGGCGATCCGGATCGCCGCCGATACGCCGGTCATCCTGCTCAATGCCGCCTTGGTCGGGCAGCGGCTGGGCTATGCCGATCTGTCCGGGCTCGATCTGCTCGAACTGTTCGCCTTTTTGTGCCCGGCGCGCTTCATGGTGCCGACGCCGCGCGGGCTCGCGCGCGTGACGGGGCTGACGCCGCCCGCCGCCGATGCCGAAGTCGCCACCTTCCTGCGCGCAGCCGCCGGGGCGTTGCTCGGCATGATCGAAGGCGAGTGGCCCGAACGCGAGGGCGCGTGGACGGCGGCGCAGTCGCTGTTCCGTCTCCGCTGGACCTGGGCACCGGTGCTGACCCAGCGCCTCAAAAAGCCCGATACGGCCGAGCGCTGGCTGTTCACCAAGCTCGGCGAATGGTCGGAGGGCGCGCCGCGCGCGCAGCCCCGCACCGTCACGCTGGAAGCGGACGAGACGCAGGCGCGGCTCGCCCGCTTGACCGGCAGCACCGCCGAGCAGCGGCCCGGCCAACGTGCCTATGCGCAGGCGGCACGCGAGGCGTTTGCGCCGCGCATGGCGGCGGGGATGCCCAATATGGTGCTCGCCGAAGCCGGCACCGGCATCGGCAAGACGCTCGGTTATCTCGCGCCCGCTTCGCTCTGGGCGGAGAAGGCCGATGGCGCGGTGTGGGTGTCGACCTTCACCAAGGCGCTGCAGCGGCAATTGGGGCATGAAAGCGCGCGGCTCTTTCCCGATGCGACAATCCGCCGGGCGAAGGTGGTCACGCGCAAGGGCCGCGAGAATTACCTGTGCCTGTTGAACCTGGAGGACGCGCTGCAAGGCGGGTTCGCCGGGCGCGCCGCGATCCTCGCGCACCTCGTCGCGCGCTGGGCGGCGTATAGCGCGGACGGCGATATGGTCGGCGGCGATCTGCCCGGCTGGCTGCCGACCTTGTTCCGCCGCAACGGCGCGACCGCGCTCACCGACCGGCGCGGCGAGTGCGTCTATGCCGGTTGTCCGCATTACCGCAAATGCTTCATCGAAAAGGCGGCGCGCGCGAGTGCCGATGCCGATCTGGTCATCGCCAACCATGCGCTGGTGATGGTCAATGCCGCGCGCGGGCGCGAATCGAATACGCGCCCGACGCGCTATGTGTTCGACGAGGGGCATCATCTGTTCGATGCCGCCGACGCGATGTTCTCGACCGCGCTGACCGGTGCCGAGACGATCGAGCTCAGGCGTTGGGTGCTCGGCCCCGAATCGGGCGGGCGCGGGCGGCGGCGCGGGCTCGCGGCGCGGCTGTCCGATGTGGCGAGCTATGACGAGGGCGGCGCGCGCGCGATCGCCGATGCGGTGAACGCGGCGCAGGCGCTGGCGAGCGATGGCTGGCTGCAGCGCCTGGGCGAGGGCGCGCCGTTCGGGCCGATCGAGGCGCTGCTGGCGGCGGTGCGCGGGCTCACCTATGCCCGCGCCGAATCGGGGCGCGATCCGGGCGGCGATGCGGGTTATGGCTTGGAGACCGAGCTTGCCGAGCCCGATCCCGGCTTGATCGAGGCGGCTGGCCCGGCGGCGGAAGCGCTGGATGCGTTGGTGCGCCCGCTAGTGGCGCTTGGGCGGCGGCTGGAGGCGGTGCTCGACGAAGCGCCCGACTGGATGGATGGGCCCGCGCGTGCGCGCATCGAAGGGGCAATCGCCTCGCTTGGCTGGCGCGCCGAGACGGTGGCGGCGTGGCTGTCGCTGCTCGCGCGGATCGGCGGCCCGGCTTCGCCCGACTTCGTCGATTGGATGGCGGTCGATCGCGTCGAGGGGCGCGATTATGATGTTGGGCTGCACCGGCATTGGCTCGATCCGACGCGGCCCTTTGCCGAAACCGTGCTGAAACCCGCGCATGGCGTGCTGGTAACCTCGGCGACCTTGCGCGGCGGCGGCGATTGGGACGTGGCCGAGGCGCGCACCGGGGCGACGCATCTGCTGCGCGGCGCGAGTCGATTCGAGGCGGCGTCGCCGTTCGATTATGCGAGCCAAGCCGAAGTGCTGATCGTCACCGATGTGAAGCGCGGCGACATGGGGGCGCTCGCCAATGCTTATGCGCGGCTCGGCGTGGCGAGCGGTGGGGGAATGCTCGGCCTGTTCACCGCGATCCGGCGGCTGCGCGGCGTCCATGCGCGCATCGCGGATCGGCTCGCCCGCGAAGGGCTGCCGCTCTACGCCCAGCATGTCGATCCGATCGATACCGGCACGCTGGTCGATATTTTCCGGGATGATCCGGCGGCCTCGTTGCTTGGCACCGATGCGCTGCGGGACGGTGTCGATGTGCCGGGCCGGTCGCTACGGATGGTGGTGATGGAGGGGGTGCCCTGGCCCAAGCCGACCGTGCTGCACGCCGCGCGGCGCCTGGCAGGCGGCGGCAGCGGCTATGATGACCGAATCGTGCGGGCACGGCTGGCGCAGGCGTTCGGCCGTCTGATTCGGCGCGCGGATGATCACGGCGTGTTCATCTTGCTCTCGGCAGCAATGCCGTCGCGACTGCTGACGGCCTTCCCGCCGGGCGTGACGATCACCCGCGTTACGCTCGATGAAGCGGTGGCGCGTGCAGCAGCGCTTCCCTCCGCCGCGCAAACGGGGCATGAGGCGCGCGAAACCGCCTGACGGAGACCCGCATGACCGCCGGCACCAAGACGCTGACGTTGCTCCGCCACGCCAAATCGGGGTGGGACGATCCTGCGCTCCGTGATTACGACCGCGCCCTCAACGCGCGCGGCAAGCGCGCCGCCGCCTTGATCGGTGGCTATCTGCGCAGCGGCGGCGCGGTGTTCGATCACATCATCGCCTCGCCCGCGCTCCGTGTGGTGGAGACGCTGGCGCAGGTCGAAACGGGCTATGGCCGGACGCTTGCGCCCGAGTGGGATCGGCGCATCTACCTCGCTTCGGCGGTAACCCTGCTCGATATCGTCCACGAATTTTCCGAGGATAGCGCGCGGGTCCTGCTGGTGGGCCACAATCCCGGGCTGGAGGATCTGGCGATGCTGCTGGTGCCGAATTCGGACGAGCCCGCGCGCGTTGCGCTCGAGGCAAAATATCCGACCGCGACCATCGCCGAACTCGCGTTCGAAGGAAGCTGGGCCGATCTGGCGGCGGGCAGCGCGCGGCTGGTGCGCTTCGTGCGTCCGCGCGATCTTGATCCGGCATTGGGGCCCGAAGAGGATTAATCCCTCGCCAGCAGCCCCTTCAGCCCGGCCAGCGCGCCGGCTGGCTTTGCCTCTTCCTCGCTGATCACCCCCGCCGCGCGCAGCGCCGCCGCCGCATTGGGCCCGCGCGGGAACGGGTCGAGCGCCAGCGCCATCGTCTCCGCCGCCGCTTCGCCCAGATCGATCGCCGCGCCATCATAGGGCATGGTGTCGAGCGCATCGAGGTCGAGTTCGATTTCTTCCTCGGCGGTGGCTTCCTGTTCGGTGACGAAGCGCAAGGCGACGTCTTCGCTGACGGTGACGGGCAACGGCTCCTCGGTCACCGAGCACGCCTGCACCACCGCCGCGCGCACTTCGCCGCGCGCCACCACGCCCGCCGCATCGCGCTGCACGCGGAAGGTGGCCTCCAGCCGATCGACCGCGAGCAGACCAAAACGCTCGGCGAGCGCGCTACGCTCGGCCGCATCTGCGGTGATCGAGACGCTGCGGGCACCCTCGCCAATCGTATCGATTCGCTCCAGGCGCGAAAATTCGGGGGCCGTCATGGCAAGTCTCCAGCAATCACCGCAGCAACGGGGGTAGCCGCCAGCGCGTCTCGAAAGGCGATCAGCGCGGCTTGGGTATGCGCCAGCGCGGCTGGGGTGGGGGCGATGCCGCGGTAGAGGTTGCGCTGCAGCGCCGTCGCAAGATCGCCGAGCACCAGCCCGTCGCGATACGCGCCCAGCCGCCCGCCGAGCATGCTCATCATCTTGCCGATATGTTTGCCAACGCCGATGTCGCCAATACCGCTTTCGCGCAATTGCCCGTCCATGTCGGTGACGAAACGCTCGGTCAGGCGCGCGCTGACGGCGGCGGACCCGGCGTCGCCCTCCAGCCGCAACAGCACCAGCGCCAGCACCGCCGCCACCATATCGAAGCGCCCGTCAAGCGTATCGGGCACCCCGCCCGCCTCATACCAATGTGGCGCGCGGGCGCGTTCGATCACGCTCGTATACAGCCGCAGCGCTACCGTATCGCGCTCCCCGCCCAGCAATCTGGTAAGCCAGCCCAAAACCTTGTTCCCCATGCGCCCTTGTTTGGCCGCGTTTCCCGGCATATTGAGGCTCCCTGTCCGCGATGCAATGCGTCTCGGAGCTTTGCGTGCCTGTGGAGAGTGTCGATGAGCCCCAAGTCCGTCCGCCTGATGACGGCCGCCGCCCTCGCCACCAGTGTGTTCGGGGCCAGCGCCTGCGTTCCGCTGAAGGGACATCAGGGCTATGTCATCGATTCCGATCTGGTGAATTCGGTCCAGGCGGGCACCGATAATCGTCAATCGGTGCTCGCGGTGCTCGGCAAGCCGACCTTCACCAGCGAGTTCAACCAGGGCGACTGGTATTATATTTCGCGCGATGTCCGCAATTTCGCGTACAACAATCCGCATGTGCACGATCAGGTGACGCTGCGCATCAGCTTCGATTCGCGCGGTGTCGTGTCGGCGGTGCGGCGCTCGGGGGCCGAGCAGGTCGCGTCGATCAGCCCATCGGGCAAGACTACGCCGACCTTGGGCAAGAAGCGCAGCTTCTTCGACGAACTGTTCGGCAATATCGGCACGGTCGGCGCGATCGGCGGCGGTCAGGGCGGCAACAACAACACCGGTGGCCGCGATACGCCATAACGGCGGCGACACGCTTTTGCGACAACCCTGACAGATCGCTGTCACCGGCGTTCGTAAAGCGTTCAGGGCGCGTTTGCCAAAATCCTTTGCATGGCTCGACCTTTTGATCCGGTCGGCCAGATATGGAGGATATGATGCGCAAATTCATTGCCACCGCGTTGCTCGCCGCAACCTTGGTGCCCGTTGCCGCCAGCGCCCAATCGAACGAAGAACTGCGCCGGGATCGGCAAGACATCCGGCGCGACCAGCGCGATCTTCGCGACGCCCGCCACGAGTATCGGGAGGACGTACGCGATCGGGAGCGCGCCTGGGGCCGCGATGACTGGCGCGGCTGGCGTGATCGCAACCCGAATTGGTATGCGCGCGGCCGCTGGGAAGCTCCGTTCCGCTATACCGCCTTCCGCCCCGGCCTGCGCATCGGCGCGCCTTATTATGGCCCGCGCTACATCATCGCCGATCCGTGGCGCTATCACCTGCGTCGCCCGGCTTATGGCCAGCAGTGGATCCGCCATTATGACGACGTGATCCTGGTCGATACGCGGCGCGGGTTTGTCATCGACGTGATCCGCGGCTTCTATCGCTAAACCGTATCGCATCGGCCGCGCCCCTCGGCGCGGCCGATGTTTCAGCGAATCGTGAACATCACTTGGTCGACCACGCGCCCGCCGACATCGGTGAGGCGCAGGCGGTGCGTGCCCGGGCCTGCAATGATCTCGGGCTGCGAATCGGCCGCCCCGATGTCGGTCTTGTCGAGCCACAAGCGGTGTGCGGTCACCGCCCCCGAGACATCGACCGCAAGCCGTTGCCGGTCATGCGGAATGTCCGGGTCGATCGCATAGACGCTGCCTGAGACCGGATTGGTGATGCGTGGGCGGCGCGATTCGTCGGGGGCAAAGGCGATGTGGTTCTGCCCGGTCCCGGCCAGGAAATATTCGGTGCGTGGCTGTTCGATCGCGCCCGCAAAGGTGATCGAGCGCGCTTCCACGCCCGCCGGGCGCGGCGGCGGGGCACCGCGCTCCTCGGCGTTGAGAGACAGCATGATGTCGCGCCATACCGGTGCCGCGCCGCTGACGCCCGACACCGCGCGCATCGAATCGCCCTCCAAATTGCCGACCCAGACGGCGACCGTGTATTTCTGCGTGAAGCCGATGCACCAATTGTCGCGCAGCGCCTTGCTCGTTCCCGTCTTCACCGCCGCCCAGAAGGGCAAATGCAGCGCCGAATCGAGCCCGAAGGTAACCGCGCGGGCATTGGCATCGGCCATCATGTCGGCGACGATCCATGCTGCTTGCTGGGTGGTGACCGCGCGGGGCGCGGTGTGGGGCGCATCGAGGGTCAGTCGCAGCGGTGACCAGCGCCCGCCTTGCGCAAGGCTGCGGTAAGCATCAGCCTGTTCGAGCAAGGTGACTTCGGCCGATCCCAAAGCGAGCGAATAGCCGTAATAGTCGCCATCCTCGACCAGCCCGCGATAGCCCGTATCCCACAGCCGATCGCGGAACGGATCGACCCCGACCAGTAGCAGGGTGCGCACCGCAGGCACGTTGAGCGACCCCGCCAGCGCCGAGCGCGCCGACACCGGCCCCTTGAATCCGCGATCGTAATTTTGCGGCACGTACAGGCCGGACGCGGTGTCGAGCTGTACGGGAGAATCATCGAGAATCGAGGCCGGGGTCAGATATCCCTTTTCGATCGCCTGGGCGTAGAGAAACGGCTTCAGCGTCGATCCCGCCTGGCGATAGCTGTTCGCGCCATCCACCGCAGGTGCGGTCGAGGCACCGCCGATGCCGCCGACATAGGCCAGCACGTCACCGCTGGCATTGTCCACCACCACCACCGCGCCATCGCGCGCGCGCGCGCCGCCCAGGCCCTGCAACTGCCGCTTCAACGCGACGATGGCGAGCGTCTGGATGCGGCGATCGAGCGTGGTGGTCACCTTCAGCCCGGGTTTGGTCAGCAACCGGTCGGACAGATGCGGCGCGAGCCCCGGATCGAGCGCGAGGCTGCGCGCGGGCCCGAGCATCGAGGCCGCTTCCCCGGCAAAGCGGCCACAGTCCTGCTCGTGCGACACGGCGCAGGCACGCCGCGCGACGGTCCCGGCATCGGCCTGCGGATCGGGTAGCAGCGCCGCCAGCAGCAGCGCGTCATCGCGCGCGAGCGCGTCGGGCGTCTTGCCGAACAGCCCGAGCGCGGCCGCGCCAATGCCCTGCGCTTCGCCTCGGAAACCCGCGAGATTGAGATAGGCCTCCAAGATCTGATCCTTCGACCAGCGCGATTCTAGCGCCCAGGCGGCGCGCATCTGGCGGATCTTGTCCCAGAAATGGCGCTGACCGGGGGCGGCAAGATCGGGCGCGAGGAAACCGGCGACCTGCATCGACAGCGTGCTCGCCCCGCGCGCACGCTCACCCTTGGCCTTGTCGCGCGCGACGCCCGCAAGCGCGAGCCAGTCGACGCCACCGTGTGAGAAGAAGCGTCGGTCCTCAACGCCGACGATCGTGGTGCGCGCCACCGGTGCGACATGGTCGAGCGGGGTCCAAGCGAGGCGGCGCGCCTTGAAATCAACGCGCGCGCTGTCGATCAGCACGCCGTTCCGATCATAGAGCCACGCTTCGGACGGGTGCCATGTGGCGCGGACCTGGGCGTAAGCGGGGAGCGGCGGGGGCAGGGTGTCGTAGTCGAGCGCGACGAAGGCGAGGAGAAGGAGCGTCACCCCCGCGATGCTCGCGCCCGCCCGAGTCTGGAGCGCGGCCCAAACCTTATCGCCACCCCGGCGAACGCCGGGGCCCAGTCGCGACAGTTTCTGCAAGAGAGCGCCACGCTCGATCATTCAACGGCCCGATACTGGGCCCCGGCCTGCGCCGGGGTGGATTCAACAAAGGCTATCGCTGCACGACCGTCATCGTATCGAGCGGCAGTTGCGCACGGATGGCGGGCGAATACATCGCCTCGACCCGGCTCGGCGGCAGGTTGAAGCGCCCGGCCCCGTTCAGCCGCAGCATGTACGACGCGCTGAACGCCCCGCGCGGCACCCAGCCATAATAAGCCCGCCAGGTGTCGTTGCGCCGCTCGACATAGGCGGGGACGACGCCGACCTGAATGTCCCACAGCTTGCCATCGGCATCGCGCGCCTCGAACTTGGTGCCCGGCCCTGCCTGCGCTTGCCCGGCAAGGATTTGCGACTGCCCGCCCAGATCGCCGATGATGGTTGCGCCCGCCGGGATCGGATCGTTGATCACCACCCAGTTGCGCTCGGCACTCGCCTTGACCGTGATCGTCACCTTGACCACGTCGCCGCGCGTGAGAACACCCTTGGTGCGCGCTTGCACCACCTCGACACGGCGCTGCATCTCATAACCGGCGAACAATGGCTTGGTCAGCGGCACCGCTGCCGATACCGAGACGGTGGCCCATGGCCCAGCACCGCCCGATTGCGCGAGTTTCAGCGGGGTCTGGCTCGTCGGCAACGCGAAACTTGCGGTGCGCGCGGTGGCAGCGAGCGGCCAGCTCTTGCTGATCGTCTGCGGGCCCAATCCCAATGTCGTCGTGCCGATAATCGCGCTGGCGGGATAGAGCGCACCGAACTTGCGCGCCGCGATCGTGCCCCAGGCATTGGCGGTGGTGGTGTCCCACCGTCCATGCGACTGACGCAGCGCCACGCCGACCATCATCTTGGCGGCTTCGTCCTGCCAGCCGGGTCGTCCCAGCGTGGCGATCACGGTCTTGATCGACGCTTCATCGCCCGACGACATCAGCCACCATGGCTGGTTGCTGCTGTCGGAGAGATCGAGCCGCGTGCCTTCATACACCAGCCGCGTGCGCAACACCGCCTCGGCGGCGCTCTTCAGCGCGGGGGCATTGGCAAGGCCCTGGAGATGATCGAGCGACACGAGATAATCGGCGAGCAACGCGGTTGGCATCTCCTTTGGAGTCATGCTCAATTGGCCGAGCATGGCAGGCGTCGCGGCTCCGGCGCGGGCGAGCGCGTTGAAGGCATAGACGCGCTGCCAGCGCACATCGCCATAATCCTCATGCCGCAAGCGCCCGTCGAGCACGGCCTTCAGCCCCTCGATCATCTTCGCGCGCGGCCCCGCCGGGATCGGCAATCCCGCGTCCGAGGTCATCGCCAGCACATAAGCGGTCAGCGCTTCCGAGCCGTTCAGGCTGCCCGATGGCCAATAGCGCAGCAGCCCGTCATCCGCCTGATAAGCAGGAAGATCGCCCGCCAGCGCTTGCCATAGCCCGGCATCGCCGAGCGCCACTGCGCGCGACAGCCGCTGTTCGAAGCAATCATAGGGATAGCGCGCCATGAATTCGCGCACCCCGGCGAGCGGCGGCGCCAGCGTATCGTCGAGCCGGATATCGACCGTGCCGCGCCCGGCGATCGCGCCCGCAGGCGGCTGGATCGGGATAATGGTGTCCGCGCCGACGCGCGCCAGCGTGCCCGCCCAGACTTCGACCGGATAGAGCGGCACCACCGCCTGATCGGTGGTGATCTGGTCGACCGCCTTGCCGTTCGATGCCTTGGCGCTGACATGCCAGCGCAAGCGATCGATAGTGGCGGGCGCGGTGAGATTCCACGCCACCGGCACCGCGCCGCCTGCCGGGATCGTGACCGTCAGTGGTTTGCCCTGCGCGATGGCCGGGGTCAGGTCGACCGTTGCCGTCACCGTCATCGGCTTGTCCGAGCCGTTGCGCAGCGTGAAGCTCGACGCATAGAAATCGCCGGTGCGTACGACCGGCGGAATCCCGGCATAGATCGACAAGTCCTGCGCGGTGCGCACGCTGGTCATGCCGGTGCCATAGAGTTGCGCGCCATCGGTGGCGATCGCGACCAGCTTGAACGACGACAGCGCGTCGCTGAGCGTCACCGGAATGCGGGCATGGCCATTCTCGTCGAGCGCGACGCGGCCCTTCCACAGGATCACCGGCTGGAAATTCTCGCGGTTGAGCCCGGAGGAATCGCCGCCACCGCCGCCACCGGCCTCGACCGCTTTCTTGCCATAATGACGCTTGCCGACGACTTGCGTCTGCGCGGTGGAGGTCAGCACCGACAGCGGGCGTTCGCCCATCAGCGCGGTCAGCACGTCCCAGCTGTCATTGGGGGCGAGTTGCAGCAGCGCCTCGTCGACCGCCGCAAAGGCGACATCGGCGGTGCGCGCGGGCTTGCCGTCGGGCGTCTTCACCGCGACATCGACTTGCGCCACGTCGCGCACCGCGTAGCGCGCGCGATCGGCCTTGACCGCGACTTGCAACTGATGCGCTTCCCAGCCGACCTTCACCTTGGCGATGCCGAGGCGATAGCTCGGCTTGGCGAGATCGACCAAAGCGGTTGGCTCCTGTCCCTCCGGCGGGCTGCTCGCCAGCCCAACGGATTGCGCGATGCCGTGCAGCCACGTCCAGATGCCGCTTTCGGTGCGGCCGCGCACGACCATCACGGACACGAACACGTCGGGCGCGTAACTGCCCGGCATCTTGACCTCGACCACCGGATCGGTGCCGCTGAGCTCGGTGACGAAGCTCGACAGCACGCCTTCGCGCTCGACCGTGACCAACGCGGTCGCCTTGCGGAACGGCATCCGCACTTGGAAGCGCGCGGTGTCGCCCGCTTTATAGGCTTGCTGTTCGGGCACGACGTCCATGCGGTCGCCATTGTCGCCGCCGAACCACCAATCGTCATTGCCCGCCAGCCACACGCTTTGCGTGGCGCGCGCTTCATTGCCATTCGCGTCCTTGGTCGTGGCGACGGCATAGACTTCGCCGGAAATGCCCGGCGCGATCTTACACGTCGCCAGTCCCTGCGCGTCGGTGGTCGCGGTGCAGCTTTGCGCAAGCTTGGTCGTCTTCATGCGGTTGTCATAGGCATAGAAGCCGCCGATCAGCCGGCGCCGTGCTGTCAGGATCTGGCGGCTGTAGAGCGCGACCGAAATCGCCTGGTTGGCGATGGGCTTGCCACTGGTGTCGAGCGCGACGAAGCGCAGCCGCAAATCGTCCTGCTTCATCAGCCAGCCATCGGTCTTAACGCCCAATTGCACGGCGCTCGGGAAGATCGGGATGCGTTTGGACGCGGTCAGCATTTCGCCATTGGCGTCCTGATAATCCATTTCGACCAGCATGTCGGTGACGCCGTCGAGCGTCTGCGGAACGGCGACGGTCTGTTTGCCAGTCCCGTCGCCACCGAGCGTGGTTGGCAGGGTCTGCGTTGGCGGGAGCGCGGTCTGCTCCTCCTCGCCATCGCCATTGAGCGGCTTGGTGCCCTCGGCGATCACCTTGCCGCCGAAGCTGTAACTTTCATAGCCGTCGGGCTTGGTGTCATGCGCGAAATAGCCGATGCGCATGTCGACCGGCAGGTTCGATGCGCCGCCGCCCGACAGATAGCCGACGAACAGATCGAGCAGCAGATTGGCGGGGCGGATCGCGGCGTCCTTGGGGCCGGTGACGCTCGCGCGCATTGTCGGCAATTTATATTCGTCGACCTTGAAGGATTGCGTGGTTTCTATGCGGCGGCCATCGACGATTACCGACAGGTCGTAATCGCCCATTGGCGCGCCGGCCGGGGCGGTCCATTCATTCTCGCCAATGCCATTGGCGTCGATCGTCAGCGGCAAATCGAACTGCGTATCGGACCCGCGATGCTGCAAGCGCAGCGTGCCGGACACCGCCGGGGCCATGCCGAAGCCATCGGCAATCGACGTGCGCAGGATGTGCTTCATGTGGATCGTCTCGCCCTGGCGGACGAGCATCCGG
Organism: Sphingomonas sp. PL20; assembly: GCF_017875905.1. NCBI lineage: Bacteria > Pseudomonadati > Pseudomonadota > Alphaproteobacteria > Sphingomonadales > Sphingomonadaceae > Sphingomonas > Sphingomonas sp. PL20. Next base: position 3,812,053 of record NZ_JAGINH010000002.1, on the reverse strand, counting down.
TCGAACACGGTGTGCAGCATTTCGCCGCGCGCCTGATAGCCATAGGGCAAGTCGAAGTCATAGGGGCGGATGCCTTCGCCCCATGCTGTCAGCGTGAAGCTGAAATCGTCGGCGGCGCGTGCGGAAACCATCAGCGGATGGCTGCTGGTGCCTTCGCAACTGCCCCAGGTCTCGGGTTCGGGCAGGCCCGGCGGGGCATAGACGCCGCCGCTCTTGTCGGTCACCCCGCGCGCCAGCACTTGGCCGGTGCAGCTATCGCTCACGCGCACTTCGGCCCCGGCGACGGGTTTGCCGGTGTCGAGCGCGGTCACCCAGGCGAGGCTTTTGGCGCGGCCCCATTTGAAGTGGACGCTCATATTGGTGACGAGCGCGGCGGCGGCGACATAGCGCGGGGCCTTGCGCCCCAGCAGGGCCTGGCCGAGCACTGGGCTCGCCAGTTCGACGACATAGAAACCGGGCTTGCCGCCGCCGAGCGGCATGCCGACGACTTCGAAATCCTTGCCCTTGCCGGGTAGGCCGAGCTTCAGCGACGCGCCTTGCTTGCCCAGGATCGAGGTCGCGCCGGTATCGTTGATGCGGACCTTGTCCTTGCCGCGCGTTTCCTCATGGCTGGCCGTGTCATCGGCATGGCCGACGGTGCGCAGCCATTCGGCGATTTTGCCGTCCGAGGCATCGATGCGCAGCGATTGCCCGGCGATGCTGAGGTTGGTGCCTTGTAGCGCAGGTTCGACATTGCGCACCGTCACCGGCAGCACGCCGCCCTGTTTCGATTCCAGAATGCCGAAGGGCGCGGCGAATTTCACCAGCGGCGGCGCGGCATCGAAGCGCACGTCGAGCGGGAAGCGTTCCGCATTGGAAAGCGCACGCCCGCTCTCGTCCTTAACGCCTGTTGGCAGCAGCAGCTTGGCGGTCTGCGATTCGGGCAGCGGGCTCTTGAAGCCGACCGAGGAGACGGTCGCCTTGCTCTTGGCGTCGCCATGCCCCGAATCCTCGGACGAATCATCGAACAGCGTCGGGGTCAGCAGCTTGCCATCGGCGGTCTGGATACGGATTTGCTTGGCGAGATCGGTCGCGACCGGCGCGGAGAAGCGAACCCATGCCTTTTCGACCGGATTGCACCCGGCCTGCGCGTTGACACGGCCGCATTCGAAGCGCGCGGTGAAGGGCTTGCGCACGGTATAGTCGAAGCGCTGGTCGGCACCTGCGGTCTTGCCGCTGGCCCCGGCGATGTTCGCGCCCCACACCAACGCCATGTCGGTGCCCGGCGGCAAGGGACGGCGGCACTTCAATGCGGTCACCCCGGCATAGGCCTTGGCACGCTCGGCGGCAGGCGGAATCGCAGCGGGGAGCCCGGCGCTTTCCAGGAAGTTGCGCACGTTCCAATTGTCGGTGCCCATTTCGCCCAACAGCTTGCCGGGCACATCGGCTGCGAGCACTTCAACCGGGATCTTCTCGCCAATGCCCTTGACCGCGCAATAGGCGTTGCCGGCAACCGAGGCCGGGGTGGCGGGCAGGTTGGCGGCGACCAGGAAGACCTGATCTTCCTCAATCTCGCTATCATATTGGCTGGGCAACACGGCGCGCGCGACCGGGCCGCCGGCGTCGACCGAAAACTCCTGTTGCCCGGACACGGCATAACCCGACACGCTCTTCAGCCCGGAGCGCAGCTTGAACTTGCAGACGGTGCCGCCGGGTAGGCCGTTCGCAAAATCATAGACGAAGGTCTGCGGATCGACCCAGCGCCCCTGCCCGCCAACGGCGCAGGTGACGTCGAAGGGCGAAGCCGCACGCGGATCGCCCAGCGGCACGATCGGCTGGCTGAATCGCGCGGTGAAGCGTTCGATCGCGCCGTCGCCAATGCCAGGGGTGGCCAGGATGACTTGCGGGCTGGAGTCGCCAAAAGCGGTGATCGGAGCCAGCGCCAAAGCGAGCAGTGCGACTCGGAACGCGAGCTTCATCGAATCCTCCCCAAGACCTTATCGCATGCTATAAAGCGACGAACCGTGCTAGTACAGCGACGAATGGTGACGGCGTGATGACAGCTTGCTACGCCGTCACAGCTGTTAGACACTCCGTGTAGATCGACTCGGGGGGCCGGTCGAGGGGAGGAACGCTCTTGGGGGGAGAGTGGATCATCGCCGCGCTGGACGCGGTCGCGCGCGAGACGATGCTGTTCGCCGCGCTTGGCTTTCTCGTCGGTGGCCTCGATGATGTCGCGGTCGATGTTGCCTGGATGGGGACGCGGCTGTGGCGGCGGTCGGACGGGTTGCCCGCCACGCTGGAGGGCTACACCCGGCGCGTGCCGCGTCGGATCGCGGTGTTCGTCGCCGCCTGGGACGAAGCGGGCGTGATCGGCGCGATGTTGCGGACCTGCCTCGCACGCTTCGACCATCCCGACTACCGCATCTATGTCGGCACCTATCCCAATGATCTTCCGACCATCGCCGCCGTCGCGGAAGTCGCGGCGGACGATGACCGGATCCGGTTGGTGATCGGCCCGAACGATGGACCGACGACCAAGGCCGATTGCCTGAACGCGCTATGGGCGACGCTGCTGCGCGATGAGCAACGTGAACAGATTCGCGTGGCGGCGGTCGAACTGCACGATGCCGAGGACATGGTGCATCCGGGCGAATTGCGCGTGATCGATGCGCTGATCGGGCGCTATGCCGCCGTACAATTGCCGGTCTTGCCGTTGGTGGATGGCAAAGCGCGGCTCATATCGGGCCATTATGCCGACGAGTTTGCGGAGGCACACGGGAAGAATCTCGTGGTGCGTCAGGCGCTGGGGGCAGGGTTGCCGCTGGCGGGCGTCGCGTGCGCGATTGAGCGCGGGATGCTCGAGCGGATTGCGGCGGCGCGCGGCGGCATGCCGTTCGATGCCGACAGCTTGACCGAGGATTATGAGCTCGGCCTGCACATTGCGGGGCTGGGCGGGCGTGGCGCGTTCGCGCGCGTGCGGGAGCGACCGGGCGGGCCGTTGGTCGCAGTGCGAGCCTATTTCCCCGCGACGCTGCAAACCGCCGTTCGGCAGAAATCGCGCTGGATGACGGGCATCGCGCTGGCGGGGTGGGACCGGATGGGGTGGGCGGGCCCGCTCGACCTGCACGAACATTGGATGCGCATGCGCGACCGCCGCGCGCCGATTTCGGTGCTGGTGCTGGCGATCGCCTATGTCGCGTTGGTGGCCTGGGGTGCGTCGCAGCTGGGCCATGCGCTGCTGGATGGCGGGGGGCTCCCGCTGTCCGATCCGATGGTGGGGCTGTTGCACGTCAACGCGGTCTTGCTGCTGTGGCGGCTTGCCTCGCGGGCGGCGTTTACCGGTGCGGCCTATGGCTGGCGCGAGGCGGCGTGGTCGCTGCCGCGCGCCTTTGTCGGCAATCTCATCGCCTTGCTCGCCGCGCGGCGCGCGATGGTTGCCTATGTCGCGTCGCTGCGCGGGACGGCGCTGCGCTGGGACAAGACCCAGCACACCTTTCCGGATCTGGCGCAGGTCGATCAGTGAAAGCCGGGCGGGGCCGCCCTTTGCGGTTCCTCGCTGGGTTCCTGCTGGTCTGGGTCGGGGTGCGGGTGGCATTGCTGTGGCCGCATATCCATTCTGCGGCGGACGTGTTTCGCGCGGTCGTGCCGGTGCCGGTCGCGGCGATCACGGAGAAATCGTCCGTCGCGGTCGCCGGACCAGCGGCGGGGGACAGTGTGCGGCGCTGGCACCGTGCCGCCGTGGCCAGGCCGCATGGCAGGGTGGCACTCCGCACGCCCGATCCGACTCGAGTCGCGCTCGCGCTGCTTGGTCTGGTCCGCTATGGCGACCCGCAACCGGTGACGCAGGCCGCCCCGTTGGTGCCAGGCTTGCCCCATCCGCCGCGCGAACCCCCGCCACCGCACGCGCGCTCGCGCTGGTCCGGGAGCGCCTGGCTGCTCGCGCGTGGCGGTGCCGGGCTCGCGCCGGGCGGGCTTGGCGGGCAACTCGGCGGGTCGCAGGCGGGGGTGCGGCTCGCTTATGCGATCGATCGCAAACGTCGCGTCGCTGTGGCCGGGCGTGTGTCCTCGCCGCTGGGGCCGGGCCTGCGCGAGGCGGCGCTGGGCGTCGAATGGCAGCCGACTCGCCTGCCGCTGCGACTGGTCGCCGAACAGCGCTTCGCGATTGCGGGCGGACGCAGTGGTCCGGCGCTCGCAGTGGTCGGCGGACTTGATCCAACGCCGTTGCCGCTCGGGTTTCGGCTCGAAGGCTATGGCCAGGCCGGGGTGATTCGCCGCACCGCGACCGAGGCTTATGTCGACGGTGCCCTCCGCGTCGCGCATCCGCTGGCCGACATCGGCCGCGTTCGCCTCGATTTCGGCGCAGGGCTGTGGGGCGCGGCGCAGCGCGGCGCGGCGCGGCTCGATCTTGGGCCGTCGCTCGCCTTTGTGATTCCGATTGGCGAGCGGTCGGTCCGGCTGGGGCTGGACTGGCGGCAACGCGTCGCCGGGGCCGCGCGCCCCGGATCGGGGCTGGCGGTTACGCTTGGCAGCGATTTCTGAAACGGCGTGCTTTGCGCGGGAAGCGCGAGCGGCTAACGCTGTCGGGCAATGGACATCTACCTGCCCATCGCCAATCTTTCGGTCAACGCGCTCGTCATCGTGTTGCTGGGCGGTGGCGTCGGGCTGTTGTCGGGCATGTTCGGTGTCGGCGGCGGCTTTCTGACCACGCCGTTGCTGATCGTCTATGGCATTCCGCCAACCGTCGCCGCCGCTTCGGCTGCAAGCCAGGTGACCGGGGCGAGCGTCTCGGGCGTGTTCGCGCACGTCCGGCGCAAGGGCGTCGATTTCAAGATGGGCGGGGTGCTGGTCGCAGGCGGGCTGGTCGGGTCGGTGTTCGGCGGCTGGGTGTTCCGCTTGCTGCAGGCGAGCGGACAGATCGATACCGTGATCGCGATCGTCTATGTCGTATTGCTCGGCTCGATCGGCAGCATGATGGCCAAGGAGGCGCTGGGCGCGATTCGCGCGGCGCGGCTGGGGCTCGCGCCCACGGCGCGCAAGCGGCGGCATCATCCGCTGGTCGCGTCGCTGCCGCTGCGGACGCGCTTCTATCGCTCGGGGCTGTATATCTCGCCGCTGGCCCCGCTGCTGCTCGGTTTCGGCGTCGGCATCCTGACGATCCTGCTCGGTGTCGGCGGCGGGTTCATCCTGGTGCCGGCGATGCTGTATCTGCTCGGCATGACGACGCAGGTGGTGGTCGGCACCTCGCTGTTCCAGACGCTGTTCGTCACCGCGATGGCGACGATGGTGCACGCGACGACGACCAAGGCGGTCGATATTGTCCTCGCGGCGCTGCTGCTGCTCGGCTCGGTCGCGGGGGCGCAGATCGGTGCGCGCTTTGCCGCGAAGGTGAAGCCCGAATATCTGCGGCTCGCTCTGGCGGTGATCGTATTGCTCGTCGCCGGGCGGATTGCGCTGGGGCTCGGCTGGCGGCCCGACGAACTCTATTCGGTCGAATTGTCGTGAGGCGCGGCTGGATCGCGGTTCTGCTGGCACCGCTGTTGATGGCGCAGTCCAAGCCGGTGCTGGTGCCCGACGTGTCGCAACGCGACATCGAGATCCAGTACAGCTTTACCGGCGCGAACTTGCTGCTGTTCGGTGCGATCCTTTATCCCGGCGGGCGCTTGCCCGATGACGACAAGCCGACCGACATCGTGGTGGTGGTGAAGGGGCCGGTGCAATCGATCCTGGTGCGCGAAAAGCAGAAACTGGGCGGGCTGATCTGGGTCAATGCCAGTCGCTTGCGCTATCGCTCCGCCCCCAGTTTCTATGCGATCGCCTCGTCCAAGCCGATTGCGCGGATGCTCGATGCGCGCACCAGAGCCATTTACGAACTGGGTTTGTCGAGCCTGCAATTGTCGCCTGCCTCAAGTGCGCCGACGCAGGAACAGGACCGTTTCGCGCGCGGGCTGGTCGAATTGAAGGCGCGCAACGGACTGTATGTCGAAGCCCCGCGGGCGGTCGAGATCACGCAGGGCGTGCTGTATCGTGCGCGCGTCACGATTCCCGCACGGGTACCCGTGGGGCGCTTCACGGCGGAAACCTTCCTGATCCGCGATGGCCGCGTCTTGGCGGTGGCAACGCGCGAAATAGACATCCGCAAATCGGGCTTCGAACGCTTCGTCGCGCGTTCGGCGGATCGGCATTCGGTGGCGTACGGGCTGGTTGCCGTGGCCCTGTCGGTGCTGTTCGGCTGGGGCGCTGGGGTGATCGCGCGGCGCTTCTGAGGGCATTTGTGGCGGCCCGGCACCACGCCCTCACGCGCGGTCGCGGAGACTTTCGGCATCGCCCCGTTCGTCACCCAATCTTTACCGGTCACCCTGCATGAAAGCGGCTCGATGCAAGCAAGGGCTTTGGATGACCGAGATGCCGGGCGGGAATGCCTTTGTCCAAGCCGTGCCGCTGGCGCAGATGCCGTGCATCGGCATGGTGTTCGACATTGCCGGGTCGAGCAGCATGGTGATGCTCGATCCCGTCGCGCTTGAAACGACGATGGGGCATGGCGATCCCGTCATCGCCGCCGCCGGATCGGTCGGCAGCCAGATCAAGGTGCGCGTCAGCGGGTCATGGCTGATCGCCAATATCCGTTCGTTGAAACTGGTCGATGGGCATGAGGACCGCATCGCCGCGCAGGTCGATTTCCTGGGCGAGGGCGATGAGGAAAAGCTGACCGGAAAGCTGTATAATTTCCGCCGGGGCGTCACGCGCTATCCGACGCCGGGCTATCCGGTCTATCCGGTGTCGACCGCCGATCTGACGCAAGTCTATGCCGCCGACGAGCGCGCGAATATCGAGATCGGCACGGTCTATCCGACGCCGGACATTCGCGCCGCTCTCTATGTCGATGCGCTGCTCGGCAAGCATTTCGCGCTGCTCGGCTCGACCGGCACCGGCAAGTCGACCGCGGCCGCGCTGATCCTCCACCGCATCTGCGAGCTGGCACCGCAGGGGCATATCGTGATGGTCGATCCGCACGGCGAATATGCCGCCGCCTTCAAGGGCAATGGCGCGATCTACGACGTGTCCAATCTACAAATGCCGTATTGGCTGATGAATTTCGCCGAACATTGCGAGGTGTTCGTCACCGCATCGGGCGCGGAGCGGCAGATCGATGCCGACATCCTCGCCAAATGCCTGCTCGCCGCGCGCGCCAAGGGACGGCTGGGGCAGGAGATCAGCAAGCTGACGGTCGATGCGCCGGTGCCGTATCTGCTGAGCGATCTGTCCAACCTAATCCAGCTCGAAATGGGCAAGCTCGATCGGGCGGGCGACACCGCGCCCTATTTGCGGCTGAAGACCAAGATTGACGAGATCAAGGCCGATCCGCGCTACGGCTTCATGTTCTCGGGCATGCTGGTCGCCGATACGATGGGCGCGTTCCTCGAGCGGATCTTCCGCTTGCCCGGCGACGGCAAGCCGATTTCGATCATCGACGTGTCGGGCGTGCCGAGCGAGATCACCTCGGTGGTGGTGGCGGTGCTGGCGCGGATGGTGTTCGACTTTGCGATCTGGTCGCGCGGTGAAGCGCAGCGGCCAATCCTGCTCGTCTGCGAAGAGGCGCATCGCTACATCCCGAGCGGGCAGCATGCCGATTTTTCGAGCGTCGGGCGCATCCTCAGCCGCATCGCCAAGGAAGGCCGCAAATATGGCGTGGCGCTGGGGCTGATCACGCAGCGGCCGTCGGATCTGGCCGAGGGCGTGCTGTCGCAATGCGGCACGATCATCGCGATGCGCCTCAACAACGATCGCGACCAGGCCTTTGTCCGTGCAGCGATGCCCGAGGGTGCGCGCGGATTTCTCGATTCGATCCCCGCCTTGCGCAACCGCGAGGCGATCGTCTGTGGCGAGGGCGTGGCGATCCCGATTCGCGTCGCCTTCGATACGCTGGCCGACGACAAGCGCCCGGCATCGGACGACCCCGTCTTCTCACGGCTATGGCGCGAAACCGGCGGCGAGGGCGAGATGATCACGCGCACGCTCAAACGCTGGCGCGCACAGGGGCGGTAAGGCGGCCGCGCGTGTTCGGTGAAAAGGGGCGTTACGCCCCCGGGCGTACCGCGAGCAGGCTCGCCACCTTCGCCTTGAACTGGCGCAATTGCTCGCCCGACAGCGTGGCGATGCTGGAGAAGGAGAAGCCACGCGGGTTGACCGCGACGCCATTGCGGATGACTTCCCAATGGAGATGCGGCCCGGTCGACAGACCGCTCGAGCCGCTATAGCCAATCACCTGACCGCGCGCGACATGCTGGCCCGAACGCGTCGCGAACCGGCTGAGATGGCCGTAGCACGTCACGATATTGCCGCCATGCGCCATCTTGATGAAATTGCCGTATCCGCCGCTGCGCCCGGCATAGACGATCGTGCCATCGGCGGGGGCGTGGATCGGCGTGCCCCACGGCGTGCCGATATCGATGCCCTTGTGCATCCGCGTGAAGCCGAGCAGCGGGTGGAAGCGCATCCCGAAGCTGGACGTTACCCGCGCCATCGACACCGGCATGGTGAACATGCCCTGGCGTTCGGCCTGGCCCGAGGCTTCATACCAGGTGCCGTCGGTCCATTTGACCAATTGCGTCTTCTTGTCGCCGTGATCGAGCCCGGCAAAGAGCAGATTGCCGAGCTGCTGCTCGCCGGTTGCGGCGCGCTGACGCTCGATCACCAGATCATAAGTGTCGCCCGAGGACACCCGCCCGATCGCGAATTTGGTGGCGATCGCCTTGATATAGGTTTCGACCAGCTTGACCGGCACGCCGGCCGCGCGCGCCGAGCGATACAGGCTGCCACCGACCGGGCCCTGAATGCGCAGCGGGGTATTGTCGATCGCGATTGCCTGGCGAGTGAGCGTCAGGCCGCTGCCGACGCGCTTCAACGTCAGTTCCAGATCGAAGCGCGCGCGCACCGACAGCGCTTCCAGCGGACGCGCGACGGTCTTGTTGGGGCGCCGCCCCAGCGTCATCGGAATTTGCGTGCCGGGTTTCAGATCGCCGAGCGGCACGGCGGACGAGATCAGCGCGGTCGCATCCTGCGCATCGCGCTCGGACAGACCTGCGCGTTGCAGCATGTCGCCAAAGCCGCCGCCGCGCCCGACGGTGACGGTGCGATCCTCGATCGGGCGTTCGGGCGCTTCGGCGAGCGGGACGACCAAGTCGTTCGCCGCCATATGCCGCCCGCTGTCACCACCCCAGGCGATCGGCGCGATCGCCTGCGCGCGCGCTTCGTCACGATCGGTGCCGGAGAGCGGGCTGGGCATGGTGCCGAGCAAGGGACGACCGATCGGCGGCGCGATCGCGATTGCGCCCGCGCACAAGGCGGCGCAGGTCGCCGCGCCACGCCACCATTCGAGCGAACCGATCCGCGATCCGAGATCGGGCACCCAATCGATTTGCAGTGCGGCAGCGCGCAGCCGATCGACCAAGCCCAGTTCGGGCTGAGGCACGATCGCGCGGCCGAACGCCATCGTCGCCGTACCGCCCGCCTGCTCCAGGCCATGATCGCTTCGCAAGAACAAGGCTGAGGATGCCCCCGAAAATTCCAATTGCCGCCAGTACCCGCCCCGCAGCATCGAGCGTAGGACTGTGCCGCGCAAAGCCTAAAGTCAAATTAACCGCGACGTCGAAACGGGCGGCGCGCGGCGAAGCGGTTGGTCTATGCGGCGAAGGGATGGAACCTAGGGAAAAGCGCGTAATTCAATATGGTTAAGGAAATCTCCGCAAAGGCACATATTTCTCGCAGCTAGCGGTTGCGCACCGCTTCCTGGCACGCGATGTTGCAGGGGTCATGCAACGAAACGAAGACCGCGCCGCTGCGGCGGTGCCCGTTACGGCAGTGTTGGGCCCGACCAACACCGGCAAGACCCATCTCGCGGTCGAGCGGATGTGTGGCCATTCGAGCGGTATGATCGGCTTTCCGCTGCGGCTGCTGGCGCGCGAAGTCTATGACCGGGTCGTCAAGCTGAAGGGCGAGACTCGCGTCGCGCTGATCACCGGCGAAGAAAAGATCGTGCCGAAGGACGCGCGCTGGTTCCTGTGCACCGCCGAATCGATGCCGCTCGACAAGGACCTCGCCTTCGTAGCGCTCGATGAAGCGCAATTGGGCGCGGACCCCGAGCGCGGACACGTCTTCACCGACCGCATTTTACGCGCACGGGGTCGGGAGGAGACGATGCTGCTCGGCTCCGAAGCGCTGCGGCCGATGCTCAAGGCGCTGGTGCCCAAGATCGAGATCATCAATCGCCCGCGCTTTTCGACGCTGACCTATGCCGGGGCCAAGAAGATCAGCCGCTTGCCCAAACGCTCGGCGATCGTCGCGTTCAGCGCCGAAGAAGTCTATGCGGTGGCGGAGATGCTGCGGCGGCTGCGCGGCGGCGCGGCGGTGGTGATGGGCGCTTTGTCCCCGCGCACGCGCAACGCGCAGGTGGCGATGTTCCAGGCGGGCGAGGTCGATTATCTGGTCGCGACCGACGCGATCGGCATGGGGCTCAACATGGATGTGGCGCATGTCGCCTTTGCCAGCCTCAACAAATTCGACGGCCATCGCCAGCGTCGCCTGCGCATCGCCGAAATGGCGCAGATCGCCGGCCGCGCCGGGCGGCATCAGCGCGACGGCACCTTTGGCGCGCTGGTCGAGGAAGGGCCGGGGGCGTTCACGCCGGAAGAGGTGCTGGCGATCGAGGAGCATCGCTTCCCCCCGCTCGAACAGCTCTATTGGCGGCAGGGCGCGCCCGATTATTCCAGCGTCGATGCGCTGATCGAGAGCCTGGAACAGCGGCCGCAGCATCCAGCCCTGTGGGCGGCACCGCAATCGGTCGATCTAGCGGTGCTCAAGCGCATGGCGGAGGAGCCGGGGGTGCGGGCGCGCGCGCGGCATCCGGCGATGGTCGCGCGGTTATGGGCGGCGTGCGGCGTGCCCGATTTCCGCAAGCTCGGGGTCGATCCGCATACCCGCTTCGTCGCGCGGCTGTGGGGTTATCTCAGCGAAGGCAAGGGTCATGTCCCGCACGAATGGTTTGCCGCCGAAATTGCCCGCCTCGACAATGTCGCGGGTGACGTCGAGACGCTGGCGGGGCGCATCGCGGCTGCGCGCAGCTGGTCCTACATCGCCAACCGCGCCGATTGGCTGGCCGACCCGGCGCATTGGTCGGCGCGGGCGAGTGCAGTCGAGGAGCGGCTGTCCGATGCGCTCCACACCAGCCTGACGCAGCGTTTCGTCGACAAGCGCACGACGTTGCTAATGCGACAGATCGGTGCCGATCCGCGCGCGCTGCCGGTGACGATCGGCCCCGAAGGCGAAGTCCTGGTCGAGGATCATGCGATCGGGCGGCTCGACGGCTTTCGCTTCACCGTCGCCGCCGATGCGCGCGCCGCCGACAAGCGCCTGCTGCTCGCCGCCGCCGAGCGCCGCCTGGGCGACGAGCGCACACGGCGGGGGCTGGCGCTGGCCGAGGCCGCCGATGCCGATCTGACGGTGGTGATGGACGAAGGCGCGGTGCCGATGCTGTTGTGGCGGGCTTTGCCGGTGGCGACGCTTGGCCCAGGTGCTTCGTTGATGCGTCCGCGCGTGGTGCTGGATCGCGCGCTGGAATGTCTGACGGTCGAACTGCGCGCGCGCATTGCGACGCGGCTGGGGGATTGGCTGTCGGGGCAATTGCGGCGCGCGCTGCCGGGGCTGGCGCTGCTCGATTCGGTGCAGCGCGATCCTGCCGCCAGCCCCGCCTCTCGCGCGGTTGCAGCGGCGCTGGTCGCGGGTGGCGGGATGGTGGCGCGCCCCGATATCGCGGTGTCGCTCGAGGGGCTGGACGGCGTCGCGCGCAAGGCGTTTCGCGGGGCTGGGGTGACGATCGGCGCACTCGACGTGTTCGACGCGCGCTTGCTCAAGCCCGGCCCGGCGCGCTGGCGGCGCGTGTTGCGCGCGGCGCGCATCGGCGCGGGCGTCGAGGCGGGCCCGCGCGACGGGGCGACGGTGCTGGAGCGTAGCGCGCCGGGCGCGACGCTCGATCACGGCTATCGCCCGGTCGCGGCGCAGGCGGTGCGGATCGATCTGGTCGAGCGGATCGCGCGCGCGGCGCATGAGGCGCGGGGGGCAGCGGGTCGCAAGCCGTTCGCGCTCGATCCGGCGCTCGCTTTGTCGATGGGGGTGACGCGGCCGACGCTGGAACGGCTGATGGCGGGGTTCGGGTTCCGCCCGGCCCCTGGGGGAACGGATACAGCGGCCTTGTGGACCTGGCGCGGGCTCCCGACGGTGCGTGCCGCGCCGCCGCCGCGCGACACCGCACTGGCCGGGGCGTTCGCGGCTTTGGCGGATCTGGCGGTGTAACGGCTTGGCGGCGACGCAGGGCATGATGCGGATCGACCGCTTTTTGTGGTTCGCGCGGATCGCCAAGACGCGTGGGATCGCTCAAGCGATGGCCGCAAGCGGGCATGTTCGGCTCGACGGCCGTGCGATCGACAAGCCTGCCGCGCTGGTGCGCGTCGGCTGCGTCATCGCCTTTGTTACCCCTGGCGGACGAGTCCGCGCGCTGCGTGTCGCCGCGTTGCCGATGCGGCGGGGCCCGGCGGACGAAGCCCGCGCCTGTTATGTCGACTTGATCGAAAATGCGCCTTCGATGCGCGCAGGCGTTGACGGCGGAAGCGCTCGGGCATAGCAGCAACCGGTTCGTTGCTCCGGGAGTGTTTCAATGACCTACGTCGTCACCGATGCCTGCATCAAGTGCAAGTACATGGATTGCGTCGAGGTGTGCCCGGTCGATTGCTTTTACGAAGGCGAGAACATGCTCGTCATCAACCCCAGCGAATGCATCGATTGCGGCGTGTGCGAGCCCGAATGCCCGGCCGAGGCGATCCTGCCCGACACCGAAAAGGATGTCGAAACCTGGCTGGAGCTGAACGCGACCTTCTCCGCGCAATGGCCCAACGTCACGCGCAAGGCTGACCAGACCCCCGCCGATGCCGATGCGCATAAGGGCGAGGCCGGCAAATATGACAAATACTTCTCGGCCGAGCCCGGCGCAGGCGACTGATCTGCGCTTCTGTGGCTTGAAATCCCGATCCGGGAACGCCTTTGCGCGTTAACGCCGCGCATTGCGCGACGTTTGGCTGGTAATTTTATTACGACTCTGTTAAAAGGTCCGCACGGAAGCGCCAGCGAGCGTACTTCCGACCACGGAGACGTACACAACCAACACCCGCATGCGCCCCGTCAGCCTTGCTGCTGCGGACGCGCTGCCCCGGGAACCCCGGTCCACAGAAAGGTCTTACGGAATGGCTGCCAAGGCGCTGTCCTTCGACGTCGGCGATTATGTCGTTTACCCCAAGCACGGCGTTGGCCGTGTGATCGAACTGCAACGGCAGGAAATCGCCGGGATGCAACTCGAGCTCTATGTGCTGCGCTTCGAAAAAGAACGTATGACGTTGCGCGTTCCCACCAACAAGGCCGAAAGCGTGGGCATGCGCAAGCTGTCCAGCGACAAGACGCTGCGCGAAGCCCTCGAAACCTTGACCGGCAAGCCCCGCGTCAAGCGCACGATGTGGTCGCGTCGCGCCCAGGAATATGAAGCCAAGATCAATTCGGGCGACCTGGTGTCGATCGCCGAAGTGGTCCGCGATCTGTTCCGCGCCGACGACCAGCCCGAGCAAAGCTATTCGGAGCGGCAGATCTTCGAAGGTGCGACCAGCCGTCTCGCCCGCGAACTCGCCGCGATGGAGCAGGTCGACGAGCCGACCGCACAGGAAAAGATCCTCGAAATCCTGCGCAAGGCCGCCGCGATCCACAATAAGGACAAGGCGCCGGCCTGATCCGCCCCGGCCTGTCCGGAGTGGCGATTGAAACTCGAAAAAGGGCGGCTGGCGACAGCCGCCCTTTTTTGTTGCGCAGCCGATCCAGGGGTGTATTGTTATGACAACACACAGGAGACCCTTATGCGCGCCATCCTCTTGCTCCCCGCTTTGCTGTTGACCGCTGCCCCATTGGCGGCTTGCTCGGTTGATGGAGACGATGGTGGCACCGGCGTACCCGCTACGGGCACCGGTACCGCACGGACCTTCGCGGTTGCTGATTTCACGGGGGTCGCGCTGCGGGGATCGGATGATGTCGATGTGCGCGTCGGCCCTGGTTTCTCGGTCCGCGCCGAGGGCCCGAGCGCCGAACTCGACAAGCTCAAGATCGAGCGCGTCGGGGACACGCTCCGGGTGGGGCGCAAGCGCAATAGCGGCTTCAGTTGGGGCGGCCATCATCAGGGCGTCAAAGTGTTCGTGACGATGCCGCGCATCGTCGCCGCGCAAATCGCGGGATCGGGCAATCTGGCGATCGACCGCGTGGCGGGCGGCGATTTTGCTGGCGACAGCGCAGGGTCGGGCAATCTCAGCATCGCGCAACTGACGGTGCCGCGCGCCAAGCTGTCGGTCGCCGGATCGGGCGACATCGCCGCAAAGGGCACGGTCGATCGCTTGACCGTCGATGTCGCGGGATCGGGCAATGTCGCGGCTGGCGGGCTGAAAGCGCGCAGCGCCAGCGTATCGGTGGCGGGCTCGGGCAATGTCCGCGCCGAGGTGATCGGCAGCGCGTCGGTCTCGGTGGTCGGGTCGGGCGATGTCGATCTTGGCACCAGTGCCAAATGCAGCACGACCAAGATTGGCTCGGGCGAGGTGCATTGCGGCGGCTGATCGCGCTTGCATGGGGCGGCCCGGGCGGGGATGCTCGGCGGCGATGAATCGTCTGTCGCTTGTCTTGCCGCTGCTGGCCGTCGCCGCCCCGCTTGAGGCGCAGGACCGCACGGCCTTTGTCACCCAATTCGATCGGGTCCGTGTGGACGGCCCGGTCGAGGTGCATCTGGCGACGCGCGCCGGGCCGGGCGCGCGGATCACGGGTGCGCCCAACGCGGTCGACGTCCATGTCGAGGCGGGCACGCTGATCGTGCGCGCCGGGCCCCGGAGCGCGAGTGGCGGCGCGGTCGTCTATCTGCGCACGACCGACTTGCGCGGCGCGACCGTGATCGGGGGCGGCAAGCTCGACATCACCGGCCCGCTGCGCGCGCAACGCGTCGACGTACAATTGACGGGTGGTGGCGCGATCGTGGCACCCGCGATCGAAGCCGAACAGGTCACCGTGACGCTGATCGGCGCGGGCACGCTGACGCTGGGTGGGCGCGGCGCGCAAGTGCGGATCATCTCCAGTGGCAAAGGCACGATCGATGCGACCGCGCTGCGCGCCGACCAGATCGTCATCCGCAATGGCGGGGCCGGTGCGATCACGGCCAGCGCGCGCTATTTTGCCGATGTGATGACCACGGGGCTGGGCACGGTAACGGTGCTGGGCAGCCCCAAGTGCAAGACCAAGGCGGCGGGCGGCGCGATTGGCTGTGGTGGCGCGGCGGTGGCGCAATCGCGGACCGCACCCGCAGGCCGCTATAGCAACCCCAAGGCCGACAATTTCCCCAGCAGCGCCGCCGGAATCGTATCGCCCGCCACCACGCCTGCGCCAAGGTCGGCGGGGGCGTCGGTCGCCTCAAGGTAGCGCCAGCCCTGATGCGCGCGTTTGGGGCGGCCTTCGGTCAGCACCAATTCGGGGTCGATATGGATCGCGACGCGCCCGCCCTCGGCCTCGCCAAAGCCGAGGATCGGGGAGCGTGCCACCAGCGTGTGCTTGATGATCCAGAACAGCGATCCGCCAGCACCCGCGCCCGGCCCGGCGATTTCCTCATGCCGTTTGGGCAGGTAGCGTGTGGTGAGGAACACCGGCCCTTCGGCCCCGCGCTGGCGCAGACGTTCGGCGAGATGGTCGAGGCTGGTCGCGCCGAACGCGACCTTGGTTAAATGCAGCGGCATCTGCGCCAAATGGGGCCGTATGGGCTAACCGCCAAGCCCGAACAGCGTCGCCAGCCCGAGGAAGGAGAAAAAGCCCATCACATCGGTCATCATCGTCACGAACACCGCCGACGACACGGCGGGATCGACGTCGAGCCGGTCGAGCGTCACCGGGATCAGCACGCCCGAGAGACCCGCGATCAGATTGTTGATCACCATCGCCATCGCGATCACGATCGCCAGATTGACGTTGCCGAAGATCAGCAAGGTGCCGATCCCGATCAGCGCGCCCAGCATTGCGCCATTGGCGGCGGCGATGCGGAATTCGCGGTAGATCATGCGGCCGGTGTTGGAACTGGTCAGCTGGTTGATGGCGATCGCGCGCACCATCACCGCCAGCGTCTGCGTCCCGGCATTGCCGCCCATACCCGATACGATCGGCATCAGCACCGCGAGCAAGGCGAAACGCCCGATCTCGCCCTGGAACAGCCCGACGACAGACGCCGCCAGCATCGCCGTGCCGAGATTTACCACCAGCCAGGTGATGCGCGTGCGCACGGTCAAATGGATCGGTTCGTTAATGTCGCCGTCGCCAGCACCCGACAGGCGCAGAATGTCCTCGCCCGCTTCTTCGGAAATGATGTGGACCACGTCGTCGACGGTGATCATCCCGACCAGCCGCCCGGCGGGATCCACCACGGCAGCCGAGATCAGCGCGTATTTCTGGAAGCGGAGCGCCACCTCTTCCTGGTCCATGTCGACCGGGATCAGCGTCTGTTCGCGCTGCATCACATCGCTGATGGCGATGCCGTGCGGGGTGCGCAGGATCCACGACAAAGCGACCGTGCCAACGGGCTTGTGCGCCGGGTCGACCACGAAGATTTCCCAGAAATCGGTGGTCAGCTCCTCATGTCCGCGCAGATAGTCCATCACGTCGCCGACCGACCAATGTTCGGGCACCGCGATCAGCTCGCGCTGCATCAAGCGGCCGGCCGATTCCTCGGGATAGCGCAGCGCCTCCTCGATCGCGGCGCGATCATCGGGGTCGAGCGCGCGGAGCACTTCGCGCTGGTCGGCGGGCTCCATGTCCTCGATGATCGCGACCGCGTCGTCGGTGTCGAGTTCGGAGGCGATGTCGGCGACTTGGGTGGCCGAGAGCGCGTCGATCAGATCCTCGCGGACATAATCGTTCATCTCGGCGAACACCTCGCCGTCGAGCAGATTTTCGAGCGCGGTGGCGAGCGCGGCGCGCAATTCGTGCGGGGTCAGCTCGAACAGATCGGCGATGTCGGCGGGGTGAAGCGGCTCGACCAGCGCGCGCGCGGCCTCGGCATCGCCATCCTCCACGGCATCGAGCACCGATCGCACAAATTCGGGCTTGAGCCGATCGTCCTCGTCGAGCTGCGCGCTATCGACGTCGGTTTCGGGCAGATCGGTCTCGCTCATGTCAGACCTCCTCAGCCACGCGACGATCGCGGTGTAGCGTCGCCCCGTCGCAAAGCCAAGCGAAGGCGGCCCCGCGCGCTGGCTGGGCGGTTGCGGATTTGCCAGCCGTGCCCGGCATCGCTACGGCGGACCATTACGGATAATAGCAGGAGAGCCACCATGGCCGAACTTCCCGAAACCCTTACCCTGACGCTCGACACCGGAAATGGCGAAGGCGGCGATGTTGTGATCAAGTTGCGTGGCGATCTCGCGCCCAACCATGTCGCGCGGATTGCCGAACTGGCCAATGATGGTTTCTACGACGGCGTCGTGTTCCACCGCGTCATCCCCGGCTTCATGGCGCAGGGCGGTGATCCCACCGGCACCGGTATGCACGGCTCGGACAAGCCCAATCTCGCCGCCGAATTCTCAAAGGAGCCGCATGTGCGCGGTGTCGCGTCGATGGCCCGCGCGCAGAGCCCGAACTCGGCCAACAGCCAGTTCTTCATCTGCTTCGACGATGCGCGTTTCCTCGACGGCCAATATACCGTGTGGGGCGAAGTGACCTCGGGCATGGAGCATGTCGACGCGCTCCCCAAGGGCGAGCCGCCGCGCGAGCCCGGCAAGATCGTGAAGGCGCGCGCCGAGTAACGATCTCCCTCTCCCCGCTTGCGGGGAGAGGGTGGCCGAGCGCAGCGAGGTCGGGAGAGGGGCAGTATCAAGGGGGCACCCGTTACGGCCCCTCTCTCCGACCCTTCTCCCCCAGTGGGGAGAGGGAGACTTACACGCTCGGATCGGCGATGGTGTCGATCAGCCAGTCGTGAAACAGCTTCACCGGGCGCTGCGTCAGCGCGCGCGGTCGGCAGGCGAACCAATAGCTGTACGGGCTTTCCACCGGAATATCGAACAGCCGCACCAGCCGGTCGTCATGCGCATCCTCGAAATGGCTGGCGTGCATGAAGGCGATGCCAAGCCCCTGCGCCGCCGCCTCCAGCATCAAGGCCCCCGAATCGAAATGGTCGATCGCCAGCGGCTCCAGGTCGGTCAGCCCCGCCGCCGCGCGCCAGGCGCTGAACGTATCGGGCATATCGCGATGGACCAAGGCGGTCAGGCCCGCGAGTTGTTCCGGTCGCACGATCGGGTCGGCACCTTCGCGCAAGTGCCGCGCCCCGATCACATAAACCTGATTGCGATCCAGCCGCCGCGCGTACAGCGACGGGTCGATCTCGCGCGCGAGCGCGATCACCGCGTCCAGCCCTTCGCCCAGCCGCGCCAGGCCGTGTTGCGCAGTGTCGACATCCAGGTGCAATTCGGGGTGTTTGGCGCGCAGTTCGGGCAAGCGCGGGAACAGCCGCTGCGAGGCGTAGAGCGGCAGGATGCCAAGGCGCAGCCGCAGCACGTCGGTGTTGCTGGTCATGATCTCGACCGCGTCGGACAATTGGTCGAGCGCCGGGGCAATTTGCTGCAACAAGCGGTCGCCATCGGCATTGAGCACGACGGCTTGATGCCGCCGTTCGAACAGCGGGCGTCCGATGAAGCGCTCCAGCGCCTGAATGCGTCGACTGAGCGCCGGCGGCGACAAAGCGAGTTCCTGCGACGCAGCCTTGATCGACCCCGTCCGTGCGACCTGCACGAACGCCTCGATTGCGGTCAATGGCGGCAATCTCCGCATGGTGGAATGGCCTCTTCCCTTATGGTTGCGCTATCTTGTGCAGCGCACCAAAATACCGTTAGCTCGAAAGCTAACATTTCTCAGGTGCAAAAGAAAAGCACCGATTGCAGAAAGCGCAATCGCAATCGGTTCTTTCGCACTTGCAACATGGAACGCCGCGCGGCACATAGGGGGTGCCTTTCAGGCATCCTCTCCTAAAACTTTCAAGGCCGATCCTTTTCAGGGTCGGCCCTTTTTTTGTTTTATCAACGCCTTCCAAGGCGACTTCGCCCGTGCTCTCGCATTTGTGGAACCACGTTCCTATCTCGCGCGCTCAACACCCGGCCGCCTGCCTCGTGCAGCGACGGGTTCAAGCGAGGAACAGACACTATGGCGGACGTCGAGACGCCGATTCGGAAATTGCAGGTCGCTAACGCCCGTCCCGAGGATAGTGGGCGCGGGCTCGCGCATGTGCCCCGCGCGCTGCTGGCGGCGCTCGGCCTTGGCGAAGGCGATGTTATCGAGATCGTCGGCAAGTCCTCCACGCCCGCGCGCGCGGTCGCGCCTTATGCCGAGGATGAAGGGCTGGAGATCATCCGCATCGACGGGCTTCAGCGCGCCAATGCCGGGGTCGGATCGGGCGATTTCGTCGAAATCCGCCGCGCCGAATCGAAGGCAGCGACGCGCGTGGTGTTTGCGCCCGCGCAGCAGAATCTGCGGCTGCAGGGCTCGTCCAACGCGTTGAAGCGCACCTTTCTGGGCCGCCCGCTGACGCAGGGCGACGTCGTCGCGACGGCGGGCCAGCAGCGCGTCGACAACATGCCGCCCGGCGTCCAGAATATGCTGCGCGCGCCGGCTTATGCACTCCAGGAAATCCGCCTCGCGGTCATTTCCACGGTGCCCAAGGGCGTGGTGCATGTGGACGAACATACTGAAATTGAACTTCGGCCCGAATATGAAGAGCCGAAGGAAGCGCGCCGGGCCGACGTCACCTATGACGATATTGGCGGCATGGGTCCGACGATCGACCAGTTGCGCGAGATGGTCGAATTGCCGCTGCGCTACCCCGAATTGTTCCAGCGTCTGGGCGTCGATCCGCCCAAGGGGGTGTTGCTGCACGGGCCGCCCGGCACCGGCAAGACGCGGCTTGCGCGCGCCGTCGCCAACGAATCCGCCGCTGAATTCTTCCTGATCAACGGGCCCGAGATCATGGGCTCGGCGTATGGCGAATCCGAAGGCAAATTGCGTCAGGTGTTCGAGGAAGCGGCCAAGGCCGCGCCCTCGATCGTGTTCATTGATGAGATCGATTCGATCGCGCCCAAGCGCGGGCAAGTGTCGGGCGAGGCCGAGAAGCGGCTGGTCGCGCAATTGCTGACGCTGATGGACGGGCTGGAAGCGCGCGCCAATGTCGTCGTGATCGCGGCGACCAATCGCCCTGAGGCGATCGATGAGGCGCTTCGGCGCCCGGGCCGGTTCGACCGGGAAATCGTCGTCGGCGTGCCGGATGAACGCGGCCGTCGCGAGATTCTCGGCATCCACACGCGTGGTATGCCGCTGGGCGACCGCGTCGACCTCGATGAGCTGGCGCGCACCACCTATGGCTTTGTCGGGGCCGACCTTGCCGCGCTCGCGCGCGAGGCGGCGATCGAGGCGGTGCGCAAGCTGATGCCGCGGCTCAACCTGTCGGAGGGCACGATCCCGCCCGAGATTCTCGACACGCTGGCCGTGACCCGCGAGGATTTCGTCGATGCGTTGAAGCGCGTGCAGCCCTCGGCGATGCGCGAAGTGATGGTCGAGGCACCGCGCGTCCGCTGGGACGATGTCGGTGGTCTCGATTCGGCGCAGATGCGGCTGAAGGAAGGCGTCGAGCTGCCGCTAAAGGACCCGGATGCGTTCCGGCGACTGGGCATTCGTCCGGCCAAGGGCTTCCTGCTCTACGGCCCGCCCGGCACCGGCAAGACCTTGCTGGCCAAGGCGGTCGCGCGCGAGGCGCAGGCCAACTTCATCGCCACGCGATCGTCCGATCTGCTCAGCAAATGGTATGGCGAGAGCGAACAGCAAATCGCCAAATTGTTCGCCCGCGCGCGGCAAGTGGCACCGTGCGTGATCTTCATCGATGAGCTCGATTCGCTCGTGCCCGCGCGCGGCGGTGGGCTGGGCGAGCCGCAAGTGACCGAGCGGGTCGTCAACACCATCCTTGCCGAGATGGACGGGCTGGAAGAATTGCAGTCGGTCGTGGTGATCGGTGCGACCAACCGGCCCAATCTGATCGACCCGGCCTTGCTTCGACCGGGGCGGTTCGACGAGCTGATCTATGTCGGCGTGCCCAGTCTCGACGGGCGCGCGCGCATCCTGGCGATCCAGACCGCCAAGATGCCGATCGCAGAGGACGTCAATCTCGACGAACTCGCGCGGCGGACCGATCGCTTCACCGGGGCCGATCTCGAGGATCTGGTGCGGCGCGCGGGGCTCACCGCGTTGCGCGAATCGCTCGCCGTCACGCAAGTGACGATGGCGCATTTCGAGATCGCGCTGGGCGAATCGCGCGCCTCGGTCACGCCTGAGCTCGAACGCGAATATGAATCGATGAGCACGCGGCTGAAGCAGGATGCGGCCTCGCTGCAGCCGATCGGTTTCGTCTCACCGGGGCAATTGCGCCCCCGCGAGGGAGATCGCTGACGGCTCGCGCAAGGTGAGGCGGGCATAGAGGAACAGGAGCAACATCGCGGCACCCGCTGTCAGATAGGGCAGCGGGTGCCATGCTTCGTAGAGCCCCACCCCGATCGAGGGCCCCAACACGAATGCCGCGCCGTTGATCGAGGTAACCTTTCCCGCGACCGCGCCTTGCGCATTGTGCCCGACCGCGAGCGACGCGCCTGCGGTGAAGGCCGGGCGCGTAAAGCCGAAGCCGACGCTGGCCAGCGCATAGGCACAGGCGATGCTGTAAAGCGACGTGGCAAGCCCGGTCAGCGCGCAACCCAGCGCCGCGATCAATAGCCCCGCCAGCATCATCGCGCGCGGCCGCAGATCGAGATTGGGGATGATCCCCCATTGCACCAGCAAAGCCGCCCCTGCACCCATCATCAACACGATGCCGGTCGGTTGCAGCGCGAGCGCCGGGGCCAGATGCAGGCGGTCGATGACGAGAAAGCCGATCGCCTGGCCGGTCATCGTCTGGCCGTGCCCCATGATCAGCCCGGCGATCATCCAGCCGCGAATGCGTGAGTCGGTATAGCCCACTTGTTCGCTATGCGGTTCGGTCGCCGCCGTAATGCTCGCGCCCGAACTTTGCCCGCCGATCGAGGGATAGGCATTGGCCGCGCCATGCGTCCCCGGTTGCGGTATCACATCGTTGGGCAGCATCTGGCGCACCGCGACCCACACGCAAAGCCCGAACAGCGCGAACAGGAAGGCCGGACCCGCCAAACCGATCTCGACCCCGCCGACCGACCCGAGGATCAGATAGGGGGCGATGGCGGGCCCTAAAATCGTGCCCAGTCCGAAGGCGGACCCTAGCAGCGTCAGCGCCTTGGTGCGTTGCGCGCGCGTGGTGCTGCCTGCGACCAACGCCTGGACTGCAGGCGGGGCCGCTGCGCCGAAGGTGCCGTAGATCAGCCGCCCGAAGATGAAGCAGAGGAACGCTGCCGTCCCCCCGATCCAGCCATTGATCCCGGCGGTGAGAAACACGCCGCATACGCTCAGCGAGACGACAAAGCCCCCCACCCCGAGCAGGATCATCGCGCGCCGCCCATGCCGGTCGGACCGCTTTGCCCAGAACGGGGCCGCGAGCACCCACAATAACGCCGACACCGAAAACGCCGCCGCCACCGCGCTGTCGGGCACGTGCAGCGACCGGCCGAGCGCGGGCAGCACCGATTGCAGCGCGGTGTTGCCGGCCGCGATCGTCAGCATGACGGTGAACAGCAACGCGAAATCGCGATCGATCCGCGCTTGCCGCTTCACCGCTCGCGCCCGAAATTGAGCCGCTTGGTTACATTATAGTCGAGCACGGTCATCACGAAAAAGGCGGCGGCCTGCTTGGTGCGCGTCCACCAGCCGGTGGTGGCGCGATAGTGTTCGAGGGTGATCCGCTCGGACTGGCCCACCTCACCATCGACATAGGCGCGGACATGCGCGGCAAAGGCGGGGTCATCGATCCGCAGCATCATTTCCAGGTTCAGGAACAGGCTGCGAATGTCGTAATTGGCCGAGCCGATATAGACCACGTCGTCGATCAGGAAGAGCTTGGTGTGCAGCTTGGTCGGCTGATATTCGTAGATTTGCACGCGCTTGCGCAGCAGCCCGGCATAGGTGAAGCGCGAGGCCCAGATCGCCGCGCCATGGTCATTCTTCGACGCGAGCACGATCCGCATTTGGCCGCGCAGCCCCGCCGCGTCGAGCCGTCGCAGCATCCCCGGGCTTGGTGCGAAATAGGCCGAGATCAGATCGACATGGCAGGCACGCTCCAGATCGTTCTTCACCGCGCGCGCCCAAGGGGAAAGCCGTCGCGTCGGGCCGCCGAACAGCCAGCGCACTTGGCCATCGGGCTCGCTCCACGCCTTCAACGCACGCCGCAGCGCGCGCAGCGGGGGCTTGGGCCGCTTGGCCCAGCGCGCCAGCGCGTCGAAATAGCCGGTGATGCGCTGTGCGGCGGGCCCTTCGACCAACAGGCCAAGGTCGCGCCAGGCTTGCTCGGCGGGCGTGCCGAAATAGCTGTCCTCGACATTGAACCCGCCGATGATCGCGCGCGCATCGTCGGTTTCGCCATCGGCCAGCGCCAATTTCTGGTGGTTGCGCAACAGATAGCGCCGCCCCCAACGCGGCACGAAGCGGCAGACGTCGACATCGGCGGCGCGCAGCGGCTCGAAGAAATGATGGCTCTCGGCCACTTCGCTGCCCAGGCCGTCGACCACCAGCGACACCTTCACCCCGCGCGCCGCCGCGCGGATCATCGCGCCGCGCACCTTCGCTCCGGCGGCGTCATCGACATAGATGTAATAGATAATGCGCAGCGTGGCCTTGGCACCGTCGATCAGCGCGATCAGCGTGTCGAGTCGCCTGGGGCCGGTGTCGAGCATGGTCAGGCGGTTGCCATCGACCGTGAAGGTCGGCTGTTCGGGCGGGCTCTCCATTGCCCTGCTGTGGCGGGGCCGTTGGTGGGATGCAACCCGCTTTCCTTGACTCTGACGGACTTCCGGCCTAGATCGCCGCCTTTCCGACTATCGTCGTACAAGCAAGGAAGCCGTTCATGGCGCGCGTCACTGTCGAAGATTGTGTCGACAAGATTCCCAACCGCTTCGATCTCGTCCTGTTCGCCGCCCAGCGCGCGCGGCAGATTTCGGGCGGCGCTGAGTTGCTGCTTGATCGCGATCGCGACAAGAACCCCGTCGTCGCTTTGCGCGAAATCGCCGATGAGCTGGTCCACCCGGCGCATCTGCAGGAATCGGTCATCTCCGGCCTGCAGCGCGTGCAGATGGACGATGACGACGTTGCCGATGCGGTCGGTTCGCTTTCGGCGTCGGCCGAAGCGCTGCGCCTCACCGCAGCAGCGCCCCCGCGCAACCAGAATCTCGGCGCAGACTACGAAGGCTGATCATCCCCGCGGCTAACGCCTTGCGTTAGACGCGGATCAGCCAAATGCAGGACGGCGGTGGTGCGGGGTTCCCCCTCGCGCTTACCGTCGCTTCGCACGCCGGATTTACGCGTCGCCCGGATCCGCTGCGACCTTGGCGCGGCCCTTGAAGCCTTGCGCCACCACATACCATTCGCTCGACGCCTTGCGGCTGGCGGCGGGCTTGGCGTGTTTCACGCTTGCGAAATTGCGCTTCATTTCGGCGACCAAAGCGGTGTCGGCACCGCCTGCAAACACCTTGCCGACGAACGCGCCGCCCGGCTCCAGCACATCGATCGCAAAGGCCAAAGCCGCCTCGACCAGCCCCATCGTGCGCAAGGCGTCGGTCTGCGGATGGCCGACGGTATTGGCCGCCATATCCGACAGCACCAGATCGGGCGCACCGTCGAGCGCCGCCATCAACCGTTCGGGCGCGACGTCGGCCATGAAATCGAGCTGGAAGATCGTCACGCCCTCGATCGGATCGACGGGGAGCAAATCGATCCCCACGATCGCTGCCTTGGGCACCAGCCGCCGCACCACTTGCGACCAGCCACCCGGCGCAATGCCGAGATCGACGACGCGGCGCTTGCCCTTCAAAAAGGCGAAGCGTTCGTCGAGCTCGCTCAATTTATAGGCCGCGCGGCTGCGAAAGCCGTCGGCCTTGGCGCGCTTCACATAGGGGTCGTTCAATTGCCGTTCGAGCCAGCGCGTCGATTGCGCCGTGCGCTTGCGCGCCGTCTTTACGCGGACCCTGAGGCCGCCGCCATCCCGGCTCATGCGCCATTTCCCATCAAACGTCGGAGGATGCCTTCGCGAATCCCGCGATCGGCGATGCCGAGCCGCTCGGCCGGCCACAAGTCGAGAATGGTCTCTAGGATCGCGCAACCCGCGACGACCAGATCGGCGCGTTCGGTCCCGATACACGGCAATTGCGCGCGCTGGCGCAAGTCCATCGCCGCAAGGTCGGCGCTGATGCGGCGCATGGCGCTGGCCGGCACGATCAATCCGTCCACTTGCGCGCGGTCATAATGCGACAGGCCGAGATGCACGCTCGCCAGCGTGGTGACGGTCCCGGAGGTGCCAAGGAGCCGGGGCACCGCAATATTGCGCGGCAAGCGCGCCGCGAAGGGGGCCATGCTGTCGGTCACCAATGTCCGCATCCGCGCATAAGCGGCCGCGCGGCCGTCGGGCCCGTCGCCATGGCCCGCGCTCTCGGTCAGCGACACCACGCCCCATGGCGCGCTGTGCCAGTCGAGCACCTTGGGGTCGGGCCCGCGCGTGTCGACGAGGACCAATTCGGTCGACCCGCCGCCAATATCGAAGACGAGGGCGGGGTCTTCGCCGGGCTCGATCAGCGCATGGCACCCGAGCACCGCCAGCCGCGCCTCTTCCTCGGCGGTGATAACGTCGAGCAAAATCCCGGTTTCGGCATAAGCGCGCGCGATGAAGTCGGCCCCGTTGCTGGCGCGGCGGCACGCCTCGGTCGCGACTGCGCGCGACAAGGTGACGTTGCGGCGCTTCAATTTCTCCGCGCAGATTTTCAAGGCAGCGATGGTCCGTTCGATCGCGGCATCGCTCAAGCGGCCTGAACTTGCCAGCCCTTCGCCAAGCCGCACGATCCGCGAAAACGCGTCGATCACGGCAAAGCCATCGCCTTGTGGCCGCGCAATCAGCAGGCGGCAATTGTTGGTGCCAAGGTCCAGCGCGGCAAAATGGCGTGGATCCCGCCCGCGCGCGGCGAGCGCGGTGCCGCCTCTTGGTTTGCCGTTGGTCGGCGCCGAACGGGCAGGCTTCACCTGCCGGTACGGCATATCGGGCGATCGATCCCCCATGCCGTGTGACTCGCTTATTCTGTTCTGCCGTCGCGGCGCGCGGGTCGCGCGCCGTTCGGTGCTTGGCGGCGATCCTAGCGGATGGTCTGTCGACCGGCAAGCGACAGGGCTGTGGCTACATGAGGAAGCGCCTTTGCGCTCTGCAACGTGTGAAAGTACTTGCGGGGCGGGGTACGATGGATTTCAAGATTGGGCGTGAGCGTGGAGACCCGCTTCGATGACGAGACTGCTCGATAATCCGCCTAACCGCATCCGCGAATTGCGTACGGCGAAGCGTATCACGCTGAAGGCCGTAGCGGAGGCGCTGGGCACGTCGCAGACTCAAATAAGTCGCTTTGAAGTCGGCGAGCGCCCAGTGACGATCGACTGGCTTCGGCGGATCGCCCATGCGCTGGGCACCGATGCCGGCGATTTGCTTAATTCTGAAGACAACCGGATGGCCGTGCGTAACGAAGCCGAGCGCGCTGTGATCGAAATTATGCGAGAGGGGGGAACTGCGGCTTCCGAGACCGTGGCGGAATTGGCCGCGATCGTGCTGAGGCGTATGGGAGTGTCTCGCGCCTCGCCATTGGAATAGAAGTGCCGTCGGCGTGGCGCTTGAGAGATCAAATGACCGGATAGGGATCGCGCGACCGGCCACACAGCGATCCTAGATACCTAAGTGTCCGACAATATTGACGGCACCCTCCCATAGGTTGGCAAAGGCGGAATCGGACTAGATGCGCCCGAAAAACGCGAGAAGCGGGCAAGGGCTTTGTCGCACGTGCGACAAAATTTCGGCGCATGGCTTCCCCTCAAAACGCCTTGACCCACGCATTTCTGCGCCCTAGACGGCTCCCGCTGATGCCCCGTCGTCTAATGGTAAGACTGCGGTTTCTGATACCGCCTATTGAGGTTCGAATCCTCACGGGGCATCCAGCCATCTCCCTTTTTTCCAGTCGATCCGCGCGCAACGATCTTGCGTGCCCTGGGTTGTTGGGGTGTTACGCCCAGGCGAGGTGGGTACGGGAGGTCGAGTGAGCGAGGCCGTGGCGGCAGGAACCGGGAAGCGCCTCGCACGGCGGGTGCGGTGGCCCTATGTCCTGGGCGCGCTCGGCTTGGTGTTGGCGGCCGTCCTGCTGGGCGTGTGGTTGACGCGCAAACCGCTGGCCCAATATTTCATCGACGATGCGCTCCGCGCGCGCGCCGTTCCGGCGCGCTACCAGATCGAGAAGATCGGCCTGCGCACGCAGCGTCTGACCAATGTCGTCATCGGGGATCCGGCCAATCCCGATCTGCGCGCCGACTGGGTGGAGGTCGATACCAGCCTGTGGTTCTCCGGCGCTGGCGTCACCGCGATCCGCGTCGGTCATGTCGCGCTGCGGGCGCGGTTGGCGGATGGCAAGGTCTCGTTTGGCGCACTCGACCGCTTGCTGCCTGCATCTTCGGGCGCGCGCTTCGCGCTGCCCGCGATTCGCGCGGATGTTGCCGATGCGCGCATCGCCCTGGCGACGCCTTATGGCGCGGTTGCGCTGAGAGTGGAGGGTACGGGTGCGCTCGACGATGGCTTTTCCGGCACGGTGCGCGCGGTGGCCGGACGGCTTGCGGTGGACGGTTGTCGCCTGGATGACGTCTCCGCCGACGTTGCCGTGCACGTTCTGGCCAGCCGACCGAGCATCAGCGGGCCGGTGCGCGCCACGCGGGTAGGCTGTGCAGGTTTCGGCGCGACTGGGGCAACGGCCGATCTCGCCTTGGTGTTCAATCGCCAGCTCGACCGCTGGAAAGGGAAAGCACAGCTTGGCGTCGCTGCGCTGGCTGTGCCGGGCGCGCAGGCGCGTACGATCATGGGCCCCGTGGCGTTTGTAGGTTCGGCCACGGACATGTCGGGCACGGTCGATCTGCATTCCGGCGCTTTCTCCACCGGCGGCGTGGCCGGAAGGCAGGCGGCACTCGCCGGGCGCTATCGCTATGCCAAGGGAGGTTTCGCGTTTGATGGTGGCGCGCGCGCGGTCGAGGCGCGGCTGCCGCAGACCATGCTGTCTTCGCTGGATTCGTGGCGAACCGCCGGTGCCGGTACGCCGATCGCGCCGTTGGTCTCGCAGGTGGCAAAGGCGACGCGGGCCGCAGGGCAGGCGGTGACGGCAGACGCGCACCTCTCCGCCATCCTCAACGGTGCGCGCGGGCGTGTTACCGTATCGCGGCTGGCGCTCGCCGCCGCGTCGGGCGCAAGGCTCAGCGTCGGGGGCGGAAGCGGAATCGCCTATAGCTGGCCGGGCGGCGGCTGGCGGGTGGGCGGCATCGCCGAAGTGGCGGGTGGGGGACTGCCGACGGTGCGGGCCCAGGTAACGCAGGCGGCCGTCGGTGCGCCGCTGATCGGGCAAGCGGTTGTCGAAGCCTATGGCGTTGGGACATCGCGCCTTGCGCAAATGCCCGTCGCCTTCACCGCGCGCCGCGACGGTACGACCCAGGTGACGGCCAAAATCGATCTATCCGGTCCGCTTGGCAATGGACGCGTCGACTCGCTGCGCCTGCCGATCGCGGCGGTATGGGATGGCGTATCGCGCTTGACCGTCAATGCGAGCTGCGCACCTTTGGGGTTCGAGCGGCTGCGCGTGTCGGGCATGGACCTGCGGCGCTCGTCGGTCACGCTATGCCCGCGCGATGGCGGCCTGGTGCGGCTGGAGCGCGGCATGCTGCGCGGCGGCGGTTCGATTGGGCCGATTCGGCTGGCAGGGACGCTCGGCGCATCCTCGTTGGAATTGGTCTCACACCAAGCGCAGTGGAGCTTGGCCGATCGCCGCTTCACGCTGGCGGGGCTGGGCGTGCGGATCGGGACGGCCGAGCGGATCACGCGGCTCGATATCGCGACGCTGTCGGGCGCGTTCGCGGCGAACCTCCCGCAGGGCAGCTTTACCGGCGCGGGGGGGCAGATCGGCACTGTCCCATTGCTTTTGTCCGGTGCCGACGGCCAGTGGCGCTTTGCGCGCAACACGCTGTCGCTCGAAGGGGCGCTTTCTGTCGCCGACAGTGCCGCTTCACCACGCTTTCAGCCGCTGGCCGCGCGCGGGGTCGCGTTGACGCTGGCCGACAACCGCATCGCCGCCACCGGCACGCTGGTCGAGCCGACACAGGGCGTGAAGGTGGCCACTGTCGTGATCGCGCATGATCTGGGCACCGGGCTTGGTCACGCCGATCTCGCCGTGCCCGGGATCAGCTTTGGCGCGCACTTCCAGCCCGATCAGCTTACCAAGCTGACCTATGGTGTGATCGCCAATGTCGTCGGCGCGGTCAGCGGCGAGGGACACATTCGCTGGACCCCGCAAGCCGTCACCAGCGATGGCGTGTTCCGCACCCCCGGCATCGATCTCGCCGCCGCCTTTGGCCCGGCCAGCGGAATCGCCGGGGAAGTACGCTTCACCGATCTGCTCAATCTGGAGAGCGCGCCCGGTCAGATCACGACAATCAAGAGCCTCAATCCGGGCATTGCGGTCAATGACGGTACGGTGCGCTATCAATTGCTGCCTGGCGCACGCGTGCGGATCGAGCAGGGGATATGGCCCTTTGCCGGGGGTCGGCTGTCGCTGGAACCGACCCTGCTCGACTTTGACGAGGCGCAGGAGCGCCATTTGACCTTCCGCGTGGCCGGGGTGCAGGGCGACCAGTTCCTGCAGCAGTTCGATTTCAAGAACCTCAACGCCACCGGAATTTTCGATGGCGCGCTGCCGATGGTGTTCGATGCGCGCGGCGGGCGGATTGAAAACGGCAATCTAGTGGTGCGCCCGGGTGGCGGTACGATCGCCTATGTCGGCGAAGTTACGCAGAAGGACCTCGGCTTTTGGGGGAATTTCGCGTTCCAGTCGCTGAAATCGCTGCGCTATCGCAATCTCGACATCGTCATGAACGGTCCGCTGGCGGGCGAGGTGATCACGCAAGTGCGTTTCGCCGGGATTGCGCAAGGCGCGGGGGCCAAGCGCAATTTCCTGTTCGACCGGCTGCAGAAGCTGCCGATCGTGTTCAACCTGAGGATTTCCGCACCGTTCCGCCAGCTCGCGGATTCGGTGCAAAATTACTATGATCCAAAGCGGCTGATCCAACGCAATCTGCCCACCTTGCTGGAAGAACAGAATAAGCGCGCGACCCCGCCCCCGCCTGTGCCCTCCACCCCCATTCAGCCCTCCGACAGCAGGACCGTGCCATGACCGAAACAGCATTGACGAAGATGAAGGACTGGCCGAGCAACGGCGTGATGAAGAGACTGACGATCCTCGGCCTGTGTGCGCTGTGTCTTGCCCAGACGGCATGCGTCAACGTGACCGCGCCCGACAAACCGATCGTCATCAACCTCAACATCAGCGTCACGCAGGAAGTGGTCTATCGTCTTGATGGCCAGGCCAAGAATTTGATTCAGTCGCAACCGGGGATTTTCTGATGAACAGGCTCAAGATATCGATCGCGATGCTGCTGCTGGTCGGTGGTGCGACCGCGGCGCTGGCGCAGCGCGACCCGGCCTATCAGGCGGCGCGCGCGGCGGGCGAAGTGGGCGAGCAGCCCGATGGCTATCTCGGCGTGGTCGGCAGCGCGAGCCCGGCGGTGCGCGCGCTGGTCAACAACATCAACATCCAGCGCAAGGCGGCGTATACCCAACAAAGCGCGGCGTCGGGTGCCACGGTCGAGCAGTTCGCCTTCACCAGCGGCTGCAATCTCATCCTGAAGACCGCGCCGGGCGAGAAATATAAAGGCCCCGATGGCGTGTGGAAGACGCGCAGCGCCGCCGCGCCGGAGCGCGATTCGCGCTGTATCTAAGCGGCGCGGGTTATTTGGCTTCGGCGAGGGCGGCCTTGGCGGTGGCGCTCGTCCAGTCCATGCCACCGGTGCTGCGCCATAGTTCGTGGCCCGTCGCATCGAACAGAATGCTCATCGGCAAATTGGCGTTATAGGCAACGCTGAGGCCGAGGTCCTTATCGAGATACGGCTTCAGCCGAGTGAAGGGATGCTTGGCGAAGAAGCCGGCGACGGTCGCGCGGTCCTTGTCCTGGCTGATCGTCGCGACGGGGATGGTTGCCGCCGCCGCGTCGAGCGTCGGCATTTCCTTGACGCACGGGCCGCACCAGGTCGCCCACAGATTGACCAGCACTGGCTTGCCCGTGAAGGCCGCGAGCGTCATCGGCTTGCCATCGGGGCCTTCGAACGAGACGGTGGGGGCGGCTTCGCCCTTGTGGCTGCGGTCGATTGCATGGGTCGCGGCTGGCTCTGCGGCGGCCTGAGTGGAATTGGCGGTGGGCGCGAGCGCGTCTTGCCCGTTGGACGAGACTTGCTTATCGCACCCCCCAAGCACTCCGAGCAGCAGGACCGGGACCATCACCGAGCGTAAAGACATATCGGGCGCATCCAATGCGATGTGGGGCGGTCGTTTTGCCGAGGGGCCAACCGCAGTGATGCGGGCGATAAATGCCTCGATCCCATTCGACAAGCGTTTGTGGCGGCAGGACATCGCCGGGTCCAAGGCGCATGTCGCGATGCTGGGCGCGACCGGCATCGTTTCAGCCGAGGACGATGCCACGATCTCGGCTGGCCTCGACACCGTTGCCGCGCACTATGCCGAGCATGGCGTGGCCGAGGACATGGTGCTCGAAGACATCCACATGCAGAGCGAGTCGCGCCTGGCCGAGGCGATCGGCCCGGTTGCCGGGCGGCTGCACACCGCGCGCTCGCGCAACGACCAGGTCGCGACCGATTTCAAACTGTGGGTTCGCGATGCGATCGATGAGGTCGATGCGGCGTTGGGGGCGTTTCAGGACGCCTTGCTCGCGCGGGCGGAGCAGCATGCCGACAGCGTGATGCCGGGCTTCACGCATCTTCAGAGCGCGCAGCCGGTGACGCTCGGCCATCATCTGATGGCCTATTATGAAATGATCGCGCGCGATCGCAGCCGCTTTGCCGATGCGCGCGCGCGGATGAACCTGTCGCCGCTGGGATCGGCGGCGCTTGCCGGAACCGGCTTCCCGATCGACCGCGAGATGACGGCGGCGGCGCTCGGGTTTGACGGGCCGACGCGCAACTCGCTCGATGGTGTGTCCGACCGCGATTTCGCGATCGATTATCTGACCTCGGCGACGCAATGTTCGCTGCATCTGTCGCGGCTGGCCGAAGAGTTCGTGCTGTGGGCGTCGCAGCCGTTCGGCTTCGTCGCTCTGTCGGATCAATGGTCGACCGGCAGCTCAATCATGCCGCAGAAGCGCAACCCCGATGCCGCCGAGCTGGTGCGCGGCCATGCCGGGCGCATCCTCGGTTGCATGACCGCGCTGATGGTGACGATGAAGGGCCTGCCGCTGGCATATTCCAAGGACATGCAGGACGATAAGCCGCCGGTGTTCGAGGCGCATGATCTGCTGGGTCTGTCGATCGCGGCGATGACGGGCATGGTCGAAAGCGCGACCTTCCGTACCGACCGGATGCGCGGGCTGGCCGAGGCCGGTTTCGCCACCGCCACCGATCTCGCCGACTGGCTGGTGCGCGAAGCGGGCGTGCCGTTCCGCGAGGCGCATCACATCACCGGCCAGGCGGTGGCGCGCGCGGAAGCGCTGGGGGTGAAGCTCGACGCGCTGCCGCTCGGCGATTTGCAAGCGATCGATGCGCGGATCGACGAACGCGTCTATGGCGTGTTGTCGGTCGATGCGTCGGTCGCCAGCCGCACGAGCTTTGGCGGCACCGCGCCGTCGCGCGTGCGGGCGGCGATTGCGGCGGCGCGCGAAGGGAAACGGTCATGACACTCACGCGGGTGCCGGGTTTGATGGTCCTCGGGTCGATCGCGCTGCTTGCGGGTTGCGGTTCGGCGACCACCTTGAAACCGCCCAAGGGCCAGCCATTGCCGGTCGCGCCTTATGGGGCGACCGCCACGCCGACGCCTGCCGATTTGATAAAACCGAGCAACCAGGCCCGCCCCGAGCGCAGCGACGGAGTGCTCAAGAACTCGCAGCAGCGGCGCGGCGACGATTTCGATTTGCCGCCCCCCAATTGATTTAGGCTGAATTTATGGATCATTTTTCGCTCGTCGATGGGGCGATGCACTGCGAAGACGTGCCGTTGTCGGTGATCGCCGAGGCTGTCGGCACGCCGGTCTATGTCTATTCGACTGCGACGCTGAAGCGCCACGCGCGCGTGTTCCGCGAAGGGTTGGCCGGGGCAGGGGATATCCACCTCGCTTATGCGATCAAGGCCAATCCCAATCTCGCGGTGCTGCGCGTGATGGCGGATGCGGGCTATGGTGCCGATGTCGTGTCGGGCGGCGAACTGGCGCGCGCGCTGGCGGCGGGGATCCCGGCCAGCGACGTGGTGTTTTCGGGCGTCGGCAAGACCGTCGCCGAATTGACCACCGCACTGGAGGCAGGGCTCGGCCAGTTCAACCTCGAGCTGGAAGAAGAAGGCGTCGTGCTGGCCGGGCTGGCGGCGGCGCGCGGGCTCGTCGCCAATGCGACGCTGCGCGTGAACCCCGATGTCGATGCCGGCACCCACGCCAAGATTTCGACCGGCAAGCGCGAAAACAAGTTCGGCGTGCCAATCGACCAGGCTCCGGCGATTTTCGGGCGATTGGCGGGCTTGCCCGGCCTCGCGCTGCGCGGCGTCGCGATCCACATCGGTAGCCAGTTGAGCGATCTCGCCCCGCTGGAGGCGGCGTATCGCCGCGTTGGGGAATTGGTCGCGCACTTGCGCGGGCTCGGCTTCCCGATCGAACGCGTCGATCTTGGCGGTGGGCTGGGCGTGCCATATCGCGAAGGGGATGTCTTGCCGAGCCCCGCCGAATATGGCGCGATGGTCGCCCGCGCGACCAAGGATTGGGGCGTGCGGCTGATGTTCGAACCCGGCCGCGTGATTGCGGGCAATGCCGGTGTGCTGCTGACCAAGGTGATCTGGGTCAAGCCCGGCGCGATCAATCCCTATGTCATCGTCGACGCCGCGATGAACGATCTCGCGCGCCCGGCGATGTACGACGCCTGGCATGATTTCAGGGCGGTCCATCCGACCGGCGACCGCATGATCGCGAA
The DNA here is from genome assembly GCF_017875905.1 of Sphingomonas sp. PL20. Lineage (NCBI taxonomy): Bacteria > Pseudomonadati > Pseudomonadota > Alphaproteobacteria > Sphingomonadales > Sphingomonadaceae > Sphingomonas > Sphingomonas sp. PL20. The sequence goes on along the minus strand of NZ_JAGINH010000002.1, from coordinate 3,777,698 downwards.
CATTGCCGGGCCCGTATGCGAAAGCGGCGACACCTTCGCGATGGGCCGTGACATCGATGCCGTGAAGAGCGGCGACCTCGCCATCTTCCGCACCGCAGGCGCTTATGGCGCGACGATGGCGTCAACCTATAACAGCCGCGCATTGGTGCCCGAAGTGCTGGTCGATGGCGACCGGTTCGCGGTGGTGGCCGACCGTATCCTGCCCGAGACGATCCTCGCCGCCGAACGCATTCCGGAATGGCTCACGCCGGGTGACTGACGACGCTCGTCTGCACAGTCTGCCGCTGTTTGTGCGGCTGGCCGGGCGGCCGGTGATTCTTGTGGGAACCGGCGAAGCCGCCGACGCCAAGCGTCGTTTGCTGGAGCGCGCCGGGGCCGAAATCGTTGGCGAAGCGGCGACCGCAGCGCTGGCGATCGTTGCGCTGGAAGAACCTGCACAGGCGCAAGCGGTCATCGCGCGGCTGAAGGCGCGCGGCGTGCTGGTCAACGCGGTCGATCGGCCCGATGATTGCGACTTCACGCTGCCCGCGATCATCGATCGCAACCCCGTGATCGTCGCGATTGGCACCGGCGGGGCCTCGGCCGGACTGGCGGCGGCGGTGCGGCAACGGCTCGAGACGCTGCTGCCACAAACGCTCGGCCCCCTTGCGAGCGCGCTGTTCCGCTGGCGTGCCGCGATCCGGCTCGCTTTCCCGTCGCTGGAGGCGCGGCGGCGCGCGCTGGGCGCGGCCTTTGCGCAAGGGGGAGCGCTTGATCCATTGTCTGCGGGGCCAGACGCGGTCGAGCCATGGCTGCAGTCGCCGACCGCGCAGCGCGACCAACTCGTCCATATCCGTCTGGTCTCGGACGATCCCGACGATCTCACGCTTGCCCAGGCGCGCGCGCTCGCCTTGGCCGACCGGATTTATGCGGCGGCATCCGCTCCGTCTGCCGTTCTGGACCGCGCGCGTGCGGATGCGGTGCGGATCCTCTGCGCAGGTCCGCCCGTTACGCGTGAGCCGGGGCTTTCGGTTTGGCTGGAGAAACTATGAGCGGTTTTGCTTATTGCGTTGCCGACGGCAAGGCGGCGCGGATCGACATCGGCCAGGCCATCGCGGCGACCGGCGACCTTGTCTGGGTGCATCTCACCTCGAACAATGAAGATGCGCAGGCGTGGCTGACCGACACCGCCAAAGCCCCCGATTATATCGTCGATGCGCTGACCACGTCCGAATCGCGCCCGCGCTGCGATGCGGTGGGCGATGGCGCGTTTCTCAATTTGCGCGGGCGCTCGAACGAAGCGATGACCACCTCGGACCCGCTCGCGTCGCTGCGGATCTGGGCGGTGGCGGGGCGGGTGATTTCGGTCACCCGGCGGGCGGTGACCGCGATCGACGATGTGGTGAAGCTGATCGAAGGCGGCCATATTCGCGACCCCGGCGATCTGATCGCGGAATTCGCGGTGGCGATTACCGAAGAGCTCGATCCCGAAGTTGCTGATCTCGGCGACCGGCTCGATGATTGCGAAGCCGATCTCGACGCCGACAAGGTGTTCGAACTGCGCCGCGGGGTGACCAAGGTGCGCGTCGCCGCGATCGGCTATCGGCGCTTCCTGCAGCCGCAGCGCGCCGCGCTGGAGAAACTCGCGGCGCTTCCCTGCGACTGGCTGCATGATGATGACCGGCTGCATCTCAGTTCTGCGGCCGACCGCGCGGCGCGCATGGCCGAAGAACTGGAAGCGATCCGCGAGCGCTCGGCACTGATGCATGAATCGCTGACCGATCTGCGTGCCGAACAGATCGATTCGCGTGCGCTGCTGATCTCGATCGTCGCGCTGATCTTCCTGCCGCTCACCTTCCTGACTGGGCTGTACGGCATGAATGTCGAAGGGTTGCCTTATGCCAAGGAGCCGTGGGCGTTCGATGCCATTGGCGGGATTTGCATCGCGATCACCATCGGCATCATCGGCTATTTCAGCGCGAAACGCTGGTTCGGCTGAGCCATTGGATCTTGTCGGTTAGCGTCTTGATCGAGGCGGTCAGGCGCGTGCGATCGGCCTGGGTGGCGGCGAGCGTGGCCTTGGTCTCGCCCAGTTCGATCGCGCGTGTCGCGACGCGGGCATCCAGCGCGGCATTGGCGCGCTTGAGGTCGGTAATCCGCCGTGCGCGGGCAAGCACGCGGGCAATGCGCGCGGCGAGGACATCGAAATCGAGCGGCTTTGCGACATGGTCGTCCGCACCCGCCGCCAGCCCGTCAATCGCGGCAGCGGGATCGCGGTGGCTGGTCATCATGATCACCGGCAAGTCCGCTGTATCAGGATTACTGCGGATTTCGTGCAGCACCTGAAGGCCCGACATGCCGGGCATCACCATGTCGAGCAGGACAAGATCGAACCCGCGCGCGGTAATCAGGTCGAGCCCTTCTGAACCGTTGTCGCTGAGCACCGTCAAATAGTCGAGCTGACCAAGCCGCTGGCCGAGCACGCTGAGGCTGGTGCGGCTGTCGTCAATCGCCAGGATCGTGCCGGTCACGCGGCGCGCACCGTACGCCAGGCCTGGCCGATTTCGTCGAGTGTCGCCGCGACGTCCCGGAACGGGCCCGGATCGCTGCCGATGCTGGCATTGACGACGGTTTGGCGCGCCCCGGCATACAGGTTGGCCAGAGCCGGGGCGACGGTGCCGCCGGCGTCAAAATCCAGCCCCGCCTCCAGCGCGAACAGGATTGCGGTGGCGCGGGTGACCTTGTCGCTCTTCATCGCATAATTGCCATTTTCGGCCGCCCATGCCGCGCCGCGCAGCGCACGGATCGCCTCATCATACAGCAGCTGGACCAACGCCGGGCCATCGGCCTCGGCGGTCTGCCCGGCGAGTTCGATCTGCCGATAGGTCGTTTCCGGGTTGCGCCCGAACGCGGTTGCGTAGGCGGTGCTCACCCGGTTTTATTCCACTGCGCGATCTGGTTGGTCAGCGTGGTCTGCGATGCCTTGTATTTGGCCACCAGCGCATCGGATGCCGCATATTGCTTGGTCAGGCGCTCCTGATAGGCGGCGGTGTCGGTGGTGACCTTGGCTTCGGCGTCGGTCACCTTGGTTTTGGCAGCGGTATAAAGCGCGGTGCTGCCAACCAGGCCGATATGTTCGACATTGCCGTTAATGGTCACTTTCTGGTCGACCGCCGCGGTCGAGATCGCATCGAGCGCTGCGGCGATGCCGCCGCCAGTTGCGCCCGTGCCATTGGCGAACAAGGCTTCCACTGCGTCAGGGGTTTTGGACAGAGCTGCGTTCAGCTTGGTTGAATCGACGCTCAGCGTGCCGTCGCGATTGGTCGACACCCCGATCGAGGCAAGATTGATCGGGTCGCCCGCGGCCGCGCCCGTCGCCAGCGTGGTTAGTGGCAACGCGCGCAGCGCGCGCGCCAGGCTGGTGGCATTATTGTCGTTGCGCAGCGCACCGGTGGTGGAATCGGTCTCGGTTTTGAGCACCGCTTGCAGCTGATTGTAGGTATCGACGAAATCCGTCACCGCTTGCGACAGCGCCGCGGTCGGTTTGGTATTGCCCAAGGTGACCGGCTTGCCGACCGCAGTGCCGGTGAGTTCGAGCTTCACCCCCTCAATCAGGTCGGAGACGGTGTTGCTCGAGCGCTCGACGCTAACGCCGTCCAGTTTGAGCTGGGCGTTGCCGGCCGCGCTGCCGATCGTGGTCGCGCTCTGGCCGACGCCGACATTGAGCGCGGACAGGGCGGGCGTGTCGCTGGAGAGGGTGAACGCCTGATTGGTGCCGGTCGCCCCCTTCAGCGTCAGACGCGCCGTGCCATTGGCATCGGTGACGATGCTCGCGGTCACCCCGGCCGACGCGGCGTTGATCGCCGATGCGATCCCCGAAAGCGTCTGGTGCGCACTGTCGATGGCGATGGTCACCGGTTGGGCGGCACCGGCGGTAAAACCCGTCAACGCGCCGCTGTCGACGGTTGCGGTGCCGAAGGTGAGCGTCAGATTGCCGGTGCCGACGGTGGCATCGCGGCCGGAGAAGGACGATGCGCTGGTCGCCACCTGCGCGGTGGCGAGTTGGGTCACCTCGACCGACGCGGCCAGACCCGACAATTTCGCACCCGGGAGCGCGGTCGCGGTGAGCACGCTCGTGTTCGAACTGGTCGGCTGCGTCACCAGGGTGCCGCCCTGAACCAGCGTCTTGAGCCCGGAGGCAAAGCTGGTGATGCCGCTTTGCACTTTGGCGACCGAGGAGATTTGCGCGGTAAGCGTATTTTCCTGCTTGGTCAGCGAGGCGTTCTTGGCGGCGAACTGCGCTTGCACAAGCGAGGCGACCAACGATGCCGTGTCGACGCCCGACCCGGCCCCGAGCGAGGTGAGGATCGACTGGGTTGCGGTGGTGGTCACCATGGCTGTGGTCCTGCTCCAAAACTCATATGTAAGAACGACGGGCGGGCGGTCATGTTTAGGATTCCTTCACGCCATTTTCGTCGAAGCGCGCGCTCGGCGGCACCAGCACCGGCGGCGGCGTGCCGCCCGCTGCGGCATTGAGCCCGAACACGAAGGCAAGGATCGTCGCCAGCGCGACATAGAGGTCGTCGCGCACCTCCTGGCCCTCGCGGCTGGTGTAATAGACGGCGCGCGCCAGCGAGGGATATTCGAGCACGGGCACCCGCGCCTCCGCCCCCAATTCGCGGATCGCGAGCGCCACCACGCCGCGCCCTTTAGCAACGACGACGGGCACTTGGTCGGACTCGCGATTGTAGCGCAGGGCGACTGCAAAGTGCGTCGGGTTGGTCAGGATGACATGCGCTTCGCTCACCGCCGCGCGCATGTTGCGCTTGGCCATTTCGCGCTGGCGCTGGCGCATCGCGCCCTTGGCCTCGGGTGAGCCTTCGGTTTCCTTATGCTCGTCGCGGATCGCCTGTTTGGACATGCGCAATTTGCGCAGCAGCTGGATCAATTGCAGCGGCACGTCGATGCCCGCGATGATCACGAGCCCGCCCGCCATTGCGAACAAAATCCCCATGAAGGTGCCGCCGAGCGCGGCGACCGCGGTGCCGATATTGGTCGAGGCGAGGCCGATCGTGGTGTGCGACGCCTGTTCGAGCATGTACCAGCCGATGCTGCCGAGCAGCGCCACCTTGAGCAGCGACTTGCCGAGCTCGATCCACCCCTGCGGTCCAAAGATGCGCTGCAGGCCCGAGGCGGGGTTGATCCGCGATGCCTTGGGTGCGAGCAATTTGCCATTGAAACCAAGATGCCCAAGCCCGGCCTGGCCAAGGATCGCCGCCGCCAGCGTGACCACCAGCAGCGAGCCGATCGCCGGTGCCAGCTTCCAGCCGCTTTGCAGGAGCGGGCGGAAGGGGGAGAAATCCTCGATATCGCGCTGATCGAACGAAAAGCTCGACGTCATGATCTCCTTGCAGGCACCAACCAGCGACGGCCCCATCATCGCCAGCCAGGCGCACCCGGCGAGCATCACCAGCGCGGTTGCAAACTCGCGTGATTTGAGGATGTCACCCTGTTCCGCCGCATCGCGTTTGCGCTTGGCGGTTGGGGCTTCTGTCTTTTCACCATATTCGTCTGCCATCAGCCGAGCACCAGGCTTTGGGTGGCGGCAAGGCCTTCGTTGATGATGACGAGCAGATAATCCCCCATCGCCGGAAAGCCGAGCGCCAGCGCGACGACGCCGACCGCGAGACTGGCGGGCAAGCCGACCGCGAACAGGTTGAGCGACGGTGCCGAGCGCGAGATCATGCCGACGACGAGGTTGAGGCACAGCAACAGGAAGCCGACGGGCAGCGCCAGCAACAATCCCGCGAGGAAGGTATAGCCACCGAAAAAGGCGATATTTTCAAGCTGTGCGGGTTTGAGCCAGGCCGCCCCCGGTGGCAGCGCATCATAGCTCTTCACGATCATCTCGACCAGGATGAGGTGGCCGTTGACGCTGAGGAACAGCAAGGTCAGCATCATCGAGAAGAACTGGCCGAGCGCCGGGGTCGAGCGGCCGTTCTGCGGGTCGATGGCGGACGCAAAGCCGATCCCCATCGAGGTGCCGATCACTTCGCTGGCAATCATCGGCGCGGCGAAGGCGATTTGCAGGATAAAGCCCATTGCGAAGCCGACCAGTGCCTCGGCCGCGACCGCCAGAAAGGTGGTGAGCGCGAAGATCTGTGCAGGCGGCACCACCGGATGCACCGAGAGCACCAGCACGCCGATCGCACCCGACAGCGTGACGCGCACCGTGACCGGGATCGAGACCGCGCTGAACACGGGAGCCGCGATGAACGCCGCGCCAACGCGCACCATCACGAAGATCAGCGCCCAGAGTTGCGGCTCGACCGACAGGCCGAAGCCGAGCGGACCGTTCATCTTCCCCTCCCGCTTGCGGGAGGGGTTAGGGGAGGGGCGTGGCGCGAGCATTGCGCGCAATAACGGCACTCCCCTCCCCCAGCCCCTCCCGCAAGCGGGAGGGGAGAAGAAAGGGCCCGGCCCGCGCTCATCGCACCAGATCCGGGATCCGTTCGAAAATCCCGATCGTGAAATCGGTGAGCAGCCCCAGGATCAAGCTGCCGAACACCAGGATCGACACCCCGACGACGATCAGCTTGGGCACGAACGACAAAGTCTGTTCGTTGATCGAGGTCGCCGCCTGGATCATGCCGGTGATCAGCCCGGCGAGCAGCGCCGGGATCAGGATCGGCGCGGCGGCGAGCGCCAGCACCCACATCGTCTGATTGGCGACGGTCAGGAAATATTCCGCGTCCATCAGAAACGCTCCTTTCCGTTCGCCCTGAGCCTGTCGAAGGGCAGCGCGCCACGGCGACCGCGGCAGGTGCTGCGGGCAGGCTTCGACAAGCTCAGCTCGAACGGTTGTGTGCTGCGCATCGCGTCAATTCACGAACGAATTGGCAAGGCTGCCCATCGTCAGCGCCCAGCCATCGACCAGCACGAACAGCAGCAGCTTGAACGGCATCGAGATGATCGTCGGCGACAGCATCATCATGCCGAGCGACATCAGCACGGTCGCGACCACCAGATCGATGACGATGAACGGCAGGAACACCAGGAAACCGATCTGGAACGCGGTCTTCAACTCGCTGGTGACAAAGGCGGGCAGTAGTACCGAAAAGGGAATGTCGTTCGCTTGCTTGTACGGCCCGCTCTTGGCGATGCCGGCGAACATGGTGATGTCCTTCTTGCGCGTCTGCTTGGTCATGAAGGTGTGCAGCGGGATCGCGGCCGCCTTGATCATGTCGGTCGCGCCGATCTTGCTCTCGGCATAAGGCTGGATCGCGGTAGCGTTGATCTGGGTGATCGTCGGCGCCATCACGAAGAAAGACAGGAACAGCGACAGGCCGATCAGCACCTGGTTGGGCGGGGTTTGCTGCAGGCCCATCGCCTGGCGCACGATCGCCAGCACGATGATGATGCGCGTGAAGCTGGTCATCATCAGCAGGATGCCGGGCAGGATCGTCAGCAGCCCCATCACGATCAGGATCTGCAAGCTCAGCGCCATCGGCGCATTGCCACCGCCAAGATCCTTCAACGCGCGATCGGCGGCGTCGCCGGCTCCGGGGGTCGGCACGGCGATCGGGGCGGCCTGGGCGAAGGCCGGGTGCGCAACCAGGATCGCGAACACCACGCCCAGCAGCATCAGCGCCAGCTTGCCCCACGGCAGCGCGCGCGCCACCGATGGCTTGATCAGCGCCGGGCCGCAGCCTTTGCGAATGACCTTGACGCTCATCGTGCGTCTCCACCGCGATCGATCAAGGCGACGCCAGTGCGGCTGACCGAGACGAGCAGCTTGCGCCCCTCGAAATCAATCACCGCCAGCCGGACGCTAGGCGAGATCATCATGGTTTCGGTGACCTTGAGCAGCCGGTTGGCGGGCTGACCCGGCAGCCGCGATTCCAGCCGACGCCAGGCATAAAGGCACCCGATCATCAGGCCGCACACCAGCGGCAGCAGCACGACGAGCTTGAGGATATAGGACCACATCATGACGATCAGGCCCGCTTCTCGGGGCTGACCAATTCGGTCATGCGCACGCCGAAGCTGTCGCCGACCATCACCACTTCGCCGCGCCCGATCAGCGTGCCGTTGACCAGCACATCGAGCAGTTCATTGGCCTGTCGGTCGAGCTCGATCACGCTGCTTTCGCCAAGCGCGAGCAATTCGCGCAACGTGAGCGAGGTCGAGCCGATCTCGACCGTCAGCTTGACATCGACGTCCTGCAGCAGCCGGAAATTGGCGGCCAGGCTGGCATCGACGGGGAATCCGCCACTCAAGTCGGTCATTGCAATTCACCCCCGAAAGCACGGTCTAGGTCGTAGGAAATATGCGTGAGCTTGATCGCGGCCTTGCCGTTCGATGTGCCGACCGTGCCCGCGCCGAGCCGGTCGCGCCCGACCATCACCGGCACGTCGCCGCCGACCGAAATCGGGATCACGTCACCCGCCTTCAGCTCCATCAGCAAGCTCAGCGACACCATCGGTTCCGCCAGCACGGACCGGATCGGGAAGCGCACGTCCATCACCGCGCGGGTGAGGCCGGTGCGCCAGGCCGGATCAGGCTCGGCGGTCTTGCCATGCACCTTGCCGGTCAGGGACGGGCCGTGCGGCTTCAACGCGGTGACCGGATAGAGCAGGTCGAGAAACACGGGCTTGGCGGTCCCCGAGGCAATCCCGAAGCGCGTGATGACGACGGCGTCATCGGCGTCGAGATCGGTAATCAGTGCGGGGTTCGCTTCGACCCGGCCGGGCGTGAACTCGATCCGGGCGAGCGGCTCCCATGCGGCGCGCATCGGCTCGGCCAGCATCCGGCCGAGCTGGGCGATCATCGCCTCGGCGGCGGGGGTGAATTCGGCGGGCAAGGTGGCGGGTGCCGCTCCGGTGCCGCCAAAAAACAGATCGAGCAATTCCATCACGAAACGCCCGTCGAGCACCGCCAGCGCTTGTCCGGCTGCGGGTGCCCCTGCCGCCGTCATCGCCATTGGCAGCCATGCGGTCAGCCCGTCGGGGCGTTCGACCCGGTAATCGGCCAGGCGCTGCACCACCAGCGGCTCGGCCCAGGTGCGGCACTCGCGGCGCAGCAACGGCTCGAACACGGCGCGCACGCCGCGCGCGAGCCGCGCGGACAAATGCTGCACCGTATGCAGGTCGCCGAACGGGTTGAGGTTGGCCGTCCCCAGCGTGACATGCTCTGCTGTCCGCCGGGGCCGCTCCCGCCTGTCGCTCGCGCTGTGAAGGCCTTCGTTAACCATGCCTCACTGAACAACGAAATTGGTAAAGTAAACGTTACCGACGCCTCCAAAGCCTTCTTTTTCCTTGAGCGTATCGTTGATCGCTTTGGCGATGCGACGCTGCAAAACCTTCTTGCCATCGCTGGTGAAGACCTGCTCCTCGGTGGTGTCGCCGAGCGCCATCAGGATGGCCGATCGCACCGCGATTTCGTTGGTCTTGATGTTCTCGATCACCGAATCGTCATAGGGCGTGGAGACGGCGACCCCGACCTGCACGAAATGGACGCTGTCCTGCAGGTTGGAGGTGAACTCCTTGTCCATGGCGTAGTAATTCGAGGCATATTTGTCGCCGCCAACGCCGATCGGTGGCTTGGTGCCGCCTTTGGCTCCCTCGGCACCCTCACCGGTGCCGACGCGCTTCTGCTCGGCCTTGGGGACCAGCCGTGGGCCGGTTGGCTCGGGTGCGGCCTTGCTGCCGCCAAGCAGCCCGGCGTGCATGGCGAACACCGCGCCGCCGACGCTGCCGCCGATGAGCACCAGCCCGCCGACGATGAGCAGCAGGATCTTCATCATGCCACCCTTCTTCTTGGGCGTTTCCTTGGGGGCGTCACTCATGGATACTGTCCTTCATCTTCAAGCTAGGCGGTGGTCGACGGGATCGTCAGTGGCGTCGGAGCGCGCGCGGGGCGGCGTTCGCGAAGGTTGCGGCGTTGGGCGCGGCTGCGGGGCGGCACCGTTGCCGCCGCCCGCGCTATCGGCGGTCACGCTGGTATCGCCGATGCGAACGCCGCGCGCGGAGGCCAGTTCGGTCAAGCGCGGCTGCGCCTCGGCAATCAGCGCGCGGGTGGCTTCATGTTCGGTGGTGAAGCGAACGTGGACGCGGTCGCCCTCCTGCCGCACGGCGACGTCGACGCTCCCCAGCGCGTCGGGCGAAAGCTTGATGCGCGTGTCATGCGCATTGGCATCGTCGCGGAGCGTTTCGATGTGATCGATCATGCGCTGCAAGCCCGGATCCTGCCGCAGGTCGAGCGGTGCCGCGTTGGTGCTTCCGGTCGCCGCCACGGCGGTTTGATCGGGTAGATTGGCGGCTGGTGCGGTGCTGAGCGCGGCGGCCAGTAGTGCGGCGTCGCCTTGACCCGGGAGCGCAGGCTTGCTGCGCCATGACGTCGCCGCCGCGATTGCCGCCGCGAAGACTTGACCGGCCGGCTGCGGAGTCGTGCTCACGGTGATGGTTGGCACGGCGGCGTCGCGCTGGGCGACCCAGCTTGGCGTATCAGAACGGTCTACCCCTGGCGTGGGTGCAGCCAATGGCGCGGATGTAGGTAGCGCGCTCGGGCTCGATGCGGCAACGATCGGGAGCGGCGCTGCCGGTGCGGACGCTGCGGCGGCTTGTCCGACAGGGGCTATGGCATCCGAAACGCGCAGCGGCTGCGGCAATGGCGACGCGGCTACGGTTGTCGGGGTTGGAATAGGCAGAGAGGCTACCGCTTGCGCAGGGGCCGCTGGCAGAGGGGATCGCTCGGGGGCCGTCGCCACGATTGCGGGTTGCGGCGGTTTGGGCTGGCCAGTCGTGGCAACCGAACTCGAATCCGGCAGCGTGATCGACAATGGCTGAGTCTCCAAACCGGTCGGCGCGCCTGGGGGCTGCGCTGCGAGCATGCCGCCGAGCGGCGCGCGCAGGGACTGTAGGATCGCATCCGGCTTGGCAGCAGGTGTGCGCCCTGGCGGTGCAGGGCTGGGTGTCTCGGTGCCGTCGTTTGCCGTCTCTGCGGTCTCTGGCGTCGCTATGCGGCCCGGCGTTGCGCGCGGCGATGGAGCGGCCGTCGCGATGGACGTCGATGCCGACTCGAGCGTTGTGATCGAAACCGGGCGCTGAGCCGCAGCAAGCGAGGCAATGGTCGTCACCGTAGGCGATGCCGCTGCATTGGGATCAGCCACGGTAACAGCGACAGGAGCAGGGGCGATCGTGGGCGCAACCAAGGGTGACGCCAGATTGGCCAGGGATGCTGGTGTCACGTCTTGCGCGTCGACGCGTACGGCTTTGCTCTGGTGGTCCGCGGAGCGTGCTGCTTTCGGTGAGACCGCGGCTGCAAGTGTCGGGGGTGCCACCGTGGCGTCACGCCCGTTTAGAAAGGCCGCCAGCGTCTGGACGCGCGGCCCAATCGATGCCGCTTGGGCACTGGCCGCCGAAGCCCCTATCGTCGCGACGGGCGACGCCTGGCTATCCGCATTGCCGACCGTAAAGGACGACGTCGGCAGCAACGTTAGACCGTCCTCGTTCGTCCGCGTTTGCGACGTCGTGACCGTGCCCGGTCGCTGTGGCGTCGCGTTGGCGATGACCGCGTCAAGGCCACCGGAGCTAAGTGCTGCAATTGTCGGCGCGAGCAACTCTCCGCGCTGCGCAAGCGCGGGCTGCGGCGGGCCTTCCTCGCCGATATCGGCCTGCGGGGCAGTCGTTTGTGCGGGCGCATTTGCCAAGGCCATTGCGGCGGAGGACGCGCCCGTCCTGAGATCTTGCGCTTTGTCGCGCCAGCCGGGCGTTGCCGGTGCGATCAGAGCGGTTGTGGTGCCCGCAGACCGAAAGGGCACCCCAGTGTTCCCGGCCGCCACGAGCAAGGGATTGGTGGTCGCCACAGGTGTCGTCGGTGCGCGGGCGTCTTTACCAGTCCCGCTTTGCAGCGCCGCAGGCACCGCGAACGGCGTCGGTGTCGCGACCGTCGGAAAAGCGATCGGTGCCGCCCCGGTCGGTCCCGTGGCAAGGGATATGCCGTCAGCGTTGATCTTAGCGGATACGGATTCGGGGTCACGATAATCCGCTTGCGGCACCACGTTTGGCGCGGGCCTTTCTGGCAGCGTTGCGGCAGGGTCCTGGACCGGCTGCGCGGCTTTGGATGCAGTCGCCAAGGGGAAGGCCGGGATCGTCGGATCAGCGGGAGACGGGACCGGGTTTTGGACGGCTACGGTTCCGTTTCCGTCGGCCGCGACGGCTTTGGCGGGGACGACTTGGGGCAAGCCCTTGCCACCCACGGCAACCGCTTGCCGGGCAATCGCCGCCGGGGCCAACGCGGCTGCCGTCGTCGTATCGCGCGCCTCAACCACCGCGCCGAGCGTCTTCTCGAAATGGCCGGACGTGCCGCCCCTGCGGCCGGGGGCGTGTCCGTGGCCGGGGGCGGATGGCGCAGACGATAGGGGCAACAGATCGATCATGCAGGCTCCAACGGGGTCGATTCGCAGCTTCCGATCGACGTCGTCAGAGCTTCAGCAAGGATCGTGCCGAATTTTGCGCGTTGGCGGTGCGGCTTCCATCGCGCGGATCGCTTTGACCACGGCCTCGGCATCGGCGCGGGCGATCAATTTCTCGATCGCGCTTTGGTCGCGGCGAGCCTCGCGCGTCGCTTCGCTAGCGCGCGCAGCGGTTGCCTGGGCCGCACGCAAGCGGCCGTCGGCGGCTTCGGCCGATTGGTGGAGGCGCTCGCGAAAATGCGCTGCGGCGACCAGCGAAAAGCCCGCAACGGGGGCCGCCGCCGGTGTCGGTGAGACGTTCGCGGTGAGCTGCGCAATGCGCGACCTGAGCATTTGTTCGCTGGCGGCGCGATCGTGCGCGCGCGCTTCCTCGGCCTGGACCAGGCCAAGCTGGAGCGTACGCACCCGCAAAATGCGGTCGAGCTTGGAGGGCTTAGCCATCGCCGAACACGCCGATCAGCTCGGCGGCGGCATCGGGCAGCGAGACCATCTCGTCGGGGTCCTGCTTGATATATTCGAGCACCGCCGGATGGCAGGCGATGGCGGCGTCGATCGCCGGATCGGCACCCGAGCGATACGCCCCCATCAGCACCAGATCGCGATTTTCCTCATAGGTGGCGAGGTGACGGCGCAGCACGCGCGCGGCCATTTGGTGCGGCTTGTCGACAATGTCGTTCATCACGCGGCTGACCGAGGGGCCGATGTCGATCGCCGGATATACGCCGCGCTCGGCCAGCGCGCGGTTGAGCACGATATGCCCATCGAGGATCGAGCGCGCGCTGTCGACCACGGGATCGTTGCCGTCATCGCCATCGGCGAGCACGGTATAGATGGCGGTGATCGACCCGCCCGAGGCAACGTCGGTGCCGGCGCGTTCGATCAGATTGGGCAGCATCGCGATTGCGGAGGGCGGATAGCCGCGCGCGCTGGCCGGTTCGCCCAGCGCCAGGCCGATTTCGCGCCCGGCATGCGCCACGCGGGTGAGCGAATCCATGATCAGCAGCACCTTCTTGCCCTCGGCGCGGAACGCCTCGGCAATGGCGTGGGTCCGCAGCGCACCGCGAATGCGCAACACAGGCGAATGGTTGGCGGGCACCGCGATGACGACGGCGCGCTTGCGCGCTTCGCCCGCCACCTTGGTTTCGAGGAAGTCGGCGACTTCGCGGCTGCGTTCGCCGATCAGGCCGATGACGATAACATCCGCTTGTGCCGCGCGCACGATCATGCCGAGCAGCACCGATTTGCCGACGCCCGAACCGGCCATGATGCCGATGCGCTGCCCTTGGCCAACGGTGAGCAAACCATTGATCGCGCGCACGCCGACATCGAGCGGGTGCAGCACGCGACCCCGGTCGAGCGGCGATTGCAATTTGCCCGCAAGCGGCCAGCGCGCCGCACCGCGGATCGGCCCCAGCCCGTCGATCGGCTTGCCCGCGCCATCGACCACGCGACCGAGCAGCGCCGCCCCGACCTCAGCCTCGCCCGGAGGTCCGAGCGGGCGTACCGGCGCTTGCGGGAGCAAGGCCGCCGGGCCGCCGAGGTTCATTAACAAGGTGCGGCCATTGCGGAAACCGATCACTTCGGCTTCGACACCAGATTGCCGGTCACCGACCTGGCACACCGTGCCGACCGGTAGTGTCAGCCCGACGGCCTCCATCAGCAGCCCGTCAAACGACGCCAAGCGCCCGGATACCTTGGGTCGCGGCGCGAAATCGGGCAGGCCGAGCGCGTCGAGATAGTCGCCGGTGAAGCGGTTCAGCATGGCATGCTCTTGGTGTTCCGTTGGTGCCGAGCCTGTCGAAGCACCTCTCGCCCCACATGCGGCGGTGCTACAAACGACGGCCCTTCGACAGGCTCAGGGCGAACGGTGTGCAGGGCGGTCATGCCCCGGGCACCGCGACATGATCGATCGCTTGCGCCAATTGTTCGAGCCACAAGTCCGGTCCGTCCTCGACGATGGTCGACGCGCTTTCGAGCACGAACGATCCCCGCGCCACGCTGGCATCGCCGACCGCGAAGATCTGGCGGGGCAATTTGCCCTCGAGCAAGGCGACATCGTCGGGGTGAACCCGCAGCATCGCCGATTCGGTAACATCGGTCAGCAAGTCGGCGGCGGCTTCGATCCGCTGGGCCAGCCGGTCGGACGAAATGCCGGCTTCGCCGACCAGCCGCGTGACCAGGAACAGCACGGTCTCGCGCAAGCGACGCGCAACCGCTTCCCGGTCGATCCGGTCGTTCGATTGCAGCGCCTGGCTGAGCGATTCGAGCAGGACGCGGTCGCGCTCCGCCAGCGCGGTCATTTCGGCGCGCGCGGCGTCGCCGCCTTCGACATAGCCGATCGCATAGCCCGCTTCATGCGCGACTGCGACCGGGTCGACAAAGGGCGTTGTCGGCGGGGCCGGGTTGGCATCGAACGGATCCCAGCCTGCGGTCGGATTGGTGCCGGGGGCGGCGGGCGAGAAATGCCGCGGGCGTTCGCCCTCGCTGCCGTGCGGGGAGAAGGAAACCGGCCCGCGCTCGGCGCGCTCGCGCAAATCGGCGGCGGCGAAGCCCGCGACCCGCGGCGCGAAGGCGGCCTGCAGCGCTTCGGCCACACCCTGGCTGCGCGCGGAAAATCCGGCGGTGAATTCAGACATAATCGTCTTCGCCTGCGCCCATCTGGATGGTGCCGTCCTTGGCGAGGTTGCGTGCGATCTGGATGATCACCTTCTGCGCGTCGAGCACTTCGCTCAGCTTCATCGGTCCGCGCGCCTCCATCTCGTCGCGAATGCCGTCGGCGGCGCGGCTCGACATGCAGCCGAGGAAGCGCCCGCGAATGCTTTCGTCCACGCCCTTGAGCGCGCGGGTGAGGATGTCGCTGTCGATGTTGCGGATGAGCGTGCCCAGATTCTTGTCATCAAGTTCGAGCAGGTTTTCGAACACGAACATCGCTTCCTCGATCGCCTTGGCGACGTCGCGGTCGATCTTGAACAATTTCGGCATCACGCGCAGTTCGGTCGCCTTGCGACCGCTCGACAGGATCTTGGCGGCATCGCGCGTGCCGCCGAGCGTCACCCCGGCCGATGCCTGTGCGGCCCCGGCGCGGTTGGCGAGCATCGTGCGCAGCGTTTCGACCGCTTCGGGCGTGATCGGCCCCAGCCGCGCAAGCCGGTGCAGGATGTCGGGCTGTGCCGCATCGGGCATCAGTTCGAGCACTTGTGCGCCGACGCTCGGTTCCAGATTGGCGATCAGCACGGCGGCGATCTGCGGATGTTCCTTCTCGATCATCGCGGCGATTTCGCTGGCGTCGAGCCAGTCGAGCAAATCGAGCTGGCACGCATCTTCAGCGGGGACGATCCGCGCGAGCACGCTGTCAGCCTTTTCCTGGCCCAACGCGCGCGTCATCACCGCCTCGATTCGCGGACGCGGGTCGAAGCCGATCGCGGTGCGCTCGCGTGCCTTACCGACGAAATCGTCGAGCGCATATTCGACCTCGACTTCGCTGACATCGGCGACCGCAAACATCGCCTTGCCAAGCTGCCGCACTTCTTCGGGGTCGAGCTTCTGCAGGATCGCGGCGGCTTCTTCCTCGCCGACCAGCATCATCAACACGGCGGCACGTTCGACGCCGGTAAAGGTGCGCATGGGAGCGTTCATGACTTGATCATGTCCCGAACGGCGAGCGCGGCGCGCGCCGGATTGTCGCGGGTGAAGCCGCGCACCATGCCGATGCGATCGTCATAGTTGCGGGCGCTTTCCAGCGCGTCGATGCTGACGGGCTGGTCGCTCGGCGGCGGCGGAGCTTGTCCGCCACCCTGCGCTTCGCTCAGCAGATCGCGACCGAGCGCCGGGCGGTCCTGCGGCGCGACCGGTTCGGGGTCCTTCTTCATCAAGCTCTTGGCGAGCGGGCGGACGCCCAGGAACAAGACTAGCAAGGCGATCACCAGTGCCGTTGCGTTGCGCGCGACCACCGGCAGCCAGCCTGCTTCATACCAGGGCTGCTTGTCGTCCAGCGCGGTTCCGCCAGCGAATTTGCGGCTGATCACGGTGACGCGGTCGCCCCGGCTGGGGTTGAAGCCCACCGCCGTCTGGACGAGCTGGGTGACTTGCTGGATCTCCATGGTGCCGCGCGGCTTGCCGGTTTCGGGGTCGCGCAGCAGCACCGCGACCGACAGCCGCGTGATCGTGCCGGGCGCGGTGCGGCTGACCGACACTTCTTTCCCTAGATCATAAGCGCGCGAATATTGGTCGCTCGCCTTCATCGCATCGCTGACCGCTCCGGCAGCGGCCGCCACCACCGGTGCAGCGGCACCGGGGGTCGATACGCCCGAGCCTGCGGGCGGTGCCGGGGTCGGCGTCGCGGCGGGCTGCGGGGCGGACAGGGTGGATGCGGGCGGCGGCGTGTTGGACAGCGCGCCCGGAATGCCGCCGGGGGCTTGCGCGTCCTTGCCGTTGCCGGTCCACTGGCCCTGTTCGACGCGGAGCGCGCCTTGCTTGTCATAGCTTTCGCGCGTCGCCTGGGTTTCGTTCAAGTCGACATCGGCCTGGATTTCGGCGGTGAAATTGCCGGCACCAATCAGCGGGGTGAGCAATTGCACGACCTGGGCGCGGTACTTTTCTTCGACCCGGCGCTGAAAGGCGATGCGTTCGTCGCTGGCGATGCCGAGCTGGCTTTGGTTGGCACCCTTGGTGAGCAACCCCCCCATCTGGTCGACGATGGTGACGCCTTCGGGCTTCATGCCCGGCACCGAGGAGGCGACGAGGTTGACGATCGAGGACACTTGCGCGTCGCCGAGCGAACGGCCCGGTTGTAGCTTGACGATCACCGAGGCGGACGGCGCGGCATTGTCGCGCACGAACACCGATTGTTCGGGCGTGGCGAGGTGGACGCGGGCTTCGGCAACGGCATCGATCTCCTGGATCGACCGGGCGAGTTCGGTCTCGCGTGCCTGGCGCAGGCGTTCGCCTTCGACGGCGCGCGACACGCCCATCGGAAGATTGTCGAGGATTTGATATCCGCCGGGCGCAGCCTTGGGCAGGCCTTGCCCTGCAAGCAGAATGCGCGCGCGCGAATAATCGTCTTCCGCAACCGTCAGCGCGCCGGTGCCGGGGTCAATCCGCGAGGTGATGTTGGCCTGTTGCAAGGCGGCCGTCACCGACGCCTTGTCGCTATCGGCAAGGCCGGAGAACAGCGTCTTTTGCGTCGGCGTTGCAAGCATCATCCAGGCGAGCGCGGCAGCGGCGATCAAGCCGACGAGCAGTACCATCGGCAAGCTGCGGCGGACGGCTGGCTGCGCCAGCAGACCCTGGATTTGCTGCAAGGGGTTGGCGAAGCGTTCGGGCACCAGGGCGGCGACACCGGACTGCGGGGCGGGGGTGAGGGCGTTGCTCATCTATCTTAGACCGGCATGCTCATAATGTCCTTGTATGCGGACAACAGTTTGTTGCGGACTTGCAGCGTCGCTTCGAACCCGACCGAGGCTTGCTGACGCGCCATCATCACCTTGGCGATGTCGATCGTCTCGCCGCGTTCATAGGCTTCGGACAGCTTGCCGGCCTCGACCTGGCCCTGGTTCACGCTCTTCAGCGCGTCTTCCATGGTCGCGGCGAAGCTCGCGGGCTTGGCCGCAGCCGCCGGGGCGGCTCCCGATGTGGTGCCAGCCCGGGCCAGCGCCTGGTTGCGTTCGAGGATCTGCGCGCGCAGCGCCATCACCCGGTCGACGCCCATCGCGCCGCCACCGCCAATGCCGTCGATGCTCATGCCCAGGCCGTCCGGTTGGTGGCGGGCACGATGTCATCGCCCTGTTCGCGCGCCTTGGCGAGGCGGTAGCGCAGCGTACGCTCCGAGATGCCAAGCCGCTTGGCGGTTTCGGTGCGGCTGCCGTTGCACGCCGCGAGCGTTTCGCGGATCGCCTGGAATTCGTGCATCTGGACGATGTTGCCAAGCGTCGCGGGCTGCCCCGGCTGGTCGTTGGCGGCGCGCGCGGCGGGGCGATCGAACACAATGTGTTCGGCCGAAATCGTGTCGCCACCGGCGAACAGCAACGCGCGCTGCACGACGTTTTCCAGCTCGCGGACATTGCCCGGCCAATCGTGGCGGATCAGCAGATCGATCGCCGACTGGTCAGGCCAGGGGATCGTCATGCGATTGCCGGCATGGCGCAGGATCAGCGTTGCGGCGAGCGCGGGCACATCCTGCGGACGATCGGCGAGCGGCTTGGTGGTGAGCGGGAAGACCGAGAGGCGGTAATAAAGATCGGCGCGGAAGCGGCCGGCCGCGACTTCATCCTGCAGATCGCGATTGGCGCAAGCGATGACGCGCACGTCGATCGCCTGCGGCGTGGTCGCGCCGATCGGGACTATCTCGCGTTCCTGCAGCGCGCGCAGCAGCTTGGCCTGCAGTTGCAGCGGCAGTTCGGCGATTTCGTCGAGCAGCAGCGTGCCGCCGTGCGCGGCGCGGAAAAAGCCTTCGCCGCCCGACGACGCGCCCGTGAACGCGCCCTTCTGATGGCCGAACAGCAATGCCTCCAGCATCGTCTCCGGCAAGGCGGCGCAATTGATCGCGACGAACGGCCCGGCGGCACGCGCCGATTTCAGATGGATCGAGCGCGCCAGCACTTCCTTGCCGGTGCCGGTCGGGCCGTTGATCAGGACGGTGATGTCGGCGGCGGCAACGCGATCGGCGAGCGCGTGGAGCGCCAGGCTTTCAGGGTCGGCGGCCGTCGGCATTTCGGGCTCGGCGAGCAATGCGCGGACGAAGCCCGCGCCAACCGCCGCATCCGCACCGGAAAACGCGATGCGCGCCGGATGGCCGTCACGCGAGGGCACGATGCAACGCCCCTCGGTGCCGATCACGACCGTTCGCGCAGCAGCGGGCGGCGTTTCGCCGTCCGCGACCAGATACAGGTCGCCGCTGCGCAGCTTGCCGTCTTCGAAGCTGCCGATCGCAAAGCCTTGCGCGCGCAAGGTCGAAACCAGCGCATAATGCTGGCGAAGGATCGCGGCGGATGGGATGATGGATCGCATGAAATTCCCCCTGGTCAATCCAGGGAATGCCCTACCCGTGGTAAACGACCCGTTAAGGACGTTGCAAAGCGGCAATATTTTTCCGGCGGCAATCGGCCGTCGCCGCAACATTGTGCACAAGGGTGTCGGTGCGGACAAAAGCGCGTGGTTTGCAAAAGTGCTTAATCCCTGCCGCGACCGGTCGTTACCTGTGATGGCGGCTCGGCTCTCCGATAGGGGGCGGCGGGATTGCCGAACCACGATGGAGACACATCATGACTGTTATCGGAACCAACGTCGCCGCACTGCGCGCGACCAATGCGTCGAACACCGCCAGCGCTGCGCTGGCAACCAGCATCGAGCGTCTGTCGACCGGCAAGCGCATCAACTCGGCCAAGGACGACGCGGCTGGCCTCGCCATCGCTTCCTCGCTGACCTCGCAGATCAAGGGTCAGAATCAGGCGATCCGCAACGCCAATGACGGCATCGCGCTCTCGCAGACCGCAGACGGCGCGCTCGGCGAAGTCACCAACATCCTGCAGCGCGTTCGTGAGCTTGCCGTTCAGTCGGCATCGGGCACCTATGCAGCGGGCGATCGTACCAACTTGCAGGCCGAAGTTACGCAGCTGACCGGTCAGCTGAGCGACATTCAGAGCAAGACCAACTTCAACGGCGTGTCGCTGCTCGGCACCACTGCAGCCACGGTGAAAATCCAGACGGGTTCGTCGGCAACCGACACGGTTTCGCTCGCCGTTGGCGGCCTGGATCTGTCCGGCGTGACCGGTTCGGACATTTCGACCGCAGCCGGTGCGACCACTGCGCTCGGTGCGCTCGACACCGCGCTGGCGGCTGTCAACACGACGCGGGCAACGCTGGGTGCGGGCCAAAGCCGCCTAAGCTCGGTGGTCAACAACCTGACGACCAACGTCGCCAATCTGACCGACGCCCGCAGCCGCATCGAAGACGTCGACTTCTCGACCGAGACGACCAGCCTCGCCAAGGCGCAGATCCTCAGCCAGGCCTCGACCGCACTGCTCGCTCAGGCGAACCAGTCGCAGCAGGGCGTGCTGAAGCTGCTCGGCTAAGACGGACCGGCCCTGGCACCCGACCCCCTATACGGGTGTCGGGGCCGACCGGGATCTCTTGCGTACGCGCGGGACGGTCCAACGAAAACCCCGGCGATCCAGCAGGGTCGCCGGGGTTTTTGGTGTCGGGGTGTCGGACGAACGCGACGCTAGCGCTGGCGGTGGGGAACTCTACCAGCTCCGGTTAAGCGCTGCGCCATCACCGAAGCGTTGCGCGGACGCCGACCTCTCCACCCGCACTTGCCAACTCGCGTTCGGCTTGGATGAAGCCATAGGCCGGCACCACTTCTCCCGCGCGGTTCGCAACCGCCGCCCAGTCCTCTACCAGTTGCGCTCCGGCCGTATCGCGCGTGCCGATGTACAGGCCTTGCGACAGCGTGACGTGCGCGGTCGCAAAATGCCCGGCTCCGGCGCACAGGATGGTGCGCGTGGGGGCTTCCTCCCCGGTCAACGCCAACAGCCCGGGGCTGACAAAGGCCGGATCAAGCAGCGCCAGGCTCTCATCGGAGAGCACGCCGCGAGTCATTTGCGTCGCAGCGGTCGGGGCGAGGCAATTCACCCGAATACCGTATTTCTCCCCTTCAATCGCCAGCGTCTGCATCAGACCAACCAGCGCCATTTTCGCCGCACCGTAATTTGCCTGGCCGAAATTGCCGTACAGTCCGGAAGATGAGGTCGTCATCACGATCCGCCCGTAACGCTGCGCGCGCATCGTCTCCCAAACGGCTTTGGTGCAGATCGCGGCACCCATTAGATGCACGTCAACGACCAGCCGGAAATCGTCGAGGCTCATCTTGGTGAAGCTCTTGTCGCGCAATATGCCGGCATTGTTGATCAGAATGTCGATCCGCCCCCAGCGCTGCATCACCGTTTCCGCCATCGCGGCGACCGCGTCGGGCTCGGTCACCGAGGCCCCGATACCGATCGCATCGCCGCCCTCGGCCACGATCGCCGCAGCGACGCTCTCGGCCGCCTCGATTGAAACATCGTTGACGACGACGCGCGCGCCGTGCCGCGCGAGATAGCGCGCGTGCTCCCGCCCGAGCCCGCCGCCGGCACCCGTCACGATCGCAACTCGGTCCTGCAATGACATCCAACCCTCCTATGATTTTGCTCTGCATAGCCGCAGATAAAATCACTCTCAAGAGAGTTAGTGAATTGTCAGAAAACGGGGTAGGCGTGGCCGCTTAGCGGCAAATTGCCAGGAAACCGCCGGCCATGAACTTGGCCATATGTTCCTTGACCGCGACGAAATCGTCCGAGCGGCTGATCCCGCCCGAGAGTTTGTCGATCCGCCCGGTCCGCGCGAGCGTCAGCATCAGCGAGCCGGTCACGAAGTGATATCCCCAGAAAATCTTGCGCTCGTCGCAATCGGGCAAGGCGCGCTTCAACAGTTCGATCAGCCGCAGCACGACCGGGTCGAAATGCGTGTCCATCAATTCGGCCCCCCATTCCGGCGTATTGGCGACCTGCGCGCCGAGCTTGGCATAGTTCCGCCAGCCTTCGCCTCCCTCGATATACAAATCGAGGTCGGTATCGAGGAACGCGTGCAATGCGCCCTCCACCGTCGGCTTGCCGCCACAGGCCGCTTCATAATCGGCCAGTGCCTTCATGCGCCGCTCGCTCGTAACCACGGCACGCCGCGAGAAGACGGCATCAAACAGCGCTTTCTTGTCGGCGAAATAGTAATTGAGCAGCGTGTGATGGACCCCGACGCGCTTGGCGACCTCTTTCAGCGTTACGCCATATAGGCCGTGCTGCGAGAACAGCTCTTCCGCCGTATCGAGGATCAGCTCCATCGTCTCGGCGCGTTGTTCGGCCCTGCGCGGTCGCCGTACCTGTTTCGTCTCTTCGCTCACGAGGACCGTCCTTTCAGCCTCCACGCCGGGCGTCAAGGCGCGATCAATCATTCACACGCGTGAGAGTGAGAGTTGACAGCGCGAAGTGTCGCCCACATGATGCCCTCAACGATAAGACGCACGCCGACGGAGAGGTCGCATGGATATTCTGGCAGCGGAGCCGCGCGTTCGGCCGAACACCGCTGCGGCCGCACGGCGACGGGGCATCGTCCTTGTCACGCTGACGTTCGTCTATGTCCTGAACTTTCTCGACCGCCAACTGCTCGGGATCCTGGCCAAGCCGATTCAGGACACGCTGCACATCACCGACGGGCAGTTGGGGCTGATTGGCGGGCTGTATTTCGCCTTCTTCTACTGCTTCATCGCGATCCCCGTTGGCTGGTTCGCCGACCGGACCAATCGCGTGAGCGTGGTTGCGCTCGCCTGTGCGATCTGGAGCGGGGCGACCATCGCTTGCGGGCTGGCGGCGACCTTCCCGCAATTGGTGATCGCGCGGATGACGGTTGGGTTTGGCGAGGCGGGCGGGGTGCCGCCATCTTATGCGATCATCACCGACACGTTTCCGCCCGGCACGCGCGGGACCGCGCTTAGCATCTACAATCTCGGGCCACCGATCGGAGCGGCAATCGGCATTGCGTTCGGCGCATCGATCGCGGCGGCGTTCGACTGGCGCTATGCCTTTATCGCCATCGGTGGGATCGGGGTGGTGACCGCGATCGCGGTGCGGCTGCTGATCCGCGAGCCAGTCCGCGGTGCCCTGGACGATGCGGCAACGACCCGGCCCGCCGACGCGCTGCCCTTCTGGCGGACGGTCGGGGCGTTCTTCACCAATCCCGTATTGCTGCTCGTGTCGATCGGCAGTGGCGCGACGCAATTCGTGACCTATGGGCTCGGCAATTTCGCGGTGCTGTTCCTGATCCGCGAAAAGGGCATGACCCTGACGGAAATCGCGGTGTGGTATGCGATCGCGGTGGCGCTCGGCATGGGCGGTGGGATGCTGATCTCGGGGCGTGTGATCGACCGCCTGATCAAGCGATCGCGGCAAGTCTATGCGATCGGGCCGGCGGTATCACTGGCGATCGCGCTGCCCTTCTACGTCGCGTTCGTCTGGGCTCCGACCTGGCCGCTCGCGTTGATGTTGCTCACCGTGGTGATGTTGCTCAACTATTTCTATCTCTCGGCGTCGGTCGCGCTGGTGCAGGAAGAGGTGCGCCCCGACCAGCGTGTTCTGTCCGGGGCCTTGCTGTTGCTGGTGATGAACTTCATCGGGCTCGGGCTGGGGCCCACCTATGTCGGCGCGGCGAGCGATTATTTCGCTGCGCGCGGCGTGGCGCACGCGCTGCAGGTCGCCCTGTACACGCTGGCACCCGCCTATCTGGTCGCTATCGCCTTGTTTCTGTGGCTCGGTCGCGTCCTGCGCCGGAGCGGTTTCGTCGGAAAGGTTGCCGCATGATCGCGTTTCGCCGTTTCAAAGTTCTTGCTGCCCTTGCGCTGGCGCTTCCTGCCGCGACGCGCGCGGGCGAGACCGCGCCCATCGTCGCCGCCCCGGCGGGGGCGGTGCAGGGGCAAGTCGACGGGTCGATCCGCGTGTTCCGGGGCATTCCCTATGCAACGCCGCCGGTGCAATCGCTGCGCTGGCGGCCCCCCGTAGCGCTGCCGCGCTGGCAAGGCGTCCGCCCCGCCACCGCGTTCGGGCCCGCCTGCGTCCAGCCACAGAGCAAGACGCCGTCGTCAATCTATAGCGGCGATCCGATGCCGGTGAGCGAGGATTGCCTGACGCTCAACATCTGGACGCCCGCCAAGGCGGATAAGGCACCGGTGTTTCTCTGGATCCACGGCGGCGCGCTGGTGGGCGGATCGAGCCGTGACCCGGTGTATGACGGCAAGCGTCTTGCCGAGCGCGGGGTGATCGTCGTGTCGATCAACTATCGGCTGGGCGTGCTCGGCTGGCTGGCCCATCCCGGCCTGAGCGCAGAATCGGCGCAGCATGTGTCGGGCAATTACGGCCTGCTCGACCAGATTGCGGCGCTGCAATGGGTGAAGGCCAATATCTCGGCTTTCGGCGGGGATCCGGCCAGGGTGACGATCGCGGGCGAATCTGCTGGCGGGCTGAGCGTGATGTACTTGCTCGAATCGCCGCTGGCGCGCGGCCTCTTCTCTCGGGCGATTGTCGAGAGCGGCTACATGATCTCGATGCCCGAACTCCGCAAGGCGGTGTACGGAGCGCCCTCGGGCGAGGGGGCGGGGCAAATGCTGGCCGCTGCACTGCAGGCACCCGACATGGGGGCGCTGCGCGGCATCGATGCGCAGACGCTGACCAATGCTGCGGCGGGCATGGGCTATGGCCCCTGGGGCACGGTCGACGGGCGCGTGCTGCCCGAGCAGATGGTCTCGGCCTTCGCCGCGGGCCGACAGGCAGCGGTGCCGCTGCTGGTCGGGTTCAATCAGGGCGAAATCCGTTCGCTGACGGTGCTTGCGCCCAAGGCTCCGGCGACGGCCGCCGATTATGAAAAAGGCATTCGCGATCGCTATGGCGATCTCGCCGATGCGTTCCTGCGATTGTATCCTGCGGCCGACTATAAGCAGAGCATTCTGGCGACGACGCGCGACGCGCTCTACGGCTGGACCGCAGAGCGCCTGGCGCGCACGCAAACCGCGATCGGGCAATCGGCCTATCTCTATCTGTTCGATCACGGCTATCGCGCCGCTGACGATGCCGGGCTGCACGCATTCCATGCCAGCGAATTGCCCTTCGTGTTCGGCACCTTCGATCGCACCCCGCCGCGTTGGCCGCGCGTCGAGGATGTGCCGGTGAACCGCGCGCTGTCCGACGCGATGGCGGACTATTGGGCGAGCTTCGCGCAGGGCGGCCAGCCGGTCGCGGCACAGGCACCGGCGTGGCCCGCGTTCGGCAGCGGCGAAAGCTATCTTCACTTCGCCGACGTGCCGCTGGTCGAAACCAAGCTGATGCCCGGCATGTTTGCGCTCAACGAAACGGTGATGTGCCGCCACAAGGCGACCGGCAAGATCGGATGGAACTGGAACGTCGGGCTGGCCGCACCGAAGCTTCCGGCGGCGAGCGCGGAATGTCCTTGAGCGTGCCGGCGCAGCCCCCCCTTGGGAGGCTGCGCGCCTCGCTACCGCGCTACCTTGGTTAGCGGGATGGTCCCCGCGGCAAGCTCGGCATTAAGCCGCAGCTTGTCGATCTTGCCGGTCGCGGCGAGCGGCATGGCTTCGATTTGCGCGACCTGGTCGGGAATCCAGAAATCGGCGACCTTGCCGCGCAACAGCGCGATCAGCGTAGCGGGCGTTACGTCCGCCTCCGCCGTCTCGACGATCAGCACGGGGCGTTCGCCCCATCGCTCGTCGGCGCGCGCGATCACCGCGACGTGCCGCACCGCCGGGTGCATCCCGACCAGCGCCTCGATCTCGTTCGGGTTGATCCATTCCCCGCCCGATTTGATCAAATCCTTGGCGCGACCGCAGATCGTAAGATTGCCCTCGCCATCGATCATCGCGAGGTCGCCTGTGTCGAAAAATCCCTCTTCGTCGAGCGCGTCGCTCTGCGCCTTGAAATAACGGTCGAGCACGCTCGCCCCGCGCACCTTGAGATGACCGAGCGTGCCGCGCTGGCGCGCGAGCGTTACCCCCGCTGCATCGGTCATCTTCAACTCGACGCCAAGCGGGGGGCGGCCCGACGCGCCGCGGCTCTGCGCGGTCGGATAAGGCGGCGATATCGTGCCGGTCGGCGACAATTCGGTCATCCCCCAACTCGTCTGGACATGCACGCCCAGACGCTCTTCGATCCGGCGGATCAGCGCTTCGGGACAGCTCGATCCGCCGATCAGGACACGCTCAAGGTCGGGCAGCGTTTCGCCCGTGCGTTCGAGGTGATCGACCAGCCCAAGCCACACGGTCTGCACGCCGACCGCGATGGTCACGCGCTCGTCGCGCATCACGCGCGCGAGACTCGCGCCGTCGAGCATCCGCCCGGGCAGGACGAGCTTGGTGCCCGCCCCCGGCGCGGCGAACGGGAGGCCCCAGCCGTTTGCGTGAAACATCGGTACGCCGAGCAGCAGCACATCGCGCGCGGTCAGTGCCATCGCATCCGCCTGCAGCGCGCGCAGCGTGTGAAGATAGTTGGAACGGTGGGTGTAGACGACACCCTTGGGTCGTCCGGTCGTGCCCGAGGTGTAGCACAGCCCTGCAGCGACGGTCTCCGCAAAGTCGCCCCACAGCGTTTCGGCACCATGCCGTTCCAGCAGATCGTCATAGGCCCAAAGCCGCGCCGGATGCGTGCCGATCGGGGAGCCCTGCGGCAGGGGAGCGTCGATTACCACCACATGCGCGACCTCGGGACAGTCGGCAAGGACGTCGCGCAACACCGGCAGCAGATCCGCCGCGACGACGATGACACGGTCCTCGGCTTCGTTGATCATCGCCGCGAGATGCGCGGGCGTCAGCCGTGGGTTGAGCGTATGGCATACAAGCCCGATGCCCATCGCGGCGTAATAGGTTTCGAGATGCGCCTGGGTGTTCCAGGCCAGCGTCCCGATCCGGTCGCCGAACCCCAGGCCCAGCGTGCGCAGCGCCCCCGACAGGCGGTTGCTCCGCAGGCGCAAGGCACCATAGCCGATCCGTCGGACCGCCTGCCCGGCATCGGCCTCTACGATCTGCGTATCACCGAACCACTGTGCGGCATGATCCAGGAACTTATCGACGGTCAGGCCGTATGTTTGCATGGTGCTTTCGAAACTCGCGGGTAAGGGCCGCCGCCTGCACAGGCGACGGCCAGGCGGTACAGGTCAGAACGTTTTGAGCACCTTGACGCCGTACTGGCGTGGCGGCCCGGCGAAATCGAGGCCGCTGTTGAGCGCCGCGACATAATGCTGGTCGGTCAAATTGGTGCCATAAGCGGTGACGGTCCAGCTCTTGTGCTGGAACGCCACCTGCGCTCCGAGAATGTTGCGCTCGCCGAGCCGATCGCCCTGCGCTGCATTCTCGAACAGCGTTGCCCATTGCGCCGCGATATGCCCGAAATTGACGCGCGGGGTCAGCGTGTCGCCGCTCGCGAAACGATGTTCGTACGAGGCACCAAGGTTAAAGGTGAGGTTGGGCGCGTAGGTCTGCTCGCGCCCCTTTAAGTTGAGGCAGGTCGCGGTGGCGGGGCCGGTGGTTGGCGAACACGGCGCGAACGATCCGCCGGTGCGCGTGTCGAGCGCGTAGAACTGCGCCAACTCACTGTGCAAGGCGTTGATCCCGGCGTCGAAGGTGAAGCTCCCCAGCTTGAAATCGGCCTCGGCTTCGAAGCCATAGATCTTGGTCGTGCCGGGGACGTTGATCTCGAAGCCGAACACCGGCAGCGTCGGATACCCCACGATCACCTGGAAATTTTCATAGTCGTTGTAGAAGGCGTCGATCGTCGTGTGGATGCGGCCGCCGGCGAAATTCGCCTTCCAGCCGGCTTCATACGAACGCACCTTTTCGGGCTGGAATGGCGGCGTGGCCAGTCCTGACCCCACCGGCACGTTGATCCCGCCCGGGCGGAAGCCGGTTGCGACGAAGCCGTAGAGATAGTTGTTAGGGTCGATCACCCAGCCGAGCGATGCCTTGTACGAGAAATTGTTCGATTTGATCTGCTGGTCGTCGCGCAGCAGCAGCCCGTTCTGGTTGATGTCGACATGGTTGGTCGATTGGCTGGCGGTGTAGCGCCCGCCCAGATCAACCGTGAGCCGCGGCGTGATCTTGAAGCCGACCTGGCCGAACACCGCGAGCGAGCGCTCGGGGTTGCGCCCTTGCAGTGTATATTGCCCGGCGGTGGTGCCGAGCGGCTGCCCGGCACCGGGCGCGTCGATCACGAATTGGTAGGGCGGCAGCCAGAAATAGGTATTCCACAGCCCGAACGCGCCGACCAACCAGGTGAACCGCTGGTTATCGGGTGAGATGAGGTTGAATTCCTGGCTGAACTGCGTTTCGGTGGTGGTGTCGAAGAAGATGTAATTTTTCTGCGCGGGCGTAGTCGGCGTGGCGGCGACATTCGCGGTCGCGTTGGTGCCGTCGAGATCGGCGCGGTACAGCGTGTTGCCGGTCTGGAAGCCGCTGATCGAGCGGAACTTGACCCCACCGGCAAATTGGTAATCGATCTTGAGCACGGTGCGGACGAACTTGTCGCGCGCCTCCTGCGGCATGTTGGCGGTGATATCGAACAGGTCGCGGTAATTGGGGTTGGCGATGGTGCCGCCCGCCAGTGTCAGCGTCTTGGAGCGATTGGTGAACGGGTCGGCCGGATAGGCCCCCATGTCGAGATAATCGAGATCGGTCTTGGACAGGATCGACAGGCGATCGGTCGGTTTCCACAGGAAGCTGATCCGCCCCGCGATCGAGCGTACGCTGCCGTTATTGCCGGTATAGGCCGCGCCGCCGGGTCCGGTAATGTGGTAGAAGCCGTCTCGCCGCTCGCCCGAAAAGGCAACGCGCGCGGCGAAGGTGTCGCTGATCGGCAAATTGACCGCGCCCTGCCCGTTCAGATCGTTATAATTGCCGTAGCTCGCAGCGAGATAGCCGTGCGAGCCGCCGCCGATGATCGGATCATTGGTGTTGGCAAACACCGCGCCGCCCGTGGAATTCTGCCCGACCGACGTGCCCTGCGGCCCGCGCAGAATCTGGATGTTGGCGATGTCGAAATAGGGCTCTTCCTGGAAATAGCCCGGAAAGGTCGGCACGCCGTCGCGATAGGTGATGACGCCGGTGGTGGTCTGCGAATTATGCTCGGCCTTGCCGATGCCGCGAATGTTGAACTCCAGCCCCTGGCCGAAATTGTTGACGACGACGCTCGGCACCGCAAATTGCAGCGCGTCGATATTGACGACGCCCTTATTGGCAAGATCCGCCCCGGACAGCACCGACGCAGCGATCGGCGTCTGCGACAGCTTGTCGTTGCGGCGCAGCGCGGTGACGACGATATCCTGGCTGCTATCGCCGGGCGCTTCCGCCGTTGTCGCGGTCCCCACCGGGGCCGGTACCGTTTGCGCGATTGCCGCGCCACTCGAGGTGAAGGCCAGCGCCGACGCGCTCAGCAACCAAGCACAGCTTTTCATAAGAAGACTTCCCCATCCTCATCCTGACGCGCTCTGCGGCGCGATGGTGATGCGATGCCTGAGTTTTTGCCTTAGTGCAACATTCATTCTCTGTAGAGTTAACGAAAGTGCGATTTGACGGGCGGGCGCGGTGAAGCGGTCTCCGAAGCCGGGCGCGGCCTCGACCCTGCGAACCCTCAACACACGGGCCAGGATCGCCCGCGCCTAATCAGTCGTCCCTGGATTCGAGCAAGGTGCGGAGGCGCTCGGCATCCGCTGGCGAGGCGGGGTTATAGACAATCATTCCGAGCTCGGGCCGCCCTTCGACTGCGAAGGACGAGAACTCCATCGCAAGCGGTCCAGCGGTCGGATGATGGATGCGCTTCACCCCTTCGCCGTGCGCGGCGACATCATTGTCTTGCCACAGCGCTTCGAATTCCGGGCTGACCCGACACAACTCCGTCACCAATTGGGTGACGGCGGCGCTGTCATTGGCCCCTGCGCGCGCTACGTCGGCGCGAAAGGCACCGACAACAAAGCGGGCGATACCGTCCCAATCCGCATTGCGGGCGCGGACGTGGTGGCTGTTGAACATCAGGCGAAGGATGTTGCGCTGCTCGCGCGGCAGCTTGGCATAGTCGGTGAGCATCAGAGCAGCGCCGCGGTTCCACCCAACGACATCCCACATCGCGGTCTTGATGATCGCGGGACTGAGCACCATCCCGTCCAGCACCCGCTGGAGCCGCGGCGAGATGCCGTCGACCGGCTGGTAGCGCGCTTCCGGCGGGCGGCCGAGGCCGAGCATGTAGAGATGCTCGCGCTCCGGTTCGGTCAGCAAGAGCCCCTTGGCGATTCGGTCGAGCACATCGGCCGACGGCGCGCCCCCGCGCCCCTGCTCGAGCCATGTGTACCAGGTCGCGCTGATATTCGCCCGGCTGGCCACCTCTTCGCGGCGCAACCCCGGCGTGCGCCGTCGCCCGCCGCCGAATCCCAGTGCCACCGGGTCGAGGCGTGTGCGGCGATCCCGAAGATACGCTCCGAGCAGAGAGGGCGCGTCGCTTGCCATGCGCAATCCTGTTAGGTGTTATACCCTGATACCGTCCCTACTTTAATACGGTATGAAGCGCGACGATACGCCCCTTCGCAAGAAGGAGACTTTTCCATGCGCATATTCCTGACCGGCGCGACCGGCTTCATCGGCTCACACATTATCCCCCAACTGCTCGATCGCGGCCACCGGGTGCTTGGGCTCTCCCGCTCCGACGCCGGTGCCGAGCAGCTTGAGGCGGCCGGTGCCGAGGTTCACCGCGGCGACCTCGAACAGCCCGAGACACTCGCCAGCGGCGCTGCGGCGTCCGATGCGGTCATCCACTGTGCGTTCGATCACAATTTCGCGACGTTTTTCGAAAATACCAAGAAAGACGAACGCAACATCGCCGCAATGGGCGCGGCGCTGGAGGGGACATCGAAGCCGATCCTGATCACCTCTGGCGTCGGCATTGGCACGCCGTTGAACGGCGGCACTGCGACCGAGGATGTGCTCAACCCGCACCACGCGAATCCGCGCATTGCGACCGAGCTTGCCGGCGCTGCGCTGATCGCGCGACGGATCGACGTACGCACCATCCGGTTGCCGCAGGTGCACGACACCAGCCGGGCCGGGCTCATCACTCCGTTGATTGCCGAGGCCCGCCGCGCTGGAGCAGTGGCGTATCTCGGCGAGGGACAGACGCGCTGGTCTGCGGCGCATGTCCGCGACGTGGCGAAGCTTTACGTTCTGGCACTGGAGAAGGGCGAGCCCGGCGCGCGGTACAACGCCTCGGTCGAGGAGGGGGTGTCGGCACGCGCCATCGCCGAGGTGATTGGAAAGGGGGCCAATCTACCGGTCCGCTCGATCATGCCCGACGAGGTCGAGCAGTATTTCGGCTGGATGGCCCCCTTCGCAGGGCGCGACATGATCGCGTCGAACGCCTGGACCGTCGCGCGGCTGGGATGGGAGCCGACGGGGCCAGATCTGCTCAGCGATCTCGCGGCGCTCGACTATCGCTGATCCTGTTGGTTCCGCCCAAAACGGCCGCCGCCGGTGAGGATTGAACCGGCGATCTCAGCCTTCGCAGCGTTGGTGTCGGGTGAAAATAGAAGCGGATCATTCCTGGCCTGCCCTGCTGCCAGCATGGCGACACGCCAGCGCTTGCGCTTCATTGAATGTCCGCGATCAGACCGTCCTGCAGCCAGGAGGTCAGATAGCGCCCGCCGGCCAGGACCGCTTCCTCGACGCCAATCGTTTCCGCGAGCCGATCACACAGTTGGGCAAAGCTCAGGCCGGACGCAGCGAGCCGGATCGCGTCCATCTCGGTCCGCTCGATTGTCGCAAAATGCGGCTGCAGGTCCACCCGCCAAACTCGAACCCATGCCGGTTCGGGCAGCATCTGTGCGGCGGGCACTTCACCGCCGGCTGCGATCGCCGTCCAGATCGCACCGCAATTCGTCTTGACTGGGAGCAATGCAAGGGTTGGCACGAAGTGGAGGACTGCATCGTCCCAATCGATCTCGGCAAGGCGAGCCGGATCGAAGGGCGACGCATCGGGACCGTCGAACGCGCGGCGTAATGCCCAGTCGAGCGCGGCGATCTCGGCGACCTCTGGATCTGCGGGATAGCGGGCGTCGATCGTGTCGGCGAAGCCGATCCCGTAATCGCCCAGCGTCCAGCTCGTCGGGGCATGAACAGCGATATGATGGCGCGCCGCGGCTTCGAAAGCGTCGTCTCCAAGCCACGCCCAAAGCCGCTCGTAGCTGTCCTTCAGACACGCAACCAGCTGAGCGCGGTAGGCATTGTGGTAGACGGCGAGCCCCGGCCCGGCGTCCCCGTTTACCGCAACCGGAATATCGGTGG
The DNA here is from genome assembly GCF_017875905.1 of Sphingomonas sp. PL20. Classification (NCBI taxonomy): domain Bacteria; kingdom Pseudomonadati; phylum Pseudomonadota; class Alphaproteobacteria; order Sphingomonadales; family Sphingomonadaceae; genus Sphingomonas; species Sphingomonas sp. PL20. Next base: position 3,745,347 of record NZ_JAGINH010000002.1, on the reverse strand, counting down.
GTTGGTCGAGCAGGAAGTCCAGGAACGTCCGCTGCAGGGCGAGCAAGCTCATGCCGCGACCGCCATCGCTTCGGCGGCGATCCGGCGGGCGATGTCGAGCTCGGACAGCAGCTCCGCAAGCGGCGGGATATTGTCGTCGCGTTCGATCATTGCTGCAACCCGGCCCCAGTCGCGGGTAGATCCGGCTGAACAGGTTCCAGACCGGATCGGGAACCGGTTGGTCGTGCGTATCGATCAGGCGCTCGCGCCCCTGGCTATGGCCCGCGAGATGGATCTGGCGGACGCGATCGACGGGGACGCCAGCCAGATACTCATAGGGGTCGAAGCCGTTATTGGTTCCGCTCACATAGATGTTGTTCACATCGAGGAGGAGATAGCAGCCGGTCCGTTTGGTCATCTTGGTAAGGAACGCCCATTCGGTCATCTGGTCATCGGCAAAGGTCAGGTAGGTCGATGGATTTTCGAGAACGAGCGGCCGTTCGAGCACGTCCTGAACATGGCGGATGTTGGTGCAGACCGCATCGAGCGCCTCTTCGGTGAACGGCAGGGGCAGAAGGTCGTGCGAATTGACATGCTCGACCCGAGACCAACTGAGATGGTCGGACACCTGAACCGGCATTCTGCCTGAGGAACCCCCGATGTCACGTGCAGCCGAACTCAAGGCCATAGACGCCGATTTCCTGACTAGGATGCCGACCGATATCGCTGCCGCGATGTCCAAGACCGACCTCGCCCTGGTCGCGTCGGGCATCCTCGACGCCGCCCTGACGGCGGGCAACCAGGCACCGGACTTTGCGCTGAGCAATGCGCGTGGCGGTGTGGTGCGGCTATCCCATACGCTCGCCTCTGGCCCGGTGGTGCTCAGCTTCTACCGCGGCGGTTGTCGGCGCTCGCGCGCCGCAAAGCGGCATAGGTGGCGCATGGGACGCGCCACCCTCAGCCAGGCCCACCGGGTCTACGCATTGTCGGAGACGCTCTTAACGTCGTTCGCGCAGGCGAATATCCCGTACGCGGTAGAGGTGCTCCTGCTCCTTCAGTTTGCCGAACCGCTGATCGCGCGGGCCCTGGCGCATGTCGCGACCGCCCTTCCCAATCTCGCGCGTTGGTTCGCCAGGCATGACGCGGGTTCAGAGGGTCGGATCGCCATCGCGAAGGCCAACCCAGGTGCGGCCGGCTGACCACTCTCGCACTTTCACCCGGCGCGGCCGCAGAGTTACTGATCCACGGTCTTGGCCTTCAACGTCTTCAACTGCGCGATGGTGGCCGATGCCAGCGCGTCCGGCGGCGCGACCGCCATTCCCGTCCAGGTTACACGCCCGGAACCATCGACCTCCTCCATCGACAGGGTCGAGATACCGTTCCACAAGATCAGCCGCGAGCGGAACCACAATTGCCGCCCGTGCTTAACCGGGCCGGGCGGTGTCGGTGCCGCGATGACATCCACCCCCATCCGCGCCAGGCGGTCGATGAGGAGCGCCTGTAATGCGGTCGCAAGCGGGCGATACTGCGCCTGCCCCGTGTCGTTGGCGGTGGGAGTGACGACGAGCGTCAACCGGTCGCTGGATTGAGGTCGCATTGCCAGAAAGCCCGCGCCGAGCAGCGCTATGACCGCCACCGCAATTGCCAGCGATCGCAACACGTTTCGTCGGGCAGGGGTGACGGGGGGCGGTGCTGCGACGCGCGGCACCGCGTCACTCAGCCGGTAGCCGCGTTTGGGAATCGTCGTGATGAAGCGGGGCGCGCTCGCGTCGTCGCCAAGGGCACGGCGCAGGTCCGCAATGACGACCGCGACGCTATTGGGGCTGACCGAACGGCCTTCCCAGACCTCCGCGAGAATCTCTTCCCGCGACACCGGACTACCACGGCTCCGGCACAGCATGTCGAGCGTGCGTGCGGCACGGTGCTCGAGCGGCACTTCAGTGTCGCCCGCGGTCAAGCGCGTTCCGGCCGCGTCGAACGTCCACGTCCCGATTTGCCACTGCGTCGGCGTCGTCATGCCACCGCCCTAGCATCGGCCGTTTGCAAAGTGGAACGCCGATTGACGGTACGGCCGATTGGCGACCCCAGGCGAAACGGATCGTCGCGCCTGAAGTCTTGCCGTGTCGCGTGCCATTACATCGCTTCCGGCCGCAGCCTCATCGCAGGGTCAACCCCGCGGGCTGTTCGAAGCGTGCCATCGCCGCCCAACCATAATGATCAGGCCGCAGCGTGCCGTCGGGACGCCGCCACGCGTCGTCAGTGGCAAGGACCAGCGTGTTCTTGCCCTTGTGGAGGTGTACTTCCACCCGGGCGTTGTCGGGCGCAAACCGGCCCGCCGGTGCCAGCCGCTTTTCGGCCGGATAATAGAAGTTCTCGCCACTATAAATCTGTGCGCCGTTGAGAAACAGCCACGCGCGGGGAACGAAACCGAGGTCGAGCGTCTTAGTGCCGTCGGCGACCGCATCAATCTCGACCTTGAGCCAGGCGATTTGTCGGCGCGGGCTGTCATTCTTCGGAATGGCACGGGCCAAATTGGCGAGACCGTCCGGTTCGGCTTCGAACCGCTGCCAGCCGGTGTTGGGTATGTCATTTGCGCTCGGAATGCCGTTGGCGGGCGCATGGGTGACGGGACCGAGCAGCCAGTGATGGACGACGCCCGGCGGTGCGACATCGACCGGCAACGGCGCGGGCGACCCCTTGTCTTCGGGCCGAACAACGACATTGGCGAAGATGGCTGGTCCCTTCACGGCGATCCCGCCGCGATCGGCGATGCCCTGCAGCCGCGGCACATCCAGCGATGGTTCGCCCGCGTGGTTAACGAACAATCGCAGCCGCCCGTCCGCGATCACGATGCGGAGGTGGTTCCAGCCGGACGCCACGACCGGCGCACTGTTCTGGAAGCGCGAATAGGCGTTCCACTGCATGCGCCCATTGGTAATCGGGGCATATTGCACACAATCATTGGCGGCCGGGCAATCCGGGTTGGCGCGCAGATAGACGAACTCGGCGGTATCCGCGTCGCGACGATGCAGCACGATCCCGGTATCGGCGTAAGCGAGCGGCTTGATATCGAATTCGATCGTTCCCTCGGCGAAGGTGCCGACTTTCAGCACGGCAAATCCTTCGGAGACGGTCATCAGCCCCTCGGGGAAGGCTTCGTCGGACGCGAACGTCGCTTTCTCCCCCTGCCAGGTCTCGGTGGTCATGGGATAGGACGTCGCGATCGCTGTCGAAGACGCAGCCGACACGGCGCAGGCTGCCAAGCTCAGCGCCACCGCGCCAAGGGGAAGGCACTTGGGGTAGCGCAGGAAACGATAGGACATGATCAGGCTCCGATGAAGAGGAAGCCCAAGTGCAGAGCGCCTGCACCGATGTCGCATAAAGAGAAGATAAAGGACGTAAAGATACCCTGCGCCAATACCACCGAAGCACCGTATGGACACGAACGGGTACGGACGGCCGAGGTCGGGTAAGGCCAAGGTCGTTACCGATCGCAACAAAATTGGCAGGGCCTTGTGGCCGCCTACAGAGCGCTCACACGCGCCTCGAGATCAGGGTCGTAAGCCCTATCTTTGCCCCGAAGGGCATATCTCACTCACTTTAGAAAATGGTGCTGCCGGTGAGGATTGAACTCACGACCTCAGCCTTACCAAGGATGCGCTCTACCACTGAGCTACGGCAGCATGTCCACGAAGCGCCTTACGGCGCGGGCGGAAGCGGCCTAAGAGCCGCTGGAGCGGACATTGTCAAGGAGCGTGTGGCGAAGTGACGACGAAAGACGAGGAAAAAGCTGCACGGCTGGCGGCGGCGCTGCGCGAAAACCTGAAACGCCGCAAGGGCCGCGCCCGCGCCCTGGACGCGGGTGCGACCGCCAGCACTCCGGATGCACCTAAGCAATAGGCGCGCATTTTTCCGCCAGCCAGGCGCGCTCGTCGGCACCGAGATAGCCGCCAATCACTTCGACGACGCGCGCATGATAGGCATCGAGCCAGGCGCGTTCGGCGGGGCTCAGCATCTCCGCGACGATCAGCGAACGTTCGATCGGGCAGAAGGTCAGCGTCTCGAAGCCCAGCATCGTCGCGCCGTGCGCGAAGGGCCGTTCCTCGACCAGTAGCAGATTTTCGATTCGGATGCCGTATTCGCCGGCTTTGTAATAGCCCGGCTCGTTCGACAGGATCATGCCCGCGCGCAGCGGTTCCGCCGCACCACCGCCGGGATAGGTCGGCGGCGCGATGCGCTGCGGGCCTTCATGCACCGACAGATAGGCGCCGACGCCGTGGCCGGTGCCATGCGCATAATCGAGCCCGATCTGCCACAAGGGCGCGCGGGCGAACGAATCGAGCTGCCCGCCGGTGGTGCCGGCTGGGAAGACCGCGGTGGCGAGCGCGATATGGCCCTTCAGCACGCGGGTGAAGCGGTCGCGCATTTCGTCGGTCGGCGTGCCGATCGGCAGCACGCGGGTCAGGTCGGTCGTGCCATCGGCATATTGCCCGCCCGAATCGACCAGATAGAGCTGGCCCAGTTCGAGCGGTGCGTTCGATTCGGGGGTCGAATGGTAATGCGGGCTCGCGCCATGCGCGCCGGTCGCCGAGATCGTGTCGAACGAGGTGTCGAGCAACACGCCGGTTTCTTCGCGAAAGGCCTTCAGGCGATCGACGCAAGAGAGCTCCGTCAGGCCGCCCTTGGGCGCTTCCGCCTCGACCCAGCGCAGGAAGCGCGCGACCGCCGCGCCGTCGCGCGCGGAGGCAGAGCGGTGGCCAGCGGTCTCGACCGGGTTCTTGATCGCCTTGGCCAGCACCACCGGATCACGCAGCGGCAGCACGGTGGCACCGCCCGCGGTCAGCGAATCGAAAATGGCGGACACGGCGCGCTCGGGGTCGGCGGCGATGCGCTTGCCGGCAAAGCCATGCAAGGCACCGGCAAAGGCGTCGCGCGGATGCAGGCGAATCGCATTGCCGAGATGCTGGCGCACCGCGTCGGTCACCTTTTCGGGCGCGATGAACAGGTCGGCAGTGCCATCGGCATCGACGATCGCATAGGCCAGAGCGACGGGGGTGTGCGCCACGTCGCTGCCGCGCAGGTTGAGCGTCCAGGCGATCGAATCGAGCGCGGTCAGCACCACCGCATCGGCCTTGGTCTCGGACAGCCAGTCGGCGATCTGCGCGCGCTTGGCAGCCGAGCCGAGCCCGGCATGCACATCATCCTGCACCGTCAGCACGGCAGTCGAGGGGGCAGGGCGGTCGCTCCACACCGCATCGAGCGGGTTGCGCTCGACCGCGACCAGTTCGGCCCCGCGCGCGGCCAGTGCGGCGCGGGCATCGGCGACCCACGCGCTGGTGTGCAGCCACGGATCATAGCCGATCCGCCCGCCTGCCGGGGCATGCTCGCCCAGCCAGCGTGCGACATTGCTCGCGGGGACGGCGACATAGGACCAGTCGTCCGCCGACACTTGCTCGCGCACTTGCAGCGTATAGCGGCCATCGGTGAAGATCGCGGCGCTGTCGGCCAGCACCACCGCGCTGCCGGCCGAGCCCTGAAAGCCGGTCAGCCAGGCCAGGCGCTGGGCATAGGCCCCGACATATTCGGACATATATTCATCGGTCAGCGGCACGACGAAGCCATTGAGCCCGTCTTTTGCCAATTGGGCGCGGAGGGCGACGAGACGGGCAGCATAAGCGGACATGGGGAGCTTTCGGGAGCAGGAGGGTAGTTCAAGGTTAGGCCAAATGGGGGGTGTTTGTCAGGACAAAAGTCCGCAGCGACAGAAGCCGGGCAGTGCGGACGGTGCCATGCCCCGCGATCGCCGCGAAGACTGACCGAGGTCGGCACGGTAGGATGAGAGCCGATGCCCACCGTTCGCGCGCGCGTCGTCTATAATGAGGCGGCATCGCTTTTTCGCTGGAAAGTCATCCCTTCATGTCCATTGCCAAGCGCCTTCGCATCGGCTCGGCCTTGATCACGGTCACCATGTTGCTGGCCATCGTGATCGCCGCATACGGCATCAATCTGGTCCGGATTGGGGGCCCGATCGGTGAACAGATCCAGGCGGAATCGGATTATGTCGCCGACATCCTGCCGCCGCCCGAATATGTGCTCGAGCCGTTTCTCGAGGCGACCTTGCTCGCCAACCATCCCGACCAGGTCGATATGCGCGCGACGCGGCTGGCGGCGCTGCGCAAGGCCTATGACGAGCGGCACGCGTATTGGAAGGGATCGACGCTCGACCCGGCGCTGGTGAACGCCTTGACGCGCGATGCCGATGCGCCCGCCCAGCGGTTTTGGACAGAGGCCGATCATATGATTGCCGCCGCCCGCGCGCGCGACGGTGCCCAGCTCGCCCGCAGCTATGCGAGTCTGTCGGAAGCCTATGCCGCACACCGCACGCTGATCGATGCCGCAGTGACGCTGGCGGGCAAGCAACAGGCCGATCTCAAGGCCCATTCCGAGACCACGCTGACAATTACCGCGATCGCCTTGCTCGCGCTGGCCGTCACGATTCTCGCGCTGGCGATCGGATCGCGTCTGTATCTGACGCACAAGGTCATGGCCCCGCTGGCGGATTTGGTCGAGGCGACCGGCGCGTTGGCCGAGGGGGCCGACCGGAGCGTGCCGAGCCTCGAGCGGACCGACGAGCTCGGCCAGATGGCGCGCGCGGTGGAGACCTTCCGTCGCGCCGCCGCCGACCGCGCGGCGCAGGAGGCGCAGGCCGCGTCTGAGCAAAAAGAGGTTGCGGAGGCGCTCGGCCAGGTGCTGCGGACGATGGCAGCGGGCGACCTGCGCAGCGGGGACGCATTGGCGTTTCCGCCGGGTTATGCGGAGGTCAATCGCGATCTCAATGGCGCAGTCGAAACGCTGCGCACGATGGTCAAGGCGGTGGTCGAGACGACCGCGCAGATCAACACCTCCTCGGAGGCGATGGCCCGCAGCATGGAGGACCTGGCCCGGCGGACCGACAGCAGTGCCGCCGCGCTCGAGCAGACGTCCGCCGCGCTTGGGCGCATGGAGGATCGCCTGCGCAGCACGGTGCAATCCGCCCGCAAGTCATCGGAGGGGTCGCAAAAAACGCTCGTCGCGGCAGGCGAAGTGCGCGCGCGCACCGATGGTGCGATTGCGGCGATGGAGCGCGTCTCCAGCAGCGCGGCCGGCATTGATGATGTGATCGGCGGGCTCGACAAGATCGCCTTCCAGACGCGCGTGCTGGCGATGAACGCGGCGGTCGAGGCCGGGCGCGCGGGCGATGCTGGGCGCGGCTTTGCGGTTGTCGCAGACTTGGTCTCGACCTTGGCGATGCGCGCGGAGGAGGAGGCCAAACGCGCCCGCACTCAACTCAGTGCCACGCAACAGGAGGTTGCGGTTGCAGTGGAAGCCGTTGGCCTGGTTGATGGCGCGCTTGAAACCATCACGACAAGCTGCTCCGAGGCGGTGGTGCTGACGCAAACGATGACGAACGATAACGTCGCTCAGGCCGATGCGATCGGCGAAATCACCAGCGCGGTGGCGCAGCTCGACCAGATCGTGCAGCAAAATGCCGCGATGGTCGGCGAAACCTCCGAAACAGCGGCGACGCTGGCGCGCGATATCACGACGTTGGCGGCGCGCGCAGCCGCGTTCCGGTATGAGGATCGGACAGAGGATGCGCCGAGCGCGCTCGAGCAGAATAGCCGTCCGGCGCCCCGCCGCGCGCCAACCGGGCGTGGGGTTCGCCTGGCACCATCGCGGACGCTCCAGTAAGTCAGGCCACGCCACGCTCGACTTGGCGCGCGCCAAGCTTGTAGGGTGGGGGGATGACCGAACCGCTCTCGCCCCCCGTCGCCGCAACGCGCCCGCACAGCTTCACCGTCCACGGGCACACGATTGAGGATCCTTATGCCTGGCTGAAGGACCCGAACTATCCCGAGGTCGATGACGCGGATGTGCTTGCCTATCTCGCCGCCGAGAACGCCTATTTCGAAAGCGTGATGGAACCGCACCAGCCGCTGATCGACCGGCTGTATGAGGAGATGAAGGGCCGCATCAAGGAAGACGATAGCTCGGTGCCGCAAAAGGATGGCGACTGGGTCTATTGGACTGCGTTCGAAACCGGCGGGCAGTATCGCAAATGGTGGCGCCGCCCGGTCGCGGCGGGCGAGGACAAGAGCCAGGACGTGCTGATCCTCGACGAACCGGCTTTGGCCGAGGGCAAAGAGTATTTTCGGCTGGGGGCCTTTTCGGTCAGCAATAATGGGCGGCTGCTGGCTTATGCGATCGACGACAATGGCTCGGAACGCTTCGAGGTGCGCGTCAAGGATCTGATCACGGGGGAGCATCTGCCCGATGTCATTCCGGGGATGCTGTCCGAAATCGTGTGGACCGCCGATGACAGGGGCTTTCTCTACGGTCTCGCCAACGACCAATGGCGCACCGACAATGCGCGGCTGCACTGGCTGGGCACGCCGATCACGCAAGATATCGAACTGTTCAAGGAAGCCGATGAGGGGTTCCGCGTCGGCGTCAGCGAGACCAGCGACCGCAAGTGGATCGTGCTGTCGAGCGGCGACCATGTGACGAGCGAAATCTATCTGCTGCCCGCGACCGACCCGCTGGCGACGCCGCTCTGCGTATCGCCGCGCAAGGTGGGGCGCGAATATGATGTCGACATGCATGGCGACACTTTGTTCATCCACACCAACGACACCGACCCCAATTTCCGGCTGTGCACCGCGCATATTTCGGCGCCGGGCGAATGGGTCGAGAAGATCGCGCCGTCGCGGCATTTCTACATGACCGGGGTGGATTGCTTCCGCGACTTCTTCATCGTCGACGGGCGCGAGGACGGTTTGGATCAGATCGAGATCCACCGCTATGAGGACGGCATCGCGCCGCAGCGCATCCGCTTCCCCGAGGCGAGCTATGATGCGGGGCTGGGCAACAATCCCGAATATGCGATGCAGGTGCTGCGCGTCGGCTATGAATCGATGGTCACGCCGGGCACCGAATATGATTATGACGTGGCGACGGGCGAGCTGACCACGCTGAAGGTGCAGGAAATCCCGAGCGGCTATCAGGCGGCGAAATATCGTACCGAGCGGCTGAAGATCACCGCGCGCGACGGCACCGAGGTGCCGGTGTCGATCGTCTATCCGGCCGATTTCCCGCGCGACGGGTCGCGACCGCTGTTCCTCTATGCCTATGGCGCATACGGCTATGCCATTCCGCCGGGCTTTTCGACCGGGCGGCTGTCGCTGCTCGATCGCGGCTTTGCCTATGCCATTGCGCATATCCGGGGCGGCGATGATCTGGGCCAGCAATGGTATCTCGACGGCAAACTGGACAAGCGCACCAACACCTTCAACGATTTCGTCGATGTCGCGAAGGGGCTGATCGCGGATGGCTGGACGTCGGCGGGGCGGATCGCGATCGCCGGGCGCTCGGCCGGGGGCGAGTTGATGGGGGCGGTGGTCAATTCCGATCCCGAACTGTGGGGCGCGGTGATTGCCGATGTGCCGTTCGTCGATGTGCTCAATACGATGCTCGATGCCGATTTGCCGCTGACGCCCGGCGAATGGCCCGAATGGGGCAATCCGGTCGAGGACAAGGCGGCGTTCGAGCTGATCCGCAGCTATTCGCCGTACGACCAGGTGACGGCGCAGGCCTATCCGCCGATGTTCATTTCGGGCGGCCTCAACGATCCGCGCGTGACCTATTGGGAGCCGGCCAAATGGGCGGCCAAGCTGCGCGCCACCAAGACCGACGATAACGTGCTGCTGCTCAAGACCAATATGGGCGCGGGGCATGGCGGCAAATCGGGCCGCTTCGAGAGCTTGCGCGAGGGGGCGGAGGAACATGCCTTCGTGCTGTGGCAACTCGGCATCGCGGGGTGAGGCGCTATAGCCTGTCGTCACCCCGGGCTTGTCCCGGGGTCCACCGTGCCGGACATCCCTTCGCCGCGGGATGCGCATCCCGGTGGACCCCGGGACGAGCCCGGGGTGACGATGGAAGGGCGCGCGGTTGAGCATCGAAGCGCTGATCGCGCGCTACGGCCTGCTCGCCTTGTTCGCGGGTGCTGGCATCGAGGGCGAGACGGTGGTGATCGCGGGCGGGTTGCTCGCGCATAAGGGGCTGTTTCCGCTGCCCGGCGCGATGGCGGCGGCGGCGGCGGGGTCGTTCCTCGCCGACCAGATCTTCTTCGCGCTTGGTCGCTATTTCCGCGATCGGCCATGGGTGCGGCGCGTGCGGCAGCGCGCGCTGTTCGCCCGCGCGCTGGGGCTGCTGGAGCGCTATCCGATCGGCTTCATCTTCGCCTTCCGCTTCCTGTATGGTTTCCGCACGATCAGCCCGGTGGCGATCGGCACGACCAAGGTTTCCGCGCGGCTGTTCGTGCTGGTCAACCTCGTCTCGGCGATGGTGTGGGGGGTGGTGTTCACGGGCATCGGCTATCTGTTCGGGCACGGTTTTGAAAAGCTGATCGAGCGCTATGTGCCCGATCGCCATGCGATCCTGATCGTGGCGCTCAGCGGCGTCGCGCTCGCGACACTGGTCGGCGGGTGGCATTGGTGGCGCACGCGCAAAAGCCGCGACGCATGAGGGTTTCTACGCATTTCGGCGCAAGGCGGCTTTTATCAGGGTCGCCGGGAACCTGTTGCCCGCTCCGGGGCTTCAAGGCGTAAACTCCAAGAAAAGGTCGCAGCAATGCTTGAACATCTTCCGGAATGGCTTGGCGCTTCGCTCAGCGGCGTGCGGGCCGGGGCGGAGCATCTGACGATCGTTCATCCGGCGCTGGGCAGCGGTTTCGTGCCGATCGTGCTGAGCAGCCCGGCCTTTGCGGACTGGACCGAAATGCCGGTGCGCTTCACCGCCGACGGTGCGGGCGTCTCGCCGCCGCTGGCGTGGGAGGATGTCCCGCCCGCCACGCAGAGCCTCGCGCTGATCGTCGAGGATGCCGATTCGCCGACGCCTGCGCCGCTGGTGCACGCGATTCTGTGGGGCTTGCCCGCGGGTATGCGCGCGCTCGCCGAAGGCGCGATCGTCGCCGATGCCGCGACCGGCGAAACCGGCAAGAATTCCTTCCTGTCGCAAAGCTGGCTCGCGCCCGATCCGCCCAAGGGGCATGGCGAGCATCGCTATGTCTTCCAGCTGTTCGCGCTCGATTGCCCGGCCGCTGACCTGGGCGAGGCGCCGGGGCGTGGCGCGGTGCTCAACGCGATGGCGGGCCATGTGATCGGTGCCGGGATGCTGACCGGGTTGTACGCGCGGGGCGAGGTTGTGGGGTAGGGGCAAGCCCCTCCTGTTGTTAGAGGAGGGGCCTTCCCGCACCATGGCGCTAGTATGTTGCCGCAGGAGCAGTATTGTGCCTCCAACAGATTGGCTTTGCGGGGAAAGCACATGGCTCGGGCACATCTGACAATCATCATGGCGCTGATGCTGATGGGGTGCAGCAAGGCGGCCGGGCCGGCATCGGTTGAGAGCGATGAAGCTGCGAAATCCAACGCGCAGACGGCACGAACGACCGAGCAGATCGCCTACACCTACTCTTTTGGATTCAAGCTTCCCGGCAACCGGATTGCCACTGTCCAGGCTCAACATATGGCGCTCTGTGAGCAACTGGGCCAGCGATGCCATGTCGTGTCCATGGAGCAGTCGGGCGACCAGCGCAGCGCCGGGGCCAACATGGAATTTGCCGTGGATGCTGGCACCGCCAAACCCTTTGGGGACGCTTTGGTCAAAGCGGTTGAACGCGAAGGGGGCGCGGTCTCCAATCGGACCATCCAGGGGGAAAATCTTACAAAGCAGATCATCGATGTCGACGCCCGCTTGCGAGGGCGGCAAGCGCTCGCGGACCGTCTACTTGGCATTGTTAAGACCCACCAGGGAAGCATTTCCGATCTCGTTGCAGCCGAAAAAGCGCTCGCGGATGTGCAGCAGGACATCGACACGGCGCGGGCCGAACTGACGGCGGCGCGTAGCCGCGTTGCCCTGTCGACCGTCCAGATCAGCTATAGCGGAAGTGCAGGTCTAGGTGGCTTTACCACGCCGATCGCCGATAGTTTCTCCAGCTTCGGTGCGGTTGCAGGCATGAGCCTTGCCGCACTCCTAAGCCTTGTCGCGGCGCTGCTGCCTTGGTTTATCCCGATCGTCGGAATCCTTGTGCTCGTCCGCTGGTGGAGGCGACGGGGCAAAATGGAGGAATAGTGGTGTCGCGGGAGGAGGCACTTTCGCCGTCTCTCCTGCGAGGCCAGGAAAGCGGCTGCTTTGTCTGGCGTTCAAGCATCTTCTTGTCGAAGCTTAGCCGCCGCTTGCCCTGGCGAGATCGCAGCATTGCAACAGCCGTGCCGGCAAGCTGAGCCGGGGATCCATCCGGGGCCCGTTTCACCCCACCCCATCGCTACCCGCTGTTCCTGAGCGCGGTCGCGATCGCGTTGATCGAAAGCAGGATGCCCTCGCCGATCCGCGCATCCTCGTCGCCTGCGCGGCGGCGCTTGATCAGTTCGATCTGGAGCAGGTTGAGCGGCTCGATATAGGGCAGGCGCAGGCGGATCGAGGCGTCGAGCGCGGGGTGCGCCTCCAGCAGGCGCGACTGGCCGGTGACCTGCAGCAGCCCGTCATGCGTCTGCTGCCAGCCGCTTTCGATGCGCGGGAAGATCGCATCGGCGAGCGCGCGATCCTCGACCAGCCCGGCATAGCGCGCGGCGATGCCCATGTCGGACTTGGCGATCACCTGTTCCATATTGGCGAGGCTGGCGGCGAAGAACGGCCAGCCTTGCGCCATTTCGGCGAGCAGGCCCTTGTCGGGAAAGGCCGACAGCGCCTGGCCGACGCCATACCAGCCCGGCAGCATGACGCGCGCCTGCGCCCAGCTGAACACCCAGGGGATGGCGCGCAGATCCTCGATCCGGTCGGATTTGGTGCGGCTCGCCGGGCGGCTGCCGATCTTGAGGCCGGAGATTTCGGCAAGCGGGGTCATCTGGCGGAAGAAGGTGCGGAAGCCCGCATCGTTGCCGTTGGTGCCGTACACCAGGTCGCGATAGGCCGCGAAAGCGGAAGCGGAGAGCGTGTCCATCGCCGCCGAGAAGCGCGCGGTGTCCGCCGCGGAGAGCGCGTCGGGCTCCAGGCTGGCGAGCAAGGTGGCCGAAGCCATCGCCTCCAAATTGGTCATCGCGCTTTCCCGCGTGCCATATTTGCCCGCGATCACTTCGCCCTGTTCGGTGATGCGGATGCGGCCCTGCACGGTGCCGGGCGGCTGCGCGCGGATTGCGGCGAAGGACGATCCGCCGCCACGCCCGACCGCGCCGCCGCGACCGTGGAACAATTGCATGCCGACGCCGGCGTCGGCGAACACGCTTTTCAGCGCGGTCGAGGCCTTGGACAGGCTCCAGGTCGAGGTGAGGTAACCCCCGTCCTTGTTGCTGTCCGAATAGCCGATCATCACTTCCTGGAAGCTGCGTGCGGCGGTGATGCCGCGCACCTCGGGCAGCGCGAACCATTCGGTCATGATCGCGGGGGCGGCCTCGAGATCGCCGATCGTCTCGAACAGCGGCACCGCCATGATCGCGGCGCTCGACGGTTCGCCCGAGGCACCGCCGGGGCGGTACAGGCCGACTTCCTTCAACAGGATGTTGAGTTCGAGCAGGTCCGATACCGATTGCGCCATCGAGACGATATGCTGGGTGATGCAGGCCGGGCCATAAGTGGCGTGCGCCTGTGCGGCGGCGCGCAGGATGGCGAGTTCGGACTGCGTCTCCTCCGAATAGGCGGCGAACGGGCTGGCGAGCGGGCGCGCGTTGGACAGTTCGTGACGCAGCAGCGAGACGCGCTGCGATTCGCCGAGGCTGAGATAATCGGCCTCGACGCCGGCGACCTTGAGCAGTTCGGCGACGACGCGTTCGTGCACCGCGCTGTTCTGGCGCAGATCCAGCGTCGCCAGATGGAAGCCGAAGGTCTCGACCGCGCGCACCAGCCGCCCGAGCGCGCCGCCCGAGGACAAGGCCCCGCCGCCGCGTTGTTCTTCCTGGCGCAGTGCGCGCGCGATCACCACCAGATCGGCGCGGAACGCCTGCGGATCGGGATAGCGCTCGCCTTTCAGCGTCGCGGCGCGCGGCGCGGGTTTGCCGGTGAGCGCGAGATGCGTCGCGGCGAGGCGCGCGTAAATGCCCGACAGCGCGCGGCGATAGGGCTCGTCGCTGCGGCTTTCGGCGGCGTCGCCGCTCGCCTCGGCCAGCGCCTGCACGCCAGCGTCTGCGGCGGTGAGATCGGTCGAGATCGACAGTTCGGCACCCAGCGCGTGGACCGCGTCGAGATAATAGACCAGCACTGCCTCACTCGCCTTGGCGAGCGCGGTGGTCAGGCTGTCGGCGGTGACGAAGGGGTTGCCGTCGCGATCGCCGCCGATCCAGCTGCCCGGGCGCACGAAGCTCGGCACGCGTTCGCCAAGCGCCCGGTCCCAACGCTGATAGAGCGCGGGCAAAGCGGGCAGGAACACCTCGCGCAAATAGCTGAGCGCGGTTTCGACTTCGTCGGTCACGTAGAGCCGCTCGCGGCGCAGCACGCGCGTCTGCCACAGCAAGGCGATCTGGCGCAGGATCGCTTCTTCGACATTGTCGCCATCGGGGGTTTCGGCGGCACCGCCGTCGCGCAGCAGCATCAGCGCGGCGATGCGGTTGCGGTGGTCGATCATCGACTTGCGGCGCACTTCGGTCGGGTGCGCGGTCAGCACCGGGGCGATCAGCGCGTGATCGAGCAGATGCATCACCTGCGCCTTGTCGATGCCCTCGCCCGCCAGCCGTTCGAGCGCTGCGGCAAGATCGGCCCCGCGTTCGGCGGTGACGCCCTGGCGATCCTCGGCGAGATTGGCGAGCATCGAGAACAGCATGAAGCCGCGCACGAAATCGAGCGTTTCGTCGAGGCTGAGCCGATCGAGCCCGAGATCGACATCGGTCCCGCCGCGATGCCGGTCGACCGAGGCGGCGCGGATATATTCGGTCCGCTGATACAGCGTATCGCCGCCATAAGCGCGAATGACATCGCCGAGCAATTTGCCCAGGAAGCGGATGTCAGGATTGTTTGCGATGCCGGGGAGGGTTGCCATTAACCCATGCTGCATTGCGGCAGCGCGGGGGTCAACGGTGCATATGGATCATCGCTCAATCGGGACGGGCCACCCTTGCCTTGGCTTCGAAAAAGTCACTGTCCTTTTCCAGCCGCTTGGCGGAGATGCCCTGGTCCTTGAAGCCTGCAGCGAGCGTTTCGTTCTGCGCGACCGCGCTGCTCATATCGGCGGCAAGCGCTGAAGCGGCGCGCGAATCGTCGGCACCGGTCGCCAGCAAGTCACTATACAACCCCTTGGCCAGCGCGCTGCTCGCATTGTGCTCGGCCGCCATTGCGAGGGCGGGTGCGCTGCGGATGCCGCTGCGCAACAGGGCGGTTTTCGCCTCTGGGTCGATCGCGAACAAGCCGTTCGAATATTGGACAAGGTTCGCGTTGCGATCAAAGCGCGCCTTGATCGTGCGCGGCAGTCGATCGGCGACGCACTGGTCGTCCGGTGGAATTTTGAGCATCGCCGTTGCCCTCAACATCATCTTCAAGGCGTCGGTGATATTGTCGGTATAGGCCTCGACTTGGCGTACGAGCAGATCGGCACAGGATGGGGGGCGATCGGTGGTGACGGTAAATTCCACGCGGCTCAGGCTCTTTCGAACGTTGAGGATCAATGCGAAGGTATCGTTGTCGAGGTTTAACAATAGCGTGCGTTGTTCGACCAGGCCGTTGGGAACGGCGAGCGTCCCGGTGAAAGTGGTCGAGCTTGCGTCATGCGTGAGCTCCGAAACGCCGCCATCATCGGTTAGCGACACCCGATGCGGCTGTGGCGCGCTCCAATGAACAATGAGGGGAATCGTTTGGGAGGTTTGTGCGCTGGCGGCCAGCGGTGCGAGCGCAGCAATCCAGGCGGCGATCCAGCGAAGGCATGTCAGCGCGCGCATCTCAGTCTCCGCAGGTTGATGTCATGAGGTAGGTGCCGGGGTTGGTGTCGGCGTCGGAGCTGGCTGCTCCTGTTCCTTGGCGTCGGACAATCCGAGTTGCGTCGAAACTGTACCGATCAACCACAGACCCAACGGCACGAACACGCGCGGCAGGCCGTCGAAATACGCCTTGCTGGTTATAATGGTGGGGATCGTGCTGTGATCAAAAATGGCGTGCGCCACGTCCCGGTCGTGGAGCAGCACCAAAAGGATGATGCACAGCACGATGCCGACCAGGCCGATGGCCACCACCGCATAATATAAGGCGTCGCGTCCGCGGGAACGAGCCACGACGCCCGCGCCCAGCGCCAGCAGAAACAGCAAGCCCTTGCTCAGCAATTCAGTTGGCCGATAATCCATCAGTAGCAGCAAGCCACGCGCAGGCCAGGTATAGCCGTCCAAGGTGCCACGAGCGAAGCCGATGGTTAGCCACACAAGCAACGCGGTGGCGGCGGTCACGACGCTGACAGTGAACACCGCCAAGATGCGTGCCGATCGTGGATCGAGCGTAGGTACAACCCCTGCCATCGCAGCCCCCCTGCAAGTGCAGAAGGCTTACCACAAAAACAACAGTCGCGAAAGGTCGCCGCTTTTATCTTAATTTTGAACGCGGCAAGGCAGGAACATTGGAACGACCGTAGTCTCAGGCTTCCAGTTCAACATCCCAATACAGCCAGTCATGCCAGGTATCGTGCAGGAAAT
The DNA here is from genome assembly GCF_017875905.1 of Sphingomonas sp. PL20. Classification (NCBI taxonomy): domain Bacteria; kingdom Pseudomonadati; phylum Pseudomonadota; class Alphaproteobacteria; order Sphingomonadales; family Sphingomonadaceae; genus Sphingomonas; species Sphingomonas sp. PL20. Next base: position 3,728,674 of record NZ_JAGINH010000002.1, on the reverse strand, counting down.
TGGGTGGATAACGGCGGCCATGTTCCTGCAATTGCCAGCTGGTCGGGCGGATCGCGTCGATGTGCAGCGGCATGCCCGCTTGCTTGGGCGTGCGGCCACCCTTCTTGAGGTTGCACGGCGAGCAGGCGGTGGCGACATTCTCCCAGGTCGTGCGCCCGCCCTGGGCGCGCGGCACGATATGGTCGAAGGTCAGGTCGTGCGGCGATCCGCAATATTGGCACAGGAATTTGTCGCGCAGGAACAGGTTGAAGCGCGTGAAGGCGGGGAAGGCGGACGGGCGCACATAGGATTTGAGCGCGATCACCGAGGGCAGCTTGATGCGCTGCGTCGGGCTGCGCACTTCGCGTTCATATTCTGCGACGATATCGACACGGTCGAGGAACACCGCCTTGATCGCGGTCTGCCACGGCCACAAGGACAGCGGATAATAGCTCAGCGGCGTATAGTCCGCGTTGAGCACAAGTGCGGGACAGCCATCCGGATGGCGGATCAGATCGGGATGGTACATCTGGACCCCCTTTTACCACTGAGTGGCGCTTCCTGCCGGGCTTCAAGCCCATTAGGATGACGCTGTGATGACACCGCACCCTGTCGTTAACGATTTCAGCACAGCGCGCGACTCGCGGTCAAGAGCGGTGTTGGGGTGATCGTGCGCGACATGGTTACGCGCTTTGCGCCGAGTCCGACAGGGCGGCTGCATCTGGGGCACGCCTATTCGGCGGTGCTGGCGCACGATCTGGCGCGCGCCGGCGGCGGGCGTTTCCTGCTGCGGATCGAGGATATTGACGGCACGCGCAGCAGGCCGGAACATGTCGAGGCGATCCTGGCGGACCTCGCCTGGCTGGGGCTGGAGTGGGATGGGCCGGTGCTGTTCCAGTCGACGCGGGAGGAGGCTTATGCTGCGGCCTTGGCGCGGTTGCGCGCGATGGGGCTGCTCTATCCCTGCTTCTGCACGCGCGCGGAAATCGCGGCGAGCCAGTCGGCACCGCATGGGCCGGAACCCGTCTATCCCGGCACCTGCCGCGCGCTGCCGGAGGCGGAGCGCGCCGCGCGCATCACGGCGGGCGTCCCGCACGCCTGGCGGCTCGACATGGCGCGCGCGGTTGCGACTGCCGACACCGACCTGATGTGGACCGATGCCCTCGCGGGGCCTGTCCACGCTAACCCGCTGGCGCAGGGCGATGTCGTGCTGGCGCGCAAGGATGCGCTTGCCAGTTACCATCTGGCGGTAACGGTCGATGATGCGGCGCAAGGCGTGACCCATGTCGTGCGCGGGGCCGATCTGTTCGCGGCGACCGACGTGCATCGGTTGCTACAGGCGCTGCTGGGGCTGCCGACGCCACTCTATCACCATCATGCGCTGCTGGTCGGCCCGGACGGGCAGCGGCTGGCCAAACGCAACGACGCGCCGACGCTCGAAAGCGTGCGGTTACGCGGCGAAGATGGGCGGGCGCTGGCAGACCGGTTGCGCGCCGGGGGCGCGGGCATTGGCATTACCCGGCAAAGCGACTAGATTAGGGTCATGAGCACTTTCCTGACAATCCTGCTGGTCGCCGCGATGATCGCGGTGGTGGTCGTGCTGGTCCGCGGACTGGTGATCTTCCTGCTCGGCGCGAGTCAGGATTTGCGCGATGGGGCCACGCCCGGCGAGGCGCGGATCGCCGCCTCGGTGCGCTCCAACAAAATGATGCAATATCGCGTGATGTTGCAGGCGGTCGCCATCTTCCTGGTCGTGCTGCTGATGTGGCTGGCGGGCCGGGGCTAATCCCGGCTTTGTTCGCGGTTTGCGGGTTGGGATAAGCGATGGTCAAGCTCAACCGCATCTATACGCGTACGGGCGATGACGGCACCACCGGGCTGGTCGACGGCTCGCGCATCGCCAAGGATGCCGCGCGCCTGGCGGCGATGGGCGATGTCGATGAAGCCAATAGCGCGATCGGGGTCGCGATTGCGGCGATTGCGGCGGATGGCCTGGCGGCGCTGGCGGTAGCGCTGGAGCGCATTCAGAACGACCTGTTCGACCTTGGAGCCGATCTCGCCACGCCCAAAGCCGCGAGCGACGGGGACGATTTCGCGCCGTCCGCGATGACGTTGCGGATCGTCGCGGCGCAGGTCGATCGGCTCGAAAGCGAGATCGACCGGATGAATGGGGATCTGGCCCCGCTGACCAGCTTTATCTTGCCCGGCGGAACGCCGGGTGCGGCGGCACTGCATGTTGCGCGCGCCACCGTCCGCCGTGCTGAGCGGATGGCGGTGGCGGCGGCTCGGACCGAGCCTTTCAATCCGCTGGCGCTCGCCTATCTCAACCGCTTGTCGGATTATCTGTTCGTTGCCGCGCGTGTGGTGAACCAAAATGCGGGTGGCGACGTTTTGTGGCGACCGGGTGCAACGCGTTAGCTCGGGCGTAAATTGGGGAAGAGGGGACGAGACGATGCGAATGCGAGCAGTCCCCGATGCGGCGCGAAGCCCGCTGATCGCGCAGTTTCGCGCGGTCCGCGCGCTGTCGGTGGCATTGGTCGCGCCCTTGTCGGACGCCGATGCGACCGCGCAGTCGATGGAGGATGCGTCGCCTGCCAAATGGCACCTCGCGCATACCAGCTGGTTCCTCGAAACCTTCGTGCTGCGCGATTTCGTGGGCGGTTATACGCTCTACGACGATCGCTTCCCGTTCCTGTTCAACAGCTATTATGAAGCCGAGGGCAAGCGTCATGCGCGGGCGCGGCGCGGGCTGGTGACGCGCCCGTCGCTCGATGAAATCCTCGCCTATCGCGCGCATGTCGATGCGGCGGTGGCGGCGGCATTGCCCGATCTGCCAGCGGCCGCGCAGGATCTGGTGACGCTCGGCTGCCAGCATGAGCAGCAGCATCAGGAATTGCTGGTGACCGACATCCTCCATCTGATGGCGCAGAATCCGGTCGAACCGGCCTTGTGGTCGCCGCCGCGCAAGGTGCCGGTGGAAATGCCGGGGCGGCTCGGCTGGATCGAAGGCACCAGCGGGATCGTCGAGATCGGCCATGATGGCGACGGTTTCGCCTTCGATGCCGAGGGGCCGCGCCACCCGGCCTTGCTCACGCCGCATGCGCTGGCCGACCGCACCGTCACCAATGGCGAATGGGCCGCGTTCATCGCCGATGGCGGCTATGCCGAGCCGCGCCACTGGCTGTCGGACGGCTGGGCGTGGGTGCAGCGTGAGCGGATCACAGCGCCGCTTTATTGGGAGCGGGCGGATGGCGGCTGGACGCGCTTCGGGCTCGACGGGCGGCGCGCGGTCGATCCGGCGGCACCGGTCACGCATGTCAGTTTCTACGAAGCCGATGCCTATGCCAGCTGGGCGGGCGCGCGGCTGCCGACCGAGGCCGAATGGGAAGCGGCGGCGGCACCGTATGATGCGGCGGGCGGCAACCAGATGGATGCGGCGGGCCCGGTCGAGCCGCGTCCGGCAACCGGCGGCCCCGCTTTCTTTGGCGATGTGTGGGAATGGACCGGCAGCGCGTTCCGCCCCTATCCCGGTTTTCGCGCGGTCGAGGGTGCGGTCGGCGAATATAATGGCAAGTTCATGAGCGGGCAGTGCGTGCTGCGCGGCGGATCGTGCGCTACCCCGCGCGGGCATGTGCGGGCGAGCTACCGCAATTTTTTCTATCCGCACCAGCGCTGGCAATTCACCGGCGTTCGGCTGGCGAAGGATCTTTGAGATGTTGAAGCCCGAAATCGAGGACGGCCAGGTCACGCTGGCCGACCCGGCCTTTCGCCACGACGTGCTGCGCGGCTTTGCCAGCCGCCCGCGCGCGATTCCGGCACGCTGGTTCTATGACCGGCGCGGATCGGAATTGTTCGAGGCGATCACTGATTTGCCCGAATATTATCCGACGCGCACCGAGACCCAGATCCTGCGCGCCTGTTGTGCCGACATTGCGCGCCTCGCCGGGGCAGGGCGCGCGGTGGTCGAATTCGGTTCGGGCTCGTCGACCAAGACGCCGATCCTGCTGCGCGCGGTCGAGCCGTCTGCTTACGTGCCGATCGACATTTCGGGCGATTTCCTGCGGGAATCCTCGGCCGGGCTGTCGTCGGCCTTTCCCGGACTGCCGGTGCTCCCGGTCGAGGCCGATTTCCTCCACCCGATCGCGCTGCCCGCACAAGTGGCGGACACGCCCAAGCTCGGCTTCTTCCCCGGCTCGACCATCGGGAACATGATCCCGCATTCCAGCGTCGATCTGCTGCGCGCGATGAAGGCGTCGCTGGGCGAGGGCGCGATGCTGGTGATCGGCATGGACCGGATCAAGGATGTGCCTGTGCTGGAAGCGGCCTATGACGATGCGCAGGGCGTGACCGCGGCGTTCAACCGCAATTTGCTTGAACGGATCAATCGCGAACTGGGCGGCACGATCCCGCTCGACGCCTTCCGGCATCGTGCGATCTGGAACGATGATCGCGCGCGTATCGAAATGCATCTGGAAGCGACGCGCGACGTGGCCTTCACGATCGAGCGGCACCCGTTCGAAATGGCGGCGGGCGAGACGATCCACACCGAGAACAGCCACAAATATGGCCCGCGCGATGCGCGCATCCTGCTGCGCGCGGGTGGATGGACGCCGGTGGGGGAATGGACCGATCCCGACGGCCTGTTCGCGGTGATCCTGGCGGAAGCGCAGCCCGCGCGGCACGCGCCCTAAGCCGCCCATGATTGCCGTCGCATCGCCTGATCCCTAAAGCGTTCGCAGCAACGATTGAAGGACGGGATATGCAGACGGTAGGTGTCATCGGCGCGGGGCAGATGGGCGCGGGCATCGCGCAGGTTTCGGCGCAGGCGGGGTTCCATGTCTTGCTGAGCGACGTGTCGCGCGAACGCGCCGAGGCGGGCAAAGCGGGCATCGCCAAGGCGCTCGACCGGCTGGTGACCAAGGAGAAGATCACCGCTGACGCCCGTGATGCCGCACTTGCGCTGATCGAGCCGGTGGCAAGCGTCGCCGAGATGGGCCCGGCCTTCCTCGTCATCGAAGCGGCGACCGAGCGCGAGGAAATCAAGCGCGCGATTTTCGCGGAGGTCGGCAAGGTGCTGTCGGACACGGCGATCCTCGCCTCCAACACCTCCTCGATCCCGATCACGCGCCTCGCCCAGGCTGCCCCCGATGCGGGCCGTTTCGTCGGCGTGCATTTCTTCAACCCCGTGCCGGTGATGGGCCTGATCGAGCTGATCCGCGGGCTCGCCACCTCGGACGAGACGGTGCAGGCGGTCGAGGCGTTCGGGCAGCGGCTCGGCAAGCAGATCGTCCATGCCAATGATGCGCCGGGCTTCATCGTCAACCGCATCCTGATGCCGATGCTCAACGAAGCCTGCTTCGCGCTGGGCGAGGGCGTGGCGACGATCCGTGACATCGATCTGGCGTGCCAGCTTGGGCTCAACCACCCGATGGGGCCGCTGACGCTCGCCGATTTCATCGGGCTCGATACGTGCCTCGAAATCACCCGCGTGCTGTTCGAGGGGACGGGGGACCCGAAGTTCCGCCCGGCCCCGCTCCTGGTGAAATATGTCGAGGCCGGCTGGTTCGGTCGTAAGACCAAGCGCGGATTTTACGATTATACCGGTGCGGAGCCGGTGCCGACTCGGTAAACCCGCTTACTCGGGCCGCCGCATCGCGAAGCGTGCGGCCTCGGCGATCTCGAAATAATCGGCCGCCCCGCCCCCGCGCAAAATCGGGCGCGCGGCGGCGGTGCGATAGGCTCCGTCGGTGATCAGGTGCGGCGCGATGTGGATGCCGACGACCTCGCCCAGCACCAGCCAGGTGTCGAGCGTCGCGCCGTCGGCACCCTCCAGCCGCAGCGTCTGCGTCAGGCGGCATTCGAAGCTCACCGGGCTGGCGGCAACGCGCGGGGGCGCGACGATGCGGGAGGGCGCGGTTTCGAGCCCGGTGAGGTCGAATTCATCCACGTCGGCCGCAACCGTCGCCGCGCTTGCATTCATCGCCTCGGCCAGATCGCGCGTGGCGAGGTTCCACACAAAGTCGCCCGTCGCGGTGACGTTGGCGACGCTGTCCTTCCAGCCGGTGGACGTGAAGCCGATGATCGGCGGGCGGTAATTGTACAGGCTGAAGAAGCTGTAGGGCGCAAGGTTGCGCACGCCCTCGGCGCTCAGCGTGCTGATCCAGCCGATCGGGCGCGGCGCGACAATGGCGTTGAGCGGATCGTGCGCCAGACCGGGGATGGTCTTGTGGCCGTTGCGCGGTTCGTAAAAATGGTGCTGTGTCATCTCGAAGCAGACCTTCCGTGCGGGATTCGAATATCGTGCGCGATCGATTTCGCGTAGCTGTAACCACGCCGCTCCTTGGTTCGAATAGGGTTCTGTATGACCGACACAAGCCCGCCAGACTCGACCAACGCTCCGGCCGCTCCGGGCAGCGCGCTTTATCGCCATCGGCTGACGACGCGCCTGTGGCATTGGCTCAACGTCGTGACGATTTTCATCATGATCGGCAGCGGTTTGACGATCCTCAACGCGCACCCGCATCTGTACTGGGGCCAATATGGCGCGAACCCGGATCATCCGTGGTTCAACCCACCGCATGCGCCGTCGTTTCTCACCATCCCGGCGGGGTATAATCTGGCGATCGCGCGGCGCTGGCATTTGTTGTTCGCGCTGGTCTTCGCCTTCGGGCTGCTCGCGTTCATGGTGTCGAGCCTGATCAACCGGCATTTTCAGAAGGACTTGCGGATCCGGCTGAAAGAGCTCGCGCCGGCGCATTTGTGGTTCGACCTGAAGGAACATCTCGCCTTCCGCTTCCACGATCCCAAAAATCCCGGTGCCTTCAATATCTTCCAGAAGCTGTCGTACGTGCTGGTGATTTTCGTCCTGATCCCGATGATGATCCTGTCGGGGCTGGTGCTGTCGCCGACGATGGTCGCGGCGTGGCCATGGATGCTCGATTTGCTGGGCGGGCGCGCCTCGGCACGCTCGGTGCATTTCATCGCAGCGAGCGGCCTCGTGCTGTTCATCATCGTCCATCTGGTGCTGGTGATCCTGGCCGGGGCGTGGCCCGAGGTGAAATCGATGGTGACGGGCTGGTGGACCATTCCCGCCGACCATGACCAGGAGGAAGCGGCATGAGCGCGATCATCACGCGGCGCGCGCTGCTCACCACCGGGGCGCTGGGCGCAGGCGCGCTGCTCAGCGGATGCGATCAGGTCGCGAACACGCCGTCGCTTCGCAAGATCCTGTTCTCAGGAGAGAAAATCAACCACGGGCTGGCGCGCGCGCTGACCGATCGCAACAGCCTGGCCAAGGAATACCGGCCCGACCAGATGTCGCCCCTTTTCCGCGTCAACGGCACCAGCAACCCCAATACTGCCAGCTATAACGCGATGGCCGCGGAAAATTTCGCGAACTGGCGGCTGGAGGTCGGCGGGCTGGTCAACCGCCCGCTTTCGATCTCGCACCAAGCGTTGATGGCGATGCCGGCGCGCACCCAGATCACGCGGCACGATTGTGTCGAGGGATGGAGCGCCATCGGCAAATGGCACGGGCCGATGCTGGGCACGATCCTGAAGGCAGCGGACGTCCGCACCACCGCGCGCTATGTCGTGTTTACCTGCGCCGATCTGTATTCCGGCCATGCCTATTACGAATCGCTCGACCTGATCGACGCCTTCCATCCGCAGACGATTCTGGCATGGGCGATGAACGACCGGATGCTGAGCGTCGCGCATGGCGCGCCGATCCGGCTGCGGGTCGAACGTCAGCTTGGCTATAAGAATGCCAAATATGTGATGCGGGTCGACGCGGTCGCCTCGCTCGCCGGAATCGGTCTCGGAAAAGGCGGATATTGGGAAGATCGCGTCGATTACGATTGGTATGCGGGCATTTAACGCGTTAGTGGCCTGCGCATGGCACTGCTTGATTTGTTTCTCGCCAAGCGCGTTCAGCGCGGCACGCTCACCGTCCACCATGCCGATGGCAAGACCCTGAACTTCGGCACAGCCGAACCCGGCTTTCCCGATGTCGCGATCCGCTTCACCGACGCCGGTGCTGCTGCTGCGATCGTGCGCGATCCGGGGCTGGGCGCGGGTGAAGCCTATATGAACGGGCGGCTGGTGGTCGAGCGCGGCGACGTTCGCGATCTCGTCCGGTTGCTGATGATGAACGATCCGTGGGAGGCCGGGCAGAACGGCCTTGCCCCGTCACCGCTGCGCCGCATGGTCCAGGCGGTGACGCATCGCATCGGCCGCATCAACATGGCGCGCCGATCGAAGCGCAATGTTGCGCACCATTATGATCTGTCGGACCGGCTGTACGATCTCTTCCTCGACGCCGACCGCCAATATAGCTGCGCCTATTTTACCGATCCGTCCAACAGCCTGGAACAGGCGCAGGACGACAAGAAAGCGCATATCGCGGCCAAACTCGCGCTGAAGCCCGGCATGACCGTGCTCGACATCGGTTGCGGCTGGGGTGGCATGGCGCTGTACCTGCACCAGATGACGGGTGCCAAGGTACTGGGCGTGACGCTTTCGGAAGAACAGTTGAAGGTGGCGCGGGAGCGCGCGGCGGCGGCGGGCGTGGCGGACATGGTCACCTTCGAGCTGATCGATTATCGCCAGGTGCAAGGCACGTTCGACCGGATCGTGTCGGTCGGCATGTTCGAGCATGTCGGCCCGGCGCATTACAGGACTTTCTTCCGCAAATGCCGCGACTTGCTGACCGAGGACGGCGTGATGCTGCTCCACACGATCGGGCGCGCGGGCGGGCCGGGCGTGACCGATAAATGGACCGCGCACTATATCTTCCCCGGCGGCTACAACCCGGCTTTGTCCGAGATCATCTCGGCCAATGAAAGCCTGCGCTTCATGGTCACCGATGTAGAGGTGTTGCGGCTGCATTATGCCTATACGCTCGATGATTGGTACGATCGCGCGGTTGCGGCGCGCGAGCAGATCGTGGCGCTGTATGACGAGCGTTTTTTCCGCATGTGGCAATTCTATCTCGCGGGGGCAGGGGCGGCCTTCCACTTTGGCGGGATGGTCAATTACCAGGTGCAGTTCGCCAAGAACCGCCACGTCCTGCCGATCACGCGTGATTATATGATCGAGGGCGAGCGGCGTTTGCGGCTGTAACCCGGTTGCACGGCCGCGCTGCCTCGCATAGGGGGCACGCGACTACGAAGGATCCTGCCCGTGACCGATAAGATCAACCGCGTCGTCCTCGCCTATTCGGGCGGCCTCGACACCAGCGTCATCCTGAAATGGCTGCAGCAGACCTACCAATGCGAGGTCGTCACCTTCACCGCCGATCTCGGCCAGGGCGAGGAGTTGGAGCCTGCGCGCAAGAAGGCCGAACTGGCCGGCGTCAAGCCCGAGCACATCTTCATCGACGATCTGCGCGAGGAGTTCGTCAAGGATTACGTGTTCCCGATGATGCGCGCCAATGCGCTGTATGAGGGGCTGTATCTGCTCGGCACTTCGATCGCGCGGCCGCTGATCGCCAAGCGCCAGATCGAGATTGCGCGGATGGTGAATGCCGATGCGGTCAGCCACGGCGCGACCGGCAAGGGCAACGATCAGGTGCGGTTCGAGCTTGGCTATTATGCGCTGGCACCCGACATCAAGGTGATTGCGCCGTGGCGTGAGTGGGACCTCACCAGCCGCACCAAGCTGATCGAATTCGCTGAAGCGCACCAGATTGCGGTGAGCAAGGACAAGCGCGGCGAGGCCCCGTTCTCGACCGACGCCAACATGCTGCACACCTCGTCCGAGGGCAAAGTGCTCGAGGATCCGTGGGATGAAGTCCCCGATTACGTCTATTCGCGCACGGTCAACCCCGAGGACGCGCCCGACGCGCCCGAGACGATCACGATCGATTTCGAACGCGGCGACGGCGTCGCGGTCAATGGCGTCGGCATGTCGCCGGCGACCTTGCTCGAAACGCTCAACGAAATGGGCCGTCGCCACGGCATCGGGCGGCTCGACCTGGTCGAGAATCGCTTCGTCGGCATGAAGTCGCGCGGCATGTATGAAACGCCGGGCGGCACGATCTATCATCTGGCGCATCGCGGGATCGAGCAGATCACGCTCGACCGGGGTGCCGCGCATTTGAAGGACGAGCTGATGCCGCGTTATGCGGAACTGCTCTATAACGGCCTGTGGTTCAGCCCCGAGCGCGAAATGCTGCAGGCGGCGATCGACCATAGCCAGGAGAAGGTCGCGGGCACCGTGCGGCTGAAACTCTATAAGGGCTCGGTGATCGTGACGGGGCGCAAATCGCCCTTCTCGCTCTATTCCGAGAAGGTCGTCACCTTCGAGGACGATCAGGGCGCCTATGACCAGCGCGATGCGGCGGGCTTCATCAAGCTCAATGCGTTGCGGCTGCGCTTGCTCGGACGGCGCGACCGCTAACGCGGGTCTACACGCTGTTTTAACGGCCTGCGTCTAAAGCGCGGGCATGGACTTGGTCGAATTCCGTCGGACGCGGCTGGGCGACGTGCTTTGCGCGTTCGCGCTCGCTGTGGTGCTGTGCGCGGGCTGGGCGTGGCGCGACTGGGCCGCGCTGTCGGCTCTGCAATTGACCGATACCGACGATATGATGCGCCTCCAGCAGATCCGCGATTGGATTGCGGGGCAGGGCTTTGCCGATCTTGCCCAACATCGCCTGGGCTGGGGTGCCGGATTGGAAATGCACTGGTCGCGCCTGCCGGATCTTGTTCCGGCCGCGTTTATCGTGTCGCTGACGCCGGTTGTGGGCCGATATTGGGCCGAGCTGATCGCCGTGATCACCTGGCCGACGCTGCTGTTTGCGGGCGCGCTGTGCCTGACGACGCGGATCGCGCGGGTGCTGGGCGGTGCGCCGATCGCGCGGACCGCCGCCGTCGTCGCCGCTGTCGCCTTTCCCGCCACGACGATCTTCGTGCCGGGCCGAATCGACCATCACGGCCTCCAGGTGTTTCTGCTGTTGATCATCGTGCGTGCGCTGGTGGCGCGTCCCGCCATGGAGCCAGGGCTGATCGCTGGCCTGGCCGCCGCCGCCAGTGTCGTCATCGGGCTGGAAACCACGCCGCTGATCGCGGCGGCGGGTGTCGCCATGACGATCGGATGGTTGCGCGCCGGTGCCGGGACCGACGACCGGATGATGGGCTTCGGGATCGGGCTTGGTGCCGGGTTGCTGGCGGCGTCGATCGTGTTCCGGACGTCCTCCTGGGGGTATCCCGGCTGCGATGGCTTCACGATGGTCGCGTGGCGCGCCGCCGTGATCGCGGCCTTTGCGCCGATGGGCATGGCGCTGGCGGCGCGCGATATCGCACGCCCGGCGACCCGCGCGATCCTGGGATCGATCATCGTCATCGTGGTCGGCTTCGGCATGGTGCTCGTCGCGCCGCAATGCCTGTCGCCTTATGGCATGGTGGATCCCACGCTGGCCCGCTTGTGGCTGGCCAAGGTTGGGGAGGCGCAGCCGCTGTTTGCGACGCCGTTGCCGATCGCCATTGGCTATGCGGGCGTGATGGTGGCGGGCGTGGTGGCGAGCGCCTGGCGGGTGTCGGTCACCCGCGATCCGCGCTGGGCCAGCCTCCTGTTGGTGCAGGTCGCGGCCTTGCTGGTAACCTGCCTGCAATTGCGCGGTGCCTATGCCGGGGCGATTCTGGCGGCCCCCGCGCTGGCGGCGGTCATTGCGGCGGCGCGCGCGCGCGGTTCGCTATCCTTGGCGGGGGCGTGGGTGGCCTCGGCCGGCATGCTGTATCCGATGGCGGCGCAAGCCGTGGCGGCGCGGACAAGCGCCGCGCCGCCGGGCGCGCATGCCTCCGATGCGGCAGCGGCCGCCACTGGCGAAAAGGGGCTTGCCGATCTCGCCATGCTGCCACCGGGGCGGTTGCTGGCCCCGCTCGATCTTGGGGCCTATGCGATCGGCGCGACGCGCTTGCAGGTGGTCGGCGCGCCGTATCACCGCAACAATGCCGGTAATCTGGCGGTCTATCGCTTCTTTCTCGGGCCGCCCGACCAGGCCGCACGCGTCGCGCAAATCTGGCATTTGCGCTATGTCGCGCTGCGCGCCGATGATCTTGGCGGGGCAGCGGCAGGGACGCTTGCCGAGGCGCTGAAACGGGGAGCGCCACCGCTGTGGCTGCGGCGCATTCCCACGCGCGAGCGGGCGCTGTTTCTGTATCGCGTTCAAGGCGGCTTGTTTCCGAAGCAACCTGCGCGGTAAGAGCCGCAAATGCAGGGGGATCTCGAAAAGCTGCACTGGTGGCAGACACGCACGTTCGTCGCGCTGATGGCGCTGGTGGCGATCATCCCGTTATTGCGCCCGGAAATCCCGCCCTTGGTCGATTTGCCGGGCCATATGGGCCGCTACCGCGTGCAATTGTCGCGCGATGCGTATCCGTGGCTGTCCGACTGGTATAATTTCAACTGGCAGTTGATCGGCAATCTCGGGATCGACATCCTGATCATCCCGCTGGCCAAGCTGTTCGGGCTGGAACTGGCGGTCAAGCTGATCGTCATGACGATCCCGGCGCTGACCGTTACCGGTTTCCTGTGGATCGCGCGCGAGGTGCATGGGCGCATTCCGCCGACCGCGCTGTTCGCGCTGCCGCTGGCGTACAGTTACGCCTTCCAGTTCGGGTTCGTGAACTTCGCGCTGTCGATGGCATTGGCGCTCAACGCCTTTGCCTTGTGGTTGCGGCTGGCGCGGACCGGGCATTTCCGGTTGCGCGCGGCGATCTTTGTGCCGCTGTCGTGCCTGATCTGGGTGTGTCACACCTTTGGCTGGGGCGTGCTCGGCGTGCTCGCCTGTTCGGCGGAAATGGTCCGCCAGCATGATGCGCGGACCGATCGCGGGCCGATGAGCTGGATCAAGGCGTGGGTTCGCGCCGGGCTCGGCTGCATCCCGCTCGCGTTGCCGATCATCCTGATGGTGGTGTGGCGCAGCGGCGAGCATGTCGGCGGGGAGACTGGTGACTGGTTCAACTGGCGCGCCAAAATCGGCTGGCTGACGATGGCATTGCGCGATCGCTGGATGGCGTTCGATATCGCGTCGATCGCGGTGCTGTATTTGATCCTGTTTCGCGGTTTTCGCGATCCCAATGTCGAATATTCGCGCAACCTCGGGCTGTCGGCGCTGTTCCTGCTCGTCGTGTTCATCGTGTTGCCGCGCATCGTGTTCGGCTCGGCTTATGCCGATATGCGGCTTGCCCCGTTCATGCTCGGCATCGCGATCATCGCAGTGCGCCCCAAAAAGGGCTTGTCGATTCGCGGCAGTGCGACGCTGGCGGCGGCGGGGCTGGCGTTTTTCCTGGTGCGGATCGCGGCGGGGACGGTCAGCTTCTGGATGTTCGCCGATGATTATGATCGCGAGCTGAAGGCGCTCGATCATCTGCCGGTCGGCGCGCGGCTGGTCACCTTCATCGGCACCGAATGCGGCAGCCCGTGGACGATGACGCGGCTCGAACATTTGTCGGCGATCGCGCTCGAGCGGAAGATGGCCTATACCAACGACCAATGGTCGATGGCGGGCGCGCAATTGCTGACGACGCGCTATCTGCCGGCCGGTCGCTTCTCGCACGATCCGTCGCAGATCGTGACCAGCGTGCAATGCCCGCGCGAATGGTGGCGGCCGATCAGCCGCGCGATGGCGCGCTTCCCGCGCGACGCCTTCGACTATGTCTGGCTGATCCGCCCGCCCGCTTATGATCCCAAGTTCAACGCCGGGCTGGTGCCGATCTGGCGCGACGGGACGAGCGTGCTGTACCGCGTCGATCACGGTGCGCCGGGGATCAAGATCAGCGACGAAGCGCTGCGCCCGCGCATTCGCCCGGTGCCGACGCCGTTCTAACCGCGCTTGAACGGCGTCATCGCGCCAAGGAATTCCTGGTCGGATTCGACCGACTCGCGCTCGCGGACCAGAAAATCGGCGATGGCGCGGCGGAAGCCCAGGTCCGGAATATAATGCGCTGACCATGTCGGCACGGGCACATAGCCGCGCGCCAGCTTGTGTTCGCCTTGCGCCCCCGCCTCGACCGTCTTGAGCCCGCGCGCGATGGCGGCATCGATCGCCTGATAATAACAGAGTTCGAAGTGGAGGAAGGGCACTTCCTCGGTACAGCCCCAATAGCGGCCGTAGAGCGTATCGGTGCCGATCAGGTTGAGCGCGCCCGCAATCGGTCGCCCGTCGCGTTCGGCGAAGATCAGCAGAACTTGGTCGGGCATGGCCTCGCCCAGCAACGAGAAGAATTGGCGTGTCAGATAGGGCTGGCCCCATTTGCGCGCGCCCGTGTCCTGATAGAACACCCAAAAGGCATCCCAATCGGCTTCGGTGATGTCGCTGCCGGACACATGGCGGATCGTCAGCCCTTCGATCGCGCCGCTGCGTTCCTTGCGGATCGCCTTGCGCTTGCGGCTGGCGAGCTCGCCCAGGAAATCATCGAAGGCACCGTAGCCCTGATTGTGCCAGTGGAACTGCGTGCCCTCGCGGATCAGCCAGCCTGCCGCCTCAAAGGCGGGGAGTTGATCGGGACAGACGAAGGTCGCATGCGCCGAGGACAGGCCATGTTGGTCGGTCACCGCCTCGATCGCCGCGATCAGCGCGGGGGCTTGTGCAGGGTCGCGCAGCAACAGCCGCGGGCCCGGCGCGGGCGTGAACGGCACCGCGACTTGCAGCTTCGGGTAATATTGCCCGCCAGCGCGCTCCCATGCGTCGGCCCAGGCGTGGTCGAACACATATTCGCCCTGGCTGTGGCTCTTGGCATAAGCCGGGGCGATCGCGGCGGGTTGGCCATCAGCCCCGTCGACGATGATCGGAATGGGTTGCCAGCCAGTGCGCGCGCGGGCGCTGCCCGAGCGTTCGAGGATCGACAGGAAGGCGTGGCTGACGAACGGATTGTCAGGGCCGGCGCACGCATCCCATGCCTCCGCCGGGATAGCGCAGACGCCATCGGCGATACGGGCGGTGACGGCGTTGCTCACGCGCTTAAGCTAGGGCTTTGCGCGCAGCTTCTCAACCGGCGTCGCGGCGAACGACCAACACAAAGCCAGCAACAGGAAGGGCGTGGCGAAGTCGCGGTGGCGTTCGCCAAATTCGAACCACATGCCGAACAGCCCGCATTGCAGCCCGCAGGCGGCGATCAGCAGGATCAACGTGAACGGAACTCGCCCAAGCCGCAGCGCGGCGACGGCGAGCATCGCCAGATGCGCCCCTTGCGCCAGCGGCCACAACGCCGCCGCCAGCGCACGCGGGAAGGGCGGGCCCATTGCCACCAGGCGATTGATCCCGAATTCGGCAATGCCGCAGGCGCGCAGCAGCTTGGTGACGGTCAGCCGGAGAAAGGCGACCGGATGCGTTTCGATCCAAATGCGTGCGAGTGCGCCGATCCGCTTGCCATAAGCGAGTTCGGGTATGCCCTTCAGGCTGGCGGGCGGCGGCTCCCAATTGCCGGTGGCATCCGGGTTGTTGCCGATCCACAGGCTGGCACCGCCGGCGCTGGTCAGCGGCACGAAGGCGTGGAAGACGATTGCGTTGCGGATCCACCAGGGCAGCAACACCACCACGGTGACGAGCGCGCCGCGCAGCCCCGCCGCAAGCATCGGCCACAGCCCGATCCGGCGCACCAGCACCAGGCCGAACAGCGCGGCGAGCGGGGCTTCGCCCGGCTGGGTCAAAGCGAGCAGCCCGGCCGGAAGCCCCAGCGTGAGCGCGCCGCGCCAGCCGGATCGACGATCGATCCACGCCAGCGCCAGCGCCAGGATCAGCAGCACGCACAGCCCCTCCTTTTGCGCGAGCGGTGCCGAAAACAGTACGGACGGCCACAGCAGATAAAGCCACGCCGCACGTCGCCCCGCGACCGCGCTGCCGAGCCGGTTCCCCAATAGGACGATCAACCCTGCCGCAGCGCCATCGATCAGGGTGCCGAGCGCGAGCACCGAGGGGGTCGCGAACCCGGCAAACGCGCCCCATCCAGCTAAAATGAGGGGATAAAGCGGCGGAAACAGCGCATACCACGCCCCGCCGAAATACGGCTCGTGAATGACCAGGCCCTCGCCCGCAAGCAGGCCCTTGGCCAAATTGAGGTAGCTATTCGGGTCGCCCGTCGAAGTTCGCCCCACGGCGAATAAGGCAAAGGTCACGCGAACGACGACCAGCGCCGTCGCCAATGCGGTGAGCGGCAGCCGCGCAGGCGGATCGCGCAACAGCTGAAACCCGACTGCCGCCAGCACGATCCAGCCCAGGACCACCACGATACTGGCGAGCGAAACGCCCCAGCGGGCGTCGAAATCGGGCAGCGCAGTCAATCCATAGAGAAGAAACACGCCGAGCGCGGCTTGCACGCCCCATGTGACACTCTTCTGGGTCGGGTTCGCTCCGACTGTCACTGACCGAAGCTGGTTGCGCGGTACAGCAAGGTAATCGCAACGCGGCGATTGCGGGGATCGGCAGCGTTGCCCTTGATGATCGGTTCGCGGTCGGCAACGCCCTCGATGCGATTGAAGCGCGTTTCGCCAATGCCGCCTGCGGCCAGCCGTCGCCGCGTTGCCTCGGCGCGCGCACTCGACAGCATCCAGTTGTTCATCGCCAGCGGGTCGCCATAGCCGAGGCTGTCGGTATGGCCGCGGATCATGATCGGGTTTTCGGTGTCCTTGATCGTTTGCGCGACCAGACCGATCAGCGCCGAAGCGCGCGGTTCAAGTTGCGTCGTGCCCAGGTCGAACATCGAATAATCGGCATCGTCGAGCAGATCGATGCGCAAGCCATCGCGCGTCTGGACGAAGCGGACATGGTTGGACAGCTTGGCGAGATTGGGCGTCGCCGCCATTGCGCGCGCCATCTGGCGCTTCATCGTCTCGAAATTCTTGCGGTCCTCGGCCGACAGCGCGGCGCGATCCTTGAGCGTGCCCTTCTGCCCGGTGCCGACCTGTGCGCCGCCGACGGCGTCGGCCGGCACCGTCATCGAGCGCGTGCCGGTCTGCGACGCCTTATGCTGGTAATTGTCCTGGTCGGTGATCGAAGATCCGCCGAACAGGCCCATCGAGCCTGCACTGTTTTCCTTCAACTGTACCAGTGTCGGCGAGAAATAGTCGGCCAGCGCCTTGCGCTGCTTTTCGTTGGTTGCGCCAAGCAGCCACATCAGCAGGAAGAACGCCATCATCGCCGTCACGAAATCGGCATAAGCGACTTTCCACGCCCCGCCGTGATGACCGCCATGCCCTTCGATATAGACCTTCTTGTAGATGATCTTGGGCGGCAAATTGGTGCCATGCGGCGCGCGTGCGGTGGCCATTAGCGGGCCCCCGGCGCGGAGACGCGGAGACCGAAGAATGGGTTCGCGCAGAGGCGCAGAGGACGCAGAGGCGCGCGCCCGCGCGTCAGCGCGGCTCCACCTTTTTGACCGGCGTTTTTAAGCGCCGTTGGCGCGACGGCGAGCATCCTCTCTGCGTCCTCTGCGCCTCTGCGCGAAACCCCTTTCATCTCCGCGTCTCCGCGCCTCCGCGTGAACCGGGCCACGCTTACCGCCCCCGCAGACCGTCGAACACTTCGGCGAAGCCGGGTTGGTTCGAGTGCGCGATGCCCGAGCGGGCGGCTTCGATGACGAGCGGCTGCGGGTGGCCGTGGAGCGAGGCGATGATGATCTGCTTGACGACGTGATAGATTGCGGCGTCGGCCTCGATGACCTGCTTCAGCCGGTTGGCGAGCGGGGCGACGATACCGTATGCCAGCAGCACGCCCATGAAGGTGCCGACCAGCGCCGATCCGATCATCGCGCCCAGGATCGCGGGCGGTTTGTCGATCGAGCCCATCGTCTTGACCACGCCCAGCACCGCCGCGACGATGCCGAGGGCGGGCAGCGCATCGGCCAGCGTCGCGATCGTGCCCTGCGGGCCTTCGACTTCGTGGTGATGCGTCTTGATCATATTGTCCATCACGTCCTCGACCGCATGGACGTCGAGCGTGCCCGACGAGACGACGACTAGCCGCAGCGTGTCGGCGATCAGATTGACCAGCGTGTGGTCGGCGAGCAGGCGCGGATATTCGGCGAAGACGGCGGAGGATTTGGGATCCTCGACATGCGGCTCCAGCGCGATCGGCCCTTCGGTGCGCAGCATCTTCATCAGCTTCGACACCAGGAAGATGACGTCGAGATAATCCTGTTTCTTATATTTTGGGCCCTTGAACACCTTCATCAAGCCGCCGCCCAGCGCCTTCAGTTCCTTCATCGAATTGCCGATGATCAGCGCGCCGACTGCGGCACCGCCGATGATCAGCATTTCGTGCGGAATCGCTTCCATCACCGGGCCGAGCGCGCCGCCGGTGATCGCGAAGCCGCCGAAGATCATCACAAGAAGGACGACGATGCCGATGACGGGAAACATGAGTCGCGGGGTACCCCTTTTTGGCCCGCCCTACAGAAGGCGTGCGGTATTTCTGAGGGTTAGCGCGGATACGTCGCCAATCGGTTAACCACGCAGGGTATTTTTGTTCGACCGCGCTGCGCGCGCCGTTATTTCAGATAGTCGAACAGCGAAAGCTGGCCGAGCTTGGTGAAACTCGCCTGCGTTGCCTGCAGGATCGTCATCGTTTTTTGCAGATCGACGATTGCGGTGGAAATATCGGTATCCTCAAGCGCGGTGCGGTCCACTTCGCGCGCACCTGCGGCATCGGTCGCTTGCGACGAGACGATATCGAGCCGGGCGGCGCGCGCACCGACCGAACCCTGCACGTCCGATACCTGGTTGAGCGCCGACTGAATCGCGGTCGCGGCGGTGCCCGATGCGGCGGAGGCGGTTGCCGTGCCACCGGCGTTGAGCGCCGAAATGTAGGTCGACAAGACCGCGAAAATATCGGTCGTGCCGCCCTTGCCGTCTGAGATCCCGCCAAACACGCGCTGCGCGCTGTCGGTCGCGCGGACGTCGGTGCCGTCGCCCACGGGAATCGCGGGGACTTCGCCGGTTCCATCGAACGTGACGGTCCCGTCCGCCGCCTGGGTGACCGCGCCCTTGCCCGTCGCCGCCGCGAACAGCGGCTGGCCGCGCGCATCGGTCGTTCCCGCCAGATTCACCAGATCGTCGCGGATGCTTTGCAACTCGGTCGCGATTGCCTTGCGATTGGCGTCGTTCAGCGTGCCGTTGGCCGCCTGGGTGGTCAGCTCGGCGGCACGCTGGAGCTGCGAGGTGACGGCGGTGAGCGTCGTATCGGATTGCTGGAGCAGCGACTTTGCGAGGCTGATATTGCTGGCATAAGCGGTGTTGTCGGCATTGGCCTGTTTGATCGCGCTGAGGCGATTATAGGCCACCACATCCTGTGAGGGCGCGGTGATCTTCTTGCCCGTCGCGATCTGGGTGTTGAGCGTGTCCGCCTGCGCCGACAGCTTGCCGAGCTGCGATGCGCCGGTGGCGTAGAATTGGCTGGTCCCGATTTGCATGGCGGCCTCTAGTGGATATCGAGAATCGACTGCAGCGTGTCGCGCGCGACCTGGATCACCCGGCTCGATGCCTGATAGGCTTGCTGGAAGCGCAGCAGGTCGACCGCTTCGCTGTCGAGATTGACGCCCGACACGGCATCGCGCGCGGCGACCGCATTGTCGCGAATCGCGCTTTGCGCATCGGCGACTTGCTTGCGATTGGCGAGCGTCGATGCGTTGCTGGAAATCAATGCGGTCGTGTTGGCTTCGAACGCGCCGCTCGTGCGCAGCGTATCGAGATTGGCGAGATTGCTGTTGTCGCGCACGCCCTTGCCCGCCCCGGCGGCGGCGACACCGCGCGGATCGGTGAGCGACAGCGAAATGTCGGTCGGCGTGGTGCCAACCGTGAACAATGCAGCACCACTTTTGCCATCGAGGTCGTTGCCCTGCGCCTGCACGGCATTGACGCCATCGGTAAAGGCGGTGGCGATGGTGTTGAGCTTGGTGCGGGCGTCGGCAATGCGGGCCGCGCCATCGATGACACCGGCGAGCGCGCCGCCATTGGGCGTGACGGTCGAAACCGCTTGCTGCGTATGGACGGCAAAGGACACCGTGCCATCGGTACCGCGCGCGAAGGTGACGCTGGCGGCCTGATTGGCTTCAACGAAGGTAGGGCCCCCGGCATTGCCGAGTTTGACCGTTGCGCGTCCGACCGAATCGGTCGTCACCGTGATATCGGAGATGGCGCTGATCTGATCCAGGATGGCATCGCGCTGATCGGCCAATTGCGCGGCACCATTCGATCCGGGGGTGACGCGGCCGAGCCCCTCATTCACCTTGGCGAGCGAGGCACCGAGCGTGTTGAGCGTGGCAACGGCATTGTCGGCCGTGGCGTCCACATCGGCATCGAGATTGTTGAGCGCCTTGCCGGTCGCGGTGAAGCTGTTCGCAACCGCGCTGGCCTGTTCGAGCAGCGCGCTGCGCGGTGTGGTCGAGGTCGGGTCGGCGGCGACGGCTTTGGCGGCATTGAAGAACCCGGTCAGGCGATCGCCCAACTGGTTGCCGGTCAACGCCGTCTCGATCCGGTCGAGCCAGGCAATGCCGGTTTCGCTCCGCGCGAGGTCGGCACTTGCGTTGCGCACATCGGCCGCGCGCAGCGAATCCGCCGCGCGCGTGACCCCGGCGACCGAAACGCCCTGCCCGGTCGTCGTCGCATTGTTGGCGGTGAGGCTGTTGGCCGGGGCGATCTCGCGCAGATCGGTCGTGCGCTTGGCATAGCCGGGCGTACTCGCGTTGGAGATGTTCTCGGAGACGGTGGTCAGCGCGGTCTGATACGCGCGCACGCCACTGGCCCCGATGCCGAGCAGATCACTCACGGCTGATCACCCGGCGGATCTGCCTGCAATCCCTTTTGTGATTTCGCGAGGAAATCGGTCATCGCCTTGCCGATGCCGAGCGGCGCATGCTCGGCCATGCTCTGCGCGAGTTGCGTGCTTTGCATGTCCTTGAAGGTGTCCATGCCCTTCGATCCGAACAGCGTGTCCTCGGCGAGATGCGTCGAATGCATCGCCTTCACCATCATGTTGGTGAAGACGGCTTCGAACTTCTTGCCGGCCGCTTCCAGGTTGGCGCGGCTTTGCAGGCGGCTGGTGTCGACGCCGACGCCCGCCGAAATGGCGGGTGCCGCGACCGGCGTGATGGCGGGGATGTCGCTCATAGGATGATCAGCTCCGCCTTCAGCGCGCCGGCTTCCTTCAACGCTTCCAGGATCGCGACCAGATCGGCGGGCGATGCCCCAATCGCATTGACCGCCTTGACCACGTCGGAGAGCTTGGGGCCGGGCTCGATCAGGAACATCGGATGCTTTTCCTCGTCGACGGCAACCGCCGATTTCTGTTCCTTGGTCGTCTGGCCCTGGCTGAACGGGGCGGGCTGGCTTGCCTTTTCGGTTTCGTCGATGCGGACGGTCAGCTTGCCATGGGTGACGGCGGCGCTGCCGACACGCACGGTGGAATTGATCACGACGGTGCCGGTGCGCGCGTTGACGATGACCTTGGCCGATGGTTCGGCCGAAACGACGTCGAGATTCTCGATCTCGCTCATCAGGGTCGCGCGCACGTCACCACCGATTGGCGCACGGACCGAGACGGACACCGCATCGACCGCCTGTGCGCTTCCCGCACCAAGCCGCGAATTGATCGCGGCCGCGACATTCTGTGCGGTGGTGAAATCGGCGCGGGTGAGGTTGTAGGTCAGCACCGGCGTCGTTTCGAAGCCGGTCTGCACCGCGCGCTCGACCGTTGCCCCCTCGGGAATGCGGCCCGCCGAGGGAATGTTGACAACGATCTGCGAGCCGTCCTTGCCCTCAGCGCCAAGCCCGCCGACCGCGAGGTTGCCCTGTGCCATGGCGTAGATCTGGCCATCGGCACCGAGCAGTGGCGTCAGGATCAAGGCACCACCGCGCAGCGACTTGGCCTTGCCCATCGAGGCGACGGTGATGTCGAGCTTCTGGCCCGGCTTGGCGAAGGGCGGCAAATCGGCGGTGATCAGCACGACGGCGGCATTCTTCAGGCCGGGGTTGACGTTCGAGGGGAGTTGCAGGCCGAAGCGCGAGGCGACCGCCTTCATCGACTGGATGGTATATTCGAGATTGTCGTCGCCGGTGCCGGGCAGCCCCACGACAATGCCATACCCCGTCAGCTGGTTCGACCGGATGCCCTGGAAGCCGCCGAGATCCTTGATCCGGTCGGCGGAGGCGGGTGCCGCGAGCGTCAAGGCCGCGAGCATAGTCAGCAGGGCCGCGATGACGCGCGCACTCCAAATCCGTTTGCCCTGAGCCTGTCGAAGGGCCGGTGCCGCACGCGACGCCGCGCCTTTGGAACGCGGTGCTTCGACAGGCTCAGCACGAACGGATTTGGGATGCAGGACTGTCAGCATCAGAAGGGACTCACCACCGAGAAGAACCGGCTGAGCCAGCCCTGGCGGCTGGCACGTGCGACATCGCCCTTGCCGGTATAGGCGATCTGCGCATCGGCGACGCGCGTGGACGGGACGCGGTTGTCGGCGTCGATGTCGGCGATGCGGATCAGGCCCTTGATCTGCACGAACTCGTCGCCGCGATTGAGCGTGACGCGCTTCTGGCCCTGGACCAGCATGGTGCCGTTGGGGAAAACCTGGCTGACGGTGACGCTGACTTCGCCCGACAGCGTGTTCGACTGGTCGGTCGCGCCTTGGCCGGTGAAGCTGCGCGTACCGCTTGCGCTGGCATCGGTGCCCTTGAACAGCGACAGGGCACCGGTGGTTGGCGGCGTAAGGCCGAGGCCGCCGCTCGAATCGAGTTTGGAACTCGCCGATTTGGAGGCGGCGGTGCGCTCGACCAGCACGATCGTCAGCGGATCGCCGACGCGGCGCGCGCGCGTACCTTCGTACAATGCGGCATAGCCTTGCGAGACCTGGAAGATCGACCCGGTCGCGGCCGGCGGGGCGGCGGGCGGCGGCGGCGGGAAGGCCGCCGAGAAATCGACCGGCGGCTTCTTCTTGCCGAACAGATTCGCGTTGGCGGCGCTGGGGGCCAGCACGACGGCGACGATCAGGCCGATTCGGAGGGCGGATGGTTTCATCGGATTAACCATCAGATATTTTGGTTAACATATTTGAGCATTTCGTCGGTCGCCGAGATCATTTTTGAATTGACCTCATAGGCGCGCTGCGTCTCGATCATGTCGACCAGCTCCTCCACGACGTTGACGTTGGAGCCTTCGAGTTGCCCCTGGCGAATGTTGCCGCGCCCATCCTGCCCGGCCACGCCGAGATTGGCGGCACCGCTGGCCGAGGTTTCGATCAGGTAATTGTCGCCCTTGTTGAGCAGCCCGCCCGCATTGGGGAAGCTGGCCACCTGGATCTGGCCGAGCTGGGTCGAGCCGGTCTGGCCCGACACGATCGCCGAGACGGTGCCATCAGTCCCGATGGTGATGCCGCTGGCATTTTCGGGAATGGTGATGCCGGGCTGCACTTGATAGCCCTCGCTGGTGACGAGCAGGCCTTCGGGCGAGCGCGAGAAATTGCCGGCGCGGGTGTAGCCAAGCGTACCGCCCGGCATCTGCACCTGGAAATAGCCGTCGCCATCGAGCGCGAGGTCGAGGCTGCCATTGGTCTGCTGGAACGACCCTTGCGTGTCGATCCGCGCGGTTCCCTGTACCCGTACGCCGGTGCCGAGGTTCAGCCCGGTGGCATATTTGGATTCGGCGGTGCTCGGCGCGCCGGGCGCGGTAACGGTCTGGTATGCCAGCGTCTCGAACGCCGCGCGATCCTTCTTATAGGCGGTCGTGTTGACGTTCGCGAGGTTGTTCGAGATGACGCGCATGCGCATGTCCTGGGCATCGATCCCAGTCCGCGCGATTTGCATGGCTGCACTACCCATGGTCTATTCCCTTCAAGACGGCAGCCGCATCACAGATGCGGAGCTTTCATCCATGTCCTTGGCCGATTTCATCAAATTGGCCTGGACTTCGTAGCTGCGCTGATTCTCGATCATATCGACCAGCGCTTGCGTCATGTT
The DNA here is from genome assembly GCF_017875905.1 of Sphingomonas sp. PL20. Classification (NCBI taxonomy): domain Bacteria; kingdom Pseudomonadati; phylum Pseudomonadota; class Alphaproteobacteria; order Sphingomonadales; family Sphingomonadaceae; genus Sphingomonas; species Sphingomonas sp. PL20. The sequence continues at coordinate 3,704,752 of NZ_JAGINH010000002.1, read as the reverse complement.
GACGTTGGACCCTTCGAGCGCACCGGTCTCGACCTTGGCGTCCAGGTCGCTCGGCAGCACGCCGCCGCCCTTGACGTGGAGCAGGTTGTCGGTGCCCTTCACGGTTTCCGACCCCTTCGGGCTGGCGAGCTTCAGCGTGTCGATCACTTGCGGGTTGCGGGCGTCGCCGCCCAGCGGGACGATCGACAGCTTGCCATCCTCGGAGATCGAAATGCTCTGTGCCGGAGGGACGGTGATCGGGCCCCCCGACCCGATCACCGGGAAGCCGTCACCGGTCTGCAGCACGCCCGATGGCGCAACCTGCAAATCGCCGCGGCGGGTATAGGCTTCGCTCCCGTCGGTCGCTTGCACCGCGAGCCAGCTTTCGCCGGTGATTGCGATGTCGAGCGACCGCCCGGTCTGCTGGATCGCGCCGGGCTTGCGATCGGCATCGACCACTTCGGCCGAGGCCGGGGTGCGGGTGTCGAAATCGGAGCCTTGCAGCGACAGCCGGTCGAACACGACGCGATCGGCGCGAAAGCCGGTCGTTGACGCGTTCGCCATATTGTTGGCAATCGCCGCCTGCGACGCGAGATGCGCCTTGAGGCCCGAGGCCGCCGTATAGACCAGCTTGTCCATGCTATGCTCCGATTAGGCTCCTGTCAGGCGCGCAGGTTGACGATCGTCTGCGTGATCTGGTTGCTGGTATCGAGCGCCTTGGAGTTCGCCTGGAAATTGCGCTGTGCTGCAATCAGGGCGACCAGTTCCTCGGTGATATCGACGTTCGACCCTTCGAGCGTGCCCGAAAGCAGCGAGCCGAACCCGTTTTCCTTCGCCGAGCCAAGCGACGCCTGGCCGGACACACCGCTGGCCGACCAATAGCTGTCGCCATCCTGGCGCAGGCCTGCGGGGTTCGAGAAGTTGGCGAGCGCGACCTTGCCGAGCGCGGTGGTATCGCCATTGGAATAGGTCGCGGTGACCATGCCCTCGGAATTGACGGTAACGCCGGACAGATCGCCGACCGACGAACCGTCGGAGCTGCGCGCATTGACCGAGAAAGCGGTGGAATTCTGGGTCGATCCGGCGAGATCGAACTTCAGCGTCTGCGAAACGCCACCCGTGGTCGGCGTGAAGGCATCATAGGATACCGGCGTGGTCGGCGCGGTGATCTTGCCGCTTGCATCGAACGTCACCGGAGTACCGGCGGTCGAGCCGCCAACGCTGAGTTCCTTGTCGCCGACAAAGCTGTGGACGGTCCACGCGTCGGTGCCGGTGTGGACATAGTAATTGGTCAGCGTGCTCGCTTTGCCCGACGAGTCATAGATCGTCGACGTCGTCGAACTGTTGTAGCTGGACGCGTTGGCCGGATCGAAGGTGGTCGTCGGGATCGACGCGGCCGCGTAGAGGTTGACCTTCAGCGCGACATTGCCGGTCGGTGCCGGGGTTCCGCTGGTCTGCGGCAGGTTGATCGGCACCAGGCCATCGGCACCGCTTGCGGTCACGTTGCCCTTGGCATCGACCGGATAGCCGAGCAAAGTCGATCCTTGCGCGTCGACGATGTTGTGCGTGGTCGGATCGATCTGGAAGGCGCCGTTGCGGGTATAAGCGGTGCTGGTGTTGAGGCCGCTGGTCTTCACCGCGAAGAAGCCATCACCGGCGACGGTGAGATCGAGCGCGGCACCCGTGGTCTTGAGGTTGCCTTCGGTGAACTGCTGCTTGTTGGCCTTCACCACCACGCCCGAGCCGACGATCTTGGTCGGATCCGTCGAGATGCTCGATGCGATCACGTCGGCGAAATCGGTGCGGCTCTTCTTGAAGCCGTTGGTCGAAACGTTGGCGAGGTTGTGCGAAACGGCCGAGAGTTCGGTCTGGGCCGCCTGCAGGCCGCTGAGCGAGGTGTAGAAAGACATTGCGGTGCTCCTTGGACAATGGGGATGAGGGGATCAGCCGACCTGGCGGACGGCAGTGATGGGGACTTGCCCGACGCCGGGCACGGTGAGGACAGGGGTGCCTGAGCTGGGCATCGATACCGCCGCGACGGGGGCCCAGACGAGGTTGCGACTGGTGACGCTGGTGCCGTTCGCGGCGGCGGCGACCGACACGGTGAACGGGCCGGTGCCGGCGTCGGCACCGCTCGCGGTCTTGCCATCCCAGTCATAGGATACGGTGCCGGCCTTTTGCGCGCCGAGCGACAGCGTCTTGAGTGTCTGGCCATTGGCATCCCGGATCGAGACGGTGACGTCGGTCGCATCGGCATCGAGCTCCGCCGCGCCGGCCAGGCCGCCCGAGGTGCGACCATAAGCGGTCGAGCCTTCGGTCAGCACGGTCTTCCCGACATAGGAAAGCGCGTCGCTGGAAGAGGTCGAGCCGAGCTTGTCCTGAATGGCCTTCAGCGTGGTGTTGATGTCGCTGATGCCCGATGTGCTGGTGATCTGCGCGAGCTGGGCGACCATCTGATTGTTGTCGACCGGCGCGAAGGGGTCCTGATTCTGGAGCTGGGCGGTCATCAGCTTGAGGAAGTCCGACGTGCCGAGCGACTGCGAGCTTTTGGCCACCGCCGAACTGGTCGTGTTGGCGGTGGTGGAGTTTATGCCGAGGCTGTTCAGCGTGGAATCGAAGGTCGAAGCCATGGTTTAACGTCCCATCTTGAGGGTATCGAGGATCAGCGATTTCGCGGTCTGCATGACCTCGACATTGTTCTGGTAGCTGCGCGCGGTCTCCATCATGTCGACCAGCTCGCGCGTTTCATCGACCGCCGATTCCCACACATTGCCGTCTTTGTCGGCGAGCGGATGCGACGGATCGTAGCGCTTGTTTGGGGTTTCGCCGGCCTGGACGATGCTTTCGACATTGACGGTGGCGAGCCCGGTCGCCTTGTCGAACTGCGTGCGGAACACCGGCTTGATCGTGCGATAGGCGGTGTCGGCGCTGGTCGCGACGGACCCGGCATTGGCCAGGTTCGACGCGGTGGTGTTCATCCGCACCAGCTGCGCCGACATGGCGCGCCCGGCGACCTGGAAAATGGTGAGCGGCTGATCGGCCATGCTTATTCGCCTTTCAACGCGCGGGTGATTTGCCCGATGCGCCCGTTGAGGAAGGACAAGGTCGTCTGATAGGCGACGGCGTTTTCGGCAAAGGCGGTCTGTTCGGTCGACAGTTCGACGGTATTGCCATCGAGCGACGGCTGCGACGGCACGCGATATTGCAGCGCGCCCTTGATGCTGACGTCGCCGCCGGTGTTGGTCGCATTTTCCACCGCCGCAAGCGCGGTGTGGAAATCCACGTCCTGCGCTTTGAAGCCCGGCGTGGAGGCATTCGCGATGTTCGAGGCGAGCACACCCATGCGCTGCGAGCGCACTTCGAGTGCGGCACCATGAACTCCGAAAAGGCCTTCGTTGGGCATTGCCCGTCTCCTGCGCCGGATTGCGCAACGGGGTATCAGCAAAGGGCGTGCCAAATGCGCTGGAGCGGCAGAAAAGGGCCTGCGGCACGCGTGACCGGCAAGGGCTTGCCGCCTGGCGGCAATGCGGTTGCCGGTTTTGCCTCCGGTGCGGGCGGAGACGGCGTGGACGGTTCGTATCGCTCGGCGTGTCGTCAATCCCGGGCAATCTGGCCCGCGCCTTGCAGTGTCGAGGCGGATGATAGCCTTGCTCGCCCCGTTCCTTGATCCCATCGCTTTCGCGATCGTTGGCGGCGGCACGCTTGCCGCGATGATCCTGCGCACCCCCGCGCGCGATCTGGCGAATGGCGTTGCGGGCTTGCGGACCTTGGGGCGGCGGCATTTTGTTGCGGACGGGCTGCTCGACCAGATCGTCGCCTTCGGCCGGATCGCTCGCCGCCACGGCGTCATGGCGCTGGATCGTTCGGTCATCGCCGATGCCGATGTCGCCGCCGCAGTCGCGCTGATCGTCGATGGCGGCGCGCCGGAGGAGGTGGCGGATCTGCTCCGCCAGCGCCGCCGCGCGCGGAGCGAACGGGCCGTGGCGGCCGCCGAATTGTGGGCCGGGGCGGCCGACACCGCCCCTGCGATGGGGATGATCGGCACGCTCATCGGCCTGGTCGGCATGTTCGTTAAAATGCGCGATCCCAGTGCGATCGGGGCGGCGATGGCGGTTGCTTTGCTCGCCACGCTCTATGGCGCGGTGCTGGCCAATCTGGTCTTTGCGCCGATTGCGGCACGCTTGCGCCGCCACGCGCGGGATGAGGCGGTGGAGCGTTTGCGGCTCGATGCGCCGCTGATCGCCTTGGCCGCGCGCGAGGCCCCGCGCGCGGTGATGGCGGAGGTGGCATGATGTCGCTCGCGCTCGAGGATGATCTTCCCGACCTCGCGCCCACGCGGCCGATCTGGCTGATGACGCTTGCCGATCTGGCGTTGCTGCTGGTCGGATTCTTCGTGTTGTTGCAGGCAAGCCAGCAGTTGGACCGCGCCGCACTCGCGCGCGGGCTGCGCGCGGGTTTTGGCGTGCGGGATGTGGGGGCTCCTTCGGCAATCCCGACACCTGAGCCGATGGCGGTGTCGGCGGGCGCGATGCGCGGCTTTGCGCTGGGCTCGGCGGCGCTGCCCATCGCTCCCGATGCGTTGATCGGCTGGGCCCGCGATGCGACCCGTGACGATCGGGTGCTGTTGCGGGTTGCCGGTGCGGTCGACGGCTCTCCGGGCGACGTTGATCCTGTGACCGGCAGTGGTGCCGTGCTCGCTGCGGACCGCGCGCGCGCAGTGGCAAGCGCGCTGCTGCTGGCGCATGCGGTTCCCGCCAACCGTATCACCATCGTCGCTGCCGCCCGCCCGGGGCAGCGCAGTGTCACCGTTTCCACCGGCTATGCGGGAGGGCGGCAATGATGTGCCGCCCGGCAACCGCGCTTTGCCGCTTTTGCAGAGGATAATGCGATGTTGCGTCATCTCCCCTTGGTCTTGATCGCGGTGGCCAGCCCGGCGGCTGCGGCACCAGCCTTTCAGGATACCGCCACGCTCGATCGCGCGGTTGCCGCCTTTGCGGGCAAGGCGATCGGCGAGGAGGGGGGCGCGCGGACCCCGGTCGACAGCCGTCTGAAGCTGGCGGCCTGCCCGATGGTGTCGATGGCGTGGCGATCGGAGACGCATGACGCGGTGGTGGTGACCTGCACCGGGCCGCAATGGCGGCTGTTCGTGCCGATCCGCACCCCAGTGGTCGCGCCAAAGGGCGCGGCTCCGCTGGTTATCACGCCGTCGGAAGTGGCCCCGCTTCGGCCGGTCTATGTTATCAAGCGCGGCGATCCGGTGACGATCAGCGCCGGATCGCCGGGCTTTTCGATCACCCGGGAAGGGATTGCAGCGGGCGATGCGGTCGCCGGAGGGCGCTTTCTGGTGAAGATCGACAGCGCGCGCGCGCCGATCCAGGCGGTCGCGATCGCCAATGGCCGCGCCACACTGCCCGGTTGGACCGAATGAGTCGGCACCGCCTCTGCCGATGGATAGAATAATTTCTTAAGGTCCGTCGCGATCGGTCGTTCTTCCATCATGTCAGCGGAAACCGCAAAGGTGCAGGCAATGGTGGAACCGATCGGAGCAAAGGCTGTCACGACCCAAGACCGTCTGGTCGTGCCGGTGGCAGCATCTGCGCAAACCGCAAAGGCGGCAGCGCAGCCGAGCGAGGCGGCGGCCAAGCAATTGGAGCTGTCCGCGCTCGCTTTTGACTTTGGGAAGCAGGCCCCGGTCGAAAGCAAGCGGGTGGAACAGGTGCGCCAGGCCGTGCGCGACGGCAGTTATCCGCTCTTCCCCGAAACCATTGCCGATCGGATGCTCGCCCTGAAACTCTATTGGAGCCCGAAGAAATGACCTCTCCCGGTTCCTCGCGGCGGGATGCGCTGATCCGCGTCATCGAATCGCTCCATGCAGAGATTGCCGCGCTCAAGACCAATGACGTGCTTGCACTTGAGGCGGCAACCCAGGAAAAGCTCGGCGCGATCGAAGCGATTGCGGCATTCGGCACTGGGCCCGCCAGCCCGGAATTGCGCGCCCTTGCCGATGAGGCGCATCGCCTGAACGAGACCTGCCGCATCTACGTCAACCTGATGGCGGCAAATGTTCGCCGCCGCCTGCAAACCTTGACCGGGTCTGCCGGTGTGGCGGTCGGCTCCGCCCCGGGGACGGTGTATCGCCCCGGCATGGGAATCGCGGCCTACGCCTGACCCACACGCGGGTTACGCCTCATTAAGGATAACTGGCACGGCTCTTGCTTATGTTCGCCTGACTATTCGCTCGAATAGCCGCGACGCAGCCGGGGACCGATGCCTTTCAATCCACTCTCCCTTTTGAACGGTGCCGCCAGCGAGGTGAAAAGCCTCGGCGGCGGGGCGATTCGTACGGCGATCGCCAATGCCAGCCAGTCGACTGGCATCGATTTCAATTATCTGCTGGGCCAGGCCAAATTGGAAAGCGGCCTGCGTGCCGATGCCAAAGCGGGGACGTCGAGCGCGACCGGCCTGTATCAATTCGTCGACCAAAGCTGGCTGCGTGTGGTCAAGGCGCATGGCGCGGAACACGGGCTTGGCTGGGCCGCCGATGCGATCACCGTTACGTCGACCGGTCGTGCGACCGTTGCTGATCCGGCGACGCGCCGCGCGATCCTGGCGCTGCGCAACGATCCCGCCACCGCCTCGATGATGGCCGCCGAACATGCCAGCGACAACAAGAGCGCGCTGGAAAGCGCGACCGGGCGGACGGCGACCGGCACCGATCTTTATATGGCGCACTTCCTGGGTCTTGGCGGCGCACGGTCGTTTCTGACCGCTTTGCAGACCTCCCCCGACAAGAGCGGCGCGGCGATGTTCCCCGCCGCCGCCCATGCCAATCGCAGCGTCTTCTTTGCCGCCAATGGCGAGCCGCGCTCGCTCGCCGACATTTACAGCCGCTTCTCGGCCAAGCTCGACCAGAGCGCCGCCGGGGCCAGCGCGCCGGTTGCGGCGACGTCGGGGCTCGCGGCAACGCGGCTCGGGAGCTGGGGGGCGGATGTCATTCCCGGCAATGACGAAACCTCGACCGCCGATGCGGCCGTGTGGGCGCAATCGACGCTCGACCGGCTGAGTGGATCCGCCAGCGGCAATGGCACCCGTGTCGAAAGCGCCAGTCTGCTGCGCCCGACCCCGGCCAATGCCCGGCTGGCCTACATGATGCTCGCGCAGATGGGAGCGTAAGTGGTGGCGATTGCGTTGAAGTCGGGTGCCCTGAAATCTGGTGGCGTGTTGCCGCTGTTGCGTCCCGCCGCTTTGCCGGTGGCGATTCTGCTGCTGGTCGTGCTGATGGTGGTGCCGATCCCGTCGGCGCTGCTCGACGTGTTCTTCATCATGAACATCACGATCAGCCTCGCCGTGCTGATGGTGTCGCTCAACGCGCAGAAGCCGCTCGATTTCTCGGCCTTCCCAACGGTGTTGCTGTTCGCGACGTTGTTCCGCTTGAGCCTCAACGTCGCCTCGACGCGCGTGGTGCTGGTGCATGGGCATGAGGGCGAGAGCGCCGCGGGCCATGTGATCGAGGCGTTCGGCACCTTCCTGATCGGCGGCGATTATGTCGTCGGCCTGTTCGTCTTTGCGATCCTGGTGATCATCAACATGATCGTGGTGACCAAGGGCGCGGGGCGCGTGTCCGAAGTGTCGGCGCGCTTCACGCTCGATGCCTTGCCCGGCAAGCAGATGGCGATCGACGCCGATTTGAATGCCGGCCTCATCACTCCCGAAGAAGCCAAATTGCGCCGCGTCGAAGTGGCGACCGAGGCCGATTTCTACGGCTCGATGGACGGTTCGTCCAAATTCGTGAAGGGCGACGCCGTTGCGGGCCTGCTGATCCTGGCGGCCAACATCATCGGCGGCCTGATCCTGGGGCCAGTCAGCCACGGCATGACCATCTCGGCGGCGGCGCACAATTATGTGCTGCTGGCGATCGGCGACGCGCTGGTCGCGCAGATACCCTCGCTGATGCTGTCGATCGCGGCGGCGGCGATCGTGACGCGCGTGACCTCCAGCATGGATCTGGCGGGCCAGATTGGCAGCCAGTTTGGCTCGGCGCGGACGTGGACGCCGGTCGCGATCATCCTGGCTTTGCTGGGGATGATGCCGGGGATGCCGCATCTCGTCATCCTGCCCGCCGCCGCGCTGGCTGGCTTTGCCGCGTGGAAGATGCGCCAGGCCGCCAACCGCCCGGCCCCTGTGGAAACCGCGCCCGCCGAGCCGGTCGACCATTCCAAGATCGGCTGGGACGAAGTCGCCGACACGATGCAGGTCAATCTCGACATCGGGTACGGCCTGGTGCCGCTGGTCGATGAGCGTCGCGGTGCGCCGCTGATGGGGCGGATCACCGGGGTGCGGCGGCAGCTTTCCAAGGAAATGGGCTTCGTCATCCCGCAAGTGCGCGTGCGCGACGACATCAATTTGTCGCCTTATGCTTACCGGATCATCGTCGGCGGCGTGGTCGTCGGCGAGGACAGCGTGTCGCCCGAGGAAATGCTGGCGCTCGACACGGGGCAAGCGGTTGGTGGCCTGATGGGCAAGCGCGCCAAGGACCCGACCTTCGGGCTCGACGCGGTGTGGATCGCGCCGGGCGATGCCGATGCGGCGACCGGCGCGGGTTATCTCGTGGTCGATCCGGGCACCGTCATGGCGACGCATCTCAACCATCAATTGGGCGTGCATGCCGCCGAGCTGCTCGGCCCCGACGAAGTGCAGGCGCTGCTCGACGGGCTGAAGGAGCGCGCCGCCAACCTCGTGGCGTCGCTGTCGCCCAATCCGTTGCCGCTGACGACGCTGACGCAAGTGCTGCGCGGGTTGCTGGCCGAGAACATCCCGCTCAAGGAATTCCGCCGGATTGCCGCCGCGATCGCGGTTGCCGCGCAGAAGACGCTCGATGCCGAGGAGATCATCGAGGCGATCCGCCCCGATCTCGGTGGGCTGATCATCGGCAAATTGTGCGGCGTGCGCGAGCCGTTGCGCGTGATGACGCTGGAGGGCGGGCTCGAAGGCCTGCTCGGCCAGGCGGTGCGGTCCGATCCGTCGCGGCGCCACACGATCGAGCCCGATCTCGGCCGCCGCATCGTCGATGCGCTGCAACGCGCCGCGCAACCCTTTGTCGACGAGGCCAAGCCATTCGCGCTCGTCGTCCAGCCCGCGATCCGCGTGGCGATCCGCAAACTCGTCAAGACCTGTCTGCCCGACATTCCGGTGATGAGCTTCTTCGAAGTCCCCGAGGACAAATCGGTCGAAGTCGTCGCCGTGATCGGTGCCCCTGGAGCTCTGCCCGCATGACCGCGCAGCCCGATTTCGCGACCTTCACCGAGGCGATGCCGCTGGTCTATCGCCGCTCCGGCGCGCCCGACCTGTCGCTGCTGGCCAAGAAGCACTTGCCGCTGGTGCGGCGGATCGCGTGGCACGTGCATGGCAGCATGTCGTCCGCGATCGAGATTGAGGATCTGGTGCAGATCGGGCTTGTCGCCTTGGTGGAGGCGGCCAGCGCCTTTGAGGAACGCGGGCAAGTGACGTTCGAGCAATATCTGGTCACGCGCGTGCGCGGATCGATGATCGATGCGCTCCGGCGCAGTGCCACGATCACGCGCGGCGCGATGCAGCGCAAGCGCCTCTATGCCGAGACGGTCGCCGCGCTCACCACCGAACTCGGCCGCGCGCCCGAGGAAGCGCAGGTCGCCGCCCGGCTGGGCGTGACCCCGGACAAGCTGCGGCTGGACTATGCCAATGCGCAGCCGGTGCGGTTCGAGCCGATCGAGGATGTCTATTCGGACGAGGGGCCGTGGTTCGCGAGCGACGAGCCCGACGCCTTCGCGCAACTGTCCGAAGGCGAGGAACGCGACACGCTGATCGCGGCAATCGCCAGCTTGCCCGAGCGCGAGATGCTGGTGGTGCAGCTTTATTATGTCGAGGAAATGAACCTTGAAGAGATCGGCCAGGTGATCGGCGTTGGTGCGGCGCGGGTGTGCCAGATCAAGGCCTCGGCGCACGCCAAGCTGAAAAAGGCGATGCTGCGGCGCTGAGCGCGACCTAGCCCTTCTTCACGTGAAGGCGCGAAGGCGCGAAGAGAAGAAGGTTTGTTCGCGCAGAGGCGCGGAGGACGCAGAGAAGCAGGGGCGTGGAGCCGCCCCCTGTGCGTCCAAATTCGCTCCGTATGCGGTCTCCCGATTGATACCGGGCGCGCGTTCTCCGCGTCCTCCGCGCCTCTGCGCGAACCAATTCCTCTCTCTTCGTCGCGGCTTCGCGCCTTCGCGTGAGACAAGCCCCCCGCGATCCCCTCAGCCCAGCAGCAACCCCGCCAAAGCCGCCGACATCAAATTCGCGAGACTCCCCGCCGCCAGCGCGCGCAGGCCGAGCTTGGCGATCATCGGGCGCTGATTGGGGGCAAGGCTGCCGGTCGAGGCCATCTGGATCGCGATCGAGGAGAAATTGGCGAAGCCGCACAGCGCAAAGGTCACCACCGCAGTGGTGTGCGGCGACAGGTCCTTCATCTTGCCGAGATCGATAAAGGCGACGAATTCGTTGAGCACGATCTTCTGCCCGAACAATTGCCCGGCGACGCGCGCTTCGTTCCACGGAATGTCGAGCAGGTACATGACCGGCGCGAAGACGAAGCCCAGAATGCCCTGGAAGCTGAGGTCGGGATAGCCGAACCAGCCGCCAATGCCGCCGAGCATCCCGTTGGCGAGCGCGACCAGCCCGACGAACGCCAGCACCATCGCGCCGACCGCGACCGCGATGCGCACGCCGGTCTGCGCGCCGTTGGCCGCCGCCATGATCAGGTTGGCGGCGCGTTCTTCCTCCAGCGCCTGTTCGGCAACGTGGAGCACGGCTTCTTCGGGATCGTCGCCCAGCGGCAATTCGCCAACGGGGGTGTGCGACACGTCGGGCATGATGATCTTGGCCATCAGCAGCCCACCCGGCGCCGACATGAACGAGGCGGCGAGCAGATAGGGCAGCGCGCCCTGGCCGAGGAAGGTCGCGTAAGCGAGCAGGATCGTGCCCGCGACGCCCGACATGCCGACCGTCATCACCGCGAACAATTGCGGCGGGGTGAGGCTGGCGAGATAGGGGCGGATCACCAGCGGCGATTCGCTCTGGCCGACAAAGATGTTGGCAGCCGCGCACAACGCCTCGACCTTGGACACGCCGATCACCTTTTCGATCGCGCCGCCGACCCAGCGGATGACGAACTGCATGATGCCGAGGTGATAGAGGATCGAGACCAAGGCCGCGAAGAAGATGATGACCGGCAGCGCCGAAAAGACGAAGGCGCTGCCGAAGGTGGGATCGCTGGCGAGACCGCCGAAAATCGTCATGGTGCCGGCCTTGGCATAGCCGAGCAGCGCCCAGACGCCGCGCGACATGCCCTCGATCGCGCGGCGGCCGATGTCGCTGCGCAGCACGATGAAGGCGATCGTCACTTGCAGCGCGAACGCCGCCCCGACGACGCGCAGCCGGATCGCACGCTTGTTGGTCGACAGCAGGAAGGCCAGCCCCAGAATGACGAGGATGCCCACAATGCCGATCGGAAAAGTACCCACATGTCCCCCGCAAAAACGCCCAAGCCGCCGAAATCGGCGCGCACGGCGGTCCACCATACACGCGGGTTTGGCGAGCGATAGGGGTTTGCGGCGGCCTGTCGCGCGGCACCTGCTTTGACGTGGGCGCGAAACCGGCTAGCGTTGGTGCGATGAACACCCCTGCTCCCACCGCGGTTGGCGGCATTCCCCGCTCGCTTTTCGTTTTCTCGATCCTGTACGGCGGCATGGTCTGCATGGCGGGCGTGCTCGGCGTCAAACAGGTCGCGCTGGGGCCGCTTGCGGTCGAGGCGGGGATTTTCGGCTTTCTGATCCTGGTGGTGCTGTCGAGCGCGGTGGCCGAACTGCACGGGCAGAGGACCGCGACCGCGCTGGTGCGCTTCGGGTTCGTGCCGCTGATCGTGTCGGCGCTGCTGATCCAGCTGGTGCTGGCGCTGCCCAATGATTCCGGCATGTACCCGCCCGCCGTCGCCGCCTTTCCGATCGTCGTCGGGCAGGGGCTGCGCATGATGGTGGCGGGGTTCATCTCCTATGGCACGTCGCAGACGCTCAACGTCTTCATCTTCGACAAGTTGAAGGCGCAGGAAGGGCGCGGGCGGCTGGTGTGGTTCCGCGGCATGGTGGCGAGCGTCGTCAGCCAGATCGTCGACACCGTGCTGTTCATCTCGATCTCCTTTTATGGCGAACGCCCGATCGTCGAGCTGATGGCGGGGCAGATGCTGACCAAGGTGGTGCTGTCGATCGTGCTGGTGCCGTTCCTGATCACCGGCTTCGTCGCCTTGGGCAAGCGGCTCGACCGCTGAGATTCGCTGCCCGCGCCATGCGCGCGGTTGCGCCGCTGGCGTCGGGAGGGCATGGAGCGCCACGCGCGCCCCGAGCGACCCTCCACCGACCCCTTCCGCCTCGCGGGAGGGGAGAAGAAGGTTTGGCATGACCGATCATTCCCCCGCCCCCGAATTGCTCGCCAAGGCTGAAATCCTGGTCGAGGCGCTGCCCTATATGCAGCGTTACGCTGGCAAGACCTTTGTCGTGAAATATGGCGGCCATGCGATGGGCGACCCCGAACTCGCGCGCGATTTCGCCGAGGATGTGGTGCTGATGAAGGCGGTCGGCATCAACCCGGTGGTGGTGCATGGCGGCGGCCCGCAGATCGGCGCGATGCTCAAGCGGCTTGGGGTCGAATCGCGCTTCGTCGATGGCCTGCGCGTGACCGATGCCGAGACCGCGCAGATTGCCGAAATGGTGCTGGCAGGATCGATCAACAAGGAAATCGTCGGCTGGATCGGCCAGGCGGGCGGCCGCGCGGTCGGCATTTCGGGGAAGGATGGTGGCTTTGTCACCGCCGCCAAGGTCGGGCGCGACACGCCGGACCGGCTGCAGGGGATCGAACGCCATGTCGATCTGGGCTTTGTTGGCGAACCGGTCGGGGTCGACCGGCGGATCATCGATACGCTGTCGCAGGCCGGGATCATCCCGGTGGTCGCGCCGATCGCGATCGGGGCGGACGGGCACACCTATAATATCAACGCCGATACGATGGCGGGCGCGATCGCGGCGGCCTTGGGTGCGGAGCGCCTGTTCATGCTGACCGATGTTGTCGGCGTGCTCGACAAGACGGGCGAACTGGTCACCGATCTTGATCCGGCGGGCGTCGCGGCACTCCGCGCCGATGGCACGATCAAGGGCGGCATGATCCCCAAGCTCGAAACCTGCGTCCATGCGGTCGAGCGCGGGGTGGACGCCGCCGTCATCCTCGACGGGCGTGTGCCGCATGCGATGCTGCTGGAAATCTTCACCCGGCGCGGGGCGGGCACGCTGGTGCGGCGCTAAGCGCCGTTCGTCGCCAGGGGTGGTCGCATCGGCGCGATCGCGCTAGAATGGCATCACCAACGTCGGAGACGCTTTTTGCATACGATCATCCAACTCTTGCAGGTCCTGATCGACGCGGTGACGCTGATCGTGCTGGTGCAGGTCATCCTGTCGCTGCTGGTGTCGTTCAACGTGATCAACACCTATAACGAGTTCGTTCGGGCGATTTACACCGGGCTCAATCGCGGCACCGACCCGCTCTACCGCCCGCTGCGCCGCGTGCTGCCCGATTTCGGTGCGCTCGATCTGGCACCGTTCGCCGTGCTTCTGATCCTGCGGCTGATCAGCATCGTCCTGGTCAATCTCGATGCGCATCTGCTCCTCGGAGCCCCGCTCTAAACTGCCCGTTCCAAACTGAAAGTTCCTGGCATGACCGCCGCGTTGATTGATGGAAAAGCCTTTGCGGCGGGCTTGCGCGCGCGCATTACCGAGCGGGTTGCGGCGTTCGTGGGCCAGGCCGGGCGCGCGCCGGGGTTGGCGGTGGTGCTGGTCGGCGAAGATCCGGCCTCGGCGGTGTACGTCCGCAACAAGGGGCGCGCGACGCGCGAGGCCGGGATGGTCAGCGTCGAGCATCGCCTGCCCGCGGATGTGCCGCAAGACGCGCTGCTCGATCTGGTCGATGCGCTCAACGCCGATCCCGCGATCGACGGCATCCTGGTGCAATTGCCGCTGCCGGGGCATATTGACGAACGCACCGTCCTGACCCGGATCGACCCCGACAAGGATGTCGACGGTTTCCATCCGGTCAATGCCGGGCGTCTGGCGACGGGGTTGCCGGGGTTCGTGCCGTGCACGCCCTTTGGCTGCGTGATGCTGCTGAAGGATGTGCTGGGCGATCTCGCCGGGCTCGATGCGGTGGTGATCGGGCGCTCCAACATCGTCGGCAAGCCGATGGCGCAATTGCTGATCGCGGAAAGCTGCACCGTCACGGTCGCGCATTCGCGTACGCGCGACCTGTCGAGCGTGATCAAGCGCGCCGACATCGTCGTGGCGGCAGTCGGGCGGCCCGAAATGATCAAGGGCGAATGGCTAAAACCCGGCGCGACGGTGATCGATGTCGGCATCAACCGCACCGAGGCAGGGCTGGTCGGCGATGTCGATTTCGCGGGCGCGATGAGCGTCGCGGGCGCGGTGACGCCGGTGCCGGGCGGCGTCGGCCCGATGACGATCGCGTGTTTGCTGCGCAACGCGCTGCTCTCGGCCGAGCGGCGTGAAGGCGTGGTCGGCGAGGGTGATTTGTGATCGCAGCGTTGCTGCTGGCGGCGGCCGCTTCCCCAAACTCCGTTCGGGCTGAGCCTGTCGAAGCCCCTGCCGCCGCGCGCGCGGAGAGGAGCCCTTCGACAGGCTCAGGGCGAACGGAGCTTGGGTCGGCCCTCGACGCAGAACGCGCCTTTGCCGCCGATGCGCAGACGCTCGGGCAATGGACCGCGTTCCGCAAATGGGCCGCCGCCGATGCGACGATGTTCGTGCCGCAGCCGGTCAACGCGCAAAGCTGGCTGAAGGACCGCGCGGACCCGGCCAAGGCGATCAGTTGGTGGCCGACCGCAAGCTATGTGTCGTGCGATGGGTCGCTCGCGGTCAACACCGGCGGGTGGAAGCGGCCCGACGGGTCGGTCGGTTATTTTTCCACCGTGTGGCAGCGCCAGCCGGATGGCGGCTGGAAGTGGATCGTCGATGGTGGGGATGATTTGAAGGTCGGGCGCGATAAGCCTCGGATCATCCAGTCGGAGGTTGGGTCCTGCGCGGGAACACCGACTCAAGACCCAATTCCTTCATCGGACAATGCTGGCGGCGGTCGTGCATCTGATCGTACCCTTGGTTGGATGTGGGAGACAGCACAGGACGGATCGCGCCGGTTCTGGGCTGCGATATGGACCGGCAAGCGCTGGAAAGCGGTAGTCGACGACAAGATTGCTGCGCCCAAATGATCGAACTCTACATCTCCTCGCTCATCACCTTTTTCGTGGTGATCGATCCGCCCGGGTGCGCGCCGATCTATGCCGGGCTGACGGCGGGGGCGACGCCGGTGCATGCGCGCGCGATGGCGTTGCGCGCGGTGCTGGTCGCGGCGGGCATTTTGCTGGTGTTCGCGTTGTTCGGCGAAGCGTTGCTGCATGGGCTGGGGATCAGCCTGGCGAGCTTTCGCATCGCGGGCGGGATCATGCTGTTCCTGATCGCGCTGGAAATGGTGTTCGAAAAGCGCACCGAACGGCGCGAGGACCGCGCCGCCAAGATCGCCGCCGAGCCGCATGAAGACGTGTCGATCTTCCCGATGGCGATGCCGATGATCGCCGGGCCGGGGTCGATCGCCTCGGTCATGCTGCTGATGGGCCGCAATGAGGGGATCGAACGCTCGCTCGTCGTGCTCGGTGCGCTGGCGACGATCCTGCTGCTGACGCTGGTCGCCTTGCTCGCGGCGGGGCCGATCATGCGCGTGCTGGGGGCCAAGATCGAAGCGGTGATTACGCGGCTGCTCGGCGTGCTGCTGGCAGCACTCGCGGTGCAGTTCGTGATCGACGGGGTAAAGATCAGCCTCGGCTAAGCCGACCGCAGGTCAGCTTTTTCTGAAGGCGGAAAGGCTGCGCTTTGCGCTATTTGATCTGCCAGAGGCGCAGCGGCGATTTTGCGGGCAGCGGCAGCGGTTCGAGCCAGTCGAAGGTCTTGCGGTGCGCGAGCTGGTCGTAGAACCCGCCGGGTGCGCGCACGCGGTAGATCGTCGATTCGGCCATGTTCGGGCAAATCAGCAGCAGGCTCGCGCCGTGGCGCTTGGCGATGGCGCGGAAATTCTCGGGCGTGCCGGAAAAGGCGTGCTGCACATCCAGGATCGCATCGCCGTTGCGATGATACGGCCCCGCCACCGCATTGTGATGGGTGATGGTGATGATGCGCGGCCCCAGATCGACGAAGCTGAAGATCGTTTGCGCCGGATAACGGTTGAGCGGGCTGAGCGCCGTCATTGTCGGGCACGAACCGCTGGCGCGATCGATGATCTGGACGCGCTTGGTCGGTCGGTCGATCGGCAGGAAGCGAAAAGCGAGCCCGGCGAACAGGCCCGAGCCAACCAGCAGGATCACCGCCACCGTCCCAAGCACGCGCACCAGCGGAGAGCGCTGGGCTTGCAGATAGGGGATTAACAGCCATGCCAGCGCCACCGCGCCGGGCACTGCCAGCATTTGCGCAGCCGGTCCCGCGCGCGCTTGCCACAACAGCAGCAAGGCGGCCCCGGTGACGAACAGCAAGACCGTCGCCCACGCCGCGCCGAGCGCAGTGCCGCGCGCGCGCCATGTTGCCACGATCGCGCCGATCACGCCGACCACCGGCATGATCGCGACCGGGAAGGCGACGCGGAACGGGTGGACGTAGATCGGCCGCGCCTCGCGGATCATGTTGAGCCAGTTCTTCTGCAATTCGGGCGACGCCTGTTCGGGGCGGCCGAGGCATTGCGGGAAGACCAACGCGAAGCCGATCACGATCACCGCGCCCGCCGCGATGGCGAGCGCAAGCCGCACCCAGCGATTGGCGGGATTGACCCAGGCCAGCGCGAACAGCAGCGCGCCCGCCATCACCATCACGCTCAGCCACACTGGCGTCAGCGCGTCGCAGCGCGGGACGGCGTTGCCGTAAGAAGCGAACAGCGCATAGCCCAGGCCGCTCCCCGCCCCCAGGCACAAAGCATAGATTGACAGGCGCTGGGCCTCGGCACGGTCCCAGATCCAGCGCAGCGCCAGGATCGCGCCGGCAATCGCGGCATAAGGCAGCATTTCGAGCCCGATCGCCAGCGACACTGCGCTCGCCAAGCCGACGATCGCGCCGCCGCGTACGCCCTTGGGGTCGGACAGGCCCGCCACGGTCAGGCTGAGCATAGCGAGCTGCCAGCCGTGATGATCGATGCGCTCGGGCATGTACATCAACAGCGTCGCCGAACAGCATAGCAGCAGGGCGATGGCGAGCGGCCAGGCATAGGGGCTGACCAGTCGCCGGACGGTCGCACCCAGGCCGAGGATGGCGATGCTGAGCGGCAGCAGCGGGGCAATGCCGCAAGCGAGCATCTCGGCCTCGCGCGCGCCGACGAACGGGCGCAGCAGAACGATCAGCGTGGCGATCGGCAGATCGACGATGCGCGTCCAGTGAATGTCATAGCCGCTGGGCGGGTTCAGCCGATATTGGCGCAGGTCGTACCAGCCTTGCCCGCCCAGCCAGGCGCGCACCTGCATCAGCCGCATATTGTCGTCGGTGTCGCCAAGCTGCAGATAATGGATACCAACCCAGCGATCGTGCACGAAATAGATGGCGATACAAAGCCAGGCGATCAGGCTCAGGCGGACCCAATCCCGCTCCACACTGCGCATCAGCGAACCACCCGTCATCCAAACCGCTTTCCTAGACCGAGATCGCGCTCTACTGCGGCTCGCGTAAAGGGCAAGCAAACGTGACGACACTCCTCCAACACGTCGATCGCTGGCGGTCGAACCCGCTGTTCGGCCAGATGCTGCGGTTCGGCATCGCCGGCGGACTGTCGACGGTGCTCTATTCGGCGGTGTATCTGCCGCTGACGCTGTATGTGTTCGAGCGGCAGCATGCGGTCTATGCCGTGCCGTTCGCATTTGCGGTGGCGGTGACGGCGGGATTTTTCCTGCACAGCCGCTGGAGCTTCAAAGGGCATGGCACGGGCGCGCGGGGGGCGGCGCAGCAAGTGCAGTTCGTGCTGGTGCAAGCATCGGGGATGGCGCTGAACGCGCTCATCACCTGGATCGGCACCGCCAAGCTCGGCTATCCCGGCTGGGTGCCGCTGCTGCCCGCGATCGTGCTGGCGACGGGGATGACCTTCGTGCTCAACCGCTATCTGGTGTTCAAATAAGATGGGATGCGTCAACCTTGGATAGAATCGTTTACGACCGCATGGCGGCGCATGATTCGACGCATTGGTGGTATCGCGCGCGGCGCGACATCCTGGCCGACTATCTGGCGCGCGAAGGGCATTTGCCCGCCGATGCGCGGATCCTGGAGATTGGCTGCGGCACCGGCCACAATCTGCCGATGCTGAGCGCTTTCGGCAGTGTCGAGGCGATCGAGATCGATCCCGCCGCGCGCGCGATTGCCAGTGAACGGCTGGGCAAGCCCGTTGGCGCGGCCCCTTTGCCTGAGCTGACCGGGGTCGAGCGCGGCGCGTATGATCTGATCGCGGTGCTCGATGTCGTCGAGCATATCGAAGACGATGTCGCGGCGTTGAAGGCGATGGGCGAGTGCCTCAAGCCCGGCGGCAAGATCCTGATCGCGGTGCCCGCGCATCAATGGCTGTGGAGCGCGCACGATGTCGTCAACCACCACCACCGCCGCTATTCCAAGGCGACGCTGGCCGCGGCGATCGGCAAAGCGGGGCTGAAGCATAACGGCTTGCGCTGGTTCAATTCGCTGCTGTTCCCGCTGGCGGTGGCGTCGCGTGTCGCCGGGCGGATTCGCGGCAAGGACGATAGCGACGATTCGCCGCCGCCCGGGCCGGTCAACGCGCTGTTCGAGGCGATCTTCCGGCTTGAGCGTCACCTGGTTGGCCGGGTGCCGCTATCGCCGGGCGTGTCGATCGTGACGCTCGCGTCCCCGAAATAGCGCGGCGGATCCTTTCCATCGTTCGGAGCGTGCTCAAGCCCTGATGCGCTGTGAGCGTTCGCTTGCGTGGAGGGGTGCCCTTCGACAGGCTCAGGGCGAACGGGGAGGCTTTGGGGCTGGCTTCGGCTCCATAGCCGTGCCGAGATCGCGCGAGGCTTAGATTTCCGTTCGTGCTGAGCCTGTCGAAGCACTGCTCGCACCTTGATCAGGTGTCTGAGTGGCAAGGTGCCCTTCGACAAGCTCAGGGCGAACGGGTTGGGTCTCGGCTTCCGCGCGATAGCCGAGCGTCGCGCGGCCCTGGATCGGCCCGACCACATCGGCGACCAGATAGAGTGGGCGGCGCTTGGATTCGACATAGAGCCGCCCGATATATTCGCCGATCATCCCCAGCACGAACATCTGGAACGCGCCGAGCAGCACGACGACCAGCATCGTCGAAGTCCAGCCGGCAACTGCGCTGCCGCTGAAAAAGCCGACCGCGATATAGAGGAACAGCAGCAGCGACGCCGCCGTCAGCGCAAGCCCCAAATGGCTGGCGAAGCGCAAGGGCGCGGTTGAAAAACCGGTGACCGCATCGAGCGCGAGGCGGATCATCTTGCCCAGCGGATAATTGGTTTCCCCGGCCAGGCGCTCGGCCCGGTCATAGGGGAAGGGAATCTGCTTGAAGCCGACCCAGGCGACCATGCCGCGAATGAAGCGCGCCTGTTCGGGCATCGAGAGAAACGCATCGAGCGCGCGCCTGCTCATCAAGCGGAAATCGCCGGTGTCGAGCGGGATGGCGGTGTCGGTGACGCGGTCGAGCAAGCGATAGAAAGCGGCGGCGGTGGCTTTCTTGAACAGTGTCTCGCCCTCGCGCTTGCGGCGCACGGCATAAACTACATCGGCCCCCTGCGCGGCCATCGCGGCGCGCATGTCGCTCAGCAATTCGGGCGGGTCCTGCAAATCGGCGTCGATGATCAGGATCTGCGCGCCCGAGCACAGATCGAGCCCGGCGGTGAGTGCAAGCTGGTGGCCGTGGTTGCGCGACAGGTTGATGACGACCAGCCGTGGGTCATCGGCGGCAAGGCGCTGCATCTCGCCCCAGCTATCGTCGCGGGAACCGTCGTTGATGAACAGGATTTCGTAATCATCCCCGACCGCAGCGCGCGCGGCGGCGGTGACGCGCGCGTGCAGCACGGCAAGGCACGCGGCTTCGTTATAACAGGGAATGACAACGGATAACGCTGGGGGGGATATGGGACGCGACATGTGCGCTGAATAGCGTGTCGTCACGGCGCCGTCATGGAGAAGTTGCGCGGCGGGGCAAGATCAGACCCGCACCACGCTGTTGACCGCATCCGCCGCGCGCAGCGCCCCGATGACGTGCATCAGATGGTGGACATCATGCACTTCCACATCGATCGTGTTGGTGTGAAAACCGGTGTCGCGATTGTCGAGCCGCAAATTGACGATATTAGCCTTTTGCGCACCGATGATCGTCGCGATCGTGCCGAGCGCGCCGGGTTCGTTCTTGACCTCGACCGAGATGCGCCCGGTCGCGCCTTCGGTCTTGTCGCCCCATGACAGATCGACCCAATCGGCATCGTCGGCGGCGGCGAGGATCGGGCAATCGATCGTGTGCACCTCAATCCCCGCATCGGGGCGGCGCAAGCCGACGATGCGGTCGCCCGGCACCGGATGGCAGCACTCGGCGAGATCGAAGGCGACCCCGGCGGTCAGCCCGCGAATCGAGATCGCGCTCGATTGCGGCGGCAAGTCGCGCAACGCATCGGCACCGGCCGAGCCCGGCATCAGCGCCTCCATCACCGCCGCATCGGGCAAGCGACGGCGCGCGATCGCTTCGAGCAAGGCGGCTTCGTCCGCGACCTTCAGCCGCTGCATCGCCATCGCTTGCGCATTGCCGGCGAGCGGGGCGGGCAGGCGCGAGACGAGCTCGTCATACATCTTGCGGCCAAGCGCTTGCGTCTCGACGCGTTCCTTGTGGCGCAAATGCCGCCGGATCGCGGCGCGCGCCTTGCCGGTGATCGCGAAGTTCAGCCAATTGGCTTGCGGCTCCTGCGCCTTGGACCGCAGGATCTGCACCTGATCGCCATTTTCGATCGTCGTGCGCAGCGGCACGACGCGGCCGTTGATCTTGGCCCCGACCGCCTGATCGCCGAGATCGGTATGGACGGCGTAGGCAAAGTCGATCGGCGACGCGCCTTTGGGCAATTGGTGCAATTCGCCCTTTGGGGTGAAGGCGAAGATGCGATCCTGGTACATCGCCATCTTGGTATGTTCGAGCAGCTCCTCAGGGCTCTCGGCATTGTCGAGGATTTCGACCAGATCGCGAATCCAGCTGACCTGTGCGTCGGGCCGGACCTTGTCCTGCTTATAGGCCCAGTGCGCGGCGAGGCCGAGTTCGGCCTCTTCGTGCATGCCGTGTGTACGGATCTGGATCTCGACGCGGGTATTGTCGGCGTGGATCACGCTGGTGTGCAGCGAGCGATAGCCGTTGCGCTTGGGGGTCGAGATATAATCCTTGAAACGCCCCGGCACCATCGGCCAGCGGCGATGGATCACGCCCAGCGCCGCGTAACACGCTTCCTCGCTCGGCACGATCGCGCGGAACGCCATGATGTCGCTCAATTGTTCGAAGCTGATATGGCGTTCGGCCATCTTTTTCCAGATCGAATAGGGATGCTTTTCGCGACCTGAAATTTCCGCCTCGATCCCGGCGCGCGACAGCAGTAGTTTTAGGCCCGAGCCGATCTTGGCGATGCGGTCGCCGCCGCCTTCTTTTAACTGGGCGAGGCGCTTGGTGATCGATTCATAGGCTTCGGGTTCGAGCTGCGCGAAGGCGAGCGTCTGCATCTCCTTCATGAATTCATACATGCCGATCCGCTCGGCGAGCGGGGCGTAGATGTCCATCGTCTCGCGCGCGATGCGTTTGCGCTTGTCGGGATTCTTGATGAAATGCAGCGTGCGCATATTGTGCAGCCGGTCGGCGAGCTTGACCAGCAGCACTCGAATATCGTCCGACATCGCCAGCAGGAATTTGCGCAGATTTTCGGCGGCGCGTTCATTTTCGGTCTGCGCTTCGATCTTGGACAGCTTGGTGACGCCGTCGACCAGCCGCGCGACCGAGGGGCCGAACAACCGGGTAATCTCCTCGGGCGTGGCGACGGTGTCCTCGATCGTGTCGTGCAGGATCGCGGTCGCGATCGTCTCATCGTCGAGATGCAGATCGGTCAGGATGCCGGCCACTTCGATCGGGTGGCTGAAATAGGGATCGCCATTGGCGCGCTTCTGGCTGCCATGTGCCTGCATCGAAAACACGTAAGCGCGGTTCAGCAGTGCCTCATTGGCGGTGGGATCGTAATCGAGGACCCGATCGACGAGTTCATATTGACGTAGCATCTAGCGCCCAAGATGGCGTCGGAGGCTGTTGCTTTGCAACATGTTTAGCCGACACGCCAAAAAAAGCCCCTCCCGCGCGGGCGCGGAAGGGGCAATGCACCTCTCGGGGAGGATGCTTATTTGGCGCGAGCGTTGCACTTGGCGAGCGCATCGGCGTCAAAGGCCTTATCCGCAGCAGTGAAGGCCGAAAGCTTGCCAGCGCGCTGTGCCACCATTTCGCACACGATGACGTCGCGCTGTGGGCCCTTGGCGGCGGTGAAGGCGGTGTTGTTCCACTTCCACAGCGTTCCGCTGGTGATGAGCACGGTCTTGGTGGGGGCGGCGACCGGGGTGGCGGCGTAATATGCGGCGTCGTCGGCGGCATGGGCGGCCATCGGCGCGAGCAAAGTGGCCGAGGCCAGAACGGCGGCGGCGGCGAGCGTACGAATCATGGCGACGGTCCTCATAAATCAGTTGCTAAGGGCCACCTAAATGCTGCACATGCGAGTTGCAAGTAGAAACGTATATTTCAGTCCCATGACGGGTGAAGATGGGATAAGGTTGACGATTATGGACGAAAAACTGCGCGAACCCTTGCGGGAACTGGTCAAGTGCAGCCTGCCCGCGGCGCTGGAGGCGATGGGGGAACGCTGGAGCTTCATGATCCTGCGCGCCGCGTTTAACGGCTTGCACCATTTCGAGCAGTTCCAGTCCGAACTGGGCATTGCGCGCAACATTCTCGCCAACCGGCTGGGGCGACTGGTCGATCATGGCATCTTGACCCGCACGGCAATGCCTGAGGACCGACGCAAAATTCAATATGAACTGACCGAAAAGGGCACGGCGTTGCTGCCGACGATGCTCGCGCTGCGGCAATGGGGTGAGCGCTGGGAAACCGGCTTTCGCGCAAGCCCGGTGCTGGTCGACAAGCGCGACATGCGCCCGATCGCACCGATCGAGGTCCGCGCCTGGGATGGCCGGGTGCTGACCAAGCCCGACTTGCTGTGGGCGCTGCCCGAAGACGTCAATTATGACGAACAGGCCTTGCGCGCCGCCGAGTAAGTCGCGGGGGCTGCGATGAAACGCCCTGTAGATTCGCCGATCGATCTTGCGTATCGGTGCTGCGTGGCAAGCCTTCACACCTTCGCCAATCCGGCGCGCTTCCTCAAACTGGCGCGTCCGTTGACGCCGCCGCTCTTTTGGGCGGGCGTGTTGTTGATCGCTTACGGCGTGTGGGGCGGGCTGGCGCGGACTCCGCCCGATTATCTGCAGGGCGAGACGGTTCGCATTCTCTACATTCACGTGCCGACGGCATGGCTCGGCATGGCCGGGTGGAGCGGGATCGCGGTGTCGTCGCTGACCTTTCTGGTGTGGCGGCATCCGCTGGCGATGATCGCGGCGCGCGCGATTGCGCTGCCCGGTGCGGCGTTTGCCGCCTTGTGCCTGGCGACCGGATCGATCTGGGGGCGACCGACCTGGGGCACGTGGTGGCAATGGGACGGGCGGCTGACCTCGATGCTGCTGCTGTTCTTCGTCTATCTGGGGTTCATGGCGCTGCTGCGCGCCGATGACGATCGCGGCGGCGACGGCCGTATTCCGGCGATTTACGGCCTGGCGGGATCGGTGCTGTTGCCGATCATCCGCTATTCGGTGGTGTGGTGGAACACGCTGCACCAGGGGCAGAGCATCGGCCTCACCTCTTCCAAGATCGATGCGACGATCCTGTGGCCCTTATGGTTCACGCTCAGCGGTTTCACCTGTTTCTTCGCCGCGATCGTGCTGATGCGGATGCGCACGATCCTCGCGCGGACCAAGGCCGAGGCGCGGATGCGGCGGATGGCGCATGTCGTGGAGGTGGGCGCATGAACCCCTGGCCGTTCGTGATTGCCGCTTACGTCCTGACCGGCATGGTCGCGGTGGGGCTGGCGGTGTGGAGCTATGCCGCGATGCGGCGGAGCGAGAAACGATGAAGGCCAAGCATCAACGCCTCACGCTGGTGGTGCTTGCGCTGGCGGCCGTCGGCGGGGCGAGCGTGCTGGCGTTGTCGGCGCTGAAGGACCAGGCGGCGTTCTTCTACGCGCCGGGCGATGTGAAGAAGGACGGGCTTCCACTCGGGCGCGCGGTGCGGCTCGGCGGGATGGTCGCGGATCATTCGATCCAGCGTTTGTCCGATGGCGTTTCGATGCGTTTTGTCGTGACGGACGGGGTGGCGACGGTGCCGGTCGCCTTCAAGGGCATTGCGCCCGATCTGTTCCGCGAGAAATCGGGCGTGGTGGCGGAAGGGTCGTTCAACCCCGATGGCAGCTTCACCGCGACCAATTTGCTCGCCAAGCATGACGAGAAATACATGCCGCCGGAAATTGCGGGCAAGATGCACGAAACCAAGACGCTGAAACAATGATCGCCGAAGCCGGTCTTGCCGCCTTGTGGTTCGCCGCCGCGCTTGCGCTGCTGCAATTGGTGCTGGCGGCTTTGGGCGTGTGGCGGAGCAGTCGTTTTTCCGTTCGCCCTGAGCTTGTCGAAGGGCACCGCGCAGCGGGCGAGCGGCCTCCCGTTGCGCAGGGGGCTTCGACAGGCTCAGCCCGAACGGCGGAAGAGGGCGACGCCGCGAAGCGCGTGCTGACCGAGGAGATCATGGCCGCCGTGCGCCCGGTGGCGGTGGTGCAGGGGGTGCTGGCTTTGCTGGCGATGCTGCTGCTGATCACCGTGTTCGCGCGCAGCGACATGTCGGTGCTGCTGGTCGCGGAGAACAGCCATTCGGACAAGCCGATGCTGTACAAGATCGCCGGTGCCTGGGGCAATCACGAAGGCTCGATGCTGCTGTGGGTGACGATCCTCGGCATGGCCGGGGCGGCGGTGGCGTTGCTCGAGCGTACGCTCGCCAAGCCGACGCTGATCGCGACGCTGGGCGCGCAAGCCGCGATTGCGCTTGGCTTTTACGCCTTCCTGCTGTTCGCCTCCAATCCGTTCGCGCGGCTCGACCCGGCCCCCGCCGATGGCAATGGCCTCAACCCGTTGCTGCAGGACCCCGGCTTGGCCTTCCATCCGCCGACCTTGTACATTGGTTATGTCGGTATCTCGATCGCGTTCTCTTTCGCGGTCGGCGCGATGATCACGCGCGATGTCGGCCCGGCCTTTGCGCGTGCGATGCGGCCCTGGGTGCTGGGGGCGTGGATCTTCCTGACGTTGGGTATCACGGCGGGATCTTACTGGGCCTATTATGAGCTGGGTTGGGGCGGCTGGTGGTTCTGGGACCCGGTCGAGAATGCTTCGCTGATGCCGTGGTTGGCGGCGACGGCTTTGCTGCATTCGGTAACGGTCCTGGCGACGCGCGATGGCTTGCGCGCCTGGACGCTGATGCTGGCGGTGGTCGCCTTTTCGATGTCGATGATCGGCACCTTTCTCGTGCGTTCGGGCATTCTCACCAGCGTCCATGCCTTTGCGGTCGATCCGACGCGGGGCAGTTTTATCCTGGCGTTGCTGGCGCTCTATATTGGCGGCGCGATGCTGTTGTTCGCGTTGCGCGTCGGTACGGTCAAGCAAGGCAATGGCTTTGATTTCGTCAGCCGCGAAGGCGCGCTGATCGCCAACAATCTGTTGCTGACGGTGATCTTGGGGATCGTGCTGATCGGCACGCTCTACCCGATCGTGGCGGCAGCGTTCGGCACGCAATTGTCGGTCGGCCCGCCCTTTTTTGACAAAGCGGCGGGGCCGGTCGCTTTGGTGCTGGTGGCGGTGATGGCGGCAGGGCCGCTGCTGCGCTGGCGGCGCGATACGCTGGCGGCTTTGTTCGGGCGGATGACGGTGCCGGTCGCCGCGACGGGCGTGGCGCTGATCCTGCTGGCGACGATGAGCGGGATTGCCTTGCTGCCAATGCTCGGGCTGGCGCTGTCGGCGGGGCTGGCGGTGGCGAGCGTCGCACCCCTTTGGAAGCGCAACCTGCGTCGCACACCGCTGTTTACCTATGGCATGGTGGTGGCGCACCTCGGCATTGCGGTGAGCCTGGCCGGGATGGCGTGTGATACGGCGTTTACGCAGGCGACCTTGGTCGCGGCGCGCGTCGGCGAGCCGCAGCATGTCGGGCCGTTCACGGTGACGCTCGACGGGATCAAGCCCGTGATCGGGCCGAACTGGTCGGCGCTGGAGGCGCGGCTCAGCGCGCGGCGCGGCGACGACGGTGCGGTCTTCTATCTGCGGCCGCAGTCGCGCTATTTCGCCAATCCAGTGACGGTGACGAGCGAATCCGCGATCGCGACGCGCTGGGACGGGCAGCTTTATACCGTGCTGGGCGAGCCGGACGGGACCGGGCGCTGGCAATTGCGGCTGTGGTGGAAACCGTTCGTGACGCTGATCTGGTTCGGCGGCGCGCTGATTGCGATCGGTGGCGCGCTGTCGCTGCTCGGGCGGCTGGCGCGCGGGCGGCGCGCGGCGCTGCGCGAGGCGTACGCATGAAGCGGCTGCTGATCTGGGTGCCGTTCCTCGCGGTGGTGGCCGTGTTCGCGGTGATCGGTTGGGGGCTGTACAAGCCCGCCGACCGCACCGTCCATTCGGCCTTGGTCGGGCAGCCTTTGCCCAAATTCAATTTGCCGCCGATCGTCCCAGGCAAGCCGGGGCTGGCGACGACCGCCTTCGCCACGGGCAAGCCGCGGCTGCTCAATGTGTTCGCCAGCTGGTGCATCCCGTGCATCGCCGAGGCCCCCAAATTGCTCGCGCTCAAGCAAGCGGGCGTTGAGATCGATGCCGTCGCGATCCGCGATACGCCCGCTGCCATCGCCGATTTCCTTGCGCGCAATGGCGATCCGTATGCCGCGATTGGCGATGACAAGGTGAGCGCGGTGCAGCTCGCGCTGGGCTCGTCGGGCGTGCCCGAGACCTTCGTCATCGGTGGTGACGGGCGGGTCGTGCTGCAGCATGTCGGCGATATTCGCGACGAGGACGTGCCGGGCTTGATCGCGGCCGTCAGGAACGCGCGGTGAGGTGGCTGGCGCTCTGGCTGCTGGTGCTGGCAGGGCCTGCCTTGGCCGACAGCAAGCAACCGCCCGCGCCGCTTGCCAATGTTCAGCTCAAGGATCCGGCGCAGGAGGCCAAGGCACAGGCGCTGATGCTGACGCTGCGCTGCGTGGTGTGCCAGGGCCAGTCGATCGCCGACAGCAATGCCGAGATGGCGGGCGACATGCGCTCGCTGGTGCGCACGCGCATTGCTGCCGGGGAAAGCCCCGAGACGATCCGGGCGTGGCTGGTCGCGCGCTATGGCGATTATGTCAGTTACGATCCGCCACTGAGCGCGGTCACCGCGCCGCTGTGGATTACGCCGCTGGTGCTTCTGGCGCTTGGCGCATGGCTCGCGCGGGCGAGCTTCAAGAAGCGGCGGCGGGTATGAACTGGCTGATCCTGCTGCTGGTGGGGATGGCCACGACGGGCCTGTTATGGGCGCTGGGCGTATCGCGGCGTTTGTGGACGATTGCGGGCGCGGCGCTGATGCTGGGGGCTGCAGGCTTTGCCGCGCAGGGGCCACGCCATCTGACGGGCAAGCCGGTTGCGGCCAATGTCGAACCGATCGTGATCGATCCCGGCATGGTGGCGTTTCGCGACGCCGTATTCGCGCCGTCGCCCGCCGATGGCCTGGCGCTGGCCAGCGCCGATGCGCGGCTGCGCGAGGGGGATGCGCGGGGCGCGATCGCGGGGTTGACGCGCGATCTCGCCGCACGGCCCGGCGATGCGGTGCTGTGGACCGCGCTTGGCTATACGCTGGCGCTGCACGATCATGGGCTGTCGCCGTCCGCCAAATTCGCCTTTCGCCGCGCGGTCACGCTGGCCCCGGGAACGCCCGGCCCCGCCTTCTTCCTGGGCATGGCGCAGGTCGATGCGGGGGATGTGGCTGCGGCACGCCCGGCCTGGGCTTATGCGCTCTCGGTAACCCCGGCCAACGCGCCCTACCGCCCCGATATTGCCGAGCGGATCGCGGCGATCGACCAGTTTATCAAGATGGCGGCGGTGCGGCGGGCGCTGAGTGGCGATCCCCGCCAAACGGGCCGTTAAGCCGGACGATCGCGGCGTTGAGCACCGCGGCAAAGCTGACCCACAGGAAATAAGGCAGGATCAACACCGCCGCAAAAGGCGAGATCGGCCATAGCCCGACGAGCAATGCGACCAGCGAGCCCCACAGGAACACCACTTCGACCAGCGCCCAATCCGGCCGACGGAGGGCGAAGAACAGCGGGCTCCACAGAAAATGGAACACCGCGTTGACCGCGAACAGGATAATCACCGATTGCCGCGTCGCGGCATCCGGCGCGATCACCCAGGCGGTGGCACCGGACCAGGCCGCCAGCCCCAGAATTACCGTCCAGGCCGGGCCGAACAGCCAATTGGGTGGCTGCCATGGCGGCTTGCGCAAGGCGTGATACCAGGGGCCGATCGGGGTGGCGAGGCCCCCTACGACCAGCAGGACGACGGCACAGCCCAAGGCGACATAAAGCGGATTCATCGGCGTCCCGTCGTGTTTGGAAGGGCTAAAGCGGCACTGTCCACTTGTCGCGTGTCAAGCAAGTGGTACACATGGCGTATGCGCATGTCTTTTCCTTTTTCCGCGATCGTCGGCCAGGACGAGATGAAACTGGCATTGCTGCTCGCCGCTGTCGATGCGCGAATCGGTGGAGTGATGGTGTTTGGCGATCGCGGCACCGGAAAGTCCACTGCGGTGCGCGCGCTCGCGGCGCTTTTGCCGCCGGTGCCCGCGTCGCAAGCGGGGTTCCAGTCGAGCGAGCTGCCACCACCCGCGCCCAAGGCGATGGTGCCGGTGCCGTTCGTCGATTTGCCGTTGGGCGCGACCGAGGACCGGGTGGTCGGCGCGCTGGACCTGGAGCGCGCGTTGGGGGCGGGGGTCAAGGCGTTCGAGCCGGGTCTGCTCGCGCGGGCCAATGGCGGGTTCCTCTATATCGACGAGGTCAATCTGCTCGAGGATCATATCGTCGATTTGCTGCTCGATGTCGCGGCGTCGGGTGAGAATGTCGTCGAGCGCGAGGGGCTGTCGGTGCGGCATCCGGCGCGCTTTGTGCTGGTTGGCAGCGGCAATCCCGAAGAGGGCGAGTTGCGGCCGCAATTGCTTGATCGTTTCGGGCTCTCGGTCGAGGTGCGCACGCCGCAGGACCTCGCGACGCGCGTGGAAATCCTCAAGCGCTGCGACGCGTTCGAACGCGCACCCGAAGCCTTCGCCGAAAGCTGGCGCTCGGCCGAGAAGAAAACGCTCAAACGCATCGCGCGCGGGCGCGCGGCGGTGGGGCAAGTCACGATGCCCGATGCGATGCTGGCGCGCGCCTCCAGCCTGTGCATGGCGGTGGGGGCGGATGGTTTACGCGGGGAATTGACCCTTATGCGGGCGGCGCGCGCGTTGGCGGCGCTGGACGGCGCAGCGGCGGTTACGCCCGAGCACATTGCGCGCGTGGCCCCGCTGGCGCTGCGTCATCGCTTACGGCGCGGGGTGCTGGACGAGACCGGATCGACGGTGCGGATCGCGCGGGCGCTGGAGGAACTGGCGGCGTGACCTATGTCGCGCCGCCGCACGCGGGGGCGCTCGACGACGCACTGCTCGCCGCGCGGCTATGTGCCTATGATCCGGTCGGCCTAGGGGGGATGATCCTGCGCGGCGGGGGCGACTTGCGTGATGCGGTGGTGGCGGCGCTGCATCAGGCGTTGCCAGAGGGCGCGCCGCTGCGGCGCATTCCGGCGCATGTCGACGATGCCGCCTTGCTCGGTGGGCTCGATCTTG
This sequence comes from Sphingomonas sp. PL20, assembly GCF_017875905.1. Classification (NCBI taxonomy): domain Bacteria; kingdom Pseudomonadati; phylum Pseudomonadota; class Alphaproteobacteria; order Sphingomonadales; family Sphingomonadaceae; genus Sphingomonas; species Sphingomonas sp. PL20. The sequence continues at coordinate 3,674,623 of NZ_JAGINH010000002.1, read as the reverse complement.
GCGCGACGCTCGCGCACGGGCGACCGCTGCGCCAGCAGGGCGTGCTGGCGGCGGCCGATGGCGGTGTGGTGGTGCTGCCGATGGCCGAGCGGATGGGCGATGCGACCGCCGCGCGGATCGCGGCGGTGCTGGATCAAGGCGAAATCGACGGCGCGCCCGCGCGCGTTGCCGTGGTGGCGTTTGACGACGGCGTCGAGGATGAAGCGCCGCCGATGGCGCTAATCGAGCGGCTGGCGTTCCGGATCGATCTTGGCGACTGTCGGCCTTGCCCGATTGCGCCGGGGCAACCGGTTGCGCGGGCGGCGTCGGTCGCAGTGCCGACGGACATGCTGGAAGCGATTGCCGGGACGGCGCTGGCGCTCGGGATCGATTCGGCGCGCGCGCCTTTGTTTGCGCTGCGGGCGGCGATGGCGGCGGCGGCGCTGGACGGGCGCGACGAGGTTCGCGAGGCCGATGTGATCGTGGCGACGCGGCTGGTGCTGGCCCCGCGCACGACGCGGATGCCCGCGCCGCCCGAGCAGGAGCAGGCGAGCGCGCCGCCGCCGCCGCCCGACGATGGCGGGCAGAGCGATTCGGGCGAGGAAGAGCAGGCCGCGCCGCAAGCGCTCGACGACGTGGTGCTGGCGGCGGCGCTGGCGGCGTTGCCGCGCGATGTGCTGGAACAGCTTGCCGCCGGGCGCACGCGCAGCCGTGCGGCGCGCGCGCGGGGCGCGGGGGAGCGTCGCCAATCGGCGCACCGCGGGCGGCCGCTGGGCGCGCGCGCCGGGGTTCCGCGCGGGGGGCTGCGCTTGAGCGTAATCGATACGCTGCGCGCGGCGGCACCCTGGCAGCGCCTGCGCGCGCGCGGCGATGGGCCGGTCCGCATCCGCCGCGCCGACCTGCACATCCGCCGCTTTGAAACGCGCGCGGAAACGCTGACGATCTTTGCGGTCGATGCCTCGGGCTCAGCGGCGGCGGCGCGGCTGGCCGAGGCGAAGGGCGCGGTCGAGCTGTTACTGGCGGAGGCCTATGTCAAACGCGCGCAAGTGGCGCTGGTGGCGTTTCGCGGGATGGCGGCGGAGACGCTGCTGCCGCCGACCCGATCGCTGACGCGCGCGCGGCGCGCCTTGGCCGAGCTGCCGGGCGGCGGCGGCACGCCACTGGCGGCAGGGCTGGCGGCGGCGCGGGGCTTGGCCGAAGCGGCACGCACGCGGGGCCGCACGCCGTTTATCGTCGTGCTGACCGACGGGCGCGCCAATGTCGCGGCGGACGGATCGACCCAGCGCGAGCAGGCCGAGCGCGATGCCGAGGATGCCGCGCGCGCGATCGGCCAGGCCGCGATTGGCGCGGCGTTCGTCGACACATCCGCGCGGCCACGGCCCGAGGGTGCGCGGCTCGCGCTGGCGATGGGCGCGCGCTACCTGCCCTTGCCGCGCGCCGATGCCGCAGCGATGCACCGCGCCGTCACCGCAGCGCAGGCACGATGAGCCGCGCGCAGTGGGAGCAAGAGGGCCGCGACTGGCCCAATCGCGGCACCAGCCGGTTCGTCGACACCGGGCGGCTGCGCTGGCATGTGCAGATGATGGGGGCGGGGCCGGTGCTGTTGCTGCTGCACGGCACGGGAGCGGCGACGCATAGCTGGCGTGATCTCGCACCGGTGCTGGCGCGGCAGTTTACCGTGGTGGCACCCGATCTGCCCGGCCATGGCTTCACCACCGGGCGGCCGTCCGGTGGGCTGTCGATGGGGGCGATGGCCAAGGCGGTAGCCGATCTGCTGGGGCAACTGGGCATCGTGCCCGATGCTCTTGTCGGCCATTCGGCAGGTGCTGCGATCGCGCTCCGGATGGTGTTGGACGGCCATGCTGCTCCAGCGACGGTGGTGGGGCTTGGCCCGGCGCTGATGCCGTTTCCGGGCCTCGCGGCGACGCTGTTTCCGACGCTTGCGCGGCTGATGTTCGTCAATCCGTTCGCGCCGCACATCTTCGCGGCGATGGCGCGCACGCCGGGCGAGGCGGGGCGCTTTCTCGAGCGCAGTACGGGCTCGCGGATCGATGCCGCCGGGGTCGAATATTACCGGCGGCTGTTCGCCACCTCCGACCATTGCGCGGGGGCAATCACGATGATGGCCGATTGGGATTTGGCGTCGCTGGCGCGCGATTTGCCGCGTGTGGAAACGCCCGTGCTGCTGCTCCACGGCGCGCAGGATGCGGCGATCCCGCGTTCGTCGGTCGAGGCGGCGGCGGGGCTGATGCGGGGCGCTCAGGTGCAAATATTGCCGGGCGTCGGCCATCTCGCGCATGAAGAACGCGCCGAGGAGGTTGCCGCGATTATCGCGCAGTTCGCCGGGGCGGCGGCGTGAGGCACACTGCTTTCGCCTTGCTCGACATGGCGATCGTCGGCGTCCCCGCGCTTGGCTGGGGCATTTGGCAATGGGTCTCGATCACGCGCGAGATCGCGCGCGACCGGGCGAGCCAAAAGGATGAGGCCCCCTCACCAGAGCGCTCGGGGCATCCGATAGGGGAGCATCGACTGGACGATCGGTGAGCGGAAGCGCCCGAGCGACAGGCTTTCATGCACCGCGCGCACCTCTTCTCCGAACAGCCGCGTTTGCAGCGCCGAGCGCGCGTAAAAGGGCGCGTCGATCCAGGTCTTGACGATGCGCGGCGTCGCCCCGGCATCGGCGCGAGTGGCGCGATCGACCAGCCAGCCGGTGCGCGGGAGCCGCACGCGCGGCGGCGGTGCGACATCGTGCCAGCGCCCCTGCCGGTCGAACTTCAGCGCCAGCTCGAACGGATCGCCGCCGCGCCTGCGCCCTTCATACAGCACCGCGACATCTTCCTTGAGATGCGCGCGCGCCCAATGCCAATCGTCAAAGCCGGTTTCGAGCGGTTCATCGCCGAAGTTCGAATCGAAATAGCCCGCGCCGGTCCAGTGCGTGTCGGGGTGAGTCATCGCCACCTTCACCCGCGCGCGCGGCGCGACCGGGTGCCAGCGGTGGCAGGCGGCGGGATCGAGCGCGAAGGCGGTGGTGCCGATCGCGCCGGGCCGCAGCTTGATTTGGCCGCGCACCTTATAGGGCAGGGGCGCGGAGATTTCGGCAATGTCGATGACGAGCGTGTCGCCATCCCAGTGCAAGGCGCTTGGCCCCACCGCGAAGCAATCGCGGTCGCGCGACACGCGCGCTTCGCCGCGTTCGGTCATCGCCCAGGCACTGGCGCGGGGCCCAGTCAGCGAGATGTTGATGGCGCAGTGATTGTCGGGGCGTCGCCTGCCCGACAGCCGGTAATAAGGCGAGAAGACCGAGCCGACAAAGGCGATGACGGTCAGGCCGAAACGGCCGTCGGCGCTGGTCGCGTCGACATACCACCAGGCATAGCCGCCGGGCTCGACCGCGCCATCAAAGCGTGGTCCTTGAGCAGGCATGCGACGGCTAAGCGGGCGGACAAGGCCGCCATCGGGACGCCCGCGCCCGGATGGGTACTCCCGCCCGCGCAATAAAGCCCAGGGATCCGTGTCCGGCTGCCGGGGCGCCGGAAGGACGCCGCCCACCCGTGCGAGGCCGGTCCATAAAGGGCTCCACCCGTCCGTGGGAACAGCGCTTCGAAATCGCTCGGCGTGGTCAGCACCGTCGCCGAATCGAGGCGCTCCAGCCTCAGGCCAGCGCGCTCCAGCATGGCGTGCATCAGCGTCGTGCATTGCTCTGTCTCCGCTTGGGTGAGCCGGTGGGTGTCGCCATTGGGCGGCGCGTTGAGGATGATCTGCAGGCGTTCGCGGCCACCGGGATGCGCAGGGGCGTCATCGCCACCCCGGTCCTGCGCGCAGACATAGAGGCTGGGCGCGGCGGCGAGCCGTCCGCGCGCGAGGGCGGTGAATTCGGCGGGGTAATCGCCCGAGAAGAAGACATTGTGGCGCGTGAGCGGGAAGCCGCTGGTGCGTGCGGTCGCGCACCACACCAGGGCCGAAAGCGAACGTCGCGCGGGGGGCAGGGCTGGCACTGCGCGGCGCACCGCCGGGCCGAACGCCCCTGCGACCAGTGCTGCGGGATCGGCATTGCACACCACGCTATCGGCGGCGATGCGCTCACCCGAAGCGAGCACCACCCCGGCGGCGCGGCGGCGCTCGACCACGATCTCGCGCACGGGGGCCGCATAGCGGAAGGTGGCACCGTTTTGGCGGGCCAGCGCCTCGAGCGCGCGGGCGAGGGCGTGCATCCCGCCGTCGATCAGCCACACGCCGCGCGCCTCGACATGCGCGATCAGCATCAGCGTGGCCGGGCAGGCAAAGGGCGAGGAGCCGCAATAGGTGGCGTAGCGCCCGAACAATTGCCGCAAGCGCGGGTCCTGAAAATGGTCGCCCAGCGCGTGCCACAGCGACTCATAAGGGCGGATACGGGTGAGATCGGCAAAGCCGCGCAGCCCCATCCGCCAGGTCAGCCCGAGCGGATTGGTTTGGGGTGCGTGCAGGAACGGGCGGTCGAGCGTGTCGAAGATGCGCTTGGCCTCGGCGCGGAACGCGCGATAGCCGCGCGCTGCGTCCGCTCCGGCAAAGACACCGATCGCGGCTTCGCTTGCCTCCGCATCGGCGAACAGGTCGAGCCGATCCTCCCCCCAGGCATGGCGCGCGAGGATCGTCGCGGCGCGCAGCGTAACGTGCGCGCCGAGCGTGGTGCCGCAGGCGGCGAAAATCTCGTCGAATATGGAGCGCAGCGTGAACACCGTTGGCCCGGCATCGATGTCACGACCGCCAGCGGTCACCGTGCGCAGCTTGCCGCCGGGGGCGTGCGCCGCCTCGACCACCGTCACCCTTTGCCCGCGCGCGGCGAGCAAGGCGGCACTGACCAGGCCGCCTATGCCTGCACCGATGATCACCGTGCCGTGCGTCGCCATAGCCTGTCCCTCGCGACGGTTGACGGATTCGTTTCTGTCCAGTCAACTGGACAGTAAGTGTTGTCCAGGATGGTGCGCATGTCAAAGGGTCTCGTTGCTGGGCTGCACCATCGCTTCGTCGCGGCGCGTAACCGCGTGCTCGCCTCGCCCGGCTTCCAGCGCTTTGCCGCGCGCTGCTGGCTGACCCGCCCGGTGGCGCGGGCGCGCGCGCGGCGGCTGTTCGATCTGGTCGCGGGCTTCGTCTATTCGCAAACCTTGGCGGCCTGCCTCGAGACCGGGCTGATCGAAATGCTAGCGAAGGAGACGCTGGCGAGCGCGGCGATCGCCGCGCGCATCGACTTGTCCCACGATGCCACGCTGCGGCTATTACGCGCTGGTGCGGCGATCGGGCTGGTCGAGCGAGTCGGCGACCGCTGGACGCTGGGCAGCGACGGCGCGGCGCTGCGCGGCAATGGTGGGATTGCCGAGATGGTGGCGCATCACCGCTTGCTCTACGCCGATCTCGCCGATCCGGTGGCGCTGCTGCGCGGGGAGCGCGCGGGCACGCTGGCGGGCTATTGGGACTATGACAAAGCGGGCGACTCGGATGCGGCGGTGGCGGCACCCTATTCGCGGCTGATGGCGGCGTCGCAGCCGCTGGTCGCTGCGCAAATCCTCGATTCTTATCGCTTTGCACGGCATCGGCGGCTGCTCGATGTCGGTGGCGGCGAGGGGCGTTTCCTCGAGTCGGTGGGCGCGCGGGTGGCGGGGCTGGAGCTTGCTCTGTTCGATTTGCCAGCAGTCGGCGCGCGGGCGCAGACGCGCCTGGCGGCGGCAGGACTGGACGATCGCGTGACGATCCATAGCGGCAGTTTTCTGGTCGATCCGCTGCCGCCGGGGCATGATCTGATCACGCTGGTGCGCGTGCTGCACGACCATGACGATGCGTCCGCGCTGGCGCTGCTGCGCGCAGTCCACGCCGCGCTCCCGCCCGGCGGACGGCTGCTGATCGCCGAGCCGATGGCGGGCACGCCCGGGGCCGAGCCGGCGGGCGACGCCTATTTCGGGCTGTATCTGCTCGCCATGGGATCGGGCCGTCCGCGCACGCCGCGCGAAATCGGCGCGATGCTGGCGGCGGCGGGGTTCCGCACCAGCCGCCTGGCCGCAACCGCGCTGCCGCTGACCTGTCGTGTCATGATCGCCTGTCGTTAACCTTCGTCAATTCACATTGACATTGAATAGTGTCCATATAAACTGACACTCCAAGCAGGCCGTAGCGGCGCGCGACGGGGAGGATGCACGGTGGAAACACTGGCGGTGGTATTGGAGGCACCGGGGGACATTGCCCTGCGCAGCCTCACGCTCACCGCCCTCGGCGCGGGCGACGTGCTGATCGATGTCGCGTGGAGCGGGATCAGTTCGGGCACCGAAAAGCTGTTCTGGTCGGGCCGGATGCCGTCTTTCCCGGGCATGGGCTATCCGCTGGTGCCGGGCTATGAATCGATCGGGCGGATCGTCGATGCCGGGGGCGATGTGCGCGGGCGGCTGGGCGAATGGGTGTTCGTGCCCGGCGCGAGTTGTTACGCCGATGCGCGCGGCCTGTTCGGCGGCACCGCCCGCCGCGTGATCCTGCCCGCCGCGCGCGCGTTGCCGGTCGACGAGAGGCTTGGAGCCGATGGCATCCTGATCGCGCTGGCGGCGACCGCGCATCATGCGGTGGCCGGGGGGGCACCGCCACAACTCGTGATCGGGCATGGCATTCTCGGGCGGCTGATCGCGCGGATCGTGATCGCGCTCGGAGCTCCGCCGCCGACGGTGTGGGAAACCAATGCCGATCGCCGCGCGAGCCAGGGTTATGCGGTGCTCGCGCCCGAGGCCGATGCGCGGCGCGATTATGCGACGGTGTGCGATGCAAGCGGTGCCGCCGATCTGCTCGACATACTGGTGCCGCGAATCGCCAAGGGCGGCGAGATCGTGCTGGCGGGCTTTTACGACCGCCTCTCCTTCGCCTTTGCCCCCGCCTTCCAGCGCGAGGCGCGGTTACGCATTTCGGCTGAATTCACGCCCGCGGACGTGGCCGCGGTCAGCACCTTGATCGCAAGCGGCGCGCTCCGGCTCGACGGGCTGATCAGCCATGTCCGCCCGGCCGAGGAGGCGCGCACCGCTTATCCCGCCGCGTTCGATGATCCCGCCTGCCTGAAAATGGTCCTCGATTGGAGACACGTATGAGTATGCTCGATCCAGGCGTGCTGCGCGACGAAGCGCACGAGGAACCCGACCCCGTGCACAGCGGGCCGGTGACCAAGGAAACGCAGATCATCGCGATCTACGGCAAGGGCGGCTCGGGCAAATCCTTCGCGCTGGCCAATCTCAGCTACATGATGGCGCAGCAGGGCAAGCGCGTGCTGCTGATCGGCTGCGACCCCAAGAGCGACACCACCAGCCTGTTGTTCGGCGGAAAATCGACCCCGACGATCATCGAAACCTCGTCGCGCAAGAAATTGGCAGGCGAGGAAATCGGCATCGAGGACGTCTGCTTCCAGCGCGACGGTGTGTTCGCGATGGAATTGGGCGGGCCCGAAGTCGGGCGCGGCTGCGGCGGGCGCGGTATCATCCATGGTTTCGAGACGCTGGAGAAGCTGGGCTTCCACGAATGGGGCTTCGACTATGTCCTGCTCGATTTCCTGGGCGACGTGGTGTGTGGTGGCTTCGGCCTGCCGATCGCGCGCGACATGTGCCAGAAGGTGATCGTGGTCGCCTCGAACGACCTGCAATCGCTCTACGTCGCGAACAATGTCTGCAAGGCGGTCGAATATTTCCGCAAGATGGGCGGCAATGTCGGCGTCGCGGGGATGATCCTCAACAAGGACGACGGCACGGGCGAGGCCAATGCCTTTGCCGAGGCCGTCGGCATTCCGGTGCTGACCGCGATCCCGGCGAACGAGGATATTCGCAAGAAAAGCGCCAATTACCAGATCATCGGCAAGCCGGGCGGGCAATGGGCGAGCCTGTTCGAACAGCTTGCGGTCAACGTCGCCGAAGCCCCGCCGCTGCGCCCGACCCCGCTCGACCAGGATGGGCTGCTCGGCCTGTTCTCGGCCGATGTGACGGGGGCGGACTATGCGCTGCGCCCGGCGACGCAAGCCGACATGCGCGGCGTGGCCTATGTGCCCAAGCCGACGCTGGAGGTGGTGTACGATGCCGTCTGAGGTGGGCCTTGTTGCGTCTCCCCTCCCTGAAAGGGAGGGGCTGGGGGTGGGTCGGCCCGTTGTCGCCGCCGATCGCTCGCCCCAGGCCGACCCACCCCCGACCCCTCCCTTCCAGGGAGGGGAGGAGCGAAATCGTGATCGGATCGACCTGTCCGCGACAAGCGGCAGTTGCGCCAGCGGCTCCACCTTGCGCGAAGCCGCCGAGCTGGCCGGCAAATCCAATGTGCTCGCGCGCTACGATGCCGATTACCCCAAGGGACCGCACGATCAGCCGCAATCAATGTGCCCGGCGTTCGGCAGCTTGCGCGTTGGCCTGCGGATGCGCCGCACCGCGACGATCCTGTCGGGCTCGGCCTGCTGCGTTTATGGCCTGACCTTCACCTCGCATTTCTACGGGGCGAAACGCAGCGTCGGCTATGTGCCCTTCTCGTCCGAGACGTTGGTCACCGGAAAACTGTTCGAGGACATTCGCGAGGCGGTGCATCAGGTCGCCGATCCGGCGCTGTACGACACCGTCATCGTCACCAATTTGTGCGTGCCCACCGCATCGGGCGTGCCGCTGCAATTGCTGCCCGATCAGATCAATGGCGTGCGCATCATCGGCATCGACGTGCCGGGCTTCGGCATCCCGACCCATGCCGAGGCGAAGGATGTGCTGGCAGGCGCGATGCTGAGCTATGCGCGCCGCGAGGCCGAACAGGGCCCGGTCGCAGCGCCAAAACAACGACCGGACCGGCCGACCGTGACTCTCCTTGGCGAGATGTTTCCGGCTGACCCGCCAGGAATCGGGCTATTGCTCGAACCGCTGGGCCTTGCGGCCGGCCCGGTCGTCCCGACGCGCGAGTGGCGCGAGCTCTATTCTGCGCTCGATTGCGCCGCTGTCGCCGCGATCCACCCCTTTTACACCGCCAGCGTGCGCGAATTCGAAGCGGCGGGGCGCAGCGTGGTCGGCTCGGCCCCGGTCGGCGTCGAGGGCACCGCCGCCTGGCTCGATGCGATCGGCGTGGCCTGCGGCATCGCGCAGGACACGGTCGATGCGGCGAAGAACCGCTTCCTGCCCGCCATTCGCGGTGCGCTCGCGGCGCGGCCCATATCCGGGCGGATCACCGTGTCGGGCTATGAAGGCTCGGAATTGCTGGTCGCGCGGCTGCTGATCGAGAGCGGCGCGGACGTGCCCTATGTCGGCACCGCCTGCCCGCGCACGATCTGGTCCGATCCCGACCGGGAATGGCTGATCGCGCGGGGCTGCCGCGTGCAGTATCGCGCCAGCCTCGAACAGGATCTCGCGGCGGTCGACGAATTCTGCCCCGATCTCGCGATCGGCACCACGCCGGTCGTGCAGCATGCCAAGCAGAAGGCGATCCCGGCACTCTATTTCACCAACCTCATCTCGGCGCGGCCGCTGATGGGGCCGGCCGGGGCGGGCAGCCTCGCGCTGGTGGTCAATGCAGCGCTCGCCAACCAGGCGCGTTTCGACACGATGACCGCCTTTTTCGAGGGCGTCGGCGCCGGGCCGAGTGCGGGCGTGTGGGAAAATACGCCGGTCGACCGGCCCGAATTCAAGGCGAAATACGCCGCCAAACGCATCGCCGCCGCCAAGGCCGAAGAAAGCGTCGGCGTATGACCCTCATCCTCGATCACGATCGGGCGGGCGGCTATTGGGGGGCGGTCTACGCCTTCACCGCGATCAAGGGGCTGCAAGTCATCATTGATGGCCCGGTCGGCTGCGAGAATCTGCCCGTCACCTCGGTGCTACATTATACAGATGCGCTGCCGCCGCATGAATTGCCGATCGTCGTTACCGGGCTTGGCGAGCAGGAACTCGGTCGCGACGGCACCGAAGGCGCGATGAAGCGCGCCTGGGCGACGCTCGATCCCGATTTGCCCGCTGTGGTGGTGACCGGCTCGATCGCCGAGATGATCGGCGGCGGCGTCACGCCCGAGGGCACCAACATCCAGCGCTTCCTGCCGCGCACGATCGACGAGGACCAATGGCAAGCGGGCGACCGCGCGCTGACTTGGCTGTGGACGCAATTCGGCCCCAAGAAAGTGCCCGCTTTGCGCCCGCTGAAGGACGGCGAGCGGCCCAAGGTCAACCTGATCGGGCCGATGTATGGTTGTTTCAACATGCCCTCCGATCTCGCCGAAATCCGGCGGCTGGTGGAGGGGATCGGTGCCGAAGTGGGGATGGTCTTCCCGCTTGGCAGCCATTTGGCCGATGTCCGCAAGCTCGCCGATGCGCGCGTCAATATCTGCCTCTACCGCGAATTCGGGCGCGGGTTGTGCGAGGCGCTGGAGCGGCCCTATCTGCAAGCGCCGATCGGGCTGCACTCGACCACCCTGTTCCTGCGCAAGCTGGGCGAATTGCTCGGGCTCGACCCCGAACCCTTTATCGAGCGTGAAAAGCACACGACGATCAAGCCGCTCTGGGATCTGTGGCGCTCGGTCACGCAGGATTTCTTCGGCACGGCGAGCTTCGGCATCGTCGCGACCGACACGTACGCGCGGGGAATCCGTAATTTCCTCGAAACCGACATGGGGCTACCCTGCCATTTCGCGTTCAGTCGGACGGCGGGGGTCAAGCCCGATAACCAGGCGGTGCTCGATGCGATCAAGGCCAATCCGCCGCTGATCGTGTTCGGCAGCTTCAACGAGCGCATGTACATGGCCGAGACCGGCGCGCGCGGCGTCTATATTCCGGCGAGCTTCCCCGGCGCGGTGATCCGCCGCCATACCGGCACCCCGTTCATGGGCTATGCTGGCGCGACTTATCTCATCCAGGAAGTGTGCAACGCGCTGTTCGATGCGCTGTTCACGATCCTGCCGCTGGCGGGGCAGCTCGACACGGTCGAGGCGACCCCGGCGCGGATCGAGCGCGAGCTGGCGTGGGACGATGCCGCCAAGGCCGCGCTCGATGCGGTGGTGGAGCGCGAGCCCGTGCTGGTGCGCATTTCCGCTGCCAAGCGCATTCGCGATGCCGCCGAACGCGGTGCGCGCCGCGCAGGCGAAGCGCGCGTGACGCCGGATCATCTGGCGACGGCGATCGCCGAAAGTCGTGGCGGATGAGCGCCCGCCCCCCTCTTTCCGCCACTGCGCGGACACGAAATCCGCACGGCAGGGGCCGCGTGGATGCAGCCGGGGAGCGCCTTCAACGCTCCTGTTCTTGGTCGTCAGAATGGAGACGGAGCGATGAGCGACAATAGAAATGAAAGGTTGGGGCCAGGAACATACCTGACGCCCGACGAAGCCAAGGAATTTCACAAGATCTTCGTGACCAGCTTCCTGATCTTCACCAGCATCGCGGTTGTCGCGCATATTCTGGTGTGGGTGTGGAAGCCCTGGATTCAGTGATCCATCGTACGATGCTCTAAAAAGGAGTCCACATCATGTGGAGAATATGGCTTATTTTCGATCCGCGCCGGACGCTGGTCGCGCTGTTCGCGTTCCTGTTCGTGCTGGCGTTGCTGATCCACTTCATCCTGCTCAGCACGGATCGCTACAATTGGCTCGACGGTCCGCACACGGCGCATGCCGCCGCTACGGCACCCGCCGCACCGACGCCCTAGCCGGTCGATCGTGGGCGGGCGCTATCCCACCCGCCCACGTCCACCGCCGCCCGGCGCGCGATATGGCGCGTCGCGGTGCGTGTCACAGCAAGAAGGGACCCTGCTGAAGCGGGGTTTGGGGAGGTGTCGTCATGGCGCTGCTGAGTTTTGAACGGAAATACCGTGTTCGCGGTGGCACGCTGCTCGGCGGCGACCTTTTCGATTTTTGGGTTGGTCCCTTTTATGTCGGCTTTTTCGGCGTCACCACGGCGTTGTTCGCGGGGCTGGGCACGGCGCTGATCTTCTACGCCGCCTCGCTCGGGCCGACATGGAACCCATGGCTGATCAGCATCGCCCCGCCCGACATCAAATATGGCCTGTCCCTGGCACCGCTGCGAGAGGGCGGGTTCTGGCAGATCATCACCATCTGCGCGATCGGGTCGTTCGTGTCCTGGGCGCTGCGCGAGGTCGAGATCTGCCGCAAGCTCGGCATCGGCTATCATGTGCCCGCCGCGTTCGGCGTGGCAATCTTCGCTTATGTCTCGCTGGTGGTGATCCGCCCGTGGCTGCTGGGGGCGTGGGGCTTCGGCTTCCCTTATGGCATTTTCAGCCATCTCGATTGGGTGTCGAACACCGGCTACCAATATCTGCATTTCCACTACAACCCGGCGCATATGCTCGCGGTGAGCTTCTTCTTCACCACGACGCTCGCGCTCGCTCTGCATGGCGGGTTGATCCTGTCGGCGGTGAACACGCCCAAGGACGGCATTGGCGGCGGCGAGGTGAAGACGCCCGAATATGAGGACGCCTTCTTCCGCGACACGATCGGCTATTCGGTCGGTACGCTCGGCATCCACCGCCTGGGGCTGTTCCTGGCGCTGAGCGCGGGCTTCTGGAGTGCGGTGTGCATCATCATTTCCGGGCCCTTGTGGACCCGTGGCTGGCCGGAATGGTGGAGCTGGTGGCTCAACCTGCCGATCTGGTCCTGAGGGGGGAGGGGTACGATGGCAAGCTATCAGAACATCTTCACGCAAATCCAGCTGCGTGGCCCGGCCGAAATGGGCCCGGCGCTGGGCGGCTATGATTTTCCCCGGCTGGGCAAGCCCGGCGTCTCGTATTGGATGGGCAAGATCGGCAATGCGCAGATCGGGCCGATTTATCTCGGCGGGCTCGGCATCCTCTCGCTGATGTTCGGTTTCCTCGCTTTTGAGGTGGTCGGGCTCAACATGTGGGCGTCGGTCGGCTGGAACCCCATCCAGTTCGTGCGGCAATTGCCGTGGCTGGCGCTCGAGCCGCCCGGCCCTGAATATGGCTTCCAGCTGTTCGTGCCGCTGGCGCATGGCGGCTGGTGGCAGATTGCCGGTTTCTCGATGACCACCTCGGTGCTGCTGTGGTGGCTGCGTACCTTCCGCCGCGCGCGCGCGCTGGGGATGGGCACGCACGTCTCCTGGGCCTTTGCCAGCGCGATCTGGCTGATGCTGGTGCTGGGCTTCATCCGCCCGATGCTGATGGGCAGCTGGGCCGAGGCGGTGCCGTTCGGCATCTTCCCGCACCTCGATTGGACCGCGGCTTTCTCGATCCGCTACGGCAACCTGTTCTACAATCCGTTCCACTGCCTTTCGATCGTGTTCCTTTACGGATCGACCTTGCTGTTCGCGATGCATGGCGCGACGATCCTGGCGGTTGGCCGTTATGGCGGTGAGCGCGAGCTAGAACATATCACCGATCGCGGCACCGCCGCCGAGCGCGCGGCGTTGTTCTGGCGCTGGACGATGGGCTTCAACGCCACCTATGAATCGATCCATCGCTGGGCGTGGTGGTTCGCGGTGCTGACGACGCTGACCGGCGGGATCGGCATCCTGCTGACGGGCACCGTCGTCGACAATTGGTATCTATGGGCGATCCAGCATGGCTATGCCCCATCCTATCCGGGGACCGGCGTCGTCGATCCCGCCTCGCTTCCGGGAGCATCGCAATGAGCGCGGTCGGCAAACTCTTCGCGGGCGCGGCGGTGGCGGGCGCGGTGCTGCTCGGCGGGTGCGAGCTTGGCCCCAAGACCACGCAGCAGACCGGGTTTCGCGGCACCGGCATGGACCAGATCGTCGATCCCGACCATGTCGCCAAGCTCGCCGCGATCCCCGCCCCGCCTTATGCGACGCCCGACGATAGCGGCCCGCGTGCCGGCCAAACGTACCAGAATGTGAAGGTGCTGGGGAACGTCTCGACCGAGCGCTTCAACCATTTGATGGCGTCGATCAACCAATGGGTCGCGCCGCCCGAACAGGGCTGCAATTACTGCCATAACCCCGAAAACATGGCGTCGGACGAGAAATACACCAAGGTCGTCGCGCGGCGGATGTTGCAGATGACGCTCACCATCAACGGCAAATGGTCGAGCCACGTCAAGAACACCGGCGTGACCTGCTACACCTGCCACCGTGGCAATGCCGTGCCGAGCTATAAATGGGCGATCGCCGAGGGCACGCCCGATCCCGACACGATCCTGCGCAACAAGCATGGCCAGAATTCGCCCAATGCCAGTGTGGGTTTCGCCTCGCTGCCTTATGATCCTTTCGCGACCTATCTTGCCGGCAAGGCGCAGATCCGCGTCGCGGCGAGCAGCGAATATCCGTCCAAAGACCATGTCGTATCGATCAAGGATGCGGAGAAGACGTACGGCCTGATGATGCACATGAGCAGCGCGCTCGGCGTCAATTGCACCTATTGCCACAACAGCCAGTCGTTCCGCTCCTGGACGATCAGCCGCCCGCAGCGCGTGACGGCCTATTACGGCATCCGCATGGTGCGCGATGTGAACGCGGACTATATCACCCCGCTCGCCTCGGTCTTCCCGGCCTATCGCAAGGGGCCGCATGGCGATCCCTATAAGGTGAACTGCCAGACCTGCCACCAGGGCCAGTCCAAGCCGCTCGGCGGGGTGTCCATGCTGGCGGCGAACCCGGCGCTCAAACCCCCGCCGACGCGCGTCGTCGCGGCCGAGGGGGGCGCTGCGGGCAAGGCGGTGCCGGCGCTGATGGCCAACCCGCAGGCGATGACACGGCGGCCATGATGCCCCAGCGTGCGCAGCCGAGCGGTTGCGCACGCGCGGGGCTGTGTGCCCGGCGGCGCGCGGAGGCACCGCGGTGCAGGATCTGAACACCCACAGCCACCCGCTGCGCGCCGCGCTGTCGGAGGAAATGCACGTCCGCCGCTTGCCGCGCTTTGCCGCGCCGTGTCGGCTGATGCAGATCGTGTCGGTGCTGGGCGAGGCCGGGGCGGGCGGTGCCGCCGCGCATTTCGATGCGATCGCGCTGCGCCACGGCCTGGGCTTCGCGCCTGCCAGCAAATATGCCGTGGTCGCGCTTGCGGGCATGACGCTGGTGCTGGAGCGGCACACCGAATTCGCCAGCTACACCTTCATCCGCGAAGGCGCGTTCGACCAGCCCTTCACGCCCGATCTGTTCGATCCGATCGCGGGCGAAATCCTGGCCGATATGCCCGGCGACGTGATCCGCGCGACGCAGATCGCGGTCTATCCGCCGGGCACGCCCCCGCCCGATGACGCCGCGCTCGACACGCTGTTCTCGCCCGATGCGCTGATCCTGTGCGAAGTGGCGGGCGGCAAGGCGACGGTGATGTCCGATTTCCGGCTCAACCCCGATGGCTTCGGGCGGCTGCTGGTGCTCGATCACGGGCTGCTGCGCGATGAACCCGCGCAACTCGTGCTGCGGTTGCAGGAGCTGGGCAATTACCGCAACATGGCGCTGCTCGGCCTCCCGCTGGCGCAACGCCTGACCCCCGACGTCACCCGGCTCGAGGCGCGCCTCGCCGTGCTGACCGGCGCGGTGTCCGAACGCGTTTCGCAGGACGACACCTTGCTCGACGAGCTGACCTATCTCTCGGCCGAGCTCGCCCGGCTGGTGGCGGAGACGCGCTACCGCATGAGCGCGACGCGCGCTTATGCGCAATTGAGCCTCGATCGGCTGCACACGCTCGGCATCGGCGCGATTCCTGGGTATCAGACGCTCGCCGATTTCACCGAACGCCGCCTGACGCCTGCGGTGCGCACCTGCGATTCCTTCTCGGCCCGGCTCGATGATCTGCAACAGCGCGCGGCCTGGACCAGCAGCTTGCTGCGCACCCGCATCGACATTGCGCTGGCCAAGCAGAATCGCGATCTGCTGACGTCGATGGACACGCGCACGCATTTGCAATTGCGCCTGCAACAGACGGTCGAAGGGCTGTCGGTGGTGGCGATCAGTTATTATGCCGTCGCCTTGGTCGGCTATCTCGCCGGCCCGGCACATGCCTGGAAGGACTGGGTGATGGCCGCTGCGGTGCCCGTGGTGTTCACCGCCGCCTGGCTGTTCGCGCGTCGGCTGCGGCGGGGGTTGGCGGAGTAGGGGGATGAATAGCGACGCTGTCCGCCGGCGCCTCATTACGATCGACCATTCCGTAATCGCGTATAACATCCGCGACACGCAGCCGATAATTTGTGAAGATGCCCGCTCGCCCTTGGGCCTGCGTGGCGCGATGCGCAATTGTGTTTCGCCACGCATGAACAGCTTTCTCATCCCTAAAGAATGAGAGTGACACCATCCTGTTTGACGTGGACAGGCTTTGAAAGCGCTCGACAGACAGGAAGCCGTCGATCGTTTCGAGCTCGCCGCGCAATGCGGCGGCGAGCTCGAGATATCGATCCATCCGCCCTTCGGCCAACTCGACCTCAAAGATGACGGCGATCATGGTTTTACCAGCGGCGCATGGGGGGTAGAAGCAAGCCGGAGAAACATGCGATCTTCACGCAGGATGAAACGCTCGCGTTTCGCGAACTCGTAATTGCTACGGCCGAGGGGATCATCGCGAAGTCGGGCACGGTAAGCCTCGTAAGCGGTGAGGTCTTCGATGTTGTAGAGCCCATAGGCTGTCGTGGCTGACCCTTCGTGCGGCGCGAAATAGCCTATCAGATCGGCCCCGCAACGCGGTATCGCCTGCCCCCAGTTGCGGGCATATTCCTCGAACGCATCGACACGAAACGGGTCGATTTCGTAGCGGATGAAACACGTTATCATAGCTAGCCTTCCGGTATTGTCGTAACCGGACCAGTGTAGGCTGCACGCATCGATCGATGCTTCGACCGCCATCGAAGCATGAAGGGGGGCATATATGCGAAGTGGCCTGCAAGAGGGCTTGTTTCGAGTGAAAGATAGATGCTGACTACGACCGGAATTGCCGAAATCGCCGCCCTTATCGGTGATCCGGCCCGAAGCGCGATGCTCGTTGCGCTCATGGACGGGCGCGCGCTTACAGCAAGTGAACTTGCCAACGTTGCGGGAATAATGCCTCAGACAGCGAGCAGCCACTTGGGACGGATGACGGTTGCGGGGCTGCTGGCTGTCGAACGGCAGGGACGCCATCGCTATCATCGGCTGGCATCGGCAACCGTCGCCACCATGATCGAAGGTATCATGGCGGTTGCCGCCGAGCCGACGAACAGCATTAAACGTAAGGTGAGAACGGGGCCTCGAGACGCGGCGATGCGCCGTGCTCGCTCTTGTTACGACCACCTTGCCGGCAGCATTGCGGTGACGGTCGCTGATCGTATGAGCGAGCAGGGATACATCACGGATCTGGCGGATGGTGGCCAGCTATCCGCCGAAGGCGTGGCGTTCCTCCGATCGATCGGCGTCGATGTGGATACTGCGTTCAACCGTACAACGGCGCGCAGGCTGTTCTGTCGTCCCTGCCTAGATTGGAGCGAACGTCGCCCGCACATCGCCGGAACGATTGGTGCGGCGTTGTTGACTGCGTGCTTCGAACACGACTGGATACGCCGCATCGATGGTTCGCGGACGATCTCAATAACGCGGGCTGGCGCGCACGCACTCAACACCAATTTCGGGATCAAGGTAGGTGTGCAATAGCGGGCTGTTCCGTTCCCGATCAGGAGCGTGGATCGGGAACGTTGGCTCGCAATCACCGCGTGGTTCAGAGTGCCCCCTCCGCCCCCCTCAAGCCGCCATCGCCCGCCGCGCCAGCGCGCATTGCGACCAGATTTCGGAAAGCGCGCTCACCAGCCGGTCGACATCGCCGTCGGAATGCACCGGCGAGGGCGTCAGCCGCAGGCGTTCGGTGCCGACGGGGACGGTCGGGTAATTGATCGGCTGCACATAGATGCCGTGATGTTCCAACAGCCAGTCGCTGATCATCTTGCACTTGTGCGCATCGCCCACCATCACTGGGATGATGTGGCTGGGATTGTCCATCGTCGGAATGCCGATCGCGTCGAGCCGCCGCCGCACTTGCGCGACGCGGGCGTGGTGTTGCTCGCGCTCCCAGTTGCTTTGCTTCAAATGGCGGATGCTGGCGGTGGCGCCTGCGGCGAGCGCGGGCGGCAAAGCGGTGGTGAAGATGAAGCCGCTGGCGAAGCTGCGCACGAAATCGCACATCGCCGCCGTGCCCGCGATATAGCCGCCCATCACGCCGAACGCCTTGCCCAGCGTCCCCTCGATCACGGTGATGCGGTCCATCAGCCCGCGCGCCTCGGCCACGCCGCCGCCGCGCGGGCCGTACAGGCCGACGCCGTGGACTTCGTCGAGATAGGACATCGCGCCGTGGCGTTCGCACACGTCGAGAATCTCCTCGATCGGGGCGATGTCGCCATCCATCGAATAGACGCTTTCGAACGCGACCAATTTGGGTCGGTCGGGCGCGATCTCGGACAAGCGGCGGTCGAGATCCTCGGGGTCGCTATGCTTGAAGCGGATGCACTCGGCGCGGCTGTGGCGAATGCCCTCGATCATCGAGGCGTGGTTGAGCGCGTCGGACAGCACGACGCAATCGGGCAGCCGCGCGGCGAGCGTCGACAGCGCCGCCCAATTGGAGACATAGCCCGAGGTGAACAGCAAAGCGGCTTCCTTGCCGTGCAGATCGGCGAGTTCGGCCTCGAGCTGGACATGCGCGTGGGTGGTGCCCGAAATGTTGCGGGTGCCGCCCGCGCCCGCGCCGCAGGCGTCGAGCGTCTCGTGCATCGCGTCCAGCACCTTGGGGTGCTGGCCCATGCCGAGATAATCATTGCTGCACCATACGGTGACTTCGCCAATGCCGTCTTCGGTATGGTGCTTCGCGCGCGGGAAGCTGCCCGCCTTGCGTTCCAGTTCGGCGAAGATGCGGTAGCGCCCGTCTTCCTTCAGCGTATCGAGTTGCCCCGAAAAGAATGCCTCATAGTCCATGGCGTACCTCCCCGATCAATCGCGTAAGGCGGCTTTTGCCGCTTGGTTCTTCGCCGACGCCCAGTGCCAGAGTTTGGCATCCCTGAGCGGCAACACAAGGAAAAGATGTTCGACCACGCCCAAAACCGCCAGGCCAGCGAGCAAGGTCGCGGTGGTGGCAGCGCCGCTTTGCGC
This sequence comes from Sphingomonas sp. PL20, assembly GCF_017875905.1. NCBI lineage: Bacteria > Pseudomonadati > Pseudomonadota > Alphaproteobacteria > Sphingomonadales > Sphingomonadaceae > Sphingomonas > Sphingomonas sp. PL20. The sequence goes on along the minus strand of NZ_JAGINH010000002.1, from coordinate 3,655,619 downwards.
AGGTGCTGCCTCGGCCAGCGTCCACGCCCACCCGGCAAGCGCGGCCGACCCGCCGATCGACAGCGGCAGCAGCGCGTTGAACGCGCGCTTGCGGAAATAGCTTTTGAGATAGGCGAGGTGCGCCGGAAACACTTCGTCGCTGAGATTGGGCACGCCCAGATACAGGTTGAACTTGGCGCTGAGCCGCAGCACGAACAGCAGCAGGAAAGTGAGCGGCGCGGCCTGGTTGGGCTGGCCCCAGGTGAGCGCGAACAGCAGCAATGCGGTCGCGGCGATCGCCACTTCGTGATGGATCACGGTCGCGGTGGCGGCACGGAAGCGCGCCCAGCCTTGTGCGCCCGGCGGGCAGGGCGCGCGGTTCGGCCCGGCGACGAAGCCCATCAGAAAGCCCATTTCGTGCCAGCCCCAGATCACGATTGCGGCGGCGAAGCCGAGATAGGCGCCGCCCCAACTCGCATCGTCCGCGCGTGCCCACACCGCGCCGGTGGCGATGAGCGCCAGCCAGCCGACCAGCGTGAAGCTGGTGCGGAAGGTATGCTGCGGGCGGCTGTCGAGCCACACCACCGCCGCCGTCCCGATGAACCACAGCATCAGCGCGAAGAGGAGCGGTGGGATGGTCACCAGACCGGGGCCAGCCGCGCCGACACGGGGATCGTGTTGCGCTGGACCGGGGTGAGATACAGCCGGGCGAAGGCGAGCGCGGCGGCACCGGTCAGCGCGACGCGCTTGACCGCGCCGATCACCCCGCCTTGCGCCTTGGCGTCGTCGATCCTGGCAGCGATCTTGCGCATCCGCTCCAACCCGGCGCGGAAGGCGGGGGAATCGGTGTCGAGCACGACCGGGAACACTTGCCGCGTGATCGCCGAGCAGACGCTGAACACGCGGTGGTCATAATCGGTCGGATCGATGCCGAGCGCGGTGTGGAAGGCCGGGCGGTTGTGGTCGCGCACATACATCGTCGCATAGACGGCGACGAGGAAGAAGCGGATCCACAGTTTGTTGTGGCCGCTCAGCAATTTCGGGTCGGTCCGCATCAAAATGGCGAAGGCTTCGCCGTGGCGGAACTCGTCATTGCACCATTCCTCGAACCAGTTGAAGATCGGGTGGAAGCGCCACTCAGGGTGCTGCGCCAGGTGCCGGAAGATGGTGATGTAGCGTGAATAGCCGATCTTCTCGGACAGATAGGTCGCGTAGAAGATGAATTTCGGGCGGAAATAGGTGTATTTCTTGGTCTTGGTGAGGAAGCTGAGGTTCACCCCGATGCCCGCATCCTTCAGCGTATCGTTGATGAAACCGGCATGGCGGCTCTCGTCGCGGCTCATCAGCTTGAACAGCATCTTGATATCGGGGTTCTGCGCGCGCTTCTGAATTTCGGCATAGAGGATGCAGCCGGAAAATTCGGCGGTCAGCGAACTCACGAGGAAATCGATGAATTCCTCGCGCAGGCCATCGGGCAGGCTTTCGATCACCCCGTCAAACGCATCGGTCCGGCGGAAATGGCGGCGGTTGGGATCGGCGACCATCTCGGCGATCAACTGATCCCATTCGGCGCGCACCGGCGATACGTCGATGCGGTCCATCGCCGCGAAATCGGTGGTGTAGAAACGCGGCGACAGCATCGTCTCGCTGCGGGCGATGGCGAGCGTGTCGGTGGCGGTCACCGGGCGATGCATGGTCATGACAGTCTCCGATCCGAGAAGCTGACTTCGTACAATTCCGCCATTTCGAAATGGCCGAGCAGCTTGGTCCACAGCCGCTCGATCGCGCCCGCGCGCTCGACCGTGGCGAGGCGGTTGAACACGCGGCGTTCGCCAAAGGGCACTTCGATCGGCGCGCCATGCACGCGCACTTGGTCGCCGGGGTTGATCGCGACGCCGTCCGCCAGCTCGACATGCGCGCACAGGAATTCGTCGCTATGTTCGACCTCGATCCGGCACGGCGTCTCGAAACTGGCGCGGCGGAAGGCGATCATCGCGTGGTCTCCGGGGCGTTCAGCAGGGCCGCGAAAGCGGCGCGATTGGTGGTGCCGAACGCGTTCAGTTCGATCGCGCGGCCGGTGGCGGTGTCGGTCAGCGACAATTCGCCATCCTGCCACTGGGTGAGCACGAAGGGCGGCGCGCTGCCAATGCCGTGCAGCCGCCGCTCGCGCGCTAACCCCCGCATCACGCCGCGGATGAAGCCGGTTTGCTGGCCGGGCACGATCGTCGCGGCGGTGGCACCCGTGCCGACATCCTCGATCCGCACGCCGCGATCGGCAGCATCGATGAAGCGCAAGGTGCGCGATTTGACCGGGGCGACATGCTCGGCGCTGCGCAGCAGCACGGGCGAGGCGGCGGGTGGCACATGCGCGATGCGCATCGTCGCAGTGAGCGTGAAGGCAAAGGCGACCAGCGTCCCCGCCAGGATCAGCGCGCCGCGCGGCAAATGCACTTCATGACTGTGGCTCATGCTGCAATGGCTCCGCTAAAGCCAGGCTCAGCCTGTGCGACAGGCGCAGGCGGCACCAATTGCCCGTGCGGGTTCGCGGCAAGACAGGTGCGGCCAATCAGCGCGGCGACCTCGGCGGCATCGGGCAGCGCGCGCAGCATCGGCTGCGGGGTGCTGACATGCCACGGCCGGGCGTGCGGCCACAAAGCGAGATAGCCGAGCTTGCGGTCCCCGGTCAGCGCGATCGGCACGTCGCCCGATCCATCGGCATAGGTGGCGAGGCCCAGCGTGCCGACGCGCGACAGCGGCAGATTGATGCATTTGGAAAAGGCGACGCCAATGCGCAGCACGATCCGGCGATTGGTCAGCGTGTAGAGCGTGGTCTTGGCCGCCCCCCAGGCGAGCAGGTTGAGCAGGCCGATGGCGAGTATGCCGAACATCGCGGTCAGCGCCACGCCCGAAAGGTCGCCCAGCCCGTGCAGCCCGCGCGCGATCGCGGCGGCCAGCGCCCACGCCCCCAGCAGCGCGAAATAGCCCTTCACCAGCCGCGTGTGGAAGGCGGTCCGCGCCAGCACCCGCCAATCGGGGGCACCCTGCCACAGGATGCGTTCGTCCTTGGGCAGCAACCCGGGCAGGCCGGGGATCGGCTCATAATCATGCTCGGTCACAGAAACGGCTCCTGACGATCCGGGGTTGCGTAGAGATAGCCGCCGCCGAAATAGCCGAGCACGCGGTCTTCTTCGTACAGCGTGATGTGGTCAGCGGCGGCGATGCGCGGGGCATCGACGAATTGGGCTGCGGTTACCGCGTCGCACACGATGCGCGCCTGGCGGCGATCGACCGAGACCATCATCATCGGCACCAGCACCGTGCCACCCGAAGCGGGCAGATCGACCGCGAGATAGCGGATCAGGCGGTCGGCGCGGTCGACCCAGGCTTCGGACACTATGCCCGCCTGTTGCCCATCACAGCCGAGGATCGGCCAGCCGCGCGGATCGGGATCGCGCCGTTCGATCGCATAATCGAGCGCGGCGCCCAAGGGCACGATGCGCGGATGCCCTTCCATGTCGAGATCGGGCCATTTCGCGCGATTGGCGTAAGCCGCCGGGCCGACGCCATCGACCAGCGGGTTGCCGGTCGGCGCATAGGGCGCACCGGCGAAGCGATCGGTGCGGCGTGCGGCAATGTCGAACGGCTCGCGCCCTTTGGTCGGGGTCGTCACCGTGCCGCGCCCGAAGGGAAGCAGGAAGGTCTTGGGTTCGGCTTCGAGCAGCGGCCCGCCGCGCGTATCGAGCCGCCCGCTCATTTCGTCCTCGAGCGGATAGCCTTCACGCCGGTCCTCGCGCCGCAGATAGAAAACCAGACAGAGGAAGAACAACACGAAGGCGTAAAACACCACCATCGCGACATCGATGCCGGGGGTCAAAGTCGGGTGCATGGTCGTTCTCCCTTTCTCTCAGGCCGGGAATTCAGCGAGGCCGAAGCGCTTTTGGCTGGTATCGGTGACGGGGCGGACGAGCGGCCCGAGCACGACCAGCGTGGCGAGCAGCAAGACGATTTCGAGCGCATAGACCGCGCCATATCCCGTTGCCGGATTGGCCAGCGTCGCGCCCATGTCGCGCGCCACCGCGGCGGCGGAAACGAGATCGCGCACCACCGCGCCGATCGCGATGGCCGCGCCACCGCAGGTTGCCTGCACCGCGCCCCAGGCCCCGAGCGCGAGGCCGGTGCGACCGTCCAGCTCCTCGCTGTCCGAAATCGCCATCGCCGCCGTCAGCGTGCCGACCGAGAACAGCCCCCCGCCAAAGCCGATGATCGTTGCCCCAATCGCCAGCAGCGCGGTCGCGTGAAGCGGGGCCGAGAAGATGACGCAGAGGAACGCCGCCACCCCGGCGACGCCGCCAAAGCCCGCCAGCCGGTGCGGCTCTCCGCCCGCCGCCAGGCTGCGCGCGGCGAGCGCGAAGCCGCTGAGCATGCCGACCGCCCACAAGGCGGTGAGCGAGGTCGTCGCACCGACCGACAGGCCGAGGATCTGCCCGCCAAAGGGTTCAAGCAGCACGTCTTGCATTGAAAAGGCGGCAGCGCCGAGGCCCGTCGCGGCGAGCAGTCGCAGCGTGCGCGGGCGCTTGACGAAGATCGCCCACACTTCGCGGAAGCTCGGCCGGTCGGGCTCGGGCGCGGTGCCGCCGCGGCGGCGCGCTTCCTGCTTCCACAGAGCGGTGATGTTGAGCACCACCGTCAGCAGGCCCGCGCCCTGCACGATCTGCACGAGGTGCGTCGGGGTGAAATGGTCGAGCAGCCGCCCGATCACGATCGCGCTGACCATCATCCCGAGCAGCAGCATGACATACAGCAAGGCGACGACGCGCGGGCGGGTTTCGGGCGGTGCCAGATCGGTGGCGAGCGCGAGCCCCGCGGTCTGCGTGGTGTGCATCCCGGCGCCGACCATCAGGAAAGCGAGTCCTGCGCCGATCTGGCCGATGATCGCCGGACCATGGCCAAGCCCCGTCATCACCAGCAAGGCGAAAGGCAGCAGCGCGAAGCCGCCAAACTGCAGCAGCGTGCCGAACCAGATATAGGGCACGCGCTTCCACCCGAGGAGCGACTGGTGATGGTCCGACTTGAAGCCGATGAACGCCCGCAGCGGCGCGAACAGCAAGGGCAGCGACACCATCGCCGCGACGGCGGAGGAGGCCATGCCGAGTTCGACGATCATCACGCGGTTGAGCGTTCCGGTCAGCAACACCGCCGCCATGCCGACCGACACCTGGAACAGCGACAGCCGGAGCAAGCGCGCGAGCGGCAGATCGGGCGAGGCGGCATCGGCAAAGGGCAGGAAGCGCGTGCCCAGGCGATTCCAGAAACTGCCGCTCTTGAGTGCCGCGAGCTTGTCCGCAGCGCGGGTGGCATCGGTGCGCGGGGCCAGCGAGGCTTTCAAGGCGGCGAGGCTGCTCATGCCGGGATCAGCTCCAGCGCATGGCTTTTGTAGAAACCCGCCGAAACCTTGCGGTCGCGCCCGAGCTTTGAGCCGGGAACGGCGTTGCGCAGCAAGGTGCGCAGCAAGCGGTCGCGCACCGGCAGGATCGCGGGCGAGCGGTCGGCGCGCGGGAACAGTCGACCGATGCCGAGCATCGCCATCAGCAGCGGCGTTTGCGGTGCGAAGGTGAAGGCGACCGAGCCGCGCGTGCGCTCGGCCAATTGCTGCACCACGGTGACGATGTCGAACGCGCGGTAATGGATCAGCGAATCCATCGCGACGACATGGTCGAACTGGCCGAGCGTGGGGTCGAGCATATCGCCCACGCGCCAGTCGATCGCCAAATCTGCCGGTGCCCGATTGCGCGCGATCTGCACCAGGCTGGCGGCAACATCGATCGCCACCACACTCGCCCCACGCTCGGCCGCTGCCACCGCCAGCGCGCCCGTTCCGCAGCCCGCATCGAGCAGCCGCAGCCCGCTCATGTCGGCGGGCAGCCACGACAACAATGTTTCGCGCATTTCGGTGCGCCCCGCACGCACCGTCGCGCGGATGCCGCTGACCGGCGCATCCGAGGTCAGTTGCGCCCAGGCGCTGGCGGCGGTGCGGTCGAAATAGGTTTCGAGATTGCCGCGAAACTGGGTGTAGCTGGCCGTTGTCATCACTCGAACCCCAGAAATTCGAAGATTTCGCGGTCCTTCATCGGCTGCGCGTCGAGCGGCTCGCAGCCCGCCCACATCTGTGCGGCCAGGCGCTTATATTCGAGGCAGGCGGCGTCGACCTCGGGGGTCGAGTCCATTTCGAACAAGGTACATTTCTTGAGGCGCGAACGCCGGATCGCATCGAGATCGGGGAAATGCGCGAGCCGCTTGAGGCCGGTGGCGGCGTTGAAGCGATCGATTTCGTCGGTCGCCGCCGATCGGTTGGCGATCACGCCGGCCATGCGCACGTCGTAATTCTTGGCCTTGGCCTTGATGGCCGAAACGATGCGGTTCATCGCGAAGATGCTGTCGAAATCGTTGGCGGCGACGACCACCGCGCGCTCGGCATGCTGCAATGGTGCCGCAAACCCGCCGCACACCACGTCCCCCAGCACGTCGAACAGCACCACGTCGGTTTCTTCGAGCAAATGGTGCTGTTTGAGCAATTTGACCGTCTGCCCGACGACATAGCCGCCGCAGCCCGTGCCCGCTGGCGGCCCCCCCGCCTCGACACACATCACGCCGTTAAAGCCCTCGAACATATAATCTTCGGGCCGCAATTCCTCGGCATGGAATTCGACCGTCTCGAGCACGTCGATCACCGTCGGCATCAATTTCTTGGTCAGCGTGAAGGTGCTGTCATGCTTGGGATCGCAGCCGATCTGCAGCACGCGCTTGCCGAGCAGCGAGAAAGCGGCCGACAGGTTGGACGAGGTGGTCGATTTGCCGATCCCGCCTTTGCCATAGACCGCGAACACCTTGGCGGTGCCGATCCGGTCCTTGGGGTCGAGCGCGACTTGCAGCGAACCTTCGCCATCGAGGCCGCGGGCGGGTGGGTCGAGCAGGGCCATGGTCAGATCCTTTATGCCGCCACCGCGATGATGCCCTCGAGACGATCCTCGAGTTCATCGCTGGCGGCATGGAGTGCGGCGAGCGTCGCCGCGTCGGGAGTCCAGTAGTTGCGTTCGCTCGCCTCGATCAGGCGACCGGCGACGCGCGCGGCCGCCTTGGGGTTGAGTGCGGCGAGGCGTTCGCGCATGGCGCGGTCGAGCACATAAGTTTCGCCGATGCGCTGATAGACCCATGGGTCGACCTCGCCGGTCGTTGCCGACCAGCCCATCGTGGTGGTGACGCTGCCTTCGATTTGACGGACGCCTTCATAGCCGTGGCGCAGCAGGCCCTCGGTCCACACCGGATTGAGGATGCGCGTGCGCGTCTCGAGCGCGACCTGTTCCTGCAGGCTGCGCACCTTGCCGGCGCCCTGCGTCTGGTCGCCGATATAGACGGGCGCGGTCTGCCCGCCGCGCGCGCGCGTCACGGCACGGCTGATGCCGCCCAGCGTATCGACATATTGGTCGATGCTGGTGATGCCGAGTTCGACGCTTTCGAGGTTCTGATAGGCGCAATCGACCGTCTTCAGAGCAGCGGCGAAGACTGCGGCCTGGCGGACCGGGGGGCCTTGCACGCCATACGCAAAGCCCTTTTGCCGTTCGAAACTGTCGGCTAGTTCGTCGGGGTCGGTCCAGGCACCGGTGTCGATCATCAGATTGACGTTGGCACCGTAAGCCCCTTCGGCATTGGAGAAAACGCGCAACGCCGCGGTCGGCAGATCGCCGCCCTGTTCGGCCAGATGGGCGAGCGCGTGGCGGCGGATGAAGTTCATCGCCTCGGGCTCATCGGCTTCGGCGGCGAGCAAGGCGGCTTGCGCCAACATCCGCGTTTGCAGCGGCAGCAAGTCGCGGAACACGCCCGACAGCGTCACCACCACATCGATGCGGGGGCGCCCAAGCTCTTCGAGGCTGACCAGTTCCGCGCCCGCGAGCCGGTTATAGCTGTCGAAGCGTGGCCGCGCGCCCATCAGCGCCATCGCCTGGGCGATTTGCGCCCCTTCGCTTTTCAAATTGTCGGTGCCCCACAGCACCATCGCCACCGTTTCGGGCAAATGCCCCGAATCGGCGAGGCTGCGGTCGATCAGTCGCTGCGCCTGCGCGGCACCATCTTTGACGGCATAAGCGCTCGGGATGCGGAACGGGTCGAAGCCGTGGATGTTGCGCCCGGTCGGCAGGATCTCGGGCGAGCGCAGCAGGTCACCGCCGGTGACCGGGTGAATGTAGTGACCGGACAGCGCCCGGACGAGGCCATCGATCTCGCCATTGCTGGCGAGCGCATGGTCGAGCGCGGCCATGTCCTTCAGCAACGGCGTGTCGGCCTTGATCGCGCCATCGACCAAGGCGACGATCGTATCGCGCGGCAGCGGTTCGCCGCGCGCTTCGGACGAGGCCGCGATCATGTCGATCCGCTCCGCGCGCGTCGCCGCTTCGCCCGCAACGTGCAGCCCTTGCGGGATCAGCTCGCGCTCGATTTCGTAGAGCTTGGCGGCGAGCGTCGGCACGTCGCCGTCGAGATCGAGCGCTTCCGCCTGATCGCGGATCAATTCGGCGAGATCGCGCAGTTCGTCGCTGTCGGGCGGGGCGGCGCGCCAGCGCTCGACCGAGGCTTTCAGCGCGGCCAGCCCTTTATAGACGCCCGAATTGGTCAAGGCCGGGGTGAGATAGGACACCAAGGTCGCGCCCGAGCGGCGTTTGGCCAGCACGCCTTCGGACGGGTTGTTGGCGGCGTAGAGATAGATGTTGGGCAGGTCGCCGATCAGCCGGTCGGGCCAGCATTCGGCGCTGAGCCCGCTTTGCTTGCCGGGCATGAATTCCAGGCTGCCATGCGTGCCGAAATGCAGCACGGCGTGCGCGCGGAAATCCTCGCGCAGCCAGCGATAGAAAGCGGCAAAGGCGTGCGTCGGGGCGAAACGGCCCTCGAACAGCAGGCGCATCGGATCGCCTTCATAGCCGAGCGCAGGCTGCAGGCCGACGAAGACATTGCCGAATTGGCACCCAAGGATCTGCACCGCGGTGCCATCGGCTTGCAGCTTGCCGGGTGCCGGCCCCCAACTCGCCTCGATCTCGGCCAGCCACGTTTCGCGCGCGACGATGCTGTCGGCGGTGACGCGGGCATGGACATTGGCCTCGGTGCCATAGCGCGCGGCATTGCCGTGCAGGATCGCGTCGCGCAGCGCATCCACGCTGGCGGGCACCTCCACAGCATAGCCTTCGCGCGCCAGCCGCTGCAGCGTCGCGTGGAGCGAGGCGAACACGCTGAGGAACTGCGCGGTGCCCGCCGCCCCGGCATGGGGCGGGAAGTTGAACAGCACGACGGCAACGCGCTTCTCGGCATTGGCGGCGCGGCGCAAGGCGATGATTTTGGCGGTGCGCGCGGCGAGCGTTTCGGCGCGCTCGCTGCAGCTCTGCATCGCGCGGACTTCGCTTGCCGCCGGGAAGGTACAGCGGCGCTGGCAGCCGGTGCAAGGCGTTGCGCTGCCATCCGAACGACCGCCGAACACCATCGGCACGGTGCCGCCGTCCAGCTCGGGAATCGCGATCATCATCGTCGATTCGAGCGGCAGCAGGCCCTGGCGGTTCGCGCCCCAGGCTTGCAGCGTCTGGAACTCGACCGGATGCGCGGCGATATAGGGCACGTCGAGCGCGGCGAGCGTCGCCTCGGCGGCGGCGGTGTCGTTATAGGCCGGGCCGCCCACCAGGCTGAAACCGGTCAAGTTGATGACGGCATCGACCGTCGTCACGCCATCGCGGCGGAACAGCGCGTCGATCGCTGGACGGGCGTCGAGACCGGCGGCAAAGGCCGGAATCACGTCGAGCCCGCGTGCCTCCAGCGCGGCGATCACGCCGTCATAATGGCCGGTATCCTTGGCCAGCACATAAGAGCGCAGCATTAGCACGCCGACCGTGCCCTTGGGCGCGCGGTGGCGCGGCAGCTCGGTGACGGTGTGGGCGATGCGATCGGGCAAAGCCGGGTGATAAACGCCGATCTCGGGGTAATCGCGCGGGGGCTGCGCCTTCATCGTGCCGCGCAAGGCCCGGCGTGGGCCATCGGCATAGCGGTCGATCAGGCCGCGCACCATGTCGACGACATTGTCGTCCGACGCGGCCAGCCAATATTGCATCGTCAGGAAATAGACGCGCACGTCCTGCGCGGTGCCGGGAACATATTTCAGAATTTTGGGCAGGCGCCGCAGCATCGCCATCTGCCCGGCTCCGGAGCTGGCACCGGGCTTGCGGCTGCCGCGCAGTTTCTTGAGCAGCGCCATCAGCCCGGTCGAGGGCTTGTCCATGCGATAGTCGCCCATGCGCGTCAGCTTGACGACGTCGCCCGCCGACATCAGCCCGATCATCGCGTCGCACGCCTCCTGGCGCGCCTGCAATTGCGGCAGCACCGCGCGGATGTGATCCTCCAGGAACAGCATCGTCATGAGCACGATGTCGCCGCGCAGGATGTCGGCGCGCGCGGCGGCCAGCGCTTCGGGCTTTTCCTCCCAATCGGCGGCGGCGTGGAAGCCGATCGTCACCCCCGGATTTTCACGCGCGAGCCGCGCCTGCGCGCGCAGCACCGCGCCCGAAAGATGGTTGTCGAGCGTCACGATGACGACCCGGACCTGCTGGCGAGCGCTATCGGGCATAATGCGCCTTCGCGTCATAGAGGGTGTCGAGCGTGATCGCGCGGACGCCGATCTCTGCTGCATATTTCTCGGTGTTGCGGCGGGCCTTGCCGCGCACGAAGAACGGGATTTTGAGCAGTTCGCGTTCGGCTTCTGCGGACCAAGTCCCCCTCCCGCTTGCGGGAGGGGCTAGGGGAGGGAATGTCTCCTCAAGTATGGGCACCGCGACAGGCCCTCCCCCAGCCCCTCCCGCAAGCGGGAGGGGAGCAGCATTGCCATGCCCCAAATGGCTTGCGCCGGCGGCGTCGGAAAATTCGAAATCGTCGCGAAACATCGTCAGCAGATGTTCCTCCAGCCCCATCACCAGCGGGTGCACCCAGGTGTCGAACAGCACGTTCGCCCCTTCAAACCCCATTTGCGGGCTGTAGCGGGCGGGGAAATCCTGCACGTGGACGGGGGCCGAGATCACCGCGCAGGGAATGCGCAGCCGCTTGGCGATGTGGCGCTCCATTTGCGTGCCCAGCACGAGTTCGGGCTGCAGCGTGGCGATGGCGTCCTCGACTTCGAGATAATCGTCGGTGATCAGCGGTTCGAGCCCATGGTCCGCCGCGGCGGCGCGCAGATCGCGGGCGAATTCGCGATTGTAGCAGCCCAGGCCGACGACTTCGAAACCGAGTTCGTCGCGGGCGACGCGGGCGGCGGCGATGGCGTGGGTCGAGTCGCCGAAGATGAAGACGCGCTTGCCGGTGAGATAGGTCGAATCGACCGAGCGGCTCCACCAGGGCAGGCGCGAGTTGTCGAGCGCGGCGGCGGGATCGACCCCGGCCAGCGCGGCAACCTCGGCGATGAAGTCGCGCGTTGCATTATGGCCGATCGGCACGGTGCGCACGGTCTTTTGACCGAATTGCCGCTCCAGCCAGCGGCAGGCGGTGTCGGCGATTTCGGGATAGAGGCAGATGTTGAAATCGGCGTCACCCAGACGCGCCAGGTCTGCCGGAGTCGCGCCGAGCGGTGCGGTGACGTTGATGTCGATGCCGAGCGTGGCGAGCAAGCGCGTGATCTCGACCACATCGTCGCGGTGGCGAAAGCCGAGTGCCGTCGCGCCGAGCAGATTGACGCTGGGCCGCCGACCTTCGCGCGGTGGCCGTGCGCCGGTGTCGGCAAGCGCGCGCACCAATTGATAGAAGGTCTCCGCCGCGCCCCAATTTTCCTTGCGCTGATAGCTTGGCAGCTCGAGCGCGATTACCGGAATCGGCAAGCGCAGCGCCTCGGCCAGCCCCGCGGGATCGTCCTGGATCAATTCGGCCGTGCAGGAAGCGCCGACCAGCAGTGCCTGCGGGGCGAAGCGCGCATAGGCGTCGCGCGCGGCGCTCTGGAACAGGTCGGCGGTGTCCTTGCCGAGATCGCGCGCTTGGAAGGTGGTGTAGGTGACCGGCGGGCGCTTGCCGCGCCGTTCGATCATGGTGAACAGCAGGTCGGCATAAGTGTCGCCCTGCGGCGCGTGCAGCACATAATGCACGCCCTCCATCGCGGTGGCGATGCGCATCGCGCCGACATGCGGCGGGCCTTCATAGGTCCACACCGTCAATTGCATCGCGGCCTCCGCGACAGCAGAAAGCGGGGGCGGCGGGCGGCGGTCATACGCGCAACACGTCGCGGCGGCGCAGCGGCCGCGCGAACAGTTCGGCGAGATCGCCCGCCTGGTCGAAGCCGTGGATCGGCGAGAAGACCAGTTCGATCGCCCATTTGGTCGTCAGCCCCTCGGCTTCGAGCGGATTGGCGAGGCCGAGCCCGCAAATCGTCAGGTCGGGCCGTGCCAGACGCACCCGGTCGAGCTGGCGGTCGACATCCTGCCCTTCGCTGATCACCGTCGTGCGCGGCAGCAGCGCCAGTTCCTGCGCGAGGTGGCGGCGGTGGAGATAGGGCGTGCCGACTTCGAGCGGCACCATGCCCAATTCCTGCGTGAGAAAACGCGCGAGCGGGATTTCGAGCTGCGAATCGGGCAGGAAGAATAGCGTCTTGCCGACGAGTCGTTCGCGGCAATGCGCGATGGCGCGCTTGGCGCGTTCGCGGCCCGGCGCGATCACCGCGCGGAAGTGCATTTCGTCCACGCCAAAGGCTTGCGCGGCGGCGTGCAGCCAGTCGGTGGTGCCCTCCGCCCCGAACGGGAACAGCGCATCGAGTCGCACCGCGCCGCGATCTTCCAGCGCGCGCGCGGTCTCACCGAGAAAGGGTTGTGCCAGCAGGAAGCGGGTATTGGGGCCGACCGGCGGCATCGCGTCCGCGCGCCGCGCCGGGAGCGCATGGACGGTGGCGATGCCGAGCTGTGCGAACAACCGCTGGAACTGGTCCTCAACCACGTCGGGCAAGGTGCCGACGATCATCAATTCGGCCGCAGCCTCCGGCGCCGCAGCGGGCAATTCTGGGACGAGCGCGGCGAGACACGCATCTTCGCCTTCGGTGAAGGTGGTTTCGATGCCGCTGCCCGAATAGTGCAGGATGCGCCGTGCGCCATTTTGTGCCGCCGACAGCCGCTTTGCCGCGCGGCCGAGATCGAGCTTGATCACCTCGGACGGGCACGAGCCGACCAGGAACAGCAATGTGATGTCGGGGCGGCGATCGAGCAGGCGCGCGACGATCCGGTCGAGTTCGGCATTGCAATCGACCATACCGGCGAGATCGCGCTCCTCGATGATCGCGGTGCCGAAGCGCGGCTCGGCGAACACCATCACCCCGGCTGCCGATTGCAGCAGGTGCGCGCAGGTGCGGCTGCCGACGACGAGGAAGAAGGCGTCCTGCACCTTGCGATGCAGCCAGATGATCCCGGTCAGCCCGCAAAACACTTCGCGCTGCCCACGTTCGCGCAGCACCGGCGCGCATTCGGGCGCGGTCGGCAGCGCCAGGGGCAGCGCGGGGGTCATGCCGCCATCGCCATGCTGCGGGTGGGCTCGGCCGCCTGCAGTCGGGCGGCGCGCAGCTTGAGCAGGAATTGCGTCGCGTTGATCGCATAGGTCGCATAAGCGGCGAGCGCGAGCAGCATACGGCCGCGTTCGGTGCCAAGGCCACCGATCAGCATGACGAGATAGGCGGTGTGCAGCGCCAGCACGAGCATGCTGAATACGTCCTCCCAAAAGAAGGCAGGCACGAACAGCCATTTGCCGAACACGACCTTTTCCCAGATCGAGCCGGTGACCATGATCGTGTAGAGCGCGATCGTCTTCACCACGATCGACACCGTCGCCGCGAACGCGCCTTCGCCGGTTGCGAGATAGCGCAGCACCAGCGCGGCACTGACCAGGAAGATGAGGAATTGCAGCGGGGCGAGCAGGCCTTGCACCAAGGTCCAGCGAGTCGAGTCGCGGCGGCGGCGTTGCTCGGGCGTGTAGAGCGGCGTGCCCGGGTTACGCGGGGTTTTGCTGTCCGATGGATCGATTGTCCGCATCGTTCGGGTCCGCCTCTCTGTCAGGGAAGGTAGGTCCGACCGCGTTTGAGTGTCAACAAGATTTGACGTAAAATAAAATGGACACATGCTGCAACGCGGCATCGTTAGTGCGTTGCCAGACGCTTTCAAGAGGCATACGGTGCGAGTCGCCGGATCAGCCAAACGATGGTGATCCATGCCGTAACTGCGTGTTCAACCAGACCGGGAGGGTCGGGCATGGCTTCGGTGATGAGGATCGACCACATTGGTGCCAGCGCCCATCCACAGCGCCGGACCGGTCCCGGTCGGGAATCGGCACCGGCGCATGATCTGGCAGGCTTTCGCCATCGCGCCGACATGGAATACGCCCGATCGCTGACCCGTTTGATCGAGAGCGAGATTATCCCCCGCCTGCTGGTCGCGCATAGCAACGGCGCGCACGGGGTGCCAACCGACCCGCGCGGCGGCGCGGTGCTGCCCGATGACGTCGCCACCTTTGCCCCGCTCACGCTGCAAGTCGAGGCGGATGAACTCCTGGAACATGTCGATCGCTTGATCGCGCGGGGCGTGTCCCACGAAACGCTGCTGGTCGATTTGCTCGCTCCGGCGGCGCGGCTGCTGGGGGAGTTGTGGGAGGATGACCGCTGCGATTTTGTCGATGTGACGATGGGGCTTTGGCGGCTGCAACAGGTCGTCCATGAGATATCGGGACGATCGACCTATGGGCTGCAGCAGGGCCCCGGCCCGGTGCGTCGGGCCTTGTTTGCCTCGCTGGAGGGGGATCAGCACAGCTTCGGGACGGTCGTGATCGACGAACTGTTCGGCTCGAACGGCTGGACGACGCACCGCATCAACGAAGCCTCCACGTCCGAGTTGATGGACCGCGTCCGTAGCGAATGGTTCGATCTGGCCGGATTGACGATCACCTGTGACTGTCATATCGCGCCTTTGCCTTCTATCGTCCGCGCCCTCCGGGTGTCTTCGCGAAACCCCAGGATTTGCGTGATGGTCGGGGGGCGGGTGTTCATCAACAACGCTGAGCTGGCCGTGTCGGTCGGCGCGGACGGAACGGCACCCGACGCGAGGATTGCGCTAGGGGTCGCCAGCGATTTGGTCGACGCCGTCGCGCGGGAGGCGGTTTCGCCAATGTCCGGTTGATCTCGCTATGAGGTCTCGCGGTCCTGGGTGGGAGCCGTGGGGCATAGGACGTATTGGAGCATGAGCGGTTCGTCGATGAGCGATCGTCCCCCCCTTGGCGCACCGGATGCTTTTGACAACCCTGCCTTGCTGTCTGACGCGCTGTCTCCCCAGGTCGCTGTTGCGCTGCTTGCCGCTGTGGGCGACGTTGCGCTCGTGCTGGATGGCGATGGGACGATCCGCGATGTCGCGGTCGCCAATCCCGATTTGCTGCGACAGGGGTTTGGCGATTGGCAGGGCAAACGCTGGGATTCGCTGGTCGGGGTAGACAGTACCGGCAAGATCGAGGAAATGCTGGCCGATATTGGCGATGCCGGACCGCCGCGCTGGCGGCAGGTCAATCATACGACGCCCAATGGCGATGTGCCGATCCGGTATCTCGTGATGAAGATTGGTCAGGAGGGTGGTGCGATCGCGATCGGGCGCGATATGCGCGCCGCCGCCGCCATCCAGCAGCGCCTGCTGCAGACCCAGCAATCGCTGGAACGCGATTATATCAAGTTGCGCCAGGCAGAAGCACGGTATCGCTTGTTGTTCGATCTGGGCAGCGAACCGGTGCTGATCGTCGACGCCACCACCCGCCGCATTCGGGAAATTAATCCGGCGGCGCAGCGCCTGCTCGGCGCGGGCGACGGCGAATGGGTGGATCAACCCGTGGGCGCAATCGTACAGCCCTCCGATCGGGATGGCTTCATCGCGCATCTCGGCGCGGCGAGCGCCAGCGATGATCTGGTCCCCTTTGCGGCGCGGCTTGCGGGCACCATGGCCGAGGCGCGGATGTGTGCACGGCTGTTCCGTCAGGGGCGCGCGGCGCTCTTGCTGGTGCGCATCCTCTCGGCGGAGTCGGCCCGGCCGGGCACCGATCACGCGGCGGCGCTTGGCGACGTGGTCGAGCATATGCCCGACGCCTTTGTGCTGGTCGATGCCGATCTGAACATTCTCGTCGCGAATGCGGCCTTTGTCGAACTGTCGGGTGCAGCTTCGGTGCATCGGGTGACCGGGCAGCCGCTGGCGACTTGGCTCGGTCGGCCCGGCATCGATCTGCAGCTCATCCTGGGCCAGTTGCGCGAGCATGGCTCGGTGCGCAACGTCGCCACCATTCTGCGCGGCTCCGCCGGTGCGCGGGAGGAGGTCGAAGTCTCGGGCGTGGCGGCCCCGCGCAGCGAAGGCGATTGCTATGGCTTCACGATCCGCAATGTCGGGCGGCGGTTGCGCAGTGTCGCGACGCCGGAGCGCGATCTGCCGCGATCGGTCGAACAATTGACCGAATTGGTCGGTCGCATGTCGCTCAAGGACATCGTCCGGGAATCGACCGATTTGATCGAGCGGCTGTGCATCGAGGCGGCGCTTGCCTACACCTCGGACAACCGCGCCTCCGCAGCGGAGATTTTGGGGGTAAGCCGCCAAAGCCTCTATTCGAAGCTGCACCGTCACGGGTTGGGAAATTTGGTCGCCGGCGGCGAGTGACCGAATTGTCGGCGACGGCTGTCAAATAAATTTGACGGCATAAAGTGTCAAGTATAGCCTTATGGGATGGCGCGCGCGACGACTCATCCGCTGGCACTGGTCTCCGTTCCGCGCTTGCGCGACGTTGCCGAACTGCTCAAGCCGATCACATGGTTTCCGCCGATCTGGGCGTTTGTGTGCGGCGTCGTGTCCTCGGGCGTTCCCATTGGGAGCCGCTGGCCGTTCGTGCTGGCGGGGATGCTGCTGGTCGGGCCGCTGGTGTGTGGCACCAGCCAAGCGGTCAACGATTGGTTCGACCGCCATGTCGATGCGATCAACGAGCCCAATCGCCCCATTCCCTCTGGTCGTATCGCCGGGCGCTGGGGGTTGTGGATCGCGCTGATCGGGACGGCGGTCGCGCTCGCGGTTGCGGCGGGCACGGGCCAATGGGTGCTGGCGGCGACCTGTGTCGGCCTCGCCTTTGCCTGGGCCTATAGCGCGCCGCCGTTTCGCCTGAAGATGAGCGGCATATGGGGGCCGGCTGCCGTCGCGCTGACCTATGAAGGGCTGACCTGGTTTACCGGTGCCAGCGTGATGGCTGGGGCACTGCCCTCCGCCTCCATTCTGACGATCCTGATTTTGTACAGCGCGGGCGCGTTCGGCATCATGACGCTCAACGATTTCAAAGCGGTCGAGGGGGATCGCGCGATGGGCATCCGCTCGCTGCCGGCGATGCTGGGCGTCGACCGCGCGGCGCGGATCGCGTGTCTGGCGATGGCGCTGCCGCAAATCCTCGTCATCGCGCTGCTCGCGTCTTGGGGGCATGCGATCGTCGCTGGCGTCGTGGGGGGATTTTTGATCGGACAAGTGGCGCTGATGCGGCGATTGCTGCGCGATCCGCTGCAGTTCACGCCGTGGTACAATGCCACGGGCACCAGCCTGTATGTGCTGGGAATGCTCGCGGCGGCGTTCGGGCTTGGCGGGGTCCTGGGGCTGTGACCCCGCGCGGCCTGAGCTGGCTTGGCATCGCACGGCTCGGGCTGGTGCAAGCCGCGATCGGTGCGATCGTGATGCTCGCGACAACGTTGCTCAACCGCGTGATGGTGGTGGAATATGCCCTGCCTGCCGCCCTCCCGGCCGGGCTGGTGGCGTGGCATTATGCGGTGCAGCTGTCGCGCCCATTATGGGGACATGAATCGGATAGCGGGCGCCGCCGGACGCCGTGGATTATCGGCGGGATGGGCGTGCTGGCGGCGGGGGCGATGCTGGCCGCCGAATCGCTCCGCGTGATCGTCGCGCACGGCTGGGTGGGGTATGCGCTGGCGATCCTCGCTTTTTCGCTGATCGGCGCGGGCGTGGGTGCTGCGGGAACGTCGCTGCTGGCGCTGCTCGCCGCGCAGGTTGCCCCTGCCCGGCGCGCGGCGGCGGCCTCGCTCACCTGGATCATGATGATCGCCGGAATCATTGTGTCCTCGGCGGCGGCGGGCCACTGGATCGATCCCTTCTCGCTGGCCCGCCTTGAAGGCGTCGTCGCTGGCGTCGCGGGCATGGCCTTTCTGCTCTCGACGGTCGCGGTGCTCGGCGTGGAACGCGTGGATGCGGCCCGCGTCGTTGCAGGGCCCCCGGCTCCGCCGTTTGCGGTGGCGCTGGCGGAAATCTGGGCCGATCCGCAGCACCGGCGTTTCACGATGTTCGTGTTTCTCTCGATGCTCGCTTATTCGATGCAGGATTTGATCCTCGAGCCGTTTAGCGGTCTGCGCTTTGCCATGACGCCGGGCCAATCGACGCAGATGTCGAGCGTGCAGCATAGCGGCGTGTTGCTGGGCATGGTGTTGGTGGGCGTTGGCGGCAGTGCGTTCGGTGGGCGTGACGCGGCCACGCTCGCACGCTGGATCGTCGGCGGGTGTATCGGGTCGGCCTTGGCGTTGACCGGGCTGGTGCTGGCGGCGCGCTACGGGCCGGGTTGGCCGATTGTCGGTACGATCTTTTTGCTCGGCTTTGCCAATGGCGTCTTTGCCGTGGCCGCGATCGGCCGGATGATGGCGCTGGCCGGAGACGGTGGATCAAGCCGGGCCGGGCTGCGGATGGGCGTGTGGGGCGCGGCGCAGGCGATTGCGTTCGGGCTGGGCGGGCTGACCGGTGCCGTCGCGGTCGATGCGGCCGAAGCCCTGACCGGATCGGTTCCGGAAAGCTTCATGCTGGTCTTCGGGGCCGAGGCGTTGCTGTTCCTGTTGGCCGCCGCCCTCTCGCTGCGCGCGCCGCCACGCGTCGCCCATCTTGGTGGGGAGGTTGTGATATGACGATCGCGGACTTTGATTGTGTCGTCGTCGGCGGCGGCCCGGCCGGTGCCACCGCCGCCACCGACTTGGCACGCGGTGGCTACCATGTGCTGCTGCTCGATCGGGCAGGGCGGATAAAGCCCTGCGGTGGGGCAATCCCGCCGCGTGCAATCGCCGATTTCGCGATTCCCGACCATTTGCTGGTCGCCAAGGCCAGCGCCGCGCGGATGGTCGCGCCTTCGGGCAAGACGGTCGACATGCCGGTCGGGGACGGCTTTGTCGGGTTGGTCGATCGCGAGGTGTTCGACGAATGGTTGCGCGCGCGCGCGGCGCTGGCTGGCGCTGAACGCCGCAGCGGTACCTTCGTCCGGATCGAGCGGGATGCCCCGGATGTCGCAACCGTTGTCTATCGCGACGCCCGCGGCGCGGATGAGCGCCGGGTGACGACACGCTGCATCATTGGTGCCGATGGTGCGCGCTCGGGAGTGGCGCGCGACGAGGTGAAAGGGGGCGGCACCGTACCGTGCGTGTTCGCCTATCATGAAATCATCGCCGCGCCCGCGACCGGAGTGGGCGAGCGCGTCGATTTCGCGCCAGAGCGGTGCGATGTTTTCTATCAGGGCAAGCACTCCCCCGACTTTTACGCCTGGGTTTTCCCGCATGGCGCGACCGCCAGCATCGGGGTGGGCAGCGCGCAGAAAGGCTTTGCGCTGCGCGAGGCGGTTGCGGCACTGCGCACGCAGACCGGCCTTGATGGCTGTGCGACGCTGCGGCGCGAGGGTGCCCCGATCCCGCTCAAGCCGCTCAAGCGCTGGGACAATGGTCGCGATGTCGTGGTGGCAGGCGATGCCGCAGGCGTGGTGGCACCGGCCTCTGGCGAGGGGATCTATTATGCAATGGCGGGCGGCCGCCATGCAGCCGAAGCGGTGACGGTGTTCTTGGCGACCGGCAAGGCCTCCGCGCTGCGCCTTGCCCGCAAGCGCTTCCTGCGGGCGCATGGCCGCGTGTTCTGGATCCTCGGGATTATGCAATATTTCTGGTATTCCAGCGACACGCGCCGCGAACGCTTCGTCAAGATCTGCGAGGATCCCGATGTCCAACGGCTGACCTGGGACGCGTATATGAACAAGCGCCTGGTCCGCGCCAAGCCGGGGGCGCATTTGCGCATCTTCTGGAAGGATATGCGGCATTTGCTCGGGCTGGCATCGGCGTGAGGGCGGGGGCACCCATGCTGCATCGCTCCTGGGGGTTGCCGATTGTCATTGCCGCCCTGATGGCTCTGGTCGTCGCGGTGATGGGATCGACGATTACCGAGGTCGGGCCCTGGTATCGCACGCTGCTCCAGCCGCGCTGGGCCCCGCCCGAGGCGGCCTATAGCGTCGCCTGGACCGCCATCTATGTCTGCACGGCGATGGCGGCGGTGACGGGGTGGCGCGCAATGCCCGATCGATCGGGCGCGGACTGGATGATCGGGCTGTTCGCGCTCAACGGCTTTCTCAATATCCTGTGGAGCTTTTTATTCTTTCGCCTGCATCGGCCGGATTGGGCAGCGGTCGAGGTGGTCGGCCTGTGGGTGTCGATCGCGGTCTGGATTTATCTGGTGTGGCCGCGCTCAATGTCCGCCGGCCTGTTGCTGCTCCCCTATCTGGGATGGGTGACCTTTGCCGGATATCTCAACATGACCATCGTCCGGCTGAACGGACCGTTCGGCTGAACTCGCTGGCCACATGGCTGTTCGCGCAGGGCCATGCGGTCGACATCATTCTTGTGATCCTGCTGCTGGAAGGGGGCTGGCTGATGCGGTCGCGTGGCTGGTCGGCCGTTGCGGTTGCGCTGCGGCTGGTGCCGGGGGCGTGCATGGTGCTTGCGGTGCGCGCGGCCTTGACCGGGATGCCATGGCCGTGGGTCGCGCTGGCGCTCGCGGCGTCCTTTCCGGTGCATGTCGCGGATCTGGTGCGCAGCCGTCGCGCATGAAAAAGGCCCGGCATCGCTGCCGGGCCTCGGGTTGATCGCGCGGATGCGCGGGGATCAGGAATTGCTCTTGAGATAGGCGATCACATCGGCGCGCTTTTGCGGGTCGGTTGGCCACCCGGCGAAGGTCATCTTGGTGCCGGGAACAACGCGCTGCGGATTTTCCAGATATTGGAACAGCTTTTCCTCAGTCCAGGTGATGCCGCTATTCTTGTTGGCGGTCGAATAGGTAAAGCCCGGGATGCTGCCGGCCTTGCGGCCAACCACGCCGTGCAGCGATGGCCCGATCTTGTTCACGCCGGCTTCGATCGCATGGCACGTCTTGCACGTGATAAAGTCGGTCTCGCCCTTCTTGGCGTCGCCGGTATAGGCGGCGAGCTTCACCCCGGCGATGGTGTCGGTATTGTCGGCGGCGACGGCGGCAGGCTTTGGCGCTGCCGGTTCCGCTGCGGGTGCGGCGGCTGGCGTGGTCGTCGCGGCAGTGGTGGTGGTCGTCGTCGTGCTGCTGTCGCTCTCGGCTTTCTTGGCGCAGGCCGTGAGCGCGAGGGTGGCGCATGCCACGCCAAAGGTCACGCGGCCGAGACGCTTGATGGGTCCTGTTTGCATCAGTCCTGCTCCTGCTTTTTATCGACTCTCCCGAACGCACATTCGACACTATCGTGCCATGACTGTCCAGAAAAATTGACACCGCCGACGACCCGGTCGCGCTTTCGCTCCTCCGTCCGGAGCGGTTTAGAGCGCGGTAAACCGGAAGTCGCGAAAGCGCGCTGCACCGATGCCCGCTGCATAGAGGCCGGGCCTGAGCATGAGGAAGCCGCCACGCACATTGTGGTGATAGCCCGACACTTCCATGCCACGATCAAAGCGCGTCCAATGGTGCCCGCCATCGCCACTGGTATCGAAGGTGACGATGTGGCGATCGTTGGTCACGCGCAGCCGCATTTGGCACCCGTGCGGATTATGCGGGCGACCGCGCTCCTGCCCATATTGATGCGTGACGAAGCGCTGCTGATCGAAGCCGAGGCCGCAATAGAGTTTGTCGTCATAAAAGAGGATAAGCCCGGCGGTGGTGCCGGGATCGATTTCGATGTCGCAGTCGAAGCGATAGCCGGTGTCGCCCGCGATCAACAGCAAGGGTGCCGAATCGACCGGTGCGGTACCGCTGGCGGTGAGCGTCAGCGTGCGGTTGGCGACCGACAGGCGATCGGCCTCGTTCGGGCGCGGGCGGAAGAAGCTCCAGCGGGTGCCGAGCGCGAGCGTCTGGAAATCGTCGGACAGCGCCATGCCGTGCGGCACCGCGCTGCCGCCCCTGGGCTTGGCGAGCGGGCGCGACAGATCACCGCCGGTCATTTTGAACCAGCCATCGGCGGTCCAGGCGACGGGATCGAGCAGCGTCTGCCGCCCGAGCGTCCAATAGTCCTTCTCATAGCCGTGATAGAGCGCCCACCAGTCACCCGCCGGCCCTTCGACCAGCGAGGCGTGACCGCGCGACCACCAGCGCTCGGACCGGTCGCGCGTGCGCACCAGCGGGTTGGCGGGGCAGTCCTCCCACGGCCCGTGGATCGAGCGCGCGCGGGCGGCGATCACCATATGCCCGGTCGGTGGCCCGGCGGTGCCGCCGACGGCGGTGATGAGGTAGAAATAGCCGCCGTGGCGGACGATCTTGGGGCCTTCGGGCGAGAAACCCTCGACCACCCAGTCGCTCGGATACCGCCACGGATCATAGACATGTTCGGGGTTGCCGACGGTCGACAGGCCATCGGCGGACAGGCGCACGCGGTCACCGCCCGACAGGAACAGCCAGCGCGAGCCGTCCTCGCCGACGACATGGCACGGATCGATATGCGCGTGCAGGCCGAGATCGATCGGCTCGCTCCACGGCCCTTCGATGCGATCGGCATGGATCACCCAGATCGAATTGGGTGAGGCTTTGGTCGGGATATAGAGGAAATAGCGCCCGTCATGCTTGGCGAGGCTCACCGCCCACACCGAGCCGATGTTGCGGTGGAGCGCGGGGCCGATCGGCCGCCAGTTCACCAGATCGCGCGAATGCCAGAGGATCAGGCCGGGATAGGAATCGAAGCTGGAGAAGGTCAGGTAATAGTCCTGCCCGTCTTTCAGGATAGCGGGGTCGGGGCGATCGCCCGACAGCACCGGATTGAGGAAGCGCCCGTCGCCAAGATCGGCGATGCGTTGCTGGTCCAGTCCGCGCCGATATGCGGCGAGGGTGTCGGGCGCTGCGGCGGTGCTGGCGGGGAGCAGCAATGCAGCGCTGCCGCCAGCGGCGGCGAGCGCGTCGCGGCGCGTGAGGCGCATCAAATCCTCCGGGCGCGGCGCGCCAGCTCATCGCTGCGCATCCGACCGTGATCGAGCAGCAGATGGTGATAGCGCCGCAGCGCCGTGCCCGATCGCCCGCGCGCGCCGTCTTCGATGGCGAGCGCGAACAGCATTTCTGCAGCGCGCGTCATTGGCTCCTGCACGATCCGCGCAAGATCTGTGTCGAACGAGGCAAAATAGGCGGGTTCGCCCTGCCAGGTGACCAGGCGCGCGCGTGCCTCACGCAGCGACAGGCCGTGCAGATGGATAGCGAGATCGACCAGCGCGCGCCCGATGCGGAACAGCCGCCAATGGAGAGAACCGAGTTCGGCCAGCGGATCGGCAGCATACAGCCCCGCATCGGCAACGCGGCGCTCGGTATAGATCGCCCATCCTTCGGCAAAGCCCGGCGCATAATCGAGCCGCAGCGGGTGCGGATCGGCGGCGGCCTCCAGCGGCAGTTGCACCATATGGCCGGGGAGCAATTCGTGCGCGACGACGCTCGGCAGTGTGAACGCCGGGCGCTCGGCAAGGCGCTGAAGGTCTGGGACGTAGCCGCCGGGCTGCGTGGGCGTAGGCAGCGTGCGATAGCCGTAATGGGCGGCGGTGCGGTCTGCGGCGGTTGGCGGATTGGCGGCGACGTTCAGGCACCAGCGCGGCACCGCGCCGACCAAGGCGGGGACACGCGGGCGTAGCTCCGCCAGCCAGCGGTTCATATCGGCCAAAGCGGCGTCGGGGCTGGCATAAGCCTGGCGCGGGTCGCGCCACAAAGCGGAGAAGCGCGCGCCGGTGGTGGCCCCCGCCACCCCGAGCCGGGCGAACAGCGCATCGGCGCGGGCGGCGCAGCGGCGGCGTTCGGTCTCCAATTGGGCCTCGAGCGCGGGCGGATCGAGGTCATCGCCGAGCTTGCGGCGGAGGAGCAGGAGGGCGTGCTCCGGGTTGCGCGGTGGCCCCTTGCCGCGCGGGTCGACCGCGAAGCGGCGCACTATCTCGAGGTCGATCGCCAGTCCGGCGCGGGCGGTGTCGAGGTCGAGCTGCGCGGCGAGGGGCAGGCCCTTCCGGTCAAATCCCGCCAGCAGCGCCAGTGCTGCTCCCGGATCGTGCGGCAACGCCGCCGCCGCATCGAGCGCGGCGCGCAAAGCTGGGCTGGGGGCGGCACGCACGCGGCTGGCGAGTGCCAGAGCCGCGCCCCCGGCGAGCAGCGCCCGCCGTGTCGTCATGGCGTGCGATCGGCGATGGCGACGGCGTTGTTCTGCTGGGTGACTTCGGCGGTGCCATCGCTCTGTTCGACGCGCACGAGCAGGTGTTCGGGATCGATGCCTGCGGGCACCGCCAGCGTCACGCGCGCGGTTTTGGGAGTGAGGTCGCTTGGCGCGGGGAGCGGCGGCACCGGGGCGCTGGCGATCACGCGGTTTCCTTGCCACAGCGCCACGCGCCCCGCCGCGCTCGGCACCGCGCCGAGACTATGGACGGTGACCGTGACGCGCTGGCCCGCAACGGTCACATCGTCGCGACCGATGCCGAGGTCAGGGCGGGTCTCGACCGGGGTGGCGGGTGCCACCAGCGCAAAGTCGAGCACGGTTTCGCCGGGCGCGAAGGTCAGCGGGATCGCGGCGCTGCGTTCGAGCGATACGGTTGTGGGCGACGACACCGCGCCGCGTGCGACCGTCATCGACCAGCTTCCGGCGGTGACGTTCCACGCCGTCATCGTCGCGGCTTGCGGGCGGTCGCTGGTGTTATAGGCAATCACGCGGAAGCGGTCGCGCGTTGCGCCGGGCAGCAGGATCGCGACCTGTTCGGCAGCACCCGGCGTGGCGAAACGCCAGCTCACCGTATTGCCGGGCCAGGTCTGGTTGCGCTTCAATGCGATGCCGCCGAGCCGTTCGCGCTGGAGGATGTCGCTCGGCTGTTCGACGCGGTCGCTCCACCAATGGCCTTCGGTGTACATCGCCATATGCTGCATCTTATCGGCGATCGCCTCGCCGTGCAGCGTGGCCAGCACGGCGATGTCACCCGTCGCGGACCAGGCGGCATAGCGTCCGAACGGCTCCTCGCTCTTTGCCGCACGCGCGCGCAGGGATGCACCATCGGGCAAGGCGGTGAAGGCGTTTTCGTTGAATTCCGCCAGCCCCGCCGGACTTTTGGCGACGCGCGCCTCGATCGGCCGCAGATATTTGGCGTCCCCGGTAAAGCGCCATGCCGCCCAGCTTGCCTGGAGCGGCGTGCTCACCCCGCCACCATCGCCAGCGCGCTCGGCATCGCTGCGCCAGTTGATCTCATTGGGGTAGGACCATGCGCCGTCGGCCCCCTGTTTGCCATGCGCCATCCAGCCGTCGATCACGCCGGTCACCAGCGCGCGCGCGGGTGCGCTGCCATTATACAGGCCGAGCAGGATCGGCGCGTGCAGCACGGTGAAGCTATAGGGTTTCTGCCATTCCCACGCCCCCTCGCGGTACATCGTGCGCCCGCCATACCAGTTGCTCGCGAAATGCAGATGGCCGGCCGGGTTCTTCAGGATCACGCCTTGCAGCGCCTTGGTGGTCGTCATCAGCCGCTCGATCGAGCGCGGTTCGCCCCAATTGAGATAGAGCCGCTCGGCATCCGAGTTGAGCCCCTCTTCATACGCGTGAAGCTCGTCGGTCGTGATATAGCCGAGGCCGTTCACGCGCATTCCGTTTTTGTACGCGGCATCGGCGAGGGCGCGCAGCGACGCGTTGATCTTGTCAGGCTCGACCCCCATCAGCGCGAGGCCGGGCCATTGCTGCGTCAGATCGGTATCATCGGAAATACCGCCGCCAAAATCGCCATAAGGCACCTGGCGATGGTCGATCCACCAGTCGACGAACTGGCGGACCAGCTTCAAATCCTCAAGCTGGCGGAATGCCCAGAGCGGCACGCCGGGCGGCGCGGTCGGCTGGGTGACGGTGGGCATGTTTTCGGGGCGGTAATTGATGTCGGCCCAATATTGGCGGGCGGTCACATTGTCAGGGTCGACGCGCAGCAGGTCGGTGATGTCGCCGAACAGGCGCGCATACAGCGCTTCGCGCTTGGAGGCGGTATGCTCCTCGACCAGAAAGCCCCAATTGTCCTTCACCTGGTTGAGCCGGTCGGCGATATGTTCGGGCAGCGCCGCCGCGCGATCCTTGAACACCAAACGGATTTTCGCGCCGTTGAGTGCGGCGGCATCGAAGCTGGGCAGGGCCGAGGCAATGCTGAGATAGAGGCTGTCCTGAGACAGGATGCGGTCGCGCAGGTCGAGCCACAGCGTGCGCGGCGTGCCTGCCGGCACGCTGACCGACAGGTCGATCAGGTCGCGCGCGGGCCAGAGCGGGTCCTTGACGCGGAGGTTGAGCGGGATCAGCCCGGTGCCGGCGAGCGCGGGCAAATCGATCGCGATGCCGTCGAGCCCGTCATGCAGATTCTGCCAGCCATAATCGAAGGCGCGCGCCAGCGGCTTGTCGGCATAGGCATCGCCCAGGCTGGCCGGGATCAGGATGTGGACGATCGGCAGGCCGCGCGTGCGCGTCTGCGCTGGCGCGCCCGCCCCCGCTGCCGCCGCGCCGACCGCCGCCTTGATGCCGGAGCTGGGCAAGGCGACGACCATGCTGCGCTCGTCGGGGGCATAACGGCCGGTGATGAAGGATTCGAGGCTGGCGAGCGCGGCGACCTTGGTCGAGGCGGTGGCGTCGACGGTGTAGGAGAGCTTGAACGATCCCGCCGGTTCCGCGCCCGGCCTCACGTCATAGGCCCACAACTCCTGGATCGGCTGCTCCTGCACCGTGTTGACGAAGCTGAGCGTGCCGCCTTGCCGCTCGGGTATCGCGCTGACGCTGCGGACGGTGCCTTGCGCGCGGGTGGCGAGCGTGGTGGTTTGCCCAGCGTCCGACCATAGCAGCGATCCATAAGCCGCGCCGCGAATTTCGACGCGGTTGAAGCGTTCGCCGGGCGGCACGGTCAGGTCATAGCGCTTGCCGCCTTCGACATAGACGTTCCAGTCGGGCAGTTCGAAATAATCGTCGCGGCCGGGCAATTTGGAGCGGTTATAGACGCCGGGCCAGGTCGTCTCGGCGATGCCGTCGACACCCTTCCACATCCACTCTTTCAAATCCTTGGCGTCGGCGAACTCGACCTTGCGCACGGTGGTGACGGGGGCATCGAGCACCGGCGGTGCGCCCGCATCCCAGCCATAACGGTGCAGCCAGGCGGTGCGGCGGGCGGCGGCGTCCTCGGAAGGGGCGGGGGCAGGATCGCGCTTGTCGGCGAGCGTGGCAATGTCGCTGGCGGCCAGCATCCGATCGTACACGCGAATCTCGTCGAGATCGCTGCCGCGCATGAAATGGTAGCGGCTCTGCACTTGGTGGGGGGAGAGCACGCGCCCTGCGAGGCCGAACTGATCCAGCCCTGAATCGAGATCGGCGACCTGATCCTTGCGCGCGACTTCGCGGCCATCGACGAAGAGGCGGACGCCCTTGGTCTCATCCCAGGCAAAGGCGATGTGCTTCCAGGCGTCGGCAGCAGGCGTCTGCGGGATCGTCCAGGAGACGCGGATGCGCGACAGGTTGGCATCGGTGACGAAGGCGTCGAAGCCGTGGCCGTTCCAGTCGATCCGCAGGAACGCCATGTCCCAACTGCTGTGATCGGCAAAGCCCGCGCGGAAGATCACGAAGGGCGCGACGCCGAGCGGCTCGCGCGGCCGCCAGAAGAAGCTGAGCGTGCCGCGCTGCGCACGCATATTGCCCGGTGCCTTCCACGCGACATAGCCATCATCGGCCCAGCGCGCCGCGCCGCCGATCGCGCCATCGGGCACGACGCTGACGCCGCTGCGGAAATTGGGCACGGGGTCGCCCGCAGCCACGTCTGCGGTCAGGCTCTTGTCGGCGGAGACGCGGAACAACAGGCCATTGGCATCCTGCGCGCAAACGGGTGTCGCGATGGCAATTGCGAGCAGGCTCGCCAGCCCAGTCTTACAGCGCATCGACACGCGCCAGTCGCGGTGACAGCAGATGGATAACCCCGACCGCGATCAGATACACGCTACCCGCGACCGCGAAGATCAGCGTGTAGCTGCCCGTCGTCTGCAGGATGTAGCCGGTGAACTTGGCCATCCCCATGCCGCCAATCGCGCCGACCATGCCGCCAATGCCGACCACCGACCCCACCGCCTTGCGCGGGAACATGTCGGACGGGATGGTGTAGAGATTGGCCGAGAATGCCTGATGCGCCGCCGTCGCCAGCCCGACGATGGCGACCGCTGCCCATAGATTGGCGATATATTGCGCAAAGAAGATCGGCATCACGAGGAAGGCGCAGACCAGCATCGTCGTCTTGCGCGCGGCATTGGCCGACCAGCCGCGCTTCATCAGCCGTGAGGAGGACCAGCCCCCGGCAATGCTGCCAAAGTCCGAGATCAGATAGATCACGACCAAGGGCGGGCCGAAGCTCTTCAAATCGAGATGATAGGCTTTGGACAGGAAATCGGGCGTCCAGAACAGGAACAGCCACCAGATCGGGTCGATCAGGAACTTGCCGAGCGCATAGGCCCAAGTCTCGCGATAGCCGAGCAGCCGCGTCCATGCGATCTTCTGTGCGGGGTCGGCGGGGTCGCTTTCTATATGGGCGAGTTCGGCGGCGCTAAGGCGCGGTTGTTCGCGCGGGCGGCGGTAGATGGCGATCCAGGCGACCAGCCACACCAGGCTCGCCACGCCGGTGACGATGAACGCCATCCGCCAGCCGAAGGCGATCGTGATGGCCGGCACGATCAGCGGCGTGACTACAGCGCCGATATTGGCCCCGGCATTGAACACGCCCGTCGCCAGCGCCCGCTCGCGCGCTGGAAACCATTCCGACACGGCCTTGATGCCTGCCGGGAAATTGCCCGATTCGCCCAGACCCAGCACCGCACGTGCTGCCGCAAACTGCAAGGTCGATCCGGCAAAGCCGCACAAAGTGTGGCCGAGCGTCCAGATGATGAAGGCGATCGAATAACCGATCCGCGCGCCGACCCGATCGACGATCGAGCCGAAGCTGATATAGCCGATCGCATAGGCCGCCTGGAACCAGAAGACGATGTCGGCATAGGCATTTTCGTCCCAGCCGAATTCGCCCGAAATGTTGGGCTTGAGCAGCCCGATCATCTGCCGATCGACATAATTGATCGCGGTGGCGGCAAAGAGCAGGCCGCAAATCACCCAGCGATAGCGCCCGACCGCGCTTGCGTCGGCCGTTTTGGTCCCGCTTGCACCCGTGTCGATCGGAAGTTCGACCGTCGCCATCATCTCTCTCCTGTCGGCGGCCCTGTTTCGAACCTTTGCCGGATCCTAATCGCGGTTATTGCGCTGCGATGCTACACGCCACCGTCAGCCGGTCGTCGAAAATGGCCGCGATTTGCGCGCCGATTTCGACCTGGTGGACCCCGCTGACCGCACCCGTTGAAATCCACTGGCCCGGGGTCAGCGCGATGCCACGCTGTGCCATCAGTTCGAACAGGAAGCGCGCGGCACCAAATGGGCCGTCAAGCATCGTCGCGGCGGTGGCGATTCCGGTCGATGCGCCGTCGATGGTCAGCTCGACCGGCCATTGATTGAGGTCGAGGTCGCGCCAGTCGGCAATATCGGGGCCGATCACCAGCCCGTTATTGTTGCCGAAATCGGAAATGGTGACACCGGGGCCATGGTCATTAATGCCGCCAAAGGGCGAACTGGCGATTTCGATGCCGACACACACCCGGTCGATCAGCGCGGTCGCTTCGGCCAGCGTATAATGGGTTTTGGCAGGATCGGGTGCCGTGCCGATCCGCAACAGGAATTCTGCCTCGGCGGCCGCGAATCCACCGGCATAGACCGTCATTGCGCGTGGGGTTTCCCCGGCGTCGAAGGTCTGGTCGGCGAAGATCGGCCCGGCGAGGCGGTCGGCCCCCTCCAGTGGCGGGTTGATCCGCCCGACCTTCCACCCGGCGATCACGCGGTCGGCGAGCGCGATGGCGGCGTCCTGCATCGCATAGGCTTCGGCAAGCGCGGCGGGCATGGTGCCGGGGTAATCGACGAGTGCAGACGCGCTGCGCCGTGCGCTGACAAATTCGGTTGCGACTCGCGCGATATTGTCTTGACGTTTCTTGGCCGGCACGTGGCTTTATCCCCTCATGGACCGCTAAGGCGATCTCCACGACTGGGTATGGGAAACCGGTGTCATTGACAAGAGGGTGATCGCGGGTTGGCGGCGATCAGCCGGGAAAGGCGCTCGCCCAATCGCCCTCAAACGCCGCCTGCGCGGCGCGCGCGATCGACCGCGTCGCGTCGGAATCGTGCGCCAACGCCTCGGAAAACCCCAATTTTGCCGCGATTAGCCGCGCCAGCACCGCGTGTGCGTCGTCCGTTGCGGCAAGATCGGCGAGGGCGGTGCCCGCCGGGTCGAGGATCGGCACGCCCGCCCGTGCGCGCTGCATCAAAAAGGCGATCCAGCAGCCGAGCGCGGCCAGCACATGGCGCGGCAACCGGCCCTGCGCGCGCTGCGCGGCCAGCGTATCGCCGAGTCGATAGGGGATTTTCTGGCTGCCATCGGCGGCGATCTGCTCCAGCCGGTGGACGATTGCGGGGTTTCGGAAGCGGGCCAGCACCGCCGCACGATAGCCATCGAGATCGAGCCCGGCGACGGGCGGCAAGGTCGGGATGATGTCGTCGCGGATCATCGTATCGATGAAGTCCGCCAGCGTGGCATCACCCATCGCATCGGCCACGCTGGCATGGCCGCGCAACAAACCGGCATAAGCCAGCGTCGAATGCGACCCGTTGAGGATGCGCAGCTTCGCTTGTTCATAGCCGGCAACATTGTCGGTCAGCGTCGCTCCGGCGCGGCCCAACGCCACGCAGACCGGATCGCCCAGATCCTCGATCACCCATTGCGTGAACGCCTCCCGCTGCACGGCGGCGCGGTCCTCGACGCCCAGCACGTCCGCGACATCGGCATAGAGCGCGTCGTCCGACGCAGGGGTGATCGAATCGACCATCGTGCCGGGCACGCGCACCTGCGTGGCGATCCACGCCGCCAGCTCCGGCGTCTGCGCCTCGGCAAAGCGGATCAGCGCGGCCCGCACTTTGGCTCCGTTATTGGCGAGGTTGTCGCACGGCATCACCATGAACGGTGCTATCCCGCGCGCGTGGCGCGCGGCGAGCCCAGCGACGATCCACCCGATCACGCTGCGCGGCACGGCGGGAGCCGCGAGATCGTGCGCGATGTCGGGATGCGTCAGATCGAGCGTGCCGTCTGCGGCGAGGCAATACCCCTTCTCGGTCACCGTCGTCGTCACCAGCCGCACCGCCGGGTCGGCGAGCAGCGCGAGCGTCTGCTCCGCGTCGTCGGGGCCCAGAAAGCGGCTATGCGCGCCGATGATGCGATAGGCAGGCGCGATGTCGCGGACGGCGAGCGTGTACAGCCCTTGTTGCTCGGTCAGCGCCGCAACCGTTGCTGCGCTGCGCAGCGACACCGCAGCAATGCCCCAATCGGGCTCGCTGTCGAGCAGCGTATCGATATACGCCGCCTGGTGCGCGCGGTGAAACGCACCGGGGCCGAAATGGACGATCCCGGTGGTTGGCGGTGCGGAGCGATTGGGGCGAGTCACGCGTGCTGGCACAAGATCGAGCGTGCCATATCCCAAACGCGTCATAAGGTTACGCCCCGCTTCCAGATTGCGATTTCGCGCTCGCCATTACGCTCGGCAGCGGTCGCCGCGCCAGACGCAATCGCGCACACGCGCGTGGCCAGCGCCTGCGCCACGGCGTCGAAACCGTGATCGAGCACTTCGCCCGCGTCGAAATCGATCCAGCCCGGCTTGCGCGTGGCGAGTGCGCTGTTCGACGCGATCTTGAGCGTCGGCACCGGGAAGCCGAGCGGCGTTCCCCGCCCGGTGGTGAACAGAATGGCGGTCGCCCCTGCGGCGGCCAGCGCGGTGCAGGATACGGCATCGTTGCCCGGTGCCTCGAGCACGGTGAGCCCCCGCCCGCCGACGCGCGCGCCATAGGGGAGAACATGCGAGACCGGTGCGCGTCCGGCCTTTTGCACCGCACCGAGCGATTTTTCCTCAAGCGTGGTGATGCCCCCCGCGACATTGCCGGGCGAGGGATTCTCCGACACCGGTTCGCCATGGTCGAGGAAATAGTGTTTGAAATCATTGACCATCGTGACGATGCCGTCGAACACGCTTTCGTCGACTGCGCGGTCCATCAGCAGGCGTTCCGCGCCGAACATTTCCGGGATTTCGGTTAGCAACACGCTTCCGCCCGCCGCGACCACGCGCTCGCTGATGCGGCCGACCAGCGGGTTGGCGGTGAGGCCCGACAAGCCATCGGACCCGCCGCATTTCACCCCAAGCACCAGCCGGTCGAGCGCGACGGTGCTGCGCTGGCTGCGGGCGAGCGCGACCAGTTCGGCGACCTTGGCCAGGCCCTCGTCAATCTCGTCCCCGGCCAATTGCGTGACGAGCGTGCGGATGGCGGGGCGGCGCGCTTCGGGAATTTCGCGCAGCAAGGCGTCGACTTGGTTCGATTCGCACCCCAGACCGACGATCAGCACGCCGCCGGCATTGGGGTGGCACGCGAGCGCCGCCAGAATGCTGCGCGTCCCGTCAAGGTCGTCGCCAAGCTGCGAACAGCCAAAGGGATGGGTGAAGGCGTGGACGCCATCGACCGTGCCATCCGCGCCATCGCCGACCAGGGCGGCATTGGCCTGTGCGGCGATGCGCGTCGCGGTGCGCGCGACGCAGCCGACCGTCGGCAAGATCCAGATTTCATTGCGCGTGCCCACGCGCCCGTCCGCGCGCACATAGCCTTCAAAAGTCGCTGTTTCCTCGGGTTCGCGCGTTGGCGCGGGGGCCTTTGGCGTGAAGCGATAGGCGAGCGTCCCGTCGAGCGCGGTCGCCAGATTGTGCGAATGGACGTGCGCGCCGACTGCGATGGCGGCGGTGGCGGTGCCGATCGGAAAGCCGAACTTCACCACCGGCGCGCCCGCCGCGATGGGCCTGATCGCAATCTTGTGGCCGCTTGGCGTATCGGTCAGCGCCGGAATGCTGCGGCCGTCGAAGGTGACGGCATCGCCCGCCAGCACGGGCTCGACCAAGGTTACGACGCTGTCGTCGGGATGCACCAGAAGGGCTTTTGCCACGCGCGTCGCTCGCTTGTTGGTAACCGGTATCATCGCTCTGCCCCAGCCGACCGGCGCTTGGCAAGGGGCGCCCGATATCGCGGCGGTGCGCGCCCGGACTAGCCAAGCCCGCCATCCTGGGGTTAAGCCGACCGCATGAAAAGCAGCGGTCAACCGACGATCAACGATGTTGCGCGGATCGCGGGCGTTTCCAAAAAGACCGTCAGCCGCGTCATCAACCGCTCGCCCTTGCTCAATGACGACACCCGGCGGCGCGTCGAGGATGTGATCGGCGAACTCGGCTATATTCCCAATCCGCAGGCGCGTGCGCTCGCGCTGCGCCGCAATTTCCTGATCGGGCTCGTCCACGACAACCCCAATGCGCAAATGGTGATGAATGTGCAGCAGGGGATTTTGGAGGCGCTGCACGGCACCGAATTCGAACTGGTGGTGCGCCCGGTCGATCGCGGATCGGCGACGATGCTGGTCGACCTGCGGCACTTTCTGGAACGCCAGCGCTTGTTCGGGCTCGTCCTGCTGCCGCCGATCAGCGAGAATGACACGATCGCCAAATTGTGCGCGGAAATCGGCTGCCGCTATGTCCGCATGGGGTCGGCCCCGCTCGACGATAACGATCATATGGTCGCCTCCAATGATTGCGAGGCGGTGCGCGCCGCGACCGAATATCTGATCGATCAGGGGCACCGCCGGATCGGCTTGATCGCCGGGCCGCATGGCTTCCGTTCGGCGCGCGAGCGCCGTTTGGGCTTTGAGGAAGCGCTGAGCAAAGCCGGCATCGCGCTCCCGCGCAGCATGATTGCGGATGGCAATTATACCTTCGAGTCCGGCTTGACCGCAGCCGAGCGGTTGCTCGACCTGATGCCGCGCCCGACCGCCATCTTTGCCAGCAATGATGAAATGGCGGCGGGCGTGATGCATGCCGCACGGCAGCGCGGGCTCGATATTCCGAAGGATCTGTCGATCGTCGGCTTCGACGATACGCCCGTCGCGGCGCATGTCTGGCCGCCATTGACGACGGTACGCTGGCCGATCGCATCAATGGCGCGCTCGGCCGCGCTAAAGCTGACGGCGGGGCTGGACGGGGAAGCGATTGTCGAGGAACCGTCGCTGTTCCTGTCGACGCTGATTCGGCGCGGTTCGGTGGCGGCACCGAGCGCCTAGCGGGCGTCGATTAACGGGCTTGCGACGCAAGCTGACACCGGTTACCAGAGCCCGCATAAAACAGTGCGGGGAGGGAGAATGACAATGGCACGGCCGCTCGACCTGAACCCCGATCGCCTGTTTCCGAGCGATCCAACGACGCGGGCCATTGCGCGCACGCTTTACGCGGAAATCGCGGACCTGCCGATCGTCAGCCCGCATGGCCACACCGATGCCGGATGGTTTGCCGACGACACCGCCTGGACCGACGCGACCGCGTTGCTGCTCGCGCCCGATCATTACATTTTCCGGATGCTCTACAGCCAGGGCATCGACCTCGACGCGCTCGCCATTCCGCGCCGCAGCGGCACGCCCGCGACCGATCCGCGCGCGGCATGGCGGGTGTTCGCGCAGCACCTGCATCTGTTTCGCGGCACGCCTTCGCGCATGTGGCTCGACCATGTCTTTGCCGAGGTGTTCGGGTTCGAGGTGGCGCTCGGGGCTGATACTGCCGACCTGTATTTCGATACGATCGCCGAGAAGCTGGCCAGCCCGGCCTTCCGCCCGCGCGCGCTGTTCGATCGCTTCAAGATCGACTTTCTGGCGACGACCGAGGGGCCGCAGGACGATCTGGGCGCGCACCACCGCATCCGCGCCTCGGGCTGGGGCGGGCGCGTCGTCACGACCTATCGCCCCGATGGCGTCATCGATGTCGAGCATGAGCACTTCGCGGGCGCAATGACGCGCTTTGCCGAGCTGACCGGCGAAGATGTCTATAGCTGGAAGGGCTATCTCGCCGCGCACCGCAAGCGCCGGGCGGATTTCCGTGCGGCGGGCGCGACCGCGACCGATCACGGTCACCCGACCGCCGCGACCGCCAATCTGTCCCCGGTCGAAGCCGAAGCCTTGTTCGGCAAGATCGTCGGTGGCCGCTGGACCCCCGCCGATGCCGAGCTGTTCCGCGCGCAGATGTTGACTGAAATGGCGGCGATGTCGGTCGAGGACGGGATGGTGATGCAAATCCACCCCGGCTCGTTCCGCAACCACAATGCCGGGCTGTTCGCGAGCCATGGCCGCGACAAGGGGGCCGACATCCCCATGCGCACCGATTATGTCCATGCGCTGAAGCCGCTGCTCGATCGTTTCGGCACCTCGACCGAACTGTCGATCATCCTCTTCACGCTCGACGAGAGCGTGTACGCGCGCGAGCTGGCCCCGCTGGCCGGGCATTATCCGTGCCTGAAATTGGGGCCGTCCTGGTGGTTCCATGACAGCCCCGAGGGGATGCGCCGCTTCCGCCAGATGACCACCGAGACGGCGGGTTTCTACAACACCGTCGGCTTTAACGATGACACGCGCGCCTTCCTGTCGATCCCGGCGCGGCACGATGTCGCCCGACGCGTCGATTGCGGATTCCTCGCGCGCCTAGTGGCCGAGCATCGCCTTGCGGATTGGGAAGCCGCCGAACTGGCGCAGGAACTGACCAGCGGCCTCGTCCGCCGCGCTTATCGTATCGATTCCCCCGAAATCGCCGCCAAAGCGGCCTGACCCCCGGAGAGCCCCATGTTCGACCGCACTTATTACGCCACGCATCCCGACATGATGGAATGCGTTTCCAATGAGGAATTGCGCGATCGCTATTTGATCCAGGACCTGTTCCGCGCCGGGGAATGCGTGCTGAATTACACCCATGCCGATCGCTTCGTGATTGGCGGCGTGGCCATTGCCGATGCCGCCGTGAAACTGCCCGACCAGACCGAGCCGGCGTCTGCTGCCGGACACCCGTTTCTGGAGCGGCGCGAGCTGGCGGTGGTCAATGTCGGCAGCGCGACCGGCACCGTCACGGTCGATGGCGAGGTGTTCACACTCGGCAACAAGGATTGCCTGTACGTGACGATGGGCGCGAAGGACGTGGTGTTTTCCGGCGAAGGCGCGCGTTTCTATCTGGCGTCGTGCCCGGCGCACAAGGCGTTCGCGACGCGCGTGATTTCGGTTGCCGACGCGACCAAGCTGGAGCGCGGCAGCCTGGAGGAATCGAACGAGCGGACGATCTACCAGATGGTCATCCCCGGCATTTGCGACAGCGCGCAATTGGTGATGGGGCTGACGGTGCTGAAGCCGGGTTCGGTGTGGAACACGATGCCGCCGCACATTCATGAACGCCGCAGCGAAATCTATTTCTACTTCGAACTGGATGGGCCGAACGACCGGGTGTTCCATTATATGGGCGAAGGCGAGGCGCTGCGGCACATCGTGATGGCCAATGAGGAAGCGGTGATTTCCCCGCCCTGGTCGGTGCATATGGGCTCGGGCACCAAGGCCTATGCCTTTATCTGGGCGATGGCGGGCGAGAATCAGGATTATACCGATATGAGCGTGCTGGATATTTGCCAGCTGGCGTAACGCCCCCCTCCCGCGCGCGGGAGGGGCTGGGGGAGGGCATGCTCGCAGGTCCTTCCCATTCCCTCCCCTAACCCCTCCCGCAAGCGGGAGGGGAAAGGAATGAAACATGACCAATCCCTTCGATCTCACCGGCAAGGTTGCCGTCGTCACCGGGGCCAATACCGGCATCGGCCAGGCGATTGCGGTAGCGCTGGCGGCGGCTGGCGCGGATGTGGCCTGTGTCGGGCGGACACCGGCTGAGGACACGGTGGCGCAGATCCGCGCGTTGGGGCGCCGCGCCGAAATCATTTCCGCCGATCTCTCCACGATCGAGCCTGTGCAAAGGGTTGTGGATGAGGCTGTGGATAAGCTCGGCGGTCTCGATATTCTCATCAACAATGCCGGCATCATCCGCCGCGCCGATGCGGTCGATTTTACCGAGGACGATTGGGATGCGGTGATCGACACCAATCTCAAATCGGTGTTCTTCCTGTGCCAGGCGGCGGGGCGGCACATGATCGCGAAAGGGGCCGGCAAGATCGTCAATATCGCGTCGATGCTGACCTTTCAGGGCGGCATTCGCGTGCCGAGCTATACCGCGTCCAAGAGCGGCATTGGCGGGCTGACCAAGCTGCTCGCCAATGAATGGGCGGGCAAGGGCATCAACGTCAATGCGATTGCGCCGGGCTATATCGCGACCAACAATACCGCGGCTTTGCAGGCTGACGAGACGCGCAACCGCTCGATCCTCGAGCGCATTCCGGCGGGCAAATGGGGCGATCCCTCCGATCTGGGCGGCGCGGCGGTGTTTCTGTGCAGCCGTGCGGCGGACTATGTGCAAGGGCATATTCTGGCGGTCGATGGCGGTTGGCTGGCGCGATAAGGGAGCCTCATCGTCACCCCGGGCTTGTCCCGGGGACCACCGCGCCGCAAGCGTGCGACCGATTTGAGGAGTGGACCCCGGCACAAGGCCGGGGTGACGCGAGAGGGTAGGGTAATGACGTTTCTGGCCTTTGGGGAAATCATGCTGCGCCTCTCGCCGCCGGGGCGTGAGTTGCTGTTGCAGACGCCCAAGCTCGACGTGTGGGTGGCCGGGGCCGAGGCCAATGTCGCGGGTGCGCTCGCCCGGCTTGGCCATGACGTCGCCTTTGCGAGTGCCGTGCCCGACAATGATCTGGGCCGCGCGGCGCTGACTTATTTGCGCGGCGCAGGCGTCGATACTGTCGGCATCCAGCTTCGCGGCGATCGCATGGGGCTGTATTTCGTCACCTCGGGTGCCGGCTTGCGCGCGACCGAAGTGATTTACGACCGCGCTGGGTCCTCCTTTGCCGAAATGCCGAGCGACGCCTGGGATTGGGACACGCTGCTGCACGGCGTCGACCGGTTGCATTTGTCGGGCATTACCCCGGCGCTCGGGCCGGTGCCCGCTGCCAGCGCGATCGCGGCGGCGCAGGCGGCGGCGGCGCGCGGGATTGCGGTGTCGTTCGACGGCAATTGGCGCGGCAAATTGTGGGAGAGTTGGGATAGCGATCCGCGCGGCATCCTGACGCAGCTCGTCGCCGAGGCCGATTTGCTGTTCGGCAACCACCGCGACATCGCCTTGCTGCTCGGCCGCGATTTTGGCGGCGAAGGCGAGGGGCGGCGGCGCGAGGCGGTGGACGCGGCCTTCGCGGCGTTCCCCAAGCTGCAGACGATCGCCTCGACCGCGCGGCATGTCGAGCATGTCGATCTTCATCGGCTATCGGCGCGGGTCGATACCCGGACAGAATCGGCGCAGACCGAGGAAGTCGTGCTTGCCGGGATCGTCGACCGGATCGGCGGCGGTGATGCCTTTGCGGCAGGCGTACTGCACGCGCTGCGCCGGGGCGGCGACAGTGCCGAGGCGGCCCGCACCGGGCTTGCGCTGGCCGCGCTCAAACACTCGCTGCCGGGCGATGCGAGCCTGTTCCGCCAGGCCGATATTGACGCCTATCTCGCAGGCGGGCTGGATGTCCGGCGCTGAGCTGACCCGCCGCGCGCTGATCGGCAGCGGCGCGGCAGCGCTGGCCGCCGCCGCCACACCGTTGCGCGCGACGCTGGCCCCGCCGGTTGCGTGCGCGGCGGGGCGCTTCCTCGGTACGGCAGAGGCGAACGGGATCCGCGCCTATCGCGGCATCCGCTACGGGCGGGCCGAACGCTTTCGCGCGCCGACGCCGTTCGTATACGGGCCTGCGCCGCACCCGGCCGACCGCTTCGGCCCGGTCGCCCCGCAAGCGGGCGGCACCTATGGCCCGCAAAGCGAGGATTGCCTGTTCCTCAACATCTGGACCGCGCGGCCGGATCGCGCGGCCAAGCTGCCGGTGATGCTCTACATCCACGGCGGGGCCTATTCGGGCGGCAGCGTGACCGATCCGCTCAACGACGGCGCGGCCTTGGCGGCACGCGGCGATGTCGTGGTGGTGACGGTCAACCACCGGCTCAACGCCTTTGGCTATCTCTATCTCGCACGGCTCGATCCGCGCTTTCCCGATAGCGGCAATGCCGGGCAGCTCGACCTGATCCTGGCGCTGCAATGGGTGCGCGACAATGTCGCGGCGTTCGGCGGCGATCCGGGGCGGGTGATGGTGTTCGGCCAATCGGGCGGCGGGGCCAAGATCGCGACGATGCTGGGAATGCCCGCCGCCAAGGGGCTGTTTCACCGCGCCGCCACGATGAGCGGGCAACAAGTCACCGCCTCGGGCCCGCTCAACGCGACCGCACGCGCACGGGCCTATCTCGCTCGGCTCGGCGTGGATGCGGGCGACCTGTCGCCGTTGTTGACGATGCCGCAGGATCGCCTGGTGGCCGCGCTTGACGCTATCGACCCGATCCTCGGCGGTGGCGTTTATTTCGGGCCGGTGCTCGATATGAAATGGCTCACACGGCATCCCTTCTGGCCCAATGCCAACCCGCACGGGCTCGGCATCCCGATGATCCTGGGCAATGTCCGCGATGAGACGCGCGGCTTTCTCTCGCCCGACTCGGATAAGGTGCGCGGGCTCACCTGGGACAATGTCGCTGCGCGGATTGCCCCCGAATTGCGCATCGACATCCTGCCCGAATGGGTGGTGGCGCAGTATCGCACGCACTTCCCCGATTGGTCGCCGACCGAAGTGTTTTACGGCGCGACCACCGCCGGGCGGAGCTGGCGCGGGCAAGTGATCGAGGCGGAAGCGTGCGCGCAGGCTGGGGCTCCGGCCTTTGTCTATCAGGTCGATTTCACGTCGCGGCTCGACCCCCGGCGCGGTGCCTTTCACACCATCGACATCCCGCTGGTGTTTGGCACGATCGGCGCGAAGGGCTCGCACACCGGCACCGGAGCGGATGCGCAGGCGGCCTCGCAGGCGATGCAGAACAGCTTCGTCGCCTTTGCGCAAACGGGTGACCCCAATCACACAGGGTTGCCGCAATGGCCCCGCTACGATCTGCCGCAACGTGCGACGATGGTGTTCGACACGGTGCCGCATCGCGAGGACGATCCCCGCCGCTGGCAGCGCGAACTGTTTGCGCGCGTTCCGTATATTCAGCCGGGCACATAAGCCAAAAAGCTGATTGACACCGGTTACCAAACGCGACATTTAAGCGTCAGGACGAGTTGCCAGAGAGCGACCGTTGGGCAGGAGAGGAGCGATGCGCCGCGAAAGTGCGCCTTTCCCTTCTTCCGCCCGCCACTCCGCCGCCGATTCGCCGGCGCGGCATGGCTACCGGTGTCAATCGGCGTTGCACGGCTGCGACGCCAAGGGGGGATGAAGAATGCGCAAGATTTCTGCGGCAGCGACGGTGCAGCACGGTGTCTCGGCAGGCGCGCTTGCGCTCGCACTGTTCTTGCCGGGCGTTGCCCTGGCGCAGACCGAGCCAACGCCGCCTGCGCCCGCGACCGAGGATACCGGGCAGGACATCGTCGTGACCGGCTTCCGCCAGTCGCTTCAGGCTGCACTCAACGTGAAGAAGAACTCGGTCGCTGCGGTCGATTCGATCGTCGCCGAAGACATTGCGAAGTTCCCCGACCAGAACCTGGCCGAATCGCTGCAGCGCATCCCCGGCATCTCGATCCAGCGCGATGGCGGCGAAGGCCGCGCGATCACCGTGCGCGGGCTTGGCGCGCAATTCACCCGCGTCCGCGTAAACGGCATGGAGACGGTGGCGACCTCGACCGACGGTGCCAGCGCCAACCGCGACCGCGCGTTCGACTTCAACGTGTTTGCGTCCGAACTGTTCAGCTCGCTGGTGGTTCACAAGACCGCCGAAGCCTCGCTCGACGAAGGCTCGCTGGGCGCGGTCGTCGATCTCAACACCGGCAACCCGCTTGGCGGCAAGAAAGCCGGCTTCTCGGGCGCGCTGTCGATGCAGGGGTCGTATAACGATCTCGCCAAGACCGTCGGACCGCGCGTTGCCGGGCTGTTGTCGTGGCGGAACGAGGCGGGCACCTTCGGGGCATCGGTGTCGGCGGCCTATTCCAAGGTCAACACGCTCGAACTCGGCAACAACACCACGCGCTGGGCGCAGGCGCAGTTCGACTCGGTCAATGGTACGCCATGCTATTACAACACCACCGGTACTGGTGCGGCACAGGCCTTCACCACCCCCGCTGCCAATAGCGGCGGCGTCTATCGGCAGAGTGCGGCGTGCGACAAAGCAGCCCAGGCCTTCCATCCGCGCATCCCGCGCTACGGCGTGATCAAGCATGATCGCGAGCGCCTCGGCATCACCGCCAGCGTGCAGTTCGCGCCGACCGACCAGACCAAGATCTCGATCGACGGCCTCTATTCCAAGTTCAAGGAAACCCGCGAGGAGCAATGGCTCGAAGTGCTGGCGCGCAGCAACGAGCGTTCGATCGACCTCGTCAATCCGGTCTATGACGCGAACAACAACATCGTCTCGGCGACGCTGAACGACGCGTATAATCGCAACGAGCATTATCTGCGCAAGTCGAGCACCGAATTCTATCAGATTGGCGGCACCTGGGATCAGGATGTGAGCGACAAGTTCCGCTT
Organism: Sphingomonas sp. PL20; assembly: GCF_017875905.1. Lineage (NCBI taxonomy): Bacteria > Pseudomonadati > Pseudomonadota > Alphaproteobacteria > Sphingomonadales > Sphingomonadaceae > Sphingomonas > Sphingomonas sp. PL20. The sequence goes on along the minus strand of NZ_JAGINH010000002.1, from coordinate 3,613,694 downwards.
CACGCTGTTGGGCGGTCTGTCGAAATCGGATGCGAACATCCCGGTTGAAACGACGATCCTGCTCGACAACAAGGCGGCGCAGGGCTTCAAATACGACTATACCAACATGTCGAACCCGACGCTGACCTATGGCAGCAGCGTGACCGACCCGAGCGCCTATCAGCTGTCCGAAATCCGCGATCGTCCGTCGGATACCGTCAACAAATTCCGCACCGTGCAATTGCGCACCGAATGGGATGTGGCCGAGGGGTTCCAGGTCAAGGCGGGCGGCGTCTATCGCAAGTTCACCTTCGATACGGTCGGCTTCACCCGCGATACCGTGGTGTGCGGCAATGGCGGCAAGGATCTGGTGCTTGGCACGCTGACCTGCTCGCCGACATCGGCGATTGCGCCGGGTTCGGTCTATGGTTTCCCGGTGACGGCGGCGCTGACCGATCTCGTCAATCTCGGTTCGGCTGGGCAATCGGCGGGGACGACCTCGCAATATGTCGTGGCCAACATTCCCGCCGCCGCCGCTTTGACCAACCTCTATAGCCGTGCGTTGACCCCCGATGCCGGCAATACCCGCAGTGTCTCGGAAGAGGTGAAGGGCGGCTATCTCGAATTCGATACCAAGGGCGAACTGTTCGGCCTGCGCTATGCCTTCAATGCGGGCGTGCGCTATGTGAAGACCAACCAGGTTTCGACGGGCATCATCAACAGCGCGACCCTGACGGTTAAGCGGGACTATGATGACTGGCTGCCCGCGCTCAACCTGGCCTTTTATCCGACCGAGAACATCATCGTGCGCGGCGCGGTGGCCAAGGTGATGACGCGCCCGACGCTTGGCAATCTGACGCCGGGCGGATCGGCGGATGGCAACAATTATAAGATCACCAACGGCAATCCGTTCCTCGATCCGTTCCGCGCGACCGCTTATGATCTGGCGATCGAATGGTATTTCGCGCCGCAGTCGATCGCGTCGATCGCGGTGTTCAAGAAATCGATCGACAGCTTCCCTGTGTCCAACAGCGTCACGCAGACGCTGGCCGAGGCGGGGCTGACGCGCGACGTGCTGCTGCCGAGCTCGGCTGGCTATATCAAGAACGATCCCAACCAGCTCTACACCGTCTCCAATACGATCAACGGCACCGGTGCCTCGCTGAAGGGCATCGAGCTTTCGGTCCAGGCACCGTTCAAATTCCTGCCCGGCTTCCTGAAGAACTTTGGCGGCATCGCCAACGCGACCTTCATCGACAGCACGGCCGGCTATGGCGTGGTTGGGCCATCGACGCTGGTCTGCGCAACGCAGTTTACCTGCAAGCTCGTCGCGCCGAGCGCGGTGCAGCGGACCTCGACGCTGTTCGGCCTGTCGAAGAAAGCGTTCAACGGCACGCTCTATTATGAAGACGCCAAGTTCAGCGCGCGCGGTTCGATCAGCTATCGCGGGCCGTATGTTGACCAGAATAGCGGCACCGGCAACGTGTTCGAGGGCTATGCCGCGACCACCAATTTCGATGCCTCGGTGCGCTATCGCCTGACCAAATGGCTCGAGGTTTCGGTCGAGGGCACCAACCTGACCGACACCTATCGCTATCGCTACACCGATCTCGACGCGAACCGGAATTATGAGAACAACCATTTCGGCCGCACCATCCTGTTCGGTGCGCGCGTGAAGATGTAAGTCTGGACCACCCTTCCTCTCCGTTCGGGCGTTGCCAATGCTATGGCGACGCCCGTTCGTTTTTCAGGAGCATGCCCGTGATCGACCGCCGCAGCGCCATTCTCGGAACCTTGGCGAGCGGGTGGGCGGCGAGCGGGTGGTCGGCGCGCGGGCTGGCGCAGACGCCGCCGCCGCGAGTTGGCGGTGCCGCACCGGCGACGGCGCTGCCCGAACCCGACGAAACGATCGACCTGTGGCCCAAGGGTGCGCCGGGCGCGCCGCCGACGCTGCCGGTGGAGACGGTCGACGAACGCAGCAAGGATCACGCGCTGAACGACCGTGCGGTGCAGGGCATCAGCCGACCGCGCCTGGTCGTGTTTCGCCCGCGCACGCCCAATGGCGCGGCGCTGCTGGTGACGCCGGGCGGGGGCTATCGGTTGGTGGTGATCGACAAGGAAGGCTATGAGATCGGGCGCTGGCTCGCGGCGCGCGGGTTCACGGTGTTCGTGCTGTTTTACCGGCTGCCTGGGGATGGCTGGGCGGCAGGGCCGGACGTGGCGCTGGCCGATGCACAGCGCGCGATGCGGCTGATCCGCGCGCGCGCGGCGGATTATGGCATCGTGCCCGAACGCGTCGCCGCGATGGGCTTTTCGGCGGGCGGGCATGTCTGCGGCGATCTGGCGACGCGCTTCGACGCGCCGGTCTATGCGCCGGTCGATGCCGCCGACCGCCTGAGCGCGCGACCGTGCCTCGCCGCGCCAATCTATGCCGTGCAGTCAATGGCGGCGGAAGTGGCGCATGCTGGGTCGCGCGCGCTGCTGCTGGGGCCATCGCCGAGTGCTGCGCTGGAACGCGCGCACTCGACCGCCGCCAATGTCTCGCCACGCACGCCGCCCTGCTTCCTGCTCCATGCCGAGGATGATCGGGTGGTGAAGGTGGAGAACACGCTCGCGTTCCGCGCAGCGTGCGCGCGCGCGGCCGTGCCGGTGGAGATGCACCTGTTCGCCCAGGGCGGGCACGGCTTTGGCCTGCGCGGCACAGTCGGCAAGCCGGTGGCGGCGTGGCCGGAGTTGTTCCTGGGCTGGGCGCGGGCGCAGGGGTTTGGGTGACACCTCTTCATGGGGAATTTCGCGCGAGGGTTGGGCGGCTTGACTGCCGCTCCTCAAACCCTTCCCGAGAAACAGGACTTGCCCCTGTGCCGATCGACCGGCACCTTGCGCTAGGCCCGAGCGGTGCAGTTCGGTGAACGGGGGGAACATCATGACATCAGCATTTGGCCTTTGCGCAGCCGCCACCGCGTTGCTGGCGCTGCCGGGGACGGCGATGGCGGCGGGCATAACGTATGATTGCGACACCGCCGCCAACCATTTTTCCGAATTGAGCCTGCCGACCAGCGGCGTGCGCTTCACCGTTTCCGGCCATGTCCAGATGAACGCGATGGCGGCAAGCAAAACCTATGTGCCGCTCGCGCGGCTCCAGATCGCCGCTGCGGTCGCGCCGGGGGAAAGCCCGAAGGAATATGTCGGGTTCACGCTGTCCGCGCTTGCGGCGGACCCCAAGAAGACGCCGTCGGGCGCGGCGGCGGTGCCGATGTTGGCGTATAGTGTCAGCGGCAAGGATGACGATCTGCTGAGCTTCTCGATGCTGGAGAAACCCTTCATCCTCCAAACCTTCTCGCTATCCTATGATGGCAGCACGGTGGTGGTAAATTTGGGCAAGGAGTCCAAGAGCTTCCCGTTGAAGGTGGCGGAGCCGGTGGTGCGGATCGTCTGTTCTACGGGCGAATTTCTGTTCACCGATCTTGCGATCAAGGCGGGGGGCTAAGCAACAAGCCGTTCGGGCTGAGCTTGTCGAAGCCCTGCTCTCAGCAGGCGAAGCGATCGCGTGCGGAGAGCTGCCCTTCGACAGGCTCAGGGCGAACGGAGGTGGGTTCGCTTACCCCGCCAACAGCCCATGCTCGATCTTCGGCAGCACATGCCGCGCGAACAGATCAGCTTCGGCGGCGTGGGGGTAGCCCGAGAGGATGAACGCCTCGATCCCCATGGAGCGATAGGCGTTGAGCTTGGCGAGCACTTGATCGGGATCGCCGACGATCGCCGCGCCGCAGCCGGAGCGGGCGCGGCCGATGCCGGTCCACAGGTTCGCCTCGGCATAGCCGTCATCACCCGCATTTTCGCGCAGCGCGGCTTGCGCGGCGACGCCGGCCGACTGCGAATCGAGCGATTTGGCGCGGATCGCGGCACCCTCGGCGGCGTCGAGCTTGGACAGCAGGCGGTCGGCGGCGGTGCGCGCTTCGGCTTCGGTCTCGCGCACCACGACATGCGCACGATAGCCGAATTTGAGCGTGCGGCCGTAAGCGGCGGCGCGCGCGGTCATGTCGGCGATGATCGCGGCGACGGCTTCCTGCCGGTCGGGCCACATCAGGAACACGTCGGCACCCTTGGCAGCGGCGTCGCGCGCATCGGGCGAGAGGCCGCCGAAATAAAGCAAGGGGGCCTTGCCCGAGACGGTACGCAGGCGCGGCGGATCCAGCTTCAGCTTCCAGAACTCGCCATCATGGTCGAGCGGCTCGCCGTTGAGCAGCGTTTTCAGAATGTGCATCGCCTCGACCGTGCGGGCGTAGCGCGGCGCTGAGGCGAGCGTCTCGCCGGGCATGTCCGACGAGATGATATTCACGCGCAAGCGACCGCCCAGCATCTGGTCGATCGTCGCGATCTGGCGGGCGAGTTGCGGCGGCCAGCTTTCGCCGACGCGCACCGCCATCAACAGCGCGAGGCGGCGCAGCAGCGGCGCGATACCGGCGGCAAAGGCGGTGGTGTCGATGCCCAGCGCATAGCCCGAGGGCAGCAGGATATTGTCGAAGCCGCCGGTCTCCGCCTGCAGCACGATGTCGCGGCAATGCGCCCAGCTCGATTGCAAATGCGCATCGGGGACGCCGAGAAATTCGTAATCGTCATCGCACAGCGCAGAGAACCAGCTGATTTCGCAGGGCGGCAGCGCGCTCATGGCAGGCGCTCCCCACGCGATGCGACCAAAACGTCATACCAGCTCTGGCGGGTGAAGCGGACCTTATAGACTTCGCCAATCTCGGCGATGCGGTCGAGATTCTGCGTGCCGACGATCGGGATCGGGCGCGCCGGGTGGGCCATGATCCAGGCATAAGCGGCGGCGGCGCGGGAGACGCCAGCCTGTTGTGCTACGACGTCGAGCGCGACCGCGACCGCCTTCGACCGGTCGTCCTCGGGCGCGCCGATGCGTCCGCCGCCGAGCGGCGACCAGGCGAGCACCGCGATATCGCGCTCCATCGCCAGATCGAGCAGGCCGGTTTCGATCGGCCCCAGTTCGAGCGGCGACAGTTCGGGCTGGAGGCTGGCGAGCGGGATCGTCAGGAACGATTCGAGCGCGCGGGTCTGGGCGAGCGTAAAGTTCGACACGCCGACCGAGCGGACCTTGCCGGCGCGGACCATATCCTCGAGCGTACGCGCGACTTCCTGCGGATGGGCGAGGATGTCGGGGCGGTGGATCTGGTAGAGATCGACCTGATCGACGCCGAGTCGCGCAAGCGAAGCGTCGAGCGCTTGGCCGAGATAGGCCGCGCTCTGGTCATACGGGACGGGTGGGCGGATGCCGCCCTTGGTCGCCAGCACCATTTGTGCGGCGAGGCCGGGGGCTTCGGCGAACACCTTGCCGAGCAGCGTTTCGGCGTCGCCAAAGCCGCCAACGCCATCGAATCCATAGATATCGGCGGTGTCGAACAGCGTCACTCCGGCGGCGAACGCAGCCTCGATTCGCGTCCGTGCTTCTGCCACGGTAGCGGTGGCGAAACGCCACATGCCCCAGGCGATCGGGCTGACCTGCACTCCGCTCTTGCCGAGGGGACGCAATTCGGGTGTAAGTGTGATTTCAGACATCGCTGTCATATAAAGGTGAACATGTTGGGAGAGCAAGTCCGATACGGTCTGGTCGGCACCGGGATGATGGGCGTCGAGCACATCACCAACCTGGCGATCACGCCGGGCGCGGTGGTGACGGCGCTGGCCGATCCGGTGGCGGAATCGATCGGTTGGGCGACGAGCGCGCTGGGCGATCGGGCGGGCCCGGCGACGGTGTTCGACTCGGTCGAGGCGCTGGCGGCAAGCGGACTGTGCGACGCGGTGATCGTGGCGAGCCCCAATTACACGCACCGCCGCGTGCTGGAGCCATTGTTCGACGCCGGGCTCCATATCCTGTGCGAAAAGCCGGTGGCGACGACGCTCGATGATTGCCGCTGGATCGTGGAACGCGCCGCGCAGACCGACCGCGTGTTCTGGACCGCGATGGAATATCGCTACATGCCGCCGGCGGCCGCCTTTATCGAGGAAATCCGCAGCGGCGCGATCGGGCGGTTGCAGATGCTGTCGATCCGCGAGCATCGCTTTCCATTCCTGGTCAAGGTCGCCGACTGGAACCGTTTCAACCGCAATACCGGCGGCACGATGGTGGAGAAATGCTGCCACTTCTTCGATTTGATGCGGCTGATCACCGGCAGCGAGGCGGTGCGCGTCTATTGTTCGGGCGCGATGGACGTGAACCATCTCGACGAGCGTTATGGCGGCGAGACCCCCGACATTATCGACAATAGCTATACCACGGTGGATTTCGCGAACGGCGTGCGGGCGCTGCTCGATTTGTCGATGTTCGCCGATGGCGCGGAAAATCAGGAGGAGATTACCGCAGTCGGCGATAAAGCGCGGCTCGACGTGCTGATCCCCGAAGGCGCTTTGGTGCATGCGCCGCGCGTCGGCTTCCGCAATGCCAAGCGGGTGACGCGGCGGGTGGTCGAGGTCGACCAGGCCGCGCTCGCCGCCGGGAGCCATCACGGATCGACCTTCTATGAACATCAGCGCTTCAACGCGGCGGTGCGCGGGGCGGGGCCGGTCGAGGTTACCGCGACCGATGGCATGATGGCGGTCGCGATCGGCACCGCCGCCGAGATCAGCGCACGCGAGCACCGTGTGGTGGAGATGGCCGAACTGGGGTTCTGAGACCAAGCCCAGCTTTACGGCGGAAAAGTATGACAGCGATGTCCGCCGCGCAAAAAGAATAATACCCATCGAAAAGATGGGATTTCTGAGGAGGGATAGGATGAAAGCATTGTACCTGACGGGCGCGGCGGCGCTGGCATTGGTGTCAGCCGCACCGAGTTTCGCGCAGACCGCGCCTGCCCCTGCGGCGTCCGAGGACGCGCCCGGGGACATCATCGTCACCGCGCAGAAGCGCTCCGAACGGTTGCAGGACGTGCCGCTCGCCGTCACCGTGGTGTCCGGCGATGCGATCGCCGCGCAGGGCAAGACCAGCCTGGAGGGCGCGCAATATCTGGTGCCGTCGCTCAATTTCCTGAAATCGGGCACGACGCTCAACCAGTCGCTGTTCCTGCGCGGGGTCGGCACCTCGACCTTCTCGATCGCGGGCGAGCCATCGATTTCGACCGTGGTCGACGGCGTGGTCTACAGCCGCGCGGGCGAGGCGTTTGGCGACCTGGTCGATGTCGACCAGATCGAAGTGCTGCGTGGGCCGCAAGGCACGCTGTTCGGCAAAAATGCGAGCGCCGGCGTCATCAACATCATCTCGAAAAAGCCGACGAGCACGTTTGGCGGCTATGTCGAGGACGGGTTCTTCAGCGACAGCGAATATCGCGCACGCGCCGCGATTAATGTGCCGCTGGGCGAGTATGTGCGCTCGCGCCTGACCGGCTTCTACACCAATTATGACGGCAACATCCGCAACGTCACCACTGGCAAGCTGGTCAACGGCTTCGAACATTATGGCGGGCGCTTGCAGGTCGATGCCGATGCCGGACCCAATGTGAAGCTCGCCTTCATCGCCGATTATCACCGCAACAATGACGATTGCTGCGGTGAAGTGATCGCGACCGGGCCGATCAACACCGCAACGGGAGCGGTGACCACCAATGCGTCGACAGCAGCGCTGCCAACGCCACGCGGCACCGACACCCGCGAACTCGCGCAGAATTTGACGACGCGGACCAAGGAGACCGGCTACGGCTTCTCGCTCCAGGCCGACATCCAGGCGGGCACGCAGACGGTCACGTCGATCACCGCCTATCGCAACTACAAAAATACCGAGATCCGCGACGGCGATTTCCTGCCCGCGGCCTATATCGGTTTCAACCAGCTCCACGATTTCGGGCCGCAGACCGGCGACACGTTCAGCCAGGAAATCCGGCTGACCTCGCCGGGGCATCAGTTCCTCACCTATGTGCTCGGGGCCTATTATTCGCGCGCCGCGAGCGAGCGGGTGTTCACGCGCAACGATCAGGTGTGCACCGCAGCGGTAACGCCGGCACCGACCGCGCTGACGCCGTGCTCGAGCGCGTCGGCCAACCCCTCGACCTTCCCTACCGGCACCGCCGATTTCGGCTCGGTGTTCAAGAATGTCGCGCTGTTCGGGCAGGGCACGCTTAACATCAGCGATCGTTTCCGCCTGATCGGGGGCTTGCGCTACACCGTCGATCAGCTCGATGTGTTCCATTCGCGCGCCACCACGCTCGCGGGGCCGGGGATCAACGCCAATTTCGATCAGGGCGTGTATAACGAATATGTCCGGCTGATTGGGATCGGCGTCTCGGCGACGACTGCGGCATCGCAGGCGGTGAGCGCGTCCAACGGCGTGCCGTTCCGCGCGAAAGCGACCAACGAGAATCTGTCGGGCAAGGCGGGTGTGCAATACGACATTTCGCACGGCTCGACCGCGTATGCGACCTATGCGCGCGGCTATAAGGGCCCGGCGTTCAACGTGTTCTACAATCTGACCGCGACCGGCACCAATGTGATCGCGCCGGAAACGTCCGATTCCTATGAGATCGGCCTGAAGAACACGCTGCTCGGCGGCAAGCTGACGCTCAACCTCGCCGCATTCTACGCCAAATATAAGAATTTTCAGGCGAACAATCCGGATCTGGTCGCGGGCGTGGTCGTCACGCGCTTCACCAATGCGGGCGACGTCTCGACACGCGGTGTGGAGCTGGACGCGACGTTGCGGCCGGTGCGCGACTTGAGCATCACAGGGGGTGCCGCCTATACCGACGCGCATGTCGACAAGTTCAACGCGCCAGCCGGTTCGGCGACGATCCCGGCGGGAACCCCGCTCGGCTTTGCGCCTAAGTGGAAGGGCAATGTCAGCGTCGATTACCGGGTACGCACCGGCGGCTTTGCCGATGTGCTGCTCGGCGCGCAGGGCTCGTATCAGAGCAGCGAGCTTGGCTTGTTCTCGGCCGATGCGGTGCAGCGGCAATTGGGGACGATCGGGGCGTATAGCCTGGTCAACCTCAGCGCCGGGCTGGTCAGCAAGGACGATCGTTACAAGCTGACCTTCCAGGTGCGCAACCTGTTCGACAAGAGCTTTGCCGCATCGATCATCAATGGCGGGCCGGGGCAAGCCTATCGCTACCAGATCCCGCGCGACGCCGATCGCTATTTCGGGGTGACCGGGCGCGTGACGTTCTGATTCTGTGAACCCTCCCCCGCAGCGCGGGGGAGGGTGTTTCAGTGTGCGACGATCACGTCGGCACTGCGCTCGCCGACCGGTACGATCACCGGGATCAGCAGGTGGATCGCCAGCAGCGCGGTAAGGTACGACCCTGCGCAAATCGCGAGCGCGGGCGCATAGCCCCAGCCATGTTCGAGCGCATAGGCCTGGAACGCGATCATCCCAACCGAGCAGAGATTGCCGCAAAAGGCCGCGATCCCGATCCGGCTGCCGACCGCGCGGGCCGGGGTAATGTCGGTCGTGACGCCAAACACGTTGGTCGAAAACCCCTGATGCGCGAACAGTACCAGACCGAGCAGCAGCGCCGCCGCCCACGGACTTTCGACCGATTGGACGAACACCACCGGCAGCACGAGCACGGCATAGCCCAGCATCGTCATCTTGCGCGCGCGGTTGACGCTCCACCCGTGCGCAATCAGCCGCGTCGGCAGATAGCCGCCGGTCAGCGCGCCGCACGCCGCCATCCCGTAGACAAGCGCGATCGGTAGCCCCAGCGTGCCCTGCGCCAGCCCGAACAGCCGGTGGAACAGGTCGGGCAGCCAAAGCAGCATGAAGAACCACACTTGGTCCGAGAGAATCTTCGCGATCGCGATCGCGGCGGTCTCGCGCGAGCGCAGGATGCTGAGCCACGGCACGGGCGCGGGGGCCACGGCGTCGAGCGCGACCGGCTTGACCCGGAGCGCCAGCCACACGCCGACCCACAGCACGCCGAGCCCACCCGCAAGCAGGAACGCCGCTTGCCAGCCATAAGCGACCGCGAGCGCGGGGATGAACAACGGGGTGACGATCGCGCCGACATTGGGCGCGATATTGCCGATGCCGAGCGCAAGCTGGCGATCCTTATGGTTGAAATAGGTCGCGGCGGTCTTCACCGCCGCTGGCGTGCCGACCGATTCGGCGATGCCGAGCACAATGCGGGCAGCGAAGAATGCGGGAACGGTCGCGGCAAACGCATGCGCCATCCCGGCCAGGCTCCAGACCAGCACGCCGAGCGCGAACCCGAGCCGAAGCCCGACCCGGTCGAGGAACCAACCGGTCCCAAGAAAGGCGAAGGCCGTCGCAACCTGAAACGCCATGCCGAGCGTGGCGTAATCCCGGTTGGACCAGCGAAACTGCGCCTCGAGCGTGGGTTTGAGGAGCGCCAGGATCTGGCGATCGACGTAATTCAGCATCACCGCCACGAACACCATCGCCACGATGATCCAGCGTGCTGCGCCGCCGCGTAGTGCCATTTTATCCGCTCCCGGCTCTTATCGAGACAGCGTTGTCACAGATGATCGCTTTGGGCTAGGTCCAAATCATTGTGTCACCCCGGGCTTGTCCCAGGGGCCACCGAGCGGCAAAACCTGTCCGTGCGGTGTGCGGCACGGTGGTCCCCGGGACAAGCCCGGGGTGACGGAAAAGGCGGCGAGTACGATGACGATCCCGCAGCGCACCCGTCCGCTTCCGATGGCGGCGGACCTGTATGGCGACCTGTACGGCGACATGGAGAGCAGCCCAAAAAGCAGCTGGCGCGGCTATGTCCCCGGGCTGCTGGTGGTGGCGATGGGTACGCTCGCCGCCGGGTTCCTGTCGGATCATTACGGCGTGCCGCTGACGCTGATGGCGTTGCTGATCGGCCTGTCGCTCAACTTTCTCAGCGTCGATGGGCGGCTGACGCCGGGGCTGGCCTTTGCCTCGCGCTCGCTGTTGCGCTGGGGCATCGTGCTGGTCGGCGTGCGGGTGACGGCGGGGCAGATCGTTGCGCTGGGGCCGGTTGCCTTGCTGTGCGTCGTCGGCATCGTTGCGGCGACGATGGCGGCGGGGGTGTTCGCGGCGCGGCGCTTCGGCTTCGATACCGCCTTCGGCTTGCTGGCGGGCGGATCGGTGGCGATTTGCGGGGCGTCGGCGGCGATGGCACTGGCGACGACCCTGGGCGAGAAGCGCACCACCCAGGCGCAATTGACACTGGTGCTGGTCGGCATTTCGGCGATGAGCGCCTCGGCGATGATGCTGTATCCGCTGGTCGCGCATGCCTTTCATATGAGCGACTTGAAAGCGGGATTTCTGCTGGGCGCGTCGATCCACGATGTCGCGCAGGCGCTTGGCGCGGGCTATTCCTATTCGGACGGCGCGGGCGCGATCGCCGCAATCGTCAAGCTGACGCGCGTTGCCTTGCTCGCGCCGGTGCTGGCGGTGGTGGCGATGGGGCTGGCGCGCTGGGGCGGCGGGGGCGAGGGCCATGCCAAGGGGCCGGGTGTGCCGTGGTTCGTGGTTGGGTTCTTTGTGCTGGCGGGGATCAATTCCTTCGGGGTGATCCCGGCGGTGGTCGCGACCGGTGCCGAGCGGATTGCGGCGGCAATGCTGGCGGCGGCGGTGACCGCGACCGCGATCCGCTCGCCATTGTCGCAATTGCTCGAGGCGGGCCCCAAGCCGTTGCTGGTAATCCTGGCGTCGACGCTGGTGGCGTTCGGGCTGGCGCTGGTTGCGGCGTTGGTGCTGATCGGGTGATCGTTTTGCCCGTGGGTAGGCCAGGGGGCTGATGTTCTCCCCTCCCTGGAAGGGAGGGGTAGGGGGTGGGTGGGCCCGTAGTCGGGCGAAACGCTCGCCATCAGCCGACCCACCCCCGGCCCCTCCCTTCCAGGGAGGGGAGAAAAAATCGGGCTTACAACCCTGTCACCGACCCGGTCGATTCACGCACGATCAGCTCATAGGCCACTTCGCGGCGCTCGATCGCGGCGTGCGCGGGGGCGAGTAGCAGGTCGGCGGCCTGATACGCCATTTTCCGGGTTGGCTGACGGATCGTGGTGAGCGGCGGCCAGACGAAGCCGGCCAGCGCGGTGTCGTCGAATCCGGCGACCGACAGCTGGCCCGGCACCGAGAGGCCGCGCCGGTGCGCCGCCGTAAGCGCGCCCGCCGCCATGTCGTCGCTGGAGGCGAACACAGCCGTTGGTGGCTGCGGCAGCGCGAGCAGCGCCTCGGCGGCTGCTGCGCCCGAGGCGAAATCATAGCTGCCCTCGCGCACCAGTGCGGGATCGAAGGCGATGCCCTGCTGCCCGAGCGCTGTTGTATAGCCCTGCAAGCGCTGGCCGCTGGTCGCATAGCTCGGATGTCCGGCGATGAAGCCAATCCGCCGGTGGCCGAGCGACAATAAGTGCGCGGTCATCGTCGCGGCGGCGGCGGCATTGTCGATGAAGGTCGACGGCGCGAGCTCGAGCGCGCTGCCCGGCGAAACGCGCACGAAGCGCACCCCGCGCCGCTGCAGCAGATCGAGCACTTGCGGATAGTCCGACACCGGCGGCGTCAGGATCAAGCCATCGACATGCGTCGCGTCGACCAGATTTTCGATATCGTCGAGCAAGGTGGTCGAGTTGCGATCATAGGGCTGGGCGATCATCCGCACGCCGTCCGCCACGCAGCGATCGCGAATGCCCGATTGCATTTCGTAGACATAATAGGGGCTGGGATTGTCGCAGATCAGCGCGATCTGAAAACTGCGCTTTCCCGCCAGCGAGCGCGCCGCCGCATTCGGGCGGAAGTTCAGCTCGGCAACCGCCGCCTCAACCTTTGCGCGCGTTTCCTCGCCGACATAGCGCTCCTTGTTGAGGACGCGCGACACGGTTTTGATCGATACCCCTGAAACGCGAGATACGTCCTTGATCGTTACGCGCAAAGTCGCCGCTCCCGAATGCCCCGCTGGTGTGGCGCACGGGTGTGCCGCACCAGCGGGGTCTCGGCAACCGTCATGCCATGGTGTTGCGCCCGCGCTGGATCGTCGCGGTGTGGCCGATGCTGGCGGCGGGGGTGTGCGTCTTGATCGTGTCGACCATGATCCAGTCGTTGCTGGCGCTGCTGGGCGTCAACGTCATCGCCATATAGCCGCGGCGCGACGTGTCGCACCATTTGAGTTCGGAATTGGCGCGGACGAGCGTCGCGGCGATCAGCTTGGGGTCGGTCTTGGTGGCGGCTTCATAGCCCGGCGAGGTGACCGAATGGCCGGCAAATTCGACGCCGGCGGGCTTGCCGTCCTGCGCCAGATCATAGGCCCAGGCATTGTGGCTGTCGCCCGACAGTACGATGAGGTTGGCTCCTTGCGCCTGCGCGCCCTTCAGGAAGCGCGCGCGCGCGGCGGGGTAGCCGCCCCAATTGTCGTAATTGAACGGCAAGCCAAGTTTGGCCGCCGCAACGCCCGCCAGAATATAGTTTTTGGCGCGCGCCGGAGCATCGGGGGCGACCCAGCTCAGCGCATCCTGCGGCATCACGGTTGCGCCCATGATCGTGCCGAAGCCGACGACTTGCCAGCGCTGGCCCTGGCGGACCGATTGCGCGAGCGCGTGGTTGAGCCAGCTTTCCTGCTGCGAGCCCATCATCGTCACCGCCGGGTCCAGCCACGCGCCGTCGCGGAAGGTCTTCAGCGCCGCGATCGGATCGGCCGCCTTGAACAGGCCTGCGACATCGGGCTGCTTGGTGCGCGCGAGCAGGCGCGTTTCGGTGCGGAACAGCGTGGCAAGCGTGCCGATCTCATAGGCCTTCCACGGCTCGTCCGACACCGGCATCCATTCGCGATAGGCCTGGATCGCGGCGGCGCGGCGGGCATTCCAATCGCCTTCGTCGGGCTGGTGGTTTTCGGCACCGCCTTCCCAGCTGTCGTTTGACGATTCGTGATCGTCCCACTGCACGATCATCGGCAATTTGGCGTGCAGCGCCATCAGATCGGGGTCGCTGCGATAGCTGGCGTAACGGATGCGGTAATCGGCGAGATGCAGCAATTCGGTGGCGGGAAGCGGCACGCGCCCGGCGACCTGATCCTTCTGCGCGGGATAATCCCCAGTGCGGTATTCGTAGAAATAGTCGCCGAGATGGATCGTCAAATCGAGATCGTCGCGCGCGGCGGCATGGGCGTATGCGTTGAAATAGCCATAGGGCATGTTCGAGCAGGAGAAGGTCGCGACGCGGAAGCGATCGACCGGACCGACCGGCAGCGTCTTGGTGGTGCCGACCGGCGAGAAACTGCCATCGGGCGCGATGAAGCGGTAATGATAGACGCGGCCCGGCGCGAGGCCATCGACGGTGATCTTCGCCGTGAAATCGCGCCACACACCCGTGATTTGCGATCCCCCCGCCACGACATGCGCGAAATCGGGCGTTTCGGACAGTTCGACGCGGACTTCGGCGGTGTCGCCGGTGGCGGGGACATAGCGGGTCCATAGCAGCATCGAATCGCTGGCGGGTTCACCGCTGGCGACCGAATGGGTGAAGCCCCGCGCACTCGCAACCGTGTTGCTTTGCGCAAAGCCCGGCACCGCGAACGCGCCGAGCCCGAACGAACCGGTGAGCAGGAAGGAGCGGCGATCGATACGAAGGGTCATGGGAACATCTCCAGCTAATGCCGAGCCCCTGCGCCCTCGATATGGCGTCTGCGTGACAGTGCGATCGCCCTTGGCTAAAGCCGCCCGATGGACGAGCGAACGACCGATCCGGTGCTATTTCCCTGGCGTTACGGCGCGGGTGTCTTGGTATTTTTCACGCTCTGCGCGCTGATCCGCTCGGTCGATCATGATGAGAGCCAATATGTCGCGGCGGCCGTGCTCACCGCGCACGGATATCTGCCCTTTCGTGACTTTGCCTATTTGCAGACGCCGTTGCAGCCGTTCCTGTTTGCGCCTGTCGCGTGGCTGGCCGGGCCGTGGGTGTGGCCCGCGCTGCGGCTGCTCAATGCTACGCTCGGCGCGGTGCTGGTCGGCTGTGTCTGGCGCGCGACGCGCGAGGCCGGGGCCTCCGCGCGCGCTGCGCTGATCGCGGCGGGGTTGCTCGCGCTGAGCGATATCCTGTTGTTCAGCATCGCCACTGCCCGCAACGACGCCTTGCCTGCGGCCTTGCTCGCTGCTGCGCTGGTGCCGATCGTGCGGGCACAGCAGGGGCGTGGCAGCGCGGGACAGGCGGTGCTGATCGGGCTGTTGCTGGCCGCAGCTGGGGCGGCGAAAGTGTCCTACGCGCTGCCTGCGGCGGCTTACGGGGTGTATGCGCTCATCGATCGACGGCACCGCCCGCTCGCGGTGCTGGCCGGAGCGATGCCGATGGTGGCGTTTGTCGCCTGGACCTGGGCGATCGCACCC
Source organism: Sphingomonas sp. PL20 (assembly GCF_017875905.1). Taxonomy (NCBI): domain Bacteria; kingdom Pseudomonadati; phylum Pseudomonadota; class Alphaproteobacteria; order Sphingomonadales; family Sphingomonadaceae; genus Sphingomonas; species Sphingomonas sp. PL20. The sequence continues at coordinate 3,598,409 of NZ_JAGINH010000002.1, read as the reverse complement.
GACGCCTTTGTGTTCGGCACACTGCGCTTCCCGGCGCTGGCTCCGGCAGAATATTACACGCCGGGATCGTGGAAGATGTCCTATCTCGCCAAGGCGGTCGATGCGCTGAAGTTCTTCGCGCTCGGGCCTGCTTTGCTCGCGCTGGTGCTGGTGCGCCGCCGTTTGATGTGGCCCGGCGTGGTCGAGTGGCTGGTGCTGGCTGGTTTGGTCGCCGCGCTGCTGCCGTTCCCCACCTGGCGGCAATATCTGCTGCCGGTTCTGCCGCCGCTGTTCGTTGTGCTGGCATTGGTGTGGGACCGGGCACCGCCGGGGCGCGGGCTGCGGATCCTTACCGTGGTGACGATCTTCGCTGGCCTCGCGCCGAGCGTGGCGGCGGCGGTCCAGGCGCTGGACGGGTCATCGATGCTGGTTGCCTTGCGCGAGGGACGGGCGATCCGCACCGCGCTCGACTCGGCTGGCGTACAGGGCCCGGTCGCAACGCTGTCGCCGCAGTTTCTCGGCGTAACCGGGCGTTTGCCCGACCGGCGTTTCGCGGCTGGCCCGTTTTATTACCGCACCCACCAGCTCGCCGACCCGGCGATCGAGCCGCGCTTCCATGTCGTGTCGGCCGATCGTCCAGCCGACCTAGATCGCGCGCCCCCTGCCGCCGTCCTGATTGGTGGTGAGGCCCCGTGGACGGCGGGTGACAGCGACACCGATGCCTTGCTCGAACACTGGGCGATCGCGCGAGGGTATCGGACGGTGGCGATCAACAGCACGCGCTTCCGCTTGTACGTCAGGCGACCTTGAGCATCGCTCCATTGCGCTTGGCGTCGACCAGCCCCTGATAATAGTCCATCAGTTCGACGGCATGGTCGCGGTCGCTGCGAACCTTGGTGGCCGCCACCAGCACGGCACGGCGCAGTACGCGCTGGTCGCGCGCGAACAGCCGGTGGATCGCCGCCGCCGCGCTTTGCGCGTCGCGCGCGGTGTAGAATTCGGACGCATGGCGGTCGGCAACCTCTGCGCAGCCGCCGGTATCAGGCACGATCAGCGGCAAGCCGCCCGCCATCGCTTCGGACGCGACCAGCCCGAACGGCTCCGCTTCGGAGCCGTGGATCAACGCGTCGCAGCTCGCGACGATGCGCGCGAGGCGTTCGCGGTCATAGACCGGGCGGAACATGCGGATATGCGGCGAACCCGCGATACGCGCCTCGATCTGGCGGCTTTCGACGCCGGTGCCGAGCAGGATCAACCCGACCGGCAAATCCGAACCGGCGCGCTCGACCGCGTCAATCACCAGTCGCCAGCGTTTTTCGGGATGATGGCGGCCCAGCCCCAGCAGTAAATGCCCGCTCGGCGGCAGGGCGCATTGCGCGAGCAAGGCGGCGCGCAAGCGATCGTCGCGCAGATCGGGCGAGAAATGGCCGCGTTCGATCCCCAGCGGCATCGCTGCATCGATCCGCACACCGCGCGCCTTCAAGCGCTTTTCGAGCGCCGGGCCGTTGGTGACGACCGCGTCGAAATGCTGGAGGAAGCCGCTCATATAGCGGCTGTACCAGGAGAAGGCGCGCTCGATCCGCTCCTGCGGCGCGAGGCCTTCAAACCAGCGCAGCGCATAGGCCGCCATATTGTCATTGTGCAGGAAGAAGCTCTTCACTGCACCGCCCTCATATTTCGGCTGCCACTTGCCGATCACCCAGGGCAAGCGCCACGGCGAGGAGGTTTCAACGACATCGGGCTGCAACTGGTCGAGCAGCTTCAGGATCGGGGCCGATTCCCAGAACAGCCCGTAATTCTGGTCGAGCGGCAAATGCCCGGTCTGGATCCAGATCACCTTGCCGCCGCCTGGACGCTCCTCGACCGCATTCTCGCGACCGGGCGCGAGCACAATCAGCTCATGCCCGAGATCGGACATGATGCCCATCTTGCGATCGATATAGGTGCGCACACCCCCGCCGGTCGGCGAGTAGAATTCGTTGACGTCGACGATCCGCATGGCGTCTATTCGTCCTTGAGCGGCCCGAACCCCCCGAGCCCGCGCAGATATTGCGCCCGAATCTCGGTGGATACCACCCCCTGCGGCACGACGATCCGCGCCATGGCAACCTTGGGGCGCGACCGGCCGAGCCGCGCGTTGGTCGGGAAGCCTGCGCCATCCTGCCACAGGTTGAACTTGTTCTTGCCGTCGCGATTGTGCGTGAACAGCAAGGCATAGGGGCCAGGCGTCGGCACGCGGATGCACAGCACGATCGGGCCGCTGGCCGGGGTGGGCAGGCGCACGCGGCGGAAGAACTTGCCTTCCTTGATCAGATCGCGATCGTCCTTCAGGAAATCGGCGTCGTTGGCGGGGAACAGTTCGAGCTTCAATTCGCCGGTGCGATCCTTCAGCCCGTCGACGGTCACGCGAATCGCGGGGCCGCCCGAGGTGCAGGCTGCGGCGTCGCTACCCAGAATCTGCGCGGCGCTGGCCGTGACGGGCAGAATCGCTGCGCCGGTGATTGCCGCCGCCATCAAAACCTTGCGCACCATTTTCAACTCTTTCTCACCAAGTCGACCAGCCCGAACATCGCGACGAGCACAACATGGACCAGCAACGGCAGCGCCGCGGTGACCGCGATCAGCACCGACAAGGCTGCGTCCTGACCGATCAATAGGGTGGCGAAGGTGGCGAAAAGAAGGTCTTTGTTCGGCACAAGTGGCAGACGCCCGACGATCAGCCGTGCCGCCGACAGCAGCAGCCACATGCCAAGCGAGACGCTCGGCAAGCCATAATGCCAGGCAAAGGCGATCAGCACCGATCCTGCGATCAGCCGCAGGCAATGCACGCCGAAGATCCACCACAAGGTCGCGCGCGGCAGCGAGAAGACGCGCTTGGAAAAGATCAGGAAGGGCAGCGACATCGCGAACACCACGACCACCGACCAGATCGCATTGTGCAATTGCTGTTCGGTCAGCAGCCCCACGCCGAGCGGCATTGCCACCGCGATCATCGCGAGCGTGACCATGTTGCCGGCAATCGCCGACAGGATGCTGACGTCTTTTACGGCGCCGAACGGGGCCGCCACCATTGACGAGCGTTGCCGCGCCCAGGCGTAGAAATACGCCTCGCCCGAATAATTGAGCACATCGTTGGCGATGCGTTTTTTGGTCAGCGCGACAAAGCCCGCCGCCGGAATCCCCCACAATTTGCGGAAGATGATGAAGTCGCCCGTGACCGGCGAGATATAGAGCAGGCCAAAGAAGAGGTAGAAAAGCGGGTTGCTCGGCAGTGCCGAAACCAGATTGTCCACGCCGAGCGCGCGCAGCTTCAGCGCCAGCCACACGATCATCACGACGGTGACGGCGGCCCCCAGATAGGACGGCCAGCGTCGGGTCAGCGGTGCCATCGGCTCCAGACCGGCAAGATCGGGCACCCCGGACAGGCCAGGCATTGGCGGCAAGGTCATATGCGCGGTCACGCTCTGCGTCGAAACGCCGATCGTCGGCCCAGTCGTAATGTTATCCACGTGGCGCGTTTGTCCGCTTTTTGACCGGTTCCGGCGGCTCCATTGCCGCGCATTAGCGGCATAAGTGTGGCGCGGCAAACGCCAAGAAAAGAGGCGGAGCCATCATTCCATCCAATATGATGAGGCGAGCGGGCGGGCGCGACGGGTTTAACGCGACCAGCGCGCGAAGATGGCGGTGGGCAGCAACAGCCCGCGCGCTTCCTCGCGCACCGCCATTTCGCCGACTTCGACCGTGCCGCCGAGATCGGCAAGTGCCTGACGCACCACCTCACCGATCGCCAGTGCCGACATCCGCACGGCATAGACGGTTAGTACCAGGAACTTGCTGTCCTGGTCGAGCAAACGTCGGCAATCGGCGATCAGGCCGGGCAGCCCCTCTTCCAGCCGCCACACTTCGCCATCAGGCCCGCGCCCGAATTTGGGCGGATCGAGGAAGATGCCGTCGTACCGCTTGCCGCGCCTGACTTCGCGTGCGGCGAATTTGGCGGCGTCGTCGACCATCCAGCGAATCGGGCGATCGGCCATGTCCGAAAGGAAGGCGTTGGCCTTGCCCGCCTCGACCGATTTCTTGGAGGCATCGACATGCGTCATCGCCGCCCCCTTGGCGGCGAGCGCGAGCGTGCCGACCCCGGTATAGCCGAACAGGTTGAGCACCTGATCGCCCTCGGCGACGCGGCCGCGCATCCATTGCCATTGCGGGGCCATGTCGGGGAAGAAAGCGAGATGGCGGAAAGGGGTGTTCTGCGCGAGGAACAGCACTTCCTCCCAGCGCACATGCCAGCCGCCGCGCGGCACATCGCGCGACAAATGCCAGCGCCCGCCGCCTTCTTCATCCGACGCGCCGATGAAATCGCCATCGGCTTCCCAACTGTCCGACGCCGGGGCCCACATCGCCTGCGGTTCGGGGCGGATGAAGCGGAAGCGGCCATAGCGCTCGAGCTTGCGGCCATGGCCGGAGTCGACGAGGCCGTAATCGGGCCAGGGTTCGGTGATGAGGGTGATGAGATTGGTCATGGCTTCTTGCTCCCCTCCCTGGAAGGGAGGGGCTGGGGGTGGGTAGGTCTAGGGCAGGCGGCGTGCTCTCCACGGGCCGACCCACCCCCGACCCCTCCCTTCCAGGGAGGGGAGGAGGGCGTGACCACGCTCACCGCGCGCTCGCGCGTTCGGCGATATAGGTGGTGACCGCCTCGAACGTGCCCGGCAGCGAGGCATAGCGTTCCTCGCGGTCCATCAGATCGCCGATGCGGGCGGGAAGCGCGGGGCGCTGGCCGGTGGCGCGTTCGACCGCGTCGCCGAATTTGGCGGGGTGGGCGGTTGCCAGTGTCACCACCGGCACATCGACCGGTAACCCGGCGCGGCGCGCGGCGGCGAGGCCGATCGCGGTGTGCGGATCGATCACTTGGGCGCTCGCTTCATGCGCCCAGCGCATCGCCAGCGCCATGTCGTCGAGATCGACGCGGTCGCTGCCGAACAAAGCGGCGGCGCCTTCGCGCTGCGCATTGGTCAGCCGCATCGCCTTGGTCGATTCGAAGCCGCGCATCTGCTCGGCGAGTGCGGGGCCGTCGCGCCCGCCGAGATCGAACAGCAGCCGTTCGAAATTGCTCGACACCTGAATGTCCATCGACGGGCTTGGCGTCGGCACGACGGTGCCTTGCGAATAGTCGCCGGCGCTGAGCGCACGGTGGAGGATGTCGTTGACGTTGGTCGCGACGATCAATTTGGCGACGGGCAGGCCCATCTTGGCGGCGACATAGCCTGCAAACACGTCACCGAAATTGCCGGTCGGCACCGAAAAGGCGACGGGGCGCTCGGGCGCGCCCAAACGCACGGCGGCGTAGAAATAATAGACCACCTGCGCCATCAGCCGCGCCCAGTTGATCGAATTGACCGCCGACAGCGCGAACTTGCCCGAGAAAGCGGGGTCGTTGAACATCGCCTTCACCAGCGCCTGCGCATCGTCGAAGCTGGCATTCTCCAGCGCGATATTGTGGATGTTGGGGGCGATGACGGTGGTCATCTGGCGGCGCTGCACCTCCGACACACGGCCCTTGGGGTGGAGCATGAACACATCGACCCCGGCGCGGCCCGCCAGCGCGTCGATCGCGGCGGAGCCCGTATCGCCCGAGGTCGCGCCGATCACGGTGACTTGCTGGCTGCTGCCGGTGAGGAAGCGCTCGAACAACAGCCCCAGCAACTGCAGCGCGACGTCCTTGAAGGCGAGCGTGGGGCCGTGGAACAGCTCCAGCAGCCAGTTTTGCGGATCGAGCTGGACCAGCGGCACCACGGCGGCATGGGCGAAGCGGCCATAAGCCTGGGAGCACAGCGCGCGCAGATCGGCTTCGCTGAGTGTGCCCTCGACGAAGGGCAGCATCACCGCGACGGCGGTGTCGACATAGGACAGGCCGCGCAACGCGGCGATCTGTTCGGTCGAGAAGCTCGGCCAGCTTTCGGGCAGATAGAGTCCGCCGTCTTTGGCCAGGCCCGCGAGCGTGACGTCGCGGAAATCGAGGGTGGGCGCGGAGCCGCGCGTGCTTGTGTAGCGCATGGCCCCTGCGGTTAGCGAGGTGGAGCCGCCGGGGCAACCGTCCGCCGCCGCAGCGCCAGCGCATAGATGATGGCGGCGAGTCCAGCGAAGATGAACCACTGCACCGCATAAGCGAGGTGATTGTTGGGCACCGCCGACAGATCGGGCGCGGGATTGGGGTCGAGCCCGGCGGCGGGGGGATCGGCGACGAGCATCAGCATCTTGGGCGTAGTGCCAAAAGCGGAGGCGATCAGCGGGGCGTGGCCGGGGACGTGCGAGATATAGCCGCGCACCGGACCGCCCTTCCAGTTCGGCTTGGCGTGCGGGTCATTGCCGAAGCCGATCTGCACGGTGAAGCCGGGACCTTCCGCGCCGGTGCGGCATTCGGCGATCTGTCGCCAGCCAGTGCCGCCGCGCGCATTGCGCCCGCCTTCGATGCGGAAGCTGACCGGCTCCAGGCAGAAGGCGCTGGCGCGGCGGAACAGCAGGCTGCCATCCTCATCGACCGGGATGCGCGGGAAGGCGATTGGCGGCAGCGTGATGTTGCGGGCGTACTGGACGAGCTGCGCTTCCTTCTCGGCGCGGCGCTGCAATTGCCAGACGCCGAGCGCGATCATCGCGGCGATGGCGAGGGCGACGAGCAGGGTCGGCAGAACGGGAATGCGCTTCATGGTTTCGGTTCGATGGGCGTCATGCGACCCTCGCGCGCTGCGGTGCGATATTCCGAACCGAGCAAGGCTGCTTTGGCGACGCGCAAGGCACCGATCACCGCGGCGATGGTCACCGGCACCCAGAGGATGAGTTGCAGCCAGATCGGCGGGGCGAGCGTCAGCTGGATCGTGATCGCGGCGCCCACCACGATCGCGCCGAGCAGCAGCACCAGCAGCGCGGCGGGGCCGTCCCCGACATTGAAGCGGGTGTAATCGAGCCCGCACGCCGGGCAGCGATCGGCAAAAGCCAGCCAGCCCTTGAACAAGCCCGGTGCGCCGCAGCGTGGGCACAGGCCCTTGAACGCGGCGGGCAGGGGGGCCGGTTCGGGCGTCGGCGTTACGGCCTCGGCCCGCACCTCGGTCATCGGATCGCGATCAGCCGGCGTGGATGGGCGCGCCCCAGCCACCCCAGACATAGATAGAAACGAACAGGAACAGCCACACCACGTCGACGAAATGCCAATACCAGGCGGCGGCTTCGAAGCCGAAATGCTGCTGCGGAGTGAAGTCACCACGATAAACGCGGATCTGGCAGACGATCAGGAAGATCGTGCCGATCATCACGTGGAAGCCGTGGAACCCGGTCGCCATGAAGAAGGACGCGCCATAGTTCAGGCCCTTAAAGGGGAAGGGCGCGTCGGCATATTCATAGGCCTGGATCGAGCTGAACAGCAGGCCGAGGATGATCGTAACCCACAGTCCCTTCTTCAGGCCGTCACGGTCGCCATGGATCAGCGCGTGGTGCGCCCAGGTGATCGTTGTGCCGCTGGTCAACAGGATCAGCGTGTTGAGCAGCGGGAAGCGGAAGGGGTCGATGACTTCCAGGCCCTTGGGCGGCCATTGCGCCGCCACATCGGCGGCGACCGAAGCGGTCTTGGTCACCGAATCATAGACGATGTGCGCGGGGAACAGCGAAAAGTCGAAGAACGCCCAGAACCAGCCGACGAAGAACATCACTTCGGAGGCGATGAACAGGATCATGCCGTAGCGCAGGTGCAATTGCACGACCGGGGTATGGTCGCCCGCATGCGCCTCGATAATGACCTGACGCCACCAGCCGTACATCACCGCCAGCACGCCCGCGACGCCAGCGAAGAAGACCGCGCCGCCCCCGGCCGCCGAATGCATCCACATGATGCCGCCCGATGCCATGGCGAGCGCCGCCATCGCCCCGGCCAAGGGCCAGATGCTGGGGGGAAGGATGTGGTAATCGTGGTTCTTGGCGCCGGCCATCTGTCCCTCGTCCTCTTTTGTCGTTCGGTTCTAGCTCTTGGCTTTGGTGGAATCCACCGGGTAAAAAGTGTAACTGAGTGTAATCGTCTGCACGTCGTTCGCATCCGGATCGGCAAGGATCTTCGGGTCGACGAAGAAGATCACCGGCATACGCGCGGTTTCGCCCGGTTTCAGCGTTTGCTGGGTGAAGCAGAAGCACTGGATTTTGGTAAAATATTTGCCCGCTTGCGCCGGGGTGACGTTGTAGGTCGCGGTGCCCGTGATCGGATGGTCCGAGGTATTGGTTGCGGTGAAGAACGCCATGTCGCGCCCGCCAATATCGACGGTTTCGGACGGATGCTCGGGCGCGAACTTCCACGGCATGTGCGGGGCGACATTGGTGTCGAAATCGATGCGGATCTGCCGGTTGACCGCGCCCGGCGCGACCAGCCCACGCTGCGTGGTGCCGTTGAGGCCGGTCGCCTGGCAGAACAGGCGGTAGAGCGGGATGCTCGCCCAGCCGAGCCCGCTCATGAAGCAAATGCCCGCGACCGCGAACAACGCCGTGCGCAGTTTGCGGTCGATCACCATCAGTGCGGCATCCCCGCCTGGATCTTGGCGATGCTGATCGCAAACACCAGCACGACGAATGCCCCGAGCAGCAAAGCAAGCGCGGTGGCGCGGCTGCGCTGGCGCTTGCGGACGAGGTCGCTGTGCGGGTCCGGGGTCATGCGATGAGCCGATCGACTGCGAGGGAGATAAAGATCATCAGAATATAGCCGATCGAATAGACGAACAGGAAGCGTTCGGCCTTCATTTCAGCGGGCGTGCCCGCCCGCGCGACCACGACCCAGAGCGTGAGGCCGAGGAACAATGCCGAGCCGATCGTAGCGACCGCGCCATAGGTGATCCCGGCCAGCCCGAGCGCCCAGGGGGAAACGGCGGCAGCGGCCATCAGCACCGCGTAGAACAGCATCTGCCAGCGCGTGGTGGCGGCGCTCGCCACCACCGGGAGCATTGGCACGCCGCCTTTGGCGTAATCCTCGCGAATCAGCAGTGCCAGCGCCCAGCTATGCGGCGGGGTCCACAGGAAGATGATCGCGAACATCAGTAGCGGCAGCGTCGAAAGGCTGCCGGTGGCGGCAACCCAGCCGATCAGCGGCGGGAAGGCCCCGGCGGCGCCGCCAATGACGATGTTCTGCGGGGTCAGCCGCTTGAGGCCGACGGTATAGATCAGCACGTAGAACAGGATCGACACCGCCAGCAGAACACCCGCGAGCAGGCCGATCGCCAGGCCCATCAGCAGCACCGAGAACACGCCGAGCCCGACGCCGAAATGGAGCGCGGTCTCGCGGTCCATCTTGCCGGCTGGGAGCGGGCGCTTGGCGGTGCGCTTCATCAGCGCATCGATGTCCGATTCATACCATTGGTTGAGCGCGCCCGCCGCACCCGCCGCCAGCGCGATGCACAGGATGGCGGTGAAGCCGAGCGCAAACGGCAGATGCACCGGCGCTGCCAGCATGCCGCACAGCCCGGTCAGCACGACCGAACGCATCACCCGCGGCTTGGTCAGCGCGAAGAAATCGCGCCAGTCGGCGGGGAGGGTGGTGCTCGGTATGGTGGCAGTGGTCATGGAATTGATCCTCCCCTCCCGCTTACGGGAGGGGTTGGGGGAGGGCTGTGTCGGGCGGGCGTTCATGGCCCTCCCCTAGCCCCTCCCGCAAGCGGGAGGGGAATAAGAAACGTCCCCTCCCGCACGCGGGAGGGGGATTACATCAATCGATCTTGGGCAGCGTTTCGAACTGGTGATACGGCGGCGGGCTCGACAGCGTCCATTCGAGCGTGGTGGCACCTTCGCCCCACGGATTGTCGCCCGCCTTCTTGCCCGCGAGCAACGACCAGATCAGGTTGACGAAGAACACACCCATGCCGACCGCCATCACGGCATAGCCGATGCTGGCGACCCAGTTCCAATGCGCGAGGCCATCGGTGTAATCCGGCACGCGGCGCTGCATGTTCTGCAGGCCCAGGAAGTGCATCGGGAAGAACAGCAAGTTCACGCCGGCGAAGAAGACCCAGTAATGCAGCTGGCCGAGAAACTCATTGTACATCTTGCCGGTCATTTTCGGGAACCAGTAATAGAAACCCGAGAAGAGCGAGAAGACCGCGCCCAGCGACAGCACATAGTGGAAATGCGCCACCACATAATAGCTGTCCTGCATATAATCGTCGATGCCGCCATTGGCGAGCACCACGCCGGTGACGCCGCCGACGGTGAACATGAAGATGAAGCCGATCGCCCACAGCATCGGCGTCTTGAAGGTGAGCGAGCCGCCCCACATCGTTGCGATCCAGGAGAAGATCTTGATGCCGGTCGGCACCGCGATCACCATCGTGGCCGCGGTGAAGTACATCTTGGTGTTGACGCTGAGGCCCGTCGTGAACATGTGGTGCGCCCACACGACGAAGCCGACCACGCCGATCGCGACCATCGCGTACGCCATGCCGAGATAGCCGAAGACGGGCTTTTTCGAGAAGGTCGAGATCACCTGGCTGACGATGCCGAAGCCCGGCAGGATCATGATGTACACTTCGGGGTGGCCGAAGAACCAGAACAGATGCTGGTACAGGATCGGGTCGCCGCCACCGGCGGGGTCGAAGAAGGTGGTGCCGAAATTGCGATCGGTCAGCAGCATGGTGATGGCTGCCGCCAGCACCGGCAGCGAGAGCAGCAGCAGGAAGGCAGTGACCAGCACCGACCACACGAACAGCGGCATCTTGTGCAGCGTCATGCCCGGCGCGCGCATGTTGAAGATGGTGGTGATGAAGTTGATCGCGCCGAGGATCGACGAGGCACCGGCCAAGTGCAGCGCGAGGATCGCCATGTCGGTCGACGGGCCAGGCTCGCCATAGGTTGAGAGCGGCGCGTAGAGCGTCCAGCCGTTACCGGCACCGCCGAAGAAGGGCGAGGCGAGCAGCAGCGTGAAGGCGGGGATGAGCAGCCAGAACGAGATGTTGTTCATCCGCGGGAAGGCCATGTCGGGCGCGCCGATCATGATCGGCACGAACCAGTTGCCGAAGCCGCCGATCATTGCGGGCATGACCATGAAGAACACCATGATGATGCCGTGCGCGGTGATCAGCACGTTCCACAGGTGCAGCGAATGGTCGAGGCCCTGCTCGCCGCCGGGCAAATAGCTTGCCCAGATGCCGAGATACTGGATGCCCGGCTGCGCCAGTTCGAGGCGCATCAGGCCCGAAATGCCACCACCGATGATCCCCGCGACGATTGCGAAGATCAGGTACAGCGTGCCGATGTCCTTGTGGTTGGTCGACATGAACCAGCGCGCGAAGAACGACATCTCATGCGTGTCATGCGCGTGGGCGTCATCATGATGCGCCTCGAAGGCGCTGGGGGTGAGGGCGGTGTCGGTCATGGCTTATTGTCCAGCGGTGACGACGGCAGCGGTCGGGGCCGGTGCGCCTGGGGTGGCAATCGAAGCGGTGGCGGTTGCGGGCGCGGCGGCGGGCGCAGGCGCGGCACCCGGCATGGTGCCGCCCTTGGCCTTGATCCACTGCGCGAACACCGCCGGGCTAACCGCCTCGACCGTGATCGGCATATAGCCATGCCGCGCGCCGCACAGTTCCGAGCAGACGCCGAAATAGACGCCGGGCTTGTTGATCGTGAAGCTGGTTTCGTTCAGGCGGCCGGGCACTGCATCGAGCTTGATCCAGAAGGCCGGGATTGCCCAGCTGTGGATCACGTCATTGGCGGTGGTGATGAGGCGGATCGGCACGCCGACCGGCAGCACGACGCGATTGTCGGTAGCGAGCAGGCGCGGGCCGTCGATCGCGGTCCGGGCGCGTTCGCCCTTGCCGATTTCCCCCGCTTCCTTGAGCATGTTGGAGGTGATCTCGAACCCGCCATGATCGGGATATTGATAGGTCCAATACCATTGGTTGCCGATCGCCTTCAGCGTCACCGCATTCTTGGGCGCGGGCTTGTACTGCGCCTGCAGCAGCCCGATCGACGGCAAAGCGAGGCCGAGCAGGATCAGCACCGGAATGCCGGTCCACAACACTTCGAGAATAGTGTTGTGCGACGTCTTCGAGGCGACTGGATTGGCCGCGCGGCGATAGCGCAGCGCCACCCAGCCGAGCAGCACCAGCACCAGGATACAAATGCCGGTAATGACGGGCATCAGCAGCGTGTTGTGAAACCACAGCGCCTGCTGCCCATTGGGGGTGACTTGCGGCTGGATGGTGATGAGTCCGTCAACCGGCTGGCCGACCTTGGGGTCGATCGCCATGGCCGGCGCGCCGTCGACCGCGAGCATCGGATCCTGCGACACGGTTGCGGCGGGTGCGGCCGCCACAGCCTTTGCGGCTGGCGCAGCGGGTGCCGCTTGCGCCGCCCCAACGCTCAACATCGCCAGCCCAGCTGCCAGTACGATCGATTTGATCCCGATCATGTGCATCCCCTGCGTCTACCCCTATCAATCGCCCCGATCGTGCGGGGCAGGATGGGGCAGATATGTGCCCTCTATCCTGTGTCTATACGCAGGCGATGCCGGGGCCTCAAGCCGCGCGGCACCTTTTTTGGCGCAATCGTTGCACCAGCGCCCCCCGGACCCTAATCAGGCATCCCATTCCGCAGGACCAGAAGTGATGACCACCACGATGACCGACGACGATGTTCTGGGCGAATTCCGCGCCGCCGAGGCGTTGCTGGAGGGGCATTTCATCCTGTCGTCCGGTTTGCGCTCGCCGCGCTATTTGCAATGCGCGCGCGTGTTGATGGATCCGGCGCGGGGCAGCCGCCTGGCGACGGCGCTGGCCGCCCGCATCCCTGCCGAGATTCGCGACAGCATCGCCGCCGTGGTGTCGCCCGCTATGGGCGGGGTGATTGCCGGGCACGAAATGGCGCGCGCGCTGGGCGTGCCCGCGATGTTTCTCGAACGGCCTGAGGGCGTGTTTGAGCTGCGCCGCGGTTTCCGGCTCGATCCGGGCACCCCGGTGTTGATGATGGAAGACGTTGTTACCACAGGACTTTCCTCGCGCGAGGCGATCGCCGCGATTGCGCGCGCGGGCGGCGAGACGGTGGCGGCGGCGGCGTTGGTCGATCGCTCGAACGGGACCGCTGATCTGGGCGTGCCGTTCTTCCCGCTGATCCGGCTCGACGTGCCGACCTATGCCGCCGATTCGCTGCCGCCCGAATTGGCGGCGATTCCCGCGATCAAGCCGGGGAGCCGCGCGGCATGAGCAAGGCGCTGCGCCTCGGCGTCAACATCGACCATGTCGCGACGGTGCGCAACGCGCGCGGGTCGGGCTATCCCGATCCGGTACGCGCGGCGTTGCTCGCGGCGGAGGCGGGTGCGGACGGCATCACCGCGCATCTGCGCGAGGATCGGCGGCACATTACCGACGACGATATTGCGCGGCTGTCATCCGAATTGACGATCCCGCTCAACCTGGAAATGGCGGCGACTGACGAAATGTTGTCGATCGCCTTGCGGCATCGGCCCCATGCGGCATGCATCGTGCCCGAAAAGCGTGAGGAGCGGACGACCGAGGGCGGGCTGGATGCGGCGGGTCAGTTCGACACTCTGGCCCCTTTGGTCGCCGCGCTACGTGAGGCGGGTATCCGCGTGTCGCTGTTCATAGAGCCCGATGCGCGGCAGATCGACGCAGCGATTCGCCTGGGGGCACCGGTGGTGGAACTGCATACCGGCCGCTATGCCGAGCTGGAGGGCGAAGCGCAGGCGGTCGAACTGCGCCGCCTGTCGGATGCGGCGGCACTGGCCGCGCGTAACGGGATTGAGGTCCATGCCGGGCACGGACTGACCTATGCCAATGTCGCGCCGATCGCGGCGATCCCGCAAGTGCGCGAGCTCAATATCGGGCATTTCCTGATCGGCGAGGCGCTGTTCGTCGGGCTGGCGACCAGCGTGCAGCAAATGCGCGCAGCGATGGACGCGGCGCGGTGATCATCGGGACGCCTTCTCCCCTCCCGCTTGCGGGAGGGGGTGGGGGAGGGCACGTCCCGGCGCGCGTTGCGGCGATGCTACGCCCCTCCCCTAACCCCTCCCGCAAGCGGGAGGGGAATTCGTTGTGATTATCGGGCTCGGCTCCGACCTGTGCAATATCGAGCGGATCCAGGCATCGATCGATCGCTTCGGCGACCGTTTCGAGCAGCGCGTGTTCACCGAGGTGGAGCGCGCCAAGGCAGCCAAGCGCCCCTTCACCAAGGCGGGCACGCTGGCCAAGCGTTTTGCCGCCAAGGAAGCCTTTTCCAAGGCGGTCGGTACCGGATTCAAGCGCGGCGTGTTCATGAAGGACATTGGCGTGGTCAACGCCCCCTCGGGCGCGCCAACCTTGTCGCTGACCGGTGGGGCCAAGGCGAGGCTTGACGCGTTGACGCCCGACGGCCACGTCGCGGTGGTACATTTGACGATGACCGACGACCATCCCTGGGCACAGGCGCTGGTCGTCCTTGAAGCGCGCGCGGTGGCTGAGCGCCCGAAGGACGAGACATGAAGGACGACTTGGCGCTGAGCACGACCGAAGCCGGGGAGCCCGGCGAAAGCGAGCGCGCCACGGCTTCTCCCACCAAACCGGCCAAGACCGATTGGGCGTCCGAGCTGCGCGGCATCTTCTGGCTGATCCTGGCGGTGCTCGGTTTCCACACCTTTATCGCCAAGCCCTTTTATATTCCGTCGGAATCGATGCTGCCGGGGCTGCTGGTTGGCGATCAGCTGGTGGTGAGCAAATTCCCCTATGGCTGGTCGTTCGTCTCGCCGACCTTCCATGTGCTGCCCTTCATCCATGGCCGCTTGCTCGGGCAATTGCCCGAGCGCGGCGATGTCGTGATCGTCACCCCGCCCGGCACCGAGACCGATTATATCAAGCGGCTGATCGCCTTGCCGGGGGACCGTATCGCGGTGCGCGACGGCATCGTCATCCTCAACGGCGTGCCGTTGAAGCGCGGGCCGCTGCATTATGTCGACATCCCCAATTATGGCGGCGCGCCGCTGGTGTCGGAACCCGGCGTGACCTGCGACCCGCTGCAATATCCCGGCGCGCTCCACACCGGGGCAGACGGAAAGAACTATTGCCGTCTGCCGATTTATACCGAAACGCTACCGAACGGGCGGCATTATGAGACGGTCGATCTGGGGCCATCGCCGGGCGACAATTATCCCGAAACGCTGATCCCGCCGGGGCATGTTTTTCTGATGGGCGACAATCGCGATCGCAGTGCCGACAGCCGCTTCAGCTTGGCCGAACAGGGCCTGGGTGGGCCGGTGCCGTGGGAATATCTTGGCGGCCGCGCCGAGTTCATCACCTTTTCCAAGACCGGGCTGGGCAGCTGGAATCCGCTGACCTGGGGGCAATCCTTCCGGGGCGGGCGCGCCGGCACCTCGCTTCATGCCGAGCGCGATAAATGAGCCAGGGCGCAAAGCCTGAGCTGGTCAGCGAACCGGCCCCCAACGAACTGCGCGATCCGTTCGTGCGGCAGGAGCTGAAGCGCGCGACGATCTGGCTCGGCCTTGCGGGGGCGATCGCGCTGGTGGTGCTGCTGGTACAGCCGCTGCTGATCATCTTCGGCGGGCTCGTCTTCGCCTCGATGCTCGACGGCGGCGTGCGGTTGCTGCGCCGCGTGCTGCCGATCGGGCGGCCGTGGCGGTTGCTGATCGTGGTGGTGCTGACCGTCGCGTTCATCGTGGGCGTGATGTACCTGACGGGTGCAGGCATCACCGAACAGGTTCAGCAATTGCGCAGCACCTTGATGACGCAGGCGACCAAGCTGATGGATTGGGCGTCGCGCATCGGCATCATGCCCGGCAAGGCTGATCTCAACGGCATCGCGCAACAGGCGCTGGGCTCGTTCGGCAAGCTCACCTCCTATCTCGGCATCGCCTTTGGCGCGCTGGCCAGCCTCGTCATGGTGCTGGTGATCGGCCTGTTCATTGCGATGGAACCGCGTTTGTATGAAAGCGGGCTGCAATGGCTGATCCCGCGCGACCAGCGCGCGCGCTTCGCCGGCACGATTGAGCAGATGGCGACGACGATGCGGCGGCTGCTCGCCGGGCGCTTGTTCGGCATGGCGTTGGAAGGCGTGATGACGGGCATCGCGCTTGCACTGGCGGGCGTGCCGATGGCGCTGGTGCTGGGCATCATCACTGGCATTCTGGCGTTCGTCCCCAATATCGGCGCGATCACCAGCGGCGTGCTGATGGTCGCGGTCGGGTTCAGCGCGGGGATGCACACCGGCTTCTGGGCGATCGCCATCTATGTCTTCATTCAGACGCTCGATGGCTATGTCGTCATCCCGATGGTGGCGCGGCGCACGGTGGATTTGCCGCCCGCGCTGACGCTGTCGATGCAGATCCTGGCGGGAACGCTGTTTGGCGTGCTGGGGCTGACGCTGGCCGATCCGCTGACCGCGATGATCAAGGTGGCACTCGAGCGCAGTTCGGAAGCCGAGGCGCAAGACGAAAGCGCGGGCGCAGCGTGACGCCGGTCCTTTACGATTATTGGCGGTCCTCAGCCGCCTATCGCGTGCGGATCGCACTCAATCTCAAGCACGTCGCCTATGACCGCGTCGCAATCGATCTGACGCAAGGCGAGCAGCGGTCGGCGGCGTTCCTGGCGCGCAATCCGCAAGGGCTGCTGCCCGCGCTGGATATCGGAACGGCAGTGCTGACGCAGAGCCTCGCGATCATCGATTATCTCGACGCGATGCACAAAAAACCGCCAATGGTGCCGTCAGACCCGGCCGCGCGCGCGGCGGTGCTGGCGCAGGCGCTGGTGATCGCCGCCGATCTTCACCCGATCGACAATCTGCGCGTGCTCAACCGGCTGACCAGCCAGTTCGGCGCGGATCAGGCCGCGCGCGAGGCGTGGTATGTGCATTGGATGGTCGAAGGCCTGACCGCGCTGGAGGCGATGACAGCGTCCGCGCCGGGACCGTTTCTGGGAGGCGATACGCCGAATCTCGCCGACGTCTGTCTAGTGCCGCAGCTTTACAATGCCCGGCGCTTTTCGGTGCCGCTCGATGCGTTCCCACGCCTGCTGGCCGCTGATAAAGCAGCCGCAAATGTGGCCGAAATCGCGGCGGCGCACCCCGATCGGGTCAAGCCGCAAGCTTGACCCGACGATCGAGCACGACGCGATCGAACAGATCGAGGTAAGCGGCGGCGGCATTTTCGCCGGGTTGGGGGACCGGCGTCGGACGCGCCCGTCCGGGAACCAGCCAATGGTCGAGGGCCGCCACCAAGGCCGCCGCATCGCCCGGCGGGACAACGCTGCCGAGCGACGGATGGGTTACGATTTCCCGCACGGCGACGCTTGAATCGGTGGTCACCACGGGCGTGCCCACCGCGAGCGCCTCGCGCAACACGCCCGGCACCCCCTCGAAATCCGACACCAGCGCCAGCGCCGCCGCGCGCGCCAGGATTGGCGTCGGATCGGCGACGTGTCCCGGCAGCAGCACGCGACCGTGCAGGCCGAGGCGCGCGATGTGCGCTTCGAGCGCAGCCCGCTCATTGCCTTCGCCGATGATCACCAGGGTCAAATCGCGTTGCGCCATCTGGCCGAAGGCGTCGATCAGCCGATCCCAGCGCTTTTGCGGCGCGAGCCGCCCAACACCGAGGAGAAAGCGCCCGTTCGGGAGCGCCGGAACGCTCGCCCCAAGCACTGGGCGGAGCGGCGGATTGGGGATGACGTGCAGCATTTCGGGCCGCGCGCCCATTTCGATCCGCGCCTCGTCGGCCATCGCCGGGCTCATCGCGACCAGTTCGTCGAGAAAGTGCGGATGCCAGCGCAGCCAGGTGCGATAGGCGGCGGCAAAGGCCGCGCCATGATCGCGCCGAACCAGCGCGTTGGAGATCTTCGCCACGATCGGCGGACAGCGCCGCCCGAGCCGCATCTTGGTCCAGGCGGCGAGCGCGGAATAATGGTTGCCGGGGCAAAACAGCACGTCCGGCGCGATCTCTTCGGTCACGCTGGCGAGGCTGCCCATGCCGATCATCGAAGGACGACCCAGAATGCGCGTTTCGATGGCGGCCGGCACATCGCGGGCGAGCGGGCCAGTGCTGTCGCCAAGCACCAAGGTGACGCGGCGCCCGAGATCGCTCCAGCCGCGCACCAGCCGCAGCAGCGCCTTTTCCACGCCGCCGCCGTCCAGCGTCTGCGCATAGGCCAGGATATGAGAGGCGGGAGGGCGGGGGCTTAACATCGTTGGGATCGTGTAACGATGGTTTGTCGCAAATGTTTCCCGCCCCGCCCCACATGACAGTTTTTTCAGATTTTTTTGGGCCGCCGGGCTTAATCGACGGCACCGGTCGGGCTGGAGCGCTTAGTCCAACGTGCCGCGCATCGCCGCGCCGGCGACGAACGGCGCGCCCGCCACCAGCATCAGGCTGACCGCGCCGAGCAGTTTGAGCGCGCCCACGCCGCCATCGATCGAGCCCGCGCCGAAAATCAGCAGCGGCACGGCAAGCGGCAGCATCACCAGCCCCGCGACCGAGCCCGCGCCGCGCAGCCCGGTCACCAGCGCGGCCGTCGCCACCGCCAGCGCCGCCAGCCCCGGCGTGCCAATCAGCAGCCCAAGCTCGACCATGCCCAGCGTTTGCGTCGACAAACCCAGCAATCCCGCCGCGATGACGGTCGCGAGCAGCAACGGTGGCCCGAAGCTGATCCAGTGTGCGACGATCTTCGCCGCCGCGACCACCGGCATTGAAAAACCGCGCACGCTCAACTGATCGAGCACGCCGCTCTCGGCATCGGGGCCGACCAGCCGCTCGACCGGCATCAACGCCGCCAGCAGCGCCGCCGCCCAGATCACCCCGCCGCCGATCCGCGCCAGCAACGCCGTGTCGGGCCCGACCGCAAAGGGAAACAGGATGGTGACGAGCAGGAAGAAAGCGAGCGCATTGACCACGCCGCCGCTGGCCCAGGCGATGCGCACGTCGCGGGTGATGAGCGCGCCAAGCCCGGTCATAGCAGCGAGATCGTCTGCGCATCGGGCAAGGCGATCGGCAAATGCGTCGCGACCAGCACAGCGCCGCCGCGCCCGCGGTGCGCCGCGATCAAGTGTTCGAGCACCGTGATGCTCGCCACGTCGAGGCCATTGGCGGGTTCGTCGAGCAGCCACAGCATCGCACCGCTCGCCACGACGCGGGCCAGTGCTGCACGGCGGCGCTGGCCGGTCGAGAGCAGCCGCACCGGCACTTCGGCGATGTGCGACAGGCCGACCGCATGAAGCGCCTGGGCGACGCGCCCATTCGGATCGGCTGGGTCGGCATCCAGCGCCGCCCAAAAGCCGAGCGCATCGCGCAAGGCGCGCGCGGCATCGAGCGCGGCGGCTTCGGCCATCAGCGTACGCGTTGCCGTTCCCGCAATCGCGCCGCTGGCGGGCCGCAATAGCCCGGCGGCAACGCGGATCAAGCTCGATTTGCCAATGCCGTTGGGGCCGGTGACCAACGCCGCGCCGCCCGGCGGCACCGCAAAGGACAGGCGTTCGAACAGCACGCGCCCGCCGCGCACGCAGGTGACGTCGCGAAAGGCGAGCGCGTCGCCCGCGCCGGGGGCGTCGGCAGCGGCGGCGGGGCCAAAAGACGGGCCCGAAGGTTGATCGGCCTGCACCATCCTCTATGCCTTACGGCGAAGGCGCACGGTGCGCCAGCAGGAGAGCAAGCGGTGCGCGTTGAACCACTGAGCGAAGACGAACGGACCGAGGCGCTCGACGCGCTCGACGAATGGGATTTCGACGAAGCGCGCGATGCGATCACCCGCACCTTCACCTTCGCCGATTTCAGCGAGGCGTTCGCCTTCATGACGCGCGTCGCCTTGCTCGCGGAAAAGGCCGATCATCACCCCGAATGGTCCAATGTGTGGAACCGCGTCGATGTGCTGCTGACCACGCATGATGCAGGCGGTCTGTCGCATAAGGACGTGGCGCTGGCGGAAGCGATCGACCTTTTAATCGGCTGACGTCGCGATCCCGCGGCGCATCATCTTGCGCAGGCGACCGGGCAGCCAGCGGGCGGCAAAGGCCATACGGTCGGCGGTTTTGCCGACATAGGTGTGGACTTTGTCGCCATGCACGGCGTCCCATGCGGCCTGCGCCACAGCATCGACCCCGGTCAGTTCGAGCCCGGCATTGGTGACAACTTGCTTGATCGAATAATTGGAAGTGCCCGCCGGGACCGCGAGCAGCGGCGTATCGATGAAGCTCGGCACCAGATCGCGCACCTTGACGCCTGCGCCATACCATTCGCCGTCCAGCGCTTCGGTCAGCGCACGCACGCCGAATTTGGTCGCGGAATAGACCGAAAGCCCGGACGAGCCGTAGATGGCCGAGGCGGAGGCGGTGTTGAGCAGGCACGATCCGGGCGTCCGCGCGAGATAGGCATAGCCGATCTTGGCCCCATTGAGCACGCCGACCAGATTGATCGCCACCACGCGGTCGAGATCGTCGAACGTCATGTCGATAATCGGCCCGCCGGTGCCGATCCCGGCATTGTTGAACAGCACGTCGAGCCGCCCGCCGGTGGTCGCGGTAAAGGCGTCGAGGCTGGCGACCCAGGCGGCGCGGTCGCGCACGTCCATCGGATAGGTCTCGACCATGCCGGTCGGCAGCATTGCGGCGGTTTCGCGCAAGCCCGTCGTGTTGACATCGGCCAAGCCAACGCGCCAGCCGCGCTCGGCAAACAGCCGCGCGGTCGCCTGGCCGATGCCCGAGCCGCCGCCCGTGATGAAGATCGCCTTTTGTTGGGCCATAGTGCCTCTCCCCTTTGACGCAAACGGTATCCTCCCCCAGTGTCCGCGTCGATGGCGGATTCGCACAGTACAGGCCCGAGCGTGGCATTCGCCGCGGTGACCAAGCGCTACTCCGGCGGCGCGGTCGCGGTGGACGATGTCTCGCTGGAGATTGCGGGCGGCGCTTTCGTTGCGTTGGTCGGCAGTTCGGGATCGGGCAAATCGACGCTGCTCAAGATGATCAACCGTTTGATCGTGCCGAGTGCGGGCGTCGTGCGGATCGATGGTGCGGACGTTGCCGATGGACCCGCATATGCGCTGCGGCGGCGGATCGGCTATGTCTTTCAGAATATCGGGCTGTTCCCGCATATGACGGTCGGCGAGAATGTCGCGATCGGGCTGCGGCTGGCGGGGGAGCGTGACACGGCGGCGCGTGTCGCGGCGTTGCTCGATCTGGTCGATTTGCCGCAGGCTTTCGCCGCGCGGATGCCCGATGCGCTGTCGGGCGGGCAACGCCAGCGCGTCGGCGTGGCGCGCGCGCTCGCCACCGCGCCGGGGCTGTTGTTGCTCGACGAGCCGTTCGGTGCGCTCGATCCGGTGACGCGCGACCAACTCGGCACGAAGGTGCGGGCGCTCCACGACCGGCTGGGCCTGACCACGATCCTGGTGACGCATGACATGGCCGAGGCGCTGATCCTGGCCGACCGCGTGCTGGTGATGGACGCCGGGCGGATCGTGGCGGACGCGACACCGCAAGCCTTGCTCGCCGGACAGGGGGGCGCGGTGGCGGATGCATTGGTGGCGGTGCCGCGCGAACAGGCCCGCCGGTTGCGCGCACTGGAGGACGGGGCATGAGCCCGTTCCTCGACGCGATGACGCGCGTGCCGCCGCTGCTGGCGGCGCATCTGCTGCTCGCGGCGGCGGCGCTGGCGCTGGGGTTGGCGATCAGTCTGCCGCTGGCGATCTGGTCGGCGCGGCGGCCGGGTGTGGCGCGCGTGGCGCTGGGCTTTGCCAGTCTGGTGCAGACGATCCCGAGCTTGGCGCTGCTCGCGCTCTTCTATCCGCTGTTGCTGTTCGTGTCGGGGCTGGTCGGGGGCGGGATTCCCGCGCTCGGCTTCTTGCCGTCGCTGCTGGCGTTGACGCTCTATGCGCTGCTGCCGATCCTGCGCAACGGCGTGACCGGGCTGGCCGGGATCGACCCTGCGGTGATCGAGGCGGCGGACGGCATCGGCATGACGGCATGGCAGAAGCTGCGCTTGGTCGAGGCCCCGTTGGTGGCACCCGTGCTGATGGCGGGGGTGCGCACGGCGGCGGTGTGGACGATCGGCGCCGCGACCTTGTCTACCACGGTTGGCCAGCCGAGCCTGGGCGATTTGATCTTCGCCGGGTTGCAGACGCAGAATTGGGCGCTGGTGCTGGCGGGGTGCGTCAGCGCGGCGGGGCTGGCGCTGGCGGTGGACGCACTGCTCGGGCTGATCGAGCGCGGTATTGCGACCCGCAGGCGCGGGCGAGTCTTTGCAGCGGGCGCGGTACTGCTGTTAGGCGTGCTGGCCGCGCTCGCGCCGCTGGCGGTGCCGCGTGCGCCGACGATCGTGATCGGCAGCAAGAATTTCTCCGAGCAATATATCCTCGCGCGCGTGATCGGGCATCGGCTGGAACGCGCGGGCTACCGCGTCGAATATCGCGAGGGGCTGGGCTCGGCGGTGATCTATGGCGCGCTCAGTTCGGGCGCGATCGACGTCTATGTCGATTATGCAGGGACGCTGTGGACCAATGCGATGCGACGCAGTGATACGCCCGCGCGGCCCGCGATGGTAGCGGCGATCGGCAACTGGAGTGCGCGGACCTCAGGGGTGCGGCTGCTCGGAGCTTTGGGGTTCGAAAATGCCTATGCCTTTGCGATGCGCGGCGAGGCGGCGCGAGCGAAGGGGATCGTCTCGCTCGACGATCTGGTGCGCGCGGTGCCGGGGCTGACGCTCGGCGCCGATCTCGAGTTTCTGGAGCGGCCCGAATGGGCGGCGGTGCAGCGTGCCTATCCAATCCGCTTTGCCGCGACGCATGCCTATAGCCCGACCTTCATGTATCGCGCGCTGGAGAGCGGTCAGGCCGATGTCATCTCGGCCTTTTCGTCGGACGGGCGGATCGCGGCGGAGCATTTGACCGTGCTTACGGACCCGCGCCGCGCGATTCCGGGTTATGATGCGATCCTGCTGCTGGCACCCAAGCGGGCGAAGGACGCTCGGCTGGCGGCGGCGCTCACCCCGCTGGTCGGGCGCATTCCGGTGTCGGTCATGCGCGAGGCGAATTATCTGGTCGACCGTGATCGCGACAAAGTGTCGCCTGAGGGTGCGGCGCGGTGGCTGGAGCGACGGCTGGGGTTGTAGCGAGCGCTGACCCCCCTCCCTGGAAGGGAGGGGGCGGGGGTGGGTCGGCCCGTTGGTCGGACCCTCGCCCAGCACGGAGAGCCACCCACCCCCCGGCCCCTCCCTTCCAGGGAGGGGAGGTGTTACGCCCGCACCGCCGTTACGAAATAATCGAGCTTGGTATCATCGGACAGCACGAAGCCCTTGGCGACCGAGAAGCCAAGCCCGCGCACATCGACCACGCGCAACCCTGCCGCCTCGACCAATTCGGTCAGAGCATCGGGCGTCAGGAACTTGTCCCAGTCATGCGTGCCGCGCGGGATTTGCCCCAAGCCTTCGCCGACGGTGATCAGCGCGAGACGTGACAATGCCGTACGGTTGGGGGTGGAGAGGATCAGCAGGCCGCCCTCGGCCAGCGCGCCCGCCAGACCGGCGATGAAGGCGGCAGGATCGGTGACATGTTCGATCACCTCCAGGCTGGTGACCAGATCGAAGGTCGCGCCGTCCAGATCCTCGACACTGCCGGTGCGATAGTTGATCGCGAGGCCCGATTGTGCGGCATGCGCGCTTGCCACCGCGACATTTTCCGCCGCCGCGTCGAGCCCGGTGACGTCTGCGCCCAGCCGGGCCAGCGGCTCGCACAGCAGCCCGGCACCGCAGCCGACGTCGAGCGCGCGCTTGCCCGCGAGCGGGGTGAAGCCCGCCTCGTCGCCATGCCAGTGCGCGTCGATGCGTTCGCGCAGATAGCGCAGCCGCACCGGGTTCAAGCGGTGCAGCATCGCAGAGGACCCCTTCGGATCCCACCACTCCGCCGCCATCGCGCCGAAATGGGCGGCCTCGGCGGGGTTGATAGTGGTTACAGACGTTACGGTTGCGCTCTTCATGCGTGCTTCCTATCAGGACGCCCCCAATAGCCCAAGCCCCAGCTCAAGGATGTCTGCTGCGCATGGCCCGTATCGTGATGAAATTCGGCGGCACCTCGATGGCCGGGATCGAACGGATCCGTAGCGTGGCCGCGCGCGTCAAACGCGAAGTCGCGGCGGGCAATCAGGTCGCGGTGGTGGTGTCGGCGATGGCGGGCGAGACCGACCGGTTGGTCGGCTTCTGCCGCGAAGCCTCGTCGCTTTACGACCCCAAGGAATATGACGTGGTCGTTTCGGCAGGCGAACAGATCACCAGCGGCTTGCTGGCGATCGCGCTGCAGGCGGCGGGCGTGCCCGCGCGGAGCTGGCTCGGCTGGCAATTGCCGATCGCCACGTCGGACGCGCACGCCTCGGCCCGGATCGAGGGAATCGACATGGCAGCGCTGGAGACCAGCCTTGCGGCGGGCGAAGTGGCGGTTATCCCCGGTTTCCAGGGCATCGATGCGGAAGGCCGCGTCACCACGCTTGGCCGTGGCGGCTCCGATACCTCGGCCGTGGCGATGGCCGCGGCGATGAAGGCCGATCGCTGCGACATCTATACCGATGTCGACGGGGTCTACACCACCGACCCGCGCATCGTGCCGCGCGCGCGCAAATTGAAGAAGGTCACCTACGAAGAGATGCTGGAGCTTGCCAGCGTCGGCGCGAAGGTGCTCCAGACACGCTCGGTCGGGCTCGCGATGAAGGAAGGCGTGCGCGTGCAAGTGCTGTCGTCCTTCACGGGCGAGGATGCACCGATGGCGGATACGTTGCCCGGCACGATGATCGTGGGCGAAGAGGAGATTGCAGACATGGAAAGCCAGCTCATCACCGGCATCGCGCATGACAAGAACGAAGCCAAGATCACGCTGACGGCAGTGCCCGACAAGCCCGGCGCGGTCGCGTCGATCTTCGAGCCGCTCGCGGCGGCGAACATCAACGTCGACATGATTATCCAGAATATCGCCCATGCGGCAGGCTCGACCGACGTGACCTTCACCGTACCGGCGGCCGATCTGGCGCGCTCGATCGAGGCGCTGAACGCCGCGCGCGAGAAGATCGGTTTCGTGTCGCTGGTGCACGACACGCGCGTGGCCAAGATTTCGGTGGTGGGCGTGGGCATGCGCAGCCATGCCGGTGTCGCCAGCACGATGTTTTCCACGCTGGGCGAGCGCGGCATCAACATCCAGGCGATTTCGACCAGCGAGATCAAGGTCTCGGTGCTGATCGAGGAGGATTATACCGAACTCGCGGTGCGCGTGCTGCACACGGCGTATGGCCTCGATGCCGAGGATGCCGCCTGAACGGCGAAAACGGCCCGCTCAGCGCGTGCTGAGCGTGCCGTTACCGGAAGCATCGAAGGTCAGGATATATTGCCCGCCGATCGGCATCGACCAGGCTTCCTCCGCCACCGAGATGACGTCGCCGATCTCCTGCCCGCCCGCATTGCGGACGAGCTGAAATCCGCCCGCTGCCACCACGGCGGTGCTGACGGGCGAGACTTGCAGTGCATAGGCACAAAAGATCGGATCGCTGCCGAGGCCAAAGCCGACGGTCACTTTGTAGAGCGTGGCATCATAGCTCGGGATGTGCCACCCGGCCGAATCATGGGTGAGCGTGACCGCCTTGTTGAGCGGCAGTATGAAGCTGTCGGCATCGCTGGAATAGGGAAACGCCGCCGCATTGGGGCTGATCTCGCCCGTCTTATAAATCGATGCGAACCATGACACCGGCAGATCGCGGTTGAAGGCGATGTAGACGGTGGTGTCGACGGTCTGCAGTCCGGCGACGATGCGTTCCCCGCCAAGCTGCGCCATGTTTACGGGGAAGAAGGTCGCCACCAGCGCGATTGCGTAATCCTGCGCAGGTTTGATGGTGACGGTCGTGGTGGGCGGGTATGCGGTGGCTGCATACAGCGTGTCTGCAGCCACCGGGGTGAAGCGCGGGTTTGCCTGTGCGAGCTCGGCGGGCGTCGGTGAGAAGGGGGTGGTTTTCACCGGGATGTCGCCTTTGCCGAGCCGCACGGACGGTTGCGCCCTTCAGGGCCTGTTGCCGCCAAAGATGGCCTGGGCACCCGCGACCAGGAGGTTTTGGATGGTGGCGGCCGATTGCGCACCGCTATAGCTGAAGTTCACGGTGGTGGCACCGTTGACGCTGGTGATCGAGAATTGCACCCCGCTCACCACGAAGTAGGCAAATCCGGCCGTCAACGCTGTCGCCACGGTGATCGTCCCGGTGAGGAACGTGTTCGCGACATAGCCCTCAGCTTCTTCTTCGGCGGAAAGCTTTGCCACAGACGCCGTGTCCCAGTGAACCTGCGTCACGGTATCCTGTTGGATCGTGGCATCTTCCAGATACGCCATCGCCATCAACTGCGAATGCTCATCGGATTTCAGGAAAGCCAGGTTTTCCAGCAACGCGAACTGAGCTGGCTTGCCCGGCGCGATCTTCCACTTTCCGTTGTTCAGCAGCGTTACGGTGCAGGCCCCGCCGGAGAAGGAGCCGGGGACCGAAACCTGGGCGGAGTCGTTGCTCACTTGCGTCCAGTCGGCGAGGGTCGACGATCCGAACGATCCAACGCTGATATAGAAGCTGAGTTTCGGCGTCAGCGTCCGGCTTTGGTTGGGCGAGGGAGACCAGGTCATCCCCATGAAACCGCTGGCTGTCTGGATGCCGAACGACTGGTTGCTGTACCAGCCCAGCGCCTCGTTATCTTCCTGGTTGAAGGAATTGGTGACGAGTTTGATGCTGTTGGGGCCGGTCGACGTGCTCGCCAAGTTCAGTTTTGGCCCCTTTTTGGGCGGAGCGTTGGCATAATCGGCGTTCCACACCTGCGCGAGCTCGCTGTTTTGCGAGATCGTCGAAGTGACTTGAACGTCGAGGCCGACGGCGTTGTTGCTGGCACCCGCGCCGACCGAATATTGCACGGGAATGACGAAGTAATTCGTGCTCGGATCGTTCGAATCGATCGCGATCGAGGCGCTCGAATTGGCAAAGACGTTGGGATCGCTCGCGATTTCTGCAGGCCGGGTGAGGAAGCACCAGAATGTCTGAGTCGAGGAAGACTGGTTGACCAGATAGATGGTATATTGGCTAGGCATGATCATCTCCATTGCGAGAAGGATACGCTGCACATCACTAACTTGCGACAAGAGGTATCAGATCAGCCAGTCTAGGCGGTAGATCGCTATCCCGATGAAAGACGATCAATAGATATGATGCGTAGAAGGCGTCGGTGATAGTGTCATCGCAACATCCTATAAGCGACATGACGCTCATACTATGGATGGAGATTATTGCACCGTGTTGCTGAACCAATTTGACGGTTTGCCGCGATGATTGAGCGAGGTTGCTCCGATCTGGAGCGAATGGCGCGCGGAAAGGACGAGCGTTTGCTTCGCCGGTGTGAACGGCTGATCGGGGGAATGTCGGATGGGGCTAGATGGTCTTGCCCGTAGCGGCTAGGCACGATGGCATGACCCAAGCGACCCCCATTGTAGCTCCGCTTTCCGGCGCGGAGCGTCTTCAGCGCCGCATGGCGCGCGGAACCGCCTTTCTCGGCAGCCAGACCGCGATCATCTGCGGCGCGATGTCGTGGGTGTCCGAGCGGCACCTTGTCTCGGCGATTTCCAATGCGGGCGGGTTCGGCCTGATCGCCTGTGGCGCGATGACGCCGGAATTGCTCGATGCCGAAATCGCCGCGACCAAGGCGATGACCGACAAGCCGTTCGGGGTGAACCTCATCACCATGCACCCCGCGCTGTTCGATCTGATTGAGGTGTGCAGTCGCCACGGCGTCGGCCATGTCGTGCTGGCCGGCGGCTTGCCCCCGGCGGGATCGATCGACGCGATCAAGGCCAAGGGTGCCAAGCTGATTTGCTTTGCCCCGGCGCTCAGCCTCGCCAAGAAACTGATCCGCTCGGGCGTGGATGCGCTGGTCGTCGAGGGCATGGAAGCGGGCGGGCATATCGGCCCGGTGTCGACCAGCGTGCTTGCGCAGGAAATCCTGCCCGACGTCGCCGACAAGGTGCCAGTGTTCGTGGCGGGGGGCATCGGACGCGGCGAGGCGATCGCTGCGTATCTCGACATGGGCGCGGCGGGCGTGCAGCTCGGCACGCGCTTTGCCTGCGCGACCGAGAGCATTGCGCATCCGAACTTCAAGAAGGCCTTTCTGCGCGCTTCGGCGCGCGATGCGGTGGCGAGCGTGCAGATCGACCCGCGCTTGCCGGTCATCCCGGTGCGCGCGCTGAAGAACGCCGGGGCCGATCTGTTCACCGCCAAGCAGCGCGAAGTGGCGCAAGCGCTCGACGAGGGCACGATCGCGATGGGCGAGGCGCAATTGCAAATCGAACATTATTGGGCGGGCGCGCTGCGCCGCGCGGTGATCGAGGGCGATGTCGAGCATGGCAGCCTGATGGCGGGCCAGTCGGTCGGCATGGTCACCAAGGAAGAACCGGTTGCCGACATCATCGCCAGCCTGATGGAGGAAGCCGCCGCCGCGCTGGCACAGCGCGCGGCCTGAGCCTCAGCCGAGCTGCGCCAACCCGCCGCCGAGCAGGAACACCGCGAGCGCCGCGCCACCGCCGAACACCAGCGCGATCAGCAACGACAAGATGCCCGCGACCACGCCGCCCTGGCGACGGCGCACGAAGGTGCTGCGCTGGCCGGGTTTGCCGAGCTTGAGTTCGACATAGCCCGCCGCCGCGCCGCCAAAGGCGGTCATCACCAGCGTGATCGCGGCCCCCGGCACCGTCTGGGTTGCGATAGCGATCGGCAGTAGCAGCGCGAACGGCGTGGCCATCGCAAAGGCGGCGAGCAGTTTCGCAATGTCGATCTCGTCCTTGCCGACCGGTGCCACCGCCAGCAGATCGCGCGAATCTTCCGCTGAAACCGTCAGCCAGGCAAAGCTGCCGACGAGCTGGCTTGCGATGAACACGCTGCCAAACGCCAAGGTCGCCGGGAGCGGAAGGGTGTGCCCCTTGCCAAAGGCGACGAACAATAAGGGGGCCATGTAGATCAGCCGCACCACGATCTGGAAGGCGAGCGCCGGGTCGCGCGCCAGCAGCCGCCACTCCTTGGCGAAGATCGTGCGCGTCAGCCCGGCGTGAAACAGGCGTCCGCTGGCGCGGCCGGTCGGCTTGCTGCGCGACAGGCGCATCCCGCCATCCTGATAGCCCGACAGGAACAGCCGCTGCAGCGCCGATCCGGCGGCGAAGAACAGCAGCAGCGCACCGCCCAGCAGGATGACGATGGCGAGCGGATCGCCCAAGGCCGCGCGACCGGGCAAAGCGGAGAGCCCGTGCGATCCAACGCCGTTTGCGCGCAGACGCTCGAACAACGCGACCAAGGCACCCGCGCGCCGGTCGCTATGCGACACCAATTGCGTGCCGAGGAAGATCGCGCCGCCGAGCACTGCCGCGACGATCTGCCCGACGGTGCGCGCGGCGCGCGGGCCGACCAGCGTGGCGATCGTCAGCGTCAGCGCGAGGCCAAGAGCGGCGGCGGCAAAAGCGAGTGCGGCGAGCAACGCGACCAGCCCGAACAGCTGTGGATGGCCGAGAATCGCAACCGGGACGACCATCGGCAACAGCAAGGTTGCGTAGGTCAGAGCAATCGCACCCGCGATCCCCAGCAATTTGGCCAGCAAGACCGTTCGTTCGGGCACGGGCGCGGTAAACAGCAGCGACAGGTCGCCGCTATCATAGAGTGTGCGCTGGCTGCCGATCATCGCTTGCGCGGTCATGAAGGTCAGCGCGAGCAGGCTCGCCCCAAGCGCGCCGATCAACATCTCGGGCAAGACCGGAATCGGGGTATCCCGCAGCGCCCAGCCGGTTGCACATCCGATCAACAGCCACAGCGCGAGCAGACCATAGCCGATCCAGCGCGAGGCACCCTTGCTGGGGCGGGCGCGGAAGGTCAGGCGCAATTCGTGCAGCGCCAGCCAGGCGAAGCTTCCCGGGCGTGCCCGGCGCATCGCCCAGTTCATGCGGCGACGGGCTCCGCGCTGGTCAGGCGGATGAAGGTGTCTTCCAGCGTCATGCCCTCGGTGCCCGCGCGGTCGCGCAGTTCGTCGAGCGTGCCCTCGGCGAGCAAGCGCCCGCCGCCGATGATGCCGATGCGGTCCGCCATGCGTTCGGCCACTTCGAGGATATGGGTGGTGACGATTACGGTTTTGCCCGCTTCCACCTGCGCGCGCAGCGCATCCTTGACCGAACGCGCCATGTTCGCATCGAGCCCGGTCAGCGGTTCGTCGAGGATCAGCAGCTTGGGATCATGGATCAACGCCCCCGCCAGCGCGACCTTCTGCTTCATGCCGCGCGAAAAGCCTTCGCAGCGCGTGTCGCGTTGCTCCCACAAATCGAGCCAGTGGAGCAGCCGATCGGCCTCGCGCGCCGCGAAGCCGGGGTCCATCCGCCACAGCCCGGCGACGAACGCGAGATATTCGAGCGGCGACAATTTGTCATAGAGCATTGGCTCGTCGGGCAGCCAGGCGGTGATCGCCTTGGCCCCAAGCGGATCGCGCCGGGTGTTGATGCCGAAAATTTCGATCGACCCGGCGTCGGGCTTGGCGAGCCCTGCGACCATCCGCAGCGTGGTGGTCTTGCCCGCGCCGTTCGGGCCGAGCAGCGCGTAAAGCTGACCCCCGGCAATATCGAGATCGAGCCCGGCGATGACAGGCTTGTCGAAGCTCTTGGCCAGGCCTCGGATGCGCAAGGCGGGCGCGTGCGGGGAATCGATCATGTGTTCTGTTTAAGCGATACACCATGGCCGTCCAGTAGGTACGGCGCGCCTATCCGGGGTTTTCGGATCGCGCGCGTGCCGTTACAGGGCGACGTCATGCCGCACGCCGACCTCGATTTGCCGACGCAAGGCCGTATCGTCGCAGGCGAGCATCGTTTCGCGCTGCGCGTCTATTTCGAGGACACCGATCTTTCGGGGATCGTCTACCACGCCAATTATCTGCGCTATATGGAGCGGGCGCGTTCGGACATGCTGCGCCAGGCGGGCATCGACCAGCGTGCGCATCAGGAAAGCGGCGGCGGGGCCTATGCCGTGACCGCGCTCAACATCCGCTATCGCGCGCCGGCGAAACTCGATGACGCGCTGCTCGTTGTGACCAGGCTTACAAAAGTTCGCGCTGCATCGGTCGATATTCATCAGCGAGTCATGCGCGGCGGTGAGATACTGACCGAGGCAGACGTGACCGCAGCGCTGGTCGGTGCAGCGGGGCGCGCGGTGCGCCAGCCCAGGGATTGGATTGCCGCCTTCGCCCAAGTGATGGGCGAAGGCGTTACGACAGCAGGAGATCAACGTTCGTGACTGGATTCATGCTCAATACCGATGCGACGACACTGTCGCCGATCGCGCTTTTCCTTCAGGCGGATTGGGTGGTGAAGACGGTGATGATCGGCCTGATGCTGGCGAGCGTCGCGACCTGGGCGGTGATCCTTGGTTTCCTGTTCAAGCTGGGCAGCACGCGTCGCCAGATCACGCGGTTCGAGCGGGATTTCTGGAAGGCCGAGGATATCGATGCGTTCCACCGCGTGGAAAGCGAGAACACATTGCCGATCGCGCGCGTGTTTACGGCGGGGGTCGCGGAATGGCGGCGCTCGACCGCAGGCGGCCATGTCGACCGTGAAGGCACGCGGGAGCGGCTGGCGACGGCGATGGGCTCGGCGGTGGCAAGCGAGATCGATACGCTGTCGGACCGGTTGAACATCCTGGCGACGGTCGGCGCGGTCGCGCCGTTCGTTGGCTTGTTCGGCACGGTGTGGGGCATCATGCGCAGCTTCACCGGCATTGCGGCGGCGCAGAACACGTCGCTCGCGGTGGTGGCACCGGGCATTGCCGAGGCGCTGTTCGCGACCGCGCTCGGCCTGTTTGCCGCCATTCCGGCGGTGATCGCCTACAATCGCTTCAGCCACAGCATCAACCGGATCGAGGCGCGGCTCAACCGCTTTGCCGATGCGTTCCACGCAACCCTCAGCCGCCAGCTTGAAGTCGAGGTTCGGCGGTGAGCGTGCTGTCTATGGGGTCCCTCCGGATCGCGGGCAGGGCGTAAACCGCGATGGCGATGAACCTTCCCTCCCAGCGCGGCCGCGGGCGGCGCGCACCGATGGCCGACATCAACGTTACGCCGATGGTCGACGTGATGCTGGTGTTGCTGATCATCTTCATGGTCACCGCACCGTTGCTGACAGCGGGCGTGCCGGTGAATTTGCCCGACAGCCGCGCCAAGCCGCTCGATCAGGACCAGAAGCCGGTACAGATTTCGATCGATGCCGCGGGCAAGCTGTTCGTCGACAAGGAAGCGGTCAATGAGGCGCTGCTGCCCGATATTCTGTCGCAGATCGCCGCCAAGGCCGATCCTGCCAAGCCGCCGCAAGTGTTCCTGCGCGCCGATCGCAAGCTCGATTATGGGCGGGTGATGCGCGTGATGGGCGAACTCAACCGCGCCGGGCTCAACCGCGTCGCGCTGGTTACGGTCGGCCAGGACGGCAAATGACGCAGCGTGACGGACTGGGGCTTGGGCTGGCCGTGGTCGGCCATGTCGCGGTGTTCGCGCTGCTGTCGCTTGCCTGGACAAGCGCCCCGCCCCCGCCGCCGCAGAACAAGCCAATCGAAGTGTCGCTCGCCGACGATGTCGCGCTTGATCAGCACGCTCCGGCGGCACCAGAGCCGCCCGCACAATCCACTGCCCCCGAAGCGGGGCCTCCCGAAGAAGCCCCGCCTCCGGCCAAGGTTGCAAAGGTTACGCCCGAACCCGCTCCGCCCAAGCCGCAGCCGGAGGCGGCACCACCGCCCAAGCCAGCGCCCAAGCCCGTTCCTGCGCCCAAAAAGCCCGTCGCGGAAAAGCCCGATAAGCCGGTCAAGACCAAGACGCCGCCTGCAAAGGCGGCGGCTCCTGCGGCGAAGACCGAGGCCAAGGCGACCGTGGCCAAGGCGGCCGGTACCAACCCGAAAGCGACCAAGCCGCGCCCGACCGGATCGCTGCTCGACGATGATTTCCGCAAAGGGCTGACCCAGGCCCCGTCGCACGCGAAGGTGTCGCAAGCCGCCCCGGGCGCGACGATGGATGCCAAGGCAACGGCGGACATCGGCTCGGCGATTCAGCGGCAAGTGCAACCCTGCGCCAATCGCCAGGTCATTCCCGGCCCGGGCGCGGCGAAAATCGTCGCTTATGTGCGCTTGCAGTTTAATCGCGACGGGTCGCTGGCGGCGCGCCCGGCGATCCTGCCCAGCCACCGCGGCGTCGATGACGATAACCGCATCTATGTCGATGCGGTGGACCGTGCCGCGATTGCGACCTTCATGGGCTGCACGCCGCTACGCGGGCTGCCGCTCGAGCTTTATGACGTGCCACGCGGGTGGAAGGTGTTTACCCTGACATACCACATGCCGGGCTGAGAAGGACGATGATGTTCCACAAGATGATCCTCGCGCTTGCGCTCGCCGGTGTCGCCGCAGGTGTGGCCGAGGCGCAGACCGCACCGGCACCTTTGCCCGTGCCGTTCCCAAACGCGCCGCAGACCGGCGCACCCGCGCCGCAGGCTCCCGGCCAACCCGGCGGCACCAACCCGCAGCAGCAAGGGGAATTGGTGGTCGATGTCGTGGGCGGCGTGTCTGCCCCGCTCGGCATCGCCATTCCGGTGATGCCGACCTCCGACGTGGTCAATACGCCGGCTGGCCGCACCGATCAGCTCGGGCAGCAGCTCGCGCAGATCGTCACTACCGACTTGCGCAATTCGGGCCTGTTCAAGCCGCTCGATTCGGGCGTGAAGCCAGTGCTCTTCCCCGAAGTCACCGCGCCGACCTTCGATTATTGGGGCGGGGCCGGGGCGTCGGCGCTGGTGCAGGGGTTCATCCGCGCCAATGGCGATGGCACGCTGACGGTCGGTTGCTATCTCTATGACGTGACGTCGCGCGCCGAACTGGCGCGGCAGGGCTTTGTCGTGCCGCCGAGCGAATGGCGCCGCGCCGGGCACAAATGCGCCGACATGGTCTATTCGAAGCTGACCGGCGAGGGCCCCTATTTCGATAGCCGCGTCGTTTATGTTTCCGAGACCGGCCCCAAGGGCAAGCGCATCAAGCGGCTGGCGATCATGGACCAGGATGGCGGCAACCACCGCTTCCTGACCAACGGCCAGGCGATCGCGCTGACGCCGCGCCTGTCGCCCGACCAGCGCTCGATCGTCTATATGAGCTATGTCGAGGATCGCCCCGCCATCTATGTCTATGACATTGAAAGCGGGCGGCAGCGGCTGCTGGTGCCCGACACCAATCTGACCTTCGCGCCGCGCGTGTCGCCCGATGGCAAATGGGTGCTGTTCTCGATGGCGGTTGGCGGCAATACCGACATCTACCGCGTCCCCTTCAACGGCGGTACGCCGCAGCGGCTGACCGATTCGCCCGCGATCGACACCGGCGGCACCTATTCGCCCGATGGCTCGCGCATCGTGTTCGAAAGCGATCGTTCGGGCACGCAGCAATTGTACGTGATGAACGCCGACGGATCGCAGCAGCAGCGCATCAGCTTTGGCAGCGGCCGCTATGCGACGCCGGTGTGGAGCCCACGCGGCAACCTCATCGCCTTCACCAAGATTGGCGGGTCGTTCCGCATCGGCATCATGAGCCCGGCCGGGGGCAATGAGCAGTTGCTGACCGACGGTGCGCAGGATGAAGGGCCAAGCTGGTCGCCCAATGGCCGCGTGCTGATGTTCTTCCGCTCAAGCGGCGGCGGCAACGGCCGCGCCGATCTGTGGTCGGTCGACCTGACGGGGGTGAACGTTCGCCGCGTTCCGACCGTGCTCGATGGATCCGATCCCGCCTGGGGACCGTTACGCCCCTGACGCAAATCGTGTGTAGACGCGTGCATCACCACCTCTTCCCCTAAGGAGACGCTGACATGGCTAAATTGACGACCTCGCTGCTGATCGGGACTGCATTGTTTACCGCCGCGTGCGCCAAGAAGCCGCCTGCGGTGATTCCGCCCCCGCCTGGCCAGTCGGTCGTCGATCCCAATGCCGGTCAGCCCAGCATCGCGCCGGGCTCGCGCGCCGACTTCGAGCGCTCGGTCACCAGCAACACCGTCAATTTCGCGCTCGACAGCTTCTCGCTCGATGACCGTGCGCGCGCGATCCTCGATAGCCAGGCGCAGTGGCTGACGCGGTATCCCAACGTGCCGGTCAGCCTGGAAGGGCATTGCGACGAACGCGGCACGCGTGAATATAACCTCGCACTGGGCGATCGCCGCGCGCTCGCTGCCAAGAACTATCTGGCCGCGCGCGGCGTGGCACCCGGCCGCATCTCGACGATCAGCTATGGCAAGGAACGCCCGATCGCGCTGGGTTCGGACGAAGCAAGCTGGGCGCAGAACCGTCGCGCGGTGACCATCGTTCTCAATTAAGATTGCCTGCTCCGCCTTGGCGGGGTTGAGAAAGAGGGCGGCGTCGGCTTTGTCGGCGTCGCCCTTTTTGCTGCTTTTCACCCGTTCGCGTCGGTTCTTTTGCCCCCTTGCAGCGCGCATAACTTCGATATAAATATGATATCATATTTAACGGAGGGCATGATGGTCGAGTCGGGTACACGCAACACCGCGCTGACGCTGTCGAGCGAGCATAAAGCAGCGACATCGAGCGGCTATGCGATGTTGATGGTGATGCTGGCATCGCTGGCGCTGGGCATTTTCGGTCTCACGCTGCTCAAGCACGATGCCGCGCTGGGCGGCCCGATCGTGGCGGTGGCGAGCATCGTGTTCGTGTTCGTCTCCGGTGGTTTCTACATGCAGCAGCCCAATCAGGCGACGGCGATCACGCTGTTCGGCGCGTATAAGGGTACCGATCGCAACACCGGCCTGCGCTGGCTGTTGCCGTGGCTGGGGCGCAAGAAGGTGTCGCTGCGCGCCAACAACATGATTTCGGAACGGCTGAAGGTAAACGACCTGCGCGGCAACCCGATCGAGATCGCGGCTCAAGTCGTATGGCGTGTGACCGATACCGCGCAGGCGCTGTTCGATATCGATGATTATAAGGCGTTCGTGATCGTCCAGATCGAGGCGGCGGTGCGCACGATCGGCGCGCGCTACCCTTATGACGATTACGAGCATCAGGAAGTGACGCTGCGCGGCAATCACGATCAGGTCGGGGCGGAGTTGCGCCAGGAATTGATCGCGCGGCTGGTGACGGCAGGCATCACCGTCGACGAGTGCGGCTTCACGCACCTTGCTTATGCCCCGGAAATTGCCGGCGCGATGCTGCGCCGGCAACAGGCGCAAGCGGTCGTCGCGGCGCGCAAGACATTGGTCGAGGGCGCGGTCGGTATGGTCGAGATGGCGCTCGATCTCCTCTCGGCCAAGGGCGTGGTCGAGCTGGACGATGAACGCCGCGCGGCGATGGTCAGCAATCTGATGGTCGTGCTGTGCGGCGAGCGCGATACCCAGCCGGTCGTCAACGCCGGCTCGCTCTACCAATAGGACGCGCACCTTGGCGGCTCCCCCCAAAAAGGCGTTTCCCTTGCGTCTCGACCCCGCGCTCTATGCCGCGGTCGAGCGGATGGCGGCGGCCGATTTGCGGAGCGTCAATGCCGAGTTCGAATGCCTCTTGCGCGAGGCGCTGGCCAAGCGCGGCGTGAAACTCGCCGCCCCCAACCCGCCCCGGCGCGGGCGCCCACCCAAGGGAGAAGACCATGAAGACGCGTGATCTGGTCGATCATTATCGGGTCGAAAAGGGCTATTGGTTCGTGCCGCACATGTTTGGCTTCGGCGTTACCCCGGTCACCTGGCAAGGGTGGCTCGTCACGATCGGCTTTGCTGCGCTGCTGGTCGCCGATGTCCGCTTCATTTCGGACCAGATTGCGCAGATTGGCATTGGCGTGGCGCTGTTCGCGCTTTTCACCATGGTGGCGATCCGCAAGACCGAAGGCGGGCTGGGCTGGCATTGGGGTGTCCGCAAATGATCCGCGGCGGGCTTCTCGTCGTGGCGGCGCTGGCGGCATCACCCGCTTTGGCCGCTCCTCCGGCCCCGGTCGAGTTGACCGCGCCGGGCCCCGAAGGACCGCTCGCGGGGACGCTGCTTGATCCCGATGGCAAGGCACCGCTGGTGTTGCTGATCCCCGGATCGGGCCCGACCGATCGCGACGGCAACAATCCGCTGGGCGTGGCGGGCGGCCCCTATCGCCAGCTCGCCGAGGCGCTTGCCGCCAACGGCATCGGCACGCTGCGCATCGACAAGCGCGGGCTGTTCGGCAGCAAGGCGGCGCAGGCCGACCCCAATGCCGTGACCACCGCCGCTTATGCCGCCGACGTGCAGGCGTGGAGCAGAGTCGCCCGCGCGCGGACCGGGCGGGCGTGCCTCTGGCTGCTCGGCCATAGCGAGGGTGGGCTGGTCGCGTTGCAGGCGGCGCAGACGCCTGCCGGGATTTGCGGGCTGATTCTGGTGTCGAGCATCGGGCGGCCGATGGGGGCGGTGCTGCGCGCGCAATTGCGGGCGAACCCGGCCAATGCGCCGCTGCTCCCCGCCGCCGAGGCGGCGATTGCATCGCTCGAGGCCGGCAAGCGCATCGATTCGGCACAGTTGCCCGCGCCCCTGCAGACATTGTTTCCCGATCGCCTGCAGGGCTATTGGATCGATCTGTTGTCGCACGATCCGGCGCGGTTGGTCGCGGCGGTGAAACTGCCGGTGTTGATCCTGCAGGGCACGCGCGATCTTCAGGTGAGCGTCGCGGATGCCGAGGCGCTGCACCGCGCGCAACCCAAGGCGACGCTGACGCTGCTGCCCGGCATCAATCATGTGCTGCGGCCCGTGGCGAGTGGTGATCGTGCGGCGAACCTTGCCACCTATCGCGATGCGACGCTGCCGATTTCATCGAGCATCGCGGAAGCGGTGGCGACGTTCGTGGGGCGGTAAACGCCCCATACCGTTCGGGCTGAGCCTGTCGAAGCCCCCCCGCCGCATGCGCGGTTGCGTGGGCGAGGGTGCCCATCGACAGGCTCAGGACGAACGGAAGGCTCTCACCCCAGCGCGGCGTCGAGCAATTTGGCGAGGCGCAGGCCGCCGCGTTCGACCTCGAGCCGCGCGACGGGCACGAGCTTCTCGATCGTCGGTTCGTCGAGTGTCACCCGTGCCGGGGTAGGCGCACACGGGTCGGGCATCACGCTGCCATAGGTCACGTCATGCGCGACCTGCCAGCTTTCGCGGCTCCAGTCGGTGACGTCGCCCGCCGCGATCTTCGCGCGCACGGCGGCGGGGTAGCGGCGCACCAGCGACGGGCCGGTGGTGATGGCGCGTTCGGCGAGATAGCCGTCCCAGATGCTGTGCAGGTTGAGCCGGGCCGGGCCGTAGCTGCCATAGACCGCCTTCACGTCATTGCCGCCTTTGTCGTCCTTCTCGCCGGCATGGAGCGGCTGGTGGAGATCACCGACGAAGTGGATCAGGAAAGCGAGCGCCTGAACGCGGTCCTTCTCCGGCGCGTGACGGTTCTTCAGCAAGGCGACGTCGCGGGTGATTTGCGCCGACACGCAATTGCCGTCCTTGCACGGCACCACCAGATCGAACGGGTGGCAGATGTTCACATCCTGAAAGTGCCACGTATAGGCATAACCGAAGCGCGATTTGCCGTTCGCGTCCTTAAGCGGCTTGACGCAATCGGCCCAGACACTCGCGTCGGCCATCGTGCCCGCCTTGCATTCGGGCGTGGCCAGTAAATCGGAATGGCGGAGCAGGTCGCGAATCGCGGCGCGCGTCTTGGGGCGGACATTGGCTTCGGCGATGCGGGCCACGGTCTGGTGGCCATATTCCCAATAGGCCGAAGCGGGTGCCGCGACGCTGGCGGCCAGCAGGGTGGCGAGAACGGCAAAGCCGGGGCGAACGCGACGGATACAGGTCATGGGATGGCTTTAGTCGTGTGGTGCCGCTGACGAAAGCGCAGATCGTTTCCCTCTCCCGTTGGGAGAGGGAATTTCAATCGTCGCCGAAGATGGCGACTTCGCGCTGGCCGTCGGAGCCCAGGCGCGCGCGGTACATGCCGGGCGTGGTGAAGTGCCACAGCGCCTCGCCGCTCGGGCCGGTGACGATCACCCCGCCGGTGCCACCGAGCGCGGCGACCTCGGCCAGCACGACCCGGGCCGCGACCTCCAGCGATTCGCCCGCCAGGCGCGCCCGCGCGCAGATTTCGTGCGCGACGTTGACGCGAATGAAGAACTCGCCCGAGCCAGTGCACGACACCGCGCCCGCGCGATCATCGGCATAGGTGCCAGCCCCGATCAGCGGCGAATCGCCGATGCGGCCCCAATTCTTGCCGGTCACGCCGCCAGTCGAGGTGGCGGCGGCGACATGGCCAGCGGTGTCGCGCGCCACCGCGCCGACCGTGCCATATTTCATGTCGACATCGAACGCGCCGCCGCCGCCGAGCATCTCTTCCAATTGCGCGCGGCGTTCGGGCAGGATCAGCCAGTCCTGGGTGGCGGGCTCGCAGCCCTGTTCGCGGGCGAAGGTTTCGGCCCCCGCGCCACTCAGCAACACATGCGGGCTGTGCGCCATCACCGCGCGGGCGAGCGAGACCGGGTGGCACGTGGCGGTGACCCCGGCGACGGCCCCCGCCGCACGATCGCGCCCATCCATGATCGCTGCGTCGAGTTCGGCCACGCCCGCGCGGGTCAGCGCGGCACCGCGCCCGGCGTTGAAATGCGGGTCATCCTCCAGCACGCGTACTGCTGCTTCGACCGCGTCGAGCGCCGCGCCGCCATCCGCGAGGATCGCCGCCCCGGCATCGAGCGCCCGGCCCAGGCCAGCGCGCGCGCCCTCGGCTTGCGCGGGCGTAATCGAGTCGCGCGTCATCTTCCCTGCGCCGCCGTGCAGCACCAACGTCCAGGTCATTGCATTCCGTCCTTACGCACGCGCGGTCGCAGCCCGATCAGCGGCCGCAACCAGCCGATGTCGCGCCCCACCGCATAAAAGATCCAGCAACCGCAGAGCGTCGCCACCACCAGAATAGCAAATTCGGCGACGCGCGGCAGGCCGAAGTGCAGCAACCAACCCTCGACCCCGACGATGATCGTCTGGTGGACGAGATAGAAGGGAAACACCGCCTCGGTCAGGGCGCGCCGCCACGGGTGGTCGCGGTTGAGATAGATATCGGCCAGGCCAATCAGTGCGACGATCATGCTCCATCCCTGCACCGCGCGCGCGCTGGCGAAGAGGATACCCCACGGCCAGGCCGGGCTCGAGCTGTTCGGCCAGCGCAGTTCGATTGCGGCGACCAGCGCATAACAGAGCAAGCCGACGCCGAGTGCCCACGGCCACCAGCGCCGCATCGCCGCCAGCCCGGTCGTGGACCCTGCAAGTGCAAAGCCAAACAGGAAACCCGGCAGATATTGCGCGTGCGACACCATGTCGCCGACCAGATCGTTGGTCGGCGCGACGCCGGGGAACAGCCAGGCGCTGACCAGCACCAGCCATGCCGCCGGGATCAGCCACACCAGCACGCCGCCAAACATGCGGTCGAACACCGGCTGGAAGCTTCGCCGCCCCACCAGCGCGACGGCGAGCGCCAGCAGCATCGTGTAGATCCACAAATAGCCGACGAACCACAGATGCTGCCAGGTCGGCAGCGCGATGCCGCTGATGGTGGCGAAGCGGAAATAATCGTGGACCAGAAAATAGCCGAAGCCATGCGGATACTCATGCTGCGTGACCAGCTCGACCCAGGGCTGCACCGGCACGATCACCACGACCCCGAACAGCAAGGGCAGGATCAGGCGCAGCGTGCGGTTGGCGACGAAATCCCGGGTGCCATCCCCGCGCACCAGCAGCGCGCGGCTGGCATAGCCCGACACCACGAACAGCAGCAGCAAGCGCCAACTGTTGATCGCCAGCATCGGCACCACCACCCATGGCAGCGGCTGCGCGGTCTTGGCGTGAAAGCCCCAGGGGACGAAAACCATGCCGATATGATAGAGAATGAGCAGACCGAATGCGCCGATGCGCAACCAGTCCAGTCCGTAATGCCGTTCCATCCGGGGGCCCTAGGGTGTTGTCTTTGCGGGCGCAAACTCTAGCGGTTTCGGTTGGCGCAGGACGGCGCTATAGGGGCACCGCAACCCAGAGGAATTTCTCCATGTCCGTTCGCCCGTGGCGCGACATTACCCGCCGCCAAAGCCGCCAGATCATGGTCGGCAACGTCCCTGTAGGCGGCGATGCGCCGGTCACCGTCCAGACGATGACCAACACCCCAACCAGCGATGCCAAGGCGACGATCGACCAGATCCGCCGCTGCGAAGACGCTGGCGTCGACATCATCCGCGTATCCTGCCCCGATGTGGAGAGCACCGCTGCACTGAAGCAGATCGTCCGCGCGAGTCGCGTGCCGATCGTCGCCGACATTCATTTCCACTATAAGCGCGCGCTGGAAGCCGCCGATGCGGGTGCTGCGTGTCTGCGGATCAACCCCGGCAACATCGGCTCGGCCGAGCGCGTCAACGAAGTGGTCAACGCCGCCAAGGCCAATGGCTGCGCGATTCGCATCGGCGTGAATGCGGGCAGCCTCGAAAAGGACTTGCTCGAAAAGTACGGCGAGCCGTGCCCCGAGGCGCTGGTCGAATCCGCGCTCGACCATATCAAGCTTCTGCAGGACCGTGACTTTCACGAATTCAAGGTGGCGGTGAAGGCATCCGACCTGTTCCTGGCGGTGGCGGCGTACCAGCAACTGGCCGAGACGGTCGATTGCCCGCTGCATCTGGGCATTACCGAGGCGGGCGGGTTCGTCGGCGGCACGGTGAAGTCGGCGATCGGGATCGGGTCGCTTTTGTGGTATGGCATTGGCGATACGCTGCGCGTTTCGCTCTCGGCCGAGCCCGAGGAAGAAGTGCGCGTCGGCTTCGAGATCCTGAAGGCGCTCGGCATCCGCAATCGCGGCGTGCGCGTGGTGTCGTGCCCGTCCTGCGCGAGGCAGGGCTTTGACGTGATCCGCACG
This sequence comes from Sphingomonas sp. PL20, assembly GCF_017875905.1. Classification (NCBI taxonomy): domain Bacteria; kingdom Pseudomonadati; phylum Pseudomonadota; class Alphaproteobacteria; order Sphingomonadales; family Sphingomonadaceae; genus Sphingomonas; species Sphingomonas sp. PL20. The sequence goes on along the minus strand of NZ_JAGINH010000002.1, from coordinate 3,556,478 downwards.
GTGCAGGCGCTGGAGGAACGGCTCCAGCACATCCGCACACCAATGTCGCTGAGCGTGCTCGGCTGCGTCGTCAACGGCCCCGGCGAAGCGCGCGAGACCGATATCGGCCTGACCGGCGGCGGCAATGGCAAGCATATGGTGTATCTGTCGGGCGTGACCGACCACACCGTGAACAGCGAGGACATGCTCGAGCACATCGTCAAGCTGGTCGAGGAAAAGGCCGCAGCGATCGAGGCGCATGAGGCGCAACAGGCGGTGGCGGCGGAATAAGAGGCGCTTCGGCTTTCGGTTCGCGCTTCCTCGGCCTTCGCCGGGGAGCGTGCGGCAAGGACACGCTCTCGGTTCAGCGCGGTCGGCGCTTTGAAAGAGTCGGTCCAAGAGGGCGCGATTGCGTGGCTGGGGGAGAGCCTCGTTTTTGAGGAGATCCGCCCCGTACCGAGATTGCGGCACGGTGGGCCGGCGCTGTAGAAGATCGACCTCATGACCCTCGACGCGCTTGGCCCCCGCATCTGCATCATGGGGCCGTCGAACAGTGGCAAGTCCACGTTGGCGGTAGCGATTGGTCGTGCGCGCGGTCTGTCCCCGGTCCACCTCGACCAGCTCCGTCATCGACCCAATACCGACTGGCAAGAGCGACCCGAAGCAGAGTTCGTCGCTTTGCATGACGCGGCCATTTTGGGGGATCGGTGGGTAATAGAGGGCAATTACTCCCGCTGCCTGCCACAGCGGCTGGAGCGTGCCACCGGAATCATCTTGCTGGACGCCTCAACGCTGACCAGCCTGCTGCGCTATTTTCAGCGATGCTGGTTTCAGCGGAATCGCCACGGGGCGCTTGAGGGAGGTATCGACAGGGTGAATTGGCTGATGATCCATCACATCGCGGTTGTCACACCGGCGAGCCGCAAACGCTATGCCGCGATGTTCGCCGACATTGCCTTGCCGAAGATCAAGCTCGCGACGGCGCGGGAGCTGAATGCTTTTTATCGGTCCGAAGATTTGCGCCGATAGCGCGGTTGGGCTCGATTGCCGCCGCCAAGGCATCTGGGCATGGCGTCGAATCGAAGGTATCAGTGCGCGATGCTCCGTCATTACCCCTGCGCCAATCGAATTAGCCGCCCAGCCTGATCCGTCAGGCTGGGTCCCTTCAGGCTATTTTCGAACTTTCAGGTGGAACAATGACACAAACGCACAAACTCGTGCGCGAGCGACAGGCGATGCTCGCGGGAATGACTCCGGTTCGGACGGAGGGACTATATATCTTCTGCTCGACCGCCGACCCGGCGGCGGCCGCTGCCCTGGCACCCAAGAGCCTCGCGCTGTTTCGCGAAGCGGAGGGGCTTGCGTTGGTCCTGACGCACACTGACGCGGCGGCGCATGGCTTCGACGTGTCGCTGCCGATGCGCCGGATTGTGCTGGAAGTGTTCTCCGCGCTCGACGGGGTTGGCCTGACCGCTGGCGTTGCGACGGCGCTCGCCGATGCGGGCATCCCCTGCAATATGATCGCGGCTTATCATCACGACAATGTCTTCGTGCCCGAGCCGCAAGCGCTACAGGCGCTTGCCCTATTGCAGGCGGTGCAGCGCGAGGCCGCAGCGGGCATGCGCTGACCGGGGGGACGATCTTTACCCTGACGGGAGGCCCGGCACGCGCTATGGCCAGCGCCATGAAGCCCGTTTCCGCCACGCTCGCCTTCACTGTCGCCGCGATCGGCATCGCCACCTATTCGACGATGGACGTGCTGATGAAGGGGCTATCGATCGCCAGCGGGGCCTATTCGGCGGTGCTGTGGCGATCGGTGGCGGGTGTGGTGCTGCTCGGCCCGGTGTTCGTCGCGCGGCGGCGGCCGTGGCCGGGGCGGGCGGCGTTGCGGCTGCATGCGCTGCGCGGCGCGACTGCCGGCATTTCGGTGGTGTTGTTCTTCTGGGGCCTCGCGCGCGTGCCGATGGCGCAGGGGGTGGCGCTGACCTTTCTTGCGCCGCTGATCGCCTTGTATTTCGCCGCGGCGCTGCTGGGGGAGACGATCCGGCGCGGGGCGATCCTCGGTTCGATCGTGGCAAGCGCGGGCGTGTTGGTGATCGCGGCGGGCGAAGTGCAGGCGCATGCCTCGACTGCACATGTGCTGGGGTCGATCGCTATTTTCGCGGCGTCGATCTTCTACGCTTATAGCCTGATCCTGCTGCGGCAGCAGGCGCAGGTCGCCGATCCGCTGGAGGTCGCGTTGTTCACCAGCATCGTGCTCGGTGCCTTGCTGTTGATCGGCGCACCGTGGTTCTCGGGGCTGCCGACGGTCGCGCAATGGCCGCAGATCGGTGCGGCGGCGGTGCTGGGCTCGGTCTCGGCGATGGTGCTCGCCTGGGCTTATGGCCGGGCCGAGGCGCAGGTGCTGGCACCGGTCGAATATACCGCCTTTCTGTGGTCAGCGTTGCTCGGATGGTGGGTGTTCGGCGAGACGGTGTCGCTCTACACAACGCTCGGTGCGGCGCTGATCATCGCGGGGTGCGTCGCTGCGGTGCGCGGCCATGCCGCGCCCGCCCCGCAAACCGAGGCTGCCGCATGACCCATATCCGCCCCGCTACCCCCGCCGACGTGCCGCTGATCCTGCATCTGGTGCGCGAACTCGCCGAATTTGAGCGCGAGCCCGACAAGGTGGTGGCGACCGAGCCGTTGTTGCAGGACGCGTTGTTCGGCGCGCATCCCGCAGCCGAGGCAGTGATTGCCGAACTCGACGGCAAGCCCGTCGGCATGGCGTTGTTCTTCCACAATTTCTCGACCTGGACCGGCTGGCGTGGGCTGTATCTGGAGGATCTCTACGTCACGCCCGAGGCGCGTGGGAGCGGCGTGGGCAAGGCGTTGCTCAAGCATCTGGCGGCGCTGGCGGTGGCGCGCGGGTGCACGCGCTTCGAATGGTCGGTGCTCGACTGGAACGAAAAGGCGATCGCCTTTTATCGCTCGATGGGGGCAGCGCCGATGGAGGAATGGACGGTGTACCGCGTCACCGGCGATGCGCTGGCGGCACTCGCCCAACCGGCGTGACGGCGGCGCGGGTCCGCGGACCCGCGCCGAGTGCGCTCAAGCCGTGATCTGAACGATCGCGTCGACTTCGACCGCCGCGCCCAGCGGGAGCGCGGCGACGCCGACCGCGCTGCGGGCATGCTTGCCCGCTTCGCCGAACAACGCGACCATCAGATCCGACGCGCCATTGGCGACCTTGGGCTGATCGGTGAAATCGGCGGTCGAATTGACGAACACGCCGAGCTTCACGATCCGCTCGACCCGGTGCAGCCCGCCGAGCGCTGCCTTGATCTGCGCGACAAGCATCAGCGCGCACGCTTGTGCAGCGGCGGCACCGGCTTCGAGATCGACCGACTCGCCCAGCCGACCGGTGATGACTGCGCCATCCTTGAACGGCAATTGGCCCGAAATGTGGAGCAGGCCATGCGCATCTACGGTCGGCACATAAGAGGCGACGGGCGCGGCGGCGGCGGGCAAAGCGAGGCCGAGTTCGGAAAGCTTGCGGTCGATACGGTCGGTCATGCGGAGGTCCTTTCGGGGGATGAGGCGGCGGGCAGCCCAGCCGCGAAACGATCGGCGATCCACGCTTGCGCCGCCTGCCAATCATCGATGCGGACATGCGCGTCCGGCGCGGGGGGCACGTTGGGGGCGAGCGAGGGCTCGGAAATCATGTGCAGGCGGTAAACCTGTGGCGCGTGCTTGGCGACCGAGGCATGGTGGACCGCGAGATCGTCGACGAACACCGTGACGGGGTTGCCATGTTCGGCCACCAGCCGTGCGACCGGATCGCCCTTGCCGCCCTGGTTGGTCTCGACCCGGTACGCCATATCGTGACCGAGCAATTGCGCGACGCGCGGTTCGCGATTGTGGTCGGCGAGGTTGGTCAGGATGACGACATCGGCGACCTGCGACAGCGCGGCTAGCGCTTCGCGGGCATGGGGCACGAGCGTCTGGCGGCTCATCTCGGCGGGGAAGAAGCCCTCGAGCAGGCCCCACATCTCTTCGCGCGTGGGTGCGGGGCCACCCGAGATGCGCGTCATACTGGTGGCGAAATCGCCGCCATTGGCGGTAAAATCGATGTCATGATGCTCGCGCAGCCACACGCCGAAATGCCGCACCATGTGCAGCAGCACTTCGTCGCAATCGCAGATCAACAGGCCCTTCATGCGGCATTCTCCAGCGCGGCGCGCGCCGCGACGATCGCTTCGGGCCGCTCGCCAATCCCGTCTGCGCAGGCGATCAGATCGGGTTCGTACGACTCCAGAAAGCCGAGCACTGCCGACAGCACGGCGGGCTCGCCCGCGCGCGTGCGCAAATCGGCGGGGGTCATGCCCGTCACATCGAGCAAGCGCAGCGCCCGGTCCGGCTCGCCCAGCGTCCACACCAGCGCGCGCAGCGCCAGTTCGGCCGGTTCGGGGTTTGTTTCTCGGGCGCGCATTGCTTAGGGAAATTCCATGGACCAGGACGATTTGGGCGTGGCAAAAAGGGTGCTCGTTGTCGAGGACAACGAACTCAACCTGAAACTTTTCTGCGATCTGCTGCGCGCGCACGAATATGTGACCGAGGGCGTGCGCGATGGGCGCGAAGCCGTGGCGCGCGCGCGCGCGTTCGCACCCAACCTGATCGTGACCGATATCCAGCTGCCGCATCTGAGCGGCTATGATTTGATCCTGCAGTTCAAGGCAGATGACGCCCTGCGCGACATCCCGATCATGGCGGTGACGGCCTATGCCGGGCGCGAGGATGAGGAGCGGATCCGCGCAGCGGGCGCCGATGCCTATGTGTCCAAGCCGATTTCGCTGATGCGCTTCGTGGATGCGGTGGCGGCGTTGGTGTGAGAGGCGCGGGGTGGGCAAGTTTGCCCCACCGCCGTTCGGGCTGAGCCTTCTCCCCTCCCTGAAAGGGAGGGGCTGGGGGTGGGTCGGCCCGTAATCGGGCGTAACACCTCGCTATCAGCCAACCCACCCCTCAATCCCCTCCCTTTCAGGGAGGGGAGGTATGTGGAAAGCAAGACAAAACACGAAAAGGGCCGTCGAGCATGCGCTCGCGGCCCCTTGTCGCTCCGGCTGGCAGGACGCCAGCGCCGGGCTTACTTGATCTTGGCTTCCTTGAACTCGACATGCTTGCGCACGACGGGATCATACTTGCTGAAGCTCAGCTTCTCGGTCTTGGTGCGCGGGTTCTTCTTGGTGGTGTAGAAGAAACCAGTGTCCGCCGTGCTGACGAGCTTGATCTTGACCGTGGTCGGCTTTGCCATGACCTGAATTCCTGTGATCTGAAAATGCAAAAGCGGCGAACCGGTCGCCGCTCTTAAGCGTCGCCCGATGAAGGAAGCGGCGCGCGATGTCAAGCAAGACCGGTGGTTCGGCAGGGTTTAAGCGCGTGTTTACCAGTGCGGGCGCAGGATGCCCGCCAAAGGGGACGGATTGTGACGGCACCTGACAGCGCGATGGCAATAGCACAGGCCGAACTCGCCGCGCGAGTCGCGCTGACGGGGATGCGCGCGGGCACCGCGTCGACGGCCGCACTGGCCGCCGAGATCGATGCGATTCGCGCGGCGGCGCAGGCTTATGGCCTGTATCCCGCGGTCGCCGTGACGCATGCGATCGATGCCGCATTGGCGCGGGGCGAGCGCGGGCCGCTGGTGCTGGGCTGGATCGCAATCCTGCGCGATGCGGTGTCGTCGGATCGGCAGGACCGCAGTGCCTGCGAAACCTTTGCCGCTGCCTGCTCGGTTCGCCTGGCCGGTTGAAGCCCAGCCGATGGACGCTTTGATGGCCGCGCTGGTCGCGGCGCTGCTGACCCAGGTCAGCGACCGCACGCCATGGGCAGCGGCGGCACTGGCGGATCGATACGACAATAAGGGCGTGGTGATTGCGGGCGTCGCGCTGGCGCTGGCGTTCGGCAATGCGCTGGGCGCGATTGGCGGGATGGTGGTGGCACCGATGCTGTCGCCCAATGCGCAGGGGCTGTTGCTGGCGCTCGCCTTGCTGTCGGGCGGCGTGGCGGGGTTCTGGCCGATCAAGCCCGCCAAAGCGCGCAGCTGGCGGCTGGGGGCGCTCGGATCGAGCTTTGTCGCGGTGGTGATGCTTGGGTTTGGCGATCGTATGCAATTCATCACCGCCGCGCTTGCGGCACAGGCGATTACGCCAGCCTTTGCCGCGATCGGCGCGACGATCGGCAGCATTGCAGTCACCATCCCGGCGATCCTGCTGGGGGAGAAGGGTATGCGCAAACTGCCGACCACCGCGCTGCGCCTGGTTGCAGCGGCGGCGTTGATGGTGGCAGGAGCGGTGCAGGCGCTGTCGGCGCTGCGCCTTATCTAGGCGGTCGATCGCTGAGATCGTAATTTTATCCAAGCCGATCGGGAGCCAATTCGCTATCGCTTCGTTTCAGCACCGAACCGAATATCCCGCCTGCCGATGGAGCGAAACATGGCCGCCGACGCACTGAAGACCCCGACCGATTTGAAGACCAACGCCGTCAAGACGGTGTCGCAGGCGCTGAACGGTATCCTTGCCGATTCGTTCGCGCTGTATCTTAAGACCAAGAATTTCCACTGGCACGTGTCGGGCCCGCATTTCCGCGATTATCACCTGATGCTCGACGAGCAGGCCGCACAGATCTTTGCCGCCACCGACGACATTGCCGAGCGCGTGCGCAAGATCGGCCAGACCACGCTGCGCTCGATCGGCGATATCGCACGCCACCAGACGATCACTGACAATGATGCCGATTTCGTCGCGCCAGAAGCGATGCTCAGCGAACTGCGTGACGACAATCTGAAGATGGTCGAGGCGCTGCGCGAAGCCAAGGACCTGGCCGATGCGGCCAAGGACAATGCCACCAGCGCGGTGATCGACGACTGGACCGATCAGGCCGAGCGGCGCGCCTGGTTCCTGTTCGAGGCCAGCCGCAAGGGCTGAACCCTCAGCGTTTCGCCGGACCGACGGTGACGAGCCACAGGTCCGGCGGCGCGTGGACGCGGAGCGGCGCGTTGCTGGTGCCGAGGCCGCCCGATACCACCACCGTTCGGTTGCCGTCGTGGACGACGCCGCACAGATAGCGTCGCTGAGTCGGCGGCACGCTGACCGCACCGAGCAGCGGCAGTACGATTTGCCCGCAATGCATGTGGCCGGCCAGCAGCAGCCCGATTGCAGCGGGCAACGGAGTTGGGATGTCGGGTGTGTGCGTCAGGACGACGCCGGCACCGCGCAGCTTGGCCATCGCTACGCTCATTGCTGCGACGTCTGCGTGACCGGTATCGAAATCCCCGAGCCCGCCGATGACGATTGGCCCGCGCTGGAGGGCGGTGTTTTGCAACACCGGGATTCCGACACGCGCAAACGCGCCGGTAACGGCTTGCGGATCGGTGTTATAATCATGATTGCCAAGCACCGCCACCGTGCCGAGCGGGGCCTGCAACCGCGCAAGCGATTCAGCGACGAGCCTGGACCGTACGGGCGCTTTGGCCTTGTCATATTCGGCCAGAAAGTCGCCGCCGAGCAGAACCAGATCGGGTTTCAGCGCGTTGACCTGATCGACGATGCGATCGAGCCGTGCGCGGTCCATGCTGGCATTGCCGAGATGAATGTCGGTCAACAGCGCCAGCGTGACCGGCGATGCCCCCTTCGGCCAATCGGGCAAGGCGACGGTAAGGCGGCGGACGATCGGATCGGCGCGGGAGGCGGCATAGCTGCCAATCAACAGGGCAAGCCCGATCAGGACCAGGCCCGCGACGAATCGAAGGATACGCGACATGGCGGGACTGCTAGCGGGACGGGACGCGATGCGCCATGGTGCTGCGACGATGCGTGCTTTTGCCGATCTCCTCGACGGGTTGATCTACACCCGCTCGCGCAACGCGAAGCTGAAGCTGATCGTCGATTATCTGCGCGCCGTGCCCGATCCCGATCGCGGCTGGGCGATGGCGGCGCTGACTGGGGAGCTTGACCTGCCCGGCGTCAAACCGGCGGTGATTCGCGCGCTGATCGAGGAACGCGTCGATCCCGTGCTGTTCCGCATGAGCCGCGATTATGTCGGCGATACTGCGGAAACGGTCGCGTTGCTGTGGCCAAAACCCATGGTCGTGCCGGATGCCGAGCCGCTCGGCATCGCGCAGGCGGTTGATCGGCTGGCGGCATTGTCGCGATCGGATACGCCCGCCGTGCTGGCCGCGATGCTCGACCGCCTCGATGCCGACGAACGCTTTGCCCTGCTCAAGATGGCAACGGGGGCGTTGCGGATCGGGGTTTCCGCGCGCCTCGCGAAGACCGCGCTCGCGCAGGCGTTTGCGCTCGATGTCGAGGCGGTCGAGGAAGTGTGGCACGGGATCGCGCCGCCTTACACAGCGCTGTTTGATTGGGCGGAGGGACGCGGCGCGCAGCCGACCAGCGCCGACGTGCCGGTGTTCCGCCCATTCATGCTGGCGCATCCGCTGGAGGATCTGCGCGTCGATCTCGCCGACTATGCCGCCGAATGGAAATGGGACGGGATTCGCGTGCAATTGGTGCATGTCGCCGGGCAGACGCGGTTGTACAGCCGGACGGGCGACGACATCACCGCGAGTTTCCCCGAGGTGGCGCGCGATTTCGCCACGCCGGGCGTGCTCGACGGCGAATTGATGGTGAAGGGCGATGCGCAAGGCGCGGCGACCGAAGAAGGCGGTGCCGCGAGCTTCAATGCTTTGCAGCAGCGGCTGGGGCGCAAGGTGGTTTCGCCGAAGATGCTGGCCGAGGCCCCGGCGTTCGTGCGGCTTTACGACATTCTCTATGATGGCGAAGACGATCTGCGCGGGCTGGCGTGGAGTGACCGGCGCGCGCGGCTGGAGGCGTTTGTCGCGCGGCTCGATGCCGGGCGGTTCGATCTCAGCACCGTGATTGCCGCAGAGGATTTTACCGCGCTCGAAGGGATCCGCGAGGGCGCGCGCGACGCCGCGATCGAGGGGGTGATGCTCAAGCGGCGCGATTCGCCGTATGTCGGCGGGCGCAAGACCGGTCTGTGGTACAAATGGAAGCGCGATCCGCTGACCGCCGATTGCGTGATGCTCTATGCGCAGCGCGGGAGCGGGCGGCGATCGTCTTTCTACAGCGACTACACCTTTGGCTGCTGGACCGAGGACGGCGAGTTGCTCCCGGTGGGAAAAGCCTATTCGGGCATCACCGATGACGAATTGAAGATGCTCGACCAGTTCGTGCGCAACCATACGACCGCGCGCTTTGGCCCGGTGCGCGAGGTGGAAAAGACGCTGGTGCTCGAAATCGCGTTCGATTCGATCCACGCCTCCAAACGCCACAAATCGGGCGTGGCGATGCGCTTCCCCCGCATCGCGCGCATCCGCACCGACAAGCCCGCCGCCGAGGCGGATACGGTGGTGGCGCTCAAGCGGATGATCACCTGAGGTGGCGTGACATGGCCGGGGTGCGGCCTTATCAATCCCCGATGACCGACTTGCGCACGCTGTACCCCGAGATCGAACCCTATGCGACCGGCATGCTCGATGTCGGCGATGGGCATAGCGTCTATTACGAACGCTGTGGCACGCCGGGGGCGACGCCGGCGGTGTTCCTGCATGGCGGGCCGGGCGGCGGCATTTCGCCGAGCCATCGCCGCCTGTTCGATCCGGCGCGCTATGACGTGTTGCTGTTCGACCAGCGTGGGTGTGGGAAATCGACGCCGCATGCGTGTCTGGAGGCGAACACGACCTGGCATCTGGTCGCCGATATCGAGCGGTTGCGTGCGTTTGTCGGCGTCGAGCGGTGGGTGGTGTTCGGCGGATCGTGGGGATCGACGTTGGGGCTGGCTTATGCCGAAACGCATCCCGAACGAGTACGTGCGCTGATCCTGCGCGGCATCTACACCGTCACCCGGGCGGAGCGGGACTGGTATTATCAGTTCGGCGTGTCCGAGATGTTCCCGGACAAATGGGCGGGCTTCCTCGCGCCGATCCCCGAAGACCAGCGCGGCGATATGGTCGAGGCCTATCGCCGCATCCTGACCGGCGATGATCCGACGGCCCAGCTCGAAGCCGCCAAGGCATGGACGATCTGGGAAGGCGAGACGATCACGCTGCTGCCCGATCCCGCGTTGAGCGAGGCGTTCCAGGACGGGCATTTCGCGCTCGCCTTCGCGCGGATCGAAAATCACTTTTTCGCGCATGATGCGTGGCTGGAAGAGGGCCAGTTGCTGCGCGATGCTGGTCGGCTCGCGGGCATTCCGGGGACGATCGTGCATGGCCGCTACGACATGCCGTGCCCGGCGCGCTACGCCTTCGCGCTGCACCAGGCCTGGCCCGAGGCCGAGTTCCATCTGATCGAGGGCGCTGGCCACGCCTATAACGAGCCCGGCATCCTCGACCAGTTGATCCGCGCGACCGATCGCTTCGCGGACGGCTAAATCAGTATTATCTCTTCCTGCGCTTTTTTAGCTGCAACCGTAATAGATGGTTTCTTCATACAAAGTCGGCGTGCCGACCCGGACGCTACCGCCGTCGCAAAAGACGACGCGTTGACCCGAAATGGTGGTCTCATTTTCGTCCGTGTACCAAATCACTACGTAATCCTGACGCCGATACTGTGCCGCTGCGGGCGCGATCGTGGCACCGGCAATAACAGATCCCAAAGACACTATCTTTACGAGCTTCGACAGCATGGTCCATCTCCCGTTCGAGAAGGCCTCGATAGTGCTCCTTTGATATTCAGAGTCAAGTCGCTGATAAATAAACGGGAGTGATGGCTGTATTCAGTGCGACATATCTCAACCAGTGTATTTTGGTTTCTTTGTAAATGCCCAGGTGAGCACCGCAAAGAGACATCTAGTCCAGCCAATCGAGCGATCGGCTGAACTCGCGATTGGTGCGGACAGCCGCGCTTATTTCGTCCAGCTTGCCAGCCAGTCGGCGAGCGCCTGCGGGCTGAGGCTGCGGGCATCGGAGAGGGCGGCGGTACGACCGGCATTCTTGAGCGAATCGGTCTTGGGGTCGACGATCAGCACGCTCGGCACGCCGCCACCGAAGTGACCGTTCAGCCCATATTTCGCAGCAATGTCGAGATTCTTGTCGAAGCGGCCGACATCGACGGTGACGATCTCATACTTTTTGGCCAGGAAGCTGCGCAGTTCGGGCAATTCCATCGTGCCCGCGAGGAGACGGCAATCGAGGCACCAATTGCCGCCAAGGTCGATCAGCAGCAATTTGTGCTGCGCCTTGGCGCGCGCGCGGGCGGCGGCGACCTGCGCCTTTGCGTCGGCGGTTTCGTCATAAGGAAGCGGGAGCGGGGTCTTGAGCTGGGTGAAGCTGGTCGCGGCGACCTTTGGAGCAGGGGCGGCGAGGGCCGGAGCGGCGAGGGTCAGGGCGATCGCGGCGAGAACGAGGCGCATAGAGGGTCCTTCTACAGTCCTTCCGGCCATTGCCGGGGTCGCCCGAGTCGTAGGGTGGCGCGTTGAACTCGCACACAAAGAAAAACCCGGCAGGCCTAAAGGCCCGCCGGGTTCAATCTTTTCGCCAGTGGCGCGAGCGCTTACGCGATCGAGGTCAAATTGACCGCTGCCATCTTGCCGCGACGATCGACTTCCAGCTCGAATTCAAGCCGGTCGCCTTCGTTGAGCGAGGTCATGCCACCACGCTCGACCGCCGAGATGTGGACGAACGCGTCGGGCTGTCCGTCGTCGCGCTGAATGAAGCCGAAGCCCTTCATCGCGTTGAAGAACTTGACCGTGCCGGTCGCCTTTTCGCCCGTCAGCTGGCGCTGCGGTGCGCCGCCGGGGGCGGCACCGCGCGGTGCGCCGGGGCCTGCGTCACGGTCGCGCGGCGGGCCGCGGTCGGTGACGGGGAGCGGCTCGCCGTCGATCTTGAGGTCGGTCGCCGAAATGCGGCCGCCACGATCGACGAGCGTGAAGCCGAGCGGCTGACCCTCGGCCAGACCGGTCAGGCCAGCTTGCTCGACTGCGGAAATGTGCACGAACACATCTTCGCCGCCATCGTCGCGAACGACGAAGCCAAAGCCCTTCTGGCCATTGAAAAATTTGACGACGCCGGTGCCTTCGCCAACGACCTGCGGGGGCATGCCACGGCCACCGCCGCCTGCGCCACCGCCGCCGAAGCCGCCACCACCGCCGCTGCGGAAGCCGCCGCCACCGCCGCCGCCGCCGAAGCGATCGCCACCGCCGCCGAACCGGTCACCGCCACCGCCGAAGCGATCGCCGCCACCGAACCGGTCACCGCCGCCGAAACCGCCGTCGAAGCCGCCGCTGTCGCCGAAACCGTCGCGCTTGTCGCGCCCACGCCCGCCACGATCACCGCGGCGTCCTTTATCGAAACTCATGCCCTGTTCGTCTTCCCGGTTCGTCCGACATCGTTATAGCAACCGTTGCGTCGGACGAAAGACGCAGGGCTTCGTGCACCAAACCAAATGTGCCACCGACTCGTGTTAGCCTAAAATTTGAAGCGCTGCGAACAAATTCGTCCAAAATGCGGCGCTTCCTGTGTCGATCTTGCGCGAGCGTGGCAATACCGGCACAGGATGGCGCTATGTCGCTCCTCCATTTGCTCGCCAATCCCGCCGCCTGGGCGGCACTTGCCACGTTGATCGTCATGGAGATCGTGCTCGGCATCGACAATCTCGTCTTTATTTCGCTGCTGTCGAACAAGCTGCCTGAGGGGCAGCGGGTGAAGGTGCGCCGCGTCGGGATCGGGCTGGCCCTGGGGCTTCGGCTGGTGCTGCTGTCGGCAATCGCCTGGATCGCCGGGCTGGTCGAGCCGGTGTTCGATCTGGGGATTGCCGGTGCGGTCGATGCGCACGGCGTGCCGTCCTTCGAAACCGCTTTTTCGGTGCGCGACCTGATCCTGATCGCGGGCGGGCTGTTTCTGCTGTGGAAGGCGACCACCGAGATCCATCACACAATCGACCCCGACGATTCGGGCGACGTGCTCGACAAGAAGAGTTCGGTCGCGATGTCGTTCGGCGCGGCGATCGTGCAGATCCTGCTGCTCGACATGGTGTTTTCGATCGATTCGATCCTGACCGCGATCGGCATGACCGACGATTTGCCGGTGATGATCGTCGCCGTGATCGTCGCGGTCGGGGTGATGCTGGTGGCGGCGACGCCGCTTGCCAATTTCATCGATCGTAACCCGACCGTGGTGATGCTGGCGCTCGGCTTTCTGCTGATGATCGGCGCGGTGCTGATCGCCGATGGCTTCGGCGTGCATGTGCCAAAGGGGTATATCTACGCGGCAATGGCGTTTTCGGCGCTGGTCGAAACGCTCAACATCGCCGCGCGCAAGGCCCGCGCGCGGCAGCGCTAACGGCGGACCCCATTGAGCACGCATCGATTCGCCGCTAGGGCCGCGCGATGACAGTGCATCTCCACGAAGAAGACATCCCCGCCAATCTGTTCGTCCCCGGCGTCGACATTGCCGTCGACACCGAGACGATGGGCCTGATCACGCCGCGCGACCGGCTGTGCCTGGTGCAGCTTTCCGATGGCGGGCCGGACGAGCATCTCGTGCGCTTTGCCCCCGACAGCGATTATGCCGCGCCCAATTTGCGTGCGCTGCTGGCCGATCCGGCACGGGTGAAGCTGTTCCACTTCGCCCGCTTCGATCTCGCCGCGATCAGCCATTATCTCGAAGTGACCGCAGCCCCGGTCTATTGCACCAAGATCGCCTCGCGCCTCGTGCGGACCTATACCGATCGCCACGGGCTGAAGGAGCTGGTGCGCGAATTGCTGGGGCAGGACATTTCCAAGGCGCAGCAATCGTCCGACTGGGGCGGCCCGGTGCTGAGCGACGCGCAGAAGGATTATGCCGCGTCGGACGTGCGCTATCTCCACGCGATGCGCAACGAGCTCGACGTGCGGCTGGCGCGCGAAGGGCGCACCGAGCTGGCGCAGGCGTGTTTCCAGTTCCTGCCATGGCGCGCCGAGCTCGATCTGGCGGGTTGGCCGGAGGTCGATATTTTCGCGCATGCCTGATTCGGGGGCCATCCGCAGCCAGCGCCTGATCTGGGCCGCGCCGGGCAGCAGCCACGATCGCACGATCGGCGTGCTGCGCGTGGTGCTGCCGATTCTGATCGGCGTGCTGGCCGCGTTTGTGGTGGTGCTGCCGCTGTATTCGGGCGGCGATGTCAGCTTCCTGCTCGACAAGAATAAGGTCGAAGTCGCCAAGGAACGGCTGCGCGTGCAGTCGGCCACCTATCGCGGCAATGACGATAAGGGGCAGCCCTTCGCTTTGGTGGCGGGGTCGGCGATCCAGAAGAGTTCGGCCGAGCCGATCGTCTGGCTGCAGCAATTGTCGGCGCAAATCGGGCTGTCCGACGGGCCGGCCGATGTGGTTGGTGATCGCGGCCATTATAATATGGATCGTCAGCAAGTGACGATCGATGGGCCGTTGCAGGTGAAAAGCAGCGGCGGCTACCGGCTCGATACGCAGAATTCGACGCTCGATCTCAAGTCCAAGACGTTGAAAAGCGGGGGTGCCGTTACGGGTACGGTGCCGCAGGGCACGTTCAGCGGCGACCAGATGAACGCCGATCTTGAGAATCATGTTGTTCGGCTGGACGGTAATGCCCGCTTGCGGATCGTCCCGCGAAAGACGAGATAGCGCACATGCGTCGCACCCTTGCCCTTATCGCCCTGTCGTCCGCCCTTGCGGGGGCAGCATATGCGCAGACTGCGCATAATTCGACTGCGCCGATCAATTTCTCGGCCGACCATATCGAACTGCAGGACAAGGCCAATCGCGCGGTGCTGACGGGCAATGTCGTGGTCAAGCAAGCCGAGATGACGCTGAATTCCGCGCGGATGACAGTCGCTTACACCGGCCAGATCGTGGATGGCAGCCCGCAAGTGTCGCGCCTCGACGCCTCGGGCAGCGTCACCGTCACGCGGCCCGACCAGACCGCGCGCAGCAATTTCGCGGTGTACGATCTCAACAAGCGCGTGGTGACGATGCTGGGCGCGGTCACGCTGATCCAGGGCGGCAACACCGTCAATGGCGGTCGGCTGACGATCAACCTCGATACCGGGCGCGCGGTGATCGACGGCAATTCGGTGGGCGGCGGTGCGACCGGAACCAAGAGCAGTGGCGGTCGCGTCAGCGGCACCTTCTCGGTGCCCAAGCGCGACAACTGAGGCGACCGCGCGCACGCTTCGGCTGGCGGCATCTTCCCAGCCGAACGGGTTTCGCCTAGGTTGCGCACGCGACCATGCACGAATCCTGCCAAATACGGCGCGGTAACCTTTCGTTCACTCTAAAGTGCGAGCACGGGACCTGTAATGACCGAGACCCTCACCCTCGAAAACGCCCCGCCGATCGCCGAAGTGCCGGTGCTGGACGGCTTGTCGGTCGTGTCGATCGCCAAATCCTATGACAAGCGCAGCGTTTTGACCGATGTGTCGCTGTCGGTCGGCAAGGGTGAGGTGATCGGCCTGCTCGGCCCGAACGGTGCGGGCAAGACGACGTGCTTCTATTCGGTGATGGGGCTGGTGAAGCCCGATTCGGGCCGGATCATGCTCGACGGGCAGGATATTACCGGCCTGCCCATGTATCGCCGCGCGATCCTGGGGCTTGGCTATTTGCCGCAGGAAACCTCGATCTTTCGCGGCATGACGGTCGAGCAGAACATCCTGAGCGTGCTCGAACTCGCGGTGCCCGACAAGGCGCAGCGCATGGCGCGGCTGACCACCTTGCTCGACGAGTTCGGGCTGACGCGGTTGCGCGATTCCCCGTCGATGGCGCTGTCGGGCGGTGAACGCCGCCGCGCCGAGATTGCGCGCGCGCTCGCGGCTGATCCTTCGATCATGCTGCTCGACGAACCGTTTGCGGGGATCGATCCGCTGTCGATCGCCGACATTCGTGACTTGATCTGCGAACTCAAGAAGCGCGGCATCGGCGTGCTGATCACCGATCATAACGTGCGCGAAACGCTCGAAATCGTCGATCGTGCCTATATCATCTATGATGGCCGCGTGCTGTTCACCGGCTCGCCCGAGGAACTGGTGGCGGACGCAAACGTGCGGCGGCTGTATCTGGGCGAGGGCTTCTCGCTTTAGGGTATGCGGAGTGCTCTTAATCCGTTCGTGCTGAGCTTGTCGAAGCACTGCTCGCCGCAGATGGGACCTCGCTCGCTGTGCGGGCCCTTCGACAGGCTCAGGGCGAACGGTATTTGGGTGGCCAGCCGATGAGCCTCGCGCCGCGCCTCGACCTGCGCCAGTCGCAATCGCTGGTGATGACGCCGCAATTGCAGCAGGCGATTCGCTTGTTGGCGTTGTCGAACCTCGAGGTTGAGGGCTTCCTCGCCGAGGAGATCGAGCGCAACCCGCTGCTCGAGGCAAGAGCACCCGATGATGACGGGCCGACCCAGGAACGCGAAGCCGATGCGCCGATCCGCGACGAACCCGCCACCGCCGACCAATTGCTGATCAGCGGCGGCGATGCCGGGGAGGCCTCGCTCGACGTCGATTTCACCGCCGAGAGCTTCCACCACGACAGCGCATCGGATTCGATCGGCGATCAGCCGGGCGCGGCGGGCATGGACGGGGCGCTTGGCCTCAACGGGGCCAGCAGCGGTGGTGGCCTAGGTGAAGATGGCCCCGATTTCGACAGCTTCGCCGATACCGCGCTGACGCTGCAGGACCATTTGCTCGCCCAAGCGGGGACGGCGGTGGATGGACCGGACCTGTTCATCGCGGCGCATCTGATCGACCAGATCGACGAATGCGGCTACCTCACCGCTTCGCTGCTCGATGTCGCGACTCGTCTGGGCGTGCCGCTGGTGCGGATCGAGGCGGTGCTCGGCATCATCCAGACCTTCGATCCGACCGGCGTCGGCGCGCGTGATCTGGCCGAATGCCTCGCGCTGCAAGCCAAGGAGGCCGATCGCTACGATCCGTGCATGGCGCGGCTGATCGACAATCTCGACCTGGTCGCGCGCGGCGATCTCGCGCGGCTCAGGCGATTGTGCGATGTCGACGACGAGGATCTCGCCGACATGATCCGTGAATTGCGCGGCTATGATCCCAAGCCCGGCTGCCGTTATGGCGGGGAACCGACCCAGGCGGTGGTGCCCGATCTGTTCGTGGCCAAGCGCAAGGATGGCTGGGGGATCGAGATCAACGCCGCCACGCTGCCGCGCGTGCTGGTCAACCGCAGCTATTATAGCGAATTGTCGACCGCGCGCGGCGACAAGGCAAGCAAGGCGTGGCTGGGCGACATGCTCGCCAGCGCTAATTGGCTGGTGAAGGCGCTCGACCAGCGCCAGCGCACGATCATCAAGGTCGCGACCGAGATCGTGAAACAGCAGGAGGCGTTCTTCCTGCACGGCGTCGCGCATCTGAAGCCGATGACGCTGCGCCAGGTGGCGGATGCGATCGAGATGCACGAATCGACGGTGAGCCGCGTCACCAGCAACAAATATCTGTCGTGCGCGCGCGGTCTGTATGAGTTGAAATACTTCTTCACCTCGGCGATCCAATCGTCCGACGGCGGCGATGCGGTGTCGGCGCAGGCGGTGAAATCGGCGATCAAGGCGCTGATCGCGGGCGAGGGCGACAAGATCCTGTCGGACGATACGCTGGTCGAACTGCTCAACGCCAAGGGCTTTGACATCGCGCGGCGCACCGTCGCCAAATATCGCGAGGCGCTGGGCATCGGGTCGTCGGTGCAGCGCCGCCGCGCGCGGGCGCTGGGGGCGGGCTGAACGGCGCGCTCGGCTGTCGCTAGGGTATAGGTGCGGCGATCACTTAACCGGCAGTTCGAACGGCCCCGCTGGCAATTGCGCCGCGTCGACCAGATTGACGACCGGAAAATCCGCCCAAGCATAGCGCACCCGCGTGACGGGGCGATTGTCGCTTGAAAGCGAGACCTGGTTGCCCGCGACGGTCGCACGGGCATAACGGCAGGAGCCCGCGTCAGCGCCGCACAGCTCGAAGCCAGTCGCGTAATCGGCGCTGCGCGAGTGCAGCGCCCCTGTCACGCCGGTAAAGGTCACGGTCACCGTGCCAGCGGCGTCGCGCGTGGCTGCCACGGGCTGCGGTCCCGACGCCGACGCGGTTTGTCCATAAACGAGGGAGCCCATCGCGCGCGCCAGCCTCCGCCCGACTTCATGCTTCTCGCCCGGATGAATATCGAGGGCGTCGCCAAGGTCGAGCGTCACCGCCACCGCCGCATGGCCGTCTTCCTGCGCTACGCGGCGCTGGTCGTCGCGGACTCGCGCCCAGCCGCTCTCACCCGGCGCGATCGATGGCGCGCCAAAACCAGCGAGCGACACGATCGCAAAGGGCAAGTGCGGCTGCGCCACTTGATGCCGCCACTCGGCCATCATCGCCTTCAGGCGGTCGGCATAGCCGGGGATGTCCGTATCGGATTCGCCTTGATACCAGGCCACGCCCGCCAGCGCGGTTTGGCCGAGCGGGGCGATCATCGCATTGTAGATCGTGCCCGCGCCGGTGATCTCGTCCCAAGGGACGCGAGGTGAGGTGCCGCTGATGTGTTTGGCGACCGCATAGCGCCAGCCATCGGCGATCGGCACGCTGCTGCCATCGGCGAAGGTCAGCTTCATCGCCTCCGCCGGGCCGGGCATGCCACCCGTCGCATAGGCATTTTCCACGTTGACGGTGATGACATTGCGTCCGGCCACGAACGTGCCGGCGGGGACGGTGTACATCCGCGCGTCCCAGCCACCGCGCCCGCCAACGGGTTTTCCGTTGATCCAGGTGCGATCGGCATCGTCGACCGCGCCGATGGCGATCGTCGCCATCTGGCGGGCTTGGTCGGGCGTCAAAGTGACCGTCTTTTGATACCACAGCATGCCAAGATAGGTCTCGAGCGCTGGCACGCCCCACTCTTCGTAAAAGGCGATCTTCGGGACCGGCTGCCAGTCGAGCGCAGCGTCCGCTTGCCACGGTTCGTGCCCGCGCGCGTCGCCGGTCTTGTCGCGCCACCAACTTTCCCAGGTGGCGCTCGCGCTGCGTTCGGCAGCGGCGGGGTCGCGAGCGTAGAGCGACAGCAGGTCGGCTTGCGCGCCGCGCCCTGCGGCGCGCTGCGCCTCTTCGCCCATCCAGGCCGCGATTTGCGACCCGCCCCAGCTCGAGTGGATCGCGCCAATCGGCACCTTGGCCACCTTGCGCAGCGCTTGCACCATGTAGAAGCAGGCGGCTGAAAAGCCGCCGGTCGTCTTGGCGTCGGCGGCGCTCCAATTGGGCTGTTGCGCGAACCGGTCACGCGGTGTCGCCGATGTGCGCTTGGCGACGGTCACCAGGCGCAGCTGGTTGTCGGCGCTCCCCATGATCGCGCCGATCGCGTCCTGCGCGCGCTCGACCGGCAGCTCCATATTGCTTTGGCCCGAACAGAGATAGACATCGCCGATCAGCACGTCGTGCAGCGCGGTTGTGCCGCTTGGGGCCATCACCAGAACGTCATAGGGGCCGCCTGCGGGCAAGGGTGGCACGGTGACGCGGAAATGCCCGTCGCGGTCCGCGCGGGCTTGGGCGGAGTGGCCGGCCAGCACGACGGTCACTGGCTCTCCGGCGATCGCGTCGCCCGTCACCACGATCGGCTGGTTGCGCTGGATGACGCCGTGGTCGGACAGCAGGCCACCCACGGTTGGCGCAGCAGCGGCAGGAGCGACGAGGGTGCAGAAGGCCAGCGCGAGCGCGCTCGTTCCCAAAGCATAGGTGCGACGCATGAACGACCCTCTCCATCGAACCGTCTGACGATTGCGCGTTTCACGCCGTTGACGCACTGGCTCTGTGCTTATACTCAGACAATATAACGGAAAGCGCAAGGGCTCGTCAGCGCTCTTTGCGGGGGTGAGGGGGGAGTGTTGCGTTTGATCTGCAATCCCGCGCGGCGTCTGGCCGCCCCGAAACACTCGCCCTTCCTGATACCGGTCGCGCTTTCGCCGACTTCCCCCACGCTCTGCGTCAAAGGACCCCTGTCATGATCCGTCGCGCCCACCTTTTGCTCGGCCTTGCTCTTGTCGCCACGCTGCCCGGCGCGGGCTTTGCCCAGGACACTATTGGCAGCGCCAGCGGCCCGACGGCCACGCTGCATGGCGATCAGCCGGGCCCCGTGATGAACCGGCAAGTGTTCGGCCAGTTTGCCGAACATCTCGGCCACGGCATCTATGGCGGCATCTGGGTTGGGGAAACGTCCTCGATTCCCAACGACCATGGCTATCGCCGCGACGTGCTCGAGGCATTGCGCGCGATCAAGGTGCCGGTGGTGCGCTGGCCCGGCGGCTGCTTTGCTGATGAATATCACTGGCGTGACGGGGTGGGGCCGCGCGGCAAACGCCCGGTCAAGATCAACACCAATTGGGGCGGCGTCAACGAAGACAATGCATTTGGCACGATCGAATATATGGGCTTTGTCGAGCGGCTGGGGGCAGAGGCCTATGTCTCCGCCAATGTCGGCAGCGCACCACCGAGCGAGACCGCGCAATGGGTCGAATATATGACCTCGCCGAACGGATCGACGCTCGCCAAGCAACGCGCAGCGGACGGTCATGCGGCACCGTTCAAGGTCCCCTATTTCGGCATCGGCAATGAGCTGTGGGGCTGCGGTGGCAACATGCGCGCCGAATATGCTGCGGACCTGACCAATCGCTATGCGCTCTTCGCCAAGTCGGGCACCGGCAAGATGCTCAAGATCGCCAGCGGTCCAAGCGACGCCAATTATGAGTGGACCGACACGCTGATGCGGCTGTCGGGCAAGAATATCGATGGTCTTTCGCTGCATTATTATACGCGCCCGCGCGACCAGGAATGGAAGGACAAGGGGGCCGCGCTCGGCTTTCCGGAGAGCGAATGGGCCAGCACGATGGCGCACACGCTGCAAATGGACGAGTTCGTCACCAAGCATTCGGCGATCATGGACAAATATGATCCGGCCAAGAAGGTATGGCTGGTCGTCGATGAATGGGGCACCTGGTACGATCCCGCGCCCGGCAGCAATCCGGGCTTCCTCGTCCAGCAGAACAGTGTGCGCGACGCGGTGGTCGCGGGGCTCAACCTCAACATCTTCGCGCATCATGCCGACCGCGTGAAGATGGCGGCGATCGCGCAGATGGTGAATGTGCTGCAGGCGATGCTGCTCACCGACGGCGCGAAGATGGTCAAAACGCCGACCTATTGGGTGTTCGATCTGTACAAGCCGTGGCAGGACGCGACAGTCTTGCCGATCGATGTGAAGTCGCCCTGGTATCACAAGGATGCAACGGCACTTCCCGCGATCAGTGCGTCGGCGGTGCGTGACACGGCCGGGCAAGTGCATGTCGCGTTGGTCAATCTCGATCCCAACCGCGCGATCCCGCTGTCGATCGCGCTGGCCGGCGTCACTGCCAGCAGCGTTTCGGGACGGATCGTCACGGGCACGACGATGGACGCGCATAACAGCTTTGAGCAGCCCGATGTGGTCAAGGCGGTCGCCTTCACCGGCGCGCATGTGAGCGGTGGCACGCTGAGCACGACGTTGCCGCCTATGTCGGTCGTGGTGCTCGATTTGCAGTGAGGCCGCGAGGGCGGTCCTACGCTGTAGGTGCGGACCGCCTTTGGGGCTCTGGGTTTATGTGAAAATATCCCGACTTCCTCCCCTCCCTGAAAGGGAGGGGTTGGGGGCGGGTTGGCCTCAGTAGGGCGAGACCTTTGTCTCTCGTGCCGACCCAAGTAGCCGGGCCACGCGGCGAGCGCCCTCGAACCCCTGTCCCACCCTCCACGGGCCGACCCACCCCCGGCCCCTCCCTTTCAGGGAGGGGAGAAGTTGCCTATTCGTCAGAGCGGCAGCCGGACCGCGCGGCTGGTGGTGAAGCTGGCGGTGCTGGTCGGCACGCCGGTGTCGGGTTGGCCCGACCCCACGCTGACGCGGTATTGGCCCGCCATCACTTGGCGCGTTCCGTCGACCGCCACTGCGCTCAAGTCGCGGGGCGACAGGTCGAAGCTGATGACGCGATGCTCGCCCGGCTTGAGCGTTATGCGTTGATAGCCCCGCAAGGCGACGCGCGGGGTGCCTGGTTGATCGGGGAAATTGAGGTAGAGCTGCGCCACTTCGTCGCCCGAGCGCTGGCCGGTGTTGCTGACCTCGGTCGTCACGCGCAGCCCGGTCTCGGCACCGCCGGCGGCAGGCGTCACTGTCAGCGGGGCGTAGGCGAAGCGCGTGAAGCTCAGGCCATAGCCGAACGGGTAAACGGGCGTGCCGGTGAAGTAGCGATAGGTGCGCCCCGTCATCGCATAATCGTCGAAGGGCGGGAGGTCGGCCACGCTGTGGTAGAAGGTCAGCGGCAAGCGACCGGCGGGATTGGTCTTGCCGGTCAGCACGTTGGCGACCGCGAGCCCGCCCGACTGGCCGGGATACCAGGCCTCGACGATCGCGGCGGCATTGTCCTTGGCCCAGGCAAGGTTGATCGGGCTGCCGTTCATCGCGATCACGATCAGCGGTTTGCCGGTCGCCTTTGCGCGTTCCAGCAGCGCTTGCTGTTCGGCGGGCAGGTCGAGCGAGGTCTTGTCGCCGCCCTTGAAGCCCGGAATGTCGGTGCCGGTTTCCTCGGCCTCCATGTCGGACGTCAGCCCGACCACCGCGACGAGCACGTCGGCCTTGGCAGCGGCGGCGGCGAGATCGGCCTCGGGCTGCGCCGAGATCCGCTTCCACACGAGGTCGGTATTGCCGAAGCCGCGCGCGGTCGAGACCAGCCGCAGGCGATAGCGCTGACCCTTTTGCAGTGTCACCGTCTTGAGCGTGGGCAGCGGGCTGTGATGCTCGCCGCCGACATCGAGGAAGGTGTGCCCGTCAATCTCGAGCAGCCCGCTGCCGCCGAGGCCAAGGCGATAGCTGCCCGTCTCGGGTGCTACCAGAAACCCGGTCCATTCGGTGCGGTGATAATCGTTGACGGTCGGGAGATCGAAGGCGCGTGCGGCAACGTCGGCCTCGCGCCGGGTTACGGCGGGGCGATCCTGATAGGCGAGCGCGGCGAGGATGGCCCGGTCGGTGCCGGGCTTGAACGGCAGGACGGGCGGGGTGACCGGGTTGAAATAGCGCGCGAGCAGCCCGGGCTTACCGTCTGGCCCAAGCAGCGCTGTGGGCGGCACGCGATCGCCATCGGTGATCGATTCCCCGAAGGGCACCAGCGTCACCGTGCTGGCACCGGCGGCTTGGCGCAGACCCTCCACTACCGACACCGGCGGCGCGGACTGCGTCGAGGAATAATTGCCGCGCAGCACGCGCGTCGCATCGCCCAGCGGGCCGACCACCGAGATCCGCGCGCCGGGGCGCAGCGGCAGCACGCCGTCATTCTTGAGCAGCACCAGGCTCTTTTCGGCGGCATCCAGCGCGAGCGCCCTATGATCGGGCGTGAGGATCGCGCTTACCGGCATCACGGTCGGTGCGCCCGCCACGCCCGGCAAATCGCCATTGCGCAGGCGCGCGGAGAACAGCCGTACCAGCGTACGATCGATATCGCCCTGCGAAATCAGGTTGCGCTTGAGCGCGTCGCCAAACCGATCGGGCAGGCCGCCGATATCGCCGATCGTCTGCGTGTTGCATTCATTGTCGACGCCCGCCTTCATCGCTGCCGCGACGGCGGTCGCCTGGTCGGGGGCGTATTTGTGATTGTCGGCAATGTCCTTCACCGCGTCGCAATCGGACACGACATAGCCGGTAAAGCCCCAGGCACCGCGCAGATGGTCCTTGAGCAGCAGGTCGCTGGCGCACGCCGGCTGCCCCTCGATCCGATTATAGGCGCACATGATCGAACCCGCGCGCCCCTCGACGATAGCCGCGCGGAAGGCGGGGAGGTAGGTATCCTCCAAATCGTGCGGCGAGACATAGACGTTGGCGGCGTGGCGCGTCGATTCCGGGCCACTATGGACCGCGAAATGCTTGGGCGTAGAGATCACGCGCGGCAGATCCGGGTTTGGCCCCTGCATGCCCGTTACGAACGCAACGCCCATGCGCGCGGCGAGATAGGGGTCCTCGCCATAGGTCTCCTGGCCGCGGCCCCAGCGCGGATCGCGGAAGATGTTGATGTTGGGCGACCACGTATCGAGCCCGGTGCCGATCCGGCCGAGCTTGCCCGTCTGCCGACCCTGCGTGTGGAGCGCGCGCACCTCGGTGCTGATCGCGTCGGCGACCTGATGAACGAGCGGCGCATCGAAGCTTGCCGCGAGGCCGATCGGCTCAGGGAAGTTGGTGGTGGGGATCGGCCCGAGCGCCCCGTGGAGCGATTCCGTCCACCAATTATACGCCGGGATCTTCAGCCGTGGGATCGCAGGCGCGACGTTGAGCAATTGCGGCAACTTCTCCTCGGTCGTCATCTGCGCAACCAGCGTTGCCGCAAGGCGGTCGGCCTCGGCGCGCGCCACGCTGGGTGGCGCTGCGCCGGGTAGGTCCTGCGCTTGCGATGCAATGGTCGCGACGCTGGCGCTCACCAGCAGCAGCGCGCGCGATGCGAAAGAGACGGTCGATGCCATGCTGTACCTCAAATCCGGGGGAGGGAAGGAGTCGTCGGAGGATCAGATCGTCGGCAATCCATGCTCGACGATCTTGCGGATCAAATCACGGTGTCGTGGCAAGCCTGCGCGCAGCCGTTCGGTCTGGGTCGCGGCTTCGCGCCGTGCCTGCGCCGCGAGCCGGGTTTCGCCCGCGATCGCATCGCGCGAGACTTGGGTGTGAAAGTTCATGCCATAGAGCACATATTGATAGCTCGCCGCCGGGAAGACTTCCTCGACACGGTCAAATTCGTCGTGGAACCAGGGCGGCTGGTATTTCCACAGGGTCAGCAGATCGCGCAGCCGGTCGGGGATCGATTCGGGCCGGACATTGTCGCGCCAGAAATCGCTGTCGGTGCGCTTGGTCAGCACATAATGCAGCTTCAGGAAATCGATGATCCGGCCCCAGCGGTACAGCGTCGTAGCGTTGAAGCGCGCGGCGAGGATGTCCATCACTTCGCGGCACACCGGCATCTGTTCGGCCACCAGCTTGGCGGACAGTTCGATCAGCACGATCGCCGATGCCTCAAGCGGCTCGAGAAAACCGGCGGCGAGGCCGATCGCGACGCAATTGTTTTTCCAGAAGGTTTCGCGGTGCCCGGCCCGGATCGCCAGTTTGCGCGCCGCCAGATCGCGGCCACGCGGGCCGAGATAGGCGCGCAATTCCTGCTCGGCGGCATCGTCGGAAATGTGACTGCTCGAATAGACGTGCCCGACGCCGCGCCGCGTCGGCAAGCCGATATCCCAGATCCAGCCCGACGATTGCGCGGTCGAGATGGTGTGCGAAGCGATTGGCCCGTCCGGATCGTCATGCGGGATCTGCACCGCCAGCGCGGTGTCGCAAAACAGGGTGTCGCTGCAACTCTTGAACGGCACGTCGAGCGTCTTACCGATCAGCAGCGCGGCAAAGCCAGTGCAGTCGATGAACAGATCACCCGCGATCTCGCCCGCTTGTTCTGTGACGACGGCAAGGATGTCGCCATTTTCGGCCTGCGTCGCATGCTGGACATCGGCGAGCACATGGCGAACGCCGAGCGTTTCGCAGCAGTGCCGCTGGAGAAACCCTGCGAATTTCCCGGCGTCGAGATGATAGGCGTAGTTGGCGAGCGCCTCATATTCGGGGGTGGCGATCGTCTTGGGGGCAAGCCCGTCATCGCACAGCCGCCCTTGCGGCGAGACCATGTCGCAAAAGCTTTGGCCATGGCCGTCGGCCAGCCAATGCGTCGCAAGATTAACCCGCGAGAAGCTCTGCGGCAGCATCAGCGGATGATAATAGCCTTCATCGGGCTCGCCGGTTGTCCAGCGGGCGAAGCGCGCGCCTTGTTTGAACGATGCGTTGCATTCGCGGAAGAAATCGCTTTCCGACACACCGATTTTGGAAAGCGTCGTGCGCAGCGTCGGCCAAGTGCCTTCGCCAACCCCGATGATCGGCGTTCCTGCGGATTCGATCAGCGTGACCGAAAAGCCCTCTGCCATCCGGCTGCGATGCCGCGCGGCGATGATGCCGGCCGTCAGCCAACCAGCCGTCCCGCCACCGACGATGACGATGTTTTTGACGCTCTGCATCGCTCCCGACTACCAAAAATGGGGGGGTGCCGATACGGCACCCCCGAGGTGGCAGAGACTAGAAGCGGAAGCGCGCGCCTGCCAGATAGCGCCGTCCATAGTCGAACACATCGAGCAACTGATTGTCGAAGCGGCCGTGGGTGCTTTGCTGGTTGTTGTTGACGTTCTGGACTTCGCCAAACACGCTGAAGTGCTTGTTGATGTCATAGCTCGACGACAGATCGAGCTGCAGGCTCGAATTGACGAAGGTCGGCTCGGCCCCGAATTGTCCGGTATTCTGGTTCTGGCCGAACTGGAGCAGATATTTGTCGCGCCAGTTGAGGGCCGCCCGGAACTGGAAGCCGTGCTTGTCGTAGAAGCCAACGAAATTCGCCGAATTGGCCAGGCCGGTCACGGCAAAACCGGTCTGCGAGATGTTGGTCGGGTCATACGGCTTGTTGGTATCGACAAAGGTGGCGTTGGCGGTGAAGCCGAAGCCCGATTCGCCGAACACCTGCTGCCATGCAACCTCGACCCCGCGCACCGTCGCGTCGGGTCCGTTGACCTGTTGCGTCACCGCAAAGTTGGCGAGCTGCCCGGTGGTCGGATCGACCACGCCGTTGATAGACTGCCGCGTCACGCCGCCAACGATGAAGTTGCTGACGTTCTTGACGAAGAAATCGACCGAAACGTACGAATTGCGCTTGTAATACCATTCGGCCGCGACGTCGAAATTGTCCGACAGATACGGCTTGAGGTTGGGGTTGCCGCCGCTTGCCGTCAGCGCGTTGACGCGCTGGCCGCTGCCGACGTTGAGCACCGGCGACAGCAGGTTGAGCGCCGGGCGCGTCAGCGTACGCGAGGCGTCGAAGCGCAGCTGCAGCCGGTCGGTGACTTCAAGCCGCGCGTCGAGGGTCGGCAGCAGGAACGAATAGCTGCTCTTGCTCGACACCGTCTGCACCGGCGTATAGCTCGACACCGTCAGCAGCGTCGGATCGGCGCTGCTGGTGCTGAGCACCAACGGCAGGCGTCCCTGGCCGATCGAGGTTAGATGCGTGTTCTCGTTCCGCACGCCCGCGTTGAAGTGGAACGGCATGCTGCCGATATCGGCGGTGAAGTTGACACTCATGTAGAGCGACCAGGTCTTTTCGCGAACGTCCTGGATGCTGCCGGGGTCGACCGCTTCGTCAAAGGTTCCGGTGAAGCCTGTCACGCCCGAATAGTTATAGCCGGGGATGTTCTTGGTCTGCGGGTTGCCGAGGCTGGTCAGATAGTTCTGATAGGCGATCGGGTTGAACATGATCAACGACGGCGGCAGCGAGCCCTGGAAACCGGGGATGAAGTTGTTGGTCGAGATCGTGCCCTGATACAGGCTGCTTGGCAGCGGCGCGATGCCACCACCCTGCGCGGACGGTGTGCCGTAGCCGGCATAGGCCTGCCAGAAGTTGTTGGTGAAGGTGCTCTGGTTGCTGAGCTGGAAGCGGTCCTCGATATACTGTCCGCCGGCCTTGATCGTCAGATTGTCCTGATGCCAGGTCGCGTTGAAGCGCGCTTGCTTCAGGGTATCGGTGTTGCGCTGGGTCTGGTTGACGGTGACATGCGACCCGATCAGCGCCGGATTGGCGAAATCTGCGGCGGTGCCGTTGGGCCCAAAGGCGGTCAGCACCGGAATGGCGTTGCTGCTGTTGCCGAGAATTTGCAGCCCGGTCGTCGTGCCGAGCGCGCCACCATAGCCGATATCGCCATTCTGGCTGCCGATATTGCCGTCCGGATTACGCCAGCTCTGCGCGTAATTGAGATCGCCTTCGAGCGTCAGATGTTCGGTTGCGTCCCATTTCACGTTGCCGCCAATGGCGTTGGTCTGCAGCACTTCGGTGTTGATTGCCGAGGTGAAGTCGGTTGGTGAGCCGGTCTGCGTGAAGTTGGTAGTCTGCCCGTTCTTGTCGAGCTCGACGTTGCGCAGCGCGCCTTGGTTGAACCACACGCCGAAGCCGTAAATGTCGGTGACGACCTTCTGCCGCGAGAAATTGTCGTCGATCGTGACCATCACATCGTCCGACGGATGCCATTGCAGCGCGATGCGCCCGTCATAGCGTTCGTCCTTGGTGCGGTCCTGCTCGTAAACATATTGCTGCGGGAACCAGCCGACCACCGTCTGGCGATTGCGGGCGTCGGCATAGGCGGCGCTTTTGGAGTCGCTGGTTGGCGAGCAACTGGTCGCAGTGGTGCCCTTCAGCTGGCACGGCGCGTAATAGCCGCCCTCCCAGCCGTTCACGCCGACACGGTTGGTGTTGGTATCGCGGCGCGTGTAGATGAAGTCGGCCAGCACGCCGAGCGTGCCATTGGCAAAGGTGTCGCTCAGCAGCACGCCGCCGGTCGGAACGATCTTGCCCGAGCGATCCTGGATCGAGCCCGCAATGCTGGTCGCCAGACGGAACCCCGGATGATCGAACGGCTTGGGAAATTCGACATTGACGGTCGCGCCGATCGAGCTCGAGGTCAGCGCTACGTCGGGCGTCTTGAGGACGCTCAAGCGGCCGATGAAATCGGAACCGACGGTCGAGAAATCGATCTGGCGGTTGCCGGTCGCGGTCGAGATCCGACGACCATCATACAACGTGGTGTTGAAGTCGCCGCCAAAGCCGCGGACGGTGATGCCGGTGGCTTCGCCGCGTGCGCCCGAACGCTGGATCGACACGCCCGGCAGGCGCTGCAGCGAGGCCGCGACGTTCGAATCGGGGAATTTGCCGATGTCTTCGGACGAGATGGCGTCGACCACGCCAGTGGCCGAACGCTTGATGTCGAGGTTGCGCTGGAGCGAGCCGCGCAGACCCGTGACGATAATGTCCTGGCTGACCTCGTCGGGGGTGGCGGTGTCGGTCGCCGCTCCAGCCTGCGGCGTTACCACTTGCGTGGTCTGGATATTTTGGGCGTCGCTGGTTTGCGCTGCAGCCGGGTCTGCCAAAGCGAGCGCGAGCAAGCTCGGAGCGCCAATCAGGATAAATTTGCGCCGGCGTGAGCCTGATGAAGCGCTAATGCCGCGTGCGGTCATGTACGTCACAATCCCCTCCCTCTTGAACTATCATTATTATTCAGTGGCTTGACCCAAAACTCTTGGCGTCGGGGAAGCCACTTGCACTGCTGCCGGTATTGTCCGACATATCGCGCTGGAGAGATTGTTATCGCTACCAGAGACGCTGCGCAATGGTATTTGTCGGTGTAATGCGAAAAAACAATCAACCCACTTGGCCAGATGCGGGTGCGCCGCTTATGCCTGTCGGACGACCGTGAGCAGCGGCGCGAGATGTTGGAGAGGACGTGGATGGCGACGCTTGAGGTCTTGAGTACCGATCATCATGCCGGGTTGCGGCTTGGTCCGCCGCTGTCCGCCGACCGTCATTTCGTGCAGATTGTCCTCGATGAATTCGAGTCGGTTGCGGCACGATTTCCGATCCTGTTTACCAAGCATCCGGAAACCGGGGCCTTTTATGCCGGCGCGCTGCTGGGCCTGAAGCCCGGTGAAAATATCGCCGCCGGTTCGGGCGATGGCGCCGCTGTTGACCGCCTGTTCGATCTGGTGCGGCAGGGCTTCTTTATCTCCGGCGATCATATTGCGATCGATCCGGCGCACACCCGATTTGTGCGCGCGGGCGGGCAACCGGTGTTCGACGACGGGGGAACGCCCGCCGTGGCGCTGCGACGCGTCCAGAGCGCGCTGAGCCAGTTGCACGCGGGGTTGCCGCAGACCGAGCAGTTCCTCAAGCGGCTGCTTGCGCGGAAACTGGTGGAGCCGATCGACCTGTCGTTCCGCTTCGACGATGGCGAACGACTCGCGTTGGAGGGGCTCTATACGATCAGTCGCGATGCCTTGGCCGAGCTCGATGACGCTGCGGTGATCGACCTGTTTCGACAGGGCGATCTGGCGCTGGCGCATGCCGTGCTTGGGTCGCAACACCACATTTCCCGGCTCGCGCACCTGCGCAACGATCGCCTTGTTGGCGGATGACAGCGCTCGATTCGCCGCGTCTGCGCACCCTTGACGGTGGCGCGTTGGACCGCGACCGGTTCCTGCGCGATATTGCGGAGCCCTGCGCGCCCGTCGTGCTGCGCGGTGTGTGTCGCCACTGGCCGGCCTATGCGGCGCAGGCGCAATCGCAGGCGGCGCTCGTCGCCTATCTGGCGCGCTTCGCGGTCGACCGCGCGGCCGAGATGTTCGTCGGCGACCCTGCGATCGGTGGACGATATGATTATGCTGATGGGTTGAGCGGGTTTACCTTTTCGCGGGAAAGCGTGCAGTTCGGCGAGGCGCTGCGACGGATCGCGGCGGCTGCCCAGTCTCCGTCAGAACCGTCAATCTATGTCGGTTCGCTGCCGACGGATGACTATCTTCCTGGTTTTTCTGCCGAAAATACCCTGACGATGTTGTCGCCAGATGTCGGGGCACGGATCTGGCTCGGCACCGCGTCGTCGGTCGCTTGCCATTATGATACGTTCGACAACCTTGCCTGCGTTGTGGCCGGGCGGCGGCGTTTTACGCTCTATCCCCCCGATGCGATTGCCGACCTGTATGTCGGGCCGATCGATCATACGCTGGCCGGGCAACCGGTCAGTCTGGCCGCCAGTGCGCCGCCGGGCGATGGGCGCTATCCGGCCTTCGCCAACGCCCGGGCGCGCGCCATCACCGTCGATCTGGCACCCGGCGATGCGCTGTATCTGCCGAAGCTGTGGTGGCATTCGGTTGAAGCGACCGCGCCTTTCAACGTGCTGGTGAATTACTGGTGGGATGGCTTTGCCAGCGGTCCGGATGCGCCGCATACCGCGATGCTGCTCGCGATGATCGCGATTGCCGAGCGCCCGGCACCCGAGCGCGCGGCATGGCGGGCGTTCTTTGACCATTATGTCTTTCGCCCCGATGGGCATCCGCTCGCGCATCTGCCGGAACAGCAGCATGGCATTCTGGGACCACTTCGCAGCGGCAATTATGGGCGGATCCGCGCGCTGGTGATGCGGCTGCTGCGCGGCGGGTGAGCGAGCGGCGGGAAAAGGCGCGGCAGGGAATTGACGCGCGCTTGCTTTAGACAGACAAGACGGCGCGTCGCGACGACGCGATATCGGCCCAATGGGGTGTGGGAGAGAGATATGCGATCGCATCGGCAGCTAAGCGCGGTGTGGCGTGCCGCGCGTATTATAGGCGCGGGCACGGCCGCCTTGATGTTGGGCGCGATGTCGGCAATCGGGCAAGTGCCAACGCACGTGCCGCCGCCGGTTGCCGGTGCTCCGGCCGTGACGATCGAGCGGATCAAGGTCCACGCCCCCACCATCGTCGGCAATCTCGAAGGCGATTCGGCGGACCGCGATGTCCTGGTGATGCTGCCGCCAAGCTATGCCGCCAACCCGAAGCGGCGTTACCCGGTGCTCTACGCGCTCCACGGCTATTCGATCGGTGCAGAGCAATGGACCCATGAAATCCATGTGCCGCAGACGATCGAGGGCGCGTTCGCCACGGGGGTGCCCGAGATGATCGTGGTGCTGCCCGATTCGAAAACGCTGCATAACGGATCGATGTATTCGAGTTCGGTCACCACCGGCGATTTCGAGACCTTCATCGCGCGCGACCTGATCCATTATGTCGACGCGCATTATCGCACGATCGCCGACCGGCGCAGCCGCGGGCTCGTCGGGCATTCGATGGGCGGTTACGGCACCGCGCGGATCGGGATGCGGCATCCCGACATGTTCGGCGCGATCTATATGATGAGCCCGTGCTGCCTGTCGCCGCGCGATCCCGGCCAGATCGACCCCAAGGCCGCCGCCGCGCTGGAGGCCATCCATAGCCGCGAGGAAGCCACCGCGCTGCCCTTTTTCGGGCGCGCGCAATTCGCCACCGCCGCCGCCTGGTCGCCCAACCCGCAAAACCCGCCCTTCTTCCTCGATTTGCCGACCAAGAATGGCGTCGTGCAGCCCGAGGTGCTGGCGAAATGGGCGGCGAACGCGCCGCTTGCCTTTGTCGACCAATATATCGGCAATTTGCGCCAGTATCGCGCGATTGCGATCGACGTCGGCGATCAGGACGGTCTAAAGGACGACGCCGCCAAACTCCACGCGACGCTGGACCGTTATGGCGTCGCCAACAGCTTCGAACTGTACCACGGGACGCATGTCAGCGACGTCGCGGTCCGCTTTCAGGACTATGTCATGCCCTTCTTCGGCAAGAACCTCGTGACCAAGGGGGCGCGCTGATGCCCAGCGTGCGCATGTTTTTGCAGGGCGGTGCGGCGCTGCTCGCAGCGACGGTTTCGAGCGTGCCCGCGATCGCGCAGTCTGACGATCTCGCGCCGAGCGCGCGGTGGAGCGCCTATAGCGCGGGTGCAGCGCAAGTGCCGCCCATGGGGTGGAGCAGCTGGAACGCCTTTTACGAAGATGTCAGCGAGGAAAAGGTGCTCGCCTCGGCCCAGATCATCGTCGATTCAGGGCTGGCGGCGAAGGGCTATCGCTATATCGACGTCGATGATGGCTGGTGGCTCCAGCGCCGCGCGCGCGACGGGCGGATGGTCATCCGCACCACGACCTTTCCCTCGGCCAAGGGAGCGGGGCCGGGCGGTGACACCAGCTTCCGCCCCTTTACCGACCGGCTCCATGCGATGGGGCTCAAGGCCGGCATCTATTCGGATATCGGGCGCAATACCTGCGGGCAGGCGTTCACCTCGACCATGGCCAATATGCCCGAGGGCACGCTCGCCGAGCGCGAGGTCGCGCTCTACGGCCATGTCGACCAGGATATCGCGCTCTATTTCAAGGAATGGGGCTTCGATCTGATCAAGGTCGACGGCTGCGGCATCCGCGCTTTCCCAGAGAGCGATCCGCGCGTGAAGGCGGGCCAGTATCGCGCGCTCGCACCGCTGGTCGATGTCGAATCGGTCGGGCGTAGCGACATTGCGGCGGTGCGCGGGCTGTATGAAGAGGTCGGGCGCGCGCTCAAGCGCTACAACCCCGATAATGACTTCCTCTATTCGATCTGCCTGTGGGGCGCGGCTGACGTCCGCGCCTGGGGCAAGGATGTCGGCAATATCTCGCGCACCAGCGAGGACATTTCGCCAAGCTGGTCGCGGATGCTGCACAATTTCGACAGCGTGTCGCGCCGCGCGCTCTACGCGCATCCGGGGTCGTGGAACGACCCCGACATGCTGTTCATCGGCACCGGCGATTTCGATGCGGCGCACAGGACCGAGGCGCGGACGCATTTTTCGCTCTGGGCGATGGCGAATGCGCCGCTGTTCATCGGCTATGACTTGCGCAAGGCCCCGCCAACGATGCTGGCAATCCTCGGCAATTCCGGGATCATCGCGCTCGACCAGGATCCCGCCGGCAACCAGGCGGTGCTGGCGTTCGATACCGACGATGTGCAGATCCTCGTCAAGACGTTGGCCAGCGGCGACAAGGCGGTGGCGATCTTCAACCGTACCGCGTCGCCCGCGCAGGCGGTGCTGACGGCCGACCATCTCAAATTCACCGCTAACACTGACGTCACCCTCGACGATCTGTGGGATGGGGGCACGACGCATTTCCGCGGCGAGACCAAGCTCGCGCTCGCGCCGCATCAGACGCTTGTGTTCACCGCGCACGGCACGCGGCAATTGCCCGGCGGCCTCTATCTGTCGGAACAGCCGGGCCGGGTGAATCCGGCGGTGGATGGCGTCATCGTCCCCGAGCATGAACCGCTGATCCACCGCGGCATCCTGCCGTGGCGCGGGACGCGCGGCGATGGCGACCACCCGCGTTATGGCGGCTGGGGCGGGGCGCAGGCGGATGGCACGCCTTATGGGGAGACACTGCAAGTGGCTGGGCGGCGCTTCACTACCGGGATCGGCGTGCTCGCCAATTCGCGGCTCGAAGTGCGCAATACGGGCTTTGCCCGCTTCTCGGCGCTGGTCGGGGTCGACGATTCGGCGCGTGACCGCAGCCAGCCGGTGCGCTTCGCGGTCTATGGCGATGGCAAGTTGCTCGGCCAGTCGGCACCGATGCGGTACGGCGACGCGGCCGCGCCGCTATCGGTCGATGTGCGCGGCGTCACGCTGATCGAGCTCGTCGCACGCACCGCGACGCCGATGCACTTCCCCGATCCGGTGAGCTGGTCCGAGGCAGCGCTGACACGCTGACCCCCGCGCGATCAGCTGGCCATCGCGCTTTGGGTATCTTCCAGCGCGAGTTCGACCAAACGGCGCATTGCCGCGCTGGCGGCGTCGGGGTCGCCTGCGGCAATCGCGTCGTAAACGAGGACGTGATCGGGGATCGGGTTGCGCGGCAGCGCGCGCAGGCGTTGCTTGAACTGCGTTGTCCAACTGACCGCTGCGCCGATCGAGGCGCTGAGCACCACCAACGCATCATTGCGGGTCGCGCGCAGGATCGTATCGTGAAACTGCCGGTCGGCGGCGCGGCCGAGATCGGTTGCGAGCGAATGCCGCCGCATCGCGGCCAGCGCCTCTTTCATGCGTTTGAGTTCGCTGCGGTCGCGCTTGACGGCGGCCATCCCGGCGGCGGCAGGCTCGATGATCAAGCGCAGTTCGAACAGGCTGCGCACCAGTTGCGGATCGGGTTCACCGGCAAAGGCCCAGCCGAGCACATCGGGGTCGAGCAAATTCCAGCGATCGCGCGGGAGCACGCGCGTTCCCGCTTTTGGTCGGCTTTCGACCAGTCCCTTGGCAATCAGCGCCTGGATGCCTTCGCGATAAGCGCTGCGCGATACGTCGAGCGATTCGGCAAAGACGGTCTCGCTGGAAAGCGTTTCGCCCGGGGCATATTTGCCTGACAGGATCGCCACGCCGAGTTTGTGGGCAATGGCCCCGCGCAGCCGCCGACCCTTGCCGCGCGCGGAACGCGTTGGCGGCTCGCTGTCGATTGCGGGTCCGGCCTCTTCAACCAGGGAAAGGGAATGTTCGATCGTCACAGCGCCGGACTCTAGCAGCAGCCAGTCGTGACGGAAACTGCGACTATCGTAGGACGGCTTTCCGCACAGACCGGCGGTGGCACGCTCCGCTATGGTCGCTTGAAGGTCCACCGGCCGACGACGCTGGCGGGGTCGAACGGGGCCAGCGCGGGGGTGCTGGCTCCTACGGCAATCAGCGCGCGCGACGCGCCTTGTCCCGTCACCTTCGGCGTTATCCGGTAGGTGCCGTCGGTGAGTTGATCGATCCGCCACAATTGCTCGGGTGCGCCGGTGAAGGTCGGCACGGTTGTGACCGTGTCCCCCGACACCGCGAGCGCGCGGCCGGTGCCCGCGATGACGATGCTATAATATGGCGCGCCGAAATAGCCGCCCGCCCCGGCGACGGGCGTGATCGTCCATTGCTGATGCGGCCGGATCATATAGTCGCCAAGGTCGACCTTGATCGGCCCGCTTGGCCAGCTCGCCTGATCTTCGCCAAGCGTCTGGTTCGCAATCGGGCTGACCGGCGTGTTCGGTGGGGCAAAGAAACTGCGGCGCGCATCGAAGGCGATGCGGGTGTCGTCGACGGCAAGCTCCAGTGCGCCGCCGCTGCGCTGCGATTCGATCTCATATGTTCCGGCCGCAAGATTTTCGCCGCCGACCGGCCAGCCATCCTTCCAGAGCAAGGGCTCGATCGCGAGCACGCTGCGCCCGCTGCGATCCATGTCGGCTTCATAGTGCATCGAGAACTTCTCGAGTCCATCGCCAAGGTCGATCAGGCCGAAATGGCCGGCCCCATAGCGCCGCCCGCGCGCCGCCACGACCAGCTTCCCGCCGCCTTTCAGCAGCGGTACGCCCATATGGTCGACGAACGGGCCGGTCGGTGAGCGGGAGCGCCCGACGCGAATGTTGTACGACGAATTCGGCCCGTCGCAGCACGTGCCATGCGTTCCCAGCAGATAGTAATAGCCGTCGCGGTACAGCAGCGCGGTCGCTTCCATGTCGATCGCGATATCGACCGGTTGGTTGCCCGCACGCCGGGCACCCGTTGCGGGATCGAGCTCGACCATGCGGATATAGCCGAAATAGGTGCCATAGCTCAGCCACAACCGGCCATCGGCGAGCAGGAAGGCGGGATCGATCGCGTCGGCATCTTCGATGCCGTTGCTTTCCGCTACGACGCCCACCTCATGATATCCGAACGCGGGCGAGCTCGGGTCAAGCGAATGGGTCCACATCACCTTGATCTGGCTGGCATGGCCGCCATTCATCCCGCCGCCGCCGACCGCATAGGCGACGTAATAGCGATCGCCGATGTGGATGATGTCGGGCGCGACCCCACCGCCGGGACGCACGCCACCGCTATGCCAGGTCCAGCCATCTTCGGACACGAGGCCACCGCGACCGGTTCCGAACGTATAATATTTCCCGTCCGACAGCGCGATCGTGGAGGGGTCATGGATAATGGGCTCGCCCCCCAATTGGGCAGCGGCGGCACCCGGCAGTGCGAGCAGGGCCGACAGGACGGCAATCGCAGCGTACTTCATGGTCTCTCCAACGGGATCGCGCGCGTTCAAGCGAAGTCGGGGCTATTTCAGGTCGATCGTGAGGTCGCGGACCGGTCGCCCGTCGGCATCGACAAAGCGGACGCAAAAGTCACTGAGCCCAGGGCCGTTGATGACCGCGCCGCGGATGATGTTGCGCCCTTTGTGCAGCGTGAGCGGTTGCGATACGCCATCGTCCATCACCATCCGGCGGTCGCCGTACAGGCCGACGGCTTCGGTGCCATTGACCCACCACATCGATGCCGCGTTCGAGCCGACCGCGAGCCGCACATTGTGCATGTCGCGTGGGCTGTCGACGACGGTTATCGCATGGAAGATCACACCATAAACCGGCTTGCCGAGACTCTGCGCGAAATTGAACAGCTTCACATCGAACAAGCGCGCATCGAGCGCGTGCCAGCGCAGCGGCTCCGGCGTCTTGATCAACGCACCATCGCGCGGCACGGCCTCGGTGCGGCCGGGGAAATCGCTCAGCGCCGCGCGCACATAGCTTTGCGTGAAACCGATGTTGCTGCGGTTTGGCTTGACGATCGGTTCCAGCAGCAGCCAGCGTTGCAGAAACCCGTCGGCGTCGGGAGCCAGCGGCGCACTCGTCGGCGCGGCAAAATAGGGCTCGAAACTGGGTGCAGGCGCGGGTGCCTGTTGTGCCAAGCCGGCGGTCAACGGCGCAACGACGCTCGTTGCCAATACGATCGCGATCTTGGTCGGTTTCATGGCTTTGGTGCTCCCGTGCCGCTTGCGCCTGCCGCGCCGCCGTCCTGCAGGCGTGTCAGCAAGCCGTTCATGTCGAGCCACCGGACGAAGGCGTCGAACCACTCGGTGCTCGTCGTGTTTGCTTTGCCAAGGCCGAAGCCGTGGCCGCCCTGGCCATACAAATGAAATTCGACGGGCCGCCCTGCCTGCTGCCAGGAATCGATCAGGCCGAGCCCTTTGCGCGCGAACAGCGGGTCGTCGGCGGCGAGCACCGCGAACAGGGGCGGGGCATCGGGGCGAACGCTGACCGCCTCCATCGAGCCGTAGATCGGCGCGAGGAACGCCGGGTGCAGCTCGGGGGCGGTGAGCGCGGTGGCCATCGTCGTCATTGCCCCTGCCGAAAAGCCCATCATCCCGATGCGGGCGGGATCGACCCGCCATTCGCGGGCGTGCGCACGGATCAGCGCGAAGGCGGCGCGCGCGTCGGCGATCGGCTCGGCCAGCCCGGCGGCGGCGTCCTCGGGGCGCAGCCGCGATGTGGGCCGGCCGGCACCTGCGAACATCGCCGCCACCGCCTGTTCGAAGTCGGGCATGGCGGCAGGGGTTGGCTTCAGGCGGTATTTCAGCACGAACGCGGCGATCCCGTGATCGGCGAGCGCGCGGGCGACGCGCCACCCCTCATTCTCCATCGACAGCATCAAGAAGCCGCCACCGGGTGCCACGATCACCGCCGCGCCGGTCGCCTTTGCCGGATCGGGGAGGAAGGGCGTCAGTGTTGCCGTGCTGACGTTGCGCGTCATCGCGACGCCATATTGGCGGAACCACGACTCCGGTGCGGTCGCGCCCGCGGCGTCGCCGGTATCGAGCCGGATCGCATTGGGTTCGGCCGGGGCGACAGTCGGCACCATCCGCGCGTCCTGCGCCATGGCGGGGGCGGCCAGCAGCAACGCCACTCCGCACAATGCGGCGCGACCCGCGCCATGCGATGCGAACCAAGCACGACGTCGATCAACGGATCGCCCCACTCCGGTCATCCGGTCTTCTCCCGATCGCCCGGCCTTAGGCTGGCCGGAGCTTCTTGTTTTCGCCGATTGTGCAGCGCGCGCGTTTATGGATCGTTCGGCATTGCTAGACGGCGGTTCGTTCGGCGGTCAATAGTCCGACAAAATATTTACCAGCGCCTTGCCAATGCGGGTATCGGCACCACACACACGGTTTGGAGCTTGGACGAAGCCGCATGAGGAGAGCGATGATGCCATCAAGCGATGCGTTCGCAGCCGTCAATCGACGCGAGACGCTGGCGGCGGGGCTCGCGATTGCGGCGTCACCGACGCTGCTGGCGGCGAAAGCGAGCGACGCGAGCAGCGACCTGAGGCTTTGGTATCGGCAGCCTGCGGGAGCCTGGACCGAGGCGCTCCCGGTCGGCAACGGACGGTTGGGCGCAATGGTGTTCGGTCGCGTCGCGCAGGAGCGGCTTCAGCTCAACGAGGACACGCTATGGGCGGGTGCGCCCTATGATCCGGACAATCCCGAAGCCCTTGCCGCGTTGCCGGAGGTTCGAGCGTTGCTCGCCGCCGGACGCTATAAGGACGCGACGGACCTTGCGTCAGCAAAGATGATGGGGAAACCGTCGGCGCAGATGCCGTATGGCACGCTCGGCGATCTGCTGCTGACCTTCGCCTCCGCGCACGTCCCGACCGTCTATCGGCGCGAGCTCGACCTCGCATCGGGCATCGCCACAACCGAGTTCGAAACCGCGGACGGCCGTTACCGGCGTGAGGTGTTTGCATCGGCCCCCGATCAGGTGATCGTGATGCGGCTGGAAGCGGAAGGTGGCACGCTCGACTTCGATCTCGCCTACCGCGCTCCGCGTGCGATCGGTACGCCGCGCGCGCAATTCTCCGAGGGGGCGACACCCCAGACCACGCGGCCGACCGAGTGGATGCAGCGCGAGGATGCGGAGCGGCCCGGACCGGACGTGACGATCGCTGCCGATGGCGCGCATGCCCTGCTGGTGACCGGATCGAACGAAGCCGCGCTCGGCGTGCCTGCAGGGTTGCGCTACGCGCTGCGCGTGCAGGCGGTGGGGGACGGCGCCATCATCGCGAACCAAAAGGGCATAACCGTGTCCGGCGCGCGCAGCGTGACCGTGCTGATCACCGCCGCGACCAGCTATCGCAGCTATAGCGATACCGGCGGCGATCCGGTTGGCGCGGTGCGTGCCGCTGGTCGGGCGGCCGAACGAAAGGGCTACCCCGCGTTGCGACGGTCGCATGTGGCGGATCATGCGGCGCTGTTCGGCGGGGTGAAGATCGATCTGGGCACCAGCCCGGCGGCGGCGTTGCCAACCGACGCGCGCATTGCGGCGGGCGCGACCGCGGTCGATCCCGCGCTGGCGGCGCTGTATTTGCAGTATGGCCGCTATCTGCTCATCGCCTCGTCGCGACCGGGCAGCCAGCCGTCGACGCTGCAGGGCATCTGGAATGAGGGGACGACCCCGCCTTGGGGCAGCAAATACACCATCAACATCAACACTGAGATGAATTATTGGGCAGCCGATCCGGGCGGGCTCGGCCTCTGTGTCGAGCCGCTGGTGCGGATGGTCGAGGATCTGTCCGTAACCGGCGCACGGACCGCGCGGACGATGTACGGCGCGCGGGGCTGGGTTGCGCATCACAATACCGATCTCTGGCGCGCGACCGCGCCAATCGATGGGCCGTTATGGGGCCTGTGGCCGTGCGGCGGCGCGTGGCTTTGCAACACCCTATTCACGCATTGGGATTTTGCCCGCGACCCGGCACTGTTGGCGCGGCTATACCCGCTGCTGAAGGGCGCCGCGCACTTCTTCGTCGACACGCTGATCGAGGATACCAAGGGACGCGGGCTGGTGACCTCGCCCTCGCTCTCGCCCGAAAACGAACATCCGTTCGGATCGTCGCTCTGCGTCGGCCCGGCGATGGACCGGCAAATCGTCCGCGACCTGTTCACCAATACGGTGGTCGCTGGCCGGACGCTGGGTCGGGACGGCGAATGGCTAGCCATGCTCGAACAGGTCGGTGCGCGCATTGCGCCCGATCGTATCGGCGCGGGGGGACAGTTGCAGGAGTGGCTCGAGGATTGGGATGCGCACGCCCCCGATCCACACCATCGGCACGTTTCGCACCTTTATGCGGTGTATCCGAGCGCTCAGATCAACGTCCGCGACACGCCTGCGCTGATCGAGGCGGCCAAGGTCAGCTTGCGCCAACGCGGCGATTTGTCGACCGGCTGGGCAACCGCATGGCGCATGTGCCTGTGGGCGCGCATGGGCGAGGGCGATCACGCTTACGCGGTGCTGAAGGGTTTGCTCGGCCCGCAGCGCACTTATCCCAATATGTTTGACGCGCATCCGCCCTTCCAGATTGACGGCAATTTCGGCGGGGCGACGGGTATTCTCGAAATGCTGGTGCAGTCCTGGGGCGGGGAACTGCATTTGCTGCCCGCTCTGCCAACGGCATGGCCCGACGGTTCGATCGCGGGTGTCCGGGCACGCGGTGGCGTCCGCGTCGATCTGACCTGGCGGCAGGGCCGTGTGACCGCGCTCACGCTTTCGGCACCGGCCGGATCGACGGTGAAGATCCGGCTCGGCGCCGAGCGCTTTGCGGTAACGATCCCGGCCTCTGGCAGCTATACGCGGCGCTGGGCCCAGCCCGGGACTTTTGCCTTCAGTTCTTCTCGATCGTGACTCGCGCCGCCTTGCCCGGTGCCGCGACGGTGAAGCGCAGCGTCTGGGCCGACACGTCGCTTTCCGCACTGAGCGACGCTCCGTTTTGCGTCACGCGGCCCGGGCCTTGCCAGCCGTGCAGCGTCACCGCAATCTGCTTCCACCACGGCGCAAGCGACCCTTCTTTGCCATCAAACGTAACGGTGACGCCTGTCGCAGTGGCGGCGCAGCGCACGGTCTGACGGAAGAACGCGCCGCGTTGATAGCCAAGCGTGGTGCCATCGTCTTCGTACAGCGTACCGCTGCACTCCCCGCCGGGATAAATGTCCAGCATCAGCGGCCCGGACGGGGTTTGCGCGGTGCTCTGCACGAGCGGCTGGCGCGGCAGGATTGTTCCGGCGCGGACGAACACGGGCAAGCGATCAAGCCGTGGCGTTTCGAGCACGCGCTCGCTTTTGGCGTGTTCGGTCGGCACGGCTTGGGTTGCCGACTGGATCGGACCGGTGGTGGCCGCTTCGGGCGTTCCCGCCCGCAGGCCGGTCCAATAATCATACCAGCCCCCGGCGGGGAGGCACACATCATAGGTTTGTGGCGATTCCGGGCTGGGCGGCGGCGCGATCAGCAGCGCCTTGCCGAGCGTGAAGGCCATCGACTGGTTGCAGCCCATGCTCGCGGCGCTGGGGTAATCGTAGAAGACCGGGCGCATGATCGGGTCGCCGAAGCGGCTGTTCTGGTCCGCCAGCGCATAGAAATACGGCATCAGGCGATAGCGTTCCTCGACGAAGCGGCGGCGGATCGCGAGGTGATCGGGGCCATCGACCCACGGCTCGACACGCGGCGTGCCGGTCGCGCTATGGTCGCGGAAGACCGGGGTGAACGCCCCGATCTCGAACCAGCGCGTCAGCAAATCGGGGCTCGGGCCGCCCGCAAAGCCGCTGACGTCGGCGGCGCTATAGGCAAAGCCCGACAGGCCAAGATTGATGATCTGCTGCACCGACAGCTTCAGGTGATCCCAGGTCGCGCTGTTGTCGCCGGTCCAGGTGACGGCATAGCGCTGCCCCCCGGCATAGCTGGCGCGCGTCATCACGAAGGGGCGCTCATTGGGGCGTAGCTTCAGCAGTCCGTCATAGGTCGCGCGCGTATTCTGCATGCCATAGACATTATGGATCTCGCGGTGGTCGCCGGTGCGGGGCGCGAAATCGTCACTGGCGATGCGGTGGACGGTGTCGAGCGGCATCGTCTTGGTCGGCGTGTTGAAGATCGCCGGTTCGTTCATATCGTTCCAGAAACCGGCGATGCCGTCCTCAAGGAACCCCTTGTACAATGTGCCCCACCACGTCCGCGACTTGGTTTGCGTGAAGTCGGGGAAGACCGACGCGCCGGGCCAGACCGGCGCGACATAATCGGTGCCATCGGGGTTTTTGACGAATTCGTCGCCGCGTTTGCCGCTCGTATACGGCGCATAGCCAGTCTCGACCTTGGCGATATGCAGATCGGTGATCGCGACCAGCTTGATTCCTTGCGCCTTCATGTCGGCGGTCAGTTTGGGCAGATCGGGGAAGGTTGTGGGGTTGGTGGTGAAGGGCCGGTTGCGGTCCTGATAGTCGATGTCCATCCAGATCACGTCGGTCGGCACGCGATCCGCGCGCAAATGGCGCGCGATCTCGCGGATCTCGTCGGCGGACATGTAGCTGTAGCGCGACTGCTGATAGCCAAGCGCCCATTTCGGGGCGAGCGGGGCATGACCGGTGAGATCGGCATAGCGCCGCGTGACCTCGGCCAGGCTGGGACCGGCGACGAAATAATAATCGATCGGCCCATCGGGGCCACCAAAGGTCAGCGTATCGGCATCGCGGTGGCCGAAATCGAACCAGGTGCGATAGGTATTGTCGAGCAGGATGCCGTAACTGCCGCCCGGCGCGCCGGTCGAGAGGAAGAACGGAATCGATTTGTAGATCGGGTCGTCGGCGCTGGTGAAACCGAACGCGTCGGTGTTCCAGTCGACAAATTCTTTGCCGCGCCGGTCGAGCCCGCCGGTCTTGTCGCCAAGGCCGTAGAAATGCTCGGTGATCGGCAGGCTTTTGCGCAGCGTAAAGCTCTTGCCGTCGATCGCGACGGGTGCGGCATCGGCGGATATGACCTTGCCGTCGCGCGTTTCGAAGGTGATTGCGCCGCCCGCACCGATGCGGACGCGCAGGCTGGCGGTGGTGAAGCCGTCTGCGGTTGCCGTTACCGTGGCGCGCGCCTTGCGCTGCTCGGGCAGCACCGCCCAACTGGCGTCTTCGGGATAGGCACCGTCGCGCGCGATGCGGACGCGCACCACGCCGTCGGCGAGCGCGATCAGGCGCATTTTGAGCGCACCCGCCGTCACCTCGACCCCATCGCGCTGCGCGGTTAGCACGGCGGCTTGCGGGGTGGCGGTCGCGGCGGTCGCGCTGAGCGGCAGTGCGGCGGTGGTCAGCAAGGCTGCAAGGATCAGGCGTTTCATCGCGTATCTCTCAATTTCGTTGACCGGGGAGGTGAGTCAGGTGCGGGCGGAAGTTCAGCGCGCAGCGATCGAGGAAATCGTCGATCTTGAGCATGTCGATCCGCTCGATCTCGGGCCCGGCCGGGACCAGCCGGGCGTCGTCGGGAAACGTGCCGTAACCGGCCATCAGGCAGTGCCAGCTGATCGCGCTGTAATAGCGGCCAATTCCCATTTGCTCGATCAGCGCCGCCATGTCGGCCCCGGTGAACCATGCCGACATCAGCGATTTGAGCGGATCCGACAGGTGTGACAGCGCGCGCGCCGCGGCCCAATAGCCGATCGGGTCGGTGGCGCGTTGGTTGAGCCGGTAATGCGCGACGATATAATCGCGCACGCCGTCATAGCGCGCGGCGATCGTGTCGTTGAATGGCGCGCTGGCGGCTGGGGTGAAGCCGTTTGCATCGACCGCGTCCAGAAATGCCTCGACCGTCGCCATCACGATGTGCAGCGCCGTTGCCTCAAGCGGTTCGATAAAGCCCTGGGCCAGGCCGATCGCCAGTGCATTGTGCGACCAGCTTTTGGCGACGCGACCAACGCGCATCGTCAGATGGCGCGCGCTGCCGACGTCGCCCACCCCAAGATGCGCGCGCAATTCCGCCTCGGCCTGATCGGGCGAAAGATGGCGGCTGGAATAGACATAGCCATTGCCGGTGCGCGTGGTCAGCGGGATGTCCCACACCCATCCGGCGCTGAGCGCGGTGGCGCGCGTCTGGCTGGGCAAGGGTGCCGCTTCGTCGCGCGGCGTGGGCAGGACGACCGCCCGATCGTTGAACAGCGTGTCGCCATAGGATTGAAACGGTACACCGAGCGTCTTTTCGAACAGGATGCTGCGAAAGCCGCTGGCATCGAGGAAGACGTCGCCCGGGATACGCTCGCCATCGTCGCACAGCAGCGCCGCGATATCGCCGCTCGCATCGCGCTCGGCATCGACGATGGTGCGCTGGAGCCGAACCACGCCCAGCTTGGTCGTCGCATGGTGCCCCAGGAACGCGCCAACCTTGTGGGCGTCGAAATGATAGCCGTAGCTCACTTCGAACGGGAAATTGGCGTCCGGTTGCGGCGCGCAGGCCGCCGCCGCGAGCCGGGCGGGGAGCAGGAACCGATCAGGATGCGCCACCACATCGCGCCCGGTCCGCCGCGCGCGCGTATTGTAGAAGAAATGCGGCGCGGTGTGGCTGTCAAGCGCGGTCGGGAAGGGGTGGAAATAGGCGGTATAACCGGCCCGGTCGGACCAGCCGTGAAAGCCAATGCCGAGCTTGTAGGTGGCGTCGCAGGCCGACATCCATTCGGCCTCGGCAATGCCGAGCCGGTCGAAGAAGTGCTTCAATTGCGGGGTCGAGCCTTCG
The DNA here is from genome assembly GCF_017875905.1 of Sphingomonas sp. PL20. Taxonomy (NCBI): domain Bacteria; kingdom Pseudomonadati; phylum Pseudomonadota; class Alphaproteobacteria; order Sphingomonadales; family Sphingomonadaceae; genus Sphingomonas; species Sphingomonas sp. PL20. The sequence goes on along the minus strand of NZ_JAGINH010000002.1, from coordinate 3,511,687 downwards.
CCGACGCCAACGATGCCGATCTCGGGGCTTTCGACCAGCGTCACCTGCGCGTGCGGCCACCGCTGCGCGATCAGACAGGCGGCCATCCACCCGGCGGTGCCGCCGCCGAGGATGACGATCGCCTTGCCTGCGGCCGCCCGCGTCACGCTCGCAGCACCAGCCCCGAAAAGGGCGGGAGCGCAGCGGCGCTGGCGGCGTTCGCACTGAGCAGCACCGCGCCCGTTTGGGCAAGGTCGGATGGCCAGCCGCGCGTCGTATCGCCGAGGTTGAACACGCACAGCAAGCGTTCGCCCGCATCGCGGCGCTCGAAGGCGAGCACCGCGTCATCGCTGTGCAGGATGCGGATGTCGCCCTGGCGCAGCGCCGGATGGGCATTGCGCACCGCCAGCACCTGCCGGGTCCAGTGCAGCAGCGAGTCCGGATCGGCGTGCTGCTGGTCGGCGGCGAGCGCGCTATGGTCGCCCCCGAACGGCAGCCACGGCGTCTCGCTGCCAAAGCCAAGATCGGGCGCGGTGCCGATCCACGGCATTGGCGTGCGCGCGCCATCGCGCGACAGCGTCATCGGCCAATTGGCGATCGCCTCGGGATCGAGCAGCGCGTCGAACGGAATGTCGACCTGAGTCAGCCCCAATTCCTCGCCCTGATACAGGAAGATGTTGCCACGCAGGCACGCCAGCAACAGCATCTTCATCCGCGCAAAGGCAGGCGCGTGCTCGGGCGTCGTCCAGCGCGACAAGGCGCGCGGGGCGTCGTGATTTTCGAAGGCCCAACTCGGCCAGCCGATGCCCGGCGCATCGGGCCAGCGTGCCACCGCATCGGCGACGAGCGCGGGGGTGAGACGCTCGGCATAGAGAAAGTCAAAGCCATACGCGCTGTCGAGCCGCGTGCCGCCTTTGGTGAACAGCTTCATTTCACGGTCGCTGTCTTCGCCGCCGACCTCGGCGACGGTGAACCCTGCGCCATATTCGTCGAGCAAGGCGCGGATCCGCTCGAGGAAGGGCGGGATATCGGCATGGCCCTGATTGTGCAGCTTGAGCTGGAAATCGAACGGCCGCGTGCGTGCGCGGTTGGTCGCGGGCGCGGGCGGGTTATCCGTCAGCGCGGGATCGTGCATCGCGAAATTGATCGCATCGAGGCGGAAGCCGTCCACCCCGCGATCGAGCCAGAAGCGCGCGGTATCGAGCAAGGCCTGCTGCACCGCCGGATTGTGCCCGTTGAGCTGCGGCTGTTCCTTCAGGAAATTGTGCATGTAATATTGCTGGCGCCGCGCGTCCCACGTCCAGGCGGGGCCGCCGAACACCGATTGCCAGTTGGACGGCGGGCTGCCGTCGGGCTTGGCATCGGCCCAGACATACCAGTCGGCCTTGTCGCCCGACCGGCTCGCGCGGCTTTGCTGAAACCACGGATGCTCGTTCGAGGTGTGCGAATAGACCTGGTCGATGATCACGCGCAGCCCCAGCGCATGTGCGCGCGCGATCAGCGCGTCGAAATCGGCCAGCGTGCCGAAGATCGGGTCGACATCGCGGTAATCGGCGACGTCATAGCCGAAATCCTTCATCGGCGAGGTGAAGAAGGGCGACAGCCACACCGCATCGACGCCGAGTGCCGCGACATGATCGAGATGCGCGGTGATGCCGTTCAAATCGCCAATGCCGTCGCCGTTCGAATCGGCGAAGCTGCGCGGATAGATTTGATAGATCGCGGCCCCCTTCCACCACGGCGTCGTGGGCGCGGGATCGGGTTTCGGCTGGGCGGTCGATGGGGTCATGAGGCTCATTCGCTGGGGAGGGCGGCGCAGATGGCATAGCCGAGCGGGGGCAGCATGATCGAGATGCTACCGGGCGCGGTGGCACGGGCGGGGCAGGCCCCGGCGAGCGTGGTGAAGCCGGCCGAGCGCACACCGATTTCGACATTGGCGCTGACCGGCTGGTTCGACGTGTTGAGCGCGACCAGGATTTCATGCCCGTCATCGGCACCGCGCGTGAAGGCGAGCAGGCCGGGCTTGTCCGATGCGGCGCGCACCACCGTGCGGCCGTGGCGCAACTGGACATGGTCGCGACGGATCTGCGCGAGTTTGGCGATCGTCTGGAAAATCGGGTTTTCGGTCCCGAAATGCGCGGTTGCGGTGGTGGTCGTCGTGCCGATCAGGCGGTTGTCATTGTAGCTGGCGACTTGGCTGCCAAACAGGTCCTCGCGCGCATCCTGGTCCCCGCCATGGCCGGTAAAGCCCTGTTCGTCGCCCGAATAGAGCGTCGGCACGCCGCGCGCCGACAGCAGCAGGACATGCGCGAGCGTGAGGCGCTGGAGCCGCTCTGCTTCGGTCGCATTGGGCCAGGCGAGATCGAGCATATGCCCGATCCGCCCCATGTCGTGATTGCCAAGGAAGGTCGGCAGGCGCTGCGCGGTGGCGTCACCGCCTTCGTAGAGGACGTCGCCGTCGATCAGCTTGGCGAAAAGGTCGGTGCCAGCCTTGCCCGACAGCATCGCGCGCGCTGCCGCCTGGAAGGAGAAATCGAGAATTTCGGGGAAGCCGTCGCGGCGGGTATATTGCGCGGTATAACCGGGATCGACGGTCTCCGAATAGACTTCGCCGAAGATCGGGAAGTTGGGGATGCCGCGTGCCGCCGCGCGCGACTGCATCGCCGGGACGAACGCCTGCCAGAATTCGGGATTGACGTGCCGTGCGGTGTCGACGCGGAATCCGTCAATGCCGAAGCGATCGATCCAGCTTCCATAGATGGCGATGAATCCGGCGACGACGCGCGGGTCCTCGGTCATCACATCGTCGAGCCCGGCGAAATCGCCATAGCGCGCGGATTCCCCCGCAAAGGTGGAGTCACCGCGATTGTGATAATAATGCGGGTCGTTGAGCCAGGCCGGGACTTTGACGGCCTTCTCTGCGGCGGGGACGAAGGGCGTATAGGCATAAGCCGGGTCGGTCAGCCGCGCGAAATTCTCGGGCGTTTGCACGGCATCGCCCGCAAAACCCGGATTGATCGGCGCGCCGTTCACGCCGCCGCGCCGCTGATACGGGTAGTCGGCCTTGCTGCGATAGGCGCAGGGTTTGCCGACGCATTCGCGATACTGGATCACGTCCGCCGTGTGATTGGCGATGATGTCCATATAGACCTTGATTCCGCGCGCGTGCGCCGCAGCAACGAACGCGGAAAAGTCGGCATCGGTGCCGAAATGCGGGTCGACTGTAGTAAAGTCGGTGATCCAATAGCCGTGATAGCCCGCACTTTCCTGCCCCGGCGCACCCTGGACCGGTTTGTTCTTGAAGATCGGCCCAACCCAGATCGCGGTAACGCCAAGCGCCTCGATATAATCGAGCCGCCGCGTCAGCCCCTTCAGATCGCCGCCATGATAGAAGCCCTTGGCGGTCGGATCATAGCCGGTGGCCAGCCGGTCGCCAGTCAAGCCGCCGGTGTCGTTGGTCGGATCGGCATTGTCGAAGCGATCGGGCAGCACGAAATAGATGATCTCGTCTTCAGGCGCACGCGCACGCACCTGCTCGATCGGCACCGTGGCCGGACCAGCCAGCGCGAGGAGCAGCGCGGCGGCGATGCTCATGCCGTCACCGGCTGCGGCGCGGCGCAGTGGCGCGCGATGAAATCGGCATGGCTCGGCATCTGGGCGACCTCGCGCGCATTGAGTTTGGCGATCGTGTCCATGAACTCGGCGAGATCGCTCGCCGGGATCGCATCGGCGAGCGGGTGATGGCCCGTCGGCAGCACGCCTTGTCCGGCGAACACCTGCAACCAGCCGACCTCGGTGAACAGTTCCTCATGCTCGCGCGTGATGTGGCCGTTGCCGCGCCACAGGTCGATCTTGGCCGACAGCGTTTCGGGTAACTCCATGTCGCGGCACCTCTGCCAGAACGGCTCGCTGCGCGCGTTGGCGGCGTAGTGCAGGATGATGAAGTCGCGAATGCGCTCATATTCGAAGTCGCTCTGGCGATTGAACTCGACGCGGTCGGCCTCGGCGATGGTGCGGCCGGGCAGGAGTTTCATCAGTCGCGCAATCGCCGACTGGATCAAATGGATGCTGGTCGATTCGAGCGGTTCGAGGAAGCCCCCGGCGAGGCCGATCGCGACGACATTGCGGTTCCACAGCTTGCGGCGCTTGCCGGTGCGGAAGTGGATCGGCCGCGGGTCGGCGAGCGCCTCGCCGTCGAGCCCCGCGAGCAGCGTCGCGGTCGCTTCGTCGTCGCTCAGATGCGCCGAGGCATAGACGATGCCGTTGCCGGTGCGATGCTGCAGCGGGATCCGCCACTGCCAGCCGGCCGCCTTGGCGGTGGAGCGGGTATAGGGGGTAAAGGCAGCACTGCGCGCCGACGGCACCGCCAGCGCGCGGTCGGCGGGAAGCCAGTGCGTCCAGTCGTCATAACCGGTGTGGAGCGTCTGTTCGATCAGCAGGCCTCGGAAACCGGTGCAATCGATGTACAGGTCCGCGCTGACGGTGGTGCCGTCTTCGAGCACCAGCCCCGATACGTCGCCCGTATCATCTTGCGTGACGCGGACGATCTTGCCCTCGATGCGGGTGATGCCGCGCGTCTCGCTATAGCGGCGCAAGTGGCGCGCATAGAGGCCCGCGTCAAAGTGAAAGGCATAGGGCATGTCCGGCAGCACGCGCGCGGTGCGCGCCGCCCCGCGCTGCATCCGCTCGGCCAGCGCCGCCTGGTTGTTCAGCGAATAGGCCGCGAGATCGCCCGCCAGCCCGAGTTTTCGCGCGCGCAGCCAATAATGATGGAATGGCAGCAGCCCGACATCGCGGCCGATGTCGCCAAACGCGTGCATATAGCGCTGGCCGGGGGCACCCCAGTCGACAAATTCGATGCCGAGCTTGTACGTCCCCTGCGTCGCGCGCAGGAACGCGTCTTCGTCCAGCCCCAGCGCGTCGTTGAACAGCCGGATTTGCGGGATCGTCGCCTCGCCCACGCCGACCGTGCCAATCTCTTCGGATTCGATCAGGTCGATTTCGAAGCCGACTTCCAGAAAGCGCGCGAATGTGGCCGCCGTCATCCAACCAGCGGTGCCGCCGCCGGCAATGACGATCCGGATCGGTCTGGAGCCATTCGGCTCCGCAGGATTGGCCATGGTCCGCGTCCCCGCTTATTCAATTTCAGGTACCGGAAGGGCGAGCGATGGGTGCCCCCACCGCTCGCCGATGGCATCGTCGTTCAGAACTTGTACGTGACGCCCAGATAATAATCACGTCCGTAGCGCTGGTAATCGATCACCTGGCGCGGGTCGTCATTCTGATAGGTCACGAACGGCCGGTCGGTGAGGTTCTTCGCCTGGGCGAGGATCGCGAAGCCCTTCAGGAAGCCCTCCTGGAACTCATAGCCGATCTGCGCATCCAAAATCCCTTCCGATCGCGCGGTGCGATAGGTCGGGTTGGCCGAAAGGCCGGCCACCTCGGCCAGGAACGACGAGCGGTAGCGATAGTTCACGCGCGCCTGGAAGCCGTTCTTCTCGTAATAGACCGTCCCGCTGCCGGTCCATTTGGACAGGCCGGGCAAGGTGATCGGCTGGGTCGGGTTGCTTGCGAACTTGATTTCGGATTCGGTGTAATTGCCCGAGACGAACACCCCGAAACCATCCAGCGCCTTGGTCAGCGACTTGAACGGTACCGACACCGTCGCCTCGAGCCCCAGCACCGTGCCGCGACCAGTGTTGGCGGGGGCGCTGACATTGCCGATGGTCAACTTGTTGGCGGTGACGATCGCTTGCTGGGCCGGCGTCAACGCGCCGAGCAGCGAGGAGAAGTCATAGGCATAGCTGTTGTTGGGATCGACGAAGTCGGTGAGATGCTTGAAATAGCCCGACAGCGCGACATAGCCGCCGCCGTGGAAATACTTTTCCAGCGACACGTCGATATTGGTCGACTGATAGGGCTTCAGCGCGACATTGCCGCCGGACGAAGTGAACACCGGATTGAGCCCGGCATTGGTATTGTTGGTCTGGATGTTGGCGACGTTGATGGCGACATCCTGCGTGACGCGCTCCTGATCGAGGCGCGGGCGCACCATCGTCTGCGAGGCACCCAGCTTGACATAGCCAAGCGGGATCAGTTCGACCGCCATCGTCGCCGAGGGCAGCACGTTGGTGTAGCTGATCTTCTGCGACGCCGGTGCGATCGTCACCACGCCGTTGACGACGCTGGCAATCTGCCCGTCGGAGCGCTGCTCGCTATGCACGACTTGCGTGCCGATCGAGCCCTTGAGCGCCTTGCCCCCCACATCGCCGTCAATGGTGATCTTGGCATAGCCGGTATAGACGTTTTCGGTCACGACATTGTCGCGCACCAGCGACGACGGGCGGTTGTCGTAGAAGGTGTTGAAGCTGTTATTGTAGAGATACAGTGGATCGAGGGCGAGCACCGCCGGCACACCGAGATAGTCGAGCGGGATCTTGCCGAGGATCGCCTGGCTCGGAATCGGGGCCGAGGTTGGCGTGCCGCTGGCCACGGTGCAATTCGTGCCCGCACCCTTGGGGCAGAGGAAGTAGGACTGGTAGGCGCTGGTTTTCTCGCGGCGGCTATAATTGGCACCCGCCTCCCAGCTTTTGATGATGCTGTTATCGAACTCGCCGTTGAGGCTGGCGCGCAGCGACTTCAGGTCGTCCTTGAAGCTTGGGCGGTTGAGGAAGCCGGACTGCACCACGGCCTGCGTGCCGTTATAGCCCCAGCCCTGCGGATCGGTCAGCTTGAACACGCTGGTGTCGGTATAATCGAGCGTCGGCACGATCTTGTAGATGCCGTTCGCCTGCTGCGTCACCTTGACGGTGTCGTTGGGACCGGTGCCGCCATAACCCACGCCGGTATAGGTCTCGAGCAGGAAGTCGGTGCGCGTGGCATGGCTCCAGCTCGCATCGACATTGAGGTGGATTTTCTCGGTCAGCTTCAGGTCGTTGTTCCAGCCGAACGAGAAATTCTCGGCCTTGCGCTGGTTATAGTCGTTGCGCTGGATCGCATGCACGCCAGAGAAGGTCGTGGTGGTTGCGAAACCATCGTTCACCGTCACGCCGCTTTGCGTGGGGCTGGAAAAGCCGAGCGGGAATTCGATGCCGCGCAGATGCTGCGTTTCCTCGAAATGCGAATAGAGCGCGTCAAAGGTCGAATGGAACACGTCCGATGGACGCCATTCGATCGTCGCCACGCCGCCATAGCGCTTGAGCTCGTTCGACTGGACATAGGGCTTGGCACCGCCGAGCACGAACGGGCTGGCTGCCGTGCCGCTGCCAGCATAGCCCCAGGCGTTGTAACGCTCGTCCTGCGACGGGGTCAGCGTGGCGGAAGCACCCAGCGCGATGCCGAGCGTGTCGCCCGCGAATTTGTCGACATAGGTCGCCGAGGCGCGATAGCCGTAGCGCGTGCCATCGGGGTTGAGCTTGTTGATCCCGTTCATTTCCCCGCGCGCGCTGACCGCGATGACGCGCTTGCCCTGATCGAGCGGGCGCAGCATGCGCAGGTCGACCGTGCCCGAAATGCCGGCGGCGACGAGCGAGGCGTCGGCGGATTTGTAGACGTTGACGGTCTTGAAGAATTCCGAGGGATATTGATCATATTCGACGCCGCGATTGTCGCCGACGGTGACCTGTTCGCGGCCGTTGAGCAGCGTGGTCGAGAAATCGGGGCCGAGGCCGCGGATCGACAAGCGCTGGTCGCGGCCTTCAAGCCGCTGCGCGGTCACGCCGGGCAAGCGTGCGAGCGAGTCCGCGATCGATACGTCGGGCAGCTTGCCGACGTCTTCGGCGGAGACCGAGTCGACGATCAACACCGACTGGCGCTTGATCTTCGCCGACGATTCAAGGCCAGCGCGGATGCCGGTGACGACGATGGAGTCATCGACCGCAGCGGGTGCATCGGCAGGCGTGGGCACCGCCGGGGCTCCGGGCTGCGGGGTCGGATCGGCCTGGCTGGTGGTCGCTTCGACCTGCGCTTTGGCGGTCGGGTTGGCGTTTGGCGTGGTGGCCTGCGCAAAGGCGACGCCCGGCATCACCAGTGCGGCGGCGAGCGCGGTTATGCTGGCGCATTCCGCGAGCCGCGCGGACAAGGACAGGTGGCGCGTCGGCGCAACCGCGCGATCGGCGCGGCCCGGCATGAATTTGGTCATTTGGTTTCCCCTCAAGCGGGACGAACCCGCACATCCTCACGAAATTCAGTTTCCTCGACGTCGTCATCCGCGTCGATTGGCTAAGAGCAGGCTATATTTCGGACGGGGTCATTGCAAAAGTGGCGGGCATACGTATTCACAGGGGCGGCGGGTCGGGGGTTCTGCTGTATTATTTAAACAATACACTGGTATGACTGGGATGGCCAAGCGGCCGACTTCGTTCGATATCGCACAACTTGCCGGGGTCTCGCAGCCGACGGTGTCGCGTGCGTTGCGCGGGGTGAAATCGGTCAATGCGCAAACGCGCGCGCGGATCGAAGCGATTGCCCACAGCTTGCATTATGCGGTCGACAAACACGCATCGAGCCTGCGCAGCCAGGCGTCGAACACGCTTGCGCTGCTGTTCTTCGAAGAGACGGCGGATGAGGACGCGACGATCAATCCTTTTTTTCTGTCGATGCTCGGCTCGATCACCCGGGCCAGTGCGAGAGCTGGGTACGACCTGCTGATCTCGTTCCAGCAGCTTTCGGGCGACTGGCATGTCGACTATCAGGACAGCCACAAGGCCGACGGCATCATCCTGCTCGGCTATGGCGATTACGAGGCGTATCGCGCGCGGCTCGATCATCTGGCCGAACAGGGCACGCATGTCGTGCGCTGGGGCGCGGTCGGGACGGGGCCTGCGGGCATCACCGTCGGTTCGGACAATCGCGGGGGCGGTGCGCAAGCGACGGCGCATCTGATCGCCCAGGGGCGGCGACGGATTGCGTTCCTCGGTTCGGCCGACAGCCGCTATCCCGAGCTTGAGGAACGGCATCGCGGCTATGGGGATGCGCTTGCGCAAGCGGGGCTGGTCGCCGATCCTGCGCTGCGCGTCGATGCGATCACCAGCGAGGAGGCTGGTGTCGAGGCGGTTGCCACGCTCAAGGCGCGCGGTGCGGTCTATGACGCGATTTTCGCGGCGAGCGATAGCATCGCCATCGGCGCGATGCGGGCGCTGGCGGCGGAGGGGCGGAGCATCCCGGGCGATGTCGCGGTGGTCGGGTTTGATGACATTCCGTCGGCCTCCTTGACGACGCCACCGCTGTCGACGGTCGCGCAAGACACGCGACAGGCGGGGGCATTGCTCGTCAGCACCTTGCTCGGCCAGCTGCGCGGTACGGCGATCACACCGCCGCCGCTGCCGACCCGGTTGATCGCGCGCGCCAGCAGCGGCGCGTGAGCCTCAATCGTCGAACAGGAACAGGTTGAGCGTCAGCCGCCCGACCAACGGGTCGGGGGTAAGCACCACTTCCGGCGGCAGCCACGCACAATGCAGCGTGTTGCCCGCATAGACGAGCGCGCGGTTGAACGCCCCCGGCTGCACCACGATTTGCTCGAACAGCGGCGTGTCCCCGGCGATATAGGATGGCGCGGGTAACCCATGCGCGCGCACCTCGGCGTCGAGTTCGGCGGAATAGCGTTCGAGCCGCATAGCATCGACGCTTTCAAAACCGGTAGCAAGTTGACGGTAGAAGGCGGTGCCGCCCTGCGCAGTGTGGCCCAGGAACAGCAGCAGCGCGATGCGGCGCGGCTCGACCCCATCGAAATGCGGCAAACGCTGGATCGGTGCGAGCGCGCCCGGCGGCGTGGTGACGAGCGAATAATAAGCCTCCGACACCGCCGGCGCGCGCTCAAGCCCGAAATGGGTGGCGAGCAGGGGTGCTACCTTCGCCCGCATCGCCTCGGCCAGTCGCGGCGGCACGGGCGCGCGCAGGCCCGGATAATGCGGTCCGATCGGGGTCAGCCGCAGTGCGGCGGCATCTTCGCGGAGCAATTCGGGGTCGCTCCAGAACGAGTCGAGCACGAGCAGCGGGCGCTGCTCCTGGCCTTGGTGGTGGAGGGTTACGGTCATCGACATCGCACCGTCATGCCCGGCGCGGGACGATCCTCGCAAGCGGCGTGGTGGTTTGCGTATTCGTATGCACCCTTGTGCGCTACCGGGCTTGTCGGCAGTCAGGCGCGACAGACTGCGGCCGACCGAGCGGAACCGCAGCAGGGGAGGTGGGCTTGAACGAGAAACCGGTGCAGCGCTTCGGCGGGTTGTGGAATATCAGCTTCGGCTTCTTCGGCATCCAGATCGGCTTTGCGCTGCAAAACGCGAATATGAGCCGCATTTTCCAGACGCTTGGCGGATCGCTGGATGATCTGTCCTATCTGTGGATCGCGGCCCCGCTCACCGGGCTGCTGGTGCAGCCGATCATCGGCCATTATAGCGACCGCACCTGGACACGGTTCGGGCGGCGACGCCCCTATTTCTTTGCGGGCGCGGTGCTGGCGGCGCTGGCCTTGTTCGTCATGCCCGACGCCCGGATCCTGTGGTTCGCGGCGTTGACGCTGTGGGTGCTCGATGCGTCGATCAACGTGTCGATGGAGCCGTTTCGCGCGTTTGTCGGCGACATGCTGCGCAAGGACCAGCATACGGCGGGCTATGCGCTGCAGACGGCCTTCATTGGTGCGGGCGCGGTGGTCGGTTCGCTCTTCCCGTTCGTACTGACCCATCTTGGCGTGTCGGGCGACGCGCTGGGCGGGATTCCGGCGACGGTCCGCTACAGTTTCTGGTTCGGCGGTGCAGCGTTGCTGCTGGCGGTGCTGTGGACCGTCGGCACGACGCGCGAATATAGCCCGGCCGAGATGAAGGCCTTTGGCGAGCCGATGCTCGGCGAGCCCGCGACGCAACCCGTCCACGCGCTCGCGGCACGCGGGCTCGGCGCGAGCCTTTGCTGGATCGCAGCGGGCGCGGGCGTCGTGGTCACGGTGCCCACGCTTGGCCTGCAGAAGGAGGTCTATCTGCTGGGGGCGTTGCTGATCGCTTATGGCCTCGCCAGCATCGCGGCGATCCTGCTCGCGCGCGGCGGCAAGGCCGATAATCCGCTCAGCCTGATCATCGGCGACTTTTCAGGCATGCCGACGGTGATGAAGCGGCTGGCGCTGGTGCAGTTCTTCAGCTGGTCGGCGCTGTTCATCATGTGGATCTACACCACCCCCGTCGTCGCCCAATATGCCTTCGGCTCGAGCGACCCGACCAGCGCCGCCTACAATGCCGGTGGCGATTGGGTCGGGGTGCTGTTCGCAGTGTATAATGGCGTCGCGACGATCGTGGCGCTGTTGGTGTTGCCGCGGTTGGCAGCGCGGATCGGCAAAGTGCGCACGCACGGTATCGGGCTGCTTTGCGGTGCGCTTGGGTATGCGAGCTTCCTCGTCATCCGCGACCCCAATTTGCTGGTTTTGAGCGAAATCGGGGTCGGGATCGCCTGGGCTTCAATCCTTGCCATGCCCTATGCGATCCTCGCCTCCAGCCTGCCGCAGGCCAAGCTCGGCATCTATATGGGCCTGTTCAACGTGTTCATCGTCGTGCCGCAATTGCTTGTGGCGACGGTGATGGGGTCGGTGCTCAAGGCGTTCTTTCCGACCGAGCCGATCTGGACGATGGCCTTTGCGGCGGCGGTGATGGCGCTCGCCGCACTTGCGATGCTGCGCGTCCCCGAAACCGGCAACGCCTGACGCGCCCCGCTTTAGCGGGCGCGCCAGGTGGCGGGCAGCGTGCGCTCGGGCAGCGTCACCGTGACCGTCTGCCGGATGTCGCGCGCCGAGTCCGCCAGCATGACCCTGTAGGCACCTCCGGCAATGTGCCAGCGATGGTGGGCTTCATCCCATGTGGCGAGCAAACGCGGATCGACCGTCAGCGTCACCGCCTTGCGCGCGCCGGGTGCCAGCGCGACCTTGGTGAAACCGGCAAGACGCTTCGGGGCTTCCCAGCCGCCCGCGACCGGGGCGACGTAGAGCTGCGGAACGCTTGCCCCTGCCCGCGCACCGGTGTTGCGCACAGAGAAGGTCGCGGTGAGCACGCCGCCCGGCGCTGCTGCCTGCAGGCCCTCGCTGACGAAGCGCGTGTAGGACAGGCCGTGGCCGAAAGGGAATAAGGGTGCGATGCCCTTGGCGTCGAACCATTTATACCCGACCGTCGCGCCCTCTTTATACACCACGTCGCCGCTATGCGGTTTGGCGGGATCGGGCAGTTGATCGACGCTGCGGGCGAAGGTTACCGGCAGGCGGCCCGACGGATTGGCCTTGCCGAACAGCAGGTTGGCGATGGCCTTGCCCCCCGCCGTGCCCGGATACCAGGCCTCGAGCACCGCCCCGACCTGATCGATCCACGGCATCGCCACCGGCCCGCCGGTTTCGAGCACCACCACGGTGTTGGGGTTGGCCGCGCCGACCGCGCCGATCAGCGCGTCCTGATTGCCGTCGAGCGCCATCGCCACGTCGAACGATTCGCCCGCCCATTGTGTGGCGAACACGATCACCACATCGCTGTCCCGCGCAAGCGCCGCCGCGGCCGCCGGGTCGTTGCCATCGGCGTAGCGGACCGTGGCCCCCGGGGCCTGGCGCTGGATCTCGTCGAGCGGCGAGGACGGGTAATACATGATCGGCCCGGGCCAAATCGTCGGTTGCAAGCCCGGCACGGCATTGCCGCCGACCGGATAGACCAGCGACGATCCGCCCCCGGCGAGCACGCCTTTGTCGGCATGGCCGCCGATCACCGCGATCCGCTTCGCGCTGGCGGCGAGCGGCAGCAACCCACGTTCATTCTTCAGCAACACGGCCCCGGCTTCCGCTCCGGCACGCGTCACGGCGGCGTGGGCGGCATAGTCGATCGGCTGCTCGCTCACTGGACGCTCGAACACGCCTTGCGCGAACAGCGCACGCAGGATGCGGTGTGCCATCAGGTCGAGCCGGGCCGAGGGGACCGTGCCCTGCTCGATTGCTTGGCGCAGTGGCCCTCCGAAATAGGGTTCCTTGTCGAACGGGAACCCCGAATCCTGGTCTAGCCCGGCCTTGGCGGCGGCGATGGTGCTGTGCGTCGCGCCCCAGTCGCTCATCACATAGCCCTTGAACCCCCAATCGCTGCGCAGCACGTCGGTCAGCAGCCAGCTATTCTCGCAGGCGTAAACGCTGTCGACGCGGTTGTAGGAGCACATGATCGAACCCGGATCCGCACGTTCGATCGCCAATTGGAACGCCAGCAGATCGGACACGCGCGCCGCGCTGTGATCGAGCACCGAGTTTCCCGCGTTACGATCGGTCTCCTGGTCGTTGATCGCGTAATGCTTGATCGTCGAGACGATATGGTTCGACTGAATGCCGATCACTTGTTCGCCGACCATCGTACCAGCGAGCAGCGGATCCTCCCCGCCATATTCGAAGTTGCGGCCGTTGCGCGGCTCGCGCAGCAAATCGACCCCGCCAGCCAGCATGACGTTGAAACCCGAGCGCCGCGCTTCATCGCCGATCATGGTGCCGCCCGCGCGCGCAATCGCGACATCCCAGCTTGCGGCGGTGGCGAGGTTGGAGGGCAAAGCGGTGCGCTCGCGCTTTACTGCGGCACCGCCCTGAGTGGCAACGCCGACCCCGGCGTCGGTCTGATGCTGCGCCGGGATGCCGAGCCGTGCGATCGCCGGCACATAACCGGCCGAGCCGCTATGCGCGGCGGCGGGTGCGCGGTATTGCAGTCGTGGAAAGTCGGTGCCGAAATAGCCGAAGACGAGGGTCTGCTTTTCGTCGCGCGTCATCGCGGCGAGCAGCGCCTTGGCGCGCGCATCGGGGGACAGGCGGATATCGTTCCAGGCACCGCGCAGCGCGGGCTTCGTCCATTCGGGCAGCACGGGCATACCGGCGTCGGGCGCGGTCTGAGACGGTGGAGGCGGGGCTGCGACCTGGGCGGAGGCCGACGCAGCGACCAGCAGCAACGGCATAGCCGCAACACGAAATGTCATGACGAAATTCCTCTCTCGGCGGAGGTCGTACCGCGCTCCCGCAGAAACGCCAAGATGCCGCGATTGCGGTACCATTCGCAAAAAGAGGGTGTGCGGAGCAATCAGGTGGCACGACGCTCCGTCGTCAACCGCAACAGCACTGGCATGGCGAGCAGCACCAGCGGATATTGCAGCAACAGCCCGGCGATGATCGCGATGGCGAGCGGTTGCTGGATGCCGGATCCTTGACCGATCGCAAGCGCGAGCGGCAGCAGCGTGAAGATCGCCGCCAGCGTGGTCATGGTGATCGGGCGCAGGCGATTGCGGCTGGCCGCGCGCGCAGCCTCGGCGGGTGGCATGTGCCGCGCGAGATCTTCGAATTCGGACACGTAGAAGATCGCCATTTCGGTGCCGATGCCGATGATCATCGTCATCCCCATCAGCGCGGTGATGTTGAGATCGACCCCCGACGCCCACAAGGCGGTGAATACGGCGGTCGTCGACAATAGCGAACAGCCGATGATGATGACCGGCAGCCAGAAGCGCCGATAGAGGATCAGCAGCAGCGCAAATTCCGCGATCAGCGCGGCCCCGAACACCTTGACCAGCCCGGCAAAGGCGATCTGCTGTTGCTGATACAGCCCGCCCAGTTCGTAGCGGATGCCGGGGGCCAGCGTCCCCGGCCGATCGAGCGCGGCGGTGACATTGGCGACGGCGGCACCGATCCCGCGCGCCTGAATGCGTCCGGTCACCGCGATCATCGGCTCCAGATTTTCACGGCCGATCTGTGGCTGGCCGGTCACCGGCTGGATTGAGGCCACGCGCGACAAGGGGAATACGTGCCCGTCGGTCGCGCGGATCGGGAGCTGGGCGAGGCCGGTCTCGCTCATGGTCAGCGCCTCGGGCAGGCGTATGCGCACGTCGACTGCCTTGCTCGCTTGCGCCAGCGTGGTCGCCACGCTGCCCGTCAATGCGGCATTGAGCTGGGTTTCGACATCGGCGGGGGTGACGCCTTCCAGCCCCGCGCGCACCGGATCGACCCGCACCGTGAGCGCATCGCCGGCCAGTTGCACGCCGTCTTTCACTTCGACCACGCCATCGATCTTGCCGATCAGCGCGGCGACCTTTCGCGCTTCGCCCGGCAGCACTGCCGGATCCGCCGCATACAGCTTCACCTCGATCGGTTGCGGCACGGCGGTGAGATCGCCGATCAAATCCTCGATCAGTTGCGCCACTTCGATCTGCACGCCGGGCACCTTGGCGGTCACTTGCCGCGCGACGTCGGCGGCGACCTCTTCGGTCGGGGCGTGGGTGGGTTTCAGCCGGACGAAATAGTCGCCATGATAGCTTTGCCCCAAATCGCCGCCGAGCCCGGTGCCAAGGCGGCGCGAGAAGGTGAGGACATCGGGATTGGCGCGCAGCATCGCATCGATCTGGCCGACTTGCCGCTCGGTCTCGTCGAGCGAGGTGCCGGGCGGGGTATAATAGTCCATCACGAACCCGCCCTCATCGACCTTGGGCATGAAGCCGCTCGGCACATTGCTGTAGCTCACATAGCCAAGCAGCAGCAGCGGCACCGCGATGACCGCAAGCAACCACGGCCGCGCATTCAGCCGGTCGAGCGTGCGGCTGTGCAGCCGCGCGATGTGGTCGTCCTTGCCCGCGCCGGGATCATGCCAGGAATCGAAATCGACCAGCCAGCGCACCAGCACCGGCACGACAAACGCGGTCATCGCCCAGGAGATCGCCAGCGCCGCCGCCATCGTCAGCGACAGCGCCTTGGAAAAGGCACCCGTCACCCCGGTCAGGAAGGACAAGGGCACGAACACGATCAGCGTGGCGAGGCTGGAGCCGGTTAGCGGTGCCAGAAACTCGCGCGCCGCCGGGATGACGGCGGCATCGCCGCGCGGCGTGCCATCCGCGCCGGTGGCACCAGCGCGGCGCGCGATATGTTCGACCATCACGATGACATCGTCGATCAGCAGGCCGACTGCGGCGGCGATGCCACCCAGCGTCATGATGTTGAAGCTCATGCCGAGCACGCTCAGCACCAGCACGGTGGCCGCCAGCGTCGCCGGCACCACGATCGCCGCGATCAGCGTGACGCGCCAGCTCCGCAGGAACGCCAGCAACACCAAGGCGGCGAGCACCAGGCCGATCAGCACTGCATCGCGCACGCTCGCCACCGCTTCGGTTACCAGTGCGCTTTGATCGTACCAGCACACCAGCTTGACGCCGCTCGGCAGCGCCAGCCCGGTCAGTTTCTGCTGCACCGCCTGGGCAATTTGCACGGCATTGCCGTCGGGCTGTTCATAGATGTTGAACAGCACGGCGGGTTTGCCATCCTCCACGATGCGCTGCCACACCGGAACCGCGCCTTCCTGCACCGTCGCCACATCGCGGACGCGCAGCACGCCTTGCGGATCGGCGCTGATGACGATCGCGCCGATTTGCGCCGCGCTCGCCACGCTGCGATCGGCGATGACCAGCGACAGCCGCCCGCGATCCTGCACTTGCCCGACCGCGCTCAGCACATTGCCGTTCTTGATCGCCGCGCTGAGGTCGGCCATCGACAGATTGTGGTCGGCCAGTCGGTGCGGATCGGCGAGCACTTGCACCTCGGCGGTGCCGCCGCCCTGTACGCCGACGCGCGCCAGCCCGGGAATGGCGGAGAGCAACGGTGTCACCTGATATTTGGCGATTTCCTGCAACGCCACCGGATCGACCGTTTCGGACACCAAAGCATAAGAGAGGATCGGGAACACCGTCGGGTCCATCCGGCGCACGGTATATTGCGTGCCCGGCGGCAGCGTTGGCAGCGTCCGCGCCAAAGCGGAATCGACCAGCAAGGTGCTGGCGGTCATGTCGCGGCCCCAGCCGAAATCGATCGAGATTTGCGCAGTGCCGCGGCTGGTGCCCGAGCGCACATCGCGCACGCCGGGAATGGCGCGGATCGCCTCCTCGACCGGGCGGGTGACGGTGAGTGCGGTCTGGTCGGCGGGGCGGCTGCCGGAATCGAGATCGACCACCACGCGCGGGAACGACACTTGCGGGAACAGCCCGACCGGCAAGGCGAGCGCGGCGACGATTCCCGCCAGCGCGACCGCGAGCGCGATCAGAACGAAGGCGCGCGATTGCTCGCGCAGCAAACGTTCGAGCATCAGTGCGCCCACCGCACGGTATCGCCATCACCGACCTGATACGCCCCATCGACGATCAGGCGGCGCTTCGGATCGATCGCGCCGGTGACCACATCGCCCGCATCGGAGGCGAGCAGGATGGTGACCGGCACCGCCTTGGCCTTGGTGCCTGTGACTTGAAAGACATGCGGCGCACCGCCCGCCGTCACCACCGCGCGGTGCGGCACGATCCAGCCGCAAACCTGCCCGGTCGCAATCGCGACCTGGATCGCTTCGCCGGGCAGCAAGGCCCCTGCGGGAAAGGTGATATCGACATCGACCATGCGGGTTTTGGCGTTGAGCGCCTGGCTGACGCGCAGCACGTGGCCCGAAAGCGCGGCACCCCCCGACAGCCGGAGCAAGGACGCCGATTGGCCGATCGCGACCTTGTCGCGCTCCGCCGGATCGACCCCGGCGGTGACGACGATGCCGCCTGCCCGCGCAACGGTGAGCAATGTGGCCCCGGCTTGCGTACGGTCGCCCTGCGCCACGCTCACAGTGGTTACGATGCCGTCGAATGGCGCGGTCAGCGTGTGGACGGCGCGGCCAGCACCCTCGGCTTGCAGCGCGGCCAGCGCGGTGCGCGCATCGGCCACCGCTTTGTCCGCCTGGACGAGCTGATCCTGCGTCGCCAGTTGCTGCGCGAGCAGTTGCGCGGTGGTCGCGCGCTGCTTGCGCGCCGAATCCAGCGCCTCGACCGCCTGGAGATAGCCGCTGCGGCTGGCGGGGGCAGGGACGAACACTGCCAGCGCTTGCCCGCGCCGCACCGTCGCGCCCGGCGTAACGAGCAGCTTGGTCAGTTGCCCCGGTTGCGCTTCGTTGAAGGTCTGCGCGCCGTTGAGCGCGGGCGCAACCGATCCATAAGCGGTAACGGTCTGCGGCAGCGCGCCGTGCTTTGCCGCGACGGTGGAAACCAGCACGCTTTGCGGTTCGGCCTTGGTCTCGTCGGATGCCGCTCCACAGCCGACGAGCGCGAACGCTGCGGTTAACGCGATCAGCGCCTTCATCGCGCGGTCGTCCCGGTCTCGACCGCCGGCAGACCGTCGCCAACCAGCGTTTGCAGCGCGATCTGCCGGTCGAGCAGCGCCAGCTCCAGCGTCATAATGTCCTGTTCCTTGGCAAAGCGGTTCGAGACGAGATCGACATAGCCGCGCTCGTCGAGATTGGAGGCACCGAACGCCGCTTGCGCGCGCTCGGCGGCCAGACGCGCGGCGGGAAGGTCGCGGCGCGCCTCGGCAAGCTGGGCGCTGAGTTGCTCCATCTCGCGCAGCAGCGCGCCGACCGTCCCGATCGTCGATGCCAGCCGCGCGGCATAATCGGCATGGAGTTGCGCGCGCGTTGCCCGTGTGATGGCGACATTGCCCTGGTTGCGATCGAACACGGGCAGGCTGAGCGTCGCGGTCGGGCCGCCACTGACGACGCTGGAATTGTCGCTGCTGACGCTGCCGCCGAGCACCAGATCGGGAAATTGCGACTGGATCGCCTGGCGCACTTGCTCGTCCGCCGCCGCATAGCCCATGCGCAGCGCGATCAGATCCGGGCGGCGTTCGGGCAGCGTGGCGAGCCCGGTGCGGATCGCAGCCGGGTCGAACGGCGGCAAATCGACCTGCGTCGCCAGCGGCACGACGACATCGGGGGCAAGGCCGAGCAAAGCATTGAGCTGATGCGCCAAAGCGAGCTGTTTCTGGTCGAGCGCATTGAGCGCGCTGCGCGCCGCCTGCAGCGCGACGCGATCGGGGGCGACGGTCACCAGCGTTACGTTCCGCGCCGCCAGCGCCTGTTCGAGCTTCGCATTGCGCGCGGCGAGCAATTGATAAGCGGCGAGATAGCTCGCGCGGCTGGTGCGCCCGACGATCAGGTCGCTCGCGATCTGGCGCGCTTGGCCCGCGACTTGCCATTCCTGCCACACGACATCGGCGGCGACTTGCTGCTCGCTATCCTGCGCGGCGCGGCGGCGGGTGCGATAGGTGAGCAGCGTCTTGAGATCCTGGCCGAGCCCCACATTCCACGCCGGGACCGTGCCCACCCCCGACAGCAGTGGCAGAAATGCCCCGGTGAGGGACGGGTTGGGCAAGGTTCCAGCCTGTTTCGCCTGCCCGGCGGCAAGGGCGCGCTTCAGTCGGGCGGCCTTGAGCTCGGGATTGTTGGCCAGCGCTAGATCGACAATGTCGGCGACGGACAAGGGGCCGGTCGGCGGCGCGGGACTTGCGCGATCCAGCGCCGCGATCGTGGGGGCGAGCGGCGGGTTGGTCGCCAGCGGCAGCGCTGCATAATGCGCGCAGCCGCTCAGGAATCCCGCGAGCAGGATCGCCGTAAAGCGAGAAGCGAGTCGCCGCGCAGGCCGTGTTTCGCCGTTCATGAAATTCCGAGCATGGCGTTGGAAAGCGATGCTCGCGCTATGGATGCAGATGGCCGGGATTGGACATTGATTCTTCACAATCTGACCCAATACTGCGCGGATCATCGCCGTTTTGCTACAAAAACACCGCATTAGGAAACGCTAACGTGACGCGCGCGGGTGATGCCGTCAGAAGGGCCGCCTCGCTTTATCGTGGAGACCGCCATGCGTCCTCAATCGCTTCTTGCTGCGTTCGTTGCCCTTGCTTTGCCCTTGGCGGGAGGGGCCGCCGCCGCGCCGCGCTATAGCGTCGCCGCTGCGATTGCGGGGCCGGACGGGCCGTGGGATTATGCGCGGACCGACGATGACGGCACGCACCTTTATGTCGCACGCGGCACGAGCGTTACGGTGGTCGATCTGGCAACGGGCAAGGTTTCGTCGATCGGAAACGTTCAGCGCGGCCATGCGGCGGTGCCGCTGCCGGGCGGCGCGCTGCTGGTGACCAGCGGGACCGATGGTACTGTGCGCGTGCTCGACCCAGCCACGGGCACCGAGAGTGCCACGATCGCCGTCGGCAAGAAGCCCGACGCGGCGATCCTCGATCCCACAAAGACCCACGCTTATGTAATGAACGCGACCAGCGGCACCGTGTCGGTGATCGATCTCGCCACGGCCAAGCTGACCCAAACCATCACCGTCAAACCCGCGCTCGAATATGCGGCGTTCGCGGCGGACGGGACGCTGTTCATCAACAATGAAGAAGCCAATGAGATCGAGACGGTCGATGTCGCGCGCGGGGTGGCGGGTTTAGCGATTGCGCTGCCCGGCTGCGACGCGCCGACCGGCCTTGCTTATGACACGCCCCACAACCGCCTGATCGCGGCGTGCGCCAATGGCAAAGCGGCGGTCGTCGATGTCGCGACCCGCACGCTGACGAGCTTGATCGCGATCGGCGCGGGGCCAGACGCCGTCATCCTGGATGAAGCGCGGCAGTTGGCGTTCATCCCCTGTGGTAAAGATGGCGTGCTCGATATTCTCTCGCTGTCGGGCGCAGCGGTTGCGCATGTCGGCACGGTCAAGACCGAAGTGGGCGCGCGCACCGGCGCGCTCGATCCCAAAACCGGCACGCTCTATTTGCCAAGCGCGAAATTCGGACCTGCCCCGGCCGGCGGTGGGCGACCGGCGATGCTGCCGGGCACGTTCCACATTCTGGTCGTGCGCCCGGCCTGATCGCGGGCTTTGGCTCAGAGCCCGCTGAACCAGTTATAGCCGTACGTCTCCCAATAGCCGCCGGTATAGTCATTGCCGATCGCGATCTCGCCAATGTGCTTGGGGTTCTTGAAGCCAAGCTTCGTCGGCACGCGCAACTTCATCGGGAAACCGTGCTGGCGGGGCAACACCGCGTCATTCATCCAGAAGCAGAGCTGGGTTTGCGGATGGAGCGCGGTCGCCATGTCGATCGAGGTGGTATAATTGTCGTCGCAGCGGAAGGTGACGTATTTCGCGTGCCGATCCGCCCCGACCCGCGCCAGAAAATCGGAAAAGCGCACCCCGGTCCATTTGCCGATCGCGCTCCAGCCTTCGATGCAGACGTGGCGCGTGATCTGAGTGAAGCGCGGCAACGCGTAGAGCTGGCGCAGCGTCCAATCGTCCTTGCGCTCGACCAGCCCGGTGACGTTGAGCAGGAACTCGCGCGGGTCGATCCGCGGGGCCAGATCGGGTGAATTGGGCGTGTAGAAGGAATTGAACGGAAACGGGCGGGTGATCATCCGCGCGGGATATTCGCGCGCGAGCGTGTTGGGGTTGAACAGCCAGGCCTGCGCGCGGTCGTTGAAATCCGACATCGCGCCGAGCACGCGCTCGGCGCTCAGGCCGTCCACCATGTCGCAGCCGCTCAGCATCGCAAGCGTGCCAAGCCCCAGCGCGTTGCGCAGGAACAGCCGCCGCGTCGGCACGTCGAGGCCGCGCGCGGCGTCGCTCAGGATATAGCGGGTTTCGTCGTTCATGGCTTACGCCCCCCGGATCATCGCGAGCAGGCTGCGCGGTACCAGCAGCGACATCGCAACATGGACAAGCAAGAAGAGAACGATGCCGCTCATCGCCGCGAAATGGACGATACGGGCGACATCGAAATCGCCGAACAGCCAGGTCAGCCAGCCGAACTGCACCGGTTTCCAAATCGACAGGCCGCTCGCCACGACCAGCACGCCGAGTGCGATCACACCGGCATACAGCAGGCGCTGCACCCCGTTATAGACCGACAGATCGGCATGACCGAGCCGACCGCGCAGCGCGGCGAGACCGTCGATAACCGCATCGTGCAGGCTGATCGGGCGAAGTTTGCGCGCGAACCGGCCGCTTACGAAACCATAGACCAGGTACAGGATGCCGTTGACGAACAGCACCCACATCGCCGCGAAATGCCATTGCAACCCGCCGATCAACCCGCCGCCGAGCGTGATCGCATTGGGGAAGACGAACGGCGCGATTGGGTCCGCATTGTGGATCGCCCAGCCGCTCAGGATCATCACGATCATCGCAACCGCGTTGATCCAGTGGCACAGCCGCACGATCAGCGGGTGGATGGTCACGCGGCGTGGTCTGGCGAGGCTGCGCGCTGTCATGTCAGGATCCTGCGCCATCGAATGAAGAAAACTGGGGGGAAGCGCAGGAGGTTGGCCTCCCCCCAGGTCGGAGCAATGCCTTACGGGAGTAGCACTGCGTCGACGACGTGGATCACCCCATTGCTCTGGTTGACGTCGGCGATCGTGATCGTCGATGTGCCACCCTTGGAATCGGTGATCTGGAGACGGCGGCCCGCTATGGTGAAGGTCAGTTCCTCACCCTGGACCGTCTTGAACATTGCGCGGCCATTGCCGGCCTTGATCTTCGCGCGCAGCGCGGTGGCGGACAGCTTGCCCGGCAGCACGTGATAGGTGAGGACCGAGGTGAGCTGACCCTTGTTCTCGGGCTTCAGCAGCGTCGGAACGGTGGCGGCGGGCAGCTTGGCGAAGGCGGCGTTGGTGGGCGCGAACACCGTGAACGGACCCGGGCCCGACAGCGTCTCGACCAGACCGGCGGCCTTCACTGCGGCGACCAGCGTGGTGTGATCCTTCGAATTCACCGCATTCTGGATGATGTTCTTGTTGGCATACATTGGCGCACCGCCAACGGTGACCGGCGCGGGCATCGCCATTGCAGCGGTAGCGACGCCGGCAACGCTTGCCGTGGCAAGCATGATCGAAGCAAGAATGGTCTTGTTCATGAAAAAATCCTTCAATGTTGCAAGATGATGAAATGTTCAGGCAGTAAGTCTAAAGATGCAGAGGAGCGCACACGTCATCTGTGCGACCGGAGGAAGCAGGATCTTAGAAATCTGCCCGCCGATGCCCTTATTACGGCCGCGCACTGACCGTGGATGCACAGGCTTCGCAATTTTTTGGGCGGGTGTTGGCGGTAGCCGCGAAATTTTCGCGGGCATGCATCCAAACGCCCGAGGACTTCCGTAGAAAAAGCGTCAGCCATGTCGGCCTGACACTGCCGATCTGTCCCAACCCCGGGGATCGGCATTTGTGATCGGGGCGCATACCGGGCGGACGCAACCGCTTCCCCCGATACGGGAGCGTCCGGCGGTGTGTGCGTTTGTCCGGAATACGGGGAGCGATGCTCCCCGTATTTTCGTCCCCAGCTTCGGAAGCGTGATGTCTCCGCCGTCGCTGAACATCCTATTGCCGAGGTCGCTTCGAATTTTGTTGAAAATCACCAAATATAGATGGCGTATGGCGTGATGGAAAAGCAAAGCATGCCTGGCCATATGGCGATCCCGTCGTTCAGGAATGCGACGTCTCTTTTACCGGAACAGGCGCTGGCGCTGGATTTTGTTTTGGGGGTGTTGCGGGCACCTTTGCTCAACCAGGCAAAGGATCGGTTGATCGACGATGCTGTGTTTCGAGATCTTGTTGACGGTTACCGTGCCGTACTCGATTCGCTGGTCTCGCCCGCTGCGACGGCGCGAGAGGAGGCCGCGTCCGAGCTGCCATCGCCGGACGTATGGGCGGCGATCGAGGCGCGGCTTACCACGTCCGCGAACGGATGACCGGAGCCCTGCTCAAATATAGTCGGCGGGCAGATCCGGCTCGAGGCCGCGACGGATAGCGTTGATGGCGTTGACCACGCTGCCATGCACCGCATGCGCGTCATATCCGAGGTTGTAGCGCAGGAAGACGAAATTCTCGGTGCTCATCAGCGTCAGCATGGCCGACGCTACGTAATTGCGCATCGCATCGCTCAGTTCTGGATGTTCGTTGCTGAGCATCCGGTTCAGGTTTTGATAGCCAAGGTCGTACAGGGGCTTGCGCAGCTCGCGCCCGATTGCCGAGAGGTACGTCTCGCTGACAATCTGTCCATCCTGTTCCCAGGCGCGATACCGACCTTCCAACCACGCGAGCAGCTCGTCGATCGTTCGCGGAAGCTGGATTTCGGGCCCGCCGACCGCGCGTTCCAAATGCCATTTGATGAAGGCGCGGATCAGTTCGTCGCGCGTGCGGTAATGCCGGTAAACGGTCTGTTCGGTCACTTCGGCGACGCGTGCGACTTCGGCGATGCTCACCGCTGCGAGATCGGCATCGCGGATAACCGAGCCGACCGCTTCGAGGATGATGAGCGACGTCTGCTCTTTCAGGCGCGCGCGGAGCGGGCTTTGATACGGTGCCTTGGCGGCGTCGTTCGTCATTCTCTACCAAACCTGCCAGTATCGCGGTCGAAAGCACCGATCATGCTAGCGCCTTTTCCGCCGCATTTGCCACCCTTGCGTCCGGGGGGATGTCGGTGAGGGCGGCGTGCAAGCGGCGAAGGCCGCGCTGCACACGGGCCTTGGCGGTGGGGGTCGGCACGCCGTCCAGCTTGCCGACTTCGTCATGCGTCCAGCCATGGACGACGACGCGGCAGATCGACGCGCGTTGCTCGGGCGAAATCCGGGCCAGTGCCCGGTCAAGATCGATGCGGTCGGTGACCGGCTCCGGCGCGATGGGCAGGTCGGGAAGGGTGTCGGTGGTGGTCTGGTAGCGGGCGATCGTTCGATCGTGCCGAAGCCGGTCGATCGCCGCGTTGCGGAGTATGCGCAGGATCCACGTCGCGGCGCTGCCGCGCGCCGGATCGAACTGCGCGATATTGCGCCAGATCCGGACATAGGTTTCCTGGAGCACGTCTTCCGCCGTGTCGCGCGTCGAGAGGATCGACAAGGCTTTGGACAAGAGGCGCGGCGCGGTCATGTCATAGACCCGTTTGAAGGCGCGTTGGTCGCCGTGACGCACCCGCAAGAGCAAAAGCCCGAGCGGGTCGATGTCGGCTTGGCGTGATGCGCTGTCGCCATCGACAGGCGTATCTGCATCGTCGCGCGCGCTTACCTCGTCGAACATGTCTCAGCCTCCGCTTATGTGCGGCGGCACTACCCTGACCGTGTCGAACGACTCATCGGGGTGGTGATGCCAACTCCATGTTAGTATAACTAACATAAAGGAGGTGATCGTCAACCGATTTGTGGTGCCTCTTGGGGACGACATATGGCGAGCGCCGGTCGCGCCCTTTCGCACCCCCGAGGCCACCGTTATGATGCGTGGCGCGGGGGCGAGACTCAAAGCGAATGGCGGGCGGCACAAACACGCATAGATTGCTGCTGCTGGCGGGGGCGTGCCGCCTGTTCGCGGCCTGTGGCGCGACCGATGCCTTGGCGGCCGAGCGGCAGGACGACATCGTCGTGACGGCACGCAAACGCGACGAAAAGGCCGAGGATGTCCCGGTGGCGCTTACCAAGGTCACAGGGGAAACGCTCGATCGCCGCAGGCTTTACCAGATTGAGGACCTCAAACAGCTCTCTCCCAGCCTGAACATCAGCTATTTCAACCCGCGCGGAAACTACGTCTCGATCCGCGGTATCGGTCGCAATCCGGCGAGCGATGGACTGGAACCCGCTGTCGGGATTTTCGTCGATGGCGTATATCTCGGGCGGCCTGGCATGGCCGCCTATGATCTGGCGGACATCGACGCTGTCGAAATTCTGCGCGGACCCCAGGGCACCGTGTTCGGCAAGAACACGACGGCGGGGGCAATCGTGATCACCTCCAAAGCGCCGACCTTCACGCGCGAGGGCAGTGCCGACCTATCGGGGGGGACGAATGCCTATGGGCAGCTGCGCGGAACCGTATCAACCGGGCTGATCGACGATGTGCTCGCGGCGCGCGTGTCGGTGTACCACACCGGGCAACGCGGGTGGATAAACCGGATCGACAACCCCAGTCCGCTGAACGGCACCGATCGGACCGGGGCTCGCCTCCAGTTTCTGATCGAGCCGACCGCGCGCCTTCGCCTGCGCTTGATCGCGGACTATCATGAAGAGCAGGACAGCTGCTGCAGCCTGGTCGCGGGCTCGTTCGGGCCACCATCGGCGACCTATGTGGCGCGCGTGGTCGCTGCTGGCGGCAGTGCGGTGCTGGGTGGCGACGCCTATCGGACCAGCGTGAATGCCCCCACATTCGTGCGCGTTCACCAAGGCGGGATCACTGCCAACCTGGTTTATGATCTGGGCGCGGCCGAGGTTACCGCCATCACCGGGTATCGCGAATGGCATTATCGCGCGGGCTTTGACGGGGATCTGTCGAGCGCAGACGCCTATGCCAACGCCGCCGTGCCGACCGACGACTGGCAATTCAGCCAGGAGCTTCGCATCGCCAATCGGAGCGGCGGCAAGATCGATGTGACGGCGGGGGTGTATTATTTCCGGCAATCGCTGCAATCGGCGCTGCGTCTCGTCTTTGCCGGGAAAGCGGCGAATTTCCTGGGCAATACGGTCGCCCCGCCGCCCTTTCTCGCCGCCTTTAATGGCACCACCAGCTCGACCGAATCCGATCTGAACGCGCAAAGTGCCGCAGCGTTTGTGCAGGGCACATGGCACCTCGATCCCAAGCTCGCGCTGACGCTCGGTGTGCGCGGCACGTATGAGCGCAAATCCGGCGTGATCGATCGTTCGGCCAATGCCGCGCAGCCAGGCTATCATCAAGCGCTGGCGGTTGAGGAGGTCGATCCCTCGGGCACGCTCGCGCTTAGCTATGCCTGGTCTCCCGCCCTCCATCTGTATGCAAGCTATGCGCGCGGGACCAAGGCTGGCGGGATCAATCCGATTGTCGCGACGGCGCAGGACGATCAGATCGTGCGGCCCGAGCATGCCGACAGCTTCGAGCTTGGCCTGAAATCCACCGCGTTGCGTGGGCAGATCCATGTCGACCTTGCGCTCTTTTATACGCGCATCGGCGATTATCAGGCGACGCTGAACCGCTTGTTCGGGGCGATCCTGACGAATGTCGGGCGCGTGTCGACGCGGGGCGTGGAAGTGGAGGCGCGTTGGCGGGCAGCGCCGGCCTTCGACCTCTCCATGACGGCAGCGTATAATGATGCGCACTATGATAGCTATCGCACCGCCCCGTGCCCGCCCGAGGCGGCGGGCGCGACCGCTTGCGACTTGAGCGGTGCTCCGTTGGCGGATGCGCCCCGCTGGATCGTGAACGCATCGGCACAGTATAGCCGTCATGTGCGGGCGATCGGGCTGGCGTCGATCGGGTTCGACTATGGATACCGGTCATCCTATTTCGGCAATATCGACAACAGCCGTTATTCGCGGTTGGGAAATGTCGGCATCGCCAACGCGCAGCTCGGTTGGACGAGCGACCATTCCGGGACCACCGTGCAGCTGTGGGTCAAGAACCTGGCCGATATCCGTCGCCTTGAGAGCTACCCACTTGGCGGGGCGACCCTGTATGGGGCCTATTTCGGCACGATCGGCCAGCCACGGTCCGCCGGGCTGACGGTGCGCCAGCAGTTCTGACTGCGGCCGAGCCATGCGATGGCACGGCGTGTTTTTTAAAGGCACCTGTCATGGCGACGTCATTGCCGTGTGGTGACAGCGGTGGGGCTTATCCAAGCGCCCGCCGCCCGGTGGGAAGCTGTCAACGAGAAGGTGCATGATGGTGTTTAGACTCGTTGCCGCTTTGCTGGCGACGTTGTGCGCGATCGGATCGGTTGCCGCGCAGGCACCGGACCAGCGTCTCAACGCGATGCGCGTGCTCGGCTCGCACAATTCCTATCGCCCCGAATTGACCGAGCAGGCGTTGGCGGAGCAACGGCGCATCCTTGGTGTCGAATCCCCGGGCGTGGAATATGGCCATCCGCCGATTGCGCGGCAGCTCGATCTCGGGCTGCGCCAAGTCGAATTCGATCCGGTTGCGGACCCATTTGGCGGTCTGTTCGCCGCGCCTTATGTTGGCGATGCCGCCAGCTTTGCGGCGATGCGCCAGCCCGGTGCCAAGGTGTTGCACGTGCCGTTTGTCGACCGGCACAGCCTGTGCCTGACGCTCGACGCCTGTTTCGCTGAAGTCGCGGCGTGGTCACGGGCACATCCGGGGCACACGCCGATCACCGTGCTGGTCAATGCCAGCGACGGGCAGGGCGACAATCCGATCATGCCGCAGTTAATGCCCTTCGACGCAAAGGCTTTGGCGGCGATCGATGCCAGCGCGCGCGCGATTTTCGGGTCCGCCCGCCTGATCACGCCCGATCAGGTGCGCGGCCATTGGCCGACCTTGCGCGAGGCGGTGTTGCACGGCGGCTGGCCGGGGCTGACGGCGGCGCGGGGCAAGGTGCTGCTGGTGCTCGACACCAATGATCGCGTGCTCGACGTCTACCGGCATGGCCATGCCGCGTTGCGTGGCCGCGCGATGTTCGGCACCTATCCCGAAGGTGATGCGGAAGCCGCCATCCTCAACATACAAAATCCGGTTGCGGAGGAAGAGCGCATTCGTCGGGCGGTCGCGCAGGGCTTTATCGTGCGCACCCGCGCCGATTCCGACACGGTCGAGGCGCGGCGCGGGGATTATCGCCGGTTCCAGGCGGCGTTGCGGTCGGGCGCGCAGATCATCAGTACGGATTATTATCCGGGCGCGCCCGATCCGCTGCATCTCGGCTTTACGGTGCGGCTGCCATGATGCGCGGCATGACTCTGGCGATTGCCGCGCTTGCGCTTCTCTTGGGTGCAGGCGGCGCGGCCGTCGCGCGTGCCCGTCCGCAGTTCACTGTGGAAAAGGTGGTATTGCTCTACCGCCACGGCGTGCGCGCACCGTTGGATACGGAGGCAGCGATCGATGATCTTGCGCATGCCCCCATGCCGGCCTGGCCCGTCGCTCCAAGCATGCTCACCCCGCGCGGTGCGGAAGCGCTGCGGCTGATCGGGGCGTGGCGCAGACGGCAGTTCGTGCAAAGCGGGCTGTGGCGCGGGCAATGCCCGGGCCCGCGCGATCTGACGATCTGGACCAACACCGCCGCGCGCACCATCGCCAGCGGCGCGGCGCTCGCCAACGGCCTGGCACCGGGATGTGCCGTGCCGATCGGCCATCTCGCGGATGGGCAAACCGACCCGCTGTTCGAACCGCTGCATATCAGCCCGCTGCGCTTTGACGGTGCGGCCGCGCTCGCCTCGATCCAGGCCTATACCGGTGGCGTGGCCGCCATGACCGCGCGCCATATAGCTGGCTTGCGCGAGATTGCCCATGTCATCGGCTGCGACCAGGGTGCTGCGCCGTGCGATCTGGCGGGCGTGCCGGCCGAGGTTCGCGTCGCCGATGATGGCCGCGATATCGCGCTGACCGGGCCGATCCGCCGCTATTCCGGCACCGCCCAGATCTTGCTGCTCGAATATCTGGAGGGGATGCCGCTGTCGCACGTTGGCTGGGGGCGGACCAGTCCGGCCGCGGTTACACGGCTGGGCGCGCTCCATGCCGCGCTGTTCGATGTCTATGCGCGGCCGCCTTATATGGCGGCGCGGGTCGCGGGGCCGTTGGCGCTGCGGATCGCGGCGACCCTGCGCGATCCTGGCGCGGCCAAAGTGAGTATCTTCATGGGCCACGACACCAATGTCGCGGCGCTATCGGCCATGCTCGGCGTGCGCGTGGCGGCGCGCGGCTATGCTGCTGGGGATCCGCCACCGGGCGGTGCGCTCGGGATTGAGGTCCTGCGCGATCGGCGCGGGCGGCGCTGGGCCCGGCTCTTCTTCGAAGCCGCCGATCCGCAGCAAATCCGGCACCTCGTCCCATTCTCCGGCAAGGAGGCACCGGCGCATCAGATTTTGGTGCTGCCGTCCTGTCGTGGGATCCCTGCCGCCATCAAGCAGCGTGGTCTCTGCCCCTTGGCCGAAGTGACGCGGTTGATGGAACAAAACGCCGTCGGTTAGGGCACCGCCCGGACGCCGTTCGCAAACAGGCGACGTCATCCTTAAGAATGATTTATTTTGTAACGACACCGTAACGAATCTGACGCGGCGTTGCACCCGCGCTGACACACCCCCCTGTTAGGCGGCCCCGACCGATCGGCTTTGTACGTCGGTCGGACCAAAAATCATCCATTGGGGGTCGTTGTGAACCATTGTCGTTTTACGTTTAAATCCATGCTGATCGCATCGGTCTTCGCGATGCCGATCATGGCGCACGCGCAAAGCACCAAGCCGACCGATGCCGAGCCAGAGACGACGGGCACCAAGACCATCGTCGTCACGGGCAACCGCAAGGTTGCGCAGACCACAGCGCAGGAACAGGTGGCCTCGCCCAACGCGATCGCCGTGCTGTCGCCCGAGACGATCGAGCGCGCCCCCGATGTGAACATTGCCGAAGCCCTCGCGCGCTTGCCCGGCGTGTCCGTGTTCAACGGCGGCCAGGGCAACACCAACAGCGTGTTCGTCGATATCGCCGGTCGCGGCCAGGGCAATTACGTCTCGCTGCGCGGGATGGCGGCCGAATATAACATCAACCTGATCAATGGCGTCGAAGGCGCGCAGGGCATGCCGTTCAGCCGCCAGGTGCCGCTCAACCTGTTGCCACCCAGCGGCATGCACCGCGTGGTCGTCAACAAATCCTTCCTCGCCACCGAAGACGG
This sequence comes from Sphingomonas sp. PL20, assembly GCF_017875905.1. Lineage (NCBI taxonomy): Bacteria > Pseudomonadati > Pseudomonadota > Alphaproteobacteria > Sphingomonadales > Sphingomonadaceae > Sphingomonas > Sphingomonas sp. PL20. The sequence goes on along the minus strand of NZ_JAGINH010000002.1, from coordinate 3,481,285 downwards.
CGGCGCGATTGGCGGCTCGATCGATTTCCGCACGCCGACTGCGGCGGATTTCGAGAATAGCTCGGCGCTCAACGTATCGGTGACCGGTCGCATCAACACGCGCGCGCGCGATTATGGCCAGAAGTCCGACGGTGAGACCGCCTCGCTGGAAGTCGCGCACGGCTTTGGGGAGTCGAAGGCCTTCACCATTTACGTCGGCGGTTATTATGACCGCTCCAACTTCACCAACACCATCATCGACGGTGTCTATCCGGCGGCGACCAACGGCCAATGGGCCTATGCCAGCCAGAATAAGGACGGCACCAGCGCCTCGGGTCTGTCGCCTGCGCAGAATCTCACTTCCACCGGGGTGAATGCCGGGTTCACCCAGGGCACCAACCAGCGCTACGGCGGCAGCCTCTCGCTCGATTGGACCCCAAGCGACACCCAAAGCTGGTATCTGCGCGGCACCTATGCCCAGAACGAGATCACGCAGAATTCCTATTATGCGCAGATTTACGGCGACAGCGTCGGCCAGACCCAGATCGGCACCAGCGGTGTCTATGCCCCCAGCATCGGGCAGATCCGGCCACGCTATTACTTTACCACTTCGCCCGAACAGGCGTTGCTGGCGACCGCGCAGTTCGGCGGCAAGCTGAAGCTCGGCAAGCTGACGCTGCAGCCCAATGTCTTCTTCAGCTATGGTGAATATAACGCGCCGGACCATGCGGAAATTTCGGCACGCAAGCCCAATAGCGGTGCGGCGCTCCCGTATAGTGGCTCGACCATGTTCACCTATCAGAACGGCATCCCGCTGCTGATCGGGTCGGCGGCGCAATATGCTTATATCAACGACATCGCCAATTATAACGCGCGTCGCTTCGGCGATCTATCGGCGGAATTCAGCCGCCAGAGCAAATATGGCGCGAAATTCGATGCTGATATTGATGTTGATGGCAATTTTCTGAAGACAATCAGCTTCGGTGCCAAATACCGCGATGCGTATCGCAAGCACACGTATAACGATTATTATACACCGCGCGTTTTCAATGCTGCAGGTGCCGAGGTGAACTGGACGACTCTGGGGATATTCGGGGGCAGCGTGCCATCGATCGTGCCGGGCGTATACAATTTCGCGGCCCCGCTGATCAGCCGCGCTGCGTATGACCAGGTATACAACAAGGCGATCCTCGCGACCTACGGCTCCTTCGCCGCCGCCGATGACAGTTGCAATGATCCCAATCCCGCGATCAAGAATGTCAACAACCAGAATTGCAACACACAAACCGGGCATGAGCGGATCACCTCGCTCTACGCTATGGGGACGTTCGAGACCGGTCACGCCGAAATCCTGGCGGGCCTGCGGTATGAGCATACCGGCATCACCAATACCTTCTGGGTGCTGCCGTTGCCCGCCAACGGCACGGAAGCTGTCGGCAATTTCGCGTCGAGCAAAACGACCTATGACAAGGTTTTGCCGAGCTTCGCGGTCAACTATCGGCCGAATGCGGGTAGCGTGTACCGTTTCTCGGTGTCGCGCTCCTATGTCGCGCCGTCGTTCTTCCAATTGGCTGGTGGCCAGCGCTACTCTCGCTCGGACGGTGGTGCGACGACCACAATTACGATGGGTAATCCTAATTTGAAGGCACTCGATTCCACCAATGTCGACGCGTCCGCCGAGTTCTCGAGCGCTAAAACGTCCGGCTCGATCAGCGCCTTTTACAAACACATCGACAACTTCACATATTCGCGAGTGAACAACTACACCAACGCCACTGGCGTCTCGGCAGGTAATTCCACCACCATTGTGCAACCGGTCAACGGTGGCGCAGGCGATGTCTACGGGCTGGAACTGGCGGCCTCGACCGTGCTGGATCCTGCGGCCAGCATTCCAGGCCACTTCATCCTGTCGGGGAACGTTACGCTGGAAGGATCGAGCGTCGATCCCAAGGGTGGCTTGTCGAGCAACGAACGTCTGCTCAACCAGCCGAACCTGACCGGCAACGCGCAATTGTCCTATGTGCTGGGCACGTTCCAGGCCGATCTGTCGTATCGCTATATCGGGTCCTATGTGTACCAATATGCGGTGATTGACGGGAAGAGCGACCTCGATGGCTGGGTGCGCGCCAACAGCCAGCTCGATCTGCACGTCGGCTATCGCTATGGCCGCGCCAAGCTCGAAGCTGCTTTGTCGAACCTGACCAATCAACGCAGCTACTATGCCACGATCGGGCGCAACAGCTCGACGATCGGGTCGATCGTGGACTCGGGCCGCACCGCGACGATGAAGGTTTCCTACCAGTTCTAACGTGAAAAGGGGTTCTACTGACGGACCCTAGCAGGAACGGGGCAAGTCGGCGGTCTTCTGGCCGATCGGCTTGCCCCGTATCCGCAATTGGCGCGGATGGATTTCCGCAGTGTAGCGCACTCTGCGCGTATAAAGCGCTTAATATTCATAGACTTTATGTGCGACATTACATGGTGCACCGCACCATGATACGCGATCTCCGTTCAAATTTTCGCGGTATGGCCCATTACACTTGCGTACACACCCGCCTTGGTCGCATTATTTGCAGGCCGCAGTGTATCGAGCGGATTCAAGTAGCGTCGCGTACCTTTGTTTCTTGTCCTGTATAATCTTAACAAAACAAGGAGAATCAGTATGTCCGACCCTTTTATCGGCCAGATCATGCAGGTCGGCTTCACCTATGCACCATTAGGTTGGCTGCAATGTGCTGGGCAGATTTTACCGATTTCGCAAAACCAAGCGCTGTTTGCGCTGCTCGGCACAAATTTCGGCGGTGACGGCGTCAACACCTATGGCATTCCAGATGTCCGCAGTCGCGTCATGGTCGGCACGGGCCAGGGGCCTGGCCTGTCCAACTATATTGTTGGGGAAACGACCGGTGACGAAAACAACGTGCTGACCCTCAGCAACCTGCCCCAGCACAACCACACGGCGGTGTTTCATGGAACAGCAGGGGCGACGACGGCATCGGGCACCCTCTCGGTCCTGACCGCAGCCACGACCACGCAAGTGACGAACGCTCCAGCTGCCGGAAGTCAGCTTAGCAACGGGTTCCCCAATAGCGGCCCGGGCGCGGTTAAAGTGTATGCGCCCGCCGGATCCGGCACGACCGCAGTCAATATCGGCGGGCTCACGGTGACGGGTGGTTCCTTCACCCCGCAGGGAACGGTCACCACGGGTTCAACGGGTAACAACTTCCCTGTGCCCAACATTCAGCCATCGATCGGCATCTTCACCATCATCGCGACTTCTGGCATTTGGCCGACGCGCCCTTAACAAAAGGTCGCCTGATACAGTCGGGGCTGTCCGGGCCTCGGCTGTAACTGGCTTATGGCAATGGGGTAGGGGCCGCCCTTGCCACAATCGAACTCATAGGTTTCATCGAGCAGATAGACGGTTTCGGGCGATTCGAAGATGAGCGTAAAGGGTTCGCGGAAGTGGTTGACCAAATGGCTTTTGCGGTCGATCTGCAGCAGCCGCACTTCAACGGGTTCAGGCACCGTCAACACTCGCACCGCTTTGCCCACCCAAGGCTCAAAATCCTCCGCCGCCGGCAGTTTCATTGTCTTTCCCCTATGCGTTGCTTTGTCGCCACTGCGATTGCCCCTGCAATGGTAAAGCCTGCAAAGACGGGCGCAACCATTCAAACGCGCATTGATCGCCCATTGCCGCGTTTTCCCGATCCGCGCGCCACGACGCCCGCGCTGACGCCGATGCTGGCGGCAGCGGGGGTACGGCTCCGGGCGGCGGGGCGTGACGATCTTGGCTTTCTCCGCGCGCTGCACCGCGCGATCAGCGCGCCCGATTTCGTGCTGGCGCCATGGGGCACCGAGGCGCGCGAGCGTATCATCCGCGAACAGTTCGACCTGCAGCATCGCCATTTTCTGAAAGCCTTCCCGCGCGGCGACTATTGGATCGTCGAGCGCGTGGAGGGCGATACGGTGGCACCGATCGGGCGCTATTATCTCGATCGTCACGGTCCCGTGTGGCGCGCGCTGGAGATGAGTTTTCTGCCGAACAAGCGCGGCTTTGGCGTGGCCTTGCTCCGTTGGACCAAGACCTTGCTCGCCGCAGCGGGCGGCCAGGGCTTTGATTTGCATGTCGCGCATTCCAACACCCGTGCGCGCGATTTGTACCTCAAGCTCGGTTTTCGCGACGTCGACCCGCCGCTCGATTTCCACCAGCGCATGCTGTGGCTGGCGGGTTGAGCGGACCGGGAAAGATGAGCGGCTATTGTTGCGGATGGCGTTGATAGAGCGCAATGTCTTGCTCTACGCATGCAGGCAGGGCCTAGGCGGCGTGGATAAGTTCAAAGATATAACCACATAACGGGCAGCCGCAGGATGGCGCCAGGCGGTCGAGAGGGCGATATGGATAAAGATATGGCTCGGATTTTGGCCAATGGTGGGACCGCTGCCTCCCGTGAATTGGTGCGGTTGTATGATATTTTGAAGCATAATCTGCCGGAAGATACCGATCTTCGGAAAGGCATAGCAGCGGCGCTCGCCGAAATAGGGCTGCTGGTTATTCAACCAGCGTTTGACGCTTGGCCGGAGTTGCAGGAAGAATTTGAGCTTCGGCTGAACAAGTATGGCGTAACCACCTGACCGACACCGTTGACGTCGGGCGATCCTGAAATGGAGGTCGCGCCCGCTGCTGATGCCCTCCGCACCCATGATCCGCGCGCGGTTGAATCTCGGGAAACGATAGCTATCAATATCGCATTGCCGTTACGGTGCGATCGTGAGAAGGTCGCAGGCGGGTGAGCGCGGCGGGAGAGATGGGTTGAGCAATCATCGCAAGCCGATGCAGGAGCGGTCGCGCAAGACGTATGAGCTCCTCCTCTCGGCCGCGGAATCGTTGCTGGAGGAAGTTGGCATCGAGCGGATTTCGAGCAACCTCATCGTCCAGCGCGCCAAGCTGACCTCCCCCGCTTTCTATCGATATTTCGATGACAAATATGCCGTGATCGAGGCGCTGGCGGAACGACTGATGCAGCGCCAGAACGAAGCCCTGACGCGCTGGATCGACCGCTATCGGGATGCGGGATACGATACGTTGGTCGACCATGTCGAAGATCTGGTTCGCGAAATGGACGCGATCACGGGGCAGCAGCCGGGCGCGATCTGGATCATGCGGGCGCTGCGCGCGGTGCCGAGCCTCGCGCATATCCGCCTCTCCTCGCATCATTTCGTCACCGATCTGATGACGGATGTGTACGCAACCTATCTCCCTGGCATCCCCCGCGAGCTGATCCACCGACGTACGCGGCTGGCGGTCGAGATCGCCTATTCGGTCGATGAAATGCTCAAGGAAGAGGCCGGTTCGCGGGAACACGTCTTTGAAGATCTGACCTATATTTTTCGCTCGCTTTATTATCACCCCGATTTGGGAAGGGTGCCCCCGACGCGCGGTGCCACCGAGGCGTCCGACCTCGCCGCGTCGATCCAGGCCTGACGGGACAATTCGCGACCTGTCATAAAAACGATACCAAAGACTATCATATGCGCGTCGACACGAATCATTCGGGGCGCACAATGATCCATTCCCTTGTTCATCGATCGGCGCTGGTCGCCACCTTGCTGGCTGGCACCGCGATCGCCACGCCAGCGCTGGCGCAGCACAACGCAACCGCCGATCAGGCCATGCCGACGCAGGAGGAACCGGATAAGACGCGTGTCGCCGATGGTGATGACATCGTCGTGACCGGTCGGGCGGGCACGTCGCGCCAGCGCAAGGTCGAGACGAGCTACGCAATCTCGACGATTTCGGACCAGGATCTGCGCATCCGCGCCCCGATCGGCGTTGCCGAGGCGCTCAAGCAAGTGCCCGGTTTCTATAGTGCGCCGACCTCGGGCGAAGTCGCCGGCGGCGTGCGCGTGCGCGGTATTCCGAGCGACGGCTATCAGACCGTCGCCTTGCTCGAGGACGGTATCCCGATCCAGGGCGATCCGGGTCTCGGCTGGCTCAACGGCGACCAGTCGCTGCGCATCGACCAGAGCGTCGAGCGGATCGAAGTGGTGCGCGGTGGGCCGTCGGCGATCTTCTATTCGAATGCGCCCGGCGCTGCGATCAACTTCATTACGCGAAAAGGTGGCGATACGCTCGAAGCGCTCGCGCGTTACGAAGCGGCGAGCTACAATTCGCACCGGGTCGACGGGTGGATCGGCGGCCCGATCGGCGCAACCGGGTGGCATTTCTTCGCCGGCGGCTATTACCGGGCGTCGGATGGTCCGCACAATTCGGGCTACACGCAGGACCGTGGCGGGCAGTTCCGCGTCAACCTGTCCAAAGAGTTTGAGCGCGGTGGAATCAGCTTCGGCGTCAAGCGGATCGACGAGCGCGTCGGCTATTGGGGCGGCGGCATCTATCAGGCCAATGTCGACGGCACGCCGAGCAATGTCGTGGGCCTCGACAATAAGGTCGACAATGTCGTCGGCCCCGACACGCGCTATTTCAATTTCCTGACGCCGAACGGTACGGTCAAGTTCGACAATGGCATTGGCAGCAGCGTCAAGCTGACCCAGCTGAGCTTCCAGGCGCATTACGACATTGCCGACAGCTTCAAGGTCGAGGAGAATGTCCGCTATCGCACGAGCTGGACGCAGCGGAACAGCATCACGCCTTACTCGGTCGCCGCGTCGGCAAGCGCGTTGGTAACCGGTGCCTTCGGCAAGCCCCCGGCGGGCACCAGCTATGCGCTGGTGTATCGCGACAGCGGCGCGGCGTTCGACCTTGCCAAGCAGAACGGCAACGGCCTGGCGTTGATCGATCTCGCGCGGACGCACACCGTGCCGCTTGACGAATTTATCACCGACACCCGTCTGGTCGGCAAGGTTGATCTGTTCGGCACACACAACCTGGCGTTCGGCGTCTATTATGCGCGCGAGCAGGAAGATTATAACGCGCTCAGCGCCGCCGTGCTGACCGACGTCAAACCGCATGCCGAAGTGCTCGATGCCTATCTCGTCGATGCGAAGGGCAACAAGCTGTTCAAGATCAGCGACAATGGCGTCATCCAATATGGTGCCGAATATGCCAATGCGAGCGGCAGTTCGGACAATATCGCCGCCTATGCCAGCGACGAATGGCAGCTGACGAGCAAGTTTCGGCTCGAGGGCGGCGTGCGTTACGAGCAGATCAAGACGCGCGGGCAGGTCGAAGGCACCAAGAAGGTCAATCTCGGCCAAAGCCCGACCAGCGCCGATGACTCGGTCGGCGTCGGCACCGGCGTGTTCACGCCGTTTTCGCGGAAATACGATCATGTCGGCTGGACCGCCGCCGCCAATTATCAGGTCCGTTCGTTCTTCGGGGTGTTCGCCCGCTATACAGACACGTTCCGGCTACCGGCGGTGTCGAGCTTCATCACCAACGCCAATGCGACCCCCGTCGTGCAGACGCTCAACATGCTTGAGGGCGGGGTGAAATATTCGCGCGGTAAGGTCGATCTCTACGCGACCGCCTTCCGCACCGTGTATAACAGCTACGCGATCAGCGATTATCAGAAGCTCGCCAATGGTCTGCTGTCGCCGGTCACGGTCTATGGCGATACCAAGACCACCGGCACCGAGATCGAGGGGACGTGGCGGCCGACCGACTGGTTCGATTTGCACGCCTCCTGGACGTGGCAGGACAATCGCTTCAGCAAGTTCGTCTATACCAACAGCGCCGGTGTGCTGACCGATTATTCGCACCACAAGGTCAACGGCGTGCCCGACAATACCTTCCGCATCACCCCCGGTTTGACGCTGTTCGACCGCAAGGTGCGGCTCCAGTCGGACGTCAATTATGTTGGCGCTCTCTATACCGATGTCGCCAACCAGATCCGGCTGCCATCCTATTGGTCGGTCGATTTCGACGCGCAATTCCAGATCACGCCCAAGCTGCAATTCGGGCTGATCGTCGCCAACGTCACCAATGCGTTCGGTCTGGTCAACGGCAACCCGCGCGCGGGGACGATCGACAACAGCCAGGCCGGGCAGCCGGTCTATATCGGTAGCTCGCTCTACCAACGGAACTATCGCGGGTCGCTGACCTACCGCTTCTGAGGCGGGTGCGCGGCGTGACGCCCTCACGCTGCGCGCCGCTTTCGCTTTTCGAAAGGATCCTGCCGTGCGTGTTGGTCTCACCCTGCTGGCGCTTGTCGTAGCGCAGACGCCGTTGCTGGCCGCTCCCGGCGATCCCCCGCGCATTCCGCCGGTTGCCAGCCTGACCGATGGCCAGTGGCTCAAGGGCGATCTCCACCTGCACTCGCGTCACAGCCAGGATTCCACCAACAATCCCGAAGCGAAGATCATAAAATTCGCCGAGGATACGGGGTTCGACTATCTCGCGATCACCGATCACGACAATCACGTCGCCGGTGACGTAGCGCACCACACCTGGAGCGACCCCGAATTCAAATCCAAGTCGGTAATCCTGCTCTACGCCGCAGAATGGACGACCGAGCGCGGCCATGGCAACGTCTTCTCGGCCAAGCCGTACGACCATCAGCGCCTGTACGACGTGCGCGATGCGCGCGACGCGAAGATCCTCGCGGTCAAGAAAGCGCTCGGCATCCACCTTTCGGGCAACCATCCCGCCGGCAAGGACCATTGGGGCTTCAGCTTCGACATGCTCGATTCGCTCGAAGTGTGGAATTCGGCGATCTGGCCCAACAATGCCGCCGCCATCATGATCTGGGATGACATGCTCAAATCGGGGCGCAAGCTGACCGGGCGGGGTGGTAGTGACTCGCATCACGGCACGCCCGACACGCCCGAGCAGAAAACGTCCCACACGGGCGAGCGCAGCGCCAATTATGTCGGCACGCCAACCACCTGGGTGTTCGCGAAAACGCACAATGCCAAGGGCGTGGTCGACGCGCTGACCAACGGACGCGTGTCGATCAGCGCCAATCCCTATGACCCGCGCGTCGAGCTGCGCGCCGATCTCGACGGGGACGGGCGTATGGACATGATGATGGGCGACAATGCGCGCCCGACCGGCAAACCGGTCACGTTCCAGGTGCGTCTGGTCGGCGGTGGCGTGGCCGGTGCGGTCTATCACGTTCGCGTGATCAAGAATGGCGATCCGCTCGGCACCTATGACACCGACCCGGCGAGCAACGCCGTAAGCTTCGCCGACACGCCCGCCGCAAAGGGGCGCAGCTATTACCGGGTCGAGGTGGAAGGCCCGCAAACCCCCTATCCGCAAGTGCCGGTTTCGACGGTGCTGAGCGGCAAGATGATCGCGCTGTCGAACCCGATCTATTTCAACTTCGATCCCGACTTCTGACGCGGCGCAGCTTTTACCCGCCCGAAAAAAAAGGCGGGAGCGGCCGTGCCGCTCCCGCCGAGGTCCCGAGGAGGGATTAGAAAGTCCCGCGCAACCCGACCAGAACCTGTCGACCCGGCTTATACTGGGTGAAGGTGTCGTTGCTGAACTGGAAATAGGATTTCAACGTCGCATCGGTGAAGTTCGCGACGTTTACCGTCAGTTGCGGTAGATTCTTGATGCCAAAGATCTTGTCGAGATCAAATGCTGACGAGAAATCGTACGACGTATAGTCATTGTTGAACAACGCCGCAGCCGGGATGCCGTTCTGCGCGGCACCGCTGCTTTGCGAACCACGGCGGGACGTCGTCGAGACGCGCAACATCACGCCATGCTTCTCGTAATAGCCCGTGATATTGTAGGTGAAGGGGGCGACGCCATAAGCGATCGCGGCGCCCTTGCTCGTCTGGTCGACGATCGTCGCATTGGCGTTGAAGCCGAAGCCGGTCACGCCAATGTGCTTGGTCAGGAAATCGAGCGGCTGGACCCACTGGAATTCCAGGCCGTTGATCGTCAATTTGTCGGGCACGTTGGTCTGCGACGTAAGCTGGACCTGCGCCTGGGTTGGGCCGCCGCGCGAATTGAGCGCGATTTGCTGCGTCGGGTTCAGCGTGTCGTAGGTGATGCCGTATTGCGCCAGGAAGCTGAACGGCACCGTCGTGATATTGGTGGTGGTGAAGCCGGTGATCGACTTGCGGAAGGCGTTGACGCTGATCACCCCTTCACGACCGGTATAATATTCGAAGCCGAGATCGAGATTGGTCGACAGATAGGGTTTGAGCGCGGGATTGCCGATCGTTGCCTGGTCGGCCGAGGGTGCGCCGAAGTTGACGCCGGGCAGCTGCGCCGAGGGGTCGGGCCGGGTCATGGTGCGCGACCCCGCGACGCGGACGACGGCATGCGCGCCAATGTCGTAGGCGAAGGTCGCGGCGGGCAGCCAGTTGCGATATTCGTTGCGCGTGGTCACGCTCGTCGAGATGTTCGGATACCGGCTGCCATCGGGCAGCGAAGCACCGCCGGCCAGCGTGTTGCGCGGATCCGGCAGCGACACCGTCCCCGTGATCGTCTGGATCGTGTCGACGAAACGCAGACCGGCATTAAAGCGCAGCGTGTTGCCGCCAAGCTCCTGCGAACCATTCAGCGTCGCGAAGGCCGACTTCACAACCTCGCGGATATAGCCGCCACTCGCGCCGGTGTTGGCCGCGCCGACGGTGGGTTCGTTGTCGTGGAACGACTGATAGTTGGTCGCATTGGCGAATTTCGGGAAGTCCACCGTGACGAAACCGGCCGGTCCCGGGATCAGATAGCTCGGGAAGGCGGCATTGGGCACGAGTGAGCCGCCATAAGTGACCGGGCCGGACAAACCGGCAGTCGAGCCGGTGCCATAGCCGGGATAGGTCGGGTAACCGGCGGGTGCCGCGCCGGGTGCGTTCAGTCCGACGCACGACGGCTGTGTGTTCGGCGACGGGACGAAGACGCTCGGGTTATTGCCGCAGACCGCATTCTGCCACGCCTGGCTGTTGTCGAAGCCCTGGATCAGGCGGGATACGTCGTCAAAGGCACCGCCGACCTTGAGGTTCAGCTTGGGGCCGCCCCAGGTCAGATCGGCGCGTGCGCCCTTGGTCTTGTTGATGCGCCGCTCGTCGGAGATGTTGACGCGGGATCCCGCGTTCCAGCCGAAGTTCGCCGGGTTGTTGAGATCGATATTCGGCGTGATCACCGGGCCGTTATCGGTGTTGGCGTAGGTCACCGTCGTGCCCACGCCGAGCGCGGTGGTCGCGCCGACCGTCGGGCTTTCGCGGTGGAAGGTCGAGCGCGAGTAATTGCCCTGCGCCGTCAGCTTGAGCGTGTCCGAGATTTCCCATTCGCCGCCCGGATTGACGCTGAACAGCTTGGTCGTCTCAATATAGGGGCGGAATTCGTCGAAGAACTGGGCATTGGCAAAGGTGCCGCCGGTGACCGAGCAGCCCGCGCTGCAATCGCTCTTGTCGAAGGTTTCGTTGAGCGGAATGATGGCGCTATTGCGCACGATCCACGCCATATCCTCGCGGATCAGATTGTTATGCTTATAGCCGTACAGGCTATCGACATAGAAATGCAGCGTGTCGCTCGGACGCCATTCCACGCTGACGATCGCGTTGACACGGTCGCGCGTGCCCCGCTCGTCCGACGTACGCCCAAGCCGCGGAAGCAGTGCATTGTCGATCTGCTGGATCGTCGCACCGGGATTGTGGGCGAGCAGGAACGCCTGATCGATCACAGTTCCTGCTACGAGTCCGCCACCCGCGCCGACTGGCACGACGGCGGGGATCGTCCAGTTGCCGCCGCCGGTGCTGTTACAGCCGGTTGCGGCACCGCATTGCGCGGCGGTCAGTGCTGGATTGGTATAGCCGATCGTCTCGAAACCGCGCGTATCGGTGAAAGAGCGCTGGCCAGACACGCCCGCCAGGATGCCGATCGTGTCATTGTGCCAGCTGCCGATCAGCGACCCACGGATGCCGAGGCGGTCCGCGTCTCCTTGCTTCGACCCTTGGACATTATACGCCAGGTAATTCTTGGCGCGGTCGAAAGGCCGGGCTGAGCGCAGATCGACGTTACCGGCAGCGCCGCCTTCGAGCAGATCGGCGGTATAGCTCTTGTTGACGGTCAGCTTGGTGAAGAGATCGGTCGGGAAAAAGCTGAGGTCGACCGAGCGATCGGTGCCCTGCGCGTCGGTTGCACCCGAAGAGGCGACTGCGATCGGCGCGCCGTTCAGCGTGACATTGGTGAAGTTGGAGCCAAGCCCACGGATCGCGACGTTGGTGCCCTCACCGGTAATGTCGCGCGTAATGGTCACGCCGGAGATGCGATTGAACGATTCGGCGATGTTGGTGTCGGGGAACTTGCCGATATCCTCGGCAAAGATTGCATCGGTGAAGCCGGTCGACGCGCGCTTGGCATTCGTCGAAAGCGCCAGGCTGTTGCGATAGCCGGTCACCACGATGTCCTCGGCGGACGCCGTATCCGGCAAGGTCTCTTGCGGGGAAGCCTGCTCGCCAGTGCGCGGCGGAACGGGCGTGGACTGTGCGAACGCGCCCTGGGCGCAAAGGCCGGAAAGAATGGTCGCTCCAAGAAGCGCGCCCCGTGTCAGGCGTGCGGCACCGGCGAGAAAGCTCATGTCAGATCCCCTTCCTAATTTTGCACGCGCCACGTTCTCCAGCGCTATGATTGCGCTACCATCTGGCGTGACAGGCGCAACCTGTCAAACACAAAAACACATTTTGTAAGGCCAATCGTTCAGATAATTGCACTGTGCGCCTTGCTGCGGCATGCTGCGCGCGCGGACCTCGCCGCCCGTTTTGTGAGGATAGGGTGCCCCGCAGGGTAACCGAAAGGACGATGGGGAATTGAAGACCGTACGCCTCTATGCGGAAATCGCTCGGCAGATTGGCGGGCAAATTCTCGCTGATCAGTATCCGATGGGCACGCGTCTTCCCTCAGAACGTGAGCTCTCGGAGGCCTTCAATGTGTCGCGCCCGACGATCCGCGAAGCATTGATCGCGCTGGAGGTCGATGGCCTGGTCGACATCCGGATGGGGTCGGGCGTGTACGTTTCCGCAAAGACTCCGCGTGGCGGCAAATTTTCCGCGATCGGCGTGGGCCCGTTCGAGCTGCTGGAAGCGCGCCGCGCGATCGAGGGCGAGGCCTGCGCGATCGCGGCCACGCGAGTCGATGCGAACGACATCAAGCAGCTCAGAACGCTTTTCGACAATCTGGTGGCCGCGGGCGAAGATGTTGCGAAGGCCGAGGCGTTCGATCACCAGTTTCACATCAGCATTGCCAGAGCGACGCGCAACAGTGCCATTTCCGGCGCGGTCGAGGCGCTGTGGCAGGCCCGCCTGCGGTCGCCGCAAGAAAAGGCGCTGTCTCAAAAGGCGCATCGCGCCGGGGTAGGCCCGCGAATCGACGAACATTTCGCGATTTTCGAGGCGCTTGCGGCGCGCGACCCGGATCTGGCGCGCGCGGCCATGCGCACGCATCTCGACAAAGTGCTCGCGGCCTTGATCCAGGCCACCGAAGTGCAGGAGCTCGCCGAGCTGGATGCGACGCTCACCGCGCGCCGGCAGCGCTTCGGTTTGGCATAGGCTCCGTTACGGGAGTGGCCCTTACCGTCTTTTTACTTCAACCTGCCTGACACACATCATTGACAAGATGATGCGCAATCTAGAATGGTAGCGCTATCGTAAGAACGCCACCGCAGAGCGTTCCTCCGCTTCTCCGAAGCGGCCGACAGGAAGGATGCCATGACCGGACATACCAGTCCTCGCGCAACACGCCCCTGCTTCGATCCTATGATCGGCGCGGCGACGGTCCTGTCGACCTGATTGCTGCAGCACGCCCCTTCCTCCCCCACTCGCACGGAAAGACCTCATGCCCAAGATTATCGATGCCAAGGTGATCGTCACGTCCCCGGGCCGCAATTTCGTCACGCTCAAGATCGAGACCGAGGACGGCGCCTACGGCCTCGGCGATGCGACGCTCAACGGGCGTGAGCTTTCGGTCGCCAGCTACCTGAGCGACCATGTCGTGCCCTTGCTGATCGGCCGCGACGCGCATCGGATCGAGGATATCTGGCAATATCTCTACAAGGGCGCCTATTGGCGGCGCGGGCCGGTGACCATGTCGGCGATCGCGGCGGTCGACACCGCTTTGTGGGATATCAAGGGCAAGGTCGCCGGGCTCCCGCTCTACCAATTGCTCGGCGGCGCGAGCCGGGACGGCGTGATGGTCTATGGCCATGCCAATGGTGTCTCGATCGAGGAGACGGTCGAGGTGGCGCGCGACTATCAGCGCCAAGGCTATAAGGCGATCCGCCTGCAATGCGGCGTGCCCGGCCTGCCCTCGACCTATGGCGTGTCGAAGGACAAGATGTTCTACGAACCTGCCGATGCCGATCTGCCGACCGAAAACCTGTGGTCGACCGAGAAATATCTGCGCGTTGTGCCCGAATTGTTCGCCGCAGCCCGCGAAGCGCTCGGCTGGGACGTGCATTTGCTGCACGATATCCACCACCGCCTGACGCCGATCGAGGCAGGTCGACTCGGCAAGGATCTCGAGCCCTACCGCCCGTTCTGGCTCGAGGATGCGACGCCCGCCGAGAACCAGGACGCGTTCCGCCTGATCCGCCAGCACACCACCACGCCGCTTGCCGTGGGCGAGATCTTCAATTCGATCTGGGATGCCAAGCATCTGATCGAAAACCAACTGATCGACTATATTCGCGCGACCGTCGTCCATGCCGGTGGCATCACGCATTTGCGCCGGATCGCGGCGCTGGCCGATCTGTACCAGATCCGCACCGGTTGCCACGGCGCGACCGATCTCTCGCCGGTGTGCATGGCGGCGGCGCTCCATTTCGATTTGTCGGTGCCCAATTTCGGCGTGCAGGAATATATGCGGCATACCGCCGAAACCGATGCGGTGTTCCCGCATGCCTATAGCTTCGAGCGCGGGATGATGCATCCGGGCGAGAAACCCGGCCTTGGCGTCGAGCTCGACGAGGTGCTCGCTGCGCAATATCCTTACAAGCGCGCCTACCTGCCAGTGAACCGTCTCGAAGACGGCACGATGTATAACTGGTGACCGCCGAGCGGCGACCGCGCGGTAACGTCCGCTGGGTCATCTGCGGCTTGCTGTTCGCCGCGGTCGTGCTCAGTTACGTCGATCGTCTCGTCCTGCCGGTGTTGAAACCCAGCCTGCAGGCACAATATGGCTGGAGCGAGCAAGGCTATGCCAATCTCGCCATCTGGTTCCAGGGTGCCTACGGCCTCGCTTATGTGCTGTTCGGTCGGCTGGTCGACCGCGTCGGTGCGCGGATCGGCTACGCGCTGGCGGTGACGTTGTGGACAATCGGCCATGTCGCGCACGTGCTGTTCACCAGTACGCTCGGCATGGCATTCGCCCGTGTGCCGCTCGCGATCGGTGAAGCGGGAGCCTTTCCTGCGGCCCTCGCCGCGACGGGCGAATGGTTCCCCAAGTCCGAGCGCGCACTGGCGATCGGCATCTTCAACGCCGGGTCGAACGTCGGTGCGATCGTCACCCCGCTGGTCGTGCCGGTGATCGCGGTGACCTTTGGCTGGCGGATGGCGTTCATCGCCACCGGCGCGCTGACGATCCTGTGGCTGATCGCCTGGCTCGGCTTCTATCGTCGTCCGCGCGACCATGCGGCGGTCTCGCCCGAAGAACGCGCCTGGATCGAACGCGAGCCGGCCGAGCGCGCGCGACCGATCGCGTGGCGCAAGCTGCTCGGCCTGCGCCAGACCTGGGCCTATATGCTCGGGCGCTTCCTGATCGATCCGGTGTGGTGGACCTTCCTGTTCTGGCTGCCCGATTTCTTCAATCGGCAATATCATGTGAAGATGCTCGACTTCGGGCCGCCCTTGGTAGCGGTGTATCTGCTCGCCGATGTCGGTTCGATCGGCGGCGGCTGGTTGTCGTCGCGGCTGCTGTCGCGCGGCTGGCAGACGGGCCGCGCGCGCAAGACCGCGATGTTCGCCTGCGCCTTGTTCGCGCTGCCGATCGCCTTTGCCGCGCACGCCCCCAGTTTGTGGGTCGCGGTGCTGCTGATCGGCTTGGCCTGCGCCGCGCATCAGGGTTTTTCGGCCAATGTCTATGCGCTGCCGGGTGACCTGTTCCCACGCGGGCGCGCCGGATCGGTGATCGGGCTCGGCGGCCTGACCGGGGCGCTGGGCGGGATGATCATGGCGAAGTTTGCGGGCACGATCCTGGCAACGCTTGGCAGCTATCAGCCGATCTTCCTCGTCGCATCCTGCGCCTATCTGGTCGCGCTCGGCGTAATCCACCTGCTTGTGCCGCGTTACGCGCCGGTCGCGCCCGAGCAGATCGCATGACGCGCCGTGCCGCCATCCAGTCGGGAGACTTGCCGATGATCCTTCGTTCTCTGGCCACGATGCTGGCGCTTGCCGCCCCTGCGTTGGCGAGCGCCGCAACCGGCCACCCCTGCGCAGCGCAATGGCATACGAGTTGGGCATCGTCGCAAAAGGAGCCGGACCAGGCGGATACCGGGATCGCCGCCAAATTGCGCGATGCGACGCTGCGTCAGACGGTGCGCCTGTCGGGCGGCGGCGCGCGGCTGCGGATCCACCTCTCCAACCTTATCGGCACGGCCCCGCTCACGATCGACTCGGTGCATCTCGCCCTGGCCGAGGCGAGCGGGTCGGCGCGTGTCCGTGCCGGAAGCGATCACACGCTGTCGTTCGGCGGGCGCGCACAGGTGACGATCCCAGCTGGTGCCGACTATGTGTCGGATCCGATCGCGTTTCCGGTTCCTGATCGCGCGACGCTGTCGATCAGCCTCCATCTGCCGCAGGCCCCAAGCGGGGTGACCGGCCACCCCGGTTCGCGCACGAGCAGCTACATCGCCGCCGGCAACCATTCTGCGGATGCGGCGCTCACCGGCGAACGTGTCGAGCATTGGTATTTCCTATCGGGCGTCGATGTCGCCGGCTGTGGTGGCACGATCGTCGCGCTCGGCGATTCAATCACCGACGGGCATGGCGCGACCACCGATGGCGACGATCGCTGGACCGACGTGCTCGCCGCGCGCCTGCCGCTGGGCGCGGGTCTGTCGATCGTCAATCAGGGGATCGGTGGCAATCGCGTGTTGCGTGACGGGCTCGGGCCCAACGCGCTCGCGCGGCTCGACCGTGATGTTCTGGCGCAGCCGGGCGTGCGCTCTCTGATCGTGCTCGAGGGGGTCAACGATCTCGGCGTGCTGACGCGCGACCATCCCGTCCCGGAGGCCGAGCATACAGCGCTCATAGCCGATCTCGAGCAAGGCTATCGCCAGATCGTCGCACGCGCGCATGATCGCGGGATCAAGGTGATCGGCGCGACGATTCTGCCGTTCGGCGGATCGGCTTATTATCACCCCGGCGCACCCGGTGAGGCCGACCGCCTCGCGATCAACCGCTGGATCCGCAGCGCCGGTGTGTTCGACGCGGTGGTCGATTTCGACGTGGTCATGCGCGACCCGTCGCGTCCCGAGCGACTGGCACCGGCGTTCGATTCGGGCGATGGCCTGCACCCATCCCCGGCAGGCTATGCGAAAATGGGCCAAGCGGTCCCGATCGCGCTTTTCCAATGAGGCGGTGTGGGGCCCGTATATCCCCGGTATCGGGCGCGTTTAGCCCCGCCGCGCGTGTGCGCCACCTGCAGCAAGGAGCCGCGTGATGTTGACGAGACGAGGCGTGGTCGGCGGTGCGCTGGCGGGCAGCCTGCTGGGGTCCCCGCTGGCTGCCGCGCTCCAGACCGATCGCCGCAGGCCGGGCTTCGACATCGCGTCTCCCGGGGATGCGATCACGCCGATCTTCGTCGATGCGGCGGACCTTGCCGGTGTGCGCCGCGCCGCCGCCGATCTGGCGGCGGACATCGGCCGGGTAACCGGAACGGACGCGCGGATCGTGCATGATCCGCGCGCGCTGCCCGATCGCGTCATCCTGGTGGGCGCGCTCGGTACGAGCCCGCTGATCGACCAGCTGGTCGCAGCCGGGAAGATTGCCGTCCATGACATTCGGGGCAAGTGGGAAGCCTTCCTGATCCAGACCGTCGCCAATCCCATGCCCGGCGTCAAAGAGGCGCTGGTCATTGTCGGCAGCGACAAGCGCGGCACGATCTACGGCGTTTACGACGTGTCGCGGATGATCGGCGTGTCTCCCTGGTATTGGTGGGCTGACGTACCCGTCGTGCGGCAAAGCCAGCTTCGCGTCGCCAACGGTCGGTATGTTCAGGATTCTCCCGCCGTAAAATATCGCGGCATCTTCCTGAACGACGAAGCGCCCTGTCTGTCGGGATGGACCGCCAAGACCTTCGGCGGAATGAACGCGGCCTTTTATGGGCGGCTGTTCGAACTGCTGCTGCGCCTTCGCGCCAATTATCTGTGGCCCGCGATGTGGAACAACGCCTTTGCCGTGGATGATCCGGCCAACGCGCCGCTCGCCGAGGACTATGGCATCGTCATGGGGACTTCGCATCACGAGCCGATGATGAAGGCGCATAAGGAGTGGACCGACCATCGCCAGCATTATGGCAATGGCGAATGGAACTATGCGACGAACGCTCCGGCGATCCGCGACTTCTTCCGCGAGGGCATCGATCGCAACGCGCATAACGAGGTCATCGTCACGGTCGGCATGCGCGGCGACGGCGACGTCGCGCTGGAGAGCAGCGGCAGCCTGCAGTCGGACGTGACACTGCTTGAAGGCGTCATCACCGACCAGCGCCGGATCATCGCCGAGGGCATGGGCAGGCGCGCCGAGCAGGTTCCCCAAGTGTGGGTCCTGTTTACCGAGGTGTACAAATATTACGATGCGGGCCTGAAGCTGCCGGACGACGTCACGATCATGTTCGCCGACGACAATGTCGGCAATCTCCGCCGCCTGCCGTTGCCGTCGGAGCGCGCCCGCTCCGGCGGGTTCGGCATCTACTTCCACATGGACATGCACGGCGGGCCGTTTTCATACCAGTGGATCAATTCGAACCCGCTGCCCAAGATCTGGGAGCAAATGAATCTCGCCCATCGCTACGGCGCGAACGAGATCTGGATCGCCAATGTCGGCGATCTCAAGCCGCTCGAACTGCCGATCGAGTTCCTCCTCGCCATGGCGTGGCGGCCGTCGGACATTGGAAAGGACAAGATCGCTGGCTGGACGCACGCCTGGGCAGAACGCCAATTTGGACCGGAGCATGCCGCGGAGATCGCGCTGCTTGCCGCCCGCTACGCCAAATACAATGCCTGGCGAAAGCCCGAACAGCTCAAGCCCGACAGTTATAGCCTTGAAAACTATCGCGAGGCGGAGCGCGTTTGCGACGCGTGGCGTGAGCTCGAACGCCGCGCTGATGCGGTCAACGAGACGCTGCGATCCGACCAGCGTGACGCCTTTTACCAGCTCGTCCTCTATCCCGTGCGCGCCTGTTCGAACCTGACCCAAATGTATGTCGCGGCGGCGCGGAACGCCCGCTTCGCCGAACAGGGGCGCGCCAGCACAAGCGCGGAAGCGGACGAGGTGCGCCGCCGCTTTCACCGCGACCACGACCTGCGCGATTATTACAATCACACGATGGCCGGCGGCAAATGGGACCATATGATGGACCAGACGCATATCGGCTATTTCGACTGGTACCCGCCTGGTACCGACATTATGCCGCCGGTTGCCGAGATCGACCTCGATCCTGCCAACGGCTTTGGCGTCGCGGTCGACGGCAGCGCGCGGTCGTGGCCGGGCTATTATCTGCCGCCGGAGCTTCCCATTCTCGATAGCCTGACGCGCGAGAAAACCTTCATTGAGGTGTTCCCGCGCGGTGCCGGTCCGGCACCCGTCACCGTGACGGCGGATCAACCGTGGGTCGTGATCGAGGAAGGCAAGGCGTTCGGCGTCTCGACGCGGGATCGCCGATTCTGGGTCGATATCGACTGGAACGCGGTGAAGACCGGCCGATCAGAAGCGACGATAACCGTCGAGGGACACCAGACGGTCACGGTGCGTCTTACCGCACTCCGCGCGTCTGCGCAGCAGGAGCGCGAGGCGCGGGGGGCAGGCGGGGGGCTCACTGGCGCTTTTTCGCTCGCTGCGGCACGTTTCGATCGTTCCGTGGCGGCGCGCGGTGTCCGCTGGGAGCCCATCCCGGATTACGGCCAAGGCGACGCCGCGATGTCGGTCTTCCCGGTCGATGCCGAACCCTTCACCGATACTGCGAACGCGCCGCGCCTGGAATATGACGTCTTCCTCGGCGAAAGCGGCCCGTACCACATCGACCTCGTCACCGCGCCGACGCTGGAGGTCTATCCCGGACGGCACTTGGCGGTCGCGGTTGGCTTCGACGATGCCGCCCCCGTCGCGCAGGCGGTGTTCACACCGACGACGCGCGCGGCCCAGGATTTTCTCGGCGAACAACACGCCGCAAATACCGCCGCCAATGCGCGGACGATTCGCTTCACGCTACCGGTCGACGCGCCGGGCCGCCACGTCCTGAAGGTCTTCATGCAGGACCCCACCATCGTCGTGCAGAAAATCATCCTGCACAAAAGCGCGCTCGTAAGATCGTATTTCGGCCCGCCCGCATGGGCGGCTGGTGGGCGGGCGGGTTCGTGAGAATCGCCCGTTCGACCTGTCTGGGACCGTCAAACACGCGCAGATGACATGATGACGTTCGCGGTTACCGCCGGGCGGTGGCAGCCAGCGCAGCGTCGGCCGTGAAGTTTGATGACTGTACAGGGAAATGTCATCTAATAATCATGACGATAAAGGTTGGTCGCGAGGGGAGCCGATCCGCTTCCATGTTGCATCGACGGATCGCTCGTCGGCTTTACGGAGCCGCGCCTTGAGCTCGGAGAACATCTGCTCGATCGGATTGCGCCCGCGGCAGCGGTAGTCGATGGTGCGGTTATCGCTGGAGACCTCCATGACAGACGACACGCCGCCGACGGTTAGCAAGCTCACCCGCTCTAAGCAGCGCTGGGCGAGCGAACATAAATTCATCACGGGGGAAGACGCGCGCAACGCGCACGAGCGCCTGCCGCCGGGCCAGCATCTGGTAAGCGATTGGCCGGTGCTCGACCTGGGCCGTCAGCCGGACGTTGCGCGGGAGCATTGGGCGCTGGAAATCGGTGGCCTAGTCGACCGCCCAATGAGGCTGGACTGGGCTGCGTTTATGGCCCTGCCACAGATGCGGACTCGATCGGATATGCACTGCGTGACGACCTGGTCGCGCTACGACAACGATTGGACAGGAGTAGCCACGCGGGACCTGCTCGATCTCGTCCAGCCAAGCGCGGAGGCGGCCTTTGTCCTGCTCCACGGCTATGACGGCTATACCACCAACGTGCCGCTTGCCGACTTCGCGGACGGCGAGGCGATGGTCGTGCATAGCTGGGAGGGAAAGCCGCTGACCCGCGCGCATGGCGGCCCGGCGCGGGTGCTGATCCCGCACCTCTATCTGTGGAAGAGCGCCAAGTGGATCCGCGGGATCGACTTCATGGCTGCCGACAAAGCTGGGTTCTGGGAAGTCAATGGATACCACATGCGGGGAGATCCGTGGTCGGAAGAGCGCTATTCGTGAGCAGAAGCGGCGCTGCCGCTTAGTTTGACGACTGCGGACAGGCTACGCTCGTTATCCGAGGATGCTTGCAACGGAGCGCGGCATAAGGGGCAGCACCGCTATCGGAAGGCGCGCGGCTTATCGTCGGTATGGCAGGCGGCAGCAATCGCACCGACGAGGATGGTGACGGTGCCCGCGAAGAAATGGCGTGCGCCGAGTTCCACCGCCATCGCCTCGTCAGGGGAGAGCCGCAGCAGCATCCCTGCCAGCGTTCGAGACGCTTTCGCCATCTGCGTCATGGCCGGACGCTCCGGCTTTGGCCGCTCAAGGTGAAGCTCGCCACCAGCACAAACACGATGCCCGCAACCATGGTGCCGATGAGCGCATCGTCGACCGCTCGGAAGGTGCCGATAAAGGCAAAGCACGCCGGCAGCGCCGCGACGGCCAAGCCTTTCATCGTTGACTGCAGCGCTACGCCGCATTCCAACTTCCCTAAGCAAAGATAACTCTGTGCTTTTGCGCGATCCGAATTGATCTTTCTGGTACTAGCATGCGTCACTTCGGCCTCCTCAATGTATAAAGGAGGTATGGACCCGTGAGGGCTCGCGCCGATATTCTACTGTCGAATGCGCCCTTCATACGCCTGTATGAGCGAACGGCCGGGGGTCTTAGGAGAACCGATCAAAGCGTCGCCAACTATTGGCGGGGTGGGCCTCTCCGTCCAGCACCCCCACGGCCACGAAAGCCGTTTCTCGATCGCGCTTTCAAGACGCGGCTAACCGAGGCCGCTCCACTGGCGAAACCATCGGGCGAGGCGGAGCCAGCTACGCTTGGGGGGATCGAGATAGGCGGCTTTGGCTGGCACACACAATGCGACGGTCGTCCCGCTGGGGCCGCTCCGGATTGTCACCAAGCCGCCGCCGCGTTTGGCGCGCTCGCGCATCCCCTGCAGCCCGTAATGGCCATCGCGGCCACCGCGTTCCAGCACTTCCGGTTCGATGCCGACGCCGTCATCGGTCACCTCGATCCGGAACGCATCGCGATCGAACCGGATGGTGACGTGGATCCGCGTCGCCCGAGCGTGTCGCGCGGCGTTGTGCAAAGCCTCAAACGCGATCCGGATCGCCTCCTCCTGCACCGACGGCACCATCGCACGCTCCGCCCCCTGTATCGCAACGGCGACCGGATGATCCCGCAGATCGAGTTGCTCGGCAAACGCCGCGATCTGCTCGGGAAGTGACTGGGTGACACCGCTCCTAAGCCCGCCGACGCGGTTGCGGCCATCGACCAATGCCGCTTCGGCAGCATCGAGAACGTCCGCCATTTCCTGGCGCGTGCAGGGGGTGATCTCGGGCCGAAGCATGAATCCGTGAAAGCGCAGCAGGAGCCCTTGGACGCTTTGCAGAAGCGTATCGTGGAGATCTTGCGCGATCCGTTCGCGTTCGGCTTGCTGCCCTTCGATTCGCGTCCGGATGCGATCCGAGAGATAGCGGACGCGAAGCTTGTAGAGCGCTACCAGCGAGGCGAGCCCGGCTGCTGCGCAGAGCAGCAAGAATAGCGGACTCTGCACGAATGTCGGCTTGATCTCGAAGCGAAGCTCGGCCCCGGTCCGGTTCCAGACGCTGTCATTGTTGGCGGCGATCACGCGGAAGCGATAATGGCCCGGCCCGAGGTTGGTGTAGAACGCCTGTCGTCGCGTTTCCGGATCGACCCAATTGTCATCCATTCCCTCCAATTTATAGCGGAAACGGTTTCTTGAAGGCGAACTCAGGCTAAGCGCGGTGTAACTGATCGAAACATTGCGGGTACCCTTCGGTAATATGACCGATGCCGGATCGCGCAGGGAAACACCGTTCGCGACAAGCGCCGTGATCTTGACGGGGGGCGGCGTTGTGTTGAGCGGCAGACGCCGCGCTTCGATCCGAAACAGCCCGCTTTTGGTGGCGACCCAAACCCGACCGTCCGCCCCTGCGGCGATCTGCGGACCGCGAATGCCGAAATGTTGGATCGAGCCCTTGAGCCCGTCCTGCACATCGAACTGCTGGAAGGCGAGCGGCGTTCCAGGGTGATCGAATGCATAGTCGAGCGCCGCCGTCCTGACCCGGACTATGCCTTGCGCGCCGAACGCCCAGGTGTCGCCGGACGGGCTTTCCGTCGCATCGCGCAACCGCGTCGCCCAGGGGTGGCGCGCCGCATCGAGCAGCCTGAAATGCCCGTTGTGAAAACTGCCGAGTCCGGCCGAACCGCTGACCAGGACGTAATGACGGCCGGTGCTGAGGCCGTTAATATAGCCGATCCCAAGCTTTTGCGCCGAAATTGCCGTTATGCGGGTGCCGACGACGCGCCCAAGACGAGTGCCCTCGAGGTTGATCACGACATCCCCGCCGGGATCGTTTGCGATCTCCAACGCGTCGCTGATGCCAAGAGGGGCGGTCGGTATGGTGTGCCAACCCTTTGCGTCGTGCCAGCGCACTTGCTTGAGGCCGGTCATCCAGAAGCGCCCGGCCGGGTCTTCGGTGCAATCCAGGATCGCAGCGGGCGGCCCCGGGACGGGAATACTCGACATGGCGGTGCCCATGAGCCGCACGGCCTTGCCCGTATGGGCGAGCCAAACCGATCCGCCTTGGCCGGCGCAGAAGCGCTGCCACTCGCGCCCGTCAACCCTCAGCCGACGCTTGGGCTCCATGTTCGCGCGGATTTCGTAAAGACCGTCCTTGTTATTGACGTAGACGGTGCCGTCCGATCCTCGCGCCAACTGCAGCGCGGCCAACGACTCTGGGCCCGGAAGTGTTGCGTCCGCCACGACGTCGACTTGTCGGAACCGATCGAGCCCGTTTTCGGTGCCGATCCAGATATTCCCCTCGCGGTCGACCAGGGTCGTATCGGCGAAGTCGGACGTCAGCCCCTGGGCCGAGGTATAGCGCTCGACTGCGCTCGGTGGAACGGCACCAGGCGCTATTCTGAAAATGCCCGACCCGCGCGTGCTGCCCCAAATCGATCCGTCCCGCGCGGCACGGATGATCGGCGGCCGGACCTGATGCGACGCAGGATAGGTTGTAGCATCCGGGGTGATGCGTCCCGCAGCATCGATATGAAACCGCCGCGTCCCGGCGACATCCGACATCCACAGCTGGCCCGCACTGTCCTCGGCAAACGTCGTGAATTGATTCGGCACCGATTGTTCACGGAAGCGGCGGGCACCGGGTATCAAAGCGGCAATGCTGTTGCTGCGGGTCGCCGGGTTGGACACGCCGATCAGCAGGACGCCTTTGCTCGAAGGAAACATGTAGGCGAGGCTACCGAAAGGAACGCCAAGCGCGGCGTCGACCGGTTTCCATTGCGATGCGGTGTAACGCCAAAGGCGATTGCCGAACCCGCCCCAGCTGGCCCACGGCGTGCCGCTGCTGTCGACCTGGATATCGCCGATGATCGGCGGCGGTGAGGGCATGTGCGTATCGATCAGCCGGCCCTGGCGCAGAACGGCGATTCCGCCCGCCTGGTCATAGCCGACCCAGAGCGAACCGTGCGCGTCCGCCGCAAGGCTGATCGGCCGACTGCCGCGGGCCGCTTGCGCCGCTGGAGCGGCGATTTGCTCGAAGCGTACGCCGTCGAACCGGAACACTCCTTCCTGCGCGGCAAGCCAGAGAAAGCCGTCGGTCGTTTGTGCGATGCCTCGGATTCCGGTCGGTGCTCCTTCCTCCTTGGTCCATCTCGTGTGTTTGTAATTGGCGAGGGTGGTGCGGGGCGCGCTGAAGCTGGCGACCGGCAGCGCGGCAAGGCCGATCACCCAGACCGCTATCGCCACACGCTGTCCGAAGCGATGGAAGATGCAGGGGTGTCGCAGGGCGCGGAGGGTCGGTTGCAAAAGCCGCGCGACAGGCCATTCGAAACGAAAATCGCGGGCACGGGGTCGCCTCACGATCCTGGCGACCCCGCTTCGTGGTGACGCGGCGTAGCGCCGCCCGGTGGTGACGCGCGACCTGGCTTCACGGCATCGGATCGAGAACGACGTACAATCGCTGGATACGATTATCCTCGATCATGGCGATATCGGTGCCCGATACCGGAACCGGCGTCCCGTCCTCCGCCGTCGCGCGCCAGCGAAGCCGCGCCAGTCCGTGGTGCCCGGCGGCGTCGCCCTGCGGAACGAACAGAATTCCAGACGGCAAATGGGCGAGCAACGCGCCAACGCTGGCGGAGATCGCTTCATAGCCGCTGGCGATAGCATCCTGCTCCACCAACGCGCCGTCTTCCGCCCAGAGCTCGGTCAATGCTGCCATGCGCTTGGCGGCATCCGGCTCGCTGAACACACGCTGCGCATTGGCTTTCAGCACGGAATCAAAATCAATTGCTCGATCGGCAGGTGCGTGGGTGGTGGTAGACGACATGATCGTTCTCCGAGAGCGCGGTAGAACGCGCGGGCGGATTCGGGTGTGGCTTGGGTCGGAGTGCTACGCCATCACTCCCACGGCGACGCGGACTATACTTGCGTATAGTCAGGGGGCGCGGCAACAAGATTTTCGCAAAAGGCTGGCGGCACCTCTGCTCAGGTCCTTGCAGGCATCGGCAACGTCAACAGCGCGGAAACCCCGATCACACCCGTGATCATGATCTGGACACCGATGCACAGCAGCAGAAAGGCCACCAATCGCGACATGATGCGCGCGCCGCCTGGCCCGAGCAGGGCCTCGATCCGCCCTGCAGAACTATAGCAAATCCACACCGTGGCCGCGACGCAGATTGCCGCAGCGCTGAGGCCGCCGAAAAAGGCCAGGGTCCGGACCCCCGAGACCGGGCGTTGCGATGACAAGGCGATCGCCACTGCGATCGTACCTGGACCGGTCGTGAGCGGCATTGTCAGCGGAAAGAAAGCAACATCTTCGTGCGAGTCATGGGCGGGGCCAGCAGCGCTCGCTTTGCGCTCTTCATGCACCTCGGGTTGCATCAGCAGGCTCCACGCCCGAACGGCGACCACCAGGCCGCCGGCGATCCGCAATGCGCTCAAGCTCACGCCGAAGAAGGTGAGGATATAACCGCCAAGCCAGAGCGATGTGAGCAGAACGGCCAACGAGTAGAACGCGATGCGAGAGACGAGGCGTTTTCGCTCGTCGCGCGACCGCCCGGTCGTGACTTCGTTGAAGATGAGCGCGGCACCGATCGGGTTGACGATCGAAAAAAGCGCGGGGAACGCCAAAAGGAAGGCACCGATCGCGCTGTCCGCCGGCATTGGGCTCAAATCCATCCATCACCTTTCGGGAAAGCAGATCGCTCGCATGCGGGCCGCTCGGCTTACGGCGTTGCCCCAGGATAGGAGCGCGCCGCGCACCCGTGCACATGGGCTCGCGTTCGTCAATCACTCGGTCGGGGGAGGTTTTGCTAAGCCGCTGGTGGTTTCCGTCCGCAGCACCACCCGGCATACCATGGCATTGTGCGAAGCGGCCGAGATGACAGCCGCCTTGTCCGTAGCCGGGAAGCTGGAAATGAAAACCTCGCTCGACCGCATTCGGCCTGTCGATGCCGGCCATCTCTCACGCGCCGCGCTGCTTCAACGTCTGTCTCCGTCAATCAGCTTCGAATTGGCGCAGATCGCAGCGGCGCTTTCGATCGAAAACGCCGCTGCGACGCGTTGGCGCGCCCGTCCCACACCCGACGTCGAAGAGGCCCGCAACGCCGAGCGCAGAGCGATCGCGCAAATCACGCGGGCGGCGAACCTGATGCGAGACGTGGCGGCCCTCAGCGCCCCATGTCGGCCAGAAATCACAGAAGTCTCGATATCCGAGATGGTTGGACAGTCGATAGCCCTCGCGCGTCACGCGCTGCACCAGGCGCGCGCTTCGGTGCGCATCGGTCTGCCGGACGCGCTGGCGGCAGTGCGCGCCGACCGTGTCCTCGCACAGCAGATACTGCTGGAGCTGCTGCTCCACGCCGCCGCCGGATCGAAGCCGAGGAAAGATCCTTGCGTTCTAGAGGTGGAGGCGCATCGCGACGGGGACCGGGTCCACATCTCGATTTGTCATGCGGGCACCACCGGGCGGCTTCCGATAGCCCCGCCTGCCGAACTGGAGTCAATCGCCCTGCAGGCGGGGGGCAAGCTTGATGCGGCCACATCCAAAGGGGTCGCGTTCGGCCTCAGCTTTCCCGTTATAGGCGATGCGGCCAATTCCCTCGGTGAACCTGCCGAGCCCGGATTGTCGGCGGGAGCACGGTCGGCGCGTTCGCGGGCCTGATCATGCGCTGGGCGGTGCCAGCCCACCGCTTTCTAAGGAAAGCCTACGGACGGGCTCGCGCGTGGAAACGCGCCGCATTTGAGCTTGCTTTCAGATACGGACGTAACGCGGGAAGGATTGCGGATAGCGCGCAGGCGATCGGCGATTCCCATGACGCTTTGCTCCAGGATCTTCAGGGACTGATCCTGCGGTTCCACGCCATCTCAAACCAGGCCTCGATGCAGCAGCCAGCGGCCGCTATGCTCGAAGCCGCGTTGGATAGTGCCGACAGGCTGCTGATCGCGTCGCGGACGCGCCTGCAGGAATTACGGGACCATGCGGAGGGAACCGGATTGGTGCGTGCGCTGGAAGAGGTCGCGCTCGACCATCGCTTGTTCGGCGGTTTCCCCACCATCGTAACCGTCACCGCCGGTGCCGGTCGCAAAAATGTCCACCAGCGCGTGATCGAAGCTGTGGCGCAGGTCTTTTTACGCGTTCTTCAGCACGCGACTCATCTCGAACACGCCGATCGTCTGAGCGTTCGGGTGCGCTGCCAGCGCCAGTCGCTCGAGATCACCTTCGAGCAGGAGGGGGGACGGCTGACACCGCCAAATCCTCCGCTTCCTGACGGCGATCTTTTAGCCTTGGGCGATGCGCTCGGCGCGCTTGCCTGCGGACTCGAGGGCCGCGTTACGCTATCGCCGCGCACCGGCGGATCGCTGTTCATCGCATTGCGTATTCCCGGCCGCATCGCCTACGATCGCTCAGCGCGGGGTCGCGCATCTTCGCTGCGCGCGCGCGACAGGCCAGAGACATAAGATGCTTTCCTCCGTACTTACCCCGCCGATCCGAATCATGATTGTCGATGATCATCCGATGCTCCGCGCGGGCGTCGCCTCCGTCATCGCGCCGCGCGAGGATATGGTGGTGATCGGCGAAGCTTCGACCGGCGAAGAGTCTATCGCGCTGTTCCAGACCCTCCTTCCCGATGTCACGCTGATGGACATTCATTTGCCGGGCGTCGATGGCGTGGGTGCGATCGAGGCGATCCGGCGTGGTCATCCGGATGCCCGGATCATCGTGCTCACGACCTATGTCGGCGATACCCAAGCGTTGCGCGCGCTTCGCGCGGGTGCGGCGGGCTATTTGCTAAAGAGCGGATTGCGGCGGGAATTGCTCGATACGATCCGCACCGTCCACGCGGGCCGCCGCTCGATTGCGGCAGAAGTCGCCCAGGAGATGGCGCTGTACGCGGGGGGAGATCAACTCAGCGAACGCGAAATCGAGGTCCTGCGCCGGGTCGCGCTTGGCCAGTCGAACAAGCAGGTCGCGCGAACGCTGACGATCTCGGAAGACACGGTCAAAACGCATCTGCGAAGCATCTTCGGGAAGCTTGATGTGGAAGATCGGACGCATGCGGTGACCGTCGCGTTCCGCCGCGGCATCATCTCGCTCTAAGACCGGACCCTTTTCGAGCGCTGCCCTTCGCCTCCACCCCCACCAACGCCTTTACGAAAACAGCTTCGAGGCGGTTTGTGCGACCAACGCGCCTTGATGCCGCGCGCCGTCGAACTCGATGTCGGACGGCTGCCGCGATCCGTCGCCCCCGGCGATGGTGGTCGCCCCATAAGGTGCACCGCCGACGACGTCCTCGATCGTCATTTGACCGGTATGGCTGTACGGCAAGCCCACGATCGTCATGCCGAAATGCAGCAGGTTGGTGATGATCGAGAACAAGGTCGTCTCGTTCCCGCCATGCTGCGTCGCCGACGCCGTGAACGCCGCGCCGACCTTGCCATTGAGCGCGCCCCGCGCCCACAGGCCACCGGCCTGGTCTAGAAATGCTGCCATCTGGCCGGAAATGCGACCGAACCGCGTGCCGGTTCCAACGATGATCGCGTCATAATGCTCCAGGTCCGCGATCGTCGCGATCGGTGCCGCCTGATCGAGCTTGAAATGGGCACCGCGCGCAATGTCTTCGGGCACCGTTTCGGGAACGCGCTTCACGTCGGCGGTTGATCCCGCCGACCGCACGCCTTCGGCAATGGCATGCGCCATCGTCTCGATATGACCATAAGACGAGTAATATAGCACCAGAACCTTCGCCACGTTATGTCTCCCGTTCGATCATCACGTCGGCGGTGCCGCTCATCGCCGAATGAGAATGCTGTGCCAGGATCGTCGGCACAGCGCATCCAGACGTGCGCGTGGCGCGGTCATACGCAGGTATGAACACGGGCACCCCAGGCACAACTGCGCGCTCGGCCCCGGCCGGATCGTCAGAATCTGAAGGTCGCGGCGGTGCCCGCCATCCGGATCATCTTGGCGGGCCCCGTTTCGCGGATGAAGGCACCCGGCGCGAAAGTGCTGAGCTGGGCGGACAGGTTGAGTTCGTGCGTCGCCTGCCAAGCGACCGCGACCTCGATCTGCTTCCCGATGAAGCGGGCGGTGGAATCGCGCCCGCTGCGCACCAGAAAACCCGGAATATTGTAGATCCCGTCTTGCGTGCTCTCGCGCCAATAGGCGACGCCGGTCAGCGAGAGTGCGACATTCCTGGACGGGTGGACGGTCGTCGAGGGGCGGACGTGGATCAGGTTGCGCGGGCCGACGGGGGTGAGCGCGCCGAAATATTTGCCGCGCGGGAACATCGGATTGAGCGTGCCCAGGACAGGGTCGTCGGGGTTCCTGTCGCCCGAGACGACGTCTGAGGTAAGCGCCAGTTCGGGCTTGAGGGGCAGCGTCACGAAGCGCCGCCCGATCTCGCCGCCCGCGCCCCACGCGCGGACGCTTCCGCGCAGGAAGGTGCCGCGTTGGACGACGCCCTCGACGTTCCAATACCATTTCTCCGTATCGCCGAAGAAACGGGTGCCGAAGGTATGCGCGATCTCGCGACCCATCCCCTGGTCGGCGACGGCATGGCGATCGCGGTATCCGAGATAATAGAGGTCGATCCCCGCCGCACGTTTTGCGCCGAACCAGCGTGTCGCATAGCCGCCCCAGGCGGCGCGATCGGACTCGGTGCGATCGTTGAAATTGCCGGTTTGGGTGGCAACCGGCCGAACATAGAGCAGCGTGATCTGCGCGCGGGCACCGCTCAGCGTTGTCTGCACGCCATCGAACGGCAGCGGAACGCCCGGGCCATAGCGTGTGTCGATGAACCGCCCGGCACCGAGGCTGATCAACCGGCGACCTACCGCGACGCGCAGCGCCACGGTCTTGGTGAGATCGACTTCGACCTCCCCGAAGGCTTGCGTAATATCGACGCCGGTCGTGTCGACCGGACGCTTTGGGCCTTCCGCGCCCGAGATCGCTGAGACGATCGGTTGCGCAAAGACGCGGAATTTGCCGACGTGCAGGTCGGCATAGGGCATTAGCCGATGCCAGACATAGCCTTGATCGGGTGAGGAGCCCCAGTTCGTGTTCTGATAGCCCTCGTAGCGCGACCGGGCTTCGAGCCCCGTCGTCAGATAGGTCGAGCCCGTGGAGTCGAGCGGGATGTATTTCGCAACCTCAGTCCAGCGGCCGGATCGCCGTTCGGGATCCGCGAGGAACGACCAGTCCTCATCGTAGCGCTCGATCGTCAGCGTCGGCGCGCGCGAGGTGTCGGTCGTCTGCGCGATCGCGGGCGCGCAGACGAGGAGCAGCGCCGCCCCGCACCCCACCGACCAGGCGCATGCGTTCGCCCATCCGCCGATCCCGGATCGTCTGGAGCGGTATGTGCGGTCGGGATGGTCTTGAGGTGCTGTGCAGGTCATGCCGTAGATCGCATCCTTCGGGGAGGATGCGATCTACGATCTGCAGAGGATGCGTGACATTATACGCGAGGCTGGTCCGATACTCCGCAAGGAACGGCACAGCTGGGGCGGGGGTCGATCACCCGCCTCCCCAGCGCCTTAAGCGGAGCGCGACGCCCGGTTCAGCGGTAGATCGGGACGTTTCCGGTCCCCGTGCGCCGATCGCCCGAGCGCTGCAGCATTTCGTGAAGCTCGGCGATCCGCGCCTCGCCCCGGGCGAGCGCGTCGGCCGAGCTGTGCACCGAATAATAGCCGAGGTGCAGCGGATGGTCGTGCGGAACCGATGACCCGACGACGAAGGTCGCGCCGTCGGGGCCGGCAACGACATGGATCTGCTTTTCCCCGTCTTCGAGGATCGCAATCTGTCCCCGAACGACCGTCTTGCCGAGATCGATGCTGCCCTTCGCCACCGCAGCCCATCCGACTGTGTGTCCGGCGGGCGGCGCATAGGACCAGGTTTCACCCGCGGCGAGCCGAACGAGCAGATAGTTCATCCCGTCGGGCGACCGTACCGGGCTGACCGCGCCGTCATGGGTGCCGAGGACGAGCGTCGCCGCGCCGACCGTCGGCATCTGCGACGCCTCGATATATTGACTGTCGACCGGACCGTTTTCGAGCGCGGGCGGAAGCGCGACCCAGAGCTGGAAGCCCTGGATCGTTTGCGATTTGCCCGCCGACAGTTCCTTGCCGTGCCACACGCCGCCGCCCGCGCGCATCCACTCCACGCCGCCATATCCGAGACTTCCCGTGCCGGCATCGGGATCATCAAAGCGCACGTCGCCTTCGGTGAACACCGTCACCGTTGCGATGCCGGAATGCGGATGGATCGGCATCGCTTGCTGCATCAGCCGCATGTCGCCCGCGAACAGGTAGAGGAACACAAAGGGCTTGAGGTGCTCGCCAAGGTCGGACGGGCTCATCAGCCGAAGGATGTCGCCATGGCCGCGCCCCTGCTCGACATGGATGACGCTGCGCCGGTCGGTATCGACGATGCCAGTGTTCAAGTCTTGCAGCATGGTTTTCCCTCACTGTGGTGGTCGGGCAAGGCCCTTCGGGGTGGAGATGGTGTGACGCACCGACCGGCGTCAGATGCGCTGTCGGCAACGCAGCTTTTCCGGTCGTGTGCCCCACGGTTTCCGGGGATCAGGCCGCCGGTACGGGCGTGTTGAGCAGCTGTTGCTCCCAGAGATAGGCGATGCCGCTTCCGCCGCTGTGCTGTTTCACGACCTCGGTCAGTGCAACGGCGTGCGCCGAACGCGCCCAGTCGCGCTGCCACTCGCTGGCGACCGCGAGCCAGGTCATGACGTTCGCGCCCGCCGCGACCATGCGCTGGATGCCGACCTGATGCGCCTCGAGCGACACGCCGCCCGACGCATCGGTGACGACGGTCACGTCCCAACCTTCGCCGAGCGCCTGGATCGTCGGCATCGCGACGCAGACCTCGGTCCACAGGCCCGCGAGGATCAACTGCTTGCGGCCAGTGGCTTCCACCGCGGCGACGACCGCGCGGTCCTCCCAGGTGTTGATCAACGTGCGGTCGATCACCTCCTGGTCGGGAAAGACGTCGGTGATCTGCGGGAAGATCTTGCCGCCGCGCGCGGCCACAACGCTGGTCAGGATCGTCGGGACGCCGAACGCCTTGGCCACCTTGGCGAGCCCGGTCGTATTGTTGACGACCATCGTTGGTTCGTGGCTGTTGAGATTTGCAAGCTGATACGGCTGATGGTCGATCAGAACCAGCACCGAGTCCTCGGGGCGAAGCAGCGAAGAGAGTCCGTTACGAAGCATGGCAGCATCCTCATTGGCGTTATCAACGAGAATGGTGTGGACGCGCGTAGCTGGATCGTCATTTGTACCTGGGTGGATCGATGTCATACTTGGGGATGACACGTCGGGTCATCAGCGATCAGGCGGGCGGCGGATCGAAGAAGAAGTAATGCTCGATCAGCTTGCCGTCTGCGACGCGGACCGCATCGGTGCCGCTGACCGTGACCTGGCCCGGGGCCCCACCCTCCCAGCGCGTGACGGCGACGCCGTGATGGCCGAGGGTCGGCCCGGTGACGACGAAACGGAACCCCTCGGGCATGTCGGCCAGCACCGCCGCGACTACGTCCGAGATCGCCTGATGACCGCGCACGGGTCGTGCCGGTTCGTAGATTGTGGCGTCGGGATGATAGATCTCGCCGATTGCGATCAGGCGTCGCGCGTCGTCGCGCTCGTTCCACACGCGCTCGATGCTCGCATTGAGGAGGCTTACTTCTGGCAGTTCGGACATGCGGATCGCCTTGTTCGGTTGGGGACAGGGACTGGTGCGGGTGGTGTCTCACCGCCTTGGTACGATACCCGCGGCGACGGGCGGCTCAAGCTATACCCGGGGATGGCGGCGCGCCCATGACGATGTCCTTGTCCAAGCAATGTCGCGCGGGCCCATATCGGCGTTCGTCCCCAGTGCTCCGTCATCATGTCGCGCCGAGCCGGGCAGGGATCGCACGCCCTCTCGAAGCTGGCCGCCTTAGCGGCGACTGCGGAACCGACGCCATTCCGCAGGGGAGGTTCCCGCCTGGCGCGAGAAGGCCCGCGTGAAGTGGCTCTGGTCGGCAAATCCGGACAGCAGCGCCACCTCGGCGATCGAATGCTCATCGCCGCGCAGCAGCTGCTGCGCGAGCTCGATACGGCGCTCCATCCGCCAGACGCTCGGCGATTTCCCGGTCGCGAGCTTGAAGGCGCGCGAGAAATGACTGGGCGACAGATCGCAACGCCGCGCGATCTCGGACAAGGCCGACGGGCTCTCCAGGCTTTCCAGCAGCGCATCCTGCGCCTGCCGCAGCTGCGGGGCGGCGAGCGCGCCGCGCAGGCCGGGCGAGGGGATGCGCATCTCGCCATAGGTGATCGCAACATGCGTCAACAACGCCATGAGCAAGTGATCGAAGACGAGGTCGTCCACTTCGGGGCCGGACGCGATGGCGTGCGCGATGCTGGCCTGAAGACCGTCCATCATCGGGTCACGCCAATCCCAGGCGTGGGGGACGCGCAGGTCGTTCGGTGGAGCGGTGCCGACCTGTTGGGCCAACGCATCGAGCGCGCCGCGCGGGATGGCGACGTTCATCGTGTCGAATGCGGAGCTGAAGCGGGCATTGCCGCTCGGCCGAAGATCCATGATGTGCATCGATCCGCGCGGCAGATGGGGCACGTTGACATGCCCTTCGTCGGACCAGAATTCATGGTGTGGAAGATCGTCGAACAGATAGATGAGCGAGAAGCTCTCCTGGCGGTCCGCGTGGATCGCGGCTTCCGGCCCCATCGTCGCGCAGCGCGTGTGGCTCGCGATCACCGACTTCGCTCCTATGGTCGTCGAACGCGACTCGTCATGGTCCGTGTACACGTTGACTGCAGCGGGTTTGTCCATCGCAGTGCCATTTCCTGTGGTGTCGTTTTGCGACAGGGAAGCCGATACGTCGTGTCTCGCGATAGCATCTTCAACTTGGTCCAAAGCAGCAGGCTAAGGATGCCGGGCTGTTCGGAGCCAATCGCCGGGAGGTCGGCCGACGTGCCGCGAGAAGGCCCGCGTGAAGTGGCTCTGGTCGGCGAAACCACACAGCAGCGCCACCTCGGCAATGGAATGCGCGTCCTTGCGCAGCAGCTCTTGCGCGAGTTCGATCCGTCGCTCGAGACGCCACGCGCTCGGGCTCTTGCCTGTTGCCCGCTTGAAGGCGCGTGAGAAATGACTGGGTGAAAGGTCGCAGTGGCGCGCGATGTCGGACAAGGCCGCCGCGCTGTCGAGGTTTTCCATCATGGCATCCTGCGCGCGCCGCAACTGCACCGGGGCGAGGCCGCCACGCAGCCCCGGCGAAGGCTTCCGCATCTCGCCATAGGTGATCGCGACATGGGTCAGCAGCGCGAGGATCAGATGATCGAAGACGAGCGT
This sequence comes from Sphingomonas sp. PL20, assembly GCF_017875905.1. NCBI lineage: Bacteria > Pseudomonadati > Pseudomonadota > Alphaproteobacteria > Sphingomonadales > Sphingomonadaceae > Sphingomonas > Sphingomonas sp. PL20. The sequence continues at coordinate 3,445,942 of NZ_JAGINH010000002.1, read as the reverse complement.
GTTGATCTCGGTGCCCGCGGCGATGCAGTGGGCGAGGCTGGTCTGCATCCCGTCGATGGCTGGGTCGCGCCAGCGCCAGGCTTGGGGAACGCGCAAATCCTTTGGCGATGCAGTGCCGATCTGCTCGGCAAGCGCGTCGAGCGCGGCCCGCGGGAGTGCGATGTTCATCGTGTCGAATGGCGATTTGATCCGCGCGTTGCCGCTCGTCCTAAGATCCATGATGTGCAGCGAGCCTGCGGGCAGGTCGGGAACGTTGACGTGCCCCTCGTCCGACCAGAATTCGTGCGCCGGCAGAGTGTCGAACAGGTAGATCAGCGAAAAACTGTCCTGGGCTGCGGCTTGTAACTCGGCGTCGGAGCCGACCGTGTCGCGGGTTGAGTGGCTTGCGATCATCGCCGCGTTCCCAATCACCGCAGAGCGCCGTTCGTTGCGCACCATTCCGGGAACGGCGTCGCCGCGCCGACGCCACGACGACACCGGACCAAGACCCTTGTCAGTATTCATCATCAAGCCCGGTTTCATCGAAAAGTGGTAAGAATGTCAAAAGGATGAAGCAAGGTTTCGGCGCTTTGTACCGCCACTGACCGGGAGGAATCCACCTGCGACCCAGAAACCCCTCTCCCCACTGAATCAGGCCAGCTTGGGGTAGTCAGTATACCCCTCGCGCCCTTGCGTGAACCACGTCGCCATAGTGTCCGGTGCAAGCGGGGACCCGTTTCGGAGCCGCTGGACGAAATCGGGGTTGGAGATGAACGGCCGACCGAACGCCACGGCATCGCCGTGCCCTGCGTCGAGTTCGGCTTGCGCGCGGGCCCCCGTGAAGTCGGAATTGAGGATCAGCGGTCCCTTGAAATACGAGCGCAACTGACCCGCGAGCGGCGGCATTTCGCCAACCCCGAACGAGCCGTCGATCGGCGGCTCGCGCAGCTCGAGATGCGCGATCCCGATCTCCGACAAGGCCTCCAGCGCCGCCAAGAATAACGGAACCGGATCGCTGTCGCGCACGCCCTGCGTTTCGCCGTTCGGCGAGAGCCGGACGCCCGTTCGATCGGCACCGATGGCGTCGGCGACGGCGAGCGTTGCCTCGCGCAGCAGGCGGATGCGATTGGGGATCGAGCCGCCATAGGCATCGTCGCGGTGGTTTCCGCTGTCGCGCAGGAACTGGTCGATCAGATAGCCATTCGCCGCGTGGATCTGCGCTCCGTCGAATCCCGCATCGATCGCGTTCAGCGCGCCTTGCCGGAAATCGGCGAGAATGCGCGGGATCTCGTCGATGTGGAGCTGTCGCGCGACATCGTACGGTTGCTTGCCGTCATAGGTGTGCGCGTGGCCCGGCGCAGTCGTCGCCGAGGCGGAAACGGGGGGCTGGCCGCCGAGGAAGCTCGAGTGCACGCCTCGGCCCATATGCCACAGCTGCACGATGATCCGGCCACCGGCCTCATGGACGGCGTCGGTGATTTCGCGCCAGCCGGCGATCTGCTCGGGCGTCCACAGGCCGGTGGCGTAAGGCCAGCCGAGCCCCTCCTGAGTGATGCCGACTGCCTCAGAGATGATCAGGCCGGCGTCGGCGCGGTCGCGATAGTAATCCGCCATGATCGGGGTCGGAACGTGCGCCCGCGTGCCGCGCGCACGGGTCATCGGTGCCATGAGGATGCGGTTGGGCGCGGTGATCGCGCCGAGTTGGATCGGGTCGAAAAGCGAAGGCATGGTTGTATCCTTGTCGCGGCGCTTTCGCCGACCGGGTTTACGGGTTGAGCAGGTCCATTTCGGGGGCGCTGGCCCCGCCCTGGGCCTGCGAGATCAGGCTCTTCTGGGTGAGCGGGCCGCCGAATTGCGACAGGAGACCACCTTCGTCGGTGCGGCCGAGGTCGATCGGCGTAAACCCCATCCTGGTCATCAGCGCGACCACCGCAGCCTTCGAATCGCTGTCATTTCCGGAGACGAAGAGCACGCGGCTCCCCCCGTTGTGGTCGCTCGGTTCGCGACCCAGCACACGCGCCCAATTGTGGTTGAAGCCCTTGACGAAGTGCGCGCCGGGGGCTGCTTCCGCGAGGATCTCGATCGAGGGGCGGCCGCCGAGGTCGAGCGGCGAGAAGTCCGAATAGTCGAGCGCGTTGGTGGCATCGACGACGATGCGACCGGTCCAGTCGCTACCCGCCTTGAACACGTCGAACGCCGCCTCATACGGTACGGCAAGAATGACCATGTCCGCCTGGACCGCCTCGGCAAGCTCGGTCGGGACGATGCTGGAGCCGAGTTCTTCCGCAAGCGCCGCGACCGATCCGGGACCGCGCGAGTTGGCGACGAGAACGGTGGTTTCGATACGGGCGAACTGACGGGCAATCGCGGTTCCGATCGCGCCCGAGCCAATGATTGCATAGGTCATCGCATGTCTCCTTTAAACGGGGTTTGGGCGGTTTCCCCTCGAGGACCGGTGCCTTTAGACGTGCGTCAAAGCGGTTCTGGACGCCATGCTACGACGGTTTCGCCGCGTCATACCCGCGTATATTCCGGATACGTAACGGTCTGGCCGCTTAGGATCGGGTCTGGCCCCCAGCATCGCGTCACTCGGCGCGCAGCGCCGCCACCTTGGCGGCGGTCAGCGTTGAGGGCGTCCCGCCGTAGCGTGCGGTGACGTAGTTTACGACCGCCGCGATCTCCGTGTCGGAGTAACTGTCGCGGAAGCTCGGCATGTAGCGGCGGATCTGGTCGGGCCGACCCGTGCCGTTGAGCACCATCAAAGCGGCGTTGGCCGCAGTGCGGTCGTTCACGGCACGGTTTCCGGTCAGCTGCGCCTCGCCGACCAGCGCGCCGGACCCATTCCAGGCATGGCAGCCGACGCATGCGTTCGCGAAGAGCCGCGCGCCGGGGGTGCCAGGCGCCGGGCCTTGCACGGGCGATCGCGAAGCCGGTTTGGCCATCGCGGCGAACCCGGAGGAGCGACGCGGCGGTATCGTCTGGAGATATGTCACCATCGCGGCGATGTCGCTGTCGGTCAGCTTGCTCAGGCTGACGTCGATGGCCTCTTCCATTGGCCCCGATGCGACGCCGTGTCCACGCGCATAGCCCTGCTTGAGGTAGCTCGCCATTTGCGCGGGCGACCAGGTGCCGATACCGGTCTCGCGGTCCGAAGTGATGTTGTACGCGTTCCAGCCCTCGGCCACGCCGCCGGCGAACTTCTGGCGCATGTCCATCGCCTGGGCGAGCGTGCGGGGCGTGTGGCACTCGCCGCAATGCGTCGGGCCTTCGACGAGATAGGCACCGCGGTTCCATTGCGCGCTGCGTTCGGCGACCGGGCGGAACGGCTGGCTCGGCACGAAGAAGGCCGACCAGATGCTCATCAACCAGCGCTGATTGTACGGAAAGCTGAAGCTGTTCGGGCGGTTTGCCTGCTGCACTGGCGCGATCGTCGCGAGGTAGCGGCGGATCAATCGCACGTCGCCATCGGCGATTTGGGCATAGGAGGCGTAGGGAAAGGCAGGATAGAGTCTGCTCCCGTCGCGGGAGATCCCGTGGTGCATCGCGCGGAGGAATTGGGTGTCGCTCCAGGCCCCGATCCCGGTTGTTCGATCGGAGGTGATGTTGGGCGCGTAGAGCGTTCCGAACGGCAGGCGGAAGGCGCGCCCGCCCGCATAGGGCTTGCCGCCCTTCGCGGTGTGGCACGCCATGCAGTCGGTAGCCTCGGTGAGGTACTTGCCCTTGGCCAGATCATCCGCGCTGGCGAGTTCCGCCGGAACACCGACCGGCGAGGGCCCGACATAGGACGCCAGGTCCACCTGCGTCCCTCCGGCGAACGAGAGCGGCGCCGGAAGGATCAGCATGCGCCAGGCGATAATGCCGACGATCAAAACGGCCGCACCCAATAAGACAAGAAATGTGCGTCGCTTGCTCATGGTCATCGCATCTGCTTCCGGCGTTGAGCGAGGCCCGCTTCCGTACGCGCCCTTCTGGTACTGGCGTACCGCCGCCGGAGCGATTGCTCGATTATACACGGGGATGAGATTCCCTACCGACACCGATACGCGCGTATGATTGCCGAGCCGCTGCTATCGCTGGAGAAAACGCCTTAAATTTGGGGCGGCGGCGCGACAGCGTTCGTCCGCGTGGCGGAGGGACGGCGAGATGGTGGACTTCGAGGTGAACGGGCAGCGCGCGTCTGTCGCGGTCGACCCGGAAACGCCATTGCTATGGGTGCTGCGCGAGGAGCTTGGCCTGACCGGCACCAAATATGGCTGCGGCATCACGCAATGCGGCGCGTGCACGGTGCATGTCGATGGCGAGGCCAAGCGCTGCTGCATGCTGCCGGTCGGCGAAGTCGCGGGACGCAAGGTCACAACGATCGAAGGGCTAGGCACCAAGGGGCTGCATCCCGTCCAGACGCTGTGGCTCAAGCATCAGGTCCCGCAATGCGGCTATTGCCAATCGGGCATGATCATGGCGGCGGCTGCAATGCTCGCGGCCAATGCACATCCGAGCGATGACGAGCTCCTCGCCTCGATGACCAATATCTGCCGCTGCGGAACGCATTCGCGCGTCCGCGCCGCGCTCGATGAGGCGCGCGGCGCTGCGGCGAAGGCGGCATGAGCGTGCTCGCTCCCTCGCGACGGGGTTTCGTCGCGGCCGCACTGGCGGCCGTTCCGGGCGCATATCTGCTCAGCTTCACGACGCCCGCAAAGAGCGGGACCGGCTCGGATGTGCTGACGACGCATTTTCTGCAGCTGGCGCCGGACGACGAGATCATCCTGACGTCGCCGGTAGCCGAGATCGGGCAGGGAACCGCGACCGCTTATGCCATGCTGGTCGGCGACGCGATGGACGCCGAGTGGAGCCGGATCCGCATCGAGCTCGCCCCGGTCGACCCGAAATACAACAATCCGCGCTTCTTCTCGCAGCTTACCGGCTCGAGCACCGGGGTGTCCGAGTTCCACGCGGGCTTCACCAAGGCCGGCGCGACCGCGCGCACGATGCTGATCCAGGCGGCGGCGCGGCGCTGGAACGTCGAGGTGGCGCAGGTGACCACCGAGAACGGCGTCGTTGTCGGCCCCGCCGGTCAGCGTCTTCGCTACGGCGAACTGGCGGCTTATGCCGCGCGGCTGCCCGAGCCGACGGTACTGATCGAGCGCACCGACACGCGTCCGCGCTACGCGACGAAGCGGATGGTCCGCCTCGATCTGCCGCAGAAGGTCGATGGATCGGCGCTCTATGCGATCGATCTCAAAATGCCCGGCATGTTGAGCGCAGCGGTCGTCACCGCGCCGGTGTTCGGCGGCAAGCTGCTCTCCGATAGCCGCGCTGCGGTGTTGAAGCTGCCCGGCGTGAAGGGCGTGGTCGATCTGCCGAACGGGCTGGCGGTCGTCGCGGATCGCTGGTGGACCGCCCGCCGTGCGCTCGAGCTGCTCGCTCCGGTGTGGCAGGCGACGCCACACGACCATGTCGACGATGCCGTGATCAGCGCCCAGTTCGCGCGCGACCTGGCGACGCCGGGCGTCGTGGCGGAAGATGTGCGGGGCAAGGGGCGGGCCGGGCTCAAGGACGCCGAGAAGGTCATCACCCAGCGCTATGAAGTGCCCTATCTCGCGCATACGACGATGGAGCCGATGTCCTGCGTTGCGCTGGTGAGCGGCGCGACGTGCGATTTCTGGATCGGCTCGCAACAACCGCAAAAGGCGCGCGACACCGTCGCCGCTTTGCTCGGTATGCCGAAGGAAGCGGTGACCTGTCACCCGGTCATCGCCGGTGGCGGCATGGGACGGCGCCAGGAAACCGACGTCGTCGAGCAAGCGGTGCTGATCGCCAATGTGTTCAAGGGCTTGCCGATCAAGGTCATCTGGACGCGTGAGGAGGATGTCCGACACGATTTCTACCGTCCCGCCGGCATGTCCGAGCTGTCCGCAGGCATCACGGGCGGCCGGATCGACACCTATGTCCACAAGCAGGCGACCCCCTCGATCCTGCCGCGCATGTATCCGGCCGCGATGAAGACCTATGACGAGGTCGTGACCGATGCGATCCAGTCGCCCTACGGTTTCGCGAATCGCGAGACGCGCTGGGTGCGCAGCGAAACGCATGTGCCGACGGGGATGTGGCGCTCGGTCGGCGCGTCGCACACGGTGTTCGCGATCGAGAGCTTTGTCGATGAGGTCGCGCACGAGATCGGCGCGGACCCGGTCGCGATGCGCCGCGAGATGTTGCGGGATGCCCCGCGCGAGCTCGCCGCGCTCAACCGCGTGGTCGAGATTTCGGGGTGGCCCGGCACGGGCGGTGGATCGGCGATGGGCCTGTCGATCAGCCACAAGCGCGACGACTGCCTGACCGCACAGGTCGCGCAGGTATCGATCCGCGACGGGCGGCTCGCAGTCGAGCGGCTCTGGACGGTGTCCAATCCCGGCAAGGTGATCAATCGCGACGCGGTTATCGCCCAGCTCGAGGGGGCGGCGATCTGGGGCCTGACGGCGGCGCTCTACGGCCGCGTCTCGATCGACGCGGGGCGCGTTCAGGAGAGCAACTTCCACGACTACCGCATGGTGCGCCTCGCCGAAGCGCCGATCTTCCACACCGAGCTTCAGGAATCGGGCGAGATGGATGGGGTCGGCGAGGGCGGGGCACCCAATGTGGCACCCGCGATCTGCAATGCGATCTTCCGCCTGACGGGAAAGCGCATCCGCAAGCTACCGATCCTGGAGCAGTTCGCCTGACGGCATCGAACGCCGCCGACCCTCGCACCATACTCACGGATGATCCGAACGCCGCGCGCATAATTTCGGTCTGATGCGAGATCGGCGATCTTCAACGTAGGCGGAGGGGAAGACCTGCGCCGCCTTCAAAATCGCCATTGGTCAGCGTTCGACCAGCACGTTCAGGGGAGTGCAATCGATGAAACGTTCAGCCGCAGCCACCTTCATTATCGGAGCCAGTTTGATGAGCCAGCAAGCCTTCGCGCAGGACGTCGCGACCGACCCCAATCTCGATCCGGCGGTTCGCGCCTTCCTGGTCGAGGTCAACAAGAACCCGAGCCCGACGCCGCTGTGGGAATTGCCGCAGCCGCAGCCGCAGGATGTGATCACCGGGCTGCAGAACGCGACTCCGGTCGACATGTCGGGCGTCACCATCTCCGAACAGACGATCGTCGAGGACGGCCGGTCGGTGAAGCTCTTCGTCATGAAGCCCGAGCACGTGACGGGTAAGCCCGGCGTGATCCTCTTCATCCATGGCGGCGTCTGGATCGTCGGCAATTTCGCCAATCATAAGCGGCTGCTGCGCGACATGGTGGTCGGTTCGGGCCAGATCGGCGTGTTCGTCGAATATACCCCGCTGCCCCAGGCGAAGTTCCCGACTCAGCTCGATCAATCCTATGCGGCACTCGAATGGGTCGCCAAACATGCCGGCGAGCTCGGCGCTGACGGCGGCCGGATCGCGGTTGCGGGCAATTCGGTCGGCGGCAACATGACCGCGGCGCTCGCGCTGATGGCGAAGGACCGCAAGGGGCCGAAGATCCGCTATCAGGTGCTGCTGATCCCGGCGACCGATGCCAGCGTCGATACCGAAAGCTATATCAAGTTCGCCAACGATCGCTTCCTCGCGCGCGCTTTCATGAAATATGGCTGGGACCGCTATGCGCCCGACGCCAAGACGCGCGACAATCCTTATGTCTCGCCGCTGCGCGCGAGCCTGGACGACCTCAAAAGCCTGCCGCCAGCGCTGGTGATCACGGCCGAGAACGATCCGCTGCGTGACGAGGGCGAGGCCTATGCGCGCAAGCTCAAGGACGCTGGCAATGTGGTGACCGCGGTCCGCTACAACGGCACGATCCACGATTTCGTGCTGCTCAACGGCCTGCGTCACGTGCCCTCGACCGAGGCGGCGCTGCAACAGATCAGCGACGGTATCCGGGAGCATATCGGCCAGTAAGACCTTGCCGTATCGGGCGCGCGCCTCAACGGCGTGCGCCCGACCTTGGGCGCGGTGTCAGTCCATGTCGGGACGCGCAAGATGCTGGGGCACGTCCAACGCCTTGGTCCAGGCCAAGCGGCGCTTGGTGAAGATCTCCATCATTGGCGGCGCAATCTCATCGGGATGGTCGAGCGCCCCGAGCATGAGGAAGATCGTGCTGGGAAAGCCTTGCAGCTGATCGGTGAAGACCCTCGCCCCACACTCGGGACAAAATCGGCGGGTCAGCGTGTTGCCGGTATCGGCAACGTACGAGAATCCCTTGGGATCGCCGCTGAGCAACACGAAATCATCTTCCGGGACCGAGAAATAGCTGGCCATCACGCCACCCGACGATTTCTGGCAATCTAGGCAGTAGCAGTCCGCGATGAAGGCGGGGTCGGTCGTGAATTCGAACCTGACCGACCCGCAGGCGCATTTTCCGGTGAATTTAGCAGGCATGATGCGCTCCTTGTCCGCCGGGCGTGAGCGCGCCGGCACGGGCGCAAAGTGACAAATCGCGATCGTGCCCGCGACTTATACCGACGTATAGCGAAACGTTGCGAACAGGTGGCACGCGACATCGACGATCACCCCGGTCGTCATCCGCATCGAACGATAGCCCGCAGATCGACAAATGGAGACAAATTCGAACAAATCCGTTCAAGGCCGACGCGCGCAAACTCGTTAGGTTTCCGATGGTTCCACCGGAGACCTAATGAGTGACTTGTGTGTGCCTTCGCCAGACGATGATCGATTGGGTAGGCCGGTGATGGCGTCTCTCGAACAACGGCTTCCTAATCGCGTCCTCGTCGAGGGTCTGGACCAGCCAGAGGGCCCCATGGTTCTATCCGATGGCACGATCCTCCTGGTGGAAATGGGAGAAGCGCGGGAATGCGTCACGCGCCTCGATCGGACTTTGGGTCCCGTGCCTTTTGCGCGTCCCGGCGGCCGCCCAACCGGGCTCGCCGTCGATGGCGATGGATGCATCTGGGTGGCGGGTGGAACCGACAATTCGCTCGTACGGCTTTCGCCCAAGGGGGAGGTGCTTGCGACCATCGCGGGGGATGACCATGGTCCGTTCCTGTTTCCGAATGACCTGGCTTTCGGTCCCGACGGCATGGTGTACATGACCGATTCCGGGATGACGCCGACCGAGCTTATCCAGGGGCTCGTCATCCGGCCTGATTTTGCCAGTGCGCGGTATGACGGTCGCGTCTTTCAGATCGACCCGCGCAAGGCGTCGGTTGTCCGACGTCTGGCGACGGGGTTGCGCTTTGCGAATGGGATCGCCTTCGGTCCCGACGATGCGCTGTATTATAATGAAACGCTGACGGGCGTTATTTATCGCCAGCCGGACGGCGGTGCGGCCACGCCATTTGCGCAGCTGGAGCGGCAAGCCCCGATCGATCGTTTCTGCGGGCCTGACGGCATGGCGTTCGACTCCGCTGGGCGGTTGTATTGCGCGGTCTATGGGGAAGGGCGGGTGGCCGTCCTCGATTCCGCAGGTGCTGCGCTTCCTTCGATACGGACGAACGGAGATCGCCCGACGAACGTCGCCTTCGCGCGGCACGATGCAGAATTGTTCATCACCGAGGTGCAGTTCGGAGCGGTCGAAGTCGTGCGCGCGGACCATAGCGGTTTTCCGCTGCATCAACCGTCGATCGACTCATGAAACCGACTTCGTCTTTCTATGAAGTGACTCGCGTGCAAAGCCTTGGTAGCCAGACCGATACGCCTCTGAATTTGGGAAGCGGGACGCAGCCCATGGTTGATCATAAGCCGCATCGGGAAATACGCGGTCTTGCCAGTCTCCCGATCCGCTTGCGTTTGAGAGACTGCGATACAGTCCGTCGCCAACGCGTGTATTCGCATGGGCAGTAAAACTTTGCGCTGGGATGACGAAAGTCTCCAGGTGACGACCGACGCGATCCCCGCGTTGATCTCGTTCTTCGACGCCGATCATGTGTGCCGCTATGCGAACGACCATCATCTGGCATGGTACGGGCGGTCCGCCGAATGCCTGATCGGTCTCCATATGCGCGAATTTCTGGGCCCCGAAGCGTATCTCCAGCGGCAGCCGTTTCTCGACCGCGTCGCGCGCGGCGAGCAGGTCTCCTTCGAAGCGACCGTGCCACACCGCTCGGGTGGCTGGCGCGATGCGGCGATCCGGTACGTTCCACGGATCGGATCGAATGGCTTTGAAGGGTTCCATACACTGGTCTTCGACCTGTCGCGCGAACAGAGCCGCTTCCACAGCATCTTCGACGGCACGGCAGTCGGATTCTGGGAGATCGACCTCACGGAAATGCGCGCGATGTTCGCGGCGCTTTCGTCGGACCCATGCGAGATCGCCAGACTGGCCGCGTCGGATATCGCGATCGTGCGGCGGACGCTCGATAGGACGCCGGTGGTCGATCTCAACGCCAAGGCTTGCGCGATGTTCAGGGTCGAGCGCTCCGCGGCGCTGGGGCGACCGCTGGGGCAATGGGTCCCCGACGTCGGTTTGCCGGTGTGGAACCGCAATCTCATCGCGTATCTCAGCGGGGACGAAAGCTTCGAGGCCGAGACGGTCATGCGGCGTGAGGATGGCACGCTCGTGGATGTCCTGCTGAGCTGCGCCTTCCCCAAGCAGCGCGACGAGCAGGTGCTGGTGATTGTCGGGATCGTCGACATCAGCGCACGCATCAGCAAGGAGCAGGAACTCGCGCGCGTCCAGGCGCATCTTGCGCATGCCGCCCGTGTTGCGACGCTCGGCGAGCTGATGGCGTCGATCGCGCATGAGGTGAACCAGCCGCTCGCGGCGATCCTCGCCAACGGCAACGCCGCGGTGCGGTGGCTGCGGCGTCCCGAACCCGATATCGGGGAAGCGCTTGCCGCGCTCGGACGGATGATCAGCGAAGGTGCCCGTGCGTCGGAGGTGATCGCGCGGACGCGGAAAATGGCGATCAAGGGCGAAGAGACTCGTGCCGCCTTGACGATCCCCGAAATGATCGACGATGCGGTTGAAATCACGCAGCGTCAGGTGTCGTCGCTGGGGGCAACGCTGTCGACCCGATATGACAGCGATCTTCCCGAGATCGTCGGTGATCGCGTCCAGTTGCAGCAGGTCATCATCAACCTGATCGTCAATGCCGCGCAGGCGATGGCGGCGATCGAAAATGGGCAGCGGGACATTGCGATCGACGTCGCGCAGGCGGCGGACACGGTGGTGATCGACGTCAGCGATACGGGGCCAGGTATCGGGAGCGCCGCATGCGAGCAGGTGTTCGATGCCTTTTATTCGACCAAGTCGGACGGCATGGGCATGGGGCTGTCGATCGCCAGGACGATCGTGCGTGCGCATGGCGGGGTGATATCCGCCACGTCGCCCGCAGGAGGCGGAACGCGCTTTCAGATCAAGCTGCCGCTGACCTCCGGCGCTGCCGCGCTCGCCTGAGCGGCGGTTCCTTCGTCAGATAGGGGCGTCCACATAGACTGGATAGGCTTGCTTGGCGCGTTTCCCCAATGCGAGATCGACCTCGATTATGCCAAGCCGGTTGGAAGGGGAGGTGGTGGCGAGCAACGCCCCGCCCGGGGCGTAAGCGAAGCCGACACCGCCAAAGTCGGGCCCTGCGCCCTGCCGACCGACACGATTGGAACTGACGACATAGGCACCGCTGACCAATGCGGACATAGCGCCCGCCGTCAGCCATGGCTCGACCTCGCGCCCGGTTGCTCGTGGCACGACGATCAGGTCCGCACCGTCGCGACCATATGCCCGGGCATGTTCGTTGAACATGACGTCGGTGCACAGCAGCACGCCAACTTTGGCATCGTTGATCCCAGCTAATCGGAAACCGTTCCCAGGCGCATACCACTGGCCTTCATACCATCCCGGTTCCGACGGAAAATATCGTTTTCGGTGTACGGCCCGCGCCACGCCGTCGGCAATATGAACGGCCTCGTTGGCAAGCTTTTCCCCGAACCAGACAGGCCGGGACGTCAAGACGGCGCCGACCTGAAAGCGCGCGAGTGCTGCGATACCCGCCTCGTGCACCGCGATGCTTGCTGCCGCCGTGTCGCGGTCAAACGATGCCGCAGCAGCAATCCAATCGCCGAAGGGGAGTTCGTTGGTGACGAGCAGGTCGATTGAAGCCTCGGCGATTTCGGTGCCGATCGCTTCCCAATCGCGACCCTCGGGCAGCAGACCATCCGGCCATTCCACAAAACCTACACGCATCTCTGCTGATCCTTCAGGCCGCTCAAGCCGCGACGTGGCCATACGTGACCCCGACAGAGGGGATGCTACGTCTTCGCGCGTATGCCGTCGATCGAACGGGTTTCAGTACTCCGAAAAGCGATCGCGCATCGTCCGTTCCTCCAGCGTGATCCGGATGACGAGCGGGACGAGGTAGATCGGCAGGCCGATCGCCAGCGTGTCATAAGCATGCAGCGTCAGCGCGAAGCCGATCAACTCCGGAATGATATTCAGATAATAGTTCGGGTGTCGAACGAAGCGGAAAAGCGGCGTCGTCACGAGCGCGTGATCGCGGGCGATCAAGAGCTTCACGGTCCAGAAGCGGCCAAGGCGGTGCGCCACCACCAGCAACATCGCGGCCCCAAACAGATAGAGCACCAACCCGGTCGCGCTCACGCCATCGAACGGTGCCGAGCGCCAGACGCCTTCGATGGTCGGGAAGACATAGAAAGCGACATGCGCCGCGGCGAGCAGGCTCGAATTGCGCGCGCCATATTCGACCGCGCCGTTATGGCGGAGCGCCTTCTCGTTACGGATCGATACCGCGAGCATCGCGAAGCGGAAAATGAAGGCTGCGATAATGAAAGGGATCAGCAAGAGGGTCTCCTGACGGACCAGCGTCCGGGGGGGGCACGAAACCGTCACCGACGTGTGTCTGGGGGATCGCGATGTGCTCCGCACGTGGAAAAAGCGCCGCCGACGGCTGACAGTCGGCGGCGTAGGGGTCAGCCCTTGATGAAGTCCAGCACGTCCTGGTTGAACTGCTCCGGGTTCAACTGGGCGATGCCGTGGCTGCCGCCTGGATAGGTCTTCAGCACACCATTGGGGACGAGCTTGATCGTCTTGTAGGCCGCAGCGGCGATCGGGACGATCTGGTCGTCTTCGCCGTGCGCGACGAGCGTCGGCACGTCCATCTTCTTGAGATCTTCGCTGAAATCGGTCTCGGAGAACTCGCGGATGCAGTCATAGGCCGCCTTGACGCCCGCCATCACGCCTTGGAGCTCGAACGTGTCGATCAGACCCGGAGCCTGCTTCGCGCCCTCGCGATTGAAGCCGTAGAACGGCTGCGCAAGCTCCTTGAAAAAGCTCGCACGGTCGGCAAGCGTGCCGACGCGGATGCTGTCGAACACCTCAAGCGGCGTTCCTTCTGGATTGGCGTCGCTCTTGAGCATGATCGGCGGGACCGCGCTCAGCAGCACGGCCTTTTGCACGCGTGCCGTGCCATGGCGGCCGATATAGCGTGCGACCTCGCCGCCACCGGTCGAATGCCCGATCATGACGATATCCTTGAGATCGAGCTGTTCGATCAGCTCGGCCAGATCGTCGGCATATTGGTCCATCGTGTTGCCGTCCCACGTCTGGTCCGACCGACCATGGCCGCGGCGATCGTGTGCGATGACGCGGAAACCGTGGTCGCCGAAGAACATCATCTGCCGGTCCCAGGCGTCGCTCGACAGCGGCCAGCCATGCGAGAAGGTGATCGGCTGGCCCGAACCCCAGTCGCGGTAGAAGATGTTGGTGCCATCCTTGGTCGTGATCGTGCTCATGCTGTCCTCCACGCTCTGGCGGGCGTGCCACCCGCCGTCGCTCGCTCACTAGGCCGAGGCGTGCGGCGTGGCGCGCTTTCTGCGGTATCTCGCGGCGAAACCAAGATTTAATCGGATCATACGTACGTTTGAGTTGCTTTGTATGGAGCCGTGGAATCGCGTAGCTTTCGCGCCGCGCGTGGTGATCCGACTTCGGTGTTACGCGGCTGCGGGACGGTTCGGTAGATGGCGAACATCGCGTTGACCGAGCGGCGCAGAACGGTCGCCTCGCGGATCGATGAGAGCGGGGTATGCGAACCGAATTCCGGCGCTGCCCATTCCGTCGGCGACAGGTCGGTCGCGGCAGGGGGGTAGCACCTATGGCGTCCGCAGAGACCGGGATGCCGATCCGAGAGCGACGACGCCGCGCGCCGGTTTCGCACCAGGGAGTCGTCCCAGGTTCATATCGGTCAGCCCTACGTATAATATCGCTCTAGTCCCTGGGCGTGTGATGAGAAGATGTAGGGCCAAGGACGCCCTGGTTTTGAAGGACGACGAGGTTGGCTAACGAACCGCTTATATCAATCGTCGATGATGACGCGGGCATCCGCTCTTCGCTCGATGGGTTGATACGGAGCATGGGCTACCGCGTCGCCTTATTCGAAAGCGCGGAAGGATTTCTGGCCTCGGACGCCGCGCGAGACAGCGAATGCATTGTCAGCGACGTCCAGATGCCCGGTATGACCGGTCTCGAGCTTCTGTCCCACGTGCGGAGCACGGGCAGCGCGGTTCCGGTGATCCTGATCTCGGCCTTCACGGTCGCGGAATCGCGCGAACAGGCGGAGCGCGCGGGTGCCTATTGCACGCTGAAAAAGCCCTTCGACGGCGACGATCTCGCGCTTTGCGTGGAGCGCGCCATTTCCGCTTAGGGCGCGCCCGCGTGCGGATCAGCGCGGTTGCGGCGGCGCGTTCCACATTTCCGCATCATCGACGAACGCCCGCCGTGCGCGCTTGTCATAGAGGCAGAGCTTGGAGTGGTTCGATCCTCTGGTTCGATCGGTCACGAGCATCGCGACCTTGCCCGCTTCGTCGTTGAACCCGACGATCGTCGAGGCGCGGTAGTTGCGGATGCCGCTCGCCGCGACACAGGCGCGCGTCACGCGCGTGTTGAATTCGCGCCATGCCGCGTCGCTCGACGCGCCGGCGGGCGGTGCCGCTGCGGCACATGCTACCGCGATCGAAGCGGATAAGAGAAAGGGGCGCATCAAGGTTTCCTTCGGTGATGGATATCGTCGCATAGGCTCGCCTTTCGGTACCGCACAGCGTCACGCGGCGAAGTAGGCATACCATGCGATCAGCAGCACCATCCGCGGTGCCGCCGCCGAGCGCGCCAGCGCCGCAAGCGCTGCTGCGATCACCGCAGTTCCGGCACCCGTCGCACCCGCGAGCCAAAGTGGAGCGGGAGAAAGCGCCATGACCGCGCCGGGCAACGCGATCAGCATCGCCCATCCGGTACCAGCGGCAACGAACGCCGCCCGGCGGACCGCAGGCGAGGTCAGCGTCGTCGATGTCAGATGCAGCAGGCCCTTTGCTTCGCTTCGTCCAGCCTGCGCACTGAGTGCGAAGACGAGCACCAACAGGCCGGCCGGGCTGCCGATGTGACGGAAATCGTGGAACAGTCCAAGCGCCGCTGCGGCAACGGCAAGGATCGGGAACGCAACGCCGCGTCCGATCAGCCGGAATTCTGCCGCGATGACCGCTGATCGGGCCGATCGGGCCCGCTTCGCCGGCGCCGCGCTCGCACGGACGGGCCGCTTGGCCGATAGCCAGGCGGCCACGGCGTGTGCGCGCACGCGCCGTCGGCCCAATCGGGCCGGCTGATCGATCAGCCCGGCAAGCAGGACGAGACCCAAGCCGATCGAAAGCCACGCAAACCGCGATGCGACATAGCCCGGCGCATCGAGCCCGGCACCAGCGTCAAGCGCGACGCGGCCGGGCAGGACCGGGCCGCCCCCGACCGCGAACGCCCTGTCCTGCAGCGCCGCGCGCCCAACGATCGGTCGAATGTACCCGCCAGGATCGTACATGTTGACCGCGAAGCCGGAGGGACGCCCCGCGACTGCGGCGGGCATTGCCAGCAGCGCCATCCAGCAGAAGAACGCCACGACGTCGCCAAGCGCGCCGCGAGTCAGCGGAAGCGCGTTGAGGAGATGGCGGATCGCGACCAGGCAGACCAGGCTTGGACCCGCAATAAGCCAGGTCGCGACGGCGAGCTGAACTGCATCGGCGGATCCCTGCCCGGCATGCCAGGCGAGGATCCAGCCCGCGACCGTGGCAAAGGCAAGCGCAGCCAGGAGAACGATGAGATCCGCAGCGAAGTGCCCGAGCACCATCGCCAGACGCGAAGACGGCGCGACGTCCTCGACTTGCCACGCGCGGCGTCGCGTGACGTTCGAGCGCAGGTAGAGGAACGCGATAGGAAGCAGCATCGTCGAGGCGACCACGCCTATAGTGACCCCGACGGTCCCCCAGGTCATGATCAGCAAATGTTGATCGAGCGCAATGTGCACCGCCGACCCATCGACCAGGTAGCGCGCGCCGACTGGCACGATGAGCAGAATGACCCACAGCCCCCAGCTCCGCCGGTAGCGCAACAGATCGTCCGAGAAACAGGCGCGCGTCGCGGCGAACGCAGTCATAGCGCGCGGACCTGGCCATCCTCGACATGCAGCGTGGCGACCGATCCGTCCGCCAGTCCTTCCGCCAGATGGGTCGTCATGATCACGACCGCGGACTCCGCGCGCTCGCGGATCAGGCCGACGACCCGCGCGATGCTTTGGCCGTCCAGCTCTGCGGTCGGTTCGTCGAGCGCGAGCAGACGCGGCGCGCCGAGCATCGCCTGAACCAGGACCAGGCGGCGGCGCATTCCGCCGGAATATGTCGCGATCCGGCGGTCCATGTCGGCTCCAAGGCCGAGCGCGTCGCCCAGATGGCTCAACTGCCCGTTGCTCGAGCTTCGATCGAGCCCCTTCAGCGCGGCCATGTGCAGCCCGAACTCGCGCCCGGTGAGTTCCTCAGGGAGATCGACCGCCTGCGGTGCGTAGCCAAGCTGGGCGCGAAGCGTCCGCCGGGCTTTGGGCAGCGCCGCTTCATTCCAGCTGATCGTGCCGCGCGTCGGACGCTCGGCGGTGGCGATGAGGCGAAGCAAAGTCGACTTGCCTGCGCCGCTCGGCCCGACGAGGAGGGTCAGACCGGTCGTGAAGCTGTGATCGATATCCCGCAGCACGTGTTTGCGCCCGTATTGCTTCGATACCGACATGAGGCTGAGCGTGGGCAAGGGCGACGTCCGATCTCTCAATTATTGTGCCTGGACTTGAACCACGCGTCCGCCCTCGTCGGCAATGACGAGATAGCGCTTCTGAACCGCCGTGGTCGGCTTGCGCGATGCCTGGCTTGCCGTGTCTTCATGTTGACACGCTTAGGACAAGGCGCGACCGTTCGTGACTATACCAGCGTATAGTCGGTACGCTGCTCGACTGGCGAGTCACCAGCCGGTCGTCTTTCGGCCAATGAGCGCCTCGCTAAGCTCCCACAGGCGTATCGCCGCATCGGGATCGGCGGCCCATTCGCGGACACCGTCCTTGCGGGCGTCGTCGGGGCGGCGCAGCGGGGCAACGTTGCAATCCTCGCAGTAAACGCCGCCCAGATCGGCCAGCAGCGGGCTGGTCGCGCACCACAAGGCCGTCGCGGCACCTTGCTCGATGGTCTTGAGATCGTTCAGCGGATCGACCCGCACGCTCCCGTCGTCATTGAACGCGCCGAACGCGCTAATCTGTTCGGGCGTGAGATACCGTGCGAGATCGGTCAGGATCGATCCCGGATGCACCGAATAGGCGCGGATGCCCGATCCGCGCGCGCGTCGATCGAGTTCGAGCGCGAACAGCGCGTTGGCCGTCTTCGATTGGCCATAGGCAACCCAGGGCCCGTAGTCGCGCGTCTGGAAGTTGGGATCGTCAAAATCGACACCGGCGATGCGATGCGCGCGCGATGACATAGTGACAACCCGCGCGGCATCGGCCGCGCGAAGCGCTGGGGCGAGCCGGTCGGTCAAGCGGAACGGGGCGAGGTGATTGACGGCCAACTGACTCTCATTGCCGGCCGCGTCGCGGTCGAGCGGCGGGGCCATGATGCCGGCGCTATGGATCAGGATGTCGAGCGGACGGCCGGTTTGAAGGACCCCATCGGCAAACCGGTCGATCGTGGCGGGATCGGTGAGTTCGACGCGTGCAATTTCGACAGTGCCCAGACCCGCGAGCGCCGCCTGCGCCTTCTCGAGCGATCGGACGGGCACGATCACGCGTGCGCCGACGCGCGCGAGCGATCGGGTCATTTCCAGCCCGAGGCCCGAATAGCCACCGGTGACGATGGCGGTGCGGCCGGTAAGGTCGATGTCGCGCAGCACATCGCGCGATGTCGCGAAAGCGTCGAATGGCGACGCGATGGGAGATTGTCTCTGCATGATTGCCCTCTTGATAGGCACCCATTATCGGAAAGCACCGTCGGATCCTCAAGCGCATGGCGTCCGACTTTCTGTAGGGAGCGTCCATGGTCGATGTCCTATCCGCCGTCCTGTCGCTGGTGCGCGCCAAAGGCAGCGTTTCGGGGCGGTTGCGCGCCGGAGGCGACTGGTCGCTGATTCTGCCGGCACCCGAAAATCCCAAATTTAACGCAGTCGTGAAAGGGCAGTGCTGGCTTGCCACCGATGCGCTCGAGGCTCCGGTGAGCCTGTCCGAAGGCGACGGATTCCTGCTCGTCGATAGCGGGCCCTATATGCTTTCGAGCAGTCCCGGTCTTCCTCCGACCAAGGCCGGAGGCGTCTTCGAGGCGGCGATCGACGGCGTGGCGACGATTGGCAGCGGCGAGGGGACCTTCCTCGTCGGCGGTCAGATCGAACTCGACGGGGTCAGCGGGCCGTTTCTCTTGGAACAGCTTCCGCCGGTGCTCCTCGTCCGCGCCGACACCGCCGGAAGTGCGGATTTGCGCTGGGCGCTGCAGGCGCTGGTTCGCGAACTCGAGTCCGAAAGCCCAGGGCAATCGCTGCTGTCGGACCATCTCGCGCAGTTGGTCGTGATCCTGATCCTCCGCAGCTATTACGCGTCTGGCGGCGCGCACCTCGCGGGCTGGCTGAGCGCGCTTGCCGATCCACGGCTCGCGCGCGCGATCGGCGCAGTTCACCGCGACCCTGCACGAAACTGGACCGTCGGCGATCTTGCCGGTGAAGCCGGGATGTCGCGCTCGAGCTTTGCGGAGCTCTTCACGAGGCGCGTCGGCTCCACGCCGATGGCCTATGCCGCCGACTGGCGGCTGCAACTCGCGGCAAGCCGTCTCCGGACGGACAGCATGTCGATCGGCGGCATCGCAGCCGCGAGCGGTTATGGCTCCGAAAGCGCGCTCGGCGCCGCGTTCAGGCGACGGTTCGGGACGACGCCCGCGCGCTATCGACGGGAGGCGCGCGAGACGGCGGTGACGGAACGGTAGGAGGTCGCCCGGGGTCTGCCCGGGGTCTGCCCGGGGTCTGCCCGGTGTCTGGTTGCCGTCGGAACGCTTAGGTGCCGAGCCCGAGCGCGTTGATCATCGTGATGAAGTCGGCGAGCGTCTTTGCCCCCAATTTCCGCATGGCATTGCCGCGATGAATTTTGACGGTGATTTCACTGAGGCCAAGATCGAACGCAATCTGCTTGTTCATCTTGCCCTTGGCGACGCGGACCATGACCTCCTTTTCGCGCGCGCTGAGCGTGTCGGCGCGTGCCCGCAGGTCCTCGTCCTGGCGGCGTTCATCACGCTCCGCGGCGTCGCGAGCGAGCGCTGTAGCGACCGCGTCGAGCATGTCCTGCTCGCGGAAGGGCTTCGCGAGGAAGTCGACGGCACCGGCTTTCATGCCGCGTACACTCATCGGGATATCCCCATGGCCCGTCATCAGGATGACCGGCATCGTAATGCCCGCCGCGCCGAGTTTCTCCTGAAAGTCGAGGCCGCTCAGGCCGGGAAGTCGCACGTCGAGCACGAGGCATCCCGCACTTTTCGTAAAGCCCGATTCCATGAATTCCGCGGCCGAGCCGAATTGGTGCGTCTTGTACCCAACCGACCGGAACAAAGCGTCCAGGCCAATGCGCAGCCCGTCATCGTCATCGACAATGAAGATCGCGGGAGCATCTGAACTCGGGGCGGTTTTGGAAGCGGGCATCACTATCAAACCGTGGCCTCCCTCCGTGATCGCGTCAACGGGACCTATACTCAAGGATAGTCCGCGCTTCTGCCCGATCTTCAGCGTCTATCGACGAGCGAATTTGTAATGCTCCGCGTCCTTTCGGTTCGACGCTCGGGCTCACGTGCCTCCGCGAGCCCCACCATACGTCGGTATACTTATCCTCAGGAGGTGGGCGAGTCATAAGCTTTACAATGCAAACCTTCGATGCTGCCGGTGCGACCGCCCACTATCTTCAGATGATCGACCCGGCACGCGAAGCGCAAGCGATTGCCTACACGCATGGCACACACTGGATCATGCTTTGGGGCTGGCTGCTGACGGTGGGTATCGACGTCATGCTCCTTCGCTCGCGGCTGC
The DNA here is from genome assembly GCF_017875905.1 of Sphingomonas sp. PL20. Lineage (NCBI taxonomy): Bacteria > Pseudomonadati > Pseudomonadota > Alphaproteobacteria > Sphingomonadales > Sphingomonadaceae > Sphingomonas > Sphingomonas sp. PL20. The sequence goes on along the minus strand of NZ_JAGINH010000002.1, from coordinate 3,425,625 downwards.
TGGTCGGTCTGCGTGACAGGATACAACGCGGTCGACCGCGGCCAAACCTGACAGCCTTCGTCAGCATCGCGGTTTTCATCGGGGTGACCAGCATCGTCAGCATGCCGTGGTCCTTTTACGTGAACTGGATACGCGAGCATTCCTATGGCCTGTCCAATCAGACACTGTCCGACTGGCTGGTACAGTATCTTATATCGACGCTTGTAACGGCGCTTCTGCTTGGGCTTGCCGCAATCGCTATCTACGCGCTGATGCGGCGTAGCGGCGATCGGTGGTGGGCATGGTCCGGGCTTGTCGTTGCCGTGCTCGCCGTGTTCGCGATCGTCGTCATGCCGGTACTGCTCGGCGGAGTGCTCAACCAAGTGCGTCCCGCGCCTGCTGGGCCGATCCGGATTGGCGTCGAACAGCTGGCACATATGGCCGGCATTCCAGCGGAGCGCATCGTGGTCATTGATGCTTCGAAGCGATCGAACGCCTATTCCGCAACCGTTGTCGGGGGGCCGGGCTTCGCGACGATCGAACTCAGCGATACGATGCTGCAGGGGAAAGTGGACCTGTCTCAGGTTCGAGCGGTGGTCGCTCATGAGATCGGCCATTATGTGCATAACCACCTGCTGATCTTGTCGATCTTCTTGGCGATGATCGTGACGGCCGACCTTTGGCTCGTACATCGTGTTCTGCGATTGCCCCGGCTGAACGGGCATCGTCAAACGCCGATGATCCAGGATCCGAGTGCCATACCCCTCGCCCATCTGGTTTTTGCAACCGTCTTGCTGTTGGCGACACCGCTGCTTCTTTCGGGGCAGCGTCTGATCGAGCAAGATGCGGATCGCTATGGATTGCGGCTTGCGAACGAACCGGATGGCGCGGCGAAAGCGTTGATCCGAACGGTGGAGTACCGCGCCAGCTCTCCCGCTCCAATCGAAGAGGCGCTGTTCTACGACCATCCCAGCATCGCGGCGCGGGTGAGGCACGCGATGGAGTGGAAACGTCAGCATAGGGTCGAGACTTCGCATCATGCGTTGCGCTAGCGACGTGCATGAAACCCGATGCGCGTGAAAGGGTTGAACGCCTCATGCGCGCGTATGATTTACCGAGCGCTGGTAATCGTGCAGAGGCTTAAAATTCCCAGGGGAGGTGTTGCTTTCTTGCACGTCGAAAATCCGCCGCAGTGATCCAGCCGCCGCTAATCGCGATCGTGGACGACGACGACGGTGTCCGTCTGGCTCTGGATGGTCTTATCCGCAGTATCGGTTGTCGCGTCGCGGTGTTCGACAGCGCGGAGACCTTCCTCGAGTCACCGTGCGCCGATAGCTCGCGGTGCATCGTCAGCGACATACAGATGCCCGGGGGGATGAGCGGGATCGAGCTTGCCAAGGCGATTGGCGCTAAAGGCGCGACCACCCCGGTCATTCTCATTTCGGCATATTTGGATGATAAGATCGAAGCGTCGGCCAATGCCGCAGGCGTTGAGGTGTGCCTGAAAAAGCCATTTGATGGTGAGATCTTGATTACGTGCCTCGAACGAGTGCTTCAGCGATAGGCCAACGAGGGCACGGCGCTGCGCCCGCGGATCGCGCACTGCTTATGTTCAGGTGCGCACCCAAGCGACGGCGAGTTTGGGCCCCTAAACGAACGCGACAAGAACGTCTTTAAGGAAAAGTTTGGCGAATTTCTCCACGCGGCCGCGCCCGCACAGGTTTTCCTACATTGCCCGTCCGCTGGAGAACGTCGTCGACAGCCGCAAGCTGCTGCCCGCCCTCGTGTTCGATAACGCCGACAGTCGCAGACTGGCCTTCCAAGAGGCGGTCCTCGGGTGGTCGCAGACACTGAAGCGACAGGTCCCGCGCTGCCTTGTGATACCGCCTGTATCGCACCGCACGATATGGCGCATGTCGCGCGAGGGGCCGTTGCGCGCGACCGACGGGAAGATTTCTATCGTCCGACCCCACCGACCAAGGAGGTCTTGAAGAAGCGCATCCGCTATCTCATCGACAATTCTGTGCCCAAAAAAGGGGCGCGCGAAATATTTCTTTTCGAAGGGCATCAGACTGAAGCGCGCCGAAATCAACGCTTTCGTAGCGCTTTTTTCATGGTTCATCCTCTCAATGCAGATGGTTATTTTTTGCGGGGTATGTCTCCCCATCTTCATTGACGCTTCATCATCACTGGCGGGGGGATGATTTTTTCGCATTTCCTCATTTTTTCCGCATTTTTCTGCCACATTTTTTCGACGGCCATGCGCGCAAAAAATTGGCCGCGCAGCCTGTGTTGCTGCGCGGCCAAGCTGTCGGCAGGGGTGCCGATCAGAAGCGTTTGGTGATGTTGACGCCGATAATCCGCGGATCGAGCGTGAACACATTGGTCGTCAAACCCGAATCGTCACTGTTGACGAATGCGTCGGTGATCGGCGTCGCGTTGAAGAGGTTCTTCACATAGAATTGCAGCGTCATGTCCCATTTGCGCTGGTCGAGCGTCAGCGAGATATTGGTGTTGTTCCACGCGCGCAGGCGATCGATCGCGGTGTTGTAAATTCGTGCCCAGCTTGCATCTTGCCGGTAGAAATCCACACGCGGGGTCAGCGCCCAATCGCCGCGCTCGAACGTGTATTGCGCCCCGAGATTGATCGTCCAGTGCGGCGCGTTGGGCAGTTCGTTCCCGCTCACATCCGCCGCAATTCCCTGACCATTGTTGGGGGCCGTCTTTAAGTCATAGGCACCATATTTCGCCGCCAGCGTGTCGCCGGGCTTGAAGCTCCCGAAATTGAGCCCCGCGACCCCGCCGCACAGCAACGCCAGCACCAGCGGAGGAGCGGTGGGGTCCTGCACGACGTTTTTGACGATCGAGGTCGGTGCGATACAACTCGACGTCAATTGCACCCACGGTCGCACCAGCGTCCAATCCGGATTGCCCTGCGTCCGGTTAAACACGTCGATCGACGACGACCCCTTTCCCAGACGCGTCCCCAGATAGCCGACATTGGCGTTGAATTGCAGATTGCGCACCGGTCGCCACGTTGCTTCCAGTTCCGCCCCCCAGGTTTGCGCATTGAAATTTTCGTTCAAGGCGGTGCGATCGACGATCTTAGAAATCTGATAGCCTTTATAGTCATAGAAAAACGCCGAACCGTTGAGCGTCAATCGCCCATTGTCGAACGTATTTTTCATGCCAACTTCGAAGGCGTTGACGTATTCCGGCTTGTAGGTCGTCGGCTGGGGATAGAATTCAAGATATTGCGGGTCGGCATTGATGCCGGGCGGATTGGAGCCACCCGCCTTATAGCCGCGCGAATAGGATCCATAGATCAGGGTGGAATCGGTAAAGGCGAGTTTCGGCGCCCAGTCTACCGCCAGCCGTCCTGTAAAACGGCGCCACGATTGATGAATGTCGGGTTGAGCCGGGTAGCCTGAATTGACATACCCGCCGCCCGAAATGCCCGGTGAGAGCAGCAATTGTGTGGGAACCGGCGTGGTTACCTTGCGATCATCGGTATAGCGCAATCCGCCGGTGAATTTGAGAGTGGGCGTAGCACGCCAATACACCTCTCCAAAGGCCGCGTAGGAATCGACCTTGTATACATTGTCGCTCCGGAAGTAATTGTGTCCTTGCCCATTGATCCGGTCGATCGGATTGGGGTCGATATAGATACAGCCGGTGGTCGCGCCCGCCGGACACGCTGGCGGTGGTGTATCGCTGCTGACGGGACCGTTGAAATACCCCTGGGCGATCGCGGTGAAAAAATTGGAAAAGACGTAATAGTCTTCGTTGATCTTGAAATGAAGATAGTTGGCACCGAGACTGAAATTGATCGGACCGGCGTTGGAGGATTGCAAACGCAGTTCCTGCGACCATTGTTCGCTGCGCGAATTGACCATGTCGACCGCGATCAGGGTATTGGACGGGCCAAGCTGCGGATCGTTGAATATCCCGCCCGGCGTGAACCCCTTAACCTGCGGCGTAAAGGTGTCGAGGCTGAACAGATCGATGGAATTGTTGATGATCGGCACCGAGTTGAAGCGGTTATAATCCTGCGTCGAGTGGTAAAAATCCTTCGTATACAGCGACTGGGAATAGAGCTTCAGGTTGTTACGCACGCCCCATTCGAGATTGAGCTGGAAGATGTCGTTGCGCGCGCGAAAGGTCGGATCGTATTTCGTCGCGATTTCGCGCAGGTTGCGCGATTGCACGATCCCGGCATAGGGATCGCGGGTTGGATCGGCGAAGGTCGCAAGGCCGGAAAAGTCCGGCAGAAAGCCCAACTGGACCAGGCCGCTCGCCGCAGCGACATAGGGCAGGCTTAACCCGTTGGGCACGCCATAGGCACCCGCGTCATAGAGCGAACCGTTCGCGCACCCCTGGCTCAGTTGGGCGCGGATGGGAAAGCCGTTGGACACTTCCGGCACCGCGAGCCCGCCGACGGTGCTGGGGCCGGGATCGTTGTGGCACAATTGCTTGCCGGTGCGAGACCGATTGTCGTTCTCGTCGAAATGCTCCCAGACGAAGCTGGCCGTGAAATCATCCACGGGACGCCACTGCGCGGTGGTGCGCAAGGACCAGAGATCTCGACCGTTGATCGCGCGGTTGGTCACGGTGTTGTAGTCGAACCCGCTACGATTGGTGTAGGCACCGGCGACGCGCACCGCGAAGCTATCCGTCAGCGGGACGTTGATCATGCCGCTCACGCGGCGCGTATCGTAATTGCCGACCTCGCCCTTCAGCATGCCTTCGAACCGGTCGCTTGGCTTGTTCGGAAGCATGTTGACGACACCCGCCGTCGCATTGCGACCATAGAGCGTACCTTGTGGCCCGCGTAGCACTTCGACGCGCTCGACATCGAAATATTCCTGCTCGAACAGCCGGTTTCGCAATAAAGGTGTATTGTTATAGCTGATCGCGACGGCCGGATCCGTGCTCACGGAAACGGCCTTGGTGCCGACCCCGCGGATCGAGAAATTGTAGCCGCTGAAATTGTTCTTGGAGAAATTGACGTTGGGCACCGCGCGTTCAAGCTCGGCACCCCCCTCGATCTTATACTGGTCGAGGGCCTTGGCGTTGAACGCCGATACCGCGATCGGTACTTTCTGGATGGATTCGCGCCGCTTCTGGGCGGTGACGATAATATCCTGGCCGGTGGTTTCGGTCTGGGTGGGCTCAGGCGATACGGCAGCGACCGGGGCGGCCGCCTGACCGTTTCCCTCCGCGCTGCCAAGCGACGCGGGCTGGATCACGAAGACCTTGCCCTGTCGACGGTAGGTCAGGCCGGAACCGCGCAAGATCGCGCTGAGCGCGGCTTCCGGCGTTGCCGCACCGGCGATACCGGGGCTCGTCTTGCCCCGGGTCAGCGCCGCGTCCGCCATGATCGTCAGCCCGCTCTGCAAACCAAAATCGCGCAAGGCGAGATCGAGAGACTGCGGGCGGATATGATAGGGCGTCTCGGCAAAGGCGGGGCTTCCACACGTCGATACGATCAACCCCGTCAGCGCGATTCCGCACAACATCGATCGACGAACGCGCAACGACCCAAAGGTCATAATCCCCTCCTTTGTTTTGCGTTTCGACTTGAGCCGAATCCGCTTCCGTAAACCTAAGACGCGACGACGATGCGGGCGGGGGGATCCTTTTCAAAAAACGAAATATTTCCGCCAACGAATCGTAACGATCACAACAAAAGTCTCGCTTGATCCCCCCGATCATAGCAAAGCACCGTCTAACAGCTGTGATATGCCGGAATGTCCGGCGGAGCAGGACGCATGAGCGGAGACCGTCCGGAAAAGGCTGATCCCATGCAGGCGGCAACCGGTCCGCTGCATAGCTATGATTTGACGGAATGGATGAATCGCTATGGCCCGGGCTTGCGCCGCTTCCTGGCCCGGCGGGTGAATGCAGCCGATATTGATGATCTTGTTCAGGATGTTTTTCTGCGCATGCAAACGGCCCAGCCTAACCAGCCAATCGAACATGCCGAACGCTATCTTTTCCGCGTCGCACAAAACGTCTTGATCAGCCGCTATCGCGCCGATGGCGGTCGTTCACCGTCGATGCCCGGTGTAATTGAGGGGACCAAGGCCGAACCTCGCGATGATATGTCTCCCGAACGCATTGCGATCGGGCGGGAACAATATGCCCTGGTCGTTCAGGCCATCGCGAACCTGCCGCCGCGCGTTCGCGCCGCCTTCGTCATGCACCGCTTCGAAAACATGACATACCAGACGATCGCGGTGCGGATGGGTATCACCAAAAATTCGGTAAAGGAGTTGATCCACCGGGCCTTGGTCCGTCTGTCCGACGTGATGGAGGACAGTCAGTGACGAAGGTGCCCAAGCGCCTGGACGACACTTTGCAGGCCGAAGCGACGCGTTGGTTCAGCGCGCGGCGCGCCGGAGACATGGCAGCGGAGGAACGGGCGACGTTCAAGGATTGGCTCGCACGCAACCCAGATGCTGAAGCCCGCCTCGAGCGGCTGCAACAACACTGGGATGCGCTCGATTCCATTGCCAACGACCCAGCCGTCCTCGAAATGCGCGAACACGCGGTTCAGGCCTACAATCTTCCAGCGCGCTTCAAGGCTTTGCTGGCGGTGGCGGCTGCGGTGCTGTTGCTGGTCTCCTCCTCTGTGACCTTTCTGCACTATGGCAATCCGCTGCGATCCTTGTTCGGTTCAGACGGGGAGGTGTTCCGCACCGGCACCGGCCAGCGCACCACCGCGACGTTGACCGACGGTTCGGTGGTAACGCTCGACGCGGAGAGCGAACTGCGGGTCGTCGAAATGGGGGCCCGTCGACGCTTGCAACTGATCCGGGGGCATGCCTTTTTTCAAGTCGCCAAGGACCGGTTGCACCCCTTTTTCGTCGAAGCGGCGAGCAAGACGATCCGCGCGGTTGGGACGGAATTTGACGTCCAGCTCGACGACCAGGCGAAGCTGACCGTTACGCTGATCGAAGGAAAGGTGCGGGTCGAGCAGCCAAACGGCTGGGTCCGGCCCGGACGCCGTGTCGATATGGTAGCCGGGGCACGCCTGGTCGCGAAATCGGATCGCGGCTGGAAGGTGACGCACGTCGACACCGGGAGCGAGACGAGCTGGCTGACGGGCCGCTTGACCTTTGTCCGTGAACCGCTCGCGGAGGCGCTGAAAGAGGTGAACCGCTATTCCGCGCGCAAGATCGTCTTTGCGGACGGGCCCGCACCGCCTACCAATATTGTCGGTGTATTTGCAGCGGGCGATGTCGAAGGCTTCGTGACGGCGCTGGAGCTGAACGGGATCGCACGCGTCTCCCACCGCACCGACACGGAAATAATTGTCACGCGCTCCGCGCGAGATGAAATGTGAGCATCAGCAGACGGTGAACTGATCCCGGATGCCAGCAAGTACTGTGGGAGAGAGTGTAGGCAATTCTTATAGAATTGATATTACTATGAAATTAAATTACGATGTATAGCCCTACACTGAGCCCCGCAGTCTTCCGCATACCGTGGCGAATATGTACTGGAAGGGTGGGGAGAGCGATGCCAACTTACGCAAAATTCGGGCGAAGAATTAATCATGGATATGCATATATCCGCCTCTCACAAAAGAAGTGACGAAACCGCGCCTTCGTTGTCGGGCGTGCAACGCGGCCAACTAGCAGTGGCCGCAAATCAGGTCGAAGTCGGCACGAACCAAATCGAAGTTGTCCGAAGCCAATACGCCATCCGGCTTAACGGCATAGTGGACGATGCGAGGGCGGCGGCGAACCCGGTCGCGAAATTCTGTCCGGCGCAAGTGCCCGCGATGTTCGCCAAACCGTGCGCAAAGGCAAAGGCGGCGACAACCCGATTCGCGACCGCATTTCAGCAAGGGACGGCTTCGTTCACGCCGCAAAAGCAACGGGTGCAGATCGAAATCGATCGCCAAAATAAATGGGCCGCGCAGATCGACGGCTAGCCCGAACCCGATTGTGGGCACCATGCAAGCGCCGAACCGATGGCGGACATTATGGTGGACAGCGGGCCCACCTTGGAAAAAATTAGTTATTTCAATGGGTAATGGCGGAGCGGGAGGGATTCGAACTGCGACGATAAAGCCCTGATTCTTATACGTCTTTCAGTTCGATTTCCTCAAGGCGCCACGCCTGAAGCCACGCGATTGAAATCTTGCCCTTTTTAGGACCGATCGCTTGGGCACCAACTCGTCGGTGCGGGATGATTGTAGCCGCTTGACCGCCTCGGATCAATCGGCCGGAAGCGCGGACTTCGGATCTCCTATCCCCGCTTGTACGCTCTTTATCTATGTCAATGAGGGGTCAGATCTATTGCTCCCGCGTGTCACACCTTGCGTTTCTTTCCTTCAAAACCGTCCTTCACATCGGCAATCCACGCCACGATCTCGTGCTCGCTCCAGCACGACGTAAAGGGCGTGAGTTTATACGGCTTCGGAAAGCGCCCCTTCTGTATCATCTCGTAGATCATCGACTTTCCTAGGCCGACCCGCCGGCAGACCTCGGGGAGCCGAATGAATCGTTCCGGCTGCTCCCAAGTCTCAGGCATCGTAGCGCTTGGCGTCAGGGAGGTTCGTGCGCGCTTTTGCAAACCCTCGGTCACTGGCCAGGAAAGCGGACAACATATAGGGCACGAGTTCGGCGACAGGCTCGGACTGGCCATAGGTTTCGTTGTAGATGGCCGCATAGTCGGTAGGCGCGTGGTGCAATTCCGGCGCCACCGTGATCGTCAACTTGACCGGAGTGCGGTCAGGCAGCCTCGCAAGCTTGATCTCGGCCATATCACCTCTCCGTGCTATCGGATTTCAAAAACACGATGTCCTTGTGCACCACGACCCGGAGCGGCCAGCCGGGCCGGACACGGATCGTCGGCTGAATGTTGAGGTTGCGCGTGACGAGCTGATCGCCTGCGCGCGACCCGCTCTGCTGCGCGGACTCCCGGATTGCGCGAACCAGATCGCTTTCATTGCTGCCGAAGCTCAGCTGCGTTCCGACCCCGAGCAATGTCGATAGTGCGACGCCCTTGAGCAGTTGCCAGGTGTGGACATCTACCTTGTCCGACAGCCCCGCATAGCCGGCCGTGTCGGTCGCCGGCACGTTGTCGATGCGGACCGACGCACCGTCGGGCAGGATGATCCGTTGCCAGACGACGAGGGCTCGCTTCTGTCCGAACGCGACGACACTGTCATAGCTGCCGACCAGCCGTGAACCCTGCGGGATTAGCAGGATCCGTCCGGTGACGCTGTCATAGGCATTCTCGGTGACCTGCGCCGTCACGAGGGCAGGCAGATCGGAATTCAGACCCGTGATAAGACTGGCGCTGATGATGCTGCCCGCCATCAGCGTGTAGGGTGATGGCGACGGCATGAGCGCGTGGGGATTGATATCGCTGGTCCGATCCGCCGCACCGACGAAGTCCGCCTTGCGCTGTTGCCCGTTCGGATCGCGATCCGGATCGAGCGCAATCTTCGCCGTCCCGGCATCCCCGGGAGACGCTGTCGAAGCGATTGGTGCGGGCGGCTCCACTGCACCCGGACGGTTCGCACCCGAAATTTGCATCATCACGCCGGACTCGCGCGCGGCCTTCTGCTCGGCAGCGACGCGTTGACGTTCGGCCTCCGCAGCCTGCGCCCGCTGGTCGGAACCGCCAGGCGGGATCGCACTGCCGATCGACTGCTGATGCTCAAGGATCGGCCGCCCAAGGTCGCCCGGAAGCGGCGGACCGAGCTGGGGCACGTCACCATAGCTCTTCGGCGCGTTGGCGAGCGCGTCGGCCGGCGCCTTCGCTCCAATGTCTGGCCTATCCTCGTTCGCCGCAATGACGTGGAACGTCGTCGGCTTCAGTGCGAACCAAGCCGATCCAACGATCGCGGTCGATCCCAGTGCGGCGATTGCGACGACCGCACCGCGCCGGAACCGGACGACCCGGCCGGGTGAACCGCGCAGGACGAGGGTTTCGGGATCAGCCTTCGCGGGCGCCGGCCGTTCGGTGGTTTCGTCGGTCATGATGCCCTCCGGTGGTTCGGGCGCCCCGCGTCGCCGCCGCGCGTGATCCGCACGACGGCCTGTTTCTTCTCGCCGAGCCGGAGTTCAGCGGCATCGAACAGGCGGTCGACGACATAGAAGCGTCCGGACACGCGGTAGTTGACGAGTTGCGCATCGCCTTTCGGACCCACGACGAACAGTGGCGGCGCCTCTCCGACAGCCAAGCTCGGCGGAAATTCGATGAAGGTCTGGCGACCATCGTCGAATGCACGAAGCGGGCGCCAGTTCGGCCTGTCTCCCGTGATCGCATAGCCAAAGTTCAGCTGCTCGACCGCGAGCCCGCTCGCGACCGGCGCCGCAGCGCGCTGCTGGTCTGCCGCCCGTTTGATAGCCAGCAATTCGTCCTGCGGGTAAGTCCAGGACAACGCCGACATCGCCGTCGTCGCCGTGCTCTCAAGCTGGAGATGATATGTGCGTCGGTCTGTGGTGATGATCAGGTTGGTCGTCAGCCCCGCGATGAACGGCTTCACCAGGATGTGCACACGCTTGGCCTCACCGGTGCCGCTGGTTGTGTCGCCCACGGTCCAGCGCGCGGTGTCGCCGGCCGCCACCGAGATGATGATTTCACCGGCCTGCAAGGCGATATCGCTCACCAGTTCCGGTGCGGCATAGAGCCGATAGAGTACGCCGTCGCTGAACGGATAGATCTGCGCGGCATTCACGAAAGCATGGGCTTGCGGCTCGAGCGTCGCCTCGCGATTGGCGGTCCGAACGCGCCGCGCCGCCGGCGACAACGGTTTCAGCCGGTGACGAAGCGGCGACACTGCGAGCGGCGGGGCATCGGCGGCGACGGGCGGCCCGACCGGCGCTGCCCCGGGCGTTGGCTGGCTTGGCGCCGGAACAGCCGGCGTCGAAGCCGCCGTCTGGGCATGCGCGGAGGAAACAGCGACCAACATCGTCGCCGCGAGCAAGGCGGGTTTCATTGGCGGTTCTCCTGTGGGGATGGCGCGAGGTTGGGATCGAGAGGTGAGCCGAGCGGGAGATTCGTCGGCGCCGCGGTCGGCGCTGGCCGTGGCGAAGCCATCGCGCTCGGTGTGGGTGCGTCGGGTTCGCGGCTCCAATCGATCGCATCGACGTAGAGTCCGAGCGGGTTCTTCCGCAGTGTATCGGCATTCTTCGGTGGCTTGACCGTGACCGTCAGGATTGCGGTCCAGTGCGAGGTGCCGGTGAGGCTTCCTCGGTCGAACGCGGTCTCCACCCACTTCACCTGGAAGGATGTATCCGACGCGCGGACGACGCTGGTGACCTGCACCGACACCGTCTTGTCGCCGACGTCCGCGAACGGATTCGCCAAGCGGGCATATTCACCGAGAAAGATGGCCCCGCGCGGGGATATGAAGTCATAGGCCGCCAGCCAGTTGGTCCGCATCAGCACGGGGTCGAGCGACCTTCCCCGAATATCGGTGATGAATCGGCCGAGGAACCAGGCGATCTGAGGGTCGGTCGGGCGATAGTCGGTCGCAGCGGGCGCGATCGCCCGTGCTTCGCCAAGCGCATCGACCGCGACGACATAGGGAACGACGCGGCTCTGCATCGATTGCCAGACCAGCCCGGCGGACAGTCCGGTGGTCAGGAACAGTCCGCCGAAGGCCATCAGCCGCCAGTTACGCGCCTGGACGCGGGCCGATCCGATCCGCTCGTCCCAGAGTTGCCCTGCACGTTGGTAAGGTGTTTCGGGTTCAGGCGTTCGCCCATAGCGCTGCACGGCGCGCTTGAATCGCATGGGGATTACTCCTTTTCCTTGATGTCTGGGGTTGCGGAGGTGCCGCCACGATCGCCGTCCTTCAGCGTGTGATAGGCAAGCTGGCGGTGGTGCCGGGCAGTCTGTTGGGCACGCAGATTGCGAGCCCAGGCGGGAGCCGAATCGCCGCTGCCAGAGCCCGGCGCTCCGGAACCGGAAGCGGCGTTTGCGCCGCTGAGCGCGGTCCAGGCAGCATTGCGGCCACGTTCGGCGGCCTCGCCAAGTCCAAGGGCGCTGCCGACCCTCTGTGACACGGCGCCCTTGGCAGCAGCAGCCATCCCGCCGATCGCAGAGCCGCCGGTTTCCTTGCCGAGCTGTGCAGCGGTCGACGCAGCCGAGCCCATCGCGGTGCCGGCACGGATCGCGCCAAGGGCACCGCCCGCCACGCCGCGCGCTGCCGCGACGGCCGCTCCGCCTCCCACCGCGAACGCAGCACCAGCACCGAGCGCGGTGCCAACGGCCGCGCCCGCGCCGAGTTGCGGCGCGCCGGCGACAAGACCGGATGCGATGCCGGGGCCGAAGATGCCGAGACCGAATAGTGTGATGCTCGCAAGCACGAGGCTCATGGCCTGGCCGATGTTGGGCTCCTGACCCTGCAACGCGTCGACGAATTGGGAGAAGAAGCCCGAGCCGATACCGACGATGACGGCGAGCACCATTACCTTGATGCCCGACGAGACCACGTTGCCGAGCACGCGCTCGGCGAGGAAGCTCGTGCGACTCCACAGCGAGAAGGGAACGAGCACGAAGCCTGCGAGCGTGGTAAGCTTGAACTCGATGATCGTGATGAAGAGCTGCACGGCGAGGATGAAGAAGGCGAGGATGACGGGTGTCGCGGAGCCCTGGCGGCCATGGGGGCGAAGGCCCAACAGAGCTCCGCGACGAGGGAATGCCGGCGGGGGAGCTGAAGCCGGCGTCCCCTCAGCTCATTGCGGCGTGTAGGCGTGCCCGCTTCCGAGGAATTTCTGGGTCGCGGTGCGCGCTTCCTGCTCGGCCTGGACGCGGCGGGCGGCCTCGGTCGCGTCGGCGCGGTATTGGGCTGCCATCAAGGTCTGGATCTGGAGCTGCTGCTTCGCGGTCAGCGCGAGCAACTGGTTGGTCGCCTGCTGCGCCTGCAAAGATCCTTCGGCACCTTGGCTGCGCGATACGATGTCGGACAGCGTCTGCGCATCGGCCGAGACATTCTCGACCACCTGTGCCTGCACGGTCATCGTGTGCTTGTACGCATCCATGCTCGCGTCGAGCCGGGAGCGGGCCCCGATCACCTGTTGGTTGGTCCGCAGCGCCTGACCAAAGTCGCTTGGGAAAAGTTGGCTGAACTGCTGATCCAGCCCGGAAACCTGAAACCGGATCGCCTGCGCCTGTCCCATCAGCTGGTCGATCTGCTGAAGCGTGCTTGTGAGTGCCTGCAACTCCGGGAAGTTGATGCGGCTGAGGTTCTTCGCCTGATTGATTAGCATCGTCGCCTGGTTCTGGAGCGACTGGATCTGGTTGTTGACTTGCTGCAGCGTACGGGCCGCCGTGAGGATGTTCTGGCTGTAATTGCCCGGATCGAACACCGTGAGCTGAGCATGGGCCGGTGTGCTCGGCACACTCACACCCATAATGAGCGAACCGACGGCGCCGAGTCCGAGCGCGGACGCGGCGAGATATTTGCGAAAAACGATACGCATTACAGATCTCCTGCTTGGGGGGCTTGGGGATGGGGGAAATCGGCGAGCAGGCCGGCGGCCCAGTCGAGGCCGGCACCGCTCAAGAAGGCGGCGGCAAAATCATGCGCGCCGTGCTCGGCGAGCTGGGCATCGATGCGGGCCTGGGTTGCGGGATCGGACGCGCCGCACAGCGCCAGCGCTACGGGTCCAAGGCCGAGTTCGAACAGGCGGTTGCCGCGCGCCGATTGCAGATAATATTGCCGCTTCGGTGTAGCGCGGCTGATCAGTTCGATCTGGCGGTCGTTGAGGCCGAACCGCTCATAGGCGGCGCGACCTTGGGGCTCGATCGCGCGGTCGTTCGGCAGCAAGATGCGCTGCGGGCAGCTTTCGATGATGGCGGGCGCGATCGAACTGTTCGCGATGTCGGCGAGGCTCTGCGTAGCGAACACGACCGCGACATTCTTCTTGCGGAGCGTTTTCAGCCATTCGCGGATGCGCGCGGCGAAGAGCGGATGATCGAGGAAGATCCAGGCCTCGTCGAGCACGAGTAAGGTCGGCCGCCCGTCGAACCGTTCCTCGAGTCGGTGGAACAGGTAGGTGAGCACAGGTGCGACGACGCCGGCTTGGCCCATCAGCGCCTCCGTCTCGAAACACTGGATGTCGGCGATGGCGAGATCATCCTCGTCGGCGTCGAGCAGGCGGCCGAATGGCCCTTCCAACGTGTAAGGCGAGAGCGCTGACCGCAATGCGGTCGACTGGAGCAGCAGCGACAGGCCGGTGAGCGTCCGCTCCTCGATCGGGGCGGTAGCCAGGCTGTTCAACGCCGACCACAGCGATTCCTTGATCTCGGGCGTAACTGCGACATGCTCATGCGCGAGCAGGGCCGCGATCCATTCCGCCGCCCAGGCGCGCTCATCACCGCGTTCGATGTGGCGCAACGGCTGGAACGCAATCGCCCGCGCCTCGCCATCATGCTCGCCACCGAGCCCCAGCGCATGATGTGCGCCGCCCATTGCGAGCACGGCCGCGCGTGCCGAGAAGCCCTTGTCGAATACATAGATCTGCGCTTGCCGGTAACGCCGGAACTGCAAGGCAAGCAGCGCGAGCAGCACCGACTTACCGGCACCGGTCGGGCCAACGATCAGCATGTGGCCGACGTCGCCGATATGGGTGGCCAAGCGGAACGGCGTCGAACCGCTCGTCTCGGCAAAGAGCAGTGGCGGACCATCGAGATGGGCGTTGCGGACCGGCCCAGCCCAGACCGACGACAACGGCATCAGATGGGCAAGATTCAGCGTGTGGACCAGGGGCTGCCGGACATTCGCGTAAATCTGCCCGGGCAGTGATCCGAGCCAGGATTCGACCGCGTTGATGGTCTCGCGGATCGTAGTGAAGCCGAGGCCGTTGACGATCCGCTCGACCGCGCGGACTTTCCGTTCTGCAGCCGCGCGATCGCCGTCCGCCACCGTGATGGTGGTGGTCATATAGCCAAACGCGACATGATCGCCGCCAAGCGCCTGGAGTGCGAGGTCGGCGTCGACCATCTTGTTGTCGGCGTCGCTGTCGAGCAACTGGACCGGCTGGTTGTAGATCACCTCGCGCAGCAGCGCGGTCACCGACTTGCGCTTGTTGAACCACTGGCGGCGCAGCCTGGTCAAAGCCTTGATCGCGTCGGTCTTGTCGAGCGCGATGAACCGCGTGACCCAGCGATACCCGAAATCCTGGTGATTGAGCGCGTCGAGGATTCCGGGCCGGCTGACGTTTGGAAAGCCGAGGATCGTCAGCGTGCGGAGATGCTGATCGCCCAGCATGGGCTCGAGCCCGCCGGTCAGCGGCGTGTCCACCAGCACGCCGTCGAGATACATCGGCGTTTCGGGAACGGCGACGCCGTGCCGCCGCGCCGATATCGTCCCGTGCAGGAACGTCAGCGTCTCGCCGTCGTCGAGCGCCCGGACATCGGGCATGAAGCCGGACATCAGGTCGAGCACGCGATCGGTTTCGGTGACGAAGGCGCCAAGCGCCTGTCGCCAGTCGCGCCCCTTTACGTCGTCACTGCGCTCGACGAGGGCCCGGCCTGCCGTATCGGCTTGATCGCCCGGCGGCATATAGGTGAGGGTGAGATGGTAATGGCTCTCGAAATGCTGACCGGCATTTTCGAAGCCGGAACGGCGCTCCTCATCGACGAGCCAGGATGCCGGATCGGGGAAGGCACTGGCAGCATAGCCGAGCGCTTCGCGCCGTTCGGCTTCGAATTGCAACGCCCACCCGGTGCCGAAGCGCCGGAGCACGTTGTTCGCCCGTGCGCAGGCGGACACCAATTCGGCTTCGGTCGCGGATTCCAGATCGGGTCCACGGAACCGCGCAACGCGTAGGAAGCTACCGTCCTTGTTGAGGACGATGCCGGGGGCGATCAGCGCCGCCCAGGGAAGATGGTCGGCAAGCCGGTCGGCTCGGCTGCGATATTCGCGCAGGCTCAGCATGCGAGATGCCCTTTCTGACGAAGATGCCGGGCCAGGACCGATGCGAAATCGGGATCGCGCTTGGCGGCGAGCACGGCGAGCGTGTGTCCGAACGCCCACACCACGAGCCCGGCAATCCACTGCTGGAGGCCGATCCCGAGCGCAGCCGCGAGTGTGCCGTTGACGATCGCAATCGTCCGCGGCGCACCGCCGAGCAGGATCGGCTCGGCGAGCGACCGGTGCAGCGGAGCCTCGAAGCCCTCGATATGGGCGGCATTGTAAGAGTTTGGCCCGATCACGCGATCAGCGCCCCGCCGCCGAACGAGAAGAACGACAGGAAGAAGCTCGACGCCGCGAACGCGATGCTGAGCCCGAAAATGATCTGGATGAGCTTGCGGAAGCCGCCAGCCGTCTCGCCGAACGCAAGGGTCAGGCCGGTGACGATGATGATGATCACCGCGACGATCTTGGCGACCGGCCCCTGAACCGAATCCAGCACCTGCTGAAGCGGCTGCTCCCACGGCATGCCGGTGCCGGCGGCCTGGGCGTGGCTGGCGATGGTGAGGCCGAGGCCAAGTGCGGCACCGACGAGGAAGGTCGAGCGGCGCCCCGGAACGGAAAGGGCGGGCATGTGAGCAAGGCGCATTGTCATTCTCCTGGCTTGGGGATGGTGGGATCGGGGGTGAGGTCGATGATGGCGTAGCCGCCGTCGGGATCGACGCCGGCGACGCGTGCGATGGTCTCGACCCGGCGGGCGAGGCCGCGACCGGCGATGAACACGATCATGTCGATGGCCTCGGCGATCAGCCGGCGCGGAACGGTGACGACCGTTTCCTGCACGAGCTGTTCGAGCCGGTAGAGTGCGGAGACCGCACTGTTGGCATGCACGGTGGCGATGCCGCCGGGATGGCCGGTGTTCCATGCCTTTAGCATGTCGAGCGCTTCGGCCCCGCGGACTTCGCCGACGATGATGCGGTCGGGGCGCAGCCGCAGCGTCGAGCGAACCAGGTCGGCCATGCCGACGATGCCGGGCCGGGTACGAAGCGCCACGATATCGGATGCCGCGCATTGCAGTTCGCGCGTGTCCTCGATCAGGATGACGCGCTCATCGAGATGCGCCATCTCGGCGAGCAGCGCGTTGGCAAGCGTGGTCTTGCCCGACGACGTGCCGCCTGCGACCAGGATGTTCCTGCGATCGACAACGGCACGCGACAGCAGCCGCGCGGAGTCGGCCGATATGATGCCGTCGGTCACATAATCGAGCAGCGTGTAGATCTTCGCCGCGGGTTTGCGGATCGAGAAGCAGGGTGCGAGGCAGACCGGCGGCAGGACCCCCTCGAACCGCTCGCCTGCGCCCTCACCGTGCGGCGGCAGCTCGGCCGACACGATCGGAGACGTGGCGTGGACTTCGGTACGGGCGTGGCTTGCGACCAGGCGGATGATCCGCTCGACCTGGGCCGGATCGTAGCGGGTGCCGGTATCGGTTCGCCCTTCGCCAAGTCGGTCGAGCCGGAGCGCGCCGTCGGGATTGACCATGATCTCGATGACGGCCGGATCGGCGAGCGCGGCGGCGATGGTCGGCCCCATTGCGGTGCGCAGCATCGCGCGGCGACGATCGGCGGAAAGCGTCTCGCTCATCGCCCCGCCTCCGCATCTTCGATCGGGCCGATCGAGCGCTTGCCCGAACCGATCTGCCGGCCGACCTGATTCACGAAGGCCTCGAACCGCTCGCGCCCGACCGCGCGTGCTGCGGTGTCTGCTTCCGGCAATGGCGCGGTTACGGTCAGCTGATAGCGGACGAACAGCGACAGACTTTCGAGCAACACCTCGATGTCGCGCCGGGCGTGGCCGATCTCACGGGAGATGCGATCAAGCCTGCCCTTCAGCAGGTCGTCGATCTCCTTGGTGCCCTTGCGCGCCAGGTAGGCTGCGAGCGCATCGCTGACGATCTGCGATTTGTTCGTTCCCGGCTTGCGCGCAAGGTCATCGAGCGCATCGCTGAGCGCTTGATCGATATAGAGGTTCTGGCGGAATTTCATCGCTCAGAGCCCCGGCAGCAGGTCGCGCCCGCCGGCTTCGTCGATGCCGTAGCCGCGCGCGACCGCGCTCAGTCCGCGGGCGCGGTCCATCGCCCGTTGATCGGCGGCGAGGTCGCCCTCGTCCTGGTCGGCGGCGAGCAAATCGAGCTGCTTCGGCTGCTCGGGTGTCGTGGGCGCTTCCTCGGCAAGGCTCGGATGGCGTTGCTGCTCGAGGCCACCATCTTCGGCTTCAGCCTCGGCAGCGTCTTCCGCGACGACGAGGCGCGCATCGGGTCGGCGGGCGAAGCTGCCCCAATCGTCGGAACGCACCTTGGGCTTGTCGGGATAGTTGCCGTCGGCAAGTGCGGGCGGCGGCGCGATACGCGACGTGAAGTTGTGGTCTTCGTAATAGCGCAGCTTCTGCGCGCGGATCGGCGCCAGACCGGACACGAGCACCAGCTCGTCGACGGGCGGAAGCTGCATCACCTCTCCGGGCGTCAGCAACGGTCGTGCGGTTTCCTGCCGGCTGACCATGACATGCGCGAGCCAGGGTGAGAGACGGTGGCCGGCATAATTGCGCATCGAGCGCTGCTCGGTGGCGGTACCGAGTGCGTCCGAGATACGGCGGGCGGTGCGTTCGTCATTGGTCGCGAACGCGACGCGGACATGACAGTTATCGAGGATCGAATTGTGCTCGCCGTAAGCCTTCTCGATCTGGTTGAGACTCTGGGCGATCAGGAAGGCGCGCACGCCGTAGCCGGCCATGAAGGCAAGGCTGGTCTCGAAGAAATCGAGGCGCCCCAATGCCGGAAACTCGTCCAGCATCATCAGCAGCCTGTGGTTACGTTTCGCCGACCCGACGCCATCGAGGCGTTCGGTTAGTCTGCGGCCGATCTGGTTGAGGATCAGACGGACCAGTGGCTTAGTGCGGCTGATGTCCGACGGCGGGATGACGAGGTAGAGAGAGACCGGCTGCGCCGCATCGACCAGATCGGCAATCCGCCAGTCGCAGCGCGACGTTACCTCGGCAACGGTCGGATCGCGATAAAGCCCGAGAAACGACATCGCGGTGGAGAGAACGCCGCTGCGCTCATTGTCGGACTTGTTGAGCACTTCGCGGGCTGCCGACGCGATGACGGGGTGGACCTGCGGATCCTCGGTCGTGCCGAGATGATTGGTCGTCATCATCCGCTTGAGCGTCGCCACGAACGGACGCTGCGGGTCGGACAGGAAGGTTGCCACGCGGGCGAGCGTCTTCTCTTCCTCGGCATAGAGGATATGCAGGATCGCCCCGACCAGCAGCGAATGGCTGGTTTTCTCCCAATGGTTGCGGCGTTCGAGCGCCCCTTCCGGGTCGACCAGGATATCGGCGATATTCTGGACGTCGCGGACCTCGTTCTCGCCGCGGCGGACCTCCAGCAGCGGGTTGTAATGCGCCGATCGTGCATCGGTCGGATTGAACAGCAGGGCATGCGAAAAGCGCGAGCGCCAGCCCGCGGTGAGCTGCCAATTCTCGCCCTTGATGTCATGGATGACCGCCGAGCCGGTCCAGCTCAGCAGGGTTGGTACGACCAGACCGACGCCCTTGCCCGAGCGGGTCGGCGCGAACGCCATCACATGCTCGGGGCCGTCATGGCGCAGGTAGCGGCCATGGTGCCGACCGAGAAAGGCGCCGGCATCGCCAAGCAGCCCGGCGCGTTCCATCTCGCTGACCTCGGCCCAGCGCGCCGAACCGTAGGTCGTGACGTAGCGCTGCTGGCGCGCGCGCCACAGTGACCCGAAGATTGCGGCAGCGCAGCCGACGAACCCGCTGGCGCCGGCAATCATGCCCGCCTTGTCGAAAACCTGCGGCGCGTAGGCATCGTAGTGATACCACCACGGGAAGATCGCCCAGGGCCGATAGATCGGCGTGTGGAACAGGGTGAACCAAGGGAGCCCGAGCTGCGGCTGATAGGCGAGCATCGCCGCCGCCCACTGCGTCGCCGCCCACAGGCCGGCGATCACGATCGCGAACACCACGATAATCTGACCGATAAGCAGCTTGGTCGGTGTCATTTGGGCGCTCCGCCCGAAGGCGGAGATGCCCTTCGGGTTCATGCCCGCAAAAATCGATCCGTTCGGCTCGTTGGGAAATTACGGTCTCGCAGCGCCGGGACGCAGCTCAGCGCGGCTCGCGCCGCTATGAGCGAAGCCCAATATAGAATTGACTCGTCGTTCCTTATTTGTTCTCACGTCTCTATGGCACGAATCGACGAAGAGGCACTTTCTCTCCATCTGGAAGTCGCACTGGCAGGCACTGCGCCCCGGCTGTTGGATGATCTGAGCAATCCCGATCGGTATCGACGGGGCGCGGCGGTCGCTGATGTCGCGCGCCAGCTTGCCGAGCGCCTGCGCTGCTTCGATATCCAGTTCGACGAACCCGGCTTGCGATCGTCTGCGCAGCCGTCGCTATTGCCGCCTGACCTCGGACCGATGGGCTAGGCACGGACGAACCGAACTTCGTACAAACCGGACATTCTGGACAAACCGGATGAACGTCGCTATATCGGATTCCGAAAAGGAACGAGACTCATGGCGACGCAATTGCAGAGTGCCAATGCCCGCGCAGGCGTGCGCAAACTGGTGGCGAGCGAGGTGAGCGACGCGCTCACCCGCTACGAGCCGAGCCTCGCTAAGGCGGCAGCG
Organism: Sphingomonas sp. PL20; assembly: GCF_017875905.1. Lineage (NCBI taxonomy): Bacteria > Pseudomonadati > Pseudomonadota > Alphaproteobacteria > Sphingomonadales > Sphingomonadaceae > Sphingomonas > Sphingomonas sp. PL20. Next base: position 3,405,051 of record NZ_JAGINH010000002.1, on the reverse strand, counting down.
GCCAATACGGCGCAGATTGTCGCGACGGTAGCCGCCGCAGTGGTCGGACTGTCGCCCTCCCAGCAGAAGCGGTTGAAGAGCCGGAGCGGTGACCTGGCCGACATGATCGCGGCCTGGGCACGCGGCGACAACGCAAACGGTCGGATCGAGATTCCGGCTCCTGTCGAGATCGAGTCTCGCAAGGGCGCGGGCTTTGGCGAGCTGGTGGATATCGAGGAAGGGCGCCGCAGGCTCTCCGACTATGCGATCGATATTCCGCTCGCGGATTGGGCTGGTCCCCTGGCTGGATCGAGCGCGCTTATGGAGGACATGGGGATTGCCCGCTCGACGCTCCACGACTGGCAGCGTCGCGGCGAAGTGGTCGCCTTGCTCAAGGGCGCGCGTAAGCACGTCTTCCCGCTTGCACAGTTTGTCGATGGGCGGCCGGCGCAGGGCATTCGCGATATTCTCGATATCGTCGATAGCCCACGCCGGGCCTGGTTCTGGATGGTGAACCCCAGCCCGTTGCTTGGCGACAAGCGCCCAATCGATCTGCTCAAACAGGATCGTCGCAAAGAGGTCGTGGAAGCGGCCCGGACTGTCTTCGATCGCCCGTGACGCTCGACAAGGCCATATTGCGGGAGTTGGCCGTCAGTATCGACGTGACCGGCTATCTGCGCATCATGGACGCGGCGCATCGCGCGACGCCGACCGGCATGGGCTATGGCAAGACACGCTTCGCCAGCCCGACCGACAGCTTCAAGCTACTCTACGTCGCTCAGGATTTGCAGACGGCGCTCGCCGAAGCGATCATTCGCGACCGCTACCAAGGGAAGCAGAAACGCGAGCTGCTCGAAGAGGATGTAGAGCAATCCGTCATCGCGAGCATGATGTCGCTCGCGCCGTTGAAACTTCTGGACCTGCGCGCGAGCGGCGCAAGCCGGTTGGGGGTGCCGACCAACGCCGTGCGCGGCAGGGCACAGCAATCCGGGCGCCGGTTCAGCCAGGAATTGTACGATACCACCGACTTTGACGGCATCGTCTATATGTCGCGGATCACGAACGCCGAGTGCGTGGCTGTCTATGATCGGGCAACCAGCTCGAAGCTCGACCCGGCTTGCCCGGTCGTCGATCTCGTCCGCCTCGCCGACCTTGAACCAGCGCTGCGATCACTCAACGTCTCGCTGATCCGGAAGCCCTAGCCGTCGGGCGGTGGTGTGCGCCGTCCGGATATGGAAGACAGCATTTGCCCCGATGACGAGGAAGATCCCAATGAAGCGCACAGAGGCAGAACCGGCTATCCGCACTCTGGTTCACCAATGGGCTGAGGCTGCCGGCATTGCCGTGGGCTCCGCTGAGCAGCCGTCTTTCTCCGCCTTCAGGCGTTGGGCCGAAGAACAGGGTTATTCGGGCTATTTCGTGTTCCGATCCACGATGGGCGCGCTTGAAGATGCTGAACGCTGGTTCGACCAAGAGTTGCGCCAGACCTGGCGAAACTAGGAGGCTTTATGGCTGACACAACTCCTTGGCTGGCGCGTAGTACGGGAAACTTCGGCGAGGCCTTTCCCAACGTGGAAGCGATCGACTTCACGATCGATGACAATCCATGGGGTTGGTACAATGTGCGAGGACACCGTCCGCCGCACTTTACCAGCGCATCTGCGACGTCGTTCATTCCTTGTCCGAATGATCGCTGCCGGCGCGGCGGCTTCGATTTCGGAACATTCCTCCGCAACCACTCCTATGGCGCCAAGATTACCGACGTGGATCAATCATACCCGTGTAATGGCGACGAGGGCACGCCTGCCGGCCGCCGTAAAGGTGATCCCTGCATGAACAGCTTCAAAGTGAGGGGTACCATTAAATATAAGCCCAGCGCGGAATGAATGCGCCCATGTCAGGCTAGGAAATGCCAGGCCCGCTTCGTCCGCGACCGAAGCTCCAGCTGATGCCGTCGCCGCGCATGATACCGGACACGCCCTTGCCGACATGACGATCGAGCACTGGCCGCCACGGGACCAGCGTAAATTCACGCGATTTCTCGACCAGCGCGAACCGCCCGCTCATCGTATCGACCGGCTGGCGATAGATGCCGCTCACGCGCGCTCCCGGTTCCGTCTCCGCGAACGGCATCCCCAACTCGCGCGACAGCTGAGCGCCGACGCGCAACAGTTCGCGCCGCTGAAGTGCCGCGACCATGCCAGATCGATATGTTGTGGTCCCTTGGACTTCTTCCGCGAACCCCTGCGCGATCAACCATTGTCGTCGACGCGCCAGTGCGTCGCGCGCATCGTGCCCGAAGCCGGCATCGCGCAGCGGCGCCGGATCGGCGCCCACCAACTCGCGATCGAGCCAGGTCGAGGCGTCGGCGGCGATCAGCTTTTCCAGCGGGTGCGGTGAAAGCGTCTCGACCGCCACGGCCGGTCCTTCGCCCGCGCTGTTTCATAAGCGGCGGCGCGATCGAGATGATCGGGCGCGATGATCCATGACCCGTCAGCCTCGAGGGTGACGCCGCCGGTCAGCCGCCGCATTGCCTCCAGACGCCGCACATGGGTTTCGGCGAACGCTTCGGTCGCGGACGGGTCATGGCGAAGATGCGCGTCGACGTCGTAGCGTCCTTCGTTGGCGGCAGCGATCGCGGCGACAATACGGTCGGCTTCGCGGATGCCGACCGACACCGGCTCGATCCGCACGATCGTCCCGGTCGCGTGCGGATCGACATTCTCACCCTTGCCGATCTCGACATAATGGGTGCGGCCATCGGTCGCCGACATGGAACTCCTGTCGGCCGGCGGCGCAGTGCATGGCGGAGTCAGGTGGGATGCCCTCGGCCGCATGCTTTTTTGGAGCGGACTTCCGACGCGCGAGACGGCGCTTGTCGGTATCGACATGATATTGGCCGGGACGACGCTGATCCTCGACGGACACCGGGAAAACACGGTGACGAGCTGGTCGCCGTGGGACTTTGCAGAAGCGCCGACGGGCGAAGGGAGCACGGCGGCAGGTGAGCGGCTGCGCCGCGCCATCGATCAATCCATAGGCGCATGGTCGTCGCTCTACCGCCATCCTTTGCTCAGCGTGTCCGGCGGCCTCGACTCCTCGATCGTCGTCGACTGCATCGCCCGATCGATAAGGGAGCGATCAGGAAGAGAGGTGTCATGCATCACGCTCTATACCGATGATCCGGCGGGGGACGAGCGCGATTATGCCAGGCAAGTCTGCGCGGCCTTGAATCTCCCGCTTGTCGAATGCCGCTATGCGCTCGAAGCTGTCGATCTCGGACGCGCACTGGGTGCGCACCTTCCGCGTCCGGCGGGGAGGGTGGAAGCCCAGCCTTATGAGACGGCACACCGGGCAATTGCCGCACACGTCGGGGCTTACGCTTTCTTCACCGGTAACGGCGGCGACAATGTCTTCTGCTATTCGCGGTCCGCGGCGGCCTTGGCTGACCGGGCGTTGCAGGAGGGACTTGGGGCTGGCGCGGTGGCAACGCTTCGCGACATCTGCCGCCAAACGGGGCCGGGCCGCTCCGCGTGACGCGCGCGGCGATGCGCATTGCTCGCGAGGCTCCCGGCTATCGCTGGAGAGCGAGTCCGGCGTTCCTGCATCCCGAGCTTATTGCGTCGTTGCAGGGACTCGCACTTGCGCATCCGTGGCTTGAGGCCCCACCCGGGGCGCTTCCTGGAAAGGCGGCGCACATCGCCGGACTGCTGCGGGCGCAGGTGACGCTCGAACCCGATCGCAGCCGGGTTGCTCCCGTCGTCCATCCGCTCCTGTCGCAACCCGTCGTCGAGACGTGCCTTTCGATCCCGAGCTGGCAGTGGCGGACAGGTGGCAGGGATCGTGCCGTAGCGCGCGACACCTTCGCCGATCGGCTGCCGCAGGCGATTCTCGACCGCAAGAACAAGGGGACGCCCGACCCCTTTTGCGGTGAGATCGTCGCGCGAAAGCGCGAGGAGATGCGCGAACGCCTGCTTGACGGACAGCTCATCGCTCATGGACTCCTTGATGCAAGCGCGGTCGAGGAAACGCTGCGACGTGACCGTCCGACGACCGGTGAGGAGAATGTTCGCCTACTCGAGCTCGTCAATGTCGAGGCGTGGCTAACCGTCTGGTTATCTAAGCCGCGTGAGGAACCCGTCGGTACCGATGTATTTTGACGGCGGGGCGGGGGCCGAGGGCTGGCAAAATCTTTCAGTGTCGGCGGAAGGGCATTTGGCCATACAGCACGCCACGCAGGAAGCGACGCCGCTTGGCAGACTAGCCGCCCCCGCGGAGATCGCCTCCGCCGCCCTGTTTCTGGCATTTGATGAGAGCAGCTACGTGCACGGCACCGAACCGTTCGTAGATGTCGGCTCGGCGCAGATATGAACTCTCGGAGCGATCCGATGAGCAGAAATCTTGGATGCGGATGTTTTGTCGCGTCTTAGGGAGCGTAGCGGGTGAATACGAAGTCGGCCGTCTTCTCGAGCTTGGCATGGCACGGAAGGCATTGCCCCATCAGCGCGGCGTTACCATCCGGCTTTCCGTTCACGAACTGGCCGTAGCCCCACCCGCCAGAAGCAAAGTAGCGCTTCGAGTCCTTGGCGCTGATCTGGACATTGGTGGGCGCGCCGGCAACGAAAGACTGGGGTGTCGGAAAGACGGCATCATTACGCGCCGACGACTGATATCGCCACGCCACCCGAGCGATCATGGTGCCATCGGGAAACGGCCGCTTGCCCGTCCTGAAGGCGTTGATGGCGATGTCGTTTCCGAGAATGGCGCGGATGTCGTTGTTCTTGCCTGCCTCGTGCGCGACGCTGATCACGCGCCAATCCCGGTAGTTCGGGGGAAGCGTGACGCCATAGACGGGGGATCCGCCTCCGGCTGATCGGGTTCCTGCGGCAATTGCGCCGACACTGACGGCAAGGGCGCAGGCGGCAAGTCTGTAGGCGTACTTCCGTTTCATCGGGACACCCGTGGTTTGGGGACGGTTGAAGGCCGGTCCCAGGTGGTTGAGCGGTGTCAGAAACCGAACGAACTGAGGCCGGGATGCTCATCGGGCCGCCGACCTAGCGGCCAGAAGAACTGGCGTTCTCGCTCGGCGATCGCGTGCTCGTTGATGCTGGCGATGCGGTGTCGCATCAGTCCATCGTCGTCGAATTCCCAATTCTCGTTGCCGTAAGCGCGGAACCACTGCCCGCTATCGTCATGAAACTCGTAGGCGAAGCGAACCGCAATCCGATTGCCGCCGAAGGTCCAAAGCTCCTTGATGAGTCGATAGTCGAGCTCGCGCGTCCATTTGCGAGTCAGCAGGGCGATGATTGCCGTGCGACCCGTCACAAATTCGGCCCGATTGCGCCAACGGCTACTCTCCGAATAGGCAAGCGCGATCCGCTCGGGATCGCGGCTGTTCCATCCGTCTTCCGCGAGACGGACCTTTTCGATGGCCGAGGCCTCGTCGAATGGAGGCAGAGGCGGGCGGGTCATCATGCCGGCACCCCGGGTTCGCCGCTGGACCGATCGGCACAAAGATAATGCTCGAGATGCGACCAGGTCCTGCCGTTCGCGAGGGCCGCCGCTTGAGCATTGTAATGTGCGCCGCCGTGGCGCGCAAAGGCATGGCTCTGCCCAGGATAGCTATAGGCGACGGCGTACGGATTGTCCGCAAGGGCGGTCTTGATGACCGCTTGAGCCTGGTGCGAAATATACTCGTCCTCGGTGCCAAGATGGACGATGAATGGGGTGACGATGCGGTCTGCCTCTTGGGCATAGCCGTCTGCGCCTCCCGGATAGTAGGCGACCGCGGCATCCGCCCCGGTCCGCGCGGCGGTCAGGAACGTCATCAGCCCACCGAGGCAGTAGCCTATCACGCCGACCTTGCCCGATGCGCCCTCCAAGGTTCGGGCAATGGCAATCGTTGCGGCGATGTCGGCCACGCCCTCGTCATAATCGAACGCATTGTAGAGCGCGAAGCCCTTCGCCCAGTCAGCCTCGCTGAACGCCGACAACGACACACCAGGCTCCTGTCGCCAAAACAGGTCGGGGCATAGCGCGACATAGCCACGATCGGCCAGCTCGCGGCACGTGACCTTGAGATCGTCATTGATCCCGAAGATCTCGTGGAGAACGATTACGACCGGGGCTGGCTCGACCGAGGGGCGCTCGATCAGCGTGGCAAAGTTCCCGTCGCGAACGGTGACCTGGATAAATTCGCTCATCGTCATTGTTCTCCACTGGAAAGGTTGCGCGGACTGACACCGTAACCTGCGGTTACTTCGCTGTTGATGCCCGTTCGATGAGATCGGCAACGGCGCGGGAATGTGTGATCATCACGACATGTGACGCGCCTTTGACTTCGATGGCCGCGCGCGCGCCGGCGCGTTTGGCCATATAGGCGTGAAGTGCGGCGGGGATATTGCGATCGAGCGAGCCCCAGATGAACCACGAGGGCAGAGTCTTCCACGATTGGACAGCAGCCGGCTCGCCAAGCGCGCTCTGAACAATCGGTCGCTGCGTGGCCGCCATCTGGACGGCGTCCGCCTTTGGCACATCCGCGGCGAATTGCTGCCAATAGCGTGGACGCTGGATGTACAGGTCGCTGCTTCCGTCCGTCAACGGGACCGGAGGCGCGAGCGTTTCACCGAGCGTGCCGGTCGGGAATTGCGCGCCCAGGCTTGCGGCGCTTTCGCCGACGTCCGGCGCGAGGCCTGCGATGAACACCAGCGCCTTCACGTTGGTGCGGCCGGCCGCGGCGACGGAGATGACCTCGCCGCCATAGGAGTGGCCGACCAGTACAACCGGCCCGGGAACGCTCTTGACCAGGCTCGCGACATAAGCGGCGTCGCCCTGCAAGCTGCGCAGCGGGTTTGCCGCCGCAATCACGGTGTAGCCGTCGGCGGTCAGGTCGGTGATGACGGCATTCCAGCTCGACGATCCGGAGAAGGCACCGTGGACGAGAACGATGGTTGGCTTGTTCGACGCTTCGCTCTGCGCTCGCGCCGGCGCGGCGGCCACGACCGGGGTGCTCAGGAGCATCAGGATGGAGGCGGTTGCGATCCAGTGGCGCATGTCGTGATCCTTTTCAGTCAATTCGGCCCTGTGAATGCTGGGGGCCATCTGCGGGAGCAATTATCGCGCGAATAGATGGCGCGGTCGTGTGAGACGATGTTTGCCGTTGCGAGCCTCTGCTTGGTTCCTCGAACGCGGGCGCAACATCACCCAACAAGCGCCTTCTAATGCTTCTTCGCTCCAACTTGCTGAGGTCTTTCGCCGGCCTGGGGTACATGAAGTCGACGGCGCCAGGATACAGTGCCGCGCCAGCAGAAAGGGTAGTGAGGATGCAATACCCCGTCGGCCAAGCCCACTTGATTACGCGGCGTAGAGCCCTTGTCGGCGCGACCGGGCTCATCGCCGTCTCTGCCCTGACCGCTGCCACGGGCGCCGGCCGGGCATTCAATTCACTCTCGGAATCTCCCTTCCACTCCAAGCAAGGAACCAATGGCATGGGCACGATCAAGACAACCGACGGCACGGAGATTTTCTACAAGGACTGGGGCCGCGGACAGCCTATCGTCTTCAGCCACGGTTGGCCGCTCTCAGCCGATGACTGGGACGCGCAGATGCTGTTCTTCCTCAGCAAGGGCTACCGCGTCGTTGCGCATGACAGGCGTGGCCACGGGCGATCGTCCCAAGTCAGCGAAGGTCATGACATGGACCATTATGCCGATGATCTTGCGGCCGTGGTCAAGCATCTGGACCTTCGCGACGCGATCCATGTCGGCCATTCCACCGGCGGCGGCGAGGTCGTGCATTACCTCGCTCGTCACGGCGAAGGCAGAGCCTCCAAGGCGGCGATCATCAGTGCGGTTCCACCGTTGATGGTGAAGACCGCCGCAAACCCCGGCGGTCTGCCCAAGGAGGTCTTCGACGGTTATCAGACGCAGCTCGCCGCGAACCGCTCGCAACTCTACAATGATATCGCCGCCGGCCCCTTTTTCGGTTTCAACCGCCCTGGCGCGAAGGTGTCGGAGGCAGCGATCCTCAACTGGTGGCGGCAGGGAATGATGGGCGGTGCCAAGGCGCATTACGACGGCATTGTTGCCTTTTCGCAGACCGACTTCACCGAGGACCTGAAGAAGATCGGTCTGCCTGTGCTGGTGATGCACAGCGAGGACGACCAGATCGTGCCCTATGCAGATGCAGGGCCGCTTGCGGTCAAGCTGCTGCGGGGTGGTACGCTCAAGACCTACAAGGACTTGCCCCACGGTATGATCACCACGCAGGCCGACATCGTCAACGCCGATCTGCTGGCGTTCTTCAAAGCCTGATTTGAGATCGCTGGCGGGGCATTGCCTCCGCCCCCCGCAAACGGACCCCGCCAGCGAGGCGGCCGGGACGCCCCCCTCCCGGCCGCCACCCCATCCACCAACGCGCCGGACCGATCGGCGTGACGTTCGAGGTGTGCCATGAAGATCTTCCAGAGCCCTGCGAAGCGGCGAACCGCCCTGCGAGTCTACCTGGCCGGTGCCGCGATAGCCGCATGGCTTACTTCGGCCATGGCAATGGCGAGCCCCTATTCCGACATCAATGCCGCCGCCAAGGGCGGCCCCGTCAGCGTCACGCGGCTGCGCGGCAATATCAGCATGCTGGCGGGATCCGGCGGCAATATCACGGCATTTGCGAGTCCGTCGGGCTTCTTCCTGGTCGATACCGGTATAGCCGTGTCGAGGAATATGATTCAGGCGGCACTCAAGTCGATCCATCCCGGCCCGATCAAGCTGGCGATCGATACGCATTGGCACTGGGATCATGCCGATGGCAATGGCTGGGTTCGCGCGAGTGGTGCGAGCATCCTCGCCGATCGCAAAGCGATCCAGCGGTTGAAGCAGACGATCCGGGTGGTGGAATGGGAACATACGTTCACGCCGATCGGCAAGCAGGCCCTTCCCGATGTCGTGTTGACCGGGGACCGCGATCTGTCGCTGAACGGCGAGACGGTCCGGATCCGGCATTATGGGCCCGGCCACACGGACGGCGACCTGTCGGTCTATTTTGTAAAAGCCGACATATTGTCGGTTGGCGACACCTTCTGGAACGGGCAATATCCGTTCATCGACTATGTGACCGGCGGCAGCATCAATGGCGCGATCGCCGCCGCCAATGCAAATATTGCCATGTCGGGCGCCCACACGATCATCGTGCCAGGCCATGGTCCCGTCGGTGACCGGGCGTCGCAGATTGCGTTTCGAGACATGCTGGTCGCGGTGCGCAACAAGGTCGCGCGATTGAAAGCGGAGGGCAAGACCCTTGCGCAGATCCAGGCTGCCAAACCCACCGCGGCCTACGACGCGAAATGGGGGCGGTCGGTGATCAAGGGGTCACTGTTCACCGCACTCGTTTATCGCGGCGTCTGAATCGCGGAGAGATTGCCGGGAGACGTCGTCAGCCCTTCATCACCAAATCCGAGTATGGTCGCCATGTCCTGCGTCACAGCTTCGCCAGTTCGTTTGTCCGCCAGAGACGCTATAGGGGCGGCCGGCGTCATTCCCGTCACGAGCGAGCCACCAGCACGATTGGTTGTGGACCCGCCGCTTGCCGCACCATTGTCGCAAGGGCTGCTCGTCGTTCAGTACAGAGCGGAAAACGTGCGGATCGTTCCAGTCTACGGCCCGGCGGCCCTCGACGTGTCGCCGCGGATCGGCCACCTTCATCTCACCCTTGATGACCTGCCATGGCACTGGGTCGATGCGAGTGGCGAGCCGATCATCATCCAGTATTTGCCCGCCGGGCCGCACAGCTTGCTGATCGAGCTCGTCGATGCAAACCACAATCCGTTCGACAGCGCGACCATTGCGTTCACCATCGGCGAACGGGAAACCTCGATCCACGACCGGCCTGGTCAGCCGGCTAAAAGTCGATGATCCCGCGGCGAAGCGCGAGGGTCACGGCCTGGGTTCGATCGTTCGCATCGAGCTTGGCAAAAATACTGCGCATGTGAGCCTTAACCGTGTCTTCCGAAATCTTCATCTGCCAGGCAATTTCCTTATTGGCTTTGCCTTGCCCGGCGAGCGTCAGGACGATGACCTCACGTTCGCTCAAGGCTTCGTCGGCGGCGTGGAAGGCGATTTCCTGTGCGATGTCTGGCGGGATATGGCGGCGGCCAGCGTGAATGGAGCGGATCGCATCCAGCAGATCCTTGCGCAATGTGCTCTTGAGCAAATACCCGACAGCACCCGCCTTCAAGGCGCGCATCGCCTGCGCATCGCCGGCGTAGGTGGTCAGAACGACAATTCGCGCGTGGCTGAATTCCTTCCGGATCGCCGCGATCGCTTCGACACCGTTCATGCGGGGCATCTGCAGGTCCATCAGGGTCACGTCCGGTCGCAGGTTGCGGAACTGTTCGATCGCTTCCGCACCGTTGCCGGCCTCTCCGACCAGCGCCATGTCGTTCTGCCCGCCAATGATCGCGGCGATGCCGTCGCGAAGCACGGGGTGATCGTCAACGATCAGGATCCGAATGGAACGGTCTATCGCACCCAAGATTTCAGATGCCTCCCTCGGCTATGGCGTTCGGTGCGAACCACCGGTGCCAAGTGCTTTTCGCGACTCTGGTATAGGCTATCTTGCTGGCGATCGTGAGGCGTATTTCGGTTCCGCCCCCGGGACGGCTCGACACATTGATCTCAGCGCCGATCTGGCGAGCGCGCTCGCGCATCCCAACCAAGCCGAAATGTCCCTGTCGACCGCCGCGCGCCAGTACATCGGGATCAATGCCAATGCCGTCATCACGCACGCCAAGGGTCAGACCGGAGGTCTCGTAGGATAGCGCCACCTCGATGAGTGAAGCGTGCGCGTGCTGGAAGGCATTGATGATCGCTTCTTCTCCGATACGAGAAATTTCATCACGAACCAGCGGATGCAGGGAGCGTGGCGCGCCTTCGACAACCATTTTGAATTCGACTGGGTAGCTGACGCGCATCCGCTCCGCGGCTTCCGCCAGAATCTGGACAATATCGGCGCGATCAACGGTTCGGAGCTGCTTCACGCTATCGCGCCCGTCGCTCAGGATTTTGTCTGCGTTGTCGAGTGCCTGCCCGATCGAACGGTGCGCGCTCAGATTTTCCGGAATTTCGTTGGCGACCGACTGGAAGCGCAGGATCAGCCCCTGAAATCCCTGCAGGAGGGTGTCGTGCAGGTCACGCGCGATGCGCTCGCGCTCGGCAAGCCGCTGCTCCAGGCGCTCGCGCATCCTCGCTGTGAGCTGACGTACGCGGAGGCGATAGGCCATCCATAGCAATAGCGCGGCTGCGGCCCCGCAAAGTGCGATAAACCAATTAGATTGCAGGAAGGTTGGCGGAACGTCGAATTCGAGCGTTGCGCCCGTCCGGTTCCAGACACCGTCATTATTGGCGGCAATCACGCGAAAGGCGTAATGGCCAGGCGGAAGATTGGTGTAAAATGCTTGTCGACGCATCCCGGGGTCGACCCAGTCGCGGTCCGCGCCATCAAGCTTGTAAAGAACTCGGACGCGCTGGGGAATAGTCAGGCTCGGCGCAGCGAAATCGAATTGAAAGCTCGATGTACCCGCCGGTACATTAAGTTGCTTTGCATCTCGTGTGCGAACGCCGTCAATTGCGGCAGCGCTAATGATGACTGGCGGAGGACTGGCGTTTCGAACCAGTTGGGCCGGGTCAACCCAAACAACGCCGCCGGTGGTCGAAAACCACAATCGCCCATCGCCACCGCGAGCAGCATCATGCTTGCCTTCAGCCAGCCGGACACCCGGCAACCCGTCGCGCCACTCAAAGACGGTCGGGTGAAGCCGCGCGCGTGGATCGTCGAATGCGCGCTCAAGCTCTTCGGTGGAGACCTTGACGATTCCCGCCCTGCTGATCATCCAGGTATCGCCTTCCGGCGTTTGAACGATGCCCGTTGCGCTGGCAAATAGAGGAAAGTTACCCGGCGGGAGGAAACGGAGCTGGGTCTGACGCAATCGGGCAAAACCGAACGCGCCACCGAGCATCAAACCGCCCCGGCCCTGATCCATCGTGTACAATCGATCCAAGGCGCCGGCACGGCGGGGAGTGAGAACGGTCCGCTTTTCCCCGTCCAGGATGACGATGGACCCATCGGAATAGTAGACGAAAATCCGTCGATCGCGATCGGCAAGCATGATCAGTGGTCCAACGGACTTTGACGGGGGTGCAGGACGTCGCCATTGCTCGCTCGTCCGGACAAAAAGCCCGTCTTCCTGGTCTCCGCTCAGCCAAAGCCTGCCTGCGCGATCGACCGCACAATCGACGATCCCCAGTCCAACGGTCTTTGGTCTGTCGATCGTCGTTAGCGCGTCACCACGGGCCCGAAGGATACGGTCCTGCAATATGATCCAGACACTCCCATCGGGGCCCTCGCACAGCGCCTCGGTTTCGCGGCTGATTTTGGCAAAAAGTGCCGGTTGCCCGCCGGGCTTGACGCGATAGACCGAATTCTTCTGGCCAACATAGACCGTGCCGTCGGACGCACCGAGCAAATGGAAGCCCCATTCCGACAATTCGGTAAGCGCTGGCTCGACGGCGATGCTGGCGTCTCGCAGGCGCTCCAGCCCGAGCACCGAACCGATCCAGATGTTTCCCTCGCGATCTTCGATCAGCGCGTTTGTAACGTCCGACAAAAGGCCATCCTTGGCCTTGAGGATCTGGACCTGATCGGGAGCCTCGATCTGCGCTGACCCATTGGCCTTGGGCGAAACCAGACGGAAGATACCATCACCGTTGGTACTGCCCCACAAGCTACCCCTGCTGTCGAAAAAGGCGCGGGTGGAACCCGGAAATCCTGGCGTGCGGTAGGCAAAACCGCGTGGCAACTGTTGGCCGGCAGCGCTGTTACGGATTGGCCTGCTGCCCGCCCGATCAGACAGCCAGATGTTCCCCTCTCGATCTTCACTCAACGCTGCATGTCCCGCTGGCTTTAGGCCGGTGGAGCGGAACCGGGTGGAGCCCTTGTTGAGAAAGTATATGGACTGGACCGTGGCAACCCACAGCGTGCCATCGCGCGATGCCATCGCGTTGATGACATAGTCGCGCGGAAATCCCCAATTCTCCCCGATCGCTTGCCAGCGGCCCCGGTAATAACGCGCGAGTGGCGAATCGAGCCGCCCAATTAAGGCCCAGACGCCGTCACCGGGGCGCTCAACGAGCGAAATCACCTGCGCGCCGGTATTGGGTAGCGCAGTGTCCCGCAAAACACCGTCGCGGTACACAGCGATCGAGCCGGACGCACGTCCCGCCCAAATCGTGCCATCGCTTGCCGCGAGCAAGGCGCTGGTACCTGATCCTGAGCCGTCGCCGCGTTCGGACGGGATGTGCTCAAAACTGATCCCATCGAAGCGGAAGAGGCCGTCGCGCGCGCCAATCCACAGAAATCCGTCACGTCCCTGCGCAAGCGATGCAACGAATGACGGTGCGCCGTCGTCGACAGTCCAGCGGGTATGCTTATACTGTCCAAACCTGCGGGCGGGATCGATCGCATGGGCCGGCAATGCGGCGAGCAGCACGGCAAGTGCGACTGCAATGATGCGATACAACCCCTTCAAGCGCTTTCCCCAAAGGCATCTTTGAGCTGGTGTTCGGAATTTGCGTATCTTCACGCTCGGGGTGAAGCGCCACAGCCCCCGAAAGGACTAGCTGAATATAGCCCTTTCGAACGTAGCCGCCAATCAAAGGATTGGCGTAGCCCGACGCCGCCAAGGCGATGATTCTCGGTCGTTTCAGCGACGCCTGCTGGCATAATAGACCGATTGAGCAGTGTTGCGGTCGCGAAAGCCTAGCTGGCGATCACTGAGCGTATATCGTTTCGCGATTATCTGAGTGGCACCTGTGCTTATCATCACCCGACGGCGCGTGCTTGGCACACTCACAGTATGAGGACGAAGACGCGCACGAACGTGTAGGTCGCTCATCGTCCGTTTCGGGATGGTCGGACGGGCGCAAAATCGCGCAAACCGGGGTTAGACCAAGGAGAGCGACATGGGCGAGTATGATATGCAAATGGCGGCACCTCTGGGCGCCAATCCTTCCGCCGACGATCAAGGTCATGATTACGATTCAGGAGCTGAGCAGAACCGTCCGCTTGGCTTCGGGGAATTCGTGGCGTTGCCGGCGTCACGCACCCTGCTTTGCCGCGGCGCTCCAATCGAGCTGGGCGGGCGGGCATTCGATTTGCTGATTGTTCTGCTGCGTGCACGCGGATCCCTCGTCACTCGCGACGAGATCGTCCGCTACGTATGGCCGTCCACGATCGTGGACGAGAGCAACCTTCGCTTCCAGATGGCCTGCTTGCGCAAGGCACTCGGCGAGGCGCGCAACTATATCAAAACGGTGCCGGGCAGGGGATATCTGTTCGTTGGAGATGATGATCACGAGACCGGCGCTCAACATGCAGCAGCGGTACCAGCGATGTCGGTGGATTACGGGCGCGCGCATGGCCCGGCTATCTTTGTCGTCGATCGTGATGACGTGATCCGAGAAGCGCTGGATCGGCTATTGCGATCTTTCGACGTGCGGGTCACTTCATTCGCTTCGGTCGAGGCGCTTCTAGAGAGCAGTGCCATGATCCAGCAAAACGGAGGGCATCGCGGCGGCGCTCCGGGACGAAGCCTCGCCGCCTGATTGAATAGCGGCCACTCGGCCAATCGATCCGACGACTTCGAGAGAAGCCATTGGGCCGTTGCAACCGGGGCAGCTGCAGATGCAGATGCAGTCGGTAGTACGAAGAGGTGACCGCGCGCCCAGTGCGGTGAGATTATGAGATCGCGGGCGGATCGCTTGCCGGAAAGCTCTCGTCCAAGGCTTCGTCGAGCGCGCTCTCGCGTCGCGCCGACGGCACCTCACATACCGTTCTGCCGGCCAACCACAGTGCAAGGTTCGCAACATAAGCATGAACGGCCCGCATAGCCCCGGGAGAGGCTTGTAGGGCATGCCCGGGCGCTTCGCTCACGAAGCTCGGGCAGCCGCGCGACGGATCCAGATTGTAGTCGGCGAAATGGTGGAAACTCGATTCGGCGACTGCTGGTCCCAACCCGGCCTCAGGCTCGAACGCCACGATCAGGTTGAAACGCCGGCCAGTCGCTTTGCTTGTTCCGCGTGCAATCACACGAGCGTTGGCCCCGGTCGGTACGCCGACGCTCCCTTCGTGCGGATGCGCCGGAAGATATCGGATGACGCCGCCAGTTGCTGCCGGATCAGTGAGCAGCGGATGTGGCGGATCCGCCACCTCGATTTCCTGGAAATCGCCGTTCGCACCGGAATGATAGTTGGGCCACAAAATATCGCTTGTCTGAATATCGTCGATCGCCTGGCGACTTGCGTCCGGGTCCAGGTTCACGCTGTGGAATTGGTGTGCGAGCCCGACGCCACCGAGTGCACAAACCGAGCTTCCAAGGTTCATATGATCGCGCGTCACGAGCAACCCGCCGCCGCGCGCGCGGAACCTGGTGATGCCTTCGCAATCGGCGGCATCGAGGCCATCGCCCGTGTCCACCGCAAACAGCCACAGTTCATCAAAGGATGATGTGTCCAGTGTCGCCAACACCGGATCGGGGCCGCCCGCGACTTCGCGATCTCTAGCGGTCACGAGCACTAGCGGCTGTCCAGTCTCGTCCCTTAGGTTTTCAAGGAAGGCACGGAGCATCGAGAACCGGCCGATGTGCCAGTCATCCTCGGTCGGTAAGATCGTCGTTTGCAGCAGAATGTTGATTGGTCTGGACACGGCATCAATCTCCATGGGGGGCGGATCAATCGGCGGGCAGGAAGGGCTGGCCCTGATGCGCCACGAGCAGGTCATGCATATCGGTCGCGTGCTCCTCCTCGTCCGCCAGGATCCGTTCGAGCATGATTCGCGTCGTCGGATCGCCTTCGCCGAAATATCGGATCAGCTCGCGATAATGCTCGATCACCAGCCGTTCGGCGACGAGGTTTTCGCGAACCATTTCGATCAGATTGCCCGCATCGCCATATTCGGTCGCCGACCGTAGCGCGAGCCCTTCAGGGTTAAGGTCCGGGGTGCCGCCAAGCTGATCGATTCGCTTGGCCGCCGCCATCATGTGGCGTCGTTCTTCCTCGGCATGTTCCGCGAATTCGGCCCCGACGCTCTCGCTGTGGATTCCCGTCACGGCTATTGCATGCATGGTATAGCGCAGCACGCAGACCAGCTCGGTCGCGACGACCGCTTGGAGTAGTGAAACGGCGGCATCGACGTCGCCTGTATAACCTGCCGTAATCGCGCCGCCACCGAGCGTTTCCCGGGCGCGGGCGCGTAAAGTCTGCACGTCGGTCAGGAACAGATTGCCCTTCATTATCGCTCTCCGGATCATGATCTCGGGAATGTAGCGAATAAGGCCAATTGGTCTTGCAAGTTCGCACTGCGTCGATGCGTTCGGGCACCTCGCGACAACTAACGCTGACTGGTGGGTCCTCACGGGTTTGAGCGGAAGGTCTTCTGTATCCTCGCATCGAGCGGACGACGTGGTCCGCTAAGCCTTGAGGACACACCAATGCGCGTCGAGGAAATGGTGGATTTTTGCGCTGGGATCGTTGGCATCGATGTCGCCGACTTTCTAGGCGAGCTTGCCACGATTGATCACCGAGACCCGGTGGCGGTGGCGGCCCTGCGACCATGTCCGCTTGCGGTCGCGGCACTTCATGCGCGCCGCCCGTCGGGCATCACGGTCGCTCGAACGTTTCACGGTTCGGCGACTACGCGCATCGTCCGAGTCACATGCCCGGTGGCGCATATTCTTGTCACGACACCGCTGGTCGATGCCGATGTATCGATCGCGCATGACGACCAGTGCTTGAATGCCGGCATACTGAGCGTCGGAAGCGTTTGCGCGGGAGGGCCAAGTGGGACGCTGACCCTCACCGCGCGGACGCCCTGTGATTTGCTCCATCTGGCTGTACCGGAAGACCTGCTACGCCGCTTGCGAACGTGCCGCGCTGACTTTTCTGGTGTGGTCGTATCCGACCCGTTGATCGGGCGAATCGCGAGGCTTCTCGGCGAAGCACCATCGGCCTGGCTGCGGGTGTACGCCGATTTGCTGAGTCAGCTACTCATTGCCCGCGTGTTTCAAGTAATGCCCGCCACCGTCAGTCCCTTGCCGGGATGGCGGCTGGAGCGGGTACTGGCGTTTGTTGATGCAAATCTCGACGCGCCGCTCCGGCTGGCCGACCTGGCCGCAGTCGCCGGCCTCTCGCGGATGTATTTCGCGGGACAGTTTCGGGCAGCGACGGGGCTGAAGCCGCACGAATTTGTGCTGGAGCGGCGCATTGCGCAGGCGAAGCGGTCGATGACAGATGGGGCGGCGACGCTCGTCGAAATCGCGCTCGATGCCGGCTTTCAGTCCCAAGCCCATTTCTGCACGATCTTCAAACGGCTCACCGGCACGACGCCATCGGATTGGCGGCGCAAGGCAGCTGTTGTTGCCGCAAATTCGCAGACCGATGGCGGTCAAACGCCAGCCGTACACCGCCGACACCCCGTAAAGTTTCGGTTCCATTCCGGTGCCGTCCCTGCCGCCAACCACGTGGCGTGAACAAAGTCCCTCGAACCCCAAACGAAAGCGAGATCTGCTATGAAAATCCTTCGGAATGCAACGTTGGCGATTGGTGTCGCCACTTTACTCGCCGGTGTCGCCAGCCCTGAGGCAGCGGCGGCGCGTCCCGCAGCGCCCGCGAAGATGGCACCGGTGGTGATGACGCAATATCACACCACCAAAGTCGATGGCGTCGACGTCTTTTATCGCGAAGCGGGTCCTGCCAACGCGCCGGTCGTGCTGCTGCTCCATGGCTTCCCGACGTCGTCGCACATGTTCCGCAATCTCATCCCGCTGCTGGCGGACAAATATCACGTCATCGCGCCCGACTATCCGGGCTATGGGCAGAGCGGCGCGCCCGATCACAAGACATTCACCTACAGCTTTGCGCATTATGCCGACATCGTCGATGGTCTGCTCGCGCAAAAGGGCATCCAGCGCTACGCGATGTACGTGATGGATTACGGAGCGCCGGTCGGATATCGGCTCGCCTTGAAACATCCCGAGCGTGTGAGCGCGCTGATCGTCCAGAACGGCAACGCCTATGTCGAAGGGCTGGCGGCATTTTGGGATCCGATCAAGGCCTATTGGGGCGGCGATACGCCCGAGCATCGCAAGGCGCTCGAAGGACTGATGACACTCCAGACGACCAAGTTTCAGTATACCGACGGTATGAGCGATCTTGCCCATATCGACCCCGACAATTGGGTACACGACCAGGCGCTGCTCGACCGGCCGGGCAATCTCGACATTCAGCTCGACCTGTTCAAGGACTACGGAACCAACGTGCCGCTCTATCCCCAGTTCCAGGCGTTCTTCCGCAAGTACAAGCCGCCCACAATCATCGTTTGGGGAAAAAACGACAAGATCTTTCCCGCGAGCGGCGCGACCCCCTATCTGCGCGATCTGCCCGACGCCGAGATGCACATTATAGACTCCGGGCATTTTGCGCTCGAGGACAAGCTCGACGAGATGGCGCCGCTGATCCGCGACTTCCTCGACCGTAAGATCGCCAAGCGCTGACCATCCGTCCTGTCTGGCCTGCGGCTGCGCGATAGCGGGCAGCTGCAGGCTTTCTTTTGAAAGGCCGTCCCGATGTCGATGCTCGACTGGAATATGTACCGCGAACAGATCGTTGCGCGGGTAGGTGATTTTGCGAAGCTCAGCCCCGATACGGTTCGCGGCTATGGTACGTTGAGCGCCGCCGGAGCCAAGACCGGCCATCTCGATGCCAAGATCCGCGAGTTGATCGCGCTCGCAGTCGCGGTCAGCTTGCGATGCGACGGCTGCATTACGAGCCATGTCGATGCCGCGATCAAGTCGGGCGCGACGCGCGAGGAAGTCGCGGAAGCGTTGGGCGTGGCAGTCGCGATCAACGCTGGGGCAGCGATAATCTATTCGACGCGTACATTGGACGCCTTTGCCGTGCATCCGGCCGGGTGACATGCCGCCGATGGCGAACTCTGCGCTAAGCCCGGCTGCGCAAACAGAATCGCGAACGCCGATACCGGCAAGCGTCTCCATGATTGACGACGTGCGAGCACGTCGCGCGCTCCGGAACATGCACGAACCAACACGATACAGCTTTTTGTTTACCGCGATCAAGCCAGCACGCTGCCTCTAAGACGTGCAGCGGCGCGGCGGCTGGTCGGCGACTTTGCACGCAATCGTCCGCTCTGAAAAATCCTTCCTCGAGCGCGATCCTCAACTTCCGGGGGTTGGCAAATGGATCGTCCGACGCCCGAAGCGCCACGCATCGATCGACAGCGCTCCGGGTCCCGTCATGATCAGCGCCGCTGCTTCAAGACCGTGCGCCAAAAACGAAAGCGGCGTGACCCATTCGCCATGCGCAGTCGCTATCGCGATAGCCAGCAACGCGGCCGCCCGCGTGCAAAAGCCTGCGCCGATCCCGATGGCCAGGATGATTGCAGCGAAAGCGATCCATGCTGGCCCGGCCTCTGTCGCCAACGGGACAGCAACCAGCAAGAGTGCTATGGATGCGCGCAGAAAAAGCAGCGCGGCACCGGTCAGGCCCGCCGGGAACAGAAAGAAGCCATGTTTCATGGCCGGCCAATAGACCCTGGTGGACGTCTTGATAATCTCCGGAAGAGCGACCGTTCGGTAATCCTTTTGGGGGCTGAAGCGAAATGCGGGGCGCGGCAAACATGCGAGGCACGAACCAGTATTGTGACGTGCCAAAAGGGGGGGGGCATGCGATCGCTGTTCAAAGTCGTTCCAGCGTTGCTGGCGTGTCTGCTAACCGGTGTGCCCGCGTCCGCGCTGGACCCCGCGCGAACGATCGCTCAGTATAAGCATACTCAGTGGACAATCGACGACGGTGCACCGCGCAACGTCCAAGCCATTGCGCAGGGACCAGACGGCTACCTGTGGATCGGTAGCGGCTCTGGCCTGTATCGATTCGACGGACTTAGCTTCCAGCCGATCCGGCCGGCGGCGAGCGCGGACAGCAAGCCGATCACGTCGCTACTGGTGTCGCGCGAGGGCGATGTCTGGGTCGGCTATGGCACCGGCGGAGGGACTTCGGTTTATCGCAACGGTGTCCTGCGAGATGTGCCAACTCCGCAGCAAACCTATGTCATGGACATGGTCCAGACGCCCGACGGCAGCATCTGGGCGATGATTGGCGAGCGCGATCACCCATTGATGCGCTTCAAGCACGGTCGCTGGGCTGAGGTCGGTGCAAGCGTCGGCTTTCCTTTTGAGGCTGCGTCAAAGATGATTGTGGCGCGGGATGGCACCATCTGGATCACGACGGTCAAATCGCTCCTCTTTCTACGGCCGGGGGCAACGCACTTGGAAAGGACCAGGGTGGCCGTGTTCGGCCGTGCCGCCCCGAGCGAGGACGCTCAAGGTAACATCTGGCTTTCCGACGACAGTGGCAGCCGGGTCGTGATCCGCAACGGCAGCGACGCCAGCGCGCGACCTGCCATTCCTTACCCGACTCTGCCCGCGAAGCGAAAGACAGCGACCGTGTTCGATCGCAATGGCAATCTCTGGGGCCTGACGCGGGATGGCTTGTTCCGGCTCGCGTCGCCGGTTCCGCAAGGCGCTCCCACGAATGTTGCCGCGGCTTTGGCGGTCGCTCGCTTCAATCAAAAGGACGGCCTGCTCGCTGATTCAGTGACGGCATTGTTCGAAGATCGGGAAGGGAATCTCTGGATCGGAACACCAGTTGGCCTTGAGCGATTTCGCTCAGCCAGGGTCGTCGCGGAGCCATCGCTGACCAAGGTGGCGTTTTGGGGCGATGCTTTGCTCGGGGCATCTGATGGCACCGTCTATATTGGTGAAGCCGATGGGGTCTATGGCATCAAGCCGGGCGGAAAACCCGAGATGCTCCTTCATGCAGATGAGCCGCAGGCGATTTGCGAGGGCATTGACCATGCGATCTGGATTGTCTTGAAAGACCGCGTGGTGCGGATGCGCGATCGACGGATCGTTAACACGCTGCCGGCCCCGAAAAGCGATTATGGCGCCTTGGCCTGCGAAGAGGATCGCAACGGTCACCTGTGGCTTGCGACGGTCAACAACGGCATGTTCGGGCGGATCGGCGACGCATGGCACCAGATCTTGGTACCAATTCCTCCCGCCAATCTTGCCCCCCAAGCCTTGCTGCGCATTGCCAACGGCGACATGCTGATCGGTTCGGAGGCCACCGGACTGGCAAAGCTAGTTTCCGACAATGAAGCTAAATTCTTGATCCCGTATGATAACCCGTTCGGGAAAGTGCGAACCTTATTCGACAGTAAGGACGGCTTGCTGTTCGGCGGTCCATCAGGACTTGGACGAATCAAGGGGCAAACCGTACAGATACTCTCACCCAAGCGCTTTCCCTCGCTCGGCTACATATCAGGAATTTCGCAATCGGGGGGGCAGACCTGGGTTTACAGCCGCGCAGGATTGGTCGGCATGTCAACGGCGGCGCTAAACCGGGCGTTCGATGATCAGCATAGCGGCCTTACACCGACCATACTGGACTTCAGGGATGGTCTGATGGGGGTCGCGAGCCGCGATACGCCTCGCTCCGTGGTCAAGGGCGGCGACGGTCGGCTATGGTTCTCCACCGGTGCCGGCATCGTTTGGATCGATCCCGCTCGGCTTGGCCGCAATCGGGTTGTCCCGCCAACCGCAATCGGTAGGCTTATTGCGCAAGGGGTCACCTACCTCGACCCTAAAAAAGTGAGATTGAGCGCAGGCACGACGAGCATCGAAATTGGCTTTGCTGCGCTCAGTCTGTCCATTCCTGAACGTGTCCAGGTCCGCTACCAGTTGGAGGGGGCTGACCGCGGGTGGGTGGACCCCGGCCAGCGCCGACAGGCTTTCTACACCAACCTCGGCCCCGGCCATTACCGCTTCCGTGTGATTGCCGCTAACGACGACGGCCTGTGGAACCGGACCGGGACGACGATGGAATTCGATATTCCGCCGACGTTTCTGCAGTCCAACATCTTCCTCGCGCTGTGCGGCCTCGTTGCCGGTGCGTTGCTCTGGGGCGCGTATTTGCTGCGCGTGCGTCAAATCAAGGCCGTGATGCGCTCGAAGCTAGAGGAGCGGCTTGCTGAGCGCGAGCGGATCGCGCGTGATCTCCATGATACGCTGCTGCAGGGATTTCAGGGGTTGGTCATGCGCTTCCAGTCGGTCGCCAATGCGATTCCGGAAGGACAGCAGACCCGTGCCATGATCGATCAGGCGCTCGACAGCGCCGATGAGGTGCTCAGCGACGGGCGCGATAGCGTGCGGCAGCTTCGCGCTGCAGGTACGAGCGAGCTTTCTCAGGAACTGACCGTCACGGCCCAGCGTCTGCAACAGGATTATCCGGTCGAATTCAGCATGGCGGTCGAGGGAACGCCGCGCGCGTTGCACCCCGTGGTACGTGATGAAGTTTGTCGGATCGGCGATGAGGCACTCATCAATGCCTTTCAGCATGCCAAGGCGACAATGATCGAGGTCGTGATCTCCTATCGTCCATCCGTGCTTGTGCTGGGGGTACGCGACAACGGCATTGGGATAGATCCGGAGATCTTCGAACGAGGGGGGCGTCAGGGGCACTTTGGTCTGGCGGGTATGCGAGAGCGTGCGCAACAAGTCCACGCCGAATTCGACGTCTCGAGCCGCCCGGGCAGCGGGACCGAAATCCAGCTCCGCGTCCCTGGCCGACTGGCCTACGCCGACCGGCCTCGCTGGAGGCTTGTCGACACGATGAAGCGCTATTTTGGGTGGGGAGCCTAACAGATGGTCGCCGCGGCCCAAGGACAGCCAATTCGGGTCATGATCGTCGATGACCACCCTGTGCTTCGCATCGGGATCAGCACGATCATCGAGGGGCAGGAAGACATGAAATTGGTCGGAGAAGCAACCAATGGCGCCGAAGCGCTGGAGCAATTTCGTGCGCTGCGTCCAGACGTCACCCTGATGGATCTCCAGATGCCCCGGATGAGCGGTGTCGACGCAATTACTGCGATCCGGGCCGAGTCCGAGAATGCGCGCATTATTGTGCTGACAACCTATGCCGGCGACGCCCAGGCAATGCGGGCGCTGAAGGCAGGCGCTGTCGGCTATCTGCTCAAGAGCACGGTGCGAAAGGACCTGCTCGATACGATCCGCGCGGTTCACGCAGGGCGGCGCCACATCCCGCCCGAGATCGCACAGGAGATTGCCTTCCACGCGGCCGACGAAACCCTCAGCGAGCGCGAAATCGCGGTGTTGAGCAACGTCGCTGCCGGCAAGGCCAACAAGGAGATAGCTTGGGCACTTGCTATTTCCGAAGACACTGTGAAGGCGCACATGCGCAGCATCTTCGCCAAGCTAGACGTCGGTGACCGGACGCAGGCAGTGACGGCCGCGCTACGGCGTGGGATCATCGAACTGTAACATAGGGATCGGCGTGTTAACTGACATATGCGGCGTATTGGTTGTCCGGCCTTGCCGAGGACTTCGGGCTGAAGGCCGTCCGCGACAATCTCCGCAACGTGACCGTTCTCACAACGTCTTACGCATCTTCACTCGCGGTGGAGCGCGAACGCCTTCAAAAGGGCGTAGCAGGACAAACCCATTCTGGCCTCGGCAGGAGCGCGAGACCCCGCTGTCTCTCGTCTTGCAAGCGTTTGAGCCCGAAGATGCCACCGTGAAAGGCGAGGAAACACCATGACGACCGATCAAAACCGCACCGTTGCCCAGGACCTGCTTCAAGCGATCGGAACGGGTGCGTCGCCAGACGCGATCGCGCGAATGTTTCACGATGACGTCGTGTTCGAGGTTCCTGGTGACGACGGGGCGCTCCCCTGGATTGGCCGAAAAACTGGCCATGCGGCGGTTCGCGCCTTCATTCTGGAAAATCGTCGGCTGCTCGAGCCTCGAGGTTTCGACGTGCACGATATCGTTGCCGATCGGAACAGGGCCGTGATCCTTGGAGCTCTCTCCAGCCTCGTACTCGCAACTGGCCGGACGATCGAAACCCAGTTCGCCATCATCCTCTCCATTTCGGACGGTCGTATCTCGCATTTCCTGATGCTCGAGGACAGTTTCCACGTCTCCGTTGCCACGCGTCCCTGAGCTTACTGGCTTCAAGCAATTATGCGGTATGATATCCTGCGATATTCCGGCGGTCGGGACGAGGAGATCGCGGAGCTTATCCTCTCAATACAGAATCAAGAAGCTGGCCTTGCGTTATCGTTGGAAGATCAGCCGGACCTTCGCGACATCGCAAGCTCCTATCGGAACGGCGGCTTTTGGATCGCGCTCTATGCCGGGCGGGTGGTTGGCACCCTCGGCCTGCTGGACCATGCCAAATGCGGTATCCTGAAAAAATTCTTTGTTGCGAAGGATCATCGCGGTCCGAATGGCCCCGCTAGACTGCTATTCAAACAGCTACTTCGAGCCGCTGCTGCCTGCGGTCATCGCGAGATTTTTCTCGACACTCCCTCAGTGGCTACCCGTTCGCACGCCTTTTATCGCGGAGCAGGCTTTGAACTCGGCGTGCGAGCAGATCTACCGCCAGGTTACGAGTTCCCGGATCGGGACAGCTTGATCTTCCGACTTCGGTTCAGACCGTAGACCTTAAGTCAATTTGGTGGCGTTCGACCCCTGATGGGCGCACGTAGCGTCACGAACGTCGTCGGAACCTTCATGTGTGCTGAATCTCGGCCCCTGGCCTAAAGAGGCGTGCGGAGCATTAGACACCCGTCACGGCCTAGCACGAAGCGTTTCCACCTCAGCTTCGAGAGCGCGCATCTTCTCCCGAAACGGCACCAGTGCTTCCTCGAGCTCCAGCTCGCTGAACCGCGGGACGATATGTTGCGGACAGTTCCAGTCGAATCCCTCGATTTGGACGATCAGCCCGCGTTCGACGGCCGCCGAGCAGCCGGATTGCAGCGGCTCCAAAAGCTCATGCTCCCCGGCAATGTCGACCGCTCGCGCACGCCCGATCAGCTTGAGCCGACGACGATGGGGATAGTCCATCAGAAACAGACAGACGCGGTCGTTGCCCGCAAGGTTGCCGACCGTGATATATTGGCGGTTCCCGCGGAAGTCGGCAAAGCCGATCCTGTTCTCGTCAAGAATCTTCAGGAAGCCTGGAGGGCCGCCGCGGTGCTGGACATAGGGCCATCCAGTCTCGGATACGGTCGCCATATACAAGCTGTCGCGCGTCGAGATAAAGTCTCGCTCGGTGGCACCCAGCCGGTCGTTGCCTGCAGCGCCCGATTCCACCAGACGCGCGTAGCTCGCCCGTGAACCCATTGATTGCTGAACGGCCTGGACCTCGGGCGTGAACATCAGTTCGGCGAAGCGGTGAGTCATTCGGCATCTCCTTCCAGCCGCATTTGTTAGATTACCAATCGGCCTATGCGGGAACCGTGGCCGGGTTTCCGTTAAAGCGATGCCGCAGTGACAATCGCCCGAGCAAAGGCGTGGGGTGCCTCCTGCGGCAAGTTGTGCCCGAAGCCTCCCCCAATGAGTTGGTGGCCATATTTGCCGACGAACTTGCTTGCATAACGGGCCGGCTCCGGGTGCGGGGCGCGGTTGGCGTCGCCTTCCAGTGTGATGGTGGGAACGTGGATCGTCGGAGCAGTCTCAAGGAGCCGTTCGGTCCCGTCATATCGCGCCTCACCCGACGCGAGCCCCAGCCGCCAGCGATAATTGTGAATGACGATCGCGACGTGATCCGGGTTGACCAGCGAGGCGGCCGAGCGTGCAAAAGTTGCATCATCGAAGCGCCACTCGGGCGACGCCGTCTGCCAAATCAGCTTGGCGAAGGCTTGCCTGTTAGCGTCGTAACCGGCCCGGCCGCGCTCGGTGGCGAAATAGAATTGATACCACCAAGTCAGCTCGGCGCGAGGAAGCAGCGGTAGCGCTCCAACTGCCCTGTTGCCGATCAGGTACCCGCTCACTGAAACCAGCGCTGCGCAGCGCCCGGGCTCACGGGCGGCCACGCAACAAGCGCGCGCGCCCCAATCGAAACCCGCCAGAATCGCCGAGGGGATCAGCAATGCGTCCATGAGTGCGACGACGTCCGATGCGATCGCCGCTTGTTGCCCGGTCGCATCGTTGCGAAAGCGCGTGGGCCCGAAGCCGCGGAGATGCGGAATGATGACACGAAAACCGGCGGAGGCGAGCAACGGCGCCACCTCCGCAAAGGCATGCACGTCATACGGCCACCCGTGTAGCAGAATGACAGCGGGTCCGTCCCCGGGCCCAACCTCGAGATACGCGACATCAAGGACCCCGGCGATGATCCGTCGCGGCTCCGCCAAGCCGCTAAGCTCGCCTCGCGCCGGTCTGGCTGGCTTATTCGCCGGGATTGCGGTTGATTCCTCGCCGAGACCGAGCGGTGCCGCGCCGACCGAGCGCGGCACGCGTTCCAAAAACCGCCGCCGGTTATGATCGGTCATGTCGGCCTCACTGGCTCAAAGCCCTTAATTCGCCAAAGGCGATGCCGACGAGCGTACGGATCGTGAGGGCGGCGATCACTGTGGTGGCCAGCGCCAAAAGCAGCCACGCAATCGAGTCGGCGACAAGGCCGGGTCGCGCCATGGCGAAGCGAACCGCACTCGCCGCCGCCGCGGCCAGCGGGAAGCTGACCGACCACCAAGCTACCCGGAACGGGCAGCAGTGCAAAAGCTGGCGCAATCGGCCGAGCAACACCGCGAGCAGGAACAGCATGATCCAGAACAGCGCCTCTGCGAAGAGATCGACTTGCCCGGTAGTCGCCACATAGGAAGAGAGTCCTACGCCGAACGGCGCGACCAGGATCAGCAGCATAGGCTGGAGCGGCATGGTGAGCGGTTCCTCGAACAGCAGCCGCGAAAACAGGATCGTGAAGAGGGGGAGCGCGAAGAACAGCCCGATCGCCAGACAGGCGACCATCACGCCATGAGCCGCGGGGAGGTTCAGGCTCGGCAGCGCAAGCGGCACGTCGATCAAGCCGACGACCGGAACGATCCATGCCGGCGTGGCGAGAACCGCTTGCTGGCGCACGCTCATCCAGCGATCGACAATCAGCCACGCAAATCCCACCATCGCGACCGCGCCAACGCACCAGAGCGACTGGGCGACCAGCAGCGCCGTCGGCGCGATCACGATCGGCAGCAGCAAAAGGCTGACCAGGATCGTGCCGAAGAGATTGCCGGCGACCGGGTGATGGAATTCGCTGCGGACCACCTCGAAGGCGGTCAGCGCCTTGAGGCAGTAGGCCGATCCCAACAAAAGGAACCAAGCCACCGCAACGATCCCGATCACCCCCGAAATGCGCTCCGAAACGGGGTAGGCCTGCGCCGCCAGCTTCCATGCGACGCTGAGACCGGTCAGCCCCATGACCGAGCCGAAGAAGCCGACCGGAAGATAATCGAAATACCTGACTTTTGGCGGAACGACGGCGGTTTCGCCCGTCCAACAGGCCTTGAGCGCCTCGGCCGTCGACCGTGATGGCGGCGTGCCGACCGCCCTCATGGGTGGTGCGCCGGATCTCGACCCAGGGTCGAGGGGGCGGAGACCACGCGAAGGTCAAACGCGCCGTGCGACGTGACGAAAATCAGGCACGGCTCCCGCGACAGGCATTTTGTCGTGTGCGGCTCATTGCCACGCTGAAACCAGTAGGACCCGGGTCGCAGCGGACGATCGGGCTTAGCTTGGCGCTCGTTCGCAACGACCCCGGTCACGACGACGCCGTAATAATCCGAGCTATGAACGTGCAGCGGGCTGGCGTAACTGCCCGGCAGCCTGATAAAATTACTATGCGGCCCGGCGGCGGGGTCGCCCCAGGCTTTGGCGAAGGTCAAACCCTCCTTGGTTTGATAGAATTTAAGTTGCTCCACAGGAATATTCGCGGACGTGCGCACCGTCGGCGAAGAGGCCGCGATCGAGGCGACGGCGCTCACGCAGATCGCGCTGCCCAGCAGGGATGCCCGCCAGTTGCGGAAACGAACCCGTCGCAACGACGTGTTCGGATTTGTGCTGCGCATTTCAGGCTGCTTCGAGTTCATGCTGCGCTCCCTTGCTGGGCGTCGGTAGTCTCACGGATCGCGGCGGCCCAGGAACGGCCGCTTTGTGCTCTGCGTGGGCTCTGGTTAGCGCAGCGGCGCTGGAGCGCTCAGCAAGTTGCCGTGAGCGAAAGTGAGAACGCGTTGGGCCGTTGTCCGAACGAGATCGTTCAACCAGTCACTGGTCGCGAAGCGATCTGGAAATTCGCTCGCCTGATCATGATCTAACAGCGTCTCACGCGACATTTTATCCGAATTGCTCGATTGCGGACGCCGTTTTTGAGGAAGTAGTCATGCAGCGTCTTACCACAGCTTTCGGATTTCACTCGACCGCCGCTGAGGTTGCCGGGAACGTTGATCTCGCCGGAAAGCGCGTGCTCATCACTGGCGGTGCTGCTGGCATCGGACTGGAAACCGCGCGTGTTCTGGCGCTTGCAGGTGCCGAAATCGTCCTCGCGGTGCGCCGCCCCGAGGTGGCTCGGCCGGTTGCCGAGCACTTGCGTCAAACGACCGGCAATCCTGCGGTCGAGGTATGGGCGCTCGATCTATCTGACCTCCGCTCGGTCCGGGCGTTCGTGGATGACTGGGCCGGGCCGCTTCATGTCTTGATCAACAACGCCGGCATCATGGCTGTGCCGGATCTCGAGAAAACGCCTCAGGGGTTCGAGCTGCAATTCGGCACCAATTATCTCGGCCATTTCGCGCTGGTGCAGGGTCTGCAACGCTCGTTGGCGGCAGCCAAAGGCGCACGCGTAGTCTCGGTAAGTTCCAGCGGACATTTCTTTTCGCCGGTACTCTTCGACGACCTCGGTTTCGACTTTGTACCGTACACCCCGATTGGGGCCTATGGCCAATCGAAGTCGGCGACAGCGTTGCTGTCAGTGGGAATCACTCGACATTGGCGCGACGATGGGATCGTCTCGAACGCGCTCAATCCCGGTGCTATCGCGACGGGCCTACAGAAGCACACCGGCGGGCTGAAGACCCCTGTCGAGCGGCGCAAGACGCTGGAGCAAGGAGCCGCTACCAGCGTCTTGCTCGCCGCCTCGCCACTCCTTGACGGCGTCGGCGGCCGCTATTTCGAAGACTGCAACGAAGCGGAGCAGGTTGCGAAGCGTCCGACCGATTTCACCGGTGGCTACGCAGGCTACGCCCTCGACCCCGACAACGCTGAGCGGCTGTGGACCCTATCGCACCAGCTGGTTGCCTAAGACCTAGGTCGCCCTTGAGCGACGCGTGGCGCGGCAGGCTGGTAACACCGAAAATGCGGCATCCTGAGCAACGAAGGGCATAAAATGACTAAAGCAGTTCTCATCACCGGTGCCTCTTCCGGCATTGGTCGGTCGACCGCGCAAAAATTCGAGAGCGAGGGATGGAATGTCGTGGCGACGATGCCCGATCTTTCCGTGGCCCATGGACTGGTCGAGTCGTCTCGGATGTTGATTACAGAGCTCGACGTGCGGCACGAGGCTCAGTGCATGCGGGCCGTCTCCGCTGCGACCGCTCGTTTCGGCGACATCGATGTACTGCTCTCCAACGCGGGTTTCGGCCAATATGGCGCGTTCGAGGCAATCTCCACCGAGCAGATTCAGGATCAGTTTGCGGTAAACGTGTTCGGTGCGATGAACGTGCTTCGCGCCGTGCTCCCAGGTTTTCGAGCGCGTGGAAAGGGGCTTGTCCTAGTGACAAGTTCCGCTGGTGCGAAGGTCGGTCTACCCACGTCCGAATTGTACATATCGAGCAAGTTCGCGCTCGAAGGTTTTTTTGAATCGATCTGGTACGAGCTCCGCGCGATTGGCGTTGGCGTCAAGCTGATCGAACCCGGCGGCGTCGCAACCGACTTTCATGCTGTCGCGGACCGCAAGACGACGGCAGGCGGCGGCATCGAGGCCTACGAAAACCTGTATCGCAAGGTCGTCGCCAACCGCGACCGGATCATTGCCTCGGGCGAGTTGGTCAGTCCCGAGGATGTGGCGGAGGTGATCTTCGAAGCCGCTACCGACGATGTCGCGCGGCTTCGCTATGTGGTGGGGAAGGATGCAGAGGCGTTGGTTGCCGCAGTCCGAGAAAAGCCGGAAGGCGAAGTGCCCGGCCTCATCGCCCGGCAATATGGCCTCGCCGATCTCGCTCCGGCTATCGCGTAAGCAGAGACTTTTCCAGATGCGGGACTTTAGGCTAACATTGTTTGTGAGGCTCCCCGTCTCTCCGTCCCGTCGCCGCAGCCGCAGTGACTGAAGATTCGACGGCTGCGGGTAGCAGATCGCTGCCGCGCGACGTGGTGCTTTCCGAGCGTTAGGTCGCGTCATGGTTTCACTGCCTTCGGCGCGGAAGTATCGAGCAGTCGGTGCATTCCATGCGAAGCACGTCCCAACGCGCGACCTCGTCAGCTCGGTCGGCTGCCCTCACCTCGTTCAGCCAATAGTCGAACCAGTCTAGCGACCGTGTGTAGACCGCCAGCCGGTGGGCTGGCTGCCATTTGATGTGATGCTCGTCCGGAAAGACATAGAGGTCGATCGGACGCCGCTGCTCGCGAAGTGCCGTGAAGCTCTGGAGCGCGCCCCACATCTCATCATCGGGTACCTGCGCCAGGATGGGCGCGGTTATGGTCCTAGCGTTGGGAGAAATAGCGATCTGCCGCCAGAAATCCTCGGCCACCGCGCTGTGGTCGGTCGTTCTGGGATAGCCCATGGTGGCGAACTGTCCGGCAGCGCCCGGTCCAACGCGGACCGGCATGCTGGTATCCCAGCAGCAGTTGCTTATCGCATAGACCGAGAACAGGTTGCTATGAAGCAGCGCGAACTGCACCGTGGAGGCGCCGTCGCTGAGGCCGGTGAGGCCGATCCGCGCCGGGTCGGCGATGCCGCGGGAGATCACTAGGCGGACTGGCATCTCGACAGCCTCAAGCACGCTGCGGCGATCGGCAAAGTCCTTGAGGTTGATGCGGTCGGCCTCGACATAGTCAGGCGCGGCCTTCATCCCGACTGGGGTCGGCTTGTCCACGCTCAGTACCGCAAAGCCGCGATTGGCGAAGGCCTGGATCGGATAGTCGTCGCCGGTGCCGCCCCGCAGGAACCCCCGCGAATTGTATTGGACCACGACGAGCGGATAGCGCTTGCCGGGCACATAGCCGATCGGAAGGACCAGATCGGCGAACGACGGAAGCCCAAAACTGTTGGTCGAGCGCAGGCGTTCGACGCGCCCGAGAGTCAGATTGGCAAATTCGGGGTTGGGATCGAAGACGATGTCACGCTGGCCGCTTGCCGGATCGAGCCGCTCGAGCCGGCGCGGCTGGAGAGCGCCCTCGCGCAGGCAATCGATCCCGTCACCGGACGGGACGCAGCCGAGCAGCAGGTCCTCCGTGCGGTATAGCCGACGTACGCTCCTAGCGCCCGGTGTCCACTCATACACGGTGGTTTCGCTATTCTTCCAACCCTCGTACCGCAGGAAGCGGACCTTCCCGCTGGCCCACCACGGGTAGCGTGACCCGGCACATTCGGCCGCATCACATGAGACGACGCGTCCGCGCGTCCGGACGGCGAGTCGCCCAAGCAAAGGATAAGAGGGCCGCGCGGGCATCTGCACCATCGCCATGGTGCCAGCAGGACCTACTGCTTCCGCCCATTGGCCTTCCTGCATTGATGACGCGTCAAGCTGCGCGGCTTCGCCCTGCGTGGCCGCACGTACCTTCCTGCTCTGCGGGTCGAGGAGCCATGCCGCTTGTGGGATCGGAGCAGGCGTGAACGGGCGGTTGCTGGAGGCAGGCGAGAATCGATCGTCGTAATGGAATCCCGAGAGGCCCTCCCGGTCGATCGCGACCTTTGCTTCGCGGAGACCGGGCCGGGTACCGTAGACGATTGCCGACCCGTCGGCCGTGAAGCGAAAGTCGTCGATATCATCGACGCTGTCCGTGATCGCCTCGCTTCCGCTGCCATCCGCCTGGGCCCGCCACAACTGGACGGCACCCTTGTCTCGCCGTCGATAGACGATCCAGCGACCGTCAGGCGACCAGCGAGGCGTGACCGCGTCCGCAACCCCGACCGGAAAATCTGCCTTGCCGCGCGAGTCGAAGCGGCGGAGCAGGAAGTCGCCGCCGCGGTCGACGACCTGGATTTTTCCCCTAGGGCGCAGCTCGACCACAAGCATCGCCAAGCAGAAGCTGTTGGTGGTAGGGTCGCCGCGGCGAAGCTGGAAAGCCGCCCGCCCACCGTCCGGCGACACTGTGAACAGGCCGCCATATTGCTGGGTGGGATCGACCGGTCCGATGTCGCGCAGGCGAACAAGATCCAGCGGGACAAGGGCGCGCATGGGTTGCGCTACCGGGACCGCTGGCGGCATGAGACCGGCGCAATCGGTCGCGGCCCATGCTATGCCCGGCACCATGAGCGCGGCAGCGGCTGCCCCCATTCGGAGTCTCACCATTTCTTCGTCACCGAAAGGCTGACGAAGCGGCCGACCGGGGACTGATTGGTCGAGTCGAAGGCGACATAGGAGGGATCGGACACCCGGATCGGATCGGGTTCCTCGTTGAGCAGGTTCTGAACTGAAAGCCGGAATTCGATATCGCGAAGCAGCCCCTTGTCCGCTGCCGGATGGAATGCGCCGCTCAGGTCCAGCGTCGTGAACGCACCGATCCGGGTCGCGACCGGGAAGCGCTTGTCGAGGTTGCTGCCGGCATAGTTCAGCGACGCCGACACCTGCAGCGTCGACGTTTCCCAACTGGCCGAGCCGCGCGCGCGAAACTTCGACGGGGTGAAGATGATTCCCGACGTGGGCTGTGAGGGAAGGCCGGCCGCCACTTGGCGATTGGAGTCGAGATAGCTGGCACTGGCGAGCACTTGGAGCCTGCCGTCGTGCCCAAGCTGTGCACGATAGTCTATTGCCAGGTCGACGCCTCGGATATGCTCCTGGGCCGTATTGCGCAGGCTTGAGTCGATGACAGCCACGACCTTTGCTGGATCATAAGGCTGGCCGCTCTGGTTCGCGAGGCCGGTGTCCGAGGTCGCGATCAGCGATTGCAATGTGCTTGTGGTGGGCGAGAATTGCACGAAGCTCGCCACAGCCGGATTGGTGAGAGCCGAAAGGACGCTGCTGATCGGAGATGCGATCCGACCGCGATAATTGATGTCGAACCAGTTGGCCTCGACGCGAAGTCCGTCGAGGAAGCGTGGTTTGAACTCGATCGACAGTGTCGAACTGGTCGCGCGCTCTGCACGCAGGTCGGGATTGCCGCCCCCGATCAACAGCACCGTTGAGCCTGGCGGCAAGGCAGGCACGGGTTGCGGCGCGAACAGCGCGGCGCTGAGCAGTACCGCTTGGCGGGCCTGGTTCACCTGGTTTAGCGTCGGGATCTTGAAGGAGCGCCCCCAACTGTATTTCAAGGTGATGTCGGGATGCGGGGCGTAGACCAACCCGAGCTTTGGCGTTGCGACCTCGTCAATGCCGGCGTAGCTCTCGTATCGGACCGCAGCGCTCAGGCGCAGCGCCTCGAGCAGCGGTCGCCGGTTGGCCGGTCCGATGAGCGGCACTGACAGTTCCCCATAGCCGAACAAGCTTTGCCGCCGTTCGCTCGCATCGCGGCTGACGGTCGTGATGCCGCCGGTGGTAGATCGCACGTCGAAGTCGAGCCGGAAGCGGCGATAGCCTCCGCCCAGTGCGAGGCGTGCATCGCCACCAGGGAGGCGGATGAGCGGCCCCTCGGCGCTTGCCTCGAAGTTGGTCAGGTAATCGTCGTAGGTCGATTCCCCAACGAGGAGCGCGCCGCTGGTGTAGCGTCGCGCGTTTACGGCGCTTGAGCTTTCGCCCTGCGTGGCCTGAAGCGTAGCTTCCCAGCCGCCGCCTGGCCGCAGATGTAGCGAGGGCGTGATCGCGTAGGACCGCGTGACCGGCTGACTGACTTGGCCGAGAAAGGTAAGCGGCGCGGTGACCGAGAAGGCACTGTCCTTACGAGATCGACGATCGGCGAATTGTGCGTCCAGTTCGAACCAAATGCCGTCGGCGATGGCCTGGTGGCCAGCCAGAACGGCGCTCACCTGCCTACTTCCTGTCCCGAGCATCTGTTCGGGTCGAAGACTGCTCGTGTACGATCGCTGGTCGGCATAGATCGGCGTCGCCTTGCTGTACTCGACCGCAGCTACGAATCCGCCCCCCGTCCAGCGCTTGCCAGCCAGGCCGGAATATTGCTGCTGGACATCGCCGCCCTGGGTTGCGGCTCCGATCCGCGCGCTGGTCCGGAGCCCGTCATAATCGCGGCGCAAGCGGAGGTTTGCCACGCCGCCGACGGCGTCGGAGCCGTACAGTGCCGAGGCCCCGTCGGTGATAATTTCGATCTGCTCTAGAGCCGCGAGCGGGATCGTCGAGATATCGACACCTTGGTTGACGGCGTCATAAGGAAGGCGGTGGCCGTTGATCAGCGTCAGCGTTGCGTCAGAGCCCAGCCCGCGAAGGTTAAGCGTCGTCGAGTTGTTCACATTGCTGTAGCCACCCTGGTCACCGCCCCCCACGACCCCGGGGTTTTGCCCGCCGGTGAAATTCTGGGGGATGACCCGCGAAACGCTGGCCATGTCGGGGACGCCCTGCTCCTCCAATTCCCGGGGCGTGAGAACCGTAACAGGAGACGGCCCGGTAGCGCCGCGGATGCGGGTGCCGATCACCGTGATCGTCGCGCCGGTGGTGCCATCCTCCGCTGCCTGGGGACCCACCTTGACGACAAGCGCCCCCGCTTGCTCGTCTACGACCAGATCGCTCCCGCCGAGCGCGAGCCGTACTGCCTGCTCGACGGTGAAATTGCCCCGGACCGCCGGTGATCGCCTGTTACGCACGTCATCGTCGGCGAACAGGATCTCCCGTCCGGCGCGGCGGGCGATCGCGCGCAGCGTCGTCGCAAGCGATTGTGGCGGCAGATCGAACGCCACCTGCGCAGTTTGCGCGCTTGCTGGCGAGACGATCAGGCACGCCTGGACGGCGGTCGCAGCAAGCAGCGCAGAGCAATATGTTCTTTTTAAGCTCGTCATTCTTTCCCTCCCATCGCCGGATGCTCCGGCGTTGGGAGGGTTGACGCAGCGCATTGGGAACTACGGGGCCGAGGGTGCAAATATTTTCCGTGCCCGCGCAGGCGAGGTTCGAGCGTCCCCGACTATCAGGCTGTCCGGAAGCGTCTCTGACCGCTCTCACGGCTGAGCAGTATTAGGATCACGCCTGGGGGAGCTGGAGACTATTTCTCCCCTCGGTTCGTGGTTAAACAATTGCGCCAGGAACTCAGTGAAGGGGCAAATGTTAGGAGCGTTGAGTTTCTTCACGGAGTTTGCATCGACGATGAGCAATCATTGGAATTTATCGCTGTGCAGTTATTAGGACTTTTTATTGTTTATTTTAAGTTATTATGTCTAACTGAAAATACGTTATCGTGCCGATTTGCTGGAGTATGCTCGCTACCCCCCCAGCGATGACGAGTGGACACGCTGTTGAAGAGGAAAACAGAAATCTGGCTCGACAGGCGCCGGCAAGCGCCGCCGTGAGCCCAGGCCGATTTCCTTGACTGGCCGATCGACCAGAGCCACGGGATCGGGCAGGCCTTCGCTGAGCATATCGGACCAGATTGCCGCGAGTTCCCTACGGCGGGGCATATAGGCTGCCCGGTTGTAGGCACCCTCAACCCTGTCCTTTGGAACATGGGCGAGCATCAGGTCGATCACCTTGCGGTCATGCGGATCGCCGTGACGCTCCGCCCATTCGTTCATGATGGTGGAGAAGGCTGCGCGAAATCCATGCGGCACGTGATGCCCGTGATAGCCGGCGCGGTTCAGCAGATAGCCGATCGCATTTTCGCTCATCGGCCGGTGCGCATGGCGGTTGCTGGGGAAGACCAGCGTCCGCCGCCGGTCAGCGGCCAGATCGCCCGCAATACAGCGACAGCCTGCGGCGTGAGGGGCACGAGGTGGTCGCCCCCCTTCTCCTCCTTCCGGTCGAGGTCACCCTTCATCCGGGCCGACCGGATGCGTCAGAGCGGCAGCTTGCCATCCAGGTCCTCGAATTTGTCCCAGTTCGCACCGCGGAGTTCGCTCGGCCGAACTGCGGTAAGCGCCAGGAATCGTAGCGCCAGCCGCGTGACCGGGCGGGCATAGTCTTCCTCCGCGGCGATGATCATCTTCCGCAGCGGCACAAGGTCAGTGATGGCCGGCTGCCGTTCCTTGCGCAGGGGCTTCAGGGCCGCTCCGAGCTTCTCGGCGGGGTCGTCGTTTGTGATACCCTTGGCGATGGCGTATACGAATACGGCGGAGATCCGTTGCCGGATACGCTTCGCTGTCTCGATCGACCCGCGAGACTCGACCTCGCGCAGCACGCCCATTACAAGCGGCGGCGTCAACTGGGTGATCGGCAGGCAGCCGATTGCGGGAAAAACATCCCGCTCAAGACTACGGATGATGTCAGCCGCATGGATCGCAGCCCATTGCGACTTGCCATTTTCGTGCCACTCGCGAGCGACACGCTCGAACGTCTGGCGCGCAGCTTCCAGGTTCGCTTCAATCTTGAGCTTCTTGACCACGGCCGGGTCGTGACCATCACAAAGCACGGCGTAGGCTTCGTCGCGCTTTGTACGTGCATCGAGCAGGCTGACCATCGGGTATATCCCGAAATTCATGCTCTTCTGCTTGCCGTCGTAGGAGTAGTTCCAGCGCCACAGCTTCCCACCGCTGGGCTTCACCTCAAGGTACAGCCGGTGGCTGTCAGTCAGCTTGTAGGCCTTATCTCGCGGCTTTGCGCCGCGCAGTTTTGCATCATTCAGCATTCTTGGTCTCCGAAGCCACGTTTTCGCGCACCGAAGCCACGTTTGAAGCCTTCACGTTCAGTGGAGGCGTGCGGACGTGACCGGACGAGTCGAAGCCGTAAGCATCGGTTTCAAAGGGAGAATTTCAATCCTTGCGGACTTCTGCGGTCCCCTGCGGAGGGGCCGCTGGCGGAGCGGGAGGGATTCGAACCCTCGATACGCTTTTGACGTATACTCACTTTCCAGGCGAGCGCCTTCGACCACTCGGCCACCGCTCCGCATGTCCTGGACAGAACGGTCGCCCTAGAGGGTCCGTACGCACTGTGCAAGCGCTCTGCTGCATGTGGGGATTGCGCAGGGCCATAACGGCGTGCCACCGTAGGGATATGTCCATGTTGCTGCCGATTTTCGCCCTGCTCGCCGCCGCTCAGACCGCCGCCAGCCCACCATCTGCGCCTACGCCCAAGCCCACCGCCGCGCAGCTCGCCGCTGCGGCTCCGGCGGCGGCGTGGGCGGCGATCGATCCCAAGGATCTGCTGCTGCTCGATTTTGCTGATGGCCAGCGCAGCGCCATCTGGCTCGCGGCTGAGTTCGCCCCCGCGCATATCGCGAATATCCGCACGATCGCGCGCAGCGGCTGGTGGGGCGATGCGACGGTGTACCGCGTGCAGGACAATTACGTCACGCAATGGGGCGATGCGAGCGAGAAGAAGCCGCCCGCCGCCGGCATCGATCGCCATCCACCCGCCGAATATGAATGGGCATGGGGCGCGCACGGCCGCGCCGTCGCCAATCCGTATCGCGATGCCTATGCGCCGCGCACCGGCTTCACGCCGAGCGGCTGGGCAGTAGCGGGCGACGGCAAAGCGCAATGGCTGCCGCACTGTTACGGCATGGTCGGCGTGGCGCGCGATCTTGCACCCGACACCGGCACGGGCGGCGATCTTTATACCGTAATTGGCCACGCACCGCGGCATCTCGATCGTAACATCGCGTTGGTCGGGCGGGTGATTGACGGCATGGCGGCGCTATCGGCCTTGCCGCGCGGCAATGGCGGCGGGCTTGGCCTGTATGAGGATGCGAAAATGCGCGTGCCGATCAAGCGCATCGTCCTCGCCGCCGATCTGCCGCCGGGCGAGCGGCCCGCATATCAGTATCTGCGGCCCGACACGCCGGTGTTCGCCGCCACGCTGGAGGCACGCGCCAATCGCGGCGGGCCGTTCTTCACGGTGCCGGCGGGCGCGGCAGATCTTTGCAACCTGCCGGTGCCGGTGCGCAAGGCCCCGGCACCGCGCTGAGGCTTATTTGCCGACCCAGTCGGCGACTTCGCCCGCAACCGTATTGGCGGCCTGATTCAGCGCCACGCTGACCGGCACTGCGGCGATCGTGCTGACGTGAACGCGCGCCTCGAAGCGGTGCTTTTCGACGACCTTGCCGGTGGTGCGGATCAGCGACCCGTCAAAGACGACCACCGCGTCCTGCGTCCCCGCATCGACGCCAAACGCCCGCAACTCGCCCGAGAGCACCGCGCCGGGATCGGAAAAGGCTTGCGAACTGCTCAACACGATGCGGCCGGTTTTGGCGGGTATCGTGTCGGACAAAAGCCGTGCGAACATGCGGTTTGGCGGCTCGACCCATTGCGCCTTGGCGACGTACGCAATCGAGGTCTCGCTCGCTTGCACCGGAATGCGGGTCCCGGCCAGCGACTGGCCGACGACCGGCACCTGGATCGTGATCGTCGGCGCGGTCCCTGAAGTCTGGGTGTTGCCGGCGGGCAGGGTGGTGGTGGAGGTGAGCGTCAGCAGCGAGGCCGGCGGCTTCGGCGCAAGGGAGATGCAACCGGCCAGCGGCACCATCGCGGCCAGCGCGAGCAGCACTTTGGTGGACGAACGAACCATGGTCATTGTCCCTTTCCGGGCTTGTAATCGGGCAATTTCGATTGGCCGATCAGCGAGCTCGCGCCGCCGCGATCGAGCTTTTCGGCGACCGAGGTGAGCGCTTGCGACATCTGGCGCAGATCGTGGACAAGCTGGCCAACCTCGGGGATGGTCTGCTTGGAGAAGGCCTGCAGCCCGGGCCGCGCATCGCTGACGGCGGCGTCGAGCGTTTCCATGCTGTGCTGCGCGCTGGCAATCGCCTTGTTGAGGTTGCCCATCACCGGATGCACATCATCCTTCAGCAGGCCGTTGGTGGTGTCGGCGAGCTTGCCGATCTGCTCGGCGGCGACACCGGCTTTCTGCAACGTCACCTTGGTCTCGGCGAGCGTCGCGGCGATGTCGGGGCCGCGATCGGCCAGCGCCTTGGTCAGGCGATTGGTATTGGCGAGGATGCCGGTGATCGACTGCTGGTTCTTCTCGGACAGAACGTCCGACAGTTTCTCGGTCAGCGTCGAGATGCGCTCAAGCAATTGCGGGGCGGAGCTCAGCAATGCGCCCAAGCCGCCTGCCTTGGTCGGGATCGTCGGCACGCCATTGGGGCAGTCGTTGAGCGGGTTGACCGCCGGGCACGTGATCGGCGGGGCACCCTTGATCGCGCCATCGAGCTGCACCGTGCTGGTGCCGGTGAAGCTGCCTTGCAGCGTTGCGGTGGTGCCGACCAGGATCGGCGTATCGGCGTTCACGCTGATACGCACGCGGACAAGCTGGGGATCGGGCTTCCACAGCGACATCTCCTTCACCTGGCCCGATTGCACGCCCGAAAAGGCGACGGTCGACCCAACGACGAGGCCATCGACCGACTGTTTGAAGAAGATATCATATTCCTTGTTGGTGGCGGTGCCCCAGCGCGCGATCCACACCAGGAACAACAACATCACCGCGATCAGGATCAGCACGACGGTGCCGACCAGAACATGGTTCGAGCGGGTTTCCATCAGCTACTGCCTTTCGCTTGCGCGCGTTCTTCATTGGTGTGGACCGTGGCAATCGCGGCGCGCCCGCGCGGTCCCTTGAAATATTCCTGGATCCAGGGGTGATCGAGCGCGAGCAACTCGTCGATCGTGCCCACCGCAATCACCTTTTTGTCGGCAAGGACCGCCACCCGGTCGCAAATCGCGTAGAGCGTGTCGAGATCGTGGGTGATGAGGAACACCGTCAGCCCCAGCGTCTTTTGCAGCGAGGCGGTGAGTTCGTCGAAGGCGGCGGCACCGATCGGGTCGAGCCCCGCCGTCGGCTCATCGAGAAACAGCAATTCCGGATCAAGCGCGAGCGCGCGCGCCAACCCGGCGCGCTTCTTCATGCCGCCCGACAGTTCGGCCGGGAATTTCGGTCCGGCGTCGGCGGGCAGACCGGTCATCACCACTTTATACGCCGCGATCTCGTCGAGCAGCGCGCCTTCGAGATCGGGATAAAATTCGCGGATCGGAACCTGGACGTTCTCGGCCACGGTCAGTGTCGAGAACAACGCCCCGCCCTGGAACAGCACCCCCCAGCGCTTGGTCAGCCCGGTCAGGTCGATTTCTTCGCGATTGACGGTCGATTCGCCGAAGACCTCGACCTCGCCCGCGACGGGCACCTGCAAGCCGATGATCGACCGCATCAGCACCGATTTGCCCGTGCCCGAGCCGCCGACCACGCCGAGAATCTCGCCGCGCCGCACGCTCAGGTCGATGCCGTCATGCACCACTTGCTCGCCAAACGCGCTGCGCAGGCCGCGCACCACGATGACCGGATCGTCGGCATTGGTCTTGCGCATCACTTCCACCCGATCGCGGTGAAGAAGACCGCAAAGAACGCATCCAGCACGATCACCAAGAAGATCGCCTGCACCACCGCTGAAGTGGTGCGGGTGCCGACTTGCTCGGCGTCGCCCTCGACCAGCATCCCCTGGAAGCAGCCGGCCACTGCAATGATGAGGCCGAACACAGGTGCCTTGACCAAACCGACATACAGATCGGTGATCGGCACGACTTCGCGCAGGCGCTGGATAAACGTCACCGGTGGAATGCCGAGTGAGACCCAGCATAGCAGCAGGCCGCCGATGATCGCGACGATCGAGGCGTACATGCCGAGCAGCGGCATCATGATCACCGTCGCCAGCACGCGCGGCAGCACCAACGCCTCCATCGGCGACACGCCGATCGTGCGCATCGCATCGACTTCCTCGGTCAGCTTCATCGTGCCGATCTGCGCGGCAAAGGCCGAGCCCGATCGCCCGGCGACCATGATCGCGGTCATCAATACGCCAAGCTCGCGCAGTGTGATTCGCCCGACCAGATTGATCGTCAGGAATTCGGCACCGAATTGCTGCAACTGCACCGCGCCCTGTTGTGCGATGACGATGCCGATCAGGAAACTCATCAAGCCGATAATGCCAAGCGCGCTGACCCCGACCACTTCGAAGCGCTGGATCACCGCGTTGAAGCGAAAGCGCTTGGGGTGCGTCGTCACGTGCCAGAAGGCGATCAGCGTCGCCCCGAGAAAACCGAGCAGACCATAAAGCGTGCGTCCGGTATGGACGACAGCATCGCCGATTTCGCCAACGACGCGCGTCAAGCTGCCGACCGGAGCGGGGCGCATCGCCACCGGCTGATCGGCATGCGCGACTTGTGCCAGCAGATGTTCGCCATCGGCGTCGAGCCCGATGACGTCGGCATCATGCTCGGCGGCGAATCGGTGGATCAGCCAGGCCCCCACCGTATCGATTCGGGTGATCGAACTCAGATCGACATGCGCGACCTCGCCCTGAAAGGCGCGCAATTGCTCG
This sequence comes from Sphingomonas sp. PL20, assembly GCF_017875905.1. Classification (NCBI taxonomy): domain Bacteria; kingdom Pseudomonadati; phylum Pseudomonadota; class Alphaproteobacteria; order Sphingomonadales; family Sphingomonadaceae; genus Sphingomonas; species Sphingomonas sp. PL20. The sequence continues at coordinate 3,363,539 of NZ_JAGINH010000002.1, read as the reverse complement.
GGCAACGTGCCGATTGCCGACAAAGACAGGCTGCCCGTGAAGCGCACGGTGTCGCGGTCGAACGAGAAGGCGGCCGTATCGGTCATCTGCTGCCTTCTCTGCTGCAATCGGGGTAGATCGGCAAGGCTCCAACATCCTATGACGCTGCAATGCACCATCTTAGCGTCTACGATATGGACAAGACCATCACATACGCGCCGACCTGGACTTCGTTCCTTGTGCGCACGGCATGGGCGGAGGCTCCGTGGCGGCTGGCCTTGCTCCCGTTCGCCGGTCTGGCAACCCTGGGCTATGCCGCTGGGCTGATTGGGCGAGCCCGGTTGAAGGAAGTGACGCACGCGCTGTTGTTGGGCGATGCGCTGCCCGAGGCGGCGGCGGCGCGCGCGGCCGCGCGATTCGCCGATCATATCGTGGCAAGCGGGGTCTATACCGGTGCGCTGGCGCAGATCGCGACAGACCGGGCGGCGGGGTATCGGCTGGTGCTGGCGACCGCGTCCTACGGCTTTTATGCCGGAGCGATCGCCGAACGCCTCGGCTTCGACGCGGTGATCGCGACTGGAGTTGTGCGCGAGGGCGGCGTGCTGCGTGCGCGCATCGCGGGGGAGAATTGCTACGGTGCGGCCAAGCTGCGCATGATCGAAGCATGGCTGGCGGAGCAGGGGATCGCGCGCGCCGATTCGGTGGTGCGCTTCTATTCGGACCATGTCTCCGACGCGCCCTCACTGGAATGGGCGGATGTTGCGGTGGCGACCAACCCGCATAAGCAACTGCGTGTCATAGCGCAGGCACGCGGCTGGGCGGTGGAGGATTGGGCGCGTTAGCGCGTGGGACGGGGGGTGCCTAAAGGGCCACGTCCACGGCATGGATGGCGAGCCCGACCAAGCCGCCCACTACGGTGCCGTTGACGCGGATATACTGCAAATCGCGGCCGACCGCATTTTCCAGGCGGCGCGTGATCGTGCCGGCATCCCAGCCCTGGATCGTTTCCGACACCAGCCGCACGATGCCATCGCCATAATCCGCCGCCATGCCAACCACGGCGCGGCGCACGAAGCGGTTGATCGTCGCGCGCAGCTTGGCGTCGGTTTGCAGCGTTTCGCCCATCTGGCGCAGCGCATCGCCGACCGGCCCTGCCAGCATGGCGTCGGGGTTGCGCGCGATCCGCAGCATCCCGCCGCGCGCTTGCTCCCATAGCCCGTCGAGCCAGCGCTGCATCGCCGGATTATCGATGATCTCGGCCTTAACCGCCGCCACGCGCTCGCGCATCCGGGGATCGTTGATCAGATCATGAGCGAGCGCGGCGAGCCCCGCCTCAGCTTTTTCGCGCAAAGGATGGTCGGGGTCCTCGGCGATTCCGGTCAGCATGCCATTGAGGCCGTCGATGATCTTGGTCGCCAGCGTCTCGTCCAGCCCGGTCCAGCGCATCACCGATCCGGCGCGGTCATGCACCATCTGGCGGATGAGGGCCTCGTTGGAGGCGAGCAGCCGCGCGCCCCAGCGCACGATGCCGTCGAGCAGCGGCAAATGCCGGTCTTCGGCAATCGCCGCGCTCAGCGCCTGGCCAAGCAAGGGCGACACGTCGAGCGCGCGCAGCCGCTGCCCGATCCCGGCCTTGACCATCCCACCGAGACGTTGCTGATCGAACGCTTCCAGCAAATGTGCGGCAAGGCCTGCGGCACCGCGCCGCAAGCGGCCATCGCCACCGGGCGGATTGGCGAGCCAGCGCCCCGCCGCCCCCGCCATGTCAACGCCGCGCATGCGCCGCGCGACGACGCCGGGAATGAGGAAATTGTCGCGCAGAAACGCGGCGAGCGTGGTGCCGATGCGATCCTTGTTACGCGGGATGATCGCGGTATGCGGAATGGGCAGGCCGAGCGGATGGCGGAACAACGCCGTCACCGCAAACCAGTCGGCCAGCCCACCGACCATTGCCGCCTCGGCAAAGGCGCGCACGAACCCCAGCGCGGGATAGCGGTCATCAAAGGCGCGCGCGGCGAGGAAGGTGGCCGCCATCAGCACCAGCAGCCCGCCTGCGATCCAGCGCATCCGCACCAGGCCGGCGGGCGGGGCCTCAAAGGTGCGGGGTGGGCGGGTGCGGCTCATGCCCCGACCAATCCCCGAACGCCGCGATAGTTCAAGTGCAAAGCGGCGTTTGTGCAATTGCGCGTCGTGTCGCGTGCGGTGTTACTCCGCCGGTTGTGGCAGATCGTCCGGGCCATGGCCAAGCCGCGCTGCGGCTGCGCCAAGCTCGGGCCGACGCGGCGGACGGTTCTCGATCAGCGGACCATGGTCGTCGCCTGCGCGGTACGTCAGCAGGTTACGACGCAGGAACGGCCCGATCCGCCCTTCCAGCCCGACCGCCAGGCTGAAGCTGGCCGGAACGATCAGCAAGGTCAGCACCGTCGACATCAACAGGCCGCCGATCACGGTAATGCCCATCGGCACGCGGAACGATCCGTCGCCGTTGAGCGCCAGCGCGGTCGGCACCATGCCAGCGACCATCGCCACGGTGGTCATCACGATCGGCTGCGCGCGCTTGTGCCCGGCGTCGATGATCGCGGTGACCTTGTCGATGCCCTTGTTCATCTCCTCCAGCGCGAAGTCGATCAGCAGGATCGAGTTCTTGGCGACGATGCCCAGCAGCATGATCAAGCCGATATAGACCGGCATCGAGATCGGCGTGTTGGTCAGCCACAGGCCGATCAGCCCGCCCAGCGGTGCCACCGCCAGCGACATCACGTTGATGAACGGTGGCAGCAAGCGCCGGTACAGCAGCACCAGCACCGCGAACAGCAACACCACGCCTGCAAACAGCGCGACGATGAAGTTGTTGATCAACTCGTCCTGCCACTTCGATTCGCCCAGGACGAGTTCTTTGACGCCCATGGGGAGCGCCTTCATGATCGGCAGCGCGTGGATTTCCTTCTGCGCGGTTCCGCTGACGACGCCTGGGGACAGATCGGCTCCGACGGTCAGCTGACGTTGCTGCGCGACGCGTTCGATCTTGGTTGGCCCCGCGCCGAAGCCGATATCGGCGACGACGTTGAGCGGGACCGAGCCGCCGGTGGCGGTTTGTACCGGAATGTTCTGGATCGTCGACAGGCGCTGGCGCGAATCCTGGTCGAGCGCGACGCGGATCGGGATCTGGCGATCGGACAGCGAGAATTTGGCGCTGTTCTGATCGATGTCGCCCAGCGTGGCCAGCCGGATCGCGTTGGACATGGCCGCGGTGGTCACGCCCAGGCTCGCCGCCAGGTCCATATGCGGCGTGATGACGATTTCGGGACGCTTCAAATCGCCGCCGATGCGCGGCGCGACCAGACCCGGCAAGCTGGACATCTGTTCGACCAGTTTGCTCCCGGTTTCGGCCAGCAATTTGGGATCGTCACCGCCCAGCGTGATGGTGAGCGCCCGTCCGCTGCTGCCCCAGCCACTGTCCGAGCGGAAGGAAACGCGTGCGTCGGGGATCTTCTGCAGTTCGGGCGCGAGCGAGCGTTCGAACTCATAGCTCTTCATTTTGCGTTCTTTTTTCGGCTTGAAGATCGCGCGGACGCGACCGTTGCCGACAAACGCGCGGGCATAGACCGAATCGACCCCCGGTTGTTTCTGCAGGAAGGTCGCGACGCGAGTCACCACCGCCTGCGTTTCGGCGAGGGTGGTACCAGGCACCATCTCGATCAGCGCGGTGCTGCTGTCACTGTCGCGCAGCGGCTGGAAGGTCGATGGGAGCACCGAGAACAAGAAGATGGTTGCGCCGAACGCGGTCGCACCGGCGACCACCGCCGACCAGCGGTGGAGCAAGGTCCATTTCAGAATGCGGATATACGCATCCATGATGAAGCCTTCGCCGTGCGAGGCTTCGCCATGCGACTTCAGGAAATAGGCGGCGAGCATCGGCGTGATGAGGCGCGCGACGGCGAGGCTCATCAGCACCGAGGCGACGACCGTCAGGCCGAAATTCTTGAAGAACTGCCCCGAAATGCCCGGCATCAGGCCGACCGGCAGGAATACCGCGACGATCGCCATAGTGGTAGCGAGCACGGCCAGGCCGATTTCGTCGGCAGCGTCGATCGCGGCCTGATAGGCCGATTTGCCCATGCGCATGTGGCGCACGATGTTCTCAATCTCCACGATCGCATCGTCGACCAGCACGCCCGCGACCAGGCTCAGCGCCATCAGCGTCATGTTGTTGAGCGTGAAGCCCATCAACTTCATGACCCAAAAGGTTGGGATCGCGGACAAGGGAATGGCGAGCGCGGAGATGACGGTCGAGCGCCAATCGCGCAGGAAGATCAGCACGATCACCACCGCCAGCGCGGCCCCCTCGACCATCGCTTCCATCGCGGCGTCATATTGCGCCTTGGTGTATTTCACGCTGTCGGCGATGCGCTTGAAATGGACCTTGGGGTAGCGCTTCTCGAGCGCGGCCAGTTTCTTTTCGGCTTCGGCGAAGACGGCGACGTCCGAGGCGTTCTTGGCGCGCTGGAAGTCGAAGCTCAGCACCTGTTTGCCGTCGAGCTGCGACGCTGAACGCTGTTCGGCGTACAGATCTTCGACGCGGCCGAGATCGGTGACCTTGATCGTGCGGCCATTGCCCGTGGCGATCTGCACCTGGCCGAGCTCATAGGCGGTCTGCGCATTGCCAAGCACGCGCACCGATTGTTCGGAGCCCGCAATCTGCGCGCGGCCGCCCGCCGCGTTGAGGTTGACCTGGCGCAGTTGCTGGTTGACCTGCGCCGCCGTCAGCCCCTGTGCCGACAGCTTCACCGGATCGAGGATGACGCGGATTTCGCGGTTGACGCCGCCATTGCGCTGCACCCCGGCGAGCCCGGAGACCGACAGCAATTCCTTCGACACGGTATTGTCGATGTACCAGCTCAATTGCTCGACGGTGAGATCGGTGCTGATCGCGGCATAGCTGGCGAGATCGTTACCGGTGGTGTCGGCGCGCATGATCTGCGGTTCGAGAATGCCCTCGGGCAGATTGCTGCGGATCTGCGCGATGGACGAGCGCACGTCCTCGACCGCGCGGTCGATCGGCGTGCCGATCGCGAGCTGGACGATCGTTTGCGAATCGCCCTCGGTCACGGTCGAATTGATCTCGTCGATGCCCTGCAGCGATCGCACAGCGGCTTCGACGCGCTGGGTAACCTGCGTTTCCAACTCGCTCGGCGCGGCACCGGGTTGCGCGATATCGATGATGACGACCGGAAAATCGATGTCCGGCTGGTTGTTCACGTCGAGGCTGCGAAAGCTGACGATGCCAGCGATCGTCAGCATGACGAACAGCACGATCGACGGGACCGGGTTGCGGATCGACCAAGCCGAGATGTTCCGGAAGTTCATCGACCTACCTCTTGTTCGCCGCGTCGGCCGTTACCAGCGTCGGATTGACCTTTTGGCCCGGCGTGAGGAATGCCCCCGCCGTCAGCACCACCCGCTCGGTGCCGTTCAGCCCGGAGGCGATTGCCACGCCCCTGTCGGACACTTCGCCAACCTTGATCGCGCGGCGTGTGGCCTTGTCGTCAGGCCCGACGACATAGACGTAATTGCCCTTTTCATCGCTCTGGATAGAGGCGTTGGGCAATTGCGGGACGTCGGTCGTGCCAGCGACGATCGTCGCTGCCGCAAAGCCACCGGGGCGCAGCAGGGGGTTGTAGGGCAGCGCGATGCGCGCAATGCCCTGGCGCGACTGCGGATCGATCACGGGCGACACCTGCCAGACTTGGCCAGTGAACACGTCGCTGCCGCCGACCGGCGTCACCTTCGCCTGTGATCCAACGTGCAGCCCGCGCAGATCAGCCTCGCTGACTTGCGCGCGCAATTCCAACTGGCCGTTTTCCGCCATGCGGAACAGCACGCCCGAGCCCGCCGAGACAACCTGACCGGCCTCGACGTTGCGCGTCAGCACCAGGCCGGCCGCAGGCGCGCGAATGTCCAGGCGACCATTGCTCGCCTGTTGTTGCGACAGCTGCGCTTCGGCCACCTTAACGCGCGCGGCGGCGGCGTCGCGAGTCGCGGTCTTGGTGTCGATGTCGGACCGCGAGATGAAGCCCCGCGACACCAGCTGCTTGGCGCGGTCGAGTTGGGACTGGGCGAGCGTCGCGTCGGCTTGCGCCACCTTGATTTGCGCGGCCAGCGAGGCCGCCGTCTGCGTCTGGACCGAGCGGTCGACTCGCGCCAGCACTTGGCCCTTCTCGACCCATTGGCCGGGCTCGACCAGCACGCGCGTCACGATGCCGCCTTCGCCAGAGACGCCGACAGGCATGTCACGCCGCGCGGCCAGCGACCCCGTCGCCGAAATCGTGCGCGCAACGCTCGAGCGGCCGGGGATCACCACCGACACCAGCGGCAATTGCTCCGTCGGCTTGGCCGCAGGCGGGCTGCTCCGACCGAAGATCAGATAACCGCCCACCAAAAGCAGCACAATCACCGCGCCGACAATGGCAAACAGCCGCCAGCGCGGCCGCCCGGGGCCGCCCGGTAGGCTGAGCACCTCCTCATTGCCGATCGCCCGCGTCTCATAGTTCATGTGCGTCAATCCCCGCCCCCTGGGCTCTCATCCTATCGCGACAGTGTGCGGCTGCCGACGTTCATTCTTGCTGTGTTATACAAATAGATCACTAACCTCAAGAGGCTGATCCTACAGAATATGGCATGGCGTGTTTCCGGTTCGCTCGCAAGTCGATCGGCGTGGTTCGGTGGCAATTGCCCGGCCACGCCAATCCATGTCGGCGGATTTCGTCACGGTATCGAAATAATCTCGTTGCATCTGCGGTAGGCGGGCGCGAGGATCGAACCGATCCGGAACACAAAGGCGATAGGAGAAAGGCGATGGACCGTTCTATTCTCGGTTGGCTGTTGATCGGGCTGGTTGCGGGCGTGCTTGGAAAGCTGATCATGCCGGGCAAGGATCCGGGCGGCTTTGTCGTCACCATTCTGATTGGCGTTGCGGGCGCATTTCTTGCGGGCTTTATCGCCAAATCGATGCACGTCGCTTTGGTGGGCGGTTGGGAAAATTATGCGGCAGCAACGGGCGGCGCGGTCATCGTGCTGGCCTTGTACCGCCTCATTGTCACGCGCCGGAATCGATAAGCTGTTCATCTCCGGTTGGTGAGCAGACTGCCATCATCGCAGGCAGGATATGAACCGAACAGCGGTTCATTCTACCGGGAGTGTTTTATGCGTTCGACTCTTTTTCTGCTTGCCCCCGCCTTGATGCTGGCCGCCGCCAGCCCAGCCGTCGCGCAGACTGCGCCGCAATTGCTGCCGGATGGGACAGTGCTCGACATCACGGCGGAGGGGCATGTCGCGCGGGCACCCGATATTGCGACGATCCGGGCCGGCGTGGTGACGCAAGGCCAGACTGCGGCCGCCGCGCTATCGGAGAATGGCACGCGCATGACGCGGGTTCTCGCTGCGCTGAAAAAGGCGGGCGTGGCGGCGCGCGACGTGCGCACGGCGAATGTCTCGCTCAGCCCGCAATATCGCTATGCGGACGGCCAGGCACCGGTGGTAACGGGCTATCAAGCCAGCAACAGCGTCGCCGTGCGCTTCCGCGATGTCGCCAAATCGGGGGCGATTCTGGATGCGCTGGTCGCTGAGGGCGCAAACCAGATCGATGGGCCAAGCCTCACCATCGACCAGCCCGACGCCGCGCTTGACGAAGCCCGCATTTCGGCGGTGAAGATCGCGCAGGCGCGGGCCGAGCTTTATGCCAAGGCCGCCGGCCTGTCGGTGGCGCGGATCGTGTCGATCGCGGAAAGCGGAACCAATGACGGCGCGACGCCGCAGCCGCCGATGGTTTTCGCCCGCCAGATGAAGGTGAGCGACGCAACCCCGGTTGCGGCGGGCGAAACCGAGGTGTCGATTACGCTGTCGGTACGCTTCCTGCTCAAATGACCTGCGGCACCTCCGCGATGCCGTAAACGAAAAAGGCCGCCGGGATCGCTCCCGGCGGCCTTTTTTCCAGCTTGGTCGCGCTTAGCGGACCGAACCGCGGCGGATGAGATTGACGATCGCCAGAAGAATGATCGCGCCAATCAAAGAATATACGAAGGTCATGACAGTAATGACCTGGTTGATGCCTGCGCCGAACAGGAACGATGCAATCACCGATCCGATAATGCCGACGACGACATTCAGAATAATGCCCTGTTGCCCATCGGTGCGCATCACCATGCTGGCGAGCCAGCCGCACACACCACCGACCACGAGCCAAACAATGAGACCGATCATCTTACCCTCCATTTTCCCGGCTGCATCCGGGATACGGGGACAAGACTCACGAATTGCGATTTTTGTTCCGGCTACGGTTTGAAGAGTCGGCGTGCGGCTCAGTATTTCTGCTGGCGCTCGTAGAGCGATTTGTAATGCTGGATCCGCGTGACGCGCAGGCCCGGCATCCCCGAGCGGTCGATTGCCCGCTGCCAGCCCGCAAATTCCTCGACCGTCAGGCCATAGCGATCGCACACCTCGTCCACCGACAGCAGTCCGCCATTGACCGCTGCGACCACCTCGGCCTTGCGGCGAACGACCCAGCGGGTCGTCTCCGGCGGCGGAAGCGATTCGAGCGTCAGTGGCTCTCCGAGGGGGCCGATCACCTTGGCTGGGCGAATCTTCTGGTTTTCGATCATTCTGAAACCTCGTGGCGGGGCGGGGGACCCCTGCATCTTAATAACGGTCATTAGTCTAAGGACTTGAACGCCGGCTAAAGCGGCTCGGTAAACAGCACCTTCATTTTTCAGGCTCCCGCGTCGGCGGGGCGGCGAGCATTTCCGCGACGGCGAGGTTGAACGCACCATGGGCGGGTGCGAACCAGGCGCGGCGAATCGTGATGGACGGCAGGCTTCCCTGCACCAGCGCGGTCGGGCTGGCGGCTTGCCGCGCGGCGATACCGACCATCAGCACGGCGAGGTCGGGCGGCAGCGCCACCACCGTCGCATCGGCTTCGAATCTGGAAAAACTCAGGTCCACGCATGCACTTCCACTAAGGATCGAACTCTATCTGTAGCGGCGAGGTTCTTTCGGGCGGGTAAAGCCGCCGATCTTTTTTTGCGTTTTTTGCATGTGCGCTGCGGAGCGCCTATCTGCGCCGCCATGAACGAAGCCGATTTCCAACTGGGGCCCGACCTTGCGGGCAAGCGCATCGTCGTCGCCATGTCGGGCGGCGTCGACAGCTCGGTCGTGGCGGCGCTGGCCGCGCGGACGGGGGCGGAGACGATCGGCATCACGCTGCAGCTCTATGATCATGGCGAGGCGGTCGGGCGTGCGGGGTCGTGCTGCGCGGGGCGCGACATTCGCGATGCGCGCAGCGTGTGCGACCGGCTGGGCATCGCGCATTATGTGTTCGACCATGAATCCCGCTTTCGCGATCAGGTGATCGATCGCTTCGCCGACGATTATCTCGCCGGGCGCACCCCCATTCCGTGCATCCAGTGCAATATGGGGCCGAAATTCACCGATTTGCTCGCCGCCGCGCGTGATCTGGGCGCGGATTGCCTGGCGACCGGCCATTATGTGCGGCGGGTGGAGGGGCAGAGCGGGGCCGAACTGCATCGCGCCTTCGATCCCGCGCGCGACCAGAGCTATTTCCTGTTCGCGACGACGCAGCAGCAGCTCGATTATCTGCGTTTTCCACTGGGCGGCTTGCCCAAGCCGCGCGTGCGGGAAATCGCCGCAGAACTGGGGCTGGGCGTAGCGGGAAAGCCCGACAGCCAGGATATCTGCTTTGTGCCCGACGGCGATTATGCTTCGCTGGTCAAGAAGTTGCGGCCCGAGGCCGACACTAGCGGCGAGATCGTCGATGAGACGGGGCGCGTGCTTGGGCGGCACCGGGGCCTGATCCACTTCACCGTGGGGCAGCGGCGCGGCCTGGAGATCGGCGGCACGCCGGAGCCGCTTTATGTCATCCGGCTGGAGGCGGCGACCAAGCGCGTGATCGTCGGCCCCAAGGCGGCGCTGGCGGTCGGCGCGGCGCGGCTGAGCGGGGTCAATTGGCTGGGCGGGGATTATGCCGGGCCGATGACCGCCAAGGTCCGCTCGCTCGCCAAGCCGGTGGCGGCGCGCTTTGATGGTGGGCGGGTTACGTTCGATGCGCCCGAATATGGCGTGGCGCCGGGGCAAGCGACCGTGCTGTACGCCGGTGATCGCGTGCTCGGCGGCGGCTGGATCGAGGAAACCGAAAGCGCGCTGGTCGCGGCCTGACGCGGGTCAGGGCAGGAAGAACGTGCCTTCCATCACTGTCACGCACTGCCCGCCAAGCACGACGCGGTCGCCAGCGAGCTGGCACGTCAAATGCCCGCCGCGCGCGCTTGCCTGATAGGCGGTGAAGCGGTCGCGGCCGAGGCGTGCGGCCCAATAGGGCGTCATCACCGCATGCGCCGAGCCCGTCACGGGGTCCTCATCGATCCCGGCACCGGGCGCAAATACGCGGCTGATCACGTCGGTCTCGTCGCCAGGCGCGGTGACGATGGTGAGGACATCGACCTCGGCGTCGCCGCCCGCAGCCGGGTCCACCGCCGAAGGCCGCCCGAGCGCGCGGAAATCAGGGTCGAGCGCGCGGATCTGCGCGGCATTTTCAAGCACAATCAACGCATAGCGATGCGGGTGCCACAGCGTTTCGACCGCCGCCTCGACCCCGAGCGCCGCGACGATATGCGGCAGCGGCTTGGGCGAGGGGCCCCAGGCGGGCAAAGCCAGCTCATAACCGCTTCCCGCGCGCGCCACCGACAGGATCCCCGCCTTGCGCGTGCGGAAGGTGACGCGGTCGCGCTCGGGATCGCTCGACAGCACGAAATGCCCGCTCGCCAGCGTAGCGTGGCCGCACAGCACCACCTCATTGGTGGGGGTGAACCAGCGCAATTCGAAATCGCTCTCGCCGCTTTCGTCGGGCAGGATGAAGGCGGTTTCGCTGAGGTTGTTTTCGGCGGCGATCGCCTGGAGCACCGCGTCGTCAAGCCATGCCGCAAGCGGCATTACTGCGGCCGGATTGCCTTTGAAGGCTGCGCTGGCAAAGGCATCGATCTGGACGATGGGCAGTCTCATGCGCGTTTCCCGAACCAATGGGGGGTGACGTCCGCCTCGACCAGCGGATTGTCGGTATCGACATGCCCTTCGGGGTCGAGGTGAATCAGCACCTCGACCTTCGGGAACGCCTTGTGCAGCGCGCGTTCCACGCCCTCGACCACCTTGTGCGCCTCCGCGACGGTGATGTCGCCCGGCACCTCCATGTGGAACTGCGCGAAATCATGCGTGCCGGCGTGGCGCGTGCGGAAATCGTGAATGCCCTTGATGCCGGGCTGGCGCGCCGCCACCTCGATAAACTCGGCGCGCATCGCCTCGGGCCATTCCTTGTCCATCAGATGGTCGATCGCGTTGGACGAGGCGCGGAATGCGCCATAAGCAAGCCACACCGCGATCACGATGCCGAAGATCGGATCGGCGCTGCGCCAGCCGAGATATTGGTCCAGCACCAAGGCCACGATCACCGAGCCGTTGAGCAGGACGTCCGATTGATAATGGACGTTATCGGCAACGATCGCGACCGAACCGGTGCGGCGGATGACGGCGCGTTGGTACGCCAGCAGTATGACGGTCGCGACGATCGCGATCAGCGACACGCCGATGCCGAATTCGGCGCCCTGCGTCGGTTCGCGGCTGCCGAGCGCGACGATCGCGCGCCATGCAATTCCGGCGGCCGACGCGGTGATGAGCATCACCTGGAACAAGGCGGCGAGCGATTCCGCTTTGCCATGCCCGAAGCGGTGGTCGTGGTCAGCCGGTTGCGCAGCCAGCCGTACGCCGTACAGCGTCACCGCGCTGGCCAGCAGGTCGAGCCCGGAATCGGCGAGGCTGCCGAGCATCGCGATCGAGCCGGTGGACCAGGCGGCATAGGATTTCAGCGCAATCAGGAAGATCGCCATCGCCACGCTGGCGATGGCGGCGCGGACGGCAAAGGGGATCGCGCGGCGCTGTTCCTCGGTCACGGGTAGAGCAATCCTTCGCTCCAGCCATCGGCGGTGCGCGTGAACAGGCGACGTTCGTGCAGGCGGTGCGCGCGGTCCTGCCAGAATTCGATGCGGTCAGGCGTCACGCGATAGCCGCCCCAATGCGGCGGGCGGGGCACGTCCTGGCCGTCGAACTCGGCCTGAAACTCGGCGAAGCGCGCTTCGAAGATCGCGCGGTCGGCAAGCGGGCGCGACTGGTCGGAGGCCCAGGCACCGAGTTGCGAATCGCGCCCGCGCGAGGCGAAATAGGCATCGGATTCGGCATCGGTGACGCGGCTGATCGCGCCTTCGATACGGATTTGCTGGCGCTGCGACTTCCAATGGAACAGCAAGGCGGCGTGCGGATTGGCGGCGAGATCGCCCGCCTTGCGGCTCTCGCGGTTGGTGTAGAATACGAAACCCTCGGGGCTGCGGCCCTTCAGCAGCACCATCCGCACCGACGGACGCCCATCCGCATCGGCGGTGGCCAGCGCCATCGCGTTGGTGTCATTGGGTTCGCTGGCGCGTGCGGCGGCATACCAGAGGTCGAACAGGGCAAAGGGGTCGTCGGTCATGGCGCTGCTGTAGCGTGCTCGCGCCGTTGCGTCACCCCGAAGCAGGGTAAAGGGAACGACTCTGCGCGCCAGGGATTGAATCGTCTTCGCAACGATGAGGGGCAGGACGATGGCGGCACGGGCCTATTGGCAGGGACAGATCCGGCTCGCGCTCGTCTCTATCCCTGTCGAAATCTACAGTGCGACCAAGTCGGGCGCGCAGATCAGCTTCAAGCAAATCCACGAGCCGAGCGGCAAGCCGATCCATTACGACAAGGTCGTCACCGGCGTTGGTCCCGTCGACACCGATGAGATCATGAAGGGCTTCGAATATGATAAGGGCTCTTACGTGCTGCTCGGGCAGGATGAGATCGATGCGGTGAAGCTCGAATCGAAGAAGACGCTGGAGCTGACGCAGTTCGTCGATGCGAGCGAGATCGACGTGCTCTATTATGAGAAGCCCTATTTCGTGGTGCCTGCCGATGATCTGGCCGAGGAGGCGTTCATCGTGCTGCGCGAGGCGCTGCGGCGGACCAAGAAGGTCGGGCTCGGCCAATTGGCGATGCGCGGGCGCGAATATGTCGTCAGTCTGAAACCGTGTGGTCGCGGCATGGTGCTGGAAACGCTGCGCTATGCCGATGAGGTCAACAAGGCGCAGGGCTATTTCCGCGATATTCCCGATGACACGCCCGATGCCGACCTGATGGAGCTGGCCGAGGCGCTGATCGAGAAGAAGAGCGGGGCGTTCCACCCGCAGGATTTCCACGATCGCTATGTCGATGCGCTGCGCGATTTGGTGGAGCGCAAGCGCAAGGCGAAGGGCGGCAAGATCATCGAGGATGCAGGCGACGACGCGCCCAAAAAGGGCGGATCGAACGTGGTCGATTTGATGGCGGCGCTGAAGAAATCGATGGGCGCGGCGGCTCCGGCCAAGCCAGAGGCGAAACCCGCCGCCAAGAAAGCCCCCGCCAAGCGCGCGCCGGCGAAGAAGCGTGCATAGCGCCGTTTCTTCTCCCCTCCCTGGAAGGGAGGGGGCAGGGGGTGGGTCGGCCTATGGCGGAGCCGATTGCCCGTTTCAGGGCAACCCACCCCCAACCCCTCCCTTCCAGGGAGGGGAGGCCATATGACGCTAGACCCCCTCGAAAAATACAACGCCAAGCGCGACTTCGCGAAAACGGCGGAGCCTGCGGGCACGCTCCAACCCGGGCATGGCAATCGCTTCATCGTGCAGAAGCACGACGCATCGCGGCTGCATTGGGATTTCCGGCTGGAAGTCGATGGCGTGCTCAAAAGCTGGGCGGTGACGCGCGGGCCGAGCCTCGACCCCGCGCAGAAACGGCTGGCGGTGCGGACCGAGGACCATCCCTTGTCCTATGCCGATTTCGAGGGGACCATTCCGGCGGGCGAATATGGCGGCGGGACGGTGATGCTGTGGGACAGCGGCACCTGGTCCCCGATCAAGGGCAAGAGCGCCAAGGACCTCGACCAGGGCCACCTCCACTTCGTGCTCGATGGCCAGCGTATGAAGGGGGAGTGGCTGCTGATCCGGCTGAAACCGCGCGGCAAGGAGAAGGCGGAGAACTGGCTGCTGCGCAAGATCGACGATGCCGCGGCGGGCGGGGCCGATACGCTGGTCGAAACCGCGCTGACCAGCGTGACGACCGGGCGCACGATGGCCGAGATTGCGGAAGGGAAAAAGCCGTCGGCTCCCCGGCCAAAGCCGGGGCCGTTCGGCAAGCCCGCCCATCCAGGCTCCGCCAAAAAACCGGGTGACCCCGGCCTACGCCGGGGTGACGCACCCACCTTCCAGGAGCCGCAGCTTTGCACCCTCGTCGATTCCGTCCCCACCGGTAGCCAATGGCTGCATGAGGTGAAGTACGACGGCTATCGCGCGCTGATCGCGGTCGCCAAGGGCAAGGCCACGGTGTTCACGCGCTCGGGGCTCGATTGGACCGACAAGTTCCAGGCGATTGCCGATGCCGTCGCCAGGCTTCCGGTCAAGACCGCACTGTTCGATGGCGAGATCGTCGCGTTCAAGGAGGGCCGCCCCGATTTCTCGACGCTGAAGGACGCGATCGCGTCCGGCGGCGACATGACCTTCTTCGCTTTCGATTTGCTGAACCTGGACGGCGAGGATCTGACGGGTCTCCCCAATCTCGCGCGCAAGCAGCGGCTGCAGCCGTTGATCGACGGCAAGGACCCGCGCGTCCAATATTCCGACCATATCGTCGGGCAGGGCGAGCCCTTGTTCGAAACGATGTGCAAGGAAGGCTATGAGGGCGTCGTCTCCAAACGCGCCGACGCGCCCTATCGCGGCAAGCGCACGCAGGCGTGGCTCAAGACCAAATGCACGCGGCGGCAGGAGTTCGTCATCGTCGGCTGGACGCCGAGCGCCAAGTCGCGCGGGTTCGCGTCGTTGCTGCTCGGGCTGAACGGAGCGGATGGGCTGGTCTATGCCGGCAAGGTGGGCACCGGCTTCGACACCGCGACGATGCTGGATCTGCGCGCGCGGCTGGAAAAGATCGAGCGCAAGACGCCAACCGTGCCCGCCCCGCGCGCGGCGGTGCGCGGTGCGCATTGGGTTTCGCCAAAGCTGGTGGCCGAGGTCGCCTTTGCCGAGACCACGCCCGACGGTGTGTTGCGGCATTCGAGCTTCATCGGCCTGCGCGAGGACAAGCCCGCGCGCGAGGTGGTCGCGGAAACGCCGGTGCAGGCAGGCGCGGCCGAGGTGCCCGAAATCCACATCAAGGTCAGCAGCCGCGACCGGGTGATCTTCCCCGAATCGAACATCACCAAGGGCGACCTCGCCGATTATTACGCCAAGGTCGCGGGCATCATGCTGCCCTGGGCCGCCAACCGGCCGATCAGCCTGGTGCGGTGCCCACAGGGGCGCGCCAAGCAATGTTTCTTCCAGAAGCATGACGCGGGCAGCTTCAAGGGCGCGCATGTCCACACGATGCCGATCACCGAGAAGGACGGGGCGACCGAGGAGTATCTGTACATCGACGATGCCGATGGACTGGTCGCATGCGTGCAGATGGGCACGATCGAATTCCACGGCTGGGGATCATTGGTTGGCACACTGGAACAGCCCGATCGCATGGTGTTCGATCTCGATCCCGATGAGGGGCTGGGCTTCGATCTGGTCAAGAACGCTGCGGTCGAACTGAAGGAGCATCTTGCCGAATTGGGGCTGGTGAGTTTCGCGATGCTGTCGGGCGGCAAAGGCGTGCATGTCGTCGTGCCGCTGACCCCCGCAGCAGAATGGCCCGCGGTCAAGGATTTTGCGGACCGCTTCGCCCGCGCGCTGGGGGAGGCTGCGCCCGATCGCTTTGTCGCGACCATGTCAAAAGCCAAGCGCAAGGGGCGAATCTTCATCGATTGGCTGCGCAACCAGCGCGGCGCGACCGCGGTGCTGCCCTATGTCGCGCGCGCCCGCGCCGGTGCCCCGGTGGCGGCACCGGTGTCGTGGAGCGAACTCGGCAGCATCGACACCGCTGCGCAGTGGACCATTCGCGATGCCGACGAGTTGATCGCGCGCGCCGCGTCGCGAGAATTGGCGGGGTGGGGCATTGCCGATCAGGTGCTGCCCGATCTGTGACGGGCGCGGTGCCTAGACGGTGACCTGTTCGCCCAGTTCCAGCACCTTGCCGGGCGGGATTTTAAGGAAGTCGGTCGGGTCGCTGGCGTTGCGCTGCAGGAACATGAAGATGCGGTCCTGCCAGAGCGGCATGCCCTGATTGGCGGCGGGCTTGATCGTGTTGCGGCCAATGAAATAGCTGGTCTTGGCGGGGTTGAGCACCTTCTTGTGGCTCACCGCCTCCAGCCCCAGGTCGCGCGGCACGTCGGGCGATTCCATGAAGCCATAGGTCAGCACGATGATGGTGAAATTGTCATCGACCGGGCGAATTTCAGAGCGTTCGCTGGCCTCGACCGACGGACGGTCGGCGGTGCGCACGCTGACGATCAGATTCTTCTCGTGTAGCACCTTATTGTGCTTGAGATTGTGCAGCAGCGCCCCCGGCGCGCTGTCGGGGTTGGCGGTGAGGAACACCGCGGTCCCCTCCACGCGCTCGGGCGGGCGCTTGGCGAGCGCGGCGGCGAGATCGGCGAGCGGCACGCTTTGCCGCGCCTCGAACGCGCGGACGATGCCGCGACCGCGATTCCAGGTGTAGATGATCAGGCCGATCACCCCTGCCACCACCAGCGGCACCCAGCCGCCTTCCACCACGCGCAGGATGTTCGCGCCGAAGAAGATCAGGTCGAGCGTCAGGAACGGCAGGATCACCGCGAGCGCCAGCGGGCGCCCCCAGTTCCAGCGATGCCGCACCACGATATAGGCCAGCAGCGTTGTCACCACCATCGTGCCCGTAACCGCGATCCCGTACGCGGCGGCCATCGCCGAGGAGGTGCGGAACTGGATCACCAACACCAGCACGCCGGTCAGCAACAGCCAGTTGATCGACGGCAGATAGATTTGCCCCGCCTGCGTGGCCGAGGTCTGGCGGATGCGCAGACGCGGCAACAGGCCAAGCTGGATCGCCTGTTGCGTCAGCGAATAGGCACCGGTGATCACCGCCTGGCTGGCAATGACGGTTGCCAGCATCGCGAGAACGATCAGCCAGGGCCGCACGCTCTCGGGTGCCATG
Organism: Sphingomonas sp. PL20; assembly: GCF_017875905.1. Taxonomy (NCBI): domain Bacteria; kingdom Pseudomonadati; phylum Pseudomonadota; class Alphaproteobacteria; order Sphingomonadales; family Sphingomonadaceae; genus Sphingomonas; species Sphingomonas sp. PL20. The sequence goes on along the minus strand of NZ_JAGINH010000002.1, from coordinate 3,346,349 downwards.
ACGAAGAACCAGTCCTGGTTCACGAACGGTTTGCCCGACGCCGCCGCCGCTTCAAGCGCGTTCAGGGCATAAGCCCCCTGGCCCAGATAATTGAGGACGAGGCACGGGAAGGCGAGGAAGAACCAGCCGATGCGGATCGGCTTGATTCCGAAATGGCCCATGTCGGCGGTCAGCGCCTCCGCCCCGGTTACCGTCAGGAACACCGCCCCGAGCACGAACAGGCCCGTGACGCCGTGCGTGGCGAGCAGCATCGCCCCGTAATGCGGCGAGAGCACGCGCAGGATCGTAGGTTCATCGGTGATATGCCACAGGCCGAGCCCGCCAATCGCCAGAAACCACACGATGCAGACCGGCCCGAACAGCGCCGAAACGCTCGCCGTGCCGCGGCTCTGGATGAAGAACAGCGCGACGAGGATGACGATCGTCACGCCGAGGATCGCCGAGTCATCGAAAATAGTGGCAAGCGCAGGAATGGTCTTCAGCCCCTCCACCGCCGACAGCACCGACAAAGCGGGCGTGATGATCGCATCGCCGTAGAAGAGCGAGGCCCCCGCCGCGCCCAGCACCAGCGCAATGAGCGAGCGGCGCCCCAGCGCACGCCGCGCCAGCGCGGTCAGCGCCAGCACGCCGCCTTCGCCCTGATTGTCGGCGCGCATCAGGAAGATGACATATTTGACCGTGACGACCAGGATCAGCGACCAGATTGCGAGGCTCAGCACGCCCAGAATCTCGCTGGCGTCGATCCCGTCGCCCGCAGTCTGGCTCAACGCTTCGCGAAAGGCATAAAGCGGGCTGGTGCCGATATCGCCGAACACCACGCCGATCGCGCCGATCGTCAGGGCCAGCAACGCCGGATGCGGCGCGTGCGGGGCAGGACTGTCAGGCTTGGTCGCGGTCGCTGCGGTCATAAGGGGTAAAATGGCTCGTCAGGAAGGACGGCGCGCTTTACGCTCGTGGGGGCTTTGCGCAAGGCCTTTGATACCCGTGCTGGCCACGGGGCGTGGTTAGCGTTGCGCCACGGCCACCATTGCGACATAGGCAAACGATGGTTCCCTTTTCGTTCGCAGGCCGTGATTTGCTGGCGCTGGGCAGCGGCGCGCTGTTCTGGCCCGCGCGCGGAGCCGTGCTGGTGGCCGACCTGCATTTCGAAAAAGCGAGCTGGTATGCGCGCGGGGGACAGATGCTGCCGCCCTATGACTCGCTGGCGACGCTGGCGGATCTGACCGCCCTGGTCGAGACGCTGCGCCCGCGTGAGATCTGGTGCCTGGGCGACAGTTTCCATGACGATGAGGGGTGCGATCGCTTGCCGGATGCGGCGCAGGCGCGGCTGCGTGCGCTGACCGGTGCGGTTGCATGGACGTGGATCACCGGCAACCATGATGCGGGGATGGTCGATCGTTGCGGCGGGGTCGTGGTTGATGAGGCCGAGGTTGACGGGTTGATCCTGCGCCATGAGGCCGTGCCGGACGAAGTCCGTCCCGAGCTTTCGGGTCATTTCCATCCCAAATTGCGCTTGCGCGTGCGCGGGCGTTCGGTCTCCCGCCGCTGTTTCATCGCCACCGCCCATAAGCTGATCCTGCCCGCCTTCGGTGCGTTGACCGGCGGGCTGGATGCCGCGCATCCGGAAATCGTCCGCGCGGTCGGGCCGGGCGCGGAAGCGCTGATCCCGGTCGAGGATCGTCTGTTGCGCTTCCCGCTGGCGGCCTGACTCCGGGCGTGCCGTCTCAGCTCGCCAGTTGCGGAAAGCCCGCGCGGAACGCCGCGACCTTCGGTTTGTCGAAGGTTACGATATAGGGGTGGTTGGGGTTCCGGTCGTAGAAGTTCTGGTGATAATCCTCGGCCGGAAAGAAAGCGCCGGACTCGATTCTGGTCACGATTGGCTTGGCGAAGGCGTGCGCCTGGCTCAATTGCGCGATATAGGCCGTGGCGACGCCGCGCTGCGCCGCGCTTTGCGGGAAGATTGCCGAGCGATAGCTATAGCCGCTGTCGGGGCCCTGGCGGTTGAGCTGGGTCGGATCGTGCGCGATCGAGAAATAGACGCGCAACAGCGTCGCATAGCTGACCTTGGCCGGATCATAGACGATGCGCACCGCCTCGGCATGTTTGGTCGTCTCGCTTGAAACCTGCTCATAGGTCGCGGTGTCGCGCGTGCCGCCGGCATAGCCGGCAGTGACGTTGGTCACGCCCTTCACATGCTCGAATACGGCTTCCATGCCCCAGAAACAGCCGCCCGCGAATATGGCGGTTTGCTTGCCAGTGGCGGTGACATCGGTCTTGGCGACGGGCAGCGGCACGGCGCGCTCGGCCTGCGCGGCACCGCCGAGCGCGAACAGCGCGACACCGGCAAGACCTGCGGCGAAGAGAAGGGGTTTTAACATCGGGACACCTCTTGATGGGACACGACGTAGTTCGTGCCTTGGCCGCACTTAGTTACGGTCGGCCCGCCAAAGAGATGTCGTGTCGGATCAAGGCCGCTTCAAGCCGCGCACGCGGTGCCAGATATAGAAAGCGACTGCCGCCACCAGCACCACCGCGATCACTGCATCGGCGCTGTGAAACGCCGCCTTGACGCGCGGGTCGCTGTTCCATTTGTCACCCAGCACCATACCGAGATAGGCGAGACCAAAGCACCACGGCCACGAACCGATAAAGGTGTAGATGTGGAACGGGATGAGCGGCATCCGCGCAACACCCGCCGGAAAGGCGATGAACGAGCGGATCACCGGCAGCAGGCGGCCGATCAGCACCGCCGCATTGCCGAAGCGCGCGAAGAAGCGGTCGGCGGCGTCCAGTTCGCCCGGACCGACCAGCACATAGCGGCCCCAGCGCTCGGCCACCGGCCGCCCGCCGCGCTTGCCGATCTCATAGCCGACGATCGAGCCGAGGTTGCACCCGATCGCCCCCGCCGTTGCGGCGAGGTACAGGTTGAAATGCCCGGTCGAGACGAGATAGCCGGCAAAGGGCATGATGATTTCGGACGGCAGCGGGATGCAGGCCGATTCGATCGCCATCAACAGCGCAATGCCGAGATAGCCGCCGCTGGAAATGACGCCGATGGTGAAGGTCGCGAGGATGCCGAGGATTTTTTCGATCATGGAGCAGGGCTTTGCCGTGGGACGCGGCGCGGGGCCAGCGGAAATGTGCGGGGCGGCTATTCGCGGGTGCTGGCCGTTGGCTGGGGGCTTGGCGGAGCGGATTGTTTCCTTCCGCCCATTTGCAGAGGCCCCATCGGGCTGTAACATTGCGAGATGCCAAACATCGCAGCGCTGATCCCCCAGCTTCAAACTTGGAACGATGGCAATGGAATCAGTCCGGAGGATTGGCTCTGCGGCGTCGCACGATCCGATGAAGCGGTGGCTTACACCGCATTTTTTTGGCCCAAGCTTGTAATTCACAAGGACTACGTGCTTCGGCACGATTTCTCGCTCAAGAACTTAGAGATAAACGAGGCAGCGCGCAGCACCCGCCAGCAAATAGAAGCCATGTTGAATTACAACAGTCTCGAACATTTTTTCCGAGGAGACGGAGAAGTCGAAGCTGTTGCCGATGAGCGAGCGCGATATGTCGGGGCAATAATGGTTGACATGCTCGATGCGAAATTACGGCGTGATATGCCAGGTCGACAATTCAGGGTCGCGCTGATCGATGATGATGAAGATTTTGCGGTAACGTTCTGGCAGGTGTGAATATTTGCTCTCCAGCAATTCCCAAACGCGCACCGTGTGCTCCGCCAGCGAACGGTGGGAGGGCACCCCTATGAACGAGTCCGACAAACGCCTCGCCGCGCTGGCTGCGGTGGAAGAGGTTCGCGCTGGCATGAGTGTCGGCCTTGGCACCGGGTCGACCGCAGCGTTTGCGATCGAGGCGCTGGGCGAGCGGGTGCGGGGAGGGCTGGCCGTTCAGGCCGTTGCGACCTCGCTTGCCACCGAGGCGCATGCCCGCGCGGTTGGCATCATGCTGATCGATTTGCCCGCGCGGATCGACTTGACCATCGATGGGGCCGATGAAATCGACGGCGCTTTGCGCGCGATCAAGGGGGCGGGGGGTGCGATGCTGCGCGAAAAGGTGGTCGCCGCCGCCAGCGCGCGGATGCTGGTGATCGCCGATGGCTCCAAACGCGTCGCCGCGATCGGGGCGGCGAAGATCCCGGTCGAGACCTTGCCCTTCGCCCGCAATTTCGTGGCGGCGCGACTCGAAAGCCTGGGGGCCGAGGTTGCCTTGCGTGCAAATTTCATAACGGATCAGGGAAATTCCGTCCTCGATTGCCGCTTTGCGCCCGATATCGACCATCGCCGCCTTGCCGCCGAAATCGCCGCAATTCCGGGCGCTTTGGGGCACGGCCTGTTCCTGAGCGAGGTGTCGGCGGCCTATATCGCGACCAATGGCGTCGTTACGCGGCTGGAACGCGACGAAAGGACACGATAAGGCCCTCGCACACCGCAACCGGGCGGGCGCAGGTGCGTTCAGACCCACATTAGCGAGGCGATACCCTTCATGGCCGACACCCCGACGACTGCGACTGCAACGAGCGTTCATGAGGACGGCTCGCCCGAGCGCCTCGCCATCGACACGATCCGCACCCTCTCGATGGACGCGGTGCAGGCCGCAAACTCCGGGCACCCCGGCACGCCGATGGCGCTGGCCCCGGTCGGCTATACGCTGTGGAGCAAGTTCCTGCGCTATGATCCGGCCACCCCGGATTGGCCCAATCGCGACCGCTTCGTGCTGTCGGTCGGCCATGCTTCGATGCTGCTTTACGCGCTGATCCATCTGGCAGGGATCGAGGAGATCGATGCCGAGGGGAACAAGACCGGCCATCCGGCGCTCAGCCTCGAAGACCTCAAGCAGTTCCGCCAACTTTCGTCCAAGACGCCGGGGCACCCCGAATATCGTCACACTACCGGTGTCGAAACGACCACGGGTCCGCTCGGCGCGGGATGCGGCAATTCGGTCGGCATGGCGATTGCCGAGCGCTGGTTCGCGGCGCGCTACAACAAGCCCGGTTTCGATCTGTTCGACCATGACGTCTATGCGCTGTGCGGCGATGGCGACATGATGGAGGGCGTCTCGGCCGAAGCGGCCTCGCTCGCCGGGCATCTCAAGCTGTCCAATCTGTGCTGGCTGTATGACAGCAACCACATCTCGATCGAAGGCGCGACCAGCCTGGCGTTCGACGAGGATGTGGGCAAGCGCTTCGAAGCCTATGGCTGGAACGTCATTCACGTAAACGACGCCAATGATGTCGCGGCGCTGACCGCCGCGCTCGATACCTTCAAGGCGACCACCGACAAGCCGACCTTCATCGTCGTGCATTCGATCATCGGCTATGGCAGCCCCAAGGCGGGGAGCGAAAAGGCGCATGGCGAGCCGCTCGGCGACGAGAATATCCGCCTGACCAAGCAAGCCTATGGCTGGCCCGAAGACGCGAAGTTCCTCGTGCCCGACGGCGTCGCCGAGCATTTCCACGCGGCAATCGCTGGGCGCGGCGCGCCGTTGCGCGAAGCGTGGGATGCCCTGCGCGCCCGCTACGCCACCGAACACCCTGCGGAATCGGCGCAGCTCGACGCGATCTTCAGCGACCGCCTGCCCGAGGGTTGGGACGCCGATATCCCGGTGTTCGAGGCCGATGCCAAGGGCGTCGCCAGCCGCGACGCGGGCGGCAAGGTGCTCAATGCGATTGCGGCGAAGGTGCCGTGGCTGCTCGGCGGTTCGGCCGATCTGTCGCCTTCGACCAAGACCGACATCAAGGGTGCGGCGTCGTTCGAGCCGGGCTCTTATGGCGGCAGCAATATCCATTTCGGCGTGCGCGAACATGGCATGGGCGCGATCGTCAACGGCATGACGCTGTCGCATCTGCGCGGTTATGGCTCCACCTTCCTGGTGTTCGTCGATTACATGCGTGCACCGGTGCGTTTGTCGGCGATCATGGAAATCGGATCGGTATGGGTGTTCACGCACGATTCGATCGGCGTTGGCGAGGACGGCCCGACGCATCAGCCGATCGAGCATCTGGCGACGCTGCGGGCGATTCCGGGGCTCGATACGATCCGTCCGGCGGATGCCAATGAAGTGGCGGCGGCGTGGCGTGCGATCATGGCCGACGCCGGTCACCCGACCGCGCTGATCCTGTCGCGCCAGGCGCTGCCGACGCTCGACCGCACGAAATATGCGAGTGCGGACGGGCTGGCCAAGGGTGCCTATGTGCTCGCCGACAGCGAAAACCCTGAGGTGATCCTGATCGCGACGGGCTCGGAAGTGTCGCTGGCGCTGGCCGCGCACGACAAATTGGTCGCGCAGGGTGTCGCGTCGCGCGTCGTGTCGATGCCGAGTTGGTATCGCTACGAATTGCAGGATGCGGCGTATAAGGAATCGGTGCTGCCTAAGGGCGTGAAGGCGCGGCTCGCGATCGAGATGGCGGGCGAAATCGGCTGGGATCGCTATGTCGGGCTCGATGGGCGCACCATCACCATGTCGACCTTCGGTGCCTCTGCACCGATCGCCAAATTGCAGGACAAGTTCGGTTTCACCGTCGACAATGTCGTCAAGGTTGCAACCGAAATGCTGGGCGAAACCGCCTGATCGTCGATTGGCCTTGTTCCGGTAACCGTCATGCCCAAATGCATTGCTAGGCTGGCGTAAGAGACCCGGAACAAGGCCGGGTGACGCACATACGATATACGGAGAAGTACTGATGGGCCGTTTGAACGATCTCGCAAATCTCGGTCAGGCAGTGTGGCTCGACTTTGTCGACCGCAAGTTCCTCGCCGAGGGCGGCCTGCAGAAACTGGTCGACGAGGATTCGCTGACCGGCGTCACCTCCAACCCGTCGATCTTCGAGAAGGCGATGGGGCATGGCGATGCCTATGATGCCGAGCTTGCCGCGTTCGACCAGGCCAATCCCGATGCGTCGACGATGGAGCGTTACGAACATCTCGCGATCCTCGACATCCAGGCGGCGGCCGACACGCTCCGCCCGGTCTATGATCGGCTCGCCACCAAGGATGGCTATGTCAGCCTGGAAGTGTCGCCCTATCTCGCGAACGATACTGATGGCACCATCGCCGAGGCGCAGAAATTGTGGGCGGCGGTCGATCGGGCGAACCTGATGATCAAGATCCCCGGTACCCCCGCCGGCGTGCCTGCGATTGCCGCGACGATCGATGCCGGGATCAACGTCAACGTGACGCTGCTGTTTTCGCAAAGCGCTTATCAGGCGGTGGCGGAAGCCTATGTCGAGGGCCTGGAAAAGCGCGTCGCGCGCGGTGAGCCGATCGACCATATCGCCAGCGTCGCCAGTTTCTTCGTCAGCCGGATCGATTCCAAGATCGACGACAAGATCGACGCCGGTATTGGCGGCGATGCTGCCAAGCCGCTCAAGGGCAAGGTCGCCATCGCCAATGCCAAGCTCGCTTATGCCTGGTATGAGGAATTCATCGCCTCCGCCCGCTGGCAGGCGCTGGCCGCCAAGGGCGCGCAGGTGCAGCGGCTGCTCTGGGCGTCGACCGGCACCAAGAACCCCGATTATCCCGACACGCTGTATCTCGACACGCTGATCGGCAAGGACACTGTCAACACTGTGCCGCCCAAGACGCTCGACGCCTTCCGCGAACGCGGCACCGCCAAGCTGACGCTGACCGAGGATGTCGCGGGCGCGCGGCATGTCCTGTCCGAGACGGAGCGGCTTGGGCTCGATCTCGACGGCGTGACCGATACGCTGGTCGAGGAGGGCGTCGCCTCCTTCTCCAAGGCGTTTGACGATCTGCTCGGCGCAATCGCCGCCAAGCATCCCGCACACGCCTGAAGGACGTATCCATGAAGATCGGAATCATCGGCCTTGGCCGGATGGGTGGGAACATTGCGCGCCGAATCATGCGCGCAGGCCACGAAACCGTGGTGTTCGACCGTAATGCGCCCGCGGTCGCCGCGCTGGTCGCGGACGGCGCGATCGGCGCGGACTCGCTCGAGGATATGCGGGACAAGCTCGACGCTGTGGCGATCTATTGGGTCATGCTGCCGGCGGGTGACCCGACCGAACAGACCATCGCCACAATCGGTGGCTTCGCCAAGCCAGGCGACATCGTGATCGACGGCGGCAACACCTTCTACAAGGACGACATCCGCCGCGCGAAAATGCTCGCCGAAAAGGGCATCCATTATGTCGACGTTGGCACTTCCGGCGGTGTGTGGGGCCTGGAGCGCGGTTTCTGCATGATGGTCGGCGGTGCCAAGGATGCGGTCGACACGGTCGATCCCATTCTGGCCGCGCTTGCCCCCGGAATCGGAACGATCCCGCGGACGCCGGATCGCGACGGCGACAAGAACGATGCCCGTGCCGAACAGGGCTATATTCACGCCGGTCCTGCGGGCTCGGGGCACTTCGTGAAGATGGTCCATAACGGCATCGAATATGGCCTGATGCAAGCCTATGCCGAGGGCTTCGATATTCTGAAGGGCAAGTCTTCCGAAAAGCTGCCCGAAGAGGAGCGCTTCGATCTCAATTTGACCGACATCGCCGAGGTATGGCGGCGCGGGTCGGTGATCTCCTCGTGGCTGCTCGATTTGTCGGCGGCGGCGTTGGCCAAGGATCAGATGCTCGATGCCTTTAGCGGCTCGGTCGCGGATTCGGGCGAGGGGCATTGGACGATCGAGGCGGCGATGGAAGAAGCGGTGCCCGTCAACGTGCTCTCCGCCGCGCTGTTCGCGCGCTATCGCAGCCGGGTCGACCATACGTTCGGCGACAAATTGCTGTCGGCGATGCGCTTCGGCTTTGGCGGCCATGTCGAGATGCCGCAGTGACAGACGCCAGCGCGGTCCGGCTGGTGGTGTCGGATGTCGACGGCACCTTGGTCGATCGCGCGAAGCAGATCACGCCGGGCGTGGCGGCGGCGGTGGCGCGGCTGCGCGCGGCGGGGCTGCCGTTCACGATCATCAGCGCGCGACCGCGCTCGGGCTTGATGCCAATCGCGGAGGCACTGGCGATCGACGCGCCGATGGGGGCGTTCAACGGCGGTACGGTGTTTACCCGCGATGGGCGGGTGACGTGCCACCATGTGGTCGACCGCGTGGTGGTCGAGGCCGCCTTTGCGGCGGCGCGCGGTCTGGCGGTCGATACCTGGGTGTTCGCCGACGACCTTTGGTATGCCAGCACCGATGCGGGCGCGCATGTTACCAGCGAGCGGATCGCGTCGAACCAGGCCCCGATCGTGACGCAGGATTTTTCGGGCCTGTATGACCGCGTGGACAAGATTACCTTCGTCAGCGACGCGCCGACGCTGCTCGCCGATCTTCACGCGACCCTGGAACCCCATGCGGCGCAGGCGACGATTGCCCAGTCGCAGACCTATTATCTCGATATCACCGCGCTCAGCGCCAACAAAGGCGATGGCGTGGCGACGCTGGCAGAGGTGATCGGCGTTCCGCTCAGCGAAACGGCGGTGTTCGGCGACCAGGCCAATGATCTGCCGATGTTCGCCCGCGCGGGGCTGTCCTTTGCCATGGGGCAGGGGCCGGAGGCGGTGCGGGCGCAGGCCGACCATGTGGTGGCGGGCAATGACCGCGATGGCGTGGCCGAGGCGATCGACGCGATCCTGGCGGCGCGCTAGCCCCGCCGTCGCATCAGCGCCCGAACCAGATCCGCTGGATTTCCTTCGTCCCCTCCAGCCACTGGTGCTTCAGCGCGCCCGCCAGATGCAGCGCGACCAGCGCGTAGACCGCATAAGCGATGATCTCATGCGCCGCACCAAAGCCGTCGTGTACCGCTTTCTTGGTCGCAGGGTCGAGCGCCAGAATGAAGCCGAGCCGTGGCCATTGGAACAGGCCATAGAGGTACATCGGTGTGGTCGCGGCCTTCTCATAGGCTGAATCCATGATCCAGCCGGTCAGCGGCATCGCGAACAGGATCGCGTACAGCCCCCAATGCACGATATGCGATGCGGTGACCTCCCAACCGGCATAACCGCGCGGCAGCGGCGGCGGGCGATGGCCAATGCGCCACAGGATGCGCAGCAGCGCCAAGCCGAGAATGGTGATGCCGATCGACTTGTGCAGGTCGATGGTCGGGCGCACCTGCGCATCGGGCAGGACGGGCCAGATCCAGGCGAGCGCGACGTTGGTGATGATCAGCAGCGCGACCAGCCAGTGCAGCACGATCGCGACGTTGGTGTAGCGCTGAACCAAGATCGTGCTCCCGTTTGCGGTGAATGCGCATTAACCTAGCGGGAGTTGTGCTTGCGCGCTAGGCGGCGTCATCGCTCGTTCATCCGGTATCGGTATCGCCTCCGCAATGACCTCGCTCTCCAACACGCTCGTGGCAGAGTCGCCGCGCTTGACCCCGCGACGGATTCCCGTCGCCAGCCGCGTGATCGGTGCGTTCGGGCCGATCCTGTTCGCGGCGCTGCTGGTGCAGGCGTTCCAGCGGCAAGGGCTGGCGGTGTGGTCGATCGGCATCGCCTATATCCTGTATGACACCGCGCTGCTGCTCTTCACTGCGTGGAACATCCGCGATCTGCGCCTGACGCCACAAGCGGCTCCGGCGACGTCGGTCAGTTTCGGGGTGATCGTCGCGGCGCATAATGAAGAGGGCGTGATCGCGGCGGTGATCGACCGGCTGGCGGGCCAGGCGGCCGCCCCCGATCTGATCGTGATTGCCGATGATGGGTCAAGCGATGGCACCGGCGCGGTGCTGGCGCGCCGCTATGGACTGGTCGCACCCCCGTTTGGCACGATGAGCGATCCGTCACCGGTGCTGCCGTCGCTGCGCTGGCTGCGGTTGCGCCACGGCGGCAAGGCGCGCGCGCTCAACGCGGCGATGGTGCAGGTCGATACCGAAGTGGTGCTGACGGTCGATGCCGATACGCTGCTGGAACCCGGCGCGATCGCGGCGATGCGCGCGGCCTTTGCCGCCGAGCCCGCACTGGTCGCGGCGACTGGGGTGCTCGCGCCGATTTGTGGACCGGACCTGCAGGGGCGCTTCTTCGAGTGGTTCCAGACCTATGAATATGTCCGCAACTTCCTGTCGCGCCACGCGTGGGAGCGGTTGAACAGCCTGTTGTTGATTTCCGGCGCATTCGCCGCATTCCGGCGCGATGCCGTCGTCGCGGTCGGCGGGTTCGATCCCGATTGCATGGTCGAGGATTATGAATTGATCCACCGTTTGCACCGCCATGCGGTCGACCATGATCGTGACTGGACGGTACGCGTGGTTGGCGGTGCGCTGGCGCGGACCGATGCTCCGGCGAGCCCGCTCGCGTTCCTGCGCCAGCGGCGGCGCTGGTTTGGCGGTTTCCTGCAGACGCAGCATTGGAATCGCGACATGGTTGGTGCGCGGCGGTTCGGCTGGCTTGGCACGGCGATGCTGCCGGTCAAGACGCTCGATACGCTCCAGCCGATTTACGGCTTGGCGGCGTTTGCGATCCTGATCGGACTGGTCGTGACGGGGCGCTTCATGGTGGCGTTGCCGATCCTGATCGTGATGCTGGTCAAGATCGCGATCGACCTGACCTTCCACCTCTGGTCGCTCGGCATTTACAAGAATTGGACCGGGCAGCGCGAGGGGCTGGGGCTGTTCCCGGCGCTGATCGCGGCGATCGTGGAGCCGTTCAGTTTTCAGTTGCTTCGCCATGCCGGCGCGGTGTGGGGCTGGCACGCTTTCCTCACGGGCCGCGAAAGCTGGGGGCGACAGCAGCGCACCGCGATCACGGCACCGGCGGAATAGCGCCGGCGCTTACGCCACCAGCCGGTATCCGATGCCCGGTTCGTTGAGCACCAGCGCGGGGGCCGCCGGGTCTGCTTCGAGCTTCAGCCGCAGCGCGCGCACGGCGACGCGCAGATATTCGACGTCGTCGACATGGCCTTCGCCCCACACCACGCGCAGCAGATGCGCATGGGTGAGCAGCTTGCCCGCATGACGCGCCAGTTCCGCCAGTAGCGCGAATTCCTTGCGGGTCAGCTTCACCGCAACGCCGTCGCGCCAGACCTGATGCGCGGCGAGATCGATCTCGACCGACCCGACCTTCAGCCGGTCCTGCCCGACCGCAACCGCATTATGCCGCCGCAGCGCGACGCGGATCCGCGCCAGCAATTCCTCGGTGTCGAACGGTTTGACGACATAATCGTCGGCCCCAAGATCAAGTGCGGCGACCTTCTCCGCCGTCGCGTCGCGCGCGGTGAGCACGATCACGGCGCGGTCCATCGCCTTCAGCAGCGGCACCAGTTCGATTCCGTCGCGGTCGGGCAGGCCGAGATCGAGCAGCACCAACTCGCATCCCGGACGGCGCGCTGCGGTCAGCGCATCGTGCGCATTGGCGGCGTCGTCGGCGGTGAGCCCGGCGCGCTCGACCGCCCCGCGCACCAGCCGACGGATGGCGGATTCATCGTCGACGATCAGGATCTGTGCGGTCATTGTATCGTCCGCCATCTTTTCCACCCAGGCGAAGGCCGGGGGCCAGTCGCGAAACGGCAGCAAGGTGCGTTGCGCCCAGTTTTCGACCGGATCGCAACTGGGCCCCGGCCTTTGCCGGGGAGGTATGGTGGGGAGAGATGGGGACGCTTCATCCCTCGACCGTACGCCGGATCAGCGCGTTCGGCCATGTCACGCAAAACGCCGAGCCGCCCGTTTCGCGGTTCGCGGCGCTGACGCTCAATCCCATCGCCTGTGCGAAGCCCTGGACGATGGCGAGGCCAAGCCCGGTCCCGCCGCTGCGATCGTCACCGTCGACGCGGGTGAAGCGATCGAACAAATGCGCCTCGCGCCCCGGCGGCAGCCCCGGCCCCTGGTCGAGCACGCCGAGCGTCAGGCCGTCAGGAGTGCGCCGCCCCTCGATCACGATGTCGGTATCGGCAGGCGCGAATTTGGCGGCGTTGCCGAGCAGGTTGATCAGCACATGGTGCAGCATGCGTGGATCGGCCTCGACCAGCGGCAGCGTCGGCGGCACGTCGAGGATCAATGTATGCCGGGCGAGTTCGGCACGCAGATCATGCGCGGCGGCGGCGACCGCGTCGGTCAGGTCGGTCGCTTCCCGCCGCACAACCAATGCGCCCGCCTCAATCCGCGTCATCTCCACCAAATCGTCGAACACGCGCCGCAACCGTCGCGCCTCGCTCTGCAAGGTGGCGGTGGTGGAAGAGGCCCCATATTCGCTCGCCAGTTGATCGGCGGCGGCGACCACGGCGGTGAGCGGCGTCTTGAGGTCATGCCCGATCGAGGAAAGCAGGGTCGCGCGCAAATCGTCGCGCTGCTTGAGCGCGCTAACCTCGCGCGCCTGTGCTTCCAGTTGCAGGCGTTCATGCGCCAGCGCGACCTGTCCGATCAGCGTCGCGAACAGCACGCGCTTGTCGGCAGGGATCGGGTCGCCATCGCCGTCGCGCGCAACCCCCAGCACGCCGAGCACGCCAAGCGCGGTCTTGAGCGGGTGGAACTGCCACTCGCTCGCGGTCAGCGTGCCGCTGTCGCGCCCGGTCACCTCGCCGCGATCGAACGCCCAGTCGGCGGCGGCGATGTCGATCGGGCTCAATTGCGGGAGCTCAGGGGCCCCGGCGATCGCGACATGGCGGCCATCACGCTGGCTGAGCAGGACCGTGGACACACCGAGCAAGGCGGCGGTTTCTTCGCACGTAGCGGTCGCGGTGCCGGTTTCATCGGCGACGGCGGCGAGGCGCTGGCCGAAGGCGGCAAGGGCGGCATTTTCGGTGGCGGTGCGCGCGCCGATATTGGCCTCGCGCCGCACTTGTCCGGCGAGATGGCTGGCGACGACCGCGACGATCACGAACACCACCAGCGTGACGACATTTTGCGGATCGGTGATGGTCAGCGTGTACAGCGGCGGCAGGAAGAAGAAATTGTACGCCAGCGCGGCACCGAGGCTGGCAACGAGCGAGGGGCGCAGGCCATAGAGCGTGGCGGTGGCAATCACCGGCAGCAGGTACAGCAAGTCCATCGCATTGGGGCCGACCAGCGGCTGCACCAGCGTGGCCAGCGCGGTGGTGGCGGCGACGAACGCCAGCCCGATCAGGCTGCCGCGCGCCAGGATCGGGCGGGTCGTCGGTGCTTCCCGCACGGTTTCGCTCGGCACGGCGACGGGCACGACATGGATCGCGACGCCGTCGAGCGCGCGCACCAGCCGGTCGACGATCGAGCCGTGGCGCAGCTCGAACCACCAGGAACGGCGCGATTTGCCGATGACGACGGCAGTCGCCCGCGCCTCGCGGATTTGCGCGACCAGACCCTCCAATACGCTGCGCGCCGGGATCGTGGCGATGGTCGCGCCGAGATTGGTGGCAAGATCGAGCGCATCGGCCATGCGTGCGCGGGCTTCGGCGGAGAGCGTGGCGGTGCGCGGGGTTTCGACGACCACCGCGGTCCAGCTCGCACGGAGTGCGTCGGCCAGGCGCTTGGCCGAACGGATCAGCGTCTTGCTGCCCGGCTGATCGCCGACTGCGACGACGACGCGCTCGCCCCCGGCCCAGGTGCCGCTTTCCCCCAGGCTGGCGACATGGTCGAGCAAATGGCGGTCGACCGTCTGCGCGGCGCGGCGCAACGCCAGTTCGCGGAGCGCCGACAGGTTCGATTTGGAAAAGAAGTGGCCGAGCGCGCGCGTCGCCTCGGCGGGGATATAGACCTTGCCGTCCTTCAGCCGGTCGATCAGCTCGTCGGGCGGGAGATCGACCACTTCGATCTCGGCATCGTCCAGCACCGCATCGGGCACGGTCTCGCGCACCCGCACGCGGGTGAAGCCGGCGACGACGTCGTTGAGGCTCTCGACATGCTGGATGTTGAGCGTGGTGAGCACGTCGATACCCGCCGCGCGCAGTTCCTCGATATCCTGCCAGCGTTTGGGATGGCGGCTGCCGGGGGCGTTGGTATGGGCGAATTCGTCTATGAGCGCGACTTGCGGATGCCGCTCGAGCATCGCGTCGAGATCGAATTCCTCAAGCGTATGCGCGCCATGCAGGATTTTCGCGCGCGGCAAAATCTCGAACGGGGCGGTGAGCCGGTCGGTATCGGCTCGGCCATGCGTTTCGATAACGCCTGCGACGACGTCGGTGCCGGTGCGCAGCAGCTCCGCGCCTTCGCGCAGCATCTCGAAGGTCTTGCCGACGCCAGGGGCCGCCCCCAGGAAAATCTTGAGACGACCTCGCCCCTCCCTTTGGGCGGCTTTCAGCAAGGCATCGGGGGAGGGGCGGGTCTCGTTCACTTCGACGTGTTAGCGGAAAGCAGGTCGAGCTGTCGATTGAACAGCAGGACGTTGACGTGCGGTTCACCGATGATGCCGAGCACGGGCTGATCGGTCTGTTCGGCGATCAGTGACTTCACCCTGGCGACATCCAGGCCGCGTGCCTTGGCAATGCGCGGTGCCTGCAAAAAAGCCGCCTCGGGGCTCAGATCGGGGTCGAGCCCCGAGGCGCTAGTGGTGACCAGGTCGGCGGGTAGATCCCCGGTCATCCCTTCCGCCCGCGCGTTGGTTACGCGCTTGGCGATGGCGTCGCGCAGGTCTTTCGACCCGGGCGCTAGGTTGGTCGCGGACGACGAACTCGCATCATAGCCATCCTTGCCAGCGGCAGAGGGACGCGGATGGAGGTAGCGTGGCCCCGTGAAATTCTGGGCGATCAGCGCGGAGCCGATCGGATTGCCGTGCGCGTCCGACAGGATGCTGCCATTGGCCTGGACCGGCAGCACCACCTGCGCGATGCCCGCGATAGCGGCTGGATACAGCAGCCCGGTGACGAGCGTGACGAGCAGGAGCAGGACCGCCGTCGGGCGGAGCGCGCGAAGCGTTTCGGTGAACATCGAAAGGTCCTTCAAGCGAGATGGAGAGCAGCGACGACCAGGTCGATCGCCTTGATGCCGATGAACGGCGCGATCAGCCCGCCAACGCCATAAACGGCGAGGTTGCGTGCGAGCAGCGTGCCGGCCGGGGCGGGGCGGTACTTCACGCCTTTCAGCGCGAGCGGCACCAGCGCCGGGATGATCAGCGCGTTGAAGATGATCGCCGACAGGATCGCGCTTTCCGGGCTCGCCAGATGCATGACGTTGAGCACGCCCAGCCCCGGATACAGCACCACGAAGATCGCGGGCAGGATCGCGAAATATTTGGCGACGTCGTTCGAGATCGAGAAGGTGGTCAGCGCGCCGCGCGTCATCAGCAATTGTTTGCCGAGGCCGACGATCTCGATCAGCTTGGTCGGATCGCTGTCGAGGTCGACCATGTTGCCCGCCTCGCGCGCGGCCTGGGTGCCGGTGTTCATCGCCACGCCGACGTCGGATTGGGCGAGGGCGGGGGCGTCATTGGTGCCGTCGCCGCACATCGCGACGAGCTTGCCGCCTTCCTGTTCCTTGCGGATCAGCGCGAGCTTGTCCTCGGGGGTCGCTTCCGCGAGGAAGTCATCGACACCGCTTTCGGCAGCGATGCTGGCGGCGGTGAGCGGGTTGTCGCCGGTGATCATCACCGTGCGGATGCCCATCCGACGCAGCTCGCCAAAGCGTTCGCGAATGCCGGCCTTGACGATGTCCTTGAGCTGGACGACGCCGAGCAGGCGATTGCCATCGGCGACCGCGAGCGGGGTGGCACCGCCACGCGCGATCTCGTCCGAGATCTTGCGCAGCGCATCGGCATTGGGGGCGGTCGGCAAGCGCTTGAGGATCGCGTCGACCGCGCCTTTCACCAAGGCACGATCGCCGATCTGCAGCCCCGAAACGCGCGTCTGCGAGGTGAATTTGATCTCCTCGGCCCCCTCGGGCATCGCGACAGCGGCGCTGCCATCGGCATTGGCGAGCACGACGATCGAGCGACCTTCGGGCGTTTCGTCGGCGAGGCTGGCGAGCCGCGCGGCGGCGGTCAGTTCGGCAACGGTGACACCGGGTACGGGCAGGAAGGCGGTCGCCTGACGGTCGCCGATGGTGATCGTGCCGGTCTTGTCGAGCAGCAGCGTGTCGATGTCGCCCGCCGCTTCCACCGCGCGGCCCGATTTGGCGAGCACGTTGAAGCGCACCAGCCGGTCCATCCCGGCAATGCCGATCGCCGACAGCAGTGCCGAGATGGTCGTCGGGATCAGCGTGACGAACAAGGCGACCAGCACCGGCACCGCGATGCCGCCAGACGCATAGGCGGCGAAGGCAGGCAGCGTGCCGACCGCGATCAGGAAGATCAGCGTCAGGCCCGCCAGCAGGATGGTGAGGGCGATTTCGTTCGGGGTCTTCTGGCGTTGCGCACCCTCGACCAACGCGATCATGCGATCGAGGAAGCCCTGGCCTGCGCCCGCCGTCACGCGCACCGTAATCGCATCGGCGATGACGCGCGTGCCTGCGGTCACCGCAGAGCGATCGCCGCCGCCTTCGCGAATGACGGGGGCGCTTTCGCCGGTGATCGCGGCTTCGTTGACGCTGGCCACGCCTGCGACGACTTCGCCATCGGCCGGGATCAGATCGCCGGTCTCGACCAGCACTTCGTCGCCCACTTGCAGGCGGGCGGCGTCGACCCATTCCCAGGCACCCGCCACGCCAATCAGTTTCTTGGCGCGGAGATCCGCCTTAGTGGCGCGCAGCGCGGCGGCTTGCGCCTTGCCGCGGCCCTCCGCGAGCGCCTCGGCGACGTTGCCGAACAGCACCGTCAGCCACAGCCAGAAGACGAGCTGCCCTTCAAAGGCGGCATGGCCGGTGCCGGTGGCGAGGCCCTTGATGAGCAGGACGGTCGAGAGGCTGGCGACGATTGCGGTGACGAACATCACCGGCGTCTTGATCAGCTTGCGCGGATCGAGTTTGAGGAAGGCATCCCGGACCGCTGCGGCGAGCAGCGGGCCGGTGAAGAGCGAAGCGTTCTGGTTTGCCATTGGCTTGGACCTTTTAGAGCAAAGTGCCGGCGGCGACCTGCGCCTGGTCCGCGATCGGACCCAGCGCGAGCGCGGGCAGGAAGGTGAGACCCCCAACGATCACGATGATCGCCGCGAGCAGGCCGATCCACAGCAGCCCGGTGGTCGGGAACGAGCCCGGCCCCTCCGGCACGCGGCGCTTGGCGGCCAGGCCACCGGCAATCGCGAGCACGGGCAGGATCACCCCGAAGCGGCCGACGAACATGTCGAGCGCGAGCAGCAGATTGTAGAAGGGCGTGTTGCCGCTGAGCCCGCCGAACGCCGAACCATTGTTCGCAGCGGCCGAGCTGAAGGCATAGAGGATCTCGCTAAAGCCATGCGCGCCCTTGGCCGCCGGGCCCGCAAGCCCCGCGCCGGTGACGCAGGCCACGGCGGTGAGGCCGAGGATGGCGAGCGGCGGCACGGCGATGGCGATCACCGCCAGCTTCATCTCGCGCCCCTCGATCTTCTTGCCGACATATTCGGGGGTACGGCCGACCATCAGCCCGGCGATGAACACCGCGAGGATGCAGTAGATCAGCACCGCATAGAGACCCGAGCCGACGCCGCCGATGACGAGTTCGCCAAGCTGCATGTTGAACATCGGGACGAGGCCACCGATCGCGGTGAAGCTGTCATGCATGCCGATGACGGCACCGCAGGAGGTGGCGGTGGTGACGACGGCGAAGAGCGCGGTGGCGGCGATGCCGAAGCGGACTTCCTTGCCCTCCATATTGCCCCCGGCGACGCCGAGCGCGTGGTGGATCGGGTTGCCGGCTGCCTCGGCCCCATAAGCGACCGCGACGCCGACGAGGAACAGCAGCATCATGGCAGCGAGGATCGCCCAGCCCTGGCGGATGTTGCCGACGGCTTTGCCGAAGGTGAGCGTGAGCCCTGCGCCGAGCACGAAGATCGTGATCATCTGCAGGAAGTTGCTGAGCGCGCTGGGGTTTTCGAAGGGGTGGGCGGAGTTGGCATTGAAGAAGCCGCCACCATTGGTGCCGAGCATCTTGATCGCCAGCTGCGAGGCGACCGGGCCGACTGCGATGGTCTGCTTGGCGCCTTCCATCGTCGTGGCGACGACCGAGGGCCCAAAGGTCTGCGGCACGCCCATTACGACATAAGCGAGCGCCAGCACGATCGAGATCGGCAGCAGCAGATACAGCGTGGCGCGGGTGACATCGACCCAGAAATTGCCGATGCCCGAGGCCTGCTTGCGGGCGAAGCCGCGGATGAAGGCGAAGGCGACGGCCATGCCGACGGCGGCGGACAGGAAGTTCTGCACCGTCAGCCCGGCCATCTGGCTGAGGTTCGACAGCGCCGATTCCCCGCCGTAATTCTGCCAATTGGTGTTGGTGACGAAGCTGACCGCGGTGTTGAAGGCGAGCAACGTCTCCATGCCGCCAAACCCTTGCGGGTTCATCGGCAACACGCCCTGCAATTTCAGGATCGCGAACAGCAGCGCAATGCCGCCCACATTGAACACCATTAGCGAGACGGCATAGCCGACCCAGCTTTGCTCGGCCGTGGGATCGATCCCGGCGAGTTTGTAGAAACCGCGTTCGACGAAGCCGAGCGGCATCTCCTTGCGCGAATAGAGGGCATACATCCAATCCCCGGCTGGCTTGGCCAGCGCGATGATTAGGACGGTGAAGAGCAGGATCATGCTCCAGCCGGTGAGGGTCATGGCCGCGCCTCCCTCAATACCGCTCGGGCTGTGCGAGCACAGCCAGCAGATAGATCAGCACGATGATGGCGACGACGCCGCCGAGTAAGAGGTCAAAGGACATTGGGCCCGCCTGTGATGGTTCAGGCGACGTCCCTGCGCCGAAACGGCGTTAGCCCGCGCGGGGGATTGCGGGCGGGGTGCGTAAAGCGGGCGTAAAGTGTGGGGGGTGCCCGCCTCGGCTAGACGGTGAACCCATGAAACGGGGACTGCCTTTGCAAGGGACGCAACGGCAAAAAGTTGGACTGCGGTCATTGTGCGGGAAACCTCCTCTCCCTGGGCGTAAATTATGACCGAAAGCTGTTAATCGCCGGCTTGATATCGGGAGCGGGCGGCAGGCCTACTATCGTGGGGGCATCCAGACCTGACGACCCCAGCCTGTATGACCTTCTCGCCGACGGCGTTAGGGGTTGGCAAGTCGGCTCCGGAATTTTCCACATCAAAACGACATCTTACGAAACGCGTGGCGGCGCTGGATGAGCGCAGAAATTAATTGACCTGTCCGTGCTTGGTGCTGCTACACCATAAAATAATCAGGGATAGGGGGCGAACAATGAGGTTATCGTTTTGGGCAGCAACGCCCTTTGCTCTATTCTTGGGCGCTTGCGGAGGAGACGGTGGAACCGGGGCTGGCGGAAGTCCCGTAGTTGTTGTCCCCACGCCTGTTCCGACATCCACACCTACGCCTACGCCTACGCCTACGCCTACGCCTACGCCTACGCCTACGCCTACCGCTACACTAATTCTGAAACCGGCGGCTCTACCGAGCGATCCCAACTGGTCGACACTGCAACGCGATGCAGGTCACACGGGTTACGTTTCAAAGTCCTACTCCACTTCGGATTTTAGCGATGCGTGGACTATCGACACCACTTATTCGCCGAGCGAGGTTGTGGCAAAGACGGGAAGCATTTTCTTCAATGTCGCTCACTCGAACGGCAACTTGTTCACGACTTCAGTCTCCACCACGTCCGGATCGCGGCTGTGGGAATACGATCTTGGATATTGGGGGTACCAAAATGTCCCTAAAAATATGCGCCCGTTCGGGCCGGCCTATGCCAACGAGCGCGTCGAATCCATTCGATCTAACTTAAGCTCAAGCGCGTCTCCAATTGATGTCCTAAATGCTAACAATGGGGCCTATATCAGTTCGCCAACCTTTCAGGCTCAGGGGTACAAGGGCGGTGTTGCAACACCTGTAGGGAACGATCTTTTCTTCTCCGCAGGCTATTACGGTAACGAAGTGTATAGCGTCAATGCTGCTACCGGGGCTAAAAATTGGAGTAACGTATATACCAAACAATATGGTGGATACGTAATGTATGGCGAAAGCGTTTCCGCCGATCAAAGCTACGTATATTTTTTCAACGCGGGGTCGCTATTTGTTTTGCAACGTGATGGGCAGCTCATCAAGTCGATTACGAATCAATTTTTCTCCAAAAATGGACTCAGTTATTTTGGTGAATACGACGGAGCCCCGATACTAGACGGTAACGGCCATATCTTCACTTTTACTGACAACTACGTCGATGATAGCACGTACCCTTTGAACGGTACCGCGCTTCCGATTGCAGGTTTTTCGCTTGCCAGCGACAACGCGGTCTGGCGATCAAGCCATAGCTACGTCGGGCAACCCGCGGTTCATGGAAACAAACTCTATGCCGTTCGCGCCTCTTCGACAATTGTTGATGCACTCGATGTCGATACAGGGCTTATCGTCGCGTCAGTCGATGTCGGCGGATCCGATAATTTGACTAGCAATGTAGTGCTGACGGATAGTCATATGTTTGTGTCAAGTAACAAAACAGTATTTGCGATTAGTTTAAATAACACCAATCTTCCGGTGGTTTGGACTTCGCCATTCGGGGGTAGAATTGCGATTACTCCCGAAGATTATTTGATTGTAACTACATTCACGGGTATACATGCCGTCAAGTTGACGAAATGAGCGGATCAAAAGCTTGCGGACTGTCCGCCGCCGGTCTTCCAATTACCGTGCGTCGGCACTCTCGGCCTGGGTGTCGATGCACCGCTATGGATTTGCGGAGTTGCCGAAATGTCCAAAATCGAGTCGGAAGGAGACTATCCGCTTCATCTAATTCGACCAGTAGATATACGCCTCGCCCGGTTTCGGTTTGGTGCCGAGCGGCCGGTCGATCGCGATTGGGGACCGGATCAGCGACGGCCAGGCGGGCTTGACGCTGGCGCGGTCATGCGCGGCGAGCAAATCGTTTAGATGCGCGACGACGTCGGGGTGCTGGGCGGCGACGTCATGCCGTTCGGTCGGATCGGCCTTCATGTCATAAAGCAGTTCGACATGCGGCAGATCGAGCGCCTGCAGCTTCCAGTCGCCGTCGCGCACGGTGCGATAGCGGCCGCTGCGCCAGAACAATGTCTGGTGCGGCGTTCCGCTCTGCTTGCCGTCGATAAAGGGCAGCAGATCGACCCCGTCGAGCGCGCGATCGCGGGGCAGGCTTGCGTGGCCCGCATCGCCTGCGGTGGCGAAGATATCGAAATGGCTGACCGGACCGGCGATCCGCGTGCCCGGCTTGATCCGCGCGGGCCAGCGCATGAAGAACGGCACCTTCACCCCGCCTTCGAAGAAGGTCGCCTTCCAGCCGCGATACGGGCGGTTGATGTCGGGCAAGCCGATATAATTGGCACCGCCATTGTCGCTGGTGAAGATGACCAGCGTGTTCTGGTCGAGCCCCTGTTGTTTGAGTGTCGCCATCACTTGCCCAACCCCACGATCGAGCGCGCGGATCATCGCGGCATAGACGCGCAGGCGATGGTCGGTGATCTGGGGGAGCGCGTCATAATCGGCCTTCGACGCCTGTAGCGGCGTGTGCGGCGCGTTATAGGCAAGATACAGGAAGAACGGCCGGTTGCGATTGGCAGTGATCGCGGCCTTGGCCTGCACCGTCAGATAATCGGTCATGTAGCGATCGGGGTGGAAGCGCTCACCGCCATTATATTGCACGCTGAACGGCAGGTTCGCCCACAGGAACTTGTCGATCGGATCGAACGGCTGTTTCGAATTTTCGACGTCGGGGCTCGCTTCGGGCAAATACATCTGCCCGCCGATCAGGAAGCCCAGGCTCTCGTCAAAGCCCTGATCCTCGGGGCGCATCCCCTTGGCTTCGCCGAGATGCCATTTGCCGAGGTGCATCGTGTGATAGCCCTTGCCGCGCAGCAGCTCGGCAATCGTCACTTCGCTTGCGGGCACGCCCTTGGGCGCGGTCGAGGCGGGCTGGCGCGCGGCGTCTTCGTCGAAGATCGTCTTGTGTTCCCATGTCGTTGGGAAGTTCGCGATCGTACGCGAGAACATCGCGTCGGTGCGGATCAGGCTGGAGGGAAACCAGGCGGGCGGGTGCGTATCGGCCGGGGTAAATTCATAGCCGAAGCGCGTCGGATAGCGCCCGGTCATCAGCGCGGCGCGGCTGGGTGCGCAGGTCGCGTTGCCGGCATAGCCATCGGCGAAGGTGACGCCGTCATGCCCCAACGCATCGATATTAGGCGTCTTGACCAGCCCGCCCGCAACCCCGCCGCCATTGAAGCTGATGTCGTTATAGCCAAGGTCGTCGGCGACGATCAGCACAATGTTGGGCGGGCGCTGGCCCGTCGGCATGGCGGGCGCAGGACCACGCTGCCAGATCACCGCGTGCGTCGGATCAATGTGCGGCCCCATCCAGCCCGGCAGATGCAGCAGGATATAGTCTTTCGATGCAACCACAGCGCCGACCATCAAGGCCAGCACGACGAGCGTGATTTTGCCCCAGTGTCTCATCGCGCTGCGCGCCCGGCTAAGGTGCGCGATGCGAGCAGCAGCACCGCGATCATGCCGGCTTCAACGCTGATCGGCGGAAAGGCCGTGTTGGGCGCTCCGTCAAGGACCAGGCTCACCACACGTCCGCCAATTGCGATCCCCAGCAGCGACAGCGGCACGCGCAGCGGGGCGGTGTCCTCGCGCCAGGCCCCAACCAGCGCGAACACTCCGCCAGTGATGAAGAAGGCGGTGAAATCGGCGCGCACCGTCGCGAGGCCCTGCGTCCCGAGCGGTGTAAGAAAGAAGCGTGCGACAGCCTGTGCGGGATCGAACAGAAACGCCATCCCCAAGGCGATGTTGAACAGGCCGACCAGCCCCACCACCGTGCGCATCAGGTTCCGCATCGCTCGCCCCCTTGTTTTTCTCATCGTAGCAGCCTCGTGCGACTCTGCAATGTCACGGCACGCGGCGTGCCATTATCGGCGCGTCAGCCCGTGTTGCTCCATCCGCCATTGGAGCTGATCGAAGCGGTCTTGTCCGAAGAACGGTTCGCCCTCGAACACCATCAGCGGCACGCCATAATGGCCGCCGTCGCGCTGGGCGGTCTGGTTGGTCGCGACGATCTCGGCATAGCGCTCCGGCTCGGCCGCGATCGCGGCGTCGAGTTCGGCGAGATCGAGGCCCGCCTCGGCGGTCGCGCGGGCAAGGTGATCGCCCTCATGCCACCCGCTGACCTCGCCACTCCAAATGAGCCGTCCGACCGCTTCGAGAAAGGCGAGGCCATGCCCGCGCTCCGCCGCCGCAACGCCGAGATGCGTCAGGCGGTGGATATAGGGTTGTTCGAGCGGATAGGTGCGCGTCGCGAAATCCATCACCACCGGGTCGGGCTGTGCCCAGCGGAACGGCATGCCGACGAACGCGGCACTGCGCCCGATATCGCGCAGGAAGTAGCTCAGCCACAACGGATCGTTGCTGGTGAAGAAATCGGGCTGGCGGACCGCGATCGGATAGACCGGGCGCACCCGCGCCGCGACATCGAAATCGCGTTCGAGGGCGATCAGCCGCGGCGTCACCAGATAGGAATAAGGCGAGCGGAACGACCAATAGAGGTCGTAGGTGAGCGTCATGCGCCGATCGGCTTGGTGCGGATGTTGAGCTGCCCGGCAAGCCCCGCGACGCGGTGCTTCTCGATCGCCTGATACTCGGGTGACTGCACCATCGCCAGCATCGCCGCGCGCGACGGGTAGCGGGCGAGCGCGACCATATCCCACGGTTCGTCCATTGCGCCGAGCATCAACTCGCTGACCGCACCGGCATAGAGCGCCTCGCCGCCGACCGCCGCCAGGCACCCCCGCACCGCTGCCCCATAGCGGGCATAGGCCTCACGCCCGCTCAGCGTGGCATCGGAGCCGTCGGGATATTCGGCATGGTCTTTGAACTTCAGCAGGTTGACCATGACAAACGGCCCGTCCTCGGGCGCGCTGAAGAAGGCAGCGGCCTGCTCGGCGGGCGGAAAGACCGCGTTGGTAACGTTCATGCGGGTGCTCCGGTGCTGCGGATGAAGCTGTCGATCAGCGTGCTCAGTTGCTCGGGCGCGTCTTCTTGCAGGAAGTGGCCGCCGCCGGTGATGATGGTGTGCGGCTGCCCGCGTGCGCCGGGGATGCGCTCGATAAAGATCTTCTCGCCGCCCGCCGTCACGGCGTCCTTGTCGCTAAAGGCGGTGAGGACGGGCTTGTCGAAACGCTCCAGCACCGTCCAGGCCGCGCGGTTCTCGGCGACCGAGGCGTGCTCGGGCGTGATCGGCACCAGCGTTGGGAATTGCCGCGCACCTTCCTTGTAACGCTCGTCGGGGAAGGGCGCATCATAAGCGGCGATTTCGTCGGCGCTCAGCTCGCGCGTAGTGCCGCCATTGACGATCGCGCCGACCGGGAAGAGCGGCACGTTCTGGCTGAAGGCCAGCCAGGCATCGAACCCCGCCGATGACCCGGAGCCAACGGGCAGCCCGGTATTGGCCACCACCAGTCGCGCGAAGCGATCGGGAAAGGCGGCGACCAGCCGTAGCCCGATCAGCCCACCCCAATCCTGGCAGAACAGCGTGATACCCTGCAGGTCGAGCGCGGTGAGCCAGTCGGACATCCACGCGACATGGCGTTCATAGGTGTAATCGGCGCGTGCGGCGGGTTTGTCGGATTTGCCGAAGCCAATCAGGTCGGGCGCGATCACGCGGTGTCCGGCGGCGGTGAGCGGCGGCACGAACTTGCGATAGAGATAGGACCAGCTCGGCTCGCCGTGCAGCAGCAACACCGGCGCGGCATCGCGCGGCCCCTCATCGAGATAGTGGATGCGGAGGGCCGTGCCGTCGGCATCGGTCACGCTCTGATAGTGCGGCGCGAACGGATAATCGGCCAGCCGCTCGAACCGTTCCTCGGGCGTTTGCAGAATCTCCACCGCGCTCTCCTTATGGCACGCATCGTGCCAATAGAGTCGCGAGACGTCAAGCGCCGATAGCGGCACCCCCGTGGGGGCACCGTCATCGGTCTTTACGGTCGGTTAGGTCTCAGTCCGAGAAAGGATCGCGGACCAGAATGGTGTCTTCGCGCTCGGGGCTGGTCGAAACCAAGGCGACCGGGCAACGGATCAGTTCCTCGACGCGGCGGATGTACTTGATCGCCTGTGCGGGCAAATCGGCCCAGCTCCGCGCGCCTGCGGTGGTTTCCTGCCAGCCGGGCATGGTTTCGTAGATCGGCTCGACCTCGGCCTGATCGGCGGCGTGGGCCGGGAAATAGTCGAGCGTTTCGCCGCGCAGGCGATAGCCGGTGCAGATCTTCACTTCGTCAAAGCCATCGAGCACGTCGATCTTGGTCAGCGCGATGCCGGTGATGCCGCCGACCGCCGCCGATTGCCGCAGCAACACCGCATCGAGCCAGCCGCAGCGGCGCTTACGCCCGGTGACGGTGCCGAATTCATGGCCGCGTTCGCCCAAGCGCACGCCGGTTTCATCCTCCAGCTCGGTCGGGAACGGACCCGATCCGACGCGCGTGGTATAGGCCTTGGCGATGCCGAGCACGAAGCCGACCGCACTCGGCCCGAGGCCCGAGCCGCCCGCTGCCGTGCCCGAAATGGTGTTGGACGAGGTGACGAAGGGATAGGTGCCGTGGTCGACATCGAGCAGCACGCCCTGCGCGCCTTCGAACAGGATGCGCTTGCCGTTCGCACGCGCATCGTTGAGCACGCGCCACGTCGGCTTGGCGAAGGACAGCACGAAATCGGCGATTTCGCGTAAGTCGGCGACCAGCGCATCGCGGTCGATCGGCGGCTCACCGAAACCGGCACGCAGCGCGTCGTGATGCGCGGTCAGGCGATCGAGTTGGGCACCGAGGGAGTCCAGATGCGCCAGATCGCACACGCGGATCGCACGACGACCGACCTTGTCCTCATAAGCCGGGCCGATGCCGCGCCGCGTCGTGCCGATCTTGCCGGCACCGCTGGCATCTTCGCGCAACGCATCGAGATCGCGGTGGAAGGGCAGGATCAGCGCACAGGTATCGGCGAGCATCAGCGTGTCGGGCGAGATCGTCACGCCCTGGCCACGCAATTTCTCGACTTCGGCCTTCAGCGCCCAGGGATCGAGCACCACGCCATTGCCGATGACCGAGGGCGTGCCGCGCACGATGCCCGAGGGGAGCAGCGACAGCTTGTAGACGCTTTCGCCGACGACGAGCGTATGGCCAGCATTGTGGCCGCCCTGGAAGCGCACGACGACATCGGCGCGCTCCGCCAGCCAATCGACGATCTTGCCCTTGCCCTCATCGCCCCATTGGGCACCGATCACTGCTACGTTTCCCACGGTGTCTTGCTGCCTGATTGTTACGTTTTCGGTGCAGCCCTAATGCGCAGGGGGCAGAGGGTCCATTGTTATTGCGCGCTGCGCGTTCGGCCGGGGCATCGGGCCCCGTGATACACCCTGCGACACTTGTTTTCTTGCGGCGCAAAAGACCGGCGCTTACCAAGTTGCGCACGCGTAATGACCAAGGTCCGGGAGCTTTGTGATGCGGAAACCCCTTTATCTGGCGTGATGGTGGCGGCGCTCACGTTCGCAACGGCAGCCGATGCGCAAGGGCCGCTGCGCAAGATGATGATGAAGCGCTGGATGGAGCGCCAGCAACAGCAGCAGCAATCCGGCCCCGCCGGGACCGACATCGCTTATGGCAGCGATCCGCTTCAGCACCTCGATTTCTGGCGGGCGACGCGCAAGGATGGTGCCGCACCGCTGGTGATCTTCGTCCATGGCGGTGGGTGGGAGAAAGGCGACAAGGAGATGGCGCGCGGCTCGGCCAAGGTCAGCCACAGTCTTGAGCGCGGCTATGCCTTCGCCTCTGTCGGCTATCGGCTGGTGCCGTCCGCAACGGTCGAGCAGCAAGCGCAGGATGTCGCCGATGCGATCGCGGTGCTGGTGCGGCAAGCCGCGACGCTCGGCATCGATTCGCGGCGGATCGTGCTAATGGGGCATAGCGCGGGTGCGCATCTCGCGGCGCTGGTCGGCACCGATCCGCACTATCTCGACCATGCGCATTTGCACCCCGATGCGCTGAAGGGCGTGATCCTGCTCGACGGTGCCGCGTATGACGTGCCGCGGCAAATCGCCGAGGGCGGCACGTTCATGCACGATCGCTATCTGGAGGCCTTTGGGAGCGACCCGGCGCGGCAAAAGGCGCTGTCGCCGACCTTCCATGCCGCCGCGCCCAATGTGCCGAGCTTCCTCATCCTCCACGTCGCACGCGCCGACGGCACCGCGCAGTCCGAACAATTGGGCGAAGTCTTGCGCAAGGCGGGCACACCGGCCGAGGTGCAGGGTTTTGCGGGAAGCGGCCTGAAAGGGCACATGGCGATCAACCGGCAATTGTGCGAGAAGGACTATCCCGCGACGCCGGTGGTCGACGCCTATCTCGACCGGGTGTTCGCGTGAGCGGTGGCTAGACCGCGCGCGCTTCGCCCTCGGCCAGCACATGCGTGCACAATTGCGCCTCGGGCGTATCGCCTGCTTCCAGTGCGGCGACGGTGACCCAGCCGACGGCGCGCATCGCTGCGGCCACCGCCGGATCGGTGCCGAGCGGCACGAACAGGCGGCGGCGGTCGACCTCGGCCAGACCGGCGGCAACGATCGCGTCGGCATAAAGCGAGAAGCCGACCGCCGATTCCTCGGCGCCGCCTTCGTGCATGATCGTATAGGTGCCGCCGCGCCCGATTTCGCCGCGCACGCCGCCAGCGAAGATCGAGAAGCCGAGCCAGCTTTGATATTCGAAGCCGTGGCGCTCGGTCGGGTCGAGCGTGAGCGCGACGCGGCCTTGCAGGCCCTCGGCAATCTTCCACAGGGCATCGAGCCGCGAGGTCAGCGCGCCGCCTGCGTCGAAGGCGCAGAGTCGGTCATGCGCGGTCTCGAACGGGCCGGCCGCTTCGATCAGCGGCAGATACGCAGGCGCGATCGCGGCGACGCCGCCGGCATCCTTGGCGTCGAGCCGGTCGCGCAAGGCGTTGATCTGCGCGGGCTCGATCGGGAAGGGGCCGCTGGCGAGGACGTCGATCAGATCGGGCAGGGTGAAGTCGATCGAGATGTCGCTGACGCCCGCCGCTTCGAGCGCTGCGACCGCGACTTCGACCACTTCGCGCGCCGCCGCCGCGGTATCGAGGCCGATCAGCTCGCAGCCGATCTGGCGCAATTCGCGTTCGGGGGCGAGTTGTGAGGCGCGCAGTTTCAGCACGGGGCCGGCGTAGGACAGGCGCACCGGGCGCGGGTGGTGGCCCATGCGGGTGGCGGCGATGCGGCCGATCTGCGCGGTCATGTCGGGGCGAATGGCGAGCGTCGCCTGGCTGACCGGATCGACGAAGCGCACCGCATCCTGCGCGCGCGCGGCTTTCAGGCGACCGGCGAGGCCGGCTTCGAATTCGGCGAGCGCGGGGTCGGCGCGTTCATAGCCATAGGCATAGGCCGCCGCGAGCGCAGCGGCTTCGAGGCGCGCGGCGGCGTCGGCGAAGGGGGGGAGCCGGTCGCGGAAACCGGTCGGGAGGAGGGCGGTGGTGCTCACTGCTCCCTCTCCCCGCTTGCGGGGAGAGGGTCGGGGAGAGGGGGGCTCGCGAGCGCGGCGATGATCGCCTCGAGAACTGCCGCCTCATTTCCGATCACATCGGCATTGTTGAATCGAATCACGCGGTAACCCTGCTCTTGCAGCCAACCCGTCCGGCTGCGGTCATATGCCTCGTTGCCGCCGTGCGTGTCTCCGTCAACCTCGACGATCACTTTGTGCGCAAGCGCGACGAAATCGACGATGAATGGGCCGAGCGGGACCTGACGCCGGAATTTGATTCCGTTGAGACGGCTCGCCCGCAGATGGTACCACAGGCGCGCCTCGGCGATGGTGAGTTCGCGGCGCATTGCTTTTGCACGCTGCAGCATCGTGCCGTGTGAGCGTTGCATATGTCCCCCTCTCCCCAGCCCTCTCCCCGCAAGCGGGGAGAGGGAGAAGAAGGTGGCGCAATTGCCTTAAAACGCCAAGCCCATCGCGGTCTTCACGCCCGGCAGCGCGCGGACTTGCGCGAGCAGGTCGGGCGTCACTGCATCGTCGATCGACAGCAGCAGCACTGCCTCGCCACCGGCCGAGCGGCGGCCGAGGTGGAAGGTGCCGATGTTGACGCCCGCAGTGCCGAGCAAGGTTCCGAGACGTCCGATGAAGCCCGGCGCATCCTCGTTGACGACATACAGCATATGGCCGGCGAGATCGGCTTCGACCTTGATGCCGAACAGTTCGACCACGCGCGGGGCCGAATCGCCGAACAGCGTGCCCGCGACCGAACGCTCGCCCGCATCGGTCTTGACCGAGACGCGCAGCAGCGTGTGGTAATCGCCCTCGCGTTCGGTGCGGACTTCGCGCACTTCGATGCCGCGTTCCTTGGCGAGCAAGGGCGCGTTGACCATGTTGACGGTGTCGGTCTGCGTGCGCAGGAACCCGGCCAGCACGGCGGCGACGATCGGCTTCTGGTTGAGCTCGGCGGCGGCACCCTCGGCATGGACCGAGATGCGGGCGATTGCGCCATGGGTGAGCTGCCCGACGAGGCTGCCGAGCTTTTCGGCCAGCGCCATATACGGCTTCAGCCGCGGGGCTTCCTCGGCCGACAGGCTCGGCATGTTGAGCGCGTTGGTAACGCCGCCCGCGACGAGGAAATCGGCCATTTGTTCAGCGACCTGGATCGCGACATTGACCTGCGCTTCGGTCGTCGATGCCCCCAGATGCGGGGTCGAGACGAAGTTGGGGGTGCCGAACAAGGGCGAGGCCTTGGCCGGCTCCTCGACGAACACGTCGAGTGCTGCACCACCGATATGGCCCGAATCGAGCCCGGCCTTGAGCGCGGCCTCGTCGATCAGCCCGCCGCGCGCGCAATTGACGATGCGCACGCCCTTCTTGGTCTTGGCGAGTGCCTCGGCCGAGAGGATGTTGCGGGTCTGGTCGGTGAGCGGGGTGTGGAGCGTGATGAAATCGGCGCGGGCAAGGAGGTCGTCCAGTTCGACCTTTTCGATGCCGAGTTCGAGCGCGCGCTCTGGGCTGAGGAAGGGATCGAAGGCGATGACCTTCATCTTCAGGCCGCGGGCGCGGTCGGCGACGATCGAGCCGATATTGCCGGCACCGATCAGCCCCAAGGTTTTGCTGGTTAATTCCACGCCCATGAAGCGGTTCTTTTCCCACTTGCCGGCCTGGGTCGAGGCGTCGGCCTCGGGCAATTGGCGGGCGAGCGCGAACATGAGGGCGATGGCATGTTCGGCGGTGGTGATGGAGTTGCCGAAGGGGGTGTTCATGACCACCACGCCCTGCGCCGAAGCTGCTGGAATATCGACATTATCCACGCCGATCCCGGCGCGGCCAATGACCTTCAAATTGGTCGCGGCGGCGAGGATCGCCTTGGTCACCTTGGTCGAGCTGCGGATCGCCAGACCATCATAGTCGCCGATGATCGCGATCAGTTCTTCGGGGGTCTTGCCGGTGATTTCGTCGACTTCGACACCCCGTTCGCGGAAGATTTGCGCCGCTTTTGGGTCCATTTTGTCGGAAATAAGCACTTTTGGCATCGGTTTTGTCCTTCTGCTCCCTCTCCCCTTCGGGGGAGAGGGTCGGGGAGAGGGGAAGTGGAAAATTCGGGGGGAGGTGGCGTGCTGGACTGCCCCTCTCCCCGGCCCTCTCCCCGCAGGCGGGGAGAGGGGGAAGAATTACGCGGCTTTCAGGCTCGCATAGGCCCAGTCGAGCCAGGGCCCGAGCGCGACGATGTCGGCGGTGTCGACGGTCGCGCCGCACCAGATGCGCAGGCCCGCCGGGGCATCGCGGTAACCGGCGATGTCATAGGCGGCATGCTCCTTTTCGAGCAGACCGGCGAAGGCTTTGATGAAGGCTTCGTCGGCCCCCTCTACCGTCAGGCAGACGCTGGTCCTGGAGCGCGATGCCGGGTCGGCCGCCAAATGGCCGAGCCACGCGCGCTCCGCGACGATCTTGTCGAGCGCGGCGGCGTTGGCGTCGCTGCGGGCGATCAGCCCCTCGGCGCCGCCGACGGTCTTGGCCCATTCGAGCGCGGCGATGGCGTCTTCGACCGCGAGCATCGAGGGGGTGTTGATCGTCTCGCCCTTGAACACGCCTTCGGTGAGCTTGCCCTTGGAAACCAGGCGGAACACCTTCGGCAGCGGCCAGGCGGGGGTGTAGCTTTCGAGCCGTTCGACCGCGCGCGGGCCCAGGATCAGCACGCCGTGCGCGCCTTCGCCGCCCAGCACTTTCTGCCAGGAGAAGGTGGCGACGTCGATCTTGGCCCAGTCAATGTCATACGCGAACACCGCGCTGGTCGCGTCGGCGAAGCTGAGGCCTTCGCGCGTGTCGGGGATCCAGTCGGCATTGGGCACGCGCACGCCCGAGGTGGTGCCGTTCCAGGTGAACAAAACGTCGTTCGACCAGTCGACCGCGTTCAGATCGGGCAATTGGCCGTAATCGGCGCGCAGCACGGTGGGATCGATCTTGAGTTGCTTGACCGCGTCGGTCACCCAGCCTTCGCCGAAGCTTTCCCAGGCGAGCGCGGTGACGGGCTTTGCACCCAGCATCGTCCACATCGCCATTTCGAACGCGCCGGTGTCGGAACCGGGGACGATGCCGATGCGGTGCGTTTCGGGGAGCTTCAACAGCTCGCGCATCAGATCGATGGAATATTGCAGCCGCGCCTTGCCGATCTTCGAGCGGTGCGAGCGCCCCAGCGATTCGGTGGCGAGATTGGCGGGGGTCCAGCCCGGAGGCTTGGCGCACGGGCCCGAGGAAAAATACGGGCGTGCAGGCAGATGCGCGGGACGCGCAGGAAGGTCAGTCATGTAGTCTCTCCTTACAGAGAGCACGCGCGGCGTTGGGACCGCGTGGCCCGTCGACCGCCCTATAGAAATGCGGCGAGCCGTCAAGCGCGATCGCTGGACCGGGGCACGATGCTGCGGCAGGGTGAACGCTAACCCCGGGGGACTGAATGAAAAAATCTTGATAGGCGGGAGCGACTTGCGACGATCGCGGTGCTTGTTTGGCTAGTCTGCGATTTCCTGACGACGGTCGGATCGGTAGTGACGGCATCCACCACGGGTCGGGAGGCGGCGACGATTTTCTCGGCTGCCGAATTGCAGACCATGGATCGCTTTTCGACGGTGGCGGACCTTCTCTACATGCTGGCCTTCCTGGTCTCTGCCATCTGCGTCGGGCGCTGGATCTATCGCGCCAATGCCAATGCGCACACGCTGTCGGATGCGATGATGATTTCGCCGGGCTGGAGTGTCGGATGGTATTTCATCCCGATCGCCAGTCTGTTCAAACCGTTTCAGGCGATGCGCGAGACATGGCAGGTGAGCGTGTGCCCGAGCGACCCGTATAGCGCGCCGGTGCCGGCCGTGATGCGAATCTGGTGGGGCCTGTGGGTGGCCAGCAACATCCTGTCCAACGTGAGTTCGCGGATCAGTTTCAACACAATGTCGTTTCGCGAGGCGTGGGTGGTCGCCTGGCTGGAGATCGCGACGTTCGTGGTGGACGTCCCCCTGGTGATTGCGTTGATCATCGTGATGCGACGGCTTACCGCAAACCAGCGTGCAGTCGTCGACACGCGCATTTTTGAATAGCGCGGTGAGCGGCGCATAGCGATACGGGGAACCGCATGTCGCGTATTCTAGCCGCCCTGATCGTTCCTGTGTTGCTCTCCGCCTGTAGTTTCGGCGGCGGCAATGATCGTCGCCCGCCGCCGCGGCCGCGGGGTGCCAGGCCGGTGACGCTGGCCTTGCCGACCAGCCGCGAAACGCAGGCCTGCTATACCGACCTGTCGCGTGAAGATGTGCGCTTTTCGCCTTTGCCCGACCGCGATTTCGGCGGGGGCTGCCGGTTGATCGGCACGTTGCAATTGATCGACATCGGCGTGCCGGTGACCAACCTCAAGGCGATGCGCTGTGGCCTCGCGCGCAGTTTCACCGCCTGGGTCAGCTATGCCGTAGCCCCGGCCGCGCGGCAGATGCTGGGCAGCGATCTGGTGCGGGTGGAGAGCATGGGCAGCTATGCCTGCCGGGCGGTGGTGGGTGCGCCGGGGGCGGGCGGGCGGCTGTCGGGACATGCCACCGCCAATGCAGTCGATATATCGGGCTTCGTGCTGAAGGATGGCCGTCGCATCACCATCCAGCAGAATTGGAATGGCGGCGAGCCGCAAGCACGCGCCTTCCTGCGCACGATCCGCGCGTCGGCGTGCAAGCGCTTCGGCACGGTGCTGAGCCCGGATTACAATGCCGTGCATTACAACCATCTGCATCTGGAAGACGATCATGCCGGATTTTGCCGCTAGCTGTCTTTGCCTGAACCCGTTCGTTTCGAGCGTAGTCGAGAAACAGCCGCAAGCGCTGTGCCTGGTTTTTCGACTACGCTCGAAACGAACGGGCAAGGAGATCGAACGGACAGGGATTAGGCCCGACCAAGCGGCGGCGCGCTCGAGGCTTCAAATTCGCGGCGTGGTGGCTTAGGAGCGGTGGATGAACGATACTCCCAACCCGGACGCCCCAGCCCAAGATTCGCTCGTCCACGAGTCCGATGCGCGTGACACGCATGTGCCGTCGCGCGTTTTCCCCCGCGCGCGCCAGGATGCCGAAACCGCCAAGACGGGCGTCAGCACCCCGCAGACCGAGAACCCGGCCTATCGCCTTGCCTTTCAGGACATGGATTTCCTGCTGCGCGAGGATTTGCGCCCCGTTCGCTTCCAGCTCGAACTGCTGAAACCCCAGCTCATCATGGACGAGGCCAATATCGCCTCGACCTTCGTGATGTATGGATCGGCGCGCATCCCCGAACCCGCCAAGGCGCAAGCGCTGCTCGACATCGCGCATGCGGCCGAAGGTGACCGCGAACAGGCGATCCGCATCGCCGAGCGGCTGGTAGCCAAATCCAAATATTATGACGTGGCGCGCGAGCTTGGGCGGCTGGCGAGCAGCTTCCCGGTCGATACCGATGGCAAGCGGCATTTCGTGGTCTGTTCGGGCGGTGGCCCGTCGATCATGGAAGCGGCGAACCGCGGTGCCGCCGATTGCGGGCACGAATCGATCGGGCTCAACATCGTGCTGCCGCATGAGCAAGCGCCCAACCCCTATGTTACCCCGGCGCTGTCGATGCAGTTCCACTATTTCGCGCTGCGCAAGATGCACTTCCTGCTGCACGCGCGTGCGCTGGCGGCGTTCCCGGGCGGGTTCGGCACGTTCGACGAACTGTTCGAGCTGCTGACGCTGATCCAGACCGGCAAGATCGCGCCGATCCCGGTGCTCCTGTATGGCCGCGAGTTCTGGAACCGCGTCGTCAATTTCGACGCGCTGGTCGAGGAAGGCGTGGTCTCGGCCAAGGACCTGAAGATTTTCACCTTCGTCGAAACCGCCCAGGAGGGGTGGGACGTGGTGAAGGCGTTTTACCGCGATAAAGACTGAGGCTGCGGCCCCCACCGCGTGTGCGGTGGGGGCGCGTTTCGCCTTACTGTGCGGTCGCCGTATTCGCGGTAGCGGGCGCGGTCGCGTTGCCGGTTTCGGCGGCGGGTGCCTTGGCATCAGCCGGGGCAGCGGCGGGAGCCGCAGCCGTCGGCAGCGGCAGGTTGGAGCCTTGCGCGTTGAGATACAGGATCACGTCGGCACGATCCTTGGCGCTGGTCAGACCGGCAAAGGTCATCTTGGTGCCCGCCGCATAGGCGCGCGGGCTGGTGAGCCACTTGTTGAGCTCCTCAAAATCCCATTTCTTGCCAGCGCCTGCGGTCTTCAGGGCGTCCGAAAAGGCGTAGCCGGCCTTGCCCTGTGCGATCGCTTCGCCGACCGTTGCCCACAGATTGGGGCCGATGCCATTGGCCCCGCCCTGTGCGATCGTGTGGCAGGCAGAGCATTTCTTGAACACTTCAGCACCGTGCGCGGTGTCCGCCGTGGCCATCATTTCGCCGATTGGTTTGTCTGCGGCCGCCGGACCAGCACCGTCTTCCGCGCCACCCTCGATCGGATAGCCCGCCTTTTCGGCCTTGATCGGATGGACGATCATATTCCCGGCGATGCCGAGCGCGAGCGCGACGCCCATGGAGCCCAAAACCCAGCCAGCAATCGTATTGGTCCGGTTGTCCATGTCTCGTCCTATATCTTCTGCCGCGGGACGGCCCCTGTTAGAGCCACGAAGTCGCCCCAACCCATAGATTCGCGCGGCGTGCATCGCAAGCGTCGTCGGCGCGGGCGGTGGCGATGGCTTGCGGCGCGGCGGCCAGCGCAGTACCGCCCGGCTCCCATGGAAAATTTCCCCGAACCCGCCCGCGCCCTCGTCGCCGAGATGACTGCCGCCGCCGCCGCCGATCCTGCCCGTACCGTTGCGTTTCAGGGGGCCCCCGGTGCCAATTCGCATATCGCCGCGCGCGAAGCGTTTCCCGATTGCCTGCCGCTGCCGTGCTTCGACTTTGCCGATGCGATCGATGCGGTGCGTGATTTTCGGGCGGATTGCGCGATCATCCCGATCGAAAATTCACTGCATGGCCGCGTCGCCGACATGCATTTCCTGCTGCCCGAATCGGGGCTGGTCATCACTGGCGAACATTTCCTCGGCATTCGCTATGCCTTGATGGGGAGTGGGCCGTTGGCGGGCGTGCGCGAGGCGATGAGCCATCCGCAGGCGTTGGGGCAATGCCGCCTGTGGCTGCGCGATCATGGCATTGCGCCGGTTGCCTATCCCGATACCGCAGGGGCGGCGGCGCTAGTGGCGGAGCGCCACGATCCGACATTGGCGGCGCTCGCCCCGCCCGGCGCGGCGGCGTTGTACGGGCTGGACACTTTGGCCAGCGACATTGCCGATGCCGAACATAACACCACGCGCTTCGTCGTGCTGGCGCGCGAGGGGCATGAGCCGGTTGGCGACGGTCCGTGGATGACGACGCTGATCTTCGAAGTAAACAATGTGCCCGCCGCTTTGTACAAGGCGATGGGGGGCTTTGCCACCAACGGCGTCAACATGACCAAGCTGGAAAGCTATCAGCGTGGCGGCAGCTTCGCCGCGACCGAATTCTATGCCGATGTCGAGGGTCGCCCGAGCGATCCGGGGCTGGGCCGGGCGCTGGCCGAATTGGCGTTCCATTCGAAATGGGTGCGCGTGCTCGGCACCTATCGTCAGGCACGCGCGCGCGGGTAAAGCGGGGGCGCGGACAATCCGCTTGCGTCGTCCCCAAGGGACGACCGTACAACCTGGCGCATGACCCGAATCAAGCGCCCTTCCGCCCAGTTTCCCGATGGTGCCGCCGATGTCGCCCGGCGCTTTGGCATCACCATCAAAACGCTGCGGCTCTATGAATCCGCAGGCTTGCTCGCGCCCGTCCGCGATGCGCATGGCTGGCGCACATATGGGCAGGCGGAGTGCGAGCGCCTGCACGTTATCCTGCTGTTGCGGCGTTTTGGCCTGACGATCGCGCGGATCGGCGCGTTGCTCGATGAGGGCGCGCCCGATGTGGCGGCGGTGCTCGATCTGCAGGAACAGGCGCTGATCGATCAACGCAACCGGGTCGAGGATTCGCTGATCCTGATCGCCCATGCCCGCCGCAAGCTGCGCGCAGGCGGCACGATCGACGCGGCGGCACTGGCCGACCTCGCGCGCGCCGAGCCGTTGCGGTTGCGCTGGACCCCGGCGCTGGAGGCGCTCGGCGCACGCGTTTTCACCCCCGCTCAGCAACGCCGCCTGGCCGACGTCGCGCCAACCATCGCGGCGGAATGGGCCGAGCTCTATGCCGAGCTCGACACGCTCGTCGATGGCGCGCCCGACACGCCACAGGCACGTGCGCTGGGCGCGCGCGCGGCGGCGCTGATTGCGCGGATGACCGGTGACGACGGGGGCCTGCACGCCGCGCTGACGCAGTTTTGGCAGGATGGTTTTGCCGATCCGGCGCTTGCCGCCTCGCTTCCGCTCGATCGGCGGCGATGGCTGTTCCTGGGCGAAGCGATGGCCGCCCATGCCCGTGACGGAGACTCGAAATGATGCGTCTGCGCTCCTTTCTTGCGGCGGTGTTCCACACCTTTGGCGGGCTCCTTTTGTATTGGGCGGTGCTGCTCGCTTTCGGCATCAAGCCGGCCATCGCGGTCGCGCTTGGGTTTATTGTCGTCGAGGGCGGCTGGCGGCTCGCGACCCGGCGTCCGTTCCCGCCTTTATGGCTGCTGGCCAACGGCGCGGCGCTGGTGTTCGGCGCGATCGACCTGTGGGCGCAAACCCCATTCATGATCCGCTATGAAGGTGCCATCATCAATCTGCTGACGGCTGGCGTGTTTCTGGTCGGCGCGTCGGGGCAGGAGCCGCTGGTGCTGCGCATCGCGCGGCAGCGCAAACCCGATATTCCGGCGGACCGCCCCGAGGTGGTGCACTTCTTCCGCGCCTTCACGCTCGCTTGGGCGCTGTATTTCGTGGCGCGGGCAGGCGCGTTTCTGTGGGTCATGAGCGCGTTTCCGCTGGCGCAGGCGCTGGCGATCCGCGCGGTGGTTTCGTGGGTGAGTATCGGGGTGATGTTGCTCGCCTCCTTCAATGGCCGCCGCGTGTTCGACGCGTGCCAGCGGCTCGGCTTCTTCAAACCCGTCAAGGACAATGCTCGATGAACGCCCCCACCCTCGTTGCGGATCGCGTCCCATTGGCGAAAGACGCGTGGTATGTCGGCGTGGCGAGCACGCAATTGCGCGATGCGCCCGTTGCGATCACGCTGCAGGGCGCGCCGATCGTGCTGTTTCGCGATGCCGACGGTCAGGCCCAAGCGCTGCACGATCGTTGCCCGCATCGCGGCGTCGCGCTGTCGCTCGGCACCGTTAGCGATGGGACGATTGCCTGTGCTTATCATGGCTGGCGTTTCGATGGAGCCGGGCGCTGCCGCCATATCCCGTCCTTGCGCCAGGATCAGACGATCAAGAGCGCGCCCGTCCGCCGCTATCCGGTGGTGGAGCAGGACGGCTATGTCTGGCTGTGGACGGGCGACGTCGCGCCCACCGGCACACCGTTGGCGATTGACGGATTCGACCGGTTTCAATGGCTGCAGGGCGCGATGGAGCTGGCCTGCGAGGCGATCCTGCCGATCGAAAACAATCTTGACATTTGCCACGCCGCCTTCACCCATCCCAATATGCATCCGCAATGGTTCCGGGTGCAGGCGGTTGGGTTTCTGCCGACGCGCTATGCGGTGGAAAGCACCGCCACGGCCCTGACCGTGACCGGGCCGGGCACGCACTTGCGCTTCGATGTTCCCGATCGGGTGACGGTGGCGAGCGGCGAGGCCTTCCGTCTGGTGCTGCACCATGTGCCGACCGTGCCCGGGCGCTGCATCCAGCATTGGTTGTTGCAGCGCGGGCCGGTCGAGACGCCGCAACCGCCGCTCTGGTCGTCGACCGAGCCTGAAATTCTGGCGCAGGACCGTGCCGTGCTGGAATCAGCGCAGCGCGCTTATGCGCTGGAAGGCGATGCCTTCGAACAAAGCGTCGAGGCCGACGCCACCACCCTCGCGGCCCGTCGGCTGATCGCGCTGGCGGCGCGACCGGACGCGCGCGAGATGCCGGAAACAAGGCGGGTGGTCAGCGTGCTGAGCTGAAGCGCCAAGGGTAGCGACTCGCGAGGAAGTGTGTCACATTGAACGTAAGGAGAACAAAAATGAGGGTTTTCGTTTACGTCCTGCTCGCGGTGGCTACGCTCTGTGGCTACATCTTCCCCATCGTACTTGGGGTTTTTGTCGCACCGTTAGCGGGCGAGACATCGCTCACTTTCCCGCAGATCGGCGTTTTGTGGGCGATCGCTTTTGGGGGGCTGGCGGGGTTTGGCGTTGTCACGCCGCTCATCTGTGCGGACCGCAAGGGCTGGCTGAGGCTGTAATTCTCGTTCGGCCCGGTTTGCGACTTACCCTGCGGCCCATGCGGTCAACAGCGTGTGTGCGATCGCATAAGGCGGGGGCGGCAGGAACGGCCCCGGTTCCCCCGCCAGCACCGCGCGCACCACGTCGCGCGGGACCCAGATCGCATCCTCCAGCTCATGTGTGTCGAGCGTGATCGTGTCGTCCTCGGCCATGCCGACGCACGCCACCATCAGCGAGGAGGGGAAGGGCCAGGGCTGGCTGGCAATGTAGCGCACGTCGCGCACGCGCACGCCGGCTTCCTCGGCGATTTCACGCGCAACCGCTTCCTCGATCGATTCGCCGGGTTCGAGGAACCCCGCCAGCGCCGAATAGCGGCCGGGCGGGAAAGACGGCTGGCGGCCAAGCAGCGCCCGCCCGTCATGCTCGGCGATCA
This sequence comes from Sphingomonas sp. PL20, assembly GCF_017875905.1. NCBI lineage: Bacteria > Pseudomonadati > Pseudomonadota > Alphaproteobacteria > Sphingomonadales > Sphingomonadaceae > Sphingomonas > Sphingomonas sp. PL20. Next base: position 3,306,182 of record NZ_JAGINH010000002.1, on the reverse strand, counting down.
TGATCACCACAGGATCGACGCGCGGGAAATGCTCGGCCTGGCAATTGGGACAGGTGCGGCCCCATCCGGCGCGGAACATCGCCGTCTGATGCCCGCAATTGGCGCAGAATTGGTGGCGGCTGTGCCAGTCGAGCACGCTGCGCGCGGCGGCATAGGTCGCGGCTTCGCCGGGCGCAAAGCGGTCGAGCAGACCAAACAGCCGCGCCGAGCGGCCTTTCGGCGCGCGCATCCCCGGCGTGAAGGCGGCGAAATGCGGACGGCCATTGTCGAGCCCGAGCAGCACCAGTTCGGCATCGTCGGGCGCATCGGCCAGCGTCGTCCAGCCGAGCATGCCCATATCATCGAGCTCGGGCTCGAAATTCTCGAGCTTGAGCAGCCGCGCGCGCCAGTCGCTTTTGGCAGCGGCGAGCGCGGCTTCATCGTGGCGCAGCGGATCGGCGCGGTCGAGCAGACCGCCGGTAAAGCCGGGTGTCAGCATCGCCGCTGCGCTCACTTCTTGGGCGCTACCGGCGCGAGATCGGCATAGACCGCCTTGGTCGAATCGGCGCGCAGCGGCCAGCGGTCGCCCGGCAGATAATTGACCATGATCGTCGCGCGGATTTTGTTGATCGGATCGACCCACGCGATCGTGCCGGCCGCACCGCCCCAGCCATAGGTGCCCTTGGCCGGGCCGCCGGGCGTATCGTGCAGCGTGACCGATCCGCCCGCGCCAAAGCCCTGCGGATTGGTGGTGCCGCCGGTCGCCGCCACCGCGCCGGGATAGACGACGCCGTTCGGCAGCAGGTTCGACATGGCAAGCTTGACCGTGGCGGGCTTCAGGATGCGCACGCCGTCGAGCGTCCCGCCATTTTGCAGCATGTGCAGGAAGCGGTCGTAATCATAAGCCGAGGTGACGAGCCCGGCCCCGCCATACGGGAAGCTCGGGGCTTTGAGATAGACCGAGGTCGCGCCCGGATCGACCGGGGTGCGCCCATTGGGGGTGATGAAATAGCCGGTGGCGAGACGGTGCGCCTCCGACCCTGGCACTGTGAACCAGCTCGAGCGCATCTTGAGCGGCGTGAAGATGCGCGTCTGCAGGAAGCGGTCGAACGGCTGATGCGAGGCGACCTCGATTACGCGGCCCATCACGTCGAGGCCGATCGAATAGCTCCATTTGGTGCCGGGTTCGGCGATCAGCGGCAGCGTGGCGACCTTGTTGGCGAAGGCTTCCAGCGTCGGCGGGCGCTTGAGGCGAAGCTGTGCCTCGGTCTTGGCGTCGGAGGTGAAGGGGGTGATGCCGGCGTCTTCATAGGCCTTGAGCAACGGGCCCTTGGTAATGATCGTATAGCCGAGCCCGGCGGTGTGGGTCAGCAGGTTGCGGATCGTGATCGGGCGCGTGGCGGGGCGCGTGTCGAGCGAATCCGGGCTGACCTGAACGCGCATCGTCTTGAAGGCGGGGATGAAGTCGCTGACCGGCTGGTCGAGCCGCATCTTACCTTCTTCGATGAGGATCATCGCCGCCATCGCGGTGATCGGCTTGGTCATCGAATAGACGCGCCACAGGCTGTCCTTGTCGGCGAGCGGGGCACCGGGTTCATCGCCGATCCGCCCGGCCGCGACGACGGCGAAGGGCGCATCGCCGCGGCCGATCACGCCGACCACGCCGGGGATCTTCTTTGCCGCGACATAGCCCGAAAACACCGCCTGCGTTTGCGGGAGGCGCGGCGCGGTGCGCAGCACCACGGGGGCATGTACGACGTGCCGCGCAACCGCCGTTCCGGTTGCCGCGATGAGCAAGGCGCTCGCTGCCATCTTGAACCGCGTCGCTACCATCGTGCCCTCCTGATTGCCGTTGCCGCCTTGGCGAAGACCGTGGGCAAGCCCGCCGAGTCCATCTCGGTCACGCTCCACCACTCCCCGATTGGCCCATGCCCATCCACGCGCGCGACCGCAAGCGCCAGTTCAAGGCGGAAGTGGGTGAAGGTGTGCGAGACCGTCTCCGGCAGCATCCGCCAGGCGGCGGCGAATGGCGGATCGGCGAGCGCAGGCGGTGTGTCCGCCCAGGGCCCGGTCGGCAATGCGCGCATCCCGCCCAGCAGCCCGCACGGCGGACGCCGCACCAGCAGCACGCGCCCCTCCTGCTCTGCCCAGAAGATGGTGCCGTGGCGCTGCGGCTTGGCCGCCTTGGCGAGCTTGATCGGGAAACCCTCCGGGTCGCCCGCGCGATAGGCGGCGCAGTCCTCGGCCAAAGGGCACGCCAGGCAGTGCGGCGCGCGTGGGGTGCAGACCGAGGACCCCAGATCCATCATCGCCTGGGCGAAATCCCCTGAGCGGGTGTCCGGGGTGATGCGGTCGGTCGCGTCGCGCAGATCGGGCATCGCGCCGGGCAAGGGGCGTGAAATCGCAAACACCCGCGCGACCACGCGCGCGACATTGGCATCGACCACCACCGCGCGCGCGCCAAAGGCGATCGCGGCGATGGCGGCGGCGGTATAGGCACCGACTCCCGGGAGTGCGCGCAGTCCTTCTTCGGTGTCGGGAAAGCCTCCGCGCTCGGCCACTGTGCGTGCGCAGGCGTGCAAATTGCGGGCGCGGGCATAATAACCAAGGCCCGCCCAGGCGGCCATCAGATCGGCCTCGGGCGCGGCGGCAAGCGCCTCGACCGAGGGCCAGCGCGCGACGAACGCCGCGAACTTCGGGCGTACCGCCGCCACCGTGGTCTGTTGCAGCATGATTTCGGACAGCCACACACGGTACGGGTCGGGCGCGTTGCTGCCGGGGGCGGCGCGCCACGGCAAATCGCGGGCATGGGCATCATACCAGGCGAGCAATCGGGCGGCGATGGTGGAAGGATGCTTGGCGGACACCGCATCGCTATGGCATGGACGGGCCGATGAGCAAACGCGATCCCGCCAAGCCTGTGATCAAACGCGCCGAGCCGGAAAAGGCGCGTGGTGGACGTGCGCGCTCGGTCGCGGAATTGCTGCCCGATGCCGGGCGCGCGGCGTTCCGCCGCTTCGGCTTCGTGCAGAGCGCGGTGGTCAGCCGCTGGGGCGAGATTGTCGGCCCGCGCTATGCCGGGGTGTCGGCCCCCGAATCGATCAAATTTCCGCATGGGCAACGCACCGGCGGCACGCTGAGCCTCGTGGTGCGCGGCGCGCATGCCACCATGATGCAGCATATCGCGCCCGAAATCGTTGAGCGGGTCAATCGCTTCTTTGGCTATGAGGCGATCGTGCGGGTGCAGATCCGCCAGGGCGACGTGCCGGCGCCCGCGCCGCGCGCGGCTCCGCCGTCGCTGCGGCCGGTGCCGGTCGAACTGGGCGCGAGCTTGCGCACGATCGCCGATCCGGAATTGAAGGCGGTGCTGGAAGCGCTGGCCGCAGGGGTAGCGGCGACGCGCGGCGCGCCGATCGTTGGTGGGAGCGAGGGATGAACATGCGGTTGGTGGTGGCGGCAATGGCCATGGTGATTGGCGCGGCCTCCGCAGCGCAGGCCGTACCGGAGAAGAAGGCGGTGGCGCATCGGGCACCCGCGAAAATTGCCTGGGCCAGCATGATCGTCGCCACGCCCGAGGGCGGGGTGCGGATCGGCAACCCGAGTGCCAAGGTGAAGCTGATCGAATTTGGATCGCGCACCTGCCCGCATTGCGCGCGATTCGATGCAGAGGGTTTGCCCGCGCTGCGCAGCGGCTACATAGCCACGGGCCAAGTGAGCTATGAATTTCGCGATTTCCCCATCCATGGCGCGCTCGATCTCGGGCCGATCCTGCTTGGGCATTGCGTGCCGACGCGCGCCTTCTTCCCGCTGTTGAACGCGATGATGGCCAATCAGGAGAAGCTCGTCGGTCGGCCGGACCAGGTGCCCGCCGACAAGCAGCAGCAATTGCAGGGGGCCAAGCCGACCGAGATCGCCGCCTATCTCGCCAAATTCTATGGCTATACCGATCTGGTGGTGCAGAAGGGCATGCCGCTGGCCAAGGCCACTGCGTGCCTGGCCGACACCAAGGCAGTCGATCTGGTCGCGCAGCGCGCCGGTGCGGCCAACAAGGCCTATGCCGTGAACAGCACGCCCACCTTCCTCATCAACGGCGTGGCGCAAGCCAACACCTTCACCTGGGCGGCGCTGGAGCCGCTGGTACGCGCCGCCGTTGCCAAGTAAAATGCGTTTTCTCCAAGGAGCTTATTCGATGACCCCTCGCATCCTGTTCGCCGCGCTGGCTGCCGTTTCGCTCGCTTCGTGCGGCGGTGGCGGCGCATCGGGCGGCAACAGCGTCGCCGCTGCGCCGGTGGCGGCCAAGCCGGCACCCGCCGGGCAGAATTGGACCGAAGTGGTCTCCAAGACGCCCGAGGGTGGCTATCGCATGGGCAACCCCGATGCGCCGATCAAGCTGGTCGAATATGGATCGCGCACCTGCCCGACCTGTGGCGCGTTCGGCCAGACCGGGCAGAAGCCGTTGACCGAGAAGTATGTCACCACCGGCAAGGTGTCCTACGAATTCCGCGACTATATGGTCCACAATCAGGCGGATTTCGCGCCGAGCCTGCTCGGGCGCTGCGTCGATCCGTCGGCCTTCTTCCCGTTGCTCGAACAAATGTACCTGAGCCAGCCGCAGTTTGAGGCCAAGCTCGCCGACCAGGCCGCCACCAACGCGCTGCAGGCGCAATTGCAGGGCAAGACGCCGAACCAGATGGCCGCCGCCTGGGGCGACTATCTCGGTTATGTCGAGTTCGTGAAGCAGCGCGGCATTCCCGAAGCCAAGGCGCGCGCGTGCATCGCCGACAGCAAGGCGCTGAACGAACTGATCGGCTTGATGAACAAGGGCGAGGGCGCGACCGTCTCCGGCACGCCGACCTTCATCCTGAACGGCACCAAGGTTGAGGGCGTGTCCTGGCCCGATGTCGAGGCGGCGTTGAAGCGCGCGGGGGCGTAAGCGCGCCCGTCTCGGTCAACGACAAGTCCGTTCGGGCTGAGCCTGTCGAAGCCCCGCCCGCCGCAAGCGCGACGCGGGGGGCGAGGAGCCCTTCGACAGGCTCAGGGCGAACGGAAGCGAGGATTTTGTAAACCGTCATCCACTCTAGCCGGGGGGCTCTGAATGCAGATCAAGCGTCTCCGGCTCTCGGGCTTCAAAAGCTTCGTCGACGCCGCTGATCTGCGGATCGAGCCGGGGCTGACCGGAATCGTCGGCCCCAATGGCTGCGGCAAATCCAATTTGCTCGAGGCGCTGCGCTGGACGATGGGGGAAACCTCGGCGCGGTCCCTGCGCGGGGCGGGGATGGACGACGTCATCTTCGCGGGCACCAACACGCGCCCGGCGCGCGATTTCGCCGAAGTTTCGATGCTGATCGAAAGCGCGGGGGAAGAAAGCGAAGTCGTCCGCCGGATCGAGCGCGGGGCGGGGTCGGCGTACCGGATCGACGGGCGCGATGTGCGCGCGAAGGACGTGGCGTTGCTGTTCGCGGATTCGGCGACGGGGGCGCATTCGCCCGCCTTGGTCAGCCAGGGGCGGATCGGCGCGATCATCGCCGCCAAGCCGGCCGAGCGCCGCGCAATGCTGGAGGAAGCCGCCGGAATCGCCGGGCTGCACGTCCGCCGCAAGGATGCCGAGCAGAAATTGCGCGCGACCGAGGCCAATCTCGCGCGGCTCGATGAGTTGATCGCCGACCAGGATGGCCGCGCCAATGCGCTGCGGCGGCAAGCACGGCAGGCGGAGCGCTATCGCGCTTTGTCCGAGCAGATCCGCGTGGCGGAGGCGCGGATGATCTTTGCGCGCTGGCGCGATGCGCAACAGGCGGCCGATGCCGCCAAGGCCGAGGCGGCGACGTGCGAGGCGCGCGTGGCCGAGGCGAGCGAGGCGCAGCGCGCGGCGGCAGCCTATGCGCTGGCGGCGACCGAGGCGCTGGCGGACGCGCGGGGGCAAGCGCAGGCGCTGCGCGAGGCGGCGAGCGAGGCGGGGCATCAGCTCGGCGGCTTGCGCAGCGAGCAGGCGGCGGCGCTGCGGCGGACGCAGGAGCTGGCGGCGGCGCGCGTGCGGCTGGCCGAGGACCGTGCGCGCGAGGGATCGCTGGCGAGCGATGCCGCCGAAGCGATCGCGCGGCTGGCCGAGGAGAGCAAGGCGCTGGAGGCGCGGCTGGCCGAGGCGACCGCGCGCATCCCGGAGCTGGAGACGCGGCTGAGCGAGGCCGAGCGCGCCGGGCGCGATGCCGAAGTGGCGCTGGCGCAGGCTTTGGCGGCGCAAGCGACTGAACTCGCTGATGCGCGGGTGGCCGAAGCGGCGCTCGCCGCCGCGCGGGTGCGGGCCGAGCGCAGCGCGCGCGATCTGGCGCGTGTGACGGCGGAAAGTGCGGCGTTGGGCGATGCCGCGCCGCTGATTGCCGAGCGCGCGGCGGCAGCGGCGGCGCGCGCGCAGGCGGTGCAGCATGGCGAGGATGCGCGCGCGGCGCTCACCCGCGCCGATGCCGACGAGCGCGGTGCGCGCGACCAGCGCGACCGGGCGCAGGCGGCACGGGCGACGGCACATGCCGATCTGGCGGCACTCGACAGCGAAGCGACCGCGCTGACCAAGGCGACGCGGCGCGAGGGGCGCGAGCGGTTGCTCGACCGGTTGCAGCCCGAGGCCGGCTATGAGCGCGCGCTGGCGGCGGCTTTGGGGGATGATCTGGAGGCGGGGCTCGACCCGGCGGGCGAGCGCTTCTGGGCGGGGGCCGAGGTTGCGCCGGGTGATCCGGCGGCACCCGAGGGGACGGTGCCGCTTGGCCGGCATGTCGCGGCCCCGGCGGCGCTGGCGCGGCGGCTGGCGCAGGTTTTCGTGGCTGAGAGCGATGCGGGCGGGTCGCTCGCGGTCGGGCAGCGGCTGGTGACACTCGCCGGGGTGTTACGGCGCTGGGATGGCTATGTCGCCAAATCGGGCGGGGCGGCGGCGGCGGAGCGGCTGGAACGCATGAACCGGCTGCGCGCGATCGAGGCGGCGCGCCCGGCGGCGGTGCGTGCGGTCGAGGCAGCGGATGGCGAACTCGCGCGGATCGACGCGGCGATTGCGGAGGCGCGTAGCGGTGCGGTGGCGGCAAGGCGCTTGCTGGAGAGCGCCGAGACGCGCGCGCGCGATGCGGCGCGCGCCGAAGACCGCGCGGCGGCGGCGATCGAGCGGATCGAGGCGCAGCGCGCCGATCTGGCGGCGCGGCGGCAGCGCATCGTCGCCGATCATGAGGAAGCCGAGGCGGAGGTCGCGCGCGCTGGCGCCGTGCAGGCGGCGCTGCCCGATGGCAGCGCGACGCGCGAGCGCGTGCGGACGCTGTCCGGCGAGGCCGAGGCGCGCCGCACCGCGATCGCCACCGCGCGCGCCGATCGCGCCGGGCTTGACCGCGATGTCGGCAGCGCGCGCGAACGGTTGGCTGCGATGAGCGCCGAGGCGAAAAGCTGGCGCGCGCGGGCAGGGGAGGCGGCGCGGCGCATCGCCGAGATGGACAAGCGCGACGGCGACCTTGCCGCCGAAGCGCAGGCGCTGGTCGGGCGGCCCGAGGCGCTCGCCGCTGAAATCGAAGCGCTGGAGGCGGCGCATGCTGCGGCGCGCGCGGAGGCGGATGCCGCCGCCACCGCCGAACGCGCCGCCGAAGCGGCGCTCCGCGCGGCCGAAGCGCAAGCCAGCGCCGCCGCCGAAACGCTGGCGCAAGCGCGCGAAGCGCGGGCGGGAGCGGCGGCGCGGGCGGAAAATCAGGAATTGCGCCGCGTCGAGATGAACCGCCTATCGGGCGAACGCTTCCAATGCCCGTCGGTGCTGCTGCCCGAACGGGTAGGCTTTGAGGGCGATACGGTGCGTTCGCCGGGGGAGGAATCGGGGGCGCACGAGAAATTGATGGTCGATCGGGAGCGGATCGGCCCGGTCAATCTGGTCGCCGAAAGCGAACTGGCCGAACTCGAAGCCGCGTCCAAGGGCAATGCGGCGGAGCGGGAGGAATTGGGGCTGGCGGTCAACCGCCTGCGCGGGTCGATCGGCACGCTCAACCGCGAGGGGCGGCAGCGGCTGATGGCAGCGTTCGAGGCGGTCGATGGGCATTTCCGGCGCTTGTTCACCACTTTGTTCAATGGCGGACAGGCGCATCTCGAACTGGTCGATTCGGATGATCCGCTGGAGGCGGGCCTCGAGATCATGGCGCAGCCGCCGGGCAAGAAGCTGCAATCGCTGACGCTGCTATCGGGGGGCGAGCAGGCGCTGACCGCGGTCGCGCTGATCTTCGGCTTGTTCCTGACCAACCCCGCGCCAATCTGCGTGCTCGACGAAGTCGATGCGCCGCTGGACGATGCCAATATCGAACGCTTTTGCGGGTTGCTGGATGCGATGACGCGCGAAACGCAGACGCGCTATTTGATCGTGACGCACAATGCCGTGACGATGAGCCGGATGCACCGGCTGTTTGGCGTGACGATGGTCGAACAAGGCGTCAGCCGCCTTGTTTCGGTGGATCTCGGCGGCGCGGAATCGCTCCTCGCCGCCGAGTAAACGGATCAGCAGCCGTTGCGGCGGTTCTGGGCCGCGTCATGCTTCTTGTCGAGATGCTTGCCGAGGAGTGCACCGCCGACGCCACCCGCAACCGTGCCAAGCACACCGCCGCCCAGCGCATTGCCGACCAATGCACCACCGGCACCGCCCGCGATCAAGCCGGTCGTGCCCGACGAGCGATGGCAGCGATAGTGACGGCTGGTTTTGCCATAATAGCGATGCTTGCGCGCTTCGGCCTTATCGACCGGGAGGGCCATCGTCACCGGAACAACGAGCGAAGCGGCGGCGAGGCTGAGAAACAGTGAACGCATGATATCGGTCCCTTTTGATCTTTGTGTGGGCGTAACGTTTTAACCGCCTGCGGGTTGCATCCGCGAAACTAGTCGGGCCTTTCAAAACCTCAGCTTAACCATTGTCCGGCAAGCACGGGGTTGCACCGCAATCGGAAAGGGGTTTGCATGAACATCATTCCAGCATTGTCCCATGCGGTTGGCGGCCGCTTCACCGATGTTCCGGCCTCGGTTTCGGCTGGGCTGTGGTCGTGCGATCTCGCGACCGAACGGCTGACCTGGAGTGATGGCGTCTATGATCTGTTCGGAGCCCCGCGCGGTAGCCGCATCGATCGCCACGCCGCAGCGGCGCGCTATACACCCGGATCCCGCATCGCGCTCGAATGTCGGCGTATGGCGGCTATTCGCGATCGCTCCGGCTTCACCTTGGACCCCGAAATCGCCGTTGGCCCGACGCGGCGCTGGATTCGTATCGTCGCGCAGGTCGAATGCGACGAGGGCAGGCCGATGCGCCTGTTCGGCTCCAAAACCGATGTGACTTTCGAAAAGATGGCGGGGCTGCTGACGGACCACTGATCCGGATGACGAACAGCGCCGCTTGCGCCGAGCGTGTTGTGAACATATGAAGAACATATGGCCCAGCTCGATGTTCAGCAAAAGCTCGCGATCCTGGCGGATGCCGCGAAATATGATGCGTCCTGCGCATCCTCGGGCTCGGTCAAGCGCACCTCGCGCGATGGCAAGGGGCTGGGTTCGACCGACCAGGGCATGGGCATTTGCCATGCCTATGCGCCCGATGGCCGCTGCATTTCGCTGCTCAAGATCCTGTTGACCAACAGCTGCATCTTCGACTGCCATTATTGCATCAACCGCAAAAGCTCGAACGTGCGACGTGCGCGCTTCACGGCGGCGGAGGTGGTGCGGCTGACGCTGTCTTTCTATCGGCGCAATTATATCGAGGGGCTGTTCCTCTCCTCGGGCATCATCGGTTCGTCCAATTACACGATGGAGCAGATGGTCGAAGTGGCGCGCAGCTTGCGCGAGGATCATGATTTTCGCGGCTATATCCACCTCAAGACCATTCCCGATGCCGACCCCGAACTGGTGCATCAAGCGGGGCTCCATGCCGATCGTTTGTCGATCAATGTCGAATTGCCGACGCTGGCTGGGCTGACGCGGCTCGCGCCCGAGAAATCGGCGGCGCGGATCGAAGGGGCGATGGCGGGGACCAAGCTGGCGATTGCCGATACCAGCGACGCCCGCAAGCGCTTCAAATCGGCACCGCGCTTTGCGCCTGCCGGGCAATCCACGCAGATGATCGTGGGGGCGGATGCCGCGACCGATGGCGACATCGTGACGCGGGCATCCTCGCTGTATGATCGGTTCGGCTTGCGGCGGGTCTATTATTCGGCGTTCAGCCCGATCCCCGATGCGAGTGCGGTGTTGCCGCTGCAGCGTCCGCCGCTGATGCGCGAACATCGCCTGTATCAGTCGGATTGGCTGATGCGCTTCTACGATTATTCCCCCGCCGATGTGGTGGCGGCGACCGACGCGACGACCGGGATGCTGCCGCTCGACATCGACCCCAAGCTCGCCTGGGCGCTCAAATTTCGGGGATCCTTTCCGGTCGATGTCAACCGCGCGCCGCGTGAAGCGCTGCTGCGGGTGCCGGGGCTGGGAGTGAAAGCGGTTGCCGCGATCCTGTCGGCGCGGCGCTGGCGGCGGTTGCGGCTGTCTGATGTCGCGCGGCTGACGGTGTCGATCGCCAAGCTGCGGCCGTTCCTGATCGCCGAGGACTGGCGGCCGGTGGCGCTGAGCGACCGCGCCGATCTGCGGCCGCAGGTTGCACCCAAAACCGAGCAACTGGAGTTGTTTGCGGCCTGAGGGGAGACACGATGCACGTCGTCACTTTGGCCGAACCCGACGATCTGGATGGCTGGCGCGATGCCGCGCGCGGGCTGGCGGGGGCGGGTGTGCCGCCCGAGGAGGTGGTGTGGCAAGTCGGCGGGGCGGCGGACGATCTGTTCGCGCTGGCGGGCACGCCGCCACCGGTGCCGACGCAACCGGCCTTCACCGTGCCTGCGGCCTTCATGGCGCTGGCGCGCAGCGTCGTTTTGCACCGCGACGCCGAACGCTTTGCCTTGCTCTATACCTTGCTGCTGCGCTTGCGCCGCCAGCCGGGGGCGATCGAGGATCGGGCGGATCCGTTGCTGCGGCGGCTGGAGGGTTTTGCGCGCGAAGTGCGCAAGGACATTCACAAGATGCGCGCCTTCCTGCGCTTCCGCGAGGTGGAGGAGGGCGGCGACGCGCGCTTCGTCGCGTGGTTCGAGCCCGAGCATCATATCGTGCGCGCCAATGCCGGTTTCTTTCTCGATCGCTTCGCGAGCATGCGCTGGTCGATCCTGACGCCCGAGCTTTCGTTGCATTGGGACGGCGAGACGCTGGCGGAGGGGCCGGGCGCGACCAAGCGCGATGCGCCCGAGGGCGACCCGATCGAGGAGGTGTGGAAGACCTATTACGCGTCGATCTTTAACCCGGCGCGCGTGAAGATCGGGGCGATGCTGAAGGAAATGCCGCGCAAATATTGGAAGAACATGCCCGAGACGGCGTTGGTGCCGGGGTTGATTGCCAGCGCGCAGGCGCGGGAGAGCGGGATGATCGCCAAAGCGAAGAGCGCGGTCGGCGGCAATGCGCAGGCGGCATGGGCGGCGCTGCGCGAGGAGGCGGCGGGCTGCACGCGCTGCCCGCTCTACCAGCCCGCGACGCAGACGGTGTTCGGCGAGGGGCCGGTCGATGCGGCGTTGATGTTCGTCGGCGAACAACCGGGCGACCAGGAGGATCTGGCGGGGGAGCCCTTTGTCGGACCGGCTGGGCAGATGTTCGACCGCGCGCTGGCCGAGGCGGGGATCGATCGGGCGGGGGTGTACGTCACCAACGCGGTCAAGCATTTCAAGTTCGAGCAACGCGGCAAGCGGCGCATCCATAGCAAACCCGATGCGGGGGAGATCAGCGCGTGCCGCTGGTGGATCGAGCAGGAGCGCTTGCTGGTGCGGCCCAAGGTGACGGTGGCCTTGGGGGCGACTGCGGCGCGCAGCTTGCTCGGGCGGGTGGTAACGATCGGCAAGGAGCGCGGGCGTGCGCTGGCGCTGCCCGAGGGAGGGGAGGCGTGGATCACCGTCCATCCAAGTTACTTGCTGCGCTTGCCCGATCGAGCGGCGGCCGAGCAGGAATATGTGCGCTTTGTCCAGGATTTGCGGCGCGCGGGCGAGCGCGTCGGCTGAGCGCGGCTATAGCGGCAAAGTGGGCTGGACGGCCTCGGGCTCTCCATCGACCATGCCCGACAGCGTCAGGCCGAGCAGTCGCACCCCAAGCGGCAGCGGCAGATGCGCATCGAGCAAGGCGTGTCCGATCGCGAAGAAGGCGTCGCGGGCGACCACGCCGCTCTGGAGCGAACGCGCGCGGGTGATCGTGCGGAAATCGGAGAAGCGCAGCTTCAGCGTCACGGTGCGGCCGCGCGCGCTGTGGTGGTCGATCCGCACCCAGGCGGCTTCGCCGACGCGGTCGAGTGCTGCGTGGAGATCGCCCGGCGCGGACAGGTCGGTTTCGAAGGTGCGTTCGGCCCCGACCGATTTGCTCGGCCGCTCGCTGCGCACCGGGCGGTGATCGACCCCGCGCGCGGCACCATAAAGATAGTCGCCATAGCTGCCGAAATGCGCGTGGAGGAAGGCAAGCGGACGCTCGCGCAGATCGGCACCGGTCTCGATGCCGAGCGCGGCCATGCGGCGTGCGGTGACCGGTCCGACGCCGTGAAAGCGCTTGACCGGCAAGCTGGCAACGAATGCCGCGCCGTGGCGGGGCGAAATGACGCACAGGCCGTCGGGCTTGTTCTGGTCTGACGCGAGCTTGGCGATGAACTTGTTGTAGCTGACCCCGGCCGAAGCGGTGAGCTGGGTTTCGGCCTTGATGCGCGCGCGGATCTGCTCGGCGATGGCGCGGGCGGAGCCAAGGCCATGGCGGTCCTCGGTCACGTCGAGATAGGCTTCGTCGAGCGAGAGAGGTTCGACCAGATCGGTATAGCCCTCGAAAATCGCGCGGATCTGCGCTGAAACCGCGCGATACGCCTCGAAGCGGGGCGGCACGAACACCAGATCGGGGCAGCGCCGGAGCGCGGTGACCGAGGGCATGGCGCTGCGCACCCCGAAGGCGCGTGCCTCGTAACTGGCGGCGGCGACCACACCGCGCGCGCGCGACCCGCCCACCGCGACGGGTCGCCCACGCAAGGTGGGGTCATCGCGCTGTTCGACCGACGCGAAAAAGGCATCCATGTCGATATGGATGATCTTGCGCTGGGGCGGGGCGTCGGCGGAATCGGCCATGCAAAACCCTGATAGCCGCGACGGGAAAGGGTGGGGAGTTTCTGTTGCTCGGTACTCCCCGGACCGCCGGTGTCTGCTTCTGTTGCCCGGTGCAGCCCGAACCGCGTTCTTTTGGGGTAACCTAGGCCGTTAGGCCTTTAGTTACGCCGCAATCGCGAGTGCTTCGTTATCGTTAGCACTTGTGGTTTTGAGCCTTTTACAGGTTACTCAGCCCGGGCAAAAACAGCGCCTTTCAACACACGTCGATCCTGGTTCGACCCCGTCAGAGCCCCTCCGGCAAGAGGGGTTTTGGTGGAGTCGCCGGGTACTGCCCCCGGGTCCGCTGCATCTAGTCTACGCTGCACTTTATCACCATAGCCGGGCGAACCCGGCACCCGCGATATAGGCAGAGCCTGGCGCAATGAAAAGGCCCGGTTTGACACCTTGTGCCTTCCACTCGCCACAAATCGGGTGCATGGGGTATAGTATCATGTTGACGCAACGTTCCCGCTACGCGCTTCGCGCGATGATGTTCCTGGCTGAAGCACCCCCCGGGGGCCCGCCGATCCCGATGAACCGGATTGCCGCAGAGGCGAATGTCCCGCGCAAGTTCCTGGAACTGATTCTCGCCGATTTGCGCGAGGCGGGTTTCCTGCACAGCCATCGTGGCAAGATGGGCGGCTATTGCCTGTCGCGCCCGACGCATCTGATTTCGCTGGGCGAGATCATCCGCGTGATCGAGGGGCCACTGGCGCTGGTGCCGTGCGTCAGCCGCACCGCCTATCGCAGTTGCAAGGATTGCAAGGACGAAGCGAGCTGCGCGATCCGCCACGCGATGATGCGCGTGCGCGACGAGACCGCGCGGATCCTCGACGGCACGAGCCTCGCGGATTCGGTCGCCGAGCAGTTGGTCGCGGCCTGACCGCGCTTACGCGAATGACGGGTTGAGGCTTCGGCGGCCAATCCCCAAGCCCGTTCGCCCTGAGCCTGTCGAAGGGCCTTCGCCGAGAGCGGCTTGCGTGGAAGGGGGGCTTCGACAGGCTCAGCCCGAACGGAATGTAGGTGAAGCGAGAGCGCCCCCTTACCGCCGTTTCAGCTCGTCGCGAATTTCGCGCAGCAGCGTCACGTCGGCGGGTTCGACCGGCTCTGCGGGCGTTTCCGGTGCCTTGGGCATCAGCCGGTTCACCGCGCGCACCAGCAGGAAGATGATGAAGGCGACGATCAGGAAATTGACCGCAGCCGTGACGAACGCGCCATAGCCGAGCAGCGGTACGCCGGCCTTTTTCAGCGCGGCATAATCCGACGAGCCGACGAGTGCTGGCGGCACCTTGCCGAGCACCACGAAATAGCTCGAAAAATCGAGCCCGCCGAAAATTTTACCGATCACCGGCATGATCACGTCGTCGGTCAGCGACGTGACAATCTTGCCGAACGCCCCACCGATGATGACCGCAATCGCCAAATCCAGCACGTTGCCGCGCGCGATGAATGCCTTGAACTCCTTGAACATGGAGCCTCCCAATCCGATTTCGTTTCTCGCGGCCATGCTACCCGGCTATCATGGCGGCGCAAGGCCTGGAGGGATGAACACCATGAAGTATCGCACTCTGATCGCATTTGGCGGCGCGTTCGCGCTGGCGGGTTGCGGCCTGAACAGCGTGCCGACGGCGGAAGAGAACGCCAAGGCGAAATGGGCCGATGTCGAAAATTACTATCAGCGCCGCGCCGATCTGATCCCCAATCTGGTGTCGACGGTGAAGGCGGCGGGCGCGCAGGAAAAATCGATCCTGGTCGAAGTGACGCAAGCGCGCGCCTCGGCATCGCAGGTCAAGGTTTCGGGGGCCGATCTGAATGATCCGGCCAAGGTTGCGGCGTATGAAAAAGCGCAGGCGGGCGTGACGCTGTCGCTGCAGCGGCTGCAGGAGGCCTATCCCGAGCTGAAGAGCCAGGACAATTACAAGACGCTGATGGACCAGCTCGAAGGCACCGAAAACCGCATCTCGACCGCGCGGCACGATTATAACGACGCGGTGCAGGCCTATAACACGACGATCCGCACCTTCCCCGACGCGATTGGCGCGAAGGTGTTTTACGGGGCCAAGCCGCTGGTGCCGTTCAAGGCGACCACGCCGGGGGCCGAAGCGGCTCCGACCGTCAACTTCGGCAACACCAACTAAGTTACCGGGCCGGAGGCCCAATGCCGATGCGCCTGATTCAGGCAATGCTAGTGACGTTGGTTGCGCTGCTGCTGGGGGTTACCCCGGCGGCAGCGCAGACCTATCCCAAATTCACCGGGCTGGTGGTGGACGCTGCCAACGTCCTGCCGCCCGCGACCAAGGCCGATCTGACGGCCAAATTGGAAGCGCTGCAGAAGGACACCAAGCGGCAATTGGTGGTCGCGACGATCCCGGACCTGCAGGGGCAGGAGATCGTAGAATATGGCGTCGGGCTTGGGCGGGCGTGGGGCGTTGGCCTCAAGGGTGCCAATAACGGCGCGATCCTGTTCATCGCGCCTAATGCGCCGAAGGGGCACCGTGGGCCACGGCTGGTAGTGGGATACAGCCTCGAGCCGATCCTCACAGATGCGTTCGCGGGCACGATGATCCGCGAGAAGATGATGCCAAAGCTGACGCAATCCGGCGACATTGCCGGGGCGATGGAAGCGGGCACCGACGCGGTGATTGCACAGCTGCGCGCCTCACCCGAAGAGGCCCAGGCGGCTGTCGACGCGGCGGCGGCGAAGTTCGACAAGGTGCATCAGCGCAGCCGCGCAGGCAGTGGCGGCGGGATTCCGTTTGGCGTGATCATGATCCTGTTTGTGATCGGTTTCATCGTGCTGTCGAGTTTGCGGCGCGGTCGGCGCGGCCAGGACTATCGTAGCGGCGTGGCTCCGGCGGTGCTGTGGGGCTCGGGGCTTGGCAGCGGATGGGGCAGCGGTTGGGGCGGCGGCTGGGGTGGTGGCTCCGGCGGTGGTTTTGGCGGCTTTGGCGGCGGCGGTGGATCGAGTGGCGGTGGCGGCTCGGACGGAAGCTGGGGCGGCGGCGGCTTTACCGGCGGCGGCGGCGGTGATTTCGGCGGCGGTGGCGCTTCGGGGGATTGGTGATGGCGGGAACGGCACGGCTGACGCGCGACGACCATGCGCAGGTGCTGGCCGCGGTGGCGCGCGCCGAAGCGGGCACCGATGGCGAAATCGTCACGATCGTGACCGAGCGTTCGGACAGTTATCATGACGCCGCGCTGCACTATGCGATCGCGGCGATGCTGATCGTGCTCGCGCTTGCGGCGATCAACCCGCTCGCGATCGAGACATGGCTGAGCGGCTTCACCGCCGGGTGGGACGATGCGCCCGATCCGCGCTTGCTGTTGGGGGTGATCTTGGCGGCGCAGGCGTTGGTCTTCCTGATCGTGCGCTTTGCGCTCGCCTATATGCCACTGCGGATGGCGCTGGTGCCCAAGGCGACGCGCGCGCGGCGGGTGCGGCGGCGCGCGATCCAATATTTCAAGGTCGGCGCCGAACGCCGCACCACGGCGCGCGTCGGCATCCTGCTCTATCTCTCGCGCGATGAGCGCATGGCCGAGATCGTCGCCGACGAAGCGATCCACCGCGCCGTCCCCGCCGAGCGCTGGGGCGAAGCGATGGCGGCGTTGGTCGCCGAAACGCGCAACGGCAAGCCCGGTGCGGGCATGGCGGCGGCGGTTGAGCGGATCGGCGCGATGCTCTCGGAAACCTTCCCCAAAACGGCGGACGACCGCAACGAACTCCCGGACAGGCTGATCGAATTATGAGTGCTGAGGTCGTTTGGGAAGGCAAGTACATCAAGGCGGTTAAGGACGGCACCTGGGAATATGTGTCGCGCGCGCGCGGCATTCAGGCGGCGGTGATCCTGGCGGTCGAGGACGGGCATGTCCTGCTGGTCGAGCAATATCGCGTGCCGCTCGGGCGGCGCTGCCTGGAATTGCCGGCGGGGCTGGTCGGTGACGAGGAGGCAAGCGAGAGCGTCGAAGCCTCCGCGGCGCGCGAACTTGAGGAAGAGACCGGCTATCGGCCTGCCAAGATCGAGCAACTGGGCCTTTTCCACTCCTCGCCCGGCATGGTGTCCGAAGGATTCACGCTGGTGCGCGCGACCGGGTTGGAGCGTGTTGCCGATGGCGGCGGGATCGACGGCGAGAATATCACCGTGCTGCGCGTGCCGGTCGCGGAGATTGCGAGCGTGGTCGCCGCCAAGCGCGCCGAGGGCGTGGCGATCGACGTGAAGATGTTGCTGCTGCTGGGCGCGGGGATGCTGGCGGGCTAGCCGCCGCACCCTGCCGCGCCGCAGCGCTTAACGGAAGTTGTCGGCGTAGCTTTGCAGCTTCAGCGTGCGTTCCGGTGCAGGAAGCACGGTGAAGGCCAGCCCTTCGCGCTCGGCATAAGCGATCGCCGCTTCCTGCGTCGGGAAGGTGAGGCGGAGCTGGTCGCGCGTGTCGCCCGAGCCGGCCCAGCCGGTGAGCGGGTCGGGCTGCTTGGCCTCGGCGGGGGCGAAGTCCAGCATCCAGATGCTGGTGCGTGCGCGGCCCGAGGACATGGAATTCTTCGGGCGCTGATAGATTCGGGCGATCGACATGGCGCCTCCTTACCGTGCTTCTTTCGCGCGCGCATCTGCGTTTTTCGTGCGCAGCGTCGCATTGGCCGATGCGGGGTCATCGGGCCAGGGATGGCGCGGATAGCGGCCGCGCATTTCCTTCGCCACGGCGGCCCAACTCCCGGCCCAGAAGCCCGGCAAATCGCGCGTCGTCTGGATCGGGCGACCGGCGGGGGAGGTCAGGCTGAGCACCAGCGGCACGCGCCCGCCCGCGATCATCGGGTGCGTGGCGAGACCGAACAGCGCCTGCGGGCGCAAGTCGACGCGCGGGCCGCCCTCGGCGTCATAATCGATCGGGTGGTTGCTTCCCGCAGGGCTGGTGAAATGGGTGGGGGCGAGGCGGTCGATCGTCTTGAGCGCGTCCCAGCCGATCAGCGTGCGGAGTGCATCGGTCAGCGCGCCCGAGTCGATCGTATCGAGTCTGCGTTTGCCGACGAGCAAGGGGGCGAGCCATTCGTCGGCGCGGGCGAGCAGGGCGGCGTCGTCGAGCGCGAGCTCCGCGCCGCCATGGTCCTGCGCGAAGGCTGCGCGGTGGCGCAGCGCGCGCGCCGCGTCGCTCCACGGCAATTGCGCGAGGCCGTGGGCGTGAACGCCCGCCAGCAAGGCGGCGGCGATCGCGTCTGGATCGGCTTGCGCATCGGGGCCGCTCGAGAGCCGCAGCGCGCCGAGGCGACGCTCGCGCGTGGTTTGGACGCCGCCGGTGGCGGGGTCGAAGGTGACGGTGCGGTGGGTCGCGATCGACTCGCCGAACAGCGCCTCGATCGTGGCCAGGTCGATCGCGGCGGCGGAGAGGATGCGCGCGCCCGAGGCCATGCCTTGCGTTTCGGCCACCGCCAGCCATTCCTCGCGGGCGAGCGCGCTGGTTGGATCGAGCTTGAAGCCGCGCCCGCCGACCGAGGCCCAGGCCTCGCCCGAGCCGTCGCGACGGCGCGCGATGCGATCGGGGAAAGCGAGCGCGATGGCGGTGGCTTCGCCTCCCCTCCCGCTTGCGGGAGGGGGCGGGGGAGGGGATGCGGGGTGCGCGGCGGGGGTTTTGTTCCCTCCCCCAGCCCCTCCCACAAGCGGGAGGGGAGCGAGATTCGTCCACCGCCTCGACAGTTTGCGCCCGGCTTCGGCACGCGCGCCGCGTTCGGTGCGCCAGCGGCGGCGGCGGGATTCGAGATCGACATCGTTGCCGCCCAGCCCGCGTTCGCCGAGCAGCACGGCGATTTCCGCTGCGACCTCCGCCAGCCCGAGTTCGCCCGCGCGCACCAGCATATGGCCGAGGCGCGGGGGCAGCGGCAGGCGGGCGATGGCGTGGCCGTGCGGCGTCGGGCGGCCATCGGCGTCGAGTGCTTCGAGCGTGCGCAAGCGCGTGCGGGCTTCCTGCACGGCGGCTTCTGGCGGGGGATCGAGCCAGCGCAGCGCGCGCGGGTCGGCGACGCCCCATAAGGCGCAGTCGAGCGTCAGCGCCGATAGATCGGCCTCCAGAATCTCGGGCGGATCGAAGCGCGGCAGGCCAGCGGTCGCCGCCTCCTCCCACAGGCGATACGCGATGCCGGGCTGCTGGCGCGCGGCGCGGCCGGCACGCTGCGTGACGGCGGCCTGGCTGGCGCGTTCGGTCACCAGCCGCGTCATCCCCGCCGCGCGATCATAACGCGGGCGGCGCGCGAGGCCGGAATCGACCACGACCGAAATGCCGTCGAGCGTCAGGCTGGTCTCGGCGATCGATGTCGCCAGCACGACCTTGCGCCGCTTTTGCGGGTCGGGCGCGATCGCGGCGCGCTGTGCGGCGGGATCGAGGCTGCCGTGGAGGCGGTGGAGCAGAATATCGGGGCCGAGCCCCTCCAGCCGCTCGGCGGTGCGCTCGATCTCGGCGACGCCGGGCAGGAAGGCGAGGATCCCGCCGGTCTCCTCGCGCAGTGCCAGCCGGATCGCGGCGGCGACTGAATCCTCGATCCGCGCCTCGGCGGCGCGACCGAGGTGGCGCAGCGTTAGAGGGTGCATCCGCCCGGCGCTTTCGAGGATGGGGGCGCCCTCCATCAGGCCGGAAAAGCGTGCGCCGTCGAGCGTTGCCGACATTGCCACCAGCCTGAGATCGGGCCGTAAAGCGCTTTGCGCATCCAGCGCGAGCGCCAGGCCGAAATCGCTGTCGAGGCTGCGTTCATGGACTTCGTCGAACAGCACCGCAGAGACCCCGGCGAGTTCGGGATCGTTCTGGATGCGCGCGACGAAGATGCCCTCGGTCACCACCGTCACCCGCGTTGCCGTCGAGCGCTTTGTATCCATCCGCGTGGCATAGCCGAAGGTCTGGCCGACATTTTCCCCGGCAGTGGCGGCCATCCGCTCGGCGGCGGCGCGCGCGGCGAGGCGGCGGGGGGAGAGCAGCAGGATTTCGCCGCTGCACCATGGCTCGTCCAGCAAGGCGGGCGCGACGGCGGTGGTCTTGCCCGCCCCAGGCGGCGCGACCAGCACGGCGTTGGACGCAGCGCGCAGGTGGCGGAGCAGGTCGGGCAGCACGGCATGGATGGGGAGGGTGGAGGTCACGCCTCGTTCCTACCGCTTCGCACCGGTTTTGGAACCACCGCGGTGTGACGCAATTGTCATGTGCGGCGTGCTAGTATCTCACGGAATTGAAATGCTAGGCCCGCGCCAGGACATTGGAGACCGATATGGCGGGGCATGGCCATTCCCACGGGCACGACGATCATCACGGGCATGCGCACGGCCACGGGCATGGGCACTCGCATAGCCATGCGCCGGTGGCAGGGCATGACCGCGCGTTTGCGATCGGCATTGGGCTGAACCTTGCTTTTGTCGTTGGCGAGGCCGTGTTCGGTCTGATCGCGGGCTCGGTCGCGCTGCTCGCGGATGCGGGCCACAATCTCTCCGACGTGCTCGGGCTGTGCGCGGCGTGGGCGGCGATCGCGCTGGGGCGGCGGGCGGCGTCGAAGCGCTTCACATATGGCCTGAAGGGCTCGACGATCCTGGCGGCGTTGCTCAACGCTTTGCTCTTGCTGGTCGCGCTCGGCGCGATCCTGCTCGAGGCGGTGCAGCGGTTGGCGACGCCCGCGCCAGTGGACGGGCCGACGGTGGCGTGGGTCGCGGGTGCGGGAATCCTGGTCAATGGCTTCACCGCCTTGCTGTTCCTGCGCGGGCGCGAGGGCGACATCAATATTCGCGGTGCCTATCTCCACATGGCGAGCGACGCGATGGTGTCGGCGGGGGTGGTCGTGTCGGGGCTGGTGATCTGGTGGACCGGCCTGACCTGGATCGATCCGATCGTCAGCATCGTCATCGCGGTGCTGATCTTCCTGCAGACCTGGGGCTTGCTGCGCGAATCGGTTGAGATGGCGCTGGCGGCGGTGCCGCGCAGCATCGATTCGGACAAGGTGTGGGAGGCGCTGCGCGCGCTGCCGGGCGTCGCGCGCGTCCACCATGTCCATATCTGGCCAATGAGCACGACCGAGACCGTGCTGACTGCGCATCTGGTGGTTCCGGCGGGGCATCCGGGCGACGCCTTCCTGGATACAACGCGCGCGATGTTGAAGGAGCGCTTCGGCATCGGCCATGCGACGCTGCAGGTTGAACTGTCCGGTGCCGAGGCAGGCGATGCCGAGGCGCGCGGCTGCTAAGGGTTGCCGTCGTTCAGTGGCGCAAAGCGGCGATGATCGCGTCGAACAGCGTTACTCCCGCCAGCGGGCCAACCAACAGCATCACCAGGTTGAAACCGATGATCCATGCCGCGATGCTTTCTCGGCGCGGGTTTGGCAGCGGCTTGGGCTCGGCTTCCCAGCGTTCCGGCGGCGGCCAGCCATTTTGGAAATCGACGAACATCTCCGGCGCTCCTGCTGTCAGGTGCTGAAGGTATCGAAAGTCATGCGCCGTGACAAAGGAAGATCGGCGACACAGGAGCCGAAGCGGCACCGATGAGCGTCAATAAGCGCGCGCGATCGCGAATTCGACGGCTTCGACCATCGCATCCTTGGCCTTGCCATTGGCGAAGATGCCAAGCGCGTCGATTGCGCGTTGGCCGTAATGGCGCGCGCGCGCCAGCGTATCGTCGACGGCATGGGTCGAGCGCACCAGTTCGATCGCCCGCGCAAAATCCTCATCGCGATTGCGATGGCCCTCGATCGCGGCTTTCCAGAAGGCGCGATCCGCCGCGTCACCGCGCGCATAAGCGAGGATGACGGGGAGCGTTGCCTTGCCCTCGCGGAAATCATCGCCGGCGTCCTTGCCCATCGTGCCCGCGTCGGACACGTAATCGATCGCGTCGTCGACCAATTGGAAGGCGATGCCGAGATTGCGGCCATATGCGTCGAGCGCGAGTTCTTCCGCCTCGGGGCGCTCCGCGACCACAGCGGCTACACGGCAAGCCGCCGCAAACAGCGCGGCCGTCTTGGCCCCGATGATGTCGAGATAGCGTTCTTCCGGGATGTCGATGCGGCGCGCGGCGGTCAACTGGTTGACTTCGCCTTCGGCGATGATAGCGCTCGCGCCCGCCAGAATCGACAGCACCTTGAGCGAGCCGTCTTCGACCATCAGTTCGAACGAGCGGCTGAACAGGAAATCGCCGACCAGCACGCTGGCCGGGTTGCCCCAGATGAGATTGGCGGTACGCTTGCCCCGGCGCAGATCCGACCCGTCAACCACATCGTCGTGCAGCAGCGTGGCGGTGTGGATGAATTCGACGGCGGCGGCCAGCCGGTGGTGGCGAGACCCCAGATAGCCCAGCAAACGTGCGCTGGCGAGCGTCAGCATCGGGCGCATCCGCTTGCCACCGCCCGCGATCAGATGCCCCGCAAGTTCCGGGATCAGAGGAATTTCGGACTGCATCCGCGACAGGATGACCGCGTTGACCAAATTCAGGTCACCCGCGACGAGTTGCACCATGGGCTCCAGCGAGGGCTGGGCACGCGAAGGATCAATGCGGAGAATGGTGGCGCTCATCTGCGCTGCGATGTGGCGGCGTGGCGCGCTAAAGGCAAGTCTTTCTCGGGTTGCGCCGGGCCGTCAGCGCACGCAAAAGAGCGTCGACGGCTGATGAGGAGTGGATGGTGACCGACGAAACGCTGAACGGATACCGCCAGAGCATCGACAATATCGATGCCGCGCTCGTCTTTCTGCTCGCCGAACGTTTCAAGACAACACAGGCGGTCGGCCGCTATAAAGCGCAAGCGGGCCTGCCTCCGGCCGATCCCGGCCGTGAGGAAGCGCAGATCGCGCGGTTGCGGGGCCTTGCCCATGATGCAAATCTCGACCCCGATTTCAGCGAGAAGTTTTTGCGCTTTATCATTGACGAAGTCATTCGTCATCATGAGCGCGTCCGCGTTACCGACGCACGTTAACCACGAAGTTTCGCCAGAAAATCCGATAGCGTGCACAGTCCATCGACGCCGCGCGCCTTGCACCCCGCGATCGGCAGCACCTTGCGGTACGGCGTCTTGGCGGTCGCCGCGCGCAATTCGGTCAGCGATTGGGCGCGGTAAACCGCGCGGACATAGTGGTTGCCCTTGCTGTCGCTCAGCCGTTCCAGCTGGATGGCCCCACCTGGCACGGGATCATCCGCGGCAATGCCTGGGACGCGCCAGTGCAGACCCAGAACCCCCGCCAGATTGGCGACGTTGGTGTCGTGGCCGGCAATCATCGCCACTTTCGCGGCCGTTGGGCTGTCATCGCTCAACCAGTTCGCGATTCGCGGCGAAAGACCAGCCAGATTCTGTGCCGCAATATAGGGTGGTCGCGCCAACAGGCGAAATTCGAGCGCGTGGAACGCGCCAAAGGCGGTGATATCGGCGGCTTTGACGCGACCCCAACCGACATCCGCCGTCGGTTTGCCCTCGGCATATTCCAGCAGCAGGATCTGCGCGGCGGTCGAGGCGCGGTCGAGCGCGCCGCTCAGCTTGGGTCGCGACGTTGCCGTAGCGGGGACGACGCTGGTCGCCTCACGTGCGACTCCACAGGGTGCGGCTGCCGATCCGCATAACACCCGATCGAGCCGGGTCAGCAGCGGTTTCATCGTGCGTTCGAGCGCGGCGATGCCGCCCGGTCCGATCTCCGCATCAACCGCAGCGGCGGCGCGCTTCGGGTCAAGCGGCGCATGGCCGTCGTCAATCTGGTTGAACAGCGGGTCGGGCTCGTCTTGCGGACGATGGTCGATGGTCAGCGTGCAACCGGGAGCGAGGCCCTTGGCATAATGCGCTGCGGTGGCGATGGTGCGTTGGTCGCTATCGGCGAGCAGCGCGATCCGGGTGGGGCAATCGGTCGATGGCAGCAGCCCCGCTTTGACGAAACCGATCCGGTCAAAATCGGCCACCGCCACGATTGCGTTCGCGCCATGCTCGGTCAGCCACCCCGGCTTGACGCTCCAGCTTGGCCACGCAGCACTTGCCGTGCCGATCGGCATCGGCTGGGCTTTGGTGGGCGGGCGGATGCCGTGGCGCATCATCAGGACGACGCGATCGACCTGTAAGGGTGCCGCGGGTGTTTCAGCCGTCAGCGGGCCACTGGCCAGCAGTGCGGCCAGTGCCGCCAGCGTTCGTCCGGTTCCTGAAATGCGCATGCGACCATCTCCTTCGGGCGCTATGCCGCACAATTATGACAGCATGGCAATCCCTGAAGGTCGGGGCTCGCGGTGCTTTTAAGCGCCCGGCAGCGTAAAGTAGACCGCCGCGCCGCCTCGGGCGGTGTTTTCGGCGCGGATGACGCCATTGTGCGCGGCGACGATCGATCGGCATACCGACAAGCCAATACCGAGTCCCCCCGTGGTCGAAGTCGCCCGCTGGTGGAAACGCGCACTATCGGCTTCCGGATCGAAGCCAGGGCCATTGTCGATCACGCCGATCTCGACCGTGCCATCCTGCGTCCGCCGGCAGGAAACGGTGATGGTCGGGTTTGCGGTGCCGCGCAACGCGGTCGCGGCATTACGCAGCAAATTGGTCAGCACCTGCGTGATCTGGACGCTGTCTGCGACAAGAGCGGTCACACTTGGGTCAATGTCATAGATCATCGCCGGTACAGGGCCATGATGGTCCGCTAGCGCGAGTTCGAGCGAATCCGACAGCACCTCACAAAGATTGGTGTGATCGTTGATCACCGTTCCGGTTTCGATCAAGTGTCGTGCTTTGGCGATGATCTGCGCTGATCGGGTGATCTGGGTCCGGGCCTGAACGAGGCGCCGCAGGATATCGGCATCCCCCAGCCCGCCGAGCGCCATTTCGGCCGAGGCGATATAATTTGCAGCAGCGGTGAGCGGCTGCGTCATTTCATGGGCAAGCGTTGCAGCGACCGCCGATGTATCTGACAATCTCGATAAAGTTTCGATGCGATCGACGAGCCGCGCTTGCTCGATCGCAAGCGCATCGCGGGCATAGGTGGTCTCGCGCAGCGTTCGTTCGGTCTGCAGACGGTTCTTCGCGATCGCAACGAAGCTGCAGATGGCGCGCAGGAATTGGACTTCGGCGCGACTGAACGGCATCGTCGCTTTGCGACCGAAGCCGAGTGTGCCGAGCAAGGTGTCGCCCTGCATCAGCGGCGTTCCAACATAGGCCGCCAGGCCGATTGCCCGGGCGTAAGCGAGCCGGGCGTCTTTGGAGCCCCGAACGCGATTGAAAATATGCGGCGCGCGATCCGCCGCCACCAGCCCGCACGGGCCTTGCCCAAGCACGAGATGCGACGCCGCGCCGCTTTGCGTCGGGGTCAGGCCGCCATGTTCTTCAAGGAAGAGGCTGTTGGTCCCGTCGTAACGATAGCAGAAATACACACTCAGGTTCAGTTTGACCCGGACCGATTCAAAAAGGGCGTTGAGCATCGACGCAGTATCGGAGGCGCACAGAATTTGTGCTGCGCAATCCGCCAAGAGTCCCAGATACGGACTAACGCCATCATCATTCGAAGGAATGATACCGTTGTCATAAATCCGTAAGGCGTTGCTCGATCGCATCGATATTTCCTTTCTGCGATCTCGGATGCCACGGTTTTATAAGAATAAAAAGGCAATGAATGGCCTCTCGGCATCGTCTTATAGTATGAAAATGGGCCGAATTGGCCAGATTTTTAGCCGCCAGCGAGTGTCGATGTCGCTTTCATCCCATTTCGGGTGCCATGCGCGCGGCGAAAACAGCCCCGCAAACGTTTGCGTATGACCCCGCAGACGAGTCGATTTTGGCCCGCCGCGACCGCTCTCGGTCCCGGAAGGGACACCTTGATGAAATCGATGCGCGGCTCTCAAGCACGATGCGCCGATCGTCAGGCGCTCGCTAAAAGCGACGCGGCTAGAGGCGCGCGTTGATCGAGATCGGGGCGGGCAAATCGATCCGCATCATGTCGCCAGACGCCCCATAGGTAGAACTGCGCTTGCCGGTGACGCGCTGCGCTTCGGCTGCGATCGCGCGCATCAAGTCGCTCGAAAACGCGATTTGCCGTTCCAGGATCTGCGCATTGACGATCGAGGCATCGCGCAAATGTCCAAAGACCAGTGCCATCTCGGCACGCTGTTCCTCGGACAGCGTATCGGCCCAGTCAGGGGCCTCGCGTTCGCGCTTGGTCACCTCGGCCTCAATTTGTCCCGCCAGGCGCAATTTCGCAGCAACGAGTTCGGCCAGGCCCTGCGCATGGCCGTTCCGTGTCAGCGCCTCGCTCTCCTGCTCCATCAAATGCGAGAGCGACGTCGCGAGATCGATCAATTCATCGTCCATTGTCAGCATTTTCCTGCATTTTTAGGATCTGCGCGAGCACCGCCGGGGCCAGGCCGATCCCACCCTTTTGGGCGACCGCCGTCCCGAGCTTTTCGGCGAGAACGCCGCGAAACATCTCTTCGCCATGCCCGCCGGAAAACTCCCCGGTCTGCACGCTTTCGAACATCAACTGCGTCATCTGCCCGAGGAACACTGCCTCAAAGGATTGCGCGGTCGCCTTTTGTGCGGGCGTCGCGGTTTTCGCAGGTGCCGCGCCGACGGTAGCGGCAGCGGGCGGAGCTTCCATTGTCATTGGACCTCGATGTCGGCCTGGAGCGCGCCTGCACTCTTCACCGCCTGCAATATGGTGATCAGGTCGCGGGGTGAGACGCCCAGAGCGTTCAACCCGCTGACCAGGGTCTTGAGCGATGCGCCGCCGCCGATCAGCGCCAGATGGGCGTCGCCACCGTCGTTGACCGACACTTGCGTGCGCGGGACGACGGTCGTCTGGCCGCTGGAGAGCGGGCCTGGCTGCGACACTTGCGGCGTTTCGGTGACGCTGATGGTCAGCCCGCCCTGTGCGACGGCGACCGAACTGATCCGGACGTCCGCGCCCATCACGACGGTGCCCGACGCTTCGTTGATGACGATGCGCGCTGGCTGATCGACATCGACGTCGATCGTCTCGATCTGCGTCATCAGATCGACGACCGAACCCTGAAAGCCCCCGCGCGGCGCGATTTCGACGGTGGCGGGGTCGAGCATCTCGGCTGTCCCCGAGAAACGGCCGTTGATGGCCGTCACGATGCGCTGTGCCGTTGTAAAGTCGGGGTTTTTCAGCGCGAGCTTCAGACTGGTCGCGGTGCGCAGCGCAAACGGCACCTCGCGCTCGACGATCGCGCCACCGGCGATCCGCGCCGAGGTGGAAACGCCGCGGCTGATGCTGGCGGCGGCCCCTTGCGCCTTGAAGCCCGACACCGCCACCGGGCCCTGTGCCACGGCGTAGATTTCCCCATCAAGCGCGCGCAGCGACGAGGCGATCAGCGTGCCGCCTTGCAGGCTGGAAGCATCGCCAAGCGCGGCGACTTGCACGTCGATGCTGGAGCCGGTGCGCGAAAAGGGGGGCATCGATGCGGTGATCGACACGGCTGCCACATTCTGCGTCTTCATGTCAGATCCGCGGATGTTGACGCCCATGCGTTCGAGCATCGCCTGCATCGATTCCTCGGTGAAGGGCGAGTTGCGCATCCGGTCGCCCGTGCCGGCCAGGCCCACCACCAGGCCATATCCGACCAATTGGTTGGGCCGGACATTCTCGACATTGACGATATCTTTGATCCGCGTGCGCGCGACGCCGGGCGACACGCACCCGAGCAGAACCGCAAGCGTCGCGGAGGCGCGCAGCGCATGTCGGATAAAGCGGCGAATTCGTGGAAAAGATCTCATGAATCTCTTATAGGATAGGTATGGCCGATGGCGGTCTGGAGGTGTAAGTTTCGGTGCGGATCGATGCCCTGACAGTGCCGGTGACACGGACCCTGCTCTTGGGGGCGCTGCCAAAGGTGGCGGCACAGTTTTCTGCGCAGGATTTGCATCCCCATACCGTGCCGACCCAAACCCCGGCACCGACCGCGCCCGCAATGCCGAGCGTCGAAATGCTCGTCACGCTGGCGATGAGCGAAGCGCCGGTCGACCGCCGCCGCCGGATCGCCCGCGATGCGAGCCGTGGCCTCGACATGCTCGAGCGGTTGCACCAGGAATTGCTGGTCGGCGTTCCGGCACCGGCGCGGTTGCGCGAGATCGTTGAGTGGGCGCAGACGGCCGAGCACCCCGAGGACCCGGTGCTGGCGCAAATCTTCCACGACATCGACGTGCGCGTCCGCGTGGAACTGGCAAAGCACGACATCGAAGTATAGCGGTTAGCGTCCGCGCGCGAGCCGCAGGACGTAGCTGATGATTTCCGCGACCGCGGCATAATGTTCGGTCGGGATCGGGCGTTCCAGCTCGGCACTGGCATAAAGTGCGCGTGCAAGCGGCACATTCTCGACGATCGGCACGCCGTGTGCGGTCGCGACTTCACGGATCTTCAACGCGATCGCATCGACGCCCTTGGCGACGACGATCGGTGCGGCCATCGCCCCGTGATCATATTTGAGCGCGACCGCATAATGGGTCGGGTTGGTCACGATCACGCTGGCTTCGGGGACAGCCGACATCATCCGGCTGCGCGCGCGCTGCATTTGCATCTGGCGGATCTTGCTCTTGATCAGCGGGTCGCCATCCTGTTCCTTATGCTCGTCCTTAATTTCCTGCAGCGACATCTTCATGCGGTTGGTGAAGGACCAGCGCTGATAGACGAAATCGAAAATGGCGAGCGCGGCGACCAGGATCGCCACCGCCTTGATCATGGCGAGCACGACGCCGAGCGTTGCTGCAGTGATCGCGGCGGGATCGGCACCGACCAACTGGTCCAGGCCGACAATCTTGGGCCATATGACATTGGTGGCGATCACGATGACGCCGGTCATCTTGGCGAGCGTCTTGCCGAATTCGATCAGCGCGCGCGGGCCGAACATTCGGCCAAGGCCCGAAAACGGGTTGAGCTTGGACCATTGCGGCTTGAGCCGGGCGAGCGCGAAGCTTGGTCGGCCCTGCAACACGCCGCCCAGCAGCGCGAACACGAACAGCACGCCCAGCAGGGGGGCGACCGCTATGCCGACCGCACCGAGAAACCCGATCGCGAAATTCTCGGCCCCTTGGGCGTTGAACAGATAATCGTCCGCGCCGCCCCATAACCGCACAAAGATGACGCCGAGCTGCTGCACGGTATAGGTGCCCATGCCGCCGACCACGACGATGGCGGCCGCGAACATCGCGGCGTGCTTCATCTCGGGCGACGAGGGCATGTCCCCCTTGGCGCGCGCGTCGGCCAGCTTCTTTTCGGTGGGGTCGAAGGTTTTCTGGTCGTTGTCGGCCACGACCTAGTTCCAGCTTGTCTGCATATACGCGGCCATCGCCTGGGCGAAGCCGGTGAGCAGCCCGCCCATCGTCATCGCCATCACCGCGAGGCCCAGCAGAATGTTGAGCGGCTGCACGATGAAGAAGAGCTGGATCGCAGGCGCAATTCGCGTCGACAGGCCGAGCGCCACGTTGAACACGATGCCGTAGACCAGCAACGGGGCCGACAAGCCGATGCCCAAGGTCATCGCGCGCGCCACCGCGTCGAGCGCGGCGCGCAGGAAATCATGCGCGGGGGGCATGCCGCCGATCGGGAAGGTGCGATAGGATTCGATGATCGCGCCGATCCAGAGGTGATGGACGTGCAGCGACATGCACACCACGGCGGCGGCGACGGTTACGAACTTGGACAGCAACGCCGCCTGGCCGCCTTGCGAGGCATCATAGAGCAGTGCCGAGGACAGGCCGATCTGCGAGCTGATGATCGACCCCGCCATCGACACCGCGCTGAACACGATCTTGACCAGCGCGCCGATCGCGAGCCCGGTGACCAGTTCCGCCAGCAGCACCGCCGGCAGCGCCCCGCCTGCGGCGGCCGCCGTGCGCATCAACGGCGCCAGCACGCCCCACAGGCCGATGCTCATGCCCAGCGCGATCAGCAGGCGGATCCGCCCGGGCACTGCATCCTCGGAGAAGACCGGGAGCAGCATCAACACCGTGCCGACGCGCGCGAACAGGATCAGGAATGCAGTCGCCTGCACATCGAGATGCGACAGGTCGAACGATGGCGGGGCGAGGGCGGCGGGCACTTTGTCAGCCGGCGATGATCATGCTGCTGATCCGCGCCATAAAATCGGACAGCGCCCCGCCGATCATCGGCAGGCACAACAGCATCACCACGCCCATGGCGATGATCTTGGGGACGAAGGTCAGCGTCATTTCCTAGATTTGGGTCAGCGCCTGCAACAGGCCGATCGCGACGCCGACGATCAACGAGGTGATCAGCAGCGGTCCGACGATCGTCATCACCAGAATCAAGGAAGCGCGGGCAAGCTCCATCGCGGCGAGCGCATCCATTGGCCTGCGCCCTCAGATCTGCATACGCATAATGTCGGAATAGGCGTTCACGACGCGATCGCGCACCGCGACCATGGTGTCGAGCGCGGTTTCTGCCGATCCGATCGCGGTCACCACGTCGATCAGGTCGCCCTTGCCCGCGACTTGCTTGGCCGAGGCGCTTTCGGCGGCGCGCAATTGCGTCGAGGTGTCGGTGATCATCGCTTCGACCATGCCGCCAAAGCCGCCCGATGCGCCGGGCGCGGTTTCCTTGGTCGAGCCGGTCTTGAGCGGGCTGCCAAGGCCAAGGGTACGGCCATAAGCCGAGGTCGCGTCGAGAGATCCGATGGACATTGTCGCTCTTCCTTATTTCAGCAAATCGATGGTGCGCATCGTCAGGTTCTTGGCCGCTTCGATGGCGTTGAGGTCGGCTTCGTAGGAGCGCTGCGCGTCCTTCATGTCGGCGGCCTCGAGCAGGGGATTGACGTTGGGTTTCAGGACATAGCCTTGCGCGTCGGCGGCCGGGCTGCCGGGCATGTAGACCTTGGTGAAGGCGGTCTTGTCGGCGTCGACGCTGGAAATCTTGACGGCGGTGCCGCCATTGGCCCGGTCAACTTCAGCCTGAAAGCTCACTACCCGGCGGCGATAGGGATCGCCGCCTGCGGTACGGGAAACCGAATCCTGGTTGGCGAGATTTTCCGCAATCACCCGCATGCGCAGCGATTGTGCGCGCAAGCCCGATGCCGAAACCGCCAACGATGTCTTGAGATCCATGAGGTCGCTCCACCGGCTCCGTGCCGGCACCCCTCCTTCATAGGCAATTATTGCCTAGCCCGACCGTCAATGCGGAAAAATAATCCTATAACTCGGGGGAAGGAGCCGTGCATTGTCCATCCTCGAAGATATTGAAGTCGAGCTGTCGATCGTCCTGGGCTCGGCTCAGGTGCAGATCCGCCAGATCCTGCAAATGAGCCGCGGCGCGATGATCCCGCTCGATTGCGGGCAGGACGATCCCACCCTGGTGTTCGTCAATGGCGAGTTGATCGCCAAGGGCCGGATCCTGGTCAACAGCGAGGAAATGTCGCTGGAGGTGACCGAACTCACCCGCAAGAGCCGCAACTGATGGATGTGCTGTCACTGCTGCGCACGATGGGGGCGCTCGGGGTCGTGCTTGGCTTGCTCGGCGGAGCGCTGTGGGTGGTGCGGCGCTACAATATCGCCTTGCCGGGGCGCGTGACCCTCGGTCGCGGGCGGCGGCTGGAAGTGGTCGAGCGAGTCACGCTCGACGGCAAACGCTCGCTCGCTTTGGTGCGGCGCGACGGGTGCGAACATCTCATCCTGATCGGCCCGGATGGGCAGATGGTGGTCGAAAGCGGAATCCTGCCGTCTGTCCCGGCCGACGTCACGGCTACCGTTGTCGCCGCGACGGATGCGGGCGAAAGCGCTGAAACGCCAACCTCGGAACTGGCAGCGCCCGAACCCGTAGCCCCGGCACCGGAGCCCGTGCTTGGAAACACCGCAGAGGCCACCGTCGATCAGGCGACCGCACCGGAACCCGAAACCGAGTTGCGCACCGCCCTGACGCTGCTGCTCGACCATCTCCAGTCGCGGCGCGACAAAGCGGCCTTGATCCAGGCCTCGCTTTCGTCGGCGCGCGAACCGTCTGCACCCGTCTCGCCGGTTTCGTCCACGCCGCGTCGTTCCGTGGCGGCATTGTTCGATCATCTGACCGAGCAGCATCACCAGGCGAACGTCGTTGCGTAGGTCGGTCCTGTTCGCGCTCGCCGCAGGCGCGCTGTTGATCCCCTTCGCCGCGCACGCCCAGTCTGCAGTGGCTCCGTCCGCCCTGGGCGCGTCCGCCCTGGGCTTGCCCGGTGCTGGCGCAGGCGGATCGGTTTCGGGCCGGGCGATTCAGCTGGTGCTGATGCTGACGGTGCTGAGCCTTGCGCCCGGCATCCTGATGACGGTTACCAGCTTCACGCGCATCGTCGTCGCGCTGTCGCTGTTGCGCACCGGCATCGGTGCGCAGGGCGTGCCGCCCAATCCGGTGATCATCAGCCTGGCGATGTTCCTGTCCTTTTTCGTGATGGCCCCGACCTTCGAAAAGGCGTGGGAGCAAGGGATCAAGCCCTACACCGCGGGCAAGATCGCCGAGGAACAGGCGTTCACCGCGACCGCTGAGCCGTTCCGGCAGTTCATGCTGAAGCAAGTGCGCGATGATGACCTGAAGCTGTTCATCGACATGGCGCATGCCAAGCCGACCGCGCGCAAGGATGTCGCGCTGACGACGCTGACCCCGGCCTTCATGATTTCCGAACTGCGCCGCTCGTTCGAGATCGGCTTTCTGCTGCTGCTGCCGTTCCTCGTTATCGATCTGGCGGTGGCGGCGGTGCTGATGGCGATGGGCATGATGATGCTGCCCCCACCGACCATCGCCATGCCGATGAAGATCATCTTCTTCGTGCTTGTCGATGGCTGGGCGCTGGTCGCTGGCTCGCTGGTCAAGAGCTTCGGGACGACGTGAACCGGCATCCCACCCCCGCTGCGGCGGGGGTGGGGCGGGGCTTAATTATTGTGGCTTGCGCCTGCGAGCCATGCCGACAGCTCGGCATAAGAAATCAAATCGATAAAGGCGACACCGACATGCAGGTCGTTGCGCCAGCGCACCGAACAGGCGCGCGGGGACAGGCCCGCGATGGTAAGCGTAACGGGAGCGCCGAGCGGAATGTCGCTCGACAGTGTGAGCCGCGCGCCGCTTTGCGACAGGTTCTCGACCGTGACCGGGCAGGACCGCCCGAGGCTGCTCAACCGACCTGGCGCGGCGACGGCGAAGCGCGGGGCGCGGCCGACCGCCGGAACATGGCCTTTGGCCTTCACCACCTGCGGCCGCAACGTGCTCGCCACATCGATTTCGCGGTCGAGCTGGATGCCGGCACGGCCTTCGTCGGCCCACACGACGGTGGCCGACAAACGCTCGCCCGAGCGGAGTTCGATCACCACCGTGTCGTCGCGGGTGAGCGGTTGACCGGTCTCGACCAACATACCGGTGGTCGACACGTTGCGTAAGCGGCACAGCGCTTCCTTGCCCGGGCCGAGCTCCAGCTTCGCCGCGATCAGCGTCGTAACCGTGCGCTGCGCGCGCGGCTGGAATCCCTCCGTAGGGTTGATGGGGGGATCGGCCGGAAAGTGACGTTCGATAGGGGCCATGATCGTCTCTCGCTAAAAAGAGTATTCCTCTTTTTATAGGATGATAGTCCCCCCTCAGGCGGGCTCGGCGCGCGTTATTGCGATGCGCTTGACCGTGCCGGCACCGAAGGCCTCGGTCGAGGCGGCGCGCACGACGTCGCGGAAGCCGCCGATATTGGCGAGCAGCCCGTCAGGCCCGGTCGCGAGCGGGGTCCGCCAGGTGCGCATGTTGATCGCGTGGAGCATCAGCGGCAGCTTCGACGTGACCGTCTCGGCCTTGTCGCCCGCCACCTCGAGCGACACGTCGAAATTGACGTAACCGGCCAGGCGACCGTCTGGAAAGACCAGCGGCGCCAGGATTTTGGCGCTGGAGACGAAGCTGCGCGGCGGTTCTGCGGCGGGGGTCGCGGCCGCCTTGGGCTCGCCGCCGCCCGGTTTGGCGAACAACAGCACCGCGCCATAGCCAGCGCCGCCGCCGATCGCGACGCCGAGGATGAGCAGCAACAACAGGGAGAGCACGCGTTTCACGACCCGGATATCCTTAGAATTTGAAGCTGGCGTCGCTTGGCAGCGCCGATTGCTGGCCCATCACTACGACGGTGATGCGCCGGTTTTCCGGGCGATCGGGTTGTTCGGGATAGACTGGCTGGCTCGCCCCCAGCGCGACGATTTCGGCGAAGCGATCGGGCGTCATGCCCGCCGCGATCAGCGCCGATCGTGCAGCGAGCGCGCGCGCGCCCGAGAGCTGCCAGTTCGCGTCGCTTTGGCCGCCGGTCCCGTCAGTATGGCCCTCGATCGCCAATTGGGCAGAGGTGTGCGACAGCTTTTCGGCGATCTTGCCCAGCATGATCCGGGCATAAGGATTGAGCTCGGCGGTCCCGGGGCGGAACATCGATTGACGGTCATTATCCATCAAGGTGATGCGCAGCCCATCGCGGGCCACCGCCAGCGTGACGTTTTTCTTGCCGTCACTGGGCTGGGCGATGCTGTCGATCGCGATCTGCAATTCTGCGGCAACCACGCGTTGCGACGCATCGGGCACGGTCGCGGTGCCGCCGCGCGCTGGTCCAGCCGCAGCTTGCTCGGTCGAGGTCTTACCCTTGGAGCGGCTGCCCGCGCCGGATCCCGGTGCGCCGCCTTGCGGGCCCGTTCCGCTCGCGCTGCTCGGCGGGGACGGCGTGAAATATTCGGCCAGCCCCTTCAGCTTCGCCTTGTCGGGGCTCGACAACAGCCACAGCAGCATGAAGAATGCCATCATCGCGGTCACGAAATCGGCATAGGCCACTTTCCACGCCCCGCCATGATGGCCGCCGGCGATCTTCTTGACGCGTTTGATGATGATCGGGCGATCATCGGCAGCTTTGCCGGCCATGTCAGGTTCCGATCAGCGCGATGCGCAGGCGCTCCTGCACCGCGCCAAGCCGAACGTGCTTGATCGCCTCGAGCGAATTTTCGCCAGCCGCGATGCGATCCATCAGATTGGCGCACTCATCGGCATGCTGGATCAGATAATCGAAGCTCTGCAATTGCTCCAGAAAGCTGGTCACGAAGTGCTCGTCGGCGACGAGCACTTCGGCCAGGCCTTCCAACTGCTCGCGAATTTCGCGCAGCTCGGCCGCCATGACCCCGTGCAACAGGCCCGAAAAGGGATCGAAACCGGTGGCAGGGGATCCGTCCTGGGTTGTGATCGAAGGAAGATAGGCCATCAAAACAACTCCAGTTCGCCATCGCTGGCCGGGGCAAGGATAGGGGCGGGGGCGCGGACGACGGGAACCGGATCCGACACATTCTTGCTGCGGCTCAGCCCTTGATAGGGAATGAACTCGATCTTGCGGGCGGATCGCCCGCCAATATCGACGTGCCCGATTTCGATTCCTTCGGTTTCCAGGAATCGACGCGCGAACTCCGCATTTTGCGACCCGATCGAGCCGAGCCCGGCGATGATATTGGCACCGCCATATATATGCCCCTTCAGCCGCGCCCGCGACGCGCCCTTTGCCATCATCCCGTTGATCAGCAATTCCATGGCGTGGACGCCATAGCGTTGCATCTCGTCGGGCCGCGGTTTGACATCGGCTCCCGGTTCGCCGAGCAGAAAGTGATTCATGCCCCCGATCCGCGAGACGCTGTCGTTCAGGCAGACTGCGATGCAGCTGCCCAGAAGGGTCGTCACCATCGTATCCGGTTCGGATACGACGCAATGCTCGCCCTGGATGATGTTGATCCTCCGCATGGCGTCAGGTCAGCGCGCCGAAGACGCGCTCAATCTTTTCCTTGAGGGCAGCCGGCGCAAACGGCTTCACGACGTAGTTGTTGACGCCGAGCGCCGCCGCCTTCTGTACAAGATCGCGGTCCGAGGAACCGGTCAGCATGATGAAGACGGTCTTGCCGATCACCGGATCAGCACGGACTTGCTCCAGAAACTGGAGCCCGTCCATTTCGGGCATGTTGTAATCGGAAATGATGAGATGAACGCGGTCGCTGCGGACCGCGCTCAACGCTTCGGTCGCGCTGCCCTTGTCGCGCACGTCCTTGAAGCCGAGATCCTGGAGCGTGCGCCGGATCATGGCGCGCATGCTCGTCTGGTCGTCGACCACCATAACCTTGATCTGTGCAGCGGCAGGCATCAGACAATTCCCAGAGGCTTGGCCCGGCATGCCGCAAGGATCGCCTCGGGCATGGCGGACAGGCTGATTTCTTCCATCACTGCGCCGATTTCCATCGCCGCGCGCGGCATGCCGTAGACGACGCACGTCTGCCGGTTCTGCCCCAGCGTGCGCGCACCGGCGCGCCGCATTTCGAGCAGGCCCTGGGCCCCGTCGGCACCCATGCCGGTCAGGATCACCCCGACCGATCCGGACGCGACCGGGCAGAAGGAACGGAACAGCGCGTCGACCGACGGACGATGGCCGCTGATCGGGTCGGTTTCGCGAAGTTTGATGCGGCGTTCGCCGTTTGTCGCGAGTTCCATATGTGCTCTCCCCCCAGGAGCAATATAGACGGTTCCCTGCTCGACCGGGCTGCCATTGGTCGCTTCCACCACCTTTACGGCGCATTCCCCATCGAGGCGTGCCGCGAAGTTGCGGGTGAACGCGGCGGGCATGTGTTGGACCACCAGGATCGGCGGGCTGTCCTTGGGCATGGCCTTCAGCAATGAGAACAACGCCTCGACACCGCCGGTCGACGAGCCGATCGCAATGATCGACCCCTTGCTGACGCCGCCACCTTTGGCCGGCGTGAGATTTGGCGTCGGTCCCGGCCGCACCGAAGCGCGGGCGGCGGCCTTCACCTTTTCGCACAGCAGGGTCGCGTCGCGGGCGATATCTTCGGGCGTGCCGGTGGGCTTGGCGATGTAATCGACCGCCCCCAGGCGCAGCGCCTCGATCGTGACCTCGGCTCCATGCGCGGTCAGCGTCGAACACATCACCACCGGCATGGGCCGCAGGCGCATGACGCGTTCGAGGAAGGACAGGCCATCCATTCCCGGCATTTCGACGTCGAGCGTCAGCACGTCAGGATTGAGCGACTTGATCATTTCGCGGGCGGCAAACGGCTCGGGAGCCATGCCGACGACTTCGATTTCGGGGTCGGCCGACAGCATCATTTTGAGCGTCGCGCGCATCGTGGCGCTGTCGTCGACAATCAGGGTTCGGACACGGCGGGTCATGAGCGGCCCTCGATTTTGGCGTAAATGGTCTGGCCGCTCGATCGCATCTTGGTCGCCGAGACCCCGATGAGACGTTCCGAATGGCCGATGTAGAGATGTCCCGCTGGCGCGAGCTGATCGACGAAGCGTTCTTCCAACTCGGCCTTCGCCTCTTCGTCGAAATAGATCATCACGTTGCGACAGAAGATCACGTCGTAGAGCTGGCGCAGCGGCCATGGTTCGAACAGGTTCAGCACCTTGGCGGTGACGAGCGCGCGCGCTTCGTCGACCATGACGTAATCCTCGCCCTCCTGGCGCATCCATGTCGAGCGATACTCGGCGGGGATGGGCTGGACGGTCGCGGCGTCATAGACCGCGCGCCTGGTCGCTTCGACCACGGGTGGCGACAGATCGGTCGCGAGCAAGCGGATATCGGCGTGCCGCACCCAGCTTGCCGACGCCCGATCGGGGCCGAGCAGGCACATGGTGATGCTGTACACTTCTTCTCCGCTCGAACATCCTGCCGACCAGATGCGGATCGGGTGCCCCTTGGCAGCGCGCTGCTTCAGTTCGGGCACAACGACTTTGCGGAAATGGTCGAAGTGATGGACCTCGCGAAAGAAATGCGTGTGATTGGTGGTCAGCGCGACCACCATCGACGCGCGTTCCGTCTCGTCCGACTGCACCATCGCGACATAATCGCGAAACTGCGCCAAGCCGTGTTGTCGAAGCCGCTTGGCCAGCCGAGACTGGACCAACGTCATCTTGCCCGCGCTGAGCGAGATTCGCGCATCGCTCTGCATGATTGCCGCGATCGCTGCGAAATCCGACGACGTCAGTTCTGCGTTGGTCATGGTCGTGCCGCCGGCGGGCGCGGCGGGGGCGCCCCCGGCCGCGCTCACGCTACGAGTTCCAGATGGCGGGTCAGCGACAGGCCGTCGAGATCGAGCAGCAGGATCATCTGCCCGGTGTCGTCGCCGCGCGCTTCCATCGTGCGGGATTCGACGCGAACGAGGCCGAGGATGACACTCGGCTCGCCGATTTCGACATCGGGTGCCGGCTGAATTTCCTGGTCACCGATCGAAACGATGTCGCTGACTTCGTCGACCAGGAAACCGGCCTGCTTTTCGCCGATCGACACGACCAGTACGCAGCTGCGTGCATGGATCTTGCTCGGCTCCCAGCCCAGGCGCTCGGCCAGGCCGATGACGGGGACGACGTTGCCGCGCAGGTTGGTGACGCCCTTGATGAAGGAAGGGACGGTCGGCAGCGGGGTCGGCTCTTCCCACTCGCGGATTTCGATCAGCGAGTGCATGTCGATCCCGAAGGTCTGATGACCCAGCGAGAAGGTGACGATCTTACGGTCGGCCTGCTTGTTCGCGGTGCGGTGGTCGAGCGAGCTCATGCTGCGATTCCTTTTGGAGTGAAGCGGTTGAAACTGTTCGAGGCAACCAGCGCCTCGATATCGAGAATGAGGGCGATCGATCCGTCACCCAGGATGGTCGCGCCACCCAGTCCGCGGATCGGGTAGAGATTCTGGTCGAGGCTCTTGATGACGACCTCGCGGCGGTCATCGATCGTGTCGACGATCAGGCCGACATGGCCGGCGCTTTCGCTTTCGACGATCACCACCAGCGAATCCTCCAGGCTGCGGTTGCTGCCGGGCAGATCGAAGATGTCGGTCGCACGCTTGACCGGCAGATACTGGCCCCGCATGTCGATCACTTCGTTGGTCGGGCTGGTGCGCTTGACCTGGCCGGGGGCGGGCTGGACGGTCTCAATCACGTTCGCCAGTGGCAGGACGTAGCGTTGCCCACCGAGGCGCACGATCATCCCGTCGAGGATCGCTAGCGTGAGCGGCAGGATCATCGTGAAGGTCGTGCCTTCGCCGGGGGTCGAGGCGATCTCGACGCGGCCACCCAGTGCCTCGACGTTCGAGCGGACCACGTCCATGCCAACGCCGCGACCCGAAATGTTCGAGATCGTCTCGGCGGTGGAGAAGCCGGGCGCGCAGATCAGCTGATCGATTTCTTCGTCGGTCAGTTGCGCATCCGCCTGGATGATGCCCTTTTCGATCGCCTTGGCGCGGACCCGGACGCGGTCGATGCCGCGGCCATCATCGGCCACGCGGACGAAGATGCGCGCGCCCTTCTGTTCGGCCGAAAGCCGGATCGTGCCATGGGCGTCCTTGCCCTTGGCGATGCGGTCGGCGGGCGGCTCGATGCCATGGTCGATCGCATTGCGGATCATGTGCGTCAGCGGATCGCCGATCTTCTCGATCACGCCCTTGTCGACTTCGGTCGTCTCGCCGGTGGTTTCCAGGATAACCTGCTTGCCGGTTTCGGCCGAGAGATCGCGCAGCATGCGCGGCACGCGGCTGAATGCCTGGCGGATCGGCTGCGCGCGCAGCGACATGACGTTGTCCTGGATCTGGCGCGTGAGGCGCGCCAGCTCGGGCAGTTCGACGCGCTGCTGGTCAGCCGGGGTCAAGCGATCGGCGAGGATCGAGTTGCGGATGACAAGCTCGCCGACCAGGTTGAGCAGCAGGTCGAGCTTGATCAGATCGACGCGGATGGTCTGGGCGGCGGGTTCAGGCGCGCGCTCGGGCGGGACGGCGCTTGGCGACGGCGACGCCGTTGGAACCAGCGTAAGCGTCGGTGCCGACGGTTCGGGTGCCGCCTCTGCAAGGTCTTCCCGGATCGGGTCGAGCTCGGCTGTGGCCGTGACCGAAGCGATGGGAGCGGCGGATTCCGCGCGGACAATGCTGACGACCGAATCCGGCGCTACGAAATCGAAACAGTCGGTCAGCGTGGATTCTTCCACGCTTGCCGGGACGTTGATGGTCCAGCGCAAATAGCTCTGCTCAGGTTCCATTGCGCGCAGCGGCGGCAGCGCCGACAGATCGACATTTGCAATCGTGCCGCCAAGCGCTTCGACTTCGCGCACCAGCAACAGCGGCTCGCCGCCATTGGCCAAGGCGGCGTGCGATGGAGCGAAATCGATGATCCAGTCGGGCTCGACCGGCTCTTCCGCTGTATCGAAGATGTCGAGCGCGACACCGACCGGGCGGAACCCGAATTCGTCCTCGTCGCTTTCCTCGGCCTCGGGCTGGGGGGCTTCGGGCGTGGCTGGCGCGGATGCAGCGGTCGCACCGCCGCCGACACCGACGCCTTTTGTTTCGAGCACATTCTCCAGCGCGGCCAGAACAGCAGAATCCTGTGGCAAGGGCGCGGTGCCACGCGCGGCGGCGACGTGGTCGGTCAGGATGTCGAACGCCGACAGCATGACGTCGGTCACGCCGGGCGTTGCGGGAATGCGGCCGGCACGGACTTCGTCCATCACGTTTTCAAAACGATGGGCAAACGCCGTCAGCGCTGCGTGACCGAATGCGCCGGCCCCGCCCTTGATCGAATGCACCGCGCGGAACACACCGGCGATGGTTTCCGACGACAGGTCGCCCGCGCGCATGGCCGACAGGCCCTGTTCGGCGACGGCCAGTCCTTCAGCGCATTCTTCAAAGAAGATGCCCTGGATTTCGTCCATTTCGTCGCTCATGAGCACACCCGCCGAATGGCGGCTCCCAGTTTTGCCGGGTCGAACGGCTTGGTGATCCATCCCGTCGCGCCGGCCTGGCGGGCGCGCATCTTCTTCTCGTCGGAGAATTCGGTGGACAGCACGAGGATCGGCGTGCCGCGGAAGGCGGGCTCTGCGCGCACGGCCTCCATCAGCTCGAACCCGTCCATCTTGGGCATATTGATGTCGGTGATGAGCAGGTCGGGCTGGACTTCGCGCATGCGCTCCAGCCCGTGCTCGCCGTCATTGGCACTTTCGATACGATAGCCTTGTGCGGTCAACGATGCCTTCAGCAGCATACGCATGCTGGCAGAATCATCGACGGTCAGGATCAACTTGCTCACGCCTGGTCTCCGATGGTTTTGATGAGGCCGATCGCGTCGGCAAGACCGCACTTCTCGATCCGTTCGAGAAAGGCGGGGCTGGGGTCGATGATGTGAAATTCCTGTCCGGCGTCGCGCGCTTCGATGCGCGCGGCCAGCAACACTTGCAGCGCGGCCTGGCCGAGGCTCTCGCTCGCGGACGCGTCGATGGTCGTTACGCCATCGTCGGCGGCGCTGATCAGCCGAGTGAGCAGATCCTCGGCGGTCACCGTCGTCGCATGCGACGGCAGGTGGATCACCGACGATGCGGTCTCGGGGTCAAGCGGGTTTGGCATTGAGTTCATTTTTCGCCTCGTCGAGTGCGGCTTCGAGCTGCTGGAAGGTTGGGGCATGGGCCGAGGGCGCCATGCGTCGGGCTATTTCCACCGCGACCTGGACGGGCACGTGCTGCGCGTAGGCAACGATCGCGGACTTCGCGACCAGGAAGGGTTTGGAATCGGCTTCGATCACTTCGAGCAGTTTCGACGCAAGCGGGCCGACGATGCAGTAAGACAGCAACACGCCGAGGAAGGTGCCGACCAGCGCGCCGCCGATCATCGCGCCGAGCACTTCGACCGGCTGGTCGATCGAGCCCATTGTCTTGATGACGCCGAGCACGGCGGCGACGATGCCGATGGCGGGCAAGCCGTCGGTCATGATCTGCAGCGCGTGCTGCGGGGCCAATTC
The DNA here is from genome assembly GCF_017875905.1 of Sphingomonas sp. PL20. NCBI lineage: Bacteria > Pseudomonadati > Pseudomonadota > Alphaproteobacteria > Sphingomonadales > Sphingomonadaceae > Sphingomonas > Sphingomonas sp. PL20. The sequence continues at coordinate 3,264,314 of NZ_JAGINH010000002.1, read as the reverse complement.
CTCGTGGTGGTGCTTGTCGATATCGGCTTCCATTGCCGATTCAAGCTGGTTCGGGTCTTCGAAATTGACCGTCATCATGCGCAGATAGTCGCAGATGAATTCGATCAGGTGATGGTCCTTGAGCAGCCGGGGATAGGGCGAGAACAGCTTGCTCTCCGACGGCGTGTCCAGATGCGGTTCGATCCCGGTCGCGCCACCCTTTTTGAAGGTGGTGAGCAGGCCGAACATCATGGTCAAGAGATCGCGATAGTCGCTCGACTTCCAGCGCTCGCCTTTGAACGCGCGCAGCAAGCCGCCCATCGCCTTCTTGATCGTGCCAAGCGAATTGGCGACGATGAAAGACCCGATCGCTGCGCCCATGATCGCCATCAGTTCGTGCGGCAGCGCCTCCAGCACGACCGCCAGCTTGCCGCCCGAGAGCAGGAAGCTCCCGAAGACGCAGCCGAGGATCACTATGAAGCCGATACCGTTCAGCATGATGGATAACGCGTCCGCAATGAAAGGTGGGTGACCCTTTGATTATAGGATGAACGCGCGCGCTTGGGCGCTGGAACGATACTAAATCTGCAATCCTCCCAAGATGACGGCCTCCGACCGCCTAGAATGATAACAGAACCGTAAGAGGAGATTTCATGTCACTGCATGCTTATCAAAGCGCCCGGAGCCGCGCCGAAACGCCGCGCGCGGCCGAGGCCCGCCTGCTGAGCCAGATTACCGGCGAACTGATGGATGCGCAGGCCGCGCGCCTGTCGGGCGGGGCGCTGATCCAGCCGCTGCACCGCAATCGCGAGATGTGGTGCACCTTTGCCAGCGATTGCGCCGCGCCCGGCAATGCGCTGCCCGAGACATTGCGCGCGCAGATCATTTCGCTGGCGCTGTTCGTGGATCGCTTCACCACCGAGGTGATGATGGGCCGGGAGAAGATCGAGACGCTGATCGATTTGAACCGCACGATCATGGAAGGGCTGCGCGCGCCCGCGCTGGTGAACTGACCCTCCCGCCGCTCCCGTCGCCCAGACACAAAAAGGGGCACCGCAGAAGATCTGCGGTGCCCCTTTATTTGGGTCGGATGGGCTCAGAAGCTGGCCCAATCCTCCCCATTGACCGATTCAAGCGCCTTCACCGGCGACGTATAGGCAGGGGCCTTTTCCTTCCGGGCCGGTGCTGCGGCGCGGGGCTTTGCAGCGGGCCGGGCCACCGGGCGAGCGGCGGCGTTGCCGCCAATGTCGAAGCGGGCGGTCTGCTGCGACAGCGAGCTGACCTCGGTGGTCAGGTTGCGGGCGGCAGCCGAGGTCTGCTCGACCATCGCGGCGTTCTGCTGCGTCGCGCGATCCATGCTGCCGACGGCAACGCTGATCTGCGAGATCGCGGCCGCCTGGGCCTGGTTGTCGGCGGCCATATCGCCCAGCAGCTTGTGCACTTCGCCAACGTCACCGGCGATGTTGACCAGCGCGCCATCGACCTTCTGCACCGCGCCAACCGCGGACAGGATTTCGCTCTGCGTGACGGTCAACTGGTCGCGGGCGCGCTTGGCCTCTTCTTCGGCGCGCATTGCCAGCGCCGAGACGAGATCGGCGACGACCGCGAAGCCGCGACCGGCATCGCCTGCACGGCCCGCTTCCACGGCCGCGTTCATCGCCAGAACGCGCGTCTGGAACGCGATCTTGTCGAGGCCTTCGATCACGCTGTCGATGCCCTTGGCGCTTTCGGACACGCGGCCCATGGCCTGCACCGCTTCATCGGCGATTTCACGACCGCCCGAGACGGTGGCGATCGCGCCGTCGGCACGGGCAACGGTGCGCCCGGCGGCATCGGCGCTCGCCTTCAGGCGACCGTCGATCTGCGTGATCGCGGCGGAGGTTTCTTCCAGGCTGGCAGCATTGCCTTCGGTCCGGCGTGCGAGATCTTCCGACGCCTGCGCGATTTCATTCGAACCCGTGCCGATCGCCGAGGTGCTTTCCACGACCCCGCCGATGAGACCGCGCAACGCTGCGGTGGCGGCGTTGAAGTTGGTCTTGAGTTCGGCATAGTTGCCAGGGAATTCGGTATTGATCGTCGCGGTCAGATCGCCTGCGGCCAGTGCGCCGAGATTTTCGCCGACGGTCGCGACGACCATCTGCTGCGTCGCGTCTTCCTGGGCCTTGGCCATCTGCGCGGCTTCCAGTTCCAGCGCCGCGTCGCGGAACACGCGGACGGTGTCGGCCATGGTGCCAATTTCGTCGGTACGATCGGCAAAGGGAATCTCGACCGCATTATTTCCGGCGGCGAGCGTCGCCATCGTGTGCTGCAGGCGGGCGAGCGGGCCGGTAATGCCCTTGCGTGCGACCACCATGCTGAGGCCGATGCCAATCGCGATGCCGAGGATGCTCACGATCGTGAGCGTCATCGTCGTCGACGCCGCATTTGCATTCAACTGAGCGGTTTGCTTCTTGCCTTCGGCGATCAAGCGGTCGTTGAACGCCGAAATATCCTTCGCCAGTGGCTCGAGCATTTCGTCAGCAGGGCGCAGCAATGCGGTCGCTTCGGCATTACGGTTGAGCGCGCCGAGCTTGGTGGCCTTCTCGGTGATGGCATGCAATTGGTTGATGCGATCCTCGAACTGCGAGAGTTCGGCCGTGTAGCGGGGCGTGAGTTCCTTCGCCTGGCGCAGATAGTCGAGCGCAGATTTGTAGAATTCCTCCTGCCTCGCCGGGGCGGTCTTCGCCGTCGTGGTAGACGCATCATAGACCATCGCCTGATAGGCGATCAGATCCATCGTGACGGCGCGGCGATTGGCGCGCGTTAGCATTGCTGGAATCTGCAGTTCGTGTTCGGCGAGTTTGGTATAGCTCGCGTTTGTCTGCGTAACAGACGATGCGCCGAGATAGGCGATGAGCGCGGTGATCAAACCCAGAAAGACAAGCAGTGAAATGATCTTCTGGGCGATTTTCATATTGTCGAGAAAGCGCATTGAACTCTCCGGGGTGGGCGGGGAAAGGAAGCAATTGTCCGTTTCGTAGGAATTATAGGATGTTTGCGGCGATCTTGGCGGCGTCCTGTGCAAATTGGGCACTCACCTCTGCGCAGCGGCACAGTCCAGGCAGCGGGAACGCGGGAGGTTGAGCGTCCGCGTGGTCGCTGAATTCGACACGCCGCGAATGTAGCGGGAATCGTCACTGCGCGTTTGCGGGGGGCGGCAGCCATCCCAAGAGATGATGGTCGCGCGACCACAGAACGACGGCCTCTCCCGCAAATCCTCTATGATGAAGGTTAGGGATCTGGCCCGGAACCTTGCGCATGGCTGCGTCGCCGTCGCGCGCCGTGTCACCGCGCGGGATATGAGCATGACCAATATCGGAACCAGGATTGCAAGGCTGCAGGTGCTCGGTGCCGCGCTGTTTTTTGCAGTCGCGGCGCTGGTCGTTGGCGGAATGCATCAGACCAGCCTGGCGATGCAGCAGAATGTTCAGGACATCCGCCGCGTCTCGTCGGTGATGGAAGTCGCGGATCTGATTTCCGAAAATCGTGTCGCCCAGGCATCGCTGCTGCTGGAGAACGGCGCGGCTGCCCGCGCATTGCTGGCCACGCGCAGCCGCGCGCTGACCGCCGAACTCTCGCGGTTATGCGGCCTGACGCCGCCCGGTCCGCTCAGACCGATGGTCGATAGGATGGAGAAGGACTGGGTGGCCTATCAAAAGACGCAACAGCGCATGGTCGCCGCGATCGGGGCTGGGCATGCCGCGGACGCGCTCGGCCTCTTCCGCGGCGAGCTGGAGGCCAAATATCTCGATTTCGACCGTCACGCCGATGCTTTGGCAGATCAGTTTCGCGCCAATGCCGATCAATCCGGCCAGACCGCAACCGAGGCAGCGCATTTTGTCGCGGTGTTCGTCTTGTCGTTTTCGGCGATTGGTATCCTGGCGCGCTTCCTGATCCAGATCTTCATCCACCGACGGGTGGTGCGGCCGCTGGTCGATATCACCAAGTCGCTGAGCGCGCTGGCGGCGGGCAAAACCGACGTCGTGCTGGTCGGCAGCGAACGCCGCGACGAGATCGGCGCGATGGTGCGGGCGCTGGATGTGTTCCGCGCCCAGGCCCGTTTGATCGAGGCGGAGCATGAGCGCACGCTTGAGGCGCAAGCGCGCGCCGAGCGGTTGGCGCGGCACGACGCGTTGACGGGGCTGCCCAATCGCCGGTTCTTTACCGAGATGCTGGGCCGCGTCACCGCCAATGCGGACCATCCTGCCGCCGTGCTGATGATCGATCTCGATCGCTTCAAGCCGGTCAACGACGTTTATGGGCATGATGCCGGCGACATCGTGCTCAGTGAACTCGCGCAACGTTTCATGGCCCATCGCGACCAACTGGGTACGGTTGCGCGCCTTGGCGGCGACGAATTTGCCGTGGTGTTCCCCTCTTCGACCGATCGCAGCCATGCCGCGCGCGTTGCCCAGTTGCTCAGCGTCATCATTTCCCGCCCGATTCAACTCGAAGATGCGGTGGTCGAGGTCGGCGCGGCGATCGGCATCGCGCTCTTCCCGCACGATGGCACCAGCCCGGCGGCGCTGCTGCGAGCGGCCGATCTTGCCATGTATCAAGCCAAGACGGGCGGGGACGGACGCTATCGATTCTTCGATCCGGCGATCGAAGACAATGTCCAGGCGCGCGCCATGATGCATGCCGATGTCCGGCGCGCGGTGAGCGCGGGCGAAATTGTGCCTTATTATCAGCCGCTGGTTGCGATCGATGGCGGACGGCTCGTCGGGTTCGAGGTGCTGGCGCGGTGGATTCATCCGCACTGCGGGGTCGTCATGCCCGACGTGTTCATTCCAGTAGCGGATGAAATCGGCGTGCTGACGGATTTGACCTATCGGCTGTTGGAACGGGTTTGCCGCGAGGTTCAGGAATGGCCGGAGACGCTGACCTTCTCGATCAACTTGGCGCCAAGCCAATTGCGCGATCCGCAGATCGCATCGAAGCTGGTTGCTATCCTGGATCGCTATGGCATCGCGCCGCAGCGGATCGAGGTGGAGATCACCGAAAATGCCCTGATCACCGACTTTGGTACGACCAAGAAAGTGCTCAGTCGTCTGCAAAAGAACGGCATCCGCGTTGCGCTCGATGATTTCGGGACCGGCTATGCCAGTTTGAATCATCTGCGCGAATTCAAGTTCGACAAGATCAAGATCGACCGGTCGTTCCTGCGCGGGCTCGACCAGGGCAGCAAGAACGAGGGGATCGTGCGCGCCATGATCACACTCGGGAAAAGCCTTGATCTTGCGATCACTGCCGAGGGCATTGAAGAGATGAGCCAATGGGCACATCTGTCCGATTGGGGGTGCGATTTTGGCCAGGGCTATCTGTTCGGCAAGGGCATGCCCGCCGGCAAGGCCAAAGCCCTGATCGCGACTGGCGGGCGGGAACTGGGCGGGCTCGCACGGCCGTCGCTCCGCGCGGTGCCGATGCGCTCTTGACGGTTGCGATCGTGGATTCAGCTCGCGAAGATGGTGCGGAGGCGTTGCAGCAGGTCGCGCGCGCGTAGGGATTGCGCGCTGGCATCCTTGACGAAGCCGGTGATCGTTTCGGGCGCGGAGCCCGCCATCAGGGCGATTTGCGCGGCGGCCAGAAAATTGGTCATCGCGGTCATCGGTTGGTTCAGCTCATGCACCAGCAGTGCCGCGATATGGTCCGATCCAATCGCGTTCGCATCCCCGTCGTCCAGATGCGCGGTGGGGGCACCGGTGCCAAGCCAGTCCGAAAGGGTCTGTAAGGAACAGGCAAATACCCGTTGCCCGTCGATCACCACTTTGCTGACGAGGCCCGCCACCGGAATTTCGTAGCCGTCGCGATGACGCGCGATGAACACGCGACTTTCCGCGATCCGTTCGCCGTCCACGCTGGCGGCATAGTCCGCAACGGTCTTATCGCAAATGTGATGGTACAGTTGCGGTATCAAGTCGCTGATATTGCGGCCCGGGGCGAGCCTGCCTTCAAGGCCGAACAACATCTCGGCATGTTGGTTGGACGACTGCAGAATGCCGCGATCGTCGACGATCATCATCGGAAACGGAACAATGGCCAAGATGGCGCGCGCGACCGCATGATCGTCATCCGCTGGCTTGTCCGATTCCCGCGCACCGTTCATCACCGTTCGCTCACAGCCCATGATGCCGGGCACCATACACCATATCGGAACGGTTATTGGGGCGAATAGTGGAGCGCTTGTCGGAAAAAGACGACACCGCACGGAGAGCCGCGCGCAGTGTCACCGCTGCCGCCGCGGACTGAAGCTCCACCACAGCGCAGCTTGATCAATCCACCAGCCCGGCAGCAAACGCGATGCGCAGCGCATCGGGTAGCGAGCGGACATGGAGCTTGGTCATCAAATTGGCGCGATAAACCTCGACCGTGCGCGGGCTGATGTCGAGTTCGTGCGCGATCACTTTGTTGACCTTCCCCGCGATCAAACCCATCAAGACGTCGACCTCGCGCGGAGCAAGGCGCGCGATCGATTGTTGTGCAGCCAGGACACGCGCGGCGTCCGCCCCGACCTTTTGCAGGCGATCATAAGCGCGTTCGATGGTGTTGATCAGCGACCCGTGATCATACGGCTTTTCCAGAAAATCGATTGCGCCCGCTTTCATCGCCTCGACCGCCATGCTGATATTGCCATGCCCGGTGATGATGACGCAAATCAGCGGCAAATCGCGCGCGCTGATCGCCGTCAACACGTCCATCCCGGACGCGCCCGTCATGTGCACATCCAGCAGCACGACGCCGGGTTCGAGGGTTTGCGCCGCCGCCAGAAATTCGTCGCCCGAGCTGAAGGTGCGAATGATGAATTCGGAACGCATGTTGAGCAAGGATTGCAGCGACTTGCGCACTGGCTCATCGTCGTCCACGATATAAATCTGTTTCAACATACCTACCCCGCTGGCCGTGGCGAACTTGTTCTCTGAAACCCGTTCTTCGCAACAAGGAACGGCGGCGCACGGATCACATGGCGATCGGCGCGGTCGATGGAAGCAATTTCACCGCAATAAAAGCGAGTCGACCAAAGCGGTCTCTCTTGCGCTGCAGCAATATTGTGCAAATGCACATCCGCGCCAGGGGCGTTGTCGCTGTTGTGACGTGTCCGATGGCGACATGAAAAACGTACAACAGATTCAAGCCGACAATTGCGCCGGTTAGATGTATGGATCGAGGATACTGCTCGTAAAACCACATTTCATCATTACACCTAAAAAAAGCACTTTCCATAACAAAAATGGATGATGAGATTGGGGAAAAAAGGGATTTACTTTGGCGACAAAGCTGCTCTCGGTCGCGCACCGAGGCCTGCGTTCCGGCGTAACCAACGGGTCGGTCCCGTCATCGCACGCTATCGCGTGAGACGATAGCGACGCGCTCGCGCGTGACGGCTGCGGGCACGCGACAAGCTTTGGCCGGTCTTGGATCACCACCCAACTGAGTTTGCGGATCACCCGTTGGGCGCGAGATAGCGCTCCAGCATCGCCCCGACATCGATTTGTGCTTTGAGCCGTGCCGCCAAAAGCGCGGTGCCGCTGATCTTGCGCTGGACAAACAGCATGTCGGGCGGGGGGATGTGCCACGCGGCGCGATCGGCGGCGACCTCCATCCCTTGGTTGCGCAGCACTTCGACAAAGCCGCGGTCGCCAAAGTCGAACGGGCCGGTCCGCTGCATCTCGGCGACCACCACCGCGATCATCCGGTCAATCGAGTCGCGGTGGTGGGTGATCGCGCCCGCACCGACAAAGCCCGCGGCCAGCGCTGCCGCGCGGACCGAATCGGGATCGCCCGCCATCGCGGCGCGCAGCAGATCCAGATAGCCCTTTGAGATGGCCGCCGGAACCGGGCGCGCCGCGCCAAAGTCCAGCAGCACCAACCGACCCGTCGCCGGTTGATACCGATAATTGGCGAAATTCGGATCGGTCTGCATCACGCCAAACTCGAACAGCTCGCGCAGCACCAAGGCGATGAAGGCACCCATCACGCGATTGCGCGTGGCAAGTGGGGCATCGACCAGCGTTTCGATCGGCTGGCCTTCGACAAAGTCCATCGCCAGCACGTGCTGCGTGGTGAAAGCGGGGTCGAGCGCGGGAACGACATAGTCGGCGTCGGTGGCGAGCAGCGCGCCGAACAGCGTCATCTGTTCGCCTTCGCGCAAATAGTCCGCCTCTTCGCGCAGCTGGCTTTTGGCGACCGCGAGCAGCGGCGCGATGTCGAGATCGCGCGGCAGCAGGCCCGACACGCGCAGCAAGGTGGCGACATTGTCGACATCGGCATCGATGCTTTCGCGCACGCCGGGATATTGCACCTTGATCGCCAGGTCGCGGCCATCGCGGGTGCGCGCACGATGCACCTGCCCGATCGAGGCGGCTGCGATCGGTGTTACCTCGAACCGGGCAAAGCGCGTCCGCCAGTCCTTGCCCCATTGCGCGGCGAGGACTTGCTGCAATTGCTGGGGCGGCATGCGGTGGGCGTTCTGGCGCAGCCGCGCCATGATGTCGGCCAATTCCGGCGGCAACATGTCGCCGGCATCCATCGAAATCATCTGCCCAAGCTTCATCGCTGCCCCGCGCAAATGCGACAGCCGATCGGCGATGCGGCCGACATTGGCAGGGGTTAGCAGCATGTCGCGCATCTGCGGGCGTTCGCCCTCGGCCAGCCGCCGCGCGCCCTCGGCGATCATGCCGCCCGCGACGCCGCCCGCCAGCCGCCCGAACTGGCCCAATCGCGACAATCGACCGCTCGGCACCGCGCGCGCCTTTGCATCGCGCCGTCCGTCCGTGTCGTCGGTCATGCGGGCCACCGTGTCCTGGCGAGGCGCTGCAAACGCGGCCGTATGCGCAAGAAGGCTTGGTAGCCTCGTTCCAGCAGCCTCAACACCCATGGAGTGCGCGCCGCCAGCCCGAGCGGGCGCAGCACCGGGATGGCGCGCCACATTGCCGCGAAGGAGGCGGCCCCGCTCAGCATCGCCCCATCTTCGCAAGCGTGAAAGCGCGCCAACAGCGCCGCCCGGTCAATCGGGCAGACCGTGTCCTCGGCGGCGGCATCGATGAAGTGAATTGCGCCGCGGCGATCGAGCCGCCGCATTACTGCGATTTCCCGGGCGCAGAGGGGGCAGGCACCATCGTGCCAGACGATAAGCGTGGTCATGGGCACTATGTAGGGCGGCATCGTCGCCGTCGCACAGCATTCGTGAAATTATGATGGTCGGGAAGGGGAGGGCGGCGTCTGTCGCCGCGCCGTGGCGGCTGAGATGCGCCCGATTTTGAGAATGGTGCACCCGGCATGGAGAAGATGGGCACTCAGGTCATTGGGAAATTTTTCTGATCTGTCAGCTTAGATTCGACGATTTAGCTTCGCGACCACCGCCTCGATCAGCACGACCAAGCACATTGAACGCGTGGCCATTAACCGGGGCCCACGGAAACGGACCCGGTCAACTGAGGAATAGCTGGTCCGCAGCGGGCTTCGCTTGGGAGGCAGTCCGAAACGCGCTGGGCGTCAGCCCCTCGCTGACGCGAAACGCGCGGTTGAAGCTCGCGAGCGATCCGAAGCCTGCGTCGAGCGCGATCGTCAAGATCGGCACGCTACGCTGCGCGGGGTCGCTCAACGCCGCCTTCACTTCGCTCAGCCGATAGCTGTTGAGGAACGCCGCGAAGTTGCGGAAGCCAAGCTCGCCGTTGATCGTGCGGCGCAGGCGATACTCGGGCACCCCCAGTTGCAGGGCCAGCGCGGCGATGGTCAGCGTATCGTCGCGGTGGCAGCGCTGCGCGCGCATATGCGCCTGCAGCCGTGCCACCAGCGCCTTAGCGGCCGGGTCTTGATCGGCCGCGGCTGCGCTCGTCGGTGCCGCCGCGCCGAGGAAAATGTCGGCGCGGCGCATGTGCAGCAGGATGTAGCACAGCCCGGCCACCACGCTCAGCGTGAGCAGCGCGGTAGATATGTGTACCAGCGGTGCGCGCTGTCCAGGTGCCAGCACATTCTTGGTGACGTGGATGAGGTTGATGAGCAGCAGCGCGCCTCCTGTCGCCCAAACGAAGCCGATCCGCAGCCGCCGGCGCGCCTCGACCATGTCGTCGTCTCGACCACGCCAGGCGATCCACAGCGCAAGGACCGGCAGCGTGATCCATGACGCGTGCATCACCAAATCCGTTGGCCAATACCCCCCGGCGGTAGGCGACCAAAGCAGGTAGTTGGCGAGGGACACCCCCGCGATCGCGCCGACGACGGACCAACTGAACCATCCGAAGTGCGCTTCGTCATCAAACCAACTGCGGACAAACAGCCAGAAAAATCCCGAGATCGCCCCTTCGCCGAGGATCAATGCGATCGCGACAGGCTGTGGGAATCGCTGTAACCCGTAGCCCTCGGCGATCAGGTTGCAGGCGATCGCGGCGATCAGTGCGACCCCCATCCGCGCGGGTATCGCCGCGCGCTGGTCGCGCAACAGCACCGCCCCCAGCAACAGCAGGAGCGCCAGCGCGCCGCCGCGCGCGACCAGATCGAGGTCGGTCAGAGTCATGGGCGCAATGCTGTCAGTTCGCCTGCATGACCACAAGCGCGTGGATCATTCCCCGGCTGGCTGGGGAAGCAGATTCCGCTGCGGATCGCGTGCCGACGCGGTAACCCGTGCAAAAACTTCGCGATACTGCGGATGCTCGGTACCCATCAGCCGATCCCAATAGGTAAACCAGAAACCGTAATTGTGCTGGAAGGCACCATTGTGATGCAAATCGTGGTGCGTCGTGGTGCTGATCCAGCTTGTCAGCGGCGTGCGCAGCCACCAGCGTGGGTGCAGTTCGAGCCCGGCATGCGCCACGGTGTTGCGAAAGATCTGCACGCCGAGAAAACTGAAGGTCACGACATGCGGGGTCGCCACCAGCGACAGCCACAGCGGGAAGTAGAGCGCGTTGACGAACGCCTCGGGCGTCGCAAAGCTGTAGGCCGTCCAAGGCGAAGGCGTCACCGAGCGGTGATGATGGCGGTGGAAGGTCTTGTACAGCCAGCGCGTGTGCATCGCTCGATGCGTCCAGTAGAAATAGGCGTCGTGCCCAACGATCATGGCAGCGAGCAACAGCAGGATGTAGCCGAGCGAATGCGCAGCCGCGTCGCGCGACAGCAATCCGGCATGCATGGCCCAGGCGAGCGGAATTGCGACCAGCAGATAGACGAAGCATGTCCTGAGCGACGAGGCGATTTCGCGCACGCGGTCCTTTCGCGCCGGGAGACGCGGCTGGATCTGGCGTGAGCGCCAGGGCGTGCGCTTGGTCAGCCAGACCAGGCCGGCGATTACGCCCGCTGCGACGAAGTAGCGCGTGAGCTCGTAGGGCAGATAGAAACGGGTGACGTTGACCGCGATCGCGAGCGCGTCGGCGTAATTCATCGGGCGTACTCCAAGAGGGCCCGCAACATTTGGCGGAGTGCGACCGCTCAATCCCTGCAAAAACTCGAAAAGGGCTGGTCAAATTCGGAAATCGACCGCTGTACGGCACCGATATCTGATCGCGGCCGACCTTGGCATCGCCGCCTTGCTGCGCCGATCACATTGGACGCATTGCGAGGAACGCACCGTAGGTTGCGTCCCGGTTTCAACCGTATTCCTCAGCTAACACGATTTTGAGAGAGAGTTGTGTGGAGGGACCGGCCGCTAGGCGATCTCCGAGTGCACGGATATGAGCATCCAATACGCGACACCGAGGCCGGTTTCCCGCATCCCGAAACCTGCCGTTTGTCCAGATCTTGATGCGCCCTGCGCTCGGTCTGCCGAGCTTCTTTGCAACATCAGCCGCGAGTTCGAGATCCAGTCCCGATATCAAGTGCCACGGGCTCGATCGAGAGCGCGATCCTGCGCGGGGCTCAATCAAGCGCAAGATGGTTCAAAGCCCGTATTGAGGACAAGGTGGGGCAATGCGAGGGCAGCTGCGTGGGCGAAGCAGCGCTTGCAGGATTCGCCCATTTCAGGCCCCTTGAAACCGTTCGCTCCGGCCTGAACCCTGCCCAACTCGAGGAACAGACATGACCGATACGACCCATGACATCGTCGATACCGCCGTCGCCGCAGGTTCCTTCAATACCTTGGTCGCAGCCGTTACGGCGGCAGGCCTGGTCGATACGCTGAAGGGCGACGGACCGTTCACCGTGTTCGCGCCGTCCGACGATGCGTTCGCTGCGTTACCCGCCGGCACCGTCGACGATCTGGTGAAGCCCGAAAACAAGGAGAAACTCACCGCGATCCTGCTGCTGCACGTCCTCCCGGGCAAAGTGATGGCAGCGGATGTTGCGGGCCAGGTGCTCAACCCGACCACCGCCGGTGGCGCGACGGTTCATGTCGATGGTACCGACGGCGTCACGGTCGATGGTGCCAAGGTGGTGACCGCCGACATTGACTGCACAAACGGCGTGATTCACGTGATCGACACCGTGCTTCTGCCCAAGGGCTGATCCTCTCGACCAGCGACCTGGGGGAGCGAAGCCCCCGGGTCGCTGGCACGATCGCCATCGAGCTCGACTGGACCCCATATGACCCGCAGAATGAGCATCGGCATTGTCGGCGCGGGGATCGCGGGGCTTTCCTGCGCACAGCGGCTCCAGGCGGCCGGGCATACCGTCAAGGTCTTCGACAAGGGACGCGGCGTTGGCGGGCGAATGGCGACCCGGCACATTGCATCGCCCGTCGGCGCCGTCTCATTCGACCATGGCGCGCAATATTTCACAGCGCGCGATCCGCATTTTGCATCGACGGTGGCGCAATGGGACGCGTCCGGCATCGTGGCACCCTGGCCAAGCGCGGGTGACGATGCCTGGGTGGGAACTCCTGGAATGAACGCCGTCGTGAAAGCGATGGCCCAAGCTTTGGCTGTCGAGGCGAATGCCCGTGTCGACGCCCTTCGCCGTATCGATGGCACCTGGTTCCTCGATCCCGTTTCCGACGAACCATTGGACGCAGTGATCGTCGCAACCCCTGCCGAGCAAGCCGCACCCTTGCTGGTTGCACACGACCCGGCAATGGCGGCGATGGCGCAAGCCTGCCCGTCCGCGCCATGCTGGACGGCAATGCTGGGCTTCGGCGACCGGATCGCGATCGCCAAGGACATTCTTCGCGATGCGGGCATTATCGGTTGGGCGGCGCGCAACAGCGCCAAACCCGGCCGGAGTGGGATCGAATCCTGGGTTATCCAGGCTACGCCAGACTGGTCGCGCGATCATCTCGAGGACGACGAGGCCAGCGTGGTCGAGGCGCTGCTCGGGGCGTTTGCCGCGCACGCGGCGCACGCGCTTCCAACGCCCGTCGTGAAGATCGGCCATCGCTGGCGCTACGCGCGCGCCAAGGCCACGCAACACGGCGCGCTGTGGAACGAGGCGATGCGGATCGGCGCGGTCGGCGACTGGCTGCTGGCACCGCGCATCGAAAGCGCCTGACTGTCCGGGCAAATCCTCGCCGAGCGAATCCTCGCGGTCGATCGCTAGCCGGGCATCCCTGCGACGATGTGCGGATCGATGGCATGATCGCGCGCGATTTCGCGCGCGGTCATTTTGGCGGACATCATCACCGACGGCGTTCCGCCGCCTGGCTGCGTCCCCTGGCCGACGAGGTAGAGGTTGGTGACGTCCTCGCTGCGATTGTGCGGGCGGAAGAACGCGGTCTGCGTCAGCCGCGGCTCGACCCCGAAGCCGTTGCCGGCATAGGCGCCGAGCACCTGCTCGAAATAGTCGGGCGTGACGAAGCTGCGATAGACCAGCCGTTCGCGCAGGTCCGGAATGTAGCCGCGCTCGTCGAGGAAGGTCAGCACCTTCTGCGCGAACCCCTCGCCGACCGCGTCCCAATCGACCTCGCCGAGCGTGTTGGGCACCGGGATCAGCGTATAGGCGGCATGGTGCCCCGGCGGCGCGAGGCTCGGATCGGTCAGCGTCGGGATATGCAGATATTGCGAAAAGTCCTCGGCGAGGATCTTGCGCTCGAAGATATCGGTCAGCAGCTCCTCGTAGCGCGGCCCGAGGATGATGTTGTGGTGCCGCAGATCGGGATCGCCGTCGCGCATCGCATAGCCGAAATAGATCACCATCAGCGACATGCTCTGCTTGCGGAACTTGACCACCGCGTCGCGGTTGATCCGCCGGTGCGGCTTGTCGATCAGCTTGAGATAGGTCGTCGCATAATCGCCGTTCGACACGACGAGATCGGCCGCCAGCGTCTCGCCGCCGGCGAGCGTGACGCCCGTCGCGACGCGCTTGCGGCCGCGCTTCGCGACGTCGATCCGCGCCACCTTGGCGTTCAACTGCACGGTTCCGCCCAATTCCTCGAACTTGACGACCAGCGCCTTCACCAGGGCGCCGGTGCCGCCCATTGCATAATGCACGCCCCAGGTCTTCTCGACAAAGTGGATCATCGCATAGATGGCGGGCACCTTGAGTGGATTGCCGCCGATCAGGAGCGGCTCGAAGCTGAACACCTGCCGCATCTTGTCGCTCTTGAAATATTTGCTGATGAGCGAGAAGAGCGGCTGAACCGCGCCGAGTTTCAACAGGTCTGGCACGACCTTGAGCATCGCGCCAAGGCTGCCGAAATAGGTATAGCCGAGCTCAAGGAAACCGCGCTGGAAGATCGCGCGCGCCGCCTCGTGAAAGCGGTCGTAGCCGTCGAGATCCTCGGGTGCGAGCCGCATGATCTGGGCACGGACGTTCACCGGATCGGCGTCGTAATCGAAGAAGGTGCCGTCGTCGAAATAGATGCGGTAAAACGGCAGCACCGGCACGATGTCGAGATAGCGGCTGGTGTGGGGGCCGCCGCTGATGCCCGACACGATCCGCTGGCCATCGCCCAGCACGTCGTCTGGAAAATCGGGCGCGGTCAGCATTGCCACATCGCGCTCGAGCGAGAACAATTCCTCGATGAAATGCGGCACGGTCAGCACCGTCGGCCCCATGTCGAAGGTGAACCCTTCGGCACGCCGGACATAGGCGCGGCCCCCGACATCATCGAGCTGCTCGACGATGCGTGTGTCGAAGCCGAGGCTCTGGAGGCGGATTGCACAAGCGATGCCGCCAATGCCCGAGCCGATCACGATAGCAGTGCGACGCGTCATACTGTGAGGGTCTTTTCTTCAAAGGAAGCAACGGCGCGGAGCCGTCCTTCGAGCCAGTGCGAGAGCAGCAAATGCGGCACCGCGACCGATGCCAGCAGTTGAAACGCCTGAGCCACAAATATTGGCGCGAAGGTCGACGGTGCTAACGATCGTATCGCCCACCAGCCGAGGATGGCGAGGCCCGACAGCAGCGCACCGCTGCCGAGCCATCGGCCGAGCGTCAGGTCGCGCAACAGGGTGCGGGTCTGCGCCAGATGCCGCGGAGAATGCAGGAAGACGAAGAACAGCGCGAACCCCGCGACCGGTGGCAGGACCAGCAGCAGCGCGAAGCACAGCGCCATCGCTGCGGCCCAGTGTCGGCTCCCGTCCCGCCACGCGGCGGCAATTCCGACTGCGGTGACCAGTAACGCAACCGGCGCTGCGGCTATGATGATCCGGGCGATCACCGCAGCGCGCGGATCGCTCATCCCGACGAACAGCGCCGACACCTCGGCGGGATGGCCGATCGTGGCCGCTGCGATCACCGCAACCCCCGCTGCGAAACGCAGCAGCGGCTCTTCGAGCATCAGCCAATCCTCGCCGAAATGCACTGCGGCGACCGCCAGAAACAGCACCAGTGCCACCAACGGCACGGTCATCCA
Source organism: Sphingomonas sp. PL20 (assembly GCF_017875905.1). Taxonomy (NCBI): domain Bacteria; kingdom Pseudomonadati; phylum Pseudomonadota; class Alphaproteobacteria; order Sphingomonadales; family Sphingomonadaceae; genus Sphingomonas; species Sphingomonas sp. PL20. The sequence continues at coordinate 3,248,581 of NZ_JAGINH010000002.1, read as the reverse complement.
TAGCACCACCATCAGCAACGCTGTTGCGGCATATCCGCCGACGGCGAGCCCGACGCCCGCTCGGCCCAGCGCGACCGAACGCCGCAACAGCGCGATGTCATAGGCACCGTGCGGCAGCCCGCCGCCGATGAAGACGATCGTCGCTGCCGCCACCGCCGCCGGTTGGCCCAGCGGCACTCGGAACAGCGCCGCCACGATCAGCGCGCCAGCGGCGATCCAATAGGCCGGATAAACGACATCGCCGCGCTCCACAGGAGCACGGCGGTGCAGCGGCCTACGGTGATAGGTAAGCGCGGTCATGATATCAGGCGGCGTAGCCCTTATGCCCGTCAGTTTCAGCTTCGGATTTGCGGAGCGCGATCAGGAAAATCAGGATCCCGAGCCCGGCCTTGGCGACGATGTCGGCGATCGTATAGCCGATCTGGATCGTCGTGGTCGCGGTCCCACCGGTCAGCCTGGCATAGGGTGCCATGTAAACGATCGGGTAGAAGCCCCATGACGCGAAGGTCAGCAAGCGCGCCTTGCGGACGAGCTCCTGTGCACCCGCAGGCTGTTGCTTGATCGAAGCGCCGAGGCCGCTGAACAATTCCCACACGATGTAGAGGAACGGGATCGCCGACAGCGTACCCCAGATCGCGCGCGTCGGAATGTCGCTGGCGATTTCGCCCGGATAGCCGAGCACGATCATCAGCGCGGCGGCCGAGCCGAGGCGGATCGCCTTGGACGACGTCTCCTCACGCGACAGTCGCATCACGAGCACCAGTTCGATGAGCAGCAAGGGCACGGTCAGCAGCCAGTCGACATAGCGATAGGCGTCGTTGAACGCAAAACCCGTCGCGGTGACCACGCCATCCTTGAAGGTATAGGCGGCGTTCCAGCTCTCGAAGATGCGGAAGTAATGATAGGCCGCGATGCCGGTGACCAGCCCCGAAATGGTGAGCGCAGTCCGATAGGCCGGCGCGACCTGTGCGCGACTGAGCCAGAGGAAGGCGGTGGCGGCCCCCATCGCCGCGAAGGTGAAGGAAAACGCGTTGTAGACGAGCGAGAATTGGAAGGGCGTGACGATATCCATCGAAATCTCCGTCGCAATGATCCGCGGCACGGTTGTACCGGGCAGGGAGCATGCGGGATGTCGCCAAACTGTTGCGACGGACCGATATCTCCCCGAATATGTCGCCACAGCAGCACCAGATGGGTGAGGGTTGGCCCGACCGCACGCCGAATGGCGGAAGGCGTGCGGCAACGCCGCTGTGGCGACATTGGATACGTAGGCCGGAGTCGTTTTTTCAGCGATACGGGCTTTGTGCCGTAGCGAGATCCTTAGCCGTTACAGGCCAGCCTCGACGGCAAGGCGGATGAGGTCCGCGGTTGTGTGCAGATCGAGTCGGTTCATGAGAATGGCGCGATGCATCTTGACGGTCTTTTCCGCCAAATTGAGCTCCGCTGCGATCTGCTTGTTCAGCAGGCCATTCGCGACGAGCTTGAGCACCTGACTCTGCCGTGGCGACAGTGCCTTGACCATCTCGGCGGCGCGAATGCGCCGCATGCTCGACGGCGTCGCCGCAGCAGAATCGATCTCGATCTGCGATCCGAGGAAATAGAGCAGCGCGTCATTCTCATCGTAGATTGGCGCGACCAGGACGGCATTGCGAAACGGTTGCCCGTTGCGCTTGTAATTCAAGATCTCAACGAGCACCGGACAATGCTCGCGCACGCCACGCCGGATCTCCTCGGTCAGCCACGGCTCGGTCGCTGGCCCCGAAAGGAAGCGGCAGTTGCGTCCAACAACATCCTCGACCGGATATCCGGTGAGCTCACAAAACGCGTCGTTGCACGCGACGATTGGATTATCGGGCAACCGCGGATCGCTGATCACCGAGGGGATCGGGCTATCGGCGACGAGACGTAGATGACGGTCCCGTGTGGGAGAGAAATCGGCCTGTTGTGCCATGTCAGCTGCTAGTCCGATGCATATCTACCTGCATACCGATGGCGCGACGATGTGGCACTCAAATTGTTGACCGTGATCTGCGATTTCCGACCTTCCCGATTGGGAGCGCTGAGCGAAAAGCCGGGTTGCGGGTTACCCCCAGCGGCGATCCAGGAAGCCGCTTTCTCAAAACCTGTTCACCATTGCATTTGCCAAAATGCCCGGAAGCCACGGAGCTGTAGAAATGGCGGCCATGCCCAAAGCACGGCATTTCCAGAACGCGGACGCGCGCCGAATCCGGCCATTCAACCCACCTGCCGCAGTTCTTGCCTCCAAACGCTGGTTGATACGAACGCTTCGATTCCCCAGGCGAGCGCGGCATGAAATGGTCCGAACTTTAACAGTGTTGTCATAGGCACAAATTGATCGCCGCCTTTCAATCAGCCTCAGGCGACATCGGGCACTCGCCGGTCGAGGAGCGGCTCAATGCGAGCTCGACCTCGGCATTTACACGCAACGTGATCAGGTGGCGGAGTATTTCAATGTCATTCTGAATCGCGATCGGGTCCAGCGCCTGGGCGGATCGCAAAGCTGCTTTCAGCCAATCGCTCATATGGGGATGGTTCAGCACCCACGCTATCCGTGCATTGGCGCGTGACCGGAGGATTTCGGGCTCCTGCCGTGCAAACGGGGTCACGCGCGGGATCATGGGTTGCGCACCCCATATTGCGGAAGGCTGGCTCCGCGCATCGTCGCGAGCACGGCCTGCTCGGCGCCCCCATATAGCGTAGCGATCCGCATGGTTCAGGCAACCAATTCTGCCACCGGGGCGCTGACCTCACTCTCGATCATCGGCACCCAGCGCAGATTGCCATGGTAGCGCCAGGCCATCCGACCCGCGTCGTCGAGCGCGAACAAATGCAGCCACGCGTTGTCGAACAGCGCTCGGACGCCAGGGTGCCGGGCGAGAATGGCGGTCATCGCCTCGCGCGGCGCTTCGATGCAGACGCTGAGCCGCAGCGGCTCATGGGCCAAGGCAACACCGTCATGCACCGATTGCCAAGGCAGACCAGCCCGCAGCATACCACCATTGCCCTCGACCACGCCGATGCCGCCGATGACGTTGTGGAGCAGCTTGTTGCCGCCGCCGAACAGCGCGGGCGCGACTGCCGATCCATAATATTGCAAGCTGATCCAACTGGCGACGACAACCGGCGCGGTCATGATCAGGTCGAGCACGCCGAAGCCCGTATCCTGCCGCCAGTCATACTCATGCAGAAATGCGCGACCGTTCAGGTTTTTGCCGGAGGTGCGGCGGCGCGGCGCGGCGATGAACGCCTTACATCCGGCCAGCGCCCATTCGGGCCGGGTCTCGGCCCAGTCACGGCTGCGCCGCGCAATATGCGCCCCGCTGCGGACGCGGGGCAGACGCAGCGCGCGTTCGGTGCGGGCAATCATCCCCGCCGCCGACAGCCAGGCTTCGGCACGGGCGATATCGGCCGCATGCGCTGGGGCGGAATGGTCCTGACCATAGAGGAAAACCCGGTCAGTCGTCGTATCGTGCAGCCCGGCGATGAAGAGCGTCTCTTCGGGGACGACGATACCCTCGCCCGCCAGCCCGTTACGCACGGCTGGATCATTGAGCAATCCGGCCAGCAGCCGCGCGTTGACCTCACCCGAATAGCCACCGCAGGCGCCGCAATTCAGGCCGCTCGCATGCGGATTGTTGACGACATTGGCACCATGGCCGACCAGCAGGACCAGCGGCGCGAAGGTTTCGGTCAACGCGGTAGCGCGCAGGATCGACGTCGCCATCGCAATCCGCGTCGGCAGATCAATCGCGGGATCAGGCTGGGGGACCGGATCGTTGGGCACGCCATTTGGATGGAGGCCCAAAGCATCGCGCACGAGTTTGACGATGTAGGCGGGCCCGGTCGCCTCCACGAACGCGAATGAGGATACAGCGGCCAGCTTAAATCGCCCCCACGCCCGCGTTGCCCGCTCACGGTAGCGCAGCGAACGATCGGCCGCCTGATCGGCATCGCCGCCTGATCGTGAAGTCAGCCCGGCCTTCAGCAGCACCGGCAGCCGGTGTTCAGCGACATCCGAACCAAAGCGCCGGTGCGACGCGGTCATGCCGAAAAAGCCGGCAGCGCCAAGCGTCTGGATGCGCGGGTCCATCGATTCAAGCGCGCGGCGATAGACCTCGGAGCGGACGTCAATGCAGAACGCCGCTTGCAGCACGGGCGGCATGGAGCAGTGATTGACCGGCGCACTTGCGAGTATCTCCGCTAAGGCACGGTGCGCCGCGCGCTCACACGCTTCCTGCAGGATCGCATCGACTATCTGCGCCTCGGATGGCGCGATCGGCTGGGCAAAGGCCGCAATCGTCTCGGCCCATTCTGCGCCGATCGTCGCCTCATATTGCACGAACAGCGCCTCTTCCCAGAGCAGGCGGATCGCCAGAAAACTGGTCATCGTGTCGTCGTCGCGCCCGGCAAGCTCGGCTTGCCACCGGTGGAACCGCGCATATTGTGCCCATCCGCCCAAAGTGATCAGCAGCCGGTGGAAATAGGTTTGGAGCGCGGGCTGGGTCAGGCCGAGCCGCCTCGCGGCTCGCGCGATGGCGTCAGCGGCATTGCCGTGCGCATCCGCTACAAAGGCGGCAAAACCGCGCAGCCCGACGATCTCCGGCGTGAGGTCATGCGTCGCGACGGCTCGCCAGGCGGCATAGGGGCTCTGGCCGCGCGGTGCAGCCCACAGCGCTTGACCTTGATCGAAATAGCCCCCGGCCCAGGCACCGAAGCGCTCGGCAAGGACGCCAGGCCAATCGATTCCTGCCGCATTCGCCGCCAGATCGGCGATCGTCGGCAAGGGCACGAGTTCGGCGCTCGGCTGCTCAAGGGCCAATTTGAGCGCCGCCACCGAAGGCGGGCGCTGTGGAGAGCGGGTGTTTTCCCATGCCGCTGTCAGATCGGCGTCGGAAACCACGCCCCTGGCGATTTGATCGCGATACCAGCCGCGTGGCATCGTCACCGGCGTTCCCGCAACCCGCCCGAGCAACGCTGCGGTCTCGGCAAGATCACGGTCGGCCTGTCCGAGATACGGATTTACCGCGACGCTGGAAGCCAGCGGCCAGACCGGGGGAACGGCCAGCGCAGCAGCGTCGGCAGCGGCATGGAGCGCGTCGCTTGTCAGGATTAGGGGGTCACCATGGGGCAGCATTGGGAATGTCTCCGAAGGAATGTCGGCCGGCTCAATGCGACTGCCGCACTGTCCAGCCGCCGAGCAGGCGATCGAGCAAGGCATTGACATACAGGCCATTTGAGAGGTGGACGCGAAGGCCCGCTGCCGCCGGGTGATACGCCCATAGCGGGAACATCGCTTGCGCGATGGCGACGACGCCGAAGCTCAGGACGCCGAGCACGATCAGCGTCCATTCCAGCGGACCCGGCGCGGGCGTGGCGGGCAACGTGCCCGCCGTCAGCCAGTTCGCCAAAGCGTGCAATGTGAAATAGCCAAGCGATGCGGCGAGCGAATAGGCTGCCATGCGCCGCGTCAAGGCGTGCGGCGCGGCATCGGCCAGCCCCTGGGCGAGCAGATAGGCGACGCCAAAGATCAGGATCGCGCCGAGCGCGGTCCCCTGCACCGATGGCGCCTGAAACTCGAACGCCAGCGCGATCCCGGCATAGGCCGCGAGTGCTGCAATAAAGGCGCGACCGACCGCCTTGGCATTGGGGATTGCCACAGATCCCGGGCGGCGGAGCGCGGCAACCCGCTCGACCGCGCCACCCGAGGAAAGAAACGAATGCGCTTTGTAGAGCGAGTGCGCGAGGATGTGGAGCAAAGCGAGCGGAAACAAAGCGAGCCCGCATTGCATGATCATGAACCCCATCTGCGCGACGGTCGACCAGGCAAGCGAGGTCTTGACGGCCGGCTGGGTCAGCATGACCAGCCCGCCGAACAGCGCGGTGAACCCGCCGATCATCACCAGCACCGCCAGCACGGCCGGTGCGAGCAGCATGACATCGGCAAAGCGGATCAGCAGGAACCCCCCGGCATTGATCACGCCGGCATGGAGCAGTGCCGAGACCGGCGTGGGCGCTTCCATCACTTCCGTCAGCCAGCCATGCAGCGGAAACTGCGCGGACTTGAGCACCGCCGCGACCGCCAGCAGCCCGGCCGCCGCCAGCGCCACGCCACCGCCTTGGCCACCACGGGCGGCGTCCAGGATCGTCGCAATATCGCTCGTCCGGTATGCGATCGCCAGCAAGCCGGCCGCCGCGACCAACGAGAGGTTGGCGAGGCGCGCCGATACAAGCTTCTTGCGCGCGGCCCGCTGTGCCGCGACCCGATCGGGATAGAATAGCAGCAATCGGTGGATGCAGAAGCTGACCGCCATCCACGCCGCGACCAGTTGCACCAGCGACCCGGCGATGACGAGCAGCATAACCGCGGCCAGCGTAAGACACAGCCAGGCCATGAAAGCGCCCTGGCGTGCTTCCCCATCGAGATAGACCACCGAAAACCGCACCACGATCCAGCCGATGAACGTCACGAGCAGCAGCATCGCCGCACTCACACCGTCGAGCCGTGCGGACAAGCCGAAGCCGTCTGACCCGAGAACAGCGCTGGTTCCGGGCCCCGCCCCGATAAGAAGGGCCGCGCACGCAAGGGCCGCCGCGACGGCAAGCGCAGAGAAAAATTCGATGGCCTTTAGCAGCCCCCCTGATGGTCGATACGGCTTCAGAAAACCCATCAGCGCGGCGATCGACATCAGTAAGGGGGCCGCGAGGGGCAGGATGAAGATGGACAAGAAAAATCCCCGGTTGCTCGGCCTGGTGGCGTCAATGACGCGCTAGCGCACACTGGGCATGCAAAAAAAATTCATTGTTTAGCCGAAATCATTCTGTTTTATGAATGAATATGGCTGATCTGAACTACAACCATCTGCGCTATTTCTGGGCCGTCGCGCAGGATGGCAATCTGACGCGCACCGCCGAGCGGCTGAATGTCTCGCAATCGGCCTTGTCGGTGCAAATCGGCAAATTGGAAAATCAGCTGGGCCATCAGCTGTTCGAGCGGCGGGCGCGTCAGCTCCATTTGACCGAGGCGGGCCGGATTGCGCTCGATCATGCCGACGCGATCTTTGCGACGGGTGAGGAATTGCTCGGCACGCTACGTGAAACCGGCTCGGCGCGGCAGGTTGTGCGAATCGGTGCCCTTGCGACACTCTCGCGCAACTTTCAGATCAGCTTCCTGCGGCCGTTGCTCCACCGGAGCGACGTCGAAATCGTGCTGCGTTCGGGTAGTCCGCTGGAACTTCTGGCTGGCCTGCAATCGCTCAAGCTCGACGTGGTGCTGACCAATCAGACGCCGGCCAGCGACGCGCTCACACCGTTCATCACACACAAGCTTTCCGAACAGCCCATCAGTCTGATCGGATCACCATCGTTGCTCGGCAAGGTGCGCTCGGTCGCCACGCTCCTCGCGGCCTATCCCATCATCTTGCCGACCCTTGGCAACAGCATCCGTGCCGAGTGCGACGCGCTCGCCGACCGTTTGGGCGTCAGACTGCAAATCGCCGCTGAGGTCGACGACATTGCGATGATGCGCCTGCTTGCCCGTGAGGGATTTGCTCTGGCGGTCCTGCCCTCGATTGCCGTCCGCGACGAGCTTGCGTCGGGTGCCCTTATCGAAGCGGATGCACTTCCTGGTCTGGCCGAGACGTTTTACGCGGTCACAATCGGTCGCCGCTTTCCGAACTCGATTGTCCGGTCGCTTCTGGATGGCGCGGACGGGACATTCCCTGTCTCCTGAAGATGGGTCGCTTCCCGATTGGCGCTTTCCACCCAAAGTCCGGGGTGACGGCTTTTGGTACGAAGGCACTTGCCGGTGTATTTCAGGCGTAAGCTTATCCTAAGCGCGTACTGACATTGGCATCAACGCTTGGCTCGTCGAACGACAGAATGGGAGGGCAGCGGTCCGAAGTTGTTTCAGGTCGGACCAGAAAGTCGCAAATTCTCTGGTAGGAAAAGCTTGAGTGGATACTCTGACCTGATAATTAACCTTGCTATATCGGATTATTATCCGAAAAACTCAAATTTCTCCCGCGAATTCGTATTCGATCTGTGTTGAGAGCAGACCCCATCTGAATTGCAACCGGCTGCGCCTGACGATTCGTTTTATCGCGAGTTCATCTAATCGCATTTTGTCCGATGATGTTTTTCGTACGTTTTCCGTACGGCGACTGCGATGACCAGCTAAGTCATTGATTTTATGGTGCACCCGACTGGATTCGAACCAGTGGCCTCTGCCTTCGGAGCAATTTAGCCTGCCTATCCTAAATGCACGACAGGGCACGCTACAATGCGATATGTAACTGAAGATACTAGACAATTCGTATTTCCGCGCCGAACTGTCTATCCAGAATTTCGCTCCGATATCCATCCGGTTGCTTCCGTGGTGCTTCCGCGGAAGCAGCCCCTCACTAGCGAGGGGAACACCTCATGGCAAAGCTGACCAAGCGGATCGTGGACGCTGCCGATGTTCGCGAGAAGGACTATTTTATCTGGGACGACGAACTGCCCGGTTTCGGCCTCCGCGTGTTCGCCTCCGGCAAGCGCAGCTACCTCATCCAATATCGCGCTGTTGGACGCACGCGACGCTACACCATCGGCCTGCATGGCGTGTGGACGCCGGAGACAGCCCGGCAAGAAGCGAAGGTCCAACTCGGGCGCGTCGCGCGCGGCGACAACCCTTCCGAAGAACGTCAGCTCGATCACAAGGCCATCACGGTCAAGGAGCTTTGCGCCCTCTATACCGCTGATCTGAACGCGGGCCTCATTCTGGGTAAGGGCGGGCGACCGAAAAAGCCCACCACCATCGTCACCGACACTGGCCGTATCGAGCGGCACATCATCCCGCTGATCGGCGCGCGCCGGGTCAAGGATCTCACCAAGGCCGACATCAACAAGGTCTTGAAGGACATCATGGCCGGCAAGACGCGCGTCGCCGTCAAGACGAAAAAGCTGCGAGGAAAGGCCATTGTTCGTGGTGGCGCGGGCACCGCCACGCGCACCGTCGGCCTATTGGGCGGAATCCTCACCTACGCTGTCGATGCTGGGATTATAGAGGTCAATCCGGCGCACGGCATCAAGAAGCCCAAGGACAATGTTCGGAATCGTAGGCTGACCGAGGCGGAGTATCGCACCCTCGGGCAAATGCTTCGCGATGCCGCGGCGAACGAAAAATACGCCATGACCGTGGACATCATCCGGCAGATCGCGCTCACCGGCTGCCGCCGCTCGGAAATGATCTCGCTAATGTGGATCGAAGCTGACACCGACGCGAGCTGCATGCGCCTGGTGGACAGCAAGGAAGGTGAGTCCATTCGTCCAATCGGATTGCCCGTCGTCGAGTATCTGGAGGAACGGCGCAAGACCGCAGCGGGCACCTATGTCTTCCCAGGTCAGGGCGAGGACCATGCGTTCGGCAGCTTCCCGAACCATTGGGAACAGATTTTCAGCGACAGTCCGCTCGCCGGCGTCACCCCGCATGTCCTGCGTCACAGCTTTGCCAGCATCGCCAACGATCTCGGTTTCACCGAGGTGACCATCGCGGCGCTCGTCGGCCACTCCAAGGGCTCGGTGACGAGCAAATACATTCACACGCTCGACACTGCGCTCATCATGGCCGCCGACACGATCTCCGGTTACATCCAAGGGCTACTCGAGGGGATCGAATTCAAACAGACGGCCTACGCATTGGATCGTGATTCTCGTCGAGCTGCGCTTGACCTCTTCCTGACCAAAGCGGTTGGAGAGCCGGGGAACGAAGCCGAGGACGAGGAGCGTCGCTTGGCAGCTTGAGGCTTGCGATCAGCCACTGGTCGGCGAGCAATTCATCGCCGCCCACGATGCAGTCGAAAAAGCTTTTTGAAGAAATCGACGATCTTCGGTTTGGCGCCATCGGCGACCAGGTCATTTGCTCCGAACCGGCAGACCATCCTGACACTCCTGCACACCGAGCGCAGCCGTAGCGGCGCGTTGTCTCGTTCGACCGCTTGATCGCCCGCTGCCGCATTGGCTCCGCCAGCATTGGAGACTTTCTGAGGCAGGAACGTCTCGCAGAGGGGGCATCTGACGCAATCGCCTCACGCCCCCGTTGCGCGCAATTTAGGGCACATATACTTCAAGGATCGGGGCGGAAGGCGCCACCGCTTCGGCCCGACGCTTGGCAACGCGCTTCGCCGCATCGCGGACAAGTGCAAGCTTGCGCCTGTCCTTGTCCACGCATGCCAGAATTTGGTCATCAGTTGCGGCGTCGATCTGTTCGGGCTCACAGAGCTGCGCGGCGGCCAAGCGGCAATAGTCGCCCCGCAGCAAATCGGCTCCAGCGAATTGGGCGAGGTCGACGGCGGCGCTGGGCACGCCATATGTCAACCGGATCGCCAGACGTCTCACACGGTCACCGAGATCGAGCGTGGGGTGCAGGATCTCGGCGACGCGAGCCGCGACCGGCATCAGATCGCAAGTCCGCGCTGCGACCGCGCGTATGGGGCCGGCGGCGCCGCCAAACGCACCACCGAACTGCGTCAGCACGCGCTCGATCTCGCTCATGGCACGACCGGACACGAACAAAAGACAAGCGACCGCCTTCTTCGCACGCAGGGTCGCCTGATGATCTTCTGTTGTCCCGCGCTGAAGCGCGTTCAGGACGTGCCACGGCACATTCTGCCTCTGCAGCTCGTTGGGCCATAGCTGAGGCTCTTTCTGCGTGCTTTTTCGGTTGATCGGAAAAAGGAGTTGATCGACCTCGACCGTCGTTTGAGCTGCGGCAATCAGGACGGGATCGCTGATTTCTTGGGGCTGAAGCGAGCCGAGGCAATCTACGAGCGCGACGATGGACCCGACCTCTGCCGCGCTTTCGCCAGCGAGACGGCCCAGCTTGGTCAATTCATACGCGCCTGTAGCGTTCTTCTGCACCAGGCCGTGGCGTTCCAAATCCGCTAGGGCCGAAAGCAGATCCGGCCGGCTCCACTGCCACGCGCTATGGGCGCGCCGGGCTTGGAACGCGCCGAAGCTCGATTCCAGAAATTCGACAATCTCCTCGCTCGGCACGCCTTCGCCGGCCGCTCGTTGTGCCGCGACTAGGACGCGGATAATCAGGGAGCGTGGGTCGGTTGTACCGTCGAGGAAGCGGGACACCAAGTCTTCCGGCTCCGCGGTCACGTATCGCGACCACAGATCATGCTCGGCGCGCGGATCGAGCGCCAGCAGATACGAAGCTCCCTTCTCGGCGAAGCCAAGCCTTCCCGCGCGACCGACTAGGTTCTTGTATTCGGCTACCGAATAGGGCTCGTCGCCGGGATGATTCAAGCCGGCGATGATGACCGATGACGCGGGCGTGTTCACGCCCATCGCCAGCGTCGTCGTGGCTGCGATGACGCGCAGGCCCGAGCCGCTACGGCGAAATTCTTCCTCGATGACGCGCCGCTCTTCGCGGTCGAGATCCGAGTTGTGGAAAGCGACGCCGCGCCCCAGCGCGCTCCGCAAGTCGGCGCTGGCCTGCGAGGGATCGCCGCCGGGCATCTGCGTCAGCGCCTCGGCAGCCGGAGGCAATCCGAGCGACTCTGCGAGATAGTTGGCGCAGCCGCGGGCTTCGCCCTTGGTTTCGCGAAACACGATCACCTGCTGGCCTTCGGCCACAAGCTTGCGCACCAGCGGGATGATCCAATCCTGGCTGGATCCTTTGCCGCCGACAAGACGCCGAACGAGCGGCCCCTCAACCTGCTCATTGCCATTCTCCGGGTCAAGAAAGCGGAAATGCCCGGTGCCGAGCAACAAGCCCTCCTCAAGCGGAACGGGCCGCTCCGTGCGCCGCAAGAGCCGCGCGCCGAGCCATTGCTCAAGGCCGTTCGTGTCCCCGATCACAGCCGAAAGCGCGATCAGTTGGGGCTCGATCCCCTCACGCCGGCGCATCCGGATGAGCGTCAAAATGAACTCCAGATTCGCGCCGCGGCCACGGTCGGCGATCATCTGCGCTTCGTCGATCACGATCGCGCCGACCTGCGCCAGCACATGAGGGAATGTCAGCGCGATCGCGGCGAACTTCTCATAGGTCAGGAGACCGACATCGTATTGGCCCCGCAGCAGAGGCGCGATGTCGTCCGTCTCGCCCGTCGCTTCCACCGTGCGGACCCCGAAACCGCCATAGACGCTCTCGAAGTGCCGCCGCTTGTCTGCCACAAGGGCCTTAAGCGGCAGCAGAAACAAAGCCCGTTTGCGATCCAGCACGTTCCGGAGCGCCGCGAGCTCGCCCACCATCGTCTTGCCCGAGGATGTCGGGGCCGACACCACCAGGTTCTCGCCGTCCAGCACGCCGAAGTCGGTGATGGCGGAGATCTGAAGCGCATTCAAGGACGGGATCGCTCCAGCCCAGGCGGTGACAAGCGCGTCGGGGAAACCGGCCGACGAGAGGCTGGCAAGATCGGACGTCACCTTGGCAGGCAGACGCGCCGGGAAGGCCGCCCGATACTTAGCGCCCGGCACGAACACGGGCCACGCGACATCGCCGTCGATGCTCCCGCGCATGGTCGGGTTCTGCTCTTTGCCGCCCTGCAGCGCGGCCGCCCGGACGCGGCTCGTGACATGCTCGAGGAGGCGGTAGAGCGAGAGCTTGCCGCCGCTCACGACTTCCTCGGCGCCACATAGCGCCTCAAGCAGAAAGTGGGTCAGAAAGCCGTGCCCGAACCGGCGGTGCTCATAGGCGGGCTCGGTCGCCGCGGAGGCGGTGAAGATGATCCGACCAGCGCCGCCAAGCTGAGCCAGGCGCGCTTCGGCGGACAAAAGGCTGCGCGGCTTCGCATCGACGTGCAGAACCTTCGCCCCAATGCCGCCGGAAAAACAACAGTCGAGGAACAGGATCAGGCGCTTTGCCGGTATCCGCGAGAACCATTCCTGCAACAGCTCGAGCGGGATCGCGGAGCCGGCGAGATCATCTGGATTCGCGTCGTGGGTGACGAGCTCATGTGTCTCCGACCCATGGCCGGAGAACGCGATCACCACCGTATCCTCGGGGCCGCAGCCGGCCAGGTCGGCAAATGCGTCCTCAATCCGCTGCCGCGTGGCCTCCGCATCTGCCAGCAAGACTGTGCTGCCGCCCAGCGTGTCGAAGAACAGTGCCTCCAGCGCCGTCGCGTCGCGACGCGCGCAGGTCAGCTCATCAATGCCGGTCGAGCTATAACGGTCGATGCCGATGAACAGGCCGCGAAACGGCATGAGGCACCACGCTACGCCCGAACGACGCCGACGGAGAACGCGGCTCGTGGCTTCTCAGCCTTCTCCAGCACGACCGGCGCGAACGTGTCTTTCCGCGCGACCTGCTTGTTGCCCACCTTCTCGAACCAGACACACCAGACGGCATCCTCCTCCAGCATGGCCGTCTTCCCGACCTGCTCGACCGTCATGATCGGCCCGCCTGACTTCACCCGCACAAGATCGCCGGGCTTGAATTCGGTAGCATCCATTCTCCACGCTCCTTCTCGATGCCTATCTGTCCTCGCCAGGCACCGGAGGAGGTCGCAAGAAGCTCGCCCACGTCCCCACCACCATGAGTGGAGACGCGCACGTGCTAGGAGATCGCCCCATGCCTAACATCAATATATGGTGTGTCGGTCATTCCTTGCACAAGGATTTCGGCGAAGACCGTGTAAGCTCCTGATAGATGTTCTTGATTTGTCTCTTAGGGCTGCGCTGCGTTCCGAAGCGGGATAGCCCGACGGCAACCTGCCGTCGGGCCTATCGTCACGATCTGCCAGATAGCCAACGCCAGGCGCGGCGCCAGAAGCCGGGAGCCGCCTTGACGGGAGCGGGCTGAACGGCAAGTTCGATCGCTGGCGTCTGCCCGTAGAAGCGCGCTTTGGCAGCGCGGTCACGACGACGCTCGGCTTCGACCTGCTCGTCACTCCAGGGGCCGGCCTCGATCACCTTGCTGCGGTCGATCACATAGTGTGACCGGCATTTCAGCGTCCAATTGCCGATCGACGGCCGAAGGGAGACGGTCTCGCCATCGAACGTCATCTTCCAGTCCGTCGGCGTGAAGGGGGCGACGACCTCCTCGCCGCAACCGCAGCAGCAGCTGTGGGCTGATGTGGCATATTCCATCGAAACATAGAGAATGCCTGCCTCAAGGCGCTCAGGGATGTGTTCGACGAAACGATGTTCGAGTCGCTTGTGCCGTATCACGCGAGATCCCCGTTGATCAGCATGTTGCCGTCGGTGGTGTAGGTGCAGTGATGCTCGCGCTCGAGGTCGCGGTAGAAGCCGCGAATCTTCTTCCACTTGACGACCGCGAGGACAGCATTCAGGGCGTTGAGATCCGCGACCTGGATGTTGGAGGCGTAGATGTCCTTGGCGCCGCCGCCGACGAAGGAAATGCGCTGCCGCGCGTGATCGCGCTTCTCCGGCGTACTGGCGGTGACGCGCAGGATGCCGCCCAGCGACCCCTCGTCGAGCTCGAGCCCCATGCCAACATCGACGAACGCGGCGCCGATCGCCTCGAGCTTCTCTACGATCAGCCGCTTAGCGTCACCCGCATCGAGGGACAGGAACGCGAAGGTGACGCCGTCGAGAAGGTGAATGTTGTCGACGCCGAGCGCGACATCGTGCGCCACGATGTTCCGGTGCATCCGGCTGTAGATGCGCTTCAGGTATTCGACCTTCTTGGGCGCTTCCCGCAATTCCTCCAGGCTCGGAGCGCCCGGCGCGCGAAACGCGTTATGGGTCAGGAACTCGTCGCTGTCGAACAGCCGGATTTCCCGGACAGGCGTCTTGGCGACGAAATCCAGGATGTAGCCGCCGGTCCCCCCGACGCCGATGATGGCGACCCGCTCGTTGACGAGTCGCTCGGTCAGGACGCCGATCCCGACACGGTCGGAGGCGGTCTCGACATAGTTGAAGACGCTGTCCTCCTCCTCTTCCGGTTCGCGGAAGGTGCGAGGCGTCGCGCCGGACTTCAGCACTGCGGCCGGGCCCGCGAGGATATTCGCGTAGCTCGTCATCTTGTGGTGGTAGTCCGAGTAGCCGCCGTCTGGCTTGCTGGAGAAGCTGTGCGTCGCCTTCAGGCCGTGGCCGAGATCGAAGGCGCCGGCCGCATGCGAGATGCCCTGGATGGGCCTGCCGTCGGCGTGGCACGGGAAATCGCCGTCCCAGTGGATGACATGGGTGTCGGGCGGGCGCGTCTGATCTCCGGCCAGCGTGAGGCTGGAGATGAGGGTGCCGATGCGCACCTCCCGGCGCGCATCGACATACGGCACCTCGCGCATAACGAGATACCCGCCCTGCTGCTGGACGAAGTAGCCTTCGTCCCGCAGCCGCTTGAGGTCCGGATTACGACTGAACAGTGCGCGTGACATTGAACACCGTGCCCTTCTTCTTGACGTCGACGGAGCCGCCAACCCCGAGCTCACCGGCGGGCGGCGTCGACGCCGCGTGCCGATAGGTCATCGAGAAGACGACGTTGGGTTCGTGCTGGCCCGGGAAGGCGAGCTGGACGATCTGTTCGAACGTCACCGTGCGGGCGTTCACCGTGCGCGGCCGCGAATTGACGATGATCTCGAACGTCAGCCGCGCGGTGATGAACCGCTCGATGCCGGGCTGGACCAGATCGATCAGCTCGCCATGCTCGATCAGGCGATCTTCACCGCCGGGAACCTCGAGGAAGACGGCCTCCCCCTCGCCGGGCTTGGCGAGGCCGTAGAGCACCGTGCCGCTGATGACCGGCTTGCCCCAGAGCAGCTCGTGGTCGTTGAGGGTCAGCTTGAAGTCGCGGTCGGTCTGGAAGGCGATGAACCGCTCGGCGCCGCGCTCACGCAGGTCGAACGGCTCGTTGAGCCTCACATCCTCGAAATCGCCCGAGGGCAGGATCGCGATGAGGCTGTAACCGTCCCGCGGGTCGAGTGCCGCGGCTTCCAGCAACTGGCGGCCGAGCGGCACGGGATCGCTCACCACACGGGACTGGAAGTTGAGATCGCCCTGCGCGAGGAGAAAGCGATACCCCCGCGCCGGACGCAACGCCCGGCCTTCGCGCAGGGCGTTGCCGAGATCGTCGTAATCAAGAAGTTCTTCGGTGTTCATAAGATTGGGTCCTTAGGTTCGGCCGAGGCAGCGCCGCGGCTCTAAGGGTCCAATCGGAGCGAGGGAGGCCGACCGGTAAGGTCAGACGAACTTTTTTTGCAAGGGGCCGTCGGGGGTCTGCCCGCAGATGAAGAAGGCCGGGCAGTTCGGGCAGGTGCGCGACGAAACCTCGGCCGGAAACCGTCCGGCGCGGATGTCGCCGAGAAACTTTGCGAGCTTGTCCTTGCGCCCCTTCAGCTCCCGATCGGACAAGGCAAGCGCATGTGCCTCGCCGTCGGAAAGATGGACGAGCTCTGCGACCGCGCCGGGAAAGGACTGCCTGACCGCCAGCATCAGCGCCGCCGCGCCGACATCCTTGCCCTCGGCCGACCGCATGTGACCCGTGCGAATGCGGCGCACGGCGCGGATGCCGTCCGGCCGCACCAGCACCTCGTCCGGCCGAACGATGATCTCCTCGCCGCCGAAACTGAGGCTGAGCGCGACCGGCGCTTCGGGGACTGCTTCGGCGCGGTTCGCCAGGAAGAAGCGCAGCATTGCCAGCGCCAGATCGCGGAATTCCGCGCGATAGCCGTGCTCGCCGAGCCCCTCGCCGGCGAGCGCCGCATCGATGCGATCTTGCAGCGCCTGCTCGGACACGGGTCCATCCGACGCGATCACCGCCTCGACCACCACGCGAACCGCCTCATGCAGATGCATGAAGGCGGTCGCGGTTCGCCGGCCGCCGACCTGCAGGACATGCGTGTAGAAGAAGCGACGCGGGCAGGATTCATAAAGAGCGATCTGCGGGGCGCCTAACCGCAGCCGTCCGTCGACCACCAAATCGATATCCCGAGCTTCCGCGGCCACGGGAAGCGGCCGTGCCGGCACGAGCGAACGGCGTGTTAAGGTCGCCCCGAGACGGTCGAGGAATGGCGAAAGCGGTCGGTTGTGGCCGTTACTCTTCTCGGTCGGCGCATAAAGGATCAGGCGATCGCGGGCGCGCGACTGCGCCACGTAAAATAGGCACTCCTGCTCCTCGGCCTGACCTGCGCGGAACGCCTCCAGCGCACTGCCCTCCGCCCCCGCGATCATCCCGTCGGGCGCCGGACAGGGCGGCGCCGGCGGCGTGCGTGGGATCGTGTCGCTGTTAAGCCCAGGAATATGGACGCCACCGAACTCTAGGCCCTTGGCGCCATGGATGGTCATCAGCCGCACGGCGTCGAGATGCTGGGCGGCCGCCGGCAATTGGCGCAGGTCGCGGTCGTCGCCGAGCCGCACGAGCCTGCGCACACGATCGAGCAGGCGCGTGATGGGCAGCCCGCGTCCGGCCGGTTGTACCCGCACAAAGTTGAGGAATTGCCAGATCGCGATGCCCCGTGTGCGGTCGGCGAGATCCTCCGACGCGCCCAGGCGCGCGGCGATGCGTGTGCGATCGAGCAACAGCGTCGCGAGCACGGTCCAGGGCGAGGCCGTCTGATCGAAACCATCGAGCGCAGTCGCGAGCTTGGCAACGGTCTGCCGCCCCCTGTCGCTCAAACCGGGGATCGCCTCGCCATGCCGCAGCCAGCCCGCCGGCGCGTGCTCGGCCGCCCGCAGATGGTCGAAGACCGCGACCACATCGGCAAAGGAGGTGGCGAAGTCTCGCCAGCAGGCAATGCGCACCAGGCCCATGGCGCGCCGATCGACCAGGATCGAGAGGAGAGCCAGGAGATCCTTGACCTCACCCCGCTCGAACAGACTTCCCAGGAAGAGGACCGGCACGCCGAGCCGTTCCAGGTCCTGCCCGATCGTCGACAGCTTTTCGTTGCCGGTGCACAGGACCGCCTGGTCACGATAGGCGTAGCCGTCACGCCGCAGCTCCTCGATAGCGTCGGCCAGGGCGACCTGCTGCTGCTCGGCGCGCTGGACCGTGCGCAACTCGGGCCTATGTCCATTGGCGTCGCGGTCCGCGTCGAGGCCACTATCCGCATCGCCGGCGCGCATCGTGATCGCGAAACTGGAGAAGCTGGCGACAATCTCCGGCACCGAACGATAATTACGCTTCAATCGACCGCGATTGCCACCGGCGAAGTCCTCCTTGCCGAACCGGGTTATGTTGAAGGATGAGGCACCGCGAAACCGGTAGATCGACTGCTTGGCGTCGCCGACCATCCAGAGATTGCGGCCGTCGGGCCGCAGTGCGCTCAGCAGCCGCACGCTGCTGCGGTTCACGTCCTGATACTCATCCACCAGGACATGATCATATTGCGCCTGCAGCGCCGCGCAGATGGCCGCCTCCTTTTCGAGCAGTTGCACCGGCAAGGCGACAAGATCGCCGAAGTCGATGCAATGCGCGTTGCGCTTGAGCTGTTCGTAGGCCGCGTAGACGCGGGCAACCTCGCCGGCGCGTTCCGCCGCCTCGCGCGCATCCGAGTCCTGGGCTTTCGCCTGCATGGCGTCGGCGAGCGCGGCGTAGGTTTCGGCGTCGACCACCTCATCCTTCGCCCGCGATACGGCGGCCAACATGTCGGCAATGATCTGGGTCGGATCGTAAAGATTGCGGTAGTACGCGAGCCTAAGCCGCGGGAACTCCCCCTCGAGGAGTTCGACCGCTTCGGTCCGGTCCATCATCCGCGGGTCCTTCGGCAGGCCGAGCTCCGCATGGAAACGACGGATGATATCGAGGCCGAAGGCATGGAACGTGCCGATCCACATCGCGGCCGCAGCCTCGGGCCGCTTGCGCGCGATCCGCTCGGCCATCTCGCCCGCTGCCTTGTTCGAAAAGGTCAACAGCAGTATGCGCCGTGGATCGACGCCCTCGCCTAGAAGGCCCTCGACGCGCGCGATCAGCGTCTGCGTCTTGCCGGTGCCAGGCCCCGCCTCAAGCAGATAGGCTTCGCCGCGATGCGCCGCAGCGGCCGCTTGCAGCGGATTGAGCGGCCGTTCGACATGCGCCGCAGTCGCGGCGGGAGGCACGGGCGGCAGCAGCAAAGCATCGAACAACTGCTGCGCGACGACCTCGAACGGCGCGCCGAGCTTCGCGGCGATGGCGGACGCGGCGAGCCCTTGGTCGACATGGAGCGCCCGCGCGACGGTGCGCGGAAGCAGCAGTTCGCGCGCGAACAGGTCCATCTGGACTTCGCGGCGTTGCCGGCGTCCATAATCGACAACCCGATCCATTCCGACTGGTGAGGGCTCGGCCGGGCGTGCCGGATCAATCATCGGCGCCGCTTCGCCACCAGGATCGTCGCCCAGCTCGACATGGCCGATCTCATGCGCCACGAGGAAAGCTTGCTCGAACGGAGAGCCCATATTCTCGTGAAGAATCAGATCGTCGGCGGCGACGAAAGTCGCGCGGCCGCCATTGAGGACGGCTGCGCCGGCGGCAGTCCGTTCGACATCAATCCCCCGCCGCTTGGCCTCGGCGACAGCAAAGTCATAGGGCGACCAGGGATCGGCGCCGGATGCAACGAGGCGAGCGTGAAGCTCGGCGGCGACTTGCCTGGCGAGCTCCACACTGTCCATGTCAGTCCGCCTCCGCCAACAGCCGGGCGCGCTTCTCGGCCGGGACGCCGGCATCGATCAGCACTTGCTCGAAGGTGACCTGCTCGCCGGCCACCGGTTTGCTGTCGGCCTTATAGCTGCGCGCGACAATCAGGTGCGCTGGCCCCCAGGACGACTCCAACTGTGCGACAGAGCTGCGCATCGCATCCGCCAATATCGCCAGGAAGCGTCGCGGGATACTGACGAGAGAGACCCGCCGTTCGCGCAGTGCGGTCACGACCTGCCGGGGCACGTCCAGACGCTGCGCGACGGCGCGCCAGTCATCGACCGTCAGCGCCGCGAAAGGGTCGGCTGCTGCCGCCGGCATAACCTTCGCGTGTTGCGACCAGGCAGCGTCGATCAGCGCCCGATCGGTAGCAGAGAGGGGTGCGGCATCTTCATAAGCCTCGCGGCTGAGTTCGCGCGAGAGGTCGATGAGCTCCCCGGCATATTCCGGGTATAGCCGCAGATAGCGTTCCAAGGTCGACCGGCCAGGCTCGCTCTCGACCGCGAACGCGTCGAGCACGGCCTCGCGGGATGGACGTCCGCCGCCGGGGCTCACCGCTCGTCTCCGTCGGCCATGGCAGCTCGCAGGGCGGCGAAGGCCTTGTCGCGGTAGGTTCGGACGGTCTTTTCGGAGCGGCCCAAAGCCTTGGCGATGGTCATGACGTCCGGCTCCTTGGAGTCGATGGGGAAGCCCTGTCTCAACATGTGAATGATCCTGCTTTGTTCTGTCGGTAGAGCTTCAATCGCTGCATCCAGGCGCGACCGGTAAGACGGGTCGTCGAAATCCGACACGGCGAAGGGATCGTGGGTCCCTGCGGCCGCCTCGACCTCCGGTGACAGTTCTCCGCTCTCCTCGTCATATTCGAGGGGCTGGGAACGGTTTTCGTCGCGCCAGGCCTTTTCCTGCGCATCGCGCCGCAGGCTCGCTAGCGCGCCATCGAAGCGCACCTCGAAGTAGTCGACCTTTTCGTCGTAGGCGGCGCGGTCCGCCGAAAAGAGCTCGACGAACCGGCCGAACACCTTGTCGCGCACGACCCCGCGCGTCAGCGATTCCGTCTTTCCATCGGAGCTTTCCGCCCTGGGCAAACTGCGCAGCACCCGTTCGGTCAAGATCCGATAGAGGCGCTCGAACCACACCTCGTTGTTGTCGCGACGGCTCGCGCGAATGAAGTAAACGAGACATTCGCTCGGGACGTAGCCCGGGTCCGAGCGCTTGGTGATTTCCGCCCTGGCGATCAAGCCATCACGCGGCAGGACTGCCAATTCGGCGATGAGGGCTTCTATCTTCGGGTCGCGCTCGTAGAGTTCGCCGCTGAGGCGGCGTTTGCGCAGCGGGGTTACGATCGCTTCGCCCGCGCCACGCGCGTCTGCCTTTTGCCCGGTGTCGAAAGCTCCCTCCAACTGGTTCATCGCGCGGCCCCGCCTCCCGTATCGCCCTTCTTGTTGAGACGCGTCTCGAGCGAGCCGATGCTGTCGAGCACCGCCTCGAAATCCGGTGGATCGCCAAAGATCATGCCCTGCATGGCCCTGTAGTCGACGCGCAGTTGCTCGATCATCGCGTCATGCGGGGCGAGTGCAAACGAGCCAGGCGCAGCGCTCGCGAGATCGAAGTCCGGTCGATTGAAGAACATCCGGGCGTGCGCGACGCAATCCGCACCGAGCGCCGGATCAGCGATGGCGGCGGCGCCGACGCGGGCCGCGGCGAGCTGGTGCAGGTCATAATAGTGACGGGAAACGCGTTGGCCGCCCCCGCGCAGCTCGCCGCGCTTGTCGAACCAGCGCCGCAGCCCATGGAGGATGACAACCTTGTCCCAGAAGGTACGTTCCGGATCGACCGTGCGGACGGCCGGCACGGTCAGGTCGAGCGCCGGCAGATCATCATCGACATAGGGTTTGATCGGCACTTCGCTGTTCGGATCGAGCGCGGATTTCGCGCCCGACTCGATCTTGATCGCTGCCCGCACATAATCCGATCGCGGCGTCGCCGCGGGATACCAGATCAGAAGCGTCTGCCCGTCGGGATCAGCGTCATCGGCTTCCACTCGGGCCGCGCCGGCATCGAGGCCGGCAGCCTGAAGCCGGTCCTGCAGGATCTGCGTCAACTCAGCCCGCAGCGGGCCGTTGATGTAGGCTTGGCAGGCGTCCTTGATCGCATCGAGGCGCGCCCGGCGCTTTTTGCTACTCAGCGCTTCGAGCTCCTCGATGGTCGCCGGCTCGCCGATGTCGTCCCGAAACACCGTGACATCAATGTCTTCGGAGAAGCGATTGATCAAACCAAACCCTTTGGACAGGGAGGTTCCACCTTTGAAGAGGAGGCGGGGTCCGCCCTCTTTATGGATGGCTCGCCCCTTATCCGAATCGTTGTCATCCTACGACAGCAGGTCGTTTGAGGAAGGAGCGAAGGTCATGGACGTATCGGTTCTGGGAATTGATCTAGGCAAGAACAGCTGCAGCGTGGTTGGGCTGGATGCGACCGGCAAGGTCGTCGTCCGCCGACGGATGCGCCGCGACACGGTCATCACATACGCCGCAGGTCTGCCGGCTTGCGTCGTGGCGATGGAGGCCTGCTGCGGAGCTCATCACATGGGACGGGCGCTGGCACGACAAGGCCATGCCGTTCGGCTGATGTCGCCGGAATATGTCCGTCCATACGTTAAGGCGCAGAAGAACGACGACCGCGACGCTGAGGCGATCGCGGAAGCGGCAACACGGCCGACCATGCGGTTCGTCGAGTTGAAAACCGAGGAACAACTCGACATGCAAACGCTGCATCGCATCCGTGACCAGCTTGTCGGTGATCGCACCTCGTTGATGAACCAGATCAGAAGTCTTCTTCTGGAGCGCGGCTACATAGTCCCGCAAGGACGCGCAAAGCTTGCCGTCCGGCTGGGTGAGATGCTCGATGGTGACGAGCCAGTGCTGGGCTCTCGTATCCACCGGCTCGTCAGTGATATGCGTCTGCGCTGGATTGCCCTTGATGACCGGATCGCAGATCTCAATGCCGAGTTTACCGAGGCTGCCCGCTCGGATGAGCGAACGCGGCGCCTCCTGACTATTCCTGGTATCGGCGCGCTGAACGCGACGGCGCTGGTAGCTGCAGTTGGCGACGCTCGAACATTCGGACGGGGCAGGGATCTTGCCGCGTGGCTTGGGCTCGTGCCGCGTCAAGCAACGACCGGGGGTAAACCGCGATTGCTCGGCATTACCAAGCGCGGAAGCCGCTATCTGCGGAAAAACCTGATCCAGGGTGCCCGGGCATCACTACCGACGATGAGCAAGAGCGACACACGACTTGGCGCCTGGCTACGCGGCCTTTTGTCGCGTTCCCATCACAACACCGTCGTGGTGGCGCTAGCGGCCAAGATGGCGCGCATCGTCTGGGCGCTGCTGCGTCATGAGCGTACTTACGATCCAGCCGCACAAGCGGCGTGAACGAGATCAGCCGATGCACCTTGCACCGGCTGGATGATGTCTGCGGGAGGTAAGTGAAAGATGGCCTGACAGTCGACCGGTGACCTGGAACCCTATGGCTTAAAATGGCACTCGATGCCGGCCCCTTTATGAGGACCAGGACGCGCGGATCTCCATCTTGGCCAACGACCTCGCGTCGAAAGGCCGGATACGTTTTCGCAGACTGCTCAGAACATCAGACACAAACCGCTTGCCGACGGGGCGAGCCATACGTTCAAGCCATTGAACAAGGCATCCAGCGTCCAGCAGACCCAGAAGTCCTTCTCGATATTCTGAGACGCCGTGCCGAGGCGTAGCGCCGTCGTATCGAAGGCGCTCAACATCGCGTCCGACCCGGCCGCGAGAACCTCGTCGAAAGCCGGATTCATGTCTTCACCGCCCGGGCTGCACCGCGCTTGGCAGTTTGTGCCTTCTGCGGGGAGAGCGGCTTTCGCTTGGGCCGGGCGACGGCAGCATGACGCTGATCATCGGCATCGTCCGCCGTTCTTTGTTGATGACGATCATGATCAGCATCATCACGATCATCATCGACGTGCCGACGACGAACGCCGGCGTCGCTTTCAACGAGCGGCTTGAGAAACACCCACATCCATGTCGGAAGAGCTGTCATACCGGCAGTGAGATCCGCTTTGAGGGGCGGTCCCACCGTGGGATCTTCGAAAAGATTGGCGAGCTTGCGCCTAACCTGATCACTTTCTCCTTCACGAACCAGGAGATCGCGCAGCCAGTGAAGCGCTTGGACGACGCGCATCGCTGGTCGTCCGGCCCAGAATAGCTTGCTGGCCGCGGTTGGACGGAAGGTGATCGTTACGTTGCCGAGCTTGATCGCGCGGCGCCGAGCGTCGGTGTGCACCACGATTTTGGCGGGGACGGCGTCAGTTAGGCCCAGATCGTTCGCCGCGGTCATGCCGTCGACAAGCATCCGGGTTTGGTCACGTCGCCCGACGGCGTCGATGACTGAGCGCGGATCAGGCGGATTGGGTTTCTGGGTGAGTTTGTTGAAGCCAGGCTGATCGTAGAGCCCACGATCAATCCGCCTAAGGATTTCGACCTTCGTCAGCCGCTGCAACGCCTTATCGACCGCGTCCCGCGAGGCGAGATCGACGAAGTCACTGGGCGTCCAGACCTTGCGTGGCGCATCCGCACGGATGCGCTCGAGCATGGCTTTCTTCAGATCGGGCGAGTCGGTGTTCATGTCCGAAAATTGTAGTCCTTTTTCGGACGCGAACCAAGTGGATTGTCCGAAATAAATATACAAATTTCGGACAATCTAAATAGGTAGGCCGCCCACCTGAGAATGGCTCCTTCGGCCGTATGCAACTTTGCCGACCGTCCTGGCGAGCCAGCTCGGTAGCTGGGGCGCGACCGCGACGAGTTCGCCGAACGTGGAAGACGGCAACTTGCGCTTCAACGTCATCAAGGCGGCTTCTGCCTTTTCCGGCCCCAGCCAGGCGAGCGCTCGCACCGCCTGTCCGGCGGGCCGATCGGCCAGCGCCAACTGCCAGCGCGGCGCATGCCGCAGCTCGACGACCTGCTGGCCCAGATTCATCGTCCGGCTACGGCCCGATGTCAGATAGACCGACCGGACCGGCACCTGTGTCGTGAGGCCGAGCGCGTTAGCGGCCGCGGCACCGTTCGACACGATGGTTTCGCCGCGCTGGAGCGCGAGGGCTTCGACGGCCTTCTCGACGGAGGGCGCGCGGACGCCGAACCGACTCGAAACCGGGCGCAGATAGACGCCGCGCCCGGCACGCATCAGCCGGCCACGTTCAGCCAGTCGCGACAAGGCTTGATCCACCGCGGCGCGATTGCCGAGATGGAGCAGGCTCTTCGCCGCGATCGGAGCGCCCTCGGGCAAGCCCTCGGTGTGCGCCAGAATCTGTTCGGTCAGTCGTTGCACGGCACTTCTCCTGTCAGAAATATATGCGGTTTTCTGACAGTTTTCAATCTCCCCCAAACCGACTGGAAGGGCCAGCGATTGAGAGGGGGCCTGGAGGGGAAAGCCTTCCCCTGCGGCCGAGCCCAGGGTCTCGGCCGACCCCTTCTGCGGGGAGACCCCGCAACGCCCTCATTAGAGTGAGAGTGTGGACCGGATTTCCGTGACGGGTTGAGGGTCGGGAGAGAGTCTTCCGGCGCCCGTCATGGAGTTTGATCCCATGAACATGCAGGTTCTCGATGCCCGGCGCGACGTGAGTGGCGGCTGGAAGGTGGACATCAACCGCGGCGAGCGCATCGGTCGGGTTTCCTCGGAGTGGTTCTCGCGACCCGACGACGAGCGCTATCTCTCGCTCGCCGAACTCGGCCGGACCGTCCGCGAGCGCACCGAGCGCAGCCGAACGCGCGTTGTCGAATCCGCGCTTATCCATGTCGAAGCCAGCCGCACCGATCCCGAACGGCTTGCCCTGATCCTACCAGGCGCCGACAAGCCCATCGCTCCGACGCACTGGAGTTTCGGTCAGCTCGCGAGCCAGGTCGGCGCGCCGGCCGCCTATCTGCGGCAGCTCCCCGCCGCGCTCGCCGGCATCAACCTGCAATATGGGCTGACCGCCCACCGCGCCGAGCAGATCAAGACCCTCGAGACCGACGACGGCCGCGTCGAGCTGCGCGCCGTGACCGGCCCCGACTACGGCCGGATCTACGACCACGAGCTGGTCGAAGCCGTGCAGCGCATCGCCGGCAACGGCACCGGCGACACCCGTTGGAAAGTGCCCGGTGTCCTCGACTGGTCGACCGGCGTCTATAATCCGCGCGTCGACATCACCAAGGACACCACGACGCTCTACGCTTCCGATCGCGACGTCTTCCTTTTCCTCGTCGACGATCTGAATCCGATCGAAGCCGGCAAGCTCGCGGATGGATCGCCCGATCTCTATTTCAGGGGCTTCTATGCCTGGAACAGCGAAGTGGGCGCCAAGACCCTTGGTATCGCGTCCTTCTATCTCAGGGCCGTGTGCCAGAATCGCAATTTGTGGGGCGTCGAAGATTTCGAGGAGATCTCCATCCGCCATTCCAAATACGCCGCTTCGCGCTTCGCCCATGAGGCGGCGCCGGCCTTGCTCAGCTTCGCGGACTCCTCACCGCAGCCGTTCATCACCGGCATCAAGGCGGCGCGCGAACGCATCGTCGCGCACAAGGACGAAGAGCGCACCGAATTCCTGCGCCGCCGCGGCTTCTCGAAAGCCGAGACGGGCAAAATCATCGACGCGGTGCTGGCCGAGGAAGGCCGCCCGCCGGAAAGCATCTTCGATTTCGTCCAGGGCATCACCGCCGTCGCGCGCGACAAGCCCCACCAGGACGCGCGGCTCGAGCTCGAAGGCAAGGCCAAGAAGCTGCTCGATCGCGCCGCCTGATCCCCGCAATGCCGGAGATGCGGTTGTCCGTGTCTCCGGCTTTGCGTCCCCTAGCCATACTGTTTCCGGGCTGTCTTGTGGCCCAGATCCAGGTCACCTATTCAGTGGTGCGGCATGGAGCACAATCGCCAAACGAGCGACTGGATACAGAATGCTAGAGCAGGCGCCTGCGGAATATTACATCGATGAAAGCGGCAATACCGGCGACCTGAGCACGGTCAAAATCGACTCCTACTTCGTCGAACAGCGCATGTTCGCCTTGGCTGCATTCGGCTGCACGCTCGACCAGGACTTCACCGATAAATTGGGCGCACTAAAAAAGGCGCACCGCATCCAGTCGTCGGAGCTCAAATCAAAACAGGCTTATGACAAGCCGCGCTTCATCTTTGATCTTCTGGACCTCCTTGAGACGCGCCGCGCCCCAATCTTTATCGAGCTTGTCGACAAGCACTTCTTCGTTGTCGTGAACATCATCGAGCGAATGGTGGTGCCCTATGTGGGGGAATGTGACACTCAACCTGGCGCCCTTTGGATGAAGGGCGTTATGGCGAACTACATGGCGCTATATGCACCTCCCGAGCTGGCTCACGCCTTTGCCGCATGTTGCCAAAGCAGAGACCACGCGGAAATACGCGAACTTTACAAGCAAATAATTCGGTGGGCGCAGGGAAGCGGAGTTCCGCCTACTGACGTGGCGGCGGGGATCATCCGTTTTGCGCGCGACAGCTTGAAGGACTTCCGCAAGCTGCCGAAAGCCAAGGCCGTCGAGCGGGCATTACCGATTCCCGACAAGAATCCCGCCGGGAAGCTGCTCTGGGTTCTGCCGAACCTGACATCGTTCACCAACATCTACGCCCGGATCAATCGCTTCGCGCGAAAGCAGGTTTCCGGCGTGACGCTGTTCCACGACGAGCAATTGCAGTTCGGAGACATTCTTCTGCACAACAAGAAGCTCGCAGAGGACCTGGCGCAGCTTGGCGTGAAATTGCCCCTGCAGACGGCCGACTTCGAATTCTCGCAGGCGGCCGACCTGCAATTCCAGCGATCGCACGATTCTATCGGCATTCAGGTCGCCGACGTCCTCGCCGGTTTCATCGCGCGATATGTACAGGACGCTGTGTGGGGCGGCGCCCCCATGCATCCTGACAAGGTAGCGATTTTCCGCCGCCTCGTCGCAACAGGCGACCGCAGCTTGGGTTCGGGTGTCAACTTCGTCGCGCCCGACAACATGATCCGCTTCCTCGGCATCGAACCGCGCTCGAATTTCTAGGGCGGCATCAAGCCGTCATGGGCGAATACGAAGGACTGGCGCGGGATCATCGCCGGTTCTGGCAGTGACCTTACCGATGGCGTTTGATGGTGTCGCTGCCCTCCTAGAGTGAGAGGGCGGTGCTTCGCTTCGTGACGGGTTTAGGGTCGAGAGAGAGGCTTTCGGCGCCCGTCGCGGAGTAAGTCTCATGGCAACTGCCATTCAGAAGATCACCCTGTCGTCGGCGCAGGACATCCCCTTCAACAAGCTGGTGCTGAGCCAGTCGAACGTCCGCCGCGTCAAGGCTGGCGTCTCGATCGACGAGCTGGCCGAGTCGATCACCCGGCGCGGTCTCATCCAGTCCCTCCACGTCCGGCCGGTGCTCGATGCCGACGGCCAGGAAACCGGCATGTACGAAGTGCCGGCGGGCGGGCGTCGCTTCCGCGCGCTGCAGCTCCTCGTCAAGCAGAAGCGCCTCACCAAGACCTCCAAGGTGCCGTGCGTGGTGTCGGACGCCAATGCCGACATCCTCGTCGACGAGGTGTCGCTGGCCGAGAATATCGAACGCGCCCCGCTGCATCCTCTCGACCAGTTCCGCGCGTTCCAGGCGATGCGCGAGAAGGGCATGACCGAGGAGGCGATTGCGGCTGCATTCTTCGCGTCCGTCCAGGTCGTGAAGCAGCGGCTTCGCCTCGCGGCCGTCTCGCCGTCATTGCTCGATATCTATGCCGAGGACGGCATCACGCTCGAACAGCTCATGGCCTTCACCGTCACCAACGATCATGCGCGTCAGGAGCAGGTCTGGGAGTCGGTTCGCAATAGCTGGCAGAGGGAACCCTACCAGATCCGGCGCATGCTGACCGAGACCGCCGTCCGCGCATCCGACAAGCGGGCCGTATTCGTCGGCATCGATGCCTATGAAACCAACGGCGGCTGCGTGCTGCGCGATCTCTTCCAGGATGACGACGGCGGCTGGCTGCAGGATCCTGCGCTGCTCGATCGCCTGGTCGCCGACAAGCTGAAAGCCTCCGCCGAAGCGATCGCCGGCGAAGGCTGGAAATGGATCGAGGTGGCGATGAGCTTCCCCTATGGCGCCACCCACGGCCTGCGCGAGATCGTGGGCACGCCGCTCGACCTGACGGCTGACGAACAGGCGACCATCGAGGCGCTCAACGCCGAGTGCGCCAAGCTGGAGGCCGAATATGAGAACGCCGACGAGTTGCCGGACGAGATCGATCAGCGCCTTGGCGAAATCGAAACCGCGCTCGCCAGCTTCGACGAGCGGCCGGTCCACTACGAACCCGCCGACATCGCGATCGCCGGGGTCTTCGTCAGCCTGGACGCCGACGGCACGCTGTCGATCGACCGCGGCTATGTCCGACCCGAGGACGAGATCGCCAACCAGGCGGGCGATGGCGAGGGTGAAGAGCAGGATGGCGGCGACGATGACGCTGACTATCCGGCGTCGCCTTCGGTCCAGCGCGCGGTCATCACCATCTGCGGCAAACCTGCCGAGCCCGAGGAGGAGGACGAGGACGACACGATCAAGCCGCTCCCCGATCGACTGATCACGGAGCTGACCGCCGATCGCACCCTCGCGCTCCGCGACAAGCTCGCCACCGATCCCTCGGTCGCCTTCGTCGCCGTCCTGCACAAGTTCTGCCAGGACGTGTTCTACGGCGGCAGCCAGTACGGCTTCGCGATGGAGGTCAGCGTGCGGGGCACGACCTTCCATTCGCAGCCCGAAGGGCTTCGTGACAGCGTCTATGCCAAGGCGATCGAGGCCCGGCACGATAGCTGGCGCAAACGGCTCCCGGCCAAAGTCGCTGATCTCTGGGATGGGCTGGCCGCACTGACTGGCCCCGAACAGGCCGAACTCTTCGCCCATTGCGCTTCGTTCGGCGTCAATGCGCTTTATGAGCGGGCCGATCGCTACGGTGGCCGTGTCTCGGCGCATAGTGTCGAACAGCGCATCGCCGAAGCCGATCGCCTGTCGCTGGCGGTCGGGCTCGACATGGCCGAAGCCGGGTGGCGGCCGACCGTCGCCAACTATCTCGGCCGCGTCACCAAGCCCCGCATCCTCGAAGCGGTGCGTGAAGGCGCCGGCGAGCGCGCCGCCCAACTCATCGCACATCTGAAGAAGGGCGACATGGCGACCGAAGCCGAACGTCTCCTCGCCGAGACGGGCTGGCTGCCCGAACCGCTGCGCAATTCCGGCGCCGATGCCGAAAGCACCGAGGCGGACTCTGGCGAGGGCGACGAGGCGTTGCCGGACTTCCTCGACGGCGATGACGAGGAGACCAACACCGATGATGAGGAGGAACGGCACCTCGCCGCCGCGGAGTGACGGCGGTCCTCATCTGACTTGACGAGCCCGGCGTCCCTTCGGGGGCGTCGGGCTTTTTTCATGCGCGCCGATCGAGAGGGAGAGTTTGGCCCGGACGTGGCGAGCCGGACATGGAGGAGAGAGCGCCTGCCGGCTCTCCCGTTCCCTGCTCTCCGGGAGTGGCCTCATGGCCGACTATTTCACCCATTTCTCATGCCTGCTCGATGTCGGCACGCCCGAGACCGCAGCCCGCGCGCTCGATCTCTACAACCAACTGTCCGAGGACGGAGCATCCGAGGAACCGCCGTCCGATGGCTTCCTCCTGTCCATCCAGCCCGAGCATGGCGGCTCCAAACTCTGGATGCGCGACGATGTCACCGGCGATCCCGAACGGCTGATCCAGTTCGTCATACGCTGCGCCGCCGAATTCCACCTCACCGGCCGATGGGGCTTTCAGTACGCCAACACCTGCTCCCGGCCGCGTCTCGATGGCTTCGGTGGCGGCGCGCATGTCCTCGATCTCGCGACCGGCGAAACTGTGGCGTGGATCTATACCAACGGTTGGCTCGCCGAGGTGATCGATGGCGGCGATGGTGCCTGACATCATCGAGACCATTGTCTGTCGCTTGATGGCGCGGCCGGGCCGCGCCCCTTGAGAGCGAGAGGAAGGCCGGGACGGGTTTGAGCCCGTCCGGTCCGAGAGAGAGCGCCGGCGGGCTTTCCCGCTCCGCTCTCCCGAGGACGTCTCCCATGAATGCTCACACCCTTGCGGCGGCGCTGCCGACCGCCGCCGATCAGCCGACCGACGCTGCCGCCATCCATGCCGCGGCACTTCTCCTCCTTCCTCACATCGAGCGCGGCGAGCGCATCGACGCCGCGGTCTTGCGCACCGCCATGGAGACCGCCTTCGGCGCGTCCGATACTGCCGGCGCCTGGGACTGGAAGGACGCCTATGACGCCTGCGAAGCCGCAACCGTCCTCATGCTCCGCAAATACGGAAAGGCGCTTTTGCGCAAAGCCGGGTCTCCGGCTGCGGCGGTTCCTCTGTTCGGCAAGATCGCGGGACTTCTGCCCACCCACACGCGCCGCTCCGAGGAGGCGCAGGCCTTCCAGCAATTCTCGACGCCGATCCCGCTCGGCCTGGCCGCGATCACTGCGGCCGCCATCACACCCGCCGATCGCGTGCTCGAACCATCGGCCGGCACCGGCCTGCTCGCCATCCTCGCCGAGATCGCCGGCGGCACGCTTGTCCTCAACGAACTCGCCGAAACCCGGGCCGCACTCATCTCCTCCCTCTTTCCGGCCATTCCCGTGACCCGCTTCGACGCAGCCCAGATCGACGATCATCTCGACCCGGCGACCGTCCCAACAATCGTGGTGATGAACCCGCCATTCTCGGTCCTCGCCAATGTCGAGGGGCGTGTCGCCGACGCAGCCTATCGCCATCTCGCATCCGCGCTCGCGCGGCTCGCCGATGGCGGGCGCCTGGTCGCGATCACCGGCGCGAATTTCGGCCCCGACATACCGGCCTGGCGCGACGCCTTCGTCCGCCTGCAGGAGAGGGGCCGCGTCGTGTTCACCGCCGCCGTCCATGGCTCAGTCTATGCCAAGCACGGCACGACCGTCGAAACCCGGCTGACCGTGATCGACAAGATCCCGGCCGACGAGCCATCCGCATTTCCGGCGTCCCCCGGCACCGCTCCCGACATCGCCACGCTGATGACGTGGATCGCCGAGCATGTGCCGCCGCGCCTGGCTGTCGCGCCTGCTGTTCAGGTCATGCCGACCGGCGCCACGCCGCGCACCGTTCGCGGCTATCTCGCGCGCACCGCGGCGACATCGGCGACCCGCGTGGGCCTCGCCGATCCCGAGGGCGTGCCGCTCGCCTATGAGACCGTCGACTGGACCCCGGCCGAGGGCGCCCGCCTCAGCGACGCGATCTACGAGCAATACGGATTGCAGACGATCCGTATTCCCGGCTCTCAGGCCCATCCCACCAAGCTCGTGCAATCCGCCGCCATGGCCTCGGTCGCCCCGCCCAAGCCGAGCTATCGGCCGACGCTGCCAGCGACCATCATGGACTCGCTCTCAGACTCCCAGCTCGAAACCCTGATCTTCGCGGGCGAAGCCCATTCCGATTTTCTCGCAGGTTCCTGGACCATCGACGACACTTTCGATGTCGTGGCGGCCGCCGCCGATGATGCAAACGGCGTCGTCCGCTTCCGCCGCGGCTTCTTCATCGGCGACGGCACCGGCGTCGGAAAGGGGCGCGAGTCGGCCAGCATCGTGCTCGACAACTGGATGCAGGGCCGGCGCAAGGCGGTCTGGATCTCCAAATCCGACAAGCTGATTGAGGATGCGCAGCGCGACTGGTCCGCACTCGGCATGGAGCGCCTGCTGGTCACGCCGCTCTCGCGCTTCCCGCGGGGCAAGCCGATCGCTCTGCCGGAAGGCGTCCTATTTACAACCTATGCCACGCTGCGTTCCGACGACCGCGGCGAGAAGGTTTCGCGGGTCAAGCAGATCGTCGAATGGTTGGGCTCCGATTTCGACGGAGTGATCATTTTCGACGAGGCGCACGCGATGCAGAACGCTGGCGGCGGCAAGGGAGAACGGGGCGATGTCACGCCCTCGCAGCAAGGGCGCGCGGGGCTTCGCCTGCAGCACGCCTTGCCCAATGCCCGCGTCGTCTATGTCTCCGCCACCGGCGCCACCACGGTCCAGAACCTTGCCTACGCGCAGCGCCTCGGTCTGTGGGGTGGCGACGATTTTCCCTTCTCGACCCGCGCCGAGTTTGTCGAGGCGATCGAGGCCGGCGGCGTCGCGGCGATGGAGGTGCTTGCCCGCGACCTTCGCGCGCTCGGCCTCTACACCGCCCGATCGCTGTCGTTCGACGGCGTCGAATATGAGCTGGTCGAGCACGAGCTGACCGCCGAGCAGCGGCGCATCTACGATGCTTATGCCGGCGCCTTCGCCATCATCCACAACCATCTCGATGCGGCCATGCAGGCGGCCAACATCACCGGCTCGACCGGGACGTTGAACCGCCAGGCCAAATCCGCCGCGCGCTCCGCCTTCGAAAGCGCCAAGCAGCGTTTCTTCGGTCATCTGCTAACATCGATGAAGACGCCGACGTTGATCCGCTCGATCGCGGCGGACCTGGAGGCCGGGCATTCCGCGGTCATCCAGATCGTCTCGACCGGCGAGGCGCTGATGGAACGGCGCTTGGCCGAAGTTCCGACCGAGGAGTGGAATGACATTCGCGTCGACATCACGCCCCGCGAATATGTCCTCGATTATCTCGCCCATTCCTTCCCGGTGCAGCTCTACGAGCCCTTCAGCGACGGCGAGGGCAATATGTCCTCGCGTCCGGTCTTTCGCGACGGCCAGCCGGTCGAGAGCCGCGAGGCGGTCGCCCGCCGCACCGAGCTGATCGAGAAACTCGCGAGCCTTCCGCCGGTGCCGGGCGCGCTCGACCAGATCGTCCAGCATTTCGGCGCGGACGTGGTGGCCGAAGTCACCGGCCGCTCGCGTCGTATCGTGCGCAAGGGACAGCGCCTTGTGGTCGAGACCCGCGCGGCGTCCGCCAATCTCGCCGAGACCCAGGCCTTCATGGACGACATGAAGCGCGTGCTCGTGTTCAGCGATGCCGGCGGTACGGGCCGCAGCTACCATGCGGAGCTGTCGGCACGGAACACGCGGCTTCGCGTCCACTATCTGCTTGAGCCGGGCTGGAAAGCCGACGCCGCGATCCAAGGCCTCGGCCGCACCCACCGCACCAACCAGGCGCAGCCGCCGCTCTTCCGTCCGATCGCGACCAATGTGAAGGCGGAGAAGCGCTTCCTATCGACCATCGCGCGCCGGCTCGACACGCTGGGCGCGATCACGCGCGGACAGCGCCAGACCGGCGGCCAGGGCCTGTTCCGACCCGAGGACAATCTGGAGAGCCACTATGCGCGCGATGCGCTTCGCCAGCTCTACATCCTGATCGTCCGCGGCAAGATCGAAGGGTGCTCGCTCCAGCGGTTCGAGGACACGACCGGCCTGAAGCTGATGGACGACAACGGCATCAAGGACGAGCTCCCGCCGATCACAACCTTTCTCAACCGCCTGCTCGCGCTCACCATCGACCTGCAGGACGTCCTGTTCGCCGCCTTCGAGCAGCTTCTGACCGCCAAGGTCGAGGGCGCGATCGCCGCCGGCATCTACGACATCGGACTGGAGACGCTGCGCGCGGAGAGCTTCGTCGTCACCGATCGCCAGACCATCTACACCCATCCCGGCACCGGCGCGGAAACCAGCCTGCTGACCATCCAACAGCGCGAGCGCAACCGGCCGATGACCGCCGAGGAGGCGATGGCTTGGCTCGACGATCCGGTCGCCAAGTTGCTGGTCAACGAGCGCTCCCACCGCGCCGCGGTTCAGCTTCCAGCGCCTTCGCTGATGCTCGACGACGGGGAGATCGAACGCCGCGTGCGGCTGATCCGGCCGATGGAGCAGCATCACGCCTCCATCCGCATGATGGACGAAAGCCATTGGATCGCCGCCAGTCGCGCCGAGTTCACCGCCGCCTGGAACGCCGAGATCGCGGAGGTGCCAGCCTATTCCGATTCCACGATCCACATCGTCGCTGGCCTGCTGCTGCCGATCTGGAAGCGGCTGCCCAACGAGTCGAGCCGTGTCTATCGGCTCCAGACCGATGACGGGGAACGGATCATCGGCCGCCGCGTGTCGCCCGCATGGGTCGCCAACGCCACGACAGTCGGAACGACGAACCTGTCCGCCGACCATGCCTATGCCGCGCTCATCGAGGGCAAGACAATCCTCGATCTCGCCGAAGGCCTCCAACTCCGTCGCGTGCGCGTCATGGGCGCCGATCGCATCGAACTCTCCGGCTTCACCGACGCGATGCGCGAGCGCCTGCGCGCCTTTGGCCTCTTCAGCGAGATCATCTCGTGGAAGCTCCGCTTCTTCGTGCCCGTCGGCGCGGACGGCGCGACCATCATCGGCAAGCTGATCGGCACCTACCCGATCCAGCGCGTCGGCGAGCGGGAGGCAGCGTGATGGCCCGTCTCGACGCATCCGATCTCGCGCAACGTCTCGGCCGACAGGCCGAGGCGGTGTGCCGCCATTATCTCAGCAATGGCCACCGTCAGGGCAACTACTGGCAGGTGGGCGACGCCCGTAACACTAAGGGCCGCTCGATGTACGTCCGGCTCAAGGACTCGCCCAAAGGCCCCGCCGGGAAATGGACTGACGCCGCTACCGGCGAGCATGGAGACCTCCTCGACGTCATCCGCGAGAGCTGCGGCCTCATCGACTTCAAGGATGTCGCCGACGAGGCTCGGCTCTTCCTCAGCATGCCACCACCAGCGCCGGAACCCTCCGCCTTCCAGCCGCTGGCGCCCGCACCACATGGATCGCCCGAAGCCGCACGGCGCCTCATCCGCATGTCGCAGCCGATTGCGGGCACAATCGTCGCGGCGTATCTCCGGCAACGCGGCATTACGGATCTCCGTGGAGCCGGAAATCTGTATTTCCACCCGCACTGCTATTATCGCCCGGACGAGCATGCGCCGACCGAGACTTGGCCGGCCATGATCGCCGCTGTCACTGACCTCGACGGCATGATCACCGGGGCGCATCGCACCTGGCTCGACTCACGACGCCACGACAAGGCGCCATTCGAAACCCCGCGCCGGGCGATGGGCGATCTCCTCGGCAACGCGGTCCGCTTTGGCGCTGGTGGCGAAGTGATGGCAGCCGGCGAAGGCATCGAGACGGTCCTTTCAATCCGCCAGGTCGTGCCCAACATGCCGATGGTGGCGGCGCTCTCCGCGGCACATCTCGCCGCCATCCTGTTCCCGGACACGCTGCGGCGGCTCTACATCCTGCGCGATGACGATCCGGCAGGCGATGGTGCGCGTGACAGCCTGATCGAACGGGCGAACGCGGCCGGGATCGAGGCGATCGTGATCTCTCCACAGCTCGGGGACTTCAACGAGGATCTCCGCACCCTCGGCATCGCGACATTGCGCAGTCAGACTCGGGTACAGCTCGGGCCGCAGGACGTCGCACGCTTCATGGCGCTGGCGGCATAGCCGGTAAGGAAGCGGCAGCGGCCCCGCCGCCGTACTCGCTCAGACGCAGCGGATCGGAGAGGACCGCGCCTCGGCCTTCGAGAGGGCGATCGGCCCACAGGCAGGCCGGCCCGGCAATGGCTGCGGCCGACTATTTTCCGGCGCGGCCCCAAGGGGCCGCTTTCCATCGCGAAACAAAATAGCCGGCCTCCGCCATCCTCCGCTGACGCTCCGGCCCTCGCTCGCGCTCCGGGTGCAGGGCCGCCCCGCCGGTGTGCTTCGTCGCCATGAAGGCCGCGACGGTCGCGGTCCATCCGACGGAGCATCCGATGCGCGATCTCGACGACTACGAACCGCACCACGAATCCTCACCGACTGACCACGTCCTCAACGAATTGCAGCTCCACGGCTACCGGCCTTTCGCCGACGAACCCGATCAGCGGCTTCTGCCGGACGGCAACGCGGTCGCGGGCGCGGTCGCCGACATCTTCGACGCCCTGATCGTGACCCTGGAGGACACGCGCCTCGAACCCGACCTCGACGATCTCCTCTGGTCGACCGTGAACGTCTTTCATCGCGCCGCCGAACGGATCAACCGCGAGCTCGACGACAACGAGCAGGCCCAAAAGCGCTCCCAACGCGAACAGGACGGCAGCGAGGTGAAGTCGGTCGATCTCGAGCGCCTGATCGCCGAGGGCAAGACACAGGTCGAACGCCAGACCGCCTTCGAACTGATGCGCGACCAGGCCGCCGAGCACTACGAACGCCAGGTCGGCAAAGCCTGGCTCCCGCGGTCAGGATCGAAGGTCAATCATCGCAACCTCACCTCGGCGATGATCGACAGCCGCGACTTCATCATGGCGAAGAAGCGTGCCGAGCAGGAAGTGCTCCTGCCGCCTGGACCGAAGATCGCCGTCACCGGCGGGCTCGATTTCGACAACCATCACCTCATCTGGGCCAAGCTCGACCAGGTTCACGAGAAGCACCCCGACATGGTGCTGATCCACGGCAAGTCGCCGAAGGGTGCCGAGAAGATCGCTTCTCTCTGGGCCAGGAATCGCAATGTCCCACAGATCGGCTTTGCACCCGACTGGACGAAGCACGGCCGGGCAGCACCCTTCAAACGCAATGACGAGATGCTGCAAATCCTGCCGAAGGGCGTGCTGCACTTCCCCGGCACCGGCATCAATGACAACCTCGCCGACAAAGCCAAGAAGCTCGGCATCCCGGTGTGGAAATTCGGCGGCGCGTAAGCGCCGCCGCATCGGGCACCTGCTAAACGGCCAAGCCTATGGCATAACGCAACGAATGCAGCGACTGAAGCCACTCCCGAAACCGGCACGTTCGGACGCCGTTCTCGCTGCGGTTTTCCTGGAGAATGCCACCGTGAAGGCTGCAGCCGCCGAATGGGCGGCGGATCAAGGATTCGACAATCAAGCCCTTCATGCGATTGCAATTGCCATCGAACTCCTCCTCAAATCCTATCTGCTTAACGTCGCGACCGATGATGTTTGGAACCGCGCGAACATCGGGCACGATCTCGCCAAGGCACTCCATTATTCGGCTCAAGCCGGCTTGGTGCCTCCTTCACGCATCGAGTGGATTATCAGCCACCTCCATCCGCATTTTCAGCGTGGCGGGTTTCAGCGCGAGCCGTCGAGGAAATGGCCACCAGGCTTTGCGGATGACGCAGGTGAGGTCGCACGGCAGCTCGCGCAGACAGTACGGCTTCACCAACGTCACGGCCACATCGACTCGGCTTCCAGCCCGGAGAAGACCACTCCCCGCTGAATGGCGCTGGTCCTTGGTCCAGCCGATGGCCTGACGCCATCAACCCGTAAAGGGTCGGACTACGCATAGCGTGCCGCCGCGCCGGCGTTGCCTGCGCGGTGATTGCGGCCATCGGCCGAACACATCGGGCGCCTGTCAGCGGGGGGATGGTCCTCCGCTCGAAACAGGAGCCGGATCGATGTCCTTCCCCGACGCACACGCCTTCGCCTTCAGCCTCGCCACCACGCTGATGGCCGTCATCGTCATCTTCCGCGCGGGCGACGGCACTCTCTCGGTGACACCCGCAAACGAATACGACGGCGACGTCTCGGAGATCGTCCACGAGGTCGATCCCTTCGCGCCATGACGGCGCGCCACCCTTCCAGGCGACGCGGAGACCCCTGCGGTTTCCGCTCCCGACGGAGCACAGCTTTTGCTATGCTCCCGAATGCGCCGTGGTGGTGGTGGAAGGCGCGACCGTCAGAATTTGCTCTTTCGGAGACACCACCATGATTATCCTCGGCATTGTCCTATCCTTCGCAGCCATCGGCATCTTGTGCTGGTTGCTGTTCACGCTCGCGGTGTTCGCACTGCCATTCTTCGCGGGCGTGACCGCCGGCACCTGGGCCTATGACACTGGCGCGGGCTGGCTCGGCGCCATCCTTATCGGCATGCTCGGCGCCGGCCTGACGTTGGGCGTGGGGCAGCTCTTGCTTGGAATTGTCCGCCCGCTCTGGGCACGCCTGCTGATCGCGCTGGCATTTGTCGCACCCGCGGCGATCGCCGGCTTCCACGCCACGCATGGCATCGTGAAACACACCATGCCGTCGGAGACCTGGCAGCTCGTGTTCTCCGTCATCGGTGCGGTCGCGGTCGGCGTCACCGCGTTCGCGCGCGTCGCTGGGATGGCAAGCACCGGCCCGTCCAGCCAGGGCATTGCACCAGCCTGACACCACGACGGAACCGTCGCCGGGACGACCAGTCGGGGGTTTCAGCCCTCAGCGTTGTGCAGTTGGAGAGGGAGCCGCGTCACCGGAACCTGACTGAAGCCCATCGTGCGGCCGCCTCAACAGCGCCCGGATTTCTGCTCGGCGCCTCTGTGCGCGGGAACGGTGCAACACGAAGTCGAGGGCGTCATCTCCACTGGCCGACTTCGAAACGAAAGCTCGACCCTCGCCTGTACAAGGGGAGGACGGGTCGCAGATGATCTTCAGCTTGCGCCGTCTGCTGGTTGCGACCGGGTCGCCATGATCTTCCGTTCCTGATTGTCTCCAGACCGCTCCGAACGGCCTCTCCAATGGCCTGATCTGACCGAAGGACGGCTGCGCCTCGACCGCCTATGCCGCAACGGCGCGTCCCGACTTTCTTCCCCTGCCGGCCAAGGCCGTCATTCCTCGCGAAACAACAAAGTCGTTCCTGCCATCCTCCGCGTTGCTCCGGTCGCAAGCGATGCGGCGTCGGTCGCCTCCGGCCTGTCGATCGCCATCGAGGCCGCAATGGAGCGGTCCCGAAAACGAAACGGAGACTTACAATGGCGACCATCGGCACCTTCAAGAAGACCGGCTCGAACGAGTTCACCGGCGAAATCGTAACCCTCAGCGTCCAAGCCAAGGGCGTGCGCATCGTCCCCGACACCCGCGCCACCGGCGAGAACGCCCCCAGCCACCGGGTTCTGGTCGGCCGCGCGGAAATCGGCGCCGCCTGGTCCAAGCGCTCCAACGAGGGCCGCGACTATCTGGGCCTCAAGCTCGACGATCCGAGCTTCAACGCCCCCATCTACGCCAACCTCTTCGACGACGAGGACGGCGACACCCACTCGCTGATCTGGTCCCGCCCGACCCGCCGCGGCGACTGAGCCCCGAGCAAGGCCCCGGCCGAACAGGCCGGGGCCTTTCCACTGCTAGCGCGAATCACTTCGGCCGCCCGGCGAGGGCACCGCCAGCCCTGAGACGCCGATTACCCTCGCAATGGGCGCAAAGAACGACTATTATAGTCGTAGTTCTGGCAAGCGTGTGTCCGTCGGTGGGAGGTGATCATGCATGATCACCGCCCGACAATCGCGGGCCGCGCGCGCGTTGCTGGGGTGGACACAGGAGACGCTCGCTGACAAGGCCCGGACATCGCTAACCGCGCTCAAGCGCCTTGAGTCCGAAAGTGGATTAGAGGTGTACGAGTCGACGCGCGATCAGGTGCGAAGGGCGCTTGAAACAGCCGGTATCGTCCTGCTTTCCACCGACAAGGGCGAAGGAGTGCTGCTGCTCCATGAGCGGGACGACCGGCCGACGAGGCGTTAGCAGCGCCGTGATCGCGTGGCGCACACCATCCATCGCACGTTGTCACAGTAATGCCGGGCACGAGTGTTAACGAATGCTTTCCGCGCGAATATAGTCGCCTGATGGAATCCGCGATGCCGCCGTTTCTCGATGCGCCTCCGATCAGCCAGACCCTCACGGCCTATGACCGCGAGCATATGGTTCTCTATCTGCGCCTGCTCGATTCCTCGCGCGACGGAGCTGATTGGCGCGAAGCCGTCCAGATTCTCTTTGGCCTCGATACGGCACGTGAGCCGCAGCGGTGCCGCCAGGTCCATGACACGCATCTCGCCCGCGCGCAGTGGATGACCGAGCACGGCTATCGAGACTTGGTCCGCTCCGCACAGTGATCGCCGCGATGCCGTTTCGGCACCACCCTTTGCCGGCCCTCTGACTTCCACTGAACAACCCAGCCGGGAATCCTGACTCTCCCACAAATTCAAAGACTAGGGAGGATCGCGATGACACCAGATGCTTCCGGCTGGCGTTCATCGGAACGCTATGCGCACGTCGCCGACATGACCGCGTCCGACGTCGCGTGGGAATGGCTGCGCCGCAACGAAACCTACGACAGGGATTTTCAAGCGCTCGGCGACAGCGAAAGTGATCTGCGCACGCTGACCGACGGGATCGGGCAGCGGTGGGGGTTGCGATTTCCCCGTAGACCCGATGCAGGCACCTCCCGAAGCGCAGGTGATCTGGCTTCCCCAGGAAGACACAAGCGCCATCGTTCTTGGCCCACCTCCGGATATTCCGTCCGCAAGCGCTGATCCCCAACCGACGATCGACGCCGCCGTAAGCGTCGATGTCGGCAGCGAGACCCATCTGGTTCTCGATCTCGGAAACGGTCAGCGCGTAGCGCTTGTTCATCCGTCCGAGACACGACCCGCCAAATCTCTTGGCGCCTTCATCCCGCTCGGCCTGGAAGGCTTCGACCGGCTCCAATCGGTCGCCCGCTTGCTCTCCGCCCTCCATGGCCGCGCCATACCGCCCGACACCCGACTGACACGGCAGCAACGTGCTCGGCTGTGCCGGATGCTGCAGGCCTTCGACGGTCATCGCGCGGGCGCGACCCAGCAAGAAATTGCGCAGGTCATATTTCGGATCGGCGCTCTCGGTCGCGACGACTGGCAGGCATCTTCCGCCCGCCACGCCACCAAAGCCCTGCTTCGAGATGCCCGCGCGATGATGGTGGGTGGGTATCGCACGTTGCTTCGTCATCGGCGGCAACTTTAGCCGATCTCCATCCGACTCTTGGTGGGCGAATTTAGGCCCCCCTGAATTCGCCCTGCATCTCGCCGGCCCTGCTTCGCCAACGTGGCCTTCGTTACCCGCCGCTTCCCGGCGGCCCCAACGAACCCACGGAGGCCCTCCCATGCGACCTGATCTCGCCGTTCTCCCGCCGCGCTACCTGCGCACCAAGGAAGCCGCCGAATTCCTCAGCCTATCGGCCCGCACCCTCGAAAAGCATCGGACTTACGGAACGGGTCCGGCCTATCGCAAGCTCGGCGGTCGCGTCGTTTATGCGGTCGACGATCTTGAGGCCTGGGCCGAGCGCGGCGCCGTCACCTCCACCTCCGATCCGCGCGGCAGCGTGCTTCCGGCCAAGCGCCATACGCCTGCGCCGCCGGCACATGCCGGACGATACGCGCGCTGATCGCCCCCGGATTCCCGAATGGCGGCGCGACACCAGTCCCTCTCGGAGCGCGGGCAGCTCGATCTGTTCCGTGCGCTCCCCGGCGAGTTCGCAGCACGAGACGCACAGGATCTCATGGCCTATCCGTTTTTCTCCCTCTCCAAATCGCACCGCGTCGCGCCGATCGACTTCGCCGCCGGCAATGTGTCGATCCGCGTCGAGGCCGTGCCCGATCACGGCATGGCGACCATTTGGGACGCCGACATCCTGATCTGGGCGGCGAGCCAGATCGTCGAGGCGCGTGACGCCGGCCTGCGCACGTCGCGCCTGATGGTCGCCACGCCCTATGAAATTCTCAAATTCATCGGCCGCGGCACGTCCTTACGCGACTATCAGCGCTTGAAGGCCGCGCTCGATCGTCTGCAATCCACGACGGTCTGCACCTCGATCCGCCAATCCGCCGAGGGCCGGCGTCATCGCTTCTCGTGGATCAACGAGTGGAAGGAGCGCACCAACCGCAACGGCAAGCCGGACGGGATCGAGATGATCGTCCCGGACTGGTTTTATCAAGCCGTTCTCGACGATGCGCTCGTGCTGACGATCGACCGGGCCTATTTCGATCTCACAGGCGGGCTCGATCGCTGGCTCTATCGCCTGGTGCGCAAGCACGGCGGGCGCCAGCGCAATGGCTGGCGATTCGACTTTCGCCACCTCCACCAGAAATCCGGCGCGTTGTCACCGTACAAACGCTTCGCCTTCGAGCTGCGCGACATCATCCGTCGCCAGCCGCTTCCCGGCTACACGCTGTTCCTCGAGATCGAGGCCGGCGGCCGAACGTTGCTCGCTTTCGAGCGGACGCCGCCCTGTGGAAAAGCTGTGAAAGGCTTCGTGCCATCGGGAACCCGAAAGCGCGTGCCATCAGGAACCGGCCCCTCGTGCCAACGGGAACCGAAACACGGCCTAACCCACGACAGCAGAACCGAAAATCGCCTCGCTAACTTAGAATCTAACAGAGAATCTAACTTTGAAGAGCGCGCGCGAGAGGTGGAAAACCTCGTCCGGCAGGCCGCGAACGCGCTAAGCGCCGCTGGCAAGCGGCGCACCAGCAGCGCCGCTCTTACCAACGCTGGCGCGGCGAGAAACGGGACCTCCGGCCCTCCGCAGCTTCCCTTCGGTCCACGCCCGGGAGGCCGCCGATGATCGTGGCCTTCCTCAACCAGAAGGGCGGCGTCGGCAAGACGACGCTGGCGCTGCACCTAGCCGGCGAATGGGCCGGTAGGGGAAAGCGGGTCACGCTCGTCGATGCGGACCCCCAGGGTTCGGCGCTCGACTGGTCGCAGCAACGCGCCCGCGAGCACGCGCCGCGCCTGTTCGGCGTCGTCGGCCTGGCGCGCGACACGCTCCACCGTGAGGCGCCCGAGCTGGCGCGCGATGTCGATCATGTGGTGATCGACGGGCCGCCGCGCGTCGCCGGGCTGATGCGATCCGCGCTGCTCGCCGCCGACCTCGTGCTGATCCCCGTGCAGCCGTCGCCGCTCGATGGTTGGGCCTCGGCCGAGATGCTGGCGCTCCTGTCGGAGGCGCGCATCTATCGGCCGGAGCTTCGCGCTCGCTTCGTCCTCAATCGCTG
This sequence comes from Sphingomonas sp. PL20, assembly GCF_017875905.1. Lineage (NCBI taxonomy): Bacteria > Pseudomonadati > Pseudomonadota > Alphaproteobacteria > Sphingomonadales > Sphingomonadaceae > Sphingomonas > Sphingomonas sp. PL20. Next base: position 3,205,182 of record NZ_JAGINH010000002.1, on the reverse strand, counting down.
CGGCGCGCGCACCGTGATCGCCCGCGAGACGGCCGAGACGCTCGCCGACCACGATCCGCCAGTGCTGCGCACGGCGATCGGACAGCGCGTCATCTACGCCGACGCCGCGCAATCGGGCCGGCTCGCTTTCGAGATCGACGACGACGGACCCGCCGCGCGCGAGATCGCGGCGCTCGTCACCGAGCTCGAAAGGATCTCACCATGAGCGAGCGATCCGAACGGCGCGGCTTTGCGGCACGTCCGACCAATCAAGAGGCCTGGATCAAGGCCGCAGATGCCACCGCGCCGCGCGCGCCGGACGATGAAGCCTTCACCGCCCGCATGACGATCGACGTCACGCCCGCCTTACGTGGACGGATCAAGATCGCTGCCTTCCGGCGCGGCGTTACCGTTGCCGACATGCTGCGCGAGATGCTCGCGCGCGAATTCCCACACATCGAAGGAGACCCCTCATGACCGGCGCCGCGGCCCCCCGCGCGCGCGGCGGCCCGACGCCGACCGCACGCCACCAAGACAATCTCACCCATGTCGAACTGACCTGGGTTGAGAAGAAGATCGAGAACTGGATCCGCTTCGGCACGCACGCCCACGAACAGATTCTCGATCGCCGTCGGCGTGTCCTGTCTTTTCGCCCCGGCGCGGTCTTCGCCTTCGTGCGCTGGGCCTCGAATGACTTCGGAACGATCATCTCGCGCATCGACGTCGTGCGCTCGGTTGCGCGCGGCGAGACGTACCAGACGCTGCCTTTCGTTCGTCCTGGCGGCGAAATCCTGCTGAAGGTCGAGAGCTGGCCCAGGGTCGAGCGCGTGCTGCAGGCGATCGACGCCATCGAGCGCATCGGCATCGATCCCGAAGCGGTTTCGCCCGATCATTGGCGTCACGTCCACAACCGGCTCGCTGCTGGACACGAGCCGCGCACCTACACGCTCGACCATCATCGCGCATTCCTGCTGCGCCGAAAGGCCGAGTCGTGAGCCGCGCCGGACTTCTCCTGGCGACGACGCTCGCCGCGCTCAGCGTCGGCTATCCCGGCCTCACGCCGATGCCCATCAAGCTGATCTGGAACGCATCGGCGAGCGCGCCCATCGGGTTCTATTCGATCGACTTCGACGGGCCGCTCGACGTTACCGATCTCGTTGCGGTCGATGCGCCCGAGCCGCTCGCGACATTCCTCGCCGAGCGCGGCTACCTGCCCAAGGGCGTGCCGCTGATGAAGCGCATCCTCGCCGTCTCCGGGCAGACCGTTTGCCGTTCGAACCTCACTATCACCGTCGATGGTGTGGAGGTCGGTGCGGCACTGGAGCGCGATCGCGCAGGCCGCGATCTTCCCGTCTGGCAAGGCTGCCGCCGGGTCCAGACTGGCGAAGTCTTCCTCATGAACTGGCAGGTCCGCGACAGCCTCGACGGCCGCTACTTCGGCCTGATCTCGACCGACCAGATCATCGGCCGTGCCGTCCCACTGTGGACCGATGAAGACGGCACCGGCCGCTTCGAATGGCGTGCGCCGACACGCTGACCGCCTTCCCATTCGGCGGGAGCGGTGCTCGCCGATGGCTGTCCCAATCCCCACCGCGAAGGAGACTGACATGCCCCAGATTGGCGAATTCACGCGCGACGAGACCGGCTTCGTCGGGCATCTGACGACGCTGGTTTTGAACCAGGACGTCATAATCATCGCAGCCGAACCGACCGAGGTTGAGAACGCACCGCAGTATCGCGTGCATGTCTTCGACGGCATGAACAATGAGCCGGGCGCGGAGATCGGCGCCGGATGGAAACGCTCCGGAGAGAAGGCCGGCGAATACGTCGCGCTGCTGATCGACGATCCGACATTCCCGCACCCGATCCGCGCCAACATGTTCCGCGACGACGATGGCGGCTCGGCCTGGTCGCTGCATTGGTCGCGTCCGCGCGATCGCGGCGAGAAGGACTGAGCGATGCTTGGCTCTCGTCAACCGAGGAGCCGTTCGATTGCGTCCGGGCCGCGCTGCGCTGCCCGGCGCATGGCTCTCCTCCTCCTTTCCGGCCTTAGCCTCGCGAGCATCATGCCGGCGATCACGATGGCGCAGGACTTGGGCGCCGATCGACCGTCGCCACGCGATCCCTATGGCGATCATATCGCCGAGGCTTCGCGGCGCTTCGGCGTTCCGATCGCATGGATCAGGGCGGTGATGCGTGCCGAAAGTGCAGGCGATCCACGCGCCCTTTCGCCGAAGGGCGCGATGGGCCTGATGCAGATCATGCCGCCCACTTGGGCAGGCTTGCGCCTTCGCCACCGTCTCGGCGCTGATCCTTATGATCCGCATGACAACATCATCGCCGGCGCCGGCTACATCCGCGAGCTGTTCGATCGCTACGGATCGCCCGGCTGGATCGCGGCCTACAATGCCGGTCCTGGTCGTTACGAGGACTCGCTGAAGGGCCGGGCGCTGCCCGCGGAAACGCGCGCCTATGTCGCCATCGTCGCGCCGTCGGTGACCAGCGGCGATGCGACTTGGCCGATCGTGGCCGCCGCGGCCGATGCACTCGCCTGGACACGCGCGCCGCTGTTCATCGCGCAAGCTGAGCGCATATCGATACCCGTTCCCGTACCGGCCGAGCGCGCTTCCGATGCCGCGATGACGACATCGTCCGTGCGCGATGTTTCCGCCATCGAGCCGCAGTCGGGCGGGCTGTTTGTCCCGCGTTCGGGCCAAAGGAATGCGCCATGAGCAGCCCGGTTCCTGATCGCACGATAGCGTGCTCAAGCGCGTCATGGTGTGCGTTGAGGGTAGAGGCAGGCAACACGACCGGACGATGGCAGGATAAAAGGCCGCGAGGTGCGGCTTGGGTCGGTTGTGGTTTTTCAATAGGTTATGAGGCGATTTCGCGATGTGCGGGATTTCCCCGCACCTCACGACTACGCCGATTTTCCTGCGATTTCCTGTGCTTGGCGCGATGTGCGAGGCATCAGCCATGACCGGCGACAGTGATTTCCGCATCCGGCCGGGCCGCATCCGCTCGACCCGTGCGCAGCAGGCTCGTCCCTTCATCGCGCAGGCTCTCGCCGCGGCGAAGAAGGCCGGGGCCGGCGTCTCACGCTCCGGCCGGATCGTGTCCGGCAACCGCTCGCGCTTCGGGCGGGGCCAGCGTGCGAGCATCCAGGCGAACCGGCTGCTCACCGCGCGAACGCGCGGCGCTGTCATCAAGGCGCGCGTCGTGCGCCAGACATCGCGCTCGGCGCCGCTCGCGACCCACCTCAATTATCTGCGCCGCGAAGGCGTGACCCGCGATGGGGAGAAGGCCCATCTCTTCGGTCCCGGGGGCGACGACGCCGATCCGAAGGCCTTTGCGGAACGGTGCCAGGACGACCGCCACCATTTCCGGTTCATCGTCTCGCCCGACGATGCGCCCGACATGGCCGACCTGCGGTCCTTCACCCGCGATCTCGTCACGCAGATGGAAAAGGATCTCGACACCCGCCTCGATTGGGTGGCGGTCGACCACTGGAACACCGAGCATCCCCATGTCCACCTGATCGTGCGCGGGGTCCGTGACGACGGGCAGGACCTCGTCATCTCACGCGACTACATCAAGGAAGGAATGCGCGACCGCGCGCGTGACCTCATCACGCAGGAATTAGGGCCGCGCACCGACCTCGACATCCAGCGCAGCCTGAAACGCCAGGTCGATGCCGAGCGCTTCACGCAGCTTGACCGCCAGCTTATCCGCGATGGCCATGCCACGGGCGTCATCGAGACGGCGATCGATCCGAACGTCCGGCTCGACGAATTTCATGCGCTGAAGGTCGGACGGCTCCGCAAGCTGGAAACACTCGGCCTCGCCGAGCAGGTCGGCCCCGGTCAATGGGCGATCGACACGAAGGCCGAGGCGACTCTGCGTGAACTCGGCGAGCGCGGCGACATCATCAAACGCATGCACCGGGCTTTGACGGATCGCGGCATCGAACGCGGCTCGGCGGGCTATGTGCTCGCGGCCGAAAGCCTCGATGCGCCCGTGATCGGCCGATTGGTCGATCGCGGTCTTGATGACGAGCTGAAGGGCTCCGCCTACGCCGTGGTCGACGGCGTCGACGGCCGCACCCATCACATCAAGCTGCCCGATCTCGAAGCCGCCGGTGACAGCGCGGCGGGTTCGATCGTCGAGTTGCGTGCGTTCGATGATGCACAGGGACAGCGCCGGGTCGCAATCGCCGTCCGCTCCGATCTCGATATCGATCGTCAGGTCACGGCAACCGGCGCGACTTGGCTCGATCGGCAGAACATCGCGCGCGAACCTGCCGCCCTGTCCGAGGCCGGCTTCGGCGCCGAGGTACGGCAGGCGCTGGATCGACGCGCGGATCATCTGGTCGGACAGGGCTTCGGCGAGCGACACGGCCAGCGTGTCACCTTCAATCGCGGGCTGATCGACACGCTGCGCCGTCGCGAGCTGGAAGCGGCCGGCGAAAAACTCTCCGCCGAAACAGGCCAGCCGTTCAATCGCGCGGGAAGCGGCGAGTATGTTGCCGGCACCTACCGCCAGCGTTTGGCACTCGCCTCCGGCCGCTTTGCCATGCTGGACGACGGCCTCGGCTTCCAACTCGTGCCCTGGTCACCCTCTCTGGAAAAGCACCTCGGCAAGCATGTTTCCGGCGTCGCCCGCGATGATGGCGGCATCGACTGGAGCTTTGGCCGCAAACGAGGGCTCGGCCTCTAACCTCTCTCCGAAAGGACCGTTCCAATGTCCGCCACGAAGATCCTATGGGGCCAGATCCTCACCGTTTTCCTGATCGTCCTCGCCACCACTTGGGGCGCAACGGAATGGGTGGCTTGGCGATTGGCGTTCCAGCCGGAGTTGGGCGCGCCGTGGTTCACGCTGTTCGGCTTTCCTTTCTATCTGCCACCCTCCTTCTTCTGGTGGTGGTACGGCTTCGACGCCTACGCACCCGCGATCTTCGTCGAAGGCGCTTTCATCGCGGCGTCCGGTGGCTTCATCTCGATCGCCGTCGCCATCGGCATGTCGGTCTGGCGTGCACGCGAGGCCAAGAAGGTCGAGACCTATGGCTCGGCGCGTTGGGCCGAGAAGAAGGAGGTGGAGACGGCCGGCCTTCTCGGTCCCGATGGTGTCGTGCTGGGACGCTACGAGCACGCTTATCTGCGCCATGATGGGCCTGAACATGTTCTGTGCTTCGCGCCCACCCGAAGCGGCAAGGGTGTTGGCCTCGTTGTGCCCTCGCTGTTGACCTGGCCGGGCTCGGCGATTGTTCACGACATCAAGGGCGAGAACTGGCAGCTCACCGCCGGCTTCCGCGCCAGGCACGGCCGCGTGCTGCTCTTTGACCCGACCAACACAAAATCCGCTGCCTACAATCCTCTGCTCGAGGTGCGCCGCGGCGAATGGGAGGTTCGCGACGTCCAGAACATCGCCGACATCCTGGTCGACCCAGAAGGGTCGTTGGACAAGCGGAACCATTGGGAAAAGACGAGCCATGCGCTGCTAGTCGGCGCGATCCTCCACGTCCTCTATGCGGAAAAGGACAAGACTCTGGCCGGCGTCGCGGCGTTCCTCTCTGATCCGAAGCGACCAATTGAATCCACCCTCGATGCGATGATGAAGACGGCGCATCTCGGCGACGCCGGACCGCATCCCGTGATCGCCAGCGCCGCACGCGAGCTCCTCAACAAATCCGACAACGAACGCTCAGGCGTGCTCTCTACCGCCATGTCGTTCCTGGGACTCTATCGCGATCCCGTCGTCGCCGAAGTGACGCGGCGCTGTGACTGGCGGATCTCCGATATCGTGGGCGGAAAATACCCGGCAACACTCTATCTCGTCGTGCCACCATCCGACATCAACCGCACCAAACCGCTTATCCGACTGATCCTCAATCAAATCGGCCGACGCCTGACCGAGGATCTGCAAGCAAAGGGCGAACGCCATCGTCTCCTGCTGATGTTGGACGAGTTTCCGGCGCTGGGGAGGCTCGACTTCTTTGAGTCAGCACTGGCCTTCATGGCCGGCTACGGTCTGAAGAGCTTCCTGATCGCGCAATCCCTAAACCAGATCGAAAAGGCCTACGGGGCGAACAATTCGATCCTCGACAATTGCCATGTGCGCGTCAGCTTCGCGACCAACGACGAGCGTACCGCCAAGCGCGTTTCGGACGCCCTCGGCACCGCCACCGAGATGAAGGCCATGAAGAACTATGCCGGCCACCGGCTGTCCCCCTGGCTTGGCCATCTGATGGTTTCGCGCTCGGAAACAGCTCGGCCACTGCTCACACCTGGCGAAATCATGCAGCTCCCTCCCACCGACGAGATCGTCATGGCGGCGGGCACGCCGCCGATTCGTGCGAAGAAGGCGCGCTATTACGAGGATGCTCGGTTCAAGGAACGCCTGCTGCCGCCGCCCGCGCTCACAACGTCGCAGCAAGGACAGCCCGACGATTGGACCACGCACCAGTTGCCAGCCCGACCACAGATTGCCGAGGCCACCTTGCTAGCGCAGCCCGCCGATGAAGATCCAACCGAGTCGGAACGCCGCCAGCAACCGGAACTCAATCGGGTGAACCCCGTCGAGAAGAAAGTGCCAATCGACAACCCGTTCGAGATCGATACCGATCGGGACGAGTCTGACGACGATGCCGTGCGCACCAGCCGTATGAACCGGCTCATGCAGGGCGTCGCGCGCCAGGTCTCGCTCGACCCCGGTGACGGCATGGAGCTGTGAGACGCCCGTGACGAAACCACCCCGCAAGCAACGCCTCTCCGTCTATCTCGACCCCTCTGTCATGAACCGGCTCGCAGATCACGCCGCGCGCCGCGACCATTCGCGATCGTTGGTCGCGGAGGCGGCGATCGAGTCATTCCTCTCACCCGATGCCGCCGAACGCCAGGAGGCCGTCATCACGAAACGCCTCGACCAGCTCGACCGACGCATGTCGCGGATGGAGCGCGATATCGGAATATCGGTCGAGATGCTCGCAGTCTTCGTGCGCTTCTGGGTGACCACCACACCGAGTTTGCCAGAACCTGCTGCGCAGGCCGCGCGCGCCAAAGCTGGCGAACGCTATGATCAGTTTGTCACAGCTCTCGGCCGCCGTCTCGCGAAGGGCCCGAAGCTTCATCAGGAGATTTCTGAGGACGTTGATGGCGAGGCAGAATAGCTCGTCAGATCGCGCACGCTCCTGCGTGAGCCCAAGCTGCTCTCCAAGGCCGCATTGAAGTCAGCAATAATCGACTGCCTCTCAATCCCTTATTCTTTCCAATCTCTCGGACATCCGCCCGAGTTCAAGCAAGGATGCCGCCTCCATCTTCCGCATGATCTGCGCCCGACACACCTTCACCGTGATTTCGCTGAGTGCAAACTTCGCAGCAATTTGCTTTGTGAGTTTTCCATCAAGTATCATGTCCATAACTTGGCGCTCGCGAACAGAAAGCGAATCGTACCGCGCGCGAAGATCAGCTGTCATTGTCTTCTCGTTTCGTCGGATTTGCGAAGTCTGGAGACCGAGATAGATCGCATCAAGTAGGTCTTGGTCCCTAAACGGCTTGGTCAGAAATTCGATCGCGCCAAACTTCATAGCCCGGACCGACATCGGGATATCCCCGTGCGCCGTAATGAACACGACCGGGATCTCCACACGCGTTCTGAAAAGCTCTTGTTGGAAATCCAAGCCGTTCTGACCCGGCATTCTAACGTCCAATACCAAGCAAATCGGCGTATCAGGAATCGACCACGCCAAAAACTCGTGCGTAGACGCAAAGGTGTGAATATCAAGTCCGACAGAACTCAGGAGATTTCTGAGCGCTTCACGCACGGAAAGATCATCGTCGACGACGGCTACCGTGCCGCCCACAACGACGGGCTGTTTCGACTGTCTCATAGTATTTTCTCCCTGTCGCCAGGCAGAGTAAAACAAAAGGTAGCGCCGCGCGGATTGGTCGGCTCAGCCCAAATATTACCGCCGTGAGATTCAATAATTGATCGGCATATTGAAAGTCCAATTCCCATGCCATCGCTCTTGGTGGAGTGAAAGGCATCGAAAAGATGCCTTACGAAGCCAGGATCGATACCGCCTCCCGTGTCTTCTATCGTGATCATCACGCCGGACGCGCTTGATTTAGCGGAGTTTATTCGAATCTCACGAACACTGCTCTGCAGCGTACCCATCGCATCTATCGCGTTCACGAGAAGGTTGAGTGCAACCTGTTGAAGTTGAATACGATCACCGAAGATCATGGGCAGATCACTCGACAGGTTCGTATAAACGGAAACTCGGCTTTCTCGGAAACGGCTTTGCAAAAGCCCCAGCACCTCTCTGATTACGACGTTGATCTCAATCCAGGACCTCTTTGGTTCTGCACGCATAGACAGCGCTTGGACGCGCTTGATGATTTCACTTGCTCGGTTTGCGTCGCTGACGATGCTATCTATCGAAGACGCGGCTTTTTCTAGGTTCGCGGGATCTCCGTGAATCCAGCGTGTACATGCATTGGCGTTGGTCACGATTGCGGCGAGCGGCTGATTGACCTCATGGGCGATTGAGGCAGCGATCTCGCCGAGAGTCGTGATCCGAGCGACGTGCGCAAGGCGGGTCTGCGCCTGTTCGGCCGCCACACGAGCGGTCTCCATCTTGACAGCGAGATAGGTCGTTGCCGCGATCGCCAGCAGGCTGATCGAGGTGTTGACGACTCCGGTTCCGAAGCTTCCACTCGGCGTCAGGATGTAGCTCGCGATCGTCAACGCGATGCATATTCCAGAGACCGTGCCCATGCCCCGCGTGTGGCTGAAGCGAGCCGACAATAGAACGACAATCACATAAAACGTCGCAGCGGATATCTCGTAAGGGGTTATGGTGTCGATGATGAAGATGCCGATAGTGAGGATGCCGATCAGCAAGGGAAGCGTTCCAGACCTAACGAGGCGCCATAGCCCATCGATGAACGTCAGTAGTTCCCTTGAACGGGTGCCGAGCGGGTATCGATGCGTCAAGTTTGCCTCGTGATCTATAGGATCGACGTGGGCAGGCTGATTGACTGGTGTTTTTTGTGGAGCCATCGCAGTTCACTTGATGTAGGTGTGCAAAACGTCGACTAATTCGAGCGCGGCATTACGTTCAGCTTCTGTGGGCGTGCGGTTCGCATCGACCATATGCGCTTGAATGTGCCCATTGACGACTTCGGCCATGATTCCGTTGATCGCACCGCGCGTGGCCGTGACTATCCGCATCACGTCGCCGCAACTCTCATCCGCGATGAGGGCCCGTTCAATCGCATCGACCTGACCTCGAAGGCGTCGGACCCTATTCAGCAGCTTCTGCTTCTCAGCCACCGCATGCGCCATCGCGTCCCTCCGCTATACCCGGGTATAGTTGTAATATACCCCCCAGAGTATATATGAATGTCGCGCGAAGTGAAGACCGGCAGGGTTGTTCGCGTCGTGGTCCAGTTCGTCGTGAATTGGATCCGGATTGGCACAGCAGAGGATCATATGAACCCGCGATCTAGCAACGACCCCTCGGAGGGAGATAGTAGGCGTCAGTCACCTGCTATCGACGCTCCGCTGGGTTGCATCATCGCTCGGGTCGGTTCTGCCGACGTAACTGCGCCAGCACTTCGACGCTGAGCACCGTCCGTCCAGGCCACCCGGGTTCGAGCAACTGCTTGAACAGACGGAGGTGGCCATGGCCGCTCATCTCAACATCGACACACGTCGGGCGCCACCGGTGGTCGCCCATGATGATATTCAATTCGCCGGGGTGTTTCCCGGCTTGAAATTGGGCGCTCGCAACTTGGCGAGACCAAAGCTTCTTGCCCATTGGCATCAGGAATCCGATGGCCGGCTGATTGGGGGCTGGCAATTGGAGACATCCGCCACTCTGAAGAATCCTGACGATTGATCATAGCGACACACGGCAATGCCGTGCGCAGCGTAGCGCTGCTGTTGGCAGCAAAGTTCAAACGAAGGGATTAACTAATGAATGCAGTGGTGGCTTTGCTGCCTGCGCGCCCCGCAGGCACTAATACGACTTGCGCGAATACTATCTTCGCCAACGATTTAGAGCAGCTCTACAACGCGCTGAATGATGTGACATTGACGGAGCATGCTCGCACGGCAGAGCTGATGAATGCCGGATTGCGGAAGATCTCGCAGAAGGTTGTCGAGGAGGCTGCCGAGGTCGCTCTCGAGGCGGTGAGGAAGCGGACCCAAAAGACGGTCAGCGAAAGTGCCGATCTTCTCTATCACTTGGTCGTTCTGTGGCACGCACTCAATATTGAACCCAGCGAAGTCTGGGCCGAGATGCGGCGCCGCGTGGAAAGCATGGGCATTGCCGAAAAGCTTCCTAAGCCGCGTCGGGGAACGACTGATCCCGCCCCGGTCAACGACAGCTCGGAAGGAAATCGCGTACCTGCGCCCTGCATCACCGCCAACTCGCGCGCACCAGCACCGTGTCCCGAAGAGCAGCCCGAAAGGACACGGCCATGCGCCTCCTAGTCTGTGGAGGACGTCACTTCGAGGACGCCGAGATGGTGCATCACGAACTAACTGCACTGCATTGGCGAAAGCCAATCAGCGTTGTGGTCCACGGCAGCATTGCAGGCGTCGGCATCATCGCTGAGGCGTGGGCGCGTCGCCATGGGATCGCTGTGGTGCGTTACCCGCCAAATTGGGAGTTTTACGGCAAGAAGGCCGAAGGGCTGCGCAGCGATTTCATGCTGACAGACAGCCGACCCGACTTTGTCGTGGCTTTCCCAGGGGGGCGCCACACCGCCGATCTCGTCCAACGGGCAATCAACGTCGGGCTCGCCGTGCTCGCCATTCCGCCCAACACGGCTGGAGCTTGCCCAGTCGCAAAGCATCCGCCGCAGCGGGGCCAGCCAACAACCGCTTCGCTCTGATCCAGTGAATTCACCCAAAAACGAGCAAAACTCAACGGAGTTTGAAATGTCCGATACCTCTGCGACATCGCTTGAACAAATCGAATTGGCCTCAAGCGCGCCCGCTGTCCTGGATAGCGCGCATATTGGCGACATCCACGGCGCGTTCGGCACCATCCGGCAGCACGACACCGGTGTACGAAAGACTTGGCGGGCTAGGCTGGCGACCTTGATGGCAATCGTCGGCCCGGGACTGATTGTCATGGTCGGCGACAATGATGCCGGCGCTTTTGGAACCTATACGCAGGCAGGTCAGAACTACGGCACCTCTCTGCTGTGGACGTTGATGCTCTTGATCCCGGTGATTTACGTGAATCAGGAGATGGTGTCACGGCTAGGTGCTGTGACGGGCGTTGGCCATGCACGACTGATATTCGAACGTTTCGGAAAGTTCTGGGGTGCCTTCAGCCTTATAGACCTAGTTCTTCTCAACGGACTAACCATTGTAACCGAGTTCATCGGCATCGTATTCGCACTCCAATATTTTGGTTTGCCAAGAGTTCCGGGACTGATTGTCGCGGCGGTGCTCATAGTGGCCGCCGTCAGCACCGGAAGTTTCAAGCGGTTTGAACGCTTCGCGATGGTTTTGGTCTTTGGCAGTCTGTTGCTAATACCTGTGCTCCTCGCCATCCATCCACCAATCGGTGAGATCGCCCATGGACTGCTCGTGCCGCAATGGCCCGCTCACTCCGACATGGCGGCAGTCATGCTGCTTGTCATTGGCATCGTTGGCACGACCGTCGCACCTTGGCAGCTCTTTTTCCAACAAAGCTATGTTGTCGATAAGCGGATCACGCCCGCCTTCAACGGCTACGAGAAAGTCGATCTTTGCCTCGGGATCCTCCTGGTAGTAATCGGCGCCGTTGCCATGATGGCGTTCTGTGCCGCATTGTTTGCCGGACGGCCGGAATTCGGCAATTTCACGGATACAGGTGCGGTGCTTACGGCGCTGGACAAATATGTGGGTCCATATTCGGCGACGATTTTTGCAATCGCTCTTTTGGATGCTTGCCTCATCGGCGCAGCAGCCGTCTCGCTCTCGACGTCTTATGCGATCGCCGACGTCCTCAGGGTGAGGCACTCATTGCATCGCAAAGTCACGGATGCCATCGGATTCTACGTTGCTTACGGGATTCTCATATTCATTGCCGCAGGCCTTGTTGCCTTCGCAAGTGATGCGCTGCTGGGCCTCTTTGTCAGTGCCGTGCAGGCTCTCGCTGGCGTGCTGCTACCAAGTGCCACGGTCTTCCTGCTCCTCCTTTGCAACGACAAGGCGGTTGTCGGCCCCTGGTCCAACGGTCCTAAGCTCAATGTATTCACCGGAGCAATAATCTGGTCCCTTGTGTTGCTCTCGATCATCCTCACCGTGGCGACCGTCTTCCCAGATGTGGCTGACAGCACAATTCTGAAAATACTGATTGGCGGCTCTTTGCTGGGGCTTTGCGGGTTCGTCTTTTCGTTCGCAGCACGCAAGCGTAGTTATGACGTGCCCGCTGCCGCATATGGCAACGATCAAGATCACCGCTTCGCCAAGATGACGATGCTCGAGCGCCGGAACTGGCGCATGCCGCCGCTTAATCGGCTGCCTGCCCTGCATATGACGTTGATGACGAAGGTCTGGATGGGCGTGCTACGCGGCTATCTTCTGATTGCTGTCGCGCTGATCGGCTTCAAGGTCTTCGTCGCCGCGACCGGCGTCGAGGTCAGCATCCCCCAGATCGGCGGAACGCCAACCAGCAACGACGCTGCTACAAGCAATACCGGCTCGAAGTAGCACGCAAGAAGGCGGGTGACGACGTTGACGCACGGGCGCGAGCACCGACATGTCCGCAATAGCCTCGCGGACGTTGCTATACCCCGCGTCGTCGCCTGCCAACCAAAACGAAAAGGAAACAATCTGAATAGACAAAACTCTTTTGTTCTAACTAGCTGATGGGGGCGCCTCATGTCTGAACAATTCAAGACTCTTCCCGAACGCATCCAGGCGCTTTCCGATGCAACTTCTTGTAGTTCTTTTTCGCTGACCTCAGTCGAGCAGACCAAGGGCTTTCAGATTATCGCTTTTGTCGACAGCTGTTTCGGCGATTCTCAATGCGAGATCGATGCTTGCGGATTGATCGCCGCTATGCTGATCGCTTTTGCCAAAGCGCGCAGCGATCCGTTCACGTTTCATTATTTTGCAACGCGTGCTCTCCATGACGGACTAGAACGTTGCATCGCTATCCTTGTCCAACGCGGCGAAAGGCTGCCCGTTGTCGCCTATGCGCTCATCGCAAATTATATCCGCTGGACGGCTCGACGCCGAGAGATGGCTTTAGCCGCGGCGTTTGAGCGTCTGCGCCTTTATCCGACACTTCCAAACATGTTGATCTGGCCGCCGAAGCGCACGCCAGGATAGCGTGCCAGCGCCTGAGATTCATCGAACAAAAAAAAGCCGTGGCAGATTTTCTCAAAGGAGACCCAAAACAATGAGTAATCAACTATCGCATTGGCCTCCGCCACTTCGGATCCGCCTTCTGCTTTTTGTGGTGTCTCGCATCGAACACTTTCTCCTCTTAAGGTGTCCGAAAGGTCGCATCAGGCGATTGGGATTGGCTTGGGTCGACCAGATTCATGCGCGCGTGCGCAAAAAGCTCAGCCGTGCAGAGCTACCCGAAACGCGTTGATGTTTCTTCCGCGTTCGATCGCGCGTCAAATAGCCTTGAATCAGCGCTGAATGGTGAGGAAGCCTACAAATCTCTTTCCGCGCCGATCGGTCCGTCACCGTGATCTATAATCGACGAGGGCTTCATTGCGCCGCGCCGGTGTTAAACTGTCAAGGAGGGCGTTGGCCTTCTCAATTACCTTGCTGCCGATCTCGCGCTGTTGCCCTTGATTGGCTTTTCGGGCGCCCTCGGCGAACACCGATTCCGCGGGGAGTACCGCCGCAGCAAATGCGGCGGCGGCCAAAACCGATCTAAGAAACATAGGCTACTCTACTCGGCTGGGGTTCATGGCTGCAAAGATGCTATCGTACGTACCGTCCCGTTCAGCCTAACGCCGTGCATGATCCCGATTAAGAAGGATCTCACCCCCCGGATGATCTCCGCGATCGAGGATGTCCATCACCTCCACAACAAATGCATTGAGCGGTCATTGTGCGAGGATCAGACGCTTGCGCAGAGCCGGTCAAGCTCCGCGAGCGTATTGGCGTATCGTGCGTCCGACACCGCCGTTCTCCTGTATTTGCACGCTACACTACTACGTCGATGAATCTTTGTTGAATCGCCCCGAAATCTGGCCCCTTTAATCATCCCCGTCTGGGGAAGGACTGTATCGGCCCCGATAGAAACGGGGCACTATGACAGCATCACACCACAATTCGGAAGGCCTCGCGCGCGGCGCAAGGATGCTGCGCACTGCGCTCGGTCCTGCAATCGCGCGCTATCTTGATGACGCCAGCATCGTCGAGGTGATGCTCAATCCCGATGGGCGCCTCTGGATCGACCGACTCTCCGAAGGACTTTCCGATACCGGTGAGCGGCTGTCACCAGCGGACGGCGAACGTATCGTTCGCTTGGTTGCGCACCATGTCGGAGCCGAGGTTCATGCTGGTGCTCCTCGGGTATCCGCAGAGTTGCCTGAAACCGGCGAGCGGTTCGAAGGCCTGCTGCCACCCGTCGTCGCTGCCCCCGCATTCGCGATCCGTAAGCCCGCTGTCGCGGTGTTCACGCTCGACGACTACGTCGCGGCCGGCATCATGTCAGCGACGCAGGCCGAGATACTCCGCCGGAGTGTCTCCTCACGCGCCAACATCCTCGTCGCCGGCGGGACATCCACCGGCAAGACGACGCTGACAAACGCGTTGCTCGCCGAAGTTGCGAAGACCGCCGATCGCGTCGTCCTCATCGAAGACACCCGCGAACTGCAATGCGCCGCGCCGAACCTCGTGGCGATGCGAACAAAAGATGGCGTTGCCTCACTTTCCGATCTCGTTCGCTCTTCGCTGCGTCTGCGGCCCGATCGCATACCCGTTGGCGAAGTGCGCGGCGCCGAAGCGCTCGAACTGCTCAAGGCCTGGGGCACCGGCCATCCTGGCGGGGTCGGCACCATCCACGCCGGCAGCGCGATCGGCGCACTGCGCCGCATGGAGCAGCTCATTCAGGAGGCAGTCGTCACGGTCCCGCGCGCATTGATCGCGGAAACGATCGACCTCGTTGCCGTCCTCTCCGGTCGCGGGTCCGCGCGGCGACTCTCCGAACTCTCGCGCGTCGAAGGCCTCGGTCTCGACGGCGACTACCGCATCGCGCCGGCCACCACGGATGGCGACGGCAGCTCGAGCTTGTTCGTCCCAGCACCTGAAGGAGAAAGCCTGTGATCCAACGCCTGCGGCGCGCGCGCCATCATCTCGTCTTGACCGTTTCCATCGCCACTCTGTCGGCGGTGATGGCAGCCCCCGCTCACGCTTCCGGTTCGTCGATGCCGTGGGAACAGCCTCTCCAACAGATCCTGCAGTCGATTGAAGGTCCCGTGGCGAAAATCATGGCGGTGATCATCATCATCGTTACCGGCCTGACGCTGGCCTTCGGCGATACCTCCGGCGGCTTCCGCAGGTTGATCCAGATCGTGTTTGGTCTCTCGATTGCCTTCGCCGCGTCGAGCTTCTTCCTGTCGTTCTTCTCGTTCGGCGGCGGGGCGCTGGTCTGATGACGGGCGCTGTCGATCAGGGCGGCGACGTCCCAGGCTATACCGTCCCCGTTCACCGGGCACTGACCGAGCCGATCCTGCTCGGCGGCGCCCCACGGGCTATCGCCATCATGAACGGGACGCTCGCTGGCGCGGTCGGCCTAGGGCTTCGCCTCTGGCTGGTGGGGATCGCGATCTGGGCGATCGGCCACGTCACCGCGGTGTGGGCTGCCAAGCGCGATCCGCTCTTCGTCGACGTTGTGCGCCGCCATCTGCGCGTCCCCGCACACCTTTCGGTCTGAGGGGAGCGCGGCCATGATGAACCTTGCCGAATATCGCAATCGCAACAGCCGCCTGGCCGACTTCCTCCCCTGGGTCGCGCTGGTGGGCTCCGGCATCGTCCTCAACAAGGACGGCAGCTTTCAGCGCACCGCGCGGTTTCGCGGCCCCGATCTCGACAGCGCCGTACAGGCTGAGCTAGTCGCCATCGCCGGCCGCCTCAACAATGCGTTCCGTCGCCTTGGATCAGGCTGGGCAATCTTCGTCGAGGCGCAGCGGCAAGCTTCGAACCTCTATCCCGACAGCCGCTTTCCCGATCCCGCCTCGGCGCTGGTCGACGCCGAGCGCAAAGCGGATTTCGAGGAAGCTGGCGCACATTTCGAGTCGAGCTATTTCCTGACCTTCACCTATCTGCCGCCGGCCGAGGACGCCGCGCGCGCGGAATCCTGGCTCTATGAAGGCCGGGAAAAGTCGGGCCTCGACCCCAACGAGGTGATGACCGGGTTCGCCGATCGCACCGATCGCATCCTGCGCCTGGTCGAAGCCTTCATGCCCGAATGCCGCTGGCTTGATGACGCGGAGACGCTCACCTATCTCCACGGCTGCGTCTCGACCAAACGGCACCGTGTCCGCGTCCCCGAAACGCCGATCTATCTCGACGCGCTGCTCGCCGACCAGCCGCTCACCGGCGGGCTCGAGCCGCGCCTTGGCGCGTCGCATCTGCGCATCCTCACCGTCACAGGCTTTCCAACGGCGACGACACCTGGCCTGCTCGACGAGCTGAACCGTCTCGCATTTCCGTATCGTTGGTCGACGCGGGCGATCCTGCTCGACAAGACCGACGCGACCAAGCTGCTGACCAAGATCCGCCGGCAATGGTTCGCCAAGCGCAAGTCGATCGCCGCGATCCTCAAGGAGGTAATGACCAACGAGGCGTCCGTCCTCGTGGACACCGACGCCGCGAACAAGGCCGCCGATGCCGACATGGCGCTCCAGGAACTCGGCGCCGACTATGCCGGGATGGCCTACGTCACCGCGACGGTGACGGTGTGGGACGAGGATCCGCGCGCTGCCGACGAGAAGCTGCGCCTCGTCGAGAAGGTCATTCAGGGCCGCGACTTCACTGCCATGGCCGAGACGATCAACGCGGTGGACGCCTGGCTCGGATCATTGCCCGGCCACGTCTATGCGAACGTCCGCCAGCCGCCGATCTCCACGCTCAATCTCGCCCACATGATCCCGCTGTCGGCGGTGTGGGCGGGGCCGGAACGGGACGAGCATTTTGCAGCGCCCCCACTGCTCTTCGGCAAGACCGAAGGCTCCACCCCGTTCCGGCTTTCGCTTCACGTCGGCGACGTCGGCCACACGCTGATCGTTGGCCCGACCGGCGCGGGCAAGTCGGTCCTGCTGGCGCTGATGGCGCTGCAGTTCCGACGCTATGCTCGCGCCCAAGTCTTCGCCTTCGACTTCGGCGGCTCGATCCGCGCGGCGGCGCTCGGCATGGGCGGCGATTGGCATGACCTCGGCGGCGATCTCAGTGACGGCGCGACCGATAACGTCAGCCTTCAACCGCTCGCCCGCGTTCACGACGTGCCCGAGCGCGCCTGGGCGGGCGACTGGATCGTATCGATCCTGACCCGCGAGGGCGTGGCGATCACGCCCGAGGTGAAGGAGCATATCTGGACGGCGCTGACCTCGCTGGCATCGGCGCCCGTCGAGGAGCGCACGATCACCGGCCTGGTCGTGCTGCTCCAGTCGAACGATCTCAAACAGGCGCTCAGGCCCTATTGCGTCGGCGGTCCCTACGGCCGGCTGCTCGACGCTGAACGCGAGTATCTTGGCTCGGCGTTCGTTCAAGCGTTCGAGACTGAGGGGCTGATCGGCACCGGCGCGGCGCCGGCGGTTCTCTCCTATCTCTTCCATCGGATCGAAGATCGGCTCGACGGTTCGCCGACTCTTCTCATTATCGACGAAGGCTGGCTGGCGCTGGACGATGACGGTTTCGCCGGCCAGCTCCGCGAATGGCTGAAGACGCTGCGCAAGAAGAACGCCAGCGTCATCTTCGCCACGCAATCGCTCAGCGACATCGACGGCTCGGCCATCGCGCCTGCCATCATCGAAAGCTGCCAGACCCGGCTTCTGCTGCCGAACGAGCGCGCGATCGAGCCGCAGATCACGGCGATCTATCGGCGCTTCGGCCTCAACGACCGCCAGATCGAGATCATCGCGCGGGCAATGCCCAAGCGCGACTATTACTGCCAGTCGCGGCGCGGCAACCGCCTCTTCGAGCTCGGTCTGTCCGATGTCGCGCTCGCTCTGTGCGCCGCGTCATCGAAGACCGACCAGGCGGCCATTGCCCGCATCGTCGCCGAACACGGCCGCGACGGCTTCCTCGCCGCATGGCTCGATCACCGTGAGGTCGGTTGGGCCGCCGATCTCATCCCCACGCTCACCAACAAGGAGACGTCCCAATGAAACTGCGCAATTCCCGCGCAGCGCGTTTTGCTGCCGCGCTGCTGACCGCTCCCGTCGCGCTCGCGCCCATGCTGGCGACGCCCGCTCACGCCATCATCGTATTCGATCCCTCGAACTATGCGCAGAACGTGCTCACGGCGGCGCGATCGCTTCAGCAGATCACCAACCAGATCACCTCGCTTCAGAACGAAGCGCAAATGCTGATCAACCAGGCACGCAACCTTGCGAGCCTGCCGTTCTCGTCGCTGCAACAGCTTCAGCAGTCCGTCCAGCGCACGCAGCAGCTTCTCAACCAGGCGCAGAATATCGCCTACGACGTCCAGCAGATCGACCGGATGTTCCAGCAGAAGTACGGGAACGTCTCGCTGTCCGCTTCGGATCAGCAACTCGTCACCGATGCCCGCTCGCGCTGGCAGAACACGGTCGGCGGCCTGCAGGACGCAATGCGGGTGCAGGCGGGCGTCGTCGGCAACATCGACACCAATCGCACGCAGATGTCGGCGCTGATCGGCCAGAGCCAGGGCGCGACCGGCGCGCTGCAGGCGACGCAGGCCGGCAACCAACTCCTTGCGCTCCAGGCGCAGCAACTCGCGGATCTCACCGCCGTCGTGGCGGCCAACGGCCGGGCGCAGGCCTTGCAGTCGGCCGAGCAGGCCGCCGCCGCCGAACAGGGCCGCGAGCAGCGCCGGCGTTTCCTGACGCCGGGCTCGGGCTACCAGCCCGGCAATGCCCGCATGTTCCCGAACAGCGGCAACTGAGGCTGGCACGATGGACGGCAAGACCCTCGCTCGCGTCGGCGCCATCGTCTTCGTCGCGGTCGCCATCACGGCGACCGCGATCGAGATGAACCGCAAGGACGTTTCGACGGACGTCCTCGCGACGCAGGGCCGTCCGGTCACAACATCGGATCCTCTCGCCGCCGAATTGCTTCGTTGTTCCGAGATCGGCGAGGCCGGCACGCGCGATCCCAATTGCCTGAAGGCATGGGCAGAGAACCGGCGCCGCTTCCTCGGCCAGCCGGCCCCCGTTTCATCACCATCGCCGGTTGCGCCGACCACGCTGTTTCCAAGCGCGCCCGCGTCGGCCGCTCCCATCCACAAAGACAGTGCGCCAGCGGACGTGACCGGGCCTGCGATGCAGGCCGAGCCCGCTCAGCCAGAGGTTCGCTGACATGGGCGGCACCGGTGTCATCGACCATTTCCTCGAGGTCTTCACTCGCTACATCGACGGAGGATTCGGGCTGCTCGGCGGCGAAGTCGGTTTCATCGCCACCACCTTGATCGTCATCGACGTCACGCTCGCCGCGCTTTTCTGGTCATGGGGCGCCGACGACGACATCATGGCGAGGCTGGTCAAGAAGACGCTCTTCGTCGGTGTCTTCGCCTACCTGATCTCCAACTGGAACAATCTCGCCCGCATCGTCTTCGAGAGCTTCGCGGGCCTCGGCCTGAAGGCTTCGGGAACGGGCTTTGCCGTGAGCGATCTCATGCGCCCCGGCAAGGTGGCGCAGACTGGTCTCGATGCCGGCCGGCCGCTGCTCGACTCCATCTCCAGCCTGATGGGCTACTGGTCGTTCTTCGAGAACTTCATCCAGATCGCCTGCATGTTTTTCGCCTGGGCGCTGGTGCTGCTGGCGTTCTTCATCCTGGCGATCCAGCTCTTCGTCACCCTGATCGAGTTCAAGCTGACCACGCTCGCCGGCTTCGTCCTCATTCCCTTCGGCCTGTTCGGCAAATCGGCGTTCATGGCCGAGCGCGTGCTCGGCAACGTCATCTCCTCCGGCATCAAGGTGCTGGTGCTCGCCGTCATCATCGGCATCGGCTCGACGCTGTTCTCCGAGTTCACCTCGGGCTTCAACGGCGCAACGCCATCGATCGACGATGCCATGGCGATCGTGCTTGCCGCGCTGTCGCTGCTTGGTCTCGGCATCTTCGGTCCCGGCATCGCTAACGGCCTCATCTCCGGTGGCCCGCAGCTCGGCGCCGGCGCGGCCATTGGCACTGGTCTTGCCGCCGGCGGCGTTGTCGCAGCAGGCGCGGCCGCTGCCGGCGCCGTCGTGACAGGCGGCGCTGCACTTGCTGGCGGCGCTGCCGCCGCCGCGCGTGGCGGTGCAGCCCTCGCCGGTGGCGCCTCCACCGCCTACAGCCTCGGCGCGGCCGGCCAGGCCGGCGCATCCGGCGTCGCGTCGGGTCTTGGCAGTGTTGCCAGCACCGGCGCGAAGGCGGCCGTCTCACCGCTGAAGCGCGCAGCCGGTCGTGCCGCCGACAGCCTGAAGCAGAGCTATCAGGCCGGTGGCCAGGCCGCGACGGAGATCGCCACCGGCGCATCCGGTGCTGCGACGACCGCCACCGCGGAGGCCGCATCTCCCGGAGCTGCGTCTTCCACCAGCGACGGGCCGCCGGCCTGGGCGAAACGCATGAAGCGCTCGCAGCAGATGTCCCATGGCGTTCAGGCCGCCGCCCACGCCGTGCGTAGCGGCGACAGCCATGGCGGCGGCTCCTCCGTCAACCTCTCCGAAAGCGACTGACCATGTTCAAGCGACCATCCACCCACTACGGCAAAGCCCCTCAGCCCGAGACTCCCTATCAGCGCGCCGCTCAGGTCTGGGACGATCGCATCGGCTCCGCCCGCGTGCAGGCCCGTAACTGGCGCTACATGGCCTTCGGATCATTGGCCCTCGCGGGCGGCCTTTCGGCCGCGCTGGTCTGGCAGTCCGCCAACGGCTCGATCGTGCCTTGGGTAGTGCAGGTCGACCGGCTCGGCCAGGCGCAGGCGATCGCGCCGGCGACCGCCGACTATCAGCCAAACGATCCGCAAATCGCCTTCTACCTCGCGCGCTTCATCGAGCAGGTCCGCTCGATCCCGTCCGACGCCATCATCGTGCGGCAGAACTGGCTGCGCGCCTACGACTTCACGACACAGGGTGGCGCGCTCGCGCTGAACGATTATGCGCGCGCCAACGACCCCTTCACCAAGGTCGGCAAGCAGCAGATCGCGATCGAAGTGTCGTCGGTGATCCGCGCCTCGCCGTCGAGCTTCCGCATCGCCTGGATCGAGCGACGCTATCAGGACGGCTCACTGGCCTCCACCGAACGCTGGTCCGCGATCCTCACCGTCGTCGTGCAGCCCCCACGCGACGCCGACACGCTGCGGAAGAACCCACTCGGAATCTACATCAACGCCATCAACTGGTCGAAGGAGCTTGGACAATGACGCCCGCACTCCGCAAAGCCGCCCCTTGGAGTGCAGGGCTCCCGGCTTTGCTCATCCACGTAGTTCCGGTTTTCCGCAAATCCGCTTTGCCGGGAATCTTGCTCGCCGGTTCGGCGCTGGCAGGGTGCGCCACTCACACCCCGCCGCCGGAGATTTCCTACGACAATGCGGTGCCGGCTGTGCAGACCTCCGATCCGCCAGCGCCCGTCCGGGTGGTGGAGCTTCCCAAACCGCTCCCGCTGCCTGGTCAGTTGAAGCCCATCGGCAAGGACGGCAAGCCCGAGCCGGAACCGTCCGATCCCGCCGCGCGCGTCAACCAGGCCAATGCCGCAGCGCGCGTCCAGCCCGTCCGCAACGGCTTCATCAACTCGATGCAGGTCTATCCCTTCGTCGATGGCGCGCTCTATCAGGTCTACGCCTCGCCGGGGCAGATCACCGACATCGCGCTTCAGCCCGGCGAGCAGCTCGTCGGCTCCGGTCCTGTCGCCGCTGGCGACACAGTGCGCTGGATCATCGGCGATACCGAGAGCGGCGTTGGCGCGGCCAAGCAGGTCCATATCCTCGTGAAGCCAACGCGGGCCGAGCTGATGACCAATCTCGTCATCAACACCGACCGGCGCACCTATCACATGGAGCTGCGCGCGACGCCATCGACCTATATGGCATCGGTGTCTTGGCAATATCCGCAGGACCAGCTCATCGCGCTGCGCCGCCAGAACAGCCAAGCCGAGGCCGCGCAGCCGGTGTCGGGCGGCATCGATCTCGCCCGTGTCAATTTCCGCTACGAGGTGACCGGCGACCGCGCACCGTGGCGGCCGCTGCGCGCCTTCGATGACGGCAAGCAGGTGTTCATCGAATTCCCCCGCGGCATCGGACAGGGCGAGATGCCGCCCTTGTTCGTGGTCGGACCGGAGGGCGACACCTCCGAGCTGGTGAACTATCGCGTGCGCGGCAACTACATGATCGTCGATCGACTGTTCGCCGCCGCCGAACTGCGGTTCGGCGCGGGCAAGAACCAGAAGCGTGTCCGCATCTCCCGCACCGACGGGAGGCCGGCATCGTGAGCGACGAACGCGATCCCGAAAAGGAGGAAGGCCGGACGCCCGGTTCGGCGCCCCAGCCTCAGCCGACCGACGACGACGCTCGGCCGCTGACCGGCGAGCCGGCCGCGACCATGCGGCTGCGCGCCGAGCCGCCGCGTGTGACCCGCCTGTCCCGCAAGGTGCTGGCCGGTCTGGGTCTTGCGGCAAGCCTCGGTGTCGGTGGGGCGCTGATCTATGCGCTCCAGACTCGTCACAGCGGCCAGGGTCAGGAGCTTTACTCTACGGACAACCGCTCGACACCGGACGGTCTGGCTGGATTGCCGAAGGATTATTCCGGCGTCCCGAAGCTCGGCCCGCCGCTGCCCGGCGACCTCGGTCGCCCGATCCTCAACGCGCAGAACGGTGGCACAGTGCCGCCGATCGGCGCACCGGCATCAGGTCCGACGGGACCGAGCCCCGAGGAACAGCGCCGGGCGCAGGAACTGGAGGCGGCTCGGACCGCACGGCTGTTCGCATCCACCGAGACTCGGCCCGCTACGGCTGGAGCTTCGACACAGCCGACTGCGACCGCCACGCCGTCGGCCGATCTCGCCAGCCTCGGCCTTGCGCCGCAGCCAGCGACACCCTCCGCGCAGGATCGTCAGCTCGCATTCCTCAATCAGACGCCCGACAAGCGCACTGTCTCGCCGGATCGCGTTGCCGCGCCAGCGTCGAAGAACGTCCTGCAGGCCGGCGCCGTCATCGCGGCCGCGCTCATCACCGGCATCCGCTCCGACCTGCCGGGTCAGATCACCGCACAGGTGACGGAGAACATCTATGACAGCCCGACCGGCAAGATCCTGCTTGTGCCACAGGGCACGCGCGTTATCGGCCAGTATGACAGTGGCGTCGGCTTCGGTCAGAGGCGCATACTTCTCGTCTGGAACCGGCTGATCTTCCCCAATGGCCGCTCCATCGTTCTGGAGCGTCAGCCTGGTGCGGACGCCGAGGGCTATGCGGGCCTTGAGGATGGCGTCGACTATCACTGGGGCGAACTGTTCAAGGCCGCTGCACTTTCCACGATTCTGAGCATCGGTGCGGAGGCGGGCTCGTCTGGCCAGGACAGCGATATTGTGCGGGCGCTGCGACAGGGTGCCTCCAATAGCGTCAGTCAAACCGGCCAGCAGATCGTCCAGCGCCAGCTCAACATCGCACCGACCCTCACCATCCGGCCAGGCTTGCCCGTCCGCGTCATCGTCACCCGCGATCTCGTTCTCGAACCCTACGGAGGCTGACATGACCAAGCTGAAATTGGGAGCGATCGTCGACGACAAACCGGTGAAGGTCACGGTGGAGTTACCGGCAAGCCTGCATCGCGACCTAACGGCCTACGCAGAAATTCTCGGCCGCGAAGCGAGGCAACCGCCGGCCGATCCCGTTCGCCTCATCGCTCCGATGCTGGAGCGGTTCATAGCCACGGATCGGGGATTTGCGAAAGCGAGGAAGTCAAAAGAACTGCCGAAACCGTCTGAATGATTGTGGCGGCAGCCGAGCGCGACATTGAACGCGCAAGACTGAGGAGGCGGCGCCAGGCCGGGTTATCATTCCGCGGCGACCACACCGCGCAGAACGGCAGAACCTCGCCGGCAAGCTGCCGATAGGCAGTTCCCGGAAACTGAGCCGCCGTCCCGGCCTCGCTCATGACCGTGACGCCTTGGCCGATCGCCACAAGCGACAGGAGATTGTCCCTCCCGACGTATTGGGTATCGATTTCTGGGTGACGCCCAAGATCGGCGAGGCGTTGAACCAAATAGTCGTGAATTTCCGATCCAGGGGCACCGTCACTTACAATGAATCTCTCGTCCACAAGATCACGCCAGCCAAGCTCCGATTTCTCAGAGAGAGGATGATCGCTGGGAAGTACGGCGAATACTCGCTCGGACCAAAGTTGCTCTGTTTCACAGTCCGACCACTGTGTGGTTCCCGTGATAAAAGCCACATCGAGTTGAAGTCGCCGGATCGAGGCAACGTGATCCGCAGGATCGCCGTCAAAAAATTCGACCCGTACACTTGCATGCTCCTTGCCGTAGGCTCCCAGCAGATCGGACAGGAATCCAGACGCGAGCGACGAAAAGATGCCGACCTTGATATGCCCCCGCTCGGAGCGACCTATGGCGGCCACATCCTTCGCGCCGCAGTCGATCTGTTGAAGTGCTTTGCGTGCTCGACGCACAAACTGCTGTCCTGCCAACGTCAGGCAGACGCCGCCGTTGTGCCTCTGAAATAGGGAAGCGCCGAGTTCGTCTTCGAGATCGCGAACGCGACGGCTGATCGCCGATTCCTGTATTCCCAAGGCCAAGGCCGCCTTTCGGAAGCTGCCATATTCGGCCGCCGCAAGAAAATACCGGATCTGGCGGAATTCAAGCATCGGTCAATTGCGACCGAGATCTATTCGAAATGATTCCTGGCCTCGCGACGGTCCATCGTCCGCTCGTTGCGAGCATCGCTCTGTAAGCACCATCTACCACGACCATCGCGCCCCGACCGCAGCTAAGGCAAGACCTCCCGATTCTCACCCTAGAATAGACGGCTACAGACGCTCATTGGCCGATGATCTTATATAGATTCGATATACCAACGTATCTTCGAAATATACCGTGTTCTGAAAGGGGGGGGGTGGCACGCCCGCGCAGATCGCGCACCAGTTCGCGGTGCAGGGGCTCTCCTCTCAGTCGAGATTCAAACGCTCAAACTGTCCGACATTCTAACAAGGTCAATAATCGTCTTGGCCTGCATCTTCTGCATGAGATGGCTACGGCGAACCTTCACCGTGATCTCGCTAACATTCAGGTCGGCGGCGATTTGTTTATTGAGGAGGCCCTTTACAACGAGCTTGAAAACGTCTCGTTCGCCGGGCGTCAATGTCTCCCAACGCGCATTCAAATCCAGCGAACGCGCTTCGCTCTCGCGCCTTCGCCGGTCTTTTTCGATCGCTTGTTGGATAGCATCCAGCAGGTCTTGGTCGCGAAACGGCTTGGTCAAGAACTCGAAGGCGCCATTCTTGATGGCGTTCACGCCCATCGTGATGTCCCCATGTCCCGTGATGAATATCGTCGGCAGATGAATGCCGTATTCAGGCATTTGCCGATGAAAATCGATCCCGCTTTGTCCGGGCATTCTCACATCGAGCAGCAGGCAGCCGGGCGCGTCCGGCATGGAGCTTTCCAGAAATTCGGCAACCGAGCTATACGAGCGCACCTGTAGCCCAACGGATGCGAGCAAATCTTCGAGCGCGGCGCGAACGGACCGATCGTCATCGATGACATAGACGATGGGCTGCGGCCGCGAATCCGCCGTCGGTTCATTTTTCATCAGGCTGCCTCCATGTGGCGCGGCAGGCGCACCTCAAATACGGTCCCGCCTCCAGGGACTGGAGCCGCGGAAATCTGTCCGCCATTCGCTTCAACGATCGTCTGACTGATGGTAAGGCCAAGACCCATGCCTCCCTCTTTCGTCGTCCAGAAGGCGTCAAAGAGGTGCTCACGAGCTCCCGGCGCCAGACCGGTGCCGGAATCGGCCACCGCGAGAACGATCGCATCCCGTCCATCCTGCGAGGCGGCAATTCGCAGACGACGCTCGGGCAATGCGCGGTCCGACATCGCCTCGGTCGCATTGAGGACGAGATTGCTGATGACCTGCTGGATCTGGACCCGATCGGCAAAAACGCGAGGTAGGCCGTCATGCAGGTCCAGTTGCAAGGCGACGCCGCCACGCTCGATCTCGCCGCGCGACAAGGTCGCGATTTCCATGACAGCTTCCCTGAGGTCGAATGGTTGTCGGCGCGGCGCCTCGCCCTTCGAAAGGGCGCGAATGCGCGCGATGACCTGGCTTGCCCGGTTGGCATCGCTGACGATGCGGTCGAGCGCGAGGCGGGCCTTGTCGAGATTTGGCGGCTCCTGGGCAAGCCATCGGGTGCACGCGCCGCCGCTGGCGACGACGGCAGCCAGGGGCTGGTTGACTTCGTGCGCGATCGACGCCGACAGTTGACCGAGCGTCGTGACCCGCGCAATTCGCAAAAGCCGATCGCGCGCCTCCAGCGCCTCGGCCTTCGCAGCCACCATCCTTAAACTGAGATAGGTTGTAACGCCGATCGCAACGATACTAATCCCGGTATTGACGATGCCGACCTCATACGCACCGGAGTGGGTCAAGAAAAAACTGATCAGGGTCAGCGCGACACAAATGCAAGCGAGGGCCACTACAGCCGTGCCAGACAAGATGCGTGTCGCAACGAGAATGACCGCTGTGTAGAATACGGCCGCTGCGATGGCGTAGTCCGTGACCGTATCGGCGATAAAAATGCCGGCCATCGCAACGCCCATCGCGATCAACGTCAGCGCCGATCCGGGACGTATATCATTGGCGATCTTGAGCATTGTTCACCTTCTCGATCAACTTACCTACTTTCAATATTCTTCCCTGGAGAATCTACTCCGCCGTGTACCTAGATAACTATTGCTTCTCGGTCACTCGCCTGGCTCGAACCGCCACCGAGCAGATGTTACCAGCGGCTCCAGACTGAGACGACCGATAATCTGTTCCAAAAGGCGATCCTGCCGAGTGTCGGCTCGCACTGTCGCGCTCACCTGGACTCGGTTTGTGTCCTCGATATTCGTGCTTTCGAGGTCGCGGATGTGCAGCGCACCGGCGAGATCGCGAAGAAGAAGCGCCCGAACATGCGCCTCAGCCTCTCCATGGCAGATGATGCTGATCGCATATGCGCTGTCCAACGGGCTTGCGGCGAATGACTGGCGCTCAACGAGGCGCACGAGCGGGCGCAGAACTGCGTTGACGGCGATGACGAACGTCGTCGCAATCAATGCATGAAAGAAAAATCCGGCCCCACACAGCGCGCCGATCGCGGCGGAGCACCACAGCGTCGCGGCGGTGTTGAGCCCGCGCACATTCAACCCTTCCTTGAAGATGATGCCGGCGCCCATAAAGCCGATGCCGGAAACAATCTGGGCCGCAACGCGCGTCGGGCTCGCCTCGCCGGGGAACAGCCCGGCAAAGAGGACGAAGATGGCCGCGCCGAGCGCGACGAGGGTATTGGTTCGCAGCCCGGCCAGGCGCTGGCGCCATTGCCGTTCGAAGCCGATCAAGCCGCCAAGAAGGAATGCGCCCCCGAGCGTGAGTGCGGTGTGGCCAAGGCTTTGCCAATCCATCTGAATGTGTTCCCATCTCGTTGCGTCGGTCGCGCCCTCCCGAGGCGCAAGCCCGCGCTATTGCTGGAATTGCCACTCCACTCGCTGTCAGAATTCGGCGTGGGCGCGAAGCGACAGAATCGAGGCTGGTCCGCGGTCGGCGTTGTAGGCGGGGTTTGCAACAAACTGATAGTCGAAGGTGACGGTGCTCCAGCCGTTGACCCGCAAGGCGTAATACGCCTCGACGATCGACTCGTGGCCGTAGCGCAGTCTCCCATCACCGATCAGCAACCCCGTGCCTCCGGCGGCGAGGAAGTTACGATGTGCACTCGAGAGGCCGTTGACCGCAGCACCGACTCCGATCGTGTCCGCAGGCCGTCCCCATGCAGAACCCTTTAGGGAGAAACCACCGGAAATGCTGCGGTCGATGTCCGTGAAGGAGAGGATTTCGGTGCGGCCGTCGTTCCAGCTTGCACGGGCGAAAAGCCCGAGGTCAGCTGTCAAAGCCTGTTCGATATTTCCATAAAAGCCATACTTATTCTGATTGCGGCGCAGGGCCGTCATCGCATCGTTGATATCTGTTTGAGGGCTCGCTTGCGCGAGGTTGATAGCGTCGCGATACGCGCCGGTGTAACCACGGTTGATGAAAGCGCCGATCCGAACCTTACCCGGCTGCCCGAACAGGCTGTGCCGTTCCTCGAACTCGACGGCGCCACCGCCGCCCCCATTGAAGACCAAAACATCACTGTTCGGTTCCCTGGGCACTTGGAAGGCCCCGGCTCGCACAGCCCAATCCTTACGATTCAGCTCGATGACCGCACCGCGCGTCATGCCGGGAAGGTCGGCGGGGAAGTCATAGGCCCCCGACGACCAGATTGCCCAATTCATGAAATCCGCGCGCGGATCCTTGGCATAGGCATTCGCGTCGAAGAAATCGCCAACCGCGAAACGACCAACCGTGACAGTGACGCGATCGATATCGCGTCGCCCCGCCAGTTGCAGGGGGCCGTCTGCGACATCCTCCTGCTCGCCACCAAGACCGAATGTCTGCTGAAGATAGTAGCGCTGTGGCCGAAATTTCGGAAATTCAGCGCCGCCTTTTTGCGCTTCTCCATTTGGAAAGCCTGCGAGTCCGAGCGTCCCGTTCAGCCCGAAGCCTTGGGCTAGCTCGGGATTGAAATAGAACGCACCACCGTCCCAAAGCCTCACGCCAAGAAATGCGTCCGCGGTCCACGTCTCACGAACTTGCCCACCACCGGGCAGGCTGGCGCTGGAAGCGTAGGGGGAACGAATCGCGGGATAGCCTTGGGCGATGAATGTGGTCTGGCCATGAATATTCCAGTCCGGCGACATTTCGACAGTTGCCGGTGGTCTTGGGAGTGTCGAGGCCACATCGCCCAGTCGGTAGTTCAGGCCAAGCGTGAACCTCTGGGTTCGGGGGCGGACGGACACATCGCGCAGTCCGGCACCATCGAGTCGATAGGTCGAGGAAGCCAGATCGAGGTAGTCGTACTGGACGCGTGCCGTCCATGGTCCGCCCAAGGCCATTTCGACACCTGCGCCTGCCGTCCACCCAGCGTGCCAGCGCCCCAGTTTTGACAAAACGCTGCCGTCATCGCCATTGATGTCGACGTTCGTTCGTGTCCAAGCGAGGCCTCCCGTTGCATAGGGGAGGAATGGGCCAAAAGCATAGCCGATCCTGCCACGCACCGTCCCCACGACATCCAGGGATGTGTTGAAGGGAGCCGGTATCCGTCGCGTCTCATCGGGCGGGCTCACAAAAGTGACATCGGCTTCCGCGCCGAGCACCCAACGATCGCTGGCCTGAAAGTTGTAGCCTCCCTGAAAGCCGCCGATCATTCCTGTCACCGTAGGCGGCAGGCCAACGGACTGATTCAAGACGGGGTTCGTTCCCGGGCCAAGGCTGCCAGCCCCGAAACCGGTGTGTCCGCCAAAATAGACGCCCGACCAGTCGGGCCCGCCCGATTCCACCTTATTGTCACGCGAGGCCCCCGGTGCCTTCGTTGGCATCGCCAGGATGGGTTGCGGTCCACTAGTGTTGAGCCGTGCCGCATCCGGATGGCCGGGAGTCGTTTGAAGTTCTTGCGCGTGCGCTTTGGTTACCTGAAGAACCGCTACAAGACCGAGCGCCAGCAAGTAGAAAGCGATCACCATCAGTCGGCAAAAAAGAACCCGACGACGCCTGAAAACCTTCAGTCCGGTGGTGATAGTGAAATTGGGAAGTCCGTGGGTCGTAAAATAAGTCATGGGCTACTCCTGGCGTCGGGTTGCGAGAGCGCCCGGCGCCAATAGCCGCGAGCTGCCCTCCTAGTTTTCTCGTGAATTCAAGCGGCGCGAGTTGTTGGTCGCGCCGCGACTAGATGGGTCGTCCATTTGAAGCTCCTTGCTGATCGAAGTCCGGTTCAGGTCCGGGCCTCGTGCTTTGGTTCCATGCAAGCGATCGTTTTGCGCTTGTGTGGCTCACCAGCGGCAACGCCGCATTCGCGATATCGCCGCTCTGTTCAACCGTGCGCCGCAACGCAGCAGGAATCTGAGCTTGAAACCGTCCAGCAGACGGCGACGAGCAAGGTGAACGGCCGCATGCGTCACGAACATCGCCAAAACCGCCAAAGCCCAACACAAACGTCTGTCCAACCGATTCCGAAGCGACGACCTGGCATCGCCCGGCTCGCGATTGTGGGGCGGACGCGGCGCTTGTCGCCTCGGCGGTGGCGGCCCTTGTCGCGGGCAGTCTCCAGCCTGCGGCGGCGCAAATCTCAGGATCAACGGTGATGTGGACATGATCAGGACCTCTCATGCGCTTGGCCGTCAGAACCATTGTCCGAACCGGCGGATGTAGACGGTCTTCATCAGTTGAGCGACGAGGCAGTAGCAGAGCAGCGTTCCGGCCAGCCACGGGAAGTAGGCGATAGGCAGGGGCTGCAATCCGATGGCTGCTCCCAGCGGAGAGAACGGCAAATAGATCCCCAGTACGCAGATGACGCTCGACATCAGCAAGACCGGCAAAGCCGCTGTGCTGTTGACGAAGGGAATCTTCTGGGTACGCAGCATATGGACCACGAGCGTTTGAGAAAGCAGGCCCTCGATGAACCAGCCCGACTGAAAGAGCGATTGATGCTCCGGGCTATTGGCGGCAAAGACGAACCACATCAGAGCGAACGTCGTGATGTCGAAGATCGAGGACGTCGGCCCGATCCAGATCATGAAACGACCGATATTCTTGGCATCCCACTTCCGCGGTTTGCTGAGAAACTCCTTGTCCATGTGATCCCAAGGCAGCGCCAATTGGGAAATGTCGTACATCAGGTTTTGCACGAGCAAATGGATCGACAGCATCGGCAGGAACGGAATGAATGCGCTCGCCACCAGCACTGAAAACACGTTTCCGAAGTTCGAGCTGGCGGTCATGTTGAGGTATTTCATGATGTTGCCGAAGGTTTCGCGCCCCTTCAGCACACCCTCCTCAAGAACCATCAGGCTCTTCTCGAGCAGGATGATATCGGCCGACTCCTTCGCAATATCGGCGCCGCTATCGACGGAAATGCCGACATCGGCATCGCGCAGCGCCGGGGCGTCATTGATGCCGTCACCGAGAAATCCGACGGTATGACCGTTAGCCTGAAGCGCCTGCAATACACGCGACTTCTGGAGCGGAGTGAGCTTCGCGAAGATCGTCCGCTCCTCGACCAAAACGCGAAGCGCGGTGTCGTCCAATTTTTCTATGTCGCGCCCGAGTACGGCTTGGCCCGGTTCAAGTCCTACTTCACGGCAGATCTTGGCACTCACGACCGCATTGTCGCCCGTAAGAACCTTGACCTTGACGCCATGCTCCGCGAGCGCAGCGATTGCTGGTCCAGCCGTCTCCTTTGGCGGGTCGAGAAAAGTAAGGAACCCCTGAATCGTGAGATCGGCTTCGTCCGCGATGGCATAATGCGTCTTGGCCTCGGACGCCACAAACCCTCGGGTGGCGACGACCAGCACACGGAATCCGTCCTCGTTGTACGCCCGAGCCATCGCAGCCAGATTCTTGCGCTCAACGTCACCAAGGCGGATCAGATCTTTGCCTCTTCTGACGTGCGTAGAGATCGACAGCATCTCCTCAACCGCGCCCTTGCAGATGAGCAAGTGATCTCCGTCCTCGCCCTCGACGACCACTGAGAGTCGGCGGCGCACAAAGTCGAACGGAAGTTCATCGACTTTTCGGTAGCTCGCGGCCGTGTTCGTGATGGCTGGCTCCGCCCCGGCGAATCGCACGACGGCCTGATCCATCAGGTTCTTCACGCCGCTCTGGTGGTAGCTGTTCAACCAGCCCAACCGGAGAACGTCAGCGTTGGGTTGCCCGGTAACGTCGACGTGGTGCTCCAGAATGATCTTGTCCTGAGTCAGCGTGCCGGTCTTGTCCGTGCAGAGAACATCCATCGCGCCGAAGTTCTGAATGGCGTTGAGTCGCTTCACGACGACTTTGCGCCGCGCCATCGCTACGGCGCCCTTCGCGAGGTTCGAGGAAACGATCATCGGCAGCATTTCGGGGGTAAGTCCGACGGCGACGGCAAGGCCGAACAACAGCGCTTCCACCCAGTCGCCTTTGGTCAGGCCGTTGATGACAAAGACGACAGGAACCATGACGAGCATGAAGCGGATGAGCAGCCAGCTCACACTGTTGATGCCGCGATCGAACGCCGTTTGAGCGCGCGATCCGACGATCGCCTTGGCTAACGATCCGAAATAGGTGCGAGCACCCGTGGCAACGACAAGCGCGGTCGCCGTGCCGCTCACGACGTTGGTGCCCATGAAGCAGACGTTGGGCATGTCGAGCGCGTTCATTTCGCTGGACGCTACGCTCGCCGCGGACTTCTCGGCGACAGACCCGAGCGTGTCATACTTCTCAACAGGGATGGCCTCACCGGTGAGCACTGCCTGGCTCACAAACAGATCGCGGGATTCGATCAGCCTCACGTCTGCCGGGATCATATCCCCTGCTGAAAGACGCACGATGTCGCCGGCGACGATCTCTCGCATCGGGATTTCGAATGCTTCGGGATTTGACGTTGCCGATCCTCGACGAAGAACCGTCGCCGTCGTGCGGACCATCGCCTTCAGAGCTTCGGCCGCAGCGCTCGATCGGTACTCCTGAACGAAGCGCATCAAGGCGCTGGCAAGCACCATCACGATGATGATGGTGACTTTTGTCGGATCCGCATCCTCGCCATGTTGAAGCCGAAGCCAGATGTCCGTTACAGCGCTGATCCCAGCCAGGATCAGCAGCACTGCAATGAACGGATTCTTGAAAGCGCCAAAAAACTGAACAACCGCTGGCAGGCGTCGCTCTTGCGCAACCTCATTGGGGCCGTCTTTTGCCAGCCGTTCGATCGCATCTCGGGCAATCAGGCCGTTGCGGTCGCCTTTGACGTTTTCGAAGGTGTCATCCAACCCATTCTGGGCTTCACGGACCGCCTTCATCGACAGCTTGCGTTCGTCTTTTCCGCGCGGCTTGAGAGCCGCCTTGAGGATGGGGGCATTCATTGGATGAATCTCCTGCCGCAAGCGCCGAGACCATGCGCCTCTCGGCACGGTCTTCGGCGCTTGGGGTCTTGGTCGGCTGAGGGGATAATGAAACCGATGCATCTTCACGACGCTCGGCATTCGGACCGCGCTTGAGCAGCGCAGCCGCTCTTCACCAGGGAGGGTCCGCACCTTCGCGCGACCGTGCGATTCTGCGCGAGTACGGATTGCCGCCCCGGCGGGGGTGAAGCCCGTCCAGGCCGGCGGACACCAGAACCATCGCCGTGCTGGCCTTATGCAGCGTGAGGGAATGCATCACACGCCTCACGCCGCAAAGCGACCATGCTGGTAAACTGCAAGAAGGAGTCCGGCGCGCTCGATCAATCGGCGCAACCCGCCGCCCGTGTCTGGTTCGGCGTCAAGCATCCAGATGCATTCGAGCCGACCGGTCTCGCCATTGACACGCCACGCCGCGACCAGTCGAGTCCGGTTCGTGCGGGGAGACTTCGTGAAAGGACGGTCACGCTCGCATCGCGGGTCGGCGAATGCGGGATTGCGTTTCGGCGAGGCGATCCGCGAAACGCGGAGCGAAGCCGGCAGAGTAAAAAATTGGAGAGTCATGTCTCACCTCCGTGACGAGCCGCTCGGCCGTCACAGGCGAGACTGATGATTCAGACTCGCGAGAACGACCTGAGCGGCACGCTTGCTCGACTACTGTCGCTTGGCATTGCTCGTTGATCCTCATGCGTCGGCAGCGGGTTGGAGCCGCTAGATGACATTGGCTGGATATCACCGTCATTCCTTGAGTGACAGTGTCTTGCGGGGTTGATCCGATATACAAAACAATATCCGGGATATACCATCGTATATTGTAAGGTCTTCGGCGATAACTACCTGCGCAATATCAAGCCGCTTAGACTCACCGGACACGGGCGCGTCGACTTCACTAGCGATGTGATCGCTCTGATTTATTTCGATCCGAGGTCTAGTGTGGGTATCGATATGGTTCTTGTCGAGCGCATCGTCGCGCGAAGCCCTCGTCTTCGGCGATTGCTTTATTCGTTGTCCTTAACCTTTCTGAAAGCGGCGTTTCGGTTTCGCCGCACGGGCTTGGATGCCTTTGCCCGACCGACATTGCGTTTATCGCAGTGTCTCTTTCGTACTGCCTCTTCGCGGATACGACGTCGTTATGCAGCCGAGCCGAAAATGACGTCGGACTCGCGCTTTGTGCTCCGTCGCCTTTCTCTCAAACTTTTGATCGTGCTGATCTTTGCCGGTGCTCAAAGCCCGCTGCCCTGGGGATTCGGGAAAGCGCTTACGATGATGCTGTTTATGAGCGCGGCTATCAGCTGTGCCTTGGCCCTCATGAACCACCAACGATTCAGATTGGGAGTCTTGAGCTACTGGGACGAATCTTTGGCCTTTGTCCTGCTCGGCCAAACCGCGCGGATGGTGTTTCTACGTTGAAGTATTGCGAGTGCGCTATGCCGGGGGCTCTCGTCTTCAAAATACTCGCCAATAACCTGCCACGCGATACGGGAATCGCGAAGGTGGCCGTCGAGGCGAGACGCGGGGCAGCGACAACCGCCTGCGGCGTCGTTTGGTATTGGTTATGACGGAGCGTCGCACCACTCGCCGTCGCCGCACGCTGTTGACGGGGAAGATCATTCTCAATCAGCGATCGTCCGTGATAAGTTGCGTCGTCCGAAACTTGTCGGACACAGGCGCCTGCCTCGAAGTTCCTGCTGCCCTGAACATTCCGGATGCCTTCGAGCTGAAAATAGAACCTGGCGGCGCTTGCTCACAGTGTCGAATAGTCTGGCGGAGCGCTACGCGCATCGGCGTGGCGTTCGATTGACACAAAGCTAGAACGCGCCTTCACTTTCAAGGGCGAGTGTAAAGGCGCTGGCCCGAGATACTGGCCGCGCGCACGGCGCTGCAGGCGTGACGGCTGATATGGCCGGACGGCAGGCTACAGAAATAACAAGGACAATGTGTGGGGGAAAGAGCCAATCTCACAAGGAGAATGGCGCGCCGTACTGGATAAAAGTGCGAACGCATATGTGATTGAATCTGCGATTAATTTATTTTGGGGCATCGTGATCCTCTCATCTTTCAGCGTTCGCCGGCTGCCGCCAATAGCCCCACCCAAACGGGTGCGCCGAACCGAACGCGGAGCTGATATCGGACCAAGTACAAGGTATCCGGTATTTTGCTTCTCCCGGGTCTATGAGGAAATGACTAGCTCTTTCCAAATCTGGGCCGCGTACGCAGTGGCTCTCTCCTAGTCCTGAAGTCCGCGGCATGTGTGATTGGGTACCGCTGGAATACATCGCAGAAAATCCCATTCTGCAGCGATGCAAATATCGAGTGCAAAATCGATTAAAAAATAGAGAGCTCCGCGAACTAGACGGCTCGACCGATGAGGGCACCAATGGTCGCAGTTGAGGCCATGGCGACTGCTCCCCAAAACACGACCCGAAGAGTGGGTTTCCATATGCTGGCGCCGCCAGCGCGAGCGCCGATCGCTCCGAGAACGCCAAGTCCGATGAGGCAGGCAATGGAGACGGTCCAGGTGGCGGTCCAGGCCGGCGACAGGAGAGCGACGGCCAGCGGCAAAGTCGCGCCAGATGCGAAGGTGACCGCCGAAGTGAAAGCCGCTTGAACTGGCTTCGCCATCACATGACTGGTCAGTCCGAGTTCATCCCGCGCATGGGCCCCGAAGGCGTCCTTTGCCATCATCTGCTCGGCGACCTGTCGCGCCAGTTCGGGCGTTACACCACGCTGCTCGTAGATCGCGGCGAGTTCGGCCAGCTCCGCTTCAGGTTGCGTGGCAAGTTCGCGGCGCTCACGCGCCATGTCGGCTTCTTCCGTATCGGCCTGGGAACTGACCGACACATATTCGCCTGCAGCCATCGACATTGCTCCGGCGACGAGCCCCGCTACGCCAGCAACCAGAATTTCGTGGGAAGCGGCGGTCGCGGCGGCAACACCGACGATCAGACTCGATGTTGAAATCAGCCCGTCATTGGCGCCTAGCACCGCTGCGCGAAGCCAACCTATTCGTTCGATCAGATGGTTCTCTTTATGAAGGGCTCGCATGGAACATGGTCCTGAATTACATTTCTAAGGCTTTGTAACGCGGCGCTGAGCACATAGGAAAAGGCGCCTTGCCTTCGAGATCGATCTGGAAACTTGGCCGGTCAGGCTGATCAATGATGCTATCTTCCGATGAAACGCCTACCGTTCCATCGCCACATACGCTGTAGTCCAAAGCCGCATTCAACTTCAATCGCCGGAGTGTTGTCCAGGCCTCTCAACGTGACTTCATTTGCCCTGACACTCATCACCAGATGATATCGTCCGTGGTGCGACATGTAGACCTGATGGAGGCATTTTCCGCTGCTACAAAACGTAAGGCGGTCGCCACATCTGAGTTCATGAAGATGAAGAGCGATGAGACGAACGTTCCCAACGTCAATGAAGCGGCTGAAGCCACGCGTTGTTGTCAATTCATCGCCACATACCTTCCTGTATTTTTGAAGGCCTGCCCGCACTTCCGCCGGCAGGTTTTGCACGTAGAAAGGACTGGGTTGATTGTCATGGACAGGAGAACTTGCGAGCGAGAGGGCCGGCGAGACAAAGAAAAGTGACGTCATAGCGGCTAAGATTGCCACGTCACGGAGCCGATTCGATCTTTTCATGCTGAAACCTCCACTTCCAACGGCTGTTTCTCTCGTTCGACGACGGCTGCGGAGCGGCGCTCCATCCATCGGTAGATCGCCGGCAACAGCAGCAGCGTCAGAACGGTGGACGACAGGACGCCGCCGATGACGACAGTGGCGAGCGGTCGTTGCACCTCCGCTCCCGCGCCCTGTGAAATCGCCATCGGTACGAAGCCGATTCCCGCGACCATGGCGGTCGACAATACCGGACGGAGCCGATCCGTGGCGGCTTGCCGGACTGCCTCGATAACAGGCAGCTTCCGCCGCAACGCATTGATATGATCGATCAGAACGAGACCATTCAGCATCGCGATGCCGGAGACCGCGATAAAGCCGATCGCGGCGGTGATCGAGAATGGCATGTCACGTAGCCAGAGTGCCAGCACGCCACCGGTGATCGCAAACGGAATACCGGTATAGACGACGGCGGCATGACGGACGCTCCCCAACGCCGAATAAACGAGCAAGAAGATCATCAGCAGCGCCGCCGGCACGACGATCATCAGACGGGCTCGGGCCGCTTCTAGCTGACGGAACTGGCCTCCGAACTCGATGCGATAGGATTCAGGCAGCGCAAGCTTGCCGTCGAGGCGTGCACGCGCTGCGGTCACATAACCTTCGATGTCGCTGGTGTTGAGATTGACCATCAAGGCGGCGCGGCGCTTACCATTGTCGTGCAGGATCGGTTCGACCGTTCTCATCTCGCGCAGACTTGCAACGCGGTCCAGCGGCACAAGGCCGGACGCGCCGACGCGCAATGGAAGGGAGAGGATCGATTTTGTGTCCGCGCGTAAGGACTCGGGCATACGAACGACGATCGCGTGTCGATGCTCTCCGTCCGCGATGAAGCCGACCTCGTCCCCACCGATCGCTGACGCAATGGCACGGTTGACCTCGGCGGTTCCCAGCCCCAACCGCACCATCGCGTCGTGATTGATCTCGACCACCACACTGTGGGTGCGGCTGGCCGCTTCGAATGCGGCATTGGCGGTGCCGGGCACGCCTTGCAATTCCTCTCGCGCCTGCGCGGCGAGCCGCTCAAGCACGTCGTAGTCGTCTCCGAATATCTTGACCGACAGATCCGCCCGCGTGCCCTCCAACATTTCGTTGAAGCGCATCTCGATAGGCTGCGCGAAAAGGAATGACTGCTCCGGCGCCAGCGCAGTGGCAGCCTTTTCGATCGCCGCAACCAGCTCGCTCTTGTTGCGCGGCATGTCCGGACCTTGCGGCCATTGGTCGAGCGGCTTGTAGAAGATGTAGAGGTCGTTCTCATTCGGCGGCATCGGGTCGGTCGCAACCGCGCTGGTGCCGATGCGGGAGAAGGTTCGGGTCACTTGCGGAAAGCGACGCAAAATTTCACGCTCGGTTTGCTGCTCGATCTCAAGGCTACGGTCGAGCGACATCCCCACGGGCTTGTAGACCATCGCCGTGATGGAGCCCTCATCGAGGCGTGGCGTAAACTGCGAGCCAAGGGTCAGGAATATCCTCAATGCCACGGCCAACAGGACTGCCGATGGAACGAGAAGGGCAGCGGGATGACGGAGGGCGAAGTCCAGGACGGGACGGTAGCCCCGGATCACGAGGCCGGCGAAGCCACCGTTATGCGTGATGTGGTTGTCGGCGGTTATCTCCGGGAGAGAATCTTCCTTTTCACTGACGCTCGGCTGACGCACCTTCTCGCCTCGTAGCAGCCGGGCGCACAGCGCCGGCACTAGCGTAAAGGTAACGATCAGCGCCGCTGCCAGCGCCAGCATCACGGCTTGCGCCATCGGCTGAAACAGCTTCCCCTCGACGCCGCCCAGGCTGAGTACCGGCACATAAACCAGCGCGATGATGGCCATGCCGAAGAACACGGGCCGCGCCACGCCCCCCGCAGCGTTGATGACGATGCGACGGCGTTCATCGGCCGTCAGCTCGCGCCCCTTGAGGCGCTGTGCCTCGCCCATCAGACGCAATGTGTTTTCCACGACGACGATCGCGCCATCTACGACCAGGCCGAAGTCGAGCGCGCCGAGGCTCATCAGATTGCCCGATATACCGAGCGCATGCATGCCCGAGATCATCATGAGAAAGGCCAGCGGGATGACCGACGCGACGATAAATGCCGCGCGCCAGTTGCCGACCACGATCAGCAATACGACGGCGACCAGCAACGCTCCCTCGCCAAGGTTGCGCTCGACCGTCGCGATGGTGCGATCCACCAATTCTGAACGATCGTACTGAACCTGAAGGATCATGCCTTTGGGCAGCGCGGCGCGCAGGTTCGGCAATTGCGCATCGACGCGCCGGGCAACGTCCCGGCTGTTCTGCCCGACCAGCATCATCACTGTGCCGAGCACGGTTTCCTTGCCGTTGGTGGTCGCGGCGCCATCGCGTGGAGCATGGCCGATGGTCACGGTCGCCAGATCCGCTACAGTCAGCGGCCGCACGCCACCTGCGAATTTCACGGGTAATGCGCGGATCATCTCCGCCGTCGTGACACGCGCTTCGGTTCGGACGGTGAAGCGTTGGCCGTTCTTGGTGATGGTCCCGCCGCCGGCATTGGCGACGTTGGCGCCAACAGCCTGGGCAAGCTCGCTCGGCGTGATGCCCGCTGTCGTGAGCTTCTTCAGATCAGGCTCGATGACAAACTGACGTTCGAGGCCGCCGTTGGAATTGACGTCGGCGACCCCCTCGATCGCGCGCAGCATCGGGCGCACGATATATTCCTGAGCCTCGAACAACTCCATCAGTTGTTGCCGCTCGTCCAAATCGGACGGCGGTTGCGCCCATTCGAGTGTGTAGTACCAGATTTCGCCAAGCCCGGTGGTGATCGGAGCGAGGCGCGGCGATGATCCGGCTGGCAGCATGTCGCGCACTGCGGAAAGCCGCTCGTTGACGAATTGGCGTGCGCGAAGCTGGTCCGTGCCGTCCTGATAGATGAGCGTGACCTGTGACAGTCCGGTCTTGGTGAGCGATCGCATTTCCCGCAGGCCCGGCTGACCACCCATGCTGCGCTCGATGGGCAGCGTCACAAGACGCTCGATTTCCTCTGGCGCCAGGGCAGGAACAGTCGTGTTGATCTGCACCTGCACGCCTGTGATGTCGGGAATGACATCGATTTGCAGATTCACGAAAGACCAGATTCCAAGACCAGCGATCAGCAAAGCGATGATCATCACCGTGGCTGGTCGACCGGTTGTCCATTCCAGAATCCGCCGCGTCATCGGGACACGCCGTCGAAGCTGCGGCCGCCATTGAGCGCCCGAAGTTGAAGCATCGCTTCCATAGCCTCACGTCGCGTGTCGAGCAGAGCCGACAGCGCGTCCAGATACTGGCGCTGCATCTCGACGTAAGTTGCGATCGGGATCGCTCCCTGGCGATAACTATCGGCGGCGGCGGTAGCTGCGGCCGCAAATTTCTCGGTGGCCCCGGCTGGCCAGCCCGCAAGGGCTCGACGCTTCGCCTCGTAGTAGGCTGCCTGTTCGTAAACCTGCCTCGCGATCCGTCGGTTGGCGGCGAGCAGGGCCGCATCGCCCTGGGATTGACGGCTCAACTCCTGTGCGAGGCCAGCAGCCTGGCTATTCCAAAGCGGCAACGTCGTCGTCAGCCGTATGCCGAAATTGGTCTCGCGGCTGTCTGACTTCGCGCGATTGAAGTAGGGACCGACTGAGACGTTCGGCACACGCGCTGCTTGTGCGAGGTCAACGCGCAACCCTTGCTGCTGCAATTGCGCGCGCAGCGACTGAATCTCGAAATTGTTGATGCCAGCTTGTTGCGCCATGCGCTCGACCGACGGAAGGCCGGGCAGCGTGATATCGGGCGGAGCAATGCGGAGCCGCGCTTTGAGCGGCGCGCCGCGAAGTTGATTCAGTTCGTAGACGATCGTGCTGGTCTCGGAATCAGCCATCGCGGCATTTCGCTCCGCCGTGATGGCACCCGCATCCAGAATGGCCGTGTCCAGCGTGGTGGCGATGCCCGCCGGATCCCGCTGCTCCACAACGCGTGCAAGCTCGCGCATCCGCGCGGCAACGTCGCGTGCCGCGGCGGCTTTCCGCTCGGCCGCGAACAAGGCATATCCCAAAGAGCGTGCCCGGCTTGCGAGCGTTGCGTCGAATTGCGCAAGACCGAGCCGCGCCAGCGCGATCTGATGCTCGGCGATGGCGCGACGGAGCGCCCCGCGTCCGGCAAAGTCGAGCGGCTGCATAATCGACAAGCCATATGTCGGCCCGGCGCCTTTCGGTGCACCTGTCAGGCCGTCGGCCATCCGGCGTTCGCCTAACTCGAATGCAGCTTCAGGGTCCGGCAGGCGATCAGCCGCGTCGCGCTCAACACCTGCAAGCCCGATCTGCTGGAAATAAAAGCGTCGTTCGGGGTTACTTGCCACGACGGAATTGGCAAGTGCATCAATCGACAGCACGGCGGCCTGCTGAGCGAAGGCTGGGGTCACCAAGATAATTGTTGATATGCGAACGATTATCAGGAGCAATTTTAACATTGGCACGAGTCTCAACACTGACTTCTAGACGCCTGATTGCCACGCTAGTCTGAACACAAGCTGTCAGCGTAAATGCAGGTTGATCCAGTATCGGACTGCAGCAATCAGGAGACATGACCATTCGCATTCTTCTTGTCGAAGACGATCAGGACATTGGCGCCCGCCTGAAGGAAGGGTTGGCCAGCTTTGGCTTTGTCGTTGAGCATGTGGAAGATGGTGAGCACGCCCTTTCCTTCGCGCTGCAAGAAGAATTCGACGCGATCGTTCTCGATCTCGGTTTACCCGGCCTGTCAGGCATCGAGGTCTTACGGAGGTTGCGACGTACCGGGGCCGCCACACCGGTCCTGATCCTGACGGCGCGCAGCAGCTGGACTGAGAAGGTGGAAGGTCTCAATGCAGGGGCTGATGACTATGTGGCGAAGCCGTTTCACGTCGACGAAGTCGCAGCTCGCCTGCGCGCGCTGATGCGGCGCGTCGCGGGCCAAGCCACCTCCGAATTGCGCCACGGAGATATCGTGCTTGACCCCGTTGCCGGCACCGCCAATGTTGCGGGCCAGCCGATCGAATTGACGGCACAGGAATTTCGCCTGCTCCACCTCTTCCTGCATCGCGTCGGCCGCGTCGTGACGCAAGCCGAGTTGCTCGACCATCTCTACGGCCTGAATGAGGAACGCAGCTCGAATACGATCGAGGTCTATGTCGGTCGGCTGCGACGCAAAATCGGCCGCGATACCATCAGGACCCTGCGCGGTCTGGGCTACAGGTTCGGCTGATGGTCAGAAGTCTGCGCGCCCGGCTGCTGGTTGGCGTTATTCTCACGACCGTGACAGGTATCGCTGTCGCTGGCGTTTCGATTTCCGCGCTGTTCCGGGCGCACGTCACGGAGCTTGTCAATGCCGAGCTGATCGGTCATCTCGACGAGCTCGAAGGTCTGTTGGCCCGCACGGCCGACGGACATGTCGCTCTGGCACAAAGGCTCAGTGATCCGCGCTTCGCGCAGCCCGGGACTGGCTATTACTGGCAGGTGAGCGATCGCAACGGCATCGTCCTACAATCAGCCTCCCTCGAACCGCAACGGCGTTTTCCGCCACCCGCGCGGGGGGCGGATCGGCAGCTTACTCGCTCAGTCGAAGCTGGCCCGGCTGGTGAGCCGATGATCGCATATGAGCGACCGTGGCAGACCGCTGAAAACGGTTACGTGCTTCAAATTGGCGCCGACCAGCGGATCGTCGATGATGTACTGAGACATTTTAATCAGGCGCTGGCCCTGTCACTCGGCACACTGGCAATAGCCCTAATTGGGGCCGGCACGTTGCAGGCCTGGTTTGGTCTGCGTCCCATGCGCCGTCTGCGCGACGCGCTGGGCGACATTCGCGCGGGCAAAGCAGAAACCCTGCCTGGTGACTTCCCGTCCGAAGTTCGGCCGCTGGTCGATGATCTCAACGCTCTGATCGACGCCAATACCCAGATGGTTCGCCGCGCCCGCACGCAGGCGGGCAATCTCGCGCATGGCCTGAAGACACCATTGGCCGTGCTGACGGACGAAGCGCGCCGGCTGCTCGCGAGAGGTGATACCGAGGGCGCCGCGGTCCTGACTCAGCAAACAGGGCGGATGCAGCGCCAGATTGATTTCCAGCTTGCCCGAGCCCGTGCCGCAGCCAACGCCGGCCTGCCTGGCGTCATCACGCAGGTCGAACCTGCCTTCGCATCAATAGCCGCGGCGATGCGGCGGCTCTATGCTCATCGTGAGCTGACGATCGTCCATACAGCCGAGACGGAATTGCTTGCCGCCGTCGATCCCAACGACCTTGACGAGATGGTCGCCAACCTGGTCGATAATGCCTGCAAGTGGGCTCGTGGTGTTGTCTCGATCAAGGCTACGCGCGATACCCCGACGGGGCAGCTCCTTATTACGATCGTTGATGACGGGCCAGGCATCCCGGCTGATGCACTAAACCGCGCGTTCGCCCCAGGCGAGCGGCTCGACGAGGCCAAACCGGGAAGCGGGCTCGGAC
Organism: Sphingomonas sp. PL20; assembly: GCF_017875905.1. NCBI lineage: Bacteria > Pseudomonadati > Pseudomonadota > Alphaproteobacteria > Sphingomonadales > Sphingomonadaceae > Sphingomonas > Sphingomonas sp. PL20. Next base: position 3,161,665 of record NZ_JAGINH010000002.1, on the reverse strand, counting down.
TCGCAATCGTCCGCGATCTCGCCACACTGCACGGCGGCTCTGTCGAACTATCCAATGGCAGAAATGGAGGCCTTCACGCGGAGTTGCGGCTCCCATCAGCCTGACAAGTTCAACGGCGTCTAGGTTGGGCGAGTTTCATCGTGGCCGCGTCGTCCGCGCACCATTCGACCTGAGCGATTCGGCGCGCTCGAAATCAGCATCCGCGCCGCTCTGATCTCCAGCGTTCGCTTTCATCGTTCCGCGTTCGAACAAGAAGGTCGGATTCTTCGGATCAGCCTTGATGACCAGATCATAATCCGCGATGGCACGATCAAAGAGTCCTTTACGCCCGAGTGCCTTCCCGCGATTATAATAGGCACCGAGGTAGTCAGTCCTCAGTTGTACGGCGCGATCGAAATCAGAAATCGCGCGATCAAGCTCTCCCTTGCTCATTAAAGCAACGCCTCGGTTGTTGAGCGCGACATAGTAGTCGGGGGACAAACGAAGTGCTCGATCGTAATCCTCCATGGCACGGTCGATATCTCCACTCGACCGCAGCGCGACACCGCGATTGTTATAAGCCGCCGCCAACTGGGTGATCATCCGCTCGCCTGCCTGGATAACCGCTGTGCATCCCCGGATCGAGCGATCGGGTACGATTTCGGCCGCATGCACGCACGAGTCCCAATCCTCGTCGCTCAAAGCTGATGTGGGCGACGAGTTAATTGCAAAGTACGCAATAAATATCGTTGTGCTCAATAACGTAAGAGCACAACGCTTCCAGCGGGTGGTTCGCGCTAGGATCGATGCAGTTCGTGTTCTCGTATACAGCGGCGTAATGCAAATGAGCAAAGAGTAGCCTCAAGTACGTGCATTATATTATTCCCAGTTTGTTCTCTAACAATCCTGTCTGAATTTTCCCTGACAATCGACGTTTGAGACATCCGATCTGGTCGCTTCCCGAACGAGAGTACACCCGTCGAGTGCTATAGAGATTACCAAGCGAGCGCCGTGCGTGCCATCCGACAGGGACAGATCCAAGACTCCCGGACTAAGCCTCAGTCTGGTAGCATGAAGACATCAGCGGTGTTTGATGTACTAGCAGCGGCAATCGACGGGACGGGATGGATCCGGACTCGGTCACGGGAGGGCAACGAGGAGCCGCTATCCGGAAGAAATCGTCCTGCAAGAATTGAACATCGCGCTCTGCGGCGCTGCCAACTTGAATGACCTCTAAAATATCTGGAGGTCAATACGGCGAATTGCTCTGCAACGGCGCTCCGCAAATATGCAAGATATCAACCTAATATTAAGTTGGCGCGCCCGACACGATTCGAACGTGTGGCCTCCACCTTCGGAGGGTGGCGCTCTATCCAGCTGAGCTACGGGCGCATCGATATTCAGATAGTGTCCGAGATCGACCACGGTCAATCGCGAATTCTAGAATCGACATGGCTCAAACGACGCGGGCTAAAGCCTCGCCGATCATCGCCATTCGTACTCCACAACCTCCTTTCGGTTTGCTTCCGTGGTGCTTCCGCGACCTCGAATGCGATTTTCGTGCTTCCTTCGAGTTTCGCCAATCGCTTGGTTTCACTCGTTTTTTACGACACCCTCGACCATCAGAAAGAGCTTGCATTTGCCTTCGGAGGGCAGCGCTCTATCCAGCTGAGCTACGGGTGCCTGTGTCTTCGCCTAGCAAAGCCGATCGCGCTGCGCCAGTCCCTACCTTCGGCCGCGCGCAAACGGATCCCTGCTTCCAATGCGCAGGTCAGGTTTCCGTGCTCGCGCCTCGCTTTGGGGCCGCCGACTTCGGCTTGAACGCGCAGAGGTCGCTGACGACGCACCGCCAGCATTCGGGCGTCCGGGCCTTGCACACATAACGTCCGTGCAGGATCAGCCAATGATGTGCATGCAGCCGGAAGGGCTGTGGCGTCGCTTTGTCGAGCTTGAGTTCGACGGCGAGCGGGGTCTTGCCGCGCGCGAGGCCAGTGCGGTTGCCAACGCGGAAAATGTGGGTGTCGACCGCGAAGGTCTCGGCCCCAAAGGCGACGTTCATCACGACATTGGCGGTCTTGCGCCCGACACCGGGCAGGGTTTCGAGCGCGTCGCGATCGGCCGGAACCTCGCCGCCATAAACGTCGATCAGGCGCTGCGACAAGGCGATCACGTTCTTGGCCTTGGTGTTGAACAGGCCGATCGTCTTGATATGCTCTTTCAGTCCGTCCTCGCCGAGCGCAACCATTTGCGCGGGCGTCTTCACCTGTTCGAACAGCCGCCGCGTCGCCTTGTTGACGCCGATATCGGTGGCTTGCGCCGACAAGGCGACCGCGACGACCAGTTGGAAGGGGTTGCCCGCTTCCAGCTCGGTTTCCGGATGGGGATTGTCCGCCGCCAGCCGGGCATAAAATTCGACGACGTCGGCTTTTTTCAAACCCCCAGCACCTGGTCCATGCTGTAGCGTCCGGCGCTTTGCTCGGCGAGCCACAGCGCGGCGGTGATGGCACCGCGCGCGAAAATCGCTCTGTTTTCGGCGCGGTGCCCGATCTCGATCCGCTCGCCCTCGCCGGCAAAGACCACCAGATGATCGCCCGCAACCGATCCGCCGCGCAGGCTGGCGAAACCGATCGTGCCTTCCGAGCGTGCGCCAGTCAGCCCGGCACGGTCCGCCACGCGGGCTTCGGCGAGGGTGATGCCGCGCCCGGCGGCGGCGGCTTCGCCGAGCAGCAGGGCCGTGCCGGAGGGGGCGTCGACCTTGTGGCGATGGTGCATCTCGGCGATTTCAATGTCCCAGTCCGGGCCAAGCCGCGACGCCGCTTCGCGCACCAATTTGGCGAGCAAGGTGACCCCGAGCGAGACATTACCGGTCTGCAACACCGCGATGTCGGCGGCGGCCGCCTCGATCAGCGCGTGATGGGCAGGCGCAAGCCCGGTGGTGCCGATCAGGATCGGGGTGCGCGCTTCCCGGGCGGCGGCAAGCGTGCGTTCCAGCGCTGCCGGTGTCGAAAAATCGACCAGCACGTCGGCAGCGAGCGCCAGCGCGACGGGGTCGCCGCCCGCGTCGATTCCGCCAGCCAAGGTTGCCCCCAGGTCGGGCACAGCGGCGGCAAGCGCTTGACCCATTCGGCCCGCGCTGCCGATAATCCCGATCGCGGTCATCGCACGTCTCCCGATTTGCTGCGTGGCGGCTCTACCGAAGCAGAGCCGCCGACGCCATGCCGGAATTGGTCGAAACGGCGGGATTAGCGAAGGGCCCGGCCGTTCGTCAGAAGCGGTAGCTTATCCAACTGGCCAGATAGTGGGAATTGACATAGCCGAGCTGGTCAAGGATCGGGCCCGGAATGAAATATTCATAGCGCCCAACGACCGACAGCCGACGCGTGACCTTCCACGTCGCCTGCAGGCGGATCGCATCTCCGACATTGCTACCCGGAAGGGTTTCGCTGCCGGTATAAGGGGTGCCGGCACCCCGGTAGATCGCATCGTGCGGGCTGACGCGCCAGCTATGCTGATATTCGGTGGTGACATCGAGCGTTTTGAACGGCGAGACCGTGAAGTTGGGCGACGCCTGGAACAGGTTGGTGAAGTTGAGCGCGCCCTGATAGCTATACGCAATCGTGCCTGCGAACGGGGCCTTGGCGACGTGGATGGTGCCGGTGCCATAGCTGCCACCGCCTTCGCCAAAGTCGAAATGGATGCCGACCTTTGGCTTCCAGTTTTTGGGGTTGATGACATAGGTCTGCGCGATGAAGGCGTTCCACGCGCTGATGTCGCGCCCGGCAAAGCTGCCGCTTTGATGATCGACCGTCCAATCGAGGGTCAACTGATCGAGGCTGCCCCACAAGCGCGCGCCGTAATAGTTACGCACTTCGCGCCCGGTGACGCGACCCCATTTCAGCGAATCGTTGCGCTCGCGCCAGGCGAACGGATCGAAGAACAGCTTGCGGGTCTTGGAATTGGCGAGCACCAGGCCAAAGGTCGCGCCCGAGAAGCGCGTCTTGTCATCGGCGACGTCGTCGCTCAGCCCCTGGGTGCCGAGCGTGACTTGCTTGAAATCGAAGAAATCGGCGCGGACGCTACCGGTCTGGCCCCAGGTGCGCAGGCCCTGCACCGAGGTGTGGATGGTGTTGTTGTCCTTTTGCGACACCAGATTCGACGGGCCATCGGTGAATTCCTGACGGCCATAGCGCACGCCCAGGCCGAAAGTGCCGATCGTACCGCTGATTTCGCCGAAGAACTGCTGCGCGATCAGGGCATCGCGCGATTTCGCCGGAGCGACGCCGTAATTATACCCGCTCAGCCCGCCATGCGCGAGTTCGCCATAAAAGCGCACCGGGCCGATATGGACGTCGGCTCCGCCGACCAAGCGCGTCTGCTCTTCCAGGCGATAGCCCGATTTGACGAGATTGGGTTCGGAATAGTCGTTGAGGCGATAGCGCACCTCGCCCGATAGCGTGACGTAGATTTTGCCCGCATCGTCGATCGGGATGTATTTGAGGCGATCGAGGATGTCCTTGCGCTTCTTGGAATCGCGCATCATCCGCCAGTCTTCGGCCCAGCGCGACATATTATAGCCGCCCAGCATGACGCCATGGCCGTCGGCCTGACGCGGATAGGTGCGCACCGAGGGGTTAGCGGGCGAGCGCTGCTCGGTCGATTCGCTCGGCGGGGTCGAGCGTTGTGCGGGCGGCACTGGCCGATTGGGATCGACGCTCGCTTGCTGCGCCGGCTTGGCGACGTTGGCGACGGCGGTCGGCTTGGCGCTGCCGGCTTCGGACGTTGGTAGTGCGTTCGCGGCGGGCGCGCTCGCCGAAGCCGAAACATCCGGTGCAGCGTGGGCGGTGCCCGACGCGATGACGATGGAAAGCAGGGAAGCGCCAATGGCGAAACCGGAGCGGGAGATACGCATGATGATCCTCGATCTTGGTGGCAAGGCTCCGCCAAGCGCCCAAAAGGGACGGGAAGCGGTGGTGCGGTGGGGTGGCGGTTGGGGGTGGCACCGGCGGTGCCACCCCGCGATATCGGGCTAGAAGCTTGCCCAGTCGGCGTTGGCGGCGGTCTGCGCGCGGGCTGCGATCGGCGGCGAGGCGGTTTTCGCGCTTGGCCGCGGGCGTGATGCAACCGGTGCCGGCTTCCGCACGCCCGCCGACGAATCCGAACCGACGTTGAAGCGCGCCGATTGGCGGCTGAGCGTGGCGACTTCCCCCGCCAGATTGCGCGCGGCGGCCGAGGTCTGTTCGACCATCGCGGCATTCTGTTGGGTGGAATGGTCCATCGCATTCACCGCCGACGCGATCTCGCTGATCGTCGAGGACTGGGCGCGGTTGTCGTTCGCCATCGATTCGACGAACTCGTGGACTTGTTCGACGCTGCCGCTGATTTGCTGCAGCACGTTGTCGACATTCTTCACCGCGTCGACGGCAACGACGATATCGGTCTGCGTCGCGGTCAACTGTTCGCGCGCGCGGCGTGCCTCTTCTTCTGCCCGCATCGCCAGTGCCGAAACGAGATCGGCGACCACGGCGAACCCACGCCCGGCCTCGCCCGCGCGACCGGCTTCGACCGCCGCGTTCATCGCGAGAACGCGCGTCTGGAAGGCGATCTTGTCGAGACCTTCGATGACACTGTCGATGCCGCGCGCACTGTCGGAAACGCGGATCATCGCGGCGGTCGCCTGCTCGGCGGTGGAGCGACCCGACCCGACCACGCCAATCGCTTGCTGGGCGGAGGTGACGGTACGATCCGCCGCCTCGGCGCTGGAGCGCAGGCGGGTGTTCATCTGCGACAGCGCCGCAGAGGTTTCTTCCAGGCTGGCGGCATTGCTCTCGGTGCGGCGTGCAAGGTCGTCCGACGCGGCGGCGATTTCATGCGAACCGGTTTCGATCCGCATCGAACCCTCGGCGAGCACACCGATCAGATCGCGCAGATTGGCAAGCGCGGTATTGAAGTTGTTGCTCAGCGCCACATAGTCGGCCGGAACGCCGTCGTGCAGCGTGCTGGTGAGATCGCCTTCGGACAGCGCTTCCAGCTTTTCCGACAGGAGCGACACGATCGCCTTTTGATCGGCGTCCGACTTGGCCTGGACGGCTTCTGCAAACGACTTGGCAATGGCGTTGTCGCGGAAGACGAGCAGCGCACGGGCCATGCCGCCCAATTCGTCGCCCCGTTCCGTGCCGGGGATCTCCGCCTGCGTATCACCCTCGGCCAGGCTTCCCATGCGGGTGGTGATGTGTTTGAGCGGCGCGGTAATCGAATTGCTGATCGTCAGGATCACGGCCGCGAGCGCGGCCAGAATCAGGACCACGACAATGGCGAGGTTCCACGCCGAGCGGGCAACGGCTTCGTTGATTTCGGAGTTGAAGACGCCGGTGGCGACGACCCAACCCCATGGCTTGAACACCCGTACATAGGAGATTTTCGGCTTCGAACCGGATCCGTCGGGGAGCTTGAAATTATAGTCGACAAAGCCCGCGCCCGCGGGCGACAGGGCGGTCTCGACCATCGTCTGATAATGCGTCCGGCCGTCGGCATCCTTTTCGTCCCGGACGATCTTGCCCTGCTTCTCGGGCTTCACCGGGTGCAGGATCATCCGGTAATTGGTGTCGAGGATGAAGAAGTAGCTGTCCTTGCCGAAGCGCATCGTTCGGATCGCTTCTTTTGCGGTGGCCTGGGCCTGCTCGTGCGTCATCCGCCCGGCTTGTTCTTCCGCCTGGAAGCGCTGAAGCTGGCTATACGCCACTTCGAGCGTCTGCTTGGTGCGCTCGTTAAAACCCTGCCGCAAAGCGGAGTTCAACTGATTTACGGACAGGATAAGGACCAGCGCAAGGCCCAGCAATGATGCTGCGCCGATGATAAGCAATCGTTTACCGATTTTAACTTGTGTGAGAAAGTTCATCCGAAAATCCAATCGCTCTTTTTTTTGTATTGTAGAGCGTTGGAGCGGCGGCAGGCCGCAGGGATGAATGTTTTGTAATAATCCATAAAATATTAACTATAAAATGGCGTTGTCATTTCGCTTTACTCGTAAATTGGCCGATCGATGGCACCGGGCAAAGCCTTTGGCGGTGGTCTGCGCGCAAGGATGGCACTATGCTCGCGGTGATGTCCGTGCCGCGCAATCTCGTGATCCTGACCGGGGCCGGTGTTTCGGCCGAAAGCGGAATTGCCACCTTTCGCGGTCCTGGTGGCCTATGGGAGGGGCACCGCGTCGAGGATGTCTGCACGCCCGCAGCGCTCGCGCGCGATCCGGCGTTGGTCCATCGCTTTTATGATGCGCGGCGTGCGGCACTGGCAGCGGTCATGCCCAATCCGGCGCATGACGCGCTGGCACGGCTGGATGCTGCGTGGCGCGGCGGATTGCTGATCGTGACCCAGAATGTCGATGATCTGCATGAGCGCGCCGGGGCCAGGCGATTGCTCCATATGCACGGCGCATTGCAATCGGCCTTATGTGCGGCCTGTGGCGTGCAGGTGCGCTGGGAGGCGGATTTGCCGCCTGGGGCAAGGTGCGGCGCATGCGGCGCGACGGCGCTGCGGCCCGACATCGTGTTCTTCGGCGAAATCCCCTATGCGATGGACCGGATCGAGCGGGCGCTGGGCGAGGCCGATCTGTTCGTGTCGATCGGCACCTCGGGCGCGGTCTATCCCGCCGCCGGGTTCGTACAGGGTGCGCGCTATGCGGGCGCGCGAACGCTGGAGCTGAACCTCGAACCGTCGGCGGGGAGCGGCTATTTCCACGAAACCCGGCTTGGCCCGGCGGGGGAATTGGTGCCCGCCTGGGTGGACGAAGTGCTGGCGGACGCGGGCGTCTAAGCGCGCTCGCGCATCAGTCGACCCAGTCCAGCCCCATTTCGCGGTAAACGTCGCGTTCGTCATCCCAGCCGGGGCGGACCTTCACGTGCAGATAGAGGTGGACCGGGCGGCCCATAATCTCGCTGAGCTCCGCCCGCGCGCGCGCGCCGATTTCCTTGATGCGTGCGCCACCCTTGCCGAGCACGATGGCGCGCTGGGTCGGGCGTTCGACCAGGATTTGCTGGTGGATCTCGACCGAACCGTCCTCGCGTTCCTTATACTGTTCGGTCTCGATCGCCGAGGCATACGGCAGTTCGGCGTGGAGCTGGAGATAAAGCTGTTCGCGCGTCACTTCGGAGGCGAGGCTGCGCTCGCTCGCGTCGGACACCTGATCCTCGGGGAAATGCCACGGCCCCTCGGGCATCGCCTTGGCGAGATGCGCCTTCAATTCGGGCAGGCCGTCGCCGGTCGCCGCGCTGACGAAGAAGGTTTCAGCGAACTCGACCATCCCGGTCAATTTCTCGGCGTGCAGCAGCAGCTTGCCCTTGTCGGCCAGATCGACCTTGTTGAGGATGAGATATTTGGGTTCGCGGCGATCCTTGATCGCCTCGGCAATGTCGGTGACCTTCGCGCCGAGCCCGCCCTTGGCATCGACCACCAGCGCCAGCACGTCAGCGCCCTCGGCACCGCCCCAGGCAGCCTGCACCATCGCGCGGTCGAGCCGCCGCTTGGGTTCGAAAATGCCGGGGGTGTCGACCAGCAGGAGCTGCGTATCGCCCTCGATCGCCACGCCCATCAGCCGCACGCGCGTGGTCTGCGCCTTGGGGCTGACGATCGCGACCTTCTGGCCGACCAGCGCATTGACCAGGGTGGATTTGCCCGCATTGGGCGCGCCGAGAATGGCGACGAGGCCGCAATGTTGGGGGGTGGGGTCAGTCATTGGTGGTCCTTGGGTAGTGCAGGCCCTTCGACAGGCTCAGGGCGAACGGTACGGGAGACATCGCCCGCCAATTCCGTTCGCCCTGAGCCTGTCGAAGGGCTGCTCGTATCTTGGCGATTCCGTGCCAGTAAGGAAAGCCGCTCCCAATCGCCAGCGATCAGTGCCTGCTTCTTGGCGCGGCTCCATCCTTTGATCTGGCGTTCTGCCTCCAGCGCTTCGAGGCGAGAGGGGAAGTCTTGGCTCCAAACCAGGGTCACCGGGCGGCGGGTTTGCGTGTAGCCGGGGATTTGGCCGGACTGATGCTGGCCGATGCGATGTTCAAGCGCGTCAGTATGGCCCGTATAAAAACTGCCATCGGCGCAGCGCAGGAGGTAGGTCCAGAACGCCATTTGTCAGCCTTGCCCGTTTGGATGGGTGCCCTTCGACAGGCTCAGGGCGAACGGTATTGGAGATGTGCTCACCTTATACCCGTTCGCCCTGAGCCTGTCGAAGGGCCTGGCGCGCGCCTACCGCAATTTCGCGAGCAACGCCGCTGCCGCTGCCGTTTCCGCTTCCTGCTTCGAGCTGCCCTCAGCCTCCGCTTCGGCGAAGGTGCCGAGCGTTGCCTTTACGCGAAAGCGCGGGGCGTGGTGGGGGCCCGAGCGTTCGACCACGTCATAAGCGGGCGTCTTGCGGTTGTGCGCGGCGGCCCATTCCTGCAGCGCGGATTTGGGGTGTTGCGGGGCCGCGAGCTGGCGGCTGGGGCGGTCGGCCCAGACCTTGCGGATCGCGCGGCGCGCGCCGTCCAGCCCGGCCTCCAGATAGAGCGCGCCGATCAGCGCCTCCATCACGTCGCCCAGCACATTGTCGCTGTCGGAGGCGCCATCGTCGCGCGCTTGCTTGCCGAGGCGGAGCTGTGCGGCGACGCCGAGGCCGCGCGCGACATCGGCGCAGACCGCGCCCGTCACCAGCGCGTTCAGCCGCTTGGACAGTGCGCCTTCGGGTTCGCCCGGGAACAGCTCGAACAGCCATTCCGCCATCACCAGGCCAAGCACGCGGTCGCCCAGAAATTCGAGCCGCTCGTAATTGGCGGCCGCCTGGCTGCCATGCGTCAGCGCGCGTTCGAACGGCGCAAGATCAATCGGCGCGTGGCCGAGCGTCGCGGCCAGCCAGTCGTGCAGGGCGCTCGTCAAAAACCCGCCCCGATCCGGTTCCAGCGTGCCGCCGAGAACCAGGTCCAGGGCAGGAACCAATTGGCCGAGCCATCGGTCGAGAAGAAGGATACGACCGCTTTGCCCTGGATGCGCTCCATCGGCACCATGCCCATGCCGCTCGACTGCCCAGGTAGAGCATCGTGTGGAGCAGGGTATCGACTGTCAGCGCTATTGTCGCGATTGTCGCCCATTACGAAGACATGGCCCGCCGGGACAAAGTAAATTCCGGTATTATCTCCAGCTTGCTCGCCCCGGTCTAGTACGGCATAGCTCTTGCCGTTGGGCAAGGTTTCGCGAAATTGCTGGTAGCGGCAGACGGTCACGCCCTTCACGCTATCCTCATACTCGCTCGGGCACTCCTTGATCGCCGGGTAATTGGGGCTGAGCGGCATGGTGAAATCGGCGATCCGGACCTTGGGCACTAGCGTGCCGTTGAGAATGACCTGGCCATGGCGCATCTGGATCGTGTCGCCGGGCAGGCCGATCACGCGCTTGATCACGTCGACATCGTCGCCGGGCGGCCCGCGAAACACCACCACATCGCCGCGTGCCGGATCTCGCCCGAGGATGCGGCCTGGAATGAGCGGTACACCCCAGGGCAGCGACCAGCGCGAATAGCCGTAATTCCATTTCGACACGAAGAGATAGTCGCCAATGTACAGCCGCGGCAGCATCGATTGCGACGGGATGCTGAACGGCGCGAAGACGAAGCTGCGGAACACGAACACGATCACCGCGAGCTTGAGCAGGAAGACGAGCGTCTCGCGCGTTTCGGATTTGCGGGCGGGGGAGGAGGGGGCGGCCATGCGCGCGGTTTGGTGCCGCTCCGGTGTCGCGTCAAGCTGGCGGTTGTAACTGCACGGCGCTAGGGCAATCTAAGGCGGATCCTCCCCCCGCCCCCATTTGCCAAAGAGGTGCCCTAATGCCTGCCGACTGGACCGCGATCGAAGCCTTGCCCGCGCCGCGCCTGGAAACCCTGTTCGCCGAAGACCCCAACCGGCTGGCGACCTTCAGCGTCGATGTCGCTGGCCTGCATTTCGACTGGTCGAAGACGCATTTGACCGCGCAAGCGGTGGCCGCGTTCGAGGCGCTGGCCAAGGCGCAGGATCTGGCGGGCAAGCGCGAGGCGCTGTTCGCGGGTGACGTGATCAACACCACCGAAGGCCGCGCGGTCACGCATGTCGCCGAGCGCGGCGAAGGCAGCGTAGATGACGTAGCGAAAGCGCGCGTGCTGCACGCGCGGATGCGGGCGTTGATCGACGCGATCGAGGGCGAGGCGCTCGGGCCGATTCGCCATGTGCTGCATGTCGGTATCGGCGGATCGGCTTTGGGACCGGACCTGTTGATCGATGCGCTGGGGCGCGACGATAGCCGCTATGACGTTGCGATCGTCTCCAATATCGACGGCGCGGCACTGGAAGAGGTGTTCAAGAAGTTCGATCCGACCGCCACGCTGCTGGTGATCGCGTCGAAGACCTTCACCACCAAGGAAACGCTGACCAACGCCGAATCGGTGCTGCAGTGGATGGGTGAGGCCGGGGTGGACGACGTCTATGGCCGTGTCGTCGCGCTGACCGCTGACCCCGACAAGGCGGTCGAATGGGGCGTTGATGAAACCCGCGTGCTGCCCTTCGCCGAGTCGGTTGGCGGGCGTTATTCGCTGTGGTCGTCGATCGGCTTCCCGGCGGCGCTCGCGCTTGGATGGGATAATTTCCAGGACATGCTCGATGGTGCGGGCGAAATGGACCGCCATTTCCGCCAGACCTCGCTCAGCCAGAATGCCCCGGCTTTGGCCGCCTTTGCCGATCTGTATTACACGCAAGTCCGCCACGCAGAAACGCGCGCGACCTTCGCCTATGACGAGCGGCTGCGTTTGCTGCCGTCCTATCTCCAGCAGCTCGAAATGGAATCGAACGGCAAGGGCGTGACGATCGACGGCAAGCGGCTCGATCGGCCCAGCGCGGCGATCACCTGGGGCGGGGTCGGCACCGATGCCCAGCACGCCGTGTTCCAGCTTCTGCATCAGGGCACGCATTTGGTGCCGGTCGAATTCGTCGCGGTGATCGAACCCGGCGATACGCTGGCCGAGGAACATCACCGCCAGTTGCTGCTTAACGCCTTCGCGCAAGGCGCGGCTCTGATGAAGGGGCGGCCCAATGACGATCTGGCGCGCAGCTATTCGGGCGATCGGCCGTCCTCGACGATCCTGCTCGAGGTGCTCGACGCGCGCACGCTCGGTGCGCTGATCGCCTTCTACGAACAGCGCGTGTTCGTGAACGGCGTGCTGCTCGGCATCAACCCGTTCGACCAGTTCGGTGTCGAGCTGGGCAAGGAAATGGCCAAGGCGGCCGATGCGGGCGGGCAGGAGTTCGACGTGTCGACCACCGATTTGATCAAGCGCGCGTTCGGCTGATGTTGCTGGCGGCGCTGGCATTGATGACCCAGTCGGTGGTGGAGATGCGTCATCACCACCGGTTGCTCGTCATCGCCGCGCCCGCCGAAACCGATCGGCAAGCGCAGCAGCAGATCGCTGCGCTTGCCGCAGGCCAGGAGCCGCTCGCCGCGCGCGACGTCGTGATCGTCACGATCCTGGCGGATCGCGTGGCAGGTGCGCGCGATTCCGCAGCCGCGTTGCGCCGACTTTGGTCGCTCCCCCGCGACCGTTTCACTGTCCTGTTGATTGGCAAGGACGGGCATGAAGCCCTGCGCCAGACCGATCCGATAACCCCCGCAACCGTGATAGCTGCGATCGACGCCATGCCGATGCGCCGCGCGGGCTTGCGCTGAATGTCCTTAACGGAGCTTTCGATGACCACCGCTTCTTATGATTACGACCTTTTTGTCATCGGTGCCGGTTCGGGCGGCACGCGCGCGTCGCGCGTCGCGGCCGCGCATGGCGCGAAGGTGGCGGTGGCCGAGGAATATCGCGTCGGCGGCACCTGCGTCATCCGCGGCTGCGTGCCCAAGAAGCTGCTCGTCTACGGCGCGCACTTCGCCGAGGATCTGAAGGACGCCAGGCGTTTCGGTTGGGACGTGCCCGACAATCTCGGCTTCGACTGGGTGCGGCTGCGCGACAATGTGATGGAAGAGGTCAGCCGCATCAACGGTGCCTATACCGCTACGCTGAACAACAATGGCGTCGACATTATCCTTGATCGCGCCGACGTGACCGGGCCGCACAGCGTGCGGCTGGGTGACGGGCGCGAAGTGACCGCGAAATACATTCTGATCGCGGTCGGCGCGACGCCGGTGGTGCCGGAATGCCCCGGCCACGAACTTGGCATCACCTCGAACGAAGTGTTCCATCTCGACGCCGTGCCCAAGCGCATCCTGATCGCGGGCGCGGGCTATATCGCCAATGAATTTGCCGGCATCTTCAACGAATTCGGCGCGAAGGTGACGCTGATCAACCGCAGCGACGTGATTCTGCGCGGCTATGATGAGTCGATCCGCGACCGCTTGTTGCAGATTTCGATGATGAAGGGGCTCGATTTCCGCTTCAACGCAGCGTTCCGCGGCATCGAGAAGCAAGCCGATGGCAGCCTGCTCGTGTCGATGACCAACCACGAGCCGATCGAAGTCGATTGCGTGCTGTTCGCGACCGGGCGCACCCCCAATACCGCAGGGCTGGGCCTGGCGGCGGCGGGCGTCGATCTGGATGACAAGGGCGCGATCGTGGTCGATGCCGATAACAAGTCGAGCTGCGACAGCATCTATGCCGTCGGCGATGTGACCAATCGCGTGCAACTGACCCCGGTCGCGATCCGCGAGGGGCAGGCCTTTGCCGATACGCTGTTCGGCGGCAAGCCGCACCGCGTTGATTATGAGAACATCCCGAGCGCGGTGTTCAGCCATCCACCGATGGCGGGCGTTGGCCTGACCGAAGCGCAGGCGAAGAACAAGTTCGGCTCGGTCAAAGTCTATACCTCGGACTTCCGCCCGATGAAGAATGTGCTGGCCGGCCGCAACGAACGCGCGCTGTACAAGATGGTGTGCCATGCCGAGTCCGGCGTGGTGCTCGGGCTGCACATGATCGGCCCCGATGCGCCCGAGATCCTGCAGGCGGCGGCGGTCGCGGTGAAGGCCGGGCTGACCAAGGACGCCTTCGACCAGACCGTCGCGCTGCATCCGTCGATGGCGGAAGAACTGGTGCTGCTGCGGTAGTTCAGGCCGGTGGAGCGATGCGGCCATGGGGACGCATCGCTTGATGCAGGACGCGCTGGATCGTCAGCATGTCGCCGGTGCGGCTGTAGAAGATGCGGTGGCTGCCCGCTGCGACATAGCGCACAGGTGGGATGATTCCGGGGTAGAGCATACCCGAGTCCGGGAAATCGCGAAGCCGGGCGATCGTGCGCTCGATCAGGTCGAAATAGCGCGCGGCGGCGGTTTCGCCGAAGGTGGCGACACTGAAGCCGAGAATGGAGTCGAGATCGGCTGCTGCTTCGGCGGCGACCACGACATCAATCATGCGTCGGCAAATGCTTTGCTTTGAGGTCGGCGAAAATCTGTTCAACCGGACGCGGGTCGATCCCCGAGGCGATCCCCTTGTCGATCTCGGCCTGGAGCCATTCAAGCTCCGATGCGGCGTCACGATCACGCCGCATCAGATCCCGCAGATATTCGCTGGTGTTGGCATAGCTGCCCGCCGCGACGCGCTTTTCGGCCCATTGCTTGAGCGCGTCGGGGACGGAGATATTCATCTGGGCCATGCTGCGCTTATACGACTTTGCGCTGCCAACATCCAGCCGCGGCCCGCCTTACCAGATGTGCACCCGGTCGGCGGGGGCGAGGTACAGTTTGTCCCCGGGCTTCACGTTAAAGGCGGTGTACCAGGCATCGACGTTGCGGACGACGCCATTGACGCGGAAGAAGGCCGGGCTGTGCGCATTGGTCAGCAATTGCTGGCGCAGCGCGCCTTCGCGGTCCTTTTCCTGCCAGACTTGCGCCCAGGCGAGGAAGAAGCGCTGGTCGCCGGTCAGCCCGCCGATCACCGGTGGCTTGCCGTGCTTGGCCTGATAGCGCTGATAGGCGGCATAGGCCATTTCCACGCCACCGAGATCGCCGATATTCTCGCCCATGGTGAGCGAGCCCTTGATGTGCGTGCCGGGGATCGGTTCATAGCCGTCATATTGCTTGCCGAGCACGGCGGTGCGCGCGGTGAAGGCCTTTTTGGATTCGGGCGTCCACCAGTTGCTGATCTTGCCGGTGCCGTCGAACAGGCTGCCCTGATCGTCGAAACCATGGCCGATCTCATGCCCGATCACCGCGCCGATCGCGCCGTAATTGACCGCAGCATCGGCCTTCGGATCGAAGAAGGGCGGCTGCAGGATGGCGGCGGGGAAGGTGATCTGGTTCGAGAGCGGATTGTAATAGGCGTTCACCGTCTGCGGGGTCATGTCCCACAGGCTGCGATCGACGGGCTTGGTCAGTCGGTCGAGATCAAGCTGGTGCTGGAACTCGCCGCTGCGCATCGCATTGCCGAGCAGATCGCCGCGATCCACCTTGAGGCTGGCATAGTCGATATATTTGACCGGGTGGCCGATGCGCGGGTCGAACTTGTCGAGCTTGGCCAGGGCCGCAGCCTTGGTCTTGGCGTCCATCCAGCTATTCGCCTGGAGCCGCTCGCCCAGCGCGCCGCGCAGATCGCCGATCAACTCGCCCATTTTGGCTTCGCTCTCGGGCGGGAAATAGCGCGCGACGTAGATCTGGCCGACCGCCTCACCCAAGGCACCGTTGACGAGGGCAACACCGCGCTTCCAGCGGTCGCGCTGGGTCGGCTGGTCGCGCAGCGTCTTGCCGTAAAAGGCGAAGCTCGCTTCGTCGAACGCCTTGGGCAGGAATTGCGCGTGATCGCTGACGAAGCGGAACGCGACCCAGTCCTTCCACGTCTGCAGCGGCACCGAATCGAGCAATTTGCCATTGGCGGTCAGCGCGGTGCTGGTCGCCATGATGACGGTCGGGATGCTGTCGAGCCCGGCGGTCTTCAGCATCAAGTCCCAGTCGAATTGCGGCGCGAGCGCTTTCATGCCCGCGCGGTCCATCGGCTTGAACATTTCCATCAGATTGCGCTGGCGCTCGGGGCTCCATTGCTCCTTGGCCATCGCGGTTTCGAGCGCGATGATCGCGTCGGCCTTGGTCGCGGCATCGGGAATGCCCGCCAGCGTCTGCATCTGGATGACATAGTCGCGATACGCCTTGCGGAAGCCGTCATATTTCGCGCCTTCGAGCAGGTAGTAATCGCGCCCGCCCATGCCGAGCCCGCCCTGGCTGGCGGCAGCGACGTAGCGGGTCGGGTCGGACGGATTGGGCAATTGGCCAAGCTCGACCGGCGAGGCATAGCCGACGCTGGCGAACAGCGTTTGCAGCGCGGCCTTGTCCTGTACGGCGGCGATCTTGGCGAGATAGGGCTGGAGTGGCGCGGTGCCATGCGCATCGATTGCGGCCTGGTCCATCCAACTCGCATAGAGATCGCCGATCTGCTTGCCCGATGCGCCAAAGCTGGCGGGATTGGCGGCAAGGTCGGTCAGGATGTCGCGGACGTGTTGTTCGGCTTCGTCGCTGATCACCACCCAATAGCCGGCCGAGGTGCGATCGGCGGCGATCTGCGTGCGCTTGTCCCAAGCGCCATTGGCGAAGGTCCAGAAATCGTCGCCGGGCTTGATCGCCTTGTTCTGCGTCGTGAGATCGACGCCGAAGGTGCCGTAACGCGGCCCGCTTTTGGCATCCTTGGCAAGCGTGGGTGCCGCGAGCGCGACGATGGCGGCCGCGGCGGCGAGCCGGGCGAAGGTGGATGTACGCATGAAGGAGCCCCCTAAAACCTGTGTTATGCTTGACCATAACAGTGGGGTGGGGGCTCCGCAACACGTGCCTGCGCGCGTCAGGCCACGCGGTTGGCCACCAGATCATCGACCACAGAGGGGTCGGCGAGCGTGCTGGTATCGCCCAGGCTCGACACGTCGCCCTCGGCGATCTTGCGCAGGATGCGCCGCATGATCTTGCCCGAGCGCGTCTTGGGCAGGCCCGGTGCGAATTGCAGCTTGTCGGGTGCTGCGATCGGGCCGATTTCCTTGCGGACCCAGCCGATCAAGTCCTTGCGTAGCGCCTCGGACGGGGCATGCCCCGAATTGAGCGTGACATAGGCGTAAATGCCCTGTCCCTTGATGTCGTGCGGCATCCCGACGACGGCGGCCTCGGCCACTTCGGGGTGCAGCACCAGTGCGCTTTCCACCTCGGCGGTGCCCATGCGGTGGCCCGAAACGTTGATCACGTCATCGACCCGGCCGGTGATCCACCAATAGCCATCGGCATCGCGGCGCGCGCCGTCACCCGTCGTATATTTGCCGGGATAGGTGGTGAAATAGGTCTGGAAGAAGCGCTCGCGATCGCCCCACACGCCGCGCATCTGGCCCGGCCAGCTCCGCGCGATGACGAGATTGCCCTCGGTCGCGCCGCTCAGAATCTGCCCGTCGGGGTTGACCAGTTGCGGGTCGACGCCGGGCATCGGCTTGGTCGCGGAGCCGGGTTTCAGCGCGGTCGCACCGGGCATGGGGGCGATCATCGCGCCGCCGGTTTCGGTCTGCCACCAGGTGTCGATGATCGGGCAGCGTCCGCCGCCGACGACCTCATGATACCAGCGCCATGCTTCGGGGTTGATCGGTTCGCCGACGGTGCCGAGCAGCTTGAGCGAGCTGCGATCGGTCCGGGCCACGAAATCGTCGCCATCCTTCATCAGCGCGCGCAGCGCCGTGGGGGCGGTGAAGATCGTGTGGACCTTGTGGCGATCGACCACTTGCCAGATGCGGCTGGCGTCGGGCCAATTGGGCACGCCTTCGAACATCAGCGTCGTCGCGCCATTGGCGAGCGGGCCGTACAGGATATAGCTGTGCCCGGTCACCCAGCCGATATCGGCGGCGCACCACCACACATCGCCAGGGCGATAATCGAAGCACAATTCGTGGGTCAGGCTGGCCCACAGTAGATAGCCGCCGCTGGTGTGCATCACGCCCTTGGGCTGGCCGGTGCTGCCTGAGGTGTAGAGGATGAACAGCGGGTCCTCGGCACCCATTGGCTCGGGCGGGCAGGTGGCGGACACGCCCCCGCGGGCTTCGTGATACCAGCGGTCGCGCGCGCCATCGAATGGCACTTCGGCACCCGTGGCGGCCACCACGAGGACAGTCTTCAGGCCGGGCGCGTGCGCGGCGGCGGCGTCGACATTGGCCTTGAGCGGTACGCGCTTGCCGCCGCGGCGGCCTTCGTCGGCTGTGATGACGATGGTCGAGCCGCAATCCTCGATCCGCCCGGCGAGCGCTTCGGGCGAGAAACCGGCGAACACGACCGAATGGATCGCGCCGATCCGCGCGCACGCGAGCACCGCGAACGCGGCCTCGGGGATCATCGGCAAATAGATGGTGACGCGGTCGCCCTTGGTTACGCCTTGCGCCTTCAGCACATTGGCGAAGACGCTCACTTCCTGGTGGAGCTCGGCATAGGTGAAGCGGCGGGGCTGCTCGCTCGGTTCGTCCGGCTCCCAGATCAACGCCGTGTCGCCACCGCGCTTTGCCAGATGCCGGTCGAGGCAATTGGCGGCGACGTTCAATTTGCCGTCGGCGAACCAGCGGATGTGGAAATCGGCCTTGTCGAACGACCAGTCGCCCGCGATCTCGGGCCGCTTGATCCAGTCGAGCCGCTTGGCCTGATCGAGCCAGAAGCTGCCGGGATCGGCCAGGCTGCGGCCATAGAGCAGGTCATAGCCGTCCGCGTCGATGCGCGCGCGCGCAGCCCATTCGGGTGGGACGGGGTAAAGCTCCTGCTCGGGCATCTTGGTCTCCTATGCGCGCGCATTTGCCGTTCCCTGCTGGTGCTTGGCAAGGGTGCATGGCTTGCGTTCCGTCGCCAAACCGCGAAAAGACGCTGCAAAGAGTTTTAGGGAGTGATCATGTCTTCGACCATCGCCGAACTGGAACGTAAACGTGAAGCCGCTCGCCTGGGCGGCGGTGAGAAACGCATCGCTGCACAACATGCCAAGGGCAAGCTGACCGCGCGCGAGCGGCTCGATGTGCTGCTCGACGAAGGCTCGTTCGAAGAGCTTGATATGTATGTCGAGCATAATTGCGTCGATTTCGGCATGGCCGAGCAGAAGATTCCGGGCGACGGCGTGGTCACCGGATCGGGCACGATCAACGGGCGGTTGGTGTTCGTGTTCAGCCAGGATTTCACCGTGTTCGGTGGGTCGCTGTCGGAACGCCATGCACAGAAAATCTGCAAGATCATGGACATGGCGCTGAAGGTCGGTGCGCCGGTGATTGGCCTCAACGATTCGGGCGGTGCGCGCATTCAGGAAGGCGTCGCTTCGCTTGGCGGTTATGCCGAGGTGTTCCAGCGCAACGTGCTGGCGAGTGGGGTGGTGCCGCAGATCAGCCTGATCATGGGGCCGTGCGCGGGCGGCGCGGTCTATTCCCCGGCGATGACCGACTTCATCTTCATGGTGAAGGATTCGTCCTACATGTTCGTCACCGGCCCTGATGTGGTGAAGACGGTTACCAACGAAATCGTCACGCAGGAGGAATTGGGCGGCGCGGTGACGCACACGACCAAGTCGGGCGTGGCCGATGTCGCGTTTGAAAACGATATTGAGGCGTTGCTGGCGGCGCGCGACTTTATCGATTTCCTGCCCGCGTCGAACCGCGAAGGCGCACCCGAGCGGCCATCGTCGGATGCGTGGGACCGGATCGAGGAATCGCTCGACACGCTGGTGCCGGCGTCCGCCAACCAGCCCTATGATATGCACGAGCTGATCCGAAAGACCGTCGATGAAGGCGATTTCTTCGAGGTGCAGCCGACCCATGCCGGCAACATCATCACCGGTTTCGGGCGGATCGAAGGGCGCACGGTCGGCTTCGTCGCCAACCAGCCGATGGTGCTGGCCGGGTGCCTGGACATCAATTCGTCCAAAAAGGCGGCTCGGTTCGTGCGCTTCTGCGATGCCTTCGAAATCCCGATCGTGACCTTTGTCGACGTGCCGGGCTTCCTGCCGGGCACCGCGCAGGAACTGAACGGCATCATCAAGCACGGCGCGAAGCTGCTGTTCGCTTATGCCGAAGCGACCGTGCCGAAGATCACCGTGATCACACGCAAAGCCTATGGCGGGGCGTATGACGTGATGGCGTCGAAGCATCTGCGCGGGGACCTCAATTACGCCTGGCCGACCGCCGAAATCGCGGTGATGGGCGCGAAGGGCGCGGTCGAGATCATCTTCCGCGGCCGCACGCCCGAGGAGATTGCCGAGCAGACCGCACAGTATGAAGCACGCTTCGCCAACCCGTTCGTGGCGGCGAGCAAGGGCTTTATCGACGAAGTGATCCAGCCGCACTCGACCCGCCGCCGGATCGCTTTGGGACTGCGCAAGCTGCGTGGCAAGCAGTTGGAGAACCCGTGGAAGAAGCACGACAACATCCCGTTGTGAAGGCTGCTTGTCGCAGGCGCACGAAAACCTTATAAGGACATGATAAGGAGCGCCTCGATGCGGACCGAACGTGTCACCTTCCTGACCACGCCTGAGAATAAGGCGGCACTGGACTCTTATGCGTCCGGTGCCGGGAAATCTGTTGGGCATGTCCTGCGTGAGGCTTCGACCCGATACCTTGCTGGACGGCAAAGCGAATCGGACAGTTATGACGAGGCGCTCGCCCTGGTGCTGCCGGAGCTTGAAATCAGGCTGGCGAAGTGGAACCGCCAGTTGGACGCGATGAATGAATCGATCGACCGCGCCTGCGCGGCGATCGATCGCGCCTTGGCAGGCGACCCCGCGTGAGCACGAGCGAAAAGGCATTCGGGCTCATCAAGGCCGTTTTGACCTATCAAGAGCGCATGGATGGGCTGGAGAAAAAACTGGCCGCGCTCAGCGACGGCCTGACGCGGTTGGCGGATAGCCATGTCGCGCTGCGCGACCGGGTCAGCACGATTGAGGGCTACCTGCGCGGTCGCAGGGATGCCGCCGCTGCATCTGGCCTGCCGAGGATCGAAGGATAGTATCGGAACATCCCCGCTTTCCGACGCGCCGCAATCTGGTAGCAGGGACGCCATGATCCATCGTCTTGCCCTTTTTGTCCGCAGGCATAGCGTGTCGTCGGAGCTGAGCCGTGCCTACTGAGACCCCCCTCGATCGTTTCAAGGCCGTGCTGGGCGGCGCAGCGCGCGCGGTTGCGCATGAGCCCGAGATCGAGCTCGCTTTCACCGCCGATTCGCCGAGCCAGTCGGGGAAGCACATCAAGGTGCCAATGCCCGCGCGCACGCTGCCGGAAGAGCAAGTGGCCGAGGCGCGGGGCTTCGCCGACGGTTTCGCGCTGCGGCTGCGCTATCACGATACCGCGCTGCACGGCCGGATTGCCCCGCATGAGGCGGTGGCGCGTGCGGTGTTCGACGCGGTCGAGGGCGCGCGAGTCGAGGCGCTCGGCGGGCGCGGCTATGCCGGGATCGCCGCCAATCTCGACGTTGCGCTGGAAACGCGGTTGCGCGCCGACCCGATCACACGCGCGCGCACGCGCGACGAGGTGCCGCTGTCGACCGCGCTCGGGCTGATGGTGCGCGAGCGGTTGACCGGTGCGCCGCCGCTCGAAGCTACCGCGCCGGGGCTGGACCTGGTGCGCGACTGGATCGAGCAGAAAGCGGGGCGCGACCTCGATGCGCTGGGCCTCGCGATCGACGATCAGCGCGCCTTTGCCAGCCTGACCACCAAGCTGCTCGAAGATCTTGAATTGATCGAAGGGGACATGATCCCCGACGAATCCGAAGAAGGCGGTTCCGAGGACGAAGGGACCGAAGAGCAGCAGGACGATCAGGGCGACGAAGGCGAGGACGAAGGCGAGCAGGGCCAGGGCGAAATCGAGGCGCGCGGGTCCGAGCAGGATTCGGACAGCGAAGAGGGCGAAGGTACCGAGCAAAGCGACGAGTCGTTCGACGATATGGACGGCGAGCCAGGCGACGAAGGCGAGGAGGGGATGCTCCCGGTTCGCCCCAACCGACCGTTTGCGGATTTCGCGCCGCAATTCGAATATAAAGCCTGGACCACCGCCTATGACGAAGTCATCGCCGCGACCGACCTGTGCGATGCCGATGAACTGACGCGGCTGCGTTCCTATCTCGACCAGCAATTGGTGCATTTGCAGGGGGCGGTGACCAAGCTCGCCAACCGCCTGCAACGCCGCTTGATGGCGCAGCAGAACCGCAGTTGGGATTTCGACCAGGAAGAGGGCATTCTCGATGCGGCGCGCCTGGCGCGGATCGTGGTCAACCCGACGCTGTCGCTCAGCTACAAGGTCGAGCGCGAAACCGATTTCCGCGACACGGTGGTGACGCTGCTGATCGACAATTCCGGCTCGATGCGCGGCCGCCCGATCTCGATCGCGGCGATCAGCGCCGATATTCTGGCGCGCACGCTGGAGCGGTGCGGGGTCAAGACCGAGATCCTCGGCTTCACCACGCGCGCGTGGAAGGGTGGGCAATCGCGCGAGACCTGGCTCGCCGCCGGGCGGCCGCCGCAGCCGGGGCGGCTCAACGACGTGCGCCACATCGTCTACAAAAAGGCCGACGAGCCATGGCGGCGCGCGCGCACCTCGCTTGGGCTGATGATGCGCGAGGGATTGCTGAAGGAAAATATCGATGGCGAGGCGCTGCTCTGGGCGCATTCGCGCATCATTGCGCGGCCCGAGGAACGCAAGATCTTGATGGTGATTTCGGACGGCGCGCCAGTCGACGATTCGACGCTGAGCGTCAATTCGGGCAGCTATCTCGAACGCCATTTGCGGCAGGTGATCGGCTGGATCGAAGCCAAGTCGCCGGTCGAACTCGCGGCGATCGGTATTGGCCATGACGTGACGCGTTATTATGCGCGCGCGGTGACGATCATGGATGCGGAACAGCTAGGGGGCACGATCATCGAGCAGATCGCCGCCCTGTTCGATGCCCCGATGGGGCGAGGGCGTGGTTGAAGCGCCGCCGGGCGGGTTTATCGGCCCGGTCAAGCGCTCGGTAACCATTGCCGGACACCCAACCTCGATCAGTCTGGAACCGATCTTCTGGCGTGCGCTGGAGGCGCAGGCGGAAATGCGCCTGCTGCCGCTCAACGCGTTGATCGCGCAAATCGATTCCGTGCGCATCCTGGCGGACGATCCCCCCAACCTCGCCAGCGCTTTGCGAAGCTGGGTGCTGGCAGCGCAAAAATGCGAATAAATCGCAATAGCGTTGACAATGCGAGTGACTCGCAATAGCCGATCTCCATCTTCAAGGGGATCACACTTTGTCACACGCCGTTCGCAAGCCCGCTTATCTCGCTTTGTCCTGTGTCGGGGCGTTTGCCAGTTTCCCGGCCTTTGCCAATGACGTCGCTCCGCCGCCCGCCAACGATGAGGACCCGGATCGCAAGGCCGATATCATCGTCAACGGCATCCACGAACGTCGCCCCGCTGACCCCAAATTGGTCGCGCCGATCGTGGACACGCCCAAGTCGATCGTGGTGCTCGATAAGTCGGTGATCGAACAAACCGGTTCGACCACCTTGCAGGATGCGCTCCGCACGGTCCCCGGCATCACCTTCGGCGCGGCGGAGGGCGGCAACCCGATTGGTGACCGCCCCTTCATACGCGGCTTTGACAGTCAGGGGTCGATTTATGTCGATGGCGTGCGCGACCTTGCCTCGCAGACGCGCGAAGTGTTCGCGATCGATTCGGTGCAGATCGTGCGCGGATCGGATTCTACGCTCGGCGGGCGCGGCAGCGCGGGCGGGACAATCAATATCCTGACCAAGCTGCCACAGGCGCGCACCTTTGGCTCGATTGCGGGCAGCTATGGCAATGCCGACTATAAGCGCATCGTTGGCGATCTGAACCTCAAGCTCAGCGATACCGCCGCCTTCCGGATCGAAGGCCTGTGGCACGATCAGGATGTCGCCGGACGCGACGCCATCTATCAACGGCGCTGGGGTGTCGCCCCCAGCTTCACGATCGGGCTTGGCACGCCGACGCGGTTGACTGTTGGATATTATCGCCTCGAAAGCCACGAATTGCCCGACAGCGGCATTCCCTATCTCTACACGATCGCCAATGCGCCGGGGACGGGCGCGATCCGCACCGAACCGGCGTTGGGGCAAATCACCACCGCCACCGGCCAGACCGGCTATGTCGCGCGCTCGACCTTTTACGGCCTCACCAGCCGCGATTTCCGCGATAGCACCACCGACCAGGCGACGGTGCGGGTCGAGCATGATTTTGGCGGGGTAACGCTGCGCAACACCGCGCGTTTCAGCCACGACAGCCAGGCCTATATTTACACCCTGCCCGACGATTCTACTGGAAACGTCTATGGCAGCGGGCAGGTGTGGCGGCGCTCGAATACGCGTTACAGCTATACCGAAAGCATCATCGACCAGCTCGATCTGTCGGGCAGCTTCAACACCGGCGCGATCAAGCATGATTTTGCGGTTGGTGCCGAAGTGTCGTGGGAAAAGGCGCGGCGCGGCACCTATGTCACGCGCGGCTATCTCAATTCCAGCGGGGTCGAGATCCTGTCCAACGGCTCGACCATCTCCCCGCGCTGCAACACCGCAACCGTTGCGCGTTATTATTGCGCGAGCATCTTCTCGGCCAATCCGAACGACCCCTGGGTGAATTACGCCAGCGACACGTCGTCCACAGCGTCGCCGATCGTGCGCTCGCTGCCGCTGGAAGAGACGCAGAACGACGCCGAGACCCAGGCGCTTTACGGCTTCGATTCGATCACGCTGCTGCCGTCGCTGATCCTGAACGTCGGCGCGCGCTATGACCGCTTCACTTCGCGGATTACGCCGGGTCAGGCGGCCAATGCGACCACGTCGTTCCGCTTCTCCCGCACCGACGAGCTGTTCAATTGGCAGGCGGGGCTGGTGTTCAAGCCGACCAAGGAAACCAGCCTCTACGCCAGCTATGCCACCGCAGCGACGCCGCCCAACAGCCTGCTGGGCGAGGGCCGTGAGGACAATGCGCTGCCAACCACCTCGGCCACCGCGAACGTGCTCGATTCATTGAAGGTGCAAAAGACCAAATCGTATGAAGTCGGCGCGAAGGCCAGCTTGTTTGGCGAAAAGCTGGCGCTGGGCCTCGCGGTGTTCCAGACCGACATCGCCAATGCCCGCGTGACCGACGCCAATAACAATATCGCCTATCTCGGCTCGACGCGCATCCGGGGTGTCGAACTCACCGCCAGCGGTACTGTGCTGCCGGGCTGGACGGTGTTTGGCGGCTATACCTTCCTCGACGCCAAGATCGTCGATGGTGGCTATACCGCGCTGACGGTCGCCGCGAACGGCGCGGCGAAGGCGACGACAGTGCAGGTGCCCTCGGTCAACACCGGCAAGGATGTGCCGCAGACCGCGCGCAACAGTTTCACTCTGTCGACCAATGTTGAGCTGACCAAGCGCTTCTCGCTCGGCGGCGGTGCCTATTATATGGACAAGCAGAATGGCGGGTACGCCGACAATCGCACCGCGACGCAGACCAGTGCGGGCGTGATTACGGTCAACCCCGCGACCAAGATCCTTACGCGCGGCATTCCCAGCTATTGGCGCTTCGACGCGCAGGCGCGCTTCAAGCTGAACGACCGGCTGGAACTGTCGGTCAACGCGCAGAACCTGACCGACAAGGTCTATTTCACGCAGACCTACACCAGCCATTATGCGTCGATCGCGCCCGGCCGCACCGTGTTCGGCACGGTGAAGGTGGCGTTTTGATCGCGCTGTCGGAAGCGGAGATCGCCGCGCGGCTGGCGGGATCGCCGGAAGAGCGCGCCGCCTTCCTGCGCGCGTGTGCGGAGGAAGGCGTGGCCGAGGCGCAGGCGCTCTACGGTCAAGTGCTGCTCGATGGCGCGGGTGTCGCGCAGGATGCGCCGGCCGCGCTCGGCTGGTTCATCAAGGCGGCCGCGCAGCATCACCTGATGGCGATCAACATGGTCGGGCGGTGCTACGACCTTGGCTGGGGCACCGCCCCGGACAAGCAACGGGCCGCCGCCTGTTACCGCATCGCCGCCGAACGCGGGCTCGATTGGGGCATGTACAATTACGCGACCTTGCTGGCGCTCGGGCAGGGCGTGGCCGAGGACAAGCCGCTGGCGCTGGAATGGTTCTGCAAGGCGGCGGCGCTCGGCAATGCCAAGGCGATCAATTTCGTCGGCAGCTTTCATGAAGACGGCTGGGTGGTCCCGCGCGACCTCGCCAAGGCGGCAACCTGCTATGCTCGCGCGGCGCAGGGCGGCGATTTCCGCGGCGCGTTCAACCATGCCCGGATGCTGGCGACCAAGGGCGCGATCGAGGAGGCGCTGAGCTGGCTCCGCCGCGCGGGCGCGACCGCGACCCCGGCCTTTGTCGAGAAAGCGGCGGCGTGGCTGGCGACCTCCGAAATCCCCGCGCTGCGCAAGCGCGGCGTTCAGGCGCTCAGGACTGCTGCAGCATGCTGACCGTCATTCCAGATCTGTTAACCGCTGCCCAAGTTGCGGAAGTGCGCGCACTGATCGATGCCGCGCCGTGGATCGACGGCAACGATACGTCTGGCAATCAATCGGCACTGGCCAAGCACAATGCGCAATTGCCCGAGGATTCGGACGCGGCGCGGCGCGGCGGGGCGATGGTGCTCGATGCGCTTGCCGCCTCGCCCTTGTTCGTGGCCGCCGCATTGCCGCTCAAGGTGTTTCCGCCATTGTTCAACCGCTATGCGCAAGGCGACGGCTTTGGCGCGCATGTCGACACCGCGATCCGCATCCGGCGCGGCAGCGATTTTCGGATTCGCAGCGATTTGTCGGCGACGCTCTTCCTCGCCGATCCCGACAGTTATGACGGTGGCGAACTCGTCATCCAGATGCAGTTTGGCGAACAGCGCGTGAAGCTGCCCGCCGGGCAGATGGTGCTCTATCCCGCGTCCAGCCTGCACCATGTCGCGCCGGTGACGCGCGGCGTGCGCGTGGCGAGCTTCTTCTGGATCCAGTCGATGATCCGCAACACCGAAGCGCGCGCCACGCTGCTCGATCTCGACACCGCGATCCAGTCGGTCGGCGCGCGGCTGGGGCAGGGGGATAGCGAAATCGTCCGGCTGACCGGCGTCTACCATAATTTGTTGCGCCAGTGGGCGGAGGTGTGATGAGCAAGATCGGTCTGCGCAACGCCTGGTTCCAAGTGCATAAATGGATCGGCCTGATTCTGGCGATCCTGATCATCCCGCTGTCGCTCACTGGGGCTGCGCTGGTGTGGGATGATGCACTGGACCATGCACTGAATCCGCAACGCTATGCGACCAGTGGCAATGGGACGCTGGCCCCACAGCGTTACATTGCTGCGGCGCGTGTGGTGCTTCAACCCGGTGACGCGATCGCTTCGCTAACCTTACCAGACGCGCCCGGCGAACCCGTGGTCGTCTCCGCCAGCCCGGCAAGCAGCCGGCAAGGGGTGCAAGGGCCGCCTGCGCGGATCACGGTCTGGATCGATCCGGCGAGCGCGCATGTGCTCGATGTCGCCAATAACAGTGGGGGCCTGATCCGCACGTTGCACATGATCCACGGATCGCTGCTGATTCCCGGCGTCGGGCGGCAAGTGGTCGGCTGGATCGGCGTTGCGATGCTGCTGTCGTGCGTATCGGGGCTGTGGTTGTGGTGGCCGACGGTCGGGCGTTGGGTGCGCGGTTTGCGCTGGCGGCGGCACCGCAACGCCGACACCAATCTGCACCATTTGCTCGGCTTCTGGATCGCGCTGCCGCTGTTCGTGCTGTCGCTGACGGGGGCGTGGATCGCCTTCCCGCAAGTCTTTGGCGGTGGCCCCAATGCCATGCGGACGGGGCCTAAGGGGGGCCGACCGGTGCCGCTCGCGCAGCCGCAGCACGCGCTCGATGCCGTACTCCGCAGCGCGCGCGCCGCGCATGCCGGTGCGGTCGCCAAAATCGACTGGCCGAGCGATCAGAAACCGATGTGGAAGGTCGCGTTCGTGCGCGACGCCACGGGTGTTGCGGTCCATGATGCCGATGGCATGGCCGAAATTGCGCGCGCGGCACCCGAACCGCTCGCGCGCACGATGCGCCGCATCCACGACGGCACCCAGATGGGGCTGCTGTGGCAGATCGTGATCTTCCTGGGCGGCCTGCTACCGGCAATTCTGGCGGTGACGGGGATCATCATGTGGTGGCGCGGGCGGGGATGGCGGGCGCAGTTGAAGGCGCGGCAGCGGGCGCGGGCCTGATCCTCCCCGGTGAGGGAGGACATCGTCGCTGCGCTGATTGGGCCATCCTGCAGGCATTGATCGGGCGGATAGCCGTTGAGTTGGATATCAGGGTGCGACTGACGGTCGAGATGCGACAGTTGCATCACGATCTGACCACCCCAGGCACGGACGGCATCGGTGACCGCCCGCTATCCGGCGATCTGGATGTCGTCGTAGATGCCCGGCGCGTCGGCATAGCCATAGCCCTGCCGTAAGACCGGCGTGGCTTCCGAAATCATCAGGCCACCTCCTGATGCGCGCTGGCTTATAGTATACGCGCGCTCGGGCATTGGGGATATCACCGGGATCAGAGCGCATCCGAGTCAGCGGCACCATTACAGCGCGCTGCCCGAGCGAGAGCCCGCCAACTACACCCGGTTTCGTGGACACCGAGATAAGGTGTTTTTGGAGCCGGACGGTGATGATGCAACGACGGAAGGTCGGCGGGGAGTTCAAGCTTAAGGCGGTGAAGCCAACACCACGGCGGGACACAAAATCCGACATTTACAAAAAAATGTATGGTGCCGCTTACAGGACTCGAACCTGTGACCCCCGCATTACGAATGCGATGCTCTACCAACTGAGCTAAAGCGGCATGGCGTTGGTTCCTGCGAACCAAGGCGAGGGCGGGCGCTTATCAGGTCGTTCGCGGGCTGACAAGCGTTGCGATGCGGGGGCATCGCGCATTCTCCGAAAACGGATGCCCTTTACCCGACGTTTACCACGCACGGCGCACAAGGCGTGCCGGTGACGCTCGCCCATGTCGGGTCGGGTCGCGCCAGGTGAGGCGTTTGCGCAATGGATAGTGTTCGCGGTTTCGAGGAAGATCGGCTCGGCACGGATGAGATCGACAGCGGTCGCGCCGACCACGACGCCGATACTGGCGTCGCCGATACCCAGATAGACGTCGGCACCGACGAACGGCGGATGCACGTTCGTGCCTATAACTATTGGGTTTCGCTGCTTGGCGGGCGCGCTTATCCCTCGATCGAGGATCTCGATCCCGCCAATATCACCGATTTCGGCCCGCACAGCGTGCTGCTCGATTTCTCCGCCGGGATCGAAAATCCCGCCATCGCCTTTCTTGGCAAGGCGCTGCGCGAGGAATGCGCGCTGGATTCGTCCGTCACCCACATCGCACATGTACCGAGTCGCTCGCTCTTGTCGCGCCTGACCGACCATTATCTGCAAATCATCGCGAATCGCGCGCCGATCGGGTTTGAGGCGGAATTTGTCAGCACGCGTGGGTTCAACACCATGTATCGCGGCATTTTGATGCCATTTTCCTCGGACGAGGATTCGATCGACTTCATCTACGGCGTCATCAATTGGAAGGAGCTGGTCGACGCGGAAACGCAGGCCAAGCTCCAGGCCGAAATCACGGCCGCCGTCGCCACCGCCCCCAAAGCGGCCGCGACCGCGCCAGTATGGGCGGACGGCCCGAGCGCGGGGATCGACGACGAGGCCCCGCTCGACCCCGAAAGCCCGACGGCCGCCGGTGCCACGCTGAGCGACCAACTGATGCTCGCGCAGCAGACCGCCGCCGCGCTCCGCGCCGCCGACACGCGCCACCGCGCGACGCTGTACCGCGTGCTCAGCCGCGCCCACGAATTTGCCGCAGCGGCGGATGCCGATCCGGTCGGTTATGAGGCGCTGCTGGCATCGGCAGGGATCGCCGTACAGTTGCGCGCGCCGATGACACCCATCGTCAAACTCATCTTCGGTGCCGATTACGACAAAACCCGCTTGACCGAATATGCGGCCGTCCTTGCCCACGCCCGCCGCATGGGCGTCGCTCGTGGGGCGCTGGGCGAGTTCCTCGATTCGTTCGAGGGCGGCATCAAGGGCGTGGTCAAGGCCGAGCGTGCCGCCCGCACCCCCAATCCGAAGGTGCGCGTCGATCGTGCGGCCGCGCTGGCCAATCGCCCGACGCTCGCCAGCGTCGCGATCGAAAGCAGCGTCGCACCGGGCGATTATGTCCTGCTGCTCGCCCGCGCGAGCGACGGCGGTATGTTCGATATCGTCGCTGAAATCGGCGACGATGCCGCGCTGACCGAACGCGCGATGCGCCGGATGGTGTGATCCGCCATCGCGGCCGCGCGACGGCCTGAATTTTGTGCGCTGCCACAAGTCTTGAGGTCGTCACGCGACCGGCGCATAGGGCGGCTATGGCAAAAACCACGCTGAAATCGCTGTCGGATGCATTGGCCGTCCGGTTGACCAAGGGTGCGCTTCCGGGCGAGTTGCAGGGGTTCGGCAAGACCGAGCGCGCGGATGCCGCCGCCTTTGTCGCCGCCACCGCCGAGCGGCGCGCGACCGGTATCCCCAATATCGCGCTCGAGCCGCTGCCCGGCACCGACCCGCGTCGGCGGATGCGGCTGGCGATCGTCAATGACGACATGCCCTTTCTGGTCGATTCGATTGCCGCGACGATCGGCAGCCACGACATCGCGATCGACCGCATCATCCACCCGGTAGTGTGCGTAAGCCGCGATTCGGACGGGGCGCTGGTGAGCGTCGACGATACGGGCTCGCCCGAATCGATGATCTATATCGAGCTGGAACGCGCCGATGCGCGCGAGCGGCGCGATCTCGTTGCCGCGCTGGAGCGCAATCTGGCGGATGTGCGTGCCGCCGTTGGGGATTGGCAAGCGCTGCAGGACGCGATGGCGGCGGACATCGCCACGTTGCCCGCGGGAGAAGGGGCCGCCTTGCTGTTCTGGCTGCTCGACCAGAAGTTCACGCTGCTGGGGCATGAATGGTGGGTCGGCGGGAATGAAACCGCGCTGGGTATTGCCCGCAACCCCAGCCCCGTGCCGATCCTCGCCGAGGCCTCGCGCGCGCTTGCGATGGAATGGTTCGCCAAAGGCGGCCAAGCGCCCTTGCTGCTGAAATCCAATTTGATTTCGAGTGTGCATCGCCATGTCCCGCTCGATCTCGCGGTGGTGCCGGTGCGCGACAAGGGCACGGTCACGGGTCTGTCCATCCATGCCGGGTTGTGGACCAGCAGCGCGCTCAACGCGGCCCCGCAGGATGTGCCGGTGTTGCGCGAACGCCTCGCCGCGCTCGAGGCGAAATTCGGCTTCGATCCCAAGGGCCATACCGGCAAGGCGCTGACGCATGCCCTGGCCGGGCTGCCGCATGATCTGGTCATCGCCTTCACACCCGAATCGCTCGAGGATGTCGCGCTGACCGCGATGTCGCTGGCCGATCGCCCCCGGCCAAAGCTGCGGCTGGTGCGCAGCGTGCTCGGGCGGCATCTGTTCGCGTTCGTGTGGCTGCCGCGCGACGATTTGACCACCGCGCGCCGCACCGCCATTGGCGAGATGCTGGCCGAGGCGGCCAATGCCAGTGTGCTCAATTGGTCGATCGAAGTCGATGACACGATCGCGCTGATTCGCTTCACGCTGGACCTGCGCGATGGCGGGGTGCTGCCCGATACCGATGCGCTCGACACGCGGATCGCGCGGATGGTGCGCGGCTGGGTGCCCGCAGTCGAGGCGGCGCTGGTCGAGCAGACCGATGCGGCGCGCGCCGCGCGGCTTGCGCTGAAACATGCCGCCAGTTTCCCCTCTGGCTATCGCGGTGCCAACACCGCCGAGGAAGCGGCGCGCGACATTGTGCGGCTGGCGCGACTGGAAACGCCGGCGGATCGCTCGGTGCGGATGTATCGCGACGAACACGGGGCCGCGCGGCTGAAAATCTATCGCCTGGGCGGCGCGCTGGCCTTGTCGGACGCGGTGCCGGTGCTGGAGAATTTCGGCTTCCGCGTGATCGAGGAATTGCCGACCGCGCTGAGCGGCGACGAACAGGGCTTCGTCCATGAATTTCTGGTCGAGGCGGCAGGCGTGCGCTTGTCCGCCGATACCAGTGTGCTGGAGAATGCGATCCAGGCCGTGCTGGAGGGCAAGGCCGAAAACGACGCGTTCAACCGCCTGATCGTCGATGCTGGCATGGCACCGGCATCGGTCGTGCTGTTCCGCGCCTGGTTCCGCTATCTGCGTCAGGCCGGGCTGACCTATGGCCTGGTCACGGTGGTCGATGCTTTGCGCCGCGCGCCCAAGGTGGCCGCCGCGCTGATCGAACGCTTTACCGCCGCGCATGACCCGGCGGGTGCCCTCCCCGTTGGTGTTGAGCGTGGCGAAGCACCTGCGCGCGGCAAGGCCCTTCGAAAGGCTCAGGTCGAACGCGGGCGGGAGGACGCTGCATCCCAGCGCCTCGGTCGGATCGCTGCCGCCGACGCGGCGATCGATGCCGGGCTCGACACCGTCTCCGCGATCGACGACGACCGCATCCTGCGTTCGCTGCGCAGCGTCATCGCCGCCACGCTGCGCACCAACGCCTTTGCCCCCGCCGGCCAGGCGGCGCTGGCGTTCAAGCTCGACAGCCATCTCGTCCCCGGCCTGCCCGCGCCCGTGCCATGGCGCGAAATCTGGGTCTATTCGCCGCGAATCGAGGGCATCCACTTGCGCGCGGGGCCAGTCGCACGCGGCGGCTTGCGCTGGTCCGACCGACGCGACGACTTCCGCACCGAAATCCTGGGCTTGATGAAGGCGCAGCGCGTCAAGAACGCCGTGATCGTGCCGACCGGTGCCAAGGGTGGCTTCTACCCCAAGCAATTGCCACCCGCCGCCAACCGCGATGCGTGGCTGGCGGAGGGCACCGAAAGCTACCGCGTGTTCATCCGCGCGCTGCTGTCGATCACCGACAATATCGTCGAGGGTGCGGTGGTGCATCCGGCCGACGTGGTCATCCATGACGGCGATGACCCCTATTTCGTGGTTGCCGCCGATAAGGGCACAGCAACCTTCTCCGACGTCGCCAACGCGATCGCGCTCGAGCATAAATTCTGGCTGGGCGACGCCTTCGCCAGCGGTGGCTCGGTCGGCTATGACCATAAGGCGATGGGCATCACCGCCAAGGGCGCGTGGGTCAGCGTCCAGCGCCACTTCGCCGAGCGCGGCGTGGACGTGCAGACGCAACCGATCCGCGTCGTCGGCTGTGGCGACATGTCGGGCGACGTGTTCGGCAACGGCATGTTGCTCAGCAAAACGCTGAAGATCGTCGCGGCGTTCGACCACCGCCATATCTTCCTCGATCCTGATCCCGACCCCGCCGCCAGCTGGGCCGAGCGTGCGCGTATGTTTGCTTTGCCGCGGTCGAGCTGGGCCGATTACGACGCTTCGCTCATCTCCAAGGGCGGCGGCGTGTTCCCGCGCACCGACAAGGTCATCAAGCTCTCGAAGCAGATCCGGGCCGCGCTCGGGCTGGAAGAGAGCGAAATGGAGCCGGGCGCGCTGATCTCGGCCATCCTCAAGGCCCCGGTCGATCTGATCTGGTTCGGCGGCATCGGCACCTACGTGAAGGCGCGCGCCGAGAACAACATCGCGGTCGGCGACCCCGCCAATGATCGGCTGCGCGTCGATGCCGAGGATCTGCGCGCCACCGCGATCGGCGAAGGCGCGAATCTCGGCGTCACCCAGGCCGCGCGTATCGCCTTTTCGGCGCGCGGCGGGCGCATCAATACCGACTTCATCGACAATTCGGCCGGGGTCGACTGCTCGGATAATGAGGTCAACATCAAGATCGCGCTCAACCGCGAGATGATCGAGGGTCGCCTCGGTTATGACAAGCGCAACACCTTCCTCGCCGGGATGACCGACGACGTCGCGCATCTCGTGCTGGAGGATAACCGGCTGCAAACGCTGGCGCTGTCGATCGCCGAGAGCGATGGCGCGCGTGACGTGCCGAGCTATGTCCGCTTGATCGAGATCTTCGAGGCGGGCGGTTCGCTCGACCGCGCGGTCGAGGGGCTGGCGGGCAATGACGATCTGCTGCGCCGTGCCGCCGAGGGTCGTGGGCTGACCCGGCCCGAGCTGGCGGTGCTGCTGGCGACCGCGAAGCTCGCGCTGCAGGCCGCGATCGAAAAGGCCGGGCTCGGGCTCGATCCCGATCTGCTGCCCGATCTCCACGCCGCTTTCCCGCCCGCGATGCGCAAGAAATTTGGCGCGGCGATCGACCAGCACCGGCTGCGCGGCGAAATTGTCGCGACCAAACTCGCCAACCGCATCGTCAACCGCATGGGCGTGCTCTATCCGTTCGAACTCGCCGAGGAAGAAGGCGCGGCGATGAGCGACATCGCGGCGATGTTCGTCGTCGCCGAGCGCCTGTTCGACCTGCCCGCTTTGTGGCGTGAGATCGAAACGGCGGCGATGCCCGAAAATGCGCGGATCGCACTGTTCGACGAAGTCGCGGTGGCGACGCGCTCGCAGATCGCCGATTTGCTGCGCGTAACGCGCAGCGGCACCGGACCGGGCGCGGCTTTGGCGCGGCTTCAAAAGGGCATCGCGCAACTCGACAAGCAGACCAAGGCCTTGCTGCTCGAGGAAGCGAGCGCGCAAAGCGCGCGTATCGCCACCACCCTCGAAACCGCAGGTGCGCCCAAGAAATTGGTGCAAAAGGTGGTGCGCTTGTTCGAGTTGGATGGCGCGGTCGGTTTGGCCGACCTCGGCGAACGGCTCGGGCTCGACGAGACCGTGCTGACGCGTGCCTTCACGCGACTGGGCCAGGCGCTTGGGCTCGACTGGGCGCAAGCCAATGCCGCGCGCATTTCGTCGAGCGACCCGTGGGAGCGCCTGCTGATCGCAGGCCTCGCGCGCGACTTCCAGCAATTGCGGCTGGAATTTCTGGGGCGCGGCGCTGCGGCACCCGGTGCGGACCCGCAGACGCTGGTTGAAACGTGGCTCGCCGAAAATGCCGGCCGCGTCGGCCAGTTCAAAGCGGTGGTCGATCGCGCGCGCATGGCTCCCGCCCCCAATGCCGCGATGCTGGCGCAGATTGCGGGACAGGCGCGCGTGCTGCTCGGCCGCTGAGACAGCAACATGGTGGCCCGTTTCAGAACAGAGCGCGTTTTCTGCTCAAGATCACTTAGGGGCCACTGATGTTTTTGGCGCGGACCGGGGCGGTGTGCGGCTCTCGCCCAGCGGCACTTACCGCTCTCGATGCAGGACAGCGATTCGCAAGCGACCTTTGACTATGCCGCGCGCCAGCTCGACGCGCCGGGCGTCGCCTATCTCCACATCGACCAGTCGCGCATCAAGGGGTACCGAGCTGATCCTATGGACGATGGGGTTGGTGTGGTTGCTCATCACCTTGGTGGCGACGTCCAGCACATCGCGCTTGGTGAAGCCGGCGGCGATGAAGGCATCCACGTAAGCCGCATCGGAGCTTGCTCAAACGCGGACATGCGTCCCCGCAGCCGGTGCGATCGGTGGCGGTTCAGTGTTGCTTTTGCAGGTAGGCAATCACGTCGGCGCGGTCGAGTGGATCGGCCAGCCCTGCAAACCCCATCGCCGTGCCAGGCACCATCCGCTTCGGATTGGTAAGCCAGACATCCATCCGCTCGGGCGTCCAACGCCCGCCGAGCAGCTGCAACGCGCCGCTATAGGCAAAGCGTGGCCGACGTTGGCCGACTTCGGCACCCATGACGCCGAACAGGTTCGGCCCGCTACGATCCGCAGCGTCGCGCTGGATCGAATGGCAGGCGAAGCACTGATAGAAAAGTCTTTCGCCGCTGGATGCGCTGGCAACGCGCAAGAGCGCTGCAGCTGAGGGGGCAGGGCCCGCCGCGCGACGCCGCGCCTCTTTGTCGTCATTCGACGAACAGGCGGTCAGCAGGAGCGCCGCAGCGGAGGCGATAACGATCGAACGGAACACCATTGCGGTGACATAGAGGCCGCAGCGCTGATCGACAAACCCCGCATTTGCGAGATTGGCAACCGACCGCCAGCGCCCCGACGGTTGCGTTGACCGTATGCGGTTCTGCGGCGAGGGCGGGCCGTGCTCGCCGGGATTACAGTTCTGTCCGCGTCAGGCACGAGCAGCCGGGTCGGTCTCGCGGTGGCGCTGGCGGGTGCGCCGGATGCCCCTTCAAGTCGTGGCCGGTGCCCGCCCGGATTGGGCTGCGCCCGACCCCAGCTTCCAATAGGTGGCGTACCGTTCGTGCGCGATACGGTAATAGGGAACCAACCGCACCGGTCGTTGCTCCGCAGACACGATCGTGAACTCCAGCGGACTGGCGCTTGGGTGTAGGGAGTGCGGCAGGGTCTCCGGATCGCCGCTGAGCGTGGGCGGCGCAAAGGGGGCGTCGTTGTAGCTGCCGTATTTACGCTCGTTGACGATGATGTCGGAACCCAGTTCGAGGCCTTCGCGTCCCAATGCTCCGGCCAGCACCAAAGGCGGCGTAGCCCCAGAGCCAGAAGATTCGCTTTTCGTTCGATCCAATTTTTCGGCAGCGAATGTTGTGCTAACCGGCAATATACAGATAACCTTTACAGATTAGCTGTATTGTTATAATGTGCCGACATGAGCGCAGAAGAGACTCAGGAAGACCACCGTATCGCGGCTTTGGCGCAGGGCATTCGTGGCGTGTCGGGAAAGCTGAAACGACGGCTGCGCGAACAAGGGGGAGTCGGCGACCTCACCCCGTCCCAGATCGCCGTCCTGCTTCGCCTGGAGAAGGACGGTCCCGCCACGACCTCCGAACTGGCCCGTGCGGAAGCGATGCGACCGCAGTCGATGGGGACCGTCATTGTTGCACTCGAAAGCGCCGGCCTGGTGCACGGCGCGCCGGACCCCCACGATGGACGCAAGACCCTGCTATCGCTGACCGACGCGTGCAGACAGTGGGCCAGCGAAGGGCGTGCGGCGCGGCAGGACTGGCTTGCGCGCACCATCCGCGCGCGTCTGTCGTCGCAAGAACAAGACCAGCTCGCGACCGCGCTCACCCTGCTGCAACGCCTCGTCGGGGATTGAGCGCGCCCGCTTTTCGCCTTCGAAAGGACCGTCCCATGGCGCTCACCGCGCTTGATCCGAAAACCGCCCTCATCATCGTCGACCTCCAAAAGGGCATCGTCGGCACCCCGGTCGCGCCTCCTATCGGGGACGTGATCGCACGCAGCCGCACGCTGGCGGATGCGTTTCGCGCACATGGTCTGCCGGTGGTGCTGGTGACCGTCACGGGCGTCCCGCCAGGGCGAACCGAGCAGCCGAGACGTGATCTCAGCACAGTGCCCGCGGATTTCGCCACGCTCGTGTCCGAACTCGGCCAGCAGCCGGACGACATTCTGATCACGAAGCAAAGCTGGGGCGCGTTCGCCACCACCGATCTGGAAGCGCGGTTGAAAGCGCTTGGGGTCACCCAGGTCGTCATCACCGGCGTTGCGACCGCAACGGGTGTCGAGGCGACGGCCCGTCAGGCCTATGAGCACGGCTTCAACGTCACCCTCGCCACCGACGCGATGACCGATACGCGGCCGGAAGCGCATGATCACAGTATCCGCAGCGTCTTTCCGCGGCTGGGCGAGAGCGGATCGACCGACGACATCCTCGCCCTTTTGGAAAGGACCGCCTGATGCCCTGGCTTCACCTACTGGCTTATGCCTTCGGAGGCGCCTTTCTGGCGAATGCGGTTCCGCACTTCGTCAGCGGAATGATGGGGCGGCCGTTCCAAAGCCCCTTTGCCACGCCGTCCGGTGAGGGGCTGTCGTCCTCGACCGTGAATGTGCTGTGGGGCTTTGCCAATCTCGTTTTCTTCTATCTGCTGGTCGCCCAGGTCGGTGATTTCGACGGGCGCAACCCGGTGCATGCCGCTGCGCTCGGGCTGGGCATGCTGGCGATCGGGCTCTTTGCCGCCCGGCATTTCGGGCGTTTCCATGGCGGTGCCACGCCCGAGCGTTCGTGAGCGTGCCCGCGACCGGAATGTTCCGGTCGCTGCGGGGCTATAATTACCGGGTGTGGGTCGGCGGCGCGTTCGTCTCCAACATCGGCACCTGGGTGCAGCGTACCGCGCAGGACTGGCTGGTCCTGACGGTGCTGACCCAGCATAGCGCTGCTGCGGTCGGCCTCGTCATGGCGTTGCAGTTTGGTCCGCAGTTTCTGTTGCTGCCCTGGACCGGATTCGCCGCCGATCACCTCGACCAGCGCACGTTGCTGATCGCCACGCAAGCGGCAATGGGCGTGCTCGCGCTGGCGCTTGGCGTGCTCACCGTCAGCGGCAGGGTGCAGCTTTGGCACGTTTATGGTTTTGCCTTCCTGTTCGGGAGCGCCGCTGCGTTCGACGCGCCGGTGCGGCAGGTGTTCGTCGCGCAGCTGGTGGGCGACGCTGACCTCGGCAACGCCGTCGCGCTCAATTCGACCTCCTTCAACGCCGCGCGGATGATCGGCCCGGCGATCGCGGGTTTGGTGATCGCCGCGATCGGCACGGGGTGGGCCTTTCTGATCAACGGCGCGTCGTTCGTCGCCGTGCTGGTTTCGCTGCTGTCGCTGCGCGCGCGCGAATTGCATCCGCAACCGCGCGCGCGCCGCACCACCGGCAGTTTCACCCACGGCTTCCGTTACGTCTGGGCGCGCGCTGACCTCAAGGCGATCCTGATCATGCTGTTCCTGATCGGCACCTTCGGGCTGAACTTCCCGATCTTTATCTCCACCATGGCGGTTAGCGTGTTCCATGCCGACGCGCGCGGCTATGGCCTGTTGTCGTCGATCATGGCGATCGGCACGGTGAGCGGGGCGTTGCTCAGCGCAGGGCGCGAGCAGCCCGGATTTCCCGCGCTGCTCGTGGGAGCTTGCCTTTTCGGGATCGGCTGCGCGCTGGCCGCGATCGCGCCTGGCTATTGGTTCTTCGCCGCTGCGCTGGTCCTGATCGGGGTCGCGGCGCTCACCTTCACCAACACGACCAACAGCCTGATGCAGCTGTCGACCGAGCCGAACATGCGCGGCCGCGTGATGGCGCTGCGCATCGGCGTTGCCATGGGAGGAACGCCGATCGGGGCCCCGATCGTGGGATGGGTCGCCGACCATATGGGGCCGCGCTGGGCGCTTGGTGTAGGAGCCTCGTCGGGCTTCGCCGCCGCTATCGTCGCCCTGGTCTTTCTGGAGAAGAGCCGGCACTGGCGGCAAGCAAGCGATCGAAGAGCAGATTGAGGGCCACCACCGTCAGACCTCCTGCCACGGTTGCGATCAGTCGGTCGGTTAGCAGGGCGGGGGCGATCGGCTTGCCGATATCGAGCACCAGCAGGATCAGCGGGGTGCTGACGATTGCGTAGAGGAGATAGCTTCGCGCGCGTGCCCATGGCACGACCGTCGCGAGCAGACACGCGACGCTGCCAAGCGCAATCGGCGACGAGAGGCAGAACAGGATCGCGGCCGTCAGGGCAACGCCGCCGAGCGTGCCCGTCAATCGCTGCACCGTCTTCACCGGTACATGTTCGATCGGGCGTTGCGTCAGCAGCGCGACCGTCAGCAGGATCCAGAAGAAATGATGCGTTGGCCATAGCTGGCGCAGACCGCTGGCGATGCCGAGACCAAGCGCAAGCCGAAGCGGAAACTGCCATCCCTCGAGCCGGTACAGCGTGCGGCGAAAGTGGGCGCGACGTTGCGCGTTGGTCGGCCCTTGGCGGGTCTTTTGCGCAGCGCCTTGCCGTTTGCTGCCGCCACCGGACAGGAGGCCGCGTAGCGCAATATTCCACAACGCGCCCGATCCGAATATCAGCGCGGCAGCGCCACGATGCGCCGGGGCACCGTCGAGAAAGCCGACGCTCAGCACGAGATAGATGATGAAACGGATGGCAGCCCCTGCAATAGGCCGACTGTAACCCGACAGGAGAGCGGCCACTGCGGCGAGTAAGATCAACGCGATGTCGGGCTGCGGCAATCCGGCAATCGCCGTCGCGGCAGCAACGGCGATCAGCGCAGGGGCAACCGTCTGGCTGAGGGGTGGAGGCGGTGCTGCCGTGCTGCCGCCCGTGCCCGTGCCGGCTAGCAGGATTGCGCCGAGTCCAATCGTGAAGCCCGCCTCCGCGTGTTTGAGCATCAGGCCGGCGACAACGGGGGCTCCCATGCCCAGCGCGGCGATCAGCAACATGCGCACGCTGAAGGGCTCCCCCCGATCGATCGCCATGACATCGCGCCAAAGCCGGGAGGGGGCGGTCCGCGGCAGGGCGGCACTGGTTCTCGCAAGGTCCGGCACGCCCACGCTCCTATTGTCTGTCACCAATTAATACGCTATGCGTAGTATTATGTCGAGCGCGCACGATCGGGAAAGTGACGAGGCGCGGATCGTGCGGGCGGTGCTGCGCCTTGCACGGGCCATGCGCCGGTCGGCGGGTGCAGCCGAGCTGACGGGCGGCGGGCTCGCGCTGATTGCGACGCTGTATCGTAACGGGCCGATGAGTGCGGTGGCCCTCGCCCGCGCGGAGGGGCTGCAACCGCAATCGCTGAGCCGCCTTCTTGTGCGGATGGAGGGCGATTCGCTGATCGAGCGCACGGTCGATCCGACGGACCGGAGACGCCACGTCATCACGCTGACCTCTCGGGGACGCAGCGCGCTGGGTTCGGCGATGGCCCAGCGCCGCGAGTGGCTCGGCACCATGATGGCCGAACGACTGAGCGAGGCTGAGCGCGCAAGCTTGCTCGCCGCGGCCGAGATCATGCTCAGGATTGCCGATCCCTTGGAGGACGACCATGCCGCCGATTGACGAACCGACCCTGCTCGCCGCCGAGCCGCAAATCTATGTCGCGAATGTTGAGACGGCTGCGGCCTTCTATGTCGGTACGCTCGGCTTCGAGCTGGTCTTCTCGCACGGCGAGCCCCCCTTTTACGCGCAGGTCGCGCGCGGCGCGGCAAGGCTGAACCTGCGGTTTGTTGACGGCCCGGTTTATGCCGAGGATTGTCGCGCGAGGAACACGGACCTGCTCGCCGCCGTCATCACGGTGCGCGGCATTGCGGCGTTGTTCTCTGCATATGAGGCCGCCGGGGCGAAATTCCATCAGCAGCCGAGGCGCGAGCCGTGGGGATCGAACACCTTCATCGTTCGCGATCCGGACGGTAATCTGATCGCATTCGCGGGCGATTGAACATGCCTGACCGGTGCGAACGGTAGCGGCTGCGGCGTTTCTTACCTGGCTTGCGCGGCGGGTGAGACCCAGCCTCGG
Source organism: Sphingomonas sp. PL20 (assembly GCF_017875905.1). Lineage (NCBI taxonomy): Bacteria > Pseudomonadati > Pseudomonadota > Alphaproteobacteria > Sphingomonadales > Sphingomonadaceae > Sphingomonas > Sphingomonas sp. PL20. The sequence goes on along the minus strand of NZ_JAGINH010000002.1, from coordinate 3,120,504 downwards.
CCTGTTTTCAGGTCAAGCGTGAGATCACCGTGAGAGCAATGCGTCACCCGCGCTGGCGCGGCCTTTCCGATCATTCGCCGATCTTGCTGGAATAGTGAGGCAAATTGGAAGCTTCCCGCAATCACGCCGGAAGCGTTGCCTCAAAGGCTGTTTTCCCCGAGCGCGAGAAGGCCAGTGTCAGATCGCCGCCATGGCCGCGCAGAATCTGGCGTGCGAGCGACAGGCCTATTCCGCTACCCTCGGCTTTGGTCGTAAAAAACGGTCGAAAGATTTCGCTGGCGTCCTGTGCCGCGATTCCGGGCCCGTTGTCGACGATCGCGATCAGCGTCCGGCCAACATGCGCCGTAAACATCAAGCGGATTTGGGCGGTCGGCAGATCGCGCAGTGCCTCTGCCGCGTTCTGCAGCACGGCCCAGAGCGCGGCGGTGATCTGATCCGGGTCGATCATCACGGATGCCGGGGCTTCCTGCGTTTCGACCACCAGGTCGATCGCCGGCCAGCGCGACGTGAACAGCTTGGCGAGATCGCTTGCGAACCCGGCGACCGCAATGCGGCGTGGGTCGGGGTGCGGCAGGCGCGCGAGCGCGCGGTAGCTTTCGCCGAAACGGTGCAGGCTGGCCGCACGCCGCGCGACGGTTTCGATCGCTTCGCGAACCTCCGGCAGCGCGGGTACGGGATCGTCGAGCATCGCCACGGCTGTGGCGGCAAGCGATGCGATCGGCGTCAGCGCGTTGACGATTTCGTGGCTCAGCACCTGCACGAGCTCGCGCAAAGCGGCGGCCTCTGCGGCCTTGAGTTCGGTGTCGATATCGATCAACGCACCGATCCGCAGCATCCGGTCGGCCAGCGCCAGGTCACTCGTGGTAAGCGCATAGCTTCGTACCGCACCGGCATCGTCCAGTTCGATTTTTGCGGTGCGGCCGGGGCGGGTGGCGGACAGCGCTTCGATCAGCGCGGTCGGTGCATCGGGGACCAGATCGTTTGCGCCCAGCAAGCGTCGCGCCGCGCGGTTGACTGCCTTCAGCCGGTCGCCATCGAGCGATACCAGCGGGGCAGGGGAGAGGTCGAGATAGGCGGTCAGGCGGTGCAGCGCGTCGGAGTCGGACGGTGTATGCGGCGCGGCGGCTGGCGCGGGGAGCGGCGCGGTGGCATCGATCGCGCCGAGTAAGCCGGTCCAGATCGCGACCATCGTCGCCAGCACCGCGGTCGCATACATTCCGCGCGTCGCGGCGAGCGCGAGGAGCGCGCCCGCCGCCGTAAGCACGAGGGCTTGAACCAAGCGACGGCTGCGCTCAGAGGCCATAGCGCGCCATCCGCCGATACAGCGCCGCACGTGTCAGTCCCAGTTCGGCGGCAGCGCGGCTCACATTGAACGCGTGGCGCTTGAGCGCGGCATCGATCATCGCCTGCTCGCTCTGCGCGAGCGACCGGACGGTTTCGGGGACCCGTTGGGCATCGTCGGCGGCCGAAGAGGGCCGGTCGTCCAGCCCGGTCGCACCGTCGGTGCCGAGCAGCACTGCGCGTTCCATGAGAAGGCGTACTTCGCGGACATTGTCGGGCCACGCGGACTGCGCAATGGCCTGTGCGGTCGCGTCGGAGATCGGTTGATCGACCTTGCCATGCCGATGCGCGAAGACCGACCGGAAATGGCGCGCGAGCAGGAGCGCGTCGCCCTCGCGTGCGGCGAGCGGTGGCAGGAAGATCTCGACCGTGTTGAGCCGGTACAGCAGGTCTTCGCCGACTGCGGCGCGCAGGCTCGCGCGATCGAGCCGTGTCGTCGCGATCACGCGCGCGCCGTCGAGCCGCTGTGCAAGGTCGGCCTGCAGCGCACGCGCCAGGCGATCGACCTGGTCGATCACCAGCGTCCCGCCCAGCGCTGCGGTGGATTGCGCCGCAAGCGTCGCGCTGTCGGCGGTCTCGGCGTGGAGCGTGACGAAGGGCGCATCGGCGCGCGCCGAGCTCTGATGGAGCAGCCGGGCGACCAGTGTCTTGCCTGTGCCCGTCGCCCCGCTGACCAGCACCGGTGCCTCGGTCGGGGCGACTCGGGCGATCAGATCGCGCACCCGCGCGATTGCGGCACTTTCGCCGAGCAACAGGCCCTCGGTAACCGGCGGCGCGCTCGTCGCGTCGAGCTTTGCGCGGCGCAGCGCAATGCCGCGCTGGACCGTCGCGAGCAGGCGTTCGTTGCTCCACGGCTTGATCACGAAATCGGTCGCGCCCTGGCGCATCGCCTGGACCGCGACGGCGATCCCGCTATGGCCGGTGACGACGATCACTACGGCGTGACGGTCGGCGGCGATGAGCCGGTCGAGCAGCGCGAACCCCTCTTCGCCGCTGGTGCGCCCACGCGCGAAGTTGAGATCGAGCAGGATGACGTCGATCGGACGCTCGGCGAGGCGCACCCAGGCTGCCGCTGGATCAGCCGCGATCGAAACGGCCATGCCTTGGCGTTCGAGCAACAGGCGCGCGGCCTTGGCGACGTCGGCATCGTCTTCGACGATCAGGATGACGGGCGATTCGCTTGACATGGTCGCACATAGTGTCCGGAAACGGACAGTCCGTACAGATGGGATGCCCGATCGCCTGGACTAGCTCGAAAATCGACGGATTTTCGTGCCTTAGCGCCATCATCCGGCATTCGATATAGTGTCCGCATGACGCAGACGACCCCTTCCGGAGCCGCGATGGACCGGCGCATCGAGCGGCCGCACGCCAAGCGGCGGCGCATGATCGCGCGCAGTGCGATCGGCATTGCGGTGGTCGCGGCGGCGATCCTGCTGTGGGGGCTGATGCCCGGTGCCAATGCGCTGAGCGTGGACGCCGCCGCGATCCGCACCGGGGTGGTGGTGCGCGCGCCGTTCCGCGATTACGTGCCGTTGCGCGCCGAAGTCGCGCCGCTGCGCACCGTCTTTGTCACCGCCATCTCCGGCGGTCAGGTCGCCGAACTGGCCGCGGCCGATGGTGCGATGGTCGCGGCGGGCACGCCGCTCGCGCGCCTCTCCAACCCGACGCTCGCACTCGATGTGGCCAGCCGCTCGGCCGAGATCGTCGGCCAGTTGAGCGCGACCAGCGGACAACGCCTGTCGGTGCAGAACACCCGCCAGGGCGGCGCGCGCGATCTCGCCGAAGCGCGTAACGCACTGTCCAAGGCACAGACGCTGCTCGGGCAAAAACAGGTGCTGTTCGACAAGGGCATTATCGCGCGCGCCGCGATCGATCCGGTGCGCGAGGATGTCGCGTACCAGCAGGCGCGGGTCGCCACGCTCCAGCGCGGCGCGAGCGAGGCGGCCGTCACGCTGGCTGACCAATCCTCGGGGATCGCCGCGACCGCGCGGCAATTGCGCGAGAGCCTGGCGATGGTGCGCGCGAGCCTATCGGCGCTGGTGATCCGCGCGCCGGTCGCCGGGCGGCTCACCGCCTTCACGCTCCAGCCGGGGCAAATGCTTAAGAGCGGCGATCCGGTCGGGCAGATCGATTCGGAAGGGCAATGGAAGCTGACCGCCGATGTCGATCAATTCTATCTCGGCCGTGTCCGCACGGGCCTAGGCGCGACCGCCGACCTTGACGGGCGCAGCTATCCGATGACCGTGCTGAAGGTGTTGCCGCAAGTGACCGCCGGCCGCTTTCGCGTCGAACTCGCCTTCCGGGGCAGCGCGCCGCTCGGGCTCAACCGTGGCCAGACGCTCGACGTGCGGCTTGTGCTCGGGGCTGACCGGCCTGCGATCGTCGCGCCCTCGGGCGGCTGGCTTGATGCTGGCGGCACCACGGCCTTCGTGCTCGACGGCGATGCGAAAGCCGTGCGGCGCGCGATCGTTACCGCGCGGCGCAATCCCGATCAGGTTGAGATCATCTCCGGCCTCGCCCCCGGCGAGCGGATCGTGACCACCGCGCTCAGCCCCTATTCCGCCTTCCAGACGCTTTTTCTCAAATAGCCAGACTCTTCTCCTCAAACAGGATGTGTCCATGATCCAGCTCCAGGATGTCAGCCGCACTTATGCCTCGGACGAGATCGAGACGACCGCGCTCGGCGGGATCGAACTCGCCGTCGAGGCGGGCGAATTCGTCGCGATCATGGGGCCGTCGGGTTGCGGCAAATCGACCCTGCTCAATATCCTCGGCACGATCGATCGCCCGAGCGGCGGGCGCTATCTGTTCGAGGGCACCGACATTGCGCGCGCGCCGGAGGGCGAGCTTGCGAAGCTGCGGCGCGATCGACTGGGCTTCATCTTTCAGAGTTTCAATCTGATCGACGAGTTGACGATCGCCGAGAATGTGGCGCTCGGTCTTGCCTATCGTCCCATGTCGTCGCGGGACAAGAAAGAGCGCGTCGCTGCGGCGATGGATCGCGTCGGCATCGCGCACCGCCAGCGGCACCATCCCTACCAGCTTTCGGGAGGCCAGCAGCAGCGCGCCGCGATTGCGCGCGCGATCGTCGGCACGCCGCGGCTGATCCTCGCCGACGAGCCGACCGGCAATCTCGATACCGAGAATGGGGCGCAGGTGATGGACATTCTTGAGCAGCTCAACGCCGACGGATCGACGATCGTGATGGTAACGCATTCGCCGGCGCATGCCGACATCGCCAAGCGCACGGTGCATATGCTGGATGGCCGTATCCTCTCCTCCGCACGCCGGGCGGCATAAGATGCTGACCTCGCTCTATCGCTCGCTCACGCACCATCGGCTGTTCGCGGCGCTCAACATTGGCGGGCTCGCGCTCGGGATCGCGACCTTCATCGTGCTGGCCCTGTTCGTCCGGTTCGAAGCGAGCTTCGACCGAGCGCTGCCCGGGCAGGACCGGCTGTGGCTGGTGGAGGAACGCTATATCATGCCGGGCTATCCGCCCGACACCAACCCGTACACGATGGGCAATCAGCTCCAGATCATGCGCGCCGATTATCCCCAGCTGGCGGCGACGCGGTATAATGGCGCGTCGGTGACGATCCGCCAAGGCGCGCAAGCGACCGCCGAGGAACTCGGTACGGTCGACACCAACTTCTTTGACCTGATGCGCTTTCCCGCGGTCGAGGGCGATCCGACCGCGACGATCGCCGACCCCGACGGGCTGGTGATCACGCAGAGCGCGGCGCGGAAATATTTCGGTAGCCAGCCCGCGATCGGCCAGACGCTCGGCATCTCGGTCCAGGGGAAGCTGTACGCCTACCGCGTTGGCGCGGTGCTGCGCGACATGCCCGCCAACGTAACGTTCAAGGACGAGATGTTCGCGCAAATCGTGCCCGCGCGCTTCGCCAGCGAATATTGGGACCATTGGGGCAGCACGTCGCTGACCACCTTGCTGCGTTTCCCCGACGAGACGGCGGCACGCGCTTTCGAAGCCCAATTGCCAGCCTTTCTCGATCGCCACGCTTATGCCAGCGGCAACCTCAAGAAAGGCCAGTATTTCCAGACGCTGCGCCCTCTGACCGGCATGCATCTCTACACGCCGGGCGACCGTGCGATCGTGACGACGCTGGCCGTGGTCGGGTTGCTGACGCTGCTGATCGCCATCGTCAATTACGTGAATTTGGCGACCGCGCGCGCCGGGCTCCGGGCGCGGGAGGTGGCGATGCGCAAGGTGCTGGGGGGCACGCGGCGCGCGCTGGTGCTACAATTTCTTGGCGAAGCGGTCGCCACGGTCGCGATGGCGGCGTTGACCGGCCTTGCGCTTGCCGAGATCGCCTTGCCGTTCCTCAACGCACTCGGCGGGACCACATTGGCGATACACTATGGTGGCTGGGACAGCATCCTGTTGCCGATGATCGCGCTGGTGCTGGGCGTTGCCTTGGTCGCGGGGCTATACCCGGCGTTCGTGCTGTCCAGCTTTCGCCCAGCGGCGGTCCTGGCTTCGGCGCGTGCGCCGGGCGGCGGGCGTGCCGGTGCGCGGCTACGTGGAGCGCTGGTGGTGTTCCAGTTCGCGATCGCGATCGCATTTGCGATCACCACCGCTGCCATGCTCGCGCAGACCGCGCACATCCGCGACGCGGATCTCGGCTTCCGGCGCGATGGGTTGATGATCGTCCGCTCGTTCCGTGACCCCGCCCTCGACGTCGCGCAACGCGCCGGATTGCTAAGCGCGTTCGCCGTGCTGCCCGGCGTCACCGGCGTCACGGTCGGCAACAACGCCCCGGGCGACCAGAATTCGACGAACTTTTCAGGATATCATCGGCCCGGCACGCCGGACCAAAAGACGTCGATCATGGTTGTCGGCACCGGACAGGACTATTTCCGGGTGTACGGCGCGCGCTTGCTCGCCGGTCGCCTGTTCGATGCCGCGCATGCCGATGACCGTGGGCATTTGACGCTCGAACAACGCAAAGCCACCGGGCCCAATGTCGTGCTCAACCGGACGGCGGTGAAAGCGCTCGGCTTCGCCGCGCCGGGGGCGGCGGTGGGGCAGACGATCAGCGACGGCAATCGCGCCGCGACGATCATCGGCGTGATCGACGACGTGCGCTTCAAAAGCCCGCGCGACCCGGTCGACCCGACCGCCTATACGTACAATACGGTTGATATCGACGAGCCGTTCGCTGTCGTGCGCTACACCGGCATCGACCCCAAGACGCTGACGGCGCGACTGGAAGCGGCGTGGAAGCGCGTCGCGCCGGGCATCCCGTTCAAGGCGCGTTCGGTCGAGGACAATCTGTTCGAGCGCTATTACAAGGAAGACGCGCAGCGCTCGCGACTGTTCACGATCGGCGCGGTGCTGGCGGTCCTGATCGGGTGTATCGGCCTGTACGGGCTCGCGGCGTTCGATACCGCGCGACGCGTCAAGGAGATTGGCATCCGCAAGACGCTCGGCGCCTCCACCGCGGAAGTGTTGCGGTTGCTGATCGGCCAGTTCCTGCGGCCGGTGCTGCTGGCCAACCTTGTCGCCTGGCCGCTGGCCTTTGTCGCGATGCAGCGCTGGCTCGGCGGCTTCGATGACCGCATCGCGCTGTCGCCGCTGTTCTTTCTTGGCGCGACGCTGGTGGCGGTGCTGATCGCTGCGGCCACGGTGTTTGGCCAGGCGTGGCGCGTCGCACGTGCCGAACCGGCGCGCGCGCTCCGCTATGAATAGGCGCAGCACCGTCGCAGTGTTGGCCGCGTTGGGGAGCAAGTGGTTTGTTGCGGCACGATCGATTGGCTGTTTACGAATCGTCTTTAATGTCCCAAAAATAACAAGATAGTGACATGGGTCGAGCAGCGTGGCGGGGTGGCGTACCTCTCCGTCGCCGGGTCGATGCGGGGATAAGGACCGGTGGATGCGAAGGCTTTGGGTAGTCGCTGTGGCCTTTGCCGTGACAAGTGTGCCGTACGCCGTGGCGCAAACGCCGAGCTGGGTTGCCGAGGAGCGCGGCGAAACCCCGGATCCCGCGATCCATTATGGCGAACTCGCCAACGGGCTTCGCTACGCCGTCATGCGCAGCGCCGAGCCCAAAGGCGTCGCGGTCGTCGAGTATCGCATCGCGGTCGGCACCGCGCAGCAGGCGGCGAACGAAAAGGAGTTTGCCCATCTCGTCGAGCATATGGCGTTCGGCGCGACCACCCCTTTCCCGCAGGGCGATGCGATTGCGCAATTGCAGTCTGCGGGTTTGCAATTGGGGGCGGATGTCAACGGCACGACGACGGCGCGCGGCACCGTCTACAGTCTTTCGATTCCCCAAGTGACCAGCGAGAAGCTGGCGCTGGCCTTGCGGTTTCTGCGCGGGTTTAGCGATGGCGCGCTGTTCGACGCCAATGAGGTCGAGCGGCAAAAGGGTGTGGTGGGGGCGGAGATTGCGGGCGGCGAGACGCAGGCAACGCGCGCCGCTCGCGCGCTGCGGCAGCAACTCTATCCTGAATTGCCCTATCTGTGGGAGACGCCTGCGCAACGGCTGGCCTCGCTTCATACGATTACGGCGGACCAGCTGCGCGCGTTTCATGACCGCTGGTATCGCCCCGACACCGCCTTTCTTGTCGTGGTCGGCGATGTCGATCCGGCCGAAACCGGCAAGGCGCTGGAGGCCGCGTTTGCGAGCTGGAAACGACCGTCGGGGCCACTGCCTGCGCTGAAGCCCGTGCCGTTTCAACCGCGCACACCTTCCGCTTCGGTGGTGCAGGAAGCCGGACTGACCGACTCGCTGACGCTCAGCGTGGCCAAACCGCAGCCTGATGCCGTGCTGACCCCGGCGACACGCCACGACACGATCTTGGCGACGCTCGGCATGGCGATCGTGCGCGACCGGCTTGAACGGCTCGTGCTGACGACCCCGCAATTGCCCATCGCCTCGGTGTCGTTGCAAACCTCGCGCTGGCCGGAGCTTGCCGAATTCTATTCTCTCTCCGCAAATTTCCGGGCCGGCAAATGGCAGGAGGCGCTGGCGTTGCTCGAAGAGGAAACGCGCCGCCCCTTGGTGACGGGTTTCACCGTTCCCGAAGTGGATCGCGCCGTCACCAACACCTTGAAGGGGGCGCGGAGCGCATCGCTGCGGGCGGCCGCGCGGACCTCGGCCGAACTGGCCAATGGCATTGTCGGTGCCTATACCGATCGTCAGGTCTTTGTGCTTCCGGAACGCAATTTCCAACGCATTTCGGAAGTGCTCAACGCCGCCTCTCCGGCGGATATTGCGGCGGCCTATAGCGCGGTGTGGCGCGAAACACCCCCGGCGATCGCGCTCGCGGGCGCGGAGGCGTTGCCCGCATCGCCGACCGTGGTGCGGGATGCCTATGCCGTGGCGCATCGGGGGCCGCTCCCGGCGCGCGATTTGACCCTCGCCGTTGCCAAGCAATTGCCCTTGCCCGGGCCTGCAGGCAAAGTTGTCGAGCGGCACCATGTCGACGATCTCGGCGTCGATCAGGTGCGCTTTGCGAACGGCGTGCGGCTCAACATCAAACATACCGATTTCCGCGCGAATGAAGTGCTCACCACGATGCGGGTGGGCGGCGGGGTGCTGGCGCTGCCGCATGGCGAACGCCCGGTCGCGCCGCCGCTGGCGATGCTGTATCTTGGCGGCGTCGCCGGACTGAACGTCGAGCAACTGCTCGCCGGGTTGCGCGCGACCCAGGTGTCGATCGATTCGGTCGCGCTGGGAACCAACGTCGTCCAGTATCGAGGACAGAATAACCCGGCATCGCTGTCCGATCAGCTTCGGCTGTGGGCGAACCTTGTCGGCAAGCCCGACTTTGATCCGCGGGCCGACGGTTTGGTGCAAGCGCGGGTAGAGGCGGCGCTGGAAAAGGCCGACGCGACCGCCGTCGCGGCGTTTTCGCGGCGCTGGCCGGCGTTCAGCAATAGCGATTCGCGCTTCGCACCGTTGGATGTGGCCGATGTCTCCGGATTGAGTTTCGCCCAGAGTCGACGCCGTTTCGGGCCCATTCTCGCCGATGCGCCGATCGAGGTGACGATCGTCGGCGATATCGATGTCGAGAAGGCGATTGCAGCGACTGCGGAAACGCTCGGCGCGCTGCCCCCGCGCCGCAGCCAGCCGTTGCGCGACACCGGGCCCGATCCGAAGTTCCCGACGGGAGGCGAGCCGCTGGTGTGGACGCATCACGGCGATGCCGGGCGTGCGCTGGTGGTGTCGGCCTGGCGCGCGCGCGACGGGTTCGATCCCAATGACGGCATCGCGCAGGGGGTGCTCGATGAGATTCTGCGCAACCGGTTGTTTAACGATTTGCGCCAGACATCGGGGGCTACCTATTCCCCCGCACCGCTCTTTGCGGCGTCGACCAGTGTGCGCGGCTTTGGCTATGTTGGCGCAATCGTCGAAGTCGCCACCAGCGACGTTCCGCTCGCCGAGCGCACGCTGCGCACGATTGCGAGTTCGCTCAGCGAATTGGGGCCGACCGCCGAGGAACTCGCGCGCGTGACCGCCCCGATGAAAGCCCGCGCCGCGCTGGATGCGCGGAGCAACGGCTGGTGGCTCAACGCGCTCGACTGGGCACAGACGCAGCCCGATGCGTTGGCGCGCGCGCGCGGCTATCAAAGCGCGCTGGCTGCGCTGTCGGTCGATCAATTGAAAGCCCGCGCCGCCGAAGTCTTTGGCACGCAGCCGGTCACGATCCGGGTTATGCCCGGTCCCGCCGCCAAGCCCTGAGCCGCGCGGCCCTGCGCGGGCGACTCTACCGCACCACCGGCAGCACGATCTTCGACCCCGCACACACCTGCTGCGTTGCCTTGACGAAATCGGCGGGAGCGGCGCGGGCGATGTTGGGGACGAAGCTTTGCGGGTTGCGGTCGATCACCGGGAACCAGCTCGACTGCACTTGCACCATGATGCGGTGGCCTTTCAGGAAGACATGGTCGTGTTCGCGCAAGGGCACGTCCCAGTGCGTCACCTTGTTCGGCACCAGCGCTTGCGGTGTGGTGTCGCTGGCGAGGAAGCGGCCGCGGCGGACGTCCATCGCGATCGGCAATTGGTAGCCGTTCAGCGACTTGGCATAATTGCCGGGCTTGGGATGTTCGGGAGCCTTTGCGGCATCCTCGGGATAAACGTCGATCAGCTTGACGACGAAATCGCTGTCGGTGCCGCTGGTCGCGGCGGCGAGATCGGCGAGCACGCTGCCGGTGACTGTCAGATCGGCATCAAGGGGCGCGCTGGTGTAGCTCAGCACATCTGGGCGGCCTTGCAGGAAGCGCTGGTCGGCGGCTTCCCACCATGACCAATCGGGCGAGAGATAGGTGCCCGACATCGGGCGCGGGCGGAAGGGGACGGGATTGGCCGGATCCGACACATAGTCGCGGCAGCCTTCGCTGGCGGCGGGCGCTGTGAAGGAGAGCGAGCCATCGGCGTGGAGATACAGGTCGGTCGCTTTCGCACCGGGCACGGGCCAGCCGGGATAGCTTTTCCACGTCCAGCTCCCGCTCTGGAAGCTCTTTACGCCCGAGGTCGGGCGCGGGCCGATGCCGTGCAGCCAATACGCAAAGAACGGGGCCTGGATCTGTTCCTGGAATTGCGGGCCGCTGGGGACGCCATACGGGATTGGCCCCAACGCCGCAGTCGGGCCTTGCCACCAGCCATGCGCCCATGGCCCCGCGACCATCGTCGCCAGATGATCGGGGTCGTTCTGCGCTTGCTTGAAATAGATTTGCCAGGAGCCCCACGGGTCTTCCTGATCCCAATAGCCCGCGACGTTGAGCGTCGGCACGGTCGTCTTGCCGAGTTTGTCGCTCCAGCGCTGATCGGTGTAGAAACGATCGTGATTGGGATGATCGAGCAGGGCGGTGAACATCGGCACCCGGCCCTTGAACACTTGCCGGTCGATTTCTGCGACCGGGCCTTTGCTCAGGAACCAGTCATAGGTGTCGTAGCGGTCATACTGAAAATCGGTGTCCTTGGTCTTGTCGAGCTGGAGCATCGACAGCCAGTCGGTCGCGTAGCTGAGGCGCAGCGCGCCATTGCGGTGGAGATCGTCCGATTTCCAATAATCGATCCAGGCGGCTTGCGGGCTGACCGCCTTCAGCGCGGGGTGCGGGCCGATCAGCGCGACGGCGGCGGCGAAGCCCGGATAGGACACACCCCACATGCCGACCTTGCCATTATTGCCGTTCACATGCTTCACCAGCCAGTCGATGCTGTCATAGGCATCGGTCGATTCATCGGTGATCTTGGGCTGGCCGGGATGGACCGCGGTCGACAGCGTGAACACGCCGTCCGATTTGAAGCGCCCGCGCATCGATTGATAGACGTAGATATAGCCGTCTTTGTCGAGCGAGACCTGGTTGCCGGGGACCTTGGCCGGGGGCGCATCGGGGACGCCATAAGGCGTGCGCTGAAACAGGATCGGCAGCGGGCCGGTCTTGCCGCGCGGGCGCAGGATGACGGTTTGCAGCCGCGCGCCATCGCGCACCGGGACCATCACTTCTTCATAACTGTAGGGGGATTGCGCCTGCGCAGTCGGGGCGGGGGCGGCTTGCGGGCGGGCGACGAGCGCGACCGGGAGCAGCGCGGCGCTGGCCGCGAGAAGAAGTTTCAGTGTTCGCATAACGCCCCCAATACAAGCCCGTCACCCCGGCCTTGTGCTGGGGTCTACCGTGCCGCGACTCTTGACGTTGGGAGTGTGCGGCACGGTGGATGCCGGGACAAGCCCGGCATGACGGATTTCGGGTGGGCCGCTTTGCCTCAGATGCGGTGTTCGCCCTTGACCCAGCGCACGGTGCCCGAGCTGGCGCGCATCACCACGCTTTCGGTGGTCATGACATGCCCCTTGCGCTTGACGCCGGCGAGCAGCGATCCATCGGTGACGCCGGTTGCCGCGAAGATGCAGTCGCCGCGCGCGAGCTCGGTCAGATCATATTGCTTGTCGAGATCGGTCACGCCCCATTTGGCGGCGCGGGCGCGCTCGTCATCGTTGCGGAACAGCAAGCGCCCTTTGAACTGGCCGCCGACGCAGCGCAGGGCCGCTGCCGCCAGCACGCCCTCGGGCGCCCCGCCCGCGCCCATATAGATGTCGATCGTCGTGTCGGGGTTGGTGGTGGCGATCACGCCGGCCACATCGCCATCGCCGATCAGCATGATGCCGCAGCCGACTTCGCGCAGCTCGGCGATCAATTTCTGGTGGCGCGGGCGATCCAGCACGCAGGCGATGATTTCGTGCGGTTCTACGCCCTTGGCGGCCGCCAGCGCGCGGACATTCTCGGTCGGCGATTTGTCGAGATCGATAATGCCTTCGGGATAGCCGGGGCCGCAGGCGATCTTGTCCATATAGACGTCGGGGGCGTTGAGCAGCCCGCCTTCCTCGGCAATGGCCAGCACGGCGAGGCTGTTGGGACCGGCGGTGGCGCAGATCGTGGTGCCTTCCAGCGGATCGAGCGCGATGTCGATCTTGGGGCCCTTGCCGATCGCCGAGCCGACTTTCTCGCCGATGAACAGCATCGGCGCTTCGTCGCGCTCGCCCTCGCCGATCACCACGGTGCCGTCCATATAGAGGTTGTTGAGCGCGGCGCGCATCGCCTCCACTGCCGCTGCATCCGCTGCCTTTTCATCCCCGCGCCCGGTGAGCTTCGACGCGGCAATCGCCGCCGCCTCGGTGACGCGCACCATTTCCAGCACGAGGACTCGGTCGAGCGTTTTGGAGCGGGTGGTGTTCATCAGGAATCCTCTTATCGTTTGCGTGCCGGTTAGCAGAGCCTTTGCGTGTGTCGAGCCGGATTTCCCCTCCCGCTTGCGGGAGGGGTTAGGGGAGGGGCGGCGTTGCGCTTGCCGTAGACTGCCCTCCCCCGGCCCCTCCCGCGAGCGGGAGGGGAGAATTAGTCCCGCAGCAGTTCGTTGATGCTGGTCTTGCTGCGCGTCTGCGCGTCGACGCGCTTGACGATCACCGCGCAATAGAGCGCGGGTTTGCCGTCGCCGCCGCTTATGCTGCCGGGCACGACCACCGCATAAGGCGGGACTTCGCCGCGAAACACCGCGCCGGTCGCGCGGTCGACGATCTTGGTCGAGGCCCCGAGATAGACGCCCATCGACAGCACCGCGCCCTCGCCGACGCGAACGCCTTCGGCCACTTCGCTGCGCGCGCCGATGAAGGCGCCGTCGCCGATGATCACCGGATCGGCCTGGAGCGGTTCGAGCACGCCGCCGATCCCGGCCCCGCCCGAGATGTGCACGTTCTTGCCGATCTGCGCGCAGGAGCCGACCGTCGCCCAGGTGTCGACCATCGTGCCTTCACCGACATAAGCGCCGATATTGACGAAGCTCGGCATCAGGATCGCACCCTTGCCGATGAAGCTGCCGCGCCGCGCGACCGCACCCGGCACGACGCGGAAGCCGCCCGCGCGGAACTCGGCCTCGCCCCAGCCGGCGAATTTCGAGGGCACCTTGTCGAAGGCAGGCGCGCCGCCCGCGCCACCCTCGACCAGGCTGTTGTCGTTGAGGCGGAAGGAGAGCAGCACCGCCTTTTTGAGCCACTGATTGACCGTCCAGCCGTCGCCAGCGGGCTCGGCGACGCGGACGGTGCCCGCACCCAATTGGTCGAGCACGCTGTCAACCGCGTCGCGCACCGCGCCGGTGGTGCCAAAGCCGATCGTGTCGCGCGCGTCCCACGCGGCTTCGATGGTGTGCTGTAGATCGCTCATGCTTCCCCCATATGGTCGTGGAGCCACGCCGTCACATCGGCGCAGGTAAAATCGATATGGCTGCGGTCTTCGCCCGGCCCCTGTTCGGAGCCATTGTCGACCCACACCGTCGTCATGCCGATCGCCTTGGCGGGCGCGAGGTTGCGGGCCATGTCCTCGAAGAAGATCGCCTCGGCGGGCACGATGTCGAACGCCGCGCACAGCCCGGCATAGGCCGAGGCTTGCGGCTTGGGCAGCAAGTCCATCGCATGAATGTCGTGGATCGCCTCGAAGCTCTCGCCCAGGCCCAGCCGCCCGAGCACGCGCGTGGCATACGGCGTGTCGGCATTGGTGAAGACGATCTTGCGCCCGGGGAGCCGCGCGATTGCGGCGGCGAGCGGGGCATTCTCTTCGAGCACGTCCATTTCGATGTCGTGGACGAAATCGAGGAACGCGTGCGGATCGACGTCATGCTCGGCCATCAGCCCGGCGAGCGTGGTGCCGTGGCCGTGGAAATAGCCCTTCTGGATGCGGCGCGCCTCGACCAGATCGACCTCGAACTTGGCGGCGATATAGGCCCCCATCTTGGCGTCGATCTGGTCGAACAGCCGCGCGCTCGCCGGATAGAGCGTATTGTCCAGATCGAAGATCCAGGTGCGGATATGGGCGAGGCGCGGGTCCATGTCGCGCAGGCTCTAAGCGGGGAGCGCGGGGGGGGCAAGGCGTGCGACGCTTCCGGTCTTCCTATCCTTACTTCCCCGGCGAAGGCCGGGGCCCAGTCGCGACCGGTATGTTGTCGAGCGGTGCGCATCACGTATCCCGCTCCACTCCTGGGCCCCGGCCTTCGCCGGGGAAGAAAGTGCGAACGGGAAGGGGTGGCGCGAACGCGCTGGCCTCCCCACATCCCTCTTATGACCCACTATTCCCTGCTCGATCTCGTCCCCGTCATTGAAGGCGGCAGTGTGGCGCAAGCCTTGGCCAATGCCGCCGACATTGCAGCGCATGTCGAACGGCTCGGCTTTACGCGCTATTGGACCGCCGAGCATCACGGCATGACCGGCATCGCCAGCGCGGCGACATCGGTGGTGCTGGCGCATATCGGCAATGCGACCTCCACCATCCGCATCGGCGCGGGCGGGATCATGCTGCCCAACCATGCGCCGCTCGCCATTGCCGAACAGTTCGGCACGCTCGACGCGCTGTTTCCCGGGCGGATCGACCTGGGGCTCGGCCGCGCTCCGGGCTCGGACCAGATCGTCGCGCGCGCGATGCGCCGCAATCTCGACAGCGACGCCAATGCCTTTCCGCAGGATGTGGTCGAGCTGCAAAGCTATTTCGCCGACGATGGCCAGACCGGCATCCGCGCCACGCCGGGGGCAGGGGCGGATGTGTCCTTGTGGATCCTGGGATCGAGCACGTTCGGCGCGCAACTCGCTGCGATGCTGGGCTTGCCGTATGCCTTCGCCTCGCACTTCGCGCCCGATGCGCTGATGGCGGCGATCGACATTTATCGCCGCACCTTCCGGCCGTCGGCGGTGCTGGCCAAGCCTTATGTAATGGCGGGCTTCAACGTGTTTGCCGCCGACAGCGATGAGGAAGCGGAATTGCTGGCGAGTTCGCAGCAACAGGCGTTCGTTGCCTTGCGGACCGGCCATCCCCGGCAATTGCCGCCGCCGGTCGCGGGCTACCGCGCGAGCCTGGGCGCGCAGGGCGCGGCGATCCTCGATCATGTGCTGTCCTGCTCTGCCGTCGGCGGCCCGGCCAAGGTCGCACGCGACATCGCCGCCTTCGTCGCGCGCACCGGGGTGGACGAACTGATGATCGCGAGCGCGATCTATGACCACGAAGCGCGCAAGCGGAGTTTGGAGATTACGGCGCACGCGATGCAGGACGTCGCCGTCGCCGCCTGACGCGCTGTCGTCACCCCGGCCTTGTGCCGGGGGCCACCGCGACGTGTATGCCGCCACCGTAGAATGCTCGGCACGGTGGACCCCGGGACAAGCCCGGGGTGACGGAGGTTGTTGGCATTTCATCGGCCTTCAAGCTGTGTTAGGTAAGTGCATCACTGTCGAAGGATGGCCCGATGCGCTACGAGATTTCCGGCACCGTCATGCAGACTGTCTCGATCGATCTGTCGCCGGGCGAACGGATCGTCAGCCAGACGCACGCCATGGCGTGGATGAGCGATGGCATCACGATGGATACGCACACCGGCGGCGGGCTGTTCGCGGGGCTGAAGCGCGCGCTGTCGGGCGGGAGCATCTTTATCACCGAATATGGGGCGGAGCGCCCCGGCCATGTCGCCTTTGCGCCGCGCTTCCCCGGCACCATCATCGCGCGCGAACTGCGCGCCGGGGAATCGCTGATTTGCCGCAAGGAAACCTTCCTGTGCGCCGAATATTCGGTCTCGCTCGAAATCGCCTTTCAGCAGCGCCTGGGCGCGGGGGTGTTTGCGGGCGAAGGCTTCATCCTGCAGCGTGTGACCGGGCCGGGCACGGTGTTCCTCGATCTGTCGGGCGAGGTGATCGAAAAGACGCTCAGCCCCGGCGAACGGCTGCGCGTCCATGCCGGGCATATCGGGATGCAGGAGCCGACCGTTTCCACCGACATCCAGATGGTGCGGGGTTTCCGCAACATATTGTTCGGCGGGGAGGGGCTGTTCCTCGCGACGCTGACCGGGCCGGGCAAGATCTGGCTGCAGTCGATGCCGATCCTCAATCTGGCCGAGGAAATCGCGCGGCATTTGCCCGGTAACGAAGCCCGCGATGTCGGCGTGGGGGCGGGCGTCGGGCGGCTGGTCGGCGGCGGCGCGGCGGGCGCGGTGGTCGGGGGATTGCTCGGCGGGTTGTTGGGGAATGAGTGATTGAACGTTAACACACTATGATGCTGAGATAGTTCGGATCAGCGGCGGCGATTTGCTGGATGATGCCGTCACGGGTCACCAGGGAGAGTTTGCGCACCCGGGCAGTCGCCAGGGTCTCGGTGCCCCGTAGCGATGACCACCTGTGCCGCTTCGCATGAAATACGCTGTTTGATCGGTATGACCTTCGCTTCCGTGGCGGTTACCGCGTCCCGAAACCACCGCGCCGGAGTGTCGTCCCCCAAATGCGGTCGACCTGCTATACGATTCTTCTGCGTGGCGATCGACAGTTCCCACGACGTGATGGGCGAAACGAACAGCGTTCCCGCCTCCTGATTTTCACCAATGGCGACCAACGCCTGTTCGGTCAGTGCCTCTTCACCACTGACAAGCCAAAACAGCGCATGTGTGTCGAGGAGTATCCCCGACAAGATCAGCGCTTGGCTTCGGTTCGATCAGTCGCAGGGCGGGTGGGAGACCATTTCGCGCCCGAAGTTGGAACGGAAATAGGTTTTGTGAGATCGACCTTTTTGCTGATCGTCATTTTGCCCTTGAGCGCACCAGCACCCTTGACGGTCACGAACCGACCAGACCGGGAATCCCGCACCGTCGTGATGGGCGTGTTGGAGGCGGCCTTTGACATGCGCCCTATATAGCGAATCGTACGCGATTCGTCATCTTCAATTCGCCGCCGGCAACCGCAGCCGCACCAGCAACCCGCCCAGATCCTCGCTCTCCTCCAGCGACACCGTCCCCTCGTAAATCTCCGCCACGTCGCGGACGATCGCCATGCCGAGGCCGGTGCCGGGCTTGCCGGAATCGAGCCGCACGCCGCGATCGAAGATGCGGATGCGTTGTTCCTCGGGGATGCCGACGCCGTCATCCTCGATCAAAAATTCGACGAAGCCCGAATGCTTGGACACGGTGACGAACACGCTGCCGCCGCCATATTTCGCGGCATTCTCGATAAGATTGCCGAGCATTTCGTCGAGATCCTGCCGCTCGACATGGACTTGCAGATCCTTGGGGCCATCGGTGTCGATGCGGACGTGGCGGTAGAGCACGCCGACCGCGCGCTCGACCGATTCGAGGCTGGGCCAAACGTCCGCCCGGCTATGCGCCGACCCACGCCTGCCGACTGCGCGCGCGCGGGCGAGGTGGTGGTCGACCTGGCGGCGCATCGTCCGCGCTTCGCGCACCACGGTTTCGCCCAGATCGTCGGCGTTAGCGGTGGCGGCGTTCATAATGACGGTCAGCGGCGTTTTGAGCGCGTGGGCGAGGTTGCCGGCGTGGCGGCGCGCTTCCTCGGCCTGGCGTTCGTTATGCGCGATCAGCCCGTTCAATTCCTCGACCATCGGCGCGACTTCGATCGGCATGGGGCGTTCGATCTGGCGCGATTTGCCCGCGCGCATCCGGGCGATTTCCTCGCGCACCTTGCGCAGCGGCCACAGCCCGTAAAAGGTTTGCAGCGCCGCCATCACGATCAAGCCAAAGCCGAGCAGCGCGAAGCTGCGCACCAGCGTCTTACGCAACACCTTGATCTGCGCGTCGAGCCCTTCGCGATTTTGCGCCACCTGGAAGCGCCAGCGCACCTTGGAACCGGGCAGCGTTGCGTCACGTTCGACGATGCGCAGCCGCTCGGGGTTGTCGGTCGTGGGATCGACGAACTGGTCGCTGTCATAGGCATGGATGCCCAGATCATTATGCGCGCTGCCATAAGCGAGGCGGCGATCCCATAAAGAGCGTGACGGATAGGGCTCCTGCCCCGGCGCGCTGATCTGGTAATACAGCCCCGAATTGGGTTCGAGGAAGCGCTGGTCGGCCAGTTCGCGATTGTTGAACACTTCGCCTTGCGGGCCGATTTCCGCCGAGACGATCAAAGCGGTCAGCACATATTCGAGCTGATCGTCGAAATTCTGGGTGATCGCGGTGGTCAGTACGCGGTCCAGCGCAAAACCGCCGCCGGTCAGCAGCAACAGAATCCAGCCCGCCGCGATCAGGATCATGCGGCGGCTGAGCGATCCGGTGGTGCGCGTCGCGATCGTCGCGCGCGGCTCGGTGTCGAGCGGCGGCAAGGGCGGGGGCACAGGCTCGTGCGCCACCGCGCCTTCGCTCGCCGGGGCGACGACGATCTCCGTGCCCGGCGCGTCAGCCATTATGCATCCGGATCTTCAAGGCTGTAGCCAAGCCCGCGGATCGTGGTGATGACGTCCTGCCCGAGCTTCTTGCGGATGCGGGTGACGAACACTTCGATCGTGTTCGAATCGCGGTCGAAATCCTGATCGTAAATATGCTCGATCAGCTCGGTGCGGCTGACCACCTTGCCCTTGTGGTGGAGCAGATAGCTGAGCAATTTATATTCCTGCGCGGTCATCTTGACCGGTTCGCCCGCCAGCGTGACCTTGCCGCTGCGCGTATCGAGCCGCACGTCGCCCGCCGTCAGTTCCGACGAGGCATTGCCCGAGGCGCGGCGGATGAGCGCGCGCAGGCGGGCGATCAATTCCTCCGACTGGAACGGCTTGGCGACATAATCGTCCGCCCCGGCGTCGAGCCCGGCGACCTTGTCGGACCAGCTGTCGCGCGCGGTCAGCACCAGCACGGGGGCGGTGCGGCCTTCCTTGCGCCAGCGATCGAGCACCGTCAGCCCGTCGATTTCGGGGAGGCCGAGATCGAGGATGATCGCGTCATAATTCTCGGTCGAGCCCATGAAATGGCCTTCCTCGCCATCGGTGGCGAGGTCGATCGCATAGCCGGCACCTTCCAGCGTCGCCTTCAATTGCTGGCCGAGATTGGGTTCATCCTCGACGATCAGAACACGCATGAAAGTTCCCCTTAGGACGGCGCTGGCCGCGCTCAGTTGCTGGTGCGGCCGAGGATCTGGCCGGAACGCCCGTCCACCTCGACCCAGATGACGGTTCCATCGCGCAGGAACTTGAGCGTGTAAATCCCGCGATCGGGTTCGAAATCAAAGCCGAGATACTGGCTGCCGCGCATCGATGGCAACACGCGCCCTTCGATTTCCTTGAGCGGGAGGATGCGGCCTTCCTGGCGCGCGCGCCACGCCTCACGCTGATCCGCGCGCTGGAGTTGCACGCCGTCGGCCGGCAGCGGTGCCGTCGCGGTCGCCAGTCCGAGCAGGATGGGCAGGAGCATTGTCATGGGATTGGCATAGGCAGGCAGCGTTGAACAGCCTGTGAATGGCGAAAGGCGGCAGTCGGCTTCGCCCGACGGACTCGCCTGGGGCCGGTTTCAGTCCTTCTCCCTGTGGGAGAAGGTGGCGCGAAGCGCCGGATGAGGGTGATCTGGGTGCACGCCGCATAGCGGATCATCCTCACCCTCCCACCGCCTCGCGGCGGGCCCCTCCCTCTCCCGATGGGAGCGGGGTATCCCGGCTTGCTCGCAAGCGCCTATCCCCGTAACGCCCCCCTCATGGCTGCACCAATTCTCGCATATGAAAATCTCGGCGTCATTCAAGGCTCGGGCTGGTTGTTCCGTGGGCTCGATATTCATATCGGGCCGCGCGACCGGTTGGCGCTGATCGGGCGCAACGGCGCGGGCAAGACGACCTTGCTCAAGCTGCTCGGCGGCAAGATCGATTCCGACGAGGGGCGGCGCACGATCGTGCCGGGCACGCGCGTGATCCAGCTCGAGCAGGAACCGGCGATGACGGGCTTTGCGACGCTCGCCGATTATGTGCTGGCGGGCGACGATGCGCCGCAGCGCTATGAAGCCGAGGCGATTGCCGACCAGCTCGGCATTGATCTCTCGCGCGAAGCGGCCAAGGCCTCGGGCGGCGAGCGCCGCCGGGCGGCGATCGTGCGCGCCTTCGCGCAGAATCCCGATGTGCTGCTGCTCGACGAGCCGACCAACCACCTCGACATTGGCGCGATCGAATGGATCGAGGAATGGCTCCAGCGCTTTCGCGGTGCCTTTGTCGTCATCAGCCATGACCGCACCTTCCTGACCAAGCTGACCAAGCAGACCTTGTGGATGGACCGCGGCAATTTGCGGCGCGCCGAAATCGGCTTTGGCGGCTTCGATGCTTGGACCGAGCAAGTCTATGCCGACGAACAGCGCAATGCCGAAAAGCTCGACGCCAAGCTGAAACTGGAGGAGCATTGGCTGCTGCGCGGCGTCACCGGGCGGCGCAAGCGCAACCAGGGGCGGCTGACCAAGCTGGTCGAGATGCGCGCCGAACGCGCGGCGATGGTCGGGCCGCAGGGGTCGGCCAACCTCACCATTGGCAGCGACGATGCGCGCTCCAAGGTGGTGATCGACGCCAAGCATATCTCCAAGGCGTTTGGCGACCGCACCATCATCCGCGATTTGTCGCTGCGCGTGACGCGCAAGGACCGCATCGGCATCGTCGGCGCGAACGGTGCAGGCAAATCGACCCTGCTCAAGCTGCTGACCGGCGAATTGGAACCCGATAGCGGCACGATCCGCTTCGCCAAGACGATCGAACGCATCGTGATCGACCAGCAGCGCAGCAAGATGGCGCCCGACAAGACGATCCGCGACGTGCTCGCCGATGGCGGCGACTGGATCGAGGTGCAGGGCATTCGCAAGCATGTCGTTGGCTATTTGAAGGAATTCCTGTTCGAGCCAGGCGTGCTCGACGCCAAGATCGGCACGCTGTCGGGCGGCGAGCGCTCACGCCTGTTGCTGGCGCGCGAATTCGCCAAGCCGTCCAATCTGCTGGTGCTGGACGAGCCGACCAACGATCTCGACCTCGAAACGCTCGACCTGTTGCAGGATGTGATCGGCGATTATGATGGCACGGTGCTGATCGTCAGCCATGACCGCGACTTTCTCGATCGCACGGTGACGATCACGCTCGGGCTGGATGGTTCGGGCACGGTCGATGTCGTGGCGGGCGGCTATGAGGATTGGGAGCGCCGCCGCAAGGCCAATGCGCCGACCAAGCGCGGCGCGATCGCCAAGAATGCGACCTCGGCGGCCCCGGCGGCGGCCCCGGGCAGCAAGGCGAAGCTGACGTACAAGGATCAGCGCGATTTCGAATTGCTGCCCAAGCGGATCGAGGCGCTCGACGCGGCGATCGCGCGCGACCAGGCGTTGCTGGAAGACCCCGATCTCTACACGCGCGACCCGGCTTTGTTCGAGCGGCTGATGGAAGGGATCGGCCAGGCGCAGGAAGACAAGAACGCGGCGGAATTGCGCTGGCTGGAGCTGGCCGAGATGGTGGAGAGCCTCGCCTAAATCCCCCCCCGGAACGGGGAGGATCACTTTAGCGCTCGCCCATTTCGCCCGGCGAGATCTACGATGTAATGCCACGCCACGCGGCCCGAACGGGCACCGCGCCGTGTTGCCCAGCCGACCGCATCGACCGGATCGAACGGCAAATCATAAGCCTGCGCATATCCCGCGACGATCGCGAGATAGCCGTCCTGGTCGACGACGTGGAAACCGAGGCTGAGCCCGAAGCGATCGGCCAGCGCCAGCGCATCGTCGGCGGCGTCGCGCGGGTTTACGGCGGTCGGCTGGTCGATCATCTCGCGCGGCACCAGATGGCGGCGGTTCGAGGTGACGACGAGGCGGGCATTGGCGGGCCGTGCCTCCGCCCCGCCATCGAGCATCGAGCGCAAAGCGCGCCCATCGGCGGCGGCATCGAAGCCGAGATCGTCGAGGAACAGCAGGAAGGCACGCGGCACAGCGGCAATCTGCGCGAACAAAGCGGGCAGGGTCTCGAGCTGGGTGGTGACGACCTCGATCAGCGCCAGCGCGCCGCCCTCCGCCTGCACCGCGCCCGTCACGGCCTTGACCAGTGCCGATTTGCCGGTGCCGCGCGCGCCCCACAGCAGCACGTCATGCGCCGCCGCTCCATCTGCCAGATGGCGGGCATTGGCGTGCATCGCGGCCCTTTGCGCGTCGATGCCGTGCAGACGGTCGAGCGGCAAGGGGCGGAAATCGCGCACCGGTTCCAACACCGCGCCGCGCCAGACATAGGCCGGGTGCGCCAGCGGATCGGCGCTGGC
This sequence comes from Sphingomonas sp. PL20, assembly GCF_017875905.1. Lineage (NCBI taxonomy): Bacteria > Pseudomonadati > Pseudomonadota > Alphaproteobacteria > Sphingomonadales > Sphingomonadaceae > Sphingomonas > Sphingomonas sp. PL20. The sequence continues at coordinate 3,097,640 of NZ_JAGINH010000002.1, read as the reverse complement.
GGGCGGCGGCGGGGCCAGCCGTTCGAGCGCGGCGGCGATGCGGGCGAGAGGATCGGTCATGCGCCGCGTGTTTAGCCGCACGTGGCCTGCGCTGGCAAACGCGGGGCTCGTGGCCGCTTGGCTCCGCCCCTCCCTTTTCAGGGAGGGGAGGAAGGAGGGCAAACCTATCCCAACGCCTTAAGCGCTGCGGTCGCCGCTATGCGGTCGGTGAAATGCGGGTCGGCGAGCGCCGCGCGCATTTGCGTCGCGGCTTCGGCGGTGCGGTCGAGATCGGCATAGGCCTGCCCCAAATGCCAGCGCAGATCGGCGCGGCCGGGCGCGATCGACGCCGCTTTTTCCAGCAATTGCAGCGCCGGTACGCTCTTGCCCTGTTGGTATAGCGCCCAGCCATAGGCATCGCTCGTCGCCGGGTTCATCGGTGCGAGCGCATAGGCCGCCTTGCCATAGACCATGCCGGTATCGGCATCCCCAGCTCCGGTATAAGCATAGGACAGTTCGGCGAGCAGCGCGGCGTCGCGGTCACCGATGCGCCCGCGCAGATCCTCCAGCGTGTCGATCGCGGCATCCCAATCCTGAGCTGCGATCTGCCAATGGCCGATCAAGCGCCGCGCGGTGATGTTTTGCGGGTTTTGCGAGGCGAACAGCGCCAACACCTTGCCCGCCTCGGCGCGCCGGTTGGCATGCTCGAGCGCATCGACCACGCGCAGCAGGGTCGGTTCGTCAAAGCGCAGGTCGGCGGCGTGGCGATAGGCGTCCGCGGCGTCGCCATAACGGTTCACCGCCATCAACGTATCGCCGAGCGCGAGATAGGCAGGCGGCGCACCCGGCGTCAGCCGCACCAGCGCCTGCGCCTTGGCCAGCGCCGCGCCACCATCGCCCGCCTCGATCAGCCCGCGGATCAATGCGAGCTGCGCGACCGGTTCCGCAGGGGCTGTGCTGGCAGCGTCGCTCAGCGCCGACAACCCGTCATCGATGCCGAACGGCGCCGAGCCGACCGCGCTGGGCATGGCCGAGCGATCGAGATATTTCGCAGCCCAATCACGCTCCCCGGTTTGTTCAAAGGCGCGCGCCACCAATGCCAGCGTATAGCTGTCGGCATCGGCGCGCAGCGCGACCGGGCGCAACACCTCGAGCGCACCCTGCGGATCGCCCGAGCGCAGCAAAGCCGTCCCCAGCAGGCGGCGCGCGGTGATGTTGGTCGGCTGCTGCCCCACCAGCACACGCCAATCGTCGATCGCCTGCTGATACGCCCCCGCTTTATAGGCCAAAGTCCCCGACAACAGCCGCGCGCCGGGCATAGCGTCCAAGTGTCCGCCGGTGCGCGCGAGCAGGGTGCGGGCGAGGTCGTCCTTGCCCGCGCGCGCTGCCAGCACGGCCTGAAGGTACAGCGCCTGCGGGCTGTCCGGCCGCGCGGCCAGGGCCTTGCGCGTCGCCGCCAGCATATCGGTATAGCGCCCGACATCGCCAAGCGTGGCAGCATATTCGATCAATGCGGGATGGTAATATGCGTCATGCCCCAGCGCCTTTTCGAACCATGGCAGCGCGGCGACCAGGCCATATTGGCCGCGCACCAGCTCGCCGCGCAGCGTGATCGCCTCGACATTGTTGGCATCGAGATCGACCGCGCGCTGCGCCGCTTCGATCGCGCCCGCAATATCCCCCGCCTGATATTTGATGCGCCCGAGGTCGGACCACGCAAAACTGTCTTTGGGCGCATCGGCGAGCACGGTGCCGAGCGCGGCTTGTGCGCCGGCGACGTCGCCTTGCGCCGCCAGCGCGCGCGCGCCGATGCGGATGGCATAGCCGGCATAAGGTGCCCCCGCTTTGGCGGCTTCGGCCAGCGCGCGGTTGGCGTCGCCCTGCAGCAACCAGGCATGGGCGTAGAGCTGGTGTGCCCGGGCCGGGTCGAAACCGTTGTCGCGCGCGCGGCCAAGCTCGCCCTCCGCTGCGACCCCGTCGCCAATCGCCAAGAAGCTGCGCGCGAGCATCGCATGGGCCAGGCCCCAGCTTGGATCAGCCTTGATCGCGGCCTGGGCGTGGCTGCGTGCGGCGCTGTAATTGCCGGCCTTGAGCAAGCGCGCGCTCAGCGCAAGTTCGGTGCGCGCGGTCGCCGCATCGGCGTGAGCGGGGCCGGTTGCTGCAGCCGCGATCAAGGCGGCGCTGGTCATCGCGGCGAGCGTGCCGATGGCGATCGAAAGGGATTTACGCATGGAGATCGTAGCTCTTCAGCAAATCGTACAGGGTCGGTCGGCTGACCCCTAGCAGCTTGGCGGTATTCGAAATGTTACCCTCGGCGCGGGCGAGTGCTTGCGCGATGGCCGAGCGATCGGCGCTTTCGCGCGCGGCGCGCAGGTTGAGCGGCAATTCGGCCGCGCCTTCCGCCAGATCGAGATCGGCGGCGGTGACGAGTTTGCCCTCGGCCATGATGACCGCCCGCTTCATGCGGTTTTCCAGCTCGCGGACATTGCCCGGCCAACCCCAGGCGGCAATCGCGGCACGCGCATCGGGCGACAGGCCGGTCACGGCGGCGTGCATCGATTTGGCGTAACTCTTCAGGAAATGCTGCGCCAGCAACACCGCGTCGCCACTGCGTTCCGCCAGCGAGGGGATGCGGACGACGATTTCGGCCAGACGGTAATAGAGATCCTCGCGAAAGCTGCCGGAGGCAACCATCGCATCGACATCCTGATGGGTGGCGCAGACGATCCGGGTATCGACGGCAATCGCCTTGCGCCCGCCGATCCGCTCGATCGTGCGCTCCTGCAGGAAACGCAGCAATTTCACTTGCAGCGGCAGCGGGACATCGCCGATTTCGTCGAGGAACAGTGTGCCGCCCTGCGCTTGTTCGATCTTGCCTTCGGTGGTCTTGATCGCGCCGGTGAACGCGCCTTTTTCGTGCCCGAACAATTCGCTTTCGAGCAGCGTTTCGGGGATTGCGGCGCAATTGATCGCGACAAAGGCACCGCCGCAGCGCGGGCTGCTGTCATGCAGCCCGCGCGCGAGCACTTCTTTGCCGGTCCCGCTGGCACCGAGCAGCATGACCGAAACATCGGCCCCCGCCACGCGTTCGATCGTGCGGGTGACCTTCAGCATTTCCGGGCTGGCGGTGATCATTCCGCCCAGCGCGGTGCCCGTCGCGCGCGTGGCGAGGCGGCGATTCTCCGCTTCCAGCGCATGGACGTGGAACGCACGCGCGACGATCAGGCCAAGCGCATCAATGTCGATCGGCTTGGCGTAAAAATCCCATGCGCCATCGGCAATCGCCTGCAACGCGCTCTCTCGCGCGCCGTGGCCCGAGGCGACGATCACCTTGGTATCGGGTTTCAAGCGCAGGATTTCGGCGAGCGTGGCGAACCCTTCGCTGGTGCCGTCCGCGTCGGGCGGCAGGCCGAGGTCGAGCGTCACCACGGCGGGCTCCGCCGCGCGCACCGCATCGAGCGCGGTCGCTCGGTCGATCGCGGTCAGCACCTCATACCCTTCATACGCCCAGCGGAGCTGGCGCTGGAGGCCCAAATCATCCTCGACGATCAGCAGCTTGGGTTTGTCGGTCATGCGGCTTGTTCCAGGGTGCGCGCGTGCGCGGTCGGCAAGGTAAGGCAAAAGCTGGTGCCGACGCCTTCGCGGCTGTCGACGGCGACGCTGCCGCCCATCGCCTCGGCAAGTTGCTTCGCCTCGAACGCGCCGATGCCGAAGCCGCCGGGCTTGGTCGAGACGAACGGCTTGAACAATTGGTCGCGCACAAAGGCCGGGCTCATCCCGCAGCCCTGGTCGATCACCGTGAGCGACACCGTAGCATCCGTCGACGACGCTGCGATCGTGACCGGTTCCGCAGGCGGACTGGCGTCGATTGCGTTCTGCACGAGATGGCCAAGCACTTGTTCGACGCGCGCGGGGTCCGCCTGGGCGAACAGGGCCTTGGGGCCGATCACGACGACGGGATGCTGTACGCGTTTCCCGCGTGCGACCGTCTCGGCCAGCGGCAGCAGGTCGACCGGGCGCAGAACCTCGGCACGGGCGCGGTGTTGCTGCGATAGCCGGGCGAGCAAGTCGTTCATACGTGCCGCCGAGTCCTGCAATGTCGCGATCATGTCGGCGCGAAAGTCGGGATTGTCGGCATGACGCTCGGCATTGCGGGCGACGAGCGTCAGCTGGCTGACCAGATTCTTGATGTCGTGCAGAATGAAGGCAAAGCGGCGGTTGAATTCATCGAAGCGCTCGGCCTCGGCCAGCGCGTCCTGTGCCCTGGCTTCGGCGAGATAGCTCGCAACGTGCCGCCCGGCGATGCGCAGCAGGTCGAAATCTTCCCAGTCGAGCGGGCGGTCGAGTGGCGGGCGCGCCAGCACGATCGCGCCCTGTAAACGATCGAGATGCGTTAGCGGCACCACCGCCCAGGCATCGCCGTCGAGCATCCAGATGGGGATACTGACGGCCTCGACCGGATCGGCTTTGTCAGCGCGGACGGTGTCGAGTTCGACGATCCGGCCGCTTTTGGACAGATGCGTGACCAGCCGCGCATCGGCACCGCCGGTGGGGGCATCCCAGCGCCATCCGGTGCCGACGCCAAGCCCTTCGCCGTCGGGCACGAGCAGCAATCCGGCGGGCGAATCGGTAAGGTCGGCGATGGCCTTTACGATACGCTGGTCGAGCGGGGCGGCCCCGTCGGGTTTGCCGAGGGTATCGGTAAAGCGCGTCCATTCCGCCCGGTAATCATAGCGGTGGCGGAAGAAATGTTTGGACACCTTTACCTTGGCCCAGGCGCGCACCCAGGGGGAGGAAAGGATGGTCAGCCCTGCTGCGGTCGATCCGAACACGAAGGCGGTTTGCCAAAGGCGCGCATTGTCGCCGCTGATGCTGGCGATGGCGCTGGTCGCCAGCAGCATCGCCGCTGTGTAGAGCAGCATGACGGCAAAGGTCAGCGTCTGCCAGGCGACGGTGCGGGACAGTTGCAGCGTCCAGTCGCCGTTGCGCTGCACCGCGATCGCAAACAGGGGGGCTGCCAGCACCATAACAATGCCACGCGCGGCGACTAGGCCGCTGTACCAGGTGCTGAACGCATAAGCAGCGGCGGAAAGCAGCAGATCGATGCTCCACATCGCGGTCAGTGCAAGAACGGCGAGGCGGATGCCGCCGCGTGCGCGCGGCGTTACCGCCGAATAGAGATGATGCAGCAGCAGCAAGGCCCCGATCGCAATCATCATCCGCCACACGGCTCGCACTGCCGCCACTTGCGAACCCGTCTCCGTGGCGATGGTCGGCTCGATCACCGTCAGCGTGGCCCCCGCCAGAACAAGCACGGCGACCAGACCATAGATAATCGAAATCGCGGTGTGTTCGGGGCCCGTGCCGCCGCGCCGGACCAGCGCATACATAAAGCCGAGCCACGCGAGGTTACGCGCCGCCTCGGTCAGCCGCGTTACGACGTCGGTGGTGTCAATCCCGGCGACCGCCAATGCCCATAAGGCGGTGCTGCCCAGCGCGATGACGAAGGTCAACCGGGGCAGGGCGGTGCCGGCATCGTGCAGCCGTGTGAGGGCGACGCCCGCAAACAGCAAGGCGGCCAGGGCGTGGCTCCACAGGATCAGGGTGGCGAGCGCGCTCACGGGATCAGCGCGCGCCTTCCGGCCACAAGACCACGCGCACCGTTTGCAGCAGGATCAACAGGTCGAGAAACGGTGAATAGTTCTTGGCATAATAGAGATCATATTCGAGCTTCTGCCGCGAATCCTCGATCGACGCGCCGTAAGGATAGTTGATTTGCGCCCAGCCGGTGATGCCCGGCTTCACCATGTGCCGCTCGGCATAATACGGGATTTGCTGTTCGAGATCCTCGACAAATTGCGGTCGTTCGGGGCGCGGCCCGACAAAACTCATCTCGCCTTTCAGCACCGACCAGGTCTGTGGCAGCTCATCGATGCGGAGCTTGCGGATGATACGGCCAATGCGCGTGATCCGGGGATCGTCTTTCTCGGCCCACACCGCTTGGCCCGCGACCTCGGCATCCTGTCGCATCGAGCGCAATTTCACGCAGTCGAACCCGACGCTGTACAGGCCGACGCGGCGTTGACGATAGAAAGCGGGGCCCTTGCTCTCGATCTTGATCGCGATCGCGGTGATGAGAATCAGCGGGAGCGTCAACGTCAGCAACAGCAGGCTGGCGACGATATCAAAGATCCGCTTGAACATGCTGGAGAGCATCCGCCCCGACGAAAAACCGTCCGAAAAGATCAGCCAGCTCGGATTGACGCTTTGCAAGTCGACCCTGCCGGTTTCGCGTTCCAGGAAGGTCGAGATTTCGTTGACGTGCACGCCCGTCGTCTTGATCCGCAGCAGATCCTTCAGCGGCAGGGCGTTGCGGCGCTCCTCGAGCGCCAGCACCACTTCACTCGCGTTGAGCAGCACGACATGGTCGGCAAGGTTATAGATCGCATCGCGTGCGATCGCCTCGGGGATGACCCGCGCAGGCTCGCTCATCGAAACATAGCCGACCACCGCGAAGCCAGCGCCGGGGGCTTGTGCCAAAGCCTTCAGCCGTGCCGCCCGCGCGCCCGCGCCGAGCACGACCACGCGCCGCTTAAAAACCTGTCCACCCAGCGTCTTGCCCAGCAATATGCGTAACGCGATCAAAAGGATCGCCGCCACACCCATGCCGTAGAGCAGGTTAGACCGCCAAAAGGTGGCGGCGGGCACGATGAAATAGATAACGCTGAGGAAGATGACGCCGAGCGAAATGGCGACCAGCAGCCGCGCCGTTGCATAGCGCAGTGATTGCAGCGCCCCCGCTCCATATACGCCCACCGCGATCATCGCCATTTCCAGCGATCCGGCGAAGGTCAGCAATTGCGGAATCCGCATATGCATCGGCGTCAGCGGCAGCGCGACCTGGCGCATCCGCATCGAATATCCGAGCTCCCCCGCCACGACCAGCAGGACGAGATCGAACAGCCCCAGCAAGAGCACCGCGTTGGGAATATAATGTTTGAACAGCCTGATCATTGATGCCGTACCTCGTCCGCCTTCCCGATAGCGGTGTAAACAAATCCGACAGGGGCAAGCTGCTGTCGCAGAAATTGGCAAAGAAAGGTTGAACAGAATGGATCGAGGCTGATCCAAGGCAGTTACCAACCGCTGGAAAGCCCGCTAGGGCGATTCCATCAGGAGGACCCAATATGCCGCAGACCATACCGATCGTGCCCGTCATACTCTCCGGCGGATCGGGAACGCGACTTTGGCCTATGTCTACGCCTGGCATGCCCAAACAGATGCTTTCGTTGACCGACGATGCGACCATGCTGCAACTGACGGCGCGGCGTGCGCAGGGCGCGCGTTTCACTGCGCCGATTGTCGTCGCCAATGAGCGTCACGCCGATATGGTCGAAGCACAGCTTGATGCTGTCGATGCGACGGCGAAGGCTTTGATTCTGGAGCCCGTCGGCCGCAACACTGCGCCGGCCATCGCGCTTGCGGCGATTGCTGCGGGCAGCGGGGCTGCCCCGCTTCTGGTGATGCCATCCGATCATGTCATTGCGGATGTCGCGGCCTTTCACGCCGCAATCTACACGGCGTTGCCGTTGGTCGAAGACGGGTGGCTCGTCACGTTCGGAATCGATCCGACTGCCCCAGAAACCGGATATGGATGGATTCGTCTTGGCGAGGAAATTTCCGGGGGAGTCCACCGCGTCGCCAAATTCGTCGAAAAGCCACCGCTCGATGTTGCCGAAGCGATGCTCGCGGCAGGCAATCATGCCTGGAACGGCGGCATCTTTCTGTTTCGGGCGGATGCCTATCTCGCGGGTCTCGCCGTTCACGCCCCGGAAATTCTCGCGGCCTCGCAGCGGGCGATGGATGGCGCGCGCGTGGAGGGTAGCCGCCTTTATCCGGACTCCGCTTCCTTCGCGGCAGCCCCGTCGGACTCGATCGACTATGCTGTGATGGAAAAGGCCGACCGGGTCGCGGTTGTACCCGTGTCGATGGGCTGGAGCGACCTTGGCAGTTGGGATGCGCTGCACGAGATCAGTGATCGCGATCAGGATGGCAACGTCCACGCCAGCCGCGAAGGTGGCGAAGTGATCGCGATCGACACGGCAAATTGCCTGGTGCGCAGCGATGGTGCCCGCATCGCGATGGTCGGGGTGCAGGATTTGATCGTCGTCGCCAGCGGCAAGGATATCCTGATTCTGCCGCGTGGCCGCAGCCAGGAAGTCAAAGCGCTGATAGAGGCGATGAAGCGCTGAGCCGGCCGGGGGGCATGGGATGGATGGTTTGACAGTTCACGGTTATCGCGACGATCTGGCGCAGGCCTTCCACGACATCAACGCGCAGTGGATTTCCGCCATGTACCGGCTCGAGCCGACCGACCGTGACGTGCTGGAGAACCCGCGGGCGCGGATCATTGACCGCGGCGGGGACATTCTGTTCGTCGAAGCGGCCGGGCTGGGCATTGTCGGGGCCTGCGCGCTGCAGAAGACTGGTGAGGGGCAGTTCGAGCTCACCAAGATGGGCGTGCTCGAATCCGCGCGCGGTCGCAAGGCAGGGGAGTTTCTGCTGCACGCCGTCATCGCGCGCGCCCGTGCGCTGGGGGCGGAGCGACTCTATTTGCTGAGCAACAGCAAGAGTGCCGCTGCCATCCACCTCTACGAAAAGCTCGGGTTCGTCCATGATACGGGGATCATGGACGAATTCGGCGCGCGCTACGAACGATGCAACGTCGCGATGCTGTACCCGCTGGATTAGCCGATCAAAGCCTCGGCCTGATCGAGCGTTTCCTTGAAGGTCGCGATGACTGCGCGATAGGGGGCGGGGCTGGCCATATCGAGACCGGCGCGTTGAAGAATCTCGGTCGGATAGGCCGACCCGCCCGCCTTCAGCACGGTCAGATAGGTGTCGCGCTCCTTTGCCCCACCGGTCAGGATGGCGTGCGCGAAATAGGAGGCCGCCGAGATGCAAGTGGCATATTGGTAAACGTAGAAGCTGTTGTAGAAATGCGGGATATAGGCCCATTCGACGGCATAAGCCGGGTCGATGGTCACCTTCGGCCCGTGATAGCGCTTGAGCAGATCGAGATAGAGCGCCGTGAAGCGCTCGCCCGATAGGCCTTCGCCGGCTTCTGCCTTGTCATGCACGGCGAGTTCGAATTCGGCGAACATCGTCTGGCGGAAGAAGGTGCCGCGGATGCTCTCCAATTGCTGGCCGAGGTAGAACAGTTTCTCCTGCTTGGTCTTGGCCTTCGCCACCATATAGGCAGCGAGCAGCATTTCGTTGCAGGTCGAGGCGATCTCCGCGAGGAAAATCGGGTAATCCGATTTCTCATAGACTTGCGTCTTGTTCGACAGCAGCGAGTGCATCGCATGGCCCCATTCGTGCGCGAAGGTGGTCATGCCCTCATAGTTTTCGCCCAGGTTGAGCAGCAGATAGGGGTGCACGTCATAGGCACCGGGGTTCATATACGCCCCCGATTTCTTGCCCGGGCGGGGCAGGGGATCCATCCATTTCTTCGCGGAGGCGGTGCCGAGGAGCGCGACATAATCGGGCCCGAGCGGCTGGACCGCCTCCAGCACGGTCGTGCGCATTTCGGGGATGGTGACCTTGCGGTCGAGCGACACCAACGGCGGGTAGATATCGTAATAGGCCATGTCGGGCAGGCCGAGCAGCTTCCGCCGCAGTTCGAAATAGCGATGCAGTTGCGGCAAGCCAGCGTTCGCCTCGGTCACCAGCGTGCGATACACACCTTCGGGGATGTTGTTGCCCGATAACGATGCCGCGAGCGCGGTTGGGTATTTGCGCGCCTTGGCGCGGTAGATGTCGGCTTTGACATGGCTGAGATAGGCGGCCCCGAGTGAACTCTGGAAATGCCCATATTCGCCCCAAAAGGTGTCGAACACCGCCTTGCGATCGGCGCGCGCCGGCGCGTCGCGGTTCAAGGTATAGGCCTGGTCGTCGAGGCGAACCTTTTTGCCGGTCGACAGTGTGATCGTCGGCCAGGGAATGTCCGATCCGACGAGCTGCTCGCGGATCGTGCCCGGTCCGGAAAGCGGTGCCCCCGCGCCTGCAAGCAGGATTTCCCCCTCGGGGGACAGCGTGTGCGGGGCCTGCCGCAGCGTGTCGGCTAGAAAGAAATCGAACCGCGTCGCGAGAGTCCGGTTTTCCGCGATGAAACCGTCGATTTTGGCTTTGCCGAGCGTCAGGATCTCGGGTGCCATCCACGAAGTCGCTTCGCCAAAGGCGGTGAACAGATCGCCGACCAAAGCGAGCTTTTCCTGATTGGCGGAAATGCGCAGATCAGCATCGCTCTTCAGCCCGGCATAGGTATAGACGCGCGCCGCCTCCCGCGCGAGCTCCGACTGCGCCACCAAAGCGGCGGCGAGCACCTCCGCGCTGGTGCCGAGCTTCCCCTTATAGCTGGCCAGACCTGGGATCTTGGCGAGTACGCCCTTGCGCGCCGCGTCCCATGCGGCATCGTCGGGATAGATTTCCGAGATGTCCCATTGCGCCGCGTCGGCCGGGGCAGACCGATCCTGCGCCCATGCGGGCAAAGCCGTTGCGAGCGTGGCGAAGGCGGTCGCGGCGAGAGCGTCGCGGCGGGTGAGGTCGGTCATGGCGGTTGTTCCCCTGGCAGGCGTGTTGGTGCCATCCTGTCGCACCGCGCCTGCCAAGGGAAGGGGCGTTCAGAACGCCAGTTGCACGCCGATGCGGAAGGTCTGGCGGTAATGCTCGTTCTCGATCAGCTGAGTCTTAACCGCCTGATACCGCCGCCAGGGCGAGTCGAGCAGATTGCTGACTTCGGCGAACAGCGTGTATTGCTTGACCGGCGAATAGGCGATCCGGGCGTCGAGCGAATTGTTCTCGGCGGTATATTGGTCGGTCGCCGCCGATCCGCCCAGCGTGTCGAGATAGGCCGACCGGTAGGTGTAGGCCAAACGGCCGGTGAGGCCATATTTCTCGTAGAACAGCTGCGCGGTGCCGGTGTATTTCGATTGCAGGAAGTTCGGCACATTGCCCGCGCGATTGGGCACGCCGGTGGCCGAGCCGTCGGTATAGGTGAAGTTGCCCGACACCCCGAACCCCGACAGCGGGCCCGGCAGGAACAGCAATTGCGCCTGCAGGTTCGCTTCGACGCCGTAAAGCTTGGCGCTGCGCGCATTGATCGGTTGGGTGACCAGCGCATTGGTCAGGACGGTGCCGCCAAAGGTGCCCGATTGTGTCTGGCCGGCCGTGAAAATCGGATCGTCGAGATGCTTATAGAAAGCGGCGACCGACAGGATGCCCTGGCCTTTCAGATAATATTCGGCCGAAAAATCACCCGCCACCGCCTTGTATGGCTTCAAATTGGGGTTGCCTAGCGTCACCGTGTTTCCGACCGGGTCGAGGTTTTGATACGGCGCGAGGTCGGCATAGTTCGGGCGACCGATCGCGGTCGTTGCGGCGGCGCGCAGAACCAGTCGGTCGGTTGCGTCGAAGCGGACGTTCAGATCGGGGAAGACATCGGTATATTTCTTGGTGTTGGTGACATTGAACCCCTGCGTCGCGGTCGAGGCGGCAGTGAAGGACTTGCCACTGTAGCGCCCATCGGTATGTTCGACGCGGACGCCCGGAATAAGCGTAAAGGCCCCGAGCTTGGCGGTGGCCATCACATAGCCGGCATAGACCTTTTCGCTGAGATCGTAATCGTTGATCAGCGAGTTGGCGAGGCTGGCGGCGGCGTCCAGCGTGCGGGCACCGGGGTTGGTCACGGTATAATAGGTCTGTGCAAGATCGTAGTTGATGCGCGGACCGAACAGGTAGCGACCATTATAGACCGAGCTGCCGTCATCATAGGCGGCACCAGTGCTGGCGAGCGTGCTTCCCGACAGATTATATTGCTGGAAATCGCGATTGTTGGTCTTGTCGGTCTGCTGATATTTGCCACCGACCTTGAGCGTGAAAGCGTCGCCCGTTCCGAGCGGTACCGTCAGATCGACGCGGCCCTGGTAGAGGTTTTCGGCAGCGCGGCGGCGATCGTAATTGACGCGGTAGCCCGAATAAAGCGCCGCATTATACGGTGTGCCATTGGCGGTGTTGACCTTGAACAGCGTGTCGCTGAGGTCGAGCGATAGACCCGTTAGCCCCGTGCTGCCGGTGCGGAACGAGAATTCGGAACGCAGCGGATCTTTCTTCAGCGCCTTGCTGTACGTCCCCTCGACCTGCAATTCGGCGGTGCCGAAGTGGAAGTTGCCGCCAAGTTCGCCGGTGAAGGTCGAATCGTCCTCATTGCGCAGGCGCAGGAAGCGCGTGCCGCGTCCGCTGAAGGTGCCGCCATTGGCGATGTTGGCATTGGCGTTGGTGGCGTTGGTGACGGCGGTATTATACGCCGCGATTTGCGCCGGGGTGGCGGTCGCCGAAGGTGGCGTCGGCGGTGCGACTACGGGGATTTCGATCCGCGACTGGTCGCGCGTTTCATGGTCCTTGAAGGTCGAATACAGCGTGCGCAGGTACAGGCTGACATCCGAGTTTGGCCGCCAGTCGAAATTGCCGACCAGGCCATAGCGCTCGCGCGTCAGGTTATAATCGCGCAGGCGGAAGTCGTCGGGGAGCGCCTTGCTCGATCCTGGATAATCGCTGCGCCAGTTGGAGGAGCCTTGCAGGTTTTCGGACTCGATCGGGCGCTTCGAATAATTGCCCGACAGCACAACGCCGAAGGTCTTGTCCGCGCCCAAGCGCGTGCCGACGGTCAGATCCCCTTCATAGGGGCTGCGACCATTGAGGTTGCTATAGCCATTGGCGATGCGTGCGTTGGCGAAGGCTCCCTTGCGATCAAAGGCAGTGAGCGTGTCGATGTCGACCTGGCCGGCAATGGCGTTGGCGTCGCGATCGGCGGTGAGCGACTTCACCACCGTGACCGAGCCGATCAGCGAGGACGGGATATCGTCGAGCTTGACCTGACGGCCTTCGGGTTCGGGGGCGGGTGCCGTCTGGCCGTTGATGGTGACGTTGGCGAGGTTGGGGTTGGCGCCGCGGATGATGACGTAGCGGCCTTCGCCCTGGTCGTTGGCGACCGAGATACCGGGCAGACGGCGCACCGCTTCCGCCACGTTCTGGTCGGGCAGTTTGCCGACATCGTTGGCGTTGAGCGTGTCCTGAATGAAGTTGGAGGACCGCTTTGCCTGCAACGCGCGACGCTCTGCCGCGCGCTGGCCGGTCACCACGATTTCGCCGCCGCTGGTTTCGCTGACTGGCGCGTCGAGCTTGAACACCACGACTTGCGGGCTGTCGCTCGACTGCGCGCTGCGCGTGGTGGTGGGATAGCCGACATAGGTGAAGCTCAGCTGGACCGTGCCTGCAGGCACATCGCGCAGAACGAACATGCCATCGGAATCGGCGACGGCGGTGCGCCCGCCAGCGGTGACGGTTGCGCCGGGCAGCGAGGCGCCGCTCGTCGGGTCGACCACGCGGCCCGCAATATCCGCTGCAAAGGCGGGCAGTGCGGTGGAAGTGAGCAATGCGGCGCACAAGGCTGCCTTGGACGCAAAAGATTGCGCCCGGACGCGTCCGAACATGATGATTTCCCCCAACGGCTATAGGTTGGGATTCCCCAACCTCGAAGTTTCGGGACCGCTACGCTGCTTTCATGACGGGTTCGTGACGACCGCCGCGATCTCGCCGGTGTCCGCGCCGTGCAGCGCGGGAACAAAAGGATGCGCACGGGAGTCGTGGCGCTGATACAACAGGCAGGGATTTTTGAGAATGCGCCGGATCCATACCCCTATCATCATCGCTTCGATCGCGATGGTGCTGACGCCGATGGCGCTGCAGGCCGCCGGGCCGCAGGATGACAGCGTCGGCAAGGCCGTCACGCAGCCGCTGCGCGACGTGCGCATCACCGACAAGAAAATTCCGCCCATCCTGCAATTGGCGGCGTCCGCACCCTATTCCTCGGTCAATACGCGCTCCTGTGCAGCGATTGCAGGCGAAGTGCGCAGACTCAACGCCGCTTTGGGCACCGACGTCGATGCGCCGGGTCAGCCCAAGGGCGAAGGGTCGGCGCTTGCCGCCGTTGCGGCGCGCACCGCCGTCAACACGCTGATCCCAGGCTTGGGTATCGTGCGTGTCATCACCGGGGCGGACAAACAACAGCGCCGGGTGGAAGCGGCGGTCTATGCCGGATCGACGCGGCGCGCCTATCTCAAAGGCATCGGCCTGGCGCGCGGCTGCAAGGCACCCGCCGCGCCGACCGCTGCCGCAGTCGCGGATCGGCCGGAGCTGCAGTGATGTTTCCCGCAGACTGACAGAGCAAGGCACAAAAAAGGGCCGGGGTTCGCACCCCGGCCCTTTCTTTTGCTCCAGCCTGGGCTGGGAGGTTTGGATCGGCCCCGGCAAAGCCGTGGCCGTCTGTCCTCGGGCGAGTCCGTGGCCAGCAGGACCACGGCCGCCCTTCGGATCAGAAGTCCATACCGCCCATGCCGCCCATGCCGCCGCCGCCGCCCATCGGCATGGCGGGCTTGTCTTCCGGCAGCTCGGACACGGCGGCTTCCGTCGTGATGAGCAGGCCAGCGACCGAGGCCGCATTCTGCAGCGCGGTGCGCACGACCTTGGTCGGGTCAATCACGCCGGCCGCAACCAGGTTCTCATAGGTGTCGGTGGCCGCGTTGAAGCCCATCGTCACGTCGTTGCCGTCGAGCAGCTTGCCCGAGACGACGGCGCCGTCATGGCCGGCATTGCTGGCGATCTGGCGCACCAGAGCGGTCAGCGACTTGCGGACGATGTCGATGCCGCGGGTCTGGTCTTCGTTCGCGCCGGTGAGGCCTTCGATCGCCTTGGTCGCGTACAGCAGAGCCGTGCCGCCGCCGGGGACGATGCCTTCTTCAACGGCTGCGCGGGTTGCGTGCAGCGCGTCGTCGACGCGGTCCTTGCGCTCCTTGACTTCGACTTCCGACGAACCGCCGACCTTGATGACAGCAACGCCGCCAGCAAGCTTGGCGAGACGCTCCTGCAGCTTTTCCTTGTCGTAATCCGACGTGGTGTGCTCGATCTGCTGACGGATTGCATCGGTGCGGCCCTTGATCGCGTCATGGTCACCAGCGCCATCGACGATGACGGTGTTGTCCTTGTCGATCGTGACGCGCTTGGCGGTGCCTAGCATGCCGATCGTGACGCTCTCGAGCTTGATGCCGAGGTCTTCCGAGATCATCTCGCCCTTGGTCAGGATCGCGATGTCTTCGAGCATCGCCTTGCGACGATCGCCGAAGCCCGGTGCCTTGACCGCTGCAACCTTGAGGCCGCCGCGCAGCTTGTTGACGACGAGCGTGGCGAGAGCCTCGCCCTCAATGTCTTCCGCGATGATCAGCAGCGGACGGCCCGACTGAACGACGGCTTCCAGGATCGGGAGCATCGCCTGCAGGTTCGACAGCTTCTTTTCGTGGATCAGGATGTACGGATCGCTGAGTTCGACCGACATCTTCTCGGGGTTGGTGATGAAGTAAGGCGAGAGGTAGCCGCGGTCGAACTGCATGCCTTCGACGACGTCGAGCTCGAATTCGAGACCCTTGGCTTCCTCGACGGTGATGACGCCTTCCTTGCCGACCTTCTCCATCGCTTCCGCGATCTTCTCGCCGACTTCACGGTCGCCGTTTGCGGAGATGATGCCGACCTGGGCGACTTCATGCGAACCCGAGACGGGCTTGGAGCGCGCCTGGAGATCCTTGACCACTTCGATCACCGCGAGGTCGATGCCGCGCTTGAGGTCCATCGGGTTCATGCCGGCCGCAACCGACTTCATGCCTTCGCGGACGATCGCCTGCGCCAGAACGGTCGCGGTGGTCGTGCCGTCGCCAGCGACGTCGTTGGTCTTGGAGGCGACTTCGCGCAGCATCTGCGCGCCCATGTTCTCGAACTTGTCCTTGAGTTCGATTTCCTTGGCGACGGTGACGCCGTCCTTGGTGATGCGCGGTGCGCCATAGCTCTTGTCGATCACGACGTTGCGGCCCTTTGGCCCCAGCGTGACCTTCACGGCGTCGGCGAGGATGTCCACGCCGCGCAGAATGCGCTCGCGTGCGTCACGCGAAAATTTTACGTCCTTGGCTGCCATGGTGGCTACCCTTTCAAAAATGATGGAACGTTGGAAAAAATCAAAGGTCGATCAGGCCGAAATCGGCAGGATCAGCCGACGATCCCGAGGATGTCGCTTTCCTTCATGATCAACAGGTCTTCACCGTTGATCTTGACTTCGGTGCCCGACCACTTGCCGAACAGGATCTTGTCGCCAGCCTTGACTTCGAGCGGGTGGATTTCACCGGCTTCGTTGCGGGCACCGGTGCCGACCGAAACGACTTCGCCTTCCTGCGGCTTTTCCTTGGCGGTTTCCGGGATGATGATCCCGCCTGCCGTCTTCTCTTCTGCCTCTACCCGGCGGACGAGGACGCGGTCATGCAATGGACGAAAGGTCATGCGTGAAGTCCCTTATATATTGAACAGCTGTTAGCACTCGCACGGAGTGAGTGCCAGCACGGCGCATATGATGTCGCGACCTGGCATCGTCAACCGGTCGCCATCGGGATTGGCCTACAAAAATATGCGTGTTGGTCGTGCAACACGCATTTACTCGACGGACGCCTTGCCCTAGCCAAGGGCGGTATTTCCGCCAAATAGGGAGCGGCCAAGTGAAACTCGTACGGGGCGCGTGGAAGATTCTCGTCGGGATCAAGGACGGTCTCGTTCTGATCGCGATGCTGCTGTTCTTTGGCTTGCTGTTCGGTGCGCTGGCGGCGCGGCCGGGCAAGACCACGATCGGGGACGGCGCGCTGCTGCTCAAACTTGACGGCGCGATCGTCGAGCAGCCGGCCGAGGCCGATCCGTTTGCCAGCCTGGGCGGTGGCCGCACGCCGCATCAATTCCGCCTGCGCGATGTCGTGCGCAGCCTGGATGCGGCGGGCAAGGACAGCCGCGTCAAGGCGGTGGTGCTCGATCTCGACGCGTTCGGCGGCGGCTATCCCGCCGCGCTCAACGAAGTCGCCGACGCCATCCGCCGCGTGCGCGACGGCGGCAAGCCGGTGCTCGCTTATGCCACCGCGTATACCGATAGCGGTTACCGCCTCGCCGCCAATGCCAGCGAAGTGTGGATGAGCCCGATGGGCGGCACGCTGTTCATGGGGCCGGGCGGCAGCCAGCTTTATTATAAGGGGCTGATCGACAAGCTCGGCATCAACGCGCACGTCTACCGCGTTGGCAAATACAAGTCGTTCGTCGAGCCCTATACCCGCACCGAAGCCTCGCCCGAGGCCAAGGAAGAAGTGGTCAAGCTGTATCAGGTGCTGTTCGCCAATTGGCAGGAAGCCGTGGCCAAGGCACGCCCCAAGGCGAAGGTGACCCCGTTCCTGACGACGCCGGGCGCGGTCATCACCGCCGCCAAGGGCAATATCGCGCAGGCCAATCTTGATGCGGGCATCGTTGACAAACTCGGCAGTCACCTCGATTTCGGCAAGCGCGTCGCCGAACTGGCGGGCGCGGAGTCGGACAAGGCACCGGGCACCTTCAAGACGATCAAATATGACGCCTATGTCGCCGCCAACCCGCTGCCGACCGGCGGTGCCAAGATCGGCGTGCTGACGATCGCCGGCGACATTATCGATGGCAAATCGAAGAGCGGCAGTGTCGGCTCCGATACGGTGTCCAAGGCATTGCTCGATGCGCTTGCCAAGAAGGACCTGAAGGCACTGGTCGTGCGCGTCGATTCGCCCGGCGGCTCGGCGCTGGCGTCCGAAGACATGCGGCGCGCGATCCTCGAGGCCAAGGCGCAGAAGCTGCCGATCGTCGTCTCGATGGGTTCGCTGGCGGCGTCGGGCGGCTATTGGGTGTCGACGGCGGGTGACGTAATCTTCGCCGAGCCGACCACCATCACCGGCTCGATCGGCATCTTCGGCATTATCCCGACCTTTGAGAATACGCTGAAGAAGATCGGCCTCACCACCGATGGTGTGCGCACCACCCCGCTGTCCGGGCAGCCGGACATTTATGGCGGCACCAATGCCGAGACCGATGCGATCTTCCAGGCGGGGATCGAGAATGGCTATCAGCAATTCATCACGCGCGTGGCGAATGCGCGCAAGCTGACACCGGCGCGTGTCGATGAGATCGGGCAGGGGCGCGTCTGGGATGGCGGCACCGCGCATCAGGTCGGGCTGGTCGATCGCTTTGGCGGGTTGCAGGATGCGATCGTCGAAGCGGCCAAGCGCGCCGGGTTGAAGCCCGAGGACGTCCATGCCGAATATCTGGAAAAAAAGCCGAGCGCGTTCATGCGCCTGATTTCGCAGATCCTCGATTCGAACAAGGATGACGATGCCTCGGCCGGCGATGCCTTCACGCGGATGGCGACCGAGCGGCGCGCGGTGTTCGCGCGTGCGCTGGGCGATGTGAAGCGGATCGGCACCGGGGCGGCGATCCAGGCAAGGTGCCTGGAATGCGACGGGCTGGGCGGTGCGCAGCCGCAACCAGGCGACGCCACCTTGCTCACCCTCGTGCTCGCGCGGTTCGGCCTGTGAGCGTCGATCCAGCCCCGCGCCCGATCGCGGTTCGCCCGGCGACGCCCGCAGATGCCGCAGCGATTGCGGAGATCTATCGACCCTATGTCGAAGGCGGCACCGTCTCGTTTGAGCTGACCGCGCCCGATACCGCCACGATCGGGACGCGCATGGCGGCCTCGGGCGGCCTGTATCCGTGGCTGGTGGTGACCGAGGGGCCGGAGGGCCCGGTACGCGGCTACGCCTATGCCTCGGCCTTCCGCGATCGCCCGGCCTATCGCTACACCGTGGAAACCTCGGTTTATCTCGAGACCGGCACGCAGGGGCGCGGCAATGGGCGACATCTCTACGACGCCCTGATCGACACCTTGCGCGCGCAGGGTTTCACCCAGGCGCTCAGCGTGATTTCGCTGCCCAACGAGCATTCGATCCGGCTGCATGAATCGGTCGGCTTCCGCCGCGCCGGGGTGCTGCGCGAGGTTGGCTATAAGGAAGGCCGCTGGATCGATGTCGGCCTGTGGCAATGCGAACTCAACGACGCCACCTTGCCGCCGCTGGAGCCCAAGCCGTTCAGCGAGACCGGCATGGTGTGGAATTGGTGACGGGCTAAGCTTGATCGTCATGCCGGGCTTGTCCCGGCATCCACCGTGCCGCGCTTTCTACAGATGGTTGGAAGAGTCCACGGTGGACCCCGGCACAGGGCCGGGGTGACGGGAGGCGACCTTTGCAGGGGGCTTTCGACGGGGGCTGCTTCACGCTAAGGCCGCATCCAATGACCGACACTTCAGACACCGCCGCCCGCGACGCCCAACGAGATTGGCGCGACACCGTCTTCCTGCCGAAGACCGACTTTCCGATGAAAGCCGGCCTGCCCGCCAAGGAGCCGGGCATTCTCGCGCGGTGGCAGGCGATGGGTTTGTATGAGAAAACGCGCGAGGCTCGCCGTGGCCGGGAGAAGTTCATCCTCCATGACGGCCCGCCTTATGCGAATGGCGACATGCATATCGGCCATGCGCTTAACCATATCCTGAAGGACACGGTGTGCCGCACGCAGACCTTGCTCGGCAAGGATGCGCCCTATGTGCCCGGTTGGGACTGCCACGGCCTGCCGATCGAGTGGAAGGTCGAGGAGCAATATCGCGCCAAGAAGCGCAATAAGGACGAAGTTCCGGCGAACGAATTTCGCGCCGAGTGCCGCGCTTATGCGCAGCATTGGGTCGATGTGCAGCGCGAGCAGTTGAAGCGGCTCGGCATCAATGGCGACTGGGACCATCCCTATCTGACGATGGATTTCCAGGCCGAGGCGACGATCGTCACCGAGCTGTTGAAGTTCGCGGAAAGCGGCCAGCTCTATCGCGGTGCCAAGCCGGTGATGTGGTCGCCGGTCGAAAAGACCGCGCTCGCCGAGGCCGAGGTCGAATATGAGGACGTCGTGTCGACGCAGATCGACGTGGCGTTCGAGATTGTCGAAAGCCCGATCCCCGACCTTGTCGGTGCGCGAGCGGTAATTTGGACGACGACGCCTTGGACGATTCCGGTCAATCAGGCGCTCGCCTATGGACCGGACATGGAATACGTGCTGATCGAAACCGGTCGGTCCGGCTATCTGCTTATCGCAGAGGCTCTACTTGGCGCGTTTGATCGCCGTCACGGTGAGCGCTTTCCCGATTTGAGCGAGGACGAGCTGGAAGTGCTCGGTCTTGATGCCATCTTATGGCGCGGGAAGGGCAGCGAGTTGGCTGGCACAATAGCCCGCCATCCAATGCACGAACTCGGCGGGTTCTTCGCCAAGCCCCGCCCGTTCCTGCCGGGCGATTTCGTTACGACCGATGCCGGCACCGGGCTCGTCCATATGGCGCCCGATCATGGCGAGGACGATTTCCTGCTGTGCAAGCAATATGGCATCGATCCGGTGTTCGCGGTCGATGGTGCGGGGATGTATCGCGCCGATTGGGCGTGGCTCGGCGGGCAGGGATCGGTGATCAACAAGAAGTTCGTCTCCGCCGAGGGGCCGATCTGTTCGGACCTGCGCGCGGTGGGCGCGTTGTTAGCTGCGAGCGATGATTTCGCGCACTCCTATCCGCATTCGTGGCGGTCGAAGGCGAAGGTCATTTTCCGCGCGACGCCGCAATGGTTCATTCCGATGGACCAAAAACTCCCCTCCCGCTTGCGGGAGGGGCTGGGGGAGGGCGGTGCCGCGAATGCTGCGCTCGCTGCTGAGTTCCCTCCCCCAACCCCTCCCGCAGGCGGGAGGGGAGCAGAAGGGGCGACACTGCGCTCCACCGCCCTCCGCGCCATCGAAGCGACCACTTGGTACCCCCCCAAGGGGCAGAACCGCATCACCGCGATGGTCGCCGGGCGGCCCGATTGGGTGATCAGCCGTCAGCGCGCCTGGGGCGTGCCGATCACGCTGTTCGTCAACCGTGCGACCGGCCACTATCTGGTCGACCCGGAGGTCAATCGCCGGATCGTCGCCGCGGTGCGTGAGCAGGGCGTCGATGCGTGGTCCGAAGAGGCGGCGCAGGATCTGCTTGGGGCCGATTACGACGCCGCCGATTATGAGCGCGTCACCGACATTCTCGACGTGTGGTTCGACAGCGGCTGCACCCATGCCTTTGTGCTCGAAAGCGGGCGCTGGCCCGATCTGCAATGGCCGGCCAATCTCTATCTCGAAGGCTCCGACCAGCATCGCGGCTGGTTCCAGTCCTCGCTGATGGAGGCGTGCGGCACGCGCGGGCGCGCGCCTTATGATGCGGTGCTGACGCATGGCTTCACCATGGACGCCAAGGGCATGAAAATGTCCAAGTCGCTCGGCAACACGATCAACCCGCTCGACCTGATGAAGGAATCGGGCGCGGATATCTTGCGGCTGTGGGCGCTGTCGGTCGATTTCACCGAGGACCACCGCATCGGCAAGGAAATCCTCGCCGGGGTGTCGGACCAGTATCGCAAGCTGCGCAACACCTTCCGCTATCTGCTCGGCGCGCTGGAAGGGTTTGACGAGGCCGAGCGGCTGCCGGTGACGGAAATGCCTGAGCTGGAGCGCTACATGCTCCATCTGCTCGCCGAGCTGGATGCGAAGCTGCGCGCGGCGGTCGCAGTGTACGATTTCAACAGCTATGTCCGGCTGCTGACCGAATTCGCGCAGGAAGATCTGTCGGCCTTCTACTTCGATATCCGCAAGGATTCGCTGTATTGCGACGGGGTTGATGATCCCAAACGGCGCGGCTGCCGCACCGTGTTCGACACGCTGTTCCACGCGCTGGTGCGCTATGCCGCGCCGGTGCTGTGCTTCACCGCCGAGGAAGTGTGGCAGGATCGCTTTCCGAGCGAGGACGGCTCGGTGCATTTGCTTGAATGGCCACAGATGCCTGATTTGCCGTTCGGCGAAGTGCTGCTTGCTGCATGGTCATCTGTTCGCAGGCTCCGTACGGACGTTACGGAAGCCATTGAGCCGCTCCGTCGCGAAAAGATCATTCGCTCGAGCCTCGAGGCTGAGGTCGTGGTTCCACGACATATGCTCGATACTGAGATGTTCACCGAAGCCGATCTCACCGAACTGTTCATCGTCGCCAAGGTGACGACGGGTGAGGCGATCTCCGTCGCCCGCACCGATTTCCACAAATGCGGTCGTTGCTGGCGGCATTTGCCCGAGGTCGTGGAAGACGGCGACCTCTGTGACCGTTGCGCGGGAGTCGTCGCATGAAGCTGCCTGTCGCTGGTTTTGCCACCGCCGCCGCCCTGTTCGTGGTCGATCAGGCCGCGAAATATGGCATCACCGATGTGTTGAAGCTCAATTTTCTGAGCGATGCCTATCACGTCACCTCCTTCTTCAACCTGCGCTTCGTCGCCAATCAGGGCGTGTCGCTGGGGCTGCTACACGCCGACACCGCGACGATGCGCTGGCTGCTGGTGGCGATGACGGGGGCGATTGCGCTCGGTGTGCTGGTGTGGTTGCTGCGGGAGAAGAACCGCGCCGACCAGATGGCGCTGGGCCTGGTGCTGGGGGGCGCTGCGGGCAATATCGTTGACCGCATCCGCCTGGGCTATGTCGTCGATTGGGCGGATTTCCATATTGGGGCGTGGCAGCCGTTTTTGGTCTTCAATGTCGCCGATGCCGCGATTACGATCGGCGTCGTGATCTTGTTCGCGCGCGCGCTTCTGGTACGGGATAAGCCGACCGGGGATTCGGGCAAAAATTCTGGGGCGGAACATGGCCCAACGGAGAATATCCATGCGTAAGTCGTTTCTTCTCTCCGCGGCCAGCCTGGCGATCGTGGCGCTCGCCTCGGGCTGTGCCCATGGCCGTGGCGGGCGCGGCGGCCCTGATGAGTTCGCCGTGGCGCGTCAGGCACCGCTCGTGATTCCGCCCGATTTCTCGCTGACCCCGCCCAAGCCGGGTGCGGCGCGCGCCAACGATGTCAGCGCCAATGCGCAAGCGCTCGACGCGCTGTTCGGCGGCACCGCACAGCGCAGCGCTGGCGAAGCGGCGACGGTGGTCGCCGCCGGTGCCGATAGCGACGATCCCGGCATCCGTTCGTCGGTCGGCGATCCGGCGACGACGGTGGTCGACAAGGGCGCGACGACGCGCGACGTGGTCGCTGCTCCGGAAGGCGATGGCCAATCGGCCAAGGCCGCGACCCCGAAATAAACCGGCGGACAACCCAACAAAAAGGCCGCGTACCGGATGCCCGGTACGCGGCCTTTTTGGTTAGGGTCGTGGAGTTTAGAAGCTGGCCGTCAACGACGCGACCACGCCGCTCTTGCTGACGTTCTTGGTCGCCGACAGGAACTTGGCGTCGGTATCGACATAGGAAACGCCGAGCGTCAGCATCTTGTAGGTGGCCGTGGCCCCCAGTGCCCAGTCGGTATAGCCCTTCTTGCCGTTGGAGTCGGTGGCAAGCCAGCTCGGACCGAAGCTATGCCCGAGATGCGCGGTCAGACCGAGCGGCGTCTTGGGGATGGCGACGGTGAAATCGTCGGCGAGATAGACGTTGTCGCGCGACTGGAGTTTGCCGCTTGCACCCTGATCGAGCGCCAGCGCCTTTTGCTTCGGGGCATAGTTGACGGTGGTCTTGGCGGTCACCGGCCCAATCGTCGTCGAAATGTCGAAATACGGCTCGACAAAGTCGGAGCTGCTCTTGTCGCCCGCGAGCTTGGTCTTGGGATAGAAATAGTACAGGATCCCGCCATCCAGCTTGATGCCGCCGATCGTGTGGCTGTAGCCTGCGATCAGGTCGATTTCCTGGTGGCCGGTGCCGGCGACGGTGACATAGTCATCGATCGAAGACCCCCAGACCGAAGCATAGAAGCCCGATTTGTGGGTGACGGTGATCGAACCCTGAATCGCCGCGTTGTTGTCGGTCTGCGAAATGCCGCGGAACCGGTAATCGGTAACAACGGCCGCCGTCGCATTGATCGTGATCGGCGGTGGTGGCGCGGTTTCCTGCGCAAAGGCAGGGGTGGCGGAAGCGGCGAGCAAGAGCGCGCCGAGCGTGGTTGTGGAGAAGCGCATCGTTTCCCTTTCGAAAATGCGACTGTCCCCGCCTGCTTCACCGGGGCATGCGTCTGTCGGGAGCCATACAGATCCCCGCGCCGCTAACCGGTAATGTAGGAGAATTGACCATTGATGCCGCGCTGCACAACTCAAATTTGAGGTGCTACGTCCGGTTCGGCACCAGTTGTTGTAACGCAGCAACAGTCGAACAACGCTTCAGCAACATAAAAACGCTTAGCGTGCCGCCGAAAACCGCTCCAGCCCGGCCGCCAAGTCCGCGATCAAATCAGCCGGATCTTCCAGCCCGATCTGAAGCCTGACGATCGGACCGGCATAGGGCCGGTTGGTGACGCTGCGATAGCGCGCAGGATCGACCGGCAAGGCCAGGCTTTCGAACCCGCCCCAGCTATAGCCGATGCCGAAATGCTCCAGCCCGTCGATCAACGCGGCGCGTGCCGCCTCGGTGCCGCCGTTCAGCACGAACGAAAACAGCCCGGACGAACCTTTAAAGTCGCGCAGGAAGGTTTCGTGACCGGGGCAATCGGGGAGGGCCGGGTGCAGCACCGCCGCGACCTCGGGCCGTCCCTTCAACCAATGCGCGATTTCCAGCGCGCTGGCCTGATGTTGTTTCAGCCGCACCGCCATGGTGCGCAGGCCGCGCGACGCAAGCCACGAATCGTCGGGGCTGGCGATCTGGCCGAGTTGGAAACTGGTGTCGCGCAGTCGCGCGAAATGCCCTGGCGCGGCGGTGACCGAGCCGAGCATTACGTCGCTGTGGCCCACGACATATTTGGTGCAGGCGAGGATCGAGAGATCGATGCCGTGGCTGATGGCGGGGAAGAACAGCGGCGTCGCCCAAGTGTTGTCGAGCAAGGTCGTCACGCCGCGCGCCTTGGCCGCTGCGACGATGGCGGGCACGTCCTGCACCTCGAAGGTCAGGCTGCCGGGGCTTTCCAGCAGGATGGCGCGCGTCTTGTCGCTGATCAGGTCGGCAATGCCTGCCCCGATCATCGGATCGTAGAAGCGCGTTGCGATGCCCATCCGCTTGAGCAGGCCGGTGCCCAGCGACCGCGTCGGATCATAAGCCGAATCGGGCAGCAGCAGTTCGTCGCCGGGCGAGAGCACCGACAGCAACGCCGCCGCGATCGCCGCGACGCCCGAGGGGTACAGGAAGGTGCCCTCCGCGCCGGGTTCCAGCTCGGTCAGCGCATCGGCGAGGCTCCACTGCGTCGGTGTGCCCTTGCGCCCGTAAAACAGCCGGTGGTGCGTATCGCGGCCACCCGCCGCCCGCAGATCGGCCACGCTGTCATAGAGGATCGTCGAGGCGCGCCACACCGGTGCGCTGACGATCCCCTGAGTCCATTCCTTGCGCCGCCCCGCCGCTACGACGCGGGTTGCATCGCCCTTGGGGCGGCCGGTCTTGTCGTTCACGCCGCGCCCGTCGCCTTCGGCGTGGTGCGGTCGGCACCCCATTCGGACCAGCTGCCGTCATAGACCGCGGCTTCGTTGCCGAGCAGGTGCGCGCCGAACGCCAGCGCCGACGCGGTAATGCCCGATCCGCAGGTGGTGACGAGCGGCTTGTCGAGATCGATCCCGGCCCCTTCGAACGCGGCCTTCAGCGCGTCGCCGGTTTTCCACGTGCCGTCTTCGTTGAAGATCTGGCCAACCGGCAGGTTCTTCGAGCCCGGAATATGGCCCGGATGCGTCGCCGGGCGCGGATCGGCTTCCTCGCCGGTGAAGCGCGCGACCGAGCGGGCGTCGAGCACTTGCTCGGCACCGCTTTCGACATTGGCCTTCATCTGCTCGAGCGTGCGCACGCCCTTGTCATCGGCCCAGACGGTGAAGTGGCGGTGGCGGAGTTGCTCCTTGCCCGATGCGGTTTCGCGACCCTCGGCCTGCCATTTGGCGAGGCCGCCATCGAGAATCGCGACATCGTGTGCGCCAAAGGTGCGCAGCATGAACCACGCGCGCGCGGCCGTGTGATAGGGCGAATTGTCGTAGAGCACGATGCGGCTGCCATCGCCCAGGCCCAGCGACTGCATCCGGCTGGCAAACTTTTCGGCACTCGGCAGCATCGAGGGCAGATCGCTGGAGGTATCAGCGATTTCGGCCAGATCCATGAACACCGCGCCGGGAATATGCGTCGCTTCATATTCGGCAGCGGCATCACGATCGCCGAAACCGGCGAAATAGGTCGCGTCGACAATGCGCAGATCGTTCGCGCCGAGCTCGTTTGCGAGCCATTCCGTCGTCACCAGCGAGTCCATGAATCGTCTCCTTGTTTTTACTGTCCCTAGCCCGCTGCGGGCACGCCGTCGAGCCATCGGGATGACGCAAGCGCCGTGACGCACTATATCGACTCCATGACTCCGAAACATCTTGGCCAAACCAGCGCGCTCCCCGCCTCTCCCGAAGACGCCGTGCTCGATTACGTCCCCAATCCGCGCCCCGGGCGCACCTATCTGGTGCGGTTTGCGGTTCCCGAATTCACCTCGCTTTGCCCCGTCACGGCGCAGCCGGATTTCGCGCATCTGGTGATTGATTACGCACCTGCAGCAACGATCGTGGAATCGAAATCGCTGAAGCTCTTCCTGGGCTCCTTCCGGAACCATCAGGCCTTTCACGAGGATTGCACGGTCGGCATTGGCGAGCGCCTGTTTGGCGAAATGCAGCCACTATGGCTGCGCATTGGCGGCTATTGGTATCCGCGTGGCGGCATTCCGATCGACGTGTTCTGGCAATCGGGGCCGCCACCGGCGGATTTGTGGCTGCCGTCGCAGGATGTGCCGGGATATCGTGGACGCGGCTGAGCGGGCGATTCGTTCATCTCACCGCAAGGTTGATTTCGATCAGCGCGATTCCTCGCGTTGCAATGCAACATCAGTGCAACCATATTGAAACTTGGCCGTTCGTTGGAGGTATTCAAAGGGCTTTGGCCCTGGTGTTTTGAGGATTGCGAGCATGATGCAACAGGCGGATGGCGTGACCCCAATTGATCACCTCGCGCTGGTGGGCAATTTCTTGCCGCGGAAATGCGGCCTTGCGACCTATACTACCGACACGTTTACCGCGTTGAAGGGCCGCTTTCCGGATTTGCGGATCGATGTCTATGCTATGGATGATCATCCCGGACGCTATGACTATCCCCCCGAGGTAACACGCAGCATTCCGGATCAGGATCGCATGGCGTATCTCGATGCGGCGCGGGAGATTGAGGAGAGCGGCGCGCAGGCGCTGTGGCTGCAGCACGAATATGGCATTTTCGGTGGCGCGGCGGGCGAACATATCCTCGCGCTGCTCGATCGCGTGTCGATCCCGGTGATCGTCACGCTGCACACGATTCTGGAAAAGCCCGATGCCGATCAGCGGCGGGTGATGGAAGGGCTGCTCCGCCGCGCGGCGCGCGTCATCGTGATGGCCGAGCGCGGTCGTGAAATTCTCGAGCGCGTCTACGGTGCCAGCGGTCGCAACATCGTAATGATCCCGCACGGTGTGCCCGATCGCGATTTCGTCGATCCCGATTCGCTGAAGGATCGGTTCGGCTGGTCCGGGCGGAATGTGGTGCTGACCTTCGGCTTGCTCGCCCCGGGCAAGGGCATCGAAGTGATGATCGAGGCGTTGCCGACGATCGTCGCCGAACATCCGAATGTGCTCTACACCGTGCTTGGCGCGACACACCCCAATCTTGTCGCGCATGAGGGCGAAAAATATCGCGATGGGCTGAAGGCGCTGGCTGCGAAATTGGGCGTTAGCGAAAACATCGCGTTTATCGATGCGTTTCTCGAGCATGACGAACTGATCGATTATCTCCAGGCCGCCGACATTTACGCGACGCCCTATCTTAACCCGGCCCAGATCACGTCGGGTACGCTGAGTTACGCGGTCGGTGTTGGCAAGGCGGTGGTCTCCACGCCCTATGTGCATGCAACCGAAATCCTCGCGGACGGGCACGGCGTGCTGGTCGATTTCGGTGATTCCGCTGCCTTCGCGCGCGAGATCAATGCGTTGCTGGGCAGCGACCGCAACCGCCTCAAGCTGTCGGAGCGGGCCTATGCGCGCGGCCGCACGATGATCTGGCCGCGTTTGGCGGAACTGGCGATGCGGGAGATCACCCAGATGGTCGCGGCCAAGCCGCAGCGTCTGCTCAGCAGTGCCATGTCGCTCGCCCCGCTTGCTCCGGATTTCTCGGCAGTCGAACGGATGAGCGATTCGACCGGCATGTTACAGCATTCGATCTATTCGGTGCCCGACCGCCGCCATGGCTATTGTATCGACGACAACGCCCGCGCGCTGATGTTGGTCAGCCAGATGCCGACGATGGACGAAGGCGAGCGCGACAAGTGGATGACGATCTATGCGTCTTTCCTGCAATATGCGTGGAATCCCGAGGCGCGGCGTTTCCGCAACTTCATGAATTTCGATCGCACCTGGTGCGAGGATTTCGGGTCTGAGGACTCGAACGGCCGCACGCTGTGGGCGCTCGGCGTCACCGCGCGCGACGCGCAACTCGCCAAGCACCGGGATTGGGCGGTGTCGATGTTCGACATGACGGCGTCGTTGTCGCTCGAACTGGGGTCGCCGCGCGCCCACGCCTTTGCGATGCTGGGGGCTGCTGCGATCTTGGACGCATTCCCCGGGCACGCGCTGGCGCGCACGATCCTCGCCCGATTCGGCGAGGAACTGTGCGGCCTCCTGGAGGAAGCGCGTCGCCCGCAATGGGAATGGTTCGAAATCGTGCTGGCCTATGACAATGCCCGCTTGCCCGAAGCGCTGATCCGCGCCGGCCATGCGCTTGGGCGCGAGGACATGGTCGCCTGTGGCTTGAGCACGCTCGATTGGATCGTTGGTAAGCAGACGTCCCCCGACGGTCGCTTTCGGGCAGTCGGCAGCGAGAGTTTCGGGCGCGTTTATGCCGAGCCATTACAGTTCGACCAGCAGCCGCTCGAGGCCCAGGCTACGATCGACGCGTGCGGCGCTGCGTTCGATGCCTCGCATAATATGCGCTGGGTCGAGGAGGCCTATCGTGCCTATCGCTGGTATTTGGGCCAGAACGATCTCGATTTACCCCTCGCCACCGCGCAGGATGGCGGCTGTTTCGACGGCCTGATGCCCACCGGTTTGAACCGAAATCAGGGCGCAGAGTCGATTTTGGCGCTGCAATTGTCCGGTTGCACGATTTCAGGGCTGGCAAAGCGGGCGGAAAGCATGGCAGGACCGCAGAGCGCCGTCGCGTAGCCTCGCTCGCGACGCCGCCAAGGCGTTACGCGAGGCTTAAACCGTGATCGATTTGTTTCAGCATGCTCTGCGGCTCCATGCCGACCCATCGCGGGTCGTGGTGCGGCCGTTCCACCTCGCCTGGGGCGGCAATGGCGGCAATCGCACGGAGCGCATCGTCAGCGCGGTGATGGCGCTCGACAGTGCCGAGACCCGCGCCCAGCTCGAACTGGTGCTCAAGGATTTCGAGGCGCGCCACTGGCAGACGCGCCGCGTGTTCATGACGCGCTATGACGAGATCGAGGACATGCTCGGCATCGATGGCAGCGAAATTGGCGATGAAAAGCGCCAGTTGATCGGTGCCTATTTCTGCCACGAATATAGCTATGCCGCCGCCGCGCTGATGAACCCGAGCGCGGTGCCGCATTTCGACCAGTCGGGGATGCCCGCCGGATCGCAGCGCATTCTGATGAGCTTGCGCGCGGTGGGGGAGGGGCACATCTCCTCGGTCGCCTTCCGCGAAGGCATCATCACCGACGACAATCAATTGAAGCTCGCGCCCGAGCCGCCCTTCGCCACCGCGACCGATGCGGTCGGGCTGGATGAGGAAACGCTGCCCGAGGGGCCGATCACCGTCTATCGCCACCGCGACTCGACGCTCTCGGGCACGGTGATCTTCCCGATCACGGCGGCGCAGTCCAAGGGGCTCGAGGATCTGCGGCTGGTCCAGTTCCATCATGACAATGGCGATGTCGAATGGCTCGGCACCTACACCGCCTATAACGGTTCGACGATCCAGTCCGAATTGCTGCGCACGCGCGATTTCCGTGCGTTCGATCTGGTCCCAATGACGGGCCCCGCCGCGCGCAACAAGGGCATGGCGCTGTTCCCGCGCAAGGTCGCCGGACAGTATATGATGATCGGGCGGCAGGACGGCGAGAATCTGTTCCTGCTCAAATCCGACACGCTGACGCATTGGGACGAGGGGCAGAAGCTGCTCGTGCCGGTGTTCCCGTGGGAACTCGTGCAAATCGGCAATTGCGGCCCGCCGATCGAACTCGACGAAGGCTGGTTGCTGCTGACGCACGGCGTCGGCGCGATGCGCAAATATGCGATCGGCGCGGTGCTGCTCGACAAACGCGATCCGTCCAAGGTGCTGGGGCGCACGCCCGAGCCGATCCTGGCGGCGGCGGACCAGGACCGCGAGGGCTATGTGCCCAACGTCGTCTATACCTGCGGCGCGATCCGGCATGGCGACACGCTGTTCGTGCCGTACGGCGTGGCGGATAGCTCGGTGGCGTTTGCGTTCATCAAGATCAGCACGCTGCTCGCCGCGATGTAAGCCGCTTTTCCCTCTCCCAATGGGAGAGGGAGGGAGGAGCGAAGCGACGGAAGGGTGAGGGTGACCTCGCCAGGCATGGCGTCGCCCGCACCCTTCCCACGCCTTTGGCGCGGGCCCCTTCCCTCTCCCGGTGGGAGAGGGAGTTTACCGCGAAACGGTGATGGTCCGGCGGTACAGCACCGCCGCAATCGCCAGGAACAACACCGTCCCGCCGATCAGCGCCGCGGTCTCATGGCCTTTGCCGATCAGCGCCAGCGGCGCATCGCTGCCGCTCGCCCATACGATCAGCGCGAACAGCACGCCCCACAGGCTTTCGCCGACGATCAGGCCGGTCGCGGTCAGCGTGCCCATGCGCTCGGCGACTTCGGGGTTGGCGGTGGTGCGTGCCCAGCGGTCGTAGAACCAGCCGATCACCGAGCCCAGCACCGTCGGCAGGATCACCGACATCGGCAGATAGATGCCGAGAGCCACGCCGAGCGGGGGCAGGCGCAGCAACTTCAACCGCCCGAGCGCTTCGTCCAGCGCGATCAGTACGACGCCCGCCAGCGCACCATAGCCCAGCATCCGCCAATTGGCGTCGCCCGACAGCACACCCTTGGCCAGTGCCGAGATCAGCCCGGCTTGCGGCGCGGCGAGCGCATTCGGCCCCGCGCCCGGCACGCCGACAAAGCCCATCCCGCTGTTGAGGACGTTGAGCACCGGCGGGATGATCAGCGAGCCGAACACCACGCCGATCACCAAGGCAACCTGCTGCTTCCACGGCGTCGCGCCGACCAATTGGCCGGTCTTGAGGTCCTGCAGATTGTCGTTGGAAATGGTGGCGACGCCGAACACGATGCCGGTGACGATCAGCGCATAAGCGATCAGCGCGCGCGTGGTGTCAGCGCCCGGATGCTGCCCAAACAGGCCGACCAGCATCAGCGACGACCCGATCACCGCGAGGATGCCGATGCCCGAAACGGGCGAATTGGACGCGCCGATCAGCCCGGCCATATAGCCGCACACCGCCGCGATCATCAGCCCGGCGACGAGCACGAACACCAAAGCGCCTGCGATCAGCAGCGCCGCCGACCCGACCAGCGCGCCGCCCGCGATCACATCCCACAACAGCCACGCGATCGGTAGCAGCGTGAGCAGCGCGACACCTGCGACCCAGGCGATCGGCAAATCCTGTTCTTCCAGCGCCAGCGTCTCGCCCTTGCCGCGCGCCGCGCTCGCCGCCAGTGCCGAGCGCACCCCGCCAATGACCGGGCCAGCGATCTTCACCAGCGTCCAGATCGCCGAAATGCCGATCAACCCCGCGCCGAAGAAGCGCACGTCGCCCTTCCAGATCGTGTTGACCCAGGCGGCCATGTCACCCGGTATGGGGTGGGCGGCGGTGAGCAGCGGCACCAGCACGAACCAGCCGATCACCAGCCCCAGACCCATCGCTGCGCCGACCGAAATACCGACGAGGTGGCCGACGCCGAGCAAGGCGAAGGACAGGCTGCCGGAGATGCCGGTCGCGCCTGCGCCGACGCGGAAGGTGGTGGCGGCGGTATCGGTGATGATCTTGGTCTGGGTGAAGATCGCGAAGCCGGCGGACGCAATGCTGTTCCAGATCAGCACGAACAGCCCGGTGCGTGCCTCGGCCGCGCCCTCGCGCGAGCCCGCGCCGATTTGCAGCACTTCGGCGGCGGCGACGCCCTCGGGATAGGGCAGATCGGTATCGACGACGAGGGCCCGGCGCAGCGGGACCGAGAACATCACCCCCAATATGCCGCCGGTCGCGGTGATCATCGCGGTCTGGACATAGGGGAAGCCCTGCCACCAGCCGATCATCACCAGCCCGGGCAGCACGAAGATGATCGCCGCCAGCGTGCCCGCCGCGCTCGCCACCGTCTGCACGATGTTGTTTTCGAGGATCGTCGCGCCCTTGAACATTCGCAGCACCGCCATGGAGATGACGGCGGCCGGGATCGAGGTGGCGAAGGTCAGCCCGACCTTGAGCCCGAGATAGACATTGGCGGCGGTGAACAGCAGCGTGATCAGGCCGCCAAGCAACACGCCCCGCAGGGTCAGTTCGGCGATCGGGGCGGGGCGTGTGCTGGTCATGCGCCTATCTGGCACAGCGCCGGGCCTCCGCAACAGGGAATTTTGCAACGGAACCAATCCCGTTGCGCAAACTTATTGCGATGCAGCAAAGAAGACTATGGATAATCTAAGCATACTTATTATATGGGAGTTATGCAGGATTCGATTGGATTTTTGATCAGTGACGTCTCGCGCCTGATGCGGCGGCGCTTTGATGAGCGGGCGCGGCTGATCGGCGTGACGCGTACGCAGTGGCGCGTGCTCAAGTTTCTCCAGCGTGGTGAGGGCATCAATCAGGGCGGTTTGGCCGATTTGCTGGAGGTCGAACCGATTACCTTGTGCCGCATGATCGATCGGCTGGAGGAGGCTGGTCTGGTCGAGCGGCGGCGCGACCCGTCCGATCGGCGCGCGTGGCAAATCTTCCTGACCGAGCGCGCCCGCCCTTTGCTCGAAGAATTGGGGCATATTGCCGAGGTGATGCTGGGCAGCGCGCTCGAGGGCGTTTCTCCGGCCGAACACGATGCCGTGATGGCCACGCTCCAGCGTATCCACAGCAACCTTTCTTCCCCAGATAAAACCAGTGAGGCCGCCAATGGCTGACGCAGACCCCAAGATCGACCGTGGCGCAGCGGCCGACACCGTGGTGATATCGCCCCCGCCCGGCACGATGATTGAAACGCCGATCAAGCGGCGGGCCTGGTTGCGGCCCTTGCTGATGGTCAGCGTGCCGTTGCTGCTGATTGCGATCGCGGGCTATTTCTGGCTGACGGCGGGACGCTTCGTGTCGACCGACAATGCCTATATTCAGCAGGACAAGGTGTCGGTCTCGTCCGACGTCGGGGGGCGCATCGTCCAGATCAACGCGCGCGAGAACCAGCCGGTCAAGGCGGGCGACCTGTTGTTCCAGATCGATCCCGATCCCTATCGCATCGCTTTGGCGCAAGCCAATGCGGCGATCGCCACGGCGCGCGTGCAAGTGAGCACGCTGGCGACCGACAGTGGCGGCGCGGCGGCCGATATATCCAGCGCCAAGGCCGATATCGCGCTCGCCCAGGCGACCTATGACCGGCAAGCCGCGTTGATGAAGCAGGGCTTCACCACGCGCGCCAGCTTCGATGCGGCGGCGCAGCAAGTCGCGGCGGCCAAGGCGCGGCTGGCGACGGCCAATGCCAGCGCGGCCAAGGCGCGCACGCAAGTCGGCAGCGGAACCGATGGTTCGGGCGTGCCGGCGGCGGTGCAGGCGGCGATGGTCCAGCGTGACAAGGCCGCGCTCGATCTGCGGCGCACCTCGGTTTACGCGCCGGTATCGGGCACGATCAGCCAGTCGGATCGGCTCCAGGTCGGCCAGATGATGATCGTCGGTCTGCCCGCCGTCAGCATCGTCTCGAACCATCCGGCGTGGATCGAGGCCAATTTCAAGGAAACCGAGCTCAACAAGATGTGCGTGGGGCAACCCGCCGAGGTCGAGTTCGATGCCTATAACGGCCTGAAACTGAAGGGCCATGTGCAGTCGATCGGCGCGGGGACCGGGTCCGAATTCTCGGTGCTGCCGGCGCAGAATGCGACGGGCAATTGGGTGAAGGTGACGCAGCGCGTGCCGGTCCGCATCGCGATCGACCAGCCGAGCAAGCGGCCGCTGATCGCAGGGCTCAGCGCCAATGTCACCGTGGATGTGCGCAGTGGCCACTGCTAATCCCGATGCGGGCGAGGCCGACCGCCTCGCCCGTGTCCCCTCGACCGAGGAGGCGGTGCCGCTGGAGGAGCGCGCCGCGCTCCACACCAGCAACCGCCCGCTGCTGACGATCGGTGTGATGGCGGCGACGATCATGCAGATCCTCGATTCCACCATCGCCAACGTTGCCTTGCCGCACATGCAGGCCTCGCTCAGCGCCACGTCCGACACGGTCACCTGGGTGTTGACCAGCTATATCGTCGCCTCGGCGGTCGCGATTCCGTTGACCGGGTGGCTGGCCGACCGGATCGGGTCGCGCAATCTGTTCCTGGGTGCGGTGGTTGGCTTCGTCATTGCCTCAATGCTGTGCGGTCTTGCCAGCAGCCTGCCCGAGATGGTCATCTTCCGCGTGCTGCAAGGCGTGGCGGCGGCGTTCATGAACCCGCTCAGCCAGACGGTGATGATGGACATCAACCCGCGCTCCAAACAAGCGGCGGCAATGTCGATCTGGGGCATGGGCATCATGGTCGGGCCGATCCTGGGCCCCGTTATCGGCGGTTGGCTGACCGACAATTATGACTGGCGCTGGTGCTTTTACGTCAACGTGCCGATCGGCATTGCCTGCTTCCTCATCCTGTGGGCGCTGCTGCCATCGCGCGAGATCAAGAAACGCGGGTTCGATATCTTCGGCTTCTCGATGCTGGCGGTGGCGATCAGCGCGTTCCAGCTGATGCTCGATCGCGGGCAGACGCAGGACTGGTTCAGCTCGTGGGAAGTGTGGACCGAGGGGATGGTGGCGCTCGGGGCGGCGTGGATGTTCTTCGTGCAATTGTTCACCGCCAAGGGCCCGATGTTCGACCGGGCGCTGTTCCTCAACCGCAATTTGCTGACCGGCGTGGGCTTCATGCTGGTGATCGGCGTGCTGATGACCGCGACACTCGCCTTGCTGCCGCCGATGCTGCAGTCGCTCTACGGCTATCCGGTGCTGACCGCTGGCATTCTGCTGATGCCACGCGGCATCGGCATCGTCGCCTCAATGTATGTCGCCGGGCAGTTGATGAAGCGCCAGGTCGATCCGCGACTGATGGTTGGCACCGGGCTGTTGATCGCGGGCTGGTCGCTTTATGACATGACCAGCTGGACGCTCGAAATGGGGCAGCAGCCGTTCATCGTCACGGGTTTGGTGCAGGGGATCGGGTTGGGGCTGGTGTTCATCCCGCTCAACATCATCGCCTTCGGCACGCTCGACCCGCGCTATCGCACCGAGGCATCGAGCTTGATGAACCTGGCGCGCAATATCGGCGGTTCGGCGGGGATTTCGGTGGTCACCGCATTGCTCGCGCGCAATATCCAGACGGCGCATTCGGAGATCGGCCAGCACATTCCCGATCCGGGCCTGGTGGCGAAAGATCCGGTGGTGAGCTCGATCACGGGCGGCGCGACCGATACGGTGCTGGCGATGGCGGACGGCATCGTCAACAAACAGGCGGCGATGGTCGCCTATCTCGACGACTTCAAGCTGATGATGATCCTAACGCTGGCGTCGATCCCGTTGGTGTTGCTGCTGCAACGCCCGGCTCCGCCAAAGGCTGGCGATGAGCCCGTGCATGTGGCGGTGGAGTGAGCAGATGCGCGCGGCGCGCCACCTTTGGTCGCGTCGTGCGTTGGCCAGGGCATGAAGACGCTCTGGTTCATCACCAATCCGAAATCGGGCACCGCAACCCCGGCTAAGGCCGACGCGCTGGCGGCTTTGTTCGCCGAGCGCGGTCTTGTCCTCGCCGGTCGCACGGCCTTTCCCGACGATCCGCTGCCGACACCGCAATCGCTGGACGCGGCGGGGGTCGATACAGCGGTGCTGTTCGCCGGCGACGGCACGATCAACGCCGCCGTATCGGCGTTGGCGGACTGGAACGGCGCAATCCTGATCCTGCCCGGCGGCACGATGAACATGCTCGCCAAACTGCTGCACGGTAGCACCGACCCGGCGGGGATCGTCGCTGAGGCGATCGCGCGGGAACGTAGGACGTGCCTGCCCTATGTCGATGTCGCGGGAGAGCGCGCGCTTGTCGGCTTAATCCTTGGCCCTGCCGCCACTTGGGTGCGCGCCCGCGAGATGGTTCGCGCGGGGCGGCTGCGCGGCCTTGGCCGGGCGATGAAACATGCCTGGCAGCGCACCTTCGGTCGTGGCATCCGCCTGGAGGGCGTGCCCGCCTTGAAGCATGGTGCGCAGGCGGTGTTCGTCCGGCCGGAAGCCGACCATCTCGACGTCGCTGCGATCGACGCGCGCGATTTTCGGGCGATCGCACGGCTCGGTTGGGAATGGGTGACCGGCGATTGGGTCGCGTCGGCCGAGGTCACGCAATGCCATGTCCGGGAGTTCCGCACGCGCGGTGATAAGCCCGCGCTGGCGCTGGTTGACGGGGAGCCGATCATGCTCGATCCCGGCAGCGTGGTGCAGGTGGGCATGATGCGCGAGATCTTCCTGACGACCAAGGCCGCTGCATGACGCGGCTGTTCCACGTCAGCGATGTCCATTTCGGGCGCGAAGACGCCGCTGCGGTGGCGTGGTTCGATGCGCTGGTAAAGGCCGAAAAGCCCGATGCGGTGGTGATGACCGGCGACTTGACCATGCGCGCGCGGCGGCGCGAGTTCGCGGCGGGGCTCGCCTGGTTGCAGGGGCTTGGCGTGCCGGTGACGGTTGAAGTCGGCAATCATGATTTGCCCTATTTCAACCCGATCGATCGCTTCTTCCGACCGTATCGCCGGATGACGGCGGTGGAGCGGGTCGTCGAGCAGCCGCTCGATTTGCCGGGCATTGCGATCATCCCGCTGGTGACGACGGCGCGGGCGCAGTGGCGGCTCAACTGGTCAAAGGGCAAAGTCAGTCAGGGCGCGCTGGAGCGAGCGCTGGCGCTGGTGGCGGCGGTGCCCGAGGGGCGACGGATCTTTATCGCGTGTCACCACCCGCTCGCGGAACCCGAAACGCGCATGTCGGCGCGCACCCATAATGGTGCGCAGGCATTGGTTGCGCTCGCGCGAGCGGGTGTCGATGCCGTGCTGACGGGCCATGTCCACGATCCCTTCGACATCGCCCACGAGATTGAGGGCCGGACGGTGCGGATGATTGGGGCGGGCACCTTGTCCGAACGAGTCCGCATCACGCCCCCCTCGTTCAACGAGATCCGCATCGGCGATGGAGGGTTCGACGTCGTGCAGCGCACGATGGACCTGGCCCCGGCAACCCCCTTGCTGCGCGAACGCGCGGAATAGGCCTGCCAGGGCCGAAACGCGTCTTTGCGGAACGAAAAAGGGCGGCCCGTTGCCGGACCGCCCCTTCGCGACTGGGTGTGAAAAGGACTTAGCGCTTCGAGAACTGGAAGCTGCGGCGTGCCTTGGCGCGACCGTACTTCTTGCGCTCGACCGTGCGGCTGTCGCGGGTCAGGAAGCCTGCTGCCTTAACCGGCGCGCGCAGGATCGGCTCGAACTTGGTCAGCGCCTGGCTGATGCCATGCTTGACCGCGCCGGCCTGGCCCGAAAGGCCACCGCCCTTGACGGTGCAAACGACGTCATAGGCACCTTCGCGCTCGGCTACGCCGAACGGCTGGTTGATGACGAGACGCAGCGTCGGACGGGCGAAATACACTTCCTGGTCACGGCCGTTGATGGTGATCTTGCCCGAGCCGGGCTTGATCCACACGCGGGCGACGGCGTCCTTGCGGCGGCCGGTTGCATAAGCGCGGCCCTGCTTGTCGAGGATCTGCTCGCGCAGCGGCATCGTCGGAGCAGCGGGCTCGGCAATGTGGCCGGCCATATACTCTTCGGCCTTGCGGTCGGACGCAGCCGATTCGGCCGGAACGACGGGGGCAGGGGTGTTGGTCAGGCCGGCGAGATCGGCGAGGGACTGGCGGTTGTCGGACATTAGTTGCCCACCTTGTTCTTGCGGTTCATGGCGCCGATGTCGAGGACTTCGGGGTTCTGCGCTTCGTGCGGATGCTCGGTGCCGGCGAAGACGCGCAGGTTGCGCAGCTGCTGACGGCCAAGCGGGCCGCGCGGGATCATCCGCTCGATCGCCTTTTCAATCACGCGCTCGGGGAAACGACCTTCGAGCACCTTGCCCGCGGTAATACCCTTGATGCCGCCGGCATAACCGGTGTGCTTGTAATAGACCTTGTCCTTCAGCTTGTTGCCGGTGAACTTGACCTTGTCCGCGTTGATGATGATGACATTGTCACCGCAATCGACGTGCGGGGTGAAGCTCGGCTTGTGCTTGCCGCGCAGGATATTGGCGACGATCGAGGCCATGCGGCCGACGACCAGACCATCGGCATCGATGATCAGCCACTTTTTTTCCACCTCATGCGGCAGCGCCGGCTTGGTGGTCTTCATCAGCGCCTTCATGGGGCTTGTGACCTTTATGTATGAACGGGTGTAAAACGACAGGTGCCGCCCCGAAGGACGGCACCGATGAGCGGCCTATTGCGGCGAAGGTGGGCAAAAGTCAAGCAACAGGCGGGTTTGCTGACGGGTATCGGAATACCACCTTAAAGTCAGCCGGGCGCTGTGACCGTTATGACGGTGGCGGTGCGCGTGCGGTGAAATGCGCGGCCGTCCGATGCGATCACGTCGTTGGCTTCGCTGCTTGCGACCAGCAGGCCCGATGTGGAGTCGAATGTCCGGGTGGCGTGCGTCGTTACGGAGGGGGCCGCCACCGGTCCCGCCGCAAATTGGCCGGGGTTGTTGGCAAGTGGCGTTGCGTCGACCCGGCCGGCCGCTTCGGTCTCGATGGTGACTTCACCATTTGCGGCCCGGCGCACGGTCTCGGTGCCCGACAGGGCCATGCCGGGAGCCAGCGGTGGGCGACTGGGCAGCGTCACCGCGACTTTGCCCGGTAGGCGGTCGGTCAGGGGCCCAGCGAGCAGCGGGGACAGGATCGATGTCAGCATGGCGACCTTTCGCTCGGGCGGCATGGCGCGCAGCGGGGCCGCGAGCGCGCTCGACATACCGGGGCGGCGCGTGCCTACCGCCATCCGTTCGATCGCGGCCGCGATGTGCGCGATGGTGGCGTCGGCATCCTCGACTCCTTTGATCGCTCCATCGGGGCCGAGTGTGAAGTGCAGCGGGCGGTTGAGCAGGCTCGCGGTCGCGGTTGCAAACATGCGCGCAACACCTGCGGCGTTTTGCTGATCGACCATCACCAGCGTGACGATCGCGCTGAAGCCGCGCTCGGTCTGGTGAAATACGACCGTGCGGGTTGACTGAAACCGCCGCTCAACGCCGTCAACGGTGCGCGTTTCGACCGAGTCGTAGCGGTAGGGGCGATCCTGGATCGGCTGGAACGCCGCCTGGGCCGCACTTGCCAGAAGCGCGACCGGCAGCAATCCCAGCCAGCGTATCACGCGAAACGTCGGCCTACGGCATGGGCGGCGGCGGTCGCCGCGATCAAGGTGAGCGCGGCATTGGCCTGATGCGCGACCGCGACGACAATCTCGACGCCGCTCAGCAACGTGGCAATTCCAAGCGCGATCTGACATGCGACCAAGCCGATCAATACCGTGGCGGTGCGCGGTGCCCCCGCCCGCATCGCCCGAAGCGCGAGCATGACGAGCCCTGCCGCCGCCACGAAGGCGAACCAGCGGTGGATGAACTGCACCACGACCGGATTGTCCACGGCATTGCGCCACAACGGATCGGTCAGCGGGGTCGCGGCGGGGAAGATTTCATCGCCCATCAAGGGCCAGCTCGAAAAGGCATACCCGGCATCGAGCCCGGCGGTGAACGCGCCGAACAGGATCTGCCCGAACAGCAGGCTCAGCGCGATCACCGCGACGGGCCGCAAGCGCGCCGGGCGTGCGCGACCGTCCTGCGCCAAAGCGCGCAGATCGAGCGCGGTCCAGACGGTGCCGGCGAGCAAGGTGAGCGCGGTGACGAGATGAACCGCCAGGCGGACATGGCTGACGTCGGTGCGCTTGACGAGGCCGGACGAAACCATCCACCAGCCAATCGCCCCCTGGAAAGCGACCAGGGCGACCAGCGCAAACAAGCGCGGCACATAGCCGCGCGGCACGCGACCGCGCGCCCAGAACCACAGCAAGGGCAGCAAATAGGCCGCACCGACCACGCGCCCGAGCAAGCGATGCAGATATTCCCAGAAGAAGATCGCCTGGAACCCGGCCATCGACATGCCGCGATGGAGCTGCTGATATTCGGGGATTTTCTTGTAGTTATCGAACTCCGCCTGCCACTGCGCGGCATTGAGCGGCGGGATGATGCCGCTGATCGGTTTCCACTGCGTAATCGACAGGCCGGATTCGGTGAGGCGGGTAATGCCGCCGATCACCACCATCGCGACGACGAGCGCGGCGACGCCGAAGAGCCAGTTGGACAGGGTGCGCGGGCGGACCTGTTGCGGGAGCGAGGACGCTTGAAGCATGCGTCTGCCTTACGCGCCCGTCATCCGCGCGTCGATTGCGGAATAACGCTCCTTCCAAAAAATCCCCGCTAAAAATTTCCCGGGCATGATATGTTGTAACTTGACGGGCGGCGTGCCACATAGCGCAGCAAGATGACGACTCTGACCCTTTCTCCCGCCGTCCGGTGGATCGAACAGCGCTTCGACAATATGGCGATCGGCCTGTCGGGGCTGTGCGTGGTGCATTGCATCGCGAGTTCGGTGTTCATCGCGCTCGCCTCGACGGCGGGCGGGCTGCTGCTCAACCCGTTATTCCATGAGGCGGGCCTGACGATCGCGATCGGCTTTGGCGTGCTGGCGCTGGGGCGCGGCATCTTTACGCATGGCTATATGATCCCGGCAGTGGTCGGTTCGGCTGGGCTTGGCACGATGGCGGGGGCGATTTCGCTGCCGCATGACGGGTCGGGCATGGAGACGGTGTGGACGCTGATCGGCGTCGCCATTCTCGCGCTCGGTCATGATCTGAACCGGCGCGCGGCGAACTGACCAGTTGAGTCGCGCCGTTGCGGCTTGGGTCGACAACGCTTATCTGACCCGCATGGCAACGCATCACCATACCGAACCGCAGGGCGCGGATCTTGCCGTCGCGGCGCAGGCGACGCTCGAACGCTCGGGCGAGCAATGGACCGCGATGCGCGCCAACATCTTTCGCGCGCTGGCCGGGTTCGACAAGCCGGCGTCGGCCTATGACATCGCCGAGGCAGTCTCCAAGGCCGAAGGGCGCCGCGTCGCTGCCAACAGCGTGTACCGCATCCTCGATTTGTTCGTTGGCAAGAATCTCGCGCGGCGGGTGGAAAGCTCCAACGCCTATATCGCCAATGCGCATCCCGGCTGCCTGCACGACTGCATCTTCCTGGTGTGCGATACATGCGGGCAGACGGTGCATCTGGATGATGATCGGATCACCAATGGCGTGCGCTCGGCGGCCGAGGCCGCCGGTTTTTCGCCGGTGCGCCCGGTGATCGAAGTGCGCGGAAAATGCGCGGATTGCTGCTGAGCGCGGTCAGGCCAGATCCTTGCCCATCCTGAGCCCCGGCACCGGCGGATCGGTGTCCGCCATAGCGGGCACGCGTTCGATTTCGCGGTAGCCGCACGCACGGTACAACGGTTCCCCGCCCAGCGTCGCCATCATTTCCAGACGGCGAAATCCCGCAGTCCGGGCGGCGTCTTCACATAACGCCAGCACCATCCGGCCCACCCCGCACCGGACAAAGGCAGGGTCGGTGTACATCGCCCTGATCCGCGCGGCGTCTGCGGTGGGATCAAGCACGCGCGCATCGCGGCGGATCGCACTGGCATCACCACCATAAAGCGTCGCGCGGTAGCTCCAGCCGCCGCACCCGGCGAGCGCCTCCCCATCGGTCACCACGAAATAGGTGCGATCGGCGATCAATTGCGTGTCGAGCCCCATGCTCCGGCGGCTCGCGGCGATTTGGTCCGGGGTCAGGAAGGGGGCCTGCAGCGAGTCGATCGCACGCTCCATCACAGCGCGGATCGCGGGAATATCGGCCTCGGTGGCGAGGCGGGGCGTCAGCTCGGACATGGCGCACTGTGATGCGCGGATGCATCGCTCGTCAAGAATCGGAGCAGCGCGATCCAGGCAATCGACAGGAACCCGCCATGGCGCTAAGTTGGGGGGATGGTTGACGCTCTCCAAACGCCGTTGCTCGATACGGTCCATTATCCTGCCGATCTCCGGGCGCTTGCTCCCACCCAGCTCCGCCAGCTTGCCGACGAACTCCGCCAGGAGACGATTGCGGCGGTCGGGGTGACTGGTGGCCACCTTGGTTCCGGGCTCGGCGTGGTCGAGCTGACGGTTGCGATTCACTATGTTTTCGACACGCCCAATGACCGACTCGTGTGGGACGTTGGCCACCAATGCTACCCGCACAAGATCCTGACCGGTCGCCGCGACCGCATCCGTACGCTGCGCATGGGTGGTGGCCTGTCGGGCTTCACCAAGCGCAGCGAGAGCGAGTACGATCCGTTCGGCGCGGCGCACAGCTCGACCTCGATCTCGGCCTCGCTCGGCTTTGCGGTCGCCAACAAGATTGCGGGCAAGCCCGGCAAGGGCATTGCGGTCATCGGCGACGGCGCGATGTCGGCGGGCATGGCCTATGAGGCGATGAACAATGCCGCCCAGGCGGGCAACCGGCTGGTCGTCATCCTCAACGACAATGACATGTCGATTGCGCCGCCGGTCGGCGGGCTGTCGGCCTATCTCAGCCGCATCGTGTCGAGCCGCGAGTTTCTCGGCTTCCGCGACCTGGCGCGCAAGCTCGCCAAGCGGCTACCCAAGCCGATCGCCACCGGCATGCGCAAGACCGAGGAATTCGCGCGCGGCATGGCGATGGGCGGCACGCTGTTCGAGGAACTGGGCTTTTATTATGTCGGCCCGATCGACGGCCACAACCTCGACCAGCTCATCCCCGTGCTCGAAAATGTGCGCGATGCCGAGGAAGGGCCGATCCTCGTCCATGTCGTGACCAAGAAGGGCAAGGGCTATGCGCCGGCCGAGGCCGCAGCCGACAAATATCACGGCGTCCAGAAGTTCGACGTCATCACCGGTGCGCAGGCCAAGGCCCCGCCGGGACCGCCGCAATATCAGAATGTGTTCGGCGCCCAGCTGAGCAAGGAAGCCGAGACCGATCCGCTGATCTGCGCGATCACCGCAGCCATGCCCTCGGGCACCGGGCTTGACGGCTTCTCCAAGGCGCACCCGGAACGCTTCTTCGACGTCGGCATTGCCGAGCAGCACGCCGTCACCTTCGCCGCCGGCCTTGCTGCGCAGGGGATGCGGCCGTTCTGCGCGATCTATTCGACCTTCCTGCAGCGCGCCTATGACCAGGTCGTGCATGACGTGTGCATCCAGAATTTGCCGGTGCGCTTCGCGATCGATCGTGCCGGGCTGGTCGGGGCCGATGGCGCGACGCATGCCGGGTCGTTCGACGTGACCTATATGGCCTCGCTGCCCAATATGGTGGTGATGGCCCCGGCCGACGAAGCCGAACTGGTGCATATGACGCACACCGCCGTGCTGCACGACAGCGGCCCGATCGCGGTGCGTTATCCGCGTGGCAACGGCACCGGCGTGGCACTGCCCGAGGTCGCCCAGCAGCTCGAGATCGGCAAGGGCCGCATCGTGCGGCAGGGCCACAAGGTCGCGATCCTGTCGCTCGGCACGCGGCTGGGCGAGGCGCTGCGCGCCGCCGAGGCGCTGGAGGCCAAGGGCCTGTCGACCACCGTCGCCGATCTGCGCTTCGCCAAGCCGCTCGACGAGGAGCTGATCCGCAAGCTGCTGACCACGCACGAAGTGGCGGTGACGATCGAGGAAGCCTCGGTCGGCGGGCTCGGCGCGCATGTGCTGACCTTTGCCAGCGACGCGGGCCTGATCGACGCGGGCCTCAAGCTGCGCACGATGCGCTTGCCCGACCTGTTCCAGGACCAGGACAAGCCCGAGGTGCAATATGCCCAGGCTGGGCTCGACGCCGATGCCATCGTCGAGACGGTGTTGAAGGCGCTGCGGCACAATTCGAGCGTGGTGGTCGAGGGCGCGCGGGCGTAAGGTTCAGGGGGGAGCGCTCTGGTGCTCCCCCGCAACTTGGCGCTGGTCATAGGTGGTCATCCCCGGCACACCGGGGATATCGCTGTTTTTGAAAGACCCGCGCATGTGCTTTTCCGCGACCGCCAGCTTCACCGCCTCGGCCGTGCTGGCGACGGTCGGGGTAGCGACGCTGCGCCATGTGCGTGAACCCCGCGCGCTGCTGTTCGCCTGCGTGCCGCTGCTCTTCGCCGCGCATCAGTTTTCCGAGGGCATGGTGTGGCTCGCGCTGGAGGGGCGGCTGGGGCCTTATGCGTTGGATCACACGGTGTTCCTGTTCACGCTCTATGCGATCGGCATCCTGCCGCTGTTGATGCCGCTTGCGGTGCTGCTGCTGGAGCCGCCGGGGTGGCGGCGCATCGCCATTCTCGGCATGGTGGCAATCGGTGCGCTGGTGTTTGCGTGGGACATGACCGGGCTCGTGGTTGCGCCGACGTGCGCCGTGATCGAGCAGCATTCGATCCGCTATACCA
Source organism: Sphingomonas sp. PL20 (assembly GCF_017875905.1). Lineage (NCBI taxonomy): Bacteria > Pseudomonadati > Pseudomonadota > Alphaproteobacteria > Sphingomonadales > Sphingomonadaceae > Sphingomonas > Sphingomonas sp. PL20. The sequence continues at coordinate 3,052,814 of NZ_JAGINH010000002.1, read as the reverse complement.
ACCCGATCACCAGCCAATTGTGGGTGTCGTTGCTCTACATTCTGGCGACGTGCGGGGCGTTGCTGCTGTCGTCGCACCGCGTGGTGCGCAGCTATGGCGCGCTTAACGTGATCGGGCTGACGATCGTGCATCTGGTGAAGGGCTATGCTTTCGCCTCGGTCTGGTGCTTCTACGCCGCCGTGCTGAGCGTGGTGCTGTACCGCCAGTTCAACCGGCAGGACATCGACATCAAGACCCCCAATGGCACCACGCCGGGGCTGCGACCGTTCGTGCTGTCGTGGCTGCGCGGGTGAGGGGAGCGGTTGCCGCCGCGCGCTAGGCCGCTGGGCTCGCCGTTTCAGCGGCCGCGCGCGCGGCGAGGATCCGCGCCAGCGGATTGGGTTCGGCGTCGCGGATCTTGAGCAGCGTGTTCTGGTCGCGATGGGCGAACGGTTCCGCCCGACCGTGGACGGTCAACACCGTATCCGTCGTATAACTCCAGGATCCGTCAGGATTGAACACGACCTCGATCTGATAGCTGTCGGTGCGAAACGCATATTCCAGGAACGCGGTCGAGCAGATGCCATATTCGGTCTGCCCGCGCTCGGCCTTCAGCACGATGCGGTCAGCGTCCGGGGCAGCCTGGCCGGAGGCAATCGCAACCTGGCCACGCGGAATGGCGACGGTCTGCAGCACCAGCCCGGTCGTGGGCTCCCATAGCCAGTAACCGACCTGATCGTGGAAGGTGATGTCTTCCTCTTCGGTGGTGATGTGGATGTGATAGCGCAGGCCATAGAAAAGCTGCGGACCATTGGCCTGCGGGTCGATTGGATCGAGCACGATCCGCTCGATATAGACGCGCCGTTCGGGGCCCTCCGCTTTGGGGTTGAGATCCACACCCTTGCGGGCTTCCCAAGTCCCCGCCAGTCGCCGCAGCGGTCCGAGATTGGCGAGCGTGTCGGGATCGACGTCGGTCGGCTCGGTAAACACGTCGTCGGGGAAAATCGGCACGGAACAGCCTTTCTATATCAGCCCTGTACTATCGGTCGTACGCACCTCCGTCCACATTGGTTGCCGAGCTTATATCTTGGTATAGTTGGCGACGAATATCGTCTCCTCCGCTGGTTTCACGCGTTATTGTCGTCTCGACGGTTGGAGAGCGGAAGCGATGAGTACCCCCGATACACGCGGCCACCAGATGTTTCCGGTGCTGAACGCGGCCCAGATCGCGACGGCGAAGCGCTTTGCCAGTGGCGCGGAACGGCACTTCGCGCCCGGCGAAACCGTCTACGCCATCGGGCAGCAGGATGCTCCGGCCTGGCTCGTGCTGGAAGGGTCGATCGAGATCGTGCGGCGCGACGGCCTGAGCCATGAGGCACCCGTCACGACGCATCTGGCCGGCCAGTTTACCGGCGAGGTCAATCAACTGGCCGGGCGCGGGTCGATCGCGGCGGGTCATGCCGGGCCGGAGGGCTGTACTGCATTGCCGTTCGATCCGCCGCACCTGCGCGCGTTGATGGTCGGGTCGGCCGACGTCGGCGAGATCGTGATGCGTGCGCTGATCCTCCGGCGCGTCGCGCTGATCGAGGAAGGCGGGGCCGGAACCATCCTGATTGGCGTGCCGAACAGCGCGGAGGTCGTGCGGCTGCAGGGTTTCCTGACGCGCAGCGGTTATCCCAACCAGGTGCTGGATGCAGCGGCGGACGCCGAGGGCAAGGCGCTGGTCGAGCGGATCGGCGTGTCGCCTGAGGAATTGCCGTTGGTCGTCTGTCCAAGCGGCGAAGTGCTGCGTCGACCGAGCCAGTTGCAATTGGCGACGTGCCTGGGGATGACGCCGACGCTCGACCCTGCGCGGATGTATGATGTGGTGATCGTGGGGGCAGGGCCCGCCGGGCTGGCGGCATCGGTCTATGCCGCGTCCGAAGGCCTGTCGGTGATCGTGCTCGATGAACGTGCGATGGGCGGACAAGCGGGAGCGTCGTCGCGGATCGAGAATTATCTGGGTTTCCCGACCGGTATTTCCGGGCAGGCGCTGGCCGGGCGGGCCTATAATCAGGCGCTCAAGTTCGGCGCGGAGATTGCGGTGCCGCTGGAGGTGACAACGCTCGATTGCACCGCCGACCGGATGGCGCTGGAACTGGCGGGGGGGCAGCGGCTGTTGGCCCGCACGATCGTGGTGGCATCGGGCGCGCGCTATCGTCGGCCCGACATCGCCAATCTCGCCGAGTTTGAAGGGCGCGGCATCTCTTACTGGGCATCCCCGATCGAGGCGCGGCTGTGTGCCGGGGAAGAGGTGGCGCTGGTCGGGGGCGGCAATTCGGCGGGACAGGCGATCGTCTTCCTCGCGCCGCAGGTGCAGCGCCTGCATCTGTTCGTCCGCCGCGCCTTGAGCGAAACTATGTCGCAATATCTGATCGACCGGATCGCGGCGTTGCCCAATGTCGATATCCACGTCGGCAGCGAAGTGGTCGCGCTGGACGGCGATCCGGTCACAGGCTTGGCCTCGGCCGAGTTCCGCAACCGCGCGGACGGTGCAACCTGCCGGCTCGCGCTGCGGCACCTGTTTCTGTTCATCGGTGCCGATCCCAATACCGGCTGGCTGCAGGGCTGCGTCGATTTGGACGACAAAGGCTTCGTCATCACGGGGCAAGGCGCTCGCTCGCTGGAAACGAGCTTGCCGGGCGTGTTCGCGATTGGCGACGTGCGCGGTGGATCGACCAAGCGCGTCGCGGCTGCCGTTGGCGAGGGCGCTGCCGTCGTCGCCCAAATCCATGCCCTGCTCGCCGAACGATCGGCCAAGGAGACTGTATGACCACCTGTCGCCATAGCATTACGATCAACGAGGTTACGCCGAGCGCGCGCGGGTGCGAGGAGTGTCTCAAAATCGGCAGCGTCTGGCTGCATTTGCGTCTGTGTAGGGCGTGCGGGCATGTCGGTTGTTGCGACCAGTCGCCGCATCGCCACGCGACCGCGCATTTCCACGCGACCCAGCATCCGATCATCGAAGGCTATGACCCGCCCGAGGGTTGGGGCTGGTGCTATGTCGACGAAGAGGAAATCGACTTGCCCGATCAGACGCCGCAATGGGGCCCGATCCCGCGTTATTATTGAGCCGAACACAGGAAGACGTCTGATGACTGGTCCCAAACTTTTCGAGCCGCTGTCGCTGGGGCATCTGACACTGGCCAACCGCATCGTAATCGCGCCGATGTGCCAATATTCGGCGGTCGATGGCTGCATGACCGACTGGCATGTGATTCATCTCGGCCATCTGGCGCTGTCGGGTGCTGGCTTGCTGACGATCGAGGCAAGCGCGGTCGAGCCCGAGGGGCGGATCACCTACGGCGATGTTGGCCTGTATGACGATGCGACCGAGGCGGCGATGGCGCGGGTATTGGAAAGCCTCCGGCGACATTCGGACATGCCGATCGCGATCCAGCTCGGCCATGCCGGGCGCAAGGCCTCGACGAACCTGCCGTGGCGGGGTGGGGCGCAACTTCCGGTTTCGGACCACAATGGGTGGCAGACGGTAGCACCGTCGGCGCTGGGGTTTGCTGAAAGCGACATTCCGCCGGTCGCGCTCGACCGCAGCGGACTCGATCGGGTGCGCGCGGCGTTTGCGGCGGCCGCGCGCCGGGCCGATCGGCTGGGTATCGATGCGGTGCAGTTGCACGGCGCGCACGGCTATTTGCTCCATCAGTTCCTCTCCCCGCTGTCGAACCGGCGCGACGACGAGTATGGCGGCAGCCTCGAAAACCGGATGCGCTTTCCGCTCGAGGTGTTCGATGCGGTGCGCAGTGCCTTTGCTGCGGAAAAGCCGGTGACGATGCGCGTTTCGGGCACCGATTGGGTGGAAGGCGGCTGGGATATCGACCAGACCATCGCCTTTGCGCAGGCGCTGGAACAGCGTGGCTGTTCGGCGATCCATGTCTCGAGCGGCGGGCTCGATCCGCGCCAGGATATTCCGGTCGGCCCGGGCTATCAGGTGCCGCTGGCGCGCGCGGTGAAACAGGCGACGGGACTGCCGGTCGTCGCGGTCGGGCTGATTACCGAGCCGGAACAGGCAGAAGCGATTGTCGGCACGGGCGACGCCGATATGGTCGCGCTGGCGCGTGCGATCTTGTACGATCCGCGCTGGCCGTGGCATGCGGCGGCGGAACTGGGCGCGCAGGTGCGGGCACCGAACCAGTATCTGCGCTCGCAACCCCGTCGCTTCCGCGACTTGCTGCACGGCGGCTGATCCCACCCTTCAAGCCCGCCATGCGCGATGGAATGGCACCGTCTGCGTATTAGTCCCAATGCCGCGTGCTGGCTGCGCCCGTTACCGTGCCCGCAGACCAAGAGACCTTCGGAGGCGGGCATGAAGACGATATTGCTGCTGGTGCATGATGATGGCGGCCAGGAAGCGCGGTTTCAGGCCGCGCTCGACCTGACGCGCACGTTGGAAGGGCATTTGGTGTGCCTTGACGTGACGATCATGCCGGCCATGGTGGTCTCGGACGCTCTGGGCGACGCCGGTTTCGGGATGTTGCTGCAAGAGGAAAAGCAGCGCGAAACCACCAACCGCGCTAAATTGGAGGCGCGGCTGGTTCATGAGGATGTGAGCTGGGATTGGCGCGATGCGTGCGGCGAAGTGGCACCGTGCCTGCGCGATGAATCGGCACTTGCCGACCTTATCGTCGTCAATCGCCAGTTGGAGGCGTGCCCGGTGCCCGACATGCGGGCGCTGGCGGGCGATCTGGTGGTCAAGGGGCGCACGCCCGTGCTCGCCGTGCCGGAGGATCTGGTTCGGCTTGATCTTGACCGGGCGCTGATCGCCTGGGACGGCTCGGCCTCGTCCGGGGCGGCCGTACGGGCGGCGGTGCCGCTGCTGCGCCATGCCCAGCAAGTCACGATCATCGCGATCGGCGACGAATCCGATCGCCTCCCCGCCGAAGCGGCTGCGGCCTATCTCTCGCGCTACGATATTCATGCAGAGATCGACCATGTCGCCCTTGCCGGGGAGAAGGTTGGCGACGCGTTGTTTGCACGCGTGTCGAGCGGGCATTTCGGCTATGTGGTGATGGGCGGCTTCGGTCATGCGCGCGTTGCCGAGGCCCTGTTTGGTGGAGTTACCAGGATGATGTTGACCAAAAGCCCCGTGCCGATCTTCCTGGCGCACTGAACGATCTTGGACATGTCCGTGTTCGTCCGCCTCGCTGCGGCCCTTTCGGTCGCGGCGAGCGCCTCGGTTGCTGCGGCTGCGCCCCAACAGCCGGTGGTGCCTCAGGTCGCGGCCCAGGCACCGCGCTGGTCCGCCAGCGATCTTGCCGCGCTCGTCCAGGAAATCGGCCGGTCGGCGCAGGAAGGGCTTACCCCAGAGCGCTATAGCGGGGCGGCGTTGCAACGCGCGATCGACCAGCGCGCGCCGGACCTGGAGGCGCAGGCCAGTCGCGCCGCGCTGCTGCTCGCGCATGATTATGCCGAAGGCGCGGCACCGGCTGACGCGCGCACAGGATGGGAGATCGCGCGTGATCCGATCGATCTCGACCTGTGGTTGCGCGAGGCGCTGGTGCGGCATGATGTCGCGGGCGCGTTGCAAGCGCTGTTGCCGCGGTCGTCGGGCTATGCCGCTCTGCGTGCCGCGCTGCCGACGTGCGATACCCCCGCGCATTGCACGACGTTGAAGGTCAACCTCGAACGCTGGCGCTGGTTGCCGCGCGCGCTTGGGGCCCATTATCTCTGGGTCAATCCGGCGGCCTATCGGCTCGACCTGATCGAGGGCGATCACATCCTGCAAAGCCACCGCATCATCGTTGGCAAGCCGACCACGCCAACGCCGGTGTTTGCCGCGCTGGTGACCGGGGTCACCGCCAATCCGTGGTGGACTGTGCCGAGCAGCATCGTGTCCGAAAGCGTCGGCGCGATGGTGCGCAATCGCCCGGCTCAGGCCGCACGGCTTGGCTATGTCGCGACGCGCGCGGCGGGAGGGCGGTTGCAGGTGCGGCAGCGACCGGGGCCGCTCAACGCGCTCGGCCAAGTCAAGATCGAGATGCCCAACGCCTATAGCATCTTCCTGCATGACACGCCGTCCCGGGGCCTGTTCGAACAGGAGCGGCGCGCCTTCTCGCATGGCTGCGTGCGCACCGAACATCCCGATGTGCTGGCGCGCACGCTGCTCGCACCGGCGACCGCACGCAGCTTCGATCACTATCTGGCGGAGCGCACCAATCACACCTTTGCGCTCGATCGGCCGGTGCCGGTCTACATCGTCTATTTCACCGCAGTGGCCGATCCGGCAGCGGTGGGCGGCGTGGCGTATCTTGACGATGTTTACGGGCGCGACGCCGCAATCTCGAAAGCATTTTGAGTTGTTCTCATTCTGGGTATCGATCCACGTAATCTTCCCGATAGAGTGAGCCGGCGTCGCTGCTACCCTTTCGGCGATGATGACGTCCTTGCCCTTTTCAGAGCCCGCGCTGGGCGCGCAGACGGAGATCCTCGCGTTTCTTGAATCCGGCGCGGCTTTCGGTCTCAAAAGCCCGCCTCGCCGGATCGACACCCATGCTGCCGTGGTGTTCCTGTGCCCCGATCGGGCGTGGAAGCTGAAGCGCGCGGTGCGCTTGCCCTATCTCGATTTTTCGACGCCAGCCCTGCGCGGCATCGCGCTGGAGGCGGAGCTTTCGCTAAACCGCCGCACCGCGCCAACGCTCTATCGCGCGGTCCACCCGATCCGTCGCGGCAAGACGGGGCGGTTATCGATCGACGGGGCGGGCGAGACGGTCGACTGGCTGCTTGAAATGACTCGCTTTCCCGATGGCGCGCTGCTCGATGAGATGGCGGCGGGCGGGCAGATCGACGATGCGCTGCTGCTGCGGCTGGCGGATCGCGTTCAGCGCTTCCACGCGACCGAGCCGATCGTTCGAACGGGTACCGCCGCAGACGATTTCCGCACCGTCGTCGAAGCCGCGCTCGATCGGCTGGGGCAATTCCCGACGGTTCTCGACGGTGCGCAGTTCGCCCAGCTAGACCGCGATTTGCGGGGGCGGGTGACGGCGCTCGCGCCCTTGCTCGATGCGCGCGCAGCGGCGGGGCGGGTGCGGCATGGGCATGGCGATTTGCACCTCGCCAATATTGCGGTGATCGATGGCGAGCCGACGTTGTTCGACTGCCTCGAATTTGATACCGAACTCGCCACCACAGACGTCCTCTACGATCTCGCCTTTCTGGTGATGGATTTGTGGCGGCGGGGGCTGCGGCGCGCGGCGAACATCGTGTTCAACCGCTATCTCGATCTTTCGCCGGAAGATGAGGGCGGGCTCGCGCTCTTGCCGCTTTTCCTGGCCACGCGCGCGGTGATTCGGGCGCACGTCGCCGCGACTCGCAGCGCGCAGGCGGCGGGGGATGGCGCGCTGGAGCGCGAGGCGAAGGAATATTGCGCCCTGGCCGCCGATCTGATCACGCCGATGCCGCCTCGGCTGGTCGCGATTGGCGGGCTCTCGGGGACCGGAAAGTCGAGTGTCGCGCGCAATCTGGGCGGGGATGTGGGGCAGCCGCCCGGCGCCCGCATCCTGCGCACGGATGTTCTGCGAAAACGCAGCGTCGGTGCCATGCCCGAACAAGCGCTGCCGCCAGCCTATTATGCGCCCGACGTGACGGAGCAGGTCTATCGTTCGCTCGATCGGCTGGCGGCCGCCGCGCTGGCGCAGGGGAGTGCTGTCATCGTCGATGCAACCTTCGCATCGCGTGACCAGCGCGATGCGATCGAGATTGTCGCCCGGCGTGGCCGGGTTGTGTTTACCGGCATCTGGCTGGAGGCTGAGATCGATCACCGCCTGGCGCGGGTCGCGGGGCGGCGCGATGACGCGTCGGACGCCAATGCCGCCGTTGTGCGCAATCAGGCGGCGGATGCGGTCGGCCCGCTCGGCGACTGGCACCACGTTGCGGCGGACGGCGCGCTGGAAACCGTCGCGCGCGCCGTGCGGGCCTTGGTGGGGTCGGCCTGACGACGGGGCTGCGCGCTATACCTGCTTATTGGGTGTGCGGCGGCGCGGATGGCCAACCGCGACGCCGCGCGACAGACGCGCGACCCACGGATAGCGCCGGGCAACCTCCTCGGTATAGCCGAGGTTGAACACGGTCGGGCTCTTCGCGGGACGGTCGGCGCGGGAATAGAGCGTGCCGAACAGGCGATCCCACAGAAAGTTGGTGATACCGAAATTACCGTCCTCATCGTGGAAATGATGTTCGACGTGACGCACCTTCATCGTCGCCAGCCATTTGATCCGCGGCTTGTAGGCGAGGTGCTGGATGCAATGGAAAAACTCGTAGAAACAGGTGCACAGCAGCCCGGTCGCGAACCCCGCCGCCGCGCCGCCGATCCCGCCGATCAGATAGCCCGGCAAGGCGGCGACGACGAGCAGCGTCGGCAACGTGGTGTAAAGCGCGCCGAACAGCACCTCCAGATGATTGGGGTCGACATGATGGTCGTAATGGATCCGCTTCCAGGTCGAGGCCAGAAACGGCACTTTGAACATCCAGTGGCAATGCAACACCCAGCGGTGCAGCACGTACCAGATCAACGGATAGGCAAACAGAATCAGCGCGACCGTCGCGACCGTGGGTAACGCGGCGGCGGGGTTCCACACGAACACGCCGATCGAAAGCGCGGTCAGCGCCAGATAGGCGATAATCGTATAATGCTGAAAATAGGCGACCACCAATTCGCGGAAGGTCATCCGGTCCAGATAATGCGACCGTGTCCAGAAGGTGCCGTTGTGGCCCGTGCGTGCGGTGTTCACTCGATGTCTCACCCGATCATTCCGATTGCATTCGAGCGATAGCGGTGGGGCAGGCACGGGCGTTTGACCGCTATCAAATCGCGGCGGAGCGCCGCTTCTAGGTAAAAATCCCAATATTCGAAATGTGTTGGCTGGCCGATCTGTGCGCCCTCGCGGGCCGACGCTTCCAGCGATCAAGCGATCAGAGGACATCCCATGCCATTTGCAACGACCAATCCGTTTACCGGCGAAACCCTCAAGACCTTCCCGACTGCGACCGATGCACAGATCGTCGAAGCGATCGGCGCGGCGCATGCGGCGTTCCTGTCGTGGCGCGAAACGGGTTTTGCCGAACGCGCGCAGATCATGACCAATGCGGCAACGATCCTGCGGCGCGACAGCGCGTCGCTGGCCGCGCTGCTGACGCTGGAAATGGGCAAGTTGCTGAGCGAGGCGAAGGCAGAGGTCGAATTGTCCGCCGCGATTTTCGACTATTATGCGCACCATGCCGAGGCGCTGTTGCAGCCCGAGCGGCTCCCCGTTGCCGATCCGGCCGAGGGCGAGGCGATGCTGGTGTGCGAGCCCCTGGGCGTGTTGCTGTGCGTCGAGCCGTGGAATTTCCCATATTATCAGATCGCGCGGATCATCGCGCCGCAGCTTTCGGCGGGCAACACGATGCTGCTGAAGCACGCCTCCAACGTGCCGCAGAGCGCCGCCGCCTTTGAAGCGGTGATGCTGGAGGCGGGGCTGCCCAAGGGCGCGTTCATCAATCTGTACGCCGGCCACAGCCAGATCGAGCTGATCCTCAACGATCCGCGTGTGCAGGGCGTGGCGCTGACGGGCTCGGAAGCGGCTGGCGCAAGTGTCGCCGCAGCGGCGGGCAAGGCGCTGAAGAAATCCACGATGGAATTGGGCGGTGCCGATGCCTTTGTCGTGCTGGCCGATGCCGATCTGGAAAAGACCACGAAATGGGCGGTGTTCGGTCGCCACTGGAATGGCGGGCAGGTCTGCGTCTCATCCAAGCGCATGATTATCGTCGATCCGGTCTATGATGCGTTTCTGGAGGGCTACACCAAGGGTGTGGCCGCGCTCCGCATGGGCGATCCGTTCGATCCCGAAACCACGCTTGCGCCTTTGTCGTCGCAAAGCGCGGCGGATGACCTGAAAGCAATGATCCGCAAGGCGGTCGAACATGGCGCGACCGCAACCGAAGTCGGGCCGGAAGCGCCCAATCACGGCGCGTTCGTGCGCCCGACGATCCTGACCGACATCGGTGAGGACAATCCGGCGCGCTATTGGGAGTTCTTCGGCCCAGTATCAATGCTGTTCCGCGCCAAGGACGAGGCGGATGCGATCCGCATCGCCAACGATTCGCCCTTCGGTCTGGGCGGTTCGGTCTTCACTGGCGACCCGGCGCATGGTGCCGAGGTCGCGAAAAAGATCTCGACCGGCATGGTGTTCGTCAACCATCCGACGATGGTCAAGGCCGATCTGCCCTTCGGTGGCGTGCGGCGCTCAGGCTATGGGCGCGAGCTGCTTGGCCTCGGCCTCAAGGAATTCGTCAATCACAAGCTGATCGACGTCGTCGATATCGACGCCCCGTTCTGACGCCCCCCTAGAGTCCCCCCGAAAGGAAGCAGATCATGCAAAAGACCATGAAAGCCGCCGTTGTCCGCGAGTTCGGCAAGCCGTTGGTAATCGAAGAGGTCACGGTGCCGATGCCGGGGCCGGGCCAGATCCTCGTCAAGATCGCGGCGACGGGTGTGTGCCATACCGATCTTCATGCCGCCGAGGGCGACTGGCCGGTCAAGCCCAACCCGCCCTTCATTCCCGGGCATGAGGGCGTCGGCCATGTCGTCGCGGTCGGCAGTGGCGTCACCCATGTCAAGGAAGGCGACCGCGTCGGCGTGCCGTGGTTGTACAGTGCGTGCGGGCATTGCGTGCATTGCCTGGGCGGCTGGGAAACGCTGTGCGAGACGCAGCAGAACACCGGCTATTCGGTCAATGGCAGCTTTGCCGAATATGTGCTGGCCGATCCCAATTATGTCGGCCACTTGCCCGACAACATCGGCTTCGTCGAAATCTCGCCCATCCTGTGCGCCGGCGTCACCGTTTATAAGGGCCTGAAGGTCACCGATACCAAGCCGGGCGACTGGGTGGCGATTTCGGGCATTGGCGGGCTTGGCCATATGGCGGTGCAATATGCCAAGGCGATGGGGCTGAACGTCGTCGCGGTCGATATTGACGACGCCAAGCTGAAGCTGGCCGAGGAATTGGGGGCGAGCCTGACGGTCAATGCCCGTAACGCCGATCCGGCGGCCTTCATCAAGAAAGAGATTGGCGGCGCGCAGGGCGTGCTGGTCACCGCCGTCAGCCCGATCGCGTTCAAACAGGCGATGGGCATGGTGCGGCGCGGCGGCACGGTGTCGCTCAACGGCTTGCCGCCGGGCGAATTCCCGATGTCGATTTTCGACACGGTGCTCAATGGCATCACCGTCCGCGGCTCGATCGTGGGGACGCGGCTCGATCTTCAGGAATCGCTCGATTTCGCCGCCGCGGGCAAGGTGCGCGCGACGGTGACGACCGATACGCTGGAGAACATCAACGATGTGTTCGGGCGGATGCATCGTGGTGAGATCGAAGGTCGCGTGGTGATCGATTTCGAGAATGCGCCGCCAACGGCGGATGCGGCGGCGGTCGCCGCGTTGGCACCCGCCACCTAAACGTCGCGCAACGCGAAGATCGCGAGCGAGGCCGGGCGTGTGCCCGGCCTCGTTTGATTCGGGGGCAGGGCGGTCGCACCCGCCAAAGGCCCACAGGCGCGTACATCTACGTACAGCCCGCGTTCAGAATCCTCGGTAGCGGTTTGACGAAGGTCAAGGGCCGCGTCGGCCGATGTGGCCATGGACAAGCTCTACTGGTTGCGGAGGCGCGAATGGACGGAATCGTGATGAGGGCCGTGGCGTGGCTCGTGGTGGCGTTCGCGGCAGTCGGGATGTCCGCCTGCGCGATCGACCAGGGCTTTGCCATCCAGATGGGAATCGTCGCGCTGGCGGCGTTTGTCGCCGCGTTTTACGCGATGCGGCGCGTCGGCAATCCGGCGATCGCGGCGGACGGCTCTTTGCCTGCCCCACGCGATCGCTATGATGACGAAGTGATCCGCTGGGGCGTGATCGCCACGGTGTTCTGGGCGATTGTCGGCTTGCTGGTCGGCGTGGTCATCGCCTCGCAGCTCGCCTTCCCGCTGCTCAATCTCCATTCCGAATATACCACCTTCGGGCGCTTGCGGCCGCTGCACACCTCGGCGGTGATCTTCGCCTTTGGCGGCAACGCGCTGATCGCGACGAGTTATTATGTGGTGCAGCGCACCTGCCGCGCGCGCCTGGCGTTTCCCTGGCTCGCGCGCTTCGTGTTCTGGGGCTATCAATTGTTCATCGTGCTGGCGGCGTCGGGCTATGTGCTCGGCATTACCGAGGGGCGCGAATATGCCGAGCCCGAATGGTATGTCGACATCTGGCTGACGATCGTCTGGGTCTCGTACCTCGCGGTCTATGTCGGCACGATCGTGCGCCGCTCCGAGCCGCATATCTATGTCGCCAACTGGTTCTATCTCGGCTTCATCATCACCGTCGCGATGCTCCACCTCGTCAACAATGTGACGATGCCGGTGTCGTTCTTCGGCTCCAAATCCTATTCGGCCTTTGCCGGCGTGCAGGACGCGCTGACGCAGTGGTGGTATGGCCATAACGCGGTCGGCTTCTTCCTGACGGCGGGCTTCCTCGGCATGATGTATTATTTCGTGCCCAAGCAGGCCGAACGGCCGATCTATAGCTACCGCCTGTCGATCATCCACTTCTGGTCGCTGATCTTCCTGTACATCTGGGCGGGGCCACATCACCTCCATTACACCGCGCTGCCCGACTGGGCGCAGACGCTGGGCGAAGTGTTCTCGGTGATGCTGTGGATGCCGAGCTGGGGCGGCATGATCAACGGCCTGATGACGCTCAACGGTGCCTGGGACAAGATCCGCACCGATCCGATCATCCGCATGATGGTGTTCGCGCTCGCCTTCTACGGCATGGCCACCTTCGAGGGGCCGATGATGTCGATCAAGGAGGTCAATTCGCTCAGCCATTATACCGACTGGACGATCGGCCATGTCCATTCCGCCGCGCTTGGCTGGAACGGGATGATCACCTTCGGTGCGCTGTACTATATGACGCCGCGTTTGTGGGGCCGCACCCGGCTCTATTCGCTGCGGATGGTCAACTGGCACTTCTGGTGCGCCACGCTCGGCATCGTCCTCTACGCTTCGTCGATGTGGGTGGCGGGCATCATGCAGGGGCTGATGTGGCGCGAATATGGAAGCGACGGGTATCTCGTCTATTCCTTCGCCGAAGTCGTCCAGGCGATGCACCCTTATTATCTGATCCGCACGACGGGTGGGCTGCTTTACCTCACCGGTGCGCTGATCATGGCCTGGAACATCTGGATGACGATTGCGGGCAAGCTCCGCGACGAAGCCCCGATGTCGTCCCCGGCCTTCGATCCGGCGCGCGACCGTCCGCTCCAGCACGTCCCAGCAGAATAAGGGCGCGACCATGGCAAACCTCCTCAACCGCCACAAAGTGATCGAGCGCAACGTCACGTTGCTCGCGGTGCTTGCCTTCCTCACCGTCGCCATCGGCGGCATCGTCGAGATCGCGCCCTTGTTCTGGATCGACTCGACCGTGACCAAGGTGGAGGGCGTGCGGCCCTACACCCCGCTCGAACTCGCCGGGCGCGACATCTACATTCGCGAGGGATGCTATGGCTGCCACAGCCAGATGATCCGCCCGTTCCGCGACGAGACCGAACGCTACGGCCATTACAGCCTCGCCGCCGAAAGCATGTACGATCACCCGTTCCAATGGGGATCGAAGCGCACCGGGCCGGATCTGGCACGGGTCGGCGGGCGCTATTCGGATGGCTGGCATGTCCAGCATTTGAAGGACCCGCGTGCAGTGGTGCCCGAATCGATCATGCCGCCCTACGCCTTCCTGGCGGACCGCGATCTCGACGTCAGCCACATTGGCGATCATCTGGTCGCGCTGCGCCGCGTCGGCGTGCCCTATACCAATGAGGAGATCGCCAAGGCGGCCGAGGACGTCACCACCCAGGCGACGGGCGAGGGCGACACGGCAGGCCTGCTGAAGCGCTATCCCAAGGCAGTGGCGCGCGATTTCGACGGCAAGCCTGGGCAAGTGACCGAGATGGATGCGCTGGTCGCCTATCTGCAGGGCCTTGGCACCCAGGTCGATTTCAAATCGGCCGCACCGCGGGAGCAGGCACGATGACCACGTATGATGTGCTGCGGGAATTTGCCGACAGTTGGGGGCTGATCCTGATGGGGGTGGCGTTCCTGACCTTCACCGGCTGGACCTTCCTGCGCTCGGTTTCTGCCGGACACGAGCGGGCGGCAATGAGCATCTTCGAGCAAGAGGACGAAGTGGATGGCTGACGAAAAGCGCATCGACGAGCCCACCGGCACCAGTTTCGTCGGGCATGAATGGGATGGGATCGAGGAACTCGATACCCCGATGCCACGCTGGTGGCTGTACACCTTCTACGCCTGCATCGCGTTTGCGGCGGTGATGGTGGTGCTCTATCCCGCCATCCCGATGTTGCACAGCGCGAGCACGGGCGTGCTCGGCTGGTCGAGCCATGGCGATCTCGCCAAGGAAATGGCGGCGGACCATGCGCGGCGCGCGCCGGTGATGCACGCGCTCGAACAAACGCCGATCGAGCAGATTCCGTCCGATCCCAAATTGCTGCGCGCGGCGCAGGAGGGCGGGCATTCGGCCTTCAAGGTCTATTGCACACAGTGTCACGGCGCAGGCGCGGCGGGGGCCAAAGGCTATCCCAACCTCAACGATGACGATTGGTTGTGGGGCGGCGATCTGAAGACGATTCAGCAAACCTTGCTGCACGGCGTGCGCCAGCCCGGCGACGACGAAACCCGCATGTCGCAAATGCCGGCCTTTGGGCGCGATGGCATCCTGAAGCCTGCGGAAGTGCAGGATGTGGTATCCTATGTCCGCTTCCTGTCCAAGCAAGAGGGGGTGACCGCTTCGTCCAGGCGCGGTGCCGCCGTGTTCACCGCCAATTGCGCGGTGTGCCATGGCGATGCTGGCAAGGGGAACCGCGCCGTCGGCGCGCCCAATCTGACCGACGGCATCTGGCTGTATGGCGGGGACCGCGACACCATCACCGAGACGGTGACCAATGCGCGCTACGGCATCATGCCCGCCTGGGGTGCGCGGCTTGATCCGGTGACGGTCAAGATGCTGGCAATCTATGTCCACTCGCTGGGCGGCGGCGAAAAGACGCCGGTCGACCCGGTGCCGGCACCGGCGGAGACTCCTGCACCGGCGGCGGTCGCGGCGCGCTGATGGCCCATCCCCAAGACTTGAC
Organism: Sphingomonas sp. PL20; assembly: GCF_017875905.1. Taxonomy (NCBI): domain Bacteria; kingdom Pseudomonadati; phylum Pseudomonadota; class Alphaproteobacteria; order Sphingomonadales; family Sphingomonadaceae; genus Sphingomonas; species Sphingomonas sp. PL20. Next base: position 3,037,623 of record NZ_JAGINH010000002.1, on the reverse strand, counting down.
CGGTGAGGGGCAACAGTTTTTCGAGGCGCGCCGCAAGGTGTTCCCGAAGGCGGTGGACGGCCCGTTCCGGCGCTTGAAATGGGCGATCATGCTGGTCGCGCTCGCAATCTACTACGTCACGCCGTGGCTGCGCTGGAACCGCGGGCCCTATGCGCCGGATCAGGCCGTGTTGGTCGATCTGGCGCATCGGCGCTTCTACATGTTCTCGATCGAGATCTGGCCGCACGAATTTTATTATGTCGCGGGCCTGCTGATCATGGCCGGAATCGGGCTGTTCCTGGTGACATCGGCGGTGGGGCGGGCGTGGTGCGGCTATGCCTGCCCGCAGACCGTGTGGACCGACCTGTTCGTGCATGTCGAACGCGCCATCGACGGCGACCGCAACGCCCAGATCAAGCTGCAGCGCGCGCCCTGGGGGCCGTCCAAAATTGCGCGGCGGATTGCCAAACATTCGATCTGGCTGGTGATCGGTGCGCTCACCGGCGGGGCCTGGATCTTCTACTTCGCCGACGCACCGACGCTGGGTCGGGCGTTCGTGCAAGGCAGTGCGCCATTCGTCGCTTATGCGACGGTCGGCGTGCTGACCGCCACCACCTATATCTTCGGCGGGCTGATGCGCGAACAGGTGTGCATCTATATGTGCCCGTGGCCGCGCATCCAGAGCGCGATGCTCGACGAGAAATCGCTGACCGTCACCTACAAGGCATGGCGGGGCGAGCCGCGCTCGCATGGGTTGAAGCGCGCTGAGCCGCTGGCACAGGTGGTGTTGGGGACGCCCTCGCTGGTCGCGTTGATCGAGCAGCCCGAGCTGGCATCGCGGATCGGCGACTGTATCGATTGCAACGCCTGTGTCGCGGTGTGCCCGACCGGAATCGACATTCGCGAAGGATCGCAAATCGGCTGCATCACCTGTGGCCTGTGCATCGATGCGTGCGACGGGATCATGGCCAAGATCGGTCGGCCCAGTCGCTTGATCGGCTATACGACCGATCTCGACGCGCGGCTCGCACAAGCGGGTGAGGCACCGGTACCCGCGCTCAAGCGCCTGTTCCGGCCGCGCACCCTCCTCTATTTCGGTGCCTGGGCGGGGATCGGCCTGGCGATGTTGTTCGCGCTGGGCAATCGCGAACGGATCGGCATCGGCGTCTTGCAGACGCGCAATCCGCAATGGGTGCGCTTGTCGGACGGCAGCATTCGCAACGGCTATACCGTCAAGGTCCGCAACATGGAGGAGCGTCCGCGCTCGGTCGAAATTGCGATCTCGGGGGTTCCCGGCGCGGTGCTGTGGACCGAAGAGGCAGGACGTAACCAGGCCGCGCGGAGTGTTCGCGTGGACGTCGCGCCCGACCAGGTCGCGCAAGTCCCGCTGTTCGTCAGCGCGCCTGGCGCTGGGCCGACGCGCGCCGATCTTGCCTTCACCGTTCGCGCGCTCGACAAAGAGGGCGGGTCGGCCCGCGACACCAGCTTCTTCGAACGCCCGGAGCCCACGCCATGACACGACCTTTCACCGGCTGGCACATGACTGGCATCATCGTCGCGATGTTCGGGCTGGTGATCGCGGTCAACGTGCTGATGGCAAGCTACGCGATCGGCACCTTTGGCGGGACGGTGGTCGATAACAGCTATGTCGCCAGCCAGCGCTTCAACGACTGGCTGGCCGAGGCGCGCACGCAGCGTGGGCTCAACTGGAATGTCGATGCGACTGTCGATGGTGACCGCGTCGTGATCGTCACTGCGCTTGCCCCGCAGGGTCCGCTGTCGGATGCGGTGGTTACGGTGCGCGCGACGCATCCGCTTGGTCGACTGCCGGAGCGGGATCTGGTGTTCCGCTCGGTCGGCAAGGGGCGGTTTGTCTCGACAACGGCGCTCCCGGCCGGACGCTGGCTGCTCCGCGTCGATGTCCGCCACGGGCATGAGGATGCGCGCTTCGACGACGAGATTCCCGCATGAGCACGGCAGCGCCGCTCGAAACCTCGATCTTCACGGTCGACGGGCTGCGCTGCGCCGCGTGTATTGCCAAGCTGGAAAAGGGCCTGCCAGAGGTTTCGGGCGTAACGTCGGCCCGCGTCAATTTCACCAGCAAGCGCGTGCGGATCGAGCACGCCGCCAACGTTGCCGATGACGATCTGCAAGCCGCGATCGGGCGGCTGGGTTTTTCGGCGCAGCCGTTTGTCGGGGAAAGCGAAGCCTCGGCCAATCGCGAAAGCCGCATGTTGATGACCGCGCTGGCGGTTGCGGGCTTTGCAGCAATGAATGTCATGCTGCTCTCGGTGTCGATCTGGTCGGGCGCGGATGGCGCGACGCGGACGCTGTTCCACTGGCTGTCGGCGGCGATCGCTTTGCCGGCGGTCGCTTATGCCGGGCGGCCTTTCTTCAAGAGCGCGTGGGGTGCGCTGCGGCATGGCCGCACCAATATGGACGTGCCGATTTCGATCGGCGTCATCCTGACGCTGTCGATGAGCCTGTACGAAACCGCGATCGGCGGCGCGCATGCCTATTTCGACGGCGTGACGATGCTGCTGTTCTTCCTCCTCGCCGGGCGCTTTCTCGACAGCGCGATGCGCGTGCGGGCAGCGGACGGGGTCGCGGCGCTGATGCGGCGCGTTCCGGCTGAAGTGCTGGTGCGGCGACCCGATGGCAGCACCGAGCAGCGCCTTGCCGCCGAACTGGCACCGGGAATGCGGCTGCTGATCGCGGCGGGGGAGCGGATCGGGGCCGATGGCGTGGTGGAGACCGGGCGCAGCAGTGTCGATCGTTCGCTTGTCACGGGCGAGAGCTTGGCGGAGGCGGTTACCGTTGGCGACACCGTGCTGGCGGGCACGATCAACCTCAGCGGGCCATTGACGGTGCGCGTAACGGCGGCGGGCGAGGCGACGATCGTCGCCGACATCGCGCGGCTGATGGAGACCGCGACACAGGGCAAGTCGCGTTATGTCCGCATCGCCGATCGCGCATCGCGGCTCTATGCGCCGGCGGTGCACACGCTGGCGGCGCTGAGCCTGGTCGGCTGGCTGATCGCGGGCGCAGGGCTGCACCAGGCGCTGACGATTGCGGTCGCGGTGCTGATCATCACTTGCCCGTGCGCGCTGGGGCTGGCGGTGCCGATCGCACAAGTTGTCGCGGCGGGCGCTTTGATGCGCGCGGGGATTTTGCTCAAGGACGGTTCGGCACTGGAGCGGCTGGCGGCCGCCGATACCGTGTTGCTCGACAAGACCGGCACGGTGACGCTCGGGCATCTCACGCCGTTGGACGGGTTGCCGTCCGCCCCGGTGGAGCGAGGGGTCCTGCTCGCGCTGGCGCAAGCCAGTCGTCATCCCCTGTCGATGGCGCTCGCCGATACGCTAGGGCGCGCTGGCGTTGTCGCCGCTGTGGTGACCGATATCGTCGAGCATCCGGGGCTCGGGGTCGAAGGGCGGTTTGGCAACGCGCTGGTGCGGTTGGGGCGTCTTGATTGGGTTGGCGCAGCCGAGGGCGCGACGCAGGCACATGCGGCGGCGGCTTTCGGGATCAGCGATGCGCCGGCGCATGTGATGACCTTTGGCGATGCCTTGCGGCCCGACGCCACGGCGGCGATCGCGCGCTTGCGGGCGGAGGGGTTTACCCCGCGCTTGTTATCGGGTGATGCGGCGGCGGTGGTCGAGACGATTGGCGATACGCTGGGCATCGATGGCAGCGCGCGGATGGACCCTGCCGACAAATGCCGCATCGTCGATGAGTTTGCCGCGCGCGGGCGCAAGGTGCTGATGGTCGGCGACGGCCTCAATGATGGCCCGGCGATGAAGCGCGCGTTTGTTGCGATGGCCCCCTCTTCGGGCACCGATGTCAGCCAGTTGGTTGCCGACCTCGTCTTCTTTGGCGACAAGCTGATGCCCGTGCCGATCGCGGTGGCGGCCGCGCGCCGGACCATGCGCGTCGTGCGGCAGAATTTCGCGCTGGCGATCGGCTATAACGTGCTGGCGGTGCCGCTGGCGATTGCCGGGCAAGTGACCCCGTTGATCGCGGCGCTCGCCATGTCGGGATCCTCGCTGATCGTCGTTGCCAATGCGCTGCGTTTGCGGGGCGTGGCGCGATGACCGGGCTGGTGGTGCTGATTCCGGTGGCGCTGGCGCTGGGCCTGGCGGGGTTGGCGGCGTTCTTCTGGGCGGCGCGCGCCGGGCAGTTTGAGGATCTCGATGGGGCCGCGCTGCGCATCCTGATCGAGGAGGACGATCAGCCCGCGCTCGCCAAGCCGATCGACCCGGTAACGCCCCATGCTTGATCGGGGTCAAACACCCGGCGCGGCGGATGCGCGTATAGAATCGCACATGTGGTGTCCCAACCCCTGCCATTCTGCGCGGTCTTCGCGGGGCGGTGCGGGCTTGGCGTTGGTCGCGGTGCTGGGGCTGGCCAGCGCCACGGTGGCGCAGGCGGGGCCGCCGGGGGACAGTATCACCGCGGCGATCTGCGGTGGGCACGGCACGGTGACGATCCCGCTCGGGCGTCCCGGCGAGCCGCCCGGGCAGCGACGCGACTGTCCGACCGGATGTCACGCGATGTGCAGCCGCAGGACCGCCGCCGATCTCCTCGACGATGGCGAGGGGGATTGAGCACGGCATCAGGATAATTACGTACAGGCGTGGCGCGCTGTTCCTGTGATAGCGGCGGCATGGGGACGCAAAGCAACAGGTGCGCGGAATGCGACGTACGGGATATGGGCCTGTGCGGTGCCGCCGATAGGGACGACCTTTCCGCACTGAGTTCGATCGGGCGGCGACGCGCGCTGGCGGCGGGGCAGGTGCTCACCTGGGCGGGCGACGATAATGTGCTGTGCGCCAATGTCGTGTCGGGCATCCTCAAAGTCACCGCTTCGACCGCAAACGGGCGCGAACAGATTGTCGGCCTGGTGTTTGCCGGCGATTTCGTCGGGCAATTGTTCGAAGAGACGTCGTCCTTGACCGTCACCGCGCTGGTCGACAGCGACCTGTGCGTCTATCCGCGCGAGCGTTTCGAGCGCGTGATGGCAGAGGCGGCGTCGATTGAACGGATGTTGTTGCGGCGCACGCTCGCCTCGCTGAACGATGCGCGTGAGCGGATGCTGACGCTGGGCAAGCGCGGCGCGCAGGAGCGTGTGGCGGGCTTCCTGCTCGATCTGGTCGACCGCACGGCGGTCCGGATGGCGGACGGATCGATCAGCATCGATGTACCCGTCAGCCGTGGCGATATGGCGGATTTTCTTGGCCTCACCATCGAAACGGTCAGTCGTCAATTGACGCGATTGAAGGTGCTCGGCGCGATCACGCTGGCGCGCGGGGGGCGGTCGATCCTCATCACGGACCGCGCCGCTTTGGAGCCGCTTGCCAATCCTGAGTGAGTGCCCCGGCAGCGGCTTTGACAGCGATCAAGCGGTGGCTTTGTAGATTTTAAGGTCGGTGGCGGATAGGCTCAGCCTTTGCCCTCCAGCCTTGCGGGATCATGACGCTGTCCAACCCCGGCCCCTCTCCCGAATTGCGCGAGGCGCGGCGGTTGCTGAGCGTCGATCCGTTTGCCGCCGTGGCGCAGGCGCGGCGCGCCGTGGCCGCGGAACCCGGATCGCTGGAAGCACATTTCCTGCTTGGGGCGGCGCTGCGGCGGAGCGGAGATCCGTCTGCTGCATGCGCGGTGCTGGCGCCGCTCGCGGCGGCACGACCGGCGTTATGGGGTTTGCACTATGAACACGGGGTGGCGCTGGCGACGCTCGGCCAGACCGACGCCGCCATCGCCGCGCTGGAGCGCGCGACCAGCGCCAACGCACAATCGTCGCTGGCCTGGCACGCGCTGGGGGACCAGCTCGCGCTGCGCAACCACGCCGAGGCTGCGCTCGCCGCGCAGATGCGCGTGGTGCCGGGCTATGTCGGCGATGCGGCACTCGCCGATGTGGCTGGCGCGTTTTTTACGCGCGGCGATCCGCGCGCCCGCGCGGCCTTGTGGACGCGCTTCGGCCTCGATTTGAACGACGTGGCCGCCGTTCGGCTGTTGGCCGATGTCGGGATGCGGCTCGGGCATTTCGCGGGGGTCGAGCCTTTGCTGGCAAAGACGGTCGCTTCTGCCCCCGCGTTCGCGCCCGCGCGTTTCAGTCTTGCGCTCGCACTGCACCGGCTGGAGCGCGGAGCCGAGGCGCTTGGCGCGATCGGTCCGGTGGCGGATGCCTATCCGGACGTAGCGATGGTGGTCGGGCTGCACGCCGCGATCCATATGCAGCTCGGCAATGTCGCGCAGGCGGTCGCCGCCTATGAAAGTGTGCTGCCCGCCGCCCCCGAGGATAGCGACCTGTGGCACGCTTACGGCCATGCGCTGCGCGCGATCGGGCGGCAGAGCGACGCGGTCGCCGCATATCGCCGCGCCATCGCCATTGCGCCCGGTTGTGGCGAGGCATGGTGGAGCCTCGCCAATCTCAAGACGGTGCGCTTCGACGCTGCGGATATCGCGCGGATGCAGGCCGTGCCGGACGCGGCCAGCACCAATTCGGTCGACCGCGCCTATCTGGATTTCGCGCTGGGCAAGGCGCTGGAGGACGAGCGCCGCTATGCCGAGGCGTTCGATCATTATGCGCGCGGCAATGCAGCGCGAAAGCGCCTCGAGCCGCACGATGCCGCCGCGCATCATCGCTTCGTCACGCAATCGATCGCGGCGTTCGACGCTGCGCTCTTCGCCCGCGCGGCGGGCGCGGGGTGCGATGCGATCGGCCCTATTTTCGTCGTCGGCATGCCGCGATCGGGCTCGACGCTGGTCGAACAGATTCTCGCCAGCCATAGCCAGGTCGAAGGCGCATCGGAGCTGCCGACGCTGACCGCGCTGGCGCGGGACTTGGCGACCGCCAATCCCGGCTATCCTGCTTCCATCTCGCAAGTGCCGCGTGAGGCGTTCGCCCGGCTTGGCCGCGTCTATCTAAAGCAGACCGAGGTGTATCGCAGCGGCGACCGGCCCCTGTGCGTCGACAAATTTCCGGGCAATTTCCTGCACAGCGGCTTGATTCATCTGATGCTGCCCAATGCGCGCATCATTGATGTCAGGCGGGATCCGGTGGCGTGTTGCTTCTCGATCTTCAAGCAGGCGTTCGCGCGCGGGCAGGCATATAGTTACGACCTGGAAGACTTGGCCTATTACTATCGTGACTATGTTGCGCTGATGGCGCATTTCGATGCGGTCTTGCCGGGCAGGGTGCACCGCATTGTCTATGAAGACCTAGTGGATGACGCTGAGAACGAAATCCGCCGTCTGCTCGACTATTGTGGGCTTGCTTTCGATCCGCACTGCCTGCGCTTTTTCGAGACTGGACGGAATGTACGCACGCCCAGTTCCGAACAGGTCCGCCGCCCGATCTTCCGCGATGCGCTGGACCAGTGGCGTGGCTTCGAGCCGTGGCTGGGCGCGTTGATCGAAACGCTCGGCCCCCTTGCCAGACCCGTCACCGATCGGCCATAATCGCAATTTGGAATGCCCCTATCTGATTATTATCCTTCTCGCTTTTCGGGAATCGGGTGAGCTTCTTCAATCGGGGATCAGATCCAAATTCTCCGCAAGCAAAAGGCGTGAAGCCTGATGCGGCAGCGCGAGGATCTGACGGGGCGTTTACGACAAGGGGGGACTATGATGAAGTTTCATGCTCAATCCGGCCCGTTGGGCCGTCGCACGCCTTTGCTTGCTACTTTGCTGGCATCTGCAGCAAGTTTGGCGTTGCTGGCACCACAGGCTGCCTTTGCTGCGCCAGACCATGCCACTCCCCTTGCCGATACCGATGCAGCGGCCGCAGGTGCTTCGCCGACACAAACGCCCCCCAAGGATGGCGAACTGACCGACATCGTCGTCACCGCAACGCGCTCGGGCGCGGAATCGCTGCAGAAGGTGCCGATCGCGGTGTCGGTGGTGAATGTCGACCAGGTCACCAAATCGGGGCAGGGCAATCTGTCCGATCTCGCCAAATTCACGCCCTCGCTGGTCATCACCGAAGGCGCACCGGGCTTCAACAAGTTCAACCTGCGCGGGCTTGCGACCGGCGGCTATGTCACGTCGGACACCTCGGATCGTCCGCTGGTCGCGGTCTATCTCGACGACACGCCGATCTCGGTGCAGGGGCAGACGCCCGATCTGAAGGTCTATGATCTCGACCGCGTCGAAGTGCTGCGCGGGCCGCAGGGCACGCTGTTCGGTGCGGGCTCGATGGCGGGGACGGTGCGCTTTGTGACGGCAAAGCCCGATGCCAAGAGCTTCTTCGGCACCGCCGAAGCGAGCGGATCGACCACCGAGCATGGGGCCGGCAGCTACAACGTCCGCGGCATGGTCAACATTCCGCTGATCAAGGATCAGCTTGCCGTGCGCGGCAATATCTTTGTCGGCAATGATGGCGGCTTCATCGACAATATCGGCCAGCACAAGGTCGACAACGCCAATAGCAACCGCTCCACCCAGGGCCGGGTCGCGGTGCGCTGGACGCCGACCGACAAACTGATCGTCGATGGCAGTTTCACCTATGAGGATAGCCGCGCCAAGGGGCTCAACACTGGGCTCAACGGCCTTGCGCCCTACACCTATGAGAGCAACGGCGCGGAAGGCACGCGCGACCTGTTCAAGCTCTATACTGGCGGTTTCGATTATGATGCGGGCTTTGCCAATCTGATCGTCACCGGCGCGTATACCGACCGCAAGATCGGCTTCAATGCGAGCCCGGATCCGCAGATCGGCTATTATTTCGCCAGTTATTACGCGCCGTATACCGGGGCCGGCAAATATCCGCTGTACAACCCGCCAGCCAGCTACAACCACGCCGTCACCAGCCTGATCCCGGCCGAAAACTACACGATCAACCAGAAGCTCAACGACTTTATGGCCGAAGCCCGGCTGGTGTCGAAGAACGATGGCCCGATCAAATGGACCGTCGGTGCCTATTATGAAAAGCAGAACCGGCACCTCGTTCAGGACATTCCGGTCGCCGGGTTCGATACGCTGTCCTACCAGAACGCTGCGTTTGGCCCGTTCGCGACGCCGAGCGGCCTGTATGACTCGAAAACCGTCGATGGCGCGTTCAACTCGAACGACATTTTCTCAGGCCTGCAGGACGTTCACGAGCATCAGTTCGCCGCTTATGCGGATGGCACGTGGCATGTCACCGATCGGCTCGATCTGACCGCTGGCCTGCGTTACTTCAATTTCAAGGAAAGCTATTATCTGTACGAAGGCGGCGCGTTCGGCGTGCTGCTCGGCAAGGATGCGCAGGGGCGGACGACAGGCATCACCCAGTCGATCACCTCGACGCTTAAGTCGAACGGCGTCAACCCGCGTGCCAACATCTCGTACAAGCTCGACGACAATGTGCTGATCTATGCCGAAGCCGCCAAGGGCTTCCGTTATGGCGGTGCCAATCAGCCGGTGCCGCTGGGCACGGCGGGTCTGGCCGGGCGCTGCACGACGCAGCTCAATGCCTATGGCTATACCGCCGCGCCGGGGACGTTCGGGCCCGACAAATTGTGGAACTACACGATCGGCGAAAAGGCCAAGCTGGCGGGCGGCCGCGTAACGCTCAACGCCAGCGCTTATTATATCGACTGGTCCGACGTGCAGACGCGGTTGCGGCTCAACTGCTCGTATTTCTTCACCGACAATAAGGGCAAGATCGCCAGCAAGGGCGTCGAGCTGGAGGCGGCGGTCAAGGCGACGCGGAACATCACGCTCAACGGCAGTTTCTCGTTCAACGATTCGAATGCGCGCGGCGACATCCCGACGGTCGGCGCGTTCGACGGCGACCGCACGCCGTATTCGCCGCAAGTGACCGCGTCGGCCGGGGCGTTCTACGATACCGATCTCGGCAGCGGCTCGCTGCATTTGCAGGCGACGTACAAATACATCTCGTCGCAGCAGACGACGTTCAACAATTACTCCACCACGCTTGACCCGAAGACCAAGCAGCTGATCGTCGACAAAACCAGCAATGGTGGGGCCAGCCAGACCTTCGCCGTGATCCCCGAAAGCCATAATGCGAGCGCGTCGATCACCTATGACGTGGGCCAGTTCGAATTCGGCGTCTTCGGCAACAATCTGTTCGACGGCGTCAAGGTGATCGATATCCAGCGCGCGACCTATTACGCGATCTATCAGGCGGGGTCGCGCGTGACCTATGCGCGCCCGCGCACGATCGGTGTGCGGGCGAAGGTGAAATTCTGACCGGACCGGGGAGGGCGGCGTGCCGCTCTCCCCATCGCCCTCAGTCGCGGAATACGATCGTCCGCGCGCCATTGGCGAGCACGCGCCCGCTCAGATGCAGGCCAACCGCGCGCGACAGCACGCGGCGTTCGATATCGCGGCCCTTGCGCACCAGGTCTTCGGCGGTGTCAGCATGGCTGATCCGTTCGACATCCTGTTCGATGATCGGCCCTTCGTCGAGATCGCCGGTCACGTAATGCGCGGTCGCCCCAATCACCTTCACCCCGCGCGCATGCGCCTGATGATAGGGCTTGGCCCCTTTGAAGCCAGGCAGGAAGCTGTGATGGATGTTGATGCACCGGCTGGCGAATTTGGCTGCGAGATCGTCCGACAGAATTTGCATGTAGCGCGCCAGCACCACCAGATCGGTGCGCGTGGCCTGATGAATCGCCCAGATCTTGGCTTCCTGTTCAGCCTTGGTCGCGGGGGTGATTGGCAGATGGTGGAAGGGAATGCCCGCCAGATCGAGCGACGAAAAGGCCTCGGCCGGATGGTTGGAGATGATCCCGACCACCTCCATGTCGAGCTCCCCGATGCGGCGGCGGTAGAGCAAGTCGACCAGGCAATGGTCGAACTTCGACACCAGGATCAGCACCCTTTGCCGGGCATCGGCCGGGCGGAGCGTGAGCGTCATGCCATAGTCTTTGGCAAGCGCATCGAACCCGCGCTGCACCGCCGCCGCATCCCCCCCGCCGGGGATGGAAAAGGCGGTGCGCATGAAGAAACCGCCCGAATCCGCGTCATTATACTGGCTGGAATCGGTGATGTTGCCGCCGCAGGCGAGAATGTGGCCAGAGACGGCGGCGACAATGCCGGGCCGGTCCTGGCACGACAAAGTGAGGATGAAGGGCTGCACGGACATCATGCCTCCGCAGGAAGGGGCGCGGCGTCCATGCCGAAGGTGCGCACGCGCAGATCGTCGACGGCGTAGCTGCGCACGCTCGTCCAATAATGATAGGCAGCCCAGAAGCCGGTGAGCGACAGCGCCAGCAAGGCATAGCGCAGCGATGCGGCATTGCCGCCGAGCGGCCCAGTCAGCATGTCGCTGATCCAGCCGACTGCGGTGGGCGCGATGATGAGGTTGGCGACATTGGCGGTGAGCAAACTTATCGCCATGCCTTGCGCGCGCATCGGCGCTGGCATGAAATTGAGCAGCAGCGCCATGGTCGGTCCGACATAGAGATAAATGGCGGGCACCACGATCCACAGCATCGCCGTCGCCACGGTGAGCGAATGCGTCCAGTAAATCAGGAAAGACGGGATCGTCGATGCCGCGACGATGACGGCGAGCAGCCGGGCGATCCATTTCGGATCCTGCATTTGCGGCAGCGCGAGGATGGCGCTGGTGGCGATCGTCGCGACCGTACCCGCCCAGAAATAGATGGTGCCGAGGCGCGCGCCCGCCTCTGCGGTCGACAGGCTGTAAGCGCGCTCGAAATAGGTCTGCGTCCAGAATAACAGGCCCCAGCCCCACAGGCAGATGACCGTGCCCGCCGCGTTGATGTGCCATGCCGACCGCTGCGTCCACAGGAAGCGGCACGTCTCGACAAAGCTCGCGGCGGGGGCGCTGTCTTCGGTGACGAGTTCGAAGCGGCCCCGCACCGGCTCGCGCACGGTCAGCAGGATCAGCAGGCCGAAGATCACGCCGGGCACGCCCAACGCGATGAAGGCGGCGCGCCAGCTATGGAAATGCTCGACGATCGCGCCCGCCAGGCTCGATCCCATCCACGCGCCAAGCGGCAGGCCCAGCGCATAGATGGTCAGCGCATAAGCGCGCCGTCCGCGCGGGAAATTGTCGGCGATGATCGAGGTTGAGGGCGGGGTGCCGCCCGCCTCGCCAATGCCGACCGCGATGCGCGCGAGCAGAAACTGCAGATAGTTTTGCGTCAGGCCAAGCAATGCGGTCGCCGCCGACCACAGGATCATCGCGCCGGCGACGATGTTGCGGCGATTGGCACGATCGGCATAGCGCGCGATCGGCAGCCCGACAAAGATGTAGAAGAAGGCGAGCGAAACGCCGGTCAGCCAGGCAACGCCCGAATCGCTGAGGCCAAATTCCTTGCGGATCGGTTCGAGCACGGTCGCGACGACATAGCGATCGGCGATGTTGACCGCATAGACCAGCCCCAGCACCAGCACGATATACCAGCGCGCCGATTCCAGGCGCGGTGTCGTCGATGTCATCATGCTGGCCCCCATTGTCTTCGTTCCCCGCCGTCAGCTGCCGCCGGGTCTGTTGCGCGGTGCAGGCGGCGGTTCGGTCACCCCGATCGCGCGCGTCCACAGATCGGCCAGACTAGCGGCGTAACTGCTTGGCAGATAGACCTCACACGCGGTGTCGCTGATCGGCGCGATCCACACCGGCACATGGTGGATCGTCGTCGCGGCGATCTGGCCGGGGCCGAAAACGGGATTTTCGGAATCGAACCACCCGCTCACGCTCAGCAGCGCACGCCAGCCGGGGCCGGTGAGCGTGGCGCGGATCAGGCCGCCGCCGATGGGCGAAAGTGCGCCACGATCGGCGATGTGCGCGGTGATGGCGGGCGTGTGCTGCGCCGCGTCGATCAACCACCAGCGTCGCGGTTCGACCTGCACTATCCGCCCGGTTGGAAGATCCGGCGGCACGCCCTCGTCCCACAGGTCGAGCGCGACGACATCGCCCGCCGGGGCCATCGCCAGGGTGACCTTAGTCTCCGTCACGATAGCGTGTCCCTTCGGGATCGTAGAAAAGCGGGGCTGTAACGGTCACGTGGGCGGACTGATTGCGGGTGGGGGAGGTGGCGAGCAAGCGTTCGCCGATCCGCAGTCTTCCCCCGGCGAGCAAGCTCAGCGCAACCGCGCCCTCGCCCAGCACACGCTCGGTGGCGGAGGTGACATGGCCCAGCACCGGATTTCCGGCGTCCGTGACCAGCATTGCGCCTTCGGGGATCGGCGTTTCGCTGGTCAGGCCGACGAGCTGCAAGCGATCGGGCGCTGACAAAGCCGGGCGGGTCAACCCCGCGGCACCGATGAAGCCACCGCTCTTGCGCAGCATCCGCTCAAGCTGGAGGTCATGTGGGGTGGTGCGGCCATCGGCCTCCGCCCCGATCACGATGTGGCCCTTTTCGATCCGCAGAAATTCGAGCGCCTCCAGCCCATAAGGCGCACCGCCGCGCGCGCGCGTGGCCGCTTCCACGGCATCCCATACCGCAGCCGCATCGCTGGCCACGGCATAAAGTTCGAAGGCGCGCTCTCCGCTATAGCTGGCGGCGAGGATCAGCACGGCTACCCCGGCGATTTCGGCCTGGGCCAGCCCCATATGCGCGGGCGGGGCGATGCCGGTCAGCTCTGCCAGAATGGCCTTGGCGCATGGCCCGGCCAGCGCGATCCCGGCGAAATGCTCTTGTTGCGCCACCACCGACACCCGCAGATGCGGGGCGAGCACGCGGTGGGCATAGCTGAGATGCGCCTCCATCCGGTCGGCCCCGCCGGTCGAACTGGTCAGCAGATAGCGGTTTTCCTCCAGCCGCCAGACGGTGCCGTCATCCATCACCATGCCGTCTTCGCGCAGCAGGAAGGTATAGCGTCCGCGCCCGACCGCGAGCTTGGCGATGCCGGTCGCGCACACGCTTTCGAGCAACGCCGCCGCATCCGGCCCGACCACCGCGAATTTGGCCAGCGTCGAGACATCTACGATCCCTGCGGCGGTGCGCACCGCGCGCGCCTCGCGCAGTGCCGCCTGATGCAGCGTTTCCCCAGCTACCGGATAGGCGCGCGGCCGGTGCCACAGCCCGAGCGGTTGCCAGATCGGGGCGAGGCGCTGGTGGCGATCATAGAGCGCCAGCCGACGGCTCGGCGCGGCATGGCCGCCACCATCGGCCCCAGCCAGCGCGCCCAGCGTCACCGGCGTGAACGGCGCGCGGAAGGTGGTGAGGCCGGCTTGCGGGATGGTGACCCCGGCGACGCTTGCCAGTCGTGCGAGCGCGGCCATATTGCTGGTCTTGCCCTGGTCGGTCGCCATGCCGAGCGTGGTGTAGCGTTTGAGGTGTTCGACCGAGCGATAGCCTTCGGCCCAGGCGAGATCGATATCGGCGGCGGTCACGTCATTCTGGAAATCGATGAAGCTGGTTTTGGGATCGGGCAGATCGGCAACCGCAATGCCCACTGGCGGCAGGTCGCCCGCTGCCGCACCGACGCTCGACACCGCTTGCAGCGATGTGCCGGGCACGAAGGCTTGGATCGCCTCGTCCCAATCGAGCGCGCCACCGTCCTGACTGTGCAGATGCACGACGGGGGTGAAACCTCCGGAAATCGCGAGTAAATCGGCCTCGAAGCGCGTGCGTTCGCCCCCAATATCGGCCTCGACCGAGTGCAAATGATGGCGTTTGCCCAATGTTGAGATCGGGAAGGCATTGGTGTGGACCGGGTGCGCGGCGGCGCTGGCAACGGCGCTCTTTTCGGCGCGGGAGTCCAGAATGGCGACGACGCTGCTACCCGCCGCCGCAATCGCATCGGCCGTGGCATAGGCAGCGTCATTGTTGGTGGCGATGACGACGCGCTGGCCCGGCAGCACCTTGAACCGCTCGATATAGCGGCGCACCGCTTGCGACAGCATCACGCCGGGGCGGTCATTCCCGGCAAAGGTCAGCGGGCGCTCGATCGCGCCGGTCGCGAGCACAACGCGGCGCGCGCGGACATGCCAAAGCCGTTGTGCGGGCTGGCCGGGGGCAGGGGGCTGGCCTGGCTCGACCAGGCGTTGGACCAGCGTGACAAAGCCATGATCCCACACGCCCGACGCGGTGGTACGCGTCAGCACGCGCGCGCCGTCGATCGCCTCGCACACTGCGCGGTCTTGCTCGACCAACAGCACGCGCTCGCCTGCTTGCACTGCGGCACGCGCGGCGGCGATCCCGGCTGGGCCGCCGCCCACCACCAGCACATCGCAAAAGGCCGAACGGTGTTCGTAAGGGTCGGGGTCGGGTTCGGTCGGTGCCTTGCCCAGACCGGCGGCGCGACGGATGAAGCGCTCGTACAGCAGCCAGCGTGACGGCGGGCCAAAGAAGGTCTTGTAATAGAAGCCCGCCGTTAGGAAGCGCGCGGCGAGCCCGTTGACCGCGCCCAGATCGAAAGCAAGGCTCGGCCAGCGATTCTGGCTGCGCGCGACCAAGCCATCATAGACATACACATCGGTCGCGCGCGTATTGGGTTCGCGCCGTCCGCCTTCGCCGACCGTGACCAGCGCATTGGGTTCCTCGACGCCTGCGCTCAGGATCCCGCGTGGGCGGTGATATTTGAAACTGCGCGCGACCAGGCCGATGCCGTTCGCCAGCAGCGCTGCCGCCAGTGTATCGCCGGGGCACGCGCGCAGCGGTACGCCATCGAAGGTGAAACGCAGCGTCGGCTCCGGGCCACCGGGCAAGCGCGACGGGCCGCTCATCGGTGCAACGCCGGATCAAAGGCCGCGACCGATGTGATTTCGTGCGTCTGGCGATGGCGGCGCAACACCAGCCACTGCCGACAGCCAAAGGCGTGCCGCCACAGTTCGTCATCAAAGCCGCGCGGATTGGCGCGCGCATAGAGCCGCCGGACCGCTTCGTCCGCAGGCATCTCCAGCGTCACGATCGAATCGAGCGTGCGTTCATAGCTGAACTCGCTTTGCGCGCGCGCTCCGCAAAAGGGGCAATCGATCTGCAGCATCAGCGCAACTGCGGCAGGACGCCGACGCCTGCTTCATCGATGGTCGCGCCGCGCGCGAAGCGGTCGAACGCAAAGGGTGCTGCGAGCGGGTGATTGTCGCCCGTCGCCAGCAAATGCGCGTAGCACCAGCCCGAGGCAGGCGTCGCCTTGAAGCCGCCATAACACCAGCCGCCATTGAGATAGAGCCCGTCGACCGGCAAGGCCGACAGGATCGGCGATCCGTCGAAGCTCATATCGGTCGTGCCCGCCCAGCACCGCACCATCCGGAGCCGCGACAGCGCGGGCACGAGCGCGATCGCTTCCGCGGCGGCCTTCTCGATCCTTGGCGGCAGGCCGCGCTGGGCGTAGCTCGGGAACTGGTCGGGGTCGCCGCCTAGCACGATCCCGCCTTTGTCGGACTGGCTGATATAGCAATGCAGCGACTGCGACATGATGACGGTGTCGATCATCGGCTTGACCGGCTCGGTGACGAAGGCCTGCAATGTCTGCGCTTCGATCGGAAGCTGGAGGCCCGCAAATGCGGCGACCGGCCCGCTATTGCCCGCCACGCAAATGCCGACGCGACCGGCGGCGATGGGGCCCCGCGTCGTCGCGACGCCGCTCACCCGCCCGCCGGTCATGGCGAAGCCGGTGACTTCGCACTTCTGGATCACATCGACGCCCAGCGCATCGGCGGCGCGGGCATAGCCCCAGGCGACCGCATCGTGCCGCGCGGTGCCGCCCCGGCGCTGGATCAGCCCGCCGTGGATTGGGAAGCGCGCATCGGGGGCCATATCGAGCAGCGGCACCAGCTTTTGCACCTGCGCGCGTGTGAGCAATTCGGCATCGATCCCGTCGCAGCGCAGCGCGTCGCCGCGCTGCGCCAGCGCCGTCATGTCGCCGTCGGAATGGCCGAGGAACAGCGCGCCACGCGGCGAAAACATCACGTTGAAATTGAGCGCGTCGCTCATCCCCTCCCACAAATCGAGCGCGAAATCGAACAAATCGTGCAGCGGTTTCTGGCGGTAGTTGGAGCGCACGATCGTCGTGTTGCGCCCGGTATTGCCGCCGCCGATCCACCCCTTTTCGAGCACCGCGATGTTGCGCAGGCCGTGCACCTTGGCGAGATAATAGGCCGTGGCCAGACCGTGCCCGCCGCCACCGATGATGACGATGTCATACGATTTCTTCGGCTCCGGGTCGCGCCACGCTTGCTCCCAGCCACGCTGCCCGGTGAGCCCGGCCTTGAGCAGCGCCAGTGCCGAATAGCGCTTCATGCCGCCCACCCGCGCTGTTCGCGCCAATCGGGCTCCAGATTTTTGAAGCGGGCGAGGCCGAGCTTGGTGATGTCGGCGAAGGAGCAGGTGCCATCGATGACGAGATCGCGCACGGCATGGCCGCTGGCGGGCGACAGGCCGAAGCCGACGCCCGACATGGTCGCGACGGTAACGTTGCTGGGATGGTCAAGCCGGTCGAGAATCGGGCGGCCATCGGGCGTATTCTCGATCACCCCCGCCCAGGATCGGATGACGTTCAGGTGTGCGGCCTTGGGAAACATCTCCGCGACGCGGCGGGCTAAGTTGCGGATCAGCGGCGAAGTCGGGCGCGCCTTTGGCCCGGCTTCGTCCATGTCGATCCACTCATGCGGACCACCGCCAAAAGCGAGATTGCCGCGCAGCGTCTGCCGCCCGTACAGGCCATTGCCATCGACGCCGCCGATCCGCATCAGCGGGGCGGGTTCGGTCACGATCATCTCCGCGCGGGCCGAGGCGAGCGGGAAGTCCACGCCAAGCGGGGCAAGCAGCATCCCCGATTGCGGGCCCGCCGCCACGACCAGCGCGTCGCAGGCGATCCGCCCGCGCGGCGTATCGACCGCGACGACCTTGCCCCCGTTGGTCTCGATCGACAAAGCCGGGCAATGTTGCAGGATGCGCCCGCCCAAATCCTGCAGCGCCCAGGCATAGGCCTGCACGGTGCGCTGCGGATTGGCATGGCCGCCAAAGCGCAAATGAATGCCGCCAAGGCAGCTCTGGTCGGTCAGCGGCACCATGTCCTGCGCCTGCTGGCTGTCCAGATCATCGACGCGGTAGCCCATCGCGCTGCACATCCGCCCGACCGCGCGGTAATGGTCGAGCAGGTCCGGATCACGCTGGATGATGATGCGTTCGCGCTGATATTCGGTCGGGTAGCCGAGCAGATCGTCCATCTGCGGCCATAGCCGCTGTTCTTCCGCGAAGAGCGGGCTCTGATAATGCGAGGCCCCGCCGCCATTGCGGCCCGATGCTTCCCAGCCGACGATGCCCTTGTCGAGCACGACCACGTCGAACCCGTCGCGCGCCAGCCACCAGGCCGCGCTGAGGCCGGTGACGCCCGCGCCAATCACGACGACCGCTGCGCCCTTGGGCAGATCTGCCTCAGACATGCATAGTGCCGCCGAGCCCCGCGACATGATCCGCCTCTTCCGGCGTGCCGATCACGGCATAGGGCGTCCATTGCGTCGGGATGCCGAACCATACGTCCCACCCCGCCGTCATCGCGGTGCTTTCCTGCCAGTCGGCGAGGATGCCGAGCGGCACGGGGCGCACCGGCGCGCGGAAGCTGGCGACCGGCACCGTGGCGAGTGGCACGCCTTGCTGTTCGGCGAGCAGGCACGCCACCTGATCGCGGCAGCGCCGCCCCTGGCACGCGCCCATCCCGGCGCGGGTCAGGCGCTTGATCTGGTCGGGGTTGGCCGGTCCGTCATTGAGCAGCGAAGCAAGCGAGCGCGCGGCCATGGCGTGCGGCCTGTCGAGGTAACGGGGCGGCTGCACGGCGAGCAGATCGGCGCGGGTCACCTCCTCGCACTGGCAGACGATGGTGTCGGGTGTGGCGTGCGCGCCGAGCGCTGTTGCCCACGCCTGGAGATAGGCGGGGTCGGGCCGCGTGACTGCGGCGGCGTCGCCGATCAGGTGGATGGTTTCGCCGGGAAGGGTGCCTGCCGCATCAAGCAATTCGGTCGCCGGGGTGAGGCCGAGTGCGAGCACGATCGTATCGCAGGCGATTTCCAGCTCGTTGTCCTTCCCCGGCGCAGGCCGGGGCCCAGTCACGGAGGTTTCGGTGAGGGAGCGTAGCGCATCCCAATCGCCGTTTCCCGACTGGGCCCCGGCCTGCGCCGGGGAAGGAAGACGGGTTAGGGTAACGCCCGCGACGCCGTCGATCCCGCCGCGGGTCGCCGCAACCGTGTGACCGAGCAAGATCGACACGCCCGCCGCCGCGACTTGCTCCGCCAGCGCTGCGGGGCCCTGCACCGTCTCCGCAACTTCGACCAAGGCGGCAACCGCGATCCCGCGCGCGAGCGCGAGCAGCGCCGTTTCCAGCGCAAGTGCGCCCGACCCCAAAATCACCACCCGACGGCTCGCCAGCGCATCATAGCGCGTCAGCAGCGCGGCAAAGCCCTGCGCGCCCATTACCCCCGGCTGGTTCCACCCGGCAAAACCCAGCACCAGATCGCGCGCGCCGGTCGCCAGCACCAGCCGCCCGAACCCGACCATCGTCGCGGCTTCGGCATCGGCAAGCCCCAGCATCGGCTCGGGCAAGGCGCGCAGTGCGGGGCCGTTGACGTACAACCCCCAGGCACAGGTGCCGAGCCGGACATCGACCCCGGCCGCGAAAGCGGTTTCGAGCGCCGGATTGCTCGTGAACACCTGTTCCAGCATCCGTGCGGGCTGTTGCAACGCCGCCGTCATGCGACCGCCGTAGAAATAGGGGGCGTCGCTGCCGATCAGCGCGCCCGGCACCGGATTTTCGTCGATCAGCAATACCGACGCGCCGTCTTCCGCCGCCGCGATGGCCGCCGCCGTGCCTGCCGACCCTGCGCCGACGACCACCACATCGAAGCGCGCATCGGGCGCGGGCAGCTTGCCGTCGATCGCGTGGACATCGCGCACGGTCATATCGCGTCGAGCGCTTGGCTGAGATCGGCCAGCAAATCCTCGACATGCTCGATCCCGACCGACAGCCGCAGCGTGGCATCGGTAATCCCGCCCGCCGCGCGTTCTTCGGGCGTCAGCGCATAATGCGTCGTGGTCGCCGGATGGGTGATGAGCGTTTCCGATCCGCCCAGGCTGACGGCAAAGCGCAACAACGTCAGCTGGTCGAGAAAGCGGAACGCCTCCGCCTCGCCACCGACCACCGCGAAGGAAAAGGTCGATCCCGCTGCCTTGCATTGGCGATCATAGACCGCGCGCGCCGCACTGCCTTCGGCCAGGAAGGCGAGATAGGTGATGCTTGCCACGTTGGGATGATCGCGCAGCAATTCGGCGATGCGGCGCGCATTGTCCATCGCGCGCTCGACCCGCACATGCACCGTTTCCATCGATCGCAGCAGCAGCCAACTGGTATAAGGGTCGAGATGACTGCCCAGTGTGGTGCGCAACAACCGGAGCGGCGCGATCAGCGCCGCGCTGCCGCTCACACCGCCCGCCAGCAAATCGCTGTGGCCGCCACAATATTTGGTCAGGCTGGTCATGCACAGATCGACCCCAAACGCGATCGGGCGCTGCATCAGTGGCCCGAGCAAGGTGTTGTCGACCACCACCAGCGGGCGCAGCCCGGTGCGCGCGCCAACCGCGTCGGCAATGTCCACGACCAAGGCGATGTCGACGATCGCGGCGGTCGGGTTGGCCGGGGTCTCGATCACGATCAGCTTGAGCGGCCCGTGCGAGAGCGCTTCCTCGACCGCCGCCTCGATACTGGCACGGTCACATCCGTCGGTGAATTCGGCATGGGCGACGCCGAAGGCCGGCATCAGGCCGGTATAGAGCCCGTTGGTGCCGCCATAGATCGGGCGGCTGAACACCACGCTGTCGCCGGGGCGCAGATGCGCAAGCGCGATCGCCGAATGCGTCGCCATGCCGCTGTTGAACACGGCGGCGGCCTCGGCCCCGTCGAGCGCCGCCAGCCGCGCCTCGACCATGTCGAGCCCGGGGTGGCTCAGCCGCGCATAGATATGGCCGGGACGCCCGACTTCGGGGCCGGTGCCGTCGAAATACGCCTCGTGAATGTCCTTCGCTTGCCGCGCCGAGGCATAAGCGAAGGTCGAGGTCATGTAGATTGGCGGCTTGGCGGCATTGGCGGCGCTCGCCGGATCATAGCCCGCGCGCACGGCGAGCGTTTCGGGACGCCAGGCGGGAGGAGTGTCGTCGCTCATCGCGCCGCGCGATCAAGATAGGCATTGGCCTTGGCGCAATACCAGTCGACGAAGCGCAGCGTCAGCGATTCCGCATCGGGGCTGTATGGGCCCGGCGTATAGCCCGGCGAATTGACGCCAAGCTGGTTGTTTTCGGCCAGTTCCTTGTCCTGCAAATTGGTGCGCGTCCACAGGTCGGTGAGCGCGGCGATGTCATAATCCACGCCCTCCACAGCGTCTTCATGCACCAGCCATTTGGACACGACATGCGTTTCGGTTGGCGACACCGGATAGGCGCTGAAGGCGAAGGTATATTCGCTGGTCGAATGGCAGAAATTGTTGGGCTCGATCGCCCAGCGCAACGATCCGGTATCGCCGCCGCCAATGTCGCACATCAGCTTCTTGACGGTGAATTGCCCGTCGGTGCTCATCGCCACCGTGCCGTCATTCAGCGGAAAGCGCACCGCTTGCCACCAATCCTCGCCGACCGGCCCCATCGGCATCGCCAGATCGGCCATGCGCCGTTCGAAGCGCGTCGCTGTGTCATCGGCAAAATCGAAATAGGCCGAGGCGTTGATCGGGAAGGAGCGCGAGAGTTCGGGGTGGCCGCTCGCGCAATGATAGCATTCGCGGCCATTTTCCATGACCAGCTTCCAATTGGCATATTCGACCAGCGTGGCCTGGTGGGCGAGCTTGGCATGGGCGAGGTTGTGCGGCGCGAGTAGCGGCGTCAGGTCGCGGCGCATGGTGGCGATGTCGGGCGGCGTTTCGGCGAGGCAGATGAACACGGCACCGGCAACCCGTTCGAGATGGATCGGCTTCAGGCTGTGTTCGCCCTTGTCGAAGATTTCGGGCATCCGCCCCGCCGCGAGCAGCCGCCCGTCCAGGCCATAGGTCCAGCTATGATAAGGGCAGACCAAGCGCGCGACACGGCCTTCGCCGGGCTTGCACAGGATCGACCCGCGATGGCGGCAGCTATTGTGGAAGGCGCGCAGGTCTCCATCGCGTCCGTGGACCACCAGAACCGGCCACGACCCGATCATGAAGGACAGATAGTCGCCCGGCTGGCGGAGTTCGGCTTCGAACCCGACGAACAGCCATGACTGGCCGAATATC
Organism: Sphingomonas sp. PL20; assembly: GCF_017875905.1. Lineage (NCBI taxonomy): Bacteria > Pseudomonadati > Pseudomonadota > Alphaproteobacteria > Sphingomonadales > Sphingomonadaceae > Sphingomonas > Sphingomonas sp. PL20. The sequence goes on along the minus strand of NZ_JAGINH010000002.1, from coordinate 3,015,473 downwards.
GCCGCCAGATCGAATTCGAACGCTTCCTGACCGGTGTAGAGCGCCTGGGGCAGGGAATGGCCGACCGGGCGCGCCTGCAGCAGCGTCGAAATAGTCCCGAGGTTCAACCGAAATCCTCCCACCTGCCCATCATAGAAGAGTGACATGGCGAGGAGGCGATGCTGAAATCGCATTTGCGCATGGCGATATGCCAAAAGCTGCGGGGTCCCTGCGCCGCCGCGCCGCACCGTTGCGCCGCCCGAAAAAACACGCTTGGTATCGAAAAACGGCATAACCGAGCCTAAGGCTCGTCAGGTGTCACCAGCCAGCAGGGGGATTTCCATCGCACGCACCACTCCCGTCAATCGGCGCTGGTTACCGCTCAACGCCTTGCGCGCGTTCGATGCGGTCGGCCAGCGGCTGAGCTTCACCGCCGGCGCGCAGGCGCTCAACGTCTCGCAAAGCGCGGTCAGCCGCCATGTCATCAGCCTGGAGGAATTGCTCGGGCACAAATTGTTCGATCGTTCGGGCCAGGCGCTGGTGCTGACGGAAGCGGGCAAGGTGCTGCTGCCCGAAGTCGGCAAGGCGTTTGACCGGCTGGAGCAGACGATGAACGCGATCTGCGCCAACCCCGCCGCCAGCCGCCCGATCCGCATCCACATTCCGCCGACGCTGTTGCAGCAAGTGGTGATGCCGATGATCCAGGCCTTCCACGCCGAACATCCCGACGTCCGTATCGACATTTCCAGCTCGCACGCGGTCGGCTTGCCGAGCACCGAGACCGATATGGCGATCGTGTTCGACCGCCCCAATATCGACGATCGCGTGACCGATTTGTTGTGGATGGTGCGCGTCGCGCCGGTGTGCGCGCCGCAGACCGCCGAGCGGCACAAGGGTAAGACGCTGGAGCAGTTCCTGGCCGATGCGCCGTTGCTGCACGTCAAGCTGGAGGGGCAGCCACGCGGCCTGTTGTGGAGCGCTTATGCCAATCAATGCCGCATCGCGCTCGATTCCGACCGTGGCCTTGCCTTCGACGCCAATGCGCTGGCGGTCAGCTATGCGATGCAGTCGGATGGCGTGGCGCTCGCCGATATCGACATGTTCGCGCCCGAAATCGCGGCAGGCCAGCTCGTCATTCCCTATGACGCGGTCATCAACGATGGGTTTGGTTACTATCTGAAGCTGCGCGCCGATGATTTGGCGGACCCGACAATCAGCATGGTGCGCAGCTGGCTTATCGCGCATTTCGCCGCGCGCGGGCATGCGACGCATGAGGCTGGCTTGAGCTAACCATTTGAAATCACGGTTACTCTGACCGGACTACCGCCGACCCTACGCGCGACCGCAAAAAAAGTTCCACGACGTCGAATATCCTGTCCGGTTTTCGCGCGTCGGTATCGTTTTGTTAACGAGGAGATCTCGTTTGCCGATGCCGACCGCGAAACACTTTACGGGAGTCGACACCCGTTTTGCGCGGCCGGGCGGTTGGCGCAGGCTGTCGGGGGGCATCTGCGCAATGGCGAACCGAGCGCGCGCCGTCCCGGCGATCGCCGCTCTCTCCTCGACATATTGATCACGCGGACCAGCGCAGGAACGACACATGTTACTCGAATCGCAGGACTATCAAGGCTGGAATTCGCCGTGGGAGCCCAACGCGACCAGCGTCGGTCGTGGCCCTTGCGCGTGGACCGTGCTGATTCCCTTTTTCAACGAGCGGAATTTCCTGGACGGGACCCTGGCCAGCCTTGCCGCGCAGGATGTGCCGTTCGAGCTGATCCTGATCGATAATGGCTCAACCGATGGCAGCGGTGATGTTGCGGCGGCGATTTGCCAGCGGCTTGGCCTTTCGTACACGCTGCGGGTCGATCGCCGTCCGGGCAAGGTGAACGCGCTGCAAAGCGGCATTGAGTGCACGAAGACGCCGTTCGTCGCGACGTGCGATGCCGATACGCTGTACCCGACCGACTATTTGCGCAAGGCGCAGCATCTGCTCGAAACGTCCGGTGCCGTGGCGGGCGGGGCCTATTTCGTCACGCCGACCGCGACCGCAGAGGATCACGCCCAGGCGGCCCAACGCATGGCGCGTGCGGCCAAGCTGCTGCCAGCGCAGTGCCATACCGGCGGGGCGGGGCAAGTGTTCCGTACCGATGCGCTGCGCCGCGCAGGGCAATTTGATGCCAGTCGCTGGGGTTATGTGCTCGAGGATCACGAGATCATGCACCGCATGGCGAAGCTTGGTCGGCTGGCTTATGGCGGTGCTCTGTGGTGCGCGCCTTCTCCCCGCGAACGCGATCGGGAATCGATCCGCTGGACGTTGCTGGAACGCGTTCTGTATCATGTGACGCCGAAGCCCGCCCGAGACTGGTTCTTCTATGATTTCCTCGGTCGTCGGCTTGCCGCGCGCAAATTGACGAGCGACCGGATCCGTGAACGTCAGTTTTACGCGCAGCCGGATTTTGCCAACCGTTCCGCCACGCCCGCCTGATCGTCGGTAAATGTATGTGCGCGCTTGCGAAGTAACGCGCGGCGCGCTCTAGACGGCAGAATGCCGTGGCTGCTTCTTCATCGATGACCGAGGCTGGTCTCAAGGCGGTGTTCCTGGCGGAACGACCGATGTTGTTGCGCTTGCTCGCGGCACGTCTCGGCAATCCCGCCGATGCAGAGGATGCGCTGCAGGATATTTGGCTCAAGCTCGACCAGCACGGCGTACCGCCAGTCGCCCAGCCGGCCGCCTATCTGTATCGCATGGCCACGAATCTGGCGGCGGATCGGCGGATTGCGGCGGCGCGCGCGGGCGCGCGGGACACCGCATGGCTGGAGGTGCAGCCTGCGGCAGAGGAGCATCCCTCGATCGAGCACACTTTGCTGGCGCGCGAGCGGCTTGCGCGACTCGAAGCCGCGCTCGCCGCAATGCCCGAGCGGATGAGCCAGGCTTTGCGCCTCTATCGCGTCGAAAACTTGCCCCAAAAGCAGATCGCCGAGCGGCTTGGCATGACGGTTAGCGGTGTCGAAAAGCTGTTGAGACGGGCTGTTAAAGAAATTCACGCATATAAACTGGCGGGCGAGGCGGAATCGGGCGATGTGTATCGTCTATCCGATGAAGGGGACTCTCATCGTGGCCGTTGAAGACGCGACTATCGTCGACCGCGCCATCGACTGGCATTTGCGCCAGGGCGATATGGGCGAGGCTGACTGGCGCGCTTTCGTCGCCTGGTTGGAGGAAGACCCCGCGCACGCGCAGGCCTTTGACACGGTCGCGCTCGACATGGCGCTGTTGTCCGAACGCGCTGATCTTTTCCCCGCGCAACCGATGGTGGTGGCACCGGTCGTAGCGCCGACACCGACTCGACGCCTTTGGGCGTGGGTTGGCGGGGGCGTGGCGGTTGCAGCTGCGGCCAGTGTTACGCTGATGGTGGCACCGATCGGTTCAGGCAGTGCGAGCGCCGCCTATGCTGTCGAAACCAAGCCAGGTCAGCGGCAGGATATCGCGCTGAGCGACGGCACGCGGATCGAGCTGAACGGCGCGAGCCGGTTGGTGCTGGACCGCAACAATCCGAGAATTGCCACGCTCCAGGCGGGCGAGGCGACTTTCCATGTCCGCCATGATCCGCGCGATCCGTTTACGGTGCGATCCGGCACGATGACGGTCCAGGACTTGGGCACCGTCTTCAATGTCGACCGCGATGGCGCGCGGTTTGATGTGCAGGTCGCTGAAGGGTCGGTTTTGTTTCAGCCGCGCCAGCAAGCAGTGACGCTGCGCTCGGGCGCTGCGGTCTCCGCGCGGGAGGATCTTGGCAGCGTGACGGTGTTGAAGATCGACGCCGCCAAGGTCGGCAGCTGGCGAAATGGGGTGGTTGCCTTTGGCGGGGAACCGTTCGGGCGTGTCATCACTTCGGTTAGACGGATCGACGGGGTCATCCTTTCGATTGAGCGGAGCTTGTCGCAGCAGCCCTTTACCGGCATGGTCCGCTTCACGGGTGAAGCGGCGCGGGATGTTCCGCACATTGCCGCGCTGGTTGGGGCTGAGTGGCATCACGATGGCGAGCGATGGACCATCTCGCCGAAATAACCGTAATGTGCTGTGTCTAAGCAGAAAACGAACCGGGCTTGGGCCGCGCATCGCTGCCTTGCTGGTTGTGGCGGCAATGCCTGTTGCGGCGCTTGCCGATTCGCCGCGCATTGCGGTCCCGGCTGAACCCCTCGACCAGGCGCTGACGGCGCTGGCGCGTCAAATCGGTTTTGACATTATCAGCACCGAACCCGGCCTGGCCCATGTTCGGACCAAGGGCGTCACCGGCCAGATGCCGCCGCGCGAGGCGCTGCGGCGGCTGCTGGAGGGGACGGGCTACCGCGCGGTCGCAGTTGACGATCGCAGCTATCGGATTGTGCGGGCCCCGCGGCTGGTCGTTCATCCGCGCCTTTTGGCGCGCAGGACGGCCGAACCTGCATCGGGCGATGACATCATCGTCACTGCGGGTAAGCAGAAATCCAGCTTGCTGCGGTTCCCCGGCAGTGTGCTGATGGTCGGCGGCTTTTCGCCGGGCGCATTGGCGGGACGGTCCATCGATATGGACGAGGTCGCCCGGGGTACCCCGGTGCTGCAAAACACCGAGTTGGGCGTCGGCCGCAACAAGATTTTTATTCGCGGCGTTGCTGACAGCAGCTTCAACGGTGCCACGCAATCGACCGCCAGCATTTATTTCGACGAGGTGCCGCTGGGATATTCGGGCCCGGAGCCAAGCCTCAACCTGTACGACATGAAGGGTGTGGAGGTGCTGGAGGGGCCACAGGGCACCTTATACGGATCGGGGGCGATCGGCGGGATCATACGGCTGACGCCCAATCCGGTTGATTTGCGCAGGGCTTCGGCGTCGCTGAGCAGCGGCGTGACCGCAACCCAAGGCGGTGCAGGCGGTTTCGATGTGGCCGGAATGGCCAATTTGCCGCTGGTCGAGGAGCGGGTGGGCCTGCGCGTCGTTGGCTATCGCGATCGCGACGGCGGTTTTATCACCGATCGCACAAGAAAACTCTCGAATATCAACCGCACCGATACGGTTGGCGGGCGTGCGACGCTTGCGATCGATCCGGGCGATGGATGGGGCGTCGAACTTGGCGGACTGGCCCAGCGAATTGAGGCTGCCGATGCGCAATATGCCGAGCAAACCGTCGGCCCACTCGCGCGGCGCTCCCTGGCGCAGCCTTATAGTAGCGAGATCAAACTGCTGCGGGGCGTCCTGCGCAAACATTGGGACAGCGGGCTCGATCTGATTTCGGCGACCGGTTATGTCGAATTGCAGACGTCGGACACCTTCGATGCGACCCGCGCGATCGGCAGCAAGGGGCCGACGATCTATACCAACGATCAGTCGAATGCCTTGTTCGTGCAGGAGGCGCGCCTGTCGCGCGCGGTGCCGGATCATATCGGCTGGTTGGTTGGCCTCGCGTTTTTGCATGATCGCGATATTCAGGCGCGCGCGCTCGGCCCGCCGGACCAGCCGCTTGATATCATCGGTGTCACCAATATGACGGACAGCCTCTCGGCCTTTGGCGAGGCGAGCTGGCCGGTGTCCTCGCGCCTCACGCTCACGGCGGGAACGCGTTTTACCACCGCTCGCACCGACGGTGAGCCGTCGGTGCGCCCGCGCAACAACAGTTTCATCAAAGGGCGCGCGACGCGACGCGTCGATCCGACCCTCGGGCTGTCCTGGCTGATCGACAAGCGCACGGCGGTGTTTGCGCGGGTGCAGTCGGGGTATCGCACGGGGGGGCTTGCGGTGGCGACGGGGGTCGGGCGGGTTCTCGATTTCCGCTCCGACTCGATTTTGGTCGGCGAGGTCGGCATCCGCAAGCAACGCACGGGTCCGACGGGCTTGGAATTGACCACCGCCGTGTCCTATGCCCGGTGGCGCAACATTCAGGCCGATCTCTACAACACCCGAGGCCAGCCCTATACGGCCAATATCGGCGATGCCGACATTGTCGGGCTGGAGGCTGCGGGAGATTGGGCGATCGTGCGCGGGCTGCACGCCAATTTCGCCTTTCTCTACACCTATAACGTCGTCGATGGCCCGCTTGCGCAATTGTCAGTCCGCGCCAATCGGCGATTGCCGGAGACCCCCGCTTTTGCTGGCAATGCGGGGCTAAGCTACCACTGGATGCGCGGTCGCGAATCGAGCTTCAGCGCGGGGGTGTCGGGTCGCTATGTCGGGCGGTCTCTGCTCGGCACCGGGGACTTTCTGGACGTTAGCCAAGGCAAATATAGCGTGCTGGATGCGCAAATCGGCTGGCACTGGCGCAATCTCGATGTGTCGCTGAGCGGCGATAATCTTGCCAATGCGACGGCCAATCGCTTTGCGCTTGGCAACCCGACCATTCTCGCCACGCGGCAGCAAACGACGCCGCTGCGCCCGCGCAATGTTCGCTTGGGGGTGTCGATCGCCTGGTAACCTAATGGGCCGTTCGCAATCGTCGCAGACCTTATTGCGGCCGCGTGGAGACCGGGATGTTGCCGGGGCGGTAGCGTTGCTCGATGTGGTTCGCCAAATCGGCCGGGTAGAAATAGACCGGGCGCAGAGCGCCTGCCGCATAGCGCGCGGCTTGATCGTTGAAATGCGGCGAGGCGGGATCGCCGCTCTCCCCGCCGGCGGTCACCGCCCAGGCGCGCAGCTTCGGACCGAATTCAACCACCGCGACAAAGCTGTTGCCGCTCGACCCATAGAGTTTTTTGGTATTGGGATAGGGCTTGGCACCGAAGGACGCGAGGCTGCCCCATTGCGCGGACGCGAACGGCACGGAAATGCTGGGCTTGGCATCGTCAAAGTGGGGGGCAATGGCATTGTCGAGCCGCTGGAACCGGTTGATCTTGCCCCAGCCGACGCGCCAGTCGCCAAAGTCGCGCTGCAACTGGTCCACCACCTCGCCAAGTGCGGCGAGCTTGCGATCGACGGACACCTGCGTGGCGATCGCGGCGGGCACGTTGATCTGCTCGGACTGGATGAAGCTGCCCACGTCGCGCCACATCCGGCCACCCCATAAGACGCCAAGCGTCGTCGCCACCGAATCCGCGCCCCAGCGGTAATCCCATGCCTTCAGCGTTGCGACCGGCTCGGCGAGTTTGGTGCGGCGCGGGTCTTTGCTCGGCAGCGCATCATAGGCCTTTACCAGCGGCGGAATCAGCTCGGCAAAGGCGGGCAGATAGCTGTCATAGGCGGCGGCGATCAGCCGCTGCGGCGTAAAGTCGCGATGCCCGGTCAGCAGCAGGTCGGCATGGATGCCGCGCTGGTTCGGGCCGAATTGATCCATATAGCGCGGATAGTCCTTCGCCTTGGGGCTGTCCGGCCCGGCGGCGCTCCACGGCCAGTCATTGGTGTTGCGCACCCAGCCGGTGCCGGGATTGATTACATTGGGAAGCGAGGCGACCGTGTGCAGGCCTTTCCAGTCGGTCGCCGGGTCGGCCCCGTCGACCGCCTTGGTATAGTCGAAGCGGTCGTCGCGCACGGGCACGAATTGCGGGTGGAGATAGGCGATTTCGCCCTTGGCATCGGCGAACAGCGTGTCGTTCGACGAATTGGCCTGGCGCTCGGCAACCTTCCTATAGCTGGCGAGATCGTGCGCCTTGGTGCGCAGCCAGCTTTGTTCGAGTGCGGCGACCGGCTTCCACATCAACGCCTCGGCAATCCATTTGCCCCCGCGTTCGGCGACGATCGGGCCGTGGTGTGAGGCATAGGTGGTGAAGCTGCGCGATGCGAGCGTCCCGTCGGGCAAGCGATAGGCAAGGGTGATCGGATTGGTGCGATAAGGGCGGACGTCCTTGCCATAGACGTAGAACCGCCCGTACCGGGTCAGTGCGGTTTGCTCGGCAAATTCATCGACATTATCGACGCCGGATGAGGTGTGCATCCACCCGGCTTGTTCGTTAAAGCCCTGATAGATAAAGAACTGCCCCCAGGTGGAGGCACCATAAGCGTTCAGACCCTCACCGCTGGTCATTTGCAATTCGGACCGGAAATAGAAGCTGGTGTGCGGATTGATCAGCAGCAGCGCGTGGCCGTCCACGGTGTTTTTGGGAGCGATGGCGATGCCGTTCGATCCGCGCGGCTCGCGCGGCACCGGGCCGGCATCTTCCGCCGCAACGGCGATCTTCTGTCCGCCATAGAAAGCGGCGAGTTCGGCCAGCGAAATGCGTTCGATATCGCCACCGATGCTGCCCTCGGTGAAGGACAGCGCCATCCACGGTTCAAAGTGCGTCAGCACCTTGGGATGCACTTGCGGATGGGTTGCCAGATAATAGTTCAGCCCATCGGCCCAGGCGGTCATCAGCCGTTGCAGCCAATCGGGGCTGGCGCGGTATTGCGCCTGCAGATCGACCGGATCGACATAGAGCCGCTGGCGCAAATCGGCCCAGATCGCGCCTTCGCCTTCGGCCTCGGCAGTGCGGCCAAGCGCGGTCAGGTAATTGGCTTCGATCCGGCTGAAATCGTCCTCCGCTTGCGCATAGGTCGCGCCGAACACGGCATCGGCGTCGCTTTGGCCGACGACATGGGCGATGCCCCATGTGTCTCGGGTGATCGTGACGCGCGCGGCTTGCTCCTGCCAATGCGCCTGGTCGCTCTGCGCGGGTGCCGCAGCGGTGACCAGGAAAGCGGTGGCTGCCAGCAGCGCGCGGGCGGATCGGACGGTGCTCATGCGGGGGAGGCTATCGGGCATTATGCGCGACGACAATCACCGTCTGGCGCGCGATGCTTCAAATCTGTGGTCCAATCTCGCGCCCGGCTCGGGACGCGGCCCGCGCCGCTGACGACAGACCCCTTTGGCCTGGCGCTCGCGTGGGAGGCGCTTGTAATAATAATGACCTTTATCAGGCATATAGCCAAATCAATTCGGTATTTTACGGATGCTCTATTGCATTGGCGCACCGTCATTCTCATTTCTACACACAATTACGAGCAGGCCTGCCGGAGAAGCGGGCTGCGTGGCGGGGGTGCATTCAGACCATGATGCTCGTAGGGATCAAAGCGCCGATGACCGTAATGCCTGGCCGTATGGGCTTGATCCCGTTAGCGACCGCGATTGTGGCTCTGGCCGCCTGTTCGTCAAAAGCCCCGCCGCCGCCACCGATGCCGCAGGTCAGCGTAGCGTTGCCGCTGCAACGCGATGTCGTCGACTGGGATGAATATGTCGGTCGGTTCGAGGCGATTCAGGACGTTCAGCTGCTCCCACGCGTGTCCGGCACCATCGACCGGATCTTTTTTGCCAACGGTCAGCGCGTGCGGGCTGGTGAGGCGCTGTTCACGATCGACCCACGCCCTTATGCCGCCGCACTGGCGCAAGCGCGCGCCCAGGTTGCCAAGGCGCAGGCGGCGCTGACCAACGCGCAATCCGAATTGGCGCGCGCGGACAAGCTGCTGGCCGCCGAAGCGATCAGCAAGGAAGAATATGAGACCAAGCTTGCCGCGGTGCGCACCGCGCAGGCCGATTTGGGCGCTGGCCGCGCCAATGTGACGACGGCTGAGCTCAATCTTGGGTTCACCACGGTTCGTTCGCCGATCACCGGGGTCGTTTCGGATCGCCGCGTGAGCAAGGGCAATTACGCGACGGCGGCGACGACGGTGCTGACGCGCGTGGTGTCGACCGATCCGATCTGGTTCTCCTTCGAAGGCGCGGAGAGCTTTTACCTGAAATATCTGCGCCAGGCCAAAACGGGCGAGCGTGGTTCCTCCCGCAATACCCCCAACCCGGTCGAGGTCCAGCTCGGCGACGAGAAGGGGTATCGCTGGCATGGGCGCATGGAATTCGTCGACAATGCGGTCGACCCCAATTCGGGCACGATCCGCGCGCATGCCGTCATCGCTAATCCCGATGGTTTCTTGACGCCGGGGCTGTTTGGCCGGGCGCGGCTGCTCGGCTCGGGCCATTATCATGCGATGCTGGTGCCCGATGAGGCGATTCTCACCGACCAGACCCGCAAGCTGGTTTATGTCGTCGGACAGGATGGCAAAGTCGTCGCGCGTCCGGTTGAAACCGGCCCGCAAGTGGAGGGGTTGCGCGTCGTCAAATCCGGCCTCGCACCGACCGAGCATGTCGTGATCGACGGCATTACGACGTTGCAACCGGGCATGGCGGTGAAGCAGAATTTGGTGAAGATGCGGCCAAAGGCGGCCGATACAGCGCCGCAATCCACCCAGGAAACAGCCCCGCCCGCTTCTGACGCAACCGCCAATTAAGGCCCCGCGCTCGTGAAATTTCCCCATTTCTTCATAGATCGACCGATCTTCGCGGCGGTGCTGTCGATCCTGATCGTCGTGTTCGGCGTGGTCGTGTATCCGTCGCTGCCGGTCGCGCAATATCCCCAGATTGCGCCCCCAACCGTGGTGGTGAGCGCGACCTTCCCCGGCGCGAATGCGGAGACGCTTGCCGAAACCGTCGCCGCGCCGCTCGAGGAATCGATCAACGGCGTCGAGAACATGATCTACATGTCCTCCTCGGCCACCGGGGACGGGTCGCTGGCGATTACGGTGACGTTCAAGCAAGGCACCAATGTCGATCAGGCACAGGTGCTGGTGCAGAACCGCGTTTCCACAGCGGAACCGCGCCTGCCCAACGAAGTCCGCCAGATCGGCGTGACGGTGCGCAAAAATTCGCCCGACATCCTGTTGGTGGTCGCGCTGACATCACCCGACGGGTCGTTGAACGAATCCTACGTGTCGAATTATGCGACCACGCAAATCATCGACCGGATTTCGCGTATTCCCGGCGTCGGTGGTGTGCGCAGCTTCGGCGGGCGCGATTACAATATGCGGCTGTGGATCGATCCCGATCGCGCCGCCGCGCGCAATCTGACGGTCGATGAAATCGTCGCTGCCGTCAGCGCACAGAACGTGCAGGTTGCGGCCGGTGCCGTGGGGGCTCCGCCGTTCAACCAGGGCGGCACCGCCTTCCAGCTTGGCATCCAGGCGACGGGGCGACTGACCACGCCCGATCAGTTCGGCGAAATCATCATCAAGCGCGACACGCAGGGGCAGTTGACGCGGCTGCGCGATGTCGCGCGGATCGAGCTGGGCGCTCAGGACTACACGATCAACGCCGCGCTCAACGGCAAGCACATGACCGCGCTGGGCATCACGCAATTGCCCGGATCGAATGCGCTGAGCACCGCCGAAGCGGTGAAGGCCGAGGTCGCCCGTGCCGCGAAGAGCTTCCCGCCTGGCCTGAGCTATTCGATCCCGTATAATCCCACGGAATATATCCAGGCGTCGATCGAGGCGGTCGAGCATACGCTGGTCGAGGCGCTGGTGTTGGTGGCGTTGGTGGTTTTGCTGTTCCTGCAAAGCTGGCGCGCGGCAATTATCCCGATCGTGGCGATCCCGGTGTCGCTGATCGGCAGCCTGGCCGTGCTTGGTGGTTTCGGGTTCAGCCTCAACAACCTGTCGCTGTTCGGGATGGTGCTGGCGATCGGCATCGTGGTCGATGACGCGATCGTGGTGGTCGAAAATATCGAACGCCTGATGGAGGAGGAGGGGCTCTCGCCCCGCGAAGCGGCGCACAAGACGATGGATGAGGTGTCGGGCGCGTTGATCGCGATCGCGCTGGTGCTGTGCGGCGTGTTCATTCCGACCAGCTTCATTCCCGGCATTTCCGGCCAATTCTATCAGCAGTTCGCCCTGACGATCGTGTCGGCGACGGCAATCTCGGCGTTTGTGTCGTTGACGCTGTCACCCGCCCTCGCGGCGATGGTGCTCAAGCCAAAGCATGATGGGGAACCGAAGCCTGGGTGGCGTGGGCTGGGCACACGCTTTGCGCGCGGCTTCAACCGTGGCTTTGACTGGCTCGGTCGCACCTTCGGCAAGTTTACCGCGCGCGCGGTCCGCAGCCTCGCGATCATCGGAATTGCCTATATCATCCTGATCGGCCTTGCCGGGTGGCGCTTCACCGCAACCGCGACCGGGTTCATCCCGGCGCAGGATCAGGGCTATCTGATCGTCGCGGCGCAATTGCCGCCGGGCTCTTCGCTGCAAAGAACGACCGAATTGATTCAGCGTGCGAGCGAAATCGCGCACAAGAATCCGGCGACGCGCGACACCGTTGCCTTTTCCGGCCTCGACGGGGCGACGTTCTCGACCGCCTCGAATGGCGGCGCGATGTTTATCACGCTCAAGCCCCGCGCCGATCGCGCCGATGCAAACGTCATCGCCAACCAGATGCGGCAAGCCTTCGCCCCGCTTTCGGGCGGTTTGCTGCTGGTGATTCCGCCGCCCCCAGTGGCGGGCATCGGCACCGGTGGCGGTTGGAAGATGCTGATCGAGGATCGCTCCAACCTCGGCTATAAGGCGCTGGAAGGGGCCGCCTTTGGCATGATGATGAAGGCCAACCAGACGCCGGGCATTACGTCTGCCTTCACCACCTTCAACACCCGCACGCCGCGTCTGTTCGCCGATATCGACCGGGAGCGCGCCGAGCAGATGGGCGTGCCGGTGTCGAACGTCTTTTCGACGCTCGGTACCTATCTCGGGTCGGCGTACATCAATGACTTCAACTATCTTGGCCGCACTTACCGCGTGACCGCGCAGGCGGATGCACCGTATCGCGACCAAGTGTCTGACGTCGGGCATTTGCGGACGCGATCGGCGGCGGGCAATATGGTGCCGCTCGACGCGGTGATGACGCTCCGTAACGATAGCGGGCCGTACCGCGTGGTCCGCTACAACCTCTATCCGGCGGCCGAGCTGCAGGGCGATACCGTGCCCGGCTATTCTTCGGGGCAGAGCTTGCTGACCATGGCACGGCTGGCCGACCAGATCCTGCCCAAGGGCATGAGCTACGAATGGACCGAAATCGCCTTCCAGCAAACGCAGGCGGGCAATACCGGCTCGTTGGTGTTCGGTCTGGCGGTGTTGTTTGTGTTCCTGTTGCTGGCAGCCAATTATGAAAGCCTGGTGCTGCCCTTCGCCGTTATCCTGATCGTCCCGATGTGCCTGCTGGCGGCGATCGTGGGGGTGAACATCATGGGGATGGACAACAATATCCTGACGCAGATCGGCCTGGTCGTGCTGATCGGGCTTGCGGCAAAGAACGCCATTCTGATCGTCGAATTTGCCCGCGCGAACGAAGACCAGGGGATGGAATTGCACGCAGCGGCCGAACACGCCGCCGAGCAGCGCCTGCGCCCGATCGTGATGACGTCGATCGCGTTCATCCTCGGGGTGTTGCCGCTGGTGATCAGCTCGGGGCCTGGGTCGGAAATGCGCAAGGCTTTGGGCGTCGCCGTCTTCTTCGGGATGATCGGCGTGACGACCTTTGGTCTGCTGTTCACCCCGAGCTTCTACGTCATCAGCCGCAAGGGTGGGGACTGGATTGCCAGCAAGCTCCGCCGCAAGCCGCGCGCGGTGGCGACGGTCGACCATATCGAGGGTAATCCGGCATGACCCGCATGGTGCGTATCCTCGGCTTGACGCTGCCGGCGCTGGCCTTGTCGGCCTGCGTCGTCGGCCCCCATTACAGCCCTCCCACCACGCCTGTACCGGCCAAGGGCGGCGGCTTTGTGGAAGCAAGCCACAGCGCCGCGATTGCGGCAACGCCACTGCCCGACCATTGGTGGCGGCTCTATGACGACCCGTCGGTCGACCGGCTGGTCACCGAGGCGCTGGCGCACAATACCGACATCCGCGTGGCTGCCGCCAATCTTGAGCGCGCGCGCGCGGTCTTGTCCGAACAGACGGGCGCGCGGCTACCGACCACCAGCCCGAGTGCGCAATATAGCCGCCAACAGGCCAATAGCGCGAGCGCGGCGGCCTTTGGCGGCGCTGCCGCCGCGCCGCAGACCTTTCGCTTCGACAGCTTCAAGCTGGGCTTCGATGCGTCCTATGAGGTCGACCTGTTTGGCGGTGTGACGCGCGCAATCGAAGCGGCGCGCGGCGATGCGCAGGCGGCCCAGGCGCAACTCGATGCGGCGCGCGTGTCGGTCGCCGCCGAAACCGCACGGGCCTATGCCAGCGCGTGCAGCAATGCCGCGCAACGCGCAGTCGCGATCGAGACGGTGGCGTTGCAACAGCGCACGCTGGGGCTGACCAACACGCTGTTCACCGCAGGGCGCGGCACGCGGCGCGATGTGGAGCGCGCCGATGTGCTGCTCGCGCAGACGCAGGCGAGCATTCCGGGCTTTGAGGCCGAACGGCGCGCGTCGCTTTATGCGCTCGCGGTGTTGACCGGTCTGCCGCCCGAGCAAATCGATGCCGCCGCCGATGCGTGCAAGGCACCCCCGACGATGCGCACCGTTGTACCGGTCGGCGACGGTGCTGCGCTGATCGCGCGGCGCCCCGATGTGCGCGCCGCCGAGCGTACGCTCGCGGCGGATACGGCGCGGGTCGGGGTTGCGGTGGCCGATCTCTATCCCAAGATCTCGTTGCTCGGCAGCATTGGCCTCAACGCCACGCGCGGCAGCCAGTTGTTCAAGAGCAGCGCGGCCAATTATTCGTTCGGGCCGCTCATTTCGTGGAGCTTCCCCAACCAGACCGTCGCGCGCGCACGCATCCGCGAGGCGCGCGCCGGTGCCGATGCCAGCCTTGCCACGTTCGATGGCAAGGTGCTCGGCGCGCTGAGCGAAGTGGAGCAAGCGCTCGCGCGCTATGCCGGGGCGCTGGAGCGCAACGCCGCGCTGCGCCGTGCCGAAGCGGCAAGCACGTCGGCCGCCAAGCTGTCGCAAGTCCGGTTCACCTATGGAGCGGACAGTTTTCTGCTGCTGATCGAGGCCGAGCGGGACCGTGCCGATGCGCGCGCCGCTTTGGCGCAATCGGATGCGGCGGTGGCCGATGCACAGATCAGCCTGTTCAAGGCGCTGGGCGGTGGCTGGGAGGACGCGCCCGCGCCAACGCGGCGCGAGGCCCCAGCTCCATAATGCACACCATCCGCAGCGCCTTGTTCATGCCCGCGTCGAACGCCCGCGCGATCGAGAAGACGCGGGGCCTGGCGTGCGATGCGGTGATCCTCGATCTGGAGGATGCCGTCGCGCCCGAGGCCAAGGCGAGCGCCCGCGCCCAGGCGTTGCAAGCGGCGGCTGACGGTGGGTTTGGCGGGCGGACGCTGGCGCTGCGAGTCAACGCGCTCGACAGCGAATGGGGCATTGCCGATTGCGAGGCGGCGCGGGACGCGGGCTTTGACGCGATCGTCCTGCCCAAGGTTTCCAATCCAGATGACCTGTCTGCGGCGCGCGCGTTGCTGGGCGATATTCCGCTGTGGGCGATGATCGAGACGTGCGCGGCGATGCTGGCTTTGTCGGCGATCGCCGCGACGCGCGGGCTGGAGTGCCTGATCGCGGGCACCAATGATCTGGCGAAGGACATGCGCTGCACGCCCGGCGCGGACCGCCTGCCGCTGCTACCGCATCTGTCCGCAATCGTCACCGCGGCGCGCGCGCACGGTCTGATTGCGCTTGACGGGGTGTCGAACGTGCTGGCCGAGACGCCCGAACTGGCGGCGGAATGCGCGCAGGGGGCAGCCTTCGGTTTCGACGGCAAGACGCTGATCCACCCGGCGCAAATCGCGCTCGCCAACCGTGCCTTTGCGCCGTCCGCCGAGCGGGTTGCGTGGGCGCAAGCCGTGATCGCGGCCTTTGCGCAGCCCGAGAATGGCGAAAAAGGCGCGATCCGCGTTAACGGCGAAATGGTCGAACGGCTGCACCTGAGCGAAGCCGAGCGGATCGTAACGCTCGTGCGCTGAGCGGCCCCGGCGTAGCCGCCTTTTTCCCTTCTTCGTGGCTTCGTGCCTTTGTGCGAGAAAATGCTCGCACGAAGCCACAAAGACACGAAGATAGAAGCGTTATTTGCCCAGCACGCGCCCGGCCACCGCATCCAGCATCGCCAGCACCGCAGGATCGCGCGAGGCGGGCGCGGTGATCAGCGCGTGGTCGAGCACGGTGTCGAGCGGGGAGGGCGTGCGTTCGCTCGGCAGGGCGGCAACGAGCTGCGCTAGCGCCTTGCGCGCGATTTCGCCGTTCGCGCCCATTTGCTTGATGACTTCGGCCACCTCGACAAAGGCGGCTTCCTCACGCCAGCAATCATAGTCGGTGACCATGCCGATCAGCGCATAGGGCATCTCCGCTTCGCGGGCGAGCTTGGCTTCGGGCATCGCGGTCATGCCGATGACGTCGGCACCCCATTGGCGGTAGAGCAGGCTTTCCGCGCGGCTGGAGAATTGCGGGCCTTCCATCGCCAGATAGGTGGCGCCCTTGGTCATCGCGCCGCCTGCCGCTGCCACCGCCTCCGCCGCATAACCCGACAGGCGCGGGCAGACCGGCTCGGCCATCGACACATGCGCGACCATGCCGGTGCCGAAGAAGCTCGATGTGCGCGCGACGGTGCGATCGATGAATTGGTCCACCACCACGAAATGCCCCGGCGGCAGTTCCTCGCGCAGCGAGCCGATCGACGAAATGGCGATGATGTCGGTGCAGCCGCTACGCTTCAGCGCATCGATATTGGCGCGGAAGTTCAGCTCGGACGGGCTGATGCGATGCCCGCGGCCATGGCGCGGCAGGAAGACGAGTTCGACATCGCCGATCGACCCGAACAGCAATTCGTCCGACGGCTGTCCCCATGGCGTATCGACGCGGTGCCAGCGCGGATTGTGCAAGGCATCGATCGCGTACAAGCCCGATCCGCCGATGACGCCCAGTTTCCACTTTCCGCTCATGCGGCATTCCCTTCCTGTGTTTCCAACCGTGTAAGCCACGCCTGCGCCTGTTTGGGTTCGCCGACGGCGTGTGCGGGCACGGGACCGCGCGATGCAACAAAATCCGCATGGAGTGCAAAGGGCGGCAGGGACAATTGTGCGCGCACGTGATCGGCGGCCTCGCCCAATTCGGTCAACTCCAGCACAATGGGGGCAAATTTGGCGGCGTGGGCGCGGTCCTTCGTGTGGCCGAACAAGCCCCATTGGCCTGCCGCCGCGCGTTTCAATGCGGCGAGCAGCAGCGTGCGATATTCGGTTTCGATTTCGGCGCGACGGTCGTCGAGCCGGGCGAGGCGGTCTGCTTTTGCCATGGCTCAGACGACCGTCATGTCGCTTTGATAATGATGCCAGGCGAAGATCGCGGCGGCCCCGCGATGCGGACGCCACGCCTCGGCCAGGTCGCGCACCAGCTTCTCGCCCGGGCGTGCCTCGTGGCCGAGAATGCGGCCAATTTCGATCTGCACCGCCAGATCGCCCGCCGGCCAGATGTCGGTGCGGCCCTCTGCGAACAGCAGATAGATTTCGGCCGACCAGCGCCCGATACCCTTGACCGCGACCAGCTTGGCGATCGCCTCCTCGTCATCGGCAGGCAGATGGTGCAGGTCGAGCTCGCCGCTCGCCACCAGCGCGGCAAGGCTGCGCGCATAGCCGGCTTTCTGGCGCGACAGGCCGGCCTCGCGCAGCGTCTCGTCGGTCGCGCTGGTGATGTTAGCCGGGTTATCGAGCGACCCGACCAGCCCCTCCAGCTTGTTCCACACGCTTTGCGCGGCCTTGGTGCTGACCTGTTGCCCGATGATCGTGCGCAGCAGCGTGGCATAACCGCGTTCGCGCAGGCGCGGTTCGGGATAGCCGACCCGGGCGAGTGCCGCCGCAAAGGCGGGTTCGCGCTCCGCCAGCGCGTCCAGCGCGGTTTTCAACTGATCGGCGCTGAGGCCCATGCGGTGATACCTTGATCGGGGCCGCAACTGGCGGCATGGCGGTGGAGACAGTCGCTATCGCAAAGGATCGTTCATGCCCAAGCTTATCGTCGTGACCCGCGAAGGGGAAGAACGGGAAATCGAAGGCGATGCCGGCCTTTCGGTGATGGAAGTCATTCGGGATGCGGGGATCGATGAAATTCTGGCGCTGTGCGGCGGCTGCTGTTCGTGCGCGACCTGCCACGTTCATGTCGACCCGGAATTTGCGGCCAAACTGCCCAAGATGAGCGAAGACGAGAACGATCTGCTCGATTCCTCGGCCGACCGCGACGCGACCTCGCGCCTGTCGTGCCAGATCGAACTGACCGATGCGCTGGACGGGCTGAAGGTCCGCATCGCCGCCGAGGATTGAGCCGGCAAGCGGGCGGCGCTGCCGCCGCCCGCGCCGCTATTTGAAGCGCAACACCGCCGTCGGCGCATCCTTGGTGGTTGGCGTCGCCTTCCACGTCACGGTCTTGCGCGTCCCCGTCGTCACTGCGCCGTCTTCCTGGTTCTGGCTGACGATCTCGGCATCGGTGTCGAGCGTGAAGGTGCCATCGAGTTGGCTCGTCGGTGTCTTATCGGTCATCCCGCCTGCCAGCCCCTTGCTGGCGTCGCTTTGATTGGCATAGCCCGGTGCCTTGATCCGCACCGTATTGTTCGTCCGCACTTCCAGCGCGATGAATGGGAACAGCACCTCGGCGTCGAGATTGTACGGCCACAGGAAGCCGCGATCGAGCGTGCCGGAAATGGCATAGTCGATGCTGAACTTGCCGTCGCCAAGATAGGTCACCTTGCGATAGCCCACTTCCTTGGCGAGCGCCGTCGCGATCGCGCGGTTCTTGGCGTCGGTTGCGGCTTTGCCGTCGGGCTCGGCGGGCTTGGTGTCCTTCGGGACGGGTTTACGCTTGGCGATTTTCTGGAGCGTGGGTGCTTCATCGTCGGTGGCGGCGGGGTCGGTATCCTTGGCATCGCCGTCGCCGCCATCCTTCATGCCCTTGGCGAACTCGCCGCCCAGATCGACCGCGATCACCTCCCCGACATAGGTGAAGGTGAAGTGGCGGTCGGCGTCGATCCGCAAGGTCGACACGAAGGTGCCGGGGGTCAGCACGCAGCTTGCTAGCGCGAACGGCAACAGCAGCACGCCGAGCAGCTTTGGTGTCAGCCGCCGCGCGAGACGTGCCGCCATGTCGAACCTCCCGTTCAGCGTGATGCCACCGCGTACAGCGCGATGGCCGCTGCGTTCGACACGTTCAGGCTCTCGACCTTATGCGAGATCGGCAAACGCGCAAGCTCGTCGCAATGCGATGCCGTATTCTGCCGCATCCCTTCGCCCTCTGCGCCCAGCACCAGCGCGACGCGCTGCGTGCCCATCGCCTGGGTCAAGGTCTGCGTGGCCTCGCCGGTCAGCCCGACGCGCCAGAAACCGGCTTCGGCGATCTCCTCGAGCGCGCGCGCGAGGTTGACCACGCGCACCCACGGCACGATTTCGAGCGCACCCGAGGCTGCCCGCGCGATCGTGCCCGATTCGGGCGGCGCGTGCCGATCGGGGGTGACGATGCCGAGCGCATCGAAGGCGGCGGCCGAGCGCATGATCGCGCCGACATTGTGCGGGTCGGTCACCTGGTCGAGGATCAGCAGCGGGCGCTGATCGCCTTCGCCCTGCTGCAGCAAATCGCCGAGCCACATATCCTCCAGCGGATCGACTTCGGCGACCAGCCCCTGATGCGGTGCGTCGCCCGGCACCAGCCGCGCGAGATCGGTGACATCGGCATAGACGATCGGGATCACCGGCGGGATGTCGAGGCTGGCGGCGGCCTCGCGCGTCACCCAGAGCTTGCGCACCACGCGTTCGGGGTTGGCGAGCGCTGCGGTGACGGCATGGCGTCCCCAGAAGCGCGGGCGACCGGCGGGGGCCTGTGACGGGCGATGTCCACGGCGCGCCATCAGTTGGTCTCCACGATCGAAAGGCGGGTCAGCACAGGGGTAGGGGAAAGCGATACGGACACGGGTTTATTCATCCTCGTCGGAATAAGCGAAAGGCTCGGTCACCGCCGGTTTGGTCGGCAAAGGCGGGCGGGGCAGGGCCTTTTCGGCATTGGCGGCATTGACCAGGAACGACGCAAGAATGGTCGCGGCCTGGCGCATATCATTGCCCTTCAAATGGTCGAAGGTATCGATGCTGGAATGGTGGACTCGGCTGTCATAGTCGAGCGGATCCTGGATGAACTGGAAGCCGGGCGCGCCGACCGCTTGCATGAAGACATGGTCGGTGCCGCCCGTGGTGCGAATCACCACGTCCTTCGCCCCCATCGTCCCGAACGGCGCGAGCCATTCGCGGAAGATCGGCACCACCGCCGGATTGTTCTCGGCATAGATGCCGCGCACCTTGCCCGAACCATTGTCGAGGTTGAAATAGGCGGCGAGATCGCCCCAGCCGGGCTTGGGCGTGATCGGCCAGCGGTTCGACCAGCCCATATACAGCGCAAGCCCGGTCTGCTTCGGGTCGCTCGGGTTGCCACGCGTGGCGAGGTGGCTTTCGACATAGGATAGCGAGCCGAGCAGCCCCTGCTCCTCGCCCGCCCACAAAGCGAAGCGAATCGTGCGCTTGGGGCGGATGCCGGTCTTGGCGATGATGCGCGCGGCTTCCATCACCATCGCGGAGCCAGCGCCATTGTCGGCCGCGCCATCGCCCGCAACCCACGAATCGAGATGCCCGCCCGCCATCACATACCCGGCCTTGGGGTCCGTTCCGGGGATTTCGGCGATGATGTTGTAGGCGCGCGTGTCGCTATCGTCGAAGCGCACGTCGCTGTTGATCTCGACCGTCGGCGCAGGGCCGATCTTGGCGAGGCGGGCAAGGCGGCGATAATCCTCGGCGGCGATCTGTACGGCGGGCAGCGCGGGCGTGTCGCCGACGCCGAAAGTATAGCCCTCACCGCTGACCAATTTGCCGTCGCGATAGGCCATCGTCGCCATCGCGACCGCGCCCTCGCTCTTGAGGAAGGCATCGAGCTTCTTCGCAAAATCGAGCCGCTTCAGGCGGCGGTCGGCGGCTTCGGGATTGTAGGTGGGCTGCTGATATTGATCGAGCTTGCTCAGTTCTTCGCCGGTATAACGCTGGAAGGGAGCCTCGCCCGGTTCGGAGCCAGTGTTGGGCAGCGTGACCATGACGATCTTGCCCGACAATTTGCCGCGCCATTTGTCGAAATCGCGCACGCGTGCAATCGGCGCGACGATCACTGGCGCCGAAATCGGCCCGTTGGTGGCGGGCGTCCAGGCGATGGGGATCGCGGTGAGCTGGATCGGGCGCGGCGTCAGCATCTTCACGCTGGAGCTGACGATGGACCAGCCGCGACCGAAATCGAACCCTTCCTTATGGACGTTCTTCAGTCCCCATTCGGTGAACTTGGCCTGGGTCCAGGCCTCCGCCCTGCGCATCGCGGGGGAGTTGGTCATGCGCGGGCCGATCGCGTCGGCGAGATGTTCGGCGGTCAGCATCACTTCGCTATGCGCAATGCCCTCGTCGATGATTCGCGCGGTTTGCGTGCGATCGACCGACTGGCCAAGCGCAGGCGCGGTCACGAGCGCCGCGCAGGTGGCGAGAAGCAAGACACGACGCATGATGAGACCCCCAACGAAAAATAGCTGTATCCGCGTGGGTATGCGCGGCGCGGCGCGGGCGCAAGGTCGGTCTTGGCACTGATGTCGTGACCTTAGCCGTTGACAGGGGCGCATGTCGTCGGCATTGGCACGCCTCGCTTTTTTGAAGCGACCATCCTTTCCCAAAGGATGCGCGCCTGGGGACAGGTGGCCGAGTGGTTAAAGGCAGCAGACTGTAAATCTGCCCGTGCAAGCGTACGCTGGTTCGAATCCAGCCCTGTCCACCAACCTTCTTGTCAGAAGGAATCAAGCGATGAACCCGGTTTACACCGCGCTCGGAACGACGATTTTCGAAGCGATGTCCGCGCGCGCGCGGGCGACGGGGGCGATCAACCTTGGCCAGGGCTTTCCCGACGGGCGCGGCCCCGAGGATGTGCTCGCCGAGGCGGCGCGCGCGCTGATCGAGGAGTCGAATCAATATCCGCCAATGGCGGGCACGCCCGCGCTACGCCAGGCGGTGGCGGAGCATTACCGCGTGCATCAGGGCCTTGACCTCGATGCGAGCGAAGTGATCGTTACGTCAGGCGCGACTGAGGCGCTGGCGGCGGCGATCTTCGCGTTGGTGTCGCCCGGCGACGAAGTGGTGATGTTCCAGCCGCTCTATGATGCCTATCTGCCGCTGGTGCAGCGCGCCGGGGGCGTGGCGAAGCTGGTGCGGCTCGAACCGCCCGAGTGGCGCATCACCGCCGAGGCGCTGGCGGCGGTGGCGAGCGATCGCACGCGGCTGGTGCTGCTCAACTCACCGCTCAACCCCACGGGCACGATGATCGGGCCGGACGAGCTGGCGCTGCTTGCCGATTTCTGCGTTGCGCACGGTGCGATCGCGATTTGCGACGAGGTGTGGGAGCATGTCGTGTTCGATGGCCGCCAGCACCGCTCGCTGATGGCGCAGCCCGGGATGCGGGAGCGCACGGTCAAGATCGGCTCGGCCGGCAAGATCTTTTCGCTGACCGGGTGGAAGGTCGGCTGGCTGTGCGCCGCCCCTGCGATTTCCTCGGTGCTGGCCAAGGCGCATCAGTTCCTGACCTTCACCACGCCGCCCAATTTGCAGGCGGCAGCGGCGTTTGGGCTGGGCAAGGATATCGGGTATTTCGAAGAGATGCGCGCGGGCTATCAGCGCTCGCGTGATCGCCTGGCGGCGGGGTTGACCGGGCTCGGCTATACGGTGCTGCCCAGTGCGGCGACCTATTTCCTCAATATCGACCTGGCCGCCTCCGGTGTAGACATGGACGACGTCGCGTTCGCGCGCTGGCTACTGGAGGAAGCGGGCGTGGCGACGATTCCCGTGTCCGCTTTCTATGCCGAGAACGCCGTTCGCAGCGTCGTGCGGCTGTGCTTCGCCAAGCAGGATGCGACGCTGGATGCGGCGCTGGAGCGGATGACGCGACGGCCGTGAAGCGCGCGCGTCAAATCGTGTCCAGCAGCCCGCGCTCGGTCAGATAGCCGGTCACCAGCCGCGCTGGCGTCACGTCGAAGGCGGGGTTAGCGGCGTTAGAGGCCGTGACGCGAATGCGCCCGCCTTCGCCTGCGACATAGGTCACCTCGTCGCCCGAGCGCTCCTCGATCGGGATGTCGGCCCCGGTCGCGGTGCTCGCGTCGAAGGTGGTGTAGGGCAAAGCGACATAGAAAGGCACGCCAGTGTCCTTGGCCGCCAGCGCCTTCAGATAGGTGCCGATCTTGTTGCAGACATCGCCATTGGCCGTCACACGGTCGGTGCCGACGATCACCGCATCGACCTGGCCCGTCATCATCAAATGGCCCCCGGCATTGTCGGCGATGACGGTGTGCGGCACGCCGTGCCCGGCCAGTTCGAAGGCGGTGAGCAGCGCGCCCTGGTTGCGCGGGCGCGTCTCGTCGACCCAGACATGGACCGGAATCCCCGCATCATGCGCGAGATAGATCGGCGCGGTGGCGGTGCCGTAATCGACCGTTGCCAGCCACCCGGCATTGCAATGCGTCAGGATGTTGAGCGGACGGTGCGGGTTCTTTGCATGGAGGGCGCGGAACAGCGCGAGGCCGTGTTGGCCGATCGCCTGATTGAGGGTAACGTCCTCGTCGCAAATCGCATCGGCGCGCGCGAAGGCGGCCTGCGCGCGCTCGGCGGCGGGGAGGGGGCGGACGGACTCCATCACTTTGTCGAGCGCCCATTTCAGGTTCACCGCCGTTGGCCGCGATTCGAGCAGCAGCGCATAGGCCGCATCGAGCGCCGAGTCCGATCCGTCCTCAGCCAGCGCCATCGCCAGACCATAAGCGGCGGTCGCACCGATCAGCGGCGCGCCGCGCGTCCACATTTCGCGGATCGCCTGCTCGGCGGCGCGGGCGGAGCGGAGTTCGACCCATTTCACCGTCCAGGGGAGTTCGCGCTGGTCGAGGATGCGCGCGCCTGCGCCATCGGCGGTGCGGGTGATCGAGCGCTGATGAATGCCTTCGAGGATCACAATCTCACGCCTCTATCGGGGAAGGGGTAATCTCATCGAAGCTCGCGATATCGCGCGCGCGCCCGGCGCGGTCGATCAAGCGCGCCGCCATCCCCGCGCCGCGCGCGGCGGCGACTTCCTCGGGTGTGTCGGACAGGAACAGCACATCGGCGGGCGCGATCCCGATCGCTTCGGCGATCTTGGCATAGGACGCCGCCTCGCGCTTTGGCCCGGTTGTCGTGTCGAAATAGCCCGAGAAGAGCGGGGTCAGATCCCCCGCTTCGCTATGCCCGAACAGCAATTTCTGCGCGGGGACAGAGCCCGAGGAAAAGACGTACAGCGCGATTCCCGCCGCGTGCCAGCGCTGCAACCCGGCCACCGCATCGGGGTAGATGTGCCCGCGAAAGGCGCCGCTGGCATAGCCATCGGACCAGATCATGCCCTGCAGCGCCTTGAGCGGGGTCGCCTTGCGGTCCTCGTCGATCCAGCGCAACAAGGTCGCGACGGGATCGCCGGGTTCGCTTGCGGCGACTTCGGCCAGGATTTGTGCGGTCTCGGCGGGGTGGGCGGCGACATAGTCGGCCAGGCGCGCGCGGGCATAGGGAAACAGCACGTCCGCGACGAAGGCGATGCTCGACGTCGTGCCCTCGATATCGGTGAGAATCGCCTTCACGCCAGTGCAGGCTCGAGCCGGGGGAAGCGATCGGCGATATCGCTGCCGGTAAACTGCGCGATCCACCCATCGGGATTGAGGAACAGACGGATCGCGGTAAAGCGCGGGGCGGCCCCCATGTCGAACCAGTGGCGCATTCCGGCTGGCACCGAGATCAAATCGCCCGCGCAACACAGCATGGCGAACACGCGGAAATCGTGGTGGAGCGTGAACAGCCCTTCGCCGTCGAGGAAGAAGCGGACTTCGTCCTCGGCATGGGTGTGTTCGGACAGAAATTTTTCGCGCAGCGTGGCGCGATCGGGATGGTCGGGCGTGATCCGCGCGACATCGATTGACTGATAGCCGCCCTCTGCCGTCAGCCGCGCAACCTCATCGGCATAGAGCGCCAGTACGTCGCCATCGGCGGCAAGCGGCTTGAGCGGCCAGCGTTCGAACCGCACGCCTGCTGCCGCCAGCGCGCGCGCAATGTCCGCCGCATCGCTGGTGTCGAGCAACGGGGTGGCGGCATCGTCTTCGGCGAAGATCTGCAAACGGCTCATCGAAAGCTCCTTTCGGCCAGTTCGGCGGCGATCATCCATTCGACCGCTTCGATCACGCGCTCGGCCTCGGCCATGTCCTGACCCCAGCCATACAGGCCGTGGCTGCGGATAAGATAGGCGGGGATCGCGCCGGGGGCCAGCAACTGCGGGGTGATCGCGGCATCAAGCTCCGCCATGTCCTGGCTGTTGGGCACGATCGGCAGCGTGACGGCGGTGTCGTGCGTCGCGATTCCGGGCAGCGCCTTCAGCATCTCATGCCCGGTAAAGCGATAGCCATCGCCCAAGGTCGCGCGGCTGAAGCCGACCGCGGTGGGCGAGTGGCTGTGCAATACCGCGCCGCAGCCTGGAAACAAGCGGTACAGCGCCATGTGCAACGCGGTTTCCGCCGAGGGCTTCTTGCCATCGAGCGATCGGCCATCGCCATCCACGCGCATCACATCCTCGCGCGTCAGTCGCCCTTTGTGGCGGCCCGATACGGTGACGGCAAAACTGCCATCATCGAGCCGCGCCGAATAATTGCCGGACGTGGCCGGTGCCCAGCCTTTGCCGTCGAGCCAGCGACCGACGGCAACGATGGCGTCCTGCGCCTGATCAAAGGAAAGCACCGTCATCGCGTGCGGGCTGGAGCGGGTAACGGGAATCGAACCCGTGTATTCAGCTTGGAAGGCTGCTGTACTACCATTGTACTATACCCGCTCGCCGGCTGCGCGCGCTCGTGCGGCGATGCGCCCGGTTAGCGTGGCCGACGCGCCGACGCAAGATGCGGGTGCGCGGGGCGTCGCGCGCCTTCATCCATCGCTAACCATTTTCGCGCTACCTAGCGCCAGATGTTTCATGACACCGCCCTCGCGCGCGCTGCCAAGGCAGCCGATCCCCGCCCGGCCTCCGCGGTCAGCACTGGCTGTGGCCTCGCGGGTCTCGGCGGTCTGTTCATATGGGTGGCGATCGCGCGCTATTTTGGCATGGACGGGCCGTATGCCGCGCTGGTCAACATCGCGGCGTGCGCGCTGCCGATGGTGCTGTGGGCGGTGCTGGTCGACAAGGTTCACCGGCGGGCCTCGACCGGGATCGACTGGAGCGCCGCGAAGCCGTGGCGCGAAACGCTCGATGTGTCGTTGACCAAGCTTGCCGGGCTGTGGGCGACCTGGGCCGGCATCGCGCTGATCTATGGCACCGGGCGCTTCTATTGGAGCAACCAATGGGGCGGCTTTCCCTTTGCGATGCAATGCTTCGGCGTCGCTGCACCGCTGCTCTTTGTCGGTTCGATCCCCTATGTGCTGTGGATCGATCGGCGGCTGGTCGCGCCCAAGGACGGCGCATGGGCGCTGGGCGCATGGCTGATGGGGCTTGACGAGCCGATCGACCACGAGGCGCTGTATAACCATTTGCGCAGTTGGGGCGTGAAGGCGTTCTTCCTGGCTTTCATGCTGGCGGTGGTGCCGCCGGGCTTTGCCGGTTTCATCCACGGCAATGTCGCGGAGGTGCTGCACAATCCGGTCGCGCTGGCCAATTGGCTGATCGGTTTCATGTTCGTGATCGACTGCGCCTTTGCCACCGCCGGGTATATCCTCACCTTCCGGCCGCTCGATTCGCACATTCGCAGCGCCAACCCGTTTGCGGCGGCGTGGCTGGCGGCGCTGATCTGCTATCCGCCCTTCACGCTGATGGCCGACAACGGGCCGCTCGATTATCATCCCGGCACTTATGGCTCGGATGGCTGGTCGGTCTGGTTTGCCGGGCATCCGGCGGTGCTGGCAGCGATCGGCGCGGTGCTGGTCGGTCTAACCGCAATCTATGCCTGGGCGACGGTTGCCTTTGGGTTCCGGTTTTCCAACCTGACGCATCGCGGCATTTTGACGCACGGGCCGTATGCCTTTTCGCGCCACCCCGCCTATCTGTCGAAGAACCTGTTCTGGTGGATTTCAACCGTGCCGGTGCTGACGACGGGGTCGTGGCTGGATGCGGTGCGCGCCACGATCCTGATGGGGGTGGTCAGCGGCGTTTATTACTGGCGCGCCAAGACCGAGGAGCGGCATCTCGGCCTGGACCCGGCCTATCGCGACTATTCGGAATGGATGGCGCGCAACGGACTGGTGCCACGCTTCTTTGGGTGGGTCGCGGGCAAGCGGGCGGTGCGGGCCTAGCCGCGCGGTGTCGGGGCATCCGAAGATGCCCCGAGGGTCCGCTCTCCGCAGATTGTCAGCGCGAAGACAGCTGGACCGGGCGCGCGGCGGCGCGGGCAAGCACGCGGTCGGCAATCTGATGCGACCAGATCGCGTCGCCCGTCGGCGTCTCCAGCATTTCATTGTCAAGCGCGCGGGCGCGACGGAAGGCGACCAGTGCCTCGGCCGTGCGCCCGCTTCGCAAATACGCAGCGGCCAGTTCGATATGGCGTCCGCCATCATCCGGGTTGAGCCGAACCCGCGTTTCCAGCGTCGTAATGGCGTCCGCATTCTGCGCGGCCGCACTGGCTGACGGCGTTGCTGCCGTGGGGTTCGCCACTGCCGGTGCCGACAGCGGCGCCAGGACAAGCAAGCTCAAAGCGATCATTTTGGTCATGGGGTTCATCCTCTCACCGAGTCATTCGGTTACAGAATGATGACACTTATGAGGCACTTTTGTGAAGTGGTATTTTTGGATGAGAAAAAGGCACGACTTTTCCCGCCGGAAAACCGGGCTAAGGCATTCAAAAATGATAAAAATTCCGGGGCGTCAGCTCGCCCGCAAAATGTCCTTGCCGGTCGTCGGATCAGCGAGCGTGACATTTTCGGCCGCCTGGACGCGCCAATCGCCATCGCGGCGCGTAGCGATCGCGAGGATCAGCGTGTCGGCGACATGGGGGCCAGCGGGATGCGCGGCACCTGCGGTGAGCCGAGTCCAGAAATGCAGAATTGCCGCTTCCTCGCCGACCCAATCGATATCCGCCGGATCAACCCGTAACACCGAGTCGCTGTAGATCGTCTCATGGATGAAGCGATGCCCGGCGACGATTTGGTCGATCCCGCGCCAATACATGGCGAAGCGGTTCACAAAGGTGGCATCCGGATGGAAGAGCGCGCCAAACGCGACCATGTCATGCGCGTTCCAGGCGGCTTCAAAGTGCTCGGTAATCCGTTCCGGATGATCGACCATGTTCATTTCCCCCAGTGGTTGAATGGTTGGAACCACAGAGGATCATACCACTTCGATATGACGTTCTGGCAGAAAGAATCATCGTTGCTTACGGCTATTTCGTGACGTGCCACGACCGGGGATCGGCCCTCTTTATGCGGTCGTCGGCTGGATGGTCGCATTGCGCGATTGGGACAGTTCGGTCAGTGCCGCGCGCACTTCCTCAATATGTCCGGCAAACGCCTCGGCAGGATCGATTTCGCCCGAATTGGCTTCGATCTGCGTCCGTGACAGCCGCAGCGCTGGCCGCGTAGCGATCGGCCTAAGCCCGATCCCTTCGCACACCTCCTGCAATTGCGCGGCCGCCTTGCCGCCGCCATGCCCGCCATAGGACACGATCATCACCGGCTTGTCGGCCCATTCGCGATAGAGGTGGTCGATCGCGTTTTTCAGCGCGGCCGGATAACCCCAATTATATTGAGGGGTGACGAAGACAAACGCCGCCGCGCTGGCGATCTTCCGGCTCCATTCGAGGGTCAATGCCGAGGCATAGCTGGCGCGTTGCGGCATCTCCGCCTCATCATCCATCGGCAACGGCCAGTCGCGCAGATCGACGACTTCGTAGGCGTCATCGCTTTGCGCGCGGCCCAGCGTCGCTACCCATTGCGCAATGTGCGGGGAGATCCGGCGCGGTCTTACGCTGCCGGCTATGACGAGCGTGGGAGATGTGTGTATCATGCAGCCTTTATGCCACTTTGGGGGCTTGGGGTAAAGAGTGTATAATACAGGTAGTATCGATACCGTCGCTCGCGCGCTCGTTGATCTGCTGGGCTTTTTCAGCAGCCCGCAGCGCGTGGACCTGTTGCTGAAAGAGGCGGATGTGGTGCTCGATCGCGCGCTGGTGCCGCTGCTGGTGGCGATCGCGACGCGCGGCACGCTGAGCGTGGCGGCGCTGGCCGATCAGGTCGGGCGAGACTCGACGACGGTCAGCCGCCAGCTTGCCAAGCTCGCGCAACTGGGCCTGGTCGCGAAAGGTGCTGGAGAAAGCGACCGGCGAATCCGGATGGTTACGCTCTCGCCTGCGGGCGAGGGTCTGGCGCGCTCGGTTGCGGCCGCGCGGCAGCGCTTGCTGGCGCGCGCGCTCGCCGCTTGGAGTGAGGACGACTTGGCCGACCTTGGCCGCTTGAATGCGCGTTTCGTCGAGTCCCTCGCCCACGCCGCGCAGGCGGGGAGCGAAGCAGAGCGCGGCTAGAACCGCAGCTCGTCATACACTTTCGACACGTCGCCATTCCAGACGCCGTGATATTTCTCCAGCAGCAGTTCGGCGGGCACCTTGCCGCTGCGGACGATCTCGCGCAGCGGATCGAGGAAGCCGGTTTCGTTGCTGCCGCTCGAATCGGTGCGGCCCCGTGCGGTGAGGCCCGCGCTGGCGATGTCGATCACCTCGCCTGCAATCGCGCGCAAGGTGCGCCCGCCTGCGATCGGCGCATCCAGGCCGAGCTTGGGCACCGCATCGCGCAGCGCCTGGCGTTCCTCGATCGTCCAGTGCTTGACCACATCCCACGCCGCATCGAGCGCGCCCTGGTCATAAAGCAGGCCGACCCACAAAGCAGGGAGCGCGCAAATCCGCCCCCATGGCCCGCCATCGGCCCCGCGCATTTCTAGGAAGGTCTTCAGCCGCACCTCGGGGAAGGCGGTGGAGAGGTGGTCGT
The DNA here is from genome assembly GCF_017875905.1 of Sphingomonas sp. PL20. Lineage (NCBI taxonomy): Bacteria > Pseudomonadati > Pseudomonadota > Alphaproteobacteria > Sphingomonadales > Sphingomonadaceae > Sphingomonas > Sphingomonas sp. PL20. Next base: position 2,985,701 of record NZ_JAGINH010000002.1, on the reverse strand, counting down.
TCCAATCGTCGAGCGTCGGCTTCTCGCCAGGCAGCACCGACAGTTCGCCCTTCAGGAAATCGCGGAAGGAGAGGCCCGCAGCGTCGATATATGTGCCATCGCGATAGACGAAGTACATCGGCACATCGAGCGCATAGTCGGCATAGCGTTCATAGCCGAAGCCATCCTCGAACACGAACGGCAACATGCCGGTGCGCGCGGGGTCGGTGTCGGACCAGATATGGCTACGGTATGACAGCATGCCGTTGGGCTTGCCCTCGGTGAAGGGCGAATTGGCGAACAGGGCGGTCGCCAGCGGTTGCAGCGCCAGCCCGACGCGGAACTTCTGCACCATATCGGCTTCGGAACTGTAATCGAGGTTCACCTGAATCGTGCAGGTGCGCAGCATCATGTCGAGGCCCATGCTGCCGACGCGCGGCATGTGGCGCAGCATGATCGCATAACGGCCCTTGGGCATGATCGGCAGCTCGGCGCGGGTCTTGTCGGGCCACATGCCAAGGCCGAGGAAACCGATCCCGAAGCGGTCGCCGATCGTCTTGATCTGCTGCAGATGCCGCCCGGTCTCGGCGCAGGTCTGGTGCAAATTTTCGAGCGGCGCACCCGACAGTTCGAACTGTCCGGCCGGTTCGAGGCTTATCGACCCGTCGACCCCGTTGAGCGCGATGACGTTGTCGCCCTCCATCACCGGTTCCCAGCCGAATTCGGTCAGCGCATCGAGCAGATCGCGAATGCCGCCCTTTTCGGTGTAGCTCGGCGCATGATGATCGCTGTCGGCATAGACGAACTTTTCATGTTCGGTGCCGATCCGCCAGCGCTCGGCGGGCTTTTCGCCGCGCGCGAAACTCGCGACGAGCTGGTCGCGCGACTCGATGATGGGGGATGTTTTCTTGCTGTCGGGGCGCGTCGTCATGATCGCGCCTTAGCGCCGCCTGAAGCCGCCCGCCAGCGCGTTTCGTTTAGCTACCGATGCGCCTCACCAATCGCCGCGCGCGGCCATCCACAGCGCGACTGCTGCCGCTGCCGCCGTGTCGGCTCGCAGAATGCGCGGGCCCAGGCCCATGGCAACGGCACTTGGCACGGCACGGATCGCCGCGCGCTCCTCGTCATCGAAGCCGCCTTCAGGACCGATCAGGATCGCCGCCGCACCGCTTGCCGCGCGCATGGCCGCCAAAGCGGGAGCCCCGCCGGTTTCGTCGGCGAAGAACAGCGCGCGATCCGCTGGCCAGTCGCGTAGCAGGGCGGACAGCTTTACTGGCTCGGCCAGCGCGGGCACCGCCGTGCGCCCGCATTGTTCGGCCGCCTCGATCATGTGCGCGCGCAGCCGCTCGCCATTCAACCGGTCGACGATCGTGCGGCGCGTCAGCACGGGCACGAGCCGCGCAACGCCAAGTTCGCAGGCTTTTTCCGCGACCCAGTCGATTCGCCCCTTCTTGATCGGGGCGGCGCACAGCCACAGATCGGGCACCGTCTCGGCCTCGCGCAGCTTCTGGGTCACGTCGAGCACGAGATCGCGCTTGCCGACACTGGCGGCGATCCCCAGCCACTCGCCGGACGCGCCGTCGAACAGCTTAACCGGATCGCCCGCCTTCATCCGCATCACGCTGACCAGATAATGCGCTTGCGGGCCATCGACGCGCAGCGGGCCAAGGCCGAGCGGCGTCTCGACGAACAGACGCGGGGTCGATTGCGGGGGCCAGGCGGGGGTGGCGGGCATCGCTGCGCCTTAGAGCAGGGGCGTGCGGTGTGGCAAATCGGCGGCGTTCACTTGCGTCCCTGCCACAGCGCCCGCAGCACGACGGCGAGCAGCCCCAGCCCGACCACCGCCAGCAGCGCCCATCCCGCCATCACGCCGACGCCGCGCGCCACCGCCCACAGCAACGCCTCGAAGAACCGTCCAATCGCGACGGAGAGATGAATCACGCTGCCCGCCCTTTGGAAAACCGCGCCCTTATTCGGGTCTTGGCACCGCTATCGACGCAGAGCGTGGCGAAGTCGAGGCGATGCGCGCCGGGGCTGTTGCGCGGCCGCTGGCTGGTGCATGGAGCGCCTATGACCGCTGCCGATCTTACCCCCGATACCGAACATCGTGGCCTTGTCGGCCTGTTGCCCGCTGCGGTGCGCCCGTTTGCGCTGCTGGCGCGATTCGATCGGCCGATCGGGTGGTGGCTGTTGTTCTGGCCGGGGGCGTGGGGTGTCGCACTGGCAGGCGGGGCGGTGTCGCGCTGGGATTTGATCCTGTGGCTGTTGCTCGGCAGCATCGCCATGCGCGGCGCGGGCTGCGTGTATAACGACATTGTCGACCGCGATCTTGACCGGCAAGTGGCGCGCACCGCCGCACGACCTTTGGCGAGCGGTGCGGTGTCGCTGAAGGCGGCGTGGGTGTGGCTGCTTGTGCTGTGCTTGATAGGGTTGGTCGTGCTGCTGCAACTGCACATCTACGCTGCAATCGTGGCCGTGCTCAGCCTTGCACCTGTTGCCGCGTATCCGTTCATGAAAAGGATCACCTGGTGGCCGCAAATCTGGCTGGGGCTGGTCTTCTCCTGGGCCGCGCTGGTCGGGTGGTTTGAAGTCACCAGCGCTATACAGTCGTGGGGTGTGACTACCGTTGGCGTCTTAGTCTTCAGCGCGCCAGGCCTGCTGCTCTATGCCGGGTCGATTTGCTGGGTGGTCGGCTATGACACGATCTATGCGTTGCAGGACCGTGAGGATGATGCGCTCATCGGGGTGCGGTCCTCGGCGCTGCGCATGGGCGCGCGGGTGCGGTTGGGCGTCGGCCTGTTCTATCTGGCGGCGCTGGTGCTGTGGGCCGGGGCGATCTGGGCGTTGCGGCCCGATTGGCTGGCGCTGGCCGCATTGCTGCCGGTGGCGGGGCATTTCCTGTGGCAAGTTGCGACCTTGTCGCCCGATGATGGGGCGGGCGCACTGCACCGCTTCCGCTCCAACCGCTTTGCCGGGCTGCTGATGTTTCTCGCCTGTGTGGTGGTGGGCACGCCCTGGCCATATTGAACGCCGGTATTGCACAGCGGCGCGGGCGGTTGCGCGGTGGTGCTGCCGCTCCTAAGTCCAAAGGCATGTTGACCCCAGACCAAGGGCGCGACCGCGCCGCCGCTATCGTCTCCTGCGCCCGCGCTGCCGGGGCCGATGCCGCCGACGCCGTCTATGCCGCCGATACCTCGCTCGACATTTCGGTGCGCTTGGGCGCGCTGGAGGATGTCGGTCGTTCGGAAAGCGCCGAGCTTGGCCTGCGCGTGTTCGTGGGCAAGCGCTCGGCGAGCGTGTCCACCTCCGATCTGTCCGACGACGCGCTCACCGCCTTGGTCGATCGCGCGATCGCGATGGCGCGTGAGGCGCCCGAAGATGCCTGGGCCGGCCTCGCGCCCGCCGAGCGGCTGATGCACGGCGCGCCCCCACTGCTCGACCTCGACGATCTGGCGAAGGGCGGCAGCGAGCCCAGCCCCGAAGCGCTGCGCGATGCGGCGCGGGCGGCGGAGGATGCCGCGCGCGCAGTGGCGGGCGTCACCAATAGCGAGGGTGGCTCTGCCAGCGCCTCGCGCTCGATCTGGGCGCTGGCGACCAGCCACGGTTTTGCCGCCGCTTATGCCGCGACCGGCTATGGCCTGTCGGCCAGCGTGCTGGCGGGCGAGGGCGGCGCGATGGTGCGCGATTATGCCTATAGCTCGGCACGCCACCGCCGAGCGCTGGAAGCGCCCGAGCTGATCGGCACCCGCGCGGGCGAGCGTGCGGTCGCCCGCGTCAATCCCGGGCGGCTCGCCAGCGGGCCGATGCCGGTGGTGTTCGATCCGCGCGTCGGTTCGAGCTTGCTCGGCCATTTGACCGGCGCGATTTCGGGCCAGGCGATCACGCGCAAGACCAGCTTCCTGCTGGAGGCGCTGGGCACGCAGGTGTTCGCGAGCGGCGTGACCGTGCTCGACGATCCGCACCGCCCGCATGGCCTGCGCTCGCGCCCGTTCGATGGCGAGGGGCTGCCGGTGTCGCCGACCGCGATCATCGAGGCGGGGATGCTCGAACGCTGGCTGCTCGACAGCGCTTCTGCGCGGCAATTGGGGCTGGAGCCGACCGGCCATGCCGCGCGCGGCGTGAGCGGCGCGCCGGGGGTGTCGACCAGCAATTTGCATATGGCAGCAGGGCATGTCCCGCCGGAAACGCTGATCGCCGACATCACCGACGGCGTGTTCGTCACCGAGCTGATCGGCATGGGCGTCAACGGCGTCACCGGCGATTACAGCCGCGGCGCGGCGGGCTTCCGCATCGAGCGCGGTGAGATCACTGGGCCAGTCGCCGAATTCACCATCGCGGGCAATTTAAAGGACATGTTCCTCAACCTGACGCCCGCGAACGACCTAGAATTCCGCTATGGCACCAATGTGCCGACGCTCAGGATCGAAGGGATGACGGTGGCGAGTGGCTGATTCCGGTCTTGCGGATGCGGTGGCGGTGATCGCCCAGGAGGCGGGGGCGCTGGCGCTGCGGCATTGGCGCACCGACTTCCACCGCTGGGAGAAGGGGCCGAACGACCCAGTCAGCCAGGTCGATCTCGACGTCAACATGCTGCTGCACGCCCGGCTGAGGGCGTTGCTGCCTGATGCCGGATGGCTGTCGGAGGAGACCGCCGACAATGCCGATCGGCTCGCCTGCGGGCGGGTGTGGGTGGTCGACCCGATCGACGGCACGCGCGATTACATTCGCGGACGCGATGGCTGGGCGGTGTCGGTGGCGCTGGTCGAGCAGGGCCGGGTGACGATCGGCGTGTTGGATGCGCCCGCTCGCGGCGACATGTGGCGCGCCGCGCACGGGCAGGGGGCGACGCGCAACGGTGCCGCGATCCAGGTCGGCGACCGTGCGGTGTTCAGCGGATCGCGCGTACCGAGCGACGGCCTGCCCAAGGCCGACCGCGATCTGGTCGCGGTGGCCAAGCCCAATTCGATCGCCTTGCGCATTGCAATGGTGGCAGCGGACGAGGCCGATCTCGTGGCGACGCTGCGCTGGGGCTATGAATGGGACATCGCCGCCGCCGCGCTGATCGCCGCCGAAGCGGGCGCGACCGTCACCGATGCCTTTGGCGCGCCGCTCGCCTTCAACACGCCGCGCGCGCAGGCTTTTGGTGTGCTGGCGACGACGCCCGGCATCCATGCGGCGGCAGTCGAGCGGCTGAGCGAGCGCGCGCGGGTGCTTTCCGTCTAACGCGCCGTCGCGGACGACAGAATCCGCCCTGTAAAATTCGCTACATTCAAAATATAGCATGCTATCAGTATCGCGTTGCCGATTGCTGCAAAAGTATATTTTTGTTATAGATCCGACTCGATCGACGATAACGATTGAGGAGGATTTGCCGTGAAGGATCTCCACGCAATATTCCAGCCGGGAGCTATTGAAAAGCTCAACCCTGTCGCAATCGATCGTATCATCTGTGCGCTATTTTATCCACAATATGATCCGGGCCCCAACTGTAGCTGGGAGCGCTTGTTTCAAGCTGCACCGGTCGATCATTATGTTACCTTTCCTCAGGCACCATTTCACACGCGCTTCGGTCCGGTCTTTTATCGCGGCCGATTGGATGGGACGGCGCGTGTTCTGGTGATTGGACAAGATCCCTCGACGGACGAGATTTTGGCGCAACGCATCTTTGTCGGTCAGGCCGGGCAAATTGCGCAGCATTTCCTCGGCAAGCTGGGGCTCACGCGATCCTATCTGATGTTCAACAGCTTTTTGTTCGGCGTTCAAAGTACGTCGCTCTCCGCCGGGACCGTTAGCGAGACCGAGGCGACGATCATGGCGTATCGCAACAGCCTGTTCGATCACGCCAAGGCGACCAACCCGTTGACCGCGATTATCGCCTTCGGCTCGCATGCCAATAACTGCGCGCTCAATTGGCCGGGACGGGGGAGTTTGCCGATCATCCATTTGACCCACCCAACCGCGCCGAGCGGGGTTGCGGCGAACTGGAACAGCCATCTTGCGGCGGCGCAAAATGTGATCGCGCCCGACAGCGACGGGCATGTCGATACGACGCCCTACAGCACGAGCGGGGCGATGCCGCACCTCGACATACCGCGGCGCGACCTTCCCTTCGGTTTGCCGGCCTGGCACGGCGCGGGCGGCGGCACGCAAAGCCAGCGCGGCGCGGCACCCAATTTCGAAAGCCAGATTATCTGGAGCGCGCCTTAAGCGGAGCGCCGCATCTGAAGGCGGCTATACCGCGCCGTCATCGCGATATTTGATCTCCAGGAAGCGCCCGCGCGTTTCGAGCGAGTCCAAATCCCCCTGCGCGATCTGTGCCGACATTTCGCCAATCTCGTCATCGATCAGCTTCAGCGCGTCTGCCAGTTGCGCGTCGGGGCTTTTGCCGTTGCGCGCGACGCCGCGCAGGGGCGGGGGGACCTTGGCATAGCCTTTGAGCAGTTCGGGCAATTGCTCGCCGATCAGCTTGCGCACTTCGGCGGCGACGGGTTCGCGCTCGTCGAGCGTGGCGAGTTGTGGTGACAGCGTTTCCAGCTTCACGCCGATGCCGTCGACCAAGGTCTGCGCCGGGGCTGGCAGGAGCTTGCGCTGGGTATCGAGCCATTGCTCGGTCATCAGCGGCAGTGCTTTCAGCGGGACTTGCGTCAATTGCTCGGCGCGCACCGGGGGTGTCAGCGTGGCGAACAGCAGGAACAGCGTAACCGCCGCCAGCAACGCGCCGACCAGCAGCGCGCCGCCCATGCCGAGCGGCACGAACCAGCCGACCGCAATCGCCGCCACCACGATCGCGAGATCCGCGCCCGCCACCAGGGTGAGACGCCTAGCGATGGCGGTGCCTTGCCGCCGCCGCTTGACCAGCGCCTCGCGGCCAGCGCGGGTACGCTCGAGCAATTCGCCGGCGCGCGCGATCTGGCGATCGACATCGGTCACGGGGGTTACTCCGCTTCCAGCTTGAAGGTGGCGTCGGGGCCGGACAGGCGGTTCTGCGCGGCACCCTCGGCGCGGGCGATATAGCCCTTCGACTTTTCGACTTCGTTCGAGAGCGTGCCGACCGTCGCCTTCATCGAATCCAGCGCTTTCAGCTTGAAGCTGTCGATCGCGTCCATCGTGTCATAGATGTTCTGGAAAGCGCGCTGCAGCGTTTCGACCGGGATGGTCGAGGCGGCGGCCTGTTCGTGGATGGTCGCGGTCTGCGACTTTAGCAGCTTGCCGGTCGCATCGATGATGTTGGCGGTGGTGGTGTTGAGCGCGGTGATCTGGTCGAGCACCAGTTTCTGGTTGGCGAGCGCCTGCGCCACCGTGACTGCCGTGCGGAGCGCCGAGACGGTGGTGGTGGAGGCGCGATCGACGCCCTTCACCAACTCGACATTGTTCTTCTTGACCAGATCGAGCGCGAGATAGCCCTGCACCGTCACCGCCATTTGCGTGAGCAAATCCTGCGTGCGCTGGCGGACATAGAAGAGCGCGCTTTCGCGGATCGCCTTGGCCTTGGCCGGATCGCTATGGTCGAGGTCGCCCGCTTTCTCTTCCAGGCGCGCGTCCATTTCCTTGGACAGCACGATCATCTGTTCGAGCCGCCCCATCGCGGTCCACAGATTGGCGCGTTCGGTGTCGATCGCGGCATTGTCCATCAACAGCTCATCCTTGCCGCGCGCGAGCGTCTTGAGGATCGCCGAGATGTGCGACTGCGAAGAGCGGTATTTGTCGAAATAGGTGTTGATGCCGCCACCAAAGACCTTGCTCAGCAAGCCGCGCCCTGAGATCAGCTTGCCGTTGACCGAGGGATCGAGCTTTTCGATGGTGCGGCGCAGTTCGGTGAGGTCCGCGCCGATCCCGGTTTCGCCGTCCATTGCCTTGACCGGACGATCGAGAAAGCGGTTCGACTGATCGGCGGCGGCGCGGATTTCTTTTTGCCCCATCGCCGAAATGGCATCGACGCGCTTGCCGAATTCGGGCGAGTTCACATCCTGCGCGACGAGATCATCGACGAAATCGGCAACCTTCGCCTGCAGCTTGGTGCGCACGCCATCTTCGACCGGGACCAGCCCCACCGCCTTTTCGGGCGCAAGCACCGCCACGGGGTCAGGCGGGGTCAGTACCAGGGGGGTCGTTTCGCTATCGGCAGCGGTCGCCATGTCGTCACTCCAGCCGGGGATACCCTTAAATGAAACGGATCGCCGCGCGGTTCAAGTGTATCGTTTTTATAATACACTATTGTCACGGAAGCGTCACGGAAAAGACCCGAATCCGACGCTCAGGCTCGATACCGCACCGCAACAAATTTCGTAAAACAAAAGGGGTTATCGATGCGTCGTTCCTTCTCGCTCGCTTTTGCGGGCGTCCTCCTCGGTTGCTCGTCGACGGCGGCGCTCGCCCAGTCGGCCACCGCAGCAGAGACGCCCGAGGCGCAGGGCGGCGACATCATCGTCACCGCGCAGAAGCGTGAACAGAAGCTGCAGGACGTGCCGATCACGGTGTCGGCGCTGACCGGCGCACAGATGCAAACGCTGGGGGTCAACTCGCTCGCCGAAGTGGCGATGTACGTTCCCGGTCTGCGCATTCAGGAGCAAAGCGACAACAACCCTGGCTTCGTGATCCGTGGCATCACCTCGGATAGCGGCTCGGCGCAGCAGGGCGCGCGCGTTTCGCTGTACTATAACGGCGTCGACATCTCTCGCACGCGTGGCGCATATCAGGATCTGTTCGATCTTGAGCGCATTGAAGTCGTGAAGGGGCCGCAGGCGACGCTGTTCGGCACCGCATCCGCAGTTGGCGCGGTGAACATCATCTCGGCCCGGCCCAAGGCCGGAACGTCCGCCGGGATCATCGCATCCTACGGCAATTACAATCGCGGGCAGGTGTCGGGCTTCGTCAATGTCGGCAACGACACGCTCGCGGCGCGCCTCGCCTTCGCCTACAAATATCATGACGGCTTCGTCCGCAACATCGCCGGCGATCCCAATGTGCCCAACCAGAATCAGGGCAAGACCAAGCAGGACGATCTCAACGGCCAGGATCAGCGCGGCCTGCGCGGTTCGTTGCGCTGGGCACCGACCGATGCGCTCACCGCCACGCTGGTGTTGACCTATGACGGCCAGCGCAACCCCGGCACGGCCTTCCGCTCGCGCGCGCAAGCGCCGACGGGCGGCAATGGCGGCGACTATAGCTATGCCGAACTGTCGGGCTCGCCCTATAGCGCGCAAGTGCTGGGTGGCTCCAAGCTCGGCCTGAAGCGCGACGTCTATGACGCCAACTTCACGCTGACGGCGGAACTGGCCCCCGGGGTCAGCTTCACCACCGTCAACGGCTATCGCAAGTTCAACAGCAACGAAGTGTTCGACGCCGATGGCGGTCCGGCCTGGTATCTGGAGTTTGCCGAGGACGCGCGCGGCGACCAATATAGCCATGAAGGCCGCTTCAACTTCACCGGCACCACCTACCGGGCGTCGTTCGGCTGGAACGCTTTCTTCGAAAACAATCTTCAGCGCGTGCCCTTCTCCACCGAAGAAGGCACCTATCTGACCTGCGCCGGTGCCTTGCCCGCCGCGACCCGCGCTGCCTTGCTCACGGCCGGTATCCCGAGCGGCCCGGGCTGCGTCCTCCCGAACGGCACCGTTGCCGCAGCGGGGGCGACCGCGCTGCTGACGCGCGGTGCCGCGACCGCGATTCCCTATTCCTCGGTCTTCACCAATTACGGCACCAACGATACATATTCGGTCTTTGCCGACGGCACCTGGCTGCCGACGCCGCGGCTCGAACTGACCGCCGGTGCGCGCATTCTGATCGAGAAGCGCAAGTCGGGCTACAGCTCGGTGCAGCCCAATTCGGTGCTTGCCGGCGTGCCGTTATTGCCCACGGTCAGCACGGGCGGCGTCAAGTTCACCGCGCAGCGCAGCTTCTCGGCGATCCTGCCGCGCTTCAACGCGCTATATCGCTTGACCGATGGCATCAACCTCTATGCCACGATCAGCAAAGGCCGCCGCTCGCCGGTGGTGCAGTTGTCGGCGGCGACTTCGGGCGGCGTGGCGGTGCCCAGCCTGCAGGTCGTGCCCGATGAAGTCGTGTGGAATTACGAGGGCGGTATCAAGGCCAAGCTCGGCGCGTTCAGCGGGTCGCTCGGCGTGTTCTACCAGGATTATAACGGCTTCCAGGTGACCGTCACCGACGGCTCGGGCAAGACCACCACGCAAAGCGCGGGCAAGGCGCAGAACCCCGGCGTCGAGCTGGAGGGCAATTGGCGGGTAAACTCGCTGCTGCAGCTGTTCGGCAACTTTGCCTATGTCGATGGCAAGATCGCCAACAACCCGGCTTATGGCGTCTATTCGGGCGCGCAATTCCGCCTGCAGCCGAAATATAGCGCTTCGGGCGGCGCAACCTTGCGCGTTCCGGCCGGAAACATGACCTTCTACGCCACGCCATCGGCGACCTATCAGAGCAAGGAATATTTCGAGCTGCCCAATTCCGAGCCGATCAGCCAGGGCGCTTATGCGCTGGTCAACGTCCGGGCGGGCGTCGAACTGGCGGGCGGGCGCTACCAGATCGGCGGTTTCGCGCGCAATGCGCTCGACCGCAAATATCTGATCGACGCCGGCAACACCGGTGGCGGCTTCGGTATTCCGACCTATATCCGTGGCGAACCGCGCGTTTACGGCGTGGAAGTCAGCGGCAAGTTCTGATCGCCGCCACGCGTTCAACCTTGATCGTGAAGGGCCGGGTAGCACTGTGTGCTGCCCGGCCTTGTTGCACCGCACCGTTTCGGCTAGGGGCACGCGATCCTTTTCCCGATTTTGTAACGAGACAGACATGAGCCTCCGCAACGTGGCCATCATCGCACACGTCGATCATGGTAAGACAACTCTGGTCGATCAGCTCTTCCGCCAGTCCGGCACTTTCCGCGACAACCAGCGCGTCGAAGAGCGCGCGATGGATTCGAACGATCTCGAAAAAGAGCGTGGCATCACCATTCTCGCCAAGCCGACCTCGGTCGACTGGACCCCGCCGGGGGAGAGCGAGAGCATTCGCATCAACATCGTCGACACGCCAGGCCACGCCGATTTCGGCGGTGAGGTCGAGCGCATCCTGTCGATGGTCGACGGCGTCGTCCTGCTGGTCGATTCGTCGGAAGGCGCGATGCCGCAGACCAAGTTCGTCACCGGCAAGGCGCTGGCGCTGGGCCTGAAGCCGATCGTCGTCGTCAACAAGGTCGACCGCAACGACGCGCGTATCCAGGAAGTGCTCGACGAAGTGTTCGATCTGTTCGTGTCGCTGGACGCCAATGACGAGCAGCTCGATTTCCCCGTGCTCTACGCCTCGGGCCGCAACGGCTATGCCTCGACCGATATGAACGCGCGCGAAGGCACGCTGATCCCGATGTTCGAGACGATCGTCAGCCACGTTCCCGCCCCCAAGGTGGAAGTCGCTGGCGTGCCGTTCACCTTCCTCGTCACGCTACTCGATCGCGATCCGTTCCTGGGCCGTATCCTCACCGGCCGCGTCAATTCGGGCGTGGTCAAGCTCAACCAGCCGATCCACGCGCTCAATAACGACGGCAAGATCGTCGAGACCGGCCGCGCATCGAAGATCATGTCGTTCCGCGGCCTCGATCGCGTACCGGTCGACGAAGCCAAGGCCGGTGACATCATCAGCCTGGCCGGCCTCTCCATCGCGACCGTCGCCGACACGATTGCCGACACCAGCGTGACCGAGCCGCTCCACGCCCAGCCGATCGATCCGCCGACGCTGTCGATGCGCTTTGCCGTCAACGATTCGCCGATGGCGGGCCGCGAGGGCACCAAGGTGACCAGCCGCATGATCCGCGAGCGCCTGTTCCGCGAAGCCGAATCGAACGTCGCCGTGAAGGTGACCGAAGCGGCCGACAAGGACAGCTTCGAAGTCGCTGGCCGTGGCGAGCTTCAGCTCGGCGTGTTGATCGAGACGATGCGCCGCGAAGGCTTCGAGCTCGGCATCAGCCGTCCGCGCGTGCTGTTCGGCGAAGACGAGCATGGCAACAAGACCGAGCCGTATGAGACCGTCATCATCGACGTCGACGATGAATATTCGGGCACGGTCGTCGAGAAGATGAACATCCGCAAGGCCGAGATGACCGACATGCGGCCATCGGTCGGCGGCAAGACGCGCATCACCTTCTCCGCGCCATCGCGCGGGATGATCGGCTATCATGGCGAGTTCCTGTCGGACACGCGCGGCACCGGCATCATGAACCGGCTGTTCGAAAAATATGGCCCGCACAAGGGCAACATCGAAGGCCGCAAGAACGGCGTGCTGATCTCGAACGGTGCTGGCGAAGCCAATAATTACGCTTTGGGCCCGCTCGAAGAGCGTGGCATCCTGTTCGTCGGCCACGGCGAGGCGCTCTATGAGGGCATGATCGTCGGCGAGAACGCCAAGCCCGACGATCTCGAAGTCAACCCGATGAAGACCAAGGCGCTGACCAACTTCCGCGCGAGCGGCGGCAAGGACGATCAGGTCCGCCTGTCGCCCCCGAAGCGCGCGACGCTCGAGCAGGCGATCGCCTATATCGACGATGACGAGATGGTCGAAGTGACGCCAAAGTCGATCCGGTTGCGCAAGCGCTTCCTCGACGCGAACGAGCGCAAGCGGGCGAGCCGGGCGAAGCAGTCGTAAGCGACGCGAGAGCATGATACCGAAGGGGCCGGGCGCGCGAGCGTCCGGCCTTTTTGTTGGGGGGCTTCAGGTCGGCATGAAGATGGCCAAGCGTGCTCTATCCGTCCGTGCCCTTGGGATTATTCTGGTCTCGGCAGCGCTTGCCGCTTTGCCGACGGCGAGTGCGGGCGAGCCGGCCCTGGCACCCGACTTCACGCTGACGCTGCTGACGGGCGCTCAGGTGGGTTCGGCCACGCTGCGCGGCAAGGTGGTGGTGCTGAATTTCTGGGCGAGCTGGTGCGCGCCGTGCAAGCGGGAATTGGCGGAGCTTGAGGCTGCCGCTTTGCGCTACGGTCCCGAGCATGTCGCGGTGTTCGCCATCAATGCGGAGCATCCCGCAGATCCGCACGTGCTGGCGCGACAGGCCACCGCGATGCGCATTCCCGTCGCGACGGCTGTTTCCGGCGGCTATCGACCACGCAACAACGCGGTGCCGACGACGTTCGTCATCGACGCACAAGGCCGTTTGGTTCTGGTCAAGGGCGGCGCTTTCAAGCCGGGGGAGATCGACGCCTTGTTCGCGTCGCTACCGGGCCTTGGAAAGTGACGGCATAAAGGAAACGACGGGGTGTGGTGGTTAGCGGCCGTTCCTTGCAGGCGGCATCTGTCCTGCGTACGGATGCGACTGTGTAGGGGGCCTGACGTTGCGCAATTACTTTAATCGTGTGGGTTTAGCGCTCGGCGGGGTTCTTGGGGCCGTTCTGATCGGCATCGCACTGGAGAACGACGTCGGGATACCCTTCGAAACGACATACCGCATTGCGTGCGCTGTCGCGTGCCTTGCATTCATCCTCAAGCTGGCAAAGGATTATCCCCGCGAAAGATGGCCCTGCACCGCGTTTTTCGTTTCTCTACTCGCCAACATCTTACTGTTTTTTACACCGATTGTGGACCGCCCCGCCTCTCGCGGCGAGCTTATGATTTTCGCGTTACCCGACGCTGTTATCGTCTTGGTGGCGCTCATCTCGTCATACAAGGCCGTTGATGTTCATCTGCGCGCCGTTCGTCAGCAGATGATCTTAGGTCTGATCGTGGCCGTATTATTCGGTTCCGCACTCTTTTCTCTGATACTCGTTAATCCCGCACGCTAAAGGCCTGATCGCGACATGGCCGGTTATGGTCGATTTTCGCCGGTCCGCTTTTCCGCCCGATAGCTGCCGGTTGGCCTCCGGGGGTCATGACCGCGCTCGCGGCCCGCGAACGGCGGTAGGTGGGCGCTTGCCGCCCGACCGCCTTTAATAGCGGTTAGTCAGATAGACGGTGGAGCGACACAAGTTCATCACCGGTGGCGTCCTTCCCAATACCGGCTTCGCAAGCTGCCAACGCGCACCGCAATTGGTCGCGGACGGCATCGCCATCGCCGTCCCATCCCTCGATTTCCTTGAGAGCCGGAACGAGGCTCGGGTCTCCTAGGATTGTTGCCGCCTCCAACAGCACCTCACCGATTTCCTCTTTTAGGAGCGGTTTCAAACGCTCGATTGCAGCCGCGCGATCACGCCGCGCCAAGCCGACTATAGCCTCGTCGCGCGTATCGACGTCTGCATCATCAGCGGCACGAAGCAACGCTAGCCGTATTTCAGGACTGTCGAATGGCAGGCCCGAGATAAGAAACGTGGCCCAATCACGGTTGGAGCGGTCGGGGTCATCGACCATTTGAAGCAACGTGCTAAGGTTCGCCCGCCCCAAAACTGACGCGTCCAACGTGATCTCATCAGCGAGAACGTAATTCAGGAACTCGGACGCTGGGAGGTATCGCTCGGCCATGATGCAATCTTGCACGAGCCGAGAGCGGCAGCAATTGGGGCGGCTGAAATGCTTGGTCATGCCTGCTTCTGGTCGTTAGCGACCGGATGAAACGTATAAGTCGATCCCCTACTCCGGCAAACGGTAGTTCACGTTGACCGTCTTCCCCACGCAACCCAGCACCTTGTTGTCGAGCGTCGGCGGCAGGTAGCGGAATTGGGCGACGGCTTTTTCGGTCGCCGAGCCGAACACGAAGGGCGGATAGGACAAAACCGTGCGGACGTTCTCGACCCGCCCGTCAGGGCCGATGTCGAACGCCTCGCGCACATTGCCCTCGAAATGCCACCGCATCGCTTCAGTCGGAAAAGCGGAACTGGAAATGTCGGTGTTGCGCGGCACCGGGCGCACATCGAGCAGCGAACATTGTTCGGCATCGATCCCGGCGTCCTTGATCCGCTGGTCGGCAAGGGCGGCGTTGCCCGAGCGCTTGTCGATCAGCGCCAGATGTAGAACGGCGATGCTGCGGATCGGATCGTCCCCGCCAAGCGCCGTTGTCGGTGTCGCCACAACCCTTTGCAGCGTCGTTCGCGCGGCCGGCAGGGCGTTCCCGGTTTCGAGAGCGAGAGCAATTTCGGTTTGCAGCCACGCCTGCACCCGCTCGGCACCAACCTGATGGTCGAGCGTCTGCAGCGCGGCGGTCAAATTGCGGGCATGGGCGAGCTCGTAGGCGCGCCTGGACTCCCCGTGTTGCGGGGCGGCGGCCACGAAGAGAAAAAATCCGCGCACCTCGATCGGTGCTTTCGCCGAGACCAAGGCGGCATCGAGCTTGCTCGCCGCTGCCGCGCGATCGCCATTCGCTTTCCAGAACGCCGCCAGCATGGCGGGCAATGTTCCGGCGGCAGCAGCAGTCGGGTTGAAGGCCGACTTCGACAAGCTCGGATCATAGCCGGCTTTGGTCAGCCAGGCAGCGGTCGCATCGCGGAAGGAATCGCTGAGATCAAGCAATGGGGGCTGCTTGACGCAGCGCACCTCGACGCGGATCGAGCTGCGCCAAAATGCATTGAGTTTGGCCAGAACCTCCGGCTGCCATCGCCAGCCCTTAACGGCGGTGGCGAACACGGCACCAACGGGTCCGGGGCGGCTTGCGTACACCGCATTTGCCCCGATGGCGTGCCCGTCATCCCCGATCGAAAATTCGACGACGGCAAAATCCGTGGGGCCAACCTGATCGTCGCATACGGGTAGCTTCTTTTCGGCCGCCAACAGCCAGTCAGAATCCGGGACATGCCCCGCACCGGAATAGGTCAGATATTGTCGGACGTTCTCCTGATTGCCCAGCCGCGAATAAACCAACGCCGCGTTGCCACGAACGCGAACTTGCCGGAGCGTCACCTTGGTCGTCGTGCGCCCCGTAAGGTCGAGCGCCTTTTCGATATAGCCTGCCGCCGCCTTGGCCTGCCCGCGATTGAGATCCGCCAAGCTGCGCAAGCTGTAAAGATCGGCTTGATCGGTTTTCGGCAGCGTCTTCAGATAGGTTTGGTCCGCCAGAATCGCGTCGATTGCACTGGCGGTAAGATCGGGCTTTGCCGTGATGGTGGCCAGCGCCAAGCCGTAGCGCAGCGGCATCAAGGCGGCGGAGGTGGTCTCGACTGCGGAGGCCAGCGCTTGCTGATATTCGGCGATCGCATGCTCGTTGTCGGGGCCACCGCGATGGATGTTTCCTAACAGAAAATACGCAAAGGACAGATCGTCGTCCTTCACCACATTTTGCGCGGCAAAGCCCCGGACCGAAAGCGTCGCTTCCTGTTCGGCCGCCGCCAAATTGCCGGTCTGCTGCAGCGCATTGGCGAGGCGGGAATGGATGACGGGGGCCGATCGCGCGGTTGGCTTGACCGCCGCCAGCGCTGCGCGGAATCCTTTGACCGCATTAGGCCAGTCGCCTTTCTCGGAGGCGGCCTGCGCTGCGTTGAAGAGCGCTTGCGGCGTCTGCACTGCTTGCTGAGCGAGTGCTGGCGAGAGCCACACCGCGGTTACGCCGCAAAACAGAGCAACCGTTTCGTATTTCCGCATGATGCCCCCACCAATCCGCCCGTTTACACGCCAACCGTAGCAGCACGAAATCCGTGGCAAAGCGTTTTGTTGTAAAGGCTTGCTTGCCAGCCGGTGCCATTGCCGGACGCGGTGCGGAGGGGGCAATACCGGTTTCTTGAGGCAGCATCTGGCGCGCCGGGTTCAACTAAGTAACTTCCGCAGCTTTCGCTCCGTTCGCAGCCGGGCGCATAGCGCGTGCGGGGGCGCGTCGCCGTCGCGCTGCACTCGCGACGGCGGCGGTTCTCGCCGCCAAGCAACCAGCACCACAGGAGCAGTTATGTCCACCGATCCGAAATCCGTCGATCTGTCGCGCCGTCGGCTCCTGTCGCTTGCCGCGGCCGGGGGCGGGGCGTTGCTGGTGGGGGCTGTCGCCACTGCGCCGGCGGCTGCTGCGACCAAGCTGCCGCAAAAGGCCGTGCATTATCAGCCGCTACCCAAGGGCAAGGCGCGGTGCGATACGTGCCTGCAATGGCAGGCTCCCAAGGGGTGCAAGCTGGTCGCAGGCGATATCGCGCCATCGGGCTGGTGCTCGCTTTACGCGCATAAAGCCTGACCGCACCGACCAAGCGCGCTTGGAAAGCGCCCGTTTCGTTCATCCTGCAGCAAGAAACTGTTGCAGATATGTGACGAAACGGGCGTTCGAGACTTTATCCTTGCTGCAGTGCAACTTAGCGCGGTGACCCTTGTTGGGTCGGCTGCGGGACACCGACGCGATCGTCGGCACCCCTAACAGTCGAACAAAGGTCCTTATTATGCGTACTTTCAAACTCGCCGCCGTTGCCCTGGCGGCTTTCGCCAGCGTTCCCGCTTTCGCGCAGGACGCCGCACCGGCCGCACCGGCAGACACCACGCCGACCGCACCCGACGGCTCGCGCGCCTTCGGCATCGAGCCTTACATTGGCGTGATGGGTGGCTGGGAACAGTTCGATAATGAGCGCAACCACGGCATTCCGCAGGCGCTGAACGCCGATGGCTCGCTGCGCCGCGGCTATCGCCTCGCGGGCGCACTGGTGCAGGGCGTGGCGGGCATCAACGTGCCTTTGGGGCCGGTGTTCGTTGGCGCGGAAGGCAATCTTGCCAAGGGCGTGTCCGGCAACATCAACTGGGAATATGGCGCGGCTGGCCGGTTCGGCGTGCGCGCTGGTGACAGCGGCATGTTCTACGGCAAGGTCGGCTATCAGTGGGTCGAGTTCGACCATTATTCGGCTCTGTCGACCGGCAATACCGGAAAGAAGCAGTATGGCGACATCACCTACGGGATCGGCACCGAGTTCGGCCCGAAGGACATCGGCCTGAAGGGCGTCACCGGCAATGCCGGCGTCCGCATCCGTGCCGAAGTGAACACCTATGGTGATTTCCACAGCTTCCGCCCGATGATGGGCCTGATCACGCACTTCTAAGTCTTACGGCTTAGCGTGTCGGAAGGGGCGGGGAATGGCGACATTCCCCGCCCTTTTTGCGTGCGGGGGGGGGGGCCTGGCTTCCTCAGAAGCAGGATCGCTCAAATTCCGTTCAGGCTGGGCCTGTTTCCGTTCGGGCTGAGCCTGTCGAAGCCCCGCCCCCCGTCATAGGCGAGCGCTTATCTTGCGGAGAGGGCCCTTCGACAGGCTCAGGGCGAACGGAGGTGGATTCTCCCTCAACATAAGACTCTAGCGCTTAACGCCCTTGAGCATTTGCCACACCTTGGGCGCGCCCGTCGGCTTCGCCACCCCGTCGAGCCGCTCGGCGCGCAGGATCGGGATCGGCTTGACCATCAACTGGCCCTTGAACGCCCCCTCACCGCCGGGGGAGGTTGGCTCGGCCAGCATCCGCTTGACCACGTCCATCCCCGCAATCACGCGCCCGAACGCGGCATAGCCGACAAAGCCGGGTCGCGCGTCGAGCGAGGGATTGGGGCCGACCATGATCGAGAAATTGCCCGTCGCCGAATCGGTGCGGTCATAGCGCGCCATCGACAGCACGCCGTCGAGATGCTTGATCCCGGTCTGGCTGGTCGGCTCGAGCGGCACCAGCCCGAGCATGCGGTGCGCATCGGTGCCGATCCCGCCTTGCACGAAGCCGGTCTTGGGCGCGGTCTTGCGGCGCGTCGCGCGGTAAAAGCTGGTGCCTTCGAACCGGCCATCGTCGACATAGGCCAGGAAATTGGCGACCGTCGCCGGGGCATGGCGCGCGTCGAGCGCGATCACGATCGGCCCCGCGCCCGTCACCAGCCGCACGCGCACGATCGCGGGCTCACGCGCAAGAGTTGGGGCAGGGGGTGCCTTGGCAGCGGTGGCGAGTGCAAACGCCCCAAACAACAGCAACGCGCTAACCCGCATCAAACCCTTACCCTTCACCCAGCGCCAGCAGCGTCGCCCATTCCGTATCGCCCACCGGCGACACCGACAGCCGCGACTGGCGCAGCATCGCCAGATCGGCAAGCCCCGGCGTCGCCTTGATCGTCGCCAGCGGGACGGGCCGTGGCAAAGCGGCGAGCGGCTTGACCGCGACCGACACCCAGCGCGGATCGTCGCCATCGGGCCGGGCGGTGCGCGTGATCTCGACCGTGCCGACAATCGCCTTGGGGCCGCCGCTATGGTAGAAAAAGGCGCGCTCGCCGACCTGCATCGCTTTCAGGTGCAAAGCGGCAGCGGCGTTGCGCACACCGGTCCATTCGGTGCTGCCTTCGGCCAGCAGATTTTGCCAGCTGTAACTCTCGGGTTCGGACTTGAGCAGCCAATGGGCCATTGCCATATTCCTTCGCTGAACACCGGGTAAACACGCCATTCCGCCCATATTCAGGGCGACTCGCTTATGGGTTGCAACAAGCTAGTCCACCAATGCGTTATTGGGCGATGCATGCAGGGCCGCTGGAGTGAGGAGATTCGAGATGAACAGCCTGTTGAAGAAGATCGGTCTCGCGGCGGCGCTCGGCGCGACCGCGTTGACGGCGGCGGCTCCGGCGGAGGCGCAGCGCTGGGGTGGTGGCTGGCACGGCGGTGGCTGGGGCCATCGCTATTACGGCCATAATGACGGCACCGGCACCGCGATCGTGGCGGGCATTGCCGGTCTCGCGGTCGGCGCGGCGATCGCGTCGCACAATAACGACCGCTATCGCGACGCATATTACCGCGACCGTGGCTATGACGCCTATTATGACGACCGTTACTATCGCAGCCACGGCTACTATCCCAATGATGGCTATTACGCTTATCGTTACAGCCGCGGCTATGATCGGTGCTGGGTCGAGCGGCGCTATGACCGTTATTATGACGATTGGGTTCGCGTCCGCGTCTGCGATTGATCGCTGCGGGACGATCGAGACGGCGCGGAACTTCGGTTCCGCGCCGTTTTCGCATCTGGCGTGGACGCGGATTTTGCGCCATGAGCCGGGATTATGACCGATACCGATCTTCCCCCCGACCGCCTGTCCTCCAACCCGCGCAGCCCGCATTATGACGAGGCGGCGCTGTCGCGCGGCATCGGCATCCGCTTCAAGGGCGCGCAGCGTCACGATGTCGAGGAATATAGCCGTTCCGAAGGCTGGATCCGCGTTGCCCTGGGCAAGAAGGTCGACCGCCACGGCCAGCCGCTGACGCTGAAGCTGTCGGGTGAGGTCGAGGCGTGGTTCGAGCGGCCGGCCGACGGCGCGGACGAAGCGAGCGACGCGTAACGCAAAGTAACCGTCATACCGGGCTTGTCCCGGCATCCACCGTGCCGCGTGTCCTGCGCGCGATTGTTGTTGGCAGGGGTGGACCCCGGGACAAGCCCGGGGTGACGGTAATGCGATTTAGTGTACGAAGCGCGCCACCACGTCGCGATAACTGCGCGACACCTTCACTTGCGCGTTCGACTGCAGCACCAGGAAGCATTCGCCATTGGTGTGCGGCTTTACCTCTTTGACCAGGTCGAGGTTGACGATAGTGGAGCGGTGGACTCGCTGGAAGCGGCGCGGGTCGAGGCGGCGTTCGAGATCCTTCATCGTCTCGCGCAGCACCAGCGAATTGTCGCCGGTCTTGATCACCATATAATCGCCGGCCGCCTCGATCAGTTCGATCGTGTCGACATCGACGCGGAAGATCTGCCCGCGATCCTTGATGTTGATGAGCTTTTCGAAACGGTTGGACGAGACCTGCTCGCCGCCGTCGGTGAGCGTCTCGACCGAATCCGGTGCGATTTCGGCGATCACTTCCTTCAGCCGGTCGACCTCCTCGATTCCGCGCTTTTCGGTCAGGCGCTGACGCACGCGGTCGAGCGTGTCGGCGAGGCGCGATTCCTCAACGGGCTTCATCAGATAATCCACCGCATCGGTTTCGAACGCCTTCAGCGCATGGTCGGAATAAGCGGTTACGAACACGAACAGCGGGGGTTCGACCTCCATCAGCCCCTGGACGACCGAGAACCCGTCGAAACCGGGCATTTGAATGTCGAGAAAAACGAGGTCGGGTTTGTTGGTCTTGATCGAGCGGATGGCCTCGCGGCCATTCTGGCAGGTATCGATGATCTCCACATCTTCATGGGCGGCCAGCCGCAGGGCGAGGCCCTGGGTTGCCAGTTTTTCGTCGTCGACGAGGATGGTGCGGATCGTCATGCGGCCTCTTTCTTCGGTTCCTCGAGCTGGAACGGGATTTCGATCTCGACCCCGAAACCGCCCCCCGGGATCGATCGCGTCTCGAATCTATGGTCCGGCCCATAAGCCTGGGCCAGTCTCTCCCTGATATTGGCAAGCCCGACCCCGGTTGAAAGGGGCTGGCTCGCAGAAACGCTCGGCCGTCCGCGGCTTTCGTTCAAGCCGGGGCCGGTGTCGGATACGACGATCTGCACCCGATCTCCGGCAAGCCGCGCGGTCACCGCGATTTCGGCCCCGTCTTCCTGCGGCGTCACCGCATATTTGATTGCATTCTCGACCAGGGGCTGCAGCAGCAGCGAGGGCAGCCGCGCCTTGGCGACGCGCGGGTCGAGCTCGAAGCTCGGGCGCAGCCGGTCCTCGAAGCGCATCTTCTCGATTTCGAGATAGAGTTTCAGCGTCTCGAACTCCTGCACCACCGTCACGTTGGCGGTGGGCTCATTGGCGAGCGTATAGCGCAGGAACGAGGACAGCCGCCCGAGCATCGCATTGGCGCGCTCGGTCTCTTTCAGCAGCACCAGCGTTGAGATGGAGTTGAGCGTGTTGAACAGGAAATGCGGGTTGAGCTGATAGCGCAGCATCGCTAGCTGGGCGGACGACGCGGTATTCTCAAGCGCTGCGAGCTGATCGATCTGATCCTCAACGATCAGATAGAAATTGATGCCGAAATAGAGCGCGGTCCACCCGGCGAGCACGGTGAAGTTGAGGAAGATCGTGCCCAATACCAGCCCGATGTTGAGCCCCGGATTGCGCGCGTTGATGAAGGAAAACGAAAAGGCGTCGAGCACCGCATAGACCAACGTCGCGGCGGCGAGTGTCAGCACCGTCAGGATCGCCATCGCAAAGCGCGGCTGGCGGCGGTAATAATGATACAGCGTCGAGAGCAAGAGCGTGATGCTGTAGCCGACGATCGATTCGATCACGACCGGCACCATGCTGGTCATGTCGCTGGCGTTGGAAATGCTCGAAACGCTGCGCAGGATCAGATAGCCGGTCCACCCGGCCGCCTGCAGCGTCCAGAAGGCGCGGTTCTTGTCTTCGAAGAACGGCCGCGACAGGATCGCGGGTTGGGGGGGAAGCGACATGCGGCCGTCTTAGCCCGGCTGGGAGCGATGCGCAAAGTACGCTATCGTCCGTGCCACCGCGATAACGCGGGCCCTCCCGCTTCGTCACAAGGGGAGGAAGACGAGAGGAGAGAGCCGCATGAACCATCAGCCCGACCGCGCGCGCTTCAGCGCGATGGAGCATGGCACCCAGGCCGACTGGACCATCATCTCCGGCCATTTCGCCGATTTCGCCAAGGGCTTGCCTGCGCGGGTGCTGACGCATTTGCAGTTGCTCGACGGCGATTATGGTGGCTTCCCGGTTGATCGGCTCGAACATTCGCTGCAGACCGCAACGCGCGCGCACCGTGATGGTCGCGATGAAGCCTATGTGGTGATGGCGCTGTTGCACGACATTGGCGACACGCTTGGGACCTTCAACCATCCCGAGATCGGCGCGGCGATGTTGCGTCCGTTCGTGTCGGACCAACTGCACTGGATCGCCAACACGCACGGCGTGTTCCAGGGCTATTATTTCTTCCATTACATTGGCGGCGACCGCGACATGCGCGAATCGTACCGCGGCCATCCGCATTTCGAGGCGTGCGCCGAGTTTTGCGAGAAGTACGATCAGGCCGCGTTTGATCCGAATTACGACAGCGCGCCGCTGTCCTTCTTCGAGCCGATGGTGGGCCGGGTGTTCGCGCGGCCGATCACTTCGATTTATGCGAAGGTGGCGGAAGCGGGGGCGAGCTGACGTTCACGCCGGACGGGGCGCAGAGTTAAAAAAAAAGGCCGCCGTCCCAGGGGACGGCGGCCAATTCTTTGCGGGCGAGCGTCGCTTAGAAGCTAACGCGCGCGCCGAGACGGATCGAGTAGAGCGACGAACCGTTCACGGTGATCAACTGATCGGCCAGGAACGAGTCGGTGCTGGGCGCGGAGTAGACATATTGTCCGCACGCATTCCCATTGGCCGACTTGCAGGCGACCTTGGTGACCACGTCGGTGAACGGGAAGAAGTTGCGCAGCTGCTCACCCCATTTGTGATTGATCAGGTTCGGCAGGTTTTCGATGTCTGCAAACACCGAAATGCGTGACTTCCCGACGAAGGTCGGAATTTCCTGCTCGAGATGGAGATCGATCTTCGAGAACCACTTCGAGTTGAACGCGTTACGCGGCGCGATCTTGCCACGATATTTGCTGAGCCCGGTCGAGTTAATGATTTGGTCGATCCGGGTTGCCGTGGCCGCGTCCGCATAGCTGACCTTCGGATCGTCGATGCCGGTCGGCACGTAGAACAGGAAGCGGCTAGTGTTGCCGGACGACCCGAACACCGCGCTGCGGCCCGCGACGGTCGCCGCGTCCTGCATGGTGTAGCTGTACGGCGAACCGATGCGGGTTTCGCCGAACAGGCTGATCGTCGTCTTATAGTCGCGGAAGAAGGCGTGCTGATACGTCACATTGTAGTGGAACGAGTACCGAATTTCGTCATTCGAATGACCGAAGGCACCGCTGTTGGCGTCGAAATAGGCGGTGTTGCCGAAGTTCGACGACGCGACCGACGACGTCACAGCAGCCTGATCCCACACGTCCTGATAGGTGAAGCTGCCATAAGCGTCGAGACCGAAGTCCCACTTCTTGGCCAGGCTGACGACGCCGACATAGCCGTGACCGCGCGTAGTGTTGCCGAGGATGGTGTCGGCGTTGCCCGACACGCCGCCCTGGCTGAGCGGTGTCGTGTCGAAATACCGCTGGCGGCCGTCGGGCGTCAGCGCATTCGGTCCGACGATCGGAGCGACGCGACCGTCACGATACAGAATGGCTTGCTTGGTCTTCGAGATCAACGCGCTGGCCGACAGCACCCAGTGATCGCCGAGCGGCCCAAGGTTGAAGTCGTTGGTCGCGGTCAGCGACCCGCGCCACTGCGACGGGATTTTGAAGTTGGGGTCCAGTGCCGCAACCGGAGCATTCTGCGTGCCTGCCAGAGCCGCCGTTGCGCCGGCGGGGACCTGGTTGAGGTTCACGTTGTTGAGGAAAGCGGGGTTGGTGGCGGTGCTGGTGAGCACCGGCTGGACGCCGCTCGAGGAGAAGCTGTTGCCGATATAGACGTCGGGCGTGCCGCCGCCAAAGATGCCGACGCCGCCGTGCAGGCTGAAGGTCCGCGTCGGCTTCCAATCGAAACCGACGCGCGGCTGGAACAGCCCGCGGCCGCTGACGAAGGACGTGTTGGCGAAGCCTTCGCGCACCACGAATGCCTGATTGAGCAACGGACGATCATGGCCAGCGAACAGGTCGTAGCGCACGCCTGCCGTCACGGCCAAGGTCGGCGAAACGCGCCAGTCGTCCTGGATGCCGAATGTGTGGGTCGCGTAGCTGAAGCGGGCAGCGGCGTCGTTCGGGTTGCCTGTGGTCGCGTTGGCGTAGCCGAACTCTTGCGCGATGCCGGCCTGGAAGGCGGCGATCGAGTCGAAGTAATAGGCACCATAGGCACCCGACGAGATGCCGGTGCTGCCCGGATTGGCCGTCTGCCCGATGAACAAATTGTAGTTGTTGACGTGCTGATAGTCGTACAGCAGCCGCAAATTGTGCTCGCCGAGCGAGATACGGATCACTTCCTGTGCGTCGAAGGTCTTGGTGCGCAGGATGTTGGTCTGTGCCGAGCCGAGCGGACCAACGGCTAGGGTGCTTACGTTCGACGAACACTGCGTCGCGTTACCGACGGTAATGGCAGCCGCCGTGCCAGCATCGGTACAGATCAGCGCGTAACCCGTCTTCGCCAGAATTGGGTTCTGGCCGCTCTTATAATCCTTATAAAGCACGCGGGTTTCGGTCGAAATCGTTGGCGACCAAGTCGAGTTCAACTGCCCGACGACGGCCCAGAGGCGGTTAGGCTTGACGTAATCGTTCGACGTGGTCGACTGGGCGGTCGAGGAGTTGAAGCCCAGCGTGTTGATCGAGTCCTTGGTGTAGATGCCGGTCAACGACAAACGCTGCCCATCGGTCACGTTGGCGTCGATACGACCGACGATGCGGTCGTCCTTATCGTCCTGGCTGGTGATCTTACCGCCTGCATCAACATTGTACTTGGTCTTGGCGATGCTGACGATCTGGTCGAACTGATCCTGGGTGATCGAGCTGGCGGCAATGTTGAACGGGTTATTCGCCCGCACGCGTTCCGCCGAAACCATGAAGAACAGTCGGTCCTTGATGATCGGACCCGACAGCGTCGCACCGTAATCCTTGCTCGTGAACTTCGGCTGGGTCACAATTCCGGTGGGGTTCGAGACGTACGGCTTGAGTTGCGAACCCGTCAGCCCATCGGTGGTCTCGGTAAAGATAGCGCTGCCGTGGAACTCGTTGGTGCCCGACTTGAGAATGGCGTTGACGACACCGCCCTGGAAGAAGCCTTCGCGGATGTCGTACGGGGCAACCTTGGTCTGGAATTCGCCGATCGCGTCGATCGGAACCGGGCCGCGGCGCGAGGGCAGCGCGTCGGGGTTGAGGCCGAAGCTGTCGCCGATCGGCACACCGTCAACGGTGAAGCGGTTGAAGCGGGGGTTGGTGCCGGCGAAGGTGATCTGGCGTCCGGTCGATTGCGACGTGTCGAGCGTGGCGAACGGATCGCGACGGATAAGGTCGCGAATGTCGCGGTTGACCGATGCGACCTTCGAAATGTCGTTGGCGTTGAGGATCGTGGCGGGGCCGTAGCCGACCGCGCGGGCACCCTTCACGCGCGAAGCGGTGACTATGATGTCCTTGCCATTGTCGGCTGCGGTTTCAATCGGGAGCGTGAAGGTCTGGCCTGCGACCGTGTAAATGTCGGTGACCTGCGACCCGCCCTTATCGACCGTGATGGTGTAGGGCCCGCCGGTGCGCAGACCTGGCAGCGAGAAGGCACCGTCAGCGGCGGTGACTGCGCTGGCGCGAGTGCCCGATGGCACGTGGATTGCGGTGACGGTCGCGCCGACAACCGGCGCACCGTTGTTGGTAACTTTGCCCTGGATCGTCGAGCTGGTTTCCTGCGCGCTTGCCGCAGCCGGAATGGCGAGCGCGGCCACGGCCACGCCAAGAAGAAGATTATGTCGCATGATGTTGCCCCTGTGTTCCTGATCGCGGAAAACGCGACTGTCTCGTCGCCTGGCGCCCCCATGCGACTTAAATATTTCGGTTAGATGACAATCACGATTCCGCAAGGTACATGAAGCATTCAGTAATGATGCGTTGCAAAATGGCATCACTGGCAGACTTCGGCGTCGCGATCCCTTTTACCCCGCAGCCGCAACAATCTCCGCCCAGCCCGCTTCGTCGATGACGGAAATGCCTAATTCTGCGGCCTTTTTCAGCTTCGAGCCCGCACCCGGCCCAGCCACGACCAAATCGGTCTTGGCCGACACCGAGCCCGACACGCGCGCGCCAAGCGCCTCCGCTTGGGCCTTGGCTTCGTCGCGACTCATCGTCTCCAGGCTGCCGGTGAACACGACCGTCTTGCCGCTGACAGGGGATTCGCGGGTTTCGTGGACGATATCGAGCGGCTCCACCTCGCGCAGCAGCGCCGCCACCACCTCCCGATTGTGCGGTTCTGCAAAGAATTCGATCAGGGCATCGGCGACTTCGGGGCCGATCCCCGCCGTTTCGATCGCGGCGGCGAGCGCCTTGCCACGGCGGACGACGAATTTCAGGTCGGTCTCGCCCAATGCGGGGACAAGCTCGGTGCGCACTGCCAGCACGCGCTCGATCATCTCGGAAAACGCTGCCATGCTCACATAGCGTCGCGCCAGGTCACGTGCGGTAATCTCGCCGACATGGCGGATGCCGAGCGCGAACAGGAAGCGGTCGAGCCCGATCTTGCGACGCAGGTCGATCGCGGCGAGCAATTTGTCGACGACCAGTTCCGACATGCGGTCGCGGGTGACCAGCGCCTCGCGATGTTCGTGCAGGCGGAAGATGTCGGCGGGGGAGGCGATCAGGCCGTCGCGGAAAAACTCCTCGATCCGCACCAGCCCCAGCCCGCTAATGTCAAAGGCGTGGCGTGAGACGAAATGGATCAGCCGCTCGACACGCTGCGCCGGGCAAATCAGCCCGCCGGTGCAGCGCACCACCACTTCGCCCTCGCCGCGTTCGGCGAGCGAGCCGCATTCGGGGCAAGTGGTCGGGAAAGCGAAGGCGGGGCGGTCCTCGGCGCGGGTCAGCACTTCGACGATTTGCGGGATGACGTCGCCTGCGCGCTGCAGCACGACGCGGTCGCCCACGCGCGCGCCGAGCCGTTCGATCTCGTCGGCATTGTGCAGCGTGGCGTTGGCGACGACGACGCCGCCGACGGTGACGGGTTCCAGCCGCGCGACGGGGGTGAGCGCACCGGTGCGGCCGACCTGGATATCGATCGCGAGCAGGGTCGTCTCGGCGCGTTCGGCGGGGAATTTGTGCGCAATCGCCCAGCGCGGGGTGCGGCCGACGGTGCCGAGCCGCGCTTGCCAGTCGAGACGGTCGAGCTTGTAGACCACGCCGTCAATATCGAACGGCAAGTCGGCGCGCTGATGTTCGATGCCGCGATACACGGCGAGCGCATCGGCGGCGGTGGCGGCATGGGCGAACCCCTGCGCCACGGGGAAGCCCCAGGCCTTGATCGCCGCGATCACCGCGCTTTGCGTGTCGCCGGGCAGCGCGCTCGCCTCACCCCAACCCCAGGCGAAGAAGCGCAAGGGCCGCGTCGCGGTGACCGCGGCGTCTTTCTGGCGCAGCGATCCGGCGGCGGCGTTGCGCGGGTTGGCGAACTGGCGCGCGTCCTTGCCGGTGCCCTCGGCCTCGGCGAGCAGGCGCGCGTTGAGGCCGGCGAAATCGGCCTTGGCCATATACACTTCGCCGCGCACCTCGAAGATCGCGGGCGCGTCGGCGGGGAGGCTCTGCGGAATGTCGGCGATGTGGCGGACATTGGCGGTGACATCCTCGCCCACCTGCCCATCGCCGCGGGTGAGCGCCTGGACGAGGTGCCCGTTTTCGTAGCGCAGCGAACAGGAAAGGCCGTCGATCTTGGGCTCGGCGGTGAGTTCCACCGGCGCGTCCTCGGGCAGTGCCAGGAAGCGGCGCACGCGCCCAACGAAATCGGCGACGTCCTCATCGGTAAACGCATTGTCGAGGCTGGTCATCGGCCGCGCATGCGCGACCTTGGCGAGGTGGGCGGCGGGGGCGGCCCCGACCTGAACGCTCGGCGAATCGCTGCGCACCAGATGCGGAAAGGCCGCCTCGATCGCGGCATTGCGGCGCACCAGCGCATCATAATCCGCGTCGGAAATTTCGGGCGCGTCGTCGGTGTGATACAGGCGGTTGTGGTGCGCGATCAGCTCTGCCAGCCGGGCCAGCTCGGTTGCGGCGGTATCATCGGTCGTGGGGAGGGGCGCGGTCATGGCAGGCGGGGTAGCGGACTGCGCCAACCCGGATCAAGCGCGATTGGGTGGCCCACACAGAACCGTTCGTGCTGAGCCTGTCGAAGCACCGGGCCGCGCAGGCGTCGGTACGGCGGCGTACGGCCCTTCGACAAGCTCAGGGCGAACGGCCAAGAAGAGTCCGCTAATCGTCTTCGCTGGCGTCCATCTCGGCGAGATGCTTGGCCTCTTCGTTGGTCGAACGGCGCTCGGCGGTCTTTTCCGCGCGGCTGGCCATTTCGTCCCAGGCTTTGGCGGCGCGCAGCCAGCGGCCGCGAACATTGTCGAGGGTGGCCGTAGCCGCGTCGGACTCGGCCTGACGGGCGCGGTCGCGATAGAACAGGGCGGTGGTGTTCGTGGGATATCTCCGCAAATAGGAGGGAAACGGATCGAGAAAGCGGGGTGCCGCCGCTTGGCGACACCCCGTATTGGCTCAGGCTTGCGCCAGCCGGACGGCCGAAACCTTGCCGCGACGGTCTTCTTCCAGCTCGTACGAAACGCGCTGGTCGCGGTCGAGCGTGACCATGCCGGCGGCTTCCACCGCGCTGATGTGGACGAAGGCATCGCCACCGCCGCCCTCAGGCGCGATGAAACCATAACCCTTGTCGGCGTTGAAGAACTTAACGGTGCCGATAGCCATACCTAATTCCTTACGTGCCGGTGCCGCGCCGCAGCGTCGGTACCGGATGGGGCCGAGATCGAAGACGGATGCGACGTCCGGCCCCGGCCGACGCATCCGATCACGGGCGTCAGCCGCGCGCGGAAATTCCGCTGCGGGCAGGCTGGGCGAAAGAGAAGAAAGGGAGAGACACGAGCGCGCATCCGATGCCAGGCAAGCGGGAGCGCGGTGGGTCTCTCAGCCGCGCGATGCTTGGGAGCGGACTCGCGCGATAGATCCACCATAGCAGGTTGTTGGGGGCATGTCGTGGGGATTGCGCTAGGGGCGGATTGTGTCGCTGCACGAAGCCGGTTAGCCTTGGCGAAACATTGCGGCAGAGGGGCCGATCATGATCCTGACGATGTTGGCAATGGTACAAATCGGGCCGCCCGACGCTCCACCGCAACGTCGCGCGAGCGTCGATTTGCCCGCCGCCTGGCATCCGGCCTCGTGTCCACCGGCAGACTCAGGAAGCGACATCGTGGTGTGCGGCAGCCGTGACGCAGCCGAGAAATTCCGCGCGCGTCCGCTGCCTAAGAAATATGCCGAAGTCGGTGGGCCGGGGATCGGGGTCGATCTGGGCAAAGGCGCGCGCGGCAATCTCCACGCCGAGCGGGGCGGGACCGTCGATGGCAAGGTCGCAAATCGCATCATGTTCACGGTGACAATGCCGTTTTAACAATCGATCCGCCATCCTTCCGTCACCCCGGGCCTGTCCCGGGGGCCACCGGGATGCACGTTCTGCAGATGGTGGTGATGCGGCACGGTGGACCCCGGGATAAACCCGGGGTGACGGGGGTGGCGCTGAGTTTGCGGGTTCCCGATAGGGACAGCGTTACGCGGTTTCCAGCAACCGATCGGCTTGGGCGCGTGCCTCCGGGGTGATCGTCGCGCCCGAGAGCATGCGCGCGATTTCCTCGCGGCGGGTGGCGTCGTCGAGCCGGGTCACGCCGGTGCGGGTGACGGTGCCGTCATGGCTCTTGGCGATGAGCAGATGATGCTGCCCGCGCGCGGCGACTTGCGGGCTGTGCGTGACGACGAGCAATTGCGTGGCCTCGGCCAGCCGCGCGAGCCGTTCGCCGATCGCGCTGGCGACCGCCCCGCCGACGCCGCGGTCGATTTCGTCGAAGATCATCGTCGCGGCCCCGCCTTGCTCGGCCAGCGCAACCTTCAGCGCGAGGATGAAGCGCGACAATTCGCCGCCCGAGGCGATCTTGACCAAGGGCGCGAACGGCGCGCCGGGGTTGGTCGAAATCTCGAATTCGACGCGGTCCTTGCCCGCCGCCGACCACTGCTCTTCCGCCGCCGGGGCCACGACGGTGCGGAAGCGCGCGGCGTCGAGTTTCAGCGGGACCAGCTCGCCTTTGACCGCAGCGTCGAGCCGTAGCGCGGCGGCGGTGCGCGCGGCGCTGAGCGTAGCGGCGGCCTGGTCATACGCGGTGCGGGCGGCGGCCAGTTTCGCTTCGAGCGCGGCGAGGCCTTCTTCCCCGGCGTCGAGCGCCTCCAGTCTGGCGGCGAGTTCGGCCGCCAAGTCGGCCAGCGCATCGGGCTGGACGCGGTGCTTGCGCGCCATGCCGCGCAGTTCGAACAGCCGCGCCTCATCCTCCTCCAACGCAGCGGGATCGAACCACAGATCGGCCTTGGCCTCGCGCAGTTTTTCCTCGGCGACCGCGCCCTCGATCACCGCGCGGTCGACCGCCGCCAGCGCTTCGGCGAGCGCCTCATGGTCTCCGGCGATCCGCTCCAGCACGCGCGCCGCCTGGCGGAGCTGCGACAGGCCGCCGTCCGATCCCTCCAGCCAGCCTTCGATTGCGGCGAGATCGGCGGCGATCTTTTCCGAGCGTTGCATGATGCGGCGGCGTTCGGCCAGCGTCTCCTCTTCGCCCGGTTCGGGGGCGAGCGCGCGCAATTCGGCGACGGCATGTTCCAGCCATTCGCGGTCGCGCGCGGCGGTGTCGATCGTGGCGTGCGCCGTGGCGAGCGCCGTCTCGGCATCGCGCCAGGCCTTGTAGGCAGTGGCGGTCGCGCCCGCGTCGATCCGCCCGAACGCATCGAGCAGCGCACGATGCCCGCGCGCGTTGAGCAGCCCGCGATCATCATGCTGGCCGTGGATTTCGACGAGATAGGTCGCCAGTTCGCGCAACAGGCCAGCGGAGGCCGGCTGATCGTTGACGAAGGCGCGGCTGCCGCCATCGGCCTTGACGATTCGCCGGATCATCAGCGGTTCGCCGGGATCGACGTCAAAGCCGTTCTCGCCGAGCAAGGTGGCGATCGGCCCGGTCGCATGCGGCGTATCGAAGGTGGCGGTGACGACGGCCTGCGTCGCCCCCTGCCGCACCAGCCCGGCATCGCCGCGCGCGCCGAGCGCGAGGCCGAGCGCATCGAGCAGGATCGATTTGCCCGCGCCGGTCTCGCCGGTCAGCACGCCCAGGCCCTGCCCGAAGTGCAGGTCCAGCGCCTCGATCAGCACGACGTCACGGATGGCGAGAGAGATCAGCATGGGTCTGCCGCCCGCTTTACCCGAACAATCGATGTTCCGGTATCGTTCTTTTTGGTCGAGCCTCAGCTGCCCGGATTGGGGTTGCCAGGGTTGGTCGACGATCCGCCCGTGGGCGGCAAAGCGCGCGCGTCGCGCTTCGGCTCGCGAGTCTTGATCGGCTTGTCGGGAAGCGCTTTGTCGGCCGGTAGCACGATCAACTGGCCCGGCGCGATCGCCGCGACCGCGACGGGGGGGTGTTCCTCCGACAATTTGTACGCGCGGCTATACCATTGCGTACCGGGATAATTGGCCCCCAGCACGGCGGCGGCCTTGCGCGCCTCATCGGGCACGCCGAGCGCGAGATAGGTCTCGGTCAGGCGCATGAGGGCTTCGGGCGCGTGCGTGGTTGTCTGATAGTCATCGACCACCTTGCGGAAGCGCATCGTCGCGGCGAGCCATTGGCCGCGCGTTTCGTAAAAGCGACCGATTTCCATTTCCTTGCCGGCCAGATGGTCGCGCACGAGATCGATCTTCAAGCGCGCATCGGCGGCATAACGCGTGTTGGGATAGCGGCGCGTCAGCTCGCCCAGCGCATCCAACGCCTGCTGCGTGATTTTCTGGTCGCGCGTGACGTCGCTAATCTGTTCATAATAACCGAGCGCGACGAGATAATAAGCGTATGCGGCATCGCGGTTGCCGGGGTGGACCGAGATGAAACGCTGTGCCGATTGGATCGAGGCGGTGTAATCATGCGCCAGATAATAACTGAACGCGCTCATCAACTGCGCGCGGCGCGCCCATACCGAATAAGGGTGCTGCCGTTCGACTTCGTCGAACAATGCCGCCGCCAGCTTATATTCCTTATTGTCGAGCCGCTTCTTCGCCGCCGTATACAGCGTGCCGACGTCGCGCGCGACATAGGGAATATCGCCCTTGGTCCGGTTGCGCGCGCACCCCGTTGAGGTGAGCACAGTCGCGGCAATCAGGCCGACCGCGAGGCTGCGGAAAAGGGGCGAGCGGGTAAGGGGGGTACGCATCGCCGTAAGCCTTAGCCTAACCCCCGAGGCGCGAACAATCCTTTTCGTCGGGGTGCTTGCGACGGCGCGTTTTCAATACGGATCGCTTCGCGCTATCGGAGCGTTGCCACTTCCGGATTCGATTGGAGTACCCCCGTGACCGCCACCTTGCTTGCCACCAAACGCGTCGAGAAACCCTGGGGTCGCACGCAATTGTGGCCCGGCTTTGCCAATCCCGCTCCGGGTGGGGAAAAGGTCGGCGAAGTGTGGTTCCAAACGCCGCATGCGGGCGAGCCCGAGCTGCTGATCAAATATCTGTTCACCAGCGAAAAATTGTCGGTGCAGGTTCACCCCGACGATGCGGCCGCGCAAGCTGCGGGCTATCCGCGCGGCAAGGACGAGGCGTGGCTGATCCTGGCCGCCGAACCCGATTCGACGATCGCACTCGGCACGCTGGAGCCGATGACGCATGAGGCGCTGCGCGCGGCATCACTTGATGGCTCGATCGCGCATCTGCTCGACTGGAAGCCGGTAAAGGCGGGCGAATTCTATTATTCGCAAGCCGGGACGATTCACGCGATCGGGGCTGGCATCACCGTGATCGAAGTGCAGCAGAATGTCGATCTGACCTATCGCCTGTATGATTATGGCAGCGACCGGGAGCTCCATCTCGATGCGGGTGTCGCGGTGTCGAACCCGGTGCCGTTCGTGCCGCTGCCCACGCCTGCTCCCGATGGCGGCGATCATCAGGTGCTGGCCGAAGGGCCGAAATTCGTGGTCGAGCGCTTTGCCGGCGGCCACCGCGTCATCGCATTGCCCGATGGGGTGACGGCGTGGCTCGTGCCCGTGGCGGGCGCGGGTGTGGTCGACGGTGTTGCGTGGCAAGCGGGCGAATGCCTGACGCTGACCGGCCGCTGCGAAATTGCAGCGGAGGTCGGCAGCGACCTGTTGCTGGCCTATCCGGGCGACACGCGCATCTGACGTCTTTCCCTCCCCCTGGCGGGGAGGGAAACGGTAAGCCTTTCGCGCTACAGCGCGCTTATGCTGCGCGTGCTGACCCTTTCGACGCTGTTTCCCGATGCGTCGCGGCCCAATTTTGGGGTGTTTGTCGAACGGCAGACGCTTGGGCTGGCGGCGCACCCGGACGTCGATCTGCGCGTGGTGGCACCGCTTGGGATGCCGCCCTGGCCGCTTGCGCGGCACGGGCATTACGCACCACTTGCGGCCTTGCCCGAGCGCGAGACGTGGAAGGGCCTCGACATCCGCCGCCCGCGCTTTCTCGCGCTGCCCGGCACCGGCGGGCGGTTTCATGCGGGCGCGACGGTGCGGCGCTTGACCCCCATGCTCACCGCGCTGCGCCGCGACTTTCGGTTCGACGTGATCGATGCCGAGTTCTTCTTTCCCGATGGTCCTGCAGCGGTTGCGCTCGGGCACCATTTCGGCGTGCCGGTGTCGATCAAGGCGCGCGGCGCGGACATCCATCATTGGGGGCACGTGTCCGCGACGGCCGCGCAGGTGATTGCGGCGGGGCAGGCGGCGGACGGGCTGCTCGCGGTGTCGCAGGCGATGCGCAGCGACATGGCGGCGCTTGGCCTGACAGAGTCGCGCATTCGGGTGCACCATACCGGGGTCGATCTCGATCGCTTCGGGCCCCGCGACCGCGCCGCCGCCAAAGCGGCTTATGGAGTTACGGGGCCGCTGATCGTCTCGCTCGGCGCGCTGATCCCGCGCAAGGGCCATGATGTGGTGGTGGAAGCGATGGCCTCGCTGCCCGGCGCAACACTGCTGATCGCGGGCGAAGGCCCCGCGCGCGCCGCTCTCACCACGCAGATTGCGACGCTTGGCCTCGCGGATCGTGTGCGGCTGTTGGGCAGCGTCCCGCATGGCGATCTCCCCGCCTTGCTCGGCGCGGCGGATGTGATGGCGCTGGCGTCAGCATCGGAGGGGCTCGCCAATGCCTGGGTCGAGGCCCTGGCGTGCGGTACGCCCATTGTCATTACCAGCGCAGGCGGGGCGGCGGAGGTGGTGACCGAGCCCGCCTTCGGGCGCATCGTCGATCGCAGCACGTCCGCTTTTGCGGAAGCGATTGGCGCTGTGCTCGCCAATCCGCCGAGCGCGCAAAATGTCCGCCGTGGCGCGGAACGTTTTACCTGGGCGGCCAATACCGCCGCGCTCTACGACCACCTTGCCGGGCTGGTGTCAGCCCGCCGGTGACGCCGGGTGCTTGGCCAACCACGCTTTGGCCTGGAGGTTGCTGAGCTCGACCAGATTGCCCATCACCACCGGCATATCGATCAAGTGCAGGCCCCAGTCCCGGAGCGTCATCCCGCCATAGACGATGTCGCCGACGATCGTGCCGGTGCGCTTGTCGGTCGGCTGGGCGTGGATCGTCAGCGCCAGATAATGGGCCTTGCCCGCGCTGGCGCAGGCGGTGCTGAGCAGGCCCGGCACCTTGACGAACGGCGTGGTAACGGGCGCGCCATCGGTCGTCCACGGCCCCATTGGCAGGCTGCTCATGCCAGCCCCCTTCGCGCCGAGATAGGCATCGGTCGTGGCACCGCCGGTGAGCGCCGCCGGATCGACGCAGGCGGCGACCATGGCGGGTTCACTGACAATGCCGAAATGGCTGTTGGCGGGCGGCGGCGCATCGGCGCGGAAGGTGACGTAACTGACGACGCAGCCAATATCCTTGGCGGTGTGGCAGAGCGGGGTCGATTGCAGATCGCCGCCGACGTCCTTGCCCTCCGGCACCGCGATCGTGGTGCCCGGGATCAGCACCGAGATGATCTGCTGCTGCGCCGGCGTGCCCTCAATCGCCTTGGCGACCAGGCTCTTCAGGATCCCGGCACCCTGGCTATGGCCGATCAGCACGACGCCGCGCCCGTGATTGTCGTAAGCGAGATACTCCTCCCACGCCGCCTTGACGTCGTGATAGGCCATCGCCCGGTCCGACGTGTCGGGCTTGCCGATCAGCTTCGCGCGGAGTGCCGCGATCGTCACCTGGCGATAGAGCGGCGCGAACACGCGGCAATATTTGGCGAAGCGCCCGGCCTGGAAAGCGGCGACCGACTCCTCTTCGGGCCCTGCGACCATGTCGCTATTGGGCGTCGGATCGTTCGAGACGGTGGGATAGACGTAGAAACAATCGAATTTCGGATCGGTGGTCGCCGAGAATTTCTCGGTGCTGCGTGATCCATCGGCCTTGATGATCGTCGCGTCCTGGTTGGCGTCGCATGGATCGACCTTGCCGGGGCGGCACAGCCAGCTTTCGGGCTTGCCATAATCGGGCGCGGCAGCGGGGGCGGGCGGCGTGTCGGCGGTTTGCGCGCTGGCAAAAGCGGGGATAGCGGCCAGAGCCATAGCGGCGGCCAGATATACTCTCTTCGTCATGACGCGACTCTCCCCCGGGCATTTTGTGCAAAGGATAACGCCGCCTGCGCGCGCGTCAAAGCGGATAGAGCGCGCCCACCACCCAGCGGCCTTCACCCCGCAGCACGGCCCAGGCGCGCGCGGCGGCGCGGCTGTCCATCGCCTCGACGCCGACGCCTTGCGCCTCCAGCGCGCGGACAAAGGCGGGCGGGGGGCGTTGCATGGTGGCCCCTGTGCCGAGCAGCAGGAATTCCGGCCGTGGGTCGATCGCCAGCAACGGCGCGACGGCTTCGGCGGTCAGCGCGTCGAGCGCGGGCGGGGTCCATTCGTCCGACCCGTCGGGCCAGATCAGCAGCGCCTGATAGACGCCGCGAAAATCATTCGCCTCGACCTTGAACCCGCCTTGCGAGAAGCCGGTGATGATCGGGCCGACTCCGCGCTCGCGTTCGATCCGCATCAGCCGACCTTGGGCGTTCCGGCGACGGGGGCGTCGTCAACCTTGGGATCGGGACGCAGGCCGAGCGAGATGAGTAGCGAGGACGACACGTAGATCGACGAATAGGTGCCGACGAAAATGCCGAGGATCATCGCTGCAGTGAAGCCGCGCAGCACATAGCCGCCGAAGATGAGAAGCGCGAACAACGCCAGCAGGATCGTGACCGAGGTCATGACCGTGCGCGGCAGCGTTTCGTTGACCGAGAGATCGACGATGCCAGCCATGTCCATCTTGCGATAACGGCGCATGTTTTCACGAATGCGGTCGTCGATCACGATCTTGTCGTTGATCGAATAGCCGATGATGGTGAGCACGGCGGCGACGATGTTGAGATCGAATTCGAAGCGCGTCAGCGCGAAGAAGCCGAGCGTCATCAGCACGTCGTGGACGATGGCGACGACGGTCGAGACGCCGAACTGCCATTCAAAGCGCAGCACCGCGAACAGGCCGATGCCGATCACCGCGAGCACGACCGCGAGCACGCCCTTGCCGATCAGCTCGTTCGAGACCTTCCCGCCGACCACGTCCTGCTTGGAGAATTTGGCATCGGGAAACGCCTTGGTCACCGCCGCCTGCACTTGCGCGACGACGCGGTTGGCGGCACCGTCATCGGTGTCCTTGGGCGGCGGCAGCTTGATCGAGATGGTCTTGCCGTCCGTGCCGACCGCTTGCAGGCGCACTTCGCCCAGATTGAGCCGGTCGACCGTGCTGCGCAGCGTGTCGAGCGACGGCGGCGTGTCGAACTTTTCCTCGATCATCAGGCCGCCACGGAAATCGACGCCAAGATTGAGGCCGCGGGCAAGCACGATGCCCACGGCAGCGATCGACAGCAAAAGCGTCAGCCCGAACGCCCATTTGCGCAGCGAGACGAACGGCAGGTTGGTGTTATCGGGAACGAGTTTCAGCAGGCGCATATGTCTGGCCGATCAAATATTGATTTCGGTCGGGCGATTCTTGCGAATCCACAACACGACCAGCATCCGCGTGAAGGTGACGGCGGTGAACACCGAGGTGACGATGCCGATCAGCAGCACGACCGCGAAGCCCTTGACCGGGCCCGAGCCAAGCAACAGCATGATCAGGCCTGAGATCGCATGGGTCGCGTTCGCTTCGAAGATCGTGCGGCTCGCTTCCTTATAGCCGAGCTCGACCGACTGGATCACGCTGCGGCCACGGCGGCGCTCTTCGCGAATACGCTCGTTGATCAGCACGTTCGCGTCGACCGCGGTGCCGATCGTCAGCACGAAACCGGCGATGCCCGGCAGCGTCAGCGTGCCGTTGAGCAGCGCCAGCACGCCCATGATGACCACCACGTTGATGACCACGGCATAGTCCGCGTAGAAACCGAAGCGGCCGTAAGTGACGATCATGAACAGCACGACCAAGGCGACCGCGATGCACGAGGCGAGGATGCCGGCGTGAATCGAATCGTTACCAAGATCCGAGCCGACGCTGTGTTCCTCGATCACCTTCAGCGTGATCGGCAATTTGCCCGAGCTGAGCGCGATGGCGAGGTTGTTGGCGGATTGGACGGTGAAGCGGCCCTCAATATAGCCCGAGCCGCCCAGGATCGGCGTGTTGATGCGCGGCGCGGAAATCACCTGGCCATCGACGATGACGGCGAAGGCCTTGCCGGTATAA
Source organism: Sphingomonas sp. PL20 (assembly GCF_017875905.1). Taxonomy (NCBI): domain Bacteria; kingdom Pseudomonadati; phylum Pseudomonadota; class Alphaproteobacteria; order Sphingomonadales; family Sphingomonadaceae; genus Sphingomonas; species Sphingomonas sp. PL20. The sequence goes on along the minus strand of NZ_JAGINH010000002.1, from coordinate 2,947,477 downwards.
TCCTGCGTGATCCGCGCGAATTTGCGGCCGCCCTCGGCATTGAAGGCGAAGTTGACGATCGCTTCGGTCGAATCGGGTTTGAAGCCCTGGCTGGCGCTGACCAATTGGTCCCCGGTCAGGATCGCCTGACGCTTGACCAGGATCTTCGCCTGCGGCCCGCCTTCGGGATAGGGCAGGACCTGGCTGCCTGCGGGGACGATGCCGCCCGCCACATAGGGCGTGTCATCGACCATCTTGAATTCGAGCTTGGCGGTCTTGCCGAGCAGATCCTTCAGCGCCTTGGGGTCTTTCAACCCCGGCACCTGTACCACGATGCGGTCGGTGCCCTGGCGGACGATCGTCGGCTCCTTGGTGCCGAGTTTGTCGATGCGGGTGCGGACCACGTCGGTGGCGGTGGACATGGCGGTGTTGACCGCCTGGGTAATGCCCGCCTGGGTCGGCGTCATCACGATGCGTGAGGAATCGACGACGCTCAGATCCCAATCGCGCTGGCCGGTCATCCCCGCACCGCCGATATGTTTGTTGAGCAATTCGCGCGCGGCATCGAGCTGGCGCACATCGCGCACCAGGAAGCTCAATTTGCCGCCATCCGTGGAGATGTCCCCGATCTGGATCGGTGGGGTCGCGGTGCTCAGATCGTTAAGGATTTCCTCGCGCTTGGCCTCAAGCCGGTTCTTGACCAGCTCGTTGGTGTCGGCCTCGAGCAGCAAATAGCTGCCGCCGGCCAGATCGAGCCCGAGATTGACCTTGGGGTGCGGAAAGCCGCCCCAGCGATCGGTCACCGAATCGGGCAGGAAGCTGGGGATCGCCAGTGCCATCAGGCAGGCGAGGAACCCCAGGATCGAAATGACCTTCCAGCGCGGGAAATCCTGCATCGGATCAGTCGTTCGCGGGCTTGGCGGTGCCAAGCGGGGTGACTTCGGCGAGCGTCGCCTTGACCACCTTGATCTTCAGCGTGGGCGCGATCTCGACTTCGACGATCTTGTCCTCGACCTTGGTCACCTTGCCGAGCACGCCGCCCGCCGTGATGACCGAATCCCCCTTCTTCACCGCGTTGATCGCGGCGGCCTGCGCCTTGGCGCGAGCTTGCTGCGGACGCAGGATGAGGAAGTAGAACACGACGAAGACGAGCAGCAACGGCGCGAAGCTGACGATCATCGGAAGGATGCCATCGGGCTGCGCAGCGGCACCGGCGGTCTGAGCGAAGGCGGGGGTGGCGAACATGGGCTACCTTGGTAAAGCTGGACCCGCCTGCGCATCGTGGCACGCGGGGATGGCGAGATCTTGCGACCTCGTTACAAGGGGCGGGCGCTATCATCTCATGTGCGTTCACGCAACATGCCGGTTGGAGACAGATACATGACGATCATCGTAATGGGGCATATCAAGACGACACCCGGCGATCTGGCCAAGATGACCGACTTGCTGGCGGCGCATGTCGAAAAGGTCCGCGCCGAGGAGGGATGCGAGCTCTATGCCTTTGCGGTCGACGTCGCCGATCCGGACTTGCTGCATATTTCCGAACGCTGGGCTTCGGTCGAGGCGTTGGCGGCGCATGGTGAGGCGGCGCACCAAATTGCGTTCGGCCGCGCGCTTGGCGATTTCGCCATTGTTGATTTCAGCGTGAAGGCGTGGGACGCCACATTCTTGCGGACGCTGCGCGGCGAATAGCGCACCCCGCGACGGGAGGGAAATCGCGATGAGCATGCGGCTGGCTGCGACGGTTGTGATAGCGGCATCGGTGGCTGCCCCGGTGTCGGCAGAGGTGCCGAACGGGCGTGAGGCGCTCACCCAGACCGCGTTCTTCGCGCGCGACAAAGCCTCGGCGCTGGCGCAGATTGCCAGCGTCGAAGCGGCGGCGGTGGCGACGCTCGCGCGCTCCCCGGCCGATGCCGATGCGCTGATGACGCGGGCGATGGCGACGAGCTACCGCGCCAAGCTCACCCGCAGCCGCGCCGACGCGCTGTCCGCGCGCGACCAGTTCGAGGCGATCGCCCGCCGCAACCCGCGCGATGCCGAGGCGCAGGCGGCGCTGGGGGCGTGGCACCTCAATGCCGTGGTGTCGCTCGGCACGCTGATGGCGCGCGGCGCGCTGGGCGCGCGCAAGGCCGACGGCCTCGAGTCGCTCGACCGCGCAATCGCGCTCGGCGGGGAGCGGGCGCTGTTCCCCGCGCTGGAAGGGATGCTGCGACTCGCCATCGACGGCACCGATGCCGGGGCCGCCGCCTTGCTCGCGCGCGCCGCGAAGGGCAGCACGCCGACGCCGCTCGACCGAATCCTGCAGCGCCATGCCGTGCAACTGGCGGCGGTGGTACAGGGCGGCGACGCCAAGCTGATCCAGGCGCTGGCCAAACGCCTGCTGCCGCTCGGCCAGATCAAGCAATAACGGGTGTTCGCGCGGAAGTGGCTTGCATCGCGGCGCGCGCCAGCCTAGACGCGCCTCCCTCGGTCGGGGCGTAGCGCAGCCTGGTAGCGCATCACACTGGGGGTGTGGGGGTCGCAGGTTCGAATCCTGTCGCCCCGACCAGATTATTGAATATTTGCAATGGGTCGTGCGGGCAGCGAAAGCTGCCCGTTTTCGTATTCGCAGCGTTGTCTAGCGTATTTCTAGCCAACAGGACTGGAAACGAAGATGTTGGCGTGGCAAGGTATGGATAATGCCTCAATCTCACAGAAATGACGTCTTTTTAAGCTACGCACGGGCCGACCGCGCAGTAGCGTCTGAATTCGCACGCCGACTTCAGGAAAAAGGCGTGTCAGTTTGGTTTGACGTAGAGTCGCTACGTCCGGGCGACTATTTACTCACATCACAGTTGGAAGCCATTCGAGCCACGAACATATTCGTGTTCTTGGTTTCCGAGGCTTCGACCCAGAGTCCACATAGCGCTAGCGAGTTTGCGAGTGCGCTAGCCTCGCAAGAGATTGCAGGGATTCCTAGAATAATTCCTGTTCGTATCGACAAGAAAGCCTCCTTCATACCTTTCTTGGATCGATTTGCTGCGGTCGAAGCGACTTCAAGTGAGGGCTTGATCAAAGCAGTGGACGCGGTTTGCAAGGCCGCGGAAGATCAGAAGCGAGGGCCAATCCCGTCGGAAGCTCATTTGGCAAAATACGAGAACGTAGTGCCCGGTGCAGCTGAACGCATTCTGCTTATGGCCGAACGCCAGCAATTAGGGCGCCTCGAACTAGAAAAGGCCGTTCGTGAAATGCGCTATTCAGAAACTATAGCGCGAGTAATTGGCACAGGTCTATTAGCATCGATTGGCATTAACATTGCTATATTTTTTCCTTTTCGGTCCGGCTTCGCGATAGACTCCGATAGTCTAGGAAGCGCAGCAATAGGGGCAGCTGCCTTCGGTCTAGTTCAACAAGCAACATACTTCTTTATAGATTTCTTGGCGAGAAAAAAGCGGGGGGATATCCATGAGTGATCTCACCGCCGATGCGATTAAGCTACAGGCTGCGATGGAACAGCTTCGCCAAGAGCGGCAAACCTTTGATCAGGGATTTGAGCATCAAGAGCGCTGGTTTAAGCTGAGGATAATAATGGGTTATGCAGCGGTAGTATTGCTGCCGCTCATAGCAATTTTTTGTTGTTATGTAATTTCCAACCCCAAATCATACAATGAAAATACCGTCATGGTCGCGATGGGGGCGCTTTTTACTGATGTATTAGGGTTGCTTGTTTCAATTTGGAAACTAGTCGTGAATCCAGCCTCTATTGGCAAGCTATCACCTGTTACAAGCGCTCCTAGCTTAACGAGCAACCATCAACATCGCCTTCCTGGGGTGGATCAATAGAAGACTGGCTACTTTACCCACCTTCGAACCGAAGCGACAACCGCGTTCATGTCGCGGCGGTCAAGCGTTCCGTTCGCCACACCTATCATCACGTCAGACTCGAATTGTTCAATCGAGCCAATCAGGCGCAGCACAACCGGCACCTTTGCTTGTTCCAGCTTGGCTACACGGCCAAGGAGTGCGCGCGGCGATGCCATGTCAGCCCTGTGCGATCTTGCGCCACTTAAATCCGACGCGGACCAGCACCTCAATGCCAGCCGCAGGCGCAACGGTGACCCCGCGCTCGGCGCGTCGGCTCACTCCTGACACACCTTAATCGACCCGTTACAAATCCCGCGCCACCACCCCACCCAGCACCACCACCGCCAGCGGCACCCCCGCCAGCGCCCACCGCCAGCGCGGCAGCGCGCGGACGTCGGCGCGCGGGAGCGTCAGCGCGGCGGCGATGCCGACGGCGGTGATCGTCCACAGATGATAGCGCACTTCGGACGCCACGCTCAGCGGCAGATAGCTGAAGCCGTACAGCACCGCCGACCACGCCATCGCCGCCGCCGGGTCGAGCGTTCGCACCGCTGGCCGCAGCACCAACAGCCCGAGCCCGAGCGCCAGCCAGCACACCGGCCAGCCGAACGGCGTTTGCAGCAGCGTCTGCGCCGCCGCCGCCACCGCATAGCGCGCGACATTGGGCGCGAGCGTGAAGCCCCAGGGATTGGGATCGGAGGCAAGCGACAGCCTCGGCAAATCGGCATCGTGTACCAGGAACCGCGTGTTGCTGTTGAAATGCGCGAGGCGATGCTCGGCATAAGCCAGCGGATGCGCCAGCACGGCCGCGCCCCACCAGGCATAAGGCCCGCGCCCGGCCTTGAGCGGTGCGTGCAGGTTGGTGAAGCCGATCGCGCACGGCTCCGCCCCCCACCACGCGTAGCGATCCCATGACACCGGCGTGTAGCAGTCGGCATTGACCGCCACGGGATCGGCGACACCGGTCGCGGGAAACACGTTTGTCCCGCTGAACCGCCCGATCCCGCCGAGATCGTAAATGACCAGCGACAGCTCGACCCCGCTACGGGTCGAGTGCAGCGCGGCGTTGGCGAGCGGCAGGGCGAGCGCCAAGGGGATCGCCGCCAGCACGCTGGTCATCGCCAGTCGTGGCAGGGACCGCCGCCACGCCGCCGGGGCCGCCAGCACGAGCAGCGGCAGGCAGGCGGGCACGGCGTTGAAGCGCAAGGTGGCGGCTGCCACCAGCACGATCGCGGCGATGATCCTGCGCCAGCGTTCCCCGGCGCGCGCCGTCGCGATCAGGCCGCTTGCCAGCAGCAGCGCGCCCGCAAACAGGCTGTCTTTCAACACCGTGCCCATCAGCACCAGGGCGACCGGTGACACCGCCAGCACCGCAATCGCCAGCGCGGCGCGCGGGCGGCCGCGCCCCGCCGCGCGCAGCCATAGCAGCGTGCCACACCAATACAGCGCGAGCTGGAGCACGAGCATCGGCGCGGGCCCGGCTCCGAACGCGCGCAGCTGTCGCCACAGCCAGTTCATCGCGGGCGGGTGCCAATCGTCATAGTGGCCGCTAAGCGCCTGACCATATTGGCGAATGGCGTCCCAGGTGAGGATCCCGGGCCAGAATATTGCGCCATGCACCACAAGGACGAGCAGGAGCGCTAGCACCATGCCGATCGACGGTCCGTTACCGGTGCGCCATTTTGAGGAAAGGCTGCTCACCCGGAACCGCTATCATGTCGGCAAATATATTTCATCCCGCGTCAATCCGTAATATTTGACCTGACGCACCATAAAAATTTGCGCTAACATCGTTTGAATGTCTTGAAGTTCGGTAGTAATTTTCTCGTAGAGGCCGTCTGCCGGTGGGGGGCACTGGTTGAGGGGGCACCGCCAACGGCGGAGAAGCAGGGGAGACACGGCTTGGCTCGAACGATTTTGATTGCGGATGATCATCCGATGTGCGCCACCGCCTTGGGAATGGCCGCCCAGCAGGTGGAACCCGGGATCGCGATCGACCAGGTCGGCACCATTTCCGATGCGACCGCCCTGGCGCAGGAGCGCAAATTCGATCTGATCCTGCTCGACCTTGGCTTGCCGGATGTGCAGGGTCTGGCGGGCTTGCTGATGTTGCGGCGGTTGCAGCCGCAGGCGAAAATCGCGATCGTCACCAGCAGCGATCAGCCCGCGCTCATGCGGCGCGCGGCGCAGGAAGGGGCCAGCGGCTTCATCCCCAAAAGCGAACCGATGTCGGCGATGGTCAAGGCGATCGCGACTTTGCTGTCGGGCGAAACGTCGTTTCCGCCGGAGATGCTGGAGGGTGCCGATCCGGTCGAAACGCCGTCGCTGATCGGGGAATTGTCTCCGGCGCAGTTCCGTGTGCTGCGCGCTGCGGCCGATGGCAGTCAGAACAAGCAAATCGCCTATGAACTCGGCATTGCGGAAACGACGGTGAAGACGCATTTCGCGCAGATCTTCAAGAAATTACACGTCACCAACCGGACACAGGCGATCCTGGCGCTTCAGGCGCTTGATGTAGCGGCCTGACGGCGGACCTGCTCGATCGCCGCGACAGTCGCGGTCGCGCAGGCGGTAATCGGCCCGGCGGATCGTTCGGCCTGTCGTTCGATCTCGCGACATTGCTGGGCGAGGTCGAGCGCGCCGATCCCGTCCGCCGCGCCGCGGAGCGCATGGGCCTGAGTAACCGCACGGGGGAAATCCTGCTCGGCCAGCAGTGCGGCGATGCGGTTGGTGCGCTCGACAATGTCGGTCGCCATCATTGCGAGCAGCGTGTCGGCCTGCGCATACCCCACCGCAGCCCGTAAATCCGCCAGGCGCGCCTTGTCGATCAGCGATCCATCATCTTCGAGTGGGGGTGTGGTTGCCAGTAAGTGTTCGATCTTGTCGATCAACGCGCCCGGATTAAAGGGTTTGCGGACATAGTCATTGGCCCCGGCTTCCATGGCGAGCTTCGCGTGCCATTCGCTGCGCCGTGCCGTCAGGATCAGCACCGGCAGCGTCTGAAACATGGCCGATTGGCGAATCTCGCGCAAAATGGCGAGGCCGGTCTTGCCCGGCAGGGCGCAATCCAGAATCGCCAGATCAGGGCCGCATTCCCACAGCACGTCGACCGCATCATCCCCGTCGCGCACCGCGACGACCGTGTGGCCAAGCGGTGCCAGCGTTCGGGCAACGATGGCGCAGAGCAGTTCGTCATCGTCGACCATGACGATCGTTGCCATCTTACACCCTTTCTGCTGCAGCAGCCCGTAAGTGCGCGCGCGCCGCCTGCAGGAAGGCCGCGGTCCCGACATGGTGCCCGGCACCGAGCTGATCGTCGAGATCGGCCGCGATCGTACCCAGTTCCGCTTTCCCAAAGAACGCTGCCGTCCCCGCGAGCAGGTGCAAGGCCTCCTGCACCGCGTCGATCGCCTGTTTCGGATCGAGCGTCGGCCCGTCGCTCTCCCCCAGCGCCATGTCGATGGCGGCGAAGGTGCGCTGCACACGCGCTTCGAATTGCGCGATCAGGTCGGGGTCTGCGCTTGCGGGAAGCGGGGTTTCTGTCGGCGCTTTTGCAGGCGGGATGGCCCAGCGCCGCACGGCATGGTCCAATGCTGCAAGGCGAACGGGTTTGGCCAGATGGTCTTGCATGCCGGCCGCGCGACAGGCCTCGATGTCGCTGGCATAGGCATTGGCCGTCAGTGCGATGATGGGCAGCGTGGCGGGGGCAATGCCGCCTTGGCGAATGCGCTGGGTGGCGACCAATCCGTCAATATCCGGCATCTGCATGTCCATCAGTACCAATCCAAACGGATTCCCGTGTGTCGCGGCATCCTGCACCATTGCGACGGCCTCGATACCGCCACGCGCAATGACGGGATCATAGCCCAGACGTGTCAACATTGCCTTTATGAGGAGCTGGTTGACCTCATGATCTTCCGCCACCAGCACGCGCGCGCCGGGCACGGGCGGCAAGGTCGCAGCGGGTGTGGGCTTGATCGCGGGGGCTGTGTGGGGTGCCGCCGGCAAGGGCACGCGCAAGGTGATCGTCGTTCCAATCCCGACCGCGCTGAACAACGACAGCGAGCCTTGCATCAATTTGGCCAATTTGGACGAAATCGACAGGCCAAGCCCGGTTCCGCCATATCGGCGCTCGGTCGAGCTGTCTTCCTGGACGAACTCGCCGAAGATCGCGGCCTGGCGGTCGGGCGCGATGCCGATGCCGGTATCGCCGACCGAAATGGCGACATCGCCATCGACCATCGCGACACTGAGCGTGATTGCGCCGTGCTCGGTGAATTTCGCGGCGTTACCCAGCAGATTGAGGATAATCTGGCGCAGCCGCAGCCCGTCGCCGATCACCATATTGGGAACGTCGTCGGCGATTTCCGTCCGCAGGTCCAGCCCGCTGCGCATCGCGATCGGCAGGATCAGCTTGGCGCAGCTGCGCGCGAGATGGCGCAGGTCGACCCGATCGTGCGCCAGCGTGACATGCCCCGCCTCGATCTTCGACAGGTCAAGAATGTCGTTGAGCAAGCGCATCATCGCCGCCCCCGATTCGGCGATCATCTGCAGCTTTTGTTGCTGGTCGGGGCGGGGGTCTTCCGCGAGCAGCAAATCGGTAAAGCCAAGCACGCCGTTCATCGGCGTGCGAATTTCGTGGCTCATATTGGCGAGGAAGCTCGATTTCGCCTGGGCCGCCACCTCGGCATGACGCCTGGCCGAATCGAGGTCGAACTCGAGCTGCTTGCGCACGGTAATGTCGCGGATCGAGCTGATGATTTCGAGCGGCTGGTGCGTCTCGGGGTCGCGCACCAACCCGCTATTGGCCTCCAGCCAGAACCATTTTCCTTTGTGCTCGAGCGATTCCCACCGAAAGGTCGTGACCGATCGCTCCATTTCTCCCGCCGCGAGGGCCCGGTGCGTTGCCATGACGGCATCGGCATCCTCGGCATGAAAACGGACGAGGATATTTTGCCCGATCAGCCTTTGTGGATCGATCCCGAGCATGTGCCGGAACGATGGCGACGCATAGAGGCACACCCCGTCCAACGACAGGCGGAACACTGCGTCGGTGGCGTTTTCGGCAAGCAGGCGGAGCTGCTCCTCACTCGCGGCGAGGGCGGCTTCGGCGGCCTTGCGCTCGGTGATATCGATGTCGACGCCCAGAAAGCCGATCCGCTTGCCGTCCGAATCATATTCGTTGACGGCGAGGACCTCGACCCAGCGCTCGACCCCGTCGCGCAGAAAACGGAAATCCATGCGCACTTTTTGGGCACCTTGCACGGCCTCGTTCCACGTCTTGGAAACGCGCGGCAAATCGTCCGGATGGATCGCCTTGCTCCAGCCATATCCCATCGACTGTTCGTAGCTCAGGCCGGCAAATTCCATCCAGGCGCGATTGACATAGGTGATGCGCCCCTCGGTATCGGTGCGGAAAATGCCAGCCGGGGAAAGGTCGGCGAGGGTTTCGAACAAGCGTTTGCTCTCGGCGAGCGCAATCCGCGACTGGCGTTGTTCGGTGATGTCGATGATCGCGCCGATAAAGCCGGTCAGCACCCCGTTTTCGTCAAATTCGGGGCTGTTGACGGTCTGGAACCACAATTCCCGCCCGTCCGCTCCGTGAAAGGCATTGTCGCGAATGCGCACGTCGCCGGGTTTGAAGTCTTGCCAGGCAGGCTGTTCCATGAAGGGGGTTGGGTCGACCAGGGCGCGCATCCAGCCATTGCCGAGCGCGTCCTCCATACTGAGCCCGACCTTGTCGGCCCAGGCGCGGTTGACATAGGTCAGCCCGCCGGTGGCCCCTGCTCGGAAAATGCCGACCGGCGCGGTTTCGGCGAGGCGCCGGAAGCGGGCTTCGCTCTCGGTCAGCGCATACTGTGTGGCGACCGTCTCGGTGATATCGCGGATGGTGCCGATCGTCCCGGCAAAGCTGCCGTCAGGCTCGGCAAGGCGACGCAGCATCGTCTCGATATGGCGGCACTCACCCGCTGCGTTGAAGAAGCGTTGCCGCAGGGTTGCCTCGGTCACCTCGCCGCTGATGATCTTGCTGAAACGGACGTCACCTTGGGCGCGGTCTTCAGGCAAAAGATATTCGGTTGTCGATCGCCCGAGGCTTTGGGCGACGCTGTAGCCGGTGATCGTTTCCCAGGCAGGGTTGAGAAAGATCCAGCGCCGCTCGGCATCGGTCCGAAACACGATTTCCTGCATCGAGGAAACGAGCGTTTCCGAAAAGTCGCGACTGCGCTTCAGTTCCAGGCGTATGCGCTCGCGTCCCGCGATCGCCGCCGCGAAGGGCAGGCTGATCCCGAAACACGCGGCGAGGAACAGTTGCAGCAGATGGACGCGCGTCGCCAGCGTCCCGCCGATCATGTACGCCGGGCCGAGCCCCAACAGCGTCCCCACCGTCCCGATGATGCCCACGACCGTGATCGCGGCGGCAGCCCCGGGAACTCCCAGCCGGAACGAGGCCAGAATGATCAAGGGCAGGGAAACGAAGAACATCGGATAAGCGGGCTGAAAAAAGACGAACGCCGCCACCACGGCATTTGCGGAGAGGATGGCCGCGATCTCCCACGCGCGCTCTCGCTTAAGGCTGCGGCGTTGGCTCCAGGTGTCGATCGCGACCAGCGCGATCGGTCCGCCGATCAACATGCCCAGGCTATCGGCGAAAAACCAATATCGCCAGATCGACAGGCCAAGCAGCAAGTCGTGCGGATCCAGCCAGAATGTTGCCACCACCCCCGACAAAGCCGGGGCGATACCGCAGCAACACAGCGCGAAGCGCAGCAGGTCGCGGAAGTCGGCCATATCGGGCACGTGCTTCTGCCACCGCAGCAGCAGCCAACTGCCGCCGATCGCCTCGGCACAATTGACTGCGGCGAGCACGGGCGAAAATAACGGCGGGTCCCCGTTCAAGATGGCGGCAAGGCACAAGGCTGCGAAGGCTGTGGTGACCCAATACGAGGCGTTGCGCCAGCCCGACTTCAGGATGGTCGCGGCAAGGACGGCGTTGGCCAACCACAAGGGCGCGATGTAGCCGTTACCGCGCGATATCGCGACGCCACCCCATGCCAATAATAGGATGAGCCCAGCAAACAGCGCCAGCGCAGCATTATGGGGTCGGCGGACGGGCACCATCGGAGAATATGCCGGGAGAGTGATAGGGTCCATTGCGGCCCTGTTGAACCTCTTCGGTTAAGCCGAGACTAACATGCCAGACGGCGCTTGTGATGAACACTGTTTTACGCTTTGTTGCTGGGAAATAGCGACAAGCAAATTCCTATAATTTTGAGGCATGCTTCTATGATCTTCCGGGGCCTTGCACTCGCCACGGCGACGTTGCTCGCGTCGACCACGCTCGCGTCGCTGCCTGCGGCGGCGCAAGCGGTTGCGGCCAAAGCGGCCTTTGCCGAACCGAGCCTGTCGCCCGATGGCAGTCTCATCGCCTTCGCCTCGGGCGGCGACATCTGGGAAGTGGCGGCGACCGGGGGCACCGCGCGTCCGCTTGTCACCGATGCCGCGACCGAGGGACGCCCGCTTTATTCGCCGGATGGCACCCGGCTGGCCTTCACATCGACCCGTGGCGGCAGCCAGAATCTGTACGTGCTCGATCTCGCCAGCGGCGCGGTGACGCGGCTGACCTATGCGGAATCCGCCGAAGAACTCGATGCCTGGTCGCCCGATGGCCAATATCTCTATTTCGCCTCAGGCGTTGCCGATGTCGGGCGGCAAGCGGATATCTACCGGGTCGCGGCCGCAGGCGGCACGCCGATGCAGGTCAGCCGTGAGAAATATCTCGCCGAGTTCCAGGCCGCGCCCTCGCCCGACGGCACCACGCTGGCGATCAACGCGCGCGGCCTGAGCGGCAGCCAATGGTGGCGCAACGGCACGTCGCATATCGATGAGACCGAGCTGTGGCTGAAGCCCGTCGCCGAAGGCGGCACCTATCGCCGTCTGCTGCCCGGCGGCGAGAAGCACGCCTGGCCGATGTGGAGCCGCGATGGCCGCAGCATCGTCTATATGAGCGCGCGCGGCGGCACCGAAAATCTGTGGCGCGTCGGGCTGGGTGAGGGCGCAGCGCCCGAACAACTGACGCACTTCGGCGATGGTCGTTTGCTCTATCCGTCAATGGCAGCGAACGGATCGGCGATCGTATTCGAGCGCGATTTCGGCGTGTGGCGCTATGATCCCGCGACCGGCCAGACGAACGCGGTGCCGATCACGCTGCGCGGGGCCGCCAGCGCGACACCGCGTCGCCACGAGCAGTTGCAGAGCTTCAGCCGCCTGGCGGTCTCGGGCGACGGGCAGAAGGTCGCGGTGATCGGCCACGGCGAAGTCTTTGCGGCACCGGCCAAGGATGGCGGCCCGGCGCAGCGCATCACCAACACGCCGGGGGCCGAGCGCGAAGTGGTGTGGTCGCCCGACAGCCGCCGGGCTTTGGTCATCTCCGAACGCGGGCTCGACCATGCGCTGGTCGAATATGATGTCGCCAGCGGTCGCGAGACGATGCTGACTGCGCACGGCATCGCGTCGGTGCCGTCCTACGCCCCCGACGGAAAGTCGGTGGCCTATGTGCTCAACGACCGCGAATTGCACCTGGTCACGCTTGGGGCAGGTGGCACCGATCGCACGCTGTTCACAGGCGCAATCGCCACCGACGGTCGTGAGGGGCCGCGCCCGACCTGGTCGCCCGATGGCCAATATGTCGCCTTCCCGTTGCGCGATGCGCGGTCCTTCGTGAACGTCCATGTCGTTCCGGCGGCGGGCGGTGCGGCGCGGCCGGTCAGCTTCCTCGGCAATGGCGAAATGGGCGGCATCGCCTGGTCGTCCGACGGCAAGTACATCCTGTTTGACACCGCGCAGCGCAGCGAAGACTCGCGCATCGTCCGCGTGGATCTGCTGCCGCACGTGCCGAAATTCCGCGAGGACAAGTTCAGCGACCTGTTCAAGCCGGGCAAACAGCCCGGCACACCCGAAACCCCCGCTGATGCCCCAGCGCCCGCTACGCCAAAGCCGCTGCCGGTCGCGGCGAAGAAGGGTGCCGCACCGCCGCCCGCACCCAAGGTCCCACCCGTCAGCATCGTGTGGCAGGGCCTGCGCGGCCGCGCGACGATTCTGCCGCTGGGGCTCAGCGCGGACACGCCCGTCATCAGCGCCGATGGCAAGACTCTGGTCTTCCGCGCCTCGGAAGAAGGGCGCGCCAATCTCTACAGCTACACTCTCGACGAACTCGCCGACGAGCCGCCGGTCGCGCAGCAACTGACGCAGAGCGATCGTCCCAAGGGCGATTTCGCGCTATCGGGGGACGGCAAGACGCTGTTCTATCTCGACGGTGGGCGCGTGATTTCGACGCCGATCGAGTCTCCCAAGCCCAAGCCGATCACCATCGTCGCCGATATGGACATCGACTTCGCAAGCGAAAAGCAGGTTGTGTTTGATGAGGCATGGAGCATCCTCAACCGCAAATTCTTCGATGCCGGGTTTAACGGCCATGACTGGACGGCGCTGCGGGCGCACTTCCAGCCTTATGTCGCAGGCGCGCGCACGCCCGATGAACTGCGCCGGATCATCAGCTTGATGATCGGCGAACTCAACGCCTCGCACACCGGCATCAACCGGCCCTTTATGGGGCCGGGGACGCTGCCATCGGGCCGTGTCGGCGATCTCGGCCTGCGGTTTGATCGCGCCGCCTATGAAGCCGGGCGCGGTCTCGTCGTGCGCGAAGTGGTGACGCTCAGCCCCGCCGCGATCGAGAAGATCGTGCCGGGCGACCGCATCGTCAGCGTCGGCGGTGTCGCGGTCGGCGCGCGCGACAATCTCGATGCGCTGCTGGAAAACACCGTCGGCCGCCGCGTGCGGCTGGGTGTCGAGGGTGCCAATGGTCGTCGCGAGGTGGTGGTGCGCCCGGTTTCGGCGGGCAGCGCGGCCGGGCTCGCTTACCGCCAATGGGTCGATGATCGCCGCGCTCTGGTTGAGCGGATGTCGGGCGGCACGCTCGGCTATGTCCACCTCGCCGACATGTCGTCGGAATCGCTCGACCAGCTTTACCTCGACCTTGATGCCGAAAATCAGGGCAAGCAGGGCGTGGTGGTCGATATCCGCAACAACAATGGCGGCTTCATCAACGGCTATGCGATCGACGTGTTCGCACGGCGTAACTATCTGACGATGACGCCGCGCGATCTGTTTTCGCTGCCGGGTCGACAGGCGCTGGGCCAGCGCGCGCTCGGCAAGCCGACCGTGCTCGTCACCAATGAATCCTCGCTGTCCGATGCGGAGGATTTCACCGAGGGTTATCGCGCGCTCGGGCTCGGCAAGGTGGTCGGGCAACCGACGGCGGGGTGGATCATCTTCACTGGCGGCGAACCGCTGATCGACGGCTCGTCAGTGCGCACGCCCAGCACGCGCATCCAGGATGGGCGCGGGCAGGATATGGAAATGCACCCGCGCCCGGTTGACCTGGCGGTGGAACGGCCTTTGGGCGAAACGGCCACTGGGCAGGATGCGCAATTGCGCGCGGCGGTGGATGTGCTGCTGGCGCAAGTGGGGGCGGGGAAGCCGTAAGCGAGGCATCATCTTCTCCCCTCCCTGGAAGGGAGGGGCTGGGGGTGGGTAGGCCCGTAGTTCGGGCGTGACTTCCGCCATCGGCCGACCCACCCCCGACCCCTCCCTTCCAGGGAGGGGAGGAGCGGCGGCTGTCCTACAAAAACCAAATAGGTTATTTCCTGCGATCAGGAGGTAGCCATGACCATCGACAGCTTGATCGACGCCGTGCTGGATCGCGAAGGGGGATACGTGAACCATCCCGCCGATCGCGGCGGCGAGACGCGCTTTGGGATTACCGCCGCCGTGGCGCGCGCGAACGGCTATGACGGGCCGATGCGCAGCTTTCCGGTCGAGCAGGCGCGGGCGCTGTATCGGCGGCTCTATTGGGAGGCACCGCGCTTCGACGCCATCGCCGACCTCGCTCCCCATCTGGCCGCCGAACTGTTCGATAGCGGCGTCAATATGGGGCCGGCTGTCGCCGCCGCCTTTCTGCAACGCGCGCTCAACGCGCTCAATCGCGGCACCACCGATTATCCCGACATGTCCGTCGACGGGTGCATCGGCGCGGTGACGCTCGCCGCACTGGCGGCGTTTCTCAAACGGCGCGGGGCAGGGGGCGAGGCGGTGCTGCTCAAGGCAATCGAGGCGTTGCAAGGCGAACGCTATGTCGCGCTGGCCGAGAGCCGCCCGGCCAATGAAGCCTTTCTCTACGGGTGGCTCGCCAACCGCATCGGTTAACCCGCGCGACCCCGAATTGGGGGGGGCGTAGCGTGGACTTTGTGGACTTCCGACCTTCAACAGGAGTGTGATTATGGGACTGCTCGACGGCCTGCTCGGCCCCATCACCAGCATCATCGACAAGATCATCCCCGACCCCAAGGCGCGCGACGAGGCCAAGCTGAAATTGCTGACGCTGCAGGGCACGCAGGACATGGAACAGGTCAAGACGCAGATTTCCGCGATCCTGGCCGAAGCGCAAAGCGCCGACCCATGGACCAGCCGCGCGCGACCGAGCTTCCTCTATGTGATGTACGCGCTGCTGCTGTGGGCGATCCCGATGGGGTTGATCGCGGCGGCCCAGCCGCAAATGGCCAAGGACATTGCGGCGGGGATGAATGCGTATCTGAATGGCATCCCGGAGCCGCTCTATGCGCTCTTCGGTACGGGCTATCTGGGCTATACGGCGGCGCGATCGTGGGGGAAGGCCAAGGGGCTGGAAAAATAGGGGGCGCTTGTGTTGCGCCTCCCCTCTCTGGAAGGGGGGAGGCGTTTGAATATCGGGTGCGCCTGCATGGGTGCGGAAGACGAAGCGCGAGCAGTTGCCCCGCCGCCCGACTGTGCTACATCGCTCCATCACCTCGACGGAGCCTCACCTTCATGCGCATCCCCGTGTTCGCCCTCTTGCTTTCCGCCGTCGCCACGCCAGCGCTCGCGGCACCGGTCCACGGCTATGGCAGCCTTGCTTTGTCGGCAAAGGGCGACACGATCGCGACGGTCGAAAGCGATGCGGCGGGCAAAAGCAAGATCACGTTGCGCAGCGTCAAGACCGGCAAGATCCTGCGCAGCTTCGATCCATGCGCCAGCGCTTGCGGCCTGTCGGGCTTGGCCTTCGCGCCCGATGGCAGCCTTGCCTGGCTCGCGCGCGATCGCAAGGCGGGCACGGTCACGCTGGCGCTCGATCATGACGGCAAGGCGCGTACCGTGGCCACGATCAACGGCATCGCGCAGACCCCGCGCTTCGCGCCCGATGGGACGCGACTGGCCGTATTGGTGACGATCGGCGCGGCCAAGGAATCGGGCGCTGCACAAGCAGGCGTGCGTCAGATCGGCGAAATCGGCGAGAAAAGCGATGAGCAGCGGTTGGCCGTGTTCGACCTGGCCGGCGCGCCGGTTGCGGCGGAAGCGGTGAAGCCCGTGTCACCGGCGGATCGTTATATTTACGAATATGACTGGACGCCGGACAGCAAGGGGTTCGTGGTCACCTCTGCGCTGGGCAATGGCGATAACAATTGGTGGGTGGCGACGCTCGATGCGGTGGATGCGCAAACGGGCGCGGTCCGCACGATCGCCAAGCCGACGACGCAGCTCAATTTCCCCCGCGTTTCCCCCGACGGCAAGACGGTCGCCTATATTGGCGGGCTGATGAGCGATTTCGGCGCGGTCGGCGGCGATGTGTGGACCGTGCCGTTCGCCGGGGGCGAACCGCAGAACAGGATGCCGCACAGCACGCTGACGGTGACGTCGCTGGTGTGGAAGGATCGGTTCATCCGCGGCACCGCGCTCAGCGGTGATCGGATGGGGCTGTTCACCTTTGCCGGCGAACGCGCCGACGGTCTCGGCTGGAGCCGCCCGGCCAGCCTCGCGGCGGGCGATGCCAAGGCCGCCTTCAGCGCGGACGGGCTGACCGTCGCCACCGTCGCGCAGGACTTCACCCATGCCCCCGCGATCTTCGCCGGGCCGGTCACGGCACCGGTGCAGATCACGCATGACAATGATGCGATCCCCGCCGCGATGACCGCGCGCAGCATCACTTGGAAAAATGATGGCTTCACCGTCCAGGGTTGGCTGCTCGCGCCGCTTGGGGCCGACCCCGCCAAGAAGGCCCCGATGGTCACGATCGTGCATGGCGGCCCATCCTCCGCGAACGTCCCCAATTTTGGCGGGGGCTTTGGGGATCTGCTGGCGGCGGGCTACTACATCTTCCTGCCCAATCCGCGCGGCAGCTATGGTCAGGGCGAGGCGTTCACCGCCGCCAACAAGCGCGACTTCGGCGGCGGCGATTTGCGCGACATCCTGACCGGGATCGACGCAGTCGAGAAGGTCGCGCCGGTCGATGATGCACGGCTGGGCCTGACGGGCGGCAGCTATGGCGGCTTCATGTCGATGTGGGCCAATACCCAGACCAACCGCTTCAAGGCGATCGTCGCAGGTGCGGGGCTGAGCAATTGGGTCAGCTATTATGGTACCAACGGCATCGACCAGTGGATGCTGCCGTTCTTCGGCAAGACGATGTACGACGACCGCAAGGCCTATGAGGATGTCTCTGCGGTCAATTTCATCAAGCAGGCCAAGACCCCGACCTTCATCTATGTCGGCGAACGCGACATTGAGGTGCCGCCGACCCAGTCGGTCGAATATTGGCATGGCCTGCACGACATGGGCGTACCGACCAGCCTGGTGATCTACCCCGAAGAAGGCCACGGCATTCGCAATCCGGTCAACGCCGCCGACGTGCGGCGGCGCACGCTCGCGTGGTTCGACAAATATCTGGGTGCAGGGAAGTAAGGCGAAGGGACCGCGCCCATTTCGTCACCCCGGGCGGCAAATCCTGCAGGTGTTGGAGGAGACCATGGTAGACCCCGGCACAAGGCCGGGGTGACGCGGAGCTAGCGCAGCGGCTTGCCCGAATCCTTCCACCGGTCGAGGATCTGCGAGTCGCCGGGCAGCGTATCGGCGGCAGGGCGCGGCGCGACCGGCAGGCTCGCTTGCGCATAGGCGGGCTGGATCGCGGCGCTCGCCGTCTTCGGGGCGGCTGGGGACGGAGGCGCAGCGGCGATGACGGGCGTCGGGGTGATCCGCGCCAGCGGCCCCGGCACCGGTTCGCCCCCGGCATAGCTTTGGCGGAAGGCGGCGGGCGTGCCCCACCAGCCTTGCCAGCGGTGGAAGAAATGCGCGCCGATCGCCGCCGTCATCACCAGGCTGCGGTTCCAGGCCGGGGTGACGGCATAGGTGTGGTAATGCGTCGCCATCCCGACCTGCGCCATGACATGGCCGCTGAGCGCAGCGGCGGCGACGTTCAGCGCGCGCAGCCATGCCGCCTTGCCGGGTGTGCCGCGTTGCAGCGACCCGTCACAGGCGAAGCTGAACTGGCATCCGGCATGATCCGACCCCTGGAACACCACCCCGCACACCGTCGCCGGAAAGGCGGGATGGCGGACGCGGTTGAGGATCACCTGCGCGACCGCTTGCTGCCCGGCATCGGGCTCGGTCGCGGCTTCATAGTAAATGGCGGTGGTCAGGCATTGCAGCGCCCGCCCGCGATCGGTCGCGTTGGCATGTGCGAGCGAGAAGGGGGCCGCAGGATGGATGGAGCCATCGGGGGCCAGTGTGGCTGCGCCCGGCGGTAAGGGCAGATCGGGCAGCGCGATCGTGCCCGTCGCACCGCGCGCCGGGATGGGCGCTTCGTCAGCGGTGTAGAAATAGGCGGCACCGGGGAAATGGTCCTCGGCTTCATATCCGGTCGGCGGCGCGGCGTTGCGGGCGGCCTTGGCGTGCTGGTCGACGATCGCGCGCAAGGCGGCGTGCGCCGATACGCCCGCCAGCAACAGCGCGCACAGGCCGACGAGACCGAGCTTGCTCAGCCGCCGAGTCTGCAACCAACCGAGGATCGTCCACACGCGCACGCGTCGCCCATATCCGATCTCGCGGTCCGGCGATGCCACCGATTTTACGGCGTCCCGCGGCGAAACACTTGTTGGTTAATGCAAGGGTTTCGCCGCGTCGGCCTTATTTGAGCGAAGCGCTGTCGAGCTTCAGCGCATCCGCCGGGATTACCTCAGCGTCGGGATAGGTCTTGCGCAATTCGGGCAGGAACAGCTTGGCATCGCCCACCACGACGACGCTCGCCACGCTCGGGTCGAGCAGCTTTGCCGCTGCGGCCTGCACCGCTGCCGGATCAACCGCCGCGACGCGCTGGGTATAGTGTCCCAGCTCGCTCAGCGGCACGCCCTGCACGGTATAGCTGCCGATCGTCCCGGCAATCCCGCCAGTGGTCTCGGTCGCGCGCCCGAAATTGCCGACGAGCACCGCCTTGCGGGTTTCAAGTTCGGCAGCGGTGACGGGTTCGGCACCCAGCCGCTTCATTTCGGCGAAAATGATCGACACCGTCTCCGGCGCGCTGGGGTTCTTGGTCGAGGTGCGCGCGGTAATCGCGCCGGGGGCGCGGCCGACTTGCAAGCTGCTGCCCGCGCCATAGGCCAGCCCGCGCTTGATGCGGATTTCCTGGTTGAGCCGTGACGAGAACCCGCCACCCAGCACCGTATTGGCGACCGCCGCCGGGTAATACGCCGCATCGCTGCGCGCGATGCCGGGGCGGGAGACCACGACGCCTGCTTGGCCCGAACCCGGCATGTCGACCACGATCACGCGCGGTTTGGGGTAGGTGGCGACCGCCGTGGTCGCTTTTGGCTGCGCGGCGGGCGCGGTCCAATTGGCGAAATTGCTCTCCGCCAGGGTCTTCGCCTGCGCCGGGGTTACGTCCCCGACCAGCACCAGCGTGCTTTGCCCCGGCGTCCAGGCCGCAGCATAGGCGCGGCGGATGTCGGCCTGGCTGATCGCCTTGAGCGAGCTTGGCGTGCCCGACAGTGGATGGCCATATTCGGTATCGCCCAGCGCCGCGCGCGCGGCGACGAGTCCGGCCAGCTGGCTCGGATTCTTGATCGCGACCTGCACACCGTCAATCGCCTGCGCCCGTGCCCGTTCGATTTCCTCGGATGCGAAAACCGGATTGCGTGTAACATCGGCCAGGATGGCGAGCGCGGGGACGGCCTGATCGGATTTCACGGTTACTGTCACGCTCGATCCGTCGAAGCTCGCATCGCTCGAAATCGACCCGCCGAGCGATTCGATTTGCCGCGCGATTTCGGTGGCCGAGCGCGTCTTGGTGCCCTTGGTCAACAGGTCAGCGGTGAGGCTGCCCAATCCCGCCCGGTCGGCGGGGTCCAGCGCACCGCCGCCTTGTGCGATCAGCACGGCGCTTAGCAGCGGCAGGTCGTGCTTCTCGACCAGCACGACGCGCAGCCCGTTGGCGAGCTTGAACTCCTGCGGGGCGGGCGCGCTCGCCGGGATGGCGGGGCCTGCGGGCGGCGGGGCGATCCGCTCGGCCGCGCTCGCGGGTGTTACGACCGCGACCGTGCCGGGCACGACCAGCGGTTTGACCACGACGCTGTCAGCCACTTCGATCCGGTCGTTCTGCGGCGCAGCGATGGTCTTGTCTTCGGGCAGATACTGGATCGTCGCCGAGCGCTCGTCGCGCAGATATTTGGCGGCGACGCGCTGGATATCGGCAGCGGTCACCTTGCTGATCGCGGCGAGTTGGCGATCGGCGGCGTGCGGGTCGCGATCGATGATCACCGAGGAGGCGATCGTGCGCCCCTTGCCCTCGGCGGTCTCGCGCGATTCAAGCGCGGCGGTGAGGATCTCGTTCTTGGCCTCGGCCAGCTCAGCCGCGCTGACCGGCGTATCGCGCAAACGGGCGACTTCGCGGCGCAATGCCGTTTCGCCGTCCTCCGCCTTCTTGCCTCCGGCCAGGATCGCGAACACGGCGAGATTGCCCGGACCCTGCTTGGAATCGAGCACGCTTTCGGCGCTCTGCGCGAGCTGGTCGCGATAGACCAAAGTCTCGTACAGCCGCGAGCTTTCACCTTGCGACAGGACCGCGTTGAGCACCGTCAGCGCGGCATTGTCGGGATCGTTGTCGGCGGGGATCGGGTAGCTGATCATCACGGCGGGCAGTGGGGTATTGGCCTCCCGCACGACATAATGCGTGGCCGTGGTGCGCTCGGGCTCGGTCACGGTCACACGCGGGATCGGCGTGGTCGGGCGCTTGATCCCGGCGAAATACTGGTCGACCCACGCGTCGAGCTGCTGGGGATCGAAATTGCCCGATACCGCCAGCACGGCATTGTCGGGCCGGTAATAGGTCGCGTGGAACGCGCGCACGTCATCGATCTGCGCGCTTTGGAGGTTGTCGAGGCTGCCGATCGTGCCGCGCGCATAAGGGTGGCGGGTGTACGAAATCGCCGGGAAATAGAGCGAGAACAGCTTGCCGTAAGGCCGCGCATTGGTGTTCTGACGCAATTCCTCCTTCACCACGTCGCGTTCGGAGGCGAAGCTCTTCGGCTCGACGACGAGTGCGGCCATGCGGTCGGCCTCGGCGAACAGCAGGCGCTGCAGGTGGTTGGCCGGGATCGTCTCGTGATATTCGGTGTAATCGTCATTGGTCGAGGCGTTGTTGTTGCCGCCGACATCCTCGGTCAGTCGGTCCATCTGTTCCGACACCAGATTGCGCGTCGCCTTGAACATGAGATGTTCGAACATGTGCGCAAAGCCCGAGCGACCGGCCGGATCATCCTTCGAGCCGACATCGTACCAGACTTGCACCGAGACATTCGGCGTCGAGGTATCGCGGATGGCATAGACGCGCAGGCCATTGGCGAGCGTGCGTTCGGTAAAGGCGATCGGCTTGATCGCGGGGGCGGATGCGGGGGGCGTAGGCTTGGCGGCGACGGATGTCAGCGGCAGCAGGGCGGCACCCACTAAGAGGGCGGCACGGAACAAGCGCATTTGGGAAACTCCGAGAGACAAGAGGATGCCGGGTGCCGCCACTGTGTCGCGCGACCCGGCGCTGTGTCAATCGGATGGCACACTTTGCTCGTATTCCCGCGCTCTCGGCGCGGGCGCGAGACCGCCCCTTTACTTCTTGCGATCGCGGTTCACGTAGAGCAACACCGCCGCCAATGCCGCGGACCCGACACCAACGCCGATCGCAATCGGGGTGAGGGGCCAATTGCCGCCTTTTTCCGACTTGGCTTCAGCCGCATCGCGCACGCGCTTATGGTCGCGGGCGGCGGCTTCGATTTCGTTGATTTCGCTCATTGGTCCCTCTCGCTTTGGCTTCGATACTCGTGTCGGAACGTATCGGCGAAGGATTTGAGCCGTCCTTCGGCAATCGCTCGGCGCAGATCGGCCATCAGCGCTTGATAGAACCAAAGGTTGTGCTCTGTCATCAACATCGCGCCGAGCATCTCACCCGATCGCACCAGATGATGCAGATAGGCGCGGCTCCAGGTCGCGCACACCGGGCAGGCGCAGGTCGGGTCGAGCGGGCCGGTGTCTTCGGCAAACTTCGCGTTGCGGATGTTGAGCGGGCCGCTGCGCGTAAAGGCCTGGCCGGTGCGGCCCGAGCGCGTCGGCAGCACGCAATCGAACATGTCGATCCCGCGTTCGACCGCGCCGACAATATCGGTCGGCTTGCCCACGCCCATCAGATAGCGCGGCTTGTCGACGGGCAATTGGCCGGGCGCGAAATCGAGGCAGCCGAACATCGCCTCCTGGCCTTCGCCGACGGCAAGCCCACCGACGGCATAGCCATCAAAGCCGATGTCGATCAGCGCGGCGGCGCTGTCGCCGCGCAGCGTCTGGTCGAGTGCGCCCTGCTGGATGCCGAAGATCGCGGCGTTTTCGGCATGCGCACCGCCGCTGTCGAAGGCATCGCGGCTGCGCTTGGCCCAGCGCATCGAGCGCGCCATTGCGGCGGATTGCACTTCGGGGGGCGAGGTGGTCGGCACCAGTTCGTCAAACGCCATTACGATGTCCGAGCCGAGCAGGCGCTGAATCTCGATCGAGCGTTCGGGGCTGAGCGTGTGGCGCGTGCCGTCGAGATGCGACTTGAAGGTCACGCCATTCTCGTCGCGCTTGGTCAGGTCGCTGAGGCTCATCACCTGATAGCCGCCGCTGTCGGTCAGGATCGGTCGATCCCAGCCCATAAAGCCGTGCAGCCCACCGAGCCGCGCGACGCGTTCGGCACCGGGGCGGAGCATCAGATGATAGGTGTTGCCAAGGATGATGTCGGCACCCGCCGCGCGCACGTCGGCGGGCTTTACGCCCTTCACGGTGGCGGCGGTGCCGACCGGCATGAAGGCGGGGGTGCGGATCGTGCCCCGGCGCATCGCGATTTCACCGGTGCGGGCTTTGCCGTCGGTGGCGTGGATGGTGAAGGCGAAACGGGGTCGGTCAGTCATGTCGTGCTCCCCTCCCTGGAAGGGAGGGGCTGGGGGTGGGTCGGTTCGTTGTCGAACGCGGCACCCGCCTCATACCAACCCACCCCCAACCCCTCCCTTGCAGGGAGGGGAGGGCGTCAGTCCTTGTTCAGCGCTTGAACAGCGTCTCGGCAGTGGGCTCGGCGGGCTTGGCGGTTTCGCCATGCTCAGCCGCTTCGGCGTCGCGCGAAAGCTGGTCGCGCTGCGCGCGAAGCTCGGTGATCAGGGCCTCGCGGTCGCCTTCCAGTCGGGTATCGACCGGGGCTTCGAGCCCAGCCGCCTTGGCCGCCTTGGACACAGCCGCGTCGAGCTCGCGCTGCGTGGTCAGGCCGAGCGTCACCGGGTCCTTCGGCGTAATGTTGGCGATGTTCCAGTGGCTGCGGTCGCGGATCGCGGCGATGGTGGTGCGCGTCGTGCCGATCAGATTGCTGATCGCGCCGTCGCTGATTTCGGGGTGGTTGCGGATCACCCAGGCAATGCCGTCGGGCTTGTCCGACCGCTTCGACACCGGCGTGTAGCGCGGCCCCTTGGTGCGGCGGACCTGCTCGGGCCCCTTCAAGATCTGCAGGCGATAATCGGGGTTCGCTTGCCCCTTGTCGATTTCGACCTGGGTCAGTTCGTGCGCGCGGATCGGGTCGCGCCCGGTCAGCTTGGTCGCGGCGGTATCATCGGCGATCGCCTGGATTTCCAGGATATGCAGGCCGCAAAATTCGGCGATTTGCTCAAAGCTGAGCGATGTATTGTCGACGAGCCAGGACGCGGTCGCGTGCGGCATGAGCGGCTGGGCCACGGGGAACTCCTTAAAAACGGAAAGGGCCGCCCCTTTCGGAGCGGCCACTTATTCTGCCCGCCAGTGTAGAGCGGTTGTGAGGGGAGGGCAAGCGTGTCGCTTTCCTCCTTAAGCTGCAATCGCCTCGGGATGATCGACCGGCACCAAGGCCCCGAGAAATTGCCGGGCGCTCGCTTCCCAGGTAAAGGTCTGGCCATAGGCTGCACAGGCAGTGCGATCGAGCGTCAGTGCGGTGGCGATCGCGGTATCGAGATTTTCATCCATGACGCCGACTGCAGGGTTGAGCACATCGACCGGCCCCGTCACCGGGAATGCGGCGACGGGCGTGCCGCACGCCAGCGCCTCAATCATCACCAGCCCGAACGTGTCGGTGCGGCTGGGGAAGACGAAGACGTCGGCCGACGCATAAGCGGCGGCCAGATCGCCGCCGAACAACGGCCCCAGGAAATGCGCATCGGGGAAGCGGGCGGTCAGCGCGGCGCGCGCCGGGCCGTCGCCCACCACCACCTTGGTGCCGGGATGGCTCGAGGTCAAAAACGCCTCGATATTCTTCTCGATCGCGACGCGACCGACATAAAGCTGGATCGGTCCCTTGCCCGCATCCTTCAGCGCCTTGATCGCGGGCAAGGGGGCCAGGTGCGGCCCGAAGATCGACAGATCGACGCCGCGCCCCCAATGCCGGATCTTGGTGAGGTCGTGCGACTTCAGCGTCGCCGCGATCGACGGGGTCGAGGCGAGGATCGATTGGGCGGGCCAATGGAACCAGCGAATATAGCGCCACACCCATTCCGGGTTCACGCCGGTGCGCGCCGAAACGTAATCGGGGAATTGCGTGTGATAGGCGGTGGTGAAGGGAAAGCCGCGCGTCAGGCACCAGCGCCGCGCCGCCAGGCAGACTGGCCCCTCGGTCGCCAGATGGATTGCATTGGGTGCAAAGTCGGCAAGCATCTTGCCGACCGTGGCGGTGCTGGCAAAGGCCAGGCGAATCTCGGGATAGGTCGGGCAGGGCAGTGAATAAAACAGATCGGGCGAGACGATCAGGACTTCATGCCCCTGGCGTTCCAATTCCCTGCGCACGGCCTGCAGCGTGCGCACGACTCCATTGACCTGGGGGCTCCACGCATCAGTGGCGATCGCGATGCGCACGCCGGTCAGGCCGCCATCATCTCGATCTTCGCCACGGACCGGGCTTTTGCCCGCGCGGCGATTTCGTCGGCCCAGTGGAGCAGCTCCATCCGTCCGTCGAAATGTTCGACCAAGGCGGTGCAACCCTCCACCCAGTCACCGTCGTTATAATATTCAATTCCGTTGATATCGCGGAATTCGGCGGTGTGAATGTGGCCGCAGACCACGCCATCAACGCCGCGCGAACCGGCGGCCTGCGCGACGATCTCTTCGAAGTTGGAGATGAACTGCACGGCGTTCTTCACCTTGGCCTTGGCGTGCTTGGACAGCGACCAATACGGCAAGTTGAAGAAGCGACGATACGCATTCACCCAGCGGTTGAGAGCCATCATGAATTCATACGCCACATCGCCGACATGCGCCAGCCAGCGATGCGCCAGCGTGATTGCGTCGAATTCGTCGCCATGCAGCACCAACAAACGGCGACCGTCGGCGGTTTCATGGATCGCCTTGCGGCGGATCGCGACGCCGCCGAAATCGAGCCCGGTGAACTGGCGCATCACCTCGTCATGGTTGCCGGGGATGTAGATCACTTCGGTGCCGCGCTTGGCGCGCTTCAGCAGCCGCCACACCACATCGTTATGCGCGGCGGGCCAGTAGAACCGCTTCTTCAGCCGCCAGCCATCGATAATGTCGCCAACCAGATACATCCGCTCGCTGTCGACATGGTCGAGAAAATCGATGAGCATATCGGCGTTGCAGCCGCGCGTGCCGAGGTGGATGTCGGAAATCCAGATCGTGCGATAACGGCGGCGTTCGCTCGTTGCGCGTTCGGGAATGGCGGGGTGCGAGTTGGCGAAGTCCGCAAAATCGGCAATCGTCCCGCCCGAAAGACCGTCCATGGCAATCTTGGTCACAGCGTCCATAGCGTCGAAACCTTCGCGAAACCTTTGGCTGATCTCCAGCTATGGCGACGGAATGTTACAATCGGAATCGTGGACCTTCACGCAACTGTCACATGGGCACGTGCCCGGGTTGTTCCGCAACGCGGGCGAGCCATGCGGTGACCGCTGGATAGCGGTTTAGAACGAAGCCCCCGTCCTCGGCCACATGCGTATAAGCGTAGAGTGCAATGTCGGCGACGGTGAAGCGCCCGGCCGCGAGGAAGGGCGTTTGCGCAAGGTGCGCGTCCATCAGCGCCAGCGCGGCTTCGCCCGCCGCCTGTTTGCCGGGGATGAGCGTGCGCTGGAAATCGGTCAGCCGGTCTTCGCCGATAAAAGCGCGCCAGAAGCGCAGTGTCGCGACATTGGGCTCGTGATTATATTGTTCCCAAAACATCCAGTGCAGCATGTCGGCGCGGTCGAAACGGTCGTGCGGGATCAACGCCGATCCATCGGCGAGATACAGACAGGCGGCCCCGCTTTCCGGCAGAAAATCGTCGCCAATCTGCAGCACCGGAATGCGGCCATTGGGGTTTACGCCGTCAAGAAAAGCGGCGGTGCGCGTTTCGCCCTTTTGAATGTCGTAACTGCGCCGTTCGAGCGGAATGCCGACATGCGCCGCCGTCAGGCGGATTTTGTAGCAATTCCCCGAAACGGGATCTTCGTGGAGGATCAGATTGGCCATTGCCCGCGTGCCCCTTGGATCGTCTCCAACGGTCTTTAGGGGTTCCGATCCATTCGGGCCAGTTCGCTTTATGCGGGAGGAGCGGTGCCGCTCTCCGCCTTCACCTCGGCAATCAAATCCTTGCGGCTGAGCTTGCCGATCATCGTCTTTGGCATGGTCAGGCGGATCACGACGGCGTCGACGCGCTCATGGCGGCCAAGCTGCGGATTGAGCCAGTCGCGCAGCGCCTCCGGCGTAACATCGGCCCCATCGTTCAGCGTGACATAGGCGCGCGGCTGCTCGCCGCGATAGGGATCGGGCAGGCCGATCACCATCGCTTCCTTCACCGCCGGGTGATGATGCAGCACCGCCTCGATCTGGCTGGGGAAGACCTTGAACCCCGACACCGCGATCATGTCCTTCAGCCGATCGACGATCCGCACGAACCCGTCGGCATCGATCGTGCCGACATCGCCGGTGCGCAGCCAGCGGCCTTCGTCGGTCGTCAGGAACACCTCGGCATCGGCATCCGGGCGGTGCCAATAGCCCTGCATGATTTGCGGGCCCATCGCGACGATTTCGCCAGGCTCGCCCGCAGGCGGGTCCTGCGTCGGATCGGCCTTGTCGACCAGCCGCAGGCGCGTGCCGGGAATGGGTTGGCCGATCGTCCCGGTCTTGCCTTCGCCCTCATACGGGTTGGCCGACAGCACGCCCGAGCTTTCCGACAGCCCATAGCCTTCAACCACGGCGGCCCCGGTGACCTTCTCGAACTTGGCCTTCAATTCGGCGGCGAGCGGCGCGCCACCGGAAATGCAGATGCGCAGCGACGAGAAATCGGTGCTGGTGATCTTGGGATGGTCGAGCAGCGCCTGATACATGGTCGGCACGCCGGGCAGGGCGGTCGCCTTGGTACGGCCGATTGCGGCCAGCACCGCCCCCGCCTCGAAGCGGGGCAGCATCACGATGCAGCCGCCGTTGAGCACGGTGCGGTTGAGCACGCAGGTATTGGCGAAGACGTGGAACAGCGGCAACACGCCGAGGATGCGGTCGGGCGGGCCGGGGTGCGGGTCGATCCCCATCACTTGCCGGGCATTGGCCGACAGATTTTGGTGCGTCAGCGCGGCACCCTTGGGCACGCCGGTGGTGCCGCCGGTATATTGGATCAGCGCAACGTCGCGTTCGGGGTCGATCGTCGCAGGTGTGTGCCGCCCATCATTGGCGATGAGCTGCGAAAAGGCGATGACGCGCGGGTCGTGCGGGCGCGGCGTGACTTCGGCGCGCTTGAACAGGCGATACAGAATCGATTTCGCGCTCGGCAGCGCCCCGGCGATCGATCCGACGATCAAGCGCTCCAGACCGCTTCCGTCGAGCACCTTGAGCGCGGTCGGCAGCAGCGCGCTGGCCGAAAGCGTGAACAGCACGCGCGTTCCCGAATCCGCGACCTGATGCTCCAACTCCGCCACCGTATAAAGCGGCGAGAAATTGACGACGGTCGCCCCGATCTTGAGAATGCCGTAATAGGCGGCGAGATAGTGCGGCACGTTGGGCAGGAACAGGCCGATCCGGTCCCCCGGACCATATCCCAAGGCTTGCAGGCCCGCCGCAACGCGGTTGGCCCCGTCCAGCGTCTCGGCATAACTGAAGTGCCGGCCGAGGAAATCGATCAGCGGAGCCTTGCCCGCCGCCTGCGCCGAGCGCTCGAACAATTCCACCATCGAGAGCGCAGGAAAGGTGCTCTCCCAAGGGGTTGGATGACGGTAGGATTGGTGCCAGGCGGCTTCAGCGGAGATCATTGACAGGGGTGTAAGCAGCCTTTTCGTGCGCCGCAAGCGTCAGGAAATATGCGTTCCTGTCCAGGTCACGAGCACCGATATGGCCACTAGCCCAAGGTCCAGGGCCGCCTTTACCTGATGCGGCGCATGATCCGTAGCGTCATGCGTTAAAATCTGAATGTCGGCGCTCGGATGGCGCACGATCGCGATCAGCGCGAGGGCTGCGACGATTCCGATCGTGATGCGGCGATTGCGCATGCTGAGCCCCTGTTGCCGCGCAATTCTATCCGTAATTCCGATTCGGAGCAAGAATGTTGGCCTGACGACTCAGGCCGCCCAGCGATCAGGCAAGTCGCGTCCGCGCACGCGGTCCCGCCCGGCGGACTTTGCCTCGAACAGTGCGCGATCGGCACAGGCATAGAGCGCCTTCCAGTCGACTTCGCGCAAAAGCGGCCCGGTGCAGGTGCCGATACTTGCGGTCACGGTAACATCATAGGGCATGCGCCCGGCGCGCAGTTTCTCCAATATCGCGCGCGGTTCGATCGCGATGTCTGCGGGGGCAACGATCGCAAACTCCTCGCCGCCGATCCGCGCGACCAGCGCCTCCGGTGGGACGGATTCGCGCAGCGTCCGGGCGAAGACCCGCAATACTTCATCGCCGCCATCATGGCCGATCGTTTCGTTGACGCGTTTGAAATGGTCGAGATCGGCGATCAGCAAGGTCTGTTCGCCCGACCGTCCGATCACTTCCTTCAGGAAGGCACGGCGGTTCAGCAATCCCGTCAGCGAATCCGTATCGGCGAGCAGAAGCGCGGCGATTTCGCGTTCGCGCGCGAGGTCGCGTTCGCGGCTGAGCACGCGGATGCGATAGGCAACGGCAATGCTCGACAGAAGCGCCTCCACCGTCATCGAAGCAAGCGTCGAATTGTCGAGCCAGAAGCTCCAGCCGATCAGCCCGAGCGAACTGAACGCCCGCAGGCAGGCCAGGGCGATCGGTGCGCCCCACGCCATGACGAACATTCCAAGATAGTCGCTGCGCACGCGCCAGGCTCGCCACAAAAGCGGTCCGGCAACCGACATTTGGACCAGAAACGCATACATATACGCGCGGTCCGCCAGATGTGGGGCGATCGGCGAAAACACGGCGAAGGCCAGTGTCGCAAGCAGCATTACGCCAGATGCGACCGTCGCCAACCGCCCGAGATGTCTCTCAAACACGGACGGCTCGAAAAACGCGCGCGCAAAAGCGAACGCAGCAACCGCCGCGATCCCCAGCGTCACATAGTTTATGCGGATCCGGTCGTTATTGGCGAGGTCGGGCCACGCCCATGCCAGCGCCCCCGAGGAGGACAGGGCATATAGCAGCAACGCCGCCACCATCACGCAATAAACGAGCTGAAATCGGTAACGAAGCGCCACCCACAGCGCCAGATTGTAGGTCAACAGCGCGATGCAGAGACCGGCAAAGCCGCCGTAGAGCGCTGCCATCTTCAAATTCGCGCTGATGCTTTCTTGCGGGGTAACGATGCGCGCATTGCGCAAGATCCCGCGCAGATTGCCCGTCCCCTCAATGTGCCACAGCAACCGCACCAGCGGCGCGGCGCGCTCGGGCAAGCGCTGCTCGATGATGGCACCGAGCTGCAGGTGCCGTGCCGCGCCATGCTGGTCGAGCGAAGACGATACGATCTTTCCATCGGCATAGAGCGCGTAAAAGGTGATGCGGTCTTGCCAAAGGCTGGCAACCTGGAGTGCGAGCGGCCCAGTGCGGCGGACCAGCGGCGAGATCGCCCAATAGTCGCCGCCGGGCAGAGCGCCTTGCGAGGACGCACAATCGAAGACGGCTGGTCCGGCAAGGAGGCGATGCGGCGTCATGCCGGGTTGCGCGCGCGTGACGCACACCGGCAGCGCATCGCCCTGTCGTTCGGCATGCGCGGCCGACGCGAAGAGCGTCACCATCACTGCAAGGACACTGGCGAAAAGAACGCGGTACATGCCCGCCTCCTACGCCAGCGAAACCAAACAGAGCGTAAAGGACAAAAAATTGTTGCGATGACGATTCGATCGCGCTGCCATGCCGCCTTTTGGAGCTGGCACGATGCATCCGGCGCGCGTTGCATCCGCATGAAAAACGGGCCGGCATCGCTGCCGACCCGCCTGTTTTGCTTATTTGGCCGTGGTCGTGTCCTTGTCGATCTTGGCGGCGGCCTTTTTCTTCGGCTTCTTGGGCGGGGCGGCGGTGATCTCGAACGACAGCGCGCCGTCCTTCATCTTCACCGTCACCTCGCCGCCGTGCACCAGCTTGCCGAACAGCAGTTCCTCGGCGAGCGGTTGCTTGATCTTTTCCTGGATCAGGCGGCCCATCGGGCGGGCACCGTAGAGCTTGTCATAGCCCTTGGCGGTGAGCCACGTCTTGGCCTCGTCGTCGAGGTTGATGTGGACGTTGCGGTCGGCCAACTGCAGTTCGAGCTGGAGGATGAACTTGTCCACCACGCGCGCCACGACTTCGGTCGGCAGATAGCCGAACGGCACGATCGCATCCAAGCGGTTGCGGAACTCGGGCGTGAACATCTTCTGCACCGCCTGCTCATCCTCGCCCTCACGGGTGAGGTTGCCGAAGCCGAGCGTTTCGCGCGCCATGTCGCTGGCACCCGCATTGGTTGTCATGATCAAGATGACGTTGCGGAAATCGACCGTCTTGCCGTGCTGGTCGGTCAGGCGTCCGTTGTCCATCACCTGCAGCAGGATGTTGAACAGATCGGGATGCGCCTTCTCGATCTCGTCGAGCAGCAACACCGAATGCGGCTGCTGGTCGATTGCGTCGGTCAACAGGCCGCCCTGGTCGAACCCGACATAGCCGGGAGGCGCACCGATCAGTCGGCTGACCGAGTGGCGTTCCATATATTCCGACATGTCGAAACGCTGAAGCGGGATGCCCATGATCTGCGCGAGCTGCTTGGCGACTTCGGTCTTCCCGACGCCGGTTGGGCCGGTGAACAGATAGTTGCCGATCGGTTTTTCCGGATCGCGCAGGCCAGCCCGGCTGAGCTTGATCGCCGAGGCGAGCTTCTCGATCGCGGCATTCTGCCCGAACACCACGCGCTTGAGATCGGTCTCGAGCGATTCGAGCGCCTTCGTATCGTCGGTCGAGACCGATTTCGGCGGGATGCGCGCCATCGTCGCGATCACGGCCTCGATTTCACGCGAGGTGATGGTCTTCTTGCGCTTGGCGAGCGGCACCAGCATCTGCATCGCGCCGACTTCGTCGATCACGTCGATCGCCTTATCGGGCAGCTTCCGGTCGTTGATGTAACGCGCGGACAATTCCACCGCCGACTTGATCGCGTCGGGGGTGTATTTGACCTTGTGATGCTCCTCGAACGCCGAACGCAACCCGGTCAGGATCTTGACGGTATCCTCGATCGTCGGCTCGTTGACGTCGATCTTCTGGAAGCGCCGCAGCAACGCGCGGTCCTTCTCGAAATGGTTGCGGAACTCCTTATACGTCGTCGAACCGATGCAGCGGATCGTCCCGCCCGACAGAGCAGGCTTGAGCAGGTTGGACGCATCCATCGCGCCGCCGCTGGTGGCACCAGCGCCGATCACGGTGTGGATCTCATCGATAAACAGGATCGCGTCCGGCAGCTTTTCAAGCTCGTTGACGACGGCCTTCAGCCGCTCCTCAAAATCACCGCGATAGCGCGTGCCGGCGAGCAGCGCGCCCATGTCGAGCGAATAGATGACCGCGGGCAACAGCACCTCGGGCACTTCGCCCTCGACGATCTTGCGCGCCAGCCCCTCGGCAATCGCGGTCTTGCCCACGCCGGGATCGCCCACATAAAGCGGGTTGTTCTTGGAACGGCGGCACAGGATCTGCACGGTGCGATCGACCTCGGGCCCGCGCCCGATCAGCGGATCGACCTTGCCCTTCTTGGCCTTCTCGTTGAGATCGACGCAGAATTGCTTGAGCGCGCTTTCGCTCTTGCCCTTTTCGCCCTGCTTTGGCGGTTTTTCCTCATCGACGCCCTTTGGCGTGGTGGCTTCCGGTGCAGGTGTGCCCTTGCCGACGCCGTGGCTGATGAAGCTGACCGCATCGAGACGGCTCATATCCTGCTGTTGCAGGAAATAGACGGCGTAGCTTTCGCGCTCGCTGAACAAGGCGACCAGCACATTCGCGCCGGTCACTTCATCGCGGCCGGAGGACTGCACATGCAGGATCGCGCGCTGGACGACGCGCTGGAAGCCCGAGGTGGGCGAGGGGTCGGTGGCGGCATCGACCTTCAGCGCCTCAAGTTCGGTATCGAGATAATGTTTGACGGTCGCAGTCAGCTCAGCGGTGTCCACGCCGCAGGACTGCATCACCTTCGACGCATGTTCGTCGTCGATCAGGGCGAGCAGCAAATGCTCGAGCGTGGCATATTCGTGCCGGCGCGACGACGCAGCCTCTAGGGCCTTGTGCAGCGTGGTTTCCAGCGCGGAGGCGAAGGATGGCATCTGTACTTACTCCATGCGGGCCACGAAAGACGGGCGGCCCTTTCCTGCTATGTCGGAAGGCAGGACGCCCGCATCAAGCACTTGAAACTCGCCACGGCATTTCCTTGGTTCCGTGGCAACACCCCTTATGACTTAAATAGGTCGTTCGCGGATGTCCGGTGGTCAACGGCGCGTTGAATTTTTGTTCGGGTGCGTGCGATTTCGGTCTCCAGCGCCACGATGCGCGCTTCCAGTTCCTTGACCGATAGCGGGTCAAGGTCCTGTACGATCAGCGCGGCGAGCGGATCGCCCGCGCGTTTCGGGAGAATCTCGTCGAGGTCCATAGGCAGGATCGTTGACCCGGCGGCGCGCCATGTCAATAAGGCGCGCAAAGCAAAACAGGGCGCACGAGCGATGGACGGCATTCCGACAACGATGCGAGCGATCGACCCGGACGTGCCGGGCGGGCCCGAGGTGCTGCGCGTGGTGCAGCGCCCGGTGCCGGTGCCGCGGGCCGATGAAGTGTTGATCCGCGTCGTCGCGGCGGGTGTGAATCGGCCGGATGTGCTGCAGCGCAAGGGCGGTTACGCGCCACCGCCGGGCGCTCCCTCGATCCCGGGGCTGGAAGTGTCGGGCACGATCGTCGCGCAAGGGGCGGATGTTGCGATCGACATGACCGGTCAGCCGGTGTGTGCTTTGCTGGCAGGCGGCGGCTATGCCGAATATGTCGCGGTCGCGGCGGGGCAAGTGCTGCCGGTGCCCAACGCGCTGTCGATGGTTGAGGCGGCGGCCTTGCCGGAGACATTGTTCACCGTGTGGACCAATTTGTTTGAGCGCGCATATGCGACCGAGGGCGATACCGTGCTGGTCCATGGCGGCACCAGCGGTATCGGCACGATGGCGATCGCCTTGGGCGCGATCTTCGGGCTGGAGGTGATCGTCACCGCTGGCTCGGACGACAAATGCGCGGCGGCGGTCGCGCTCGGCGCGGCGCATGCGATCAATTACAAGACCGAGGACTTCGTCGAGCGTGTCGCCGAGATCACTGGGGGCAAGGGCTGCGCGGCGGTGCTCGATATGGTGGGCGGCGATTATGTGCCGCGCAACCTCAAATGCCTGGCCGAGGACGGTCGCCATGTGTCGATCGCGGTGCAGGGCGGGCTGATGGCGACGATCCCGATCTTCGACATCATGCGCCGCCGCCTAACGCTGACCGGATCGACGCTGCGTCCCCGCGATACCGCGTTCAAGAGCCTGGTCGCGGACGAACTGCACAGCACCGTGTGGCCGCATGTCGAAGCGGGCCGGTTGAAGCCCGTGATCGACCGCACCTTCTCCCTGGAGGAAGCTCCCGCCGCGCACGCGCGGATGGAGGCGGGGGACCATGTCGGGAAGATCGTGCTGACGCTGGACTGACCAGGGAGGCTCCCCTCCCTTCCAGGGAGGGGAGGTGGACGGCGGCGCTTAGCCGATCACCGTCTTCAAATTCATGAACTCGTGCAGCCCATAGGGGCCGAGTTCCCGCCCATGGCCCGAGCGCTTGATCCCGCCGAAGGGGGCATCGGGCTTGGAAGCGAGCATCGCGTTGACCGCGATCATCCCCGCCTCGATATCGCGTTCAAAGCGGGCACGCTCGGCCGGATCGTTGGTCCACACCGAGGAGCCGAGGCCGAACGGCACGGCATTGGCAAGCCCAATGGCGGCGTCGATGTCGTCCGCCTTAAACAGCATCGCCACCGGGCCGAACACTTCCTCGTGGGCAACGGCATGATCGGCTGGCACGTCGACCAGGATGCCCGCCGACAGATAGGCCCCCTTGCCGGGCATGGGTTCGCCGCCGAACAGCAATTTGGCACCCGCCTCGCGGAACATCTGCAATTGGTCCAGCACGGTTTGGAGCTGCGCCTCGCTCGACAAGGGGCCCATGTCGGTTGCCGCGTCCATCGGGTCGCCAGCGACCACCGCCCGCATCCCGGCCGAGAATTTCTCCAGGAACGCGTCATAGACATCGGCATGGACGATCATGCGCTTGGCGCAAATGCACGACTGGCCGGTATTCTGGATGCGCGCGGTCACTGCAGTTTTGGCGGCGAGATCGAGATCGGCCGAGGGCATGACAATGAACGGGTCCGACCCACCCAGTTCGAGCACGACCTTCTTCAGCGCGCGGCCCGCCGCCTCGGCTACCTTCATGCCCGCGCCCTCGCTGCCGGTCAGCGTGACCGCAACGATGCGGTCGTCGGCGATGAGTGCGGCAACCTTGTCGGATTTGATCGGCAAGTTCTGGAACAGACCGGCGGGGGCTCCGGCGGCGATCACCATTTCCTCGATTGCGGCGGCGACGCCCTGCACGTTGGAGGCGTGCTTCAACAAACCGACATTGCCCGCCATGATCGTCGGCGCGAGGAAGCGCACCACTTGCCAATACGGGAAATTCCACGGCATCACCGCCAGCACCGGCCCCATCGGGTGCCAGGTTGCGGTCGCGCCCTGGAACTGGCGCGGCTCCAGCATCGCCGGGCCTTCCTGCGCGTAATGACGAAAACCCGCCGCGCATTTTTCGACTTCGGCGATGGCGGATTTCAGCGTCTTGCCCATTTCGCGCGTCGCGATCTCGGCAAGACGGTGCGTGTTGGCGTCGAATTGCTCGGCGATTCGCTCGAGCAGGGCCGTGCGCGTGGCGTAATCCGTCACCCGCCAATCGCGAAAAGCGGCGCTTGCCCGGGCGAGCCTGGTTTCGATCTCGTCGCCGGTCAGTTCCCGGTAGGATTGGCCGGGTGCGCCGGTTGCCGGATCGATGCTGGTGAACATGAGGGAAGTTCCTTATTGCGAATCGCACGACAAACGCACCGCAGCGCTAGCGTATCCTTGACCCCAAACACCCGCCTGCCGCATAGCTGACAAATGGATATAGCGATCGAAGAGCTGTCGTTCGAAGCGGCGTTGAAGGAATTGGAGGGGATCGTGGCGAGGCTCGAGAGCGGCGACGCGCCGCTCGACCAGGCGATCGCGCTGTATGAGCGCGGCGACAAGCTCCGGCGTCGGTGCGATGACCGGCTCAACGCAGCCCAGGCCCGGATCGAAGCGATCCGCACCGATAGCGAGGGGCGTGCCGTTGGCACGCAGCCCTTTGCAGCGGGTTGAGGGCATGACCGCTGCGTCCCTGTCGCTTGCCGCGGCCTTGTCCGAAGTCGGTGCCGATATCGATCGGCGTCTCGATCAGTTTCTGGCGATCCCGGAAGATCCGCGCGCGGATCTGTACCGCGCGATGCGCCATGCCGCGATTGGTGGCGGCAAACGCCTGCGCCCGCTGCTTGTGTTCGCGACCGGGCGTTTGTTCAACGTCGATCGCGATGCGGTCGGTCGGGCGGGTGCCGCGATCGAGTGCATCCATGTCTATTCGTTGATCCACGACGATCTTCCCGCAATGGATGATGACGACATGCGGC
Organism: Sphingomonas sp. PL20; assembly: GCF_017875905.1. Classification (NCBI taxonomy): domain Bacteria; kingdom Pseudomonadati; phylum Pseudomonadota; class Alphaproteobacteria; order Sphingomonadales; family Sphingomonadaceae; genus Sphingomonas; species Sphingomonas sp. PL20. The sequence continues at coordinate 2,911,098 of NZ_JAGINH010000002.1, read as the reverse complement.
GCGGCAAGCCGACCGTCCATAAGGCGTTTGACGAGGCAACCGCGATTCTGGCGGGTGATTCGCTGCATGCGCTCGCCTTTGAAATTCTGGCGGATCCGAACACGCATCCCGATCCGTTCGTGCGCAGCGAACTGGTGCTGGATCTGGCGCGCGCGGCGGGCCCGGCGGGTATGGCCGGCGGTCAGGCGATGGACCTCGAGGCCGAGAAGTCCACCTTCGACTTGCCGACCGTGACGCGGCTTCAGGCGCTGAAGACCGGCGCGCTGATAGCCTGTTCGGTCGAGGCGGGCGCGATCCTTGGCAAGGTGCCGCCCGAAGGACGCACGGGTTTGCGCGGCTATGCACGGGATGTCGGCCTCGCTTTCCAGATCGCCGACGACATCCTCGACGTCGAAGGGGATGAGGCTGCGGTCGGCAAGAAGCTGGGCAAGGATGAAGGGGCTGGCAAGGAAACCTTCCTGTCGCTGCTCGGTCTTGATCGTGCCCGCGAACAGGCGCGAATGCTGGTCGATCAGGCGATCGAGCACCTCCACGCCTTTGGCCCCGAGGCCGATCTGCTGCGCGATATCGCCCGCTTCACGCTCGAGCGTGACCGGTGACGATCCGCACCGGGGTCTATCCCGGCAGCTTCGATCCGCTGACGCTTGGGCATATGGACATCATCCGGCGCGGGGCGAAGCTGGTCGACCGCTTGGTCATTGGCGTCACCACCAACCCGTCCAAATCGCCGATGTTCACGATCGAGGAGCGCATGGCGATGGTCCAGCGCGAGATCGAAGGGGTGGCGGGCGAAATCCACGTCGTCAGCTTCGATTCGCTGCTGATGGATTTCGCCGAGCGCGAGGGCGCGAAGGTCATCGTGCGCGGCCTACGTGCCGTCGCTGATTTCGAATATGAATATCAGATGGCCGGGATGAACCAGCAGATCAATCCGCGCGTCGAGACGGTGTTCCTGATGGCGGATGTTTCGTTGCAGCCGATCGCCAGCCGGTTGGTCAAGGAAATCGCGCTTTATGGCGGGCCGATCGATCGTTTCGTGAGCCCGGCCGTGGCGGCGGAAGTCGCGGCGCGGGTCGATAAGATTGGTCGCAAGGGCACGCAGCCCTAATATGGTCGCTTTCGCGCGCCACGTTCAGATTGGCGCAAGCGGCGACTTGGTCTAAGCGCGGGTCCACACCGAGTTTTTCGCGGGGAAATGATGCGTTTCGTTACCACCCTTCTGGTCTTCCTCCTCGCGTTCGTCGCCGGGCCCGCTTTTGCTGCCAAAAAGAAGGTGGATCCAAAGAGCGCCGTCGTTACCACGGTCGGGCGTCCGCCGATTCCCTCGGCGACGGACCCCGAGAATTTGCTGTATCTCGACCTGTCGACCGGCGGTCGCGTCGTCATCTGGCTGCGTCCCGACGCCGCGCCGAAAATGGTCGAGCGGGTCAAGACGCTGACGCGCCAGCATTTCTATGATGGGCTGCTGTTCCACCGCGTGATCGAAGGCTTCATGGCGCAGACCGGCGACCCTAAGGGCGACGGCACGGGTGGATCGACGCTGCCCAACGTGCCCGCCGAGTTCAACTGGCTGCCGCATGTGCGCGGTGCCGTGTCGGCGGCGCGCGAGGGATCGGCCGAGGGTGCGACCGTCGAGGAAGTGACCAAGGCGGAAAATAGCGCCAACAGCCAGTTCTTCATCGTGTTCAACCCGACGATGAAGCTCGACAAGAAATACACCGTCTTCGGGCGCGTGATCTCCGGCATGGACTATGTCGATGCGATTGCCCGCGGGGAGCCGCCGGTCCACCCGTCGCGGATCCTCCACGCCTATATCGCGGCGGACAATCCCCCGGCCTATGCACCACCGCCGCCGCCTGCTCCGGTTGCTGCCCCGGCCACGCTCGCGCCGAGCCAGCCGGTGCTGAAGCCTGCACCCAAGGCCGCGCCGAAGAAAAAGGCCGCCTGAGCCGCTGATTGTTGCGACGACGGGGGGAGTACCGTCATGAAGGTCGATCTTTTCGACTTCGTCTTGCCGCCGGAGCGCATCGCCTTGCGCCCGGCGTCGCCGCGCGACAGCGCGCGTTTGCTTGTGCTGGATGGCGCGGCAACGCTTGATCGGCATGTCGGCGATTTGCCAGCGGCATTGCGCGCGGGCGATTTGCTCGTGTTCAACGATACGCGCGTGATCCCGGCGCAATTGGAGGGGACGCGCGGCGATTCGCGGATCGGCGCGACTTTGCATAAGCGCGAGGGGCCACGGCGCTGGCGTGCCTTCATCCGCAATGCGCGGCGGCTGCGCGATGGCGACGAAATCGATTTCGGCAATGGCGTGACCGCTTATGCCCGGGATCGCGGCGAGGATGGCAGCTTCGCGCTCGATTTCGCGGGTGACGAGCCCGTCGAAGTGCTGCTGGAGCGTGCCGGGCGGATGCCGCTACCGCCCTATATCGCCGCGCGCCGCCCCGCCGACGCGCAGGATGCCGACGATTATCAGACGATGTTCGCCGCCGAGAAGGGCGCGGTCGCGGCACCGACTGCGGCGCTGCACTTCACGCCCGAGCTGATGGCAAAGTTCGCCGAGGCAGGCATCGAGCACGCCACGCTGACGCTGCACGTCGGGGCGGGCACCTTCCTTCCGGTCAAGGCCGACGATACGCTCGACCACAAGATGCATGCCGAATGGGGGCGCATCGATGCGGCGACCGCCGACCGGCTCAACGCGGTGCGCGCGCGCGGCGGGCGCGTGATCGCGGTCGGCACCACCAGCCTGCGCCTGATCGAAAGTGCCACTGGTGCGGACGGGGTGATTCGCCCGTTCGAGGGCGACACCGCGATCTTCATCACGCCGGGCTATCGCTTCAACGGCATCGACGGCCTCGTCACCAACTTCCATTTGCCGCGATCGACGCTGTTCATGCTGGTCAGCGCGCTGATGGGCACCGAGCGAATGCAAGCGGCCTATGCCCATGCGGTGCGAGACGGCTACCGATTCTACAGCTATGGCGATGCCAGTCTGTTGCTGCCGACGAAGGAGACGTGATGCGCGCCGGTTCGGTCTTGCTGCTTGCGCTTGCTGCCCCGCTATCGGCGCAAACCGTACCCGTCGTCACTCCCCCGCCAGCCCGTCAGCCAGCCGCGACGATCGTGGTCGAGCCGGCCGCAATGCTCATTGCCGCATGTGACAGCGATGGCGACGGGCGCACCACTCGCGCCGAGCTCAGCGCCTGTATCGCGCGGAGCTTCGCCGATGCCGATACCGCGCATAAGGGCTCGCTCGGCTATATCGACTATAGCGACTGGGCGCTCAAATGGCTGGGGGATCGCAACGCGCTGCCCAGCCCCTTCGCGATCGACAGCGATGGCGACAATCGCATCACGCTGGCCGAATTGCAGGCGCAGTTTTCCAGTCTGTTCGACCGCTTCGACACCAACAAGGACGGCGCGGCGACACGAGCGGAATTGGTGACCATTCGCAGCGCGCCGGTTCCCCAGGGGGATGACGGCAAGCGCGGCCACCGCCGCCCGTCGCAATCGCGCTGAGGTGACCATGCCCGATCCGCGCTATCGTTTGGTGATTTTCGATTTCGACGGAACGCTGGCCGATAGCGGGGACTGGTTCCTGTCGGTTGCCGATCATCTTGCCGAGCGGTTCAAGTTCCGCAAGGTCGCTCCCGAGGAGGTCGCGTCGCTGCGCGGGCGCACCACGGGGGAGGTGATCCGCCATCTCGGGATTCCGCGTTGGAAATTGCCCAAGATCGGGCGCTATCTCCATCGCTTGTTGGCCGAGCAGACCGACCGGATCGCCTTGTTCGAAGGCGTTACGCCGTTGTTGCGGCAATTGGCGGACAATGGCGTGCGCATGGCGCTGGTCACTTCCAATGCCGAAGATAATGCGCGCGCCATTCTCGGCCCCGATAATGCGGCGCTGATCGAATGGTTCGAATGCGGCGCGTCCTTGTTTGGCAAGGCACCGCGCTATCGTCGGGTCTTGCGCAAGAGCAAGATCGCGATCGAGCAGGTCATCTCGATCGGTGATGAGACGCGCGATGTGGTGGCGGCAAAGAAGGTCGGCATCTGTTCGGGCGCGGTGCTGTGGGGCTATGCCAATCGCGATGGGCTGACGCGGCTTAACCCAGACGTCCTGTTCGAATCGCCTGACGAGGTGTTGCGGCTGTTGCTGGGCGAGCAGGCGACGCTGCTTGCTTGAGGAAATGCGTGACTTGGTACGGCACCCCGCGCTAACCGATCACATGTCCATTGCAGAGGCGGCCGTTCCGGTCGAGCAGAGCTTCGTCCCGACCAGCCACAAGGGGCTGACCTATCCGTATGGCGGGGCCGAGCCAGCGCCCGGCACGGTGATGCCCGTGGCCCCCGGCATCGGCTGGGTGCGGCTGCATGTCCCGGGGCCGCTCAAGCACGTCAATTGCTGGCTGCTCGACGATGCGGGCGGCATGGCGCTGGTCGATACCGGCATGAACACGCCCGAGGCGCGCGCGGCGTGGGAGGCTTTGGCGCAGGGGCCTTTGGCGGGCGTGCGGGTAACGCAAATGATCGGCACGCATTTCCACCCCGATCATATCGGGCTCGCCGGCTGGATGTGCGACACGCATGGTTGCCCCCTGGTGATGACGCGCGGCGAATGGCTGACCGCGCGGATGCTGGTCGCCGATGCGCGGGATGCGGTGCCGGGCGAGATGGTCGCGTTCTGGCGCGGTGCGGGCTGGGACGAAGCGCAGATCGCGCAGGCCAGCGAACGCGGCTGGGCCGGGTTCCGCCGGATCGTTACGCCGCTGCCGCTCGGCTATACCAGGATCCAGCATGGCGACACGCTGCGGATCGGTGCGGTCGCGTGGCAGGTGGTGGTTGGCTCGGGGCATAGTCCCGAACATGCCTGTCTGTACGATCCCATCGGCAAGGTGCTGATCTCGGGCGACCAGGTGCTCCCCCGGATCAGCCCGAACGTCTCGCTCGGCGTAACCGAGCCCGCCGCCGATCCGCTGGGCGAATGGTTCGATTCGATCGCGCGGTTGAAGGCTTTGCCCGACGATGTGCTGGTGCTGCCCGGGCATGGCGATCCGTTCACCGGCCTGCACGCGCGGCTCGATGCGATGGACCGCGAACATCGCGAACGGCTCGACGAACTGGAAGTGTTCCTGGCCGAACCGCGTCGTGCGATCGACTGTTTCGGGCGGCTGTTCCGGCGCGCGATCGGGCCCGACATGCTCGGCATGGCTACGGGCGAAGCGCTGGCGCATGTCCGGCGGCTGGAGGTCGAAGGGCGCGCGGTGAAGACGATCGAGGACGGTGTGTGGTGGTATCGCGCGGTGTGACGGGCTAGCGTGCGGCCGCGCCGGGGGGCGAATCGTTTGAGGAATGCTCATGTCCGATATCCGCGATCGCGCCATCCAGATTTACGACGCTTTCACGCATGAGCATCGCGACCGCCGCACCTTGTTGCGCGAAATGGTCGGCCTGGTCGGATCGGTCGCCGCTGCCGAGGTGTTAATCGCGGGGATCGCGGCCTCGCCCGCCGCCGCTTCGATCACCCAGCCCGACGACCCGGCGCTGGTGACGCGTAAAGGTCCCTATGCGATCGGTCCGGGCAAACAACTGACCGGTTATTTCGCGGCACCCAAGGATGCGAAGCACGCGGGCGTCGTCCTTGTCGTGCATGAAAATCGTGGGCTGACCCCGCATATCGAAGATGTCGCAAGGCGCGTGGCGCTGGCGGGTTTCCAGGCGGTTGCGCCCGATTTCCTGAGCGACCAGGGCGGCACCCCCGCCGACGAGAATGTCGCCCGCGACATGATCGGCAAGGCCGATCTTACCGCAATCACCGGGGAAGCCGTCGCCACGATCGGCGCGATGTCGGCGCAGCCGGGCGCGAACGGCAAGGTTGGGATTATCGGCTTTTGCTGGGGCGGGGCGCTGGTCAATCGCGTTGCCGTGGCGGCGGGCAATGCGCTGGCGGCAGGCGTCGCTTATTATGGCCCAGCCCCCGATCCGGCCGAGGCCGGGGCGGTCGCGGCCCCGTTGCTGCTGCACTATGCGGGCAAGGATGCGCGCGTTGCCGCAACCGGCGTGCCCTGGGTCGCCGCGTTGAAGGCGGCGGGCAAGGACGTGACCGCTTATACCTATGACGGCGTCGACCACGCCTTTAACAACGACACCTCGGCCGAACGCTATAACAAGCCAGCCGCCGATTTGGCATGGGAGCGGACGATCGCTTTCCTGCATCAGCATCTTGACGGATAAGGCTATTTCGTTCCACTAATGTTCCAAAGAATCGCAGGACGATTTTGGGGGAGAATGACCGTGGCGGACCTGACCTTTTACACCAACCCGATGTCGCGCGGCCGCATCGCGCGCTGGATGCTCGAGGAAGTCGGGGCACCTTATGAAACGGTGCTGCTCGATTATGCGACGACGATGAAGCAGGAGCCGTATCTGTCGGTCAACCCAATGGGGAAGGTGCCCGCGATCGTCCATCACGGACATGTCGTCACCGAATGCGCCGCGATTTGCGCCTATCTCGCCGACGCGTTTCCCGAGGCTGGCCTCGCTCCGCCGAACAGCGCGCGGGCAGACTATTATCGCTGGCTGTTCTTTGCGGCGGGGCCACTCGAACATGCGATCACCAATCGCTCGCTGGGCGTAACGCCGACCGATTCGCAGCAGCGCATGGCAGGCTATGGTTCGTACGATCGTGCCGTCGATACGCTGGAAAAGGCGGTGTCGGCGCATCGCTATTTTGCGGGCGACACCTTTACGGCGGCGGACGTCTATGCCGGGTCGCAAGTCGCCTGGGGTGTGCAATTCGGGTCGCTGCCCAAGCGCGCTGCCTTTGAGGACTATCTTGCACGCGTGCAGGAGCGACCTGCGTATCAGCGCGCGAACGAGATCGATAACGCGCTGATGCCGGAACCCGCGCCAGCAGCGTAACGGCAGCACTCCAGCGCCGGGCAGCGTGCTCCACCGCCTTGCGGCGGTGGCACGCTCAGTCGGTCAGCGTTAGTTTGGCCAGCAGGAAGTTGGGCATTGGGCCATTCCAGCCGCCATCGTCGACCGCGTCGATCGGCTCCAGCGGTTCGGCGCGCTCGGTCGGCGCTCCGCGCGGCGGGCGGCTGGCACGGGCGGGGCGCTCCTCGCGCGGTGCGCGGGCCTCGCGCGCGGGGCGTTCGGTACGCGGCGGACGGGGCGTGCGGGCAGGGCGCTCGACGTCGGATGGAGCGTCCTCGGCGTCAACGACGGGCGCCGCGACCTTGGCGGCGGCCTTGGGACGTCGCCGCGTTTTCGGGGCAGCTTCGCGCGGCGCTTCCGGCGTGTCGTCATCGGCGACGGGCGCACCAGTCTCGTAGCGTTCGATCTTCAGACCGGTCAGCTTTTCAATGTTCTGGATGTTTTCGGCATCGTCGGGCGTCGCGAAGGTGAAAGCGATGCCGGTCGCGCCCGCGCGCCCGGTACGGCCGATGCGGTGAACGTAATCGTCGGGGTGCCACGGCGCATCATAGTTGAAGACGTGGCTCACGCCCTTGATGTCGATGCCGCGTGCGGCGACGTCGGACGCGACGAGGATCTTGATCTCGCCCTTCTTGAAGCGATCGAGCTCGGCAATGCGTTGCGCCTGCTCCATGTCGCCATGGATTTCCCCCGACGCGAACCCGGCACGCTGCAGCGCCTTGTTGAGGTCGCGCACCGTGGTCTTGCGGTTGGAGAAGATGATGCCGGTCTGGACGTCTTCCGAGCGCAGCAGCGAAATCAGCGTATCGCGCTTCTTGGCGGCGGAAACGTTGACCAGCCACTGCTTGATGTTGACGTTGGCGGTTGCCGGTCGCGCGACCTCGATCGTCTTGGGATTGTCGAGAAACTTGTCGGCCAGCTTCTTGATCGGCGGCGGCATCGTCGCCGAAAACAGCAGCGTCTGCCGCGTCTTGGGCAATTTGGTGCAGATTTCCTCGATATCGGGGATGAACCCCATGTCGAGCATCCGGTCGGCCTCGTCGATCACCAGCATCGAACAGCCGGTGAGCAGGATTTTCCCGCGCCCGAACAGGTCCATCAAGCGACCCGGGGTTGCGATGAGGACATCCACGCCCTTTTCGAGCGCGGCGGTCTGGTCACCCATCGACACGCCGCCGATCAGCAGCGCCATCGAAAGCTTGTGATATTTGCCGTATTTCTCGAAATTCTCGGCGACCTGGGCGGCCAGTTCGCGCGTCGGTTCGAGGATCAACGAGCGTGGCATCCGCGCGCGCGACCGCCCCTCGCCGAGGATATCGATCATCGGCAGCACGAAGGCGGCGGTCTTGCCCGTGCCCGTCTGCGCGATGGCGACAAGGTCCTTGCCCATCAGCACGGAAGGGATCGCGCTCGCCTGGATCGGAGTCGGCTCGGTATAGCCGGACTCGTTGACGGCACGCTGGAGTTCGTCGGAAAGGCCGAGATCGGCAAAAGTCATGCGGTATCCGGAAAAAGCGCCCGGGCGAAGCGCCCGCGAACGGTTGAAAAGCGCTTGCCGATCAGGGGCGAAATGTCAAGGTAAACGGGTGCGTTCTACTTGCCTTTGGCTACCAGCCGCTTGAAACCATCGATTCGGCAGGCACTACCCGATCGCGCGCGGATCGAGTCGCGCCCGGCGCAGACCATGCCGTCCGGCGTGCTCTTCAGGTAAAGGCCCGAATAGAAATCGAGCGCGGGGCATTTGTTGTCGAACCGCGCGCGCAAGCGCGTATCGTCGATCAGGATCAAGTCCACGCTGTCGTCGCCGGAGATCAGCGCACCCTCAACCGCCGCCATGGCCACGCATTTCGGGCCTTTTTTCTCGGTGAAACGGGGCGGGGCGGGTTCGGATCGCTGGGGCGTGCGCCCGCCCAGAACCCGCGGAATGCGGATCACGATGCGCTGGTGGATGGTCAACTGGGCCAGCGCAACGCCGTCGCTATGCGCCGTCGCGGCCGAACTGGTCGACGCGAGCGCAAGGAGCAACGAAGCGGGAAGGGCGCGGTTGGGCATAGATATAGCGATCAGCGTTACCGTGAATGGTTGAATGCCGGATGAATTGGCGTTGGTCGATACGGATGGTAGGGCAAAAGGATGATGCATGCCCGCTCTTCAACCGACAATAGCACCCTTGCCCAGCAGCAGGTCATCCGCGCCGTCGAGGCGGCGCTGGGGCCGAAGGCGGTCATGACCGATGCACAGGACATCGCCCCGTGGCTGACCGACTGGCGCGGCCGTTTTCACGGCCGCACCGCCGCGATTCTATCGCCAGATAGCGTTGAGGGCGTTGCGCAGGTGATGCGCCTCGCTGCGGAACATGGCGTCCCGCTGGTGCCACAAGGCGGCAACACGTCGATGGTCGGCGGTGCCACACCGCCTTCCGACGGCTCGGCGCTGATCCTGTCGTTGCGGCGGATGAATCGCATCCGCTCGATCGATCCTGCGGCCGGGTTGGCGGTGGTGGAGGCGGGGGTGATTCTCGCCGATCTCCATGCCGCAGCGGCGGCGCACGGCATGCGCTTTCCGCTCACGCTTGGCGCGCGCGGTAGTGCCACGATGGGCGGACTGGCATCGACCAATGCCGGCGGGACGCAGGTGCTGCGGTTCGGCACGATGCGCGGGCTGGTCGCAGGCGTGGAGGCGGTGTTGCCCAGCGGGGAGGTTTTAGATGGGTTGGCGGCGCTCAAGAAGGACAATCGTGGCTATGATCTCGACCATCTGTTGATCGGTGCGGAAGGAACGCTCGGCATCATCACGGCGGTAACCGTCCGCCTGTATCCCGCAGTGGTGCAGCGCGCGGTGGCATGGGCCGGAGTGCCCGACCCTGAAACGGCGCTGGTTCTGTTGCGGCGGCTCGAGCGCGCGAGTGATTCGGTCGAAAGTTTCGAGATCATCCCGGGCGATTCGCTGGCACTGGTGCTGGAGCATATTCCGGGCACGCGCGCGCCGCTCGCCGGGCCGCATGCGTGGCATGTGCTGATCGAGGCGACAACCGCCAATGCCGCCGCCGAGGCACCTGCTGTGTTGCTGGAGCGCGTGCTCGGTGCCGCCATTACCGATGGCCTGGTCGCGGATGCGACGATCGCCGCATCGGAAGCGCAGGCCGAAGCGTTCTGGCGCATTCGCGACTCTTTGTCCGCAGCGGAGCGCGCCAGCGGACCGGCCGTGCAGCATGACATCTCGGTCCCGGTCGCGACGATGCCGCGCTTCATGATCGAGGCCGCCGCCGCCGCCGGGGCGCGCTTTCCCGGCACCCATGCCACCGCGTTCGGTCATCTGGGCGATGGCAATGTCCACTTCCACGTCCGCGCGCCCGCAGGGGTCGATGCGACGCGCTGGTATGGCGAGGATGCGCCGGGCGTGACGCGATTCGTGCATGATCTGGTGGTCGCGGCGGGCGGTTCGATTTCCGCCGAACATGGCATCGGGCAAATGAAGCGGGCGGAGCTGGAGCGTTTGTCCTCGCCCGCGCGCCTTGCTTCGCTTCGCGCGATCAAGGCCGCGCTCGATCCGCAAGGACTGATGAATCCCGGCAAATTGCTCGGCCTTGCAGAAACGCCGCGCGCACCATAGAGCCAGCGGCCATCAGGCATAGCAAGCCGCGTGCTTTATCTTAGTCGATGGAGAATTTCTGATGGCCAGCGCGCCGCAATCCCTTCCGCTGTTCTACAACGCGCTCGAGCCTCTTTCGAGCGACGTGCATGCGGCTTTCCGTTTCCGCGCGCTGGACCGGGCGTCTTTCCTGGTGGGTCAGCATGCCATTCCGATCACGGTGGATGAATTCGTTGCCGCGCAGCGCTCGCTCCCGATCGTCTTCACCAGCGGTGACGATGCGATTCCGATCGCGCTGATGGGCTTGAACGAAGGCGTTAACGTTTTCATCGGCGACGATGGCAAGCTGACCGAAGATCAAGTCTATGTGCCGGCCTATGTGCGCCGCTATCCCTTCATGCTGGCGCGGTTGCGTCCCGATGCCGAAGAATTGTCGCTATGCTTCGACCCCACAGGCGAGGCGATTGGTGCGTTTGACGATGGCGAGCCGCTGTTCGCCGACGGCAAGCCGACCGAGATCGTGCAGAACATCCTCGCCTTCAACGAACAGTTCGAGCAGGCGGGTGCCCGCACCGCGAACTTCATGACCGAGCTTCGCGAACTGGACTTGCTGATGGAGGGCGAAGTCACGCTGCAGATCGAAGGCAATGACAAGCCCTTCATCTATCGCGGCTTCCAGATGGTGAACGAGGAAAAGCTCAACGACCTGCGCGGCGACCAGTTGCGCAAGATTCAAAAGTCGGGCTTGCTGCCGTTGCTCTATGCGCACCTGTTCTCGCTCTCGACGCTGCCGCAGGTGTTCGATCGTCAGGTCAAGCTCGGCAAGGCTCCTGTTCCGCAACTGATCGACTAAGATGGCGCGCAGCGCGATCATCGTGCTCGACCATTATACGCGCGGGGCGATCTGGTTGCACTGGATCGTCGCCGCGTTGGTCTTGGTCAATCTGGTGATCGGGCTGTTGCATGACTCGCTGCTCGACGGCGTGAAAGGGGCGATCCCCTTTCACATGGCGATCGGGCTGTGTGTGCTGGTGCTGACGGTCGCGCGCGTGGCGTGGCGGTTGCTGCATCGCCCGCCACCACCGCCCGCGAAATCGGCAGCTTGGGAACGCGCCGTCGCCGGGCTCACCCACGGCGCGTTTTACCTGTTGCTGTTGGCGTTACCGGTCACGGGCTGGATGCTAGCGTCGCGCAAGCCGGTCGGTGCCGCGTTTTCTTGGTTTGGCCTGTTCGACGTGCCGGTTCTGCCCATTCGTCGCGCCGTCAGCGGCCTTGCCCATACGGCGCATGGCCCGCTCGGCTATGTGATGGCAGGGTTGATTGTGCTGCACGTCTGTGCCGCGCTGCGTCACCATTTTGTGTTGCGCGACGGTACGCTCACCCGGATGATCCCCGCGCTGACGCGGCCCGAATAATTCCGATCGATCGGGCCGAAATTTGGGCCTTGAAGCGCGAAAACCTCTTACCTATATCAGTCGCACGCGGCTTCGTGTTCCCCCCTTTCGCGGGGCCGCGCGGCACCCTTTCAGGGTGCCTCCTCCCTGAACCTTGGCCACCGCGTGCTGCATTGCACGCGGTGGTTTTTTTATTCCGCCGCAATCGAAAGGGTGGTCGCCGCTTCGTCGGCCAGCGCATCGATCATGTCGCGCAGCAACCGCGCGACGGCGGGCAGGGTATCGCCCGGGCGGTCGCCCGCAGGGTCGAGATAGAGGCTGCGATCGAATTCGATTTGAATGGCATGCACGCCGCTGGCGGGCCGCGCATGCGTGTCGAGGATGTGGCCACCGGCATAAGGCGTGTTGAGCGCCGCCATGACCCCGTGGCGTGCCGCCACCGCCTCGATCGCGGCGATGAAGCGCGTGCCGGCACTGCGCCCAAAGCGATCCCCAATGACAAGTCTTGGCTGATCCGGCCCAAGCGACGGCATCGAGTGGATATCGAGCAGCACGGCGGTGCCAAAGCGCGCCCGCGCCGCAGCCAGCGCGAGGGCGAGCGCGGCGTGATAGGGGCGGTGGTCGTCACGGATGCGGGCGGCGACGTCCTGCGCATCCAGCCGCCGCCGCCACAATTCGCCCGCCCCGGCGACTCGTCGCGGCACAAGCCCCAATCCGCCGCGCAACTTGGCGGAGGCGAGTGGCAGGGCGGTCCAGGCTGCACCCTCATCGATCGCCGGATCGCGTTCCTGCTCGGAACGGTTGAGGTCAATCCAGGCGCGCGCGCGGCGTTGCACGAACAGCGTTTCATCGCGGTGCGCGGCAAGGGCGACGGCATCGATATAGCGATCCTCCAGCACCGTCGCGGCCGCCAGCGGAACCCGCAGCGCGGCCCTCAGCGCGAGCGGATAGTCGCGCCCGGCATGCGGCACCGACAGCACGATCGGGCTGGTCGGCGGATCATCACCATGACGGTCGAAGGCGCATTCCGGAGCGGTCATCTCACCCCTTTGTAGCACAAGGTACGGCGCGATCCGGCTGGAAAATATTAAGGGCTTTGCGCATAGGAAAGAATGGTAAACCGCAGCTGTGGGCTGCGAAGCGGGATTTTGGAATGATACGCATATTGCTGGCCGAGGATGATCGCGTGATGCGCGAATATCTGACTCGCGCGCTTGAACGGTCCGGCTATGCAGTGGCGGCGGTCGATCGCGGGACGGCAGCGATTCCGCTGTTGGAAACCGAGCATTTCGACTTGCTGCTCACCGATATCGTCATGCCCGAAATGGACGGCATTGAACTCGCGCAGAAGGCAGGGGACATGCTGCCGGACCTGCGCGTGATGTTCATCACCGGCTTTGCCGCCGTGACGCTGAAGGCAGGCAAGACGATGCCGCAAGCGCGCGTACTGTCCAAGCCGTTTCACCTGCGCGATCTCGTTCTGGAGGTCGATCGCCTGTTCGAGCACGAGCGCGCGAGCGACAATATTTAAATCGTGCAGCAGACGCTTGCGCGACGGCCAAGGCTTCGTTAAAGGCCGCCCCTCGCCAGGCACTTGCTGCGGCGAAGTGGGCGTGTAGCTCAGTGGTAGAGCACTGTGTTGACATCGCAGGGGTCGCAAGTTCAATCCTTGCCACGCCCACCATTAAAAGCCCGCTAAGCTAAAGGCTTGGCGGGCTTTTTTGTAGCCTGTCGCGTGAACCGCACGGACGTGAACGAGGTGCGGACGGGCACCGCTTCAGCGGAGAGCCCCTTGCTCAGAGTGAGGCGGTTCGTTCGAACGGCGCTGGGCCGCGGCCGTCGATCGCCCCATCTCCCAAAGCGAGCCGATCTGAATGACGCAGACTTGCGTCAGGCGGCCACGACAAGATCAGACAAAGCGACGCTGCAACAGGCGAGCGCCAATCCAGTCGCTTTCGCGCGCCCCACCGTCTCGAACTCGAGCTTTTCGCAAAGCAGGCCGGTAAAGCGCACCTCGCACTCGCCGCAACTGCCGACGCGGCAAGCATGGTCGAGCTCAATGGCATGCGCCTCCGCCAGCTCCAGGATGGTGGAGGCCCCATCTGTCTCGACCGTCTTCCCGCTTTTGCTGAAGTGGACGGTGTGGCGGTGACCGGAACGCGACAATGGCTTGTCGGAGTCCTTGCCGCCAGTGGCGACGCGACCGCTGCCGAAACTCTCGCTGTACAGCTCGGATTGATCGAAGCCGAGCTCGTCCAGGCTGTCCCTGACAGCGGCGGCAAAAGGCTCCGGCCCACAGAGGAATACGGGCCGCTGGTCCAGGTCAGACGCCATCTCCGCAAGGCGCGATTTGCCGATCCGCCCTGTCAGACCGGTCCAAGCGTCGGTTTGCTCGCCCGATGCCGAGGTTAGGGTTAGCGCGATCCTGAAGCGCGGATGCCGCGCGGAGATGAGGTCGAGTTCCTTGCGGAAGATGATGTCTGCCGGCGATCTGAACGATGCGAGCAGCGCCACATCGACATCGGCCATGGTGTCGGCGATCCAGCGGATCATCGACATGATCGGCGAGATCCCGCTGCCTGCCGCGATGAACAGCATCTTCGAAGCTGGGGAGTCAAAGCAGGTGAATCGCCCCGCTGGCCCCTTCAAGGTTAGCGATTGCCCTACCGCCACATGATCGCACAACCAATTCGACACCCGGCCGCCGGGGACGCGCTTCACGGTGATTTCCAGGACATGCGGCCGGGATGGGCTCGAGGAGATACTGAAGGACCGCTGCACCGCTTCACCGTCAAGGTCGAGCAGCAAGGTCACGAATTGGCCCGGTCGATACGAAAACAGCACCGGAGTCTCGCCGACCAGCCGGAAGGTTTTAACGTCGTGGGTCTCTTCGATGATGTCCGCCACCTTCAACGTTGTGACGCCCCCGGACCAGAGCGGAATCGCGGCGTGGTCATCTACGAGACCGGCAAGGATGGGGCTTGCGGGTGGCGGTGGTGCGACAGCGTTGACCTCGCCATCTGCAAACAACCGATCGATCCACGTGTCCTGGCTGCGTCTGGTGGGGGGCACCGCGCGATCTGTGCCGCCAAATGACTCAGACTCCGGATTTGACAAGCCCGCGAAAATCTCGGTCCAAAAGGTCTGATCCACGGTGCCAGGTGTCGGACGTTTGGTATCGGCTTGGGCGGTCATATGCCGTGTGCCAGGATGTCGTGGCGGGTAGCCTCGACTGCGGCCATCGCTTGGCGGATTGCCTCTTCGTGGACGAGCAACGATTCGAGGGTTTGCTTCAGGATCTCGACCACCCGATCGAAGTGAGGCTCCGTGAAGACCATCCCGCTGGCCAACCGATCACCGGCCTGGAGTAGATCCTGACGTGTGGACCGATGAGGCCCACCAAAGGCCATCGACACAAACGACTTCAGCCTTAGGCGTTGGGCTTCCGTATCGGGGGCCTGGAATAGGCTGGCAACGAAGCTGTCCGCCAAGATATTGCGATAATAGACATCGACGATCGCGGTGATCGTCGCGTCGCCTCCGATGCGTTCGTACCAAGATAATTGGTGGAGCTGAAAGTAGTCAGACTTCTTTACTTGCACGCTGTCTGTGCCTGGGTCGACGGTCCGATCGAGCTTTCTCACCAGCGGAATATTCTTCGAGCATTGAATAAAGGCCTCCTCAACCTCAACCATCACCCATCGGCTAGGCCGCCGATTGCCCGTCTTACCCAACTCGACCAACACACTCTTCGGAAGTTTGTCGGCGAGGGGCAAAAGCGCATCGCTTTCGATAATGCGCGCCTTGCCATTGATATGCAGGCCAAGGGATTCGCGGTATAAATCCAGTATTAACAAGCCGATATGGGGGTTTTCGCTGATATTGCCCAGGCTGGCGAAGACCCCATTGCCTCTATATTCCGGATAGAGGACATGCCGGTCGCCTAGAACAGTGATGAAGCCCGGTTCGCCAAATCGCGAACTGCAGTCGCAGTCGCCATGGCGGTTCGCGGTCGCGACAAACATGCATTCCTGCTGCGATATGAAAGTACGCATCAGGGGCGACAGGAAGTTCAGGACCTGATGCGCGTAGAAGCTCAATGCGCGATCCCGGGAGCCATATTTGATTTGAAGCGCATGCTCGCCGTCGGACCCGGGCAGCAAATCTTGCCGCACCGCCAGCGGCGCGTCGCTCCCCAGGGAAGGGGCGGCCACCGAGCCACTACGCGACGGTGCTTCGCTGGGAAAATTCATTCCGTCCAACCTTCCCATGTCCTGTCACGAGCGAGGCACCCCAACAGCGTCGCAGCGGCGATCGCTCGTCGGACTGCCTGCCGTTTACGGGCAGACGGGCTTTTTGGATGCCGTTCGGGGAGCGATGCTCTCACCTGCGCGGTTTGCTCGATCGCCGTTCCGTACGAGCGTTGCGGTTGATGGCGTTGTTGTCGAGATCGACGCAGCCGTTTCCCGAGATCTGTTCGAGTACATGCAGCAGTCGCGCACGATCAGGCACTGACGTGCAAATCGTAATATCTGTGAAAAATATCACAAAAGTATATTAACAATATCCTATTCGGTTCTTTTCAATCGTTGACCGAAACCCTGTTGATTGATATCGTCTATTTTCTAAAATATCGTGTCGATAGAGTAAAAGCGTATCCGTCAGACTGGATTCTGAGGAGACTTTCCCATGTCTATCTTCGCTTTTCGAAAAAATCGTCTCTTTGCTGCAATTGCAGTGGCCGCGATTTCGGTTGGTGCCATTACCGTGAGCGGTTCGCAAATCAATGCGAAACCTGCGCAAATCGTTCCGCCGCCTTTTGGTTCGACGGATGCGGTTTCATGGCAGCAATTTATCCTTGCCGTCACCCCGTCTGGAGTGACCGGGAAGGTTACTTATGAGACCTTCGCGTCGGATCAAGACATTTACGTTTCGAACCCATGTACGACCCCGCCCACAAAGGGCTGCAACGTGCCGACCTGGCCGAGCGCAACTTCGAGTCAAGGCAGTAAGCTGCTGCAGCGCAGCCTGCTCGGAAGAGCCCATATGCGCGCCGCGATGGCGACGCGCGGGGCCGGGCGTTTCACGGTTCAGGTGATCGGACCGGCGCAGGGTTGCGGTACGCCGCCCGGGCTGAATGGGGCTGCGGCGGGTTCGGGCTTTCCGTCGGCGGGGTGCGTCGGCGAAGAGGTGCGGCGCGATCGGGCTACGTTCGATTATCTCGTGGCGAATGGCCTATGGTCCTCGGCGGGGCTGACCAAATATTACGCCACCAAGCAGCCGGTTTCCGTGCCGTGGAATGCGCTGGAAGTGAAAGCAGACTGGATTCCGGTGAGCACGCTTGCGACCTGGCTGGGTCAGCCGGCGAGCTTCGTCACCGCCAATTTCTACACCTCGTCTGCGAGCGTTGGCACCGGGCCGGCGACGACCTACGCGATGACCAGCATGCACATCTCGGTAAAGACCCCCGGCTTCCCCAACTGGATATGGGCGGATTTCGAGAATGCCTATACGCCGGGCCGTTGCGACCAGACCGGCTGTAACGACAGCTTTGGTGCTGTGACCCAGACGGTGCCGGCCAATGCCAAGGCGTGGGGACAATATGGTGCCTGCCCCAAATCTCAGGCAGTTACCACGATGATGACCCAAGCGAATGTAGCCCCGGTCTTCGCCAATTACTGTATGACAGGGTCGCAGAGCAGCTTTGGGACGGCGGCCAAGCCGACCTTGCTGGGCAGCCCGATCATCGAGCCGCTTAACGCCAATGTCCCGATGGCGAAATCGTCGTGCATTTCGTGCCATGCTGGCGCGTCGTTCAACGCCTCCGGGCCCGGGCCCGTCGGAGAGCCGGTCGGCCCCCACGCGCCGCCCGCAGGCTATACTGGCTATGACTTGATGTGGGGCGTGCTGTTCGCGCAGTGACGTGTCGGGCGGTTGGACCCCCAACCGCCCGATCGCCGCTTCGAAAGTCGGCGGGGAGAGACCCTTCCGTTCGAGTTAGTGCGCGCGTAACACCGGCGGGACACCTTGTTTCTTGCCCAGGCAACCCAGACAGCCCGCCAGCGCGACGCGTTGGCGGGCTGTCCGGTGTTGGATACCCTCTAACCCGCCCTTTCATGCCGACAGTGGAATTCTCTGCGGTGCGACTTCCGTCGCGTGCACATTGATCTTATAATTGTCTGAGTATATCCGGGAGCAAAGTCGTCCCGACGCGGAGTATCTCAATGACCGGTTCCCCTCCCTTCAAGCTCCGCAGTCGCGCATGGTTCGATAACCCCGACAATATCGACATGACCGCGCTGTATCTGGAGCGCTATCTCAATTTCGGCCTCAGCCTGGGGGAATTGCGCTCGGGCAAGCCGATCATCGGCATCGCGCAGACGGGCTCCGATCTCAGCCCGTGCAACCGCCATCATCTGGTGCTCGCCGAGCGCGTGCGCGAGGGCATTCGTGAGGCTGGCGGCATCGTGCTCGAATTCCCGGTCCACCCGATCCAGGAAACCGGCAAGCGGCCGACCGCCGGGCTCGACCGTAATCTCGCCTATCTCAGCCTGGTCGAGACGATCTACGGCTATCCGCTCGACGGCGTCGTGCTGACGATCGGCTGCGACAAGACCACGCCTGCTTGCCTGATGGCAGCGGCGACGGTGAACATTCCGGCGATCGCACTGTCCGTCGGGCCGATGCTCAATGGCTGGCACAAGGGCGAGCGCACGGGCTCGGGCACGATCGTGTGGAAGGCGCGCGAGCTGCTCGCGGCGGGCGAGATTGACGATGCCGAATTCATCCGCCTCGTCGCCTCGTCCGCGCCATCGACCGGCTATTGCAACACGATGGGCACCGCGACGACGATGAACAGCCTGGCCGAGGCGCTGGGCATGTCGCTGCCCGGATCAGCGGCGATCCCCGCGCCCTATCGTGACCGTCAGGAATGTGCCTATTACACCGGCAAGCGCATCGTCGAGATGGTGGCGGAGGATCTGAAGCCCTCCGACATCCTGACCAAGGACGCCTTCCTCAATGCGATCGCGGTCAATTCGGCGATCGGCGGATCGACCAACGCGCCGATCCATCTCACCGCGATCGCGCGGCATATCGGCGTCGACGTGCCGCTCAAGACCTGGGAAGAGCATGGCCTCAACGTGCCGCTATTGGTCAATTTGCAGCCAGCAGGCGAATATCTGGGCGAGGATTATTATCGTGCCGGTGGCGTTCCCGCCGTGGTCGCGCAGTTGATCCAGCACGGCCTGATCGCCGAGGGCGCGATGACAGCGAACGGCAAGACGATCGGCGACAATTGCCGCAGCGCGGTGATCGAGAATGAGGATGTGATCCGGCCCTTTGACACGCCGTTATTGGCGTCGGCGGGCTTTGTCGTGCTGTCGGGCAATCTGTTTGACAGCGCGATCATGAAGACCAGCGTGATCTCGCCCGAATTCCGCGAACGCTATCTTTCCAACCCCGATGATCCCGAGGCGTTCGAAGGGCCGGTGGTGGTGTTCGATGGCCCCGAAGACTATCACGCGCGCATCGACGAGATTTCGACCGGCATCACCCCTGCGACGTTGCTGGTGATGCGCGGCGCGGGACCGGTCGGGTATCCGGGGGCCGCGGAAGTGGTGAACATGCGTCCGCCTGCGCATCTGATCCTCGATGGCATCCACTCGCTGCCGTGCATTGGCGACGGGCGCCAGTCGGGCACCAGCGGCAGCCCCTCGATCCTCAACGCCTCGCCCGAAGCGGCGGTTGGCGGCACGCTCGCGCTGCTGCGCGATGGCGACCGCGTGCGGATCGACTTGATGCGCGGCACTGCCGATCTGCTGATCGATGACGCCGAACTGGAGGAGCGCCGTGCGGCGTTCACGGCGGCAGGCGGCTATCGCTACCCCGCCTCGCAGACGCCGTGGCAGGAGATCCAGCGTGCCGTGGTCGGTCAGCTCGGTTCGGGCGCAATCCTGGAAGGGGCAGAGGCCTATCAGCGGATCGCGCAGACGCGCGGCCTGCCGCGCGACAACCATTGATGGGAAATCCCGGCGCTCGCCGCTGATCGGCGAGCGCCGGGGTTAGCCGCGCTGCGCGAGCCCCATGTCGCGGAGCGCGAGCTTCAGCAGCGTCACCATTGCCTCGCGCGCGGCGTCTGCATCGCTGGCGGCGATCGCGTCGAGCACCCGCACATGGTCGGGCAGCGGGTCGCGCGGCAAAGCGCGCTTGCGCTGCTTGAATTTGGTGGTCCAGCGCACCGCTGCACCAACCGAATTGGCGAGCGTGGCCAGCGGGGTGTTGCGCGCGGCCGCCAGGATCGCACGGTGGAACTGCTGGTCGGCGCTCTGGCCGCGCGCATCCGCCAGCCCATAATGCTTCATCGCATCGAGCGCCGATCGCATCTCGGCCAGGTCGGCATCGGTGCGGCGCGCGGCGGCAAAGGCGGCGGCGGCAGGCTCGATCACGCCGCGCAATTCGAACAGGTCGATGATGAAGTCGGTGTCGGGTTCACCCTCGAACGTCCAGGCGAGCACGTCGACGTCGAGCATGTTCCAGCGGCTGCGCGGGGTCACGCGCGTGCCGGCTTTGGGGCGGCTTTCGACCAGCCCCTTGGCAGCGAGGATGCGGATCGCTTCGCGATAGGCGGTGCGCGAGACGCCGAGTGCTTCGCTCGCTTCGATTTCTCCGCCGAACACGTCGCCGGGTTTTCGCACTCCGCTGACGATTTCTACGCCGATATCGTGCGCGATGGTGCCGTGAATACGCGGCGAGAAGACGCGGTCGTCGTCCATTATCGAGGCGGTGGCTGGGTCATGGAGACCCAGCCTAGCGGATCACGCGCCCGGCAGGAAGGCACGGGGATATCCCACCGCACACCCTGACGGGCGCGTCCGATCATCGCGCGGAGGCTTCGCGCACCCCATCAACCCGACGGGCGATGTCCCACGGATTGCCGTCGCGGACCGCAACCGGGAGCAGCGTCGGGGCCAGGTTCTGGAAGGCTACTGGGCGCAAGAAGCGATCAATGGCGAGCGTCCCGACCGAGGTCGTACGGCCATCGCTGGTGGCGGGGTAGGGGCCACCATGCACCATCGCGTGGCACACTTCGACACCGGTTGGCCAGCCATTGGCCAGAATGCGACCGACACGCTGGGCGAGGACCGGGATCAATGTCGCGGCGGCGGGCTCGTCGGCTGCATCCAGTTGCAACGTCGCGGTCAATTGCCCTTCGAGCCCGGCGATGACCTGCGCGAGCTCGTCCAGGTCGCGGCAGCGCACGATGATCGACGACGAACCGAACACTTCATGGCCGAGCGCGCGGTCGGCGAGGAAATGGCTGGCGTCGGTTTCGAACAGCGCGCCAACCGCCTGATTTGGCCCGGCGCTGGGGCAGCCGCGCGCGATCGTGCGCACTGCGTCATGCGTGGCGAGCGCTTCGACGCCCTTGTCGAAGCTGGCGTGGATGCCGGGGGTGAGCATCGTCAGCGGCTGCGTGCCCGAAAGCAAGCGTCCCGCCTCGGCGACGAACGCGTCCAGCTCGGGGCTGTCGAGCGCCAGGATCAGACCGGGATTGGTGCAGAACTGGCCCGCGCCCATCGTCAGCGATTGGACAAAACCGGCGGCGATCTCGGACCCGCGCGCGGCCAGTGCGGCGGGGAACACGATCACTGGGTTGATGCTCGACATCTCGGCATAGACCGGGATCGGCTGCGCACGCTCGGCCGCGATGCGCATCAGCGCGAGGCCACCGCCGCGCGAGCCGGTGAAGCCGACCGCCTGTACGCGCGGATCGGCGACCAGTGCGCCGCCCAGGTCGTTGGTGTCGCCGGGGAGATAGGAGAAGACACCTGCGGGCAGGCCGCTCGATGCGACCGCAGCGGCAATTGCGCGTGCCACCAATTCACCGGTGCCGGGATGCGCCGGATGGCCCTTCACAATCACCGGGCATCCAGCGGCAAGCGCCGATGCGGTGTCACCGCCTGCAACCGAGAAAGCGAGCGGGAAGTTGGAGGCACCGAACACCGCAACCGGGCCGACCGGCACGTTGATTCGGCGCAAGTCGGGGCGGGGCAAAGGCGCGCGATCGGGCAGCGCAGGGTCGATCGTGGCATCGAGCCAGTCGCCCTGACGCACCACTTGCGCAAACAGCTTGAGCTGCCCAACGGTGCGGCCACGCTCGCCCTCCAGGCGTGCACGCGGCAGGCCGCTTTCGGCCATCGCGCGCACGATCAGATCATCGCCAATCGCAACGATATTGTCGGCGATCGCTTCCAGAAAGGCAGCGCGAGTCGGCAGGTCGGTCGCGGCATAAGCCGGAAAGGCGGCCTGCGCCAACGCCGTGGCAGCGCTGACCGCGTCGCGGTCCGCAGACGAAAAACTTGGGGTCAGCGATTCGCCGGTGGCCGGGTTTACCGTGGTGAATCGTGTTGTTGCCTGACGAGCGTCGGCACCGATCAAAATAGAACCATCGATCACGGGAAGGCCTTTCAAAAATAACTCAGACATAATAGGGGTTGCACCGGGTTTCTGCAAGGCTGGTCTTGCGCGGAGGGCGGTAGAGGCGGGGCTCCACCGCTCCCCCCATCCACGGCAATTTGGCGGCGGCGCACGATTTGCCCAACCGGTGGCGAACACGGGCTTTATCCGAAAAATGCTACAGTACCGAGCAGGAAGGGCTGGACGCGATGCGCTGACGCGACCAGTGGGATCGCAATGCGTAAAGTCGTTCTCACCACCATCGGGACGTTGGGCGATCTGCACCCGTTTATCGCAATCGGGCTGGCGCTGCGCAAGCGGGGCTTCACCCCGGTGCTGGCGGTGCCCGAGGACCAGGTGCTGAAATGCCGCCGCGCCGGCCTGGAGGCGGTCGCGATCTTGCCCGGCTTCGATGCGGTCCAGAAACGCATGGGGCTGAGCCATGAAGAGGCGGTGCGGCGGATCATCGCCAACCAGCGCGTCATGCTCGAACAGGTTCTGCTGCCGGGACTTTCGGACAGCACGCGCGCGCTCGACGCGGTGGCGGCGGATGCCGAGGCGATCATCGCCTCGATTTTTGTCTTCGCGGCACCGATGATCGCCGAGAAGCGCAATTTGCCGCTGATTTCGGTGATCTTGCAGCCGATGGCGATGTTGTCGGCTTATGATCCACCGCGCACGCCCGATTTCTGGATGATGCGCGATCAGCCCGTCGGGCGCGTCGGACGTGTGTGGAATCGGACGGCTTACACCGTCCTGCGGCGGGTGCTGCACGGGCTTTACGGTCGACGGTTCGATCGCGTGCGGGCAGAGCATGGCCTCCCGCCCAAGGGTGCGCGGCGCGCGCTGGAGCCCGATTCTCGCTCCATTTTGCAACTGGGCTGCTACTCGCCGCACCTCGCTCCGCTGCCGCCAGACGCTCCCCCTTCGACCAAGATTGTCGGTTTTCCTGTTTTCGATAGCGGCAGCGGGAGCGAGGAAACGCTGGACCCGATGTTGGCGGATTTCCTGGCGGCGGGGCCAGCGCCCCTCGTCTTTACGCTCGGTTCCTTTGCGGTGAACAGCGCCGGCGGCTTTTACGATACCGCCGCCCAAGTCTCTCGTCGGCTGGGGATGCGCGCGGTGCTGCTGGTGGGGGGCGATGCCGCGCCGTCGATCGAAGGCGATGTATTGCGCTGCGGCTATGCGCCGCATTCGCTGCTGTTCCGAAGCGCCGCAGCGATCATCCAGCATGGCGGCGTCGGGACGACGGGCCAGGCTTTGCGCGCGGGCAAGCCGCAATTGGTGGTGCCGCATATGGGCGATCAGAACGATCACGGTCACCGCATTGCGCGGCTGGGTGCCGGTTTGCGGCTGCGGGCGGACCGCTTCTCGGTCGCGCGGGCGACACGGCGTATCGGGCGTCTGTTACACGATCCCGCTTATAGCGCGGTTGCGGCCGAAATTGCGCGGCGCATGGCCGACGAAGACGGCGCAAACGCCGCCGCCGAAGCGATCGCGCACGCGCTCGGCGGTGCTGCCTAGAGCAAAGGGATCCGCAGCACCTTGGTCCGTCGCGACGGTGGCGTGCCGAGGATGTCCTGCACATGCCAGAAGAGCGCGGCCATGCCGATCTGCACCATATCGGGCATGGTAGAGCGGGGCCGTGGCATCGCTGGCCGGGCCATCCTAACCGACCGGTGGAGGGATGGTTTACGGGACACGCGAAAACCCGCAGGAACTTGCTTCCATTTACTGGTGCTCGGCGCGCCCGCCGACCGGATCATGTCGCGGTTGCACCGCTGGCAGACGCTGAACGCAAACCCTTGATTGAGCTGGGTGGAAGGTCGGGCCCGATGCCCGAGTACGCGACACAACAGCGGCATCGTTTACCTCTTGTACAATTTGACTGGCCTGCAAAAGCGTGGCGAGCGTGACGAGATCGGACGGGCCGTGGTCGAGCACATAGGCCATGTCCCAAATTTCGAAGCGCGCGCCGGTGGCGACGAGCAAGGCAAAGCTGCCGATCGCGCCCCGTTCGCGCATGATCCGCGGCAGCGTCATCATCCCGTCGGGAGCGATCGGTGCCTCATCGACGAAGCCATATGTCCGCCGCAAGCGATGGTAATCGTGAAAGCCGCCAGGAGACGCCGCCAACTTCTCGGCGACTTCGAATTGCCGCTGCATCGCGTGGAGCCGGTCGAAGGCGATCAGGCAGGGCGATTCCTCATGCAGCCCGATGAAGACCGAATGGTCGGCCGAGCGCAGTCGCAAGGTTTGGTGAAAACGACGCGGCAACAGGATGTCGCCCCATTCGGTCACTTCACACAATGCGCTGCCGATAAAAAGTTCGTCCATGTCCCATGCCCCTCATTGTGAGCATATGGTTAACGGCCGAAAAACGATTCGGGGAATTGAGTAGATATACTTTATGGTATTCGCCCTACCCGTATTGTTGCGGAGGGCGGAGATCATTTCCATACATACTAAAGAATGATCGATCGTTGCCTTGTCGTAACAAGCCAATATACCCATCAATACAACTTTAGATCGGGGTAATGATACTATATCGTTAACTATAACCGTTCGGAGCAAAGGTCCCGCGACAGCAGCATTATGAAATGCGATTCTCGGGAGTATCGATATGACGTTCGGTCAAAACGCGGGGAGCACGCACGGCGGTGTGATCGTCTTTGGTGTCGGAGGCGCAGGCGGCAACGCCGTTCGGGCGCTGTTGCAGCGGCCAGAATGCGGGATGAAGATCCTGTGCGCGAACACCGATGTGCAGGCCATGCGCGCGGTGCCGACAGCCAATCGCTTGCAGCTTGGTCGGCAGATTACCGCAGGGCTGGGGGCTGGCGGTCGGCCGGAGATTGGGCGCGCGGCGGCGGAGGAGGCCTTGCCCGAGATTATCGAGGCGCTGCAGGGGGCATCGTTGTGCTTTATCGCCACCGGGCTGGGCGGCGGTACCGGAACCGGTGCAGCTCCCGTCATTGCCAAGGCGGCGCGTGACCTTGACATCCTGACCATTGGAGTGGCGACGAAGCCGTTCGCCTTTGAAGGCAAACGGCGTGGCCGCACCGCCGACCTGGGGGCGATCGACTTTCGCGCCCAAGTCGATGTGATGGTGACGGTGTCCAACGAGAAGCTCTTGGGTCTTGCTGGTCGCGACACCACTTTGAGTGACGCGCTGCGATTGTCGGATTCGATCATCGGGGAGACCGCCACAGATTTCGCGTTGCTTCTGGAGGAGCCCGCGCTGCGCCGGGTGGACGTGGCGGACCTGCGGTCGTTGCTGGCATCGACCGGGGACGCCGTGATCGGCTTTGGCGAGCGCTGCACTGGCGGGGATCGCGCCGCCAATGCCGCGCGATCCGCCTTAAGCAATCCCTTGCTGGAGGGGCTGCCGGGAACAGCGCGCCGTCTGCTGGTCACCGTCGCGGGCGGCGACGAGCTTACGCTTTTCGAAGTGGAGGAGGCCATCAGCTGTTTGCGGGCCAATCTGCCGGACGACACCGAGGTGCTATGGGGTGCCGTCCTCGATGCTGAACTCACCGGGCGGATCCGGGTCGGGATTATCGCTGGCGGGATTCCGGTTCCGGACCCGGCGGCGGTGGCGGTCGCACCCTATATATTGCAGCCGTTGCGCGATGTGGCGATTGCGCCCGTCCTTGTCGCGGCGGAGGCAATGTCAGCCGAGACTCTCGGCCAGGTGCCAGCAACGGTTGCAAAGCCTGAAGCCGAAACGCCCGGGCTTATTCTGACGCCCATACAATTTTCGCGCGACCAGGAGCCCACGGCTGTTGTTCCTGACAAGAGCCCCGCCGTCGAGGAAGGTCTTGTGCGCCGCAGTTACCACGCAGTGCGCCGACAGCTACAGCGATCGCCCCGCAGACGTTCGGAGGTCGTGGGCACGTACCCGCCGGGCGTATTCCATGTTGTGAAGGCGTTCGATCCGCCGGCGCGATCACCGATCGTCGCGGGTAATCTTATCGTCAACGCGCGGATGATGATGGCATTTGCCGAGTGATCACGCAGATCGCTCGGCAGCTTTGCTATAGCGCGAAGGCGACCGCCGCGATCGCGGCCCAAAGACCCAGGGACAGGATGCCGCCAATCAAAAACCCCGTTCCCGGTGGTGCCTGGCGGTTGTCATTAGTGGCGGAGGACGCAAACCGGTCGAAGGAACGGACTTTCATGTTCATGGTCCAATACAGATTCATTCTATTGATAAAATATAGGCCATTTTTGCAAAATAACAGGAGCAGATCACGATTTCGTCAATATGGATGATAATTATTTGGCAAAATACGTGTTGCAACGCACAAATTAAAACTTTGGTAACACTCAATTCCGCCGCAGCTGCATTTATGTCGTATGATCCTTGAGGATCGTCGGCCAGATCGCGCTCGCGCTGGGTTGCCGCACCGATAAATCCGCCTAATCTCCCCGCTCGTCGACAGACATACGGCTAAAGGGGGAAAAAGGATGGGGACGACCTTGGATGGGGCTGCAGATCCAGGGTCCGCCGCGCCGCCGAGCCGTAAGGACATGCAATTGATCATTGCGGCCTCGTCGCTGGGTACGATTTTTGAGTGGTATGATTTTTTTATCTACGGGACGCTCGCGGCCTCGGGCATCATCGGGCGGACCTTTTTCCCGGCGCAGAGCGAGTTGCTGCAGACGCTGTACGCGTGGGGCGGCTTTGCGGTCGGGTTCGGATTTCGCCCGCTTGGGGCGGTCCTGTTTGGCTATCTCGGCGATACGCTGGGCCGCAAATATACCTTCCTCGTCACGATTACGGTGATGGGCCTTGCGACGGCGGGCGTCGGGCTGGTTCCCTCGGCTGCGATGATCGGCCTTGGGGCACCGTTTATCGTGCTTGGCTTGCGCATCCTGCAAGGTCTGGCGCTGGGTGGTGAATATGGCGGCGCGGCCATTTATGTCGCGGAGCACTCCCCGCCGGGGAAGCGCGGCTTCTATACCAGCTTTATTCAGGCAAGCGTCGCGGGTGGGTTCATCCTCAGCCTGGCAGTCGTGCTGCTGACCAAGGGCGTCATGTCGGCGGACGTATGGAATGGCTGGGGCTGGCGCGTCCCCTTCCTGTTTTCGATCGTGCTCCTGATCGGATCGCTCTGGATGCGGCTTAAACTGTCCGAAAGCCCGGTATTCCAGCAGATGAAGGCGGCGGGCCAATGT
This sequence comes from Sphingomonas sp. PL20, assembly GCF_017875905.1. Taxonomy (NCBI): domain Bacteria; kingdom Pseudomonadati; phylum Pseudomonadota; class Alphaproteobacteria; order Sphingomonadales; family Sphingomonadaceae; genus Sphingomonas; species Sphingomonas sp. PL20. The sequence continues at coordinate 2,883,535 of NZ_JAGINH010000002.1, read as the reverse complement.
GCGGGAAACCCGTTCGTGGAGAGCTTCACCTATCAGGGCAATCTCAAACGGCTGTTCGTCGCCTTGTTCGGCATTGCGGCGGGCCTGACGGTGATCTGGTACACGGCGATGTTTACCGTGTTGTCGTTCCTGCAAGGGACGATGCGCGTACAGGAAACCGTCGCGCAAGTGATCGTCGGGGTGGGCGCGCTGTTCGGGCTTGGCTTTTTCGTGCTGTTCGGATGGCTATCGGACCGGGTCGGGCGCAAAACGCCGATCGTCCTTGGCTATGGCCTCACGCTCGTGCTGATCTTCCCGATCTTCTGGGTGATGGGCAGTGCCGCCAATCCGGAGCTATCGCGCGCCGCCAAACACGCCCCCGTGGTGGTGTCGGGCCCGGCCTGTTCGCACGAAGTGCTGCCCGAGATGCTGCCGATGCTGTTCCCGACGAAGCAGTCGGATGAGTGTCGTCGCTTGGTCGACTATCTCGCCAAAAAGGGCATCCCCTACGCCAAGGCGCATACGCCGGTGACGCTGGTGATCGTCGGCGGCGTCGGCGTCGATGATATGAGCAATGCGGGGCTGGAGGCAGCGCTGACGCGGGCCGGCTATGATCTGTCGCCGGTCATTCCAAAGCCGGGCAACATCGCGCTGATTCTGCTCGCGATCCTAGCGCTTAGTGCCTTGTCGGGCATCACCTACGGCCCGGTCGCGGCGTTGCTTACCGAGTTGTTTCCGCCGCGCATTCGGTATAGTTCCATGTCGATCCCCTATCATGTCGGCACCGGCTATTTTGGCGGGTTCCTGCCGCTGATCAGCCAGATGATCGTCGTGCATACCGGCAATCCCTATTCGGGCTTGTGGTACACCGTGATTGTGGTGGCGATGGCGCTGATCGTGACGCTGTTCGGCCTCGAGGAGGGCAAGCCGGGGACGGCGAGCGCGGACTAGCGCCGCGTAGCGCGGAGCGCTAACCGGCTGGGATGACCGCACCGCTTCGCCTCCGCCTTGATTCCGATGCCCTGGTTGCCAATTGGCGCGCGCTCGATCGCCTGAGCGGGGCGGCTGCGTGCGGCGCGGCAATCAAGGCCGACGGCTATGGTTTGGGTGCCCGTAGCGTCGCGACACGGCTGGCCGCTGCGGGGACGCGCGATTTCTTTGTCGCGAGTTGGAGCGAGGCGGCGGCGCTTGGCGATCTGGGGCTCGACGTGGCGGTTCTGCACGGCGTGCGCGCCGACGATATGCCGCTGGCGCTGAGTGGCATCGCGCGGCCGGTGCTCAACAGCGCGGAACAGGTGGCGCGCTGGCGGGAGGCCGGGGGCGGGCGCTGCGACGTTATGGTCGACACCGGCATCAACCGGCTTGGGGTCGCGCCGCACGAGGTGCTGGGCGGGCTGCTCGACGGCCTTCAGATCGATACGGTGCTCAGCCATCTGGCGTGCGCGGACGAGGATAGCGCGATGAACCTGCGACAGGTGACCGCGTTCCGCGCGCTGCAGGACCGCACCACCGCGCGCCGGATGAGCCTTGCCAATTCGGCGGGGATCGCGCTGGGGCCGGACTATGCGTTCGACCTCACGCGCCCGGGGCTCGCGCTGTACGGGGGCGTTGCACGGGGAGAACTGGCCGCAGTCGTGCGGCAGGTGGTGACGCCGGAAGCCCAGATCCTGCAACGCCGCACCGTCGCTGCGGGGGATTCGATCGGATATAATGCGCTCTATACCCCGGCCGCACCGATGGAGGTGGCGATCCTCAATATCGGCTATGCCGACGGCTATTGGCGCGGCTTCAGCAATGCCGGGGTGGCGTTGGCCGGGGATGCTCGGTTGCCAGTGATGGGGCGCGTGTCGATGGATCTGACCGCGATTTGCGTCGACGCGGCACCCGCGCTCGCAGAGGGCGACTGGGTGGCTCTGGAATATGCCCTGCCTGTGGCCGCAGCGGCTTCGGGCATGTCGCAATATGAGCTGCTGACCGGACTTGGCGCGCGGTTTGATCGGGTGTGGGCCCTCTGAAGATCGAGCGGTTTCTGTCAAAGCGGATGGCTAGCCTGCGTTACTGACCCCTTTGCCCCGGATGCGCGCTAACCCCGAGGCAGGGTTATGTGACGAATATGTCACGTATCGTCATAAACTGTCATGATTTACATGCTCGCGCTTGTACAAGGTGGAGCGCCCCAATTAGCTTGAGTCAATCACCGGACGTTCAAGTCAGGTTAATCAGGGTACAGGGGTATACAAATGCGCTCTCATCTCCTCCACGGGACCGCTTTGCGGTCTGCGTTCGTGATCGGTATTGCTTCATCCATCGCTTTTCCTGCGTTCGCTCAGGACGTGCCTGCGTCGGCCAGCGCGTCACCCGCTGCTGCTGCCCAATCGAGCGAAGATTCGGCGGAGATCGTCGTAACGGGCTCGCGCATCCGTAATCCTAACGGCAACTCGCCAGTGCCGATCACATCGATTACCTCCGCCGAACTGCTCCAGACCGGCGTTACGAATATCGGTGAAGTTATCAATCGGCTGCCGGGAACGGTGAACACCTTCAGCCAAGCGAATTCGACGCGTTTTCTTGGTACGGGTGGCCTGAACCTTATCGATCTGTATGGATTGGGTACGCAGCGTACGCTCGTGTTGGTCAACGGGCGCCGACACGTCGCGTCAGACATCCTGAACAACGCTGTGTCGACCGACATCAACACGCTGCCGACGGATTTGATCGACCGAGTCGACCTCGTCACAGGCGGCAGCTCGGCGGTTTATGGCTCCGACGCCGTCGCCGGCGTTGTCAACTTCATCCTGAAGGATCATTATGAAGGCCTGCAACTGCACGGCCAGGGCAACATCTCGTCGCATGGCGACGCAGGATCGTATTATGCCAGCGTTTTGACAGGAAAGAACTTCGCTGACGGTCGCGGTAACGTTGCGATCGATCTGGAATATGCGCGGCAAAACAGCCTGTATGCCTCGGACCGCGCCAACTATGCGAGCAGCGACGGCTTCGTCCTGGTGAATCCGGCAGGTGGTGCAAACACCTCCGGGCCGGCGAACAATCAGTTCTTCATCGACCGGCGTAGTGCCACTATTTCTGAGGGCGGTACTGTTGCATTTGCCAGCCCGACTGGAGCTTGCGGACGTGATTCTCTGGGGCGCACCTTTGCCTGCGATTATCTGTTTCAGCGCGATGGCACATTGGTGCCGCAAACCGGCACCCGCGTCGGCCTCGCGCCCAGCGCCAGCAGCCCTTCGGGTAGCTCTTTCCTTGGCGGCAATGGCGACACCGGGCGGCAGGGCACACTGGTTCAGCTGTATCCGCAGCTCGATCGGTACTCGGCCAACCTGATCGGTCACTTTGAGGTCTCGCCGGCAATCGTTCCCTTCATCGAGGCCAGCTATGTGCGAACCAATTCGGTTGGCCAGGGCAGTTCGGGTCCCGCCTTCATCACCGGATCGACGATCGGTAGCGCGTTTGGCTATGGCGCACCGCTGGCGACCTACGAACGCCCGCGGCTGGACAACCCGTTCCTCTCCGACCAGGCGCGCAATCAGATTATCGCCGCATTGGTCGCAGGCGGCTCAGATCCGACCAAGATTACCGGTGCAACGCGGTTCACGCTCCGTCGCAACCTGACCGACCTCGGGACGCGCACGGAGTCGGCGCAGCGTGAGACTTTCCGCATCGTTGGCGGGGTCCGCGGTCAACTCAATCCTCATCTGGGTTATGAAGTGTCTGCGAACTACGGTCAGTTCGTAGAGCGTACCAAGCTCGACGGTATCATAAATACCCAGCGCTTCCTGTTGGGTATGGACGCTCAGCGTAACGCTGCGGGCCAAATCGTTTGCGGATCGCAAATCGATGCAACCCGCGCCGGCACGGACCTGAACGGTGATGCCGCAAATCTCGCTCGCGATATCGCTGCCTGCGTACCGATCAACCTTTTCGGTAACGGCAATATTTCACAGGCGGCAAAAAACTACCTGCTGAACACCACGACTTCCTACGGTAAGATCACGCAGCTCGACCTTACCGCGACGGTTAACGGCGATACCGGCGGCTTCTTCAATTTGCCTGGCGGCCCAGTCGGTTTCTCCTTCGGCGGCGAATATCGTCGTGAAACGGCGCGTTATAACGAGGATCCGGGTGTTGCGAACGGATACTATTTCTACAACGCGATTGCCACGTTGGCACCTCCATCCTTTGAAGTGAAAGAAGGCTTCGCGGAAGTTCAGTTGCCTTTGTTCAAAGATGTTCCCTTCATCAAGGAACTGACGGTTGGTGCTGCGGCTCGTATCTCGGACTATAAGGGTGGGGCGGGTTCGATTTGGACCTACAACGCAAGAGGTATCTATAAGCCGATCGCGCAGCTCGGCTTCCGCGGATCCTACAATATTGCGGTTCGCGCGCCGAACTTGACCGAGCTTTATTCTGCCCAATCGCAGAACTTCGCTCCTGGGTTTATCGATCCGTGTGCGGCTGATCACCTTGGCGAGGGGTCGGCGACCCGTGCCGCAAATTGTACTGCGGCCGGTCGTCCGACGGGGTACAACTATGCCTATCAGCAATCGCTCGTCATTCGCAGCGGCGGCAACCCCAATCTGAAGGCTGAAGAGTCCCGGTCCTTCACAGCAGGCGTAACTCTGCAACCGGTTCCTGATCTTCTGATCTCTTCCGACTTCTACGACATCCAGGTCAGCAACGTTATCCAGTCGGTCGATGCGCAGACGATCGTTAACCAATGTTATGATTTGCCGTCTCTGAACAATCAGTTCTGCGGCCAATTCCAGCGTGCCGGGGCTGGTGGCGGTCCGAAGGGTGAAGATCCGTTCCGTATTCTGGAAGGCAGCCTGCTTGCTTCGTCGCTCAATTATGCGAAATTGCATGCCCGGGGTATCAACACCGACCTTACCTATCGTCACACCTTCGGCGGGTTGGGTGCCAGCGTTCATTTGATCTGGAGCCACTCCATTCTGAACGACTCCTACACGGATCCAACCGATCCAAATTATGTGACGCGGTTCAACACCACGGTCGGAATTCCGAAGGATCGCGTGAATGGCAATTTCGCGTTCACCTACGACAAGTTCTTTGTTGGGTATCAAGTACGCTTCATCTCCAAGCAGTTGATCGGCGATTATCAAACCGTCAACGTTGTGCAGGGACGTCCGGCGACCAACCCCAATCAATATCCGGATAATTACTATCCGGCGGTCAGCTATCATGACTTCCGTGCCGGGGTGAACCTCACGCCAAAGTCGAATTTCTACATCGGCGTCGACAACGCATTCGACAAATTGCCTCCTTATGGTTCGACCGGTATCGGCGGTGGAACCGCGATTTTCGAAAATATCGGTCGTCGTTTTTATGCCGGCGTGACCGCCAGCTTCTGATCTGAAGGTCAAAAAGACAAAAAAAGGGGTCGGCACGCAGGTGTCGGCTCCTTTTTCTTTTCGTCAGAGCATTCCATGATCTTTTCATGATAGACCGTGACACGCCTTCTTTCCCCGGCTGGATGGCCGATCTCGAGCGGGCCGCTAATCGGGGCGATGGCAACGCCCACTTGCAAATGGGGCGTATTTTCCTGGCCGGGCGGGACATGCCTCGCGATTTGCCGCGATCTCGTTCTCATTTTGCCAGCGCAGCGTCGCTTGGCAATCGTGCTGCGATCGAGGTCAACCGCGCCTTTGTCGCTAACGGTACGGGCGGCACGCCAGACTGGTTGAAGGCCGTACGCCTGCTGGAGGAGGACAACGATGACCTTGATGCTGTGGAGCAACTCAGCTTGATCTCCGCGATGCATCTGGACGAGCGCGGCTATCCGATCGCTGTTCCCGTGGGAGGGGAACTGAACAATGCGCCGCGTATCGTCTCGTTTCGTAATTTCGTGACCGATGCGGAGGCTGAGTTTCTTGCTGGGCGTGCTGCGCCACGCTTTCAGCCCGCGCTCGTTGTACATCCCGTCACTCGACTGCAGGTGCCTGACCCGATCCGCACTTCGGATATTGCCGCCTTTCCGCTCGCCTTGGAACAGCCCGCGATCCACGCCATCAATTTACGAATCGCTTCTGCGACCGGCACGAACGTGCGCGCGGGGGAACCGCTTACCATCCTCCGCTATCGTCCGGGTCAGCAATATCGGCCCCATCTTGATACACTGCCGGGGGAGCGTAACCAGCGCGTCGCAACAATGCTGATCTATCTGAATGATGGGTATAGCGGAGGTGAGACCTATTTTCCGAAGCTGGATCTGAAAGTGTCCGCTCGCAAGGGGGATGCCTTGCTCTTCGTTAACGTTCGCGACGATGGTCAACCCGACCCGTTGACTTTGCACGAGGGCGTTCGTGTTTCTGCGGGCGAAAAGCTAGTGGCGTCGCGCTGGATCCGGCGCGAACCAATCGTTTTGTAAGCCCTGCGAACAGACTTTTGTGGTACGATGCCCAAACTGCGTCGCGGACGTCCTGCGCTCGGCCGTGTACAGCCGGGGGCAGGAGTCCGCGACGCCTCGTCACGCGACGCCGTTAAACAGGCGATCTCCGCTACCTCACCGCTCCACACACAGCGCAATCCCCATGCCGCCGCCAATACACAGTGTTGCCAAGCCCTTGGTCACATCGCGCTTGGCCATCTCGTACAGCAACGTCGTCAGAATGCGCGCGCCCGAGGCACCGATCGGGTGGCCGATAGCGATCGCGCCGCCATTCACGTTGACCCGGTCGGCATCCCATTCGAGCTCCTTGCCGACCGACAGCGCCTGCGCCGCAAATGCCTCGTTGGCCTCGATCAAGTCGAGATCCGCGATGCTCCACCCGGCTTTTTGCAGGGCGCGCCGAGTCGCGGGGACCGGGCCGATCCCCATGATCGACGGATCGACCCCGGCCGATGCCCAGCTCGCGATGCGCGCCAGGATCGGCGATCCGCGGCGTTCGGCTTCGGCGCGGCTCATCAGCACCAGCGCCGCCGCTCCGTCGTTGAGACCAGAGGCGTTGGCTGCAGTAACCGAGCCATCCTTTTTGAAGGCAGGCCGCAGGCCCGACACGCTTTCCACCGTCACACCGGCGCGGATATATTCGTCGTCGGCGACGATCGTCTCGCCCTTGCGGCCCTTGATGGTGACCGGCACGATCTCATCGCGGAAGCGCCCGGACGACCGCGCCGCGTCGGCAAGGTTTTGCGATCGCACGGCAAAGTTGTCCTGCGCGGCGCGCGTGATCTGATATTGCTCGGCCAGATTCTCGGCGGTGATGCCCATGTGATAGCTGTTGAAGGCATCGGTCAGCCCATCCTTGACCATCGTGTCGATCAAGCTGAGGTCGCCCATTTTCTGTCCGGCGCGCAGCAATTGGGCATGGGCGCTCATCGACATCGATTCCTGTCCACCGGCAACGACGATGGTCGAATCCCCCGTGGCGATCGCCTGTGCCGCCAGCGCGACCGCGCGCAGCCCCGAGCCGCACACCTGATTGACGCCCCAGGCCGGGATTTCCTTGGGCACGCCTGCCGCCATCGACGCTTGCCGCGCCGGGTTCTGGCCCTGTGCGGCGGTCAGCACCTGGCCCAGAATGACTTCGGACACGTCCGCACCCGCAACGCCTGCCTGCGCGAGTGCTGCCTCGATCGCGATCCGTCCGAGTTCGTGCGCGGGCGTTGCGGCAAACGCACCAAGGAAGCTGCCGACCGGGGTACGCTTGGCGGCGGTGATGACGATGTCCTGCATGGGGTCTCTCCGGAAATCTGTGTCGCGGCCTATCTAGGGGGCGGAAGCGCCTTTAACCAGTCCAAGAGTGGTTCCCACAGTTGGGCCCGCGCGCCGCGCCCGACGATCATCCCGACATGGCCCGCCCCCAAATCGCGGCGGTCGGGCAAGTCTGCGGCGCTTGCCGCCGGAACGATGCGGTCGTTGAGCGACACGAACTCGATCGCCGGGCAGGACAGCGCCGACGGGGCGAGCGTCACCCCGTCGATGCGCCACGCACCGGTGCCGGGCCTGTCTGCTGCGATCAAGTCTTCGAAAATTTGGGCCCCGGTCGCAAAGGGCAGGGGGGCACCGCCATTGGCCCAATCTTCCAGCGCGATGAAGTTGAGCGCGGCGTCGCTATCCGGTTCCAAAGCGGCAAAGGCTTCATATTTCGCGATCGTGCGCGCCGGGTCCAGCCGCCAGAAACCCGCTTGCAAGACCTCTATCGGCACGAGCCCGAGCGTGTCGCAGGCAGGCTTGGCCGAGGCCCACAAGGCTGCCATTTCCGCACGCGCGGGGGCACCGTACCCCGTAAAGTGCCAGGGCGATGCGATCAGCGCCACGCCCGCCACCTCGGCCAGACAGGCCGCGGCCAGCGCCATCGTTCCGCCAAGGCAATATCCAACCAAGACCGGCGGCACCGCAAATTTGGCGATCAGCGGGAGCAGCACGCGGCGGATATGGGCGTCCACGTCCATATTGCGCGCTTTGGGCTCCGGCGTTCCCCAATCGAGCAGGAACGGGCGATGGCCCTGGCTGGCGAGCCAGCGCAACAGCGAACTTTCGGGGCGCAGATCGAGGATGTGCGGCGGGTTGATGAGCGATGGGATGACGATCACCGCCCGCCCGGTGGCACCCTTTGCCCCATAGTCCCGCAGCCGCGCTTTGCCTTTGCGGAAACGGGCGGGCATCGGTTTGCGCGGTTTTGCGCGCGGCGCATCCTGATAGGCGCGCAGTCCCGCTAGCGCCGCTGCGGTTCGCTCCGGCGATTCCGCCGTCTGATCGCGCAAGATATCGAGGAACAAAGGCAGTGGACGCGGGCCGTGTTGCGGTGCGGCAATAAATGATGGTAGGACTTGCGCAACCACAGGCGGGGAGCCTCTCTTCATGAAGAAGACCGTTCCGGGCGATGGCCCGGTGATCATTAAAAAATACGCGAACCGCCGTCTCTATAATACCGAGACATCCTCTTACATCACGCTCGAGCACCTTGCAGCGATGACGCGCGACGGGCGGGATTTCAAGGTGGTGGATGCAAAGTCCGAAGAGGACATTACGCACAACATTCTGACCCAGATCATCATGGAAGAGGAACAGCGCGGGCAAACGATGCTGCCAGTGCCGTTTCTGCGCCAATTGATCGCGATGTATGGCGATTCCATGCAGGCGATGGTGCCGGGCTATCTCGAAGCGTCGATGGACAGTTTCCGCCGCAATCAGCAGCAGTTCAAATCGGCGGTCGAGGGTGCGTTCGCCAATTCGCCTTTCGCGGAATTGGCCAAGCAGAATATGGCGATGTTCGAGGCGGCGACGGCGGCGTTCAAGCCCGGCGTGGCCGCTGGTCTGGCTCCGGCCGCCAGTGCCGCGAGCAAGGATGACGAGATCGCCGCGCTGAAGGCCGAGCTTGGCCGCCTGCACGAAAAGATCGAAAAGCTCGGCGACTGAGCGACGCGGTGCTTTGGTGGGTGGCGGCAGCGGGCGCGATGGTTGTCGCGGCGCTGGCCGGGTTGGGCGACTGGCGACACCGGACGCGGCGCGACCTCGACAAGGTTGGATGGATCAATTGGCCGAGCGTGCAAATGGCGGCGGTCATCGCGGCGGTCGTGTGCGCGATCATGGCGGCGCATCGATGAGGATCGGGCGCGACCGGACTCAATAAAAGGCGCGCAAGGTCAAGGTTCGGGTCACGCCAGTGCAGGTCGCCAGCCGCACGCTGCGCCCGGCGGTATCGACCGGCCAATGCAAGGTGCCCTCGGCGCTGACCGGAAGCCCGTCCACTGCACAAATCTGTTCGCCGGCTTGCCAGCCGTCAGCCTCGGCCGGGCCGCCGCGCATGACATGCAGCACCGTCAATCGATCGTCGTCGCGGCGCAGAATAAGGCCGCTGGTTGAACGCAGCGGCGGCGTGTCCACGGATGAATCCGGGAGCAACACCATTCGCCCGGCATGGGGATCAAGCAAGACGCGATAGTGGCGCAGGAAGCCCGATCCGATCCGTCCGTTCATGCCGATCGTGGCGGTGTAGCCTCCCGATGGCTCGATCCGCATTTCGACGGTACGTGCCGGTGCCGTGCCGCTGCGCACGCCCGGCACAATCGCAAGATCGACAATCGCCGCACCGCCGACGCCATAGCTGATGGTCGAACTGGTCGGACGGTGCTGCTCGGCCAGTGCGGACCACGCTCCCCGGGTCACGGTGATGGCGCTGCCATCCCCGGTGTCGATTGCCATGCGCGACAGGTGGTGGGTGCCGACAAGAAGATCGGTCACATAGCTCGACCATTCCCCGCCAATCCGCAGCGGCACGATGCTCCCGGCGAAGGGGAGACTGCCCGATGGGAGCAAGCGGAAGCGCTGTGCGGCATAATCGATGTCGAGCGCATAATGCGCGATCATGTCGCTGCCGACCAACAGGTCGATCGCCGCTTGGCCCGTCGTTGCGGGCGGCAGGGGTGCCGTCATCAGGCGGGGATTGTGCACGGTATGCGCGGCGACGGTGACGCTCGACGGATCCACCCAGCCGCTTGCCACAGTGCCGCCGATCGCAAGCGCGGCATGACCGCCGCGCACGCGCATCCGTGCCGCATCGACGAACCGGCGCGACAGGAGCGAGGTGCTCACCCCCGTATCGAGGATCGCCGCCACGGGGTGGCCATCGACCACCGCCTGGAAGCAAATCTGCTCGGCGGGGGTCAGCGTGAAGGCAACCCAGGGGGCTTCTGCCTCACGGGCACGGGTCGCGCTTGCATGCGGTATGGGCGGCGCATCGGGGGCGGCGGCGCAAAGCAAAAAAAACAGAAACACGAAGCAACGCATCGGTTGCCATCGATACCCGATTTAGCGGTCAGAGGCACGCCTCAAGATACGCCTGGTCGAAGCCGAAGGTGCGCGCCTTTTCCAGCGTGTAGGGGCGCAGGCCCATCGAGCGATATTCGCCGATGATCTTGCCATCGGCGCTTTCGTCGAGATATTCGAACTTGAACAGTTCCTGCGTGACGATCACCGGGCCTTCCATGCCGATCACCTCGGTCACGTTGGTGACGCGGCGCGACCCATCGCGCAGGCGCTTGACCTGGATGATCATCTCGACCGAATCGGCGATCTGGCGGCTGATCGCTTCCTTCGGCACCTTGATGTCGGACATCATCACCATGTTCTCCATACGCGCGAGCGCCTCGCGCGGGGAGTTGGCGTGGAGCGTACACATCGAGCCGTCGTGACCGGTGTTCATGGCCGCCAACATGTCGAAACACTCGGCCCCACGAATTTCGCCGAGGATGATGCGATCCGGGCGCATACGCAGCGCGTTCTTGACGAGATCGCGAATGCTGATTTCGCCCTGGCCCTCGAGATTGGCCGGGCGCGTTTCCAGTGGGAGCCAGTGCGGCTGCTGCAAGCGAAGTTCCGCGGCGTCCTCGATCGTCAGCACGCGCTCGCCCGGGTCGATCATCTTCGACAAAGCGTTGAGCATCGTCGTCTTGCCCGAGCCGGTACCGCCGGAGATGACGACGTTGAAGCGGCATGCCCCGGCGATCTTCAGCGCGGTCGCCATCTTCGGCGACATCGAGCCGAAGCCCGCCATCATGTCGAGCGTGATCGGCTTGGCCGAGAATTTACGAATCGAGATCGCGGTGCCGCGCAGCGACAGCGGCGGGACGATGACGTTGACGCGGCTGCCGTCCTTCAAGCGGGCGTCGGCGAGCGGCGTGGTCTGGTCGACGCGACGGCCGACCGAGTTGCAGATGCGCTGCGCGATCTGGAACAGATGCTCCTCGTCGCGGAACTGGATCTGCGCGAGCTCGAGCTTGCCCTTGCGCTCGACATAGGTCTGCTCGGGGCCATTGACCATGATGTCGGTGATGTTCGGATCGGCGAGCAATTCTTCCAACGGCCCGAGGCCGAGCAGTTCGTCGACCAGCACCTTTTCGAGCGCGAACTGCTCGCGGCGGTTGAGCGTGAGCTTCAGCTCGGCGAGCACTTCGCCGATGATCGGGCGGAATTCCTCGGCAAGCTCATCCTTGTCGAGCGTTGCGGCCGCCTCGGGATCGACGCGTTCGAGCAGGCGGGGGAGGACCTGTTCCTTGATCTTGTGGATCGAGCTTTCGAAGCCCTCGACCTTGGAATTGCCGGCATCGCCCGAAGACGCTTGCCGGTCGGCAAGGCGCTGCATCGCGTCCATTTGCAGGCCGGGCATGTTGCCGCCCGGTTCGGTTTCGCCCGGAAGCGGCGGCAGGGGGAGCGGCGGGAACTGATCGCTGGCGGTCTCCGCCTCAGTCGCGGGGCGGACGCCCGCGCCGTGCATCGGCCGCGCGACGCCGAAGGCTGGCCGGGTGCCCGGTCCGGCTGATCCAGGTCTACGCCCAAATGCACTCATGCCACTCAGTTCCTTGTCGTTCGCCCGGACGCTAGCGCCCAAGCTTTTACAATTGCCTAACCACGGTCGCGCGGTGTGCCGACTTTAACGTCCGACGTTGCGCCGCCAGATGACCAGTTGGTCGCGCCCGCCGGTATAGACCCGGTGGGGCAGGCCAGTTGTCGGATGGTAGTCGCGGGCCAGCGTGGCACCCAGGAGTCGTTCCATCGCCGGGTTGCGGTCGGTCCAGATCGAGTGGGCGATGGTGATGATCGTGCCAGGCCGCCGCGCGAGTGCGTCGCGCAGTGCCTGCGCCTGGTCGACGCCCAGCGCATTCGCCTCGCGCGTCGAACTGAGATGCGCGGTGAAGGCGAAGCGCGTCACCCGGCACGCGTTGCTGAGCTGATAATAAGCAACCGGCCCCTCGTAGATGAACAGGCAGCGCGTCGTCACATCGCGTGGCAGTGCGGCGACGACATTCGCAGCATAAACGCGCTCGATCGCGCCGATTTTGGGCGCGACGACGACCGCGTAAAATAGCGGCCACGCCATCACGGTGGCGAAGAGTGCCTTGCCGAACCGGGGAATGGCGAAGGCATGCGCGATCAACGGGCAGCACGCCAGCACCAGCGGAATCGCATAATGCGGGAAATATCCGCCAATCGCGCCGAAATCGACCAGTCCGAACGCGATCCAGCCGAGGATGAAGAGCGTCTCTTGCCCCCACATCTGGAAGCGCTCGGTGCGGGCCCACAGGCCCAGCAGCGCAACCACCAAGGCGGGCAAAGTGAGGATGACAGAGGTCGCGAGATTGTCGATCGCCGCAGGGTCGGTCGGCCTGCCCTTGGCGATTACTGACAGCACATTGGCTTGCCACCAGGCATCGAAATGGCCGAGCGCCGCATAGGACAGCATTGCCGCCAGCGTAGGCACCGCGGCGGCGAGCACCATCGGTACGGCCAGGCGCGCAATGCGGACGGGATCGCCGGTTTCGCGCCACACTGACCAGATCAGCCAGGCCCCGAAGAACCCGCCTTGAAAGATGGCGTTGGTCTTGATTTGGATGGCGAGGCCGATCAGCGCCATCGCCGCAATGCCGCAGCCCGTGCGCACACGCTCATTGGCTGCGTCGCTGGCGCGCAGGGTCAGCATGGCCGCTGCCATCACCAGCAGGTCATAAAATACCGGCGTCTGGGTGGTGTCGCCCCACAGAATGTTGAGTTGCGCCAGATAGAACATCCCGGCCATCGTCGCGGGCACCCAGCCAACGCGTCGGCGCATGAACAGCGCGATCAGGAAGGCGGTGGCGGCGGCAAAGGCCGTGGCGACCATTTGCGCGGCCAGGAATCCGTCCCCCGGCAAGAGCCGGATCGCGGCAAACAGGACGAAGAGACCGAGCGGCTTGCGGTCCCAAATGTCGACATAGGGCAGTTCCCCATGCCACATCCGGTCACCGATCAGCAGATAGAGCTGCTCATCCAGCCCCGCGATCGGATTGCCGAACAGACCGAAGCGGAGCAGCACCGCAGCGACAATCGTTGCCGCTAGCGCGACCCAGGCCGCACGGACCGACACCGCGCTCGCACGGTGGGGCAGGGGACGGGAGAGTTGGCCAAGGAGCATATCCATGGCCCGCTGTGTCGCAGGGTGTAGTTAATGCCCGGTAAAGGGCGGGGCCGCTCGGCTCAGGCAGCGCGTTCGGCCAGCACGGTCAGGCCGTTGGCATTCACTTCAGCGAAACCGCCCTCGATCGCGATCAATTCGGGTTCGCCCTTTTCGGTGCGATAGACCGACAGCGCGCCGTCGCGGATCGTCGACATGACCGGGGCATGGCCCTCCAGCACGCCGAAATCGCCTTCCGATCCGGGGACGACGACCATGTACACGTCCTCCGAGCGGACGAGCTTTTCAGGCGTGACGAGTTCGAAGTGGAGCATTGTCTTCTTCCTTCCCCCCTCCCGCATGCGGGAGGGGTCGGGGGAGGGGCGTTATGGTTGGAGAAGCGCCTGCTTTCAGGCCCTCCCCCAGCCCCTCCCGCAAGCGGGAGGGGAGTGAGTAGTCCTCTCCCCGCAAGCGGGGAGAGGGAGTTTTATTTACGCTTCCTGCGCCATCTTTTCGGCCTTGGCGATCGCTTCGTCGATGCCGCCGACCATGTAGAAAGCGCTCTCGGGCAGGTGATCATACTCACCGTCGACGACCGCCTTGAACGACTTCACGGTGTCTTCAACCTGGACGAACTTGCCCGGAATGCCGGTGAATACCTCGGCGACGTGGAATGGCTGGCTGAGGAAGCGCTGGATCTTGCGCGCACGGCTGACGATCGACTTATCTTCTTCCGACAGCTCGTCCATGCCCAGAATGGCGATGATGTCCTGCAGCGACTTGTAGCGCTGCAGCGTCTCCTGGACGCGGCGGGCGGTGTCGTAATGCTCCTGGCCGACGATCGCCGGGGTCAGCACGCGGCTGGTCGAGTCGAGCGGATCGACCGCCGGGTAAATGCCCAGCTCCGAAATCGCGCGGTTGAGGTTGGTCGTCGCGTCCAAATGCGCGAACGAGGTGGCCGGTGCCGGATCGGTCAAATCGTCCGCCGGGACGTAGATCGCCTGGACCGAGGTGATCGAGCCCTTGTTGGTCGAGGTGATGCGCTCCTGCAGCGCGCCCATGTCGGTCGACAGCGTCGGTTGATAGCCCACGGCCGACGGGATGCGGCCGAGCAATGCCGACACTTCCGAACCCGCCTGGGTGAAGCGGAAGATGTTGTCGACGAAGAACAGCACGTCCTGGCCTTCGACGTCGCGGAAATATTCGGCGATCGTCAGGCCCGAGAGCGCGACGCGCGCGCGTGCGCCCGGCGGCTCATTCATCTGGCCGAACACGAGCGCGACCTTCGAACCCTCGGGCGTCGGGTTGCCGTCGGCATCCTTGGCGATGACGCCCGCGTCGAGGAATTCGTGATAGAGATCGTTGCCTTCGCGGGTGCGCTCGCCGACGCCGGCGAACACCGAGGTGCCGCCATGGCCCTTGGCGATGTTGTTGATCAATTCCTGAATGAGCACGGTCTTGCCGACGCCGGCACCGCCGAACAGGCCGATCTTGCCGCCCTTCGCATAGGGTGCGAGCAGATCGATGACCTTGATGCCGGTGACGAGAATAGCGCTCTCGGTCGACTGGTCGACGAAGAGGGGAGCCGGTGCGTGGATCGGCATCGTGTCGGTGTGGCCAACGGGGCCGCGCTCGTCGATCGGCTCGCCGATGACGTTGAGGATGCGTCCCAGCGTCTGCGGGCCAACGGGAACGCGGATCTGCGAGCCGGTGTCGGTCACTTCCTGGCCGCGCGTCAGGCCCTCGGTCGAGTCCATCGCGATCGTGCGAACGGTGTTCTCACCGAGATGCTGCGCGACTTCGAGCACCAGGCGGTTGCCGTTGTTCGAGGTTTCGAGCGCGTTCAAAATCGCGGGCAGGCGGTCCTGCTCAAAGGTCACGTCGACGACGGCGCCGATGACCTGGCTGATGCGGCCGACGCTGTTGGTCGTCGGAGCGAGTGTGTCGGGGGCGGTTGCCATGGTTCTTTCCTCGTATCGACTACTTGAGCGCTTCGGCGCCGGAGATGATTTCCACCAACTCGGTGGTGATCGCGGCCTGGCGGCTGCGGTTATACTGGATCGTCAGGCGATTGATCATGTCGCCGGCGTTGCGCGTCGCATTGTCCATCGCGGTCATGCGGCTGCCTTGCTCCGACGCTGCGTTTTCGAGCAGCGCACGGAAGATCTGGATCGCGACGTTGCGCGGCAGCAGATCGGCGAGGATGGTTTCCTCGTCGGGCTCATACTCGACCGCGGCACCGCCATCCGCCACCGGAGCGGCAGTGGTGTCGATCGCGACCGGGATGATCTGGCGGCCAACCGGCTCCTGCACCAGTGCCGACTGGAACTTGGCGTAGAACAGGTGCGCGATGTCGAACTCGCCCGCCTCGAACCGCGCGATGACATCGTCGGCAATCGCGCGCGCATCGGCGAAGGCGACGGTCTTGATGTGGCTCATCTCATGGTCGGCGGCGATCTGCGTCGGGAAGAAGCGCTTGATCACGCGACCCTTCTTGCCTGCCACATAGAATTTCACGGTCTTGCCAGCGGCTTCCAGCTCTTCGGCCTTGCGGCGCGCGGCGCGGACGATGTTCGAGTTGAACGCACCAGCCAGACCCCGCTCGGAGGTGGCGACGATCAGCAGGTGGACCTGATCTTTGCCGGTGCCCGCCAGCAGCTTGGGGCTCGATTCGCTGACCGAAACCTTGGCGGCAAGGCTCGCCATCACCTTTTCGAGCTGCTCGGCATAGGGACGGCCAGCGACCGCCGCCTCCTGCGCCCGGCGCAGTTTCGCGGCGGCGACCATCTTCATCGCCTTGGTGATCTTCTGCGTCGACTTCACCGAGCCGATGCGGATCTTGAGGGCCTTGAGGCTTGCCATTGCTTCCCTTCTTCTCCCTCTCCCCGCTGGCGGGGAGAGGGCCGGGGAGAGGGGTAGTACCGGGTGCTAGCCCCTGATTACTGCCCCTCTCCCGACTTCGCTTCGCTCGTCTGCCCTCTCCCCTGAAGGGGAGAGGGAAAGTTAATTACGCAAACGTCTTCGAGAACGCACCCAGCGCGGTCTTCAGCGCTTCGGTCGTCTCCTTCGAAAGATCGCGCTTGTCGCGAATGTCCTTCAGCAGATCGGCGTGATCGCTGCGCATCGCCGCCAGCATCGCTTGCTCATAGCGGACGACGGCGTTGACCGGAACGGTGTCGAGGAAGCCCTGGGTCCCTGCGAAGATCGACACGGTCTGCTCTTCGAACGGCATGGGCGAGAACTGCGCCTGCTTCAGCAGCTCGGTCAGACGTGCGCCGCGGTTGAGCAGCTTCTGCGTGGAAGCATCGAGATCAGACCCGAACTGCGCGAACGCGGCCATTTCGCGATACTGGGCGAGCTCGAGCTTGATCGAGCCCGACACCTTCTTCATCGCCTTCGTCTGTGCAGCCGAGCCGACGCGGCTGACCGACAGACCGACGTTGATCGCCGGGCGGACGCCCGCGAAGAACAGGTCGGTTTCGAGGAAGATCTGGCCATCGGTGATCGAGATCACGTTGGTCGGGATATAGGCCGACACGTCGCCTGCCTGGGTTTCGATGATCGGCAGTGCGGTGAGCGAGCCGCCGCCATTGGCATCGTTCATCTTCGCTGCACGCTCGAGCAGACGCGAGTGGAGATAGAACACGTCGCCGGGATAGGCTTCGCGGCCCGGCGGGCGGCGCAGCAGCAGCGACATCTGGCGGTACGCAACGGCCTGCTTCGACAAATCGTCATAGACGATGACGGCATGCATGCCGTTGTCGCGGAAATACTCGCCCATCGCGCAGCCGGTATAGGGCGCGAGGAACTGCAGCGGGGCCGGGTCCGACGCGGTTGCGGCGACGACGATCGAATAGTCCATCGCGCCGTTTTCGGTCAGCGTGCGGACGAGCTGCGCCACGGTCGAGCGCTTTTGGCCGACGGCGACATAGATGCAATAGAGCTTCTTGCTCTCGTCATCGCCCTGATGCGCTGCCTTCTGGTTGATGAAGGTGTCGATTGCGACGGCCGACTTGCCGGTCTGGCGATCGCCGATGATCAGCTCGCGCTGGCCACGGCCGACGGGGACGAGCGCGTCGATTGCCTTGAGGCCGGTCTGCACCGGCTCGTTGACGCCCTGGCGCGGGATGATGCCCGGTGCCTTGACTTCGACGCGGCTGCGCTGGTCGGAAACGATCGGGCCCTTGCCGTCGATCGGGTTGCCGAGACCGTCGACAACGCGGCCCAACAGACCCTTGCCGACGGGAACGTCGACGATCGTGCCGGTGCGCTTGACGACATCGCCTTCCTTGATCTGGCTGTCCGAGCCGAAGATCACGACGCCGACATTGTCGGCTTCGAGGTTAAGCGCCATGCCCTGCACGCCGTTCGAGAACTCGACCATTTCGCCCGCCTGGACGTTGTCGAGCCCGAAGATGCGGGCGATGCCGTCACCGACGCTGAGAACCTGGCCGGTTTCCGAAACCTGCGCTTCGGTGCCGAAATTGGCGATCTGGTCCTTGATGACCTTCGAGATTTCTGCGGCGCGGATATCCATGACTTAACCTTTCATCGCGTGCGCGAGAGCATTGAGACGGGTGCGGATCGACGAGTCAATCCGTTGCGAACCGATCTGGACAACCAGACCGCCGAGGAGGGTGGGGTCGACCGCGAGCTCGACCGAGACATCGGTGCCGATGCGGGTGCGCAGCTGCTGCTTCAGCGCGTCGACCTGCTCTTCAGTCAGCGGATGCGCGGAGGTCGCCTCAGCCGTCGTTTCGCCACGATGGCGCGCGGCGAGGTCGCGGAAGGCGCGGATGATCGCGGGCAATTGCGACAAGCGCCGGTTCTCGGCGAGAACGCCGAGGAACTTGGCGGTGGTGTCGTCCACGTCGATCATCTCGGCCGCGGCTGCGACCGCGCGCGCGGCGTCGGCGCGCGAAACGATCGGGCTGCCGATCAACTGCGCGAACTCGCTCGACTGCGCGATCGCGGCGCGAACGCGGCCAAGGCTCGCCTCGACCGCGTCAATGGCTTTGCTGTCACGGGCAAGCTCAAAGAGCGCGGTCGCATAGCGTCCGCTTAAGCTTGCTTGAATACCGCCGGATGTCTCCACGCGATTGGGGTCCTCTTGGGCACGAATGGTGGCCCCATGCAAATAGAGGGCGTTGGGGAATGCGCCTTCAGATGGGTTGGCGGGCGGTTAGCATTGGGTAGGGCGCGATGCAAGTCGTGCGGCAGACGTCGAAAGCGCGGGTGTGGAACCCCGATCCCCAAGCCAGCGCTTTTGTTCGTATTTCACACAAGTGTAACATTGGCTTAACCATCTGTTCGCGCCTTGGCGGCCATAGCGTGATTCATGAACCGCATCGCGCTGCCCCGCTCGCTAACCGTCCTTCGGGGCCGACTAAGCCTGTTGTTTTTGCGCTGGCAAACCGGGCGCGGCAACATCCGCGTTCAGTTGCGCCGGATCGTCTGGGTGTTGCTGGGCATGCAGGCCTTGCTTGCGCTCGCCTTGATCGGGACGACGCTGGCGACCAGCCACGGGGTCCGCACGCTGATCACGGACCGTCTCTATCCGATCGGCGAGTTGCAACGCGTCAATGCCGATTATGCCACGGCCTTGCTGACGGCGCACAAGGTGCGCAGCGGCAATCTGTCGGCTTCGGGCGCAGTGGCGACGATCGAGGCCAATCGCGCCGAGATCGCTTCGAGCTGGGACGCCTTCGTCCATCACAACCTCGATGCGCGCCGCGCGGCGGAAGTGGCGCAGGTCGAGTCGGCGCGGCATGACGCGGACGCGGCGCTCGACAAGCTGCTGGTCCTGCTCCGCGCGGGGCGCACCGATCAGCTCGACTTTTTCGTCAGTGGCGCGCTGTACGCGGCGATCGATCCGTTGACCGGGACGAGCGCGACGCTGATCGCCGATCTCCGTGCCGATGCTCTGCGCGAACGCAGCGCCCTCGAAACGGGGTTCGGCCAAGTCTATATTCTGGTCGCGCTGGTGACGGTGGCTGCGATCCTCGTCGCTTTCTGGGGGATGCGGATGCTCGCCCGCCAGGTCGAGCAGCCGCTCGCCCTGATTGCCGAGGCGACTCGCAGCATCACCCTTGACCGCGCCGACGTGGCTATCCCGGCGCTCGATCGCAGCGACGAGATTGGCGAAATCGCGCGCGCGCTGGCGTTTGCGCGGCAACGCTCCGCCGATGCGCGGCGGCTGAGCGAAGAGGCGCGCCGCACCGCCGACGCGTTGAGCGCGAACGAACGGCGCGAGGATGCCGCCCGGGCGCGTCGCGCGGCGCATCTGGATGCGCTGTTCCGCGTGTTCGAAGGGGAAGCGGGCGCTTCGGTCAGTCAGTTGGTGTCGGCTGGTCCCGCGCTCCGCGAGACGGCAGCGGCGATGGCGGGCGAGGCGGGAACCACCGAAGAACAAGCGATGGCGACCGCCGCGCTGACCGAGCAAAGCGCGACCAACGCGCGCACCATCGCCCATTCGGCGACGGCGCTGGCCGGCGCGATCGACCGCATCAGCCGCGCGGCCAACGAATCGCGCGCAAGCGTGGCAACGGTGCGGGCGCGCACGCTCGAGGGGCGGGATCGCGCCGAATCGCTGGGCGCATTGGTGGTGGAAATCGCCACCGTGCTCGACATGATCACGGCGGTGGCCGGGCAGACCAATCTGCTCGCGCTCAACGCCACGATCGAGGCGGCGCGGGCGGGCGAGGCGGGGCGGGGCTTTGCCGTCGTCGCCGATGAGGTGAAGGGGCTTGCGCGCCAGACCCAGTCCGCCGCCGGCCGGATCGAGGCACGCCTCGCCGCGGTCCGCACCGCCAGCGACACTGTCCTAGCTACGATCGAATCGGTGGATTCGCTCGTGGCGGATCTGGATCAATCCTCGGCCAATGTTGCGGCGGCGGTCGACCAGCAGCGCGGCATGACGCAGGCGATCGCGCTCGCCATTGCCGAGGTCGAGGATGGCACGGCGGACGCCGCCGCCAACATGCAGACGCTGCGCGACCGTGCGCAACGCTCGCGCCACACTGCCGACCATGTCACCCGCACCGCCGAGGATGTGGCGGGCGGCGTCGAACGGCTCCGCACGCAAATCAACCGCTTGATCGCGGATGTGCGCGCGGCCTGACGCGCCGCTTTCGCGCCCCTCGCAATGTTGGTAGCGATTGCGCCGCAGGGGTGTGAGGCGGAGCGATTCTATGACCGGCCAGATGCAAAAGAGGATCATGTCGGATGGTGCGGAGGTCGGCGTCTATCACGCCGAGCCGACCGGGCGACGCAAGGGCGGGCTCGTGCTGGTCCAGGAGATTTTCGGCGTCACCGACCATATCCGCGACCTGTGCGAGGAATATGCCGCCGACGGCTATGAAGTGCTGGCCCCCGCGCTGTTCGACCGCGAACATCCCGGGTTCGAAGCGGACTATACCGGCGAGGGGTTTGCCCGCAGCGTGCAACTCGCGCGTGAGCTGCACCCGTTCGACCTGACGCTTGCCGACGTGCAGACCTGCGTCGATGCGCTGGCCGAGCGCGGGCCGGTATTCGTGGTCGGCTATTGCTATGGTGGATCGGTCGCGTGGTTCGCGGCGACACGCTTGCATAATGTGGCCGCCGCCTCGGCTTATTATGGCAGCCTGATCCCCGATGCGGCGGACGAGGAACCCAAGGTCCCGGTCATCCTGCATTTCGGCCGCCACGACGACCATATCGCGATGGACGGAGTCGAAAAGGTCATCGCCAAGGCGTGGTCCAAGGCGACGGTCTATGTGTATGAGGCAGGCCACGGCTTCAATTCGGATCGCCGCAAGGATTATCACGAGCCAAGCGCCGATCTTGCCAAGGAACGCACGCTGGAATTGTTCGAGGCGAATGGCGGGTGATCGCACGGTTTTGATCGCAAGCCACGGGATGTGGGCGCATCGGGACCATGCGTATATCGTCGCATGACCCAAACCCTTCCCCTTGACCCCGACGCCGCCTGGAAAGCGTTCGAAGCGCGCGACCGCCATTCCGATGGGCGCTTTGTCGGCGCGGTGAAAACCACCGGCATTTATTGCAAGCCAAGCTGCCCGGCGCGGCACCCGAAGCGCGAGAACGTCGTTTTCTACCGCACGCCCGAGGAGGCCCGCGCGGCGGGGTTCCGGGCGTGCCTGCGTTGTGTCCCCGACGCGGTCGGGCGCGACCGGATCGCGGTGGCGCGGGCGGTTGCGCTGATCGAGGGGGCCGAGGAAGTGGTGCCGCTCGAGGATCTCGCGGCGCAGGTTGGCTATGCGCCGCATCATTTCCATCGCCTGTTCAAGCGTGCGACCGGGGTGACCCCGGCGGCCTATGCGCGCGGCCTGATGGCGCAGCGCGCGGCGCGCGCGCTGGCGCATGCCGCCAGCGTGACCGAGGCGATTTACGAGGCCGGCTATTCCGCGCCGAGCCGCTTTTATGATGGCGGGGCCAAGCGGCTGGGCATGACACCGAGCGCGTGGAAACGCGGCGGGGCGGGAGTGACGATCCGCTGGACCGTGGCCGATACCAGTCTCGGCGCGATGCTGGTGGCCGCGACCGACAAGGGGTTGTGCCGCGTCTCGTTTGACGAGGGCGAGGCGGCGTTACGCGCGCGCTTTCCCCACGCCGAAATCGTGCCGGGTGGGGCGGCGCTGGCCGATCTGGCGGCGCAGGTGGTGGCAAGCGTCGAATCGCCCGATCGCGACCGCGACTTGCCGCTCGACGTGCAGGGAACCGCCTTTCAGGAAGCGATCTGGCAGGCGCTGCGCGCGATCCCGCTGGGCGAGACGCGCAGCTACGCCGAACTGGCGGCGGCGGTCGGTAACCCCAAAGCGGTGCGTGCGGCAGGCACGGCGTGCGGAGCCAATCCGGTGTCGATCATCGTGCCGTGCCACCGCGCGCAGCGTACCGACGGGACGCTCGGCGGCTATGCTTATGGGATTGACCGCAAGGTCGCGCTGCGGACGCGGGAGCGGGTGAAATGAGCGGCTTCGTGATTGCGGGCATCGACCCCGCGCCCTTTCGGCACCTTTACGGACAGAGCGATGCGACCCTGGCCGCGGAGGGAGCAATCCGCATGGTGGTGGAGGCCGCTCCCGGGTCGCCGTGTCGCGTGACGCTGGCGGATGCGGCGGTGGGCGAGACCGTGCTGTTGCTCAATTACGAGCATCTGCCGGTCGCTACGCCCTATCGCTCGTGCCACGCGATTTTCGTTCGCGAAGGGGCCGAGACTGCGGCGGTGTTCGTCAACAGCATTCCCGAGCAACTGGCGATTCGCCTGTTGTCGGTGCGTGCGTTCGATGTGGCTGGGATGATGCTGGGCGCGGATGTGATCGACGGCAGCGGGCTCGCCACCGCGATCGATGGGTTCTTCTCGGATCCGCGCGTCGCGTATCTCCACGTCCACAATGCCAAACCCGGCTGCTTTGCCGCCCTGGTGGATCGCGTGTCAGCCGCCTGAGGTCGCCGCACCCGATGCTGGGGTGCAGCGGTAGACGATCTTCTCATTGGGCTGGGCGGGCAGGGCGGTGCGAATCGCGGATTGTTGCGTCGCCAGATTGGCGCGGCCCGCTTCATCGGCGGAGCAGGCCTTGAGCGTCACCTGGCTGCGAATCTTGCGCACGCTGTCCATCTCGGCCGCACCGAGAAAATAGCGAGTGGTGACATAGCTGAGCGTCGCCGGGTCGAATTGCAGCACCGACACGGTTTGCTCCTCGGCCGGAACGAGGATGCGGTCCCACTTGCTGCCATTCTCGGCATATTGGACGCGCCCGTTCATGCAGCCTGCCTTGCCCCAGTCGAGCGTCAGATCGGTGGTGGACGACGAGACGACGCGGCTCCGCTCGGGCACGAAACGGCACTGCAATTTGCCGAGCGGCGCGGTGGAGGACACGGTCGGAGCAAGCGGCACGACCGCCGCTGGGGTTGCGGCAGGAAGCAAGGTGGCACCGGTCGGGCGCAGCACGAACACGACCACCGCGCCAACCATCACCAGACCACCGATCGCCCACGCCCAGATCGCCTTGCGCCGCATCGCTTGCGCATCGAGCAGGCCCCCCGCACCAATCGCCATCGCCCCCAAAACCAGCATCAGGGTGGCGATCCCCATCACGTTCTCGCGCTGCCGGTCGGCTGCGTCGCGGGCGGCGGTGAGCGCCGCCTCGCGCGCCAGCACGGCTTTGCCAGCCGCATCGCGTTTGGCCGCGTCGGCGGCGGCGGAGGCTTGCGCGTCGGCTTCGCGATCGGCCTTGTCGATCTCTGCGATGCTGGTGCAGGGCGTGCCAACCGCCTGGAACGGTTGCTTGGCCTTGGTGAGGAAGGCGGCGAGTTCGCTGTCGGCGATGGCGAAGCCGAAGCTCGAATCGCCCTCTTCCCCCCGCGTGATCGCCGAGTTGACGCCGATCACGCGCCCGCACGGGTCGAGCAACGGCCCGCCCGAATTGCCGCGCGCAATCCCCGCAGTGTGAAGCAACACGTCGGTCCCCGACATCTGGCGGCGTCCGGAGAACACCCCTTCGGTGCGGATCGGCGAGAGCGGATGGATGTAGTCGACCGCCGAACGCGCCGTCGCGAGATCGACATTGCCGGGATAGCCCAGCGCCGTAACCATGCCGCCCTCGGAGATCGGCCCGGTATAAAGCGCGACGGGCGGCAGCGGCGCGCCGGAAAATTCGATCAGCGCGAGATCATGCACCGCGTCGATCGCGATCACCTTGCCCTGATAGCTCTTGCTGCCTTCCGAGGGCACGATGCCGATCACGACATTGCCGGGATAGCGCGTCAGCAGTTCGACCACATGCGCGTTGGTAACGATGCGGTTGGGCGCGACCGCGAAGCCGCTGCCATGGCCAAAGCCAACCACCTCGTCCTCGACGATCGCGATGGTGACGACGCGCACGACTCCGCGCCCGGTCGCGGAGATATCGTCGGCGCGTGCCGGCCCGACCAGCGAGAACAGCAGCGCCGCCGCCGCGAACAGCGCACCGGAGACGCGGCGGAGCGTCAGCGCACACGCGCTGGGCAGGCGGAAAAGGGAGAGTGCGACCATTGCTGCGCTATGTGCCAGCCGCGGTGCCGATAAGACAGGGGGAAAGTGACGCCGATCCCGGTCCTCTTCCCCGATCTGGCGTCGGCGGAAGGGACCGGGGCGTGCGGTTGGACTAGAAGGTCACGCGTCCACCCAGCGACAGAACGATCGCATGGGCATTGCGCAGCAGGCCGTTGGTGAGGATCGGCGTCTGCGCGGCGGTGCCGGCATAGGCTGCGGTCACGCGATCGATCGAGGCGTTGTCGAACTTCACGTAATTGGCACCGGCGTCGATCGTCATGTGGCGGGTCAATTGATAGCTGCCACCCGCCGCATAGGTCCAACGGTCCGAATCGGGCACGCGGGCATCGCGCAGACCGTCCTGCGTCGGCGTAATCGTGCGCTGAAGGCCTGCGCGCAGCGTCGCCTTGGGGCTGACCGCATAATCAAAGCCGCCCGCGACGCTGAAGCTGTCGCGATAGTTTTCGGGCAGCGCGACGTTGAGCGGCGCACCGAGCCGGATCGCGTCGAACTTGCTCCAATTATAGGCAACGGCTTGAGCGTTGAGCGTCAGCGCGTTGGTGGCGCGGAAACGGCCAGCGACGATCACTTGACCCGGGGTGTTGAACTGCGCCTGGACACCCGAAAGCGAGGTGTTCGACCCGGCGAGCGGACCGACCAGCCCGGCAATGCTCAGATTGCCGGTCAAGGTGTGCTTGATGCTCGACTTGTAGCTGATGCCGACGGTGGCGATGTCGTTGTGCAACTGCACGCCTGCGGTCCAGCCGAAATCCCAGCCATGGCCCTTCAGCGTCTGGCTGCCATCGGGCAGCGAGGCGAGCACGTTGGGCAGTGCGTTGCTGAGATAGGCATCGGTATATTCGACATTGAGCGCGCCGCCGACGTTCAGCCAGTCGGTCACCTTCACGCCGATCGAGGGCTGGATGTCGATCGTGCGCAGGCGGGTCTTGTCCGCGCTGTAGCGCGCCCAGCTATTGGCATCGTAATCGGTGGTGAAGCTGAACGGCGAGGTCACCGCCACGCCAACCGCGATGCGATCGGTGATCGGATAAGCGAACGCGCCGCTTGGCAGCACGCCATTGCTGATCGGGTCGCGCGACACGCCGTTGCCGCCCACCGGCACGAATGACTGGCCCGGACGGCGAATCAGCGTGCCATTGTCGATCACATCGCCCTTGGGCAGGATCGCGGTGGCGCTGATCGCGGCGCTTGGGTCGGTGATGCCGGCGATCGCCGCCGGGTTCCACCACAAGGAGGCCGGGCCACGATCGGCCGCTTCCCCCGAAAAGGCGCGACCCGCGCCAATGGCGGACTGCGCCTCCAGATAAAAGGCATCGGCATGCGCGATGCCTTGGAACCCAAAAGCGGAGACGAGCGCGGTCGCGCCCAGCAGCGGGGCTTTGATACGAAACGACATTGAAAATTCCTGAGAATGGTGGGGGGTAAAAAGAAGGCGCAGCTTTAGCGTGCGCGAGTCCAGGTCTGGGTTTTGCACAGCGGGAAGAAGACGCAGCCGCGCAGCTTCAGCTGGTCCGGGCCGACGGGGGTGATCTTGCCGCTATAGGTCTTGCCGTCTTCGGCATTGTACACTTGGCCATCGCTCCACACGCCGCCTGCCTCGGGCTTGAAACCGCTCAGCATCAACAGGCCCTGAATGGGGCGCGACCGCAACTTTTCGTTGGCGTTCTTCGCGTCCTTCAACGCGGGATTGCTGCGGATCATGTCGGAGGTGAGGATCTTGCCGCAGATCGAGTCGCCGCAGCGTGTGATCTCGACGATGGCATTGTGGGTTTCGGTCTTCCACCGTCCGAGGACGGTATCGGTGGCGACGGGGGCACCGGCTAACAGCGCACCGATAATCAACAGCGACATGCTTCACTCTCCAACGCCCGCGACCAGGCGAAATGTGTCTTTAGCGCCGTATGCTTACGGTCGTTGGCTGCACGTCCAGGCGTCTGACCTGGTATCATTCCGTCTGGGTAACATTTACGTAAACGGAAGGCTGGCAGCGCGTCGTGGCATAGAAGCGCGGCGGGGCAAGTCAAGCCATGTTGCGGTGGATTCGGCAAAAATCCGCCCAATTGAGCACGGTAGCCAAATCGTGCGGATGCTTCAGACGAAGCTGTACGGGTCCACATCGACCACGACACGCACCTTGCTCGGCCAATCGAGCGCGCCGAGCCAGTCGCGGATGATGTCCTGCACGTCGAGCGCGCGCTTGGCGTGGACGAGCAGACGGAAACGGTGCCGGCCGCGCAGCATCGCCAGCGGGGCGGGGGCGGGGCCGTACACTTCCATCGCCTCATGATGCGGCGCGCTGCGGCCGATCAGCCGCGCGGTTTCGAGCGCGGCCTTCTGGTCCTCGCTCGACACGATGATCCCGGCGAAGCGGCCAAAGGGAGGCGCGCCCGCCTCGCGGCGATGCTCGGTCTCGGCGGCATAAAAGGCCTCGGCGTCGCCCGATACCAGTGCCTGCATCACGCTCGCTTTGGGGCTGTGCGTCTGGATGTAGACATGGCCGGGCTTGGCCCCGCGCCCCGCGCGCCCGGCGACCTGGCAGATTTGTTGGAAGGTGCGTTCGCTCGCGCGCAAATCGCCGCCGTCGAGGCCGAGATCGGCGTCGATCACGCCGACCAGCGTCAGATTGGGGAAGTGATAGCCCTTGGTAACCAATTGTGTACCAACGATAATGTCGATGTCATGCGCCTCCATCCGCGCGACGAATTCGGCGGCCTTGGCGGGCGACCAGATCGTGTCGGAGGTGATGACGGCGGTGCGCGCCTCGGGGAACAGCGCCTTCACTTCATCGGCGATGCGTTCGACGCCGGGGCCGACGGGGACGAGGCTGTCCTCGCTCTGGCATTCGGGGCAGACGGTCGGAACCGGCTCGGTATGGCCGCAATGGTGGCAGGCCAAGCGATGGACGAGACGATGCTCGACCATCCAGGCGGTGCAATTGGGGCATTGGAAGCGGTGGCCGCAGGTGCGGCACAAGGTCAGCGGGGCATAGCCGCGGCGGTTGAGGAACAGCAAGGATTGTTCATGGCGTTCCAGTGCCTTACGCATCGCCACGACCAAGCGGGGGGCGATCCAGTGGCCGCGTTCGGGCGGTTCGGCGATGAGGTCGATCGCTTCGATGGCGGGCATTTCGGCGGCGCCCCAGCGGCCGGGCAGTTTCACCTCGGCATAGCGGCCGAGCGCGACTTGCTGGCGCGTTTCGATCGCGGGGGTGGCGGATGCGAGGATGACCGGGATCTGTTCAAATTTTGCCCGCATGACCGCGACATCGCGGGCGTGATAATGCACGCCTTCTTCCTGTTTGAAGCTGGTTTCATGCGCTTCGTCGATCACGATCAGGCCGAGATTGGCATAAGGCAGGAAGAGCGAGGAGCGCGCGCCGACGGTGACCAGCGCTTGCCCGCTGGAGATGGCGCGCCAGGCGCGGCGGCGCTGCGATTGGCGCAATCCCGAGTGCCACGCGACCGGTTTTGAGCCAAAACGGGCCGCAAAACGGGTCAAAAAAGGCTCGGTTAGTGCGATTTCGGGCAGCAAAACGAGCGTTTGGCGCCGTTCGCGCACGGCGGCGGCCACCGCTTCGAAATAGACTTCGGTTTTGCCCGAGCCCGTGACGCCATCGAGCAAAGTCGGCGCGAACGCGCGGGCGGTGACGCTGTCGACCAGGGTCGCCGCAGCGGCGCGCTGGTCGGGCGACAAAGCGGGCGCGGCGAAATCGGGATCGGGCAGCGCGAACGGGCTGTCGATATCGACCTCGACCGCCTCCAGCGCGCCGACCTTGGCGAGCCCGCGAATGACCGCGTCGGAGACATTGCCGATCGCGGCCAGTTCGCGGATCAGACCCTGGTGGTTGCCGATCTGTTCGAGCGCCTGTTCGCGCTGTGGGGTCATGCGGTCGGGCACCAGCCCGGTCGCGCGATATTCGGTGACGGTCTTCGCGCCCTCCAGCGCCGAACTGGAGGCGAGCGCCATCCGCGCCACGGCGGCGGGGGGCGCGAGATAATAATCGGCGGTCCACTCGATCAGCCGTCGCAATGGCGCGGCTAGCGGCGCGGCCGGCAACACGCCGACGAGGTTGCGCAAGCGATTGTCGCCGACCTCGGCATCGGACGGCATCCGTTCGGGCTCCCACACCACGCCGATCAACTGGCGCGGGCCGAGCGGGGCGACGACGATCGAGCCTGGCTCGACCTGCATTCCGTGCGGCACGCGGTAATCGAGCGGGCCGAGCGCGGAATTCATGACGAGGACGCGGGCGCGGGACATGGGGAGCATATGGCGGGTTGCAGGCGTGCGGCAAAGGGGTGGCGTTCGCGGCTTGCCAGATGGGGAGGGGCTTACCTGCCCCATTCGATGCGCTACACCGCAGCGATGACCGAACTCCCCGGCCTCTATGCCGCCCATCTCGCGCGAGACCGGCGGCGCTCGGCGCATACCGTGCGGGCCTATGAGGCGACGGCGGTGCGGTTGTGCGCCTTTCTGCAGGCGCATTGGGGGGAGCCGATCGAACGCGCCACGCTGGCCAAGGTGAGCGCGGCGGATCTGCGCGCGTTCCTCGCCGCGCGGCGGGGCGACGAAGGCATTGGCAATGCCTCGGCAGCGCGGGAATTGTCGGCGGTGCGCGGGTTTCTGGCGTTTGCGGTGGGTGAGGGGACGACGCCGCGCCTGAAGGGACCGCGCGTAAAAAAGGGCGTGCCGCGCCCGGTCTCTCCCGACGAAGCGGTCGCCTTGGCCGAGGATGTCGCGGAGGACGCCGCCGAGCCATGGATTGGCGCGCGCGATCTGGCGGTGCTGCTGCTGCTCTATGGCGCGGGGCTGCGGGTGGGCGAAGCGCTGGGGCTGACCGGCGCGATCCTGCCGCTGGGGGCGACGCTGAGCGTGACGGGCAAGCGCGACAAGACGCGGATCGTGCCATTGTTGCCGCAAGTGCGCGCCGCGATCGAAGCCTATGTCGCGCTCAGCCCCTATGGCACCGCGCGCGACGCGCCGCTGTTTCGGGGCGCAAAGGGCGGGCCGTTATCGCCGCGCCTCGTGCGGCTGGCGGTGCAGCGCGCGCGCGTGCGGCTCGGCTTGCCCGATCGCACCACGCCGCACGCGCTGCGCCACAGCTTCGCCACGCATTTGCTGGGGCGCGGGGCGGATTTGCGCGCGCTTCAGGAACTGCTCGGCCATGCGAGCCTCAGCTCCACGCAAATCTATACCCAGGTCGATGCGGCGCATTTGCTGGATGTGTATCGCAACGCGCATCCACGCGCGTGACGGTGCGGCACCCCGGGGCTGCGCCCCGAGGTGCCAAACGGCCTTATGCCAGTGCCTTGACCAACTCGATCGCGGCGGGGCCGGAAGAGGCGGGATTCTGCCCGGTGATCAGCCATCCGTCGCGGACGACGTGTACGCCCCAATCGGCGGTCTTTGAATAGACCCCACCATTTTCGGTCAGCATATCTTCGACCAGGAAGGGCACGACGTCGGTCAGCCCGACGGCGGCTTCCTCGCTATTGGTGAAGCCGGTGACGGCCTTGCCCGAGACCAGCGGGGTGCCGTCGGCGGCCTTGACGTGGCGCAGCACGCCGGGCGCGTGGCAGACCAGCGCAACCGGCTTGCCCGCCGCGATCGTCTGTTCGATGATCGCGCGCGACGTCGCATCCTCGGCGAGATCCCAGAGTGGGCCATGGCCACCGGGATAGAAAACCGCGTCAAAGTCCGCCGCATTGACCGAATCGAGCCGAACGGTGTTGGCAAGCGCGGCCTTGGCGTCGCTATCCGCCTCGAAGCGGCGGGTATCGTCGGTCTTGGCGCTTTCGTCCGCGCTTTTCGGGTCGAGCGGTGGCTGGCCGCCCTTGGGCGAGGCCAGCGTCAGTTCGGCACCGGCCTCCTTCAGCACATAATAGGGTGCGGCCAGCTCTTCGAGCCAGAAGCCGGTCTTGGCACCGGTGTCGCCAAGTTGGTCGTGTGAGGTGAGAACGATCAGAATTTTCATCAATTTTGCTCCAGCGGGCATCCGCATGTGGTGGATGCCAGATGGGGAGGGCGATGCCCGATTGCCACCGCCGTGGCGGAATTTGCCTCAGCCGCGCGGTTGCCAGCGCAGCAGGCGCCAGACGTAGAACATGCCGACACCCGCCATCGTCACCATCGTCGCCGGGCCGATAAAGGCGTCCAGCTCGCGGAAATTGGTGCCGAGATAATAGCCCGCCCCGGCTAGAAAGGTGTCCCAGATCGCAGCGCCCCCCGCCGTCCAGATCAGGAAGCGGGCCTGCGGCATCCGCGTCATGCCGGCCGGCAGCGAGACCATCGTGCGGAAGGCCGGCATGAAGCGGAACACGAACACCACCCATTGCCCATGCCGACGGAAGAAGCGTTCGAGCTGGAGGACATGCTCCCAATCGAGTGTCAGCCAGCGGCCATAACGATCGACGAACGGGCGCAGCCGCTGATAGCCGAGGTGCCAGCCGATCCAGTACCAGAAATAATTGCCGACGACCGTGCCCGCCGTGCCCGCGACGATCAGCGGCACGATTTCCATCTGCCCGCGCGCGACCGCGATGCCGCCCAGCCCCATGATGACTTCGGAGGGGATGGGCGGGAACACGTTTTCGAGGACCATCAGCAGGAAGATGCCGAAATAGCCGCCCCACGCGGTGAGGTTGATGATGAATTCGGTCACGCATCACTCCGTCATGCCGGGCTCGTCCCGGCATCCACCGTGCCACGCGCTTCCGGCCGGTGGCTGATACCATGGTGGACCCCGGGACAAGCCCGGGGTGACGATGGCTATGCCGTAACTTTGCGCTCGATCGCATCCCAGATCAGGGCGGCGACATCGGTGCCGTCGAAGCGTTCGATCGCGACGATGCCGGTGGGGGAGGTGACGTTGATCTCGGTCAGCCATTCGCCGCCGATGACGTCGATGCCGACGAACAGCAGCCCGCGCCGCTTGAGTTCTGGCCCGAGCACCGCGCAAATCTCGCGTTCCTTCTCGGTCAGTTGGGTCTTTACCGCCGATCCGCCGACCGCGAGGTTGGAGCGGATTTCGCCTTCGCCGGGCAAGCGGTTGATCGCGCCCGCCACGTCGCCATCAACCAGCACGATGCGCTTGTCGCCTTTGGCAACGGCGGGGAGGAACGCCTGGATCATGTGCGGCTCGCGCCACATGGTGTTGAACACCTCGATCAGCGCCGAGAGGTTCGCGCCATCCTGCCCGACTTTGAAGATCGCCTTGCCGCCATTGCCGTGCAGCGGCTTGATGACGATTTCGCCGTGCTGCGCGAGAAAGGCGCGGGCTTCGTCGAGGCTGCGCGTGACCAGCGTCGGCGGCATGAATTGAGGGAAGTCGAGCACGAACACCTTTTCGGGCGCGTTGCGCACGCTGGCCGGATCATTCACCACCAGCGTCTTGTGGGCGATGCGCTCAAGCAGATGCGTCGCGGTGATATAGCCGAGGTCGAAGGGCGGGTCCTGGCGCATCAGCACGACATCGGCCTCTTCGCCCAGATCGAGGCTGATGGGATCGCCGAAGCTGTAATGATTGCCGACGACGCGTTGCACGGTGACCGGATCGGCCTTGGTCCACACCCGGCCATCGGCATAATTCAGGTCTTCGGCATTGTAATGGAACAGTTTGTGCCCGCGCTGCTGGGCGGTGAGCATCAACGCGAAGGTCGAATCCCCGGCGATGTTGATATGCGCGATCGGGTCCATCTGGACGGCAACGGTGAGCGACATGGGGTTCTCCGAGAGGTTCAGGCGCATGTAGAGGGTGGTCGGGGGCCTGTCATCCTTGCCCCGTTCGTTTCGAGCATCGTCGAGAAACGCGTTCAAGGCGCTGGTTTATCGACTACGCTCGAAACGAACGGGATGGATTATGGCAGCCAGGCATTCTCGATATGGCGGGGCTTGGTGCCCGGCGCGAGCAGGATGACATCGACGCGAATGTCGTCACCGGGATCGGCATAGCTTGGCATCAAATATTCCGCCGCCGCCGCGACGCGGGCGAGGCGGCGCTCGTCGATCGCGAAATCGAGCTCGGCGGCGGTCTTGCGCAGTTTCACTTCGACGAAGGCGATGAGCGTGCCGCGTTTGGCGATCAGATCGACCTCACCTGCGGGCGTGCGCACGCGCCGCGCGAGGATGCGCCAGCCTTTAAGGCGGAGCCACCAGCCGGCGATGCGTTCGCCGCGACGGCCGGAGGCTTCGGCGTGGCGGCGCTTTTCATTCCCCTCCCGCTTGCGGGAGGGGCTAGGGGAAGGGCTGGCACGATGCGGCACGCCACGAAACATGCCCTCCCCCAGCCCCTCCCGCAAGCGGGAGGGGAGTTTTACGCTTTCAACTCCAGCGCCCGTGCATAGAGCGCTTTCCGATCCAGCCCCAATTTCTTGGCGACTTCGCTTGCCGCCTGTCCGGTCGAGAGGCGCGTCAGCGCTTCGGTGAGCGCGGCGTCGGCATCGTCGGCGCTGGCCGCTTCGGGGGCACCGGGCGGGGCGATGACGACGACGATCTCGCCTTTGGGCGGGGCATCGGCATAGCGCGCGGCAAGTTCGGACAGCGTGCCGCTCACCGCTTCCTCGAAATGCTTGGTGATTTCGCGCGTGACCGCTGCCTCACGGTCGCCCAGACCTTCGGCCAGCGCGGCGAGCAGCGCGGCGAGGCGTGGGCCCGATTCGTACAGCACCAGCGTTGCGCGGACGCCCGCGACTTCGGCGATGGCGGCGGCGCGGGCCTGCGCCTTGGAGGGCAGGAAGCCGAGGAACAGGAAGCGGTCGGTCGGCAGCCCGGCGAGCGTCAGCGCCGCCACCGCAGCGCAAGGGCCGGGGATGGTCCACACGGTATGCCCGGCGGCGCGCGCATCGCGCACCAATTTGTAGCCGGGATCGGAGATGAGCGGCGTGCCCGCATCGGACACCAAGGCGACCGCTTCCATCCCCATGCGCGCGATCAGGCCGGGGCGGACCTCTTCGGCATTATGGTCATGATAGGGAACCATTTGCCGCTTCACGCCGATATGATGCAGGAGCTTGGCCGTCACGCGGCTGTCTTCGACTGCAATTATTGCGGCATGCGACAGAATGTGTGCGGCGCGCGGCGAAAGGTCGCCGAGATTGCCGATCGGGGTGGCAACGATATAGAGGCCGGGCGAAAGATCAGGGTTCATCAGGAGCGGTCATGGCAGAGCGGGATACGACAGGGCAACGGCCCATCGGCTTTAAACGACTTTTGCGCATGGCGGCGATTGCGGGGGCGGTGGCGCTGGCTGGGTGTCAGACGGTCGTCCCGCGCGGCCCCGCGCCGGTGAAGCGTCCCCCGGTCACCCGCCCGGTGCAGCCGCAACAGCCTGTGGTTGAACAGGGCATCCCGACCGACACGCAACGCCACCGCGTTGCCTTGCTGGTGCCGCTCAGCGGCCCCAATGCCGGGGTCGGCCAGAGCCTTGCCAATGCCACGCAGATGGCGCTGCTCGATTCCAAGAACGAACGTATCCGCATCACCAGCTATGACACTGCCACCGGTGCTACGCTGGCCGCACAAAAGGCGCTGGCGGATGGCAATCAGTTGATCCTCGGGCCGTTGCTGGCGGACGACGTGCGCGCGGTGGCACCGATCGCGCATCGCGCGGGGGTGCCGGTGGTCAGCTTTTCCAATGACGCGACCGCTGCCGGGAACGGGGCCTATCTGATGGGCTATGTGCCCGCCCAGTCGATTGGCCGGGTGGTCGATTATGCGCGGGAACAGGGCGTCACCACCTTCGGGGGCCTGGTGCCGAACGGCACCTATGGCCAGCGGGCATCTACCGCCTTCCTGCGCGCGGTCGAATCGGCGGGTGGACAGGTCGCCTCGCTGCAGACCTATGACCGCGTCCCCGGATCGATCACCAGCGCGATCGTCCGCATGAGCAAGAGCGCGCCCTATCAGGCGATCCTGATCGCCGATGGTGGCAATGCGGCCTCGGCGGCGGTGCCGGTGTTGCGCAAGAACGGCATGGGCGGCGCGCGTGTTCTTGGCACCGAATTGTGGAATTCGGAAAGTTCGATCGCGAGCAAGCCCGCGCTGGAAGGCGCATGGTTCGCCAGCGTATCGGACGGTCTGTACCGCCAATATGCCGCCCGCTATCGCGCACGCTTCGGCGCGGCACCGTTCCGCTTGTCGAGCCTTGGCTATGATTCGGTGCTGCTGACGATCCGCATCATGCGCGATTGGCCGATGGGCGCTGCCTTCCCCGAGGATCGCCTGAAGGATCGCGGCGGTTTTGCCGGGATCGATGGCGCGTTCCGCTTCGGGCGCGACAATGTCGCTGAACGCGCGCTGGAAGTGCAGGAAATTCGTGGCGGCATCACGGTGACGATCTCGCCCGCACCGAGCGGGTTCGAGCGGTAGTGGTCGCTAACGCGCTGGGAATCGCGGCGCGGGTGCAACAATCGGGGGGCGCTCGGGTTGTAGTGCGGTGATTGCTTCCGAAACCGCCGCTCCCGCCGCGCGCGCTCCGCGCTGGCGCAAGACCTTGCTCGCGATCGTGCTCGCTATCCTCGGGGTGCTGGCGCTGTTGCTGCTCGCGCTCGGCGCGTTTCCGGTGGGCATGATGCGCGGGCTGGTCGAGAACCGGTTGTCGGCGGTGCTGGGCACACCGGTGCGCGTCGGCTCGGTGACGCGCGATAGCGTCTTTTCCTATGCGCCGGTCATCTCGGTCCGTGACGTCAGGGTGGCGCAGCCCGATTGGGTGGGGCCGGGTGATTTCGTCCGCCTGTCCTCAGCCAGCGTGCGCGTGCCGGTTTTTGCGCTGCTGTTGGGGCAGTTCCAGCCCGACCGTGTGACGGTCGACGGCGGGCGCATTGCGCTGGTGCGCGATGCCACGGGCCGCGCCAATTGGAAGCGCGAAGGCAAGCCAAGCGACGGGAAGGGCAGTCGCCCGACCCTGTCCGACCTCACCATCACCAACACGCAAGTG
Organism: Sphingomonas sp. PL20; assembly: GCF_017875905.1. NCBI lineage: Bacteria > Pseudomonadati > Pseudomonadota > Alphaproteobacteria > Sphingomonadales > Sphingomonadaceae > Sphingomonas > Sphingomonas sp. PL20. The sequence continues at coordinate 2,847,666 of NZ_JAGINH010000002.1, read as the reverse complement.
GTGTTGCGGGATGCGAAGCGCCAACTGATCGTGGCGGGGCCGCTTTCGGTCGATGCCAAGAACGGCCTGCGCCTGTCCGCCACCGGCACGTTTCTCGAAACGCCCGTGCGGCTCGATGCGACGGGCGGGCGGATCACCGGGATTGACCCAGCCGCGCCCTATCCGTTCAGCGCCACGCTCGCCTCGCCCGCTTTGCACATGGCCGCCAAGGGGCAAATGGCGGGGGTGCTCGACACCCGCCACTTTAGCGCCGCCATCACCGCCCAGGCCCCGACGCTGAAAAATCTCGACCGGGTGATCGAGGCCGGGCTGTTCGGTACGCAGCCGATCAACCTGACTGGTGCGATCCGCCATGACGGGCGGGATTGGTATGTCGATCGCATCGGCGGCAGCGTCGGGCGGTCGCGCTTCACCGGGCTGGCCACGATCCACAAGATTGACGGCCGCACCAAGATCGATGCCAGGCTGCACGCCTCGCAATTCGATTTCGACGATCTGGCCGATGCGCGCGGCCATGCCGACTCGGCGGCGCGGTCGGCAGCGATTGGTCCGCGCGTGATTCCACCGACGCGGATCAACCTCAGCAAACTCGGCAAGACCGATGGCACGATTGCGTTCCGCGTTGACCGCATTTTGGCGGGCAACGGCACCGTGTTCCGCACACTTTCGGGCACACTGACGCTCGACCATCGTCTGCTGACCGTCAATAATGCGGTGGCGACGCTCGCCACCGGGCGCATGGCGGGGACGCTCAAGGTCGATCATCGCAGTGGCCGGCCGAAGTTGTCGATCGACTTGCGCCTTGCCGGGGTGACGCTCGATGCGCTGATCGGCAAACCCGACATGGTATCGGGGCAGGTGCGCGGGCACATCCTGCTGACCGGGCAGGGCGATACGGTGCGCGAGGCGCTGTCGCGGGCGAATGGCAAGGCGGCGATGGTTGCGACCCAGGGCGAGGTGCGCCGCATGGTCGCCGACGTGCTCGGCCAGAATTTGAGCGGCGCGGTGGTGCATGCGATCGGTTCGCCGAGCCGCATGGTGCCGCTGCGCTGCCTCGTCGCGGATTTCCGCGCGACCGATGGCGTGCTGGTGCCGCGTCCGCTCGGCATCGATACCGGCAGTTCGGTGGGGCGAGGGGCGGGCCGGATCGTGATGGATGGCGAACGGATCGCCCTCACGCTGGCGGGGACGAGCAAGAGCCGCGCGCTGCTGAAGATCGCCGATCCGATCCAGATTGGCGGCACGCTGAGCAAACCGACGGTGACCGTGGCGGGTCTGGGCACCACCGACAAACCGAGTGAAGGCAATTTGCTGAAGGTGTTCGGGCGCTCGCTCGGCCGGGCACTCGGGCTCGAAAAGACGCCGCCTGCCGTCGTCATTCCACCGCCCGCCCATTTCGATTGCGAGTCGGCGGTGGCGGCGGCGTTGCGCTGAGGACATAGAAAAAGGGCCCGGCGATTGCTCGCCGGGCCCTTGGTCGTTCGCTTGCGCGGGCGATTAGGCCTGCTGCAGGTTCACGGCGCTCATCTTGCCGCGCTTGTCCTGCTCGAGCTCGTACTGAACGCGCTGGTCCTTATCGAGCGTGCCCATGCCGGCGCGCTCAACGGCCGTGATGTGCACGAACGCGTCTTCGCCGCCACCTTCCGGCGCGATGAAGCCATAGCCCTTGTCTGCGTTGAAGAATTTTACGGTGCCGATGGTCATGATGGTCGTCCTTCTTGTTGGGTGACGCGAGAGTCGCGCCAACCCGTGCCTAGATCAGCAGTGAAAGAAGGAAGATGGGGCCGCAAAGCACCAGAGACCGTCGATTTGCGACTGTAGCAAGCACCCGCCTAGGCGCATTTGCGGGGAATAGCAAATGGCGGGTGTTTATCGTCACCCCGGGCTTGTCCCGGGGTCTACTGCTCGCCAGTCCTATCGTCCGGGAGTGCGCGGCACGGCGGACCCCGGGACAAGCCCGGGGTGACGGGGCGGCGCGCGCATAAAAAAAGGGCCGGGGTTTCCCCCGGCCCTCCATTCCGTAGCAAATCGCGGAGGCTTACGCCGCCGAGACCTCGGCCACGTCGACCTTGATGCCGACGCCCATGGTCGAGCTGACCGCGACCTTGCGGACATACTTACCCTTGGCGCCCGACGGCTTGGCCTTGACCACGGCGTCGACCAGCGCGTCGAAGTTCGCGCGCAGGTCTTCTGCCGGGAACGACGCCTTGCCGATGCCTGAGTGGATGATGCCGGCCTTTTCGACGCGATATTCGATCTGGCCGCCCTTGGCTGCCTTGACCGCTTCCGCAACGTTCATGGTGACGGTGCCGAGCTTCGGGTTCGGCATCAGGCCCTTGGGACCCAGCACCTTACCGAGGCGACCGACGATGCCCATCATGTCCGGGGTCGCGATGCAGCGATCGAAATCGATCGTGCCACCCTGGATGATTTCCATCAGGTCTTCCGCACCGACCACGTCCGCACCAGCGGCGCGGGCTTCGTCGGCCTTCGCACCCTTGGCGAACACCCCGACGCGCACGGTCTTGCCGGTGCCCTTGGGCAGCGTGACGACGCCGCGGACCATCTGGTCGGCGTGACGCGGATCGACGCCGAGGTTCAGAGCGACTTCGATCGTCTCGTCGAACTTCGAGGTTGCGCCGGCCTTGGCGAGCGCGATGGCTTCGTCCACGCCGTGCAGCTTCTGACGGTCGATGGTGACGGCTTTTTGCTTCTTGCTGACAAATGCCATGATCTTAGCCCTCCACCACTTCGAGGCCCATCGCGCGGGCAGAACCCTCGATGATGCGCGTTGCCGACTCGAGGTCGTTGGCGTTGAGATCCTTCATCTTCGCGGTCGCGATGTCGGCGAGCTGCGAACGCTTGATCTTTCCGGCGGACACCTTGCCCGGCTCCTTCGAGCCCGACTTCAGATTGGCGGCCTTCTTGATCAGATACGATGCCGGCGGCGTCTTCGTTTCGAACGAGAACGAACGGTCGGCATAGACGGTGATCACGGTGGGGAGCGGCGTGCCGACTTCCTGGTCACCGGTCGAGGCGTTGAACGCCTTGCAGAATTCCATGATGTTGACGCCGCGCTGACCCAGCGCCGGACCGATCGGGGGCGACGGGTTGGCCTTGCCGGCCGGCACCTGCAGCTTGATATAGCCTGTAATCTTTTTTGCCATGTGTACTCACTCTGTAAGGGGCGGCGAGGGGAACCCACGACGCCCGGTTCAAGTTTAGCGGTTCAAGCGGATGCCAAGGCACCCTCCCGCATATTCCGACAGCTTTGTGTAGGAAGCTGGCGCGCATAGCGCAAAGTCCGTGGCGGTGCAATCGCCCTTGCGGCCGTCGACAATTTCGCGCGGGATCCCCCGATCGGCCTGAAAAGATTCATATATTGTAAAGTGGCGCGGCGCTGCGTCGTTACGGAGGAGTTGGTCAATGTGTCCCGAGCAGACCCGTCTCGACGCATTGCGCCAGCTCAATCTGCTCGACACGCCGCCGAGCGACAGCTTCGACCGGATTACGCGGATGGCCGCGATGGTTTTCGGGCTGCCGATCGCCGCAATCTCGCTGACCGATCGCGACCGCCAATGGTTCAAGTCGCGCGTCGGGGTCGAGCATAGCTCCATTCCGCGGGCGCAGGCACCGTGCGCGCAAGTCGCTGAATCGACGCAATGTGTGGTCATCTCGGATCTGTTGGCGGACCCCGATTACGTCGACAGCCCGCTCGCGCGCGATGGTGTCCGTTTCTATGCGGGGGTGCCGCTCACCACCAGGAGCGGCTGTGGCCTGGGCGCGCTGTGTGTGCTTGGCCTTGAGCCGCGCGGCGCATCCGCGCCAGAAATTGCGGCGCTGACCGATCTGGCTGACATGGTGATGTCGCAAATCGAGTTGCAACACGCGATCGGTCGTGTCGATCCGGTGTCTGGCTTGCTCAACAGAAACCAATTGCTGGAAGATCTTGAGGATCTGGGCCGCAACACGCCGGGGCAGCGCCGCTTGCTGGCGTTGGTGGATTTGGCACCCAGCGAGCAGCTCACGCAGGGGATGAGCGTGATGGGGCCAACCTTCATCGACCAGATCGTCCAGGCTGCCGCGTCGGGCCTGCGCGCGGGGCTTGGGCCGGGCCGCACCGCGTATCATGTCGCGGCGACGCAGTTCGCCTTTCTGGGCTTGGCGGAGACCGACGATGCCACGTTCCTTGCGCGCCTGAAGGTCGCGTTGAACGATGCCCGCTTGCGCGGCGCGCACGAACGGTTCGTGCTGACCAGTACCATTGGCGTTGCCCCGTTTCTGGCGGGCCAGACGCCGGGCAGCGATGTCCTGCGAATGGCCTATAGCGCGGCACAGGACGCCCGGCTGGCGGGTGGACAGATCAGCCTGTACTCGTCGGCCAGCGACGGGAAACAAGTGCGTCGTTTCAGCCTGTTGAAGGACTTTTGCGACGCGTTCGATCTGCCCGGCGAATTGCGCCTCGTCTATCAGCCACGCATCGATCTTGCCGGGGGTGGGTGCTGTGGGGCGGAGGCGCTGTTGCGCTGGACGCATCCGAAGCTGGGGGATGTTTCGCCAACCGAATTTATCCCGATCGTCGAGCAAACCGCGCTCATGCGGCCTGTGACCACCTGGGTGCTGGACCATGCCCTGGAGCAGCTTGCCGCCTGGCATGCGAGCGGGATCGATCTTCAGCTATCGATCAATGTCTCGGCGGCGAACCTGGAAGAGGTGGATTTCGTCGAACGCGTGCAACTGTACCTGTTAAAGCACCGCGTTCGCCCGGAATTTCTGGAACTCGAGGTGACCGAGAGCGCCATGATGTGCGACCCGGTGATCGCGCTCGCCAGATTGCGAGCGCTGGCGGATCTGGGCATCCGGATCGCGCTCGATGATTTCGGGACCGGCCATAGCAGCCTGGCGTATCTGCAGCGCCTGCCGATCAGCGTCGTCAAGATCGACCGGTCCTTCGTCCAATCGCTCGATCACGATGCCGAACAGGCCCGCATCCTGGTGCGCACCATGATCCAATTGTCGCACGGGCTGGGGCATCGCGTGGTCGCCGAGGGCGTGGAGACGGCCGACACTGCGCAGATTTTGAACGGGTTGGGGTGTGACGAGGCGCAAGGCTATCATTATGCGCGCCCGCTCGAGCAGGCTGATTTCGAGCGGTGGTTTCGTCAGCGGCGAAGCGCGATGCGCGCGGCGACGGCCTGCGCCGCCTGACCAATCGATCAGGCGGCGCGGTTCGCGCTAAAAGTCGCCATGCAAGCGCACGCCGATCGTCTGCGGCGTTGTCGGCACGATATAGGGCCGCTGTCCGCAACTGCCGCATTCCTGGAAGCGAGAGAGTTGCCCGCGCGTGTCGAACGCATTCTCGATGAACAGTTCGATGCTGTAGCGCTGGAACTGCACCCCCGCTGCGAAATCGGCGGTGGTGAAGGCAGAGAGCTGCCCGAGCTGTGCGGCCGGATTGATGACAATACCCCCCGGTGCAAAGGTCGCCGATCGGATATCGGACGCGGCCGAGCCCTGATAGGACACCACAGCCTGGCCGTAGGCTTTGGCCGCGCCGACCGGCACGGTGTAGCGCGCCGATCCGCTTGCCTTGAACTTGGGCGTGATCGGCAGCCGCGTGCCCGCTTTGGCCGACAGCAAATTCCCTGCACCCGTGCAAGTGAAGGTCGGGTCATCGATAAGGCACAGATTCTTGCGCGTCTTGGCGTCGGTATAGGAGCCAGAGGCACTTAGCGCGAGCGCACCGAGCGAGAGGTTGCTGATGATTTCCGCACCGCGAATGCGCGCATTGGGGCCGTTGTGAATTTCGGTGAAGCTGTTCGCGCCGAGGAAGGAGAATTGGAATTTGTCCCAATCCTGTTGGTAGATAGCCCCATTCAGCCGCAATTTGCCGCCGAGCAGCGTGGTCTTGGCCCCGAATTCATAGTTGGTAAGGTAGTCGGCGGCATAAGCGGCAACGTCGGCGCGGCGGTTGATTCCGCCCGGGCGGAAGCCGCGTGAGGCGGTGCCATAAAGCAACACGCCATCGACCGGTTTCCAGCTCAGGTTGAAGCGATAGGTCACGCCTTGCCCGGACGCCTGCACCGGAACCACGCCCTCTCCGGCGCGATAGACGCCGAGGTTGGTACAGGGGCTGCCCGCCACCGCCGCCGGGAGCAATGTGGTCGACCCGCCCGCCGCGACCGCGTCGCGCAAGCGGGTGCCGTTGGTGGTGAAACACCCCGCGACGCCGGTGCGTGAACTGCCCGCCGCATTATACGGCGTGGTATTATAGCCATTGGCCGGATCGCGGCCGAAGCCGAAAAAGCCGATCAGCGAATTGTCATAGATGAAGGCGCGGCCGCCGACGGTGGCGGTCAGGCGCGGGGTGATGTCGTAGCTCGCCTCGCCGAACATCGCATAATCCTTGTCGACGCGATGCTGTTGCGTCAGCCACAAGGTGCCGGGGTGGCCATTGACCGAGAGGGTGGTGGCCAGGCCGGGCACCTGATAATCCTGATGGATGTCGTTGCTCTGGCGCTGATAGAAGGCCCCCGCGACAACACGGAACCGCTCGCTTGACGGGCTGGCGACCCGAAATTCCTGGCTCATTTTCTTGAAATGGTCGCTGCCGATCACGCGTTGGCGCGCGTCGATTGGCTTTCCGGCATTGTCCTTGAAGTAAAAATAGCCGGCAATGCCGCCAACCGAGGAATAGAGATTGTCATACGCCTCGGCGTAATCGGTATAGTCGCTCGACGAGAAATCCTTACGGTCGAGATAGGCACCGGCATAGGTCACGTCCCAATTGCCGATCTTGCCCGCGATCGTCAGCCCCGCCTGGATGAAGCGGTCGCGGCGATATTCGGGGTAGAAATGCTGCACCTGCAGATCGCCGACCTTGGGATCATAGCCATAGGCGCCGTGGCTGCGCGTATCCTGATACATCACGGTCGGCGTGACCGTCCAATTGCTGTCGAGATCGACCTTCAGCGCCGCGCGTCCGCCTGCGATTTCGGTATCGTTATAGTCTTTCTTGACGAAGGCGTTGTTGTTGACGGTGAGGCCGTCTTTCACGCAATTGCCATTGGCATCGAAAGTGGTGCCGCTGCAGAAGCGCAGCGTGCCCGGCACATTGTCGATATAGCCCGCATCGCGCTGGTAGAAACCGACGACGCGCAGCGCCATCGAAGGCGACAGCGGGATGTTGACCATCCCCTCGGCCTTGCCGCCAAAGCCGCCCTTGCTGACCTTATTGCCTTCGATATCGGCGCGACCGTAGAAATGCGAGAGATCAGGCTGATTGGTGATGATGCGGATCGTGCCGGCTTCGGACGAAGCGCCGTACAGCGTGCCCTGCGGCCCCGACAGGCTCTCGATTCGCGCAATGTCGTAGATATGGACGTCGAGATTGCCGCCGATCGTGGTGACGGGCTGCTCATCGAGATAAACGCCGACCGAGGGGAGCGAGCCGGAATGGTTGCCATCGCCGCCCGAGGCGACGCCGCGCATATAGATGACGTTGGTGCCGGGCGTGCCGCCCAGCGCCTGGAACGACACGGACGGCAATTGCTGCGCATATTGCGAGAAGTTCGAAATGTTGAGCTCGTCGAGCTTCTTGGTGGTCAGCGCCTGCACGCTGATCGGCACATTCTGCAATGTTTCCGAACGCTTGGTCGCGGTGACGATAATGTCGCCGCCATCGGTCGGCGCGGTGGCCGGGGCCGGTTCGGGCGGGGCGCTCTGCGCGAACGCCGGGGCTCCAAACGCCGTCGACGACAACAATGCGAGGATTGCGGCACGATACCCGAACGACGACATCAGATTCCCCCTATATTGTTTCAACAGGGTGTTCGCGCCCGCAGCATCCGTCAAGCGGACTGCCACGGCTACGTAACAATCGTACGCAGGCGTTGCGAAATTACAACGTTGTGACAGGCGCGACGGGATAGCGCTCCAGCACATCGCCCAAAACGTGCTTCAGCGGATTCAGCCACGGTTCGAACGGCTTCCACGCTTCGGTGCCCTCGCGGAAGATCGGTTGGCGGACCTGTTCCGAACTGGCGGTGCGCACGGCGCGCGCGGTTTCGTGAAAGGCGAGGCACGCAGGCTCGAACGGCAGGCCACAGGCGGCGAGCAGGGCGCGCACGGTCGCCTCGGTATTCTCGACCATATCCTCATACAGCACGCGGTGGACGCGGCCGGGCAGGACGGCATCGACATGGTCCATCAGTCGCACATAATCGCGATAGTAGCGACCCATGTCATCGAGCGCGTAGCTGAAGCCTTGGCCGCGCGCGAAATGCTGTTTGAAGTTGGAGAAGCAGCAGCCGAGCGGATGCCGCCGTGCATCGATGATCCGCGCCTTCGGCAGAATCAGGTGGATGAAGGGGACATGCGCCCAGTTGTTGGGCAATTTGTCGATGAAGAAGGGGCGGTCGGTGCGGCGCTGGATGCGGGTGCGTTGGAGATACTCCTCGCCCATCTCGCGCAGCCGCTCGGCGGGCCAGCTCGCCAACCCCTCGGGATAGGCCGCATCGCGCCTGGCGAGTGCGGGGATGTCGGGCAGTTCGCTGGTCCCCTCGACCTGGCTGTGGCTGGAGAGGATCTGCTCGATCAGCGTCGATCCGGCGCGCGGCATCCCGAGGATGAAGATCGGGTCGGGCGCGGCAAAGCCCTGGCCGGCGCGTTCGGCTAGGAAGTCCTGCGTGAACAGCGCAATGCTGCGGTCGACAAAGGCTTGGGTCTCATCGGCGCTGTAGCTGATGTGCTTGCGGCGCAGTGTGTTGCCCGCCGCATAATGCGCGAAGGCGCGCTCGGCCTGGCGGCGATCCTCGAACGCCTTGCCCAGCGCGAAATCGAGATGGAAGCGGTCTTCGTCGGAAATACCGGGCTGCTCCAGCGCGCCTTGCATCGCGGCGATGTCGTCCTCGGCAAAGGTCACCGTCTTCAAATTGGCGAGGCTCCACCACGCTTCGCCCAGCGTCGGCAGCAGCGTGATCGCGCGGCGATAGGCGGCGACGCCATCGGCCTGGCGACCGACGGTCTTGAGCATATGGCCATAGCTCATCCACACGCGCGGTTGCTCCGGCGCGTCGGCCAGCACGCGCTCATACAGCGCGATCGCTTCGTCGAACTGGCCGATACGCCCGAAGGCGGCGGCCTGAAGGTTGGCGTGGCCGGGATTGTCGGGGTCTTCGGCGGCGACCACGTTCAGCTCGGCGATCGCCTCGGCCGGGCGATTGAGGCGGTACAGCACCAGCGCCAGATTGGCGCGCGCGGCGGTGAAGGCGGGGGACAATTCGACCGCGCGGCGCAGCAGCGTTTCGGAATCACGGTAGCGCCCGATCCGCCCGGCGAGTTCGGCCAGCATGCGGATCGCCGCGACATCGAACGGATCGTCCTTCAGATGCGCCTTGAGCAAGGGCTCGGCCTCGCCCAGGCGATTGTCGTGCAGCGCCAGCGCCGCCGCGATCAGGCGCGGGGGATAGCGACCGCTCGCCGCCATCCAGTCCATGTCCGTCGTGCTTGCCGTCTGTGTCATGGGACGGTGGTAGCGCACGCGCGCCGAAAAGGAACTATGGCGTTGGCGCGCGTGGCGTGCTGCATTCGGCATCGGGGTCGGCCCGATCCCGGGAGACGCGCATGGAGTCGGCACCGCGACCCTTTGGCTTCTGGACCGCGACCGCCTTGGTGATGGGCGGAATGATCGGATCGGGCATCTTCGTGCTGCCCGCGCAACTGGCACCCTATGGCTGGACGAGCATCGTCGCGTGGATCGTGGGGGTAGGGGGCGCGTTGCTGATCGCCTGGGTGCTCGCGCGCTTGACCGCGGCGATGCCCGCGGCGACCGGCGTGGTCGCGATGTGCGGCGCGGGGCTGGGGCCGTTGCCGGGGGTGCTGGTCGGCTGGAGCTATTGGGTCAGTGTGTGGTCGGCCAATGCGGTGATCGCGCTGACCGCGATCCGTTATCTCGCGCAATTCGTGCCCGTGCTCGGCGCGACGTCGCTGGCGCAGGCGCTGTCGGCGACGGTGCTGTTGTGGCTGCTGACCTTGCTCAATCTGGGCGGCGCGCGATTGGCGGGGGCGTTTCAGGTGACGACGACCTTGCTCAAATTGCTGCCGCTTGCTGCGATCGTGCTGATCCTCGCGGGCGTGGTGCTGAGCGGTGGCGGTGCGTTTCATGCCGAGGCGCACCCGCCCTTCGCCTGGTCGCAACTGACCCCGGCGCTGACCTTGGCGTTCTTCGCGATCGTCGGGTTCGAGGCGGCGAGCGTCGCCGCCGAGCGCGTGCGCGATCCGGCGCGCAATGTCGTGCGCGCGACGCTGTTCGGGCTGGGGCTGACGGGGCTGCTGTACATAGTGGTGTGCAGCGGGATCATCTTCGCACTGCCGACGGCCGAGGTCGCCAACGCGCAGGCCCCCTTCGCTGTGTTCGTCGAACGCTTTTGGGGGCATCAGGCGGGGCTTGCCACCGCCGCCTTTGCCGCGATTGCGGCGATCGGCGCGCTCAATGGCTGGACGCTGCTGCAAGGCGAGGTGCCGCTGGGGATGGCGCGCGCCGGGCTGCTGCCGCGCTGGGTCGGGCGCACCAGCGCGCGCGATGTGCCGATCCCGATGCTGTTGCTGGCGACTACGCTGGCGAGCGTGCTGGTGCTGTCCAATGCGACGCGCTCGCTCGGCGGCTTGCTCGATTTCATGCTGCGGCTGACGGCGGCGGCGTCGATCTGGCTGTATGTCGGGGCGTGCCTGACCGCCTTGGCCAAGCGCATCGCGCCGGTTGCGGCGGTGGCGGGGCTGGGGTTCGCCGGCTGGGCGCTGTGGGGGGCTGGGCTGGAGGCGGCGGGGGCGAGCGTTGTGCTGATGCTGACGGCGCTGCCGCTCTATTGGTTGCGGTTTGGGGGGCGGTGATCTGACCGCAAACGTCACCCCGGGCTTGTCCCGGGGTCCACGGTGCCGCACTTCCTGAGGCCGTAGAATGCAAATCCCGGTGGACCCCGGGACAAGCCCGGGGTGACGGGGGGCGTCCTACCCGAACAAACGCCCCACCACGCTGCGATCCCGCAAAATCTCGTGCGCCGCATTGTGCCCCGGCGCGCCGGTGACGCCGCCGCCGGGGTGGGTGCCCGATCCGCACATGTACAACCCCTTGATCGGCCCGCGATAATCGCCGTGGCCGAGCATCGGGCGTGCCGCCCATAATTGGTCGAGGCCCATCGTGCCGTGGAAAATGTCGCCGCCGATCAGCCCGAATTTACGTTCGAGATCGAGCGGGGAGTGGATTTGCCGTGCGATCACCGAGGCTTTGAAATTGGGCGCATGGTCGGTCACGGTGTCGATGATCAGGTCAGCCACCTCCTCGCGGTGCGTGTCCCAATCGACCTTGGGGTCGAATTGCTGGCAGAACAGGCTGGCAATGTGCTGCCCGGGCGGGGCGAGGCTGTCGTCGACGGTGGTCGGCAGCTTCATCTCGACGATCGGCTTTTTCGACCAGCCATGTTGCTGCGCGTCGATGAACGCCTGGTCCATATAGTCCATGCCGGGCGCGATGATGATCCCGGCGGTGTGGTGCTCGGCCTTGTCCTTGCCGGGGAAGACGGTGAAGTCAGGCAGTTCGGACAAAGCGACGTTCATGCGGAAGGTGCCGCTGCCGGTTTTGAAGCTTTGGATCCTGCGCTTGAAATCGGCGGGCATGTCGGCGGAGTCGACCATCTGGCGATACAGCAACGCCGGGCCGACATTGGCGGCGACAATGGCGGCGGCGATTTCCTCGCCCGATTCGAGCCGCACGCCTGCGACCTTATCGCCCTCGGTCAGCAGCTTGGCGACGGGCGCTTCCAGGCTGATCTCGACCCCGGCATCCTCGCAGGCGCGCGCCATCGCCTGGGTGATCGCACCCATGCCGCCGACCGAATGGCCCCAGGCGCCATATTTGCCGTTCACTTCGCCAAAGACATGGTGGAGCAGGACATAGGCGCTGCCCGGCGTCGATACGCCCGCATAATTGCCGACCACGGCATCGAAGGCGAAGGCCGATTTGACGTGATCGTCCTCGAACCAGCCATCGAGGAAATCGCGCGCGGATTTGGTGAAGACGTCGAGCAGATCGCGCTGGGCTTCGATCTCCATTTTGGCGATCGGCCAGCCTTGCGTCGCACCTGAGAGCAGGGCGCGGAGGCCGCCGCCGACATTGGGCGGGGTCTTGAGCGCCAGATCGCGCAGCACCTGCGCGACCTTCTCCAGCGCGGCGTCATAGGCGGGATAGGCGTCGGCATCCTTCTGGCTGAAGCGGGCGAACTGCTGTTGGGTTCTTGCTGTGCCGCCGCCGAGGGTGAGATAGGTATCGGGGAAGGGGAAGAAATTGCTGATCGTCCGCTCGATGATGCGAAAGCCGCGATCGTGCAGCTTCATGTCGGCGATCACCTTGGGGCGCAGCAGGCTGACGGTGTAGCTGGCGGTCGAATTGCGGAAGCCGGGGTGGAATTCCTCGGTCACCGCCGCGCCGCCGACGACATGGCGGCGTTCGAGCACGCGCACTTTCAGGCCAGCGCGGGCGAGGTAAAAGGCGCAGACCAGGCCGTTATGGCCACCGCCGATGATGAGCGCGTCGTAGCGTTTCGTCATAAAATCTCCCCTCGATCACCTCGGTTGTCGGTCGTTCCTACCCCCGTTCGGGCTGAGCTTGTCGAAGCCCAGCCCACGTCTTTCGCACCGTTGGCGAGGGTAGGACGGCCCTTCGACAGGCTCAGGGCGAACGGGCGGTGGATATATCGCCCTAGCCCCGTTCGCGGCGCGACCACCCCGCCGCAGGCGCGCGGTGCAGCCTTGCTTCGGGAATCCGCTCGCGAATTTTCCGCGCGAAGCTGCGCAGGCATACCTCGCTCTGGCCGATCGGGCCGGCGGTGTAGCTGTGCGAGGCCATGCCGCGCTGGACGCGCTCGATCAGCCAGGTGTCCTCGGCATTGACGACGCGGTTGATGCGCCAATTGGCGTAGCGCACCAGCTTCATTTCGCGCCGGTCATCGGGCAAGGCGAACGCCATTTCGCGCAGCACGCAGGTCGTCGGTGAGGTCGGCAGCCACTGCATGAAATCGATCTGGTCGGCATAGAGATCGAACGCCATGTTGGGCCACAGCTTGAAATAGAGCCACAGCCGCTGGTTCGCCTCGGGCAGATGCGGGACGGGCGGCAGATGCGTCTGGTAGAAGCGCTCCCACGGGTTGTCGGACGCGCGGTCGACCAGGCGGCCTGACATCTTGTCGACCCAGGGTTCGGCCTCGATCGCATAGCTTTTGCCGAACAGGCGGGTGAGGCCGTCATGCGCCACCGGGATGTGGAGATTGTCCGAATAATTGTCGCCGACATTCTTCCAATTGACCGCACGATCACGCAGCCGGACCGGGCTGAGCGTCTGCATCTCCTCGAAGCGATAGGGCGCGATCTGCGCGTCATAGGGGGCCATCATCTCGGCGACCGAGGGGCCGTCGCCCACCAGCCGGACGAACACGAAGCCGCGCCAGATCTCCAGATCGACGCGCGCGAGGCCGTTTTCGGCCAAATCGAGCGCGGGGTAATCGCGCCGCATCGGCACGCCGGTCAGCCGCCCATCGGTTTCATAGGTCCAGGCGTGATAGGGGCAGACGAGCTTTTTCGCGCAGCCGCTCGGCCCCTCGACCAGCCGCATCGCGCGGTGGCGGCAGACATTGGCGAAGGCGCGGATCACGCCATCGTCGCCGCGCACCGCGATGACGCTCTCGCCCAGATAGTCGAGCGTGTGGAACGCGCCGGGTTCGGCGAGATCGTTCTGGTGGCAGACGATTTGCCAGGACGGGCGGATCACCCGCGCCATCTCGACCGCATAATATTCGGGGTCGGTGTAGAGCCAGCCGGGCAAGCTCCAGTCGGCGTCGGGATCGTGATCGGCCGAGGGGGGCATGCGTGGCTCCGGTTGCTTGTTGTACGATCGTATAATAGGAATTCGCCGGCTGCAACAGGAATGGATCATGAGCAAACCCGCTTTCTCCCGCGCCGAACCCGATGCACGGCGCCAGTCGCTGATCGAAGCGACCGCGCGCGTGCTGGCGCGCGACGGTGCTACGGGCGCATCGGTGCGTGCGATCGCGCTGGAGGCGGGGGTGTCGCCGGGGCTGGTCGGGCATTATTTCGCCGGGATCGATGGCCTTGTCGCCGAAACCTATGCGGCGGTCGGGCAGCAGGTGCATGTCGCGCTGGCCGCAGCGGTCGCGGCGGCGGGCGATGACCCGCGTGCGCGGGTGGTGGCTTATGTTACCGCGAGCTTCGCCCCGCCGATCGCCGATCGCGCGCTGTTCGCGACCTGGATCGCGTTCTGGAGCCTGTCGGCCAAGCCGATCATCGCCGCGCGGCATGACGCGCTGTATCAGTCGTATCGCGACGATCTCGAAGCGTTGCTCGCGGCGTGCGGGCTGCCTGCAGCCGATCGTCGGCTGGCGGCGATCGCGATCACCGCGTTGGTCGACGGTTTATGGCTCGAACTGTGCCTGTCGCCGGGCAATTTCACCCCCGGCGAGGCGCGTGTCCTCGCCGAGCGGCAGTTGGAAAGCTATTTCGACAGATCAGCAAAGAGCAGGCGATAATACCGGATCCCCGGTTCGATCGTCGAAATCGGGGTGCGTTCGTTCAGGCCGTGGCTGAAATCCTCGGACGGCTTGATGAAGGTCGGGCTCGCGCCATAGCTCGGCACGTGGTGATAGCGAAACCACATGCTGTCGCTCGCGCCCGATGCCATGGCCGGGAAGACCGGCACGCCCGGATAGACCTTGCCCATTGCGCGATCGATCGCGGCGATGAAATCGGGGCGCATCGGCGAGGCGTCGTTGGGGACCGAGCCTTCGCTGACATCCTCCAGCTTGACGCCCGGATCATCGATCACGCGGCCCAGCTCGGCCATGATGTCGGCGGGCTTGTGGCCGGGGAAGATGCGGCAGTTGATATTGGCGGTGGCGCGCTGGGGCAGCGCGTTTTCGGCATGGCCGCCGCTGACCAACGTCGGCACGCAGGTCGTGCCGATCTTGCCGACCGTCGCCGGGTTGGCGGTCAGCGTCGCGATCGCGGCCTTGTCGGTCGGGTCGGCGACGAACGCCTTCAGCGCGGCACCGATTTCGGGTTCCTCGAACGGCGCGGCCTTGGCCAGCGCCTCGCGCGTCAGTGGGCTCAGTTCGGGCGTGAAGTGATAGGCCCCGACTTTTTCCAGCGCCTTGGACAGTTCGACGATTGCGTTGACCGGGCGCGGCATCGACGAATGGCCGCCGGGGTTGGTGACGGTCAGGCGGAAATCGGCATAGGTTTTTTCAGCGCCGTTCCAGGTCCAATATTTGGGCTTGCCGGTCGTCTCGTCGAGCACGCCGCCGCCGCCATCGATGTTGAGCACGAGTTCGGCGTTCTTCAACCGCTCGGCGATCAGCGCCGAGGTCTTCATCGCGGTTTCCTCGTCGCCCGAAAATTCGATGATGATCGTTCGCTTGGGCGTGTAGCCGGTGCGGCGCAGGTCATTCAGCGCGGCGATGGCGATCGTGCCGTCGAGCTTCATGTCGGTCGCGCCGCGCCCGTAGAGATAGCCATTTTCGACCACGGGCGTGAACGGGTCGCGCTGCCAATCGGCGGGCTTTGCCTCGACCACGTCCATATGCCCGGAAATGACCAGCGGCTTGAGCTTCGGGTCGCTGCCGGGCCAGGTGCCGATGAGATAGGAGGTGTCATCGACCGGCACGATCTCGACATCCGTATCGGCAAAGCCGCCCGCGACCAGCGCGGCCTTGTAGAGCGCCGCGACTTGCGGGGTCTGGTTGCCGGGGCCTTTGACCGAGCGCAGCGCGATCGCCTGTTTCGCCAGATCGAGTGCTTCGTCCGCCGCTGGAGTGGCCGCGTGCGCGGCATTGGTCAGAAGGGTGCCGGCGAGCAGAAGGGCGAAGATGCGCATGCGGGAAGGTCCTCGGGGGGCGGGGAAAGTGCGAGCGTAGCGTTTGCGGGAATTGGCGCAAGCGGGGGCGGGCCGGGCGTGTGTCGAGCGCGTGACCACACCTCCCGTTCGCGCCCGAACGGGAAGGGGTGCGGTCTATTTAAGCCGGAGCGGTGCGTTCCCCCGCAGCGTCTCTTCCAATTTGGCCCGGTCGAGCTTACCCTCCCAGCGCGCGACGACGATCGCCGCGACCGCATTGCCGATGAAGTTGGTCAGGCTGCGGCATTCGCTCATGAAGCGGTCGACCCCCAGGATCAGCGCCATGCCCGCGACCGGCACTGACGGCACGATCGACAGCGTGGCGGCCAGCGTGATGAAGCCCGCGCCGGTGACCCCGGCCGCGCCCTTCGAACTCAGCATGGCGACGCCGACCAGCAGCAACTGGTCGCCAATCGGCAGATGCACGTTGCACGCCTGCGCGATGAACAAGGCGGCCAGCGTCATATAGATATTGGTGCCATCGAGATTGAACGAATAGCCGGTCGGCACCACCAGCCCGACCACACCCTTGTCGCACCCTGCCGCCTCCAGCTTGGTGATCAGGTTGGGCAAGGCCGCTTCGGACGAGGACGTGCCCAGCACCAGCAGCAATTCTGCCTTGAGATAGGCGAGCAGGCGCAGGATCGAGAAACCGTGCAGGCGCGCCACTGCGCCGAGGATGACCAGAACGAAGACGATCGAGGTGAAATAGAAAGTCGCGACCAGCCCGCCGAGATTGATCAGGCTGCTCGCGCCATATTTGCCGACGGTAAAGGCGATCGCGCCGAACGCGCCGACCGGTGCCGCGCGCATCAGGATGCCGACGATGCGGAACACGATCAGCGCGACCCGCTCGATCAGATCGAGCACTGGCTCGGCCGGTTCGCCGACCAGCGTCACCGCGATGCCGAACAATACCGCAACGAACAGCGTCTGCAGGATCGACCCTTCGGTCAGCGCCGACACCATCGTGTTGGGGATGATCGACATTAGGAAGCCGACAAAGGTCGTTTCGTGCGCCTGCTTGGCATAATCGGCGACCGACCCAGCATCGAGCGTTGCCGGATTGATGTTCATCCCCGTGCCCGGATGCACGACATTGGCAACCACCAGCCCTAGGATCAGCGCCAGCGTCGAGAAAAACAGGAAATAGCCGAACGCTTTCAGCGCGACGCGCCCGACCGACTTCAATTCGCGCATGCCGGCAATGCCGCTGACCAGGCTGAGGAAGATCACCGGCGCGATGATCATTTTCACCAGCTTGATAAAGCCGTCGCCCAGCGGCTTCAGCGCTTCGCCCGTCGTCGGCCAGAAATGCCCGATCAGCGCGCCCAGCACGATCGCGGTGAGCACTTGAAAATACAGGTGGCGGTAAACGTATGGCTCGCCCCGTCGGCAAGCGGTTTGTGTCTGATGTTCTGAGCAGTCTGCGAAAACGTATCCGGCCTTTCGACGCGAGGTCGTTGGCCAAGATGGAGATCCGCGCGTCCTGGTCCTCATAAAGGGGCCGGCATCGAGTGCCATTTTAAGCCATAGGGTTCCAGGTCACCGGTCGACTGTCAGGCCATCTTTCACTTACCTCCCGCAGACATCATCCAGCCGGTGCAAGGTGCATCGGCTGATCTCGTTCACGCCGCTTGTGCGGCTGGATCGTAAGTACGCTCATGACGCAGCAGCGCCCAGACGATGCGCGCCATCTTGGCCGCTAGCGCCACCACGACGGTGTTGTGATGGGAACGCGACAAAAGGCCGCGTAGCCAGGCGCCAAGTCGTGTGTCGCTCTTGCTCATCGTCGGTAGTGATGCCCGGGCACCCTGGATCAGGTTTTTCCGCAGATAGCGGCTTCCGCGCTTGGTAATGCCGAGCAATCGCGGTTTACCCCCGGTCGTTGCTTGACGCGGCACGAGCCCAAGCCACGCGGCAAGATCCCTGCCCCGTCCGAATGTTCGAGCGTCGCCAACTGCAGCTACCAGCGCCGTCGCGTTCAGCGCGCCGATACCAGGAATAGTCAGGAGGCGCCGCGTTCGCTCATCCGAGCGGGCAGCCTCGGTAAACTCGGCATTGAGATCTGCGATCCGGTCATCAAGGGCAATCCAGCGCAGACGCATATCACTGACGAGCCGGTGGATACGAGAGCCCAGCACTGGCTCGTCACCATCGAGCATCTCACCCAGCCGGACGGCAAGCTTTGCGCGTCCTTGCGGGACTATGTAGCCGCGCTCCAGAAGAAGACTTCTGATCTGGTTCATCAACGAGGTGCGATCACCGACAAGCTGGTCACGGATGCGATGCAGCGTTTGCATGTCGAGTTGTTCCTCGGTTTTCAACTCGACGAACCGCATGGTCGGCCGTGTTGCCGCTTCCGCGATCGCCTCAGCGTCGCGGTCGTCGTTCTTCTGCGCCTTAACGTATGGACGGACATATTCCGGCGACATCAGCCGAACGGCATGGCCTTGTCGTGCCAGCGCCCGTCCCATGTGATGAGCTCCGCAGCAGGCCTCCATCGCCACGACGCAAGCCGGCAGACCTGCGGCGTATGTGATGACCGTGTCGCGGCGCATCCGTCGGCGGACGACGACCTTGCCGGTCGCATCCAGCCCAACCACGCTGCAGCTGTTCTTGCCTAGATCAATTCCCAGAACCGATACGTCCATGACCTTCGCTCCTTCCTCAAACGACCTGCTGTCGTAGGATGACAACGATTCGGATAAGGGGCGAGCCATCCATAAAGGGGGTGGGGCCGTGCGCGGGCGTGGGGGCGGGGTGGATCGACATGGTCCCTCTCGGTCAGCCACCGTGATCGGCGGGCGTGAAGGACGGTCCTAAAGCGTGGCGCATGACGCGCCAGCATTTTGTATCCCGGACGCGGCGGCTCTTGCGCCGCGTCCGGGTAGAAGGGGTTATTTGCTGCGTTCGACCTGTTCGAATTCCAGCTCGACCGGGGTGGCGCGACCGAAGATCGACACCGACACCTTGACGCGGCTGCGGTCGAAATCGAGCTCTTCGACGATGCCGTTGAAGCTCGCGAACGGGCCGTCGAGCACCTTGACCGAATCGCCGATTTCGAAATCGACCTTGATCTTCTGCTTGGGCGCTGCCGCGGCGGCTTCGTCCTTGGTGCTGAGCATCCGCGCGGCTTCCGATTCCGGAATCGCCTGCGGCTTGCCGTTCGGGCCGAGGAAGCCGGTCACCTTCGGCGTGTTCTTGACGAGGTGATAGACGTCGTCATTCATGTTGAGCTTGGCGAGCACATAGCCCGGCATGAATTTGCGCTCGACCAGGATCTTCTTGCCGCGGCGCGCCTCGGTCACCGTTTCGGTCGGCACCTCGATTTGTTCGACCAGTTGATCGAGGCCCATGCGGGTCGCTTCGGCCATGATCGAATCGCGGACCTTGCCCTCGAAACCCGAATAAGCGTGGATGATGTACCAGCGTGCCATGTGTCGTTTTACCTAGATTATTTGGCGAGGCTGAGCAGCAGCTTGACGATCGCCTCGAAGCCGGTGTCGACCACGAAGAAGAACAGGCCGAGCAGCGTCGTCATGATGACGACCATCACACCGGTCATGATCGTCTCGCGCCGGGTCGGCCACACGACCTTCTTGGTCTCGGCCTGAACCTGTCGGATGAATTCGAGGGGGGTCGTCTTCGCCACGGGCTGTGCACTCATGTTTTCTTGGCCAAGATCAGGACATGGGCCCGCCGTCCGGGCCTGCCAAGGCCCGATGACGAGAATTCCCGATTTCGGAATAGACAGGCATTAGCGCGGGCGGCGGGTGAAATCAACTCGCCTCACAATGGGGCGGCGATGGCCAAAGGATCGGAACCGCCATCGCCGCAGGATTCGCGTTAAATCAAGAGCGAGTCGAGGAGCGCGGGCGGCCCGTTCAGATAATCGAGATCGCAATTGCCGGGGACCCCCGCGAGGTGACCCTGCTCGGAATATTGCCACAGGGTGTAGCCGGTCCACGGTTTCGGCACCGGCGGCGTTGGCGGATGGTTATAATTGGCGAGCCACAGCGGAAACGCAGCAAATTCGGGCGGGTTGCCCAGGAAATCGGCAATGTCCTTGCGGATATACAGAAACGGCTGATGACCCGTCGCCGTCACCAGGATTTTGCCGAATTCGACGATCTGCGCAACCAGTTGCGCGCGCGTTTTGGTGCCCGATTGAATGGCGTGGACATATTCATCTTCCACATCCAGCGTAGGCAGAAGATCCCCCTTGCTGGGGTGATAGACGCTCAGAAACAGATCGGCCATTTCCTGCGCGGTGAAATCGGGCATGCAATAATGATAGGCTCCGCGTTTCAGCCCATGGTGTTTCAGCGCCGCCCAATTTTCATCAAATTCGCTGTCTTTCTGATGGACAGCGTGACCCGATCCACCCAGATACAGTTGGCTGGCCTTTACATAGGCGAAATGGACCGTGACCGGCGCGTCCGGTTTCAGTACCACATCCCACGAAACCTTGCCGTTCCAGTGGGAAACATCAATTCCGAAAGTCCGGATGCCCGATGCCATAAGAACCTCCCCCGAAGTTGTGGGAGGTATAACACGATTCTACTGTAAAGCCGAATCGCGATATCAGTCGCTTACCGCGCCGAAATTTCCAGGGATGTCGGGAATTGTCCAAAGCCGCGATGGCATGGATGGTGGCAGGGGAGCTCGGACTCGAACCGAGGGCCTTCGGTTTTGGAGACCGACGCTCTAACCAACTGAGCTACACCCCTATCAGACGGGCCGTTTAGCGAGAGCTTGCGAGGTCCGCAAGACGCCTCATGCAACGGCGCGTTCGCGACCCTCGCGATGGGCCAGCGCGCGCGCTTCGGCCACGGGCAGGGGGCGGCTGAAATAATAGCCTTGCACCTTGGTGCAGCCGAGATCCTGGATCATGCGGTGCTGGTCGGCGGTTTCGACGCCCTCTGCGGTGGTCGTCATGCCCAGGCTCTGCGCGAGCACCACCACCGCGCGGATAATCGCGATCGGCTCGGCCACGCCCTTGGCGGCCCCGATGACGAAGCTCCGGTCGATCTTGATGGTCGAGAAGCGCGTGCGGCTGAGGTAGCCAAGCGACGAATAGCCCGTCCCGAAATCGTCGAGGCTGAGCCGCACGCCGAGTCCCAGAATCCGCTCCAGCACCTTCACGGCACCGGTGTCGTCGCGCATGAACACGCTTTCGGTGACTTCGAGTTCAAGGCGGTGCGCAGGCAAGCCGCTATTGGCCAAGGCCGAGGCGACGATCGAGACGAAGCCGGGATTGTGCAATTGCTCAGGCGACACGTTGACCGCGACTCGCGTCTCACCCGGCCAGCCGGCCGCTTCGGCACAGGCCGTGCGCAAGACCCATTCGCCAATCGGCGCGATTAGCCGCGCGTCTTCTGCGAGCGGGATGAATTTTGCGGGCGAAATCACGCCCAGTTCGGGGTGGGTCCAGCGCACCAGCGCCTCGAAGCCGGTCAGGTGGCCGGTGTCGGCGTTTACCACCGGCTGGTAGTTGAGATGGAGCTCGTCATTGCTCAGTGCCTTGCGCAGCGCCTGTTCGAGCAAGCGGCGCTCTTCGGCCGCGACGTGCAATTGCGGTTCGTAGCTGGTGAACTTGCCGCCACCGGCGTCCTTGGAGCGATAGAGCGCCAGATCGGCGGAGCGGATCAGCATTTCCGCGGTCCGCCCGTCGCGTGGTCCGGTCGCCAGGCCGACGCTGGCCCCGGTGTAGAGCGTATGGTGGTCGATTTCATACGGGCGCGACAGCGTGTCCACGATTGCCTGGGCAAGGTGTTCGAGGCGTAACGTGTCGCTGGCGTCACGGACGACGACCGCGAATTCGTCGCCGCCCAAACGCCCGATGATTTCATTGTCGGTCATCAAACTTGCGAGCCGTTCCGAAACGCGACTGAGCAGCCGATCCCCAATCGGGTGACCGAGCGTGTCGTTGACGGCTTTGAAGCGATCGAGATCGATCATCATGAAGGCGCAGCGGCTGCCCCACTTATCCGCATCGGCCATGGCGCGCACCAGCGCTTCGTTGATGAGCAGCCGATTGGGGAGGCCGGTCAGTGTGTCGAGCCGTGCCATGCGATTGATCTTGTCGGCCGATGCGCGTTCTTCGGTTACGTCCGATCCCACGCCGCGAAACCCGATAAACGCGCCGCGTTCGTCATGGCGCGGGTTGGCGGCGATCTCGAACCAGCGTTCGGTGTCGCCAACCTGCACCGGCAGCAACACACCGCGAAACGGCTCGCGCCCCTTCAGGTTTTCGGCAAGCTGACGCAGCCCTGCCGAGACATTTCCGGCTTCCCAGCTTGGCCCGGCGAGCACCTGCAGCAGCGACTTGCCGTTGATCGAGACCGGGTCGAGCCCGACCGAATGCGCAAAGCGCGCGGATGCGCGGACCACGCGGCGACCGGCATCGGTTTCCCACAGCCAGTCCGCGCCATGGTCTTCCGCTTCGCGCAGCAACAGGCTGACGGTCTCGTCGCGCTCCGCCAACGAAATTTCGCCGGCGCGGATCAGCACCAGCGCGCGCGCGCGGCTGAAGCAGCAGATCATCAACAACGCGGTAAACAGCAGCACCGCCGCGGCAAAGACCGGGCCGCCGACAAAGAACAGCATCGCGGCAATCGCCGAACCCAAAATGCCAAGAAAGCTGAGCGTCGCCAGCGGCAGCGCGGCCATCGCGGTGGCGGACGCGGTCATCAGCAGCGAGAGCACGATCCACAGCCCAAGCGCCGTCCCGGCATCGGCCCGCATGCCGAGCGCGAGCGGCGGCACCGACCACACCGCTGCCAGCGCCACGCCTTCCAGCACAGTATCGCGCACGGCGCGCAAACCCGCCGCATTGCCGGCCCGTTGGCGCGCCGCAAGCCGCCGGAAGGTGATCGCCACCGAAACAGCGGCCACGATCGTCGCCCAGCTCGCCAGCGCCCATGACGGCGCAATATGGGCGAGAATCAGCGTGACGAGTGCGGCGCCGATAACATTGGCACCCAGCAGGAACAGCGCCAGTTGCCCGCCCGCATGAAGCTGCGCCGCGCGAATCGGCCCCCAATCGGTCGTATCCGCAGGGTCGTAGAGGCCGAGCAACGCCCGGCCGTCGATCCGCGGCGTTGCGAACTGGGAGGTGCTGTCGGTGCTCACGACGGCGACACTACCGCACGCAGCGTTAGCGGATCGTTATAGCCTCGCGAATTTTTTGCGCGGGGTTACGCTGCCAGATCGTAGGGCTTGATGTCGCCGTTCAGATACAGGTTGCGCGCCTTGGCCCGGCTGAGCTTGCCCGAGCTGGTGCGCGGCAACGTGCGCGGCGGGATCAGCTCGATCACGCAGTTCATGCCGGTAACCGACCGCACCCGTTCGCGGATCTCATCGCGCAGGCGCAGGCGTTCGGCATCATCCGAGCTGCGGCACTGGACGAGCACCGCGGGGGTTTCTTCGCCGCCGGGCGTGGTGATCGCAAAGGCCGCGATATCGCCCGCTTTGAAGCCGGGCAGTTGCTCGACCGCCCATTCAATGTCCTGCGGCCAGTGGTTGCGACCGTTGATGATGATCATGTCCTTGGCGCGGCCGACGATGTAGACATAGCCGTCGCTGAGATAGCCCATATCGCCGGTGTCGAGCCATCCATCGACCAGACACGCATTGGTCGACGCTTCGTCGCGGAAATAGCCGACCATCACCGACGGGCCCGAGCACCACACCTTGCCGATCGCGCGTTCGGGCAGCGGGGTGCCGTCTTCTTCGCGAATCTCGACCTTCATGTCGCGCACCGGCTTGCCGCAATTGACGATCGCGCGGAAGCGCTGTGGCCGGTCCTGCCCGACGGGCACGCCCGACAATTGGGTTTCCTCGACCAGTTCGACGCGAATGCCCTCGGTCGGTGGCATGATCGACACCGCCAGCGTCGCCTCGGCCAGACCATAGCTTGGCAGGAAGGCGCTGGCCTTGAACCCGGCATCGCTGAACGAATCGACGAAGCTCTGCATCACGTCGGGCCGGATCATGTCGGCACCATTGCCCGCAATGCGCCAGCGCGACAGGTCGAAGCGGTCGGACGCCTTGGTCTGGCTCGACATCCGACGGGCGCAAATGTCGTAGCCAAAGGTCGGCGAATAGCTGACCGATGTACCGGCATTGCGGCTGATCATGTCGAGCCATGCCAGCGGCCGGCGCGCGAAATCCTCGGTCTTCAGATAATCGGTCGAAACCTGGTTGGCGACGGGCGACAGGAAGCAGCCGACCAGCCCCATGTCGTGATACCAGGGCAGCCACGACACGCAGCGGTCACTCTCGATCAGCTGCATGCCATGGGAATGCGCCGCAAGGTTGTTGAGCAAGGCGTGGTGCGTGATCGCCACGCCATGCGGGAAGCGTGTCGACCCGCTCGAATATTGCAGATAGGCGATGTCGTCGCCGCGTGCCTGCGGCAGCGCTACATCCGGCGCGCTGCGGGTGGCAAAGCTGGACCAGTCCATGCCTGCGACCCCGGCCAATCCCGCCGCATCGCCCGCCATTTGGGACAGTTCCGGGGGATAGATGAGCATTACCGGGTCGCAACTCGTCAATTGCACGCGAAGCTGCTCGATGTACGAATC
The DNA here is from genome assembly GCF_017875905.1 of Sphingomonas sp. PL20. Classification (NCBI taxonomy): domain Bacteria; kingdom Pseudomonadati; phylum Pseudomonadota; class Alphaproteobacteria; order Sphingomonadales; family Sphingomonadaceae; genus Sphingomonas; species Sphingomonas sp. PL20. The sequence goes on along the minus strand of NZ_JAGINH010000002.1, from coordinate 2,823,120 downwards.
GCGCCCGCCAAACGAGGTCGGCAGCGGCAAGGGGACGGGCCACGCCCCTGCATAGATAACGCCGAAGAACAGGGCGGCGAATTCGGGGCTGGTTTCGGCGACGATCGCGATCCGATCGGCGGGCTTGATCCCAGCCGCGACCAGCCGGCGCGCCATCGCCAGCGCATCGTCGCGCAGCTCGGCAAAGCGATAGGGCCGTGTCAGCGCACCGCGCGCGTCATGGAAGTTCAGCCCGCGTTGCCCGCTTGCCGCATAATCGAGCGCGGCACCCAGCGTGTCGAAATCGGCGAACCGGCGCGCCAGAGTGTCCTCGGTCGGTGTCGCGATCGCCTTGGGTGTTGCCACCGCGGCGGTTCGCACGTCTGCATCGCCCAAAAGATCGTCCGAAACATCGATAGTCATGTGTCTCTGTGCCCTTGATCGCAGCGACCCCCGGCCGCTGCGCCTCTAATTCCTTCGGCATGCACCCCTGCTTATGCCAAGCGTTCAAAATCCGGTTCGACTGTGGCACAATGATGGCGTCATGCGCGATCCCATCCGTAACCGGTCAAATCCCAAAGAGATACGCGTTGCGCCAGCTTTGGATGCAGCGGCCCTGGAGCGGCTTGCGCTGCGCTATGTCGAACGCTTCGCGACGACACGGGGACGATTGGTCGCCTACCTTTCGCGCAAGATCCGGGAACGGGGATGGGCGGGCGAGGAGGGCGATCCCGCCGCACTTGCCCAAAAACTGGCGGACCTCGGTTATATTGACGACCGTGCCTTTGGCGAGGCGCGGGCGGCGGCGATGGGGCGGCGCGGCCTGGGCATGCGCCGCGTGACGGGCGCGCTGCGCGCGGCTGGCCTTGCCGAGGAGGACCGCGCCGCAATCGTGCCGGACGTTGCCACGCGCGCGGTAGAGACCGCGCTGGCCTTCGCCCGCCGTCGTCGAATCGGGCCCTTCGCGCGCGTGGCGGCGGATCGCACGGTGCGCGAAAAGCACATTGCGGCGATGATCCGGGGCGGTCATGATTTCACGCTCGCGCGCTGTATCGCGATGATGGCACCGGATGAAAACCTCGATCGATTATTCGAAAACAGGTAGATTCCCTTTCCTGTCTGTGGAGTTTCGCACAGAACTTGTCTGATTTTTCTCTAGCCTGCGGTCGGTGCTACGCCAGCGAGTGGGGGTATCGGCATGCTGAACGAAACGATTTTGTTGCCCGATAGGTCGAAGTGCGCAGAACAGGCTAAGACAGAACAGACCTCGTCCGGTGCGCTTTCCCGGGTCTATTCGGGGGTTCTCAAATGGTTCGACATCACGCGCGGGTTCGGCTTTCTGGTCGCCGACGATCCGAGCGTTGGCGATATTCTCATTCACTTTTCGGTGTTGCGCCCGCACGGTCGGCGCAGCCTTCCCGAGGGCGCGCGCCTGGAATGTATCGCGACGCTACGGGATCGCGGCTTGCAGGCGATTGAAATTCTTTCGATTGATTTGAGCGAAGCCACCGAACCGCTCGATCGCCTGCGGCTCTCCGCCACGGTCCCGCAGGATCGCGAGGACGGACTTGATAAAGCGGGCCCGTTCGAGCCGGTTACGGTCAAGTGGTTCAATCGACTGAAAGGCTATGGGTTCCTGGTGCGCAACGAGGACTCTGCGGATGTTTTTGTGCATGTCGAAACCTTGCGCCGGTCGGGACTGGTCGAGGTCGAGCCGGGGCAACTCTTGCTTGCGCGGATGATTGCAGGGGATAAAGGCCCGCTTGCAGTGGTCGTGCAACAGGAAGGCTGAATCCCGAATCATGCGCGTTCGATTGGTAACGCTGTTGGCCCTTGTCGCGGCGGGTGTGGCAAGTGGGTGTAACGGCACGACTGCGGCGTCCGATCCGGTCGAGGCATCGCCGCAGATGGTCTCGGTGACCATCACCAGCGCAAACGGCCGCCATGCCTTCCTCGTCGAGACGGCCCGCACCAAGGATCAGCAGGAGCGCGGGCTGATGTTCCGCACCGACATCCCGCAAAATGGCGGAATGCTGTTCGCGCCCTATCCGCCTGAGGGTGGCCCCCCGCGCGAGGCGAATTTCTGGATGAAGAACACGCCGAGCCCGCTCGACATTATCTTCATCCGTGCAGACGGCACCATCGCGCGGATCGCCGAAAATACCGCGCCGCAATCAGAAACGCAGATCCCCTCGGGCGAACCGGTCAGCGCGGTGCTGGAACTTCGCGGGGGCCGCGCGCTCGACCTTGGCATCGCCGAAGGCGATCATGTTGCCTGGGCGGGGCGGAAGAGCCCGTGATCGCAGTTGAAGGCAGCACGGCGTCGCGCTAAGCGCATTTCATGGGCATCAATCTCAATCCTTTCACCTGGTGGACCGGCGCGAGCTGGGGCACTGCCTTTGGTCTGCGCGGCAAGGCGCGCGTAGGCGAAGACGCGCTTGGCAACGTCTATTATGAGGGCGGGCGCGATACCGCGGGCAACCCGCGCCGCTGGGTGATCTACAACGGCCCCAATGATTCGAGCCGAGTCGCGCCGGAGTGGTTCAGTTGGCTCCACCATCAAGTCGATGACGTGCCCACCCGCGCGCTGCCTGCGCCGCGCGCCTGGCAAAAGCCGGCCGAGCCCAATTTGACCGGCACCGTAGCCGCCTATCGCCCAAGCGGCGCGCTGGAAAAGGGCGGTGTGCGTGCCCCCGCGACCGGCGATTACGAAGCGTGGACGCCCGACGCGTGATTCGTCCCGCGCCGGGCGGCGTGGCGCTGGTGCTTGCCGTCGTGCTGGCCGGGTGCGGCCCGTCGAAAACGGTTGCGCCGGTACCCAAGGAAACCCCCGAAACCGCGCTCGACGCCGATACCAGCGCCAGTAACATCGTGACGGTCGATGTCGGGGGTGGCGTCGATCCGGGGTATGGGGCGACCCCGATGGCGGAACGCGTGGCGACCCTGGGACTGCTCAACAAGCGTAACGGCGTGTCGCGCGATATCGTGCTGAAACCCGGCAAAGCGGCGCGGGTCGGCGATGTCGTCGTGCGGCTGCGTGCCTGCGAGCAGACTGCGCCGTGGGAGCAGGAACATTATACCGGCGCGTTCGTCCAGGTTGACGTCGCCGGCAGCGACAAGAACTGGCGGCGGGTTTTTTCCGGCTGGCTGTTCAAGGAGCGGCCCGCGCTCAATGTCGTGCAGCACCCGATTTATGACGTGTGGGTCAAAAGCTGCGCGATGACCTTCCCGGAGGGTGGGCCCAATTCCGTGGCCGGAACCGGTTTGTCCAACACCGGCGAGGTCGTGCGATCCAGCGCAAAGAAATCGCCCACTCCGGACGCGGACGCGTCAGAGCCCACGGCCCCTGCAATCGCTGCGGACAATGCGACCAGATAATCGCTACGGCTGATCTCGATCGCGCCCAACGAGGCGAGGTGATCGGTCATGAACTGGCAATCCAGCAGCGTGAAGCCACCGACGCGTAGCCGCGCCACCAGCCAGGCGATCGCCACTTTCGACGCATCACGCGCGCGACTGACCATGCTTTCGCCAAAAAAGGCACGCCCCAGCGCCAATCCGTAGAGCCCGCCAACCAGCGTCGTCCCGTCCCAGACCTCGACCGAATGCGCATAGCCCATCGCGTGAAGCTGGACGAACACGCGTTCGATCCCGGGGTTGATCCAGGTGTCCGGGCGGTTCGGAACCGATTCGGCGCACAACCGCAGCGTTTGCGCAAAGGCGGTGTCCGCAGTGACGCGATAGCGATCCGCGGCGACGGTCTTGCGCAACGAATGCGAGAGATGAAAGCCATCGAGCGGCAGGATCGCCCGCTCTTGCGGTTCGACCCAATAGACCTCTTCGGCGTCACGGCTGTCGGCCATCGGAAAGACACCGACCGAATAGGCCCTCAGCACCAGTTGCGGGTCGAGCGTTTGGCGAGGCGAGGGTGCGTCGTCCGTGGCGCGGGTCACGCAGCCAGGCGGCGCTCGATCGCCTGCCACAAATGCGCGAATGCCTGTGCCCCCGCAGAGCGCGCGGCAAAGCTGCCGACTGGGGCGCGCCTGGCGGTGACCTGTTCGATCAGGCTCGCCATCGGGACCACGGGCCAATCGGGATGGCGCGCAAGTGCCTCGGCATGGAGCTTGCGGCGACGATCGACCATCGAATGCACCGGCATGATCTGCGCCTTGGTACCAAGGTGTTTGATGACCTCGGCCAGTGCGCGCTCGGATAGCGGCGAGGGGATGACCGGAACGACGATCAGATCGGCCGCGCGCATGACCTGGTCGCTGGTCTCGGTCAGGCCGGGCGGACAGTCGAGCAGGATGCGGTCATAATCCTTGCGCAACCCGACCAGCAGTTTTTGCAGGCGCTTCTTCTTGTCGAGTTCGTGAAACAGCAGATCGAGCCCGCGCAACGAGGCATCGGCCCCGATCAGGTCGAGCCGTGGCGTCGCGGTCTTTTCAATCAGTTTGTCGGGTTCGACATCCTTGGCGAAGACCGATTGAGCCTGATCTTTGAGCTTGCCGTTCTCGGCGCGTTGCGACAGCAAAAAGGTGCTGGCCGCTTGCGGATCGAGATCCCACAACAACGTGCGACGCGAGGACAGCGTCGCCGATGCCCAGGAAAGGTTGACGGCGAGCGTGGTTTTGCCCACGCCGCCCTTCAAACTGTAGATCGCAATCGTCGACACTGTTTTAAGCCCCTCGCTCAGGAACGGCCTATCGTGGCGAATGCCGACGATACGTGCAACCGGTGCCGAGGATCAGATATCGCAAAGCTGCTTGGGCTTGCCGGGCTGCGTCAGCGTGACCGCCTTTTCATTGCCTGTCATCTCATAGCCATCCGCTTTGAGCGGATCGCCCGCCTTTTCGGCGGTGAGCTTGGTCGGCGTGCCCTTCTCGGTCGCTTTCACCAGCGCCTGCTTGTCGCCCTGGAAGAAGGTGACGTAGACCAGGCTGTTATCTTTGCAGCGGAACGTCACTTCCTTCTTGATCGCCGGCGGCAGTTCCACCGGGGCCTTGTTGGCCAGCACGGCCGCCATCGGGTCGGGCGCTACGGTCGACACTTCGGTCGGCTTGTTTTCACAAGCCGACAGCATCAGGAAAAGGGCGGCGGCGGGGAGGATGCGCTTGGTCATGGCATTTTTCTTCGCGCACGCAGCACGGGGCGTCAAGAGTGGTGTTTCCCGTAAGGAACATGATTTTTGCGCTGCAATAATTGTGTAACGCAAGCTCCACATTTTCGCCGGTTTTCGGCCGAGATTTGGTGCCGATTGGGGTAAAGGGCCTCGCATTCCGTTCCGCTAAACGACCAGGCTTGTGTGCGCCCAAGCAACGCTCGCTTGCCCCCGCTGCCAACACGCGGCATTTCGGGGGCATGCATACCACCCCAAATACGCTCGCGCTCATTGGCAATACCCCGCTCGTCCTGCTCAAGGGGCCAAGCGAGGCGGCCGGGGGCGAGATTTACGGCAAATGCGAATTTGCCAATCCCGGTGCCTCGGTAAAAGACCGTGCGGCGCTGGGTATCGTGGAGGATGCGGAGGCGCGCGGGCTGATCGAGCCCGGCGGGTGCTTTGTCGAGGGGACGGCGGGCAATACCGGCATCGGGCTGGCGCTGGTCGCCAATGCCAAGGGCTACCGCACCATCATTGTGATGCCCGAGACGCAAAGTCGCGAGAAAATGGACACGCTGCGCGCGCTTGGGGCTGAGCTCGTGCTGGTGCCGGCGGCACCCTATTCGAACCCGGCGCATTTTGTGCACACCTCGCGCCGCATCGCCGAGGAAACAGCGAACGCGGTCTGGGCCAATCAGTTCGACAATATCGCCAACCGCCGCGCGCATATTGTGGGCACGGCCGAAGAGATCTGGGCGCAGATGGACGGGCGAATCGATGGCTTCACCTGTGCGGCTGGCACCGGCGGTACGATTGCGGGCGTGGGGATGGGGCTGAAAGCCAAGGACGAGGCAGTCTGCATCGCGCTCAGCGACCCGCATGGCGCGGCGCTGTATGAATATTATGCCCATGGCGAGTTGAAGGCCGAAGGCTCGTCGGTCGCCGAAGGGATCGGGCAGGGGCGTATCACCGCCAATCTGGAAGGCGCGCCGATCGATACGCAATTCCGCATTTCGGATGCGGAGGGGATGGAATGGGTCACGCGGCTGCTGGCCGAAGAGGGGCTGTGTCTGGGCCTGTCCTCGGGCATCAACGTCGCAGGGGCGGTGCGCCTCGCGCGCCAACTCGGGCCGGGCAGCCGCGTGGCGACGATCCTGTGTGATACCGGTTTTCGCTATCTCTCAACGCTCTACAATCGCGCTTGGTTGGAACAGAAAGGGCTGGCGGTTCCGCCCTGGCTTAAGGGCTGACAATTGTCGGCATCGACAAGCGCGCGTTAACGCGTTACATTTATGCCACAGCCTATGAAAATTCTCGCTCAAGATCCAACGCAGACGATGCAGCGTGCGAAAGTCGGGATGATCGGCCTCGCGGCGGTCCTGCTGCTGATCGGGCTTGCTGCCGCGATCTTCGCGACGGTCAGTCGCGACCGGCAAGTCTCGGCGATTGGCAGTGCGCGTCCTGATGTTGTCGCCACCATGGTCTCCGGAAATTCCACCGATTCTGCGAAGGAGCCGTTGGCGGAGCTCGGCGTTGCGCCGAGTGCGGTTGCCCCTGCCAGCAACCAGAGCGACACGCTGCCGCCAAAGGCTGCTGCAGCGCCGGTTCGGTGATTACCTCGTTTCCGGGGATTTGTGGGGAAAGCGCCCCGCTGCCACCGGTTTTGCCCACCACGTCCCCGAAAATCCCCCATCCCGATGCGAACGCATCAAGAACGAGTTGATATGACGCGCAAAAAATCCGTGGAGAATCGAAGCGATTGAGGCTTTGTCCCGTCAAATCCCCGCGTTTCCCCTTGTATCCCCAGCTGGCCCCGTGTAACTTCTGCTTCATCAGGGGCAGACTCATCTCGCCTGCGCACCATGCGCTGACCATGCGGGCACCTAGCGTCGCGAACCCGCGATTCTGGGCAGGGGAGAGGCTTGCCCACCGAGTGCGGGGTAAGCGTGGACGACCGGAGCGAATATCAGGGAGACGGCCTCGGTCTTGTCGATGACAAGGGCCGGGTTGCGATTCCTGCATCGCTCAGACAGGCGCTGGCGGCGAACAGTCCGCGCGCCGATGGCAAGGATGGCGGCACCGTCATCGTCGGTGTCCACCCGCAGCAAAAGTGCCTGCGCGCTTACGACCCTGCCTATGTCAAAATCCTGAAGGCCGAGATCGAGGCGATCCAGGCGCGTCAGCTCAATGAACTGGGCGAGCCCAATTACAATCTGAAGCGCCGCGGCGCGAGCGGCGAGCCCGTGCCGTTCGATGGATCGGGCCGCTTCATCATGCCCGGCTTCCCGCGCGATTACGCCAATATCGGGGAAAACGCCTTCTTCTGGGGCACGTTCGACTGGATCGAGATTTGGGATCCAAAGACGCTGATCGACGCGGTCGATGTCGATCCGGCGATGCAGGCGGCATGCCGCTATCACTGCAAGGTGAAGGGGATCGCGCTGTGAGCGACGCCCCGCACATTCCGGTGCTGCTCGACGAAGTGGTCGATGCGCTCGCCGTCGAAGCGGGCGCGGTGCATGTCGATGCGACGTTCGGCGCGGGCGGCTATACCCGCGCGATGCTGGCGCGGGGCGCGCGCGTCTTCGCCTTCGATCGCGACCCCGATGCTATCGCGGCGGGCGAGCCGTTGGTGCGCGACGCCGATGGCGCGCTGACGCTTGTCCCTGCCACCTTCTCCGCGTTGGACGCCGAATTGACGGCGCGGGACGTCGTGCCGGTGCAGGGCGTGACGATGGATATCGGCGTGTCGTCGATGCAGCTCGACCAGGCCGAGCGCGGCTTCAGCTTCCAGTCGGACGGGCCGCTCGACATGCGGATGAGCCAGGAGGGCGAAAGCGCCGCCGATTTCGTCAACGAAGCCGATGAAGGCCGGATCGCCGACGTGCTCAAGATCTATGGCGAAGAGCCGCGCGCCAAGCGGGTGGCGCGCGCGATCGTCGCTGCGCGCCCGATCACGCGGACCAGCGAGTTGGCCCACGTTGTTCGCCGTGCGCTTGGCTACAAACCGCATGATAAGAAGGATCCGGCGACGCGGACCTTTCAGGCGATCCGCATCCACATCAACCGCGAATTGGGCGAACTGGCCGACGGTCTCGCGGCGGCAGAGCGCGTGCTCGCGCCTGGCGGGCGGCTGGCGGTGGTGACCTTCCACAGCCTCGAAGACCGCATGGTCAAGCGCTTCCTGCGCGAGCGCTCGGGCGGCTTGCCATCGGGATCACGGCATTTGCCCGAAGTGGCGGCGAAACATGCGCCGAGCTTCGAGCAGGTCGGGCGCGGGGTTCGCGCCAGCGAAGACGAGATCGCGCGCAACCCGCGTGCGCGGTCGGCCACCTTGCGCACCGCACGGCGTACCGGTGCGGCGGCGTGGCCGGAAACACCTGGGACAGAGGGATTGTTATAATGCTGGGGCTGGCGTGGAAGAGTCTCGGATGGTTTCTGGCCGGCGTCGCAGTGGCGCTCGGCTTCCTGCTCGTGCCGCTACAGGTCGCGGCGGAGCGCAAGAAGCTCGACCGTACCGCGAGCGAGATCGAACGCGCGCGGCGCGATATCCGCGCGCTGGAAACCGAATTCGACACCCGCGCCAATCTCGCACAGCTCGACAAATGGAATGCCGAGACGCTCGGGCTGGTCGCCCCGGCCGAGGGGCAGTTCGTGCAGGACGAAGCAGCGCTCGCGTCGATCGAACCGGGCAGCGCCCCCGCGCCCGGCACGCCCGCTGTGCAGATGGCCTCGTTCGTGCCCGCAGCGCCCGTTACCGCGATGACCACCGAGCGGTCTCCGGCGACGCAACCTGTCCTGCACGCGGCCACTGCCACGACACCTGCTGCGCGAGTCGAAGGGCCAGCGGTCCAGCGTTCCGCACCGCCTCCGCGCACGGCGATGGCCGCGGCCGCGCCGCCCAGGCCGCGTGCTGCGGTCGCGATGCTCGACCGGGCCTTGCTCGACGATAGCATGATCGGGGATTTGCGCAGCGGCGCTCGAGCGGAAAGCCGGTCGGCGCGATGAGCACCCTCGTCGCGCGCCCCCTCCCAGCCAGGCGATCGAGCGATCAGCGCCATGCGCTGGTCGCGGTTGCACATGTGCGGTTGATGATGCTGATGCTGCTGATCGGCGCGGGCTTCCTGCTGGTGATCGTGCGGATCGCGCTGCTGGGGCTGCTGGGCTCCCCTGCCGGGGCGGCGACGCTGACGGTCAATCCGGTGGTGCGCGCCGACATTCTGGATCGCAACGGCCAGCCGCTGGCGCGCACGATCGAGGCGTGGACGATCGGCGTGCGCCCGGCGGAATTGCTGGGCGATCGCCAAGGCCTGGCGGATCGCTTGGCGGCGGCAATGCCCGAGCATGACTCGGCCTGGTATCTGCAACGCCTGACAATGAAGGCCAAGTTTACCTATCTCGACAAACATGCCTCGCCCGCGATGGTGAACGAGATCCACGCGCTCGGCGAACCCGGCATCGTCTTTGCGCGCGAGCCCGAGCGGCTCTATCCGCAATCGACGATGGCGGCGCATGCACTCGGCTATATCGGGCCGACCGCGACCGACCCCAACATCATGGGCCGCGCCGGGATCGAGCGCGCCTTCGATGCGCGGCTGACCGACCCGCGCCACCGCGGGGAGCCGATTGCCCTGTCGATCGATGCGCGCGTGCAGACGGCGATGGAGAGTGAACTCGGCCGGGCGATGGTCACCTTTCAGGCCAAGGCGGCGACCGGGCTGGTGCTGGACGTGCACACCGGCGAAGTGCTCGCGATGGTCTCGCTGCCGGTCTACAATCCCAACAAGCTGACCGGCACGACCAGCGACGCGCTGCGCAATAACGTGACGCAATCGGTCTATGAACTCGGCTCGACCTTCAAGCCGATCACCATGGCGACCGCGATCCAGAGCGGCACGATCACCTCGATGGCGCGCCGCTTCGATGCGACCGCGCCGCTCAAGGTCGGTGGCTTCACCATTCACGATGAACGCGGCGATCCGAAGCGCTGGCTCAACATTCCCGAAACGCTGATCTATTCGTCCAACGTGGCGACGGCGCGGATCGCGGATGAGCTGGGCAAGGACAAGCTGTCCGCGATGTTCACCGGCATGGGCTTTGGCGAGCGCCCCTCGATCGAACTGCGCGAGCGCGCCGGCCCGATCTGGCCGCGTTATTGGGGCCGCACCACGGTGATGACGACGGCGTATGGCCATGGCATCGCGGTGACCCCGCTGCACCTGGCGAATGCGTATGCGACGATGGTTAATGGCGGGATTTGGCGGCCGACCACCTTGCTCAAGGTAACGCCCGGACAGGCACCGGCGGGGCGGCGCGTGCTGAGCGAGGCGACCAGCGCGCGGATGCGCCAGTTGCTCCGGCTCGTCTGCCTCTATGGCACCGGGCGCAAGGGCGATGCGCCGGGCTACCGCGTTGGCGGCAAGACCGGCACCGCTGAGGCGGCGTCGAACGGCGGCTATGATCATCACCGCAACGTCGCCACGTTCGTTGCCGCTTTCCCGATGGACGCGCCGCGCTATGTGGTGCTGGCCATGCTCGACTCGCCCGAAGGCACCAGGGAAACGGCCGGCTGGAAGACGGCGGCATGGAACGCTGCGCCGGTGGTGGGGCGAGTGATCGCGCGGACCGGGGCGATCCTGGGTGTGATGCCCGATGCGAGGCGCGATGTGGATATTAGCGATCTCCGGCCGATGCTGACTCTCGTCGCCGGGGCAACGCCGCCGAGCGGCGCGGAGGAACAGTGAAGCTTTCAACGCTGGTCGGCGGTGCGCCGGATGCGACGGTCACGGGGTTTGCGATCGACCATCGCAAGGTGGCACCGGGCGTCGTGTTCGGCGCGTTTCAGGGCGCGGTCGTCAATGGCGAGGACTATATCGCAGCCGCCGTCGCGGGTGGCGCGATTGCGGTGGTGGCGCGCCCGGAGGCGGAAGTGGTCGGCGCTCTCCACATCGCGGATGCCAACCCGCGCCGCCGTTTCGCCCAACTCGCCGCGCAGTTCTTCGCGCCTTTCCCGGAGGTTGCGGTCGCGGTCACCGGCACCAACGGCAAGACCTCAACGGTTGAGATGGTGCGGCAATTGTGGCGGATGGCGGGGTTCCATGCAGCCTCGATCGGCACGCTTGGCGTCACCACCGCCGATGACCGCGTCTCGACCGGGCTGACCACGCCCGACATCGTCACCTTCCTGTCCAATGTCGCGGGGTTGAAGCGCGAAGGCGTCAGCCATGTCGCGTTCGAGGCGTCGAGCCACGGCCTGTCGCAATATCGCACGGAAGGTCTGACGGTGCAGGCCGCTGCCTTCACCAATCTCAGCCGTGATCATCTCGATTATCACGGCACGATGGCGGCGTATCTCGACGCCAAGCTGCGCCTGTTCAGCGAGGTCCTGGCTGATGACGGCACGGCGGTGGTGTGGGCGGACGATCCCGCCTCGGCTCGCGTCGCCGAGGTGGCGCGTGCGCGAGGCCTTCACGTGCTTTCGGTTGGCACCACGGGGGAAACGCTCAAGCTGGTCGGGCGCGATCCGACCTTGCTCGGGCAGGGGCTGGTGATCGAGGCGGAGGGCAAGACCTATAAGGTCACGCTGCCACTGATCGGTGCCTATCAGGCCGCCAACGCACTGACTTCGGCTGGCTTGGTGATTGCGTGCGGTGGCGATGTCGCCACGACGATCGCCGCGCTCGGCCGGTTGCAGCCGGTGCGCGGGCGGCTGGAGCGCGCAGTGATCGCGGCGCAGGGTGCGCCGGTCTATGTTGATTATGCGCATACCCCCGATGCGCTGGAGGCGGCGATTTCTGCGCTCAAGCCCCATGCGGCGGGGCGGCTGATCGTGGTGATCGGCGCGGGCGGCGATCGTGACCGGGGCAAGCGCATCGAAATGGGGCGGATCGCGGCGGCGATGGCCGACCATGTCATCGTTACCGATGACAATCCCCGTTCGGAAGACCCCGCCTCGATCCGCGCAATGGTGCTGGCAGGCGCGCCCGAGGCGACCGAGATCGGGTCGCGCCGCGACGCGATCGGCGCGGCGATCGCCATGGCGGGGCCGCAGGATATCGTGCTGATCGCAGGCAAGGGGCATGAGCAGGGGCAGATCGTCGGCGATCTGGTGCTGCCGTTCGACGATGTCAGCGTCGCGCGGGAGATGGCGGCATGAGCCTGTGGACTTCCGCTGCGATCGCCGCTGCCACCGGCGGCACAGCGTCAAGCGACTTCACCGCCACCGGCGTGACCTTTGATTCGCGCGAAGTCGGCCCCGGCGACCTGTTCGTCGCGATGACCGGCGCTGCGACCGATGGCCATCGCTTCCTCGACCAGGCGTTTGCGCGCGGCGCGGCGGGGGCGTTGGTGTCGCAGCCGAGCGCGCACCCGCATGTTCTCGTGCCCGACACGATGGCCGCGCTGGAGAACCTTGCCCGCGCCGCCCGCGCGCGGACGGCGGCAAAGATCATCGGTGTTACCGGGTCGGTCGGCAAGACCGGCACCAAGGAAGCGCTCTACGCCGCGCTCGAACGCGGCGCGCGGGCGCGGACGCACCGTTCGGTCAAAAGCTATAACAACCATACCGGCGTACCGCTCAGCCTGGCGCGGATGCCCGCCGAAACGCGCTTCGGCGTGTTCGAAATGGGCATGAACCACGCGGGCGAACTGGCGCATTTGACCACTTTGGTGCGCCCGCATGTCGCGATCATCACCACCATCGCCCCGGCGCATACCGAATTCTTCCGCGACGAATCCGCCATCGCCGATGCCAAGGGTGAGATTTTCCAGGGGCTGGAGCCGGGCGGCGTGGCGATCGTCCCTTATGACAGCCCGCATCGCGACCGCCTGATCGCCGCCGCCACGCCTTATGCGGCGCGGATTGTGACCTTTGGCCTCGACAAGGGCGCAGACGTTCGCGCGATCGAAACGATGCGCACCGAAAGCGGCGGCACCTTCGTCACCGCCGTCGTCGGCGCGCGCGAACTGAGCTTCACGATCAGCCAGCCGGGGCAGCATTGGGTGTCCAACAGCCTGGCGGTGCTGGCGGCGGTCGATGCGGTCGGTGGCGATCTCGCATTGGCGGGGCTGGCGCTGGCCGAACTGGGCGGCCTCGCCGGGCGCGGCGCACGCTTCACGGTTCCGGTCGGGGCCGGGCAAGCGCTGGTGATTGACGAGAGCTACAATGCCAATCCCTCGTCGATGCGCGCGACGCTCGCCGTGCTCGCGGCGGAACCCGCCAAGCGGAAAATCGTGGTGCTGGGCGAAATGCGCGAGCTTGGCGACGGCAGCGATGCCTATCATGCCGGGCTGGCCGAACCCGTTCTGGCCGCTGGCGTCGAAGCGGGCATTCTCGTCGGTGAACGGGCCCGCCCGCTGCTGAACGCGCTTGAGGGCAAGGGCGATTTCGTCCATGTCGCCGACGCCGCTGCGGCGCGCGCCAGCCTGTCCACCATGCTGGCACCGGGCGATGCGGTGCTCATCAAGGGATCGAACGGCGTGGGGCTGGCGGCGGTTGTCGCTGGCCTGCGGAGCGGGGAACACTAATGCTCTATTTCATCGCCGCCTATCTCGGCTTCCCGAGCGTGCTGAACCTGTTTCGCTATCTGTCGTTCAGGACTGGCGGCGCGGTGGCGACGTCGCTGTTCCTGGGGCTGTTGATCGGCCCGCGCTTTATCGGCTGGTTGCGCGTGCGCCAGGGCAAGGGGCAGCCGATCCGTAGCGACGGCCCGCAATCGCACCTCGCCAAGCGCGGCACGCCGACGATGGGCGGGCTGATGATCCTGACTTCGATGGTCTTTTCGATCCTGTTGTGGATGGACTTGTCCAACCCGTTTGTCTGGGCGTGCACCTTCGTGACGCTGGGCTTTGGCGCGATCGGTTTCCTCGATGATTATGACAAGGTGCGTAAGGCGAGCACGGCTGGCGTTTCCGGGCGGCTGCGGCTGGTGTGCGAATTCGCCATCGCCGGGATCGCCGCGACGATGATCGTGCATGAAAACGGCACGCATCTGTATTTGCCATTCTATAGCGGGCCGGTGATCGAGCTCGGCTATTTCTACATCGTCTTTGCCGCCTTCACGATCGTGGCGTTCGGCAATGCGGTGAATTTGACCGATGGACTGGACGGTCTGGCGACGATGCCAGTGATCATCGCGGCGGTCGCCTTCATGCTCATCGTATATCTGGCGGGCAACGCCAAGTTCGCGGCCTATCTCGGCATTCCGCATGTGCCGCACGCTGGCGACCTGGCCATCTTCTGCGGCGCGATCGTCGGGGCGGGGCTGGCGTTCCTGTGGTTCAACGCGCCGCCAGCGGCGGTGTTCATGGGCGATACCGGCAGTCTCGCGCTGGGCGGCGCGCTCGGCGCGATCGCGGTGGTGGCGCATCACGAGATCGTGCTGGGCATCATCGGCGGGCTGTTCGTGATCGAGGCGATGAGCGTCATCATCCAGGTGTTCTTCTACAAGCGCACCGGTCGCCGCGTGTTCAAGATGGCCCCGATCCACCACCATTTCGAGCAACTCGGCTGGAGCGAGCCGACCGTGGTGATCCGGTTTTGGATCATCGCGCTCGTGCTCGCGCTGGCAGGGTTGTCGACGTTGAAGCTCCGGTGATCGTATCGCCCCTCTGGCGCGGCAAGAGCTACGCTGTGCTGGGGCTTGCGCGCTCTGGCGCGGCGACCGTGCGCGCGCTGCTGGCCAGCGGCGCGGCGGTGACGGCATGGGATTCGGATGCGGCTAAGCGTGAAGCGCTTTCGTCTCCCTCTCCCCGCTCGCGGGGAGAGGGTCGGGGAGAGGGGGAGTCTGCAGCGGGCGGCACCTCTAATGCTGGCGTTCCCCTCTCCCCGACCCTCTCCCCTGAAGGGGAGAGGGAGACTTTGGCGTTTGCCGACCCCGAAACGATCGATCTCTCCCCCTTCGACGCGCTCGTCGTTTCGCCCGGCGTGCCGCTCAACCGTCACCCGGTCGCGGCCAAGGCGCGCGCGGCGGGGGTGCCGATCATCGGCGATATCGAACTGTTCGCGCAGGCGCGGCCTGCGCTGCCGCCGCATAAGGTGGTGGGCGTCACCGGCACCAACGGCAAATCGACCACGGTTTCGCTGATCGACCACATCCTGCAAACCGCAGGCGTGCCGTCGCGCCTGGGCGGCAATATCGGCTTGCCGATCCTGGAGCAGGAGCCGCTGCCCGCAGGCGGCGTCTATGTGCTGGAACTGTCCAGCTATCAGATCGACCTGACGCAAACACTCGATTGCGATGTCGCGGTGCTGCTCAACATCACGCCCGACCATCTCGACCGGTATGATGGCTTCGACGCCTATGCCGCCTCCAAGGCCCGCCTGTTCGCGATGCAGTCGGCCACGCACGCGGCGATCATCGGCATTGGCGATACCCCCTCGGCGCAAATCGCGCGCAGCCTGTCGGCGCGGGCTGAGCATCTCACCAAGATCGCGCCCGGCGTGTGCATGGACCAGTCGCGCTGGCCATCGTTGCAGGGGCCGCACAACGCGCAGAATGCGCTGGCCGCGATTGCGGTGGCGCAGGCGCTGGGCGTGCCCGAAGCGGTGATCGATGCTGCTTTGCAAAGCTTTGTCGGTCTGGCGCACCGTATGGAACGCGTCCGCGTCCTGCGCGGCGTGACCTATGTCAACGACAGCAAGGCGACCAACCCGGAATCGACCGCGCCCGCGCTGGCCGCGTTCGGGCGGATTCACTGGATTCTGGGCGGCAAGGCCAAGGCCGACGATCTCGACGCCTGCGCCCCCCAATTCGGGCATGTCGTGCGCGCGTACACCATTGGGCAATCGGGTCCGCGTTTCGCCGAGATCCTGCAGGGCACGGTACCGGTCGAGCAAAGCGGCGATCTTGCCGCCGCCGTCGCCGCCGCCGCGCGCAACGCACAGCCCGGTGACACCGTGTTGCTGTCGCCCGCCTGCGCCTCCTTCGACCAGTTTCGCGATTTTGAGGATCGTGGCGAGCAGTTCCGCCGCCTGGTCGAGGCGCTGGCATGAGCGAGGCGCGCGGGCCGACCCCGAAATTATGGCGGAGCATGAAGGGGCGCGGCGGACGTGGCGACCGCTCGGCGCTGGGCATGTGGTTCTGGGATATCGACCGGATGCTGCTGTTGCTGACGCTGCTGCTGATCGCGGTCGGGCTGGTCGCCGTCGGTGCGGCGTCGCCTGCTGCGGCAACGCGCTATTCGGACGACAAGCACCATGTGCCGCCGCTTTACTATCTGTGGTGGCAGCTGGCGTGGGTCGGCGTGTCGTTGCCGGTGCTGCTGGTCGTTTCGATGCTGCCGGTGGCGATTGCGCGGCGGATGGCGTTGATCGGGACGATCGCCTGTCTGGTGCTGCTGATGCTGGTGCCGGTGGTCGGGGTCGAGAAGAACGGCGCGACGCGCTGGCTGAATTTTGGCGTGTCGCTGCTACAGCCATCCGAGTTTCTGAAGCCGTTCTTCATCGTGACGGTCGCGTGGATTCTGTCGATGCGCGCGCAGGATGAGGCGTTACCCGTCGTGTTCATCACCGGCGCGATGACCGCGTTGGTCGCGGTGCTGCTGATGCTGCAGCCCGATTTCGGGCAGACCGTGGTGTTCTGCGTGGTGTGGATGGCGCTGCTGATGATTTCGGGCACATCGCCCAAAGTGATCGTTGGGTTGATCGCGGCGGTACCCGCCGGGCTGGTTGCCGCTTATCTGTTCTACGGTACGGCGCGCGCGCGCATCAACGCCTTCCTGTTCCCGGGGACAGAAGGGGTGGGGGCCGCCGACCATTTCCAGACCAATGCCGCGCATGACACGATCACCGCAGGCGGCTGGCGCGGCACCGGGCCGGGCGGCGGATCGATGAAATTCCGGTTGCCCGAGGGGCATACCGATTACATCTTCTCGGTGATCGGGGAGGAGTTCGGATTGCTCGCGTGCATGGTGATCGCCTTGTTGTTTCTGGCGATCGTGGTGCGCGTGTTCGTGAAGCTGCTCGACGAGGAAGACGAATTCCGGCTGTTCGCGGCCGCCGGGCTTGCTACGCAATTTGGTGTTCAGTCGCTGATTTCGATGGCGGTCAATACTGGCCTTGCGCCATCCAAGGGCATGACCCTACCGTTTATCAGTTATGGCGGATCCTCGCTGATCGCTTTGTCGATCGGGATGGGCTTGCTGCTGGCGTTCACTCGGCGCAATCCCTTCGTCACGCGATCAAAATACATCGCCCAGCGGGGCAGCGGGCATCGGAGCGGGGTATGAGCACGGCACGGCATTTCGTTTTGGCGGCGGGCGGCACTGGCGGGCATATGGTCCCGGCGGCAGCACTGGCGGCGGAACTGATCAAGCGCGGGCATTATGTCGCATTGATCAGCGATGAGCGCGGGGTGCGCTTTCCCGGCCTGTTCGAGGGCATTCAGACGCATATCCTGCCCGCCGGGCGGCTGAGCGGCGGGCCGATCGGCTATATCAAGGCGGCGTCGGCAATGCTGAAGGGCCGCGCGATGGCGATCGAGCTCTACAAGAGCTTCCGGCCGGATGCAGTGATCGGTTTTGGTGGCTATCCGGCGTTGCCTGCGCTCCTGGCGGCGTTCAATCAGGGCATCCCGACGGCGGTGCATGAGCAGAATGCCGTGCTCGGTCGCGTCAACCGGCTGGTCGCGAACAAGGTGGATGCGATCGCCACCTCTTACGAAGACGTCGCGCGATTGGCCCCCAAGTTGCGCGCGAAGACGCATCTGGTCGGCAACCCGGTGCGCGATGCGGTGCTGGCGCTGCGTTCCAAGCCCTATCCGTTGCTGGAGGAAGACGGCATTTTTCGCGTGCTCGTCACCGGCGGCAGCCAGGGCGCGAGTGTGCTGAGCCAGGTGGTGCCCGATGGGCTGTCGCTGCTGCCCGTCGCGTTTCGTCGTCGCTTGCAAGTGACGCATCAGGCGCGGATCGAGGATATCGATGCCTGCCGCGCGAAATATGCCGAACTGTCGATTGCGGCGGATCTCGCGACCTATTTGCCTGATCTGCCCGAGCAGCTTGCCTGGGCGCATGTGGTGATTGCGCGCGCGGGGGCGTCGACGCTGGCGGAACTGACCTGTGCGGGCCGCCCGGCCATCCTGGTACCGCTGCCGACGGCCACTGACGATCACCAGACCGCCAATGCGCGCGAAATGACGCAAGCGGGCGGCGCGCGCACGATCGACCAGCGCAATTTCACGCCCATTGAGCTGGCCAAGCAGATGCAGCGGCTCGGGCTTGATCCCGAAGCGTTGCAGAATGCGGCGGGGCGGGCGCGGTCGTGCGGTCGGCCGGATGCGGTGCGCGATCTGGCCGATCTGGTCGAGAGCCTGGGCGATACGCCGGGCGACATGCCGATTGGCGCGCCGCGCGCGGTCAAACTCGGGAAACGGGAGGCTTTTGCGTGAGGGGTGTCGCAACCGACATCGGGACGATCCACTTTGTTGGCATTGGCGGCATCGGCATGTCGGGCATTGCCGAAGTGATGAAGAATCTCGGTTATGCCGTGCAGGGGTCTGACGTGGCCGAGGGCTATGTCGTGGAAGGGCTGCGCGCCAAGGGCATTCCGGTCGCGATCGGCCACCGCGCCGAAAATCTGGGCGACGCGGCGGTGATCGTCACCTCGACCGCAATCAAGCGCGGCAACCCGGAAGTCGAAGCGGCGCTGGAGCGGCGCATTCCTGTCGTGCGCCGCGCGGAAATGCTCGCCGAACTGATGCGCCTGAAATCGACCGTCGCGGTCGCGGGTACGCATGGCAAGACGACGACCACCTCGATGGTCGCGGCGTTGCTCGATGCCGGCGGGGTCGATCCCACCGTCATCAACGGCGGCATCATCAACAGCTACGGCTCCAACGCGCGCCTGGGCGCGAGCGATTGGATGGTGGTCGAGGCTGATGAGAGCGACGGCAGCTTCCTCCGGCTCGACGGCACGATCGCGGTCGTCACCAATATCGATCCCGAACATCTCGACCATTATGGCTCGTTCGATGCGGTGAAGGATGCGTTCGTCGAGTTCGTCGAAAACGTGCCTTTTTACGGCGCGGCTTTGCTGTGCCTCGATCACCCCGAAGTGCAGAACATCATCCCGCGCGTGCGCGACCGGCGTGTGGTGACCTATGGTTTCTCGGCGCAGTCGGACGTGCGCGGCGTCAACGTGACGCCCACGCCCGGCGGCAACCGCTTCGAGGTGATCATCCGCCACCGCGACGGCACGACGCGCTCGATCGAAGGCATCGATTTGCCGATGCCGGGCCGCCACAATGTGCAGAACGCGCTGGCGGCGATCGGCGTGGCGCTGGAACTCGGTATCGAGGATGCGACGATCCAGCAGGGGTTCGCCAAGTTTGGTGGGGTGAAGCGGCGTTTCACCAAGGTGGGCGAGACTGGGGGCGTCACCATCATCGACGATTACGGCCATCACCCGGTCGAAATTCGCGCGGTGCTGTCGGCGGCACGCGAGGGCGTGCAGAACCGCGTGATCGCGGTGGTCCAGCCGCATCGCTATTCGCGGCTCGGCGATCTGATGGAGGAATTCCAGGGCGCGTTCAACGACGCCGATATGGTGTTCGTGGCGCCGGTTTATGCCGCAGGCGAAGCCCCGGTCGAGGGCGTCGACGCCGAGGCGCTGGTCGAGGGGCTGAAGCGGCGCGGACATCGCTCGGCGGCGACGATTGCCGATGCGGGTGCGTTGGCGCAGGCGCTCGGCAAGGTGGTGCAGCCCGGCGACATGGTGGTGTGCCTCGGCGCGGGCGATATTACCAAGTGGGCCGCTGGGCTGGCGGCTGGCATCGAGGCGGTTAAGTGAGTGCGACGGTTTCTTCTCCCCTCCCGCTTGCGGGAGGGGCTGGGGGAGGGCCTGTCGAAGGCGTTCCGCAGGCGTCCAGGTCATTCCCTCCCCTAACCTCTCCCGCAAGCGGGAGGGGAATAGAAGGCCGTCTGACCCAAAATGCCCCGCTGGCACCGCTCGTCTGGTTCAAATCGGGCGGCGCCGCACAGTGGCTGTTCGAGCCGAAGGATGTCGCCGACCTCAGCGCCTTCCTCGCCGCGCTCGACCCGGCAACGCCGGTGATGGCGCTCGGCCTCGGCTCCAACATGATTGTGCGCGACGGCGGCGTTCCTGGCGTCGTCATCCGTCTGGGCAAGCCGTTCGCCACGGTCGAACGGCTCGATGCCACCACGCTGCGCTGCGGCGGTGGGGCGAGTGGGATCCTCGTCTCCTCCACCGCGCGCGATGCGGGGATTGGCGGGGTGGAATTCCTGCGGTCGATCCCTGGCACGGTCGGCGGCTTCGTGCGCATGAATGGCGGGGCTTATGGCCGCGAGACCAAGGATATATTGGTCGAGTGCGAGGTGGTGCTGCGCTCGGGTGCGCGGCAGGTGCTGGCGGTAGAGCAGCTAGGCTATACCTATCGCCATTCGACCTTGCCGGAGGGGTGTGTCGTCGTCAGCGCCACCTTCCGTGGCCATGCCGAGGACCCCGCTGTCATCCAGGCCGAAATGGACCGCATCGCCGCCGCGCGCGAGGAATCGCAGCCGCTGCGCAGCCGCACGGGCGGTTCCACCTTCAAGAACCCGCCGGGTGAAAAGGCGTGGGCGCTGATCGATGCAGCCGGGTGCCGTGGCCTGCGCATCGGCGACGCACAGGTCAGCGAGAAGCATTGCAATTTCCTGCTGAACCTCGGTTCGGCCACCAGCGCCGAGATCGAGGCACTGGGCGAAGACGTCCGCGCGCGCGTCAAGGCGCAGTCGGGCGTGACGCTGGAGTGGGAAATTCAGCGAGTAGGCGAGAACCTCCCTCTCCCCTTCAGGGGAGAGGGCCGGGGAGAGGGGCAGTCATGAGCGTTTTTCCCGATACAGCCCCTCTCCCAACCCTCTCCCCTGAAGGGGAGAGGGCTTTCGTGCGTCTCCACGTCGCAGTCCTGATGGGCGGCTGGTCGGCCGAGCGCGACGTGTCGCTGATGACCGGCGCGGACGTCGTCAAGGCGCTGGAGTCGCTCGGGCACCGCGTCACCGCGATCGATATGGCGCGCGATGTCGCGATCAAGCTCGCCGAAGCCAAACCCGACATCGTGTTCAACGCGCTGCACGGAACGCCGGGCGAAGACGGTTCGGTGCAGGGCATGCTCGATCTGATGGGGTTGCCCTACACCCATTCCGGCCTCGCTACCTCGGTCATCGCGATCGACAAGCAATTGACCAAGCTACTGCTGGTCCCCGGCGGCATTCCGATGCCGGGCGGGCGCATCGTGAAAAGCGAGACGCTGTATGCGGGCGACCCGCTGCCGCGGCCTTATGTGCTGAAACCCGTCAATGAAGGCTCGTCGGTCGGCGTCGCGATCGTCACCAATGAAGGCAATTACGGCAATCCGATCTCCCGCAGCACGCCGGGGCCGTGGTTGGAATTCGAGGAACTGCTCGCCGAGCCCTATATTCGCGGGCGTGAACTGACCACGGCGGTGCTCGGCGGCGAAGCGCTCGGCGTCACCGAGCTCAAGCCCAAGAACGGCTGGTACGATTACGACGCCAAATATACCGATGGCCTGACCGAACATGTGTTCCCGGCCGACGTGCCCGATGAGATTGCGGCGGCGTGTAAGCGGATTGCGCTCGATGCGCATCGCCTGCTCGGCTGCAAAGGCGCATCGCGGTCGGACTTCCGCTGGGACGACGAACAAGGTGTCGACGGGCTGTTCCTGCTCGAAGTCAATACCCAGCCGGGCATGACGCCGCTCAGCTTGCTGCCCGAACAGGCGCGGCATTGCGGCATTTCCTATCCGGCGCTGGTGCAGACGCTGCTCGACGAAGCGGTGAAGGCGGTGGCGGCATGAGCGCCACGATCAAGCGCGGCACCGCGCGCCGCCCGGTGCAGCCCAAGCGGCGTCCCCCGCCCAAGGTCTCGACGATCGACCGGGTGATCGCGATGCTGCCGGTGAGCGAGGCGACGCTGCGCCGCATCGCGACCTGGACGATCATGGGCGTGGTCGGTGCGGTCGGGCTGGCGACGGCCTCCTATTTCGGGGTGCCGGGCGCGGTCGGCTCGGCGCTGGGCGAGGCGATTGGCGAAGCGGGCTTCCGCGTTACCAATATCCAGATCACCGGGCTCAACCGGATGGACCATAATGTCATCTACAAGATTGCGGCCAACCAGCCGTCAATGGCGATGCCGCTGGTCAGTCTGGAGAAGATCCGGCAGGATCTGGTCGCGCATAGCGGCTGGATCGAGGATGCGCACGTCTCGCGGCGCTTGCCCGATACGCTGATCGTGCATGTCGTCGAGCGTGAACCGAGCGCGATCTGGCAGGAAGACGGGCAATTGGCGCTGATTGCGGCGAACGGCACCTGGCTGGAGCCGGTCGACCCACAGGCGATGCCGGATTTGCCGCTCGTCATCGGCGCGCATGCCAATGAACAGGAAGCGGCCTATCGCCAGTTGCTCGACGTGGCACCGGCGCTGCGCGGGCAAGTGAAGGCGGCGACCTGGGTCGGCAACCGGCGCTGGACGCTGACCTTTGAGACCGGCGAGACGCTGGCGCTGCCCGAGGGCGATGTCGCGGCGGGCAAGGCTTTGGTTAAATTTGCCGAGCTTGACGGCGTCAAACCGCTGCTCGGCAAGGGCTGGCTCGGCTTCGACATGCGCGATCCGACACGGCTGGTCGCGCGCAAGCCGGGGACGGTAACGAACCGCGCGATCACCGATCCCGCAGCGCCGCTTGCGGGGGCAACCGGGGCGGCAACGCAGCCAGTGCGAATCGAAGCGAAACAATCGGGGCCAGCCGGTGAGGGATAGGGTATCGAGGCCCGGCAATAGGGGTATGGCGTAATGGCGAAGACAGCACCGGAAGGTTTGATCACCGCACTCGACATCGGCTCCTCCAAGGTGTCGGCGATGATCGCGCAGAAGGGCGATGGCGGGGAACTGATCGTGCTCGGCACCGGCCAGCGCGAGAGCAAGGGCGTCAAGCGCGGCTATATCGCCGACGCCGCCGCGACCGAAGTCGCGGTGCGCGAGGCGGTCGAGCAGGCCGAACGCATTGCCGGCACCAATATCGAGAATGTCTGGGTCAGCTTTTCGGCGGGTGGGCTGGTGTCCGATGTCGCATCGATCGAGTTCGAGCTGGGCGGCCACCGTGTCGAGCAATCCGATATCGATGCGCTGTTGCAAGCCGGGCGCGATTCGATCGATCCCGCCGGTCGCATGGTGCTGCACGCGCAGCCCGCACTCTATACGCTCGACGGGCTGACCGGCGTGAAGCGGCCGCTCGGGCTCCATGCCGATCGGTTGGGCGTGCACATCCATGTGGTCGCTGCCGATGGATCTCCCGTGCGCAATCTCGGGCTGTGCGTGGCAAACGCGCATCTGGAGGTAAAGTCGATCATCGCGTCGCCAGTGGCGACGGGCATGGCGTGTCTCAGCGATGAAGAGCGCGAACTGGGCGTGGCGCTGGTCGAACTGGGGGCGGGGATTACCAACGTTTCCCTGTTCGCGGGCGGAATGCTGGTCGGGCTACTGTCGATCCCGATCGGCGCGCAGGACATTACCGACGACATCGCCTCTGCTTTCGGCACGCGCCGCGCGCAGGCCGAGCGGATGAAGTGCGTCCACGGCTCGGCCAATGCAAGCCCACGCGACAATCACGAGATGATCGACGTCGCGCCGATTTCGGCCGAGGAGGATGCCAGCGACGGCACGCGCATCACCAAGGCGCAACTGATCGCGGTCATTCGCCAGCGGCTCGACCATTTGATCGGTGAAGTCGGCAAAGCGCTGGCCGAGCTGAAATTCGAAGGGCCGGTCGGGCGGCAAGTCGTGCTCACCGGCGGCGGTGCCGAGTTGAAGGGCATCGCCGATTACGCGCAGCAGGCGCTGGGGCGTTCGGTCAGGATCGGGCGGCCACGTGGCCTTACCGGCCTGCCGGAAGCGCACGCGACGCCGGCGTTTACCACGCTTGCGGGGCTGGCTTTCTATGCGGCAGCGGACCCGGTCGACCTGCGCGCCTTGTCGAGCAAGCAGCAGTTGGTGCATCGCCCGAAGGGATTCGCGCTGTTCCGCCGTTTGCTGGCGGCGGCCCGGGCAAATTATTAAAGAATTACGACAGGATTTAGCTGTTCGCGCTGGAACGACCGCAAGCGATGGTGCAGAACAGGTTTAAGCAGATTTTTCGCGCCGGGGTGTGGGCGCACGGTGGAGACGAACTATGAGCATCGAATTTTTGCCACCCGAAGTTGACGAACTGAGCCCCCGCATCGCCGTAATCGGCGTCGGCGGCGCTGGCGGCAACGCCATCGCCAACATGATGCGCGCCGATGTGCAGGGCGTCGACTTCCTTGTCGCGAACACGGACTCGCAGGCGCTGAAGCAATCGACCGCCAGCCACAAGATCCAGCTTGGCGCGAAGATTACGCAAGGCCTGGGCGCCGGCAGCCGCCCCGAAATCGGTCGCGCGGCGGCGGAAGAAACCATCGAGCAAGTCACCAAGATGCTCGAAGGCGCGCATATGTGCTTCATCGCGGCCGGTATGGGCGGCGGCACCGGCACCGGTGCGGCCCCGGTCATCGCCAAGGCGGCGCGCGATATGGGCATTCTCACCGTTGGCGTCGTGACCAAGCCGTTCGCTTTCGAAGGCACGCGCCGCGCGAAGAGCGCCGAAGCGGGCATCGAGGAACTGCAGAAGTATGTCGATACGCTGATCGTCATCCCCAACCAGAACCTGTTCCTGGTGGCGAACGCGAACACGACCTTCAAGGAAGCGTTCCAGATGGCGGACGAAGTCCTCCAGCAGGGCGTGCGCGGCATAACCGATCTGATGGTCATGCCCGGCCTCATCAACCTCGATTTCGCCGACGTGCGTTCGGTGATGCAGGAAATGGGCAAGGCGATGATGGGCACGGGCGAAGCCTCGGGCGACAATCGCGCGATCGAGGCGGCGTCGAAGGCGATCGCCAACCCGCTGCTCGACGGCGTGTCGATGAAGGGGGCCAAGGGCGTCATCGTCTCGATCACCGGTGGCGACGACATGCGCCTGCTCGAAGTCGATGAAGCCGCGAACCACATTCGCGAACTGGTCGATGAAGACGCGAACATCATCTGGGGTTCGGCGTTCAATCCCGAACTCGAGGGCAAGATCCGCGTCTCGGTCGTCGCGACCGGGATTGAGGCGGAAGCGCGCCCGGTCGCCGCTCCGGCTCCTGCCTCGCGCGCGTTCAGCTTTGCCGCCCCGAAAAAGGCCGAAGAGCCGGCACCTTTGGCGGCACCCGAGGCGGAAATCGCCCCGGCCGCCCCGACGGTCGCGGCCCCCGAACCGGTGGCGTCGCACGATGACGAGCTGGTGCTTGGCAGCGAAGCTGCCGTCGCGCCTGAGCCGGTTGCGGCACCGGTGCGAACCTTTGGGGACGACTTTGATGCGCCCGCCGCCGCTGCGGCGGACGATACGCCGACCGAAGCCCCGACTCGCCGCCGGTGGTTGTCGCCGGGTGCTGCCGCCGCCGAGGAAGCGCCGCTCGTCGCGCCAGAACCCGTTGCGCCTGCACCGCGCGTAAAGCTGGGCGGCACCTTGTTCGAGCGGATGTCGAGCGTGTCGCGCGGCGTCGCCCGCGACGAAGAGCCGTCGCCCGACAAGGACGCGCTGGACATTCCGCGCTTCCTGCATCGCCAGAACAACCAATAAGCAGCGTCCGCGCGGCACCCGTTCGCGGGTGCCGCTTGCCGACCGTGCGTGTCGGTCTGTCGCAGCCAGTGGTGTGCGACATTGCCGGTTGCAGCGTGAACGGGTCTAGAGCGCGGTACGGTGGGGGGGAGATTCTTTCGACGCCGACCGGCCGGGCCTCCGCGTAACACCAGGCGGCGCTCTTATGGGTTCCTTTCTTCGCCCACAAAACGCGGGTGGAGGAAAGCCCTTGTGATCTAGGAAACGGGATGCGCATTCGTCTTGCCAGTTCGATGATCGCGCTGGCCGCGTGCGGAACGGCGGCGCACGCGCAAACCGCCCCGGCGTCGCCCTATCCAACCGCCCCCTATCCCACCACCGTCCAACCGCTATCCGATGCCGATTTGCTTGCGAGCGAAATCCGCGCGCTGGCCGCCGACCCTAACAATCTGCAAGCGTTGGTCCGCGCCGGGGAACTGGCGCTGAAGCTCGGCGACGATACCGCCGCCGCCGCTTTCTTTGCACGCGCCGAGCGGATCGATCCTCGTAACGCGCGCGTCAAAGCCGGTGAGGGGGCGCTGCTCGTCGCGGCCGAGCGTCCGGGCGATGCCTTGCGCCACTTTGCGGAGGCGGAAGCGCTTGGCGGAGACGCGCGGACCTTTGCCGCCGATCGAGGCCTGGCCTATGATCTGGTCGGCGAGCAGGAGCGCGCCCAACGCGAATATCGACTGGCGCTGAAGGCGGGGGCTAATGAGGAAACCCAGCGACGCTATGCCCTGTCGCTGGGGATTTCCGGCAAGCGTGAGCTTGCGCTGGCGCAAATCGAGCCGCTGCTGCGCAAGAGCGATCGTGGCGCGTGGCGCGCGCGCGCCTTCATCCTCGCAATGGCGGGCGACAAGGCCGGTGCGGAGAAGATCGCAACCAGCATGATGCCGACCGGCATGGCGCAGGGGCTGCAGCCGTTCTTTGAAATTTTGCCGGGATTGCGCCCGGCGGATCGTGCGTTCGCGGTGCATTTCGGCGAAGTCCGCCCCAGCCCTGAGCGGTTGGCCGATGCCCGCATGGTGCCACCGTTGGCGGCGCTTGGCCCCGATCCGACCGCGCCTGTGGCGGTCGCGGCGGTGGCGAAGCCGGTCGTCGCGGCCGACGCCCGGGAAGAGCGGCGCAAGGCGCGCAAGGCCCATAAGGATCAGGGGCGGAGCGAGGTCGCCGTGGCGGCGATAGCCGCGCCGACACCCCCAGCACAGCTGGTGCCCCCGGCTTATGCTGCCCCGCCCGCATCCTCTACCGCGGTTCTGGCCTCAAACACGGTGCGCCTACCCGTCACCCCGCCCGCGACCACGCTGCCGCATTCAACGGTCAGCGCGCCGTCCGTGACGGCAGCGCAAGGCGGTGTGCCGGTCAGAACCGCGCCGCCGCAGCCGCAATCGCCGGTGTTGAAAACGGGGACGGTCCCCGCCGTGGCGATCAATCCGGTCGCTCAGGCGAATAGAGCGGCTATGCCGACAGCATCGCAGGCTGATGGGGCACGTTTCGCCGCGCCTCCGGCCGCAGTACCCCAGCAATCCGCCCATGCGGCAATCGCGCCAGTCGCGGCGCAGGCACCCACGCAGACTATCACGCCGACGCCCCCCCGTCCGGCACCAACCCCGGTGCGCAGCGAGGAATCGATCCTCGCGGCGATCATTTCGGAGATCAAGGTGCCCGGGGCGGAGACTCAGAACGAGGTACCTGCACCCGCTGCCGCGCCAGCCCCCGCTCGCCAAGTGCCGGTTGCGCAGCCGGTGGTCGAGCCCCAGCCCGCAGCCGACCGCGAACGACAGATGGCTGCGGATAAGCAAGCCGCCGAAAAGCAGGCCGCAGACAGGCGTGCCGCCGACAAGAAAGCGGCGGCGGAGAAGAAGGCACTTGCCGACAAGAAAGCCGCTGCGGACAAAAAGATCGCCGATGCAAAGAAGGCCGCCGCCGACAAAAAGGCAGCGGAAGAGAAAAAGAAGAAGGACCCCAAATTCCTCGAACCGGCGCGCGTCTGGGTGCAGGTGGCAGGGGGTGCCAATGTCGGGGATTTGCCCAAGCAATGGACCAAGATCCGGGCCAAGGCGGCCAAGGCGTTTGGCGGCAAAAGTGCCTGGACCACGCCGCTGCGCGCGACCAACCGATTGCTGACAGGGCCCTTCAAATCGGAGGACGAGGCGCAGCGCTTCGTCAACGATCTGGCCAAGGACGACATATCGGGATTCGTCTTTGTGAGCGAAGCGGGCCAGAAGATCTCCAAACTCCCCGCGAAATGAGAAGGTTTTGGGTAGCATGACGACGCTTGCGCCATGGGCCTCGCACCCCGAGCGCAGTCGCGGTCGGCTCCACCCCGAGCCGAGCGGCGAGGGCCGTAGTGCGCGCGGCCCGCGCGACGCGTTCCAGCGCGATCGCGACCGGATCATCCATTCGATCAGCTTTCGGCGCTTGCGACACAAGACGCAGGTGTTTCTGGCCCCTGATGGCGACCATTTCCGCGTCCGCCTGACCCACAGCCTGGAGGTTGCGCAGATCGCGCGGACGATCGCGCGGGCGCTCGGCCTGAACGAGGATTTGACCGAAGCGCTCGCGCTTGCGCATGATATCGGGCACCCGCCCTTTGGGCATGCCGGGGAGGATGCGCTGCAAGCCGCGCTGGCGGGGCAGGGCGGGTTTGACCACAATGGCAACACGTTGCGCGCGTTGATGATGATCGACAGCCCCTATCCGCGCTGGAACGGGCTCAACCTGACGTGGGAAACGCTGGAGGGGCTGGCCAAACATAATGGGCCGATCGCCCATCCCGGCTGGGCGCTGGCCGAGTGCGATGCCGCCTTTCCGCTGGAACTGATGCGCTGGCCGAGCCTGGAGGCGCAGGTCGCCGCGATCGCCGACGATATCGCCTATGACAATCACGATATCGATGACGGCTTGCGCGCCGGGTTGCTGACGCTCGACCAATTGCTGGAGGTGCCGGTGGTGGCGCGTGGCTGGGCCGATGTCTGCGCCCGCTTCCCCGGCATCGCGCCGGGGCGGCTGGTCGGGGAATTGATCCGCTCGCAGATCGGCGCGATGGTCAATGATCTGATCGCGGAAACCCGTTCGCGGCTGACCGGGATTGGCGACCTTGCCGATGTGCGCGCGGCGGGGCGGTGTCTGGTCGGCTTCTCAGCCGAAATGCGCGAGGATGAGCGCGCGCTAAAGCGCTTCATGTACGCCAATCTCTACCACCATCCGCGCCAGTTGGAGGCGGCACGGGCGGCGGAGGGGATCGTGACGGGGCTGTTCGCCGCCTATCGCGCCGCCCCGACGCAGATGCCGGGGGATTGGAATGCGCGGATGCCGCAGGACGAACCGGGGCGCAGTCGGCACATCGCCGATTTTATTGCCGGCATGACCGACCGCTACGCGGTTGCCCGCTATCGTGCGGCAGTGGGGCCGATCGACTTGCCGGAAGGCTTTTAGCGCCCGCCGACAAGCGAAGCGCGCCCCCGGCGGATACCGGCGACGCGCCTCGCAATGCGATCCACCGCTTAGCGGAGCGCGATGTCGGTCTTGGTCAGCTTCGCCTGGGCGTTGGGAACGGTGAAGGAAACCGGCACGCCGCGCGAGAAGCCGGTGATATGGTCGCCACGCACCTGCAGCTGGAACGTGCCGCCCGAGGCAGCGCGGCCGCTGATAACGACATATTTGCCCTTGTTCACGGTGGTGTAGGTGTAGGTGTCACCATCGCGCGTGAAGGTGCGCTGCGCGGCATCATCGGCAAAGGCAGGCGAAGCGGCGGCGAGCAGAGCCGTGGCGGCAAAGAGAGTCTTGAACATGATCGTTCCTTTCCTGGGGAGTTAAGGCCGATCGCGCATCCCCTCCGGGTGGATGTCCTGCTGTCGCGCTGATTTATATTGCAGTGCAGCAAAGTGCCCAAGCGCAAACGACGCGCACGCAGTTGCAACAAACGAACGCATAGGCCGTTTCGGGCACAATTCTGCGACATCTACGGTCCATAGACAGCGTGCCGATTCGTAAGGACGACAGTTGATGACCAAGGCGAGTATAGCCCTCAACCGCTTCGGTTTGGGTGCCCGAGGAGACCAACCCGTACCGACTGATCCGCTCGGTTGGCTGACCGGTCAGTTTGCGAAATATGATCCTGTGCCGGATGTGATCGCCAGCGCGCCGACGAGCGCAGGCGTCTCCGCCGAGCTGGCAGACTATTTCCGTCAGCAACGTGCATTGCGCGCGCAGCAAGGGGCCAAACCGGCCGCGCCGCCCGCCGCCGCTGCCGTCGCGATGCCGGGTGCCGCTCCCGCCGGTCTTCAGATGGGCGCGCAGCCGGTGCAGCCACGAACCCCAGTGCCGGGAACTGTGCCGCCGCCCGGAAAAGACGATGCGATGCGCCAGGCCCGGCAATTTGCGCAGCGCACCGGTCGCGGCGATTACGCCGGCGCGGTTGGCGCGCGTGCGACCAACGCGTTGGTGACGGAAACGCCCTTTGTCGAACGGCTGGTGCATTTCTGGGCGAATCACTTTGCCGTTTCTGCCGATAAGCTCGAAGTGATCGGCCTGTCGGGCACATTGGAGTTTGAGGCGATCCGGCCGCATGTGCTGGGGAGCTTCCGCGATATGCTGCTCGCTGTGGAGCAGCATCCGGCGATGTTGCTCTATCTCGACCAGGCGGTGTCGGTCGGCCCGGCATCCCCGCTCGGGCTGAAGATTGCCGCGCGCGGCAACCGCAAGGTTGGCCTCAATGAAAATCTCGCGCGCGAAATTCTGGAACTCCACACGCTCGGCGTGCGCACTGGCTATACGCAGGCCGACGTCACCGAATTTGCCCGCGCGATGACGGGGTGGACGGTTGCCGGCATCGGGCGCGGGCCAGGGTCGGCCGCCGCTGGCACCGACGGATTGCCGGGCGATTTCGTGTTTGCCGCGCCCTTGCACGAACCCGGCGATCGCATGATCATGGGCAAACGCTATCCGGCGGGCGGGGTCGAGCAAGCGCGCGCGGTGTTGTTCGACGTCGCCATTGCCCCGGCGACCGCCACGCATATTGCGACCAAGCTGGCGCGGCATTTCGCGGGCGATACACCGCCGCCCGCGATGGTCGAGCGTTTGCAAACGGCTTTCCTCACCTCGGGCGGCGATTTGCCAACGCTGTACCGCGCACTGATCGCTTCGCCAGAGGCGTGGGTTGAACAGCCGGTGAAGTTCAAGACGCCGTGGGAATGGACGATTTCCTCGATGCGCGCGTTGAACGTCAAGGTCGCGGACCCCCAGGTCATCGTCGGGTTGCTCAACCAGCTTGGCCAGCCGACGTGGAAGCCGGGACAGCCGATCGGCTTTGATGACATTGCGGGAAGCTGGGCCGGGCCCGATGCGGTGTTGCGCCGAGTGGAGGCCGCCGAGCGTTTCGCCGCGCGGGCCGGCAATATCGATGCCCGCGCGCTGGCACCGAAGCTGTTGCCGGGGTCGGTCAGCCCGGCCACGCAGACAGCGCTCGCCAATTGCGAAAGTCCGGCACAGGCGGTGGCCTTGCTGCTCGTCGCCCCCGAATTCATGCGGAGATAAGAGCATGTACGATCGTCGTTCGTTCATCGGCGCGAGTGCCGCAGGAGCCCTTGCGCTCGCCTTGTCGCCGCGCATGGCGTTTGCCAAGGCCGAGACCGACAAGCGCTTTGTCTTCATCATCCAGCGTGGTGCCGCCGATGGTCTCGGGATCGTCGCGCCTGTCGGCGACCCGGCCTTTGTCGGCGCGCGCGGCGATCTCGCCGCAGATTTCGCGACCGCCGCCAAGCTCGATTCGATGTTTGCGCTGCATCCGGAATTGTCGGTGCTGGGTGGGCTTTATACCAAGAAGCAGGCGCTGTTCGCGCACGCAGTTGCATCGCCCTATCGCGACCGGTCGCATTTCGATGGGCAAAACGTGCTCGAGAGCGGCGGAACCAGCGCGTATCAAGTCAAGGATGGCTGGCTCAACCGGCTGCTCGGCGTGTTGCCGCCGACCGAAGCGAAGGCGATTGCGGTGTCGGCGACAGTGCCGCTGGCGCTGCGCGGACCGCATGATGTGTCCTCTTATGCGCCGTCGGGTCTGCCACAGGCGTCCGACGATCTGATGCAGCGCGTGACGATGCTGTACCAGGGCGATAGCCAGCTTCACGCTTTGTGGAGCGAAGCGATGAACACACGGCAATTGACCAGCGATCTGGCGGGTGGCGGCGGGGCCAATGCCGCCGCGACGGGCGCGCTCGCCGCGCGCTTGCTCGCCCCCGCCGATGGCGCGCGCATCGCGATGATCGAAACCGGCGGGTGGGACACCCACACCCAGCAGCGCCAGCGCCTGGCGGGGCAGCTCAAGGGGCTGGATGCGATGATCGCCGCCTTGCAAACCGGGCTGGGGCCGCTGTGGAACGACACGATGGTGCTGGTGGCGACCGAATTTGGCCGGACGGTGGCGGTCAACGGCACTGGCGGCACCGATCACGGAACGGGCACCGCAGCGATGCTCATCGGCGGCGGCGTGCGCGGCGGTCGGGTGCTGGCGGACTGGCCGGGGTTGAGCCCGGCGGCCTTGTTCGAAGCGCGCGATCTGAAGCCGACGCTGCAGCTCGACGCCTTTATCGGTGGCGCGGTCGCCGGGCATTTCGGGGTCAACCCGGCGCGGACGATGGCCGCGCTGTTCCCGGAATCGAAGCGTGTCGCGGCGGTGCGCGGGCTGGTGTGATTTTGCGGGGCGCTTGATCTCGCGCAAAGCGCGCCGGGCGATGCCGGGCGAAAGCCACGCGATGACCGTGTCGCAACCTTATGACGTCCTCATTGCGGGTGCGGGCCCCGCCGGGCTTGCGCTGGCGCGCGCGCTGGCCGGTACGCGCCTGCGGATCGGCATCATCGATCGGGCCCCGGCGGAGACACTGGCGGCCCCGCCGTGCGACGGTCGCGAGATTGCGCTGACCCACCGCTCGATCGCGACCCTGCAGCGGCTGGGTGCCTGGCAACGTCTCGACTCGGCCGAGATCGCGCCGCTCCGCGAAGCGCGTGTGCTGAATGGTGGGCAATCCTTCGCCTTGTCCTTTGCCGGGCCGAATGCAGGCGACCGGCTCGGCTCGCTCGTGTCCAACCAGCAGATCCGGCGCGCGCTGTTCGAGGCGATCGAAGGGCAGGCCGGTCTGACCGTGCTGGCGGGCGCGTCGATCCGGGGCGTGCGGACCGACGTGGACTGCGCGACGGTGACGCTGGACGGCGGACGGTCGCTGTCGGCGCGGTTGCTGGTCGGCGCGGATTCGCGCTTTTCCTTCGTGCGGCAGCAATTGGAAATCGGCGCGCAGATCAACCCGTTGGGCCGGTCGATGCTGGTTGCGCGGGTCGCCCACGCCGCGGCGCATCGCGGCGTCGCCACTGAATGGTTCGGCCATGGCCAGACGATCGCGATGCTGCCGCTTGCGGACGGTCGCATATCCTCGGCGGTGCTGACCTTGCCGTCAGCCGCGATCGACGCGCTGGCGGCGCTGGATCGTACCGCGCTGGGGAACGAAGTGACGCGCCGTTTCCGGGCGCGTTTCGGGCCGATGCAGGTGCTTGAAGGGCCGCACGTCTATCCACTCACGACGACCTATGCCCACCGCTTCGTCACCCGGCGCGCAGCCTTGATTGGCGACGCGGCGGTCGGGATGCATCCAGTGACGGCGCATGGCTTCAATCTGGGGTTGCAGGGGGCTGCGAAACTCGCGGAGTTGATCGCCCAGGCAGCGCAGAACGGGCAGGACATCGCTGCAAACATGCTGCTGCGCCGCTATCAGGCGGCGCATCGGCTGGCGAGCGCGCCGCTCTATGCCTCTACCAACCTGCTGGTACGGCTCTATACGGATGACGGGCCGGTCGCGCGGGTGGCGCGTCCGCTTGCGCTGCGTGCGGCCGCGCGCCTGCCGATGGTGCGGGCGGCGATCACGCGGCGGCTGATGCAGCAATGACACCCCACTGCCGACCGGAGCCTCAGACATGACTGCCACTGCCGAAGCGACCGCACCCTCCTTGTTCGAGCGGATTGGCGGCACCGAGGGCGTGCGAACGGTGGTCGAACGTTTCTACGATCTGATGCAGGACGATCCGCGCTACGCCCCCTTGCGGAAAATGCACGAGGAGGATCTGTTCCCGATGCGCGTGTCGCTGACGCAGTTTCTCTCCGCCTGGCTCGGTGGGCCGCGCGATTGGTTCGAGGCGCGGCCGGGCACCTGCATCATGTCGATGCACCGCGCGATGGGAATTACCCCCGAGACAGCAGCCCAGTGGGTGGAAGCGATGAGTCGGGCACTGGCCGACGCGCGCGTCGAAAAGGCGCTTGGCACCCAGATGCAGCAAGCCTTTCTACGCATGGCAGGCGCGATGATGAAGGCGTAGCGCGGGCGCTTCGCTTAATCGTCGAAGCCGATCTTGCGCGCCCGCTCTGCGACCTTGGGATTGATGCTGAGCGCCGCCGTGCGATCGGCCGCTGCCTGGGCGGCGTTGCCCATCCGCTTATGGGTCACCCCGCGCATATAGAGCGACCAGGCGGTGCGCGGCGCGAGCGCCAGCGCGGCATCATAATCCGCCAGTGCCTGTTGCAGCTCGCCACGCCGCAGCCGCACCAGAGCGCGGCTGTCGAGAAAGGTGGAGCGCTTGGGATCGGCCCTGATCGCGGCGTTGCAGTCCGCCAGCGCCTTGTCGAGGTCGCGATTGAGCAGTCCCCGGGCCCAGCAGCGGCCGTTGAAGGCGCTGCCGCGCGCACTGTCCTCAGGATGACTCTTGAGCCACAGGTCGTAGTTGCGCAGCGCGTCCTCAGGGCGATCGAGATCGTTGAAGAAGCTCGCCACGGTCAGGCGCTTCTCCGACGACGGCGCAAGCGCGGCATCGGCCGCCTGGACGTCGTCATTGGCACCGGCTTGATTGCCACGCCGCATCCGCATCGAGGCGCGCGTCAGGCGTGCGTCCACCAAGGTTGGATCAAGGGTGATGGTCTTGTCGAGATCAGCCACGCCCTTGTCGAATTGCAGACTGGCGAGATGCGCCAACGCGCGCTGATAGAAATAGCGCGCCTCGGTCGGTGCCAGTGCGCAGGCCTTGTCGAAGTCCGCCAACGCCTCGGGGAAGTGTCGATTGGACGCGTAGACCGCACCGCGCCGACTATATTCGTCTGCAGTGGTCGGCTCGGCGGCCTTGTTGGTCAAGTCGAGCGCGGTGCCGTCGGCAGAAAACACGGTCTTGGGCGACAGGCCGAAAACAGGGCCGCCTTCATAGGTAATGAAAAGTCGGCGCAGTGTGTTCGAAACAAACATGCGATGGGTGAGGAAGAAATCGACCCCGATCAGCATATCGGCATGGCCCAGATCCACTTGCGCGATCCGAATTTTGGGGTGGCGGATCGCCTCGCCGCCAATGTCGATCGTGTCGAACGTCGCCCGCCAGGCCGGCACCGAGCGCTGGCCCACGCCGTGGCTTGACCCGATCGCAACCACACCGGGCGTTTCGGGAGTGACGCCGAGACGCTTCGCCATCGCCAGCGACAGCATTGAGCTTTGCGCGCCGCTGTCGAACACTGCGCGCACTTTCACGCCATTGAGCAGGACCGTGCCAATCGTGTGCGGCTTGAACCGGCTGTCGGGTTCGGTTTCAAGCGAAACGATCGTCACCGGCTTGGTGCCCGCCCAATAAGCGAGATTGCTGGCGCGGCAGCCTTGCGTCTTGATCAAGCGGACGACGCCGTGCGGCAGATCATATTCGACATCGGCCAGGCCCAGAATGTTCTGCCCGATAAAACCGGCCGTGCCAGTATCGCTGCCGCCGACCACGAAATCGATTTTCGGGATGGTGACGCCCGCAAGCGAAAAGTTCGTGGCGACGGCAACCCCTGCTGAGGTGTCGCCACCAATGCCCTTTGGCCGAAACCAGATTGGGGCGGGGGTGACGCGCAGGCCGAACTCCGCTGCGCTGGCGGCAGAAAGGGTGCTGTAGAACGCGCCGCTGTCGAGAATGAAGCGTGCCGCTTTATTGCCGAACTTGGCCTCCACCATCGGCTCCGGTCCCGCCATGGTGACGGGGAAATCGACGATCTTGCTGGCCTCGCAGGCCGCCATGGCGGGAACCGGAGCCAACACCGCCATCGCTGGCAGAAGCAATCGCAACAGTCGCATGGCAGGCCTCGGGCGGAACGCGGGGACGCTTATCATCGCGGGGGATTGGAAAGAAAAACACAACGCCATTCCAAGACGAAAATCAGCATAACGCGGTGTGTCGCCTCAGGAAATCGAAATCACGAGGGCATCGTTACGCCGGGTAAAGGCGGGTTGCCCGCCAGCCATGTTTTGCCCAGCGGGGCGAACTCGGCTAAGGCCCGCGCTCGCTTACATGACCGGACTTGCCATGACCCTCTACACCCGTTTCGCCGCGCATATCGATGCGGTGCTCGATGCCCTTGAAGCCAGCGGCGATTTGCCGAGCGGGCTCAGCCGCGCCAATGTCACGGTCGAGCCGCCGCGCGATACCACGCATGGCGATCTGGCGACCAATGCCGCGATGGTGCTGGCCAAGCCCGCCGCCACCAATCCGCGCGCGCTGGCCGACAAGATCGCGGCGAAGCTGGGCGAGCTGGACGAGGTGGCGAGCGTCGCCGTGGCGGGCCCGGGCTTCATCAACATGACGCTGACCGACGACACCTGGCGCGCCGAATTGTCCGCGATCCGCGATGCGGGCGACGATTACGGGCGCTCGTCGCGCGGCGCGGGCCTTACGGTGAACGTCGAATATGTCTCGGCCAATCCGACCGGCCCAATGCACATGGGGCATTGCCGCGGCGCGGTGGTGGGCGATGCGCTGGCCAGCCTGCTCGAATTTTCCGGGCACAAGGTGATCCGCGAATATTATGTCAACGATGCCGGTGGGCAGGTCGATGTGCTCGCGCGCTCGGTCCACATGCGGTATCTGGAAGCACTGGGCGCGGCGATCGAAATTCCCGAGGGCCTGTATCCGGGCGATTATCTGATTCCGGTCGGCCAGGCGCTCGCCGCCGAATTTGGCGATGCCTATGTCGGCAAGCCCGAGGGCGACTGGCTGGTGCTGTTCCGCACGCGCGCCGTCGCGGCGATGCTGGAACTGATCAAGGCCGATCTCGCCTTGCTCGGCATCCATCACGACCTGTTCTCGTCCGAGGCGGAATTGCAGGCGGCGGGCAAACCCGAAGCCGCCGAGCATGACCTGCGCGCGCGGGGGCTGATCTACGATGGTCTGCTCGAAGCGCCGAAGGGCCAGGAACTGGACGATTGGGAGCCGGTCGTGCTGCCGCTGTTCCGCTCGACGCAATTTGGCGATGATCAGGATCGCCCGATCAAGAAGTCGAACGGGCAATGGACCTATTTCGGTGCCGACCTCGCTTACCATTATCAAAAAGCGCAGACGGCGGACGCGCTGATCGACATTTGGGGTGCCGACCATGCCGGTACGGTCAAGCGCATCGTCGCGGCGGTGCAGGCGCTGACCGGCGGCAAGACGCGCTTCGACGTCAAGCTCGTCCAGATGGTGCGGCTGATGCGGGGTGGCGAGCCGATCAAAATGTCCAAGCGCGCGGGCAATTTCGTCACGCTGGCGGATGTCGTGCGCGAAGTCGGCAAGGATGTCGTCCGCTTCACCATGCTGACGCGCAAGGCCGATGCGCAGATGGACTTCGATTTCGCCAAGGTGGTGGAAGCCTCGAAGGACAATCCGGTTTTCTACGTCAATTACGCCCATGCACGCGTCGCATCGCTGCACCGGCGCGCGGCGGAGGCGGGGATTGTGTGCGATTCGGTCGACCTGTCCCAACTTGATACGGAAGACCTGGCGCTGGTGAAGTTCGCCGCGCAGTTCCCGCGCATCGTCGATACGGCAGCGGCGGCACGCGAACCGCACCGGATTGCCTTTTATCTCTATGACTTGGCAGCCTCGCTCCACGCTTTGTGGAACGTCGGAAACGACCGGCCGGACCGCCGCTTCCTGCTGCCGGACAATCCTGCCATGACATGCGCACGGCTTTTCTTGGCCGACGCGATCGGGCAGATTATCCGCAACGGGTTGGGGATCATGGGGGTCCAGGCGGTCCAGGAGATGAACTGATGGCGACCGGCGAATTCGATGTCCGCGATGAGGATCGGCTCCCCTGGCTGGAGACGGTCGAAGACGATTATGACGATGGTCCGTCGATCGTGCGGATCATCGTTCTGGTCGTGATCGCGCTGGCGATCGTTGCGGCGGCGATCCTCGGCTACCAATATTATAAGAAGCACCAGAGCGTTGACGGCAATGGCGCGCTGATCACCGCCCAGGCGGGCGACTATAAGGTCAAGCCGGATGATCCCGGTGGGCTCAAGGTCGAAGGCGAGGGGGATACCGCGATCGCCACCAGCAATGGTGCCGGAACCGCCAATGCGTCGATCGACATGAAGGCACTGCCGGAGAAACCGGTCGAGGGTAAAAAGGTCGCGCCAACCCCGGTTGTCACCGGATCGGACAAGGCCGTCACCGCAATCCCGTCGGCCAAGGGCGCGTCGTCGGGCGGGGCATTGGTCCAGCTCGGCTCCTTCCCCGATGAAGCCGAGGCGAATGCCGCCTGGGGCAAGATTTCGAAGAGCTACGCCTATCTCGCGCCACTGGGGAAATCGGTGCAGGCGGCGCAGGTCAACGGCAATACGGTGTATCGTTTGCGCGTGAATGCGGGCAGCGCGGGGCAGGCGAGCAGCCTGTGCGGCAAGCTGGCGGCGGCGGGACAGGCGTGCTTCGTACCCCACGATTGAGGCACCCCGCTGTTCCGCTTTTTGACCGGTTGCGCCGGTAGGGGCTACTCAGGCTGGCACCGGGCTTGTAGGCAACGGGAATGAAGCCCGTCATCTTCGGCCTTTCCGGCCTTGCCCTGACCCCCGCCGAGCGCGCCTTTTTCACGCGCGCTGACCCGGTCGGCTATATTCTGTTCAAGCGCAACATCGAGACGCGCGCGCAAGTGCGTGCGCTGACCGATAGCCTGCGCGAGATTTCTGGGCGCGACGATGTTCCGATCCTGATCGACCAGGAAGGCGGGCGCGTCGCGCGGATGGGGCCGCCCGAATGGCCGAGCTTTCCCGCCGGGCCAGCGTTTGACGCTTTGTACGACATTGCGCCCATTTCCGCGATCGAGGCGGCCAGCGCCAATGCCGAGGCGATTGCGCTGATGCTGGCCGAGGTTGGCATCAACGTCGATTGTATGCCCTTGCTCGACGTGATGCAGCCCGACACGACCGAGGCGATCACGATCCGCGCGCTGGGGTCGGAGCCGATGCGCGTCGCCGCTTTGGGGCGCGCGATCCTGCAGGGGTTGCAGCGTGGCGGCGTGGTCGGCGTGGTCAAGCATATGCCGGGGCATGGCCGCGCGAAGCTCGACACGCATTACCATCTGCCGACTGTCACCGCTTCCGATGCCGAATTGGCGGTCGATCTGGAGCCGTTCGCCCGGTTGAACGACGCGCCGATGGGGATGACCTCGCATATTGTGTTCGAAGCGTGGGACGCCGAACGCCCGGCGACGCTTTCGCCCGTGGTGGTCGAACAGATCATCCGGCAGCGGATCGGGTTTGACGGCCTGTTGATGACCGATGACATCGACATGAAGGCGCTGTCGGGCACGGCGTCCGACAAAGCGGCGGGAGCCATCGCCGCCGGGTGCGACCTGGTGCTCGATTGTTGGGGGCGGATGGACGAGATGGAGGCCATTATCGACCGGCTCGACCCAATGTCGGCGGTGTCGCGCGCGCGGCTCGATCGCGCGATGGCGACGGTTGCGGGCGTCCGGCCTGCGGGTGACATGGCAGCGTTGATTGCCAAGCGCGATGCCCTATTAGCGCTGACGTAAAATCCTCCCCGGCCCGGGGAGGATTTGCTAGGCTTCGGGTAATGACCGAAGATTCCGCAACTCTCACGCTTGATTTGGAAGGGTGGGAAGGCCCGCTCGACGTGCTGCTGGCGCTTGCGCGCAACCAGAAGGTGGATCTGAAAGCCATTTCGATTCTGGCGCTGGTCGATCAATATCTGCGCTTCGTCGAGGAGGCGCGCGCGATCAAGCTGGAACTGGCCGCCGATTATCTGGTGATGGCGGCGTGGCTTGCCTATCTCAAATCGGGCCTGCTGCTGCCGCGCGACCCGGAAATCGAGCCGTCGCCCGAGGAATTGGCGCTACGCCTGCAACTGCGGCTCGAACGGCTGAGCGCGATGCGCGAGGCCGGCGCGCGGCTGGTGGCGCGCGACCGGGTCGGGCGCGATGTGTTTCTGCGCGGGGCACCCGAGGGGTTGCGGACGCAGCGCAAGGCGCTGTGGCAGGCCGAAATCTACGATCTGATCGCGGCTTACGGCGTCATCAGTGCACGCACCCGTCCAGTGTTGCATGTCGTGGCGCACCGTGCGGTGATGACGCTGGAGACCGCGCTGGAGCGGGTGTCGGCGCTGGTCGGCACGCGCATTGATTGGGCGACGATCGAAAGCTTCCTGCCCGAGCAAGCACGTGGGGCCTTTCGTAAATCGGCGCTCGCCTCCAGCTTCCTGGCGGCGCTCGAACTGGCCAAGCAAGGCAAGATCGAACTGCGCCAGCAATCGCCCTTCGCGCCGCTCTATATCCGGGCGCTGGCATGAGCGCGCCCGATCCGCTGGTCCGCGCGGTGGAGGCGGTACTGTTCGCCGCGACCGAACCGATGACCGTCGATGCGATCCGCGCGCAGTTGGAGGGCGCGGAGGTGCGCGCCGCACTCCGCACGCTCCAGGCCGATTATGCCGAGCGCGGGATCGAACTGGTGCAGCGCGGCGAGCGCTGGCATTTCCAGACCGCCGCCGACATGGCGCATTTGCTGCGCCGCACGCACGAGGAACCGCGCAAGCTCAGCCGCGCGGGGATCGAGACGCTGGCGATCATCGCCTATCACGAACCCACGACTCGCGCCGAAATCGAGGCCATTCGCGGCGTCGCCATCTCCAAGGGCACGCTCGACGTGCTGATGGAGGCGGGCTGGATTCGCCCCGCCGGGCGGCGCGAGGTACCGGGGCGACCGTTGCTGTACGCGACGACGCCGGGCTTCCTTGCGCATTTTGGTCTCGCCAGCAGGCGGGACTTGCCCGGGATCGACGATTTGCGCGCCGCAGGCTTGCTCGATCCGGTCGATCTCGCCTTCGAACGCGCCGATACCACTGGAGAGGTGGAAGTTTCGGACGAGGAGGACTAGATAGGAGGGAATTCAGGAGATCGATCATGGGTGGTTTGAGTTTTGTACACTGGCTGATCTTCGGCGGGATCGCGATCCTCGTCCTGGGCGGCGGCCGGTTCTCGAACATGATGGGCGACGTGGCCAAGGGCATCAAGTCGTTCAAAAAGGGCATGGCCGAAGACGACGAACCCGCGCGCGAGCCGAGCCGGATCGAAGCCAAGAAGGCAGCAGAGCCGGTGTTCGACCGCGATGGCAATCGCATCCGCGAAACCGAAATCTGATTTAGCGCCGCGTTGCCATGTTCGATGTCGCATCCTCCGAGGTGATCCTGCTCGGGGTCGTGGCCCTGCTCGTCATCCCGCCCAAGGATTTGCCCAAGGCGATGCGGATCGCGGGGCAATGGGTCGGGCGCGTGCGCGGCGTCGCCAATCAGTTCCGCTCGGGCTTCGACACTATGGTGCGCGAGGCCGAATTGGCGGAAATGGAAAAGAAGTGGGCGGCGGAAAACGCGCGGATCATGCGCGAACATCCCCCCGAGCCCATCCAGATGTTGCCGATGGCGGACACACCTGCGGTGGCGGCAGATGAGCAGCATGACGGCGAGACGCCGCCGGTAATGGTCGAGCCGCCCGTGGTGCATAGCGCCGCCGCCGCCATCGCATCGCCGATGACCTCGCCGAACGACCCCGAGCCCAAGGCGCATCCGTGAACGCTCCGATTGACGACCTCGAAGCGAGCCGGGCCCCGCTGCTCGATCATCTGGTGGAATTGCGCAAACGGCTGTTCTTCTGCCTCGTGTCGGTGCTGCTCGTCTTCATCGGCACCTACATTTTTTCGCGCGAAATTTTCACGGTGCTGGTGCATCCGCTGCTGCTGGCGGGGCAGACCAAGCTCGTCACGGTCGGGGTTTTCGACGGCTTTTTCGTTCAGTTGAAAGTGGCGCTGTTCGCGGCGTTGATGATCGCCTTTCCGGTGATCGCGATGCAGCTCTGGGCGTTCGTGTCGCCGGGCCTGTACATGAAAGAGAAGCGGGCTTTGCTTCCCTTCCTGTGGGCGACCCCAGTGCTGTTCATCACGGGCGCGACGATGGCGTATTTCATCGCCATCCCCTCGGCGCTGCGGTTTTTCTACAGCTTCCAGGGCAATCTCGGCGGGGTACAGCAGGAGGCGATGACCTCGGTCGCCTCCTATCTCGATTTCGTGATGCAATTCCTGTTCGCCTTCGGGCTCGCCTTCCTGTTGCCGATCCTGCTGATGCTGGTTGAGCGCGCGGGTCTGGTGACCCGCAAACAATTGGTGAGCGGACGGCGCTATGCGATCGTCGGTTGCTTTGCCGTGGCGCTGGTATTGGCACCGCCCGATGCCGGGTCGATGATCATGCTCGCCGTGCCCCTGGTCGGGCTCTACGAACTCGCGCTGATTGCGATCTGGTTCACCGAGCGTCGACGGGTGAAAAACGCTGCGACCGAGCTGGTCGAAAGTTGATCGGCAAAAGGCCGCCCCGCATCATCGGGGGCGGCCTTCGACATCCCAGTGATGGGCTTATTTGGCGCTGTCAGCCGTTTTGGCGACGGTGTCGCCTGCCGATTTCACATCCTTGCCCACACCTTCGACAGTGTTGCACGCGCCAAGCAGCAACGCAGTGGCGGCGATAGCGATCGTGGTGATCTTGCGCATGATACTCTCCTGAAGACTGTCCGGGGTAGCCCGGATGCCTCGCTCCCAATGTTTGGGGCTACGCTTGGTTCCACACGGTCGCGCTAAGCCGTGCGGTCAGGAGCAAGCGATAAAAAAGCTAGGGCCTGGACGCGCTACCGGGGGGGGAGGGAAGCGCGGCCAGGCCCGTGTCTTGGATAGCGAGAGCGGGGGGGCATAAAATCACTATCCGAACCTAAAAACGGGCGTCTCGCGCTTCGGTTCCGAAAAAAATCGAGGCATGCGTTTTTTTATGGCGCGAAAGTCAATCGCGCCCGGTCACCGCAACCGCGATCTCATAAGCGCCGACCAGCGGATCGTAGTGCAGCTTCGACCGCAATTGCCGCGCCAGCCCTTCGATCACCCGACCATAGCGTTCGGCCACCAGCGCTCGCATGGTGTCATCATCGACCAGAGCGGGCGAATTGACTCTCAATATGGCGCGATCCTCGGTGGGGCCGGCACTGATCGAGATCCGCACTTGCGCCGTTGGGCTGACCGTCATCGCCAATTCGACGATCTCGGTCAGCAGGAACGCAATCGCGATCGCGACATCCTGATTGGCCAGATAGGGCGCGATATCGAGCGTAACGCCGATCGGGGAATCGTCCGGCGCGGTGGCGCGGAGGTTGGAGGCCAGTTCGCCGATAACCGAGCGGAGCGACAGCCCGCGATTTTCCTCGAGTTCGGCAAAATGGTTGCGGTGGACGACGGCGAGCGCATCCACGCGCCGCTGGATCGAGGCATAGGCTTGCGTTGCCTCTGCGCTCCGCGCGGCGCGGGCGTGGAAATTGATCAGGCTGGAAATGACCTGAAGATTGTTTTTGACGCGGTGATGGACTTCGCGCGTGAGCTTCGTCTGGCGGACCAGGCCCTCGGCCA
This sequence comes from Sphingomonas sp. PL20, assembly GCF_017875905.1. Taxonomy (NCBI): domain Bacteria; kingdom Pseudomonadati; phylum Pseudomonadota; class Alphaproteobacteria; order Sphingomonadales; family Sphingomonadaceae; genus Sphingomonas; species Sphingomonas sp. PL20. The sequence goes on along the minus strand of NZ_JAGINH010000002.1, from coordinate 2,779,612 downwards.
GCCCGGCTTCATGCTCGGCGACGGTTCGGCTGATCGCGCGGAAGGTCTCCCCCAATTCGCGGATTTCCTGGGCAGGAAGTGCGTGCATCGCGCCGGGATCGATTTCTTCGCCGGGCACGAAATTGGCGACGCGCGACCGCAATTGCCGCAAGGCCCGGATCAGCAGGCGATCCACCACAAACCACCCAATACCTGCCGCCGCCGCCCACATGATGATCGGCAGGATCAGCGACACCAGAACAGGAGAGGTGATCGGCGCGCTGCGCATGCGCGTGGTCAGCGCGATCTCCCCAAGCCCGACTGCCATGCTCAAGCCTGCGCGCCGTTCCAGCGGGGCTTGCGGCGGCAGATCGGACAAGACCAGCGCGTCGTCGCCCAGCACCAGCCGCGCTTCATAGGGCATGGCATAGCCGCTCGGCGCGGCGGTAGCGGCCAGAACGTCGACGGGAAAGAAGGCGGCGGCGCGCGTTCGCCCGGAGGCGCTGGTGGTAGCGAGGGTCAGCCCGCGCCCGGGATAGACCCGGGCCACAACCGTCTTGTCAGGACGGGTTGGCGCAGACCAAGGCGCCACCGGCAGTTGCTCGCCGCAAATGACGTGACCGCGCGCATCCATGATCATGAAACGCGTGCCAGCGGCGATTTGCGGGGCGAACACGCCCTGCGCACGCGCGCAGCTCGGCGCATCGCCGGGGTCTGCCTCAAGCGCGTTGAGCGATACGCGCAGCGCTGTCATGTCGCCGACCAGCTCGATCGCGAGCTTGCGGGCACTTTCGGTGGTGGTGACGCGGAGCTGCGCCTGGGTGGCTTCGTCGGCCAGTTCGGCGGTGCGCAACGTCGCAAAGAAGGCAATGATAGCGAGCGGCAGTAGCGCGGCACTGAGAATCAGGAAAATTTTCGCACCTGTCGGGATGCGATCGACCAGACCGCCTCCCGGACGCGCAGGGGCGGTATCCCCGGCGATATCCGTCATCGGTAAATCAGTCCAATTTTCCGAGAAGGTCCAACATCTCCGGCGGAATCGCTTCCTCCACCGTGCGTTGATATACGGTGCGCAAAGCCGCGCCCATGTCGCGGTCCTTGCTTTGAACCTTCGCGCCAGAATCGGCCGCGCGTGCCGCACCCGGCTTTTTTGAAGATTCGTCGCCCGAACGCAATGCCGTCCCCCTGAAAACCCGGATGTGCCGGATAGAGTTAAAATGCTGCCGTAACAATCCGGCATGAACCATATGATACGCTAAACCCGGAAAAACAGATTGCATCGGTCCGAGTTCCAGCATGAAACCAAATTGCGCGTCGATGGTTCCATGCCCAATGCGAATTAACTCCGATGCCGTCGGAGCAACAAAACGCGTTGCATATGCGGGGGGCCGCTTCCACAAGGCCCTTCGAGATTATCTCAGGGAGACTCCGACAGTCATGTCGCTAGGACAGCAACTTGCCCCCCATCTTCCGTTCCTGCGCCGCTATGCGCGCGCCCTGACGGGCAGCCAATCGCATGGCGATCGTTATGTGCGCGCCACGCTGGAAGCGATCGTCGCTGCGCCCGAGGAATTCCCGCGCGAGGTCGATCCACGCCTGGGCCTGTATCGGATGTTCCACGCCATCTGGAACTCGACCAATTACGATGAGAGCCCGGAAAATATGAGCGCGGGTGACGGTGACAGCCAGGAAGCGATCGCTCGCGCACGCCTCGCGCGGATGACGCCGTTGTCGCGCCAGGCCTTGTTGCTCACCGCGATGGAAGGGTTCACCCCCGAAGACGCCGCTTATCTCATCGATGTCGACACCAGTGAAGTCGAGGCACTGGTCGCCGAAGCGCTGAGCGAAATCGAAAAGCAGACGCGTGCGCGCGTGCTGATCATCGAGGACGAACCGATCATCGCGATGGACATCGAGACGATCGTTCGTGACCTTGGCCATGAAGTGACTGGTGTCGCCGTCACGCGCGACGAAGCGGTCGCGCTGGCGATGGAGGATCGCCCCGGCCTGGTGCTCGCCGATATTCAATTGGCCGACGACAGCTCGGGGATCGACGCGGTGAAGGATATCCTTGCCGAGTTCGAAGTGCCGGTTATTTTCATCACTGCTTTCCCCGAGCGGTTGTTGACGGGCGAACGCCCTGAGCCGACCTTCTTGATTACCAAGCCGTTCCAGCGCTCGACCGTGAAAGCGGCGATCGCGCAGGCTTTGTTCTTCGACCAAGCGACGGTTCCCGCCGCTTAAGGGAACCGATTCGTGCCCCCGTGGGTTGGGTTCCATACGATACGGAGCCACAACGACACGGGGGCGCGCATGGCCGACGACGAAAAGATAGAAGTAAGTGCGCAAGACGCCCGCGCTGGCGCGACTCCGCATGTTACACGCTACGTCCTCGCCATCTCGCTGACGCTCACTGTGGTCGCGCTTGCCGCACTGCTGATTTTTTACCGCTGAATTTTTCGATGCCGCTGGCGTGATGGACTTCGCTGTCTGTCGGGCCCATCTGTGTTCCGCTACGCGAGACTATATTTCATGACCGACGCGATCGACCAGGACGAAGACGAAACCGTGCCCGAGGTCGTCGAGCACGTTTCGCTTTCCGACGCCGAGTTCAAGACGCAATTGGCCCAGGTCATTCCGCATTTGCGCGCCTTTGGGCGCTCGCTTTCGGGAAATCGCGACCTTGCCGACGATCTGGTGCAGGAAACGCTGATGAAGGCGTGGGCGGCGCGGCTGCGCTTCCAGGCCGGGACCAACATGCGGGCATGGACCTTTATCATCCTGCGCAACCTCTATCTCAGCCAGATGCGTCGCGCGCGTTTCAAAGGCGAGTGGGACGATCTGGTGGCGGACCGTATCCTTGCCGCGCCAGCCAGCCAGGATAAGCACGTCGAACTGGGTGATATGCAGCGTGCCTTGCTGCATTTGCCGCAGCCACAGCGTGAAGCGCTGATCTTGGTGGGTGCCGGCGGCTTTGCCTATGAGGAGGCCGCAGAGATTTGCGGTGTTGCCGTCGGTACAATCAAGAGCCGTGTCGCACGCGGACGCGTCGCACTGGAGGCGGTGATGAGCGACAATACGCTCGCGTCGCGTCGCACGCATACCAACGAGCCGGGCATGACCGCGCTGGATACCATCATGGGGGAAGTGGACGAACTCAGCCGCGATCGCGGCTGAGAACCACTATTTCACGATTTTCGGTGCGATCGAAACGCGGTCGAGCGCTTGCAGCAGGTCCGAGAAACCCGCATCTGCGTCCGGCGTGGCGTAGGCAGCATGAAGCGTGACCCTCAACACGTCCGAGCGTGACGGAGCAGTGACCACATAGAGCCGATCACTCTGGTGCTGCTGATAAGGGCTATCGAACATTGACATAAGTCAATAACGGATGATGCCTCCTTTTGTTGCTTGTCTATTGTGCCATATCGGCCTGAAATCATGGCGATACAGGAAAGACATGGTTTTCGACTCGCCTATCATCGATGCCGTGACGCGTGCGCGCCGATGGTCGCCGTTCCTGAGTGTCGTGTTGCAGCGCGAGCCCGAGATGGCTGCGATGTTGGAAAAGGGGGCGCTCCCGGCGCTTGAGACGCTGGCGCACGATCTGACGGATATGGCGATGCCGCGACGCCTCAGGCTCGAGCGGCGGCGGCTGGCGCTTCGGGTTGCGATTGGCGATCTGGCCGGACTGGACGATCTGACGGCAGTGACGCATGCCCTGTCCGATTTCGCCGATCGCGCGCTCGATGCCGCGATTGCCACCGCCATCGCGGAACGGACCCCCGATGCCGCCCCGCAAGGTTTTGTCGCAATCGCGCTGGGCAAGCAGGGCAGCCGCGAGCTCAACTATTCGTCGGACATCGACCCGATCTTCCTGTTCGACCCCGTAACCCTCCCGTGCCGCCCGCGCGAAGCACCGGAAGAAGCGGCCGTTCGCATCGGCAAGCGCGTGGTGGAAATCCTGCAGGCGCGCGATGGTGATGGCTACGTGCTGCGCGTGGATTTGCGCTTGCGCCCGTCGCCCGAGGTGACGCCGATTGCCTTGTCGGTCGATGCGGCGCTGTCTTATTATGAATCCCTGGCCCTGCCGTGGGAACGCGCAGCGTTCATCCGCGCCCGCGCGGCGGCTGGCGATATCGCGCTCGGCACGCGCTTTCTCGAGGCGGTGAAACCGTTCGTGTGGCGGCGCGCGCTCGATTTTGGGGCGATCGGCGAAATTCGCGGCATCTCGCGCCGAATCCGCGATCATCACGCGCGGGGGCAAGCGTTCGGCCCGGGATTTGACCTGAAACGCGGCCGTGGCGGTATTCGCGAGGTCGAATTTTTCGCGCAAATTCACCAGTTGATCCATGGCGGGCGCGACCCCGCGCTGCGCGTACCGGCCACGCGGGATGCGCTGGAGGCGCTGGCGACGGCGGGCTGGGTTGATGAGGAAGAAGCAGCGGCGCTGGTGCGCGCCTACACACTGTTCCGGACGATCGAGCACCGCGTGCAAATGGTCGATGACCGCCAGACGCACCATCTGCCGACGGGCGACGCGCTCGACGGTGTTGCGAAGCTGCACGGATTGGAAAATGCCGACGCGCTGCTGGATCTGTTGCGGCCACATGTCCGGGCGACGGCGGCAAGCTATGATGCGCTGGACCCGGAAGACAGCGATTCGCTGTCTTTCGACCGCGACCATCTTGCGTCCCAGCTAAGCCTGGCCGGTTTTGGCGATGCGGACGTGGCAACGCAACGCATCGAGCAGTGGCGGAGCGGCACCTATCCGGCTTTGCGCAGCCCGGCGGCGCGGTCGGCGCTCGAGGCGGTTTTGCCCGGCCTGGTTGCCGCGCTGGGCAAGGCACCCGACCCGCAAGGCGCGATCGTTCGGCTGGACAGGATGCTGGCGCGGCTGTCGAGCGCGGTCAATTTCTTCCGCCTGCTGGAGGCGCGGCCTGCACTGGCGCGGTTGCTGGGGTTGATTCTCAGCCATGCCGAGACGCTGGCCGAAGAATTGGCACGGCGGCCGGAACTGTTCGACGGACTGATCGACGCAACCGCACTCGATCCGGTGGCCGATACGGCGACGCTCGCTCGCGAAATGGCGGCGGGGGCGGATTATCAGGCACGGCTCGATCATGTGCGACGCGTCGTCGGCGAGAAGCGCTTCGCCCTGGGCACGCAAATCGTGTCGGGTGCGTCGGATCCACTCGCGGTTTCGGCGGGCTATGCGCGTGTGGCGGAGGCGGCGATCGAGGTGCTGGCCGAGGCGACGATCACCGAGTTTTCGGGCAGCCATGGCACTGTGCCCGGCAGCGAGCTGATCATTCTGGCGCTTGGGCGGATGGGCGGGGGCGCACTGACCCATGCCTCTGACCTTGACCTCATCTATCTCTTCACCGGCGATCATCTGGCCGAATCCGACGGACCCAAGCCGCTCGGGGCGGTGCTCTATTACAACCGGCTGGCGCAGCGTATCAGCGCCGCGCTCTCGGTGCCGACCGCTTCGGGACCACTGTATGAGATCGACACCCGCTTGCGGCCATCGGGCACGCAGGGTCCGCTCAGCGTCTCGTTGGAAGGTTTTGCACGCTATCAGCGCGAAAGCGCGTGGACGTGGGAGCATATGGCGCTGGCCCGGGCACGGCCGGTGTTCGGATCGCCCGCCGCGCGCGCCGCCGTCGACACGGTGATGGGGGACGTGCTGCGCGGCGATCGTCCGGTGCGCAACGTCGTGGCCGACGCGATCGCGATGCGCGCCGAAATGGCGGCGCACAAGCCGCCGCTCGGCCCGCTTGATGCAAAGCTGCTGCCGGGCGGTTTGGTCGACCTCGAATTTGCCGTCCATATGGTGCAACTTGAGAGCGGCCTTGGCCTCGATCCCAATTTGCGCAGCGCGATCGCGGCGTTGGTCGCTGCAGGACGGGCCCCGCCGGAGATGCTCGCCGCGCAGGATTTCCTGACGCGGCTGCTCGTCACGTTGCGGCTGGTTGCGCCCGATGCCCAGCCGCCGCGGCCAGCGACACAGACTCTGGTCGCGCGGGCGCTGGGGCTGGCGGACTGGGCCGACGTTCTTGCATCGCTCGATCGGACTCGGCAGGAGGTTGCAACCTGGCTGGCGGATGTGGAGGGTGTGCGACCATGAAGATCATCGAAGAAGGCGGGGCGCTTCCTGCGATTGACCTTGCTACCCCGACCGGGGATCGCCTCAACCTGCGCGACTATGTCGGAAAGATTTTCGTCCTGTATTTTTACCCCAAGGACGACACCTCCGGCTGCACGCGCGAAGCGCAGGATTTCAGCAGCCATTATGCGGAGTTCCAGGCGCTGGGAGCCGCCGTTCTCGGCGTTTCGCGCGACACGCCGGCCAAGCACCAGAAGTTCATCGACAAATATGATCTGACGGTGCCGCTTGCCACCGACGATACCGATGCAGCGATGCAGGCGTTCGGCGTGTGGGTCGAAAAGAAGCTGTACGGCAAGACCTATATGGGCATCGATCGCTCGACCTTCCTGTTCGATGCGGCGGGCATTCTGGTCCGCGATTGGCGCAAGGTGAAGGTGCCCGGGCATGTCGTCGACGTGCTCGAGGCGGTTCGCGCGCTCGGGTGACCGATTCGATTCGCGGGCTTTACGGATAGCCTTAACGATTTGCCCAACGACTCGGCGCAACGATCAGCCGCTTCAACGTGACCTGTCGCGGAAGGCCTTGCCCGAGTGTCACAAACTCCGTCACACACTGGCCGTCCGGATGCAGGGGGGCTGTATGCGGGCGATAGAGGGGCGGGCGCTGGCGTTTTCCGGCATTCGCATAAAAATAGGTCGCCGGGGTCACATGAACTCAATTTCGATTGCGTCTGGCGTGCGGCTGGTGTCGCGCCTCAAGGCCTATTTCAAGACCCGCGACTTTATCTTTCATGATGGACGCGACCTGAAGCGCTTCAGCCTCGGCGCGCGCGCGCAGGCCACGATGGCGGGCGTTGCCGGCGTTACGCTGTGCTTCTCGGCCTATGGCGTGGCGCAGGCCGCCGTTGGCGCGGTCGCGATGACGGGCATCGTCGGTGCGCCGCTGTCGCCCGAAGCCAAGGTCGCCCAGATGCAGGTCCGCGTTCGCAAGATGCAGGCCGATGTCGCCTCGATCAAAGCCGCCGCGCAGGCGCATGCCAAGCGCGTCGAACAGCGCCAGGCGCTGCTGGTTGCGGTCGTTTCCGGCAAGGGGGATGTCGCCGCGCTGTCGCAGCCAACGCCGACGATCGATCCCAAGGCCGACGCGTTGGCCGCTGATGTGGTCGCACCGCTCAAGAAGGTCGAGCAGCAGCAAGTTGCGGTCGCCGCGCGCGCGCAACGTGTTGCCGAGCAGCGTTTTGTCCGCGCCGTCGCGCATGTCCGCAGCCTTGGTCTGGCACCGGAACGCCTGATGCCGCGCCAGCCCGCCATGGGCGGCCCGTTCGAAGCGGCCGATAGTGCAGCGGCAGAGGCCGATTTGCGCGCCGACACCCAGTTCCGCTCGCTGTTCATGACCTGGAAGAAGCTGGATACGCTGGAGCATGGCGTCATCGCGATTCCGTCGGCGCAGCCGGTCGAGCATCTGGCCTTCACCAGCAATTACGGCATCCGGTCCGATCCGTTCCGCGGGACCGCCGCAATGCATGCCGGTGTCGATATCCCAGGGCCGGTCGGCACGCCGGTCTACGCGACTGCCGATGGTATGGTGGATCGCGCCGAGCGTTCGGGCGGCTATGGCAATTTGGTCGAGCTCGACCATGGCAAGGGGATCCAGACCCGCTACGGCCATCTGTCCAAGATCCTGGTCGAGGCAGGCACGCGCGTGCATCGTGGGCAGTTGATCGCGTTGATGGGCTCGACCGGGCGTTCGACCGGGCCGCATCTGCATTATGAAGTGCGGATCGATGGCCATGCGGTGAACCCGGTGCCGTTCCTGCAAACCGCCGATTATCTGCTCGCGGCGCAGGATCGCTCGATCCACACGATCCCGGTGGCGGTGGGCGGCCCGGCTGCGGCGGACTGATCGCGCAAAACGTTGGGCGGCGCGCGGTTGCCGATCCCGGCACGAGCGCCTATCTCTTGCGCATGGATGCTATCCTCGCCCCCGACATCATCTTGACCCCATCCGCCGCCGCACGCGTTGCGACGATTGCGGCGAAACAGGGCAAGCCCGCTATCTTGCGCCTGTCGGTTGATGGCGGCGGCTGCTCGGGCTTCCAGTATAAATTCGGTTTTGCCGAATCGGTCGACGCCGATGATGCGATTGCCGAGCAGGACGGCGTCCGCCTGGTGGTCGATTCGATCAGCCTTGATCTCGTGCGCGGATCGGCGGTGGACTATGTCGAGGAACTCGGCGGTGCCGCTTTCAAGGTGACCAACCCCAATGCCGCGTCGGGTTGCGGTTGCGGTTCCAGCTTCTCGGTGTAACGTCCGCCCCGGACAAAGGGGCGCTGCTGCGTGAAGATCGTTACTTACAATATCAATGGCATCAAGGCGCGCCTGCCGCGCCTGCTGGAGTATCTCGCCGAACAGCAGCCCGATGTGGTGTGCCTGCAGGAGCTCAAGACCAGCGACGAGACCTTCCCCGAGGCCGATATCCGCGCCGCCGGATATGGCGCGGTGTGGCACGGGCAGAAGAGCTGGAACGGCGTGGCGGTGCTCGCCAAGGGGCAGGACCCGATCGAGCGGCAGCGCGGCCTGGCGGGCGAGACCGAGGACGATCACAGCCGCTATCTCGAAACCGAGGTGAATGGCGTGACGATTGCGTCGCTGTATCTGCCCAATGGCAATCCCCAGCCAGGGCCCAAATTCGACTATAAACTGCGCTGGATCGATCGGCTGGCGGCGCGCGCGCGCGACTTGCTGGCGGAGGAAACGCCGGTCGTGCTGGCGGGCGACTACAACGTCATTCCCAATGATGACGACACCTATTCGGTGCGGGCGATGCAGGACGATGCGTTGATGCAGCCTGAAAGCCGGGCGGGCTTCCGGGCATTGCTCGCGCAGGGCTGGACCGATGCATTGCGCACGCGGCATCCCGGTGGGGGCGTATGGACCTTCTGGGACTATCAGGCGGGCGCGTGGCAGCGCGATGCGGGTTTCCGCATCGATCACCTGCTGCTGAGCCCGGTCGCGGCCGACCGTCTGATCGATGCTAGCGTCGACAAGGCCTATCGCGGGCGCGAAAAAGCAAGCGACCATGCACCCACTTGGGTAGAACTGCGTTAGACCCGCAACGGCCCGCAGGGAGGTCGTGCGGAGGATGCTGCATGACGCTACGCTACGGGGGATTGGCGGCCATCGCGATGCTGGTGCCGGGCGTGGCACATGCCGAGGACCGAAGCTATTGCCCGACCCGGCCAAGCCTGGGAACGACCGCATGCACGATCGCGCCGAAGCACGTCTCGGTCGAAACCGCGATCACCGACTGGACGCTCGACAATCAGCCTGATCGGCGCACCGATACGGTGCTGCTGGGGGACACGTTCGTGCGCGTCGGCGTCACCGATACGATCGAGGCGCAATTCGGCTGGACGCCCTATGGCCATGTCCGCACCCGCGACAAGGCGACGCAGACTGTCGAAAACGCCGGGCGGGTTGGCGACGCGACGCTGGGGTTCAAGGCGAACCTGCTGCATCCGGACGGCAATGGGGCCTCGATTGCGGTGCAGCCCTTCTTCAGCATGCCGGTTGGCCGCGCGCCGGTGGGGGCGGGTGACTGGGGTGCCGGTGTTATCGTTCCCGCGACCTTGGATCTCAGCAAAACCGTCAATCTGGTTACCACCAGCGAGCTGGATGCCGCCGTCAATCTCAGCGGTCATGGTCGCCATATCGCGTATTCGGAGGTCGTCGGCGTCGGCGTGAAACTGGCGCATCACCTGACCGTCACGCTGGATAGTCAGGTGCTACGCGACGAGGATCCCGAGGCGAAGACCACACAAATGCTGGGATCGGCGTCGCTTGCGTGGAAGGCGCGGAAGGATCTGCAATTCGACGTGGGCGCGGTCGCCGGGCTCAATCGCGCGGCACCGGACATGGAACTTTATGTCGGGATTTCGCGGCGCTTCTGACCCAGGCCCATCCCATCAAATCGGACAAGTTCCCGAAAATTGGCGGGCATTGCTATTCATTTCCGGTTCAAGAATATCGATAAGTCTCTGAAAATAGGCCCTTTCAGTGTTTGGCATGAGTAATGCACTAACACGGTTGCGGGCCGACCACCGGAACCCGCCGATCTAGCGGAGGACCGACCATGACCAACCTTTTCCTGATTGCCTCGAGCGCCTTGCTGAGCGTCACCGCATCGCCCGTCGTTGCACGCGATGCCAAGCCCGTTGCTGCCGAAAGCCAGCCAGTGGGATCGACCCAGCGTGCGCCGAGCGAAAAGACCGCGCAGAAATACTGCGTGGTCGATACCGTCACCGGATCGCACCTGTCGCATAAAATTTGCAAGACGCGGCAGGACTGGATCAGCCAAGACGGTTTCGATCCGCTCGCCAAGCAGTGAGCGCAACGGGAGGGCGGTGCCGCGATCCTGCGCGGCACCGCAACCCGGCGGCAGACACGGGCGCTACAGCGTCTTGCCGTAGATCCAGTACCGTTTGTTGATCGTGCATTCGATCGCTTCGGCGATCGAGCGCATGCCTTGATTGTCTTCCAGGATCCAGCCGATCTCGCCGCGCGTGGCACCATAATTGGCGACCGACGCCCGCTTGATATATTCGATCATCATGAAGGCGAGCTGGCTTGCCAGGCGCGAGGATTGCAGCTCTTTCAGCACCCCCATCAGCGGCACGCGCATCGTTTTTACGCGCGGCCGACGCAGCCACAGCAGCAGCTTTGCCCAGCCGAAGGGCAGCAAATTGCCGCGCAAGGGCATGATCGCCTCGTTGAGATCGGGCAGTGTGATCATGAAAGCGACCGGCTTGCCGTCGACTTCCGCAATGCGGATCAAGTCGTTGAATACGATCGGCTTCAGCTTGACACCGACATCCTTGATCTCGGGCGGCGTCAACGGCACGAAGCCCCAATTGTCCGACCAGGCATCGTTCAGGATCGTCAGGATGATGGCGGCTTCTTCGTCGAACTTGGTCTTGTCGACGTTGCGGATACGGATGCGCGGGTTTTTCTCACCCGAGGCGATGATTCGCTGCAGCAGCGGCGAAAACGGCTTGGTGATATCAAGCTCATAGGTCAGCAATTCCTTGACCTGGGTATAGCCTGCCGCCTCGATCCAGCCGCGATATTCGGGCTTGGCATGGCCCATCATGATCGTCGGCGGGTGATCGAACCCCTCGACCAGCAGACCGGGCTCTTCCCAGATCGACATGCTGATCGGGCCCAGCACGCGCGTCATCCCCTGGTCGCGCAGCCATCCTTCGGCAGTGGCGATCAGCGCCTTTGCGATATCGCCATCCTCGGCGTCGAGCAGGCCGAACTGGCCGCAACCGGGGCCGAAGCCCTTGGCCGGGTCCATCTCCAGCGCCAGCGTGTCGATATGCGCGGAAATGCGGCCGACAACCTTGCCGTCGCGCTCGGCCAGGAACAGTTGCGCCTTGGCATGGCTGAACCAGCCATTCTTGGCGGGGGTGATCAGCCCGAGCGCTTCGCCCTTCAGGGGCGGCACCCAGTTGGGATCGTTGGCGTATAAGCGGAAGGGCAGGTCGACGAAGCGCTTGCGATCGGCTTTGCTGTCGATCGGGCGAATGGAAAGCGGAGCGTTGGCCACGGGCAGGTCACCTCAAGGAAAGCGAGCGAGCAGTCTCGCGTGCAGCGGCTGGTGTCAAGCGTGCCACTAACCCCCTGTTGCTGCCACCATCTAGCCACTATCTTCCTGCAATGGCGCACTCCATGAACACTTCGCTTTCCCTGCAGCGCGACGCTGCGGTGCCCGCTGACATCGCACCGCGCGTGCGATTGTCGACGATTGCCGATGACAAGGCGATGCTGCGTACTGCGGCGGAACTGACCCGCGATTTGAACGCGCCCAGCCCGGCGATCTATTGGACCGACCTGCTGGTCTCGTCCGTGATCGGCTATGGCGCGCTTGCGGTCGCGCTGAGCGTCGGATCGATCGGATGGGCGATCGTGGCGGGTGTGGTTGCGGTGCTGGCGCTGTATCGCGCGGGCAGCTTCATTCACGAAGTAACGCACATCCGGCATACCGCGCTGCCCGGCTTCCGCCTCGGCTGGAACATCATTGCGGGCGTTCCGTTGCTGGTGCCCTCGTTCATGTATGAAGGCGTCCACAATCTGCATCACGCGCGCACGCGCTATGGCACGATCGACGACCCGGAATATCTGCCGCTCGCATCGATGAAGCCGTGGACACTGCCCGTGTTCATCCTGACCTCGATGCTGGCACCGGTTGCGTTGCTGGTGCGCTATGCGGTGCTGACCCCGCTGTCGCTGGTGATACCCGGCATGCGCCGCGTGCTGATCGAGCGCTATTCTTCCTTGTCGATCAATCCTGCCTTCCGGCGCCGCATGCCCGAGGGCGCGGCGGCCGTGCAGTGGCGCTGGCTGGAGGCTGGATGCAGCGTCTGGGCGATCACGCTGGTCGCGCTGGTCGCTACTGGGGTGTTTCCGCTCGGCAAATTCGCGATCCTGCTGGCGATCACTTCGGGCGTCTATGTGCTCAACCAGATCCGCACGCTGGTCGCGCATCTGTGGGATAATGACGGGGAAGTGATGACCGTCACTGCGCAATATCTCGATTCGGTCAACGTGCCGCCGCCCGCCACCCTGCCGCTCTTGTGGGCACCGGTCGGCTTGCGCTTCCACGCGCTGCACCATTTGCTGCCGGGTGTGCCGTATCATCACCTGTTGGAGGCGCATCGTCGGCTGGTGGTCGCGCTGGGTGCTGATTCGCCGTATCATAAGGCGAATTATGCGGGGCTGCCCGGTCTGGTTGCGCGACTGGTGCGCAGCACGATGGGGCGGCGCGCTTAACCCGCCCCGGACATTCACGGCGCGCACGCTGCGCCGGATAACGAAACGGCTGCGGCGAGGAGACCCTTGCCGCAGCCGTTTTTCGTTTTCCCATTGATTAGGCGAGCGTGCGCACCTTGGGTTCGCGGTCCCAATAGCGGCGCTTGGCTGCCTCGACGAATCCGCCGAGATCGGTCACACCTTCATCCGGTTCGACACCGGCCTTGTCGAGCAACGGTTGCGCCGCCGCACTTGCGCCGATCGCCTTGAGATGGCCAAAGGCGTCCATCACCCATTGCACCGCCGCCGCTTCCTTCAGCAGCATCGCGCAACCCTCCTTGGACAGCACCACCGCGCAGGCATCGACCGTCACGGATGGCTGTCCGGCCAATTGCGCATCGGCCTTCACCGTGCTGCCGTCCGACAGTTTTACCGCGCCGACCTTGGGCGCGATGGTCAGCGGGTGACCGCCTGCGGCCTTCACCGCCTTGGTGACATTGGCGAGTTCGCCCGCATCGCTGCCATCGGCGAACAAAATGCCGACCGTCCGCCCTTCGAGCGTCGCCTTCTCCAGCGGCCCGCGAATGATGCGGAGCGCAGGCGAGGGATCCATGTCGAGCACCGGTGCCGCCGTGGCGGACGCCTTGGGCAGTTTCATGCCCAGGCCGTCGGCGACTCGCTGCGCGAGATCCTCATCAACGTTGCGCAGATTCGCCATCATCGCGATGCGGATATGCTCGATCGACACCTTTGACAGCTCGAACACGAAGGCCGAGGCGATATGGGCTTGCTCGGCCGGGTCCATCGACCGGAAGAACAGCCGCGCCTGGCTGTAATGGTCGGCAAAGCTTTCCGGCCGGATCCGCAGTTTCTGCCCGTCTTCGTCCGCCGGGAAGGTCTTATACCCGTTTTCCGGGTCCTCGCGCGCGCCGCCCGGCTCGCCCGCTTTGGCTAGGCTGTTGGGCTCATAATTGGCCCGTCCCTTGGGCACTTGCATTTGCATGTGTCCATCGCGCTGCTGGTTCAGGAACGGGCAGCCTTCGCGCCCCTTGGCCGTGTTGATTGGCAATTGGTGGAAATTGACCGAGCCGAGACGCGACAATTGCGTGTCGGTATAGCTGAACAGGCGCCCCTGCAGCAGCGGATCGTTGGAGAAGCCGATGCCCGGGACGACATGGCTCGGCACGAAGGCGACTTGCTCGGTTTCGGCGAAGAAATTGTCGGGATAGCGGTCGAGCACCATCTTGCCGACGATGCGCACCGGCAGCACTTCCTCGGGGATGATCTTGGTCGCGTCGAGCACGTCGTACGGCTGGCTGTTGGCAAAATCCTCGTCGAACAATTGCACGCCCAATTCCCATTCGGGATAATCGCCCCGGCCGATCCGCTCGAACAGGTCGCGACGGTGGAAATCGGGGTCTGCACCGGCGATCTTGACGGTCTCATCCCAGATCGTCGAGGCAAGCCCGGCTTTGGGCTTCCAGTGGAATTTGACGAAAGTGCTCTTCCCCTCGGCCGAGATGAAGCGGAAGGTGTGGATGCCGAACCCCTCCATATTGGCAAGGGTGCGCGGCAGCGTGCGGTCCGACATCGCCCACAGCGCCATATGCGTCGCCTCGGGCATCAGCGAGATGAAGTCCCAGAAGGTGTCATGCGCGGACGCCGCCTGCGGGAAACCACGATCGGCCTCCATCTTCACGGAATGGATCAGGTCGGGAAACTTGATCGCGTCCTGGATGAAGAAGACCGGAATGTTGTTGCCGACCAGATCCCAATTGCCCTCGCGGGTATAGAATTTGACGGCGAAGCCGCGCACGTCGCGCGGGGTGTCGACCGATCCCGCGCCCCCGGCGACCGTGGAAAAGCGCGCGAACACTTCGGTGCGCTGGCCCTTTTTCTGGAACAGGTCGGCGCAGGTGATGTCGGCCAGGCTGTCGGTGCATTCGAAATAGCCATGCGCAGCACTGCCGCGGGCGTGGACGATGCGTTCGGGGATGCGCTCATGGTCGAAATGGTTGATTTTCTCGCGGAAAATCTCGTCTTCCAAAAGCACCGGGCCGCGTGCACCCGCCTTCAACTGATTCTGATTGTCGCTGATCGGGATGCCGTGGTTGGTGGTCAGTACCGGATGTTCGTCATCCGCCACCTGATGGGTTTCGCCGCCAGTGCCGGCGTTCAGGGCAGTGTCCTTGGTCATGATCATCCTCGCCTTGTGCGGGGATCTAACGGCCTGAAAGCGCAACGGGTTTCGGCGAGCGTGAATTAAATACGACGATCGCTCGTTTTATCGAGGCTATTCCTCGGTGCGGATCAGCACCGCTTCGCCGATCATGAAGAACAGCAGGAAGGGGGCCCAGGCCGCGAGAAACGGGGGGTAGGCCCCAAGATTGCCCATCGCCAACGCGAAATTGTCGGCGACGAAATAGAGGAAGCCGAGCATCATCCCGATCACCGCGCGGACGAACAGCTTGCCCGATCGCGCCAGGCCAAAGGCAGCGACCGCGCCCAGCAGGGGCATCAGCACCGAGGACAGAGGCCCCGCCAGCTTATGCCACATCGCGCCCTCCAGCGCCTTGGTCGGGCGACCACCGGCCTTCAGATCGGCAATCGTATCGCGCAGCGCGCCGAACGACAGTCCATTGGCATCGATGTTCGACAGCGCAAATTGATCGGGCCGCACATCGCGGCCAATCACCACGGTTCCGACCTTCGCCAACTTTCCGCTGGCAACGTCAAAATGTGTTGCCGGGCTGACTTTCCAGCCGCCCGCGACCCGCACGCCGGTCTTGGCGGTAATGATGCCGACCAGATTGCCGCCGGTGCGATCAAACAGTGTAATGCCCGACAGCCGGGTCGCATCGCCGCGTCCCCGCACCTGATCGACTTGCAGCAGATCGTCGCCGTCGCGCACCCATACGTTGGTGCGGTCGCCCCGGTCCACCGGCACCGGGCCATATTCGACCTTCTGCCATTGATCGAGCGTGGCGGTCGCGCGGCTGACGATACGGTCGTTGAAGGTGAAGGAAATGAAGGCGACGCCCAGGCTGGCGATCAACAGCGGGGCGAGCACTTGATGCGCCGACATGCCCGATGCCTTCAGCGCGATCACTTCGCTATTCTGGTTGAGCGTGGACAGCGTGATGATCGTGCCCAGCAACACCGAGAAGGGCAGGAATTGCGCAATGATTTCGGGGATGCGCAGCGACAGATAGCGCAGGATCTCGGGCTGGCCATTGCCAGCATGCGCCAGAATGTGGCCCGATTCGGTCAGCAGGTCGAGCGCCTGCAACACCAGCACCAGCATCATCAGCACAGCGAAGGTGCGCGTGAGGAACATCTTGCCCATGTAGAGCGCGACGGTGCGCGAGGGGAAAAGGTCGAGTGCGGTCATGCCGCCGCTTCCTTGGATCGGTTGGCGTCGCGCCGACCGGGCATCAATTTGCCAATCGCCTTGCCGAGCTTCGAGAAAACCCGCTCCAGCGCGCCGATCGGTTGCCCGCCGGGGACGAAGGCGATGGTGTAGAACATCCAGAGCGTCAGCCCGGTAAAGACAGTGAACGGAATCCAGATCGCCAGCACTGGATCGATCTTGCCGAGGCCGCCCACCGCCTGCGCATATTCGTTCACCTTGTGATACGCCACGATCATGATGATCGCGAGGAATACGCCCAGCGCCGATGTCGAACGTTTGGGAGGGATGCCGAGCGCGAGCGCAAGCAGCGGCAGCACCAGGATCGAGAGCACTTCGGCGGTGCGGAAGTTGAAGGCGGCGCGGCTGGTGTCGCGTTCCTCCTTGGTCGCCCCATGATCGGTGCCGACGCGGACCAGTTCGGGCAAGGTCCGCTCCAGATTTTGGCCCCCGCGGATGCGGAAGTTCTCGGTCTTGGGTAGGGAGATCGGCAAGCTGAACGCGGTAAAGCGCAGCACACGCGGCGACGCAACGCCCGCTTCGGTGCGGATCAGCGTACCATCGTTCAGGCGGAAAATGATCTCGTCGGGATTGTCGATCGCGAAAAATTGTCCGCTGGCGGCAGTCACGGCAATCGAGCCGCCCTTGCCGTCGTCGCGCCGCAGGAAGATGCCCGAGAGCTTGCGGCCATTGTCATGGCTCTGCTCGATCCGGAGCGTCATGTTGTTGCCGAAATGGGTGAATTCGCCGACTTTGATCGACGCGCCCAGCGCGCCGGTGCGCAATTCGAAGCGCAACTTTTCGTAATTGTAGCGCGCATCGGGCTGCACAAAGCCGACGATCGCAAAGTTGAGCAAGCCGAGCGTGATCGCATACATATACGGCACGCGCAGCATCCGCGGATAGCTCATGCCAACGGCGCGCATCACGTCGAGCTCGGAGGACGTCGCCAGCTTGCGGAAGGCGAGCAGCGTGCCGAGCAGCAGCCCGACCGGAATGCCGAGCCCGACATATTCGGGCAGCAGATTGGCGAGCATCCGCCATACCACGCTGACCGGGCCGCCCTCGGTCGCCACGAAGTCGAACAGGCGCAACATGCGGTCGAGCACCAGCAACATCGCGAAGATGACCAGTGTCGAGAACAGCGGCACCGCGATCAGTCGGGCCATGTAGCGGTCGATGGACTTCATGATGGGAGGAAGCTGGCCTCTGGCCGGAGGGGAGGGGGAACCCGCATGATGCGGCTATATCGGTGTGTGTGCCGTCCGTCAGCTACGAAATCATTCGGCGGCGACTGCGGTGGGCGCGGCGCGTGCCGATCGCGCGTCCAGCGCTGCGGCAATCGCCCGTTCGAGCCCGGCCAGGGTAAAGGGTTTGCGCAGAACATGATGGCCGCCAAATTCGACCTCACCACCGGCTTCGCCAGCATAACCGGTGACGAACAGCACCGCCATATCGGTGTGGCGATGCTGGAGCGCCGCGACCATTTCGGGGCCGGTTTGCCCCGGCATCAGCACGTCGGACATCAGCAGGTCGACATGCGCGAGCTGATCGAGCGCCGCCGGAGCCGCAAGCGGATCGCTGCAGGCAACGGGGCGATGCCCGAGTTCGCGCAGGGCACCGATCGTCGCGGTCAGAACGCGCGGATCATCCTCCACGACAAGGATGTCGAGCGTCGGGGTATGGGGCAGGTCGATCGCCGCATTTTCGGAATGCGGCTCAGCAACGGTGCCGTCCGCATAGCGCGGAAGATAGATCGTAACCGTGGTGCCCCGCCCGACCTCCGAGCGAAGTCCAACCTCGCCCTCGGCCTGGCGGACAAAGGCGAAGACCTGGCTGAGGCCGAGGCCAGTGCCCTTGCCGGCGGGCTTGGTGGTGAAAAAGGGTTCGAATACGCGCTCCAGCAGCTCCGGCGTCATGCCGCAGCCGGTGTCGGCAACACTCAGCGCGACATATTCCCCGGCGCGGCACGTGCCGACCGCACCTTCGGCCAGCGTTTCGGCGGCAGCGGTAATGGTCAACTGGCCGCGCCCGTTCATCGCATCGCGGGCATTGACGGCGAGGTTCAGGACGGCGTTTTCAAGCTGGTGCCGATCCGATCGCACCAGCCATGCCGCGTCATTGGCGGCGTTAACCGTAACCTTGATGCCGTCGCCGAGCGTGCGGTCGAGCAAATCGGACATGCCCTTGACCAGCGCGACCGGTTCGATCGGCTCCGATCGCAGCGCCTCTTCGCGCGAAAAGGCGAGCAATTGCCGGGTGAGCGCGGCGGCGCGGTTGGCGCCATCGGCGGCATTGTCGATATGGCGGCGCGCGGCGGCGGGATCGCCATCGATCTGCCGCTTGGCGAGTTCGAGGCCGCCCAGAACGACCGCCAGCATGTTATTGAAATCGTGCGCGATGCCCCCGGTCAACTGGCCGACCGCCTCCATCTTCTGGACCTGGCGCAACTTGCTTTCCTGCGCGAGCAGCACGGCGGATGCGCGGGCGACCGCCGCTTCCAGCTCGACCGCGCGGTCGCGCTCGGCCTCGGCTTCGGCGCGGGCGGACGCGCGTTGGCCAAGTGCGGTGACCGTCAGCCAGCCAAGCGCAATCGCCCCGAGCACGAGCAAGACGCCGAACACCGACAAGGCGCTGGCAATGGCGCTCGAGCGCGCGACCGAACTCATCGCGTCGCCCGTGCGACTGGCCAGCAGGGTGCGTTCCTGCGTTCCGATCTGGTCGAGCAGGGTGTCGATTTTGGTCAGCGACGGCGATTCGCGGGTCTTGTAGAACAGTGCGAGCGCCTGGGCGTTCTTGCCATAAAGCGTGCTGCGCGCGGTGAGCGACAATTCCTCGCGCCGCGCTTCGAAGGCCTGGCGCAACTGCTTCAGCAGCACCTGCTGTTCGCGATTGTCGTGCGTGATCTGGTCGAGCCGCGCCAATTGCTGCCCGGCCAACTGCCAGTCAGCCGAATAGGCCTGGCCCAGCGTGGTATCGGCGCTGATGACATAACGGCCCAGCGCAGCCTCGGCATGCGCCATCGTCCCGGCCAGATTGGCCGAGAGGATCATCACCTCGTAACTGTGCGTCTGCAATTTCAGCGCGCGGTCGCGCTGCCGATTCGCTTCTGCAAGCGTCAGGTTGAGCGCAACCAGCACCAGCGCCCCCAGCACCGCCACCACGACCAAGGTGACGGTGCGCCAGGCTGCGCCAGGCGCATCCACTTCGGTTGCCTCGGCCACTGTCCCGCTCATGTCAGCTATTTAGCCCAAGGGAACATTATTGAACAGGCGGTGGAGGCAGGTCAGCCGATCGCACCGGTGGCACGGCCTGCAGCGGCGAACATCGTCAGCACCGTGGCGATCTGCGCGGGCGTATGCTCGGCGCAGAGCGAGCAGCGCAGCAGATAGGTGCCGGCCGGTGTCGCCGGTGGGCGCGCCATGTTGACGTACAGCCCGCCGTCGAGCAGCGCCTGCCACATCGCCACGGCCTGTTCCTGGTCGTTGAGGATGATCGCGATGATCGCGCTGTCGGGGTTTTCGGTGCCGAGCTTGAAGCCCAATGCCTTCAGCCCACCATGCAGCGATCGCGCATTCTCCCACAATTGCTGGCGCTTCTTGTGGGAGTGCTTGAGCTTGCGGATCGAGGCGGCAGCGGTGGCGACGACCGACGGCGGCAGCGAGGCGGTGAAGATATAGGGGCGGCAGGCGAGGCGGATCGCCTCGAACTTCGGATGGTTGGAAATGCAGAAGCCGCCAACGGTGCCGACCGATTTGGAGAAGGTGCCGACGACGAAATCGACATCGCCCTCGCAGCCTTGTTCCTCATACACGCCGCGGCCATTGGGGCCGTAAAAGCCCATCGAATGCGCTTCGTCACTCAGCACCATCGCACCGTGCTTCTTGGCGACGGCGACCATTTCCCTCAGCGGCGCGATGTCGCCGAGCATCGAATAGACGCCCTCCAGCACGACCAACTTGCCCGGCTCCTTGGGCAGGCGACCGAGCCGCTTGTCGAGATCCTCGACGCTGTTGTGGCGGAAGCGGACGATCTCGGCATTGCCCTGCTGGCAGCCATCATAGATCGAGGCATGGCTGTCGGCATCGAGGATGACATATTCGCCCTTGCCCGCGAGCGTCGAGATCATGCCGAGATTGGCCATGTATCCGGTCGAAAACACGATCGCGCCCGATACGCCGTAAAAGTCGCGCAGCGCATCCTCGACCTCGATATGGTCGCGGAAGGTGCCGTTGAGCATGCGGCTGCCATTGGTGCCAGATCCGAACTGGTCGAGTGCTGCGTGACCGGCGGCGATCACGTCGGGGTCGAAGGTCATCCCCATATAATTGTAGGTGCCGAGCAGGATGGTGTCGCGCCCTGCGATGACGGCCTCGGTCGGGGATTTCACCTGCTCCATCACGATCGCGAAGGGATCGGTCACGCCGGTGTCGATCAGCGCCTGGCGTTCGGCGATCAGCGCGTCGAACTTCGACATCAGGTCGCGCTCGGGCGCGATCGTCGCCGGATCGGCGGGGAGGCTTTCGGTCACAAGGCCGGCATCGGTCATCGGATCAGCCCTTCAGCTTCGCGACGGCATCGACCAATTGGCCGACGGTTTCGATTTCCGCCTGCATGTTCATCGTGATGATGATGTCGAACTCATCCTCGATCGCCGCCACGAAATCCATCACGGTCAGGCTGTCCCATTCGAGATCGCCCTGAAAGGTCGTCGCATCACTCAGCGTGACGCCCTTTTTGTTGAAAGGTGCGATCTGCGCGGTGACGGTATCGTAAATGGCCTGGCGGTCGCTCATGGTCGGTCCTTGAAGTGTTGTAGCGCTGTGCCGTCAAAATGCGGCGGCTTTATAGCACGCCTATAACAAGCCGTTCGCGCGATACCATGCTGCCGTTGCGGCAAGCCCTTGGGGTGTCGGTACCTGCGGCACCCACATCGCCGGATCGGGGCGCTTGCCTGGGGAGGCGGTCCAGTCCGGATGGCAGAGATAGCCGACGCGGTCGGCGGTCAGCTTTGCGCCCTTCCCGCGGAACATCTGGTCGATATGGGCGGCAAGCGACAGGATAGCCTTGGGCAGCGCCACCGGCAGCACCTTGTGGCCGACCGCGACACCAACCGCGCGGGCCAATTCGGTGTAACTCCAGCCGCCCGGTTGGCCATCGTCCGGTTCGTAGATTTCGTGGGACGGGCCTGCCCCGGCAAGCGCGAGCAACAGCGCCGCGACATCGCCAACCTCGATCATCGATACGCGGCCCGCCGGAGGAAGCAGCGCGATCCCCATCCTGGCCATGCGGAACAGGTCGCGCATTTCCATGTCGCCTGGGCCATAGATGGCGGGAGGCCGCACCATCGCCCAATTGAGGCTGGACTTGGTGACCACCTGCTCGGCTTCATCTTTGGACCAGCCATAGAGGGACAGGTCAGGTTCGCGCGCCGCCAGCGACGAAACATGGACGAAGCGGCGGGCACCCGCGCGCTCGGCGGCGTCGACGACCGCTTGCGTACCCGTGATATTCCCAGCCACAAATCCGGCGCGATCGGGCGCGCTGACGACACCGGCGACATGGATAACCGCGTCCGCGCCGGTCATCAGACGACCGAGCGCTTCGGGCGTGTCGAGTGCGCCCTCGATCCACACGACGCCAGCCCGCGCGGGTTGCGGACGACGGGTAAGCGCACGCACGTCATGCCCGGCCGCGAGCGCGAGATCGATCAGCCGCGATCCGACAAAGCCGGTGCCACCGGTGATGGCGAGTACGCTCATGGTCGTGTTTCCTCTGCGTGGTTCACACCAGCGCCATATGGTTGCGGTGGATCAGCGCGGCACGCGGCGCATAGCCCAGGATCGCGGCATGTTCGTCGCTGCGCTTGCCGGTGATTGCGGCGGCATCGGCGGCATCATATTCGCTGAGGCCCCGCGCCAACGTGCGCCCGTCGGGGCCGACCACCGCCAGCAGATCGCCCCGCGCGAAACTGCCTGAAACCTGCGTCGCCCCGGCGGCGAGCAAGCTCTTGCCATCGGCCAGCGCGCGCGCGGCACCTGCGTCGATCACGATCTCGCCCTTGGCGGTCAATCCGCCCGCGAGCCATGCTTTGCGCGCAGGCGCGGTGCGTTCGGCAGCGAACACCGTGCCGCGTGCGGTTGCGTCGAACGTGGCGAGCGGATGTTCGGCATGGCCCGACACGATCGCGAGCTGCGCCCCGGCCGCCGTGGCGATGCGCGCAGCGGCGATCTTCGACACCATCCCGCCCGATCCCATCCCCGATCCCGATCCGCCATCGGCCATCGCCTCGATCCGCGTATCGATCCGCTCGACGCGCGGGATTAGCGTGGCCTCAGGGTTGGTGTTGGGGTTGGCATCGTACAGTCCGGCCACGTCCGAGAGCAGGATCACGCCTTGCGCGCCCGCCGCCTGCGCGACCCGCGCGGCGAGCCGGTCGTTATCGCCGAAGCGGATTTCTTCGGTCGCAACGCTGTCATTCTCGTTGATCACCGGCACTACGCCCAGCGACAGCAGGCGCCCGAGCGTCGCCGCGGCGTTGAGATAGCGGCGGCGATCTTCGAGGTCGTCGAGCGTGACCAGCATTTGCGCCGCAGTCAGCCCCTCGGCGGCGAGCAGTTCGGCCCAGACGCCCGACAGCGCGATCTGCCCGGTCGCAGCGGCGGCCTGTGCGTCTTCGAGGCTGGCGCGGCCGCCCTTGGGCAGCTTCAACCGCCGCGCGCCGAGCGCAATCGCGCCAGACGACACCACCGCAATTTCCTGCCCCAACC
This sequence comes from Sphingomonas sp. PL20, assembly GCF_017875905.1. Taxonomy (NCBI): domain Bacteria; kingdom Pseudomonadati; phylum Pseudomonadota; class Alphaproteobacteria; order Sphingomonadales; family Sphingomonadaceae; genus Sphingomonas; species Sphingomonas sp. PL20. The sequence goes on along the minus strand of NZ_JAGINH010000002.1, from coordinate 2,756,536 downwards.
GCGTACGCGCGGCAATGTCGGCCACCAGGCTCGCCAGCCATGCCCGCCGCACCGTCCCATCGGGCGCGACGAGCAGCGACGAACCGACCTTGACGATCAGCCGTGGCGTGGAGGCGGGGGAGAAGGCGGACATTGTGACCGCGTTAGCGCGCGTAAACGCCCACGCCAACCGTCGCGTGGCTTCAGTCGCGCGCGAAAATCTCGTCGTGCGGGATGGTGAGGTCGAGCGACGGCACCGGAATGCCCCGCTCGCCTGAAAACGTCTGATCGAACCAGCCTTTGTCGGTGCGCTCGATCGTGCGGCACATTTCGTTCGATGTATCGACGAAGGCGATCGTCCGAATGCTCGGTAACGCCTGATATTCTTCGAGCTTAGTGCCTTGGTCGAACATCGCGGTGGTCGGCGAGAGGATTTCGATCACGACGGTCGGTTTATCGAGCAACTTGGCTTGTGTCAGCGCATCTCGTGGCGGCTGGTCGCAATAGATGCTGATATCGGGATAGCGGATGTCGATATCGCTGATCCGCATCGCCATGTCCGGGCCATAGGGGCGGCATCCCGTGCCGCGTAATCGGGTACGAAGCCAGGAGAAGATGTTGCCCTGCACCCAGGCGTGCGGTTCGCTGCCGCCCGCCATCATGTAAATTACGCCGCGATGCAGTTCGAACCGCTTGTCGGTGCCGAAATCCATTTCGAGGAATTCGTCGGCCGTGATCGGACGATAAACGGGATCGTGTCGCATCGCCCGATAATATCACCTCAGCGGCAACCCACCAAGGACGATCCTCAAACAGGCGACCATTCGCCCGGCGGCGTATCGTCGTCGCGCGCGGGGGCACCTTCAGCCGGGCCGATCACTTCGATAAGCCGGTCGACCACTGCGTCGATCCCCGCGCCGCCAGCGCCCGACATCGGCAGCACATCGGCCTTGCTCGCGCGCTTGAGCTTGGTGACGAGCTTCTTCACGTCGGCGGGATCGAGCGCGTCGATCTTGTTGAGGCCGATCACCTGCGGCTTATCCACAAGCCCCGCGCCGTAAGCATCGAGTTCTGCGCGGACGATCCGGTAGTTATCCACAGGGTTATCCTCAGTCGCATCGACCAGGTGCAGCAACACCTTGCAGCGTTCGATATGGCCGAGGAAGCGATCGCCGATCCCGGCACCGTCCGCAGCACCTTCGATCAGGCCGGGGATATCGGCGACGACGAATTCGCGGTTGTGGCGGCTGACCACGCCCAATTGCGGGCGCACCGTGGTGAAGGGATAAGCGCCGACCTTGGCTTGCGCATTGGTCACCGCATTGATGAAGGTCGATTTGCCGGCATTGGGCAAGCCGACCAGCCCGGCATCGGCGAGCAGCTTCAGCCGCAGCCACACCCACATTTCCTGATAGGGCCAGCCGGTGCCGTGCTGGCGCGGGGCGCGGTTGGTCGAGGTCTTGTAGGTGGCATTGCCGCGACCGCCATCGCCGCCGCGCAGAAACACGATGCGCTCGCCGGGCACGGTGAAATCCGCCAGCACTTCTTCCTTGTCCTCGCTCAGCACCTGGGTGCCGACGGGGACGCGGATGATCAGGTCGTCGCCGCCTGCGCCGGTGCGGTTCGAGCCCGACCCGCCATGTCCGCGCGGGGCACGGAAATGCTGGGTGTAGCGGAAGTCGATCAGCGTATTGAGGCCAGCGACGGCCTCGAACACGATGTCGCCACCCTTGCCGCCATTGCCGCCGTCAGGGCCGCCATATTCGATGAACTTCTCACGCCGGAAACTGACGGCACCGGGGCCGCCCGCGCCCGATCGGACGAAGATCTTTGCTTGGTCAAGAAAATGCATGACCGCTCTTTAGCGGAAATTGCGATTTTAGCCAGTCAGGCTGGCAGCACGCTGCGCGAGGCGATCAAAGCGCGCGTCGCGATGGTCCGCGCGGCCTCCGGCGGCAAGCCCAAAGCGCTCGCCATCGCCTTGCCGAGCAAGGCATCGCCCATCGCCATCAGCACGAGTTGGAGCGTGTCCTCATAGATCAGCTTCCCCGAATCCGCGTCCTCGGCCAGTTCGTCGACCAGCCGGTGGATCGCGTTGAGCACGGGGTCGAGCGCATCGTGATTACCTGACAGGATCATCCAGGTCGCCATCGCGCCTGCGCCATGGGCGAAGGCATCGAACGTGAGGTCCACCACTTCGCGCGGATCGGCATCGCCGACGCGCGCGCGCTTGGCCGCAGCGCCAATCTGCGCGGTGATCGAATCCGCGAGATGCGTGATCAGCGCCTTTTGCAGGTCCGCTGCCGAGCCGAAATGATGCAGCAAATTGGCATGCGTCCGCCCGATCCGCGCCGCCACTGCTTTGAGCGTAACCGCTTGCGGACCCTGTTCGACCAGCAGCGCACGGGCCGCGTCGATCGCGGCATCCCGTGATTCTTCCGGGGTAAGCCGTTTGCGCACTATTGACACGAGTGTAAGTAACTCATAGTTTCAGACCTGTTCTTCCCTGCTGTACGGAGTTTCCCGTGGCGAAAGCAACAAGTCCTGCAGATCTGTCGATCACACCGCGCGATCTGCGCTTCGGGCGCGGCACGGCGATGCGGCGGTGGTGGCTCAACAATGATCCCTTTGCGACCGCCTTCTACAATGCGCTGTCGGTGACCTTCCCCAAGGGCGAGGGCTTTTTCATCGAAAGCGTGCGCGCTTTCCGCGAAGGCACGCCGCCGCGCCTGCACGCCGAAATTCAGGCATTCATCAAGCAGGAAGTGATCCACACGCGCGAACATGTCGCCTTCAACCGCCATGTCACCGATCAGGGGTATGACGTGACATTGCTTGAGCGGCATATCGACCAGGCCCTGGCGCTGACCAAGGGGCGTCCGCCGATCGCTAGCCTGGCCGCGACGATGGCCTTGGAACATTTCACCGCGATGCTCGCGCATCAATTGATCGCCGATCCGCGTCATCTGTCGGGCGGAGACGAGCAGGCGGCGGCTTTGTGGCGCTGGCATGCGGCAGAAGAGATCGAACATAAGGGTGTCGCTTATGACACCTGGCTCCACGCGACGCGCGATTGGTCGCGGTGGCAGCGCTGGAAAATCAAGGCGCTGGTCATGATCGGCACGACGCAGAAGTTTTTCGCTGGGCGCTACAAGGGTATGCTAGACCTGCTGCGGCAGGACGGGATTACCGGTGCCCGGGCGCATTTCGGGATCCTGTGGTATGCGCTCGGGCAGCCGGGCATGGCGCGGAAAATCCTTGGGGCGTGGCTCGCTTTCTTCCTGCCTGGCTTCCATCCATGGAAGCATGATGATCGCGCGTTGATCGCACTGGCAGAGAGCGACTATGCTGCGGCGGTGCTGCCGAGGGCGGTGGTTGCGGCTTGAGGGATCGGGTGGGGGTTAAGGTCGGTTCGGGGCGAGGGCTAGAACGAAAGCGCTGAACGGGATGATCCGGTGGTTAGCTGCCGTTCGACGTCAAACCGGTGGCTACCGCAAAGGCGGCAAGGTCATGCGGTATGGCGGTTCGGTAGGACGGAAGCCCCTGTTCCGAAAACTGGCGGTAAAGCTGCTCGAAGTCGCGCCGAAACTGGGGCCGCTTATTCAAATAAGTTTGCAGCGTTTCGTTCGCTAAAGCCGCGCGCCCGATTGACAACAGATAGCTTAAAATTCCCTCTGGCGGCGGCCAATCTTGATCAGAAATTGCTGCTATATCTTCGGGCGAGCCTTCAAATATCGCAAAGAGCGGAAATGCGCCCTTTCGTATGGAAGCAATGAGGTCGTCCGCGATCGAATGTCGCTTGGCTTTATCCGCAAAATCCCATTCTAGCCAACCAGATGGATCGCACAAATACCCGAGCTGATTTGCAAAGACAGGTATAGGGAAAGGTGCCTTCGGTCGTATCCAATCGCTCGAATGCTTCTTTCGCCAAGCGGTTAGAGACTTAGAATACACCCAGACATGCACCCAGATCGCAGCTCTTTGCCCTGCCACGTTATTGCGATCGGACTGTATGCTGATCTCAAAGATAAAATCACCATCCCTTCGAGAAAACTTTGGTCTAGATGGAGTGAACGCAAAGCCCTGCTCGCCGATAGCTTCTCCCACCATCTGTAGGGCGTCAAAAATCGCCTCACGCGGCTTCTCCGCCGCGACATCTGGATTTTGCCGTGCGTTCGCGGCTGCAAGTTTTTGCCGTGCTGTCGCGGCTACTAAATCGGCGAATGATCGCGGGTCCGCCATAAGATTTCTCCGTGCCGTTCGCGCTATCATAAGCCGGACACCTTAGATCTGCTATTGGGCGCTTGCCGACCGACCGCTAAAACAGTCCAGCCCTAAAACACCGGCTCCTCGCCCGGCTTTTCGGGCACGTGGATGCCGCATTCCACCTTTTCCCAGCCGCGCCAACGCCCGGCGCGGGGGTCTTCGCCGGGGAGCACCTTGCTCGTGCAGGGCGCGCAGCCGATCGAGGGATAGCCTTCCGCCTCCAGCGGGTGGCGCGGCAATTGGTGTTCGGCGAAATAGGCGTCGAGCCGCGTTTTGTCCCAATCCGCCAGCGGGTTGAGCTTCAAGCGGCCTTCGTCTTCCTCGAAGCGCGGCATCGCCTTGCGCGTGCCCGCCTGGAAGCCCTTGCGACCGGAAATCCAGGCGTCGAACGGGCTGAGCGCGCGGCGCAGCGGTTCGACCTTGCGGAGGTCGCAGCACCCGTCGGGATCGTAATTCCAGCGCAGCCCCGTGCCATCCTTGGCTGCGAGCAAGCGGGGATCGGGCCGGAACACGCGCAGGTCGGTGAAGCCGAGCTGCTCCGATAACTGATCGCGATAGGCGAGCGTTTCCCCGAAGATCTTCTGCGTGTTGAGGAAGATCACCGGAATGTCGCGGTCGATTTGCGCGATCAGGTGGAGCAGCACCGCGCTTTCCGCGCCGAACGACGAGACCGCTGCGACGCGGCCCTTGAGCTCGCCGGTCAACAGTTCGCCCAGCATCTCGCTGGTGCCAACCCCGGCAAAACGCGCCTCCATTGCCGCTGCGTCGGCGGCGGAGAAGGGCGTGACGTCGATCAGGTCGAGCTTGCGCGCGGTGCTAGCCATGCCGCAGTGCCCAGACCGGCACGCGCCCGTCAGCGGCCTTTTGATAGACATTCTCGTAGCGCGTGAGCGCGGCCTCGAGCGTGGCGGGATCGATCTCGGCTTGGGGCGCGAAGCTGTCGAATCCGCAGCGCTTCATCAACGGCATCTGGTCAACCAGCACATCGCCCTGTGCGCGCAATTCGCCGGTATAGCCCGCCTCGCGCAACACGCGCGCGGCAGAATAGCCACGGCCGTCGCGGAAAGTCGGGAAGCTCACTTCGACCAGCGCGATCCGGTCGAGATAGGGCAGCAGCGCGCGCGCATCGTCGCCCGCTTCGAGGCGGACGGCGGTGGCGTTGGTCTGCGAATCGAGGAACGCGTCGAGCGTGACGGCGGGCTCGTCTCCTTCGGTCCTGTCCCCCTCCCGCTTGCGGGAGGGGTTAGGGGAGGGGCTATCGGCTGGATTTGCAGGAGCGCCCGCGACCGGCCCTCCCCCAGCCCCTCCCGCAAGCGGGAGGGGAGTATTGGACTTATCCATAAAGCGCCTCCTTAAAGGGTTCCATGCCGACGCGGCGATAGGTGTCGAGGAAGCGCTCGCCCTCCGCGCGTTTGGCGAGATAGACGTTGGTCACGGTTTCGACCGCATCGACAATGCCGTCTTCGTCAAAGCCGGGGCCGGTGATCTTGGCGAGGCTGGTATCCTCCGCGCCCGATCCGCCGAGCAGCAATTGGTAATTTTCGGTGCCCTTCTTGTCGACGCCGAGGATGCCGATGTGCCCGGCATGGTGATGCCCGCAGGCATTGATGCAGCCGCTGATCTTCAGCTTCAGTTCGCCCAGATCACGCTGGCGATTCTGATCGGCGAAGCGCGTCGCGATCTTTTGCGCGACCGGGATCGAGCGCGCATTGGCAAGGCTGCAATAATCCAAACCGGGGCAGGCGATGATGTCGCTGATCAGGTCGAGATTGGCAGGTGCCAGACCCGCCGCGTCGAGCGCTTGCCACACCGCATACAGGTCCGCCTTGCGCACGTGCGGCAGGACGATGTTCTGCGCGTGCGTCACGCGCAGTTCGTCGAAGCTGTAGCGTTCGGCGAGATCGGCCATCAGGTCGATCTGCTCGGCAGTGGCGTCGCCGGGGATGCCGCCGGTGGGCTTCAGGCTGATCGTGACGATCGCATAGCCGGGTTGCTTGTGCGCGGCGGTGTTTTGCGCGCGCCATGCTTGGAAATCCCCGTTCGCTTCGAGCGCAGTCGAGACGCCGGCCGCGGACGCAGATGTCTCGACTTCGCTCGACACGAACGGGGTGGCCGGGGTGTCGGCGGCGACGAAGGCGGGCGGTGCAAACATCGCGGTGATGCGGTCCAACTCCGCCTTGGGCGGATCGAGCCCGAGCGATTTTACGTGCGTGAACTCTTCCTCGACCTGGCGGCGATAGTCGTCGGCACCGATTTCATGGATCAGGATCTTGATCCGCGCCTTGTAGATATTGTCGCGGCGGCCATAGCGATTGTAGACGCGCAGGCACGCCTCGACATAGCTCAGCAAATCGTCGGCGGTGACGAAGTCCTTGATCTCAGGCGCGATCATCGGGGTGCGGCCCATGCCGCCGCCGACATAGATGCGCCCGCCGAGCACGCCGTCACGCTTCACCAACTGAATGCCGATGTCGTGCAGCCGCATCGCCGCGCGGTCTTCCTCGGCCCCGATCACCGCGATCTTAAACTTGCGCGGCAAATAGCTGAATTCGGGGTGGAAGGTGCTCCACTGGCGCAGTAATTCCGCCCAGATGCGCGGATCGGCGACTTCGTCGGCGGCGGCGCCAGCATATTGGTCGGACGAGATATTGCGGATGCAATTGCCGCTGGTCTGGATCGCGTGCATCTCGACCGTCGCCAGATCGGCGAGAATGTCGGGCGCGTCGGACAGCTTGATCCAATTATACTGGATGTTCTGCCGCGTGGTAAAATGGCCGTAGCCGCGATCATATTTGCGCGCGATCGTCGCCAGCATCCGCATCTGGCGGCTGTCGAGCGTGCCATAGGGAATGGCGACGCGCAGCATATAAGCGTGGAGTTGCAGATACAGACCGTTCATCAGCCGCAGCGGCTTGAACTGGTCTTCGGTGATCTGCCCCGCGAGGCGGCGCTTCACTTGGTCGCGAAACTCCTCGACGCGCGCATCGACGATCTGCTGGTCGTATTGGTCGTATTTATACATTGTGATTCTCGCGGAGACGCGGGGAGAAGGACGGATTCACGCGAAGACGCGAAGGCGCGAAGAAAGAAGACGTTTGGTTCGCGCGGAGGCGCGGAGACGCGGAGAGAGGCCGCGTGCTGCGCAGCGGCTCTATAAATTGCGCGCGGCAGACGCGACGCTGCCCGCTGACGCGGGAGTGTGCAGCGACCGTTGCCGCTCCGCGTCTCCGCGTCTCCGCGCGAACCAAACCATCTTCGCGCCTTCGCGCCTTCGCGTGCCAAAAGATCATATGACCCAGCTTCCTGCGGCAGGGTCGGCAGGCTTCAAGGTCAGGTCAGGCCGCACGGTCGGCCCCAAAGCGCGGACGCGGTCTTTGATATGGGCGGGGCGGGGGCCTTCGGGCGTGGCGGTCGCATCGATGACATAGGCTCCGTTGACACGGCGCGCGCCTTCCTCGGCGCGGGCGATGCTCTCGCCCTGGTCGCCGACATCGCCCGCGTCCTCGACATGGCGCGACCAGGCAGAACCCGTCCACCACAGCACATCCCCCGTGGGCAAATCGTTTCCGGTCAGCAGTTTCAAGCAACAGACTCCGCAATGCGGGCCCAGCGGCCCAATTTGTCTTCGGCATCGGACAGATCGACAACCTCGCCCACCACGATGATCGCGGGGGAGGCGACGTTCTCGCGCTCGACCATCGATCCCAGATCGGCGAGCAGCGTGCGGATCGCGCGGTGGCCGTCAAGCGTGCCGCGTTCGAGCACCGCGACCGGCATTTCCGGCGCGACGCCATCGCGCATCAATTTGTCCGCGATGTCGGCGGCGGTGGCCACGCCCATATAGATGACGAGCGTACGGCCCTTGCCCGCCAGCCCCGACCAATCCTGATCGGCTAGCCCCTTGCACTGCCCGGCGACGAAGCTGACCGCACTCGAATGGTCGCGGTGGGTGAGCGGCAACATCGCCTCGGCCGCGCAGCCAAGCGCTGCCGATACGCCGGGGATGACCTCGACGGGAAGGCCGGCGGCACGCACCGCCTCGACCTCTTCGCCGCCACGCCCAAAAATGAACGGATCGCCGCCTTTCAACCGAACCACGATCGCACCCGTCTTCACATGCGCGACGATCAGGGCATTGATCGCGTCCTGCGGCAAAGTGTGCCGCGCCCGCCGCTTCGCCACGGAGATACGCTGCGCAGTCGCCGGAGCGAGGTCGAGCACGCGGGCGTCGATCAACCCGTCATGCACGACGACATCCGCGCTTTCGAGCGCGGCGACCGCGCGGACCGTCAGCAATCCCGGGTCGCCCGGGCCCGCGCCGACGAGAATGACGCGCCCGCGCGCAGTGGGATCGAGAAGCGTTGCCATCGTTGTCAGATGGGCTGCACCGAACGCTTGGGCAATTCAAGGTTGCTTGGGGGCGGGGTAGGAGAGCTTTTCCCCACTATCGCGCTAGGCGATCATCCCTTTGTCGCCAGTTCCTTCGATCGACGCGCCAATTTGGCGGCTTCGTCAATCAGCAAGGCGGCCACCTCGCTGTCGCGTTCACGGATCGCGATGGCGAGGCAATTGTCCGATTCGGTTTTCAGCTTGCGGGCGCGGGGCGAGTTGCAGTCGGCAGAGTCAGCGTTTTTCACGAACAGGCAAAAGCCCAGCCCGCGCGTAAGTTCCTGATTTTGCGATCAACGGTTGGGCTCAACTCGCGATGGCGCGACCGCTGGCTGCGCTATGCGTCGCGCAATCCGACGCCGATCGATGCGCGCGCCTGGTCGGCCTCGCTCGAGACGACGGGATAGGCGCAATAGTCCGCTGCGTAATAGGCACTCGGGCGGTGGTTGCCCGACCAACCGATGCCCCCGAACGGCGCGGCGGAAGAAGCCCCGTTGGTCGGCTTGTTCCAATTGACGATCCCAGCCCGGGCATTGGCCCAGAATTGATCGTACAATGCCGGATTCTGGCTGAGCAGCGACGCGGACAAGCCATAGCGCGTATTGTTCGCTTCGGCGATGGCATCCTCGAAGCTCGATTTGCGGATGACTTGCAGGATCGGGCCGAACAACTCGATGTCGGGGCGATCGTTCATCTCGGTCGTGTCGATCAAGGCCGGGCGCAGGAACGGGCGATCCGCGATCGGGCGCTCCAGATGTCGGATCGGTCGACCGCCGCGCATCATCAGCTCGAGAAAACTCTCGCTGAGCAAATCCGCGCTCTCATTGTCGATCACCGGCCCCATGAAGGGGGAGGGCGTAGCGTGGGGCTCGTCGACGATGATGCGGCTGACCAGCTTGGTCACTTCCGCCATCAGCGGTTCGTACAGCTTTTCGTCGACGATCAGGCGGCGCGCGGCGGTGCAACGCTGGCCTGCGCTGGTGAAGGCCGACTGGACGATGATGATCGCCGCAGAAGGCAAATCGGGCGAATCCCACACCACGATCGGGTTGTTGCCACCCATTTCGAGCGCGAGGATCTTTTCAGGCCGCGTCGCGAACGCGCGGTTGAGCGCGATCCCGGTATGCGCCGATCCGGTGAACAGCAGACCATCAATGCCATCATGCGCGGCAAGCGCCTTGCCTTCGTTGGCACCCCCGATCAGCAAGCGGATGCACCCCTCGGGCACGCCGCCGGCATGGAAACAGTCGACCAGAAATGCGCCCGAGGCCGGGGTTTTTTCGGACGGCTTGAACACCACCGCATTACCGGCGAGCAAGGCGGGCACGATGTGGCCGTTGGGCAAATGCGCCGGGAAATTATAGGGCCCGAGCACCGCGAGCACGCCATGTGGCTTGTGCCGCAACGCCATGCGCCCGCCCATTTGCGAATCGAGCCGCCGCTGGGGCGTGCGCTCGGCATAGGCGGTCACGGAAATGTCGACCTTGGCGATCACGGTTTCGACTTCGGTGCGCGCTTCCCACAGCGGTTTGCCGGTTTCGCGTGCGATCAGATCGGCAAAGGCATCGGCGCGCGCGCGCACGACATTGGCGACACGGCGCAACGCCTCGATGCGATAGGCGAGGGGCTGTGCCGCCCAGCTTGCCCAGCTCGCCCGGGCGGTAGCAACCTCGGCATCGACATCGCCAATCGCGCCACGCCACAAAGTGGCACCGGTCGCGGGTTCGAAGGAAAGAAGTTCAGAAGACATTTATCAGCTTCTCTGCCCCAGAATCGTACGCGAATCCACACCGCTTGCGGCGGTTCGCTCACAATGGGTTACGCCAACGCGTCGCCCATCTCGCGGATGCGCGCGATCTTGGCGTGGAAAGGCTGCCAATCGTCCTGCTGATCGATCGCCGCCCAGATCGCCTCGACCTCGTCGATCAGCATCGAACAGGGTTCGCCCTGCCAATAACGATGGTCGCGCGGCTTGCGGGCACCATACGGCGCAAGCGCAGCGCGCACTTCGGCAAAGGTCTCGCCTTCGGGCGCTATGCCGCCGAATGTTTCGAAGAAGAAGCGGTCGATACCGCGCTCGCTGGTGCGCAGCGCGCGTTCGATCGTCTGCACCAGTGCGCGGTCCTGCTGCGGGTCGCGTGGCGTGACGCCCAGCCGCCACAAAATCGCGCGGGATACAGCCAGCTGATAGCGCTCAGGGAAACTTTCCAGCACCGCGATCAGCGGCTCGGCCGCGCTGATCGTGCGCAGGCTGACCGCGAGCTGCATCACGTCCCAATGGATCGCTTCGGGCTGGCGACCAAAGGCATAAAGCCCGGCATGGTCAAAATAGGCGGCGGTGAAGCTCGGGTCCCACGTCGGCGCGAATCGCCACGGGCCGTAATCGAAGCTTTCGCCGGTGACATTGATGTTGTCCGAATTGAGCACGCCGTGGACGAACCCTGCCGCCATATAGCTCGCGGCCAAAGTGGCGGCGCGACCGACCACGAGATCGAGCAACCGCTCGGCGGCGTTCTCGCCGGGTGCCTCGTCATAGAGGTTGCGCAGGACATATTCGACCAGCCGCGTCATGTTCTCGGCATCGCGCAGATAGGCGATGCGCTGGAAGGTGCCGATGCGGATGTGCCCGTGGCTCAGCCGCACCAGCACCGCCGAACGCGTGGGCGAGGGCTCGTCACCGCGTTCCAGCGCCTCGCCGGTTTCGATCAGCGAGAAGCTGCGCGAGGTTTCGACGCCCAGCGCTTCCAGCATTTCGGTGGCGAGCACTTCGCGCACGCCGCCCTTAAGCGTCAGCCGCCCGTCGCCGAAGCGGCTCCACGGCGTCGTGCCCGATCCCTTGGTGGCAAGATCCATCAGCCGCCCGCGCCTGTCGCGCATCTGCGCGAACAGAAAGCCGCGGCCGTCACCAATCTCGGGATTATACACGCGGAATTGGTGGCCGTGATAGCGCAGGGCCAGCGGCTCGGCGAGGTTGCCCGGCAGGGGTGCGAAACGCCCGAAATGCCGCAGCCATTCGTCGTCCCCCATCGCATCAAGCCCGACGTCCTGCGCCGCGCGATGGTTGCGGAAGCGCAGTCGCGTTTCGGGGAAGTCGGCGGCGGCGACGGGATCGTAAAAGGCATCCCCCAGTTCGAGGATCGCGCTTTGCGGCGCATATGCTTGCGGGGTGATGCTCATGCGTGGATATGGAGGGTGCCGACCGCAGGACGCAACCCCAGGATCTGACCATGTCGCCTTATGAAAATCGATATTGGTGGTCGAATGACGGGGTGCGGCTGCATTATCGCGATTATCCGGGGTCGGCCGATCGCCCGCCGATCCTGTGTTTGCCCGGCCTGACGCGCAATGCGCGCGATTATGACGAGCTCGCGCGGCGGCTGTCGCCGCAGTGGCGGGTGATCGCGGTCGACCTGCGCGGACGCGGCGAGAGCGGCTATGCCAAGGATCCGATGAGCTATGTCCCGCTCACTTATGTGCAGGATATAGAGGGACTGCTCGGCGAACTGGCCGTCCCGCGCTATATCGCGATCGGAACGTCGCTTGGCGGGATCGTGACGATGTTGCTGGCGGGCACGGCGCGCGAGACGCTGGCGGGGGCCGTGTTGAATGATGTCGGCCCGGAAATCAGCCCTGAAGGCCTGTCGCGGATTCGCAGCTATGTCGGCAAATCCAACACCTGGCCGACCTGGGTCCACGCTGCGCGCGCGGTTGCCGAGGCCAATGGCGACGTGTTTCCGACCTACCAGTTGGAGGACTGGCTGGCGATGGCCAAGCGGCTGTACCGGCTCAACAGTGCCGGGCGGATCGTGCTCGATTACGACATGAAGATTGCCGAGCCGTTTCGGGTCCCAGGCAATGAAGCAGGCCCCGATATGTGGCGTGCGCTTGATCGCCTCAAGACTGTGCCGACGCTGATCGTGCGCGGCGGCAAGTCGGATATCCTCGCGGCGGCGACGGCGGAGCGGATGAAAGCGGCGCTCGACCAGGCCGAACTGGTGACGCTGCCGGATATCGGCCACGCGCCGACGCTGAACGAGCCTGCCGCTGTCGCCGGGGTCGACCGGCTGCTCGCCCGCATCGCAGCGGAACCGGCAGCGACGTGAGGCGTCTGCGTGCTGTGGCGGTCGCATGGCCATGACGCAGCCAAGGCAGGATTTTCGATGACCTTTTCCCATGATGCGCTGATCTTCGGACCCGCCGATGTCGACCTCGCGCGATCGCCGCTCGCGGGCAAGGTCGATGCCGAGACTTATGTGCTCGGCGCGTTCAATCCCGGCATGACGCGCCTACCCAATGGCAATCTGTTGCTGATGGTGCGCGTGGCGGAGGCGCTGCGCACGCCGATGGCAGAGCAGCATATCAACGCCTTGCGCTGGTTCGATGGCGGCTATTGCCTCGATGCCTGGCCGCTCGATTTCGTTGATACCTCCGACCCGCGCAAATTCATGATGCGCGGCGGCGGGTGGAAGGTGATGGCGCTGACCTCGCTATCTTGGTTGCTGCCAGTCGAACTCAATCCCGACGGCACCCGCGTCGAGGCTGTGCATTACGACAAGGCGGTGACGCCGCGCGCGTCCTATCAATGCTATGGCGTCGAGGATGCGCGGATCAGCAAGGTTGGTGATCGTTATTTCATGACGACCTGCTCGGTCAGCCCGGAGCGGCATTCGACCACGCTCTACACCTCCGACAATGCGCTCGACTGGACGCTCGAGGGGATCGTGCTCGATCACCAGAATAAGGACATGCTGATCTTCGAGGGGCAGATCGACGGTAAGTATTGGGCGCAGACGCGGCCTTTGGGCGATTTGTATTTCGCCTATCCGCCGGGCAGCGAATGGCGTGCGGGACCGTCGATCAACCTCGCCAGTTCGCCCGATGCGCTGCATTGGAAGCCGTATGACAAGCCCGGCATCCGCCCCCACGCCGCGACGATGGCGACGGCGCGGATGGGCGGCGGTGCCCCGCCGATCGCGACGCCCGAGGGCTGGCTCACTTTGTGGCACGGGGTCGAGCCGTCGGGCGTGGTCGGCATTTACCGCACGTATTGGTCGCTGCTGGACGGGGATGACCCAAGCGTGGTGCTTCGCACCAGCCACGATCCGCTGATCGAAGCCAATCCGGCGCTGACCGACCCCATCAAAGAGCTGATGTATATCGACAATGTCGTGTTCACGACGGGCATCGTCGATGCGGGCGACCATTATGTCGTCGCCAGCGGCGAGGCCGATCTCGCGTGCCGCATCACGCATATCCCGAAATCGGCCTTCGCCTGAGCGAGCCCCTCCCGCAGTAGCGGGAGGGGGTAAGGGCTTATTCCTCGCGCTGGCCCATCAGGCCCAGCAACAGCTGGAACAGGTTGATGACGTTCAGGTACAGCGACAGCGCCCCCATGATCGCCAGCATTTCGGCGGCTTGGGTCCCGGCATATGCGAAATATTCGCTCTTCAGGCGCTGCGTGTCCCAGGCGGTGAGGCCAGTGAAGACGACGACGCCGGCGACCGAAACGACCGTCTGCAACACCGACGAGCCGATGAACAGATTGACCAGGCTCGCGCCGATCACGCCGATCAGGCCGACCATCAGGAAGGTCGACATCCGGGTCAGGTCGCGCTGGGTGGTGTAGCCCCACAGGCTCATGCCGGCGAACAGCGCGGCGGCGGTAAAGAACGCCTGCGCGATGCTGGTGCCGGTGAACACCAAAAAGATGCTCGCCATCGACACGCCCATTACGGCGGCGAAGGCAAAGAAGGTGGTGCGGGCACCCGAGGTGGTCATCCGGTCGATGCGGAACGAGAAGAACATCACGAAGGCGAGCGGCGCGAACATCGCCACCCATTTGAGCGGGGTGCCGAAGATCAGCGCCACCAGCGCGGGCGTCGAGGCAACGCCCATCGCGACCAGCCCGGTCAGCGCCAGGCCGATCCCCATGTTGCGATAAATGCCGAGCATGTAGCGGCGAAGCCCCTCGTCGCGCGCGGCGACGGTATTGGGGATGGTGCGATAGACATTGGGTTGCACGGTCGAGGGTCCTTTATGCGGTAGCTGGCGCGCGCCGGGTGCGCGCGCGATGAAGGTGGTCCTTGATCGCGAGACGGCGCTTTTTCAGCGCGGCGATGTGCAAGGGGTCGGGGGCCAAACGCGCACGCTCGCGCGCAACGGCGGCGTCGATCGCGCGGTGGAGGGCGGTCAGGCGGTCGATCATTTTGGTCATGGCAGCAGCCTCTTCGTCGATGGTGAAATCGATCGGGCTGTTTCGGGGCGGGGACGGTGTCATGGGCCGTCCTGCACCGAGCGAGCTCGATGCGGTCCGACATCACGAGGGCTTATTCAGCCCTCGCCAGAGGGGCCCGGTCCGCACCCCAACAATATGGATCGTTGTGCGGGCTTTCAAGAGGGGGAGATGACGCGGGCGTCATTTGTCGCTAACGCGCGGCCAAATGGCGCGTCCGGTCAACATTCTGCATCTGCACTCCACCTTTTCGCTGGGCGGGAAGGAGGCGCGCGCGGTGCGCCTGATGAACGCCCTTGGCGACCGTGCGCGCCACACGATCGTGTCGAGCATGGACGGCCAGTATGGTGCCCGCGACGCGATCGCTACGGGCATCGACTATGAGATCGCGCAGAACCCGCCGCCGCTGACCGGCGGTCCCTCGGTCAAGCGCTATGAAGCGATCGCGGCCTATATGCGCCGCTTCGATTTGGTGCTGACCTATAATTGGGGTGCGATCGACGGGGCGATGGCGCGGCGCGTGTCGTCGGTCGGGGTGCCGCCGCTGGTGCATCATGAGGACGGCTTCAACGCCGACGAAGCCGAGGGGTTGAAGCCGACGCGCAACCTTTATCGCCGCTTCGCGCTGACCAAGGCGGCGGCGCTGGTGGTGCCCTCCGAAACGCTGGAAGACATTGCGCTGAAAACGTGGAAACAGCCGCGCGAGCGTGTCCACCGGATCGCCAATGGCATCAACACCGCGCTCTATGCGCAAAAGCCCAAGCCCAATGCGATCCCCGGCTTCAAGCGCAAGCCGGGCGAGATCGTGATCGGCACCGTCGCCGGGCTGCGCGAGGTCAAGGACTTGCCGATGCTGGTGCGCGCGGTCGGCGGTATGTCGTCGCGCGTGCGGCTGGTGATCGTGGGGGAAGGCCCTGAGCGGCAGGCGATTCTCGATACCGCCGAGCGGATGGGGATGCAGGACCAGTTGGTGCTGCCCGGTTTCCTGCCGCGCCCGCATGAATATATCGGGCATTTCGACATTCTCGCGCTGTCGTCCAAATCCGAGCAATTCCCGATCTGCGTGATCGAGGGAATGGCGGCGGGGCTGCCGATCGTCTCCACTCCGGTCGGCGACGTGCTGCGCATGGTCGTGCCCGACAATGCCAGCTTCATCGAGAAGCGCGGGCATGAGGTGTTGATCCGCGATGCCCTGGAGGCGCTGGCCAAATCGGACCCGGAAGGGCGGCGATGGCTCGGCGAGCTCAACCGACGCAAGGCGGTGGCCGAGTATGACGAGGCCACCATGATCGCCCGGTACGCCGCCTTATATGGCGCGGTGATCGGGCGGCCGGAGGCCTTCGTCTAATTGACGATTTGCCCGTCAGTGCATCCAAAGCGTATATCGAACGTAGTTTAAGTCGGAGGCCGTCACGTTGTTCAAAGGTTTGAAGCCCATCGTCTATGGCGGCCGCGAGGTCTGGCCCCTGGTCGAGGGTGGCAAGGGCGTCGCTGCGACCAACCACGCGAGCGCGGGGGCCTGGGCGGCGGCGGGCGGTATCGGCACGGTTTCGGCCGTCAATGCCGACAGTTATGATCCCGACGGCAAGATCATCCCGCAAGTCTATAAGGCGCTCACCCGCCGCGACCGGCATGAGGAGTTGATCGAATATGCGATCGAGGGGGCGGTGCAGCAAGTGCGCCGCGCGTTCGACATTGCCGGTGGCAAGGGCGCGATCAACATCAATGTGCTGTGGGAAATGGGCGGGGCGCAGCGCATCCTGCACGGCGTGCTGGAACGCACGCGCGGGATGGTTGCCGGGGTCACCTGTGGTGCCGGCATGCCCTATAAATTGAGCGAGATCGCGGCGTCTTACGAAGTCAGTTATCTGCCGATCGTCAGCTCGGGCCGCGCCTTCCGCGCGCTGTGGAAGCGCGCTTATTCCAAGGCGGCGGAATGGCTGTCGGCGGTGGTGTATGAGGATCCGTGGCTGGCGGGCGGCCATAACGGCCTATCCAATGCGGAAGACCCGCTCGTCCCGCAGGACCCGTATCCGCGCGTCAAGGCGCTGCGCGAGACGATGCGTGAGGGTGGCATTGCCGACAGCGTGCCGATCGTGATGGCGGGCGGCGTGTGGTACTTACGCGACTGGTCCGACTGGATCGACAATCCCGAGCTCGGCACGATCGCCTTCCAATTCGGTACGCGGCCGCTGCTGACTCAAGAGAGCCCGATTCCCGATGCGTGGAAGGCGCGGTTGACCCATATCGAGGAAGGCGAAGTGCTGCTGCACCGCTTCTCCCCGACCGGTTTTTATTCGAGTGCGGTGCTCAACCCGTTCCTGCGGCATTTGCAGGCGCGCTCGGAACGGCAGATCGCCTTTTCGACGCAAAGTGCCGGCGACCATGTCTTCCAGCTCGACGTGGGCGTGAAGGGCAAGAACTTCTGGGTGACGCGCAACGACCTGCTGCGCGCGCGCCAGTGGTTCGGCGAGGGCTTTACCGATGCGCTGAAGACGCCTGACAACACGCTGGTCTTCGTCACGCCCGAGGACAAGGGCGTGATCCGCAAGGATCAGGCGGATTGCATGGGCTGCCTCAGCCAGTGCGCGTTCTCGTCCTGGTCGGACACCGAGACCAATTCGACCGGACGCCTGGCCGATCCGCGCAGCTTCTGCATCCAGAAGACGCTGCAGGACATTGCGCATGGCGGCGATGTCGAACAGAATCTGATGTTTGCCGGCCACGGTGCGTATCAGTTCAAGCGCGATCCGTTTTATTCCAACGGGTTTGTGCCGACGGTGAAGCAATTGGTCGATCGGATCCTGACCGGAGACTGATGTCTTAGCGCTGGCGCAATGTTTGTTGGGTTGGTGAAATCTTCATCCCGTCGCTTTACGTGCCGACGGGATGACCTCTCCTGTTTTCCTGACCGTCGACACGGAATTGATGTGGCGCCACCACGCCGACGGGCTGGTCGGGGCCGAGATTTTCGCGCGGTCGCTGGAACCGGCGGGCGTCGGGGTGTCGTATCAACTGGACGTGCTTGCGCGGTACGGATTGAAGGCGTGCTTCTTCGTCGATCCAATGCCGGCACTGACCTTTGGGCTCGCGCCCGTCCGGGCGATCGTGGAAACGATCCTCGCGGCCGGGCAGGAGGTGCAACTGCATCTGCATCCGAATTGGACCGCTGCGGTGGCGGGCGACAAGGGCGCGCGGGCGGCGCGATTCGAGCTGGTCGAATATAGTCTTGCCGAACAACGCGACTTGATTCGCGGCGCAACCGAGTTGCTCGTCGCGACGGGCGCGCCGCACCCGATCGCGTTTCGCGGCGGATCGTATAGCGCCAATGCCGATACGCTGACCGCGCTCGCCGAACTCGGCTTCGTCTATGATTCGAGCCACAATGGCAGCGAACACCCCTGGCCGAGCGCGATCGACCTGCCGAGCGCGCAAATCGCGCCGCTCGCGCATCGCGGGATGATCGAGGTGCCGGTGACGCTGATCGAGGAGCGGGCGGGAGCCTTCCGCAATTTCCAGATCTGCGCGCTGTCGGCGGGCGAGATGCGCGCCGCGCTCGACCATGCGCGCGACCAGCGCCATGCGGCGGTGACGATCGTCAGCCACGGTTTCGAACTCGCCAACCGCGCGGGCACGCGGCCCAATGCCGTGCATGTCCGCCGCTTCGAGGCGTTGTGCGCGCTGCTCGCCGAACGCGCCACCGAAATGCCGACGGTGCATTTCGCCGACCGTCCGGCGTTGCGGCTCGGGCAATATGACGTTCCGCTCGGCCCCGATCCGCTGCGCACGCGCTGGCGTCAGGCCGAGCAATTATGGTCCAACATGGTCGCGGAACGGGCCGCATGAACAGGGCGGAGCCGCTGCCCTTGCGGTTCCAGATCGGCGCGCGGACCTTGGCCGCCGTGGAACGGCAGTTGGTGCGCGTGCCCTTGTCGCTGGGGCAGGTGCTGGACGGGGAAGCGCCCACATTGCCGCCGCTTTCCGCGCGGGCGCATGGCTATCTCGTCACCTCCTTGCCTGCCGTGCAGCTCGAGGCCGTGGTGGCGGCGGCACCGGGCATGATCGCGCAGGTGCGGCAACGCTATACGCGGCATTATGCCGATCTCGGCATCGGGTTCGACGCCTATCAGGCCGCGCTGTCGGGCAACACGCGCTCCGGCCTGAAGCGCAAGACACGGCGGGTGATGGAGGTGTCAGGCGGCCTGCTCGACGTACGGCGGTTCCGCACGCCCGAGGAGATGCAGCGCTTCCACGACATCGCGCGCGGCATATCGCGGCGCACGTATCAGGAGCGCTTGCTCGGCGGCGGTCTGCCGGAGGATGCGGCGTTTCTGCAAAGCCTGCACGCGCTGGCGGCGGCGGGTTTGGTGCGCGCGTGGCTGCTCTGTATCGCCGGGGAACCTGCCGCCTATCTGTATTGCCCGGTCGCGGGAGGGATCGTGCGCTATGACCATGTCGGGCATGATCCGGCGTTCAACGATCTGTCGCCGGGCGCGGTGCTGATGCTGGAGGCGATGCGCGATCTTTATACCGAGCCGGGCCTCACGCAGTTCGATTTCACCGAGGGCGACGGCCAGCACAAGCGCAGCTTCGCCACGCATGGGGTCGCCTGTCTCGATTTGCTGCTGCTGCGCCCCTCACTCGCCAATCGCGCGACGATGGTGGCGCTCGATGTGTTCGACCGCAGCGCGGCGTGGGGCAAGCGCGCGGTCGCGCGGCTGGGGCTGGAGGCGCTGGCGAAGCGGGTGCGGCGGTAGGGATTGGTTGGCAGCGATTGACGGACGGGATGAGCCGACAAATATGGCATGTAGGGGCGATGCCGGACTGCGGTATTTCTGGTTTCGCCCAATTGTGGTCATTCGTGAAACCGCTATATTCCATGCATGCCGCCGCCAAAGCCATTCATCGTTGAGGTCGGAACCACTGTCATTGGAGCAGTGGCCTTCACCGGTTGGGATTATGGGATGGCAGTTGCGTTTGGGATATTTCGTCCGAACGGGGATTACATTCCAAGCGAGCACGCCACAGTTTTGGAGGGGCGCGAGCTTCTCAATTTAGATCGGTTGCGAATTACTTGGGCTGATGGAAGACCGCTCGCTTGCGATGCCGTTGGTCTACTCGATTATGCGACAACTGCTGGCGATGACGGCCGTGAGGTCACCGCCTTCGGTGTCCGAGATACCGCGTTCTTGAACAGCAGCTAACCACCAGTTACAGGCAAAGGGTGCACGCGAAAATGGCTCGACCATGAAGCTTTTATCCGCGTTTTTGCTAGCCATGGCGTCGGCCTGTTCGCAACCTTCGGAAGGTGAGCGTATCGCCTTGATGGACGCTATCGACCTTAGGATTGTGATGCCTCCGAAGGCCCATCCGCTACGTGACTATGCCCGGTATTATGCCCGCCGCTACGACGGCAAGATCGCAATTTTCTTTACCGATTACGTTGACATGACTTCGACGCCAAAGGCCGGTGACCGGCAATGGATTGATGTTCGATCGATGCTTGAAGCGAGCGATGGCGGCTGCGGGATCATCAACGCGATTTATGATCCCGCTACTGACCGCTTTGACAGCATGGAATGCAACGGTCCCGATTAATCAACGGTGGGTTCACACCAATCTAAGCCAAATCACCAAATCCCCTATCGCCCACGCCAAGGGCTGGCGAAAACCCACCCCCGCGTTACACCGCCGCCATGCATGTCCGTGTCGAAGCCCTGATCCTCGCGATCCGCCATCATGGCGAGCATGGCGCGATCGTGCGGGCGCTCACCGCCGAGCATGGCTTGCAGGCCGGTTATGTGCGGGGTGGGCGTTCCAGTCGCATCCGGCCGATCCTGCAACCGGCCAACCGTGTGATCGGCGAATGGCGTGCGCGCACCGATGATCAGCTTGCCAGCCTGAGCGTGGAACTCGTCACCAGCCGCGCGCCGCTTTATGCCGAGCCGCTGCCCGCCGCCGCGCTCGATTGGGTGACGACGCTGACCGCTGCTGCCTTGCCCGAGGCGCAACCCTATCCGCGGCTGTATGCTGCGCTCGACGGGACGATCACGGCGGTCGAATCCGCGCCCGCTGCGCGCGGCTGGGCGCTGGCGCTGGCGCGCTATGAACTGCTGCTGCTGGCGGAGCTTGGGTACGGGCTGGAGCGGGACACGCTGCCGAGCGCGCTGACCACGGGCGTCGCGCCCGATTGGGACGATATTCTCGCCGCGCTCGCGCTCACCGGCGACGCGCTGGAGCGGCAAATCCTGGTCGATCGCCGCGCCGCGCCGCTCGATGCGCGGGCGCGGCTGGTCGATCGGTTGAAAAGGGCGGTTGCGTGAGACGCTTCGCCTCGGCATTGCCCTGCGCAACATAATGGAGGTCGCCCCGTGGCATTGATCGCACTTCTCGCCGGAGACGGCATTGGCCCCGAGGTCACGCACGAGGCGCGCCGTGTGCTCGAAGCGCTCGACCTTGGCCACACGTTCGAGAGCGCACCGGTCGGTGGGGCCGCCTATCGCCAGACCAGCCACCCGCTGCCGCCCGAGACGCTCGCGCTGGCCAAGCGTGCCGATGCGATCCTGTTCGGCGCGGTCGGCGATCCCGAGATGGACGGGCTGGAGCGCGCACTTCGTCCCGAACAGGCAATCCTCGGCTTGCGCAAGGCGCTCGGCCTGTTTGCCAATTTGCGCCCGGCCAAGATGTTTCCCGGGCTGGAGGATGCCTCCGCGCTCCGCCCGGAAGTAGCGCGTGCGATCGACATGGTGATCGTGCGCGAACTCACCGGCGACGTCTATTTCGGCGATAAGGGCCGCAGCATCACGCATACCGGCCTGCGCGAAGGGCATGACCTGATGCGCTATGACGAGGTCGAGGTCGCCCGCATCGTCCGCGTCGGGTTTGAAATGGCGCAGCGGCGCAAGCGTATCCTCACCTCGGTCGACAAGGCCAATGTCCTGGAAACCTCGCAATTGTGGCGTGAAGTGGTCAACGAGATCGCGCTCGATTACCCCGAGGTGAAGCTGACGCACATGTATGTCGACAATGCCGCGATGCAGTTGGTGCGCAACCCCGGCGCGTTCGACGTGATCGTGACGGGCAATCTGTTCGGCGACATCCTGTCCGATCAGGCGAGCATGTGCGTCGGCTCAATCGGGATGCTGCCCTCGGCCTCGCTCAATGAATGGCAGGGGACGTGCGGGCTGTACGAGCCGATCCACGGCTCGGCGCCGGACATTGCAGGGCAGGGCAAGGCGAATCCGTGCGCGGCGATCCTGTCGGCGGCGATGCTGCTGCGGCACTCGCTGGCGGATGAAGCCTCGGCGCAGCGGATCGAGGCGGCGGTGATCGCGGCGATTGCGGACGGCGCGCGCACGCCGGATCTGGGCGGAACGCATTCGACAGCGGCGATGGGCGACGCGGTACTGGCTGCTTTGCAATGAGCGAGACACTGGAACTCGCAGTGGTCATCCCGACCTTCAACGAACTGCGCAATGTTCCAGTGTTGATCGCCAAGCTCGATGCGGCGCTGGCCGGTCGACGCTGGGAAGCGATCTTCGTCGATGACGACAGCCCCGACGGCACCGCGCAGGCAGCGCGCGATCTTGCCCTGCGCGATTCGCGGGTGCGCGTGATCCAGCGGATCGGGCGGCGCGGCCTGTCCTCGGCGTGCATTGAGGGGATCTGCGCGACTGCGGCACCGGCGGTCGCGGTGATCGATGGCGATTTACAGCATGACGAGACGTTGCTGCCGCAGATGCTCGATGCCTTGCAGGCGGATGGCGCGCTCGATCTGGTGATCGGATCGCGCTTCGTGGCGGGCGGGGGCACGGGGGATTGGGATCAGGACCGCGTGGCGAAATCGGCGCTGGCGACGCGGCTGTCCCGCTATGTGCTGAAGGCCGATCTCAGCGACCCGATGAGCGGCTTCTTCATGATCCGCACCGCCGTGGCGCGCGCGCTGGTGCCGGGCCTGTCGGCGATCGGCTTCAAGATCCTGCTCGACATCATGACCGCTAGCCCGCGACCGCTCACATTTCTGGAACTGCCTTACACATTCCGCCTGCGCAGCGAAGGCGAGAGCAAGCTCGACCATGTCGTGGCGATGGAGTTTCTGATCGCTTTGTACGACCGGCTGTTCGGGCGGATCGTGCCGGTGCGGTTCGTGATGTTCTCGGCCATCGGCGCGCTGGGCGCGCTGGTCCACCTGGCGGTGTTATGGACGCTGTTCCGCGCGGAGGGGCTCAATTTCCTAGCCGCGACGATCGTCGCGACGGGCGTGGCGATGACCTTCAACTTCTTCCTCAACAACGCACTGACCTATCGCGAGCGGCGGCTGAAGGGCGCGCGGCAATTGCTCGATGGCTGGGTGTCGTTCTGTCTCGTCTGCGCCGTGGGCGCTGCCGCCAATGTGGGGGTCGCGGCGTTCCTGTTCAGCGTGCAGCACGGAGCGTGGGCGGCCCCGGCGCTGGCGGGAATCGTGGTGGCGGCGGTGTGGAATTACGCGCTGTCGTCGCGCTTCGTGTGGGGGCGGTATTAGAGTCGCTTTCGCCCAAACGCGATCATCCAAGTCCCGTTCGGGCTGAGCTTGTCGAAGCCCCGCCCCCAAGCGAGCGGCTTCCCTGCGGAGGGACCCTTCGACAGGCTCAGGGCGAACGGGGGGTCTAAACCCAGCTCGGAAACCAGGTCCAGAAATGGAAGGCGTTGGGCCCCCATAACGGCATGGCCGACAGCACCGGATAGAAGAGCGCGAACAGTGCGAGGACCAGGAGCAGGAAGCGCGTATCCCAGCGCGTGCCGCGCGCGAAATGGTCGAGCGATACCGCCAGTGCGACGCACAGGAAGATGCTTGGCAGATAATAATAATAGAAAAAGCCAAGCGATTTCGGGATGATCGCCCAGATCACGTAACTGCCGAGCCACAGCCCCACCGCCGTCAGCAACGCAGGCGCGCGCGTTCGCCACCAGCCGTACAGGCACGCCGCGACCGCGACCAATCCGCCCCACAGTACCGCCGGATTGCCGACCAGCAACACCCCCCGCTGCGCGCCATCGACGCGTTCGTACAGATACCAGATCGGCCGGACCATCACCGGCCAGGTCCACCAAGCCGATTGATAGGGGTGATGCGGCAGGACTTGCGTTTGCTGGCCATACATCTGCATTTGAAACGGCAGCAGCTTGGCCAGCGTCATCGGCTGCACCGTGTAGAAAAAGGCGGGGGCGAAGGTCGCGAAATAGGTGGCGATGCTGACCGTCCCCAGCACCAGAATCGCCGGGATCGCCGCCATGCCCGGCCAGTGTCGATGGATGCCGCCGATCGGGCGGGCGTTGAGCGCGGCATAGATCGATCGCCCGTCACGCCGCGCATCGTTCAGCCGCACCGCGACAAAAGCGATCGCGGCATAAGCGACGAACGGCGCGGCGATCCATTTCGCGGCAACGGCGAGACCCAGCAGGACGCTGCCCAAGACCCAGCGCGACCAGGCCGTCCCGCTCGACTCGGCGCGCATCGCCCACAGCAAGGCGGCGATGCCGAGCACTGTGAACGCAGCCATATAGCCATCGAGCATCGCGATCCGAGCCTGAATGAAAACCGTGCCGTTGAACAATGCGAACAAAGCCCCGAACACCGCCGGGCGCAGCCGCCCGAGCATCAGCCACAGAATCGCGAACACGCCGAGCACGGTCGCCGTGCCCGCCAGCGTCGAGAAGAACCGCCACCCCAGGCTATTGTCGCCGAGCAACAGGATCCCGCCCGCGATGATCTCCTTGGCGAGCAAGGGGTGTTCGATATTGACCGGCCCGCTCAGTGCGATCAGGTGCCGCGCGGCGGGCACATAATGCACCTCGTCGAACATCAGCTTGGTCGGCACGCTCAGGCGAAAGCAGAACAGCGCTTGCGACAGCATCGCGAGCAGCGCGGCGGCGCGATACGGATTGGATGGGGCAGGGGTCACGCGCGTCTCTATCCGTCTTCCCTTCGGCGCTTTCAAGGCGCGGCGGATGGTAGCCGCAGCGGCTGCAAACGCATCGCCCATTGACGCGCGCCCCCCGCGCCCGGCAAAGCAGCGGGCATGAAACGTCGTACCGGCCAGGACCAAAGCATCACGCGCCAGTGGCGCCCCGCAACGCAAGCCGTGCGTGGCGGCACCGCGCGCAGCGAATGGGGGGAAACCTCCGAGGCGCTGTTCCTCACCTCGGGCTACGCCTATGATTGCGCGGCCGATGCGGCGGCGCGCTTTGCCGGTGATCAGATCGGCATGACCTATTCGCGGCTGCAGAACCCGACGGTCGAGATGCTCGAGGCACGTATCGCCTTGCTCGAAGGGGCCGAGGCGTGCCGCACGATGGCGACGGGCATGGCGGCGATGACTGCGGTGTTGCTGTGCCAGCTCCAGACCGGCGACCATGTCGTGGCGGGGCGTGCCGCGTTCGGATCGTGCCGCTGGCTGGTCGACACGCTGCTGCCCAAATTCGGCATCGAGACGACCGTGGTGGATGCGCGCGACCCGCAGGCATTCGAGGATGCGGCCAAGGCCAACACCAAGGTGTTCTTCTTCGAAACCCCCGCCAACCCGACGATGGACATTGCCGATCTGAGCGCGATCTGCGGCATCGCGCGCGCGCGCGGCATCACCAGCGTGGTCGATAATGCCTTTGCCACGCCGGCGCTGCAGCGGCCGATGGAGTTTGGCGCCGACGTCACCGCGTATAGCGCGACCAAGATGATGGACGGGCAGGGGCGCGTGCTGGCGGGCGCGGTGTGCGGCACCGAGGATTTCATCACCAACACGCTGCTGCCCTTCACCCGCAACACGGGGCCGACGCTCAGCGCGTTCAACGCCTGGGTGGTGTTGAAGGGGCTGGAGACGCTCGACCTGCGCATTCGTCGCCAGTCGGAGAATGCGCTGAAGGTCGGCCGTTTCCTGGAGCCGCGCGTGCCGCGTATCCTGCATCCGGGCTTGCCGAGCCACCCGCAGCACAATCTGGCGATGCGCCAGATGGATGCGTGCGGGCCGATTTTTGCGTTTGAGGTCGAAGGGCGCCAGCAGGCGCACGGCCTGCTCGATGCGCTGCAACTGGTCGATATTTCCAACAATATCGGCGATTCGCGCTCGTTGATGACACACCCGTCCTCCACCACGCATTCGGGTGTGGCCGAAGAAAAAAGGCTGGAAATGGGCGTGACCGAGGGACTGCTGCGGCTGAACGTTGGTCTCGAAGACGCTGACGACGTGATCGAGGACCTTGATCGCGCGCTGACGGCGGTCGGCTTATGAGCGGGCGGCGGTCGTGAAGGCGCTGTTCCCGTACGTCGCGGAGACGCGCGGGGTGATCGTGCGTGTCGCGGTTAGCTTCCTGCCCGAACAGTCCGAGCCCGAACGTGGCCGGTGGTTCTGGGCCTATCATATCCGGCTGGAAAATGCGGGGCCGCAAGCGGTGCAATTGCTGACGCGGCACTGGGTCATCACCGATGGCCGCGGTGCGCGCCATTCGGTCGAGGGCGAGGGCGTGATCGGCGAACAGCCCTTGCTCGCCCCCGGCGAAAGCTTCGATTACGTTTCGGGCTGCCCGCTCTCGACCTCGACCGGGTCGATGCTGGGGAGCTATCACATGATGGGCGAGGACGGCTCCGGCTTTGACGTGGAAATCCCGCGATTCGCGCTGATCGCGCCAGCGGTGGGGGCATGAAGCGGACGCACCTCCCGCTCAATGGCATGCGTGTGCTCGATGCCGCGGCACGCCATCTGAGCTTTACGCGCGCCGCCGACGAACTGGCGGTGACGCCGGCTGCCGTGGGCCAGCAGATCCGCGCGCTCGAGGATACGCTGGGCGTGGTGCTGTTCCGCCGCACCACCAAGGGGCTCGAACTGACCCCAGAAGGCGAAGGCGGGCTCGCCGCGCTGCGCGAGGGTTTCCTGCAGTTTGAGGAAGCCGTGCGGGCGATGCAGGCCGGGCAGACGAGCAAGTCGCTGACCATCGCCGCGCCGCGCGACCTTACCCAGAAATGGCTGATGCCGCGCCTGGCCGACATCGCGCGGACCGACGGCGAAATGCGCTTCGTGCTGATCTCGTCCGATACCTTCGGCACCAGCGGCGCGATCGATTTCACCGAGGCCAATCTCGATTTGGCGATTCGCTGGGGCGATGGCCCGGGCGAGCATGAGGGCGAGCCGATTGCCTCGGCCGGGATGGTCACGGTCGAGCGGCCCGGCGGCGGGGCCGATACCCGAATTTCCTGGCCTGGCTGTGTTGATGACGCGTCCGAGTCGCTGGTCCGCGTGGCCGATGCCGGGCTGGCGCTGGATGCCGCAGCACAGGGACTAGGACGCGCGTCGATCCCCGAACTGCTCGCGGCGACCGATCTGGCGGCCGGGCGCGTGGTCGCGGTGGGCGAGGCGCGGCCGTATCGGCTGGGCTATTGGCTGGTCGCGCCATTGCCGCAGTGGCGGCAGAAAAAGGTCAAGGCGCTGGTCGACGCGCTGACGGCATGAAGCCGATTCCGACACTGGAAACGGCACGGCTGCGTCTGCGGGAGCGGACGCCGGACGATGCCGAGGCGCTGTTTCCGATTTTCGCCGATGCCGCGTTGATGACCTACTGGTCGAGCGGGCCGCATCAGTCGATCGAGGAGACTCGCGCCAAACTCACCAAATCGCCTGACATTCAACGGGTGTTTCGCGGGTGGGCGATCACGCTCGCGGGCGATGACACTGCCATCGGCTTCGTCACGCTGCGCGAGAAGCGGCCCGGCGTCTCCGAGATCGGCTATTTGGTCGCGCGCCAGCACTGGGGCAGCGGGATAGCGCGCGAAGCGGTGAGTGCGGTGCTCGATCAGGTGTTGCGCGTCGAAGGGCAACGCCGCGTCATTGCCGACACCGACCCCGAAAATACCGCCTCGAACGGTCTGCTGAAGGCGCTTGGCTTCACGCTGGAAGGGCGGCTGCGCGAAGAGTGGGAAACGCATCTCGGCGTGCGCGACACCTTTTTGTGGGGCTTGCTCGCCAGCGATTGGATCGCGCGATGACCCCCGCATTGCCACCCCCCAACCTCAACGACCCCGCCGAGCGCGCCGCCTATCAAAAGGAACTGCGCATGGTCACGCGACCGATCCGCTGGATGGGCGTCGCGCTGGCGATTGCCGGCGCGGTGCTGGCGGGCCTGCGCGCGCGGTACTGGCCGCAACTGCCGATGATCCTGCCGCTGTTCCTGATCGGCATGGCGGTGCTGCATGTGGTGGCGGGGGTGGCGGTTCGGATGAAATACCACCGCGTGCGGATGGGGGAGTAGCGCCCGTTGCGGATATTGGCTGTCTAATCACACGGCAGCGAAAGCGGGCGGTAGGTTAACGGGTTACATATGCCAGTTAAACGTCTTTCGTATCTCGCCAGCAACGGGAGTGCCGTCAGCGTCCCTTCCTGCGAGGAAGCGGCCCCGCTTGCGTAAAAACTGACAAGTACCCTCATCTAAGTCTGATGAACCACTCGATGCAACGATGTTGCAAGAAATGAGTTTTCCAGTCGCATCAATTTTTAATTGGGCCGTAACACGGCCGCTTACGCCACGACGCTTGGCTTCTGGCGGGTAATCTTCAGGACCCGGATAAGCTTGCAACACACTCGGCTCGTGTGATCTGTCGGGAAAAAATCCAGAGAATTGCTTTTCGGCGCAGTCATATTCTATTAATGTTTTTTCTTTGAATGAATATTTGGTTTCGTTGTGCAAAATGTGGGTTTTTGGAAAATATGCGACGCGCTTCGTAAATATATCTCCAGGCGAAAGCGGATCATCTTCCAGTATCAACTCGGATTCGTCGGCAAGTACGAGATGATTTTTCGAAAGGCACTTTTCAGAGCACCAAATACCAGCGTCGGTGTCGATCTTTAGCAGAATATCGGTCGTATTTGGTGGAGCGCTTGCCGCTGGTGTGCAAATAATGTCGAAACGATTTGGGAGCGCGTGGGCGGTCTGCGCGCACGACAAAAGCAATATGACCAGCACATATCCAGTGGATGACGTCATTAGCTTGCCCATAAAATGTCAGAATCCAATGTCCCCATGCTTAATCGCTCGAAACGTAGATCGGGTGGTAGGCCGACGCAACTTTCGCTTCCCGCGGGCGTCATACTGAAAGCAACTTTTTCGATTTCCATCCTAAGGTAACATCGCTTCCGGTGCCAGACAGCGGATCTAGATCGTCCACTTCTCGTGTGCAGCCGTCCCGCAACCCTCAAGCGTCGATCGCGTCTTCGTCCATCCGCGCGGCATTTTCCTGAATGAAGGCAAAGCGATGCGCGGGATTGGTGCCCATTAGCCGGTCGACCAAATCCTTTACCACCGCGCGTTCTTCATATTCCTGCGGCAGGGTGATGCGCAGCATCGCCCGCGACTTCGGGTCCATTGTCGTTTCGCGCAACTGCATCGGGTTCATCTCGCCGAGACCTTTGAAGCGCCCGATCTCGACCTTCTTGCCCTTGAACTCGGTCGCCTCCAGATGTGCGCGGTGGGCGTCGTCCATCGCGTACAGGCTCTTGGTGCCGGCGGTCAGGCGGTAGAGCGGTGGCTGCGCGAGATAGACGTGACCCGCGCGCACGATCTCGGGCATTTCCTGGAAGAAGAAGGTCATCAGCAGCGTGGCGATATGCGCGCCGTCCACGTCTGCGTCGGTCATGATGACGACGCGTTCATAGCGCAGATTGTCCGCCACACAGTCCTTGCGCGTGCCGCAGCCGAGCGCCTGGATCAGGTCGGCGATTTCCTGGTTGGCGTGGATCTTGGCCGAGGTGGCCGAAGCGACGTTGAGGATCTTGCCGCGAATCGGCAGGATCGCCTGCGTCTTGCGGTCGCGCGCTTGCTTGGCCGAGCCGCCGGCCGAATCGCCTTCGACGATGAAGATCTCGGTGCCCTCGGGGCCGTTGGACGAACAATCGGTCAACTTGCCGGGCAGGCGCAGCTTGCGCGCGCTGGTCGCGGTCTTGCGCTTTACCTCGCGCTCGGCTTTCCGCGCAAGGCGTTCGTCCATGCGCTCGATGACATAAGACAGCAGCGCCTTGCCGCGCTCCATATTGTCGCTGAGGAAATGGTCGAAATGGTCGCGCACCGCGCGCTCGACCAGCGTGGCGGCTTCGGGGGAGGTCAGGCGGTCCTTGGTCTGGCTCTGGAATTGCGGATCGCGGATGAACACCGAGAGCATCAGTTCGCTGCCGGTCATGATGTCCTCGGCCGAAATGTCCTTGGCCTTTTTCTGGCCGACCAGATCGCCAAAGGCGCGGATGCCCTTCACCAGCGCTGCGCGCAGCCCCGCTTCATGCGTGCCGCCATCGGGGGTGGGGATGGTGTTGCAATACCAGCTATACGATCCGTCGCTCCACAGCGGCCAGGCGACGGCGCATTCGACCCGGCCGGCTTCGCCGGGGAAATCCTGGCGGGTGACGAAGAAATCGGTGGTCGCGCATTCGCGTGCCGCAATCTGTTCGCGCAGATGGTCGGCCAGGCCGCCAGGGAATTGGAACACCGCCTCGGGCGGCGTGTCGTCGGTGATGATGCCCGGCGCGCATTTCCAGCGGATTTCGACGCCCGCGAACAGATACGCCTTGGAACGGGCAAGCTTGTACAGCCGCGCGGGCTTGAAGTGCATGTCCGCGCCGAAAATCTCGGCATCGGGCACGAAGCTGACCGAGGTGCCGCGGCGGTTGGGGGCAGCACCGACATGTTCCAGCGGCCCGAGCGTTTCGCCGCGCGCGAAGCGCTGGCGATAAAGCTCGCGGTTGCGTGCCACCTCGATGATCGTGTCGGACGACAAAGCGTTGACCACGCTGACGCCGACCCCGTGCAAGCCACCCGAGGTCGCATAAGCCTTGCCGTCGAACTTGCCGCCCGAATGCAAAGTCGAGAGGATCACTTCCAGCGCTGACTTGCCGGGGAATTTCGGATGCGGATCGACCGGGATGCCGCGGCCATTGTCGATGATCACCAGCCGGTTGCCGGGGTGCAGCTCGATCTCGATGCGCGTGGCATGGCCCGCGACTGCCTCGTCCATCGCATTGTCGAGCACTTCGGCGGCGAGGTGGTGATAGGCGCGCTCGTCGGTGCCGCCGATATACATGCCCGGCCGCCGCCGGACGGGCTCCAGCCCCTCCAGCACCTCGATCGACGAGGCATCGTAATCGGTCATCGGCTTGGGTGTGGCGGCGAACAGGTCTTCTGGCATGAGGCGGCTATACGGCGCGGGCGGGGATACTGCCAAGCACCATCGCCGAACTGCGACGCGGTGATCGAAGAGCCCAAACAAAAGGGGCCGCCAACGGTGTGTCGGCGACCCCTTTTCTTTGTCCTGTCGCGCAGATCAGCGGGCGCGGGGGCCGCCGAACGGGAGCGGCGGGGCCGGGCGACGATCGCGGCGCGGCAGCTGTGCCTGATAAGCGTGGCCGCAATGGCCGACGCAATACGGGAAGCCGGGGTTCACCTTCTCGCCGCAGAAATGGAAGTCGGGCTCGCCCGGGTGGCCGATCGGCCATTTGCAGATCTTGTCGCTGAGATCGAGCAACGTGGTCTTGCCCGCCATTTCGGGCGAGGGCTTGGCGGGAACGAGGCGGCGCGGCGGCGCGGGCGTGATCGGTGCCTGCTGTTCGCCAGGCGCCTGACGCAGAAAGCCACCGGGGCCGACCGAGCGCAGGATTGGCGGGGCAGGGCGGGCGACCGCAACGGGTGCCTCGATCTCGTCTTCTGCATCGGCTTCGAGTTCGATGTCTTCGACGACTTCAGGCTCGGGCTTGGCGACCGGCGCAGCGACGACCGGGGGTGCGACTCGCTCGACCGGCGGACGCGGCGCAGGCGGGGTCGGCTTGGGCGCAGCCGCCTTGGGTGCGGCCGCAGTGGCGGGCTCGTTGGGCTTGACCGGCGACGGGCGCGATTGCAGCCCCAGGCGATGCGCCTTGCCGATCACGGCGTTGCGGCTGACACCGCCCAGTTCCTCGGCGATCTGGCTCGCGGTCTGCCCCGCTTCCCACATCTTGCGCAACGTATCGATGCGTTCGTCGGTCCAGCTCATTCAATCTTCCCAATTGTCATGCCGACCGTTTCCATAACGGGTTGCGGGCGGCGGCGGCAGTCTTTAGCGACAGCACCATGAGCAGCCAGCCCCCAATCGGCGAAATTTCCACAATGATGAACGCTCCGGGCGTTCCGGTCTTCCGGAACGTCAATTGGGGCGGCCTTCGAACGCTCTATATCAAGGAGGTGCGCCGTTTCTTCAAGGTGCAGCTTCAGACGATCTGGGCACCGGCGATCCAGACCTTGCTGTTTCTGGTGGTTTTCACGGTTGCGACGGGGGCGAAACGGCCGGTTGCGGTCGGCGGTATCGATATTCCCTTCGGTGATTTTATCGCGCCGGGGCTGATCATTAGCCAGGGCATGATGGGCCCGGCCTTCGCCAATGCGAGCTTTTCGCTGATGGTCGGCAAGATTCAGGGTACGATCGTCGATTATCTGCAGCCGCCGCTGTCGACGCTGGAATTGCTGACCGGGCTGGTAGCGGGCGCGATGACGCGCGGGCTGCTGGTCGGGGTCGGGGTGTGGCTGGCGATGCTGCTCTACGGCATTCACCTGATTCCGGTGCATTTCTGGGCGGTTGCCTGGTTCGGGCTGCTCGGCACCATGTTCCTGGCGTTGCTCGGCGTGTTGACGTCGATCTGGGCCGACAAGTTCGACAATGCAGCGGCGGTGTCCAATTTCATCGTGACCCCGCTCGGCCTGCTGTCGGGCACCTTCTATTCGGTCGACAAGCTTGCCCCGGCGTTCCGCGCGGTCAGCCATGCCAACCCGTTCTTCTATATCATCTCGGGCTTCCGTTACGGCTTTCTCGGCACCGCCGATTCGCCGATCCTGATTGGCAGCATCGTGGTGCTGGTGATCGATGTGGTGCTGGCGGTGGCGTGTTACGCGCTGCTACGTTCGGGCTGGAAGATCAAGAATTGACCCGCTGGTCGGCCGTGCTGGCGCTGGGACTGGCGCTCACGGCTTGCAACAAGCCCGCATCGCAACCCGTGGCCGCCCGCCAGGCACCGCAGGAACCCTCCATCCGCATCGCGCAGGCGGGAAGCACGATCGTGGTGCCGACAGTGGTTGGCACGGGCACGGTCGCGCTGCGGGAACGCCAGGCGATTGCGCCCGGTGCGCGGGCGCAGACCGGGGCACCAAGTTACTCTCTGCGCCTTGCCTTGCCTGCCGCCGATGCCGCGCGAGTTCCCTTGGGGGCGACCGCGAAGGTCCGCTTCGCGGCGTTCAACAACGATATCGTCGTCGGTCGCCTGATCGCGCTCGCGCCGCAGACCGGTTCGGCGGGATCGGTCTTGGCGGAGGTCACGCTGCCCAATGATGCGCGGCTGAAGGTGGGGCAGACCGGCGTCGCCAGCATTGTTGCGAGCGGGGCGGGGACGCGCTTGCTCGCCGTGCCGCCCAGCGCCGTGTTCGCACGGCAGGGGACGATGGCGCAGGTCTATGTCGTCGATCTTGCCACGTCGCGCGTGCATCTGCGCCGCATCACGCTCGGCGAGGAGACGCCTGCGGGAATCGCGGTCGCCAGGGGGCTTTCGCTCGGCGAATGGGTCGCGCTGTCGCGGGCAGAGCAGCTCAAGGACGGCATGAAGATCGCGCCGATCGGCCCGCAATAGCACAGGCCCGGCATCGCACCGCCGAGTCGCACGGTGTTGCACTCGCGCGCGGCGCACCCTAAAACGCGTTTCGGGCGACCGTGTGGGTCGCCCTTTGCTTTTGAGGAGACAGCCCGTGTCGACCCCCGCTTTGATGCCCGTGTACCCGCGTTGCGGCGTGCGCCCGGTGCGCGGCGAGGGCTGCTACCTGATTGGCGAGCAGGGCGAACGCTATCTCGATTTCGCAGCGGGCATTGCCGTCAATGCGCTTGGTCACGGCCATCCCAAATTGGTGCAGGCAATTGCCGATCAGGCCGCGACGCTGATGCACGTCTCGAACCTGTATGGCAGCCCGCAGGGCGAGCATCTGGCGCAGCGCATCGTCGACAGCTCGTTTGCCGACACCGTGTTCTTCACCAATTCGGGCACCGAAGCGGTGGAATGCGCGATCAAGACCGCGCGGCGCTATCATTATGCCAATGGCAATCCGCAGCGCACGACGCTGATCACCTTCAACAACGCCTTTCACGGGCGCACGATGGGTGCGATCTCGGCGACCAACCAGCCCAAGATGCGCGACGGGTTTGAGCCGCTTTTGCCCGGTTTCAAATATGCGCCGTTCAATGATCTTGAGGCCGCGCTTGCGCTGATCGACGACACGACTGCCGGTTTCATGGTCGAAACGGTCCAGGGTGAGGGCGGCGTTTCGGCTGGCACACAAGAGTTCATCCAGGGGCTGCGCAAGGCATGTGACGAGCATGGCCTGCTGCTGGTGCTGGACGAGGTCCAGTGCGGCTATGGCCGGACCGGCAAGATGTGGGCCTATGAGCATTACGGCATCACCCCGGACATTCTGTCGTCGGCCAAGGGCATTGGCGGCGGCTTCCCGCTGGGTGCATGCCTTGCGACGGCCGAAGCGGCCAAGGGCATGGTGTTCGGCACGCACGGATCGACCTATGGCGGCAATCCGCTGGCGATGGCAGCGGGCGAGGCGATCCTCGACGTGATGCTCGAGCCCGGCTTCCTCGATCATGTCACCGCAATGGGGGACCGGCTGCGCGGCGCGATCGAGCAGATGATCCCCAATCACGACCATCTGTTCGACAGCATCCGCGGCATGGGCCTGATGCTCGGCATCAAGATGAAGGACGCGGCGGTTGCCCGCGATTTCGTGGCGCACCTGCGCGATCATCACGGTTTGTTGACGGTGGCGGCGGGCGAGAACGTCGTGCGCGTGTTGCCGCCGCTGGTGATCGAAGAGAGCCACATCGCCGAATTCGTGCAGAAGCTGAGCGACGGCGCACGCGACTATGCGGTGGCGACGGTATGAGCGGGGCGAGCGCAAACTCCCTCTCCCTTTGGGAGAGGGAAGGGGCCTGCTCGGCGCAGCCGAGTGGGAAGGGTGAGGGCGCTTCTTGCCCGCTCACCCTCACCCTTCCGTCGCTTCGCGCCTCCTTCCCTCTCCCAATGGGAGAGGGGAAATGAGCCGCCACTTCCTTTCGCTCTCCGATGCCGGGCCGGATGGTATCGCCGCGATGCTGGCCGATGCGCTCGATCGCAAGGCCGCCCGCGTCGGCTGGCCCAAAGGCAAGGCGGATGCCGATGCGCCGCTCGCCGGGCACACGCTGGCAATGGTGTTTGAAAAGAACTCGACTCGCACGCGCGTGTCGTTCGACATGGCGATTCGCCAGCTCGGCGGGTCCAGCGTCGTGCTCGACTCGGGCACGACCCAGCTTGGGCGGGGCGAGACCGTCGCCGACACCGCGCGCGTTCTGTCGGGCTATTGCGATGCGATCATGCTGCGCACCGACGACCATGCCAAGGTCGAGGAGATGGCGCATTATGCGACCGTGCCCGTTATCAACGGCCTGACCGACCATTCGCATCCCTGCCAGATCATGGCCGACCTGCTCACGATCATCGAAGCGGGCAAGCCGCTGCCGGGGCTGAAGGTGGCGTGGCTGGGCGACGGCAACAATGTGCTTGCCTCGATCATGGAAGCCGCCGGGCTGATGCAGTTCGATGTCGTCGCGGCGTGCCCGCAAGGCTTCATGCCGCCCGAGAGCGATGTCGCATTGGGCAAGGGCCGCGCGCGCGTGGTCGGCACCGCGCGCGAAGCGGTGGCGGGGGCCGATATCATCGTCACCGATACCTGGATTTCGATGGGCCAGGCGCATGCCGAGACCAAGTTGCAGGCGATGCTGCCCTATCAGGTCGATGCCGCGCTGATGGCGACCGCCAAGCCCGATGCGAAGTTCCTGCACTGTCTGCCCGCGCACCGCGGCGAGGAAGTGACGGCGGAGGTAATCGATGGGCCGCAATCGCTGATCTGGCCCGAGGCGGAAAACCGGCTGCATGCGCAGAAATCGGTGCTGCGCTGGTGCTTCGGCCAGATCGGTTGATCGCGACGCGCCCACCCCTATTTAGGGATTAACAAGAACCCGTTCGCCCTGAGCTTGTCGAAGGGCTGTCCTTTCTTTCGCGGCTGGAAGGAAGGGCAGGGCTTCGACAGGCTCAGCCCGAACGGTTTACGTATGACATCCTCGACCACCGACACCGACTCCGACCGCGCGCTCGGCTTCACCATCCCTTCCCGCCACGCGCGCGGGCGGATTGTGCGACTGGGCCCGGTGCTCGATACGATTCTCGACGCCCACGCCTATCCCGCGCCGATCGAGGCGCTGCTGGCGGAAGCGCTGACGCTGGCCGCGTTGATCGGGTCGACGCTCAAGGATGCACAAGGCCAGCTCACCATGCAGGCGCAAACCCAGTCGGGAATCGTGACGCTGCTGGTGTGCGATTACAAAGGCGGCGAGCTGCGCGGCTATGTCCAATATGATGCCGAGCGGCTGGCGTCGGCCCCGGAGAACCCAAGCCTGTTTGCGCTGTTCGGTGCGGGCTACCTCGCCATCACCTTCGACCAGGCGACGACGGGCGAGCGCTATCAAGGCATCGTCCCGCTCGATGGCGATTCGCTGAGTGCGGCCGCCGAGCATTATTTCCTGCAGTCCGAACAGATCCCCACGCTCGTCCGCGTGGGCGTCGATTGTGGAGGCAAGGAGAAGGGCGGCAAGCGATTCGCCGGCGGCCTGTTGCTCCAGCATCTCCCGGAGGGCGAGGTTGGTCGGGACCGGCTGCACACCCGACTCGATCATCCCGAATGGGAGCATGTCGCGATCCTCGGGCAGACCCTTCAGGCGGAGGAACTGTCCGACCCGGCAATCCCGCTCGAGACCCTGGTCTGGCGGCTGTTCAATGAAGAGGATGAGGTGCGGCTCTACGGCGATACCGCCATCGTCCGGGGTTGCCGCTGCTCACCCGACTATATCGCGCAGGTGCTGGGCAAATTCCCGCCCGAGGAACAGCGCGCAATGGCGGACGAAACCGGCACGATCTTTGTCGATTGTGCCTTTTGCGCCCGCAAGTTCCCGATTCAGGCGGCAACCGAAATCGTTCCGTAGCCGCATTGAAAGTTCCGCGCGCCACCCCAATTAGGAGACGATGGCGGTGAACCCGGGTGGGCTCTGCCCGGGGCCGAACGGGGTTTGAACGAATGCGGATATCGAAGGTCGCGCGCGCGCTGGTTGCGGCGGTGATGGTCGGCGGGTTGGTTGCGGCAGCCCCGACCGCAGCACCGAACACCGGGCCGACTCTGGCGGCGGTTGCCCGGATCGAGCCTGGCCAATGGCAGATCAAGGAGCTTGGCTCCGACTCGCCCGGGCGGACGCTGTGCATCGCGGATCCCGCAATTCTGATCCAATACGGACATGGTAGCGCGCAGTGCCAGCGTTTCGTCATTGATAACGAGCCGGATGTGGCCACCGTGCATTATACTTGCCCGGGCAATGGCCATGGGCGCACCACGTTCAAGGTTTCGACGCCGCGCGCCTTCAATTTGGACACGCAAGGGATCGTCAGCGGCGCGCCATTCGACTATCATTACGAGGCACGCCGGATCGGGGCGTGCCCGCCCGGTGCCAGCACGGCGCGTTAAGCCGGTCTTTAGAGTCTCCCGATATACATCCCGCGTGCTGTATGGCACGCGTTTCTCCCAATTCGCCCCGTTAGGGGAACCCCTGGGTCGCTTTCGGGCGGCCCGATTTTTATGCGCTGCTTGCGTAAGGCGGGGATGGTGATTACCTCCCTGGCATCATGACATTGGAACAGACCTCTTCGGTCGCCCCGCTGGCAGTCGTGCTGGTGTCGGGTGGCCTCGATTCGATGGTAGCGGCAGCGATCGCGCGCGAGCAGGGCTATCGTTTGCTCGCGCTCTCGGTGGATTATAACCAGCGCCACCGCATGGAGCTGGCATCGGCGCGGCGCATCGCCAGTGCGCTGGGCGCAGTACGCCATGTCGTGCTGCCGCTCGATCTCGCGGCGTTTGGCGGGTCGGCGCTGACCGACGATATCGCGGTCCCGAAGGATGGTGTGCAGCCCGGCATCCCGATCACCTATGTGCCGGCCCGCAACACGATCTTCCTCAGCCTCGCGCTTGGCTGGGCAGAGGCAGCGGGCGCGCGCGACCTGTTCATCGGGGTCAATGCGCTGGATTATTCGGGCTATCCCGATTGCCGTCCGGAGTTCATCGCGGCGTTCGAAAGCCTGGCCGAACTGGCGACCAAGGCCGGGGTGGAGGGGAGCCCGTTCCGCATCCACGCGCCGTTGCAGCACATGACCAAGGCCGACATTGCGCGCGAGGCGGCGCGGCTTGGTTTGGACGCAGCGATGAGCTGGTCCTGCTATGATCCAGCCCCCGGT
Source organism: Sphingomonas sp. PL20 (assembly GCF_017875905.1). Lineage (NCBI taxonomy): Bacteria > Pseudomonadati > Pseudomonadota > Alphaproteobacteria > Sphingomonadales > Sphingomonadaceae > Sphingomonas > Sphingomonas sp. PL20. Next base: position 2,718,277 of record NZ_JAGINH010000002.1, on the reverse strand, counting down.
GGCCTGCACTGCGGCACGTGCGACAGTTGCCGACTGCGCAAAAAGGGCTTTGAGGAAGCGGGCTTGCCGGATCCGACCGGCTACGCGGTCTGACGCGATGTCCTATGCCGTCAAGGAAATGTTCCTGACGCTCCAGGGGGAGGGCGTGCAGGCCGGGCGTCGCGCCGTCTTCGTCCGTTTTGCCGGGTGCAATTTATGGTCGGGGCGCGAGCAGGATCGCGCCAGCGCGATCTGCCGCTTCTGCGATACCGATTTCGTCGGCACCGATGGCGCAGGCGGCGGCAAGTTTGCCGATGCAGTCGCCCTGGCGGAGGCGGTAACGGGCTTTTGGGGGGACGGTGCCGACAGTCGCTTCGTCGTGCTGACCGGCGGCGAGCCGATGCTTCAGATCGACGATGCGCTGGTCGAGGCGTTGCACGGCGCGGGGTTCGAGATCGCGATCGAAAGCAACGGCACACTCCCGGTCCATCCGGGCATCGACTGGGTGTGCATCAGCCCAAAAGCCGACAGCGTCGTGGTGCAGCGGACCGGCGACGAGTTGAAGCTGGTCTGGCCCCAGCCCGGCACCGACGTCGCCGCGTTGGAGCAGTGGGCGTTCGCGCATCATCTCGTCCAACCGCTCGACAGCCGCGATGCGGTGGCGAACCATGCCGCCGCGATCGATCTGGTCATGGCACGGCCAAAATGGCGGCTGACGCTGCAGGCGCACAAGGCGTTGGGCCTGCGCTGACCCAACGCCGCCGCGGGTGTCAGCGGTAGGTCAGCTCGAACGGGCCACACTTCTTGGCCACCCACTCGTTGCGCTTCGACCAGCAGATCGAGTCCAGCCGCGGCACGGCAAGGCGGGTGTCGACGCGCACGCGGCGGGAGAAGCGCTCCTCGCCCCACGGCACCAACGCGTTGCGCAACGCGTTCATCTCGGCGATCGCGACTTTGTACAGCGTGCCGCGCGGGGCGTAGGCAGCGTGCGTGGCAATCGTGCTGGCGGTCTGGCAAAAGCCATATTGCGCGGCGACCGTGGTAAAGGCGGAATAGGTGCGCGTGCCGTAACGGTCCATCGCCGATATGCCGACCTTCGCGCCCTTGTTCGTGCGAACGAAATACTTGTTTATCGTATCATACGCTTTTTTCAGCTCATCCTTATGATTTTCAAGGATGATATTGTAATTTTGGAGCGTCAGCAGCGACGGTTCGAATTTGCACTGCAGCGCCGCGACGTTGAGCGCCGAGCGCAGGTTCCATACCAGATTGGCGCGGACTTCGTCTTCGGTCGCGCCGGGCAGGGATGGCAGGCCGGGCTCGTCGCCGCGGGCGGGTGGGCCGCTCATGTCATGTGACTGGAAGAAGAATTGGGCCGAGGCGGGGCCAGCAAGTGCGGCACTCGCGACAGCGGCCAGCACGGCAAGGGTACGCAACACAGTCATTCGAAGCCTCTCGTTCACACACTTTGCAATTACGGCGTTTTTTCGCGCGCCCCAACCCTAATCGCGCATCCTGCAGCGCGAGGCTACCCGCAAATGCGGTGTACCGAACGGTGGAATCGAAAAGGCCGCCCGGTCGCCCGGACGGCCTTCGATACAATCTTTCCCGAAAGGGAAGATTACATCTTGTTCGTGGTCGTGGTCGACGTGGTGTTGGTGGTCATGGTGTCGTTCGAAACCATCGCACCGTCGTTTGCCATCGCGCCGTCGGTCGACGTCATCGTGTCGTTGGTGGTCATCGTGTCGGTCGAGTTCAGATCGGTGACCATCGTGTTGTCGGTCGTCGTCGTTTCGGTCTTCGGGGTGCATGCCGAAATGGCGATCGCAGCAACAGCGATCATCGAACCAGCAGCGACCTTGGAAATGAATGCACGCATTGGAAAGCTCCCTAGATAATGGATTTGGTTGGCCTCGAGACCTTTAATACCCAAACCGTGGTGGACATTAGTCCGGATCGGCGCGCCCCTCAAGCCCAGTTTTCTGCCGTAGAAGAATGAGTTTGCAGAAACGCTGCGAATCGCAACGCCAGCGCCGCGTCAAAAGTTGCAAAATCGGTCGGGCGTCCCAGCATTTCCATGCTCGTCACCGCATAATCAGCGAGGCCGCACGGCACAATTCCGCTGAAATGAGAAAGGTTTGGCGACAGGTTGACCGAAAAACCGTGCAGCGTCACCCAGCGCCGCACGCGCACGCCGATCGCACCGATCTTGGCCTCGGCCACACCACCATCCTTGGCCAAATCGGGGATGTTGGTCCAAATGCCAACGCGTCCGGGTGCCCGAAATGCCGTGACCCCCAGATCTCCGAGCGCCGCGATCACCCATCCTTCCAGCGCGTGGACAAACTGCCGAACGTCGCGACCGCGCCGGTTGAGGTCGAGCATAACATAGCCGATGCGTTGGCCGGGCCCGTGATAGGTATAGCGTCCGCCGCGCCCGGTCTGCACCACGGGAAAGTGCGGATCGCGCAGCTCGGCCGGGTCGGCGCTGGTGCCGCCGGTGTAGATTGGGGGATGTTCGAGCAGCCACACCATCTCGCGCGCGGTGCCCGCAGCGATGGCTGCGGCGCGCGCTTCCATTTCGGCGACCGCCGCTTCATAGGGGACGGGGGCTGGCGCTATGCGCCATTCGATGTCGTCAGTCTTGCAAGTCACGCCCCGAGAAATGGCGTAGGCGGTCCGCTCGCGCAAGGGACGGTTTGCGACACAGTGGCGGGCGGCAAGACATTGCGCTACCGCCTGATCGCGGCACTATCATTGGGTTAGATGCGGGGAGACAGATACGTGATCACGACGATGAGCACCGTGTGGGATCGTACGGCCGAATTTGTCAGCGACAATCTGGCCGCGCTCATGCCGCTCGTTCTGTTCGGCATTTTCGTGCCGCTCACGCTGATCGGCAGCTTGATGCCGCTGATGGGGACGGGTGGCCAGCCGGCCGATGTGGCGCTTGGCCTGGTGGTGTTGGCGCTGTCGCTGGTGTCGAGCTGGGCCGGGATCGCGATCACCGCACTCGCTTTCGATCCGGCGGCGGGGCGCGCGGCGGCGGTGCAGGTGGCCAATCGACGGTTGTTGCCGGTGATTGGGGTTGGTCTTGTCACCTTGCTCGTCGTGCTGCTGCTCGCCGCGCCGATTTTCATCGCGTTTGCGCTGAGCGGGGTCGACATGGCCGCCTTGGCAGCAGGAAAACCGCCTTCGGGCGCGGTCAATCAGGGCGCGCTGACCTTCGGCTCGCTCTACACCCTGTTGCTCGGCCCGGTCCTGTTCTGGGGCTATGCACGCTTCGTCGTGCTGGCCACGCCGATCATGGTGATGGAGCGGCGCGGGCTCGGTGTTTATGCGCGCGCGTTTGTGCTTACGCGCGGTATCACCTGGAAGGTCATGGGGGTGATCTTGCTATATGGCGGCGTATCGTGGGTCGCCTCGGCTGCGGCCAAACTGGTGTTCGGCACGGTCTTCGGGCTGCTGATCGGCGGGGAGGGGCAGTTGAGCGTTGCGACCGTGTTGACCCAAATTACCGTTGCCGCCGTATCGACGATCTTCTCGCTCTTGGCGGTTGCGTTCGTCGCCAAACTCTATCTTGCAACGCGCGATGCGCGTGAGGCGATCGTCGAGGTTTCATGAAACTGGATGTAGCAGGCGTCCTTCGCGACGCCTGGGAGATGGCAAAGCGCGATTCCGAGCTGCTGCTCGGTATCGCGGGACTGTTCTTGTTCCTGCCCGATCTGGCGGGGACGATCTATATCGCGCCCATGCCCCCGCAGCCGACGGTCATGAATGAGGCTTCGGCAGACCTTTGGCTCAGGCAGATTGGCCTATGGGGCCAGCAATACGAACTGTTGGTCATTGTGCTCGGTTTGCTGTCGCTGTTCGGGGTGCTGGCGCTGTTCGTGGTGTATGCCGACCGCGCGCGTCCGACCGTGAGCGGTGCGCTTGGTCAGGCCGGTGCGTTTCTGCCGCATTATCTGCTGCTGGCGCTGGTTGTCGGCGTGCCGGTCAGCATCGGCTCGATATTGATCTTTCCAGGGCTGTATCTCAAGGGCCGGTTGCTGCCGGTTTCGCCCGTCTTTGTGGCGGAGCGACCGATCGGCGTGTTCGCGGCATGGCGGCGCAGCTTTGCGCTGACGCGGGGCAACGGCCTGGTGCTGATGGGCCTGGCGTTTGTCCCCTTGCTCGGGGGGCGCTTGATCGCGTTGCCGTTCGAGCTGCTCGGCACCGCGCTCGACGGCGCGCCGATGGCCAATCCGGTGGTGGCGGCGGTGCTCGATGCTGGAATTGCCGGCGGGCATACGCTCGGCACCGTCGCGGCGGTGCTGATCGAGATCGCGCTTTATCGGCGGCTGAGCAGCGGAATCTGAGGTGCGCTGTCGGGCGGCAAATGCCCGGTGACGCGCGGATCGGGAAAGGTCTCGATCGTCCGCTTGATCGCGACGAACCCCTGCGCGCGGTAGAAGTTGAGCGCCGACGGATGATCGAGCGTGCAGGTGTGGACCCACACCCGCTCGATCCCCTTGCGCCAGCCGCGCGCGAGCGCCTCCGCCATCAGCCAGCGGCCAAGCCCTTTGCCCGCCAGTTCGGGCACCAGCGCGAAATAGGAAATCTCGCATTGGCCCGATTCGCGAAAATCGAGCTCGAGCATCCCGACTTCGATCCCTGCGCGGTCGACCACGGCGTGGATCGCGACATTGGGATCGGCGAGAATCGCGCCGAGCGCGCGCTCGTCCATCACCAGCCGGGAAAACCACAGCCACGGTGCCCCGACGCGGCGGAACAGCGTGCGATAGGCGTCGATGCTCGGCGCGTCCCACGCGACCAGCCGCATCGGGGAGGCGGGCAGCGGGCGCAGCGGCGGGCGCTGCCGCATTTCGAGTGTGGTGACGATCGTCGCCACCTCATCGTCGCGAACCGCGATCAACCCCATCTTAATGCCCCGACATCAGGACCAGGTTGCCAGCGGCGGCAAGCTCATCAGGATCGCATCGATATTGCCGCCGGTCTTGAGCCCGAACAGCGTGCCGCGATCATAGACCAGGTTGAACTCGGCGTAACGCCCGCGCCATTCCAGCATCTGCGCGGTGTCGGCGGCGTTGAACGGCGTGTTCATCCGCCGCCGCACGATTTTCGGGTACACGTCCAGAAAGGCGCGGCCAATGTCCTGGATGAAGGCGAAGTTCTCGGCGAAATCCCCTTCCAGATGGTCGCAGAAAATGCCGCCAACGCCGCGGTGCACCTGGCGATGCGGGATATAGAAATAGTCCTCGGCCCATTTCGAATAGCGCGCATAATAATCGTCGCCATGCGCATCGCAGGCCGCGCGCATTGCCGCGTGGAATTCGGCAGTGTCCTCGGCATAGGGAATCGGCGGGTTGAGATCGGCCCCGCCGCCAAACCAGCGCTTGGTCGTGACCAGGAAGCGCGTGTTCATGTGGACGGCGGGCACATGCGGATTGGCCATGTGCGCGACCAGGCTGATACCAGTGGCAAAGAAGCTCGGGTCTTCGGCGGCACCGTGGATCGATTTGGCGAACTCGCCCTCGAACGCGCCGCCCACGGTCGAGACGTTGACGCCGACCTTCTCGAACACCTTGCCCTTCATCACCCCGCGTACGCCGCCGCCGCCATCGCCGCCATTGGGGTCGGCGCGGTCCCACTGGGTGTAGTCGAAGCTCGCCTCCGATCCGGCTTCCCGTTCGATCGCGACGAATTCCGCACAGATGAGGTCGCGCAGATGCTCGAACCAGTGGCGGGCGGCGGTTTGTTCTTGGTCCAGGTCCATGGGGCCGTTTTGCCGGGGTCGCGCGTCTAAGTCGAGATGCGATCCATCCCCCGTGGCGGGTAGGATCAGGCGGGCCAGCCGTTGGTCTGGCGCAAGGCCTCGGCCAGCGCGATGCCGGTTGCGACGGCGATGTTGAGCGAGCGCATCCCCTCGGCCAACGGGATGCGTACCGCCATGTCAGCGCGCGTATGCACCGCATCCGGCACGCCGCTGCCTTCGGACCCCATCAGTAACACGTCGTTCGGCTGAAAAACGGCGGTGTCGAGCCGCACCCCGCCGCGCGTCGTCAGCAGCACGATTCGCCCGGGCACCTGGCGTTCGAACGTCGCCCAGTCGAGGTGGCGGTGGACGTCCACGACCCCGGCATAATCCATGCCCGAACGGGCGAGGGCCTTCTCGCTCCAGGTGAAGCCGGTTGGCTCGATGACGTCGACCGGCGTTCCCAGGCATGCGCCAAGGCGCAGAATGGCACCGACATTTCCGGCGATTTCGGGCTGGTAGAGAGCAATACGCATAACCAGCGCCCCTACTCCTAAAATGCAGTTGGCAAAACACCGTCGCGCCGTCTAACAGAACGCTCAAGCTTCTCCGGCAGAGGGAAGGCGTTCAGGCGTGACCCACACGTCGTTCTTGTGAGGGTGACGTTGTCGGATTTTTCGTCGCGGCGTGTTTCAACACGGCGTGCGAAGTACAAGGGCAAGTGAATGGCAAGCGGAAACACCCTGGAAGTTCCCCGGCAGGATGAACCCCATCATGACGGCGAACCACGCCGCCGTGACTTTCTGAACATTGCGGCCGTCGCTGCCGCCGGTGTCGGCGGGATCGCGATCGTGGTGCCGCTGATCAACCAGATGAACCCCTCGGCCGACGTGCTGGCGCAATCGACCACCGACGTCGACCTGTCTAAGATCGAAGCGGGGCAGGGCATCGTCACCTCCTTCCGCAAGCAGCCGTTGTTCGTCCGCAACCTGACCCCGGCCGAAATCGCCGCCGCCGACAAGGTTGACGTCAAGACACTGCGCGACCCCGAAACGCTCGCACAACGCACGCGCGGCCAGAAGAACTGGCTGATCACGCTGGGCGTGTGCACCCATCTCGGCTGCATTCCGCAGGGCATCACCAGCGGCGAGGATCGCGGCCAGTTCGGCGGCTATTTCTGCCCGTGCCACGGCTCGCAATACGATACGGCGGCGCGCATCCGCAAAGGCCCGGCACCGAAGAACCTGTTCGTGCCGGAGTATAAATTCACGTCGCCAACGACGGTTACGGTGGGTTGAGGATAGAGATATGAGCTTCCCCTGGGCCAAGCATTACGAGCCGAAATCGGGCTTCACCAAGTGGATCGATGAGCGGCTGCCCTTGCCGCGATTGGTCTATGGCGCGGTCGGCGCGGGCTATCCCGTCCCGCGCAACCTCAATTATTTCTGGAACTTCGGCGTGCTCGCAGGGGCTGCGCTGGCGATCCAGATCGTCACCGGGATCGTGCTGGCGATGCACTATGCGGCCAATGGCGGCGTGGCGTTCGACTCGGTCGAGCATATCATGCGTGACGTCAACGGCGGCTGGTTCCTGCGCTATGCGCACGCCAACGGTGCCTCGATGTTCTTCGTGGTGGTCTATATCCACATCTTCCGCGGCCTCTTCTACGGATCGTACAAGGCCCCGCGCGAGATGATCTGGCTGCTGGGTGTCACCATCTTCCTGCTGATGATGGCGACGGCATTCATGGGTTATGTGCTCCCCTGGGGGCAAATGAGCTTCTGGGGTGCGCAGGTGATCACCGGCTTCTTCTCCGCGATCCCGGTGGTCGGCGATACGATCCGGATTTGGCTGCTGGGCGGATATGCGCCTGATGATGCCGCGCTCAACCGCTTCTTCTCGCTGCATTATCTGCTGCCGTTCGTCATCGCGGGCGTCATCATCCTGCACATCTGGGCGCTGCACATTCCGGGTTCGAACAACCCGACCGGCGTCGACGTGAAGGGCGAACAGGACACCGTCCCGTTCCATCCTTATTACACCGCCAAGGACGGCTTCGGCCTCGGCGTGTTCCTGTTCATCTTCGCGGCCCTCTTGTTCTTCGCGCCCAACAGCCTTGGCCACCCGGACAATTATATCCCGGCCAACGCGCTGCAGACGCCCGCGCACATCGTGCCCGAATGGTATTTCTGGCCGTTCTACGCGATCCTGCGCGCCTTCACGGTCGATTTCATCGGCATCCCGGCCAAGCTGCTCGGCGTGCTGGCGATGTTCGGGTCGATCCTGCTGTTGTTCTTCCTGCCCTGGCTCGACTCGTCGCCGGTGCGCTCGGCCAATTACCGTCCGCTTTATCGCATCTTCTTCTGGGTGCTGGTCGCCGATGTGCTGGTGCTCGGCTGGTGTGGTGGTTCGCCTGCGACCCCGCTTTATGTCATCATCAGCCAGATCAGCGCGGCCTATTATTTCGCGCACTTCCTGATCATCATCCCGATCATCTCGCGGGCAGAACGCCCGACGCCGCTGCCAAACTCGATCACCGAGGCGGTGCTGGCGAAGAAGGGTGGCACGTCACCGGCGCATACCGCACTCAGCGGTAGCGCGGTCCCGGCCGAATAAGGGGCATTACGAGCAATGGTTCGCGCAATCGCAATTCTCATCGGTGCCGGCTTCGTTGCCGTACTGTCCTGGGCGCTGTTCTGGTCGATCCAGGGGGTCATCACCGATCCCCCGGCCCCGACGGCGGTCGACGAATTCCATCTCCACCCCAAGGAGGTCGAGCTCGCGTCGAATGGCTTCTTCGGCACCTATGACCAGCGCCAGCTTCAGCGCGGCCTGCAGGTGTATAAGGAAGTCTGCGCCAACTGCCATTCGCTCAAGCATGTCGCCTTCCGCGACCTGACCCAGCTCGGCTACACGCCTGCGCAAGTGAAGAAGTTCGCGGCGGACTGGTCGGTCAAGGCCAAGCAGTTCGATCCGAAATCGGGCGACACGACCGAGCGGCCCAACACGCCGTCGGATTATTTCCCGACCGTATATTATCCCGGCACCGGCAACCCGCCAGACCTGTCGCTGATCACCAAGGCGCGGCATGAAGGCCCGGCGTACGTCTATTCGCTGCTGACCGGTTATACCGATCAGCCTGCGGCGTTGCTGAAGAAATTCCCCGACGCGAAGGTGCCGGACGGGCTGTATTACAACCCGTATTTCGCGAACCTCAACATCGCGATGCCGCCGCCGCTGTCGCAGGATGGGCAAGTCACCTATCTCGACGGGACCAAGTCCACCGTGCAGCAAAACGCCAAGGACGTGGCCGCCTTCCTGACCTGGGCGGCGGAACCGAACTTGCCGACACGGCACGCGTATGGCCTGGCGGTGCTCGGCTTCCTGCTATTCTTCTGCATCCTGGCTTACGGCGCGTATCAAAACATCTGGCGCGACATCAAGCACTGAGCCATGGACGACGCCCCGGCGCAGGCCGGGGCCCCGTCTGGCCGAGTGCGAGGCGAAGGGCTCCCCTTATCGCCGACCGGCCCCGGCCTGCGCGGGGGCGACGAGGATTTTATGGCCGAGAATGACGATCTGAAGGCGCTGATCCGCACCATCCCGGATTTCCCCAAGCCCGGCATCCAGTTTCGCGACATCACCACTTTGCTGCTTGATGCGCAGGGTTTCGCCAGCGCGATCGCGCGGATGGCGGCAGCCACGCGCGGGCCGGTCGATCTGGTGGCCGGCATCGAAGCGCGCGGTTTCATCTTTGCGGCGGCCCTTGCCGCTCCGCTCAATGCGGGCGTGCTGCTGATCCGCAAGGACGGCAAGCTGCCCGGCGCGACCATCGCCGAGGATTACGCACTCGAATATGGCACCGATCGCATCGCGGTGCATGAGGATGCGCTGGTGCCGGGGCAGCGCGTGCTGCTGGTCGATGACTTGATCGCGACGGGTGGCACCGCGCGCGCGGCGGTGCGGCTGCTGCGCAAGGCGGGGGGCCTGGTGGAGCAAGCCCAGTTCCTGGTCGACCTGCCGGATCTGGGCGGAGCCGACGCGTTGCGCGCCGATGGCCTTGCGGTGGATTCGCTGATGGGCTTTCCCGGCCACTAGACCTCGTCCAAGGAACCAATAGCGAGCGGTCGGGTTGATCGGGTAACGCCCGCGCCCCGCACTCCGCCGGGGGACAGCGGCACCAGAGGCCAATCCTATGTCCGTCATCAAACTTTCGCTTGCTGCCGCCGCACTCGTCGCGGTCGGCGGGCTGTCCGCCTGTGCCGATGATTATGGCTATTCGGGCGTGTCGGTCGGTTATGGGGCGAGCGCGTGGGACCCCTATTATGGCGGATATAGCGCCGATCCTTATTGGGGCTGGAACGGCGACTATTATTATCCGGGGTCAGGCTATTACGTCTACGATCGCCAGAACGTGCGGCACCGCTGGAGTGCCGAACAACGCGGCTATTGGCAGGGTCGCAATCAGCGCTGGCATAATGACCACCGCGAAATCCGCCCGATGTGGCGTGATTATGGTGTGCCCGGCCGCCCCGGCGGCGGCGGACATGGCGGCGGACGTGGCGGTCGCGGCCATCGCTGACGCGCGGTCACCGGCCAGATAAGCGCTATGCAATCGGCCGCGTGCGGATCAGCCCGATCGAAGTGAAGGTCATCACCGCCACGTCATGTTGGTTGAACACGGTCATCTTGCTGCGAAAGCTGCCCATTTCCGGGCGGCTTTGCGAGGCGCGCTTGTCGACGATCTCGGTCTCGCAGCGCAGCGTGTCACCGGGATAGACCGGTTTCAGCCAGCGCAATTCGTCGATGCCGGGCGACCCGAGGCTGGCCTGATCATTGGCTTTGAAATTTTCGACGACCATCGCCATGGTCATCGCGCAGGTGTGCCACCCACTCGCCGACAGCCGACCGAAATGGGTCTCGGCGGCAGCCTGGTCGGACAAATGAAAGGGTTGCGGGTCATAGGCCTTGGCAAAGGCCGTCACCTCGTCCCGCGTAACCGCGTACCGGCCGAACGACGCCTTGGTGCCGACCACTATGTCTTCGAAATATTGCATGCCGCCAGTGTCTCGCGCGCCAGCGATGAAGGCAACCCCTAGTTTCGGGCCGGACCTTTCACCGCAGCCCGAAACGGCGCGTCATCGCCGTCGAGGCCCGTTCCCGCTGGAAGGCCGAGCAGATCGCGCACCAGCGGGGCGACATCGACATTGTCGAACGCGGGCAGCGGCCCGAGCGCCGTGATCGCCGGGCCGCTCGCCACGAACAGCGCCGCCATTTCGGGGGCGGCATTGTCATAACCATGCGCACCGCCATCGGGGATATCCTTGGTCGACGCGGTCTTGTTGAGCAGCCAGCCGGTCTCGGCGAGGCAGAAATACGGCGGGATGCGCGGGTTGGTGCCGTAGTGCAGCCGCGCCGGGATCTCGCTTTTGCGCCAGCAATCATAATGCGCATGATGGCCGAGCAACGCCTTTTCCAGCGCGGCTTCATGGCCGGGCACCGGGTAGAAGCTCGCAAAGGGTCCGGCCTCGAACTGGCGATAGTCGGCTGAGTTGGCGACGCTATCCATCGCGATGGTGCGGCTTGCGCCGGTCCCGGCCATGCCGTGGTCCGCAACGATAACGAGGTTGGCCGGTTGGCCAAGCGCCTTCAGCCCCGCAACCAGCGCGCCGATCTGGGCATCGACCTTCGCGACCGCCGCCGTCGTTTCGGCGGCATCTGGGCCATAGGTGTGCCCGGCGCTGTCGACCGCATCGAAATAGAGCGTGAGGAAGCGCGGGCGCATCGCCGCCGGGCGACGGAGCCAGTCGAGCACGCCTGCGACGCGCTGTTCGCCAGGCACCGCCATATCGAACGGCCACCAATCTTCAGGCCGTACGCCACTGGTCGGCTCGCCGTGCCCGCCCTTCATCGCGCCGCCCCAGGCGACGTTCGAGCCCGGCCAGAACATCGTCGCACTGCGCACGCCGCTGCGCTCGGCGGTGACCCACACAGGTTCGGCTTCGTTCCACCAGAACGGATCCCTGGAATTTTCCATCGTGAAGGTCACGCCTGGCCGACCCGCGTCTTCCATGGAATTGGACACGATGCCGTTGCGGTCGGGGCGCAGGCCGGTGACGAGCGTCCAATGGTTGGGGAAGGTCTTGGACGGGAAGGACGGCCGCATCGCCGCGCTGATGCCACTGGCGGCCAGCGCATCGAGAGTGGGCGTCACCCCGCGCGTGCGGTAATCGGGGCGAAAGCCGTCGATCGAGATGAGAATGGTGACGGGAGCACGCGTTTCCGTCTGAGCAATGGCTGCTGGCTTGGGGCCTGAGATGGGGGCCGTGACGCATGCCTGCAGGGCGGCGCACAAGGCGGCGGCGAAGATCCGGGTTGTCCAGCGCATGTGCGTCCCTGTGCGGCGGAAATGCGGCACGGCTATGACAGTGGGGAGCACACACTCGGCCTACTGGACATCAGCAGGTTGCAAGGCTGATCGGACCCAGGCGAAATGCGAGATGACCGCGCTTGCATCGGCATCCAGCGCTTGATGGTAATGATGTTCGTGCGAACTGGGGATCATCGGTTCGCCCTCATGAAAGCCGATCGAGCGCAAGGCCTGAACGACACAATCGGTCCGACCATATGCGTGAATAAGATTGTGCCGATCCCAGACGATGGTCGCTTGGTCGGAGGGGGAATGAACCCACAGGTCGAAGCGAGCGTCCCTGCAGAGAAAATTGTCGAATTCCTCCAGAAACCCAGTCAATTCGCCGCGCGTCAGTCCTGGACTTTGATATCGGCCTGGATCCGCTTCTCCTCGCGGTGTGTGCAGAACGTAAAGCACAAAGACTGGCGGCTCTAAGCACTCGGACAGCTTACGAAATACCAATGAGTCGCTTCCTGGCGCGGTCGCCGTAACTTTTCCTGCGGCACCGGCGCGGGCCTCAATCTTGAACACTGGCGGGTGTGAATGCTCCGACCACACGCCATCGATTTGCGATCCGATTTTGAACATGAATGCCGGCATACGCTCCGTAATCGAAGGCCGCTATTCCATTATCGACGGTCGCAGCGTTCCCGGCGACGGCAACGGGACATGTTTTGTCACAATAGAGAGAGGGGCGCGCAAGGTCGCTCCGCCATATCGGTCCGCAATAGCCGGATCATAGGAGGAGCCCGCCATGTCTTTGTTGAAATATGCCGCACTTTCGTTCGCCATCGTTGCCGCGCCGCTGAGCGCACAATCGCTGTCCGATACGCATGAAATGCGCTGGGCGCCCGTGGGCAAAATCCCCGCGGTGACCTATCACGCGATCAAGCGCGGCTGCGAGCAGCGCACCGCCCCGATCCATCTCTCGGGTAAGACGCAATTGGCTCCCGCACCCGCCGCTGAAGGTTGCGTCCAGGTGATCGCCAGCGCCGACCGCCGTGACCAGAGCAAGGCGGTCGACTGACCCGATTGCCTGCAGCACAGGCGCAAGGGCGGCACCGGGGAGCAGGGCTCTCCGGTGCCGTCTTCGTATCAATGCCCGAGCGAGACCTTGGCGAACAGGCTGAAGCTCAGCGGGAAGCGCCCATAAGCCGCATCCAGAAGGGCGGGCTTGTCATAGATGCCGACCGCGCCGCCCAGCGCCAACTCGAACGGCCCCACAAAGCGCAGGCGATAGGCATAGCCGCTCTCCAGCTTGCTCACCCGCACCTTGCGGTCGTGCAGCGGATCGAGCGGGTTCGGGAACAGCTCGTCATTCGCCACATTCTCCGCGCGGGCGAACAGCGTGTGGTGGCGGTCAATGTCCCAATTGGCCTCGGCCAGCCATGCCGTCAGCACGCGCCCGGGCAATTTGTGCTTGTTGGAGAAAGCGAGCAGCGCGGAGACGCCGTGCGCGGCATATTGCACGCTCGCGGTGGTGCGCGCTTCGTTGCGAAAGGCTTCAAGCTGTTCGGGGCTCTTCAGCCAGCCATGGCTGACTTGCACCGCCCAGGCAGGGGAGGGCGTCCAGGTCGCGCGCACGCTCCACGAATCGAGGCCCGGCTGCTCGATATTCCAGCGATATTGGTCGGGCTCGCGGCCGCGAAAGGCTGATGCCTCGATTTGCCAGCGCGCCGTGCCATAGCCCGCCGTCACCACGCCGTAGCTGATATGCGTGCTGTCGAACCAATGGTGCGTGATCGGGCTGAGCGGCTGATATTGCGCGGAGGCGCGGTGCATGAAGGCCGATGGCCCGAGCGCCGGCTCGGCCACGGGGCCGCCATAGAGGAACAGGCTGCCGTGCGCGGTGTCGACGTCGAGCCGCGCCGCCAGTTCCATGAACAGATCGTGCGGGTGCTGGCGATCGGTCAATTGCGTGGTGCCGTTGGCGGTCTCGCCGGTGGCGAACAAATTGGGATAGCCCTTCGCCCCCATCGCGGGCTCCAGGCTCATCATCGACCGTAGTTGCAGCCGCACACCCCCGAAATCGCGCGTGCCGGTGAGCATCGCCATCGATTCGACGAACGCCTCCTGATCGTCGCGCGGGCCCCCCTGGTTGGTATAGACGCTGGTCGCATAGCCGTGGAGCATTACCATCCAGTCGCCCGTCGCGAGATGCAGACCCTTCATCGCGCCGTCATTGCCGGGATTGCGCGAGGTGCCGGACCCGTCGCCATAGGCATGGTCGGCTGGGCCCATCGCCATGCCGGGCATGTCGGGCATCGCGGGGGTGGCGTCTTCTTTCTCCTTCTCCGGCGAAGGCCGGGGCCCAGGTGCGGAGGTGGTCATAGGCGGGGGCGGCGCTTCCGCCTCCACCGGCCGCACCTGGGCCCCGGCCTGCGCCGGGGAAGGCAGCGGGGGAGATGGCGGGGAAGGTTGTGCGGCAGGCGGATGCACCGCCGGGTGCGCGTGTTTCACCACCGGCTTGGGTTTCGCCTTGGGCTTGGGCTCGGCGGGCATTGGCATGTCCATCTTCATGCCGGGCATCATCTGCGCAAAGGCAGGCGCGGGCAGCAGCGCAGACAGCGCGCAGCCCGCGATCAACATCGATCGGGTCATCGGAAAATCCTCAACGGGGAAAGCATGCGGGCGGGCGCGATGGCCCGCGGGATCACGCAGTCCAGCGCGGCGGAGGGACGATCGGTGGTGTGGCCGTGGCCGGATCAAACGCCATCGCGACGATGCGACGCGGCACGGCCACCGTCACGCCCGGCGCATCCACCCCGCGCGCGGCAAGGCTGGCCGGAGGAATGCAGCCAATGCAGATATGCGGCACGGTTGCGGGATCGTCCTGGCGCGGCATGTGGTGCATGCCCTGCGCCATCGGCGCGGCCATGGGCATCTCATGGCACGACTGCCCATGCGCCATCGCCGGGATGGCAAAGGTTGCCAGCAGCAGCGCAAGGATCAGGCGGGCGAACATCGCGACCAGCCTAGGCCGCGCGTCGCCCGCCGACAAGATCACACGTTGAAGCGGAAATTCAGCACGTCGCCGTCATGGACGACATATTCTTTGCCCTCCTGGCGCAGCTTGCCGGCATCGCGCGCACCGGTTTCGCCGCCGAGCGTGACATAATCGTCATAGGCGATCGTCTCGGCGCGGATGAAGCCGCGCTCGAAATCGGTGTGGATCTCGCCCGCGGCCTGCGGGGCCTTGGCCCCGGCATGGACGGTCCAGGCGCGCGCTTCCTTGGGGCCGACGGTGAAGAAGGTCAGCAGCTTGAGCAGCCGGTACCCCGCGACGATCACGCGCGACAGGCCGGTTTCGGTCAGCCCGAGTTCGGCGAGGAAGTCTCCGCGCTCTTCGGGCTCCATCGTGGCGATCTCGGCCTCGATCGCGGCGGAGACGACGACGGCTTCTGCCCCCTCGGCCTTGGCTTTCTCGAACACGCGCGCCGACTGCGCATTGCCGTTAGCAGCGCTCGTTTCCTCGACATTGCAGACATAGAGCACCGGCTTGGCGGTCAGCAATTGCGCCTGCTTGAAGGCGCGGGCTTCGTCCTCATCCTTGGGGACGGTCAGCCGCGCGGGCTTGCCTTCGCGCAGCAGCTCGAGCGCCTGGCCCAGCACCGAAGCGGCGACCTTGGCGTCTTTGTCGCCCTGCGTCGCCTTCTTCAGCAAATTGGGGACGCGCTTTTCGAGGCTTTCGAGGTCGGACAGCATCAATTCGGTCTCGACCGTCTCGGCATCGGCGATCGGATCGACCTTGCCTTCGACATGGGTGACGTCGTCATCCTCGAAGCAGCGCAGCACATGCACGATCGCGTCGACTTCGCGGATATTGCCGAGGAACTGGTTGCCGAGGCCTTCGCCCTTGGACGCGCCGCGCACCAGCCCGGCAATGTCGACAAAGCCCAATTGCGTCTCGATGATCTTCTGCGATCCCGCGACCGCGGCGAGTTTGTCGAGCCGGGGGTCGGGCACCGCGACGTTGCCGACGTTCGGCTCGATCGTGCAGAACGGATAGTTCGCCGCCTGCGCCGCCGCGGTCTGCGTCAGCGCATTGAACAGGGTGGACTTGCCGACATTGGGCAGCCCGACGATTCCACAGCGAAAACCCATGATGATCCTTGAAGCACGATATGTGTGATGCGCCGCCGATACGGCTTCCGGCGCCGGAATGCCAGAGACGGCGCGGCATTGGACGGAAGGGAGGGCCTACCAGCGATAGTTGAAGCTGACGCTCACCCGCTCGCTCTTGGCGGTGCCGGGCGCGACTTCGTGGCGCAGCCAGCTTTCCCACAGGAACACGCTGCCCGCCTGCGGCTCGACATAGACGAAGGGTTTCAGCATTTCGGGCGCATCGTCGCGCCGCGTTGGGGCCGCCATCATCATCGGCAGGCGCGGGTCTTCCAGCTTGAGCGCACCCGCGCCCTCCGGCACGACGATATAGACCGTGCCCGAAATCACGCTGTGCGGGTGGACATGGCCCGAATGCATCCCGCCGGGCTTGAGGACGTTCACCCACAGGCTGTCGAGTTTCAATTTGCGGTCGTTCAGGTCGAACGCGCAGTCTTCGGCGAACTTGGCGACATGCTTGTTGAGCAGCTTGACCAGATCGGCAAAGGCCGGGTCGCGCATCGGCAAATCGTTGAGCGAGGCATAGGAGGTGTAACCGCGATAGCCATGCGCCTTGGACCAGGCGCGCCCGGCGCGGTCATCCTCGGCCAGCGCCTGGCACGAGCGGTCGAGATCGGCGACCAGAGCGGCGTTCTTCAACTTGCCTTCGTAGAACGGCGTCGCGAACAGCGTGCGCACGGTCATTTCGTCTCTCCCAGTCGCAGCGCGACATCGCTCATGAAACGGCCATCATCGCCCTTGGCCAGCCACGGTGCCTCGGCCCCGATCGCGCCGAGCAGATCGGCCAGCGGCTCCATCTCGGCCTTGGCGTAATTGCCGAGCACATAGGGGCTGACTTTGTCTTTGTGGCCGGGGTGGCCGATGCCGATGCGCACGCGGCGAAAGGCGTTGCCGATATGCGCCTCGGTCGAGCGCAGGCCGTTATGCCCGGCGGTGCCGCCGCCGGTCTTCACCTTGACGCGAAACGGATCGAGGTCGAGCTCGTCATGGAAGACAGTGACGTCGCCAGTATCGAGCTTGTAGAAGCGCATCGCTTCGCCGACGCTGCGACCGCTCTCGTTCATAAAGGTCGCGGGTTTGAGCAGCAGGATCTTCTCGGAGCCGATCCGGCCCTCCTGCGTCCAGCCCTGAAACGCCTTTTTGACGGGGCCGAAATCGTGCAGCTCGGCGATGATATCCACCGCCATGAAGCCGACATTGTGGCGGTTGAGCGCATATTGCGCGCCGGGGTTACCCAGGCCGACCCAGATTTGCATTCAAGACTCCCTCTCCCCTCCGGGGAGAGGGTAGGGGAGAGGGGCTGTCCTCCGCGCTTGCGCCCGGTTCAGCCCCTCTCCCAACCCTCTCCCCGGAGGGGAGAGGGCTTTGTCCTCCAATTACGCCGCCGTGTCAGCCGCAGCGGCGTCTTCTGCCTCTTCGGTCGCGGTCGGCACCGTCGGCGGGACGATCGTCGCGATGGTGAAGTCGCGGTCGGTGATCGCCGGGGTCACGCCCTTGGGCAGCGTCACGTTCGAGATGTGGATCGAATCGCCGATCTCGCGGCCAGCCAGCGAGATGGTGATGTCGTCGGGGATCTCGGCTGCGTCGCACACCAGTTCCAGCTCGTGCTGGATGATGTTGAGCACGCCCTTGCCGGTCTTGATGCCGGGGGCTTCTTCCTCATCGGTGAACACGACGGGGACGCTGACGTGGACGGTGGTGTGCGCGCCGATGCGCAGGAAGTCGGCATGGACCGGACGCTCGGTGACGGCGTCGAACGACACGTCCTTCGGCAGGGTGCGAACCTGCTGGCCATCGACTTCGATCATCACGACCGAATTCATGAAGTGACCCGTCATCAGGAGGCGCATCAGCGCCTTTTCCTCGACGTGGATCGACTGGGGATCTTGCTTGTTGCCGTAGATTACGGCGGGGACGCGGCCTTCGCGACGAAGCAAACGGGAGGCTCCCTTGCCAACCTGTTCGCGCGTCTCGGCTGCGAGCTCCAATTGGTCGCTCATTGCATTACTCCGATATGCGTGTGTGTGGTCTTTCGGCCAGGCCTCCAGGGATGACCCTGACCGAAGCGCGGCGCTATAGGGAAAGGCGGGGCAAAGCGCAATATGCGCTGTCCCACGTCCGGCGGAAGCCGCTGCCATCGCGCAAGCGATAAAAAAGGCTGCGGTGGGTAGGGGTACTCGATCACACGCGCGACCACTTCGTGCCTTTGCGCCTTTGTGCGAGAAAAAGTCTTTTGATCGCACGAAGCCACAAAGGCACGAAGAGAAGGAGAAGGCGTTGCCTGCGGCGCTGCGGTGTCTCTTATTCTACCCGCTCGACCTTCAGCCCGCGCTTGCGCAGCAAGTCCACCACCGATCCCGGCCCGACCAGATGCCCGGCACCGACCGCCACGAACACACGCCCCGGCCGCGCCATCCGCCGCACGATCACGCTGGCCCAGCGCGCATTGCGGTCGGCGAGCAGCGCCTTGCCGATCGCCGGATCGCGCCGCAGCGGGGCGACTGTCGTGGCGAGCGCGGCGTCATCGCCCGCCGACCACGCCTTGAACAAATGCGCATAGCCGCGCGCAGCGTCCTGCGCATCGATCGCCGCCTGTACTAGCAGCACGCGCTGCGCCGCGACGGGCAGACGATCGAACAGCCGCAATTGCCCGTCGCGCGTCTCCAGCGCGCCGATCGCCTTGCCGGTGAAGCGCCGGGTGAGCACCGGCTCGACCCCCTCCGCCGCGCTGGCTTGCTCGGCATGGCCGGCACCCGCCGTGATCGTCAGCGCCGCCGCCCAGGTCTTAAGTCGGTCGAGATCCGCTGCCGATTGCCCCGCCACCGCCATGCCGCGCGCCAGCGTCGCACGGTCGGCCACGGGAACCCGCGCCGCGATAGGCGGCAAGCCCGGCTGCTCGGCCAGCGCCACGAACTCCGCGCGCGCCGCTGCGGGGTCGGCGGGCGGCACTTCCAGGATCAGCGTATCCGCCGCATCGACCGCGCGCGCGACGGCGGGGGTTTGCCAGTCGACGCCGGGCGGCAGCGCGTGGATCGTCCCGAACAGCCAGATCGTGGTATCCCCATCCGCCACCCGCCATAGCGCCGGATGCGCCTTGGTCTCGGGCGCTCGCGCACAGGCGCACAGCCCCAGCGCCAGCCCGAGACCAAGCCATCGCCGCCTCAATAGCGGACTCGCTCGGCGACCAGATGATGCTTGGCGAGATAGGCCTGCACGCTGTCCTTGCCCGCCAAATGCCCCGCGCCGACCGCGATGAACACGGTGCCCGGCGTCTTCAGCCGGTTGTCGATCCAGTCGGCCCAGCGCGCGTTGCGATCCGCCAGCAGCACTTTGTAGAGATTGGGCTGGCTGCTCAAATCCTCGTTCATCAGCGCGCTCAGGCCCTCGGCATCGCCCGCTTTCCAGCGATCGAGCATGGCGTTGATCGTCGCATCGAATTTGTCGATTTCCTTCGCGCTCGAGATGAGGAAGGCGATCTGGTCGGCTTGCGGCAGAGTGTGGAAATAGCCGAGCTGCTGCTCCAGCGTCTCGAGCCCCGAGACCGGCTTGCCCGATGCCGTGGCCGCAGCATTCAGCGCGACTTCCACGCCCTCCGCCGCGTTGAACCCGGCCTTTTGCAACTCGATCTGCGCCAGCGTGACCCCGGCGAACCACGGCTCGAACGTGTCGAAGGCGGTTTCAGGAATGCCGAGCTTGGCCATGGCTGCGGCATAGACCTTGCGGTCCTCCGCGCTCAGTTTCTGGGTCAGCGGTTTGCCGGTCGCGTCCATCGCCAGCGGCACGATCACCGCTTTGGCTTGTTCCTGGGTCGGCAGCGGAATTTCGAGCACCAATTGCCCGCTCGCATCGAACGCCTTGCGCACCGCCGAATCGAACCAACTGAGCTGCGGCTTCAAGGCATGGATCGTGCCGAACAGATAGATCGTCGTGTCCTTGTCCTTCACCACCCATAAAGCCGGGTCGGCGGGGATGGTGGCGGCAGCGGGGGGCGTCGTCTGGGCGGCCAGCGGTGGTGACAGCAACAGCGCGACGGTGCTCAGCAGATAGCGCATTTTCATCATCAATATCCTTGTGCAAGCGCCTTAGCGAAACCGGCGATAGAGAAATGCCGCACACGCCACCAGCATCGTGATCCCGAAGATCACGTCGCCATTGGCGTTGGCCGTGACCCCGGACCAAGCCAGAAACCGCCAGCCGACATACAGCAGGAGATAGGCGTTGATGCCCGCCAGCCCGGCCCATTTGTTCGCCTCCAGCTCCAGCTCATCGACGGCGCGAAAATAGTGATAGGAGCCAAGCCCCGCCGCAATCACGAACAGCGCCACGCCGATGATCGCCGCAGCCTGCGCCAAGGTGGTGCCTTCCCCCGCCGCGGTCACCGCGCCGACGACGCCACCAATCAGCCCGCCGGCGATCATGAGCCGGACGATAATCCCGGTATAACGGCGGTGGTACGCCTTGAGCCGGGCCTCGCCCGATGGCGTTTCCGGTTCAGCCGACATTGTTTTCCCCATCATCGAAAATCTCCTCGATTGCCATGTTGAACAGTCGCCCGATGCGGAATGCGAGGGGGAGCGAGGGATCATATTTGCCCGTTTCGATGGCGTTGACCGCCTGGCGCGACACATCGAGCCGCCCGGCAAGCTCCGCCTGGCTCCAGTCGCGTTCGGCGCGCAGCACTTTCAGGCGATTCTTCATGATATCCTTCGCAAATGCCCTTTGCATGGTCATTATCCCCTTACTAAAAGTCAGGTGACCCTTACTTTATAGGCATGGCGCACAGTGATTGTCAACAACACCTGACAAAAAGTCATGTGAGCGTGGCATGGCGTTTGCGCGTCGCAACGCTTGGTTGAATTTCCCGCCGCGCTGCGCCAAAGCCCGCGGCGTGACCCAACCGCTCAGCTTCCAACGCATGATCCTCACGCTCCATGAGTATTGGAGCCAGCACGGCTGCCTGATCCTGCAGCCTTATGACATGGAGATGGGGGCGGGGACCTTTCACCCGGCGACGACGCTCCGCGCGCTCGGCCCCGAGACGTGGAACGCCGCCTTCGTCCAGCCGTGCCGCCGCCCGACCGATGGTCGCTATGGCGAGAACCCCAACCGGCTGCAGCATTATTACCAATATCAGGTGATCCTGAAGCCGAGCCCGCCCGATTTGCAGGCGCTGTACCTCGGCAGCCTCGCCGCGATCGGCATCGATCCGCTGGTCCATGACATCCGCTTCGTCGAGGATGATTGGGAGAGCCCGACGCTCGGTGCCTGGGGGCTGGGCTGGGAAGTGTGGTGCGACGGGATGGAAGTGACGCAGTTCACCTATTTCCAGCAAATGGGCGGATACGACATGAAGCCGGTTGCGGGCGAGCTGACCTACGGGCTCGAACGCCTCGCTATGTACATCCAGAACAAGGACAGCGTGTACGATCTGGCGTTTAACGACGCTGGCGTCAGCTATGGCGACGTGTTCCATGAGAATGAGGTCGAGATGTCGACCTGGAATTTCGAAGTGGCCGATACCGACAGCCTGTTCGACCAGTTCAAGAAGCATGTCGCCGAATGCGAGAATTGCCTCGGCAAGCAGCTTCCGATCCCGGCCTATGAGCAGGCGATCAAGGCCAGCCACATCTTCAACCTGTTGCAGGCGCGCGGCGTCATCTCGGTGGCGGAGCGCCAGGCCTATATGGGCCGCGTCCGCGATCTGGCGAAGGGCGCGTGCGGCGCGTGGATCGCGCACAACACCGCCAAATGGGAAGCGCGCTTCCCGGGGTGGGCCGCATGAGCAGCGCCGCAGGCAAAACTGCCCTTCTTCTCCTCCGCGTCCTCCGCGCCTCCGCGCGAACCAATCTTCTTTTTGCGCGCAGAGGCGCAGAGGACGCAGAGATGGCTCTCTTCGTGTCTTCGCGCCTTTGTGCGATCAAAGACTTTTTCTCGCACAAAGACACAAAGGCACAAAGCGGTTGCGCTTGTGATCGGCTGGTACGCGCATGACCGACTTTTTGCTTGAGCTGCGCTCCGAGGAAATTCCTGCGCGGATGCAGGATCGTGCGCGCGAGGATCTCGCCAAGCTGTTCACCGCTGAGATCGCCAAGAGCGGCCTTACCGCCAGCGAGATCGTCACCTACGCCACCCCGCGCCGCCTGACGCTGATCGCGCGCGGCTTGCCGGTCGAAACAGCGACGGTCTCGGAAGAGACCAAGGGCCCCAAGGCCTCCGCCCCGCCGCAAGCGCTTGAAGGGTTCCTGCGCAAGACCGGCCTCACGCGCGAGCAACTGGTCGAGCGCGATGGCGTGCTGTTCGCGGTGGTCGATAAGCCGGGCCGTGCGACCACGGCGGTGCTGGCCGAGGCGATCCCGGCGATCATCCGCGCCTTCCCTTGGCCCAAGGCGATGCGCTGGGGTGCCAGTTCGACCACGATGGAATCGCTGCGCTGGGTGCGCCCGCTGCAAGGCATCGTTGCGTTGTTCGGCGATACGGTGGTGCCGGTCGAGATTGTCGGCGTGCAGGCAGGCGCGGCTACCGTCGGCCATCGCTTCCACCATCCCGGCATCATCACGATCGGCTCGGCCGACGATTATGTCGAGAAACTGCGCGCCTGCCATGTCATCGTCGACCAGGCCGAACGCCGCCAGATCATCGCGCTCGGCGCGACGATGGCGGCACGCAAGGCGGGGCTCGAGCTGGTGCAGGACGAGGGCCTGTTGACCGAAAATGCCGGTCTCACCGAATGGCCAGTGCCGCTGCTCGGCCGCTTCGACGAAGCGTTCCTCAGCGTGCCCCCCGAAGTGATCCAGCTCACCGCGCGCGTGAACCAGAAGTATTTCGTGTGCCGTGCTCCCCTCCCGCTTGCGGGAGGGGCTGGGGGAGGGGCCGAACTGGCTGTATCCCCATCGGCTGAAGGCTTGCCCTCCCCTAACCCCTCCCGCAAGCGGGAGGGGAATCTGGCGAATGCCTTCGTCTGCACCGCCAATATCGATGCGGCCGATGGCGGCGCGAAGATCGTCGAGGGCAACCGCAAGGTGCTGGCGGCGCGCCTGTCCGACGCGAAATTCTTCTACGAAACCGATTTGAAGGTGCCGCTGGAAGAGCAAGCGGCGAAGCTCGACCGGATCGTGTTCCACGAGAAATTGGGCACCGTCGCGGACAAGGTCGCGCGCGTTGCGAAGCTGGCGCGGTGGTTGGTGGAAGAGGGCATTGTTTCTTCTCCCTCTCCCCGCTCGCGGGGAGAGGGTCGGGGAGAGGGGGAGTCACAAGCGCCGTCTTCCGATCCTGCCCCTCTCCCGACCTCGCTGCGCTCGGCCACCCTCTCCCCTGAAGGGGAGAGGGAGACTTTGGCCGCGCTCGCCTATCGCGCAGCCCTCCTCTGCAAGGCCGATCTCGTCACCGGCATGGTCGGCGAGTTTCCCGAATTGCAGGGCCTGATGGGCGGCTATTACGCCGCCGCCCAAGGCGAAGACCCCCGCGTCGCCGCCGCGATCCGCGATCATTACAAGCCGGTCGGGCAGGGCGATGCCGTGCCGACC
Source organism: Sphingomonas sp. PL20 (assembly GCF_017875905.1). NCBI lineage: Bacteria > Pseudomonadati > Pseudomonadota > Alphaproteobacteria > Sphingomonadales > Sphingomonadaceae > Sphingomonas > Sphingomonas sp. PL20. Next base: position 2,694,486 of record NZ_JAGINH010000002.1, on the reverse strand, counting down.
GATCCGGTGACGGTGGCGGTGTCGCTGGCGGATAAGCTGGATACGTTGTTTGCCTTTTTCGCATTCAATATGCCGCCTACCGGAAGCAAAGATCCCTTCGCTCTGCGGCGGGCCGCGTTAGGCGTGATCCAAATTATAATCACGAACGATCTAAGGGTTGAGCTCACATCGATTTTTGATTTTTGCGCCCAGCTTTTGAAAGTGACGTTGGAGAACGTCCTTTCTCGCATGGAAAATGAGGATTTTTTCTTCAAGTATGTTAACGAGTCTGAGATTGGAAGTGTTCGCGAGGGTGATGCAAGCTGGCTAATGAGAAATGGCAGGGTGCTTGTCGTCGATGCCCGCGAATTGCTTCAAGAGCTCGTGACGGGGTTTAGTAAAGCACCTGCCTCGGTGATCGACTTCTTCGCCGACCGCCTCAAAGTCCAGCAACGCGAAGCCGGTGTCCGCCACGATTTGATCGACGCGGTGTTCGCGCTCGGGGGGGAGGATGATCTCGTCCGCTTGCTCGCGCGCGTTCATGCGTTGCAGGCGTTTATCGGGACCGAGGATGGGGTGAATTTGCTCGCGGGCTATAAGCGCGCGGCGAATATTTTGAAGAAAGAGGGCGTTTCTCCCTCTCCCCTCCGGGGAGAGGGTCGGGGAGAGGGGGACGCTGCAACAGGCGGTTCGCTTGATATTTCAGTACCGCCCCTCTCCCCGACCCTCTCCCCTGAAGGGGAGAGGGAGAAGATTGCGCTGTCCTACACGCCCGAACCGGCAGAGGCTGCGCTCGCGCTGGCGCTCGATTCGGCCGAGCCTGCCGCCGCCGCCGCCGTCGCGCGCGAGGATTTCGAAGCGGCGATGGCAGCGCTCGCTACGCTGCGCGCGCCGATCGATGCGTTTTTCGAAGGCGTGATCGTCAATGATCCCGTGCAGGAAAAGCGCGCCGCCCGGCTCGCTTTGCTTGATCGGGTCCGTGCTGCGGTGCACAATGTCGCAGACTTCTCCAAGATCGAGGGCTGAACGGACGCGCACTTTGCCCTAATTTTAGCCTCACCTTCCAAACGCCTCCCCAGCGAATACAGGTACTTAGAGGGAAGACCCATGACGCAATACGTGTATCGGTTCGGCGGCGGCGTTTCGGACGGGGGCAAGGGAGACCGCAATCTCCTGGGCGGCAAAGGCGCGAACCTTGCCGAGATGGCTGCGATCGGCCTGCCGGTGCCGCCCGGCTTCACCATCTCGACCGAATTTTGCGCGGTCTATTATGATGAAGGCGGCCAATTCCCGCAGAGCCTGCGCGACGAAGTCGCGACTGGCATCGCCCATATCGAAGGCGTGACCGGCAAGCGCTTCGGCAACCCGGCCGACCCGCTGCTCGTCTCGGTCCGCTCCGGCGCGCGCGCGTCGATGCCCGGCATGATGGACACGGTGCTCAATCTCGGCCTCAACGACCAGACGGTCGAAGGCCTCGCCGCCACCAGCGGCGATGCGCGCTTCGCGTGGGACAGCTATCGCCGCTTCATCCAGATGTATTCGGACGTGGTGCTCGAACTCGATCATGATGCGTTCGAGGAAGCGCTGGAAATCGCCAAGGAAGATCGCGGCTATTTCCTCGACACCGATCTCACCGCCGATGACCTGCGCGGCCTTGTCGCCGAATATAAGGGCCTGGTCGAGCAATTGTGGGGCAAGCCCTTCCCGCAGGACGTGCATGACCAATTGTGGGGCGCGGTCGGCGCGGTGTTCGGATCGTGGCAGTCGGAACGCGCCAAGGTCTATCGCCGCCTCAACGACATTCCGGCAAGCTGGGGCACCGCCGTCAACGTGCAGGCGATGGTGTTCGGCAATATGGGCGACACCTCGGCGACGGGCGTGGCGTTCACGCGCGATCCGGCGATCGGCACCAAGGCCTATTATGGCGAATTCCTGATCAATGCGCAGGGCGAGGACGTCGTCGCCGGCATCCGCACCCCGCAATATCTCACCACCGCCGCACGCGCAGCGGCAGGGGCCAAGCCGCTGTCGATGGAAGAGGCGATGCCGGTGGTGTTCGCCGAACTGGCCAAGGTGTTCGACCTGCTCGAAACGCATTACCGCGACATGCAGGACATCGAATTCACCGTGCAGCAGGGCAAGCTGTGGATGCTGCAGACGCGGAGCGGCAAGCGCACCGCCAAGGCCGCTTTGAAGATCGCGGTCGACATGGCCGAAGAAGGCCTGATCACCCGCGAGGAAGCCGTCGCCCGCGTCGATCCGGCGGCGCTCGATCAATTGCTGCACCCGACGCTCGATCCCAAGGCGGCGCGCGACGTGTTGACTAAGGGCTTGCCGGCCTCGCCCGGCGCGGCCTCGGGCTTTGCCGTGTTCGACAGCGACACCGCCGAGAAGCGCGCGGCAGCGGGCGAGGCGGTGATCCTGATCCGCACCGAAACCAGCCCGGAAGACATTCACGGCATGCACGCCGCCAAGGGCATCCTCACCGCGCGCGGCGGCATGACCAGCCACGCTGCGGTGGTAGCGCGCGGCATGGGCCGTCCGTGCGTGTCGGGCGCAGGCGGCATTGCGATCGATGCCAAGGCAGGCGTGATGCGCGTTGGTCTCGGGGCCGAGGCGCGTACCGTCAACGCCGGCGACATCATCACCATCGACGGCACCACCGGCGAAGTGATGGCGGGCGAAGTACCGACGGTGCAGCCCGAACTGTCCGGCGATTTCGCGACGCTGATGGTGTGGGCCGATGGCGTGCGCCGCCTGCGCGTGCGCGCCAATGCCGAGACTCCGCTCGACGCCAAGGTCGCGCGTGATTTCGGCGCCGAGGGCATCGGCCTGTGCCGCACCGAACATATGTTCTTCGATGCCGAGCGCATCACCAATGTCCGCCAGATGATTCTGGCCGAGGATGAAGCGGGTCGCCGCGCCGCGCTCGACAAATTGCTGCCCGAACAGCGCAGCGACTTCGTGCAATTGTTCGAGGTGATGGCGGGCCTGCCGGTGACGATCCGCCTGCTCGATCCGCCGCTGCACGAATTCCTGCCACATGAGGAAAGCGAATTCGCCGATGTCGCGGCGGCGGCAGGCGTCGCAGTCGACGTGCTCAAGCGGCGCGCGGCGGACCTGCACGAATTCAACCCGATGCTGGGGCATCGCGGGTGCCGCCTCGGCGTCACCTATCCCGAAATCTACGAGATGCAGGCGCGCGCCATTTTCGAGGCGGCGGTGCTGGTCGCGCAGAAATCGGGCGCGGCGCCGATCCCCGAAGTGATGATCCCGCTGGTCGGCACGCGCCGCGAGCTGGAACTGATGAAGACGGTGGTCGACAAGGCGGCGCAAGCGGTGTTCGCCGATACCGGCACGACGATCACTTATCATGTCGGCACGATGATCGAACTGCCGCGCGCCTGCCTGATGGCGGGCGAGATTGCCGAAGTGGGCGAGTTCTTCTCGTTCGGCACCAACGACCTGACGCAGACCACCTTGGGCGTCAGCCGCGATGACGCCGCGCGGTTCCTCACCACCTATGTCGAGCGCGGCATCTATGCGCGCGATCCGTTCGTCAGCCTTGATGTCGAGGGCGTCGGGCAGTTGATCCGCATGGCGGCGGAGCGCGGTCGCGCGACGCGGCCCGACATCAAGCTCGGCATTTGCGGCGAACATGGTGGCGATCCGGCGTCGATCGCCTTCTGCGAGACGGTGGGGCTCGATTATGTCAGCGCCTCGCCTTATCGTGTGCCGATCGCACGACTGGCAGCGGCACAGGCCGCGCTCGCAGCAAAGCCAGCGGCATGAGGTGAGGGGCATCGCATGAGGGCTTGGGCGCGCTATCTGATCGGCACGGTGGCCGGGGTCGCGCTCGGGCTCGGCGGTGCGGTCTACGCCCTGCGCAGCGCGGCGCTCGGCAACAATGTGGTGATCGGGCCATGGGTGACCGGGCAGACCTTCGGTTCGGTCGCCGCCGACCCCTATACTCGCGCGGTGGTCGCGGTGAAGGGCCTGCTTGCTTTGCCCGCGCAGGAGGCGCGCTATTACACCGCCGCGCGCGACAGCGCGGGCGCGCCGCTGGAGGGGCGCTGCCGCTACCGCATCACCGGTGCGGCGCTGCCGGCGGCGTGGTGGAGCCTGACGGCGTACGACCCGGACGGCTATCTCGTCCCCAATGCCGCCGGGCGGTATTCGGTGGCGGGGGCGACGTTTCCCGATGGCGGCAAAGCGGGCTGGACGATCCTGCTCGCCCCGACCGCGCCGCCGCCGACGGAAACCGCGAAATGGTTGCCCAGCGGCGGGATTGCGCGCGTCGAACTGACCCTGCGCACCTATTTGCCGAGCGACGGGGGCCGGGGGAATCCAGGGGCCGACATCCTGCCCAGGATCACGCGGGAGGCGTGCTGATGGCGCGCTGGACCGGCCCCCTTGTCGCCGGGGCACTCGTCGCGGCGCTCACCGGCTATGGCGCGATCGCCTATGCGCCCGATCTGCTGATGGCGGCGGCGATCCGGCGTGTCGCGGCGGGCGGCTTCAACCGCTTCGCGCACAGCCCGCTCGCCACCGCGACAAGCCGCCAGATCGTGCGGCCCAGCCCCGATCTCGCCTATTCGGCCTGTCCCTATGACATCTCGCGAGGGTCTTTGCTGATCCATGCAGTGCCGGTGGCGGCACCCTATTGGTCGCTGTCAATCTTCGATTCGCGCACCAATGCGGTGTTCGTGCGCAATGGTGGGCAGGCGGGGGGGAAGCCGTTTGCGGTTGCCATCACCCATCCTGGGCGTTCGGTGCCGACAGGCTATCAACGCGTCGATGTCGCCGGGGACCGCGGGATCGCGTTGATCCGGATTCTGGTCGCCGACCGCGCCGCCTTCCCCAGACTCGATGCCGCGCGCCGCGCGACGGTGTGCGAGCTGCGTTAAAGCGACGCTGGCGCTGTTGCGGCGAAATGCGCCGCGTGATCGGCATTTTGCCCCGCGCGCAGCAAGGCCGCCTGCGGCCGCCATTGTTCGCGCGCGACATAGCCAACGGGCAAGGAGAGCCGTTGCTCCAGCGCCATTTCGTCCTGCGCGGACAGCTTTTCCAGATCCTCGAAGCGGACGATTCCCAGATCGGACAAGCGCGCTTGTAGCGCGTCATCAATGCCGCGGATTCTCGTCAGCGCGTCGCGCGGGGTGGGGACGAAACGGTCGGTAGAGGCGGGGTCCGGGGCTGCCGTGGCGATTTCGGTCGGCTCGACCTCCAGCTCTGGCTGATGAACCGGTGGCGGCTCGACGGCGATCGCGGCGGGGGCTTCCGTAACGTTGGCGGGGGGCGCTGCCACCGGCGGCGTGTCGGCGTGGTCGCTTACCGCTGCCGGTTCCTCCGGCACGGCGGGCGCGGTGACTGGTTCGGGTGAGGGGAGCGGTGCCGCAGCGGGCGGTGTCACGGGCAGCGGGACAGCGATCACCGGAGCGGCGGCGGGCGGTGTGGCCGCCGCAGCGGCACTGCGGAGCCCGACGATCGTCCGTTCCGCCTCGGCATGGTCGGCGCGTAGCGCTTCGAGATCGGCGGTCAGGTTCGCGGCGCGGCTATGCGATGCCCGCAACTGGTCCTGCGCCTGCTCATGATAAGCGGTGAAGCTTTCCGATTGCTCCCGCACCCGGCGCTTCCACTTTTTGGGGCTCGGCGCGCTGACATACCCCAGCAACCACCCGCCGAGGAGCACAGCCGCAAGTACGATGAACTGTTCCGGTGTCGTGAACAGCATGACCTTTGCATCCCCCGCCCGAGATTCGTTTCCGCAACGATCCTGCCGTTAACCACGGCTGGGGGCAAGCGTGCTGACCGGCGGGCCTTAGTGCTTGAACGCGTCCGAGATCGAGCAGGCGGCGGGGCCCAGAATCACCACGAACAACGTCGGCAGGATGAACAGGATCAGCGGGATCGTCATGATCGCGGGCAGGCGCGCGGCCTTCTCTTCGGCGCGCATCATGCGTTCGTTGCGGAACTCGGCGGAGAGCACGCGGAGCGCCGAGGCAAGCGGCGTGCCGTACTTTTCGGTCTGCACCATCGTCGTGACGACGCCCTTTACGGCATCGAGCTTCACGCGCTGCGCCAGGTTTTCGAAGGCCTGACGGCGTTCCGCGAGGAAGCCCAGCTCGATTGCGGTGAGGGTGAATTCATCGCCCAGCTCGGGATAGGCTTTGCCCAGTTCGCGGGCGACGCGGTTGAACGCGGCGTCGACGGTCAGTCCCGCTTCGGCACAGATCACCAGCAGATCGAGCGCGTCGGGCAAGCCCTTCTGGATTGCCAGCGACCGCTTGCTGATCTTGTTGTTCAGATAAAGGTCGGGCGCTTTGTACGACAGGATGAAGTTGGCGGCGACCAGGCCATAGGCTTTGATCGGCGTCCAATTCGCGAACATCTCGGTGCCGTAGACCACGTACAGGCCAAACACGCCCCAGGTCAGCGGCAGGACGAGGCGGCCGAAAATCACCGCCACCGCATATTCCTTGGAGCGGATGCCGGCTTGCATCAGCTTGATTTGCGCCGCCTTGACCTGGCTGTCCTGCAGCACTTTCAGCGAGGAGAGCAGCGCCTTGATGCGGTCGGTCGTCTCATTCTTGGTGACGAGCTTGGCGCGGCGCTTGGTCGAGGCGGTAATGCCCGCCTTCAACTGTTCGCGACGGTCGTTGAGCGCCTTGACGCGCTTGGTCATCGGGTCGCGCGACGTGGTGACCGCATAGATCGCCAGCAGCACCATGAACGCAGCAACGCCGGCCAACAGCGTGGCGACGGTATAGACGTCGACGCCAAGGATGACGGGACCAGCGGGGGCGGTGGGGTTCATCGCATCAGATCTCGAAATTGACCATGCGGCTCATGATGAACGCGCCGATCCCCATCCAGATCAGCCCGCCGCCGCCTGCCACCATCAGGCGTTGGTCGACGAAGAAGTTCTGCATGTAGCTGGCGTTGATCATCCAGATCAGGCCGAACACGATGAAGGGCAGCGAGCCGACGATGTAAGCGGAGGCCTTGGATTCGGACGACATCGCCTTGATCTTGAGCTTCATCTGGCCGCGCATACGCAGCACGGTCGCCAGGTTGGACAGCGTTTCGGCCAGATTGCCGCCGGTCTCGCGCTGGATCGCGATGGTGATGCAGAAGAACTGGAATTCGGGCGTGCCCAGCCGGTCAGCCGTATCCTGAAGCGCTGCGTCCATCGTCCGCCCGATTTTCATCTTGTCGGTGATGTTCTTGAACTCGACGCCGACCGGGCCATCGACCTCCTGCGCGACGACTGCGATCGTCTCCGTAATCGGCAGGCCCGAGCGCAGACCGCGCACCAGCAGCTCGATGGCGTCGGGAAACTTAGCGGTGAATTTGGTGATCCGCCGCTTGATGAAAAAGCCGACCACCATATGCGGCAGTCCGGCACCGACCACCAGACCGAGCAGCAACGCGAGCAGGATCGGCAGGCGCAAAACGATCAGCACCAACGCGACGCCCAGGACAATGCCCAAGGTCGCGATGCCATATTGCCCAACGGTCCAGGTCTTGCCCGTCATCGCCAGGCGCTGTTTGAGGAGCGCGGGGCGCGGGATGAAGCGCATCGCCGCTGCATCCATGCGGTTGTTCCGTGCGGTTGCGATGCGGCGCATTTGCGCATCCACCAGCACGTTGGCGGCATCGCTATGGCGTGCGCGCAGGGCCGCCATCCGGCGCGTGCGGGCGCGCTCGGCATTGGGGCCCGCAAAGGCGAACGCCATCAGCGCGAGCACGACCAGCGCACCTGCACCCAGCGAAAGGACCGGCATCAGTTCCATGAGGCCTATCAAGCGCTCCGCTTCGTTACGACGGCGTTTACGCCGCAAGGTTTTGCCATGATTTTTTGCGAGATCACTTCTTCTTGGCGGGGCGCGAAATCAGCGATTTGAAATCGAATTTCCCCATCAAAGACGTGCCTTTGGCCGCGCCCTTCTTCTTGGTTGCGCTGTCGATCGGTTCGGCCGAGTCGCCCACCGCCATCAACTTCGTCGCCAGATCGACGATCGGTACGATCGTCTTCGAGCCCTTGCCGGCCTCGGTCATCGGCTTGCCGAGCTTTGCCGATTGCGCCGCGAGTTTCTGGTCGAAGGGGACCAGGAAGTCGATTTTGCGTTCGATCGATCCTTCGAAATCTTTGCGGCTGATTTCGAGCTGCGCGGTCGGCTGGACGCGATTGGCGACCACCACGACTTGCGTCTGCGGCGCGTTGGATTTCATCCATGACAGGATGCGGATCGTGTCGCGCGCCGCAGCGAGCGTCAGCTCGGTCACGATCACCGCCACCTGAATGTCGGTTATCAAATGCGGATGCTGCACCAGCATGTTGCGCGGCAAATCGACCACGGTGCATTCGAACGCGGAGCGCATTTCCTCCTGCAATTGATAGAACGCGCCGCCGTCGGTCATGATCGGCGAGTTGATCGGTGCCTCGGCCGACAGCACGGAGAGCATTTCGCTCGACTTGACCATTGCGCGTTCGATGAACAAGCCATCGATGCGGCTGGGATTTTCGATCGCGTCGGTCAGGCCGCGGCCCGGCTCTAGGTCAAGTGACAATGCGCCCGTGCCGAAATGCACGTCCAGATCGAGCAAGGCCGTCGTCCGCGCGCCCTTTTCGCTCAACACCCACGCCACACCCGTGGCGAGGCTGGAAGCGCCGACGCCGCCGCGCGCACCGATGAATGCGGTGGAGATGTGCGGACGTTCGGTGCCCGTGTCCGAAACCTTGGGCGCATTCAGCACCGTCTGGGCATGGGTGAACGCATCCCGCAGCATGTCGGGATTGAGCGGTTTGAGCAGATAGTCCTGGATGCCGCTCACGATGAGATCGCGGTACAGCCTGACGTCGTTGACCTGGCCTGCCGCAATCACGACCGTGCCCGGCTCGCACACTTCGGCCAGCGCATTGATGTCGTTGAGCGGATCACCGCTTTCGGAGAGATCGACAAACAGGATTTGCGGGCTCGCGGAAACCGACAGCGACTGTACCGCGTTGCGCAGGCCGCCTTTGTTCACCTTCTCGGGTGCCCAGCCCATTTCCACTGCGATCGGACGCAGCGTCTCGGCGGCGGTTTCGTCGCAGACATAGGCGGCAAAGGGATCGCGCAAGCCGATACGCGCTGGGTTGAAGGGCGCATTCATTACTTGCCTCCGGTGCTTTCCGTCTTGACCGTCGTGCCGCCAGCACCGGTCGGTGCCGCCTTGCGGTAGCTTTCGATTGCCTTGGCCGAGGCCAATTGGTCGGCGACCGCGCTGCCGCCCTGGCCGCGCACAAGGTCCGCCGGATTGGCGACCATCGCGGCGAGGTTGGCGTTCATCGCGCAGCCGTGGTTGGAGGAGGTATTGGCCTCATATTCGGTCGAGGTGTCCCGGCTGTAGTCGGGGCAGCCCGGCACCGTCGCCTTTGTGCGGCTGACGATGACGCGCGCCATGCCGGGCGTAACGGCCGCACCGACCAGCGGGGCCTCGTCGGATACCAGCAGGCCATAACGCGACGCTTCGCGGGCGATGTCGTCCTTTACGCCGCCACTCGAAGGTGTGGAATTCTCGACCGCGACCTTGTCGCCATAGCCGACCCGCAACGATGCCATCCACCCGGCGAGGCGCTGCGCTTCGCCCGGGGCGAGGCCGTCGCCGCTCGTTGCGACGTCAATGGCATAATCGGCGCGGCTGACGACCGGCTGATGCACCGATTCGAGTCCGCGATTTTCCGTGCCGACGCACGCAGACAGCGCCAACGCCGGAAGCAGGCCGGTCGTGATCGCACGCACATATTTGTTCATGATCATGTCCCTCGGCCCTTAATTGATGTCGAAACCGGGTGCGGCACTCGCGCCCTTTTTGGTTTGGCTGGATGGTGGCGTGATGGCGGCGGGCGCATCGCGACGGCGATCGACCGGCGACCCGGGTATGGGGTCGGGCGAGACCGGTGCCGGAGCCGCCGCCCCGAGCGAAGGCTGCGCAGTGGGAGCAGGAGCCATGGTTGGCTTCGGGCGGTCGCCGCCGGTGGTGCCGCCGCCAAGCTGACCCATGAAGACACGACCAAGGTCGGTCGGGGCCTTATAGCCATCGGTTGGCAAGACGATGTCGTTGGCGTTGACCGGCTTCACGAGATACGGCGTGATCACGATCACCAGCTCGGTTTCATTGCGCTGGAACGCGTTGGAGCGGAACAACGCGCCGACGATGGGCATGTCGCCAAGCGCGGGTGCCTTGTCGATCGAGTTGTTGTGATTGTTTTGCAGCAGGCCTGCGATCATCATGCTCTGACCCGAGCCGAGCTCGACGGTCGTTTCGGCCCTCCGTGTCGTCAGCGCCGGAATGCTGACGCCGGAAAGCGTCACCGAACCCTGCGACGACAGCTGCGACACTTCGGGACGGACATGGAGCGAAATGCGCCCATCGGCCAGCACCGTCGGAGTATAGGACAGGCTCACGCCATATTGCTTGTAATCGACCGAGACCGCGCCCAGCCCCTGCGAGATCGGGATCGGGAACTCGCCGCCCGCGAGGAACGAACCGGTTTCGCCGGAAATGACCGTGATGTTCGGATTGGCGAGCGTCGAGACCTGGCCGTCGCGCTCCCCCAGATCGAGCGAGGACAGCAGGTCCATCCCCAATGCATGGCCGGCGAGGCCAAGCGTCGTGCCCATGCCGGTCGCGGCAGGCTGGGTGAAGACGGTTTGTCCCGGAAGCGAACCGTCGGCGTTGATGATGCCGCTGCCGATCGTTCCCGGTGCCGTCGCAATCGTGCCTTGGCGCCCTTGGGTGATGCCGAAGAGCGTGCTGCCGGAGCCACGGCTGGTGAGGTTTACGCCGATATTCTTGACGAAGCTGCGGCTGACCTCGGCGATGCGCACCTGCAAATTGACCTGCAAGGGGGTTGCCGCGCGCAAGCGGTTGATCACGCCGACCTTCAGCGCCGCATCGGGGCCGATAGCGACGCCAGGGTTGAGCAGCGCGGTGACGAGGCGCTGCGCGGCCGCGCTGTCCTCGGGAGAGGACACCGTGCCGGTCAGCACTGCGATCTGCCCGACGGTCGTCACCTTGATGTCGCTGTCGGGCATGGCGAGCTTCACCATCCGGTCGATCGAGGACAGGTTCTGGCTGACGCGGATGTTGGCGGCGTAAATCACCGTGCCGCTCGCCGAGGTGGCGAAGATCGTCGATTCGCCGGAATCCTTGCCGAACAGGTGGATCTGATGCGGGTTGTTCACATAGACGTCGGCCACGCCGGGGTTCGAAACCCACACGTCGCTGACGTTGGCGGGCAAGTTGATCAGTTCGCCTTGCCCGGTCGACAGCACGACCTCGGTCGTCGGACGCACCGTGCCCGTTGGGGCCGCACCGACATGGGTGACCGGACGTTGCCCGCTGCGCGCAGGCGCGGGCTTTGCCTGAAGTTTGGCACCCGCCGCCAGGGCGGTGACCGGCGCACTGCCGACCAGCGCGGTGATGACCGTCGCCGACAGGATGCGGTGCAGAGCGGTTGCGCTACGCATTATTTCTTCCCCCCAAGGGCGACATCGGTCACCGCATTGCCGCGTGCGACGCGGATCACGGGGCCGGTAGCAGCCCCCGGAAACGTTCCGGTACCCGGCGCACCACCGGGTGCCGAGGTATCAGCAGGCTTGCCCGGAACCGTGCTGCGTTGAAAACGCGAGACGTCGGCTCCGGTCACCATCGTCCCGCCACCGGTCGCGGGGGTGCTGGCGATGCGGGTCAGCATCGCCTTTTCCGCTTTGGGGTCGTCGGGCATGGAGACATCGCCGCTGGCGATCGCCTGTTCGAGTTCGCTGCTATTGTCGGCGATCGAGCGCAGCGACAGCGACAGCGAGCCGAGCGTCTGTGCGACCGCGATTTGCTCGGCGATCTTCGGCGTCGCTTCGATCGTCACGTTGGAAAAGGTGCGCACGACGGCTTTGCCGTCTTCGCCGACACCATTGTCGGTGCGCTGGTCGGTGGCGAGCACGCGCAGGTTGCGCATGATCGTCTCGGCCGCCTTGAGCGGCGGGCCATCGCCGCCGCCGGGGACGGTCTGCGTCAGGATCAAGTCGATACGGTCGCCCGGGAACACGAAACCGGCCACGCTGGTCTGCGTCTGTACCGGTACGGTTACGGCGCGCATGCCCGGGCCGAGGGCGGCGGCGAGGAAACCACGATCGCCCGGCTTGACCAGCGCGCCCTGGGTCACCGGCTGACCGGCGGTGATCGCGTTGCGCACGACCGTGCCCATCAGCGAGCGCGGATCGAAGCCGCCCTTCTTGATGTAATAGGCGTTCTCAACCAGCTCCTTCGGCCATGGCTGATATTTCAGCGAGGTCGCGTCGAGGATAGTGCCGACAGGCAGCGCCTTGGTTGCGACCAGCACTTCCGGGCCGTTTGCGACCGGAGCCATCGCCACCGCATTGGCTTGCGGTGCCGGGCTGCCAATGATCAGCGATCGTGCCATGAACGCCGTGATCGCGGCAACGATCAGCGCACCCACCAGCAAAATGACCTTGCGACTATCCATCTTAGACCTTTCGGACGCGGGCAATTGAGCCCGCGTTAAGCATTCACACCAAAGTGGTTAAAAAGCGGTTCACGCAGTGTAATCAGCGCGGCAATTGCGATGGCTACGCCGTAGGGAACCTCGATTTGCGCCGTGCGATGGCGCAGCGCGCGCTCGATCAGCAGGATCACGGTCAGCGCGCCGCCGAGCAGCGACATGACGATCAACATCCAGGTCAAGGTGACCGGGTCGAGCAGCCACAGCGCCAGCGCGCCGATCATCTTGACATCGCCGCCGCCCATCCAGCCGAAATGAAAAGCGGCAACGAAGGCCGCGAACACCAGCAGCGCGACGCCCACTTGTTCGGCAATCGCCATCCAGCCCAGGGCGTTCGCCCACCACCATAACGGGGCGAGCAGCGCGATCGCGGCGTTTTTCCAATTGGCGATCTCGCGCGTGCGTGCGTCCTGAATCCCGGCCGAAACCAGGAGCGCCGCCAGCACCAGCAGCAACATCGTTGACAGATTGATCCCACCCATGAGGAAAGGTGTAGACGGCGGGCCTTTCAAAACCGTAACCATCGTCCATGGTTTCCCCTCAGCTTTATCGTCGCGCGATTCCTGCGGCTGCGCGGATCACTCAATGGTCCGCTCCCGATGGCTGGGCGCTGCGGCGCTTTGACTGGGGCGTAGAGGGACGCCCGCGCGGGCGCATGCTGTTCCAGGGCGGGCGCGGCGATATCTTCGAAAAGTATCTCGAGGCGTTTGCGCACTGGCACGCGCTCGGCTGGTCGATCACTTCGTTCGATTGGCGCGGGCAGGGTGGGTCGGGGCGGCTGTCGCCCGATCCGCATGTTGGCCATGTCGACGATTTTCAGCAGTATATCGATGATTTCCGCACCTTCTGGGCGGATTGGGTCGCAGAGGATGCCGGGCGCGACGGCGGACCGCATGTTGCGCTGGGCCATTCGATGGGCGGGCATTTGCTGTTGCGCGCGCTGGCCGAGGGCGCGGCGCAGCCCGATGCCGCCGTTCTGATCGCCCCGATGCTGGGGCTGCACAGCCCGGTTGGCGCGACGCTTGGCGAACGGCTCGCACGGATGCTTGGCGGTGTGGGCAATACGGCCCGGCCGGCCTGGCGCGGGAATGAGCGGCCCGCCACCACCGAAACGCGCCAGGCCCTGCTCACCAAGGACACCGATCGCTATGAAGACGAAATCTTCTGGCAATCGAGCAAGCCCGAATTGCTGCTGGGGCCGCCGAGCTGGCGCTGGGTGATCGAGGCGTTTGCCTCGACCCGGCGGCTGAGCGTCGATCCGCGTTTGAAGACGCTCGGCGTGCCGCTGCTGTTCGTCATTGCCGATGACGATAAACTGGTCGATCCCAAGGCCGCGCTGAAGATCGCGGCAAAGGTGCCGGATGCGCGGGTGGTGCGCTTCGGCAAGGAATCGGCGCATGAGATCCTGCGCGAGGCGGATCCGGTGCGCAATCGTGCGATTGGCGAGATCGACATCTTCCTGTCCTCGCGGGCGCAGAGGTAACACCGTGACGCATTATGACGTGGCCATTGTTGGTGCCGGGATTGCGGGCGCAAGCCTTGCCGCCGCGATTGCGCCTTACGCTTCGGTGGTGATGCTCGAGGCGGAGGATCTGCCCGGCTACCATGCGACCGGACGCTCGGCGGCCTTCTGGTCGGAAACCTATGGCGGCCCCGATGTGCAGCCGCTCACCACCGCATCGGGCGCTGCGTTACGGGGCGGGGGCTTCCTGGCCGATCTCGGCTCGCTCCATATCGGGCGCGCGTCGGATGCGGACCGGATCGACGGCTTTCTGGAGGAATTTGCGGGCAGCAGCGTGGCGCTGCAGCGGGTTGATCCGCGCGCCTACATTCCGGGTTTGCGCGCCGACTGGACGCTCGGCGTGCTGGAGGCGAGCAGCACCTATATCGATGTCGCGGCGCTGCACGCGCATTATCTGGCGCAGGCGCGACAGGGCGGGGTGACGCTGTTGCTGTCCGCGCCGCTGCAGCGGGCGCTCCACACCGGTGGCCGCTGGCAAATGGAGACGGGTGCGGGGCCGGTGTCGGCGACGATCCTCGTCAACGCCGCCGGTGCCTGGGCCGATGCGGTTGCAGAAATGGCGGGGGTCGCGCCGATCGGCATCGCCGCCTATCGCCGCACCGTCGTGCAATTGGCGACCAGCCCGGCGGCCCCCGACGCGCTGCCGCATATCGCGGACATTTCGGGGCAATTCTATTTCAAGCCCGAGGCTGGGGGGCGGCTGTGGCTCAGCCCGCATGATGAGACTCCGGCCACGCCCGGCGATGTCCAGCCCGAGGAGATCGACGTCGCCATCGCGATCGACCGGTTCGAACACGTTGTCGATTGGCAGATCACCCGCGTTGAACGGCGTTGGGCGGGCCTGCGCAGCTTCGCGCCCGATCGCTTGCCGGTCTATGGCTTCGCCCCCGATTCGCCCGGTTTCTTCTGGTGCGCGGGGCAGGGCGGTTTCGGCATCCAGACGGCACCGGCAGCGGCCGCGCTGGCCGCAGCGCTCCTTTTGGGCCGCGCGCCCGATGCCAGCGTCGCTGCGATCGATCCTACCCGCTATGCACCGGGCCGCTTCGCGGTGCTGGCGTAACGATATCGCCGTCGCTATCCTTCCCAAACCGACAAACCGGGGAGGTTCGCATGGCACACAAATTCGTGATCGAGCAGAACAAGGCGGGCGAGTATGTCGCCAAGTTCAAATATAACAGCGAACTGATTTGGTGGACCGAGGGCTATTCGAGCAAGGCCGGGGCCAAGAATGCGATCGAATCGGTGCTGAAGAACGGCCCGGGCGCGCCGGTCGAAGAGGCTTAAGCGCGTCTGCCAGCGGCCACCGCGGCATCGCTCGCCAGCCGGTCTGCGCGTTCGTTGTCGGGGTGGCCGGCATGGCCTTTGACCCAGGTCCATTCGACGCGGTGCGGTTTCGCCGCGTCCAGCAGTGCCTGCCACAGATCGGCATTCTTCACCGGCTGGCGCGCGGCTGTCTTCCAGCCGTTTTTCTGCCAGCCTTTGATCCACTTGGTCAGCCCGTCCATCACGTAGCGGCTGTCGGTCGATAGCATCACATGGCAGGGGCGTTTCAGCGCGTTCAGCCCCTCAATCGCGGCCATCAATTCCATGCGGTTGTTGGTGGTCAGCGCTGCGCCGCCCGACAATTCCTTTTCGGTGCCGCCTGCGCGAATCAGCGCGCCCCAGCCACCCGGGCCGGGATTGCCCTTGCAGGCGCCATCGGTGGCGATTTCGACTTTGGTAAGCTCTTTTACGGTCGCGGTCATCGCGTCCGCTTAACCAGCTCCGGCGCATAATGCGAGAGTCGCCGGACATAAGCGAGCGGGTCCTTGCGCGTGACGAGCGCGTCGGCGGGGGTGTTGAGCCAGTCCCACGCCCGCGACAGCGCGAAGCGGATGCAGGCCCCGCTGGCCAGCGTCGGGAACGCCGCCTGTTCGACCGACGATAGCGGAAAGCGCTGCTCATACCCTGCCGTCAACGCATCACCGATGGCGGCGTCATAGTGCGCCCCCGTGGCATCAAAGGCCCAGGCGCTGTGCATGATCGCCAGATCGTAGACGCGCAGATCGGTGCAGGCGAAATAGAAATCGATCAGCCCGGATACGGCGTCGCCGCGCATCAGCACATTGTCGGGGAAGAGATCGGCGTGGATGGTCACCGTGTCGAGCGTCGCCTGCGGCCATGCCCCGACGACCCGATCGATCGCGAAGCCGAGATCATCATACAGGCCGGGCGCGATGGCATCGAGACTGCGCCCGCAGCGCTCGAACAAGGGTGCCCAGGTCTCGACCCCCATCGAATTGGCGCGGGTTTCGGGAAAGTCGGCCAAGGCGGCATGCATATCCGCCATCGCCACACCCGCCGCGCGCGCCTGCGCTGCGGTGGGGTGCGATACCGACACGCCGGACAGAAATTTGATGAGGCAGGCCGGACGACCCTCCAGCGTTTGAATCGCGGCGCCGCTGCGGTCCTTGATCGCCGGGGGTACCGGGTTCCCGCGCGCGGCGAGATGATCGAGCAGCGCCATGAAATAGGGCAAGTCGCCGCCCTCGACGCGCTTTTCGTACAGCGTCAGGATGAAGCGACCGGTGGTGGTATCGACCAGGTAATTGGTGTTCTCGACACCCTCGGCGATGCCCTTGGCGGACACCAACTCGCCAACGTCATAGCGCGCGAGGAATTCGGCCAGAACTTCGGCCGATACCGGCGTGTACACGGCCATCGTTCAGGCCGTGGCTTCAAGCCCGCGGGGCAGCTTGAACGAAATCGTCTCGCGCTTCGTTTCCACTTCCCGCTCGGTGACCGTAAACCGCTCGCTCAGACGATCGACCAGTTCACGCACCAGCACCTCGGGTGCCGATGCTCCAGCGGTAATGCCGAGTCTCGTAATGCCCTCGACGAAGCTCCAGTCGAGCTCTGCCGCGCGCTGGATCAGACGGGCAGGCGTGCCTTCGCGCTCGGCAACTTCGACCAGGCGCACCGAGTTTGAGGAGTTGGGCGCGCCAATCACCAGCATCGCGTCGCAGGCATGGGCAATCGCCTTGACTGCGCCCTGGCGGTTGGCGGTGGCGTAGCAAATGTCCTCGCCGCGCGGCCCCTGGATGGAGGGGAAACGCCGTTGCAGCGTGGCGACCACATCGGCGGTGTCATCCATCGACAAGGTCGTCTGCGTCAGGAACGCGAGATTGTCGGGGTCAGCGGGCGTATAGCTTTCGGCATCCGCTACGGTTTCGACCAGCGACATCGCGCCTTCGGGCACCTGTCCGAACGTGCCGACCACTTCGGGATGGCCGGCATGGCCGATGAACACGATGTGCCGCCCGAGCTGGACCATGCGTTCGGCCTGGCGGTGGACCTTGGACACCAAGGGGCAGGTCGCGTCGAAAAAGGCGAGGCCGCGTTCCGCCGCCTTGTTCGGCACCGCCTTGGGCACGCCATGCGCGGAGAAGACCACGGGAACGCCGTCGGGAACCTCATCCAGTTCCTCCACGAACACCGCGCCTTTGTCGCGCAGCATGTCGACAACGAAGCGGTTGTGGACGATTTCGTGCCGGACATAGACCGGTGCGCCATATTTGGCGATCGCCAGTTCCACGATCTGGATGGCACGGTCGACTCCCGCGCAGAAGCCGCGCGGGGCGGCGATAATGAGCTCGAGTTTTGGCTTTGAAGCGGTGAACATCTCGCAGGAAGCCTACGCGATTGCTTGCGCGGGCGATAGCCGGTTCCTATGGTGCCGCCGCGTCTGCGCGATAAATCCTAACGCAGGCGATCCCTTTTGCATGATAAGGTGCGTGACCCCGTGACATTCCGGAAATCAGCCATCGCCGCTCTCTCGCTTCCCGTGTTCGCGGCGGTCTTGCTCGGCGGATGTCGGCACACGGGCGACCTTGACGAAACGGGCGGTATCACCGCCGTCCGCACCGCCTGCCCCAGCGTGGCGGTCCCCGCCGGGACTGGCGACATCACGCTGTTCGATCCCGCAACCAGCCACGATGCGACGGCGCTCGACCTCACGGCGGTGCTGACCAATGTGCGCTCGACCTGCACCGATGCAGGCGACGACATTCTGACCACGGTGACCTTCTCGGTCGAAGGGCGGCGGCTGCGCACCGATGGCGCGCGCGACGTGACCTTGCCGTATTTCATCACCGTGGTGCAGGGCGGCAGCGCCGTCGTTGCCAAGCGCCTGGGCCATGCCACGCTGCATTTCGAGCCGGGCCAGCCGCGCGCATCGGTGCAGGGCACGGCCACCGCGACGGTGTCGCGCGCCGCCGCCACGCTGCCCAACGACGTCCGCAAGAAGTTGCTCGAGAAGCGCAAGGCGGGTGGCGAGGACGCTGCGGTCGATCCGCTGACGCGCCCGGAAGTGCGTCAGGCGGTGCTGCGCGCCACCTTCGAGGCTTTGGTTGGCTTCCAGCTGACCAACGACCAGCTGAAATATAACGCGACACGCTGATTGTTGACGCGGTCGGGGCAATGGGTCGTTGACTCGCTTGCTGCGCCGCGTCAAACCGACAGCGTCGATCACGGGCAACCGGGATAGGCACGCGCGGGAGAGCGTCTCGAATGCCGTTTGCGGCATTCTGGACCGCCGAAGGAGCAACCGCCCCGGAATCTCTCAGGCAACCGGACCGCGCGGGCTTGTCGACACTCTGGAAAGCGCACCCGCTTCAGGCGAGGTGCCACCGAAGGGGTAAGCTTGCGGCATCTGCGGCAAGTCAAAGCTCTCAGGTATCCGTGACAGAGGGGGCGGCAGATCATGGACGCTTCGGCGTCATGCTACGCCGTAGACCTCGCACGGAAGACCGATATGACCGACGCTGAAATTCCCGACGAGATTGCGATCGAGACCTTGCCGCTCGACGCTTGGCATCGCGCCCGCGGTGGGCGGATGGTGCCCTTCGCCGGTTATGAGATGCCGGTGCAATATGAAGGCATCATGGCCGAGCATCTGTGGGTGCGCGAATCGGCTGGCCTGTTCGACGTCAGCCATATGGGGCAGTTGCTGTTCCGCTCCGACGAAGGCGCCGATCTGGTCGCAGCGCTCGAAGCCGTGCTGCCCGCCGACATTGCTGGCCTCGGCGAGGGCAAGCAGCGCTATTCGCTGTTGTTGGCCGAAGATGGCGGCATCCTCGACGATCTGATGGTCACGCGCTTGCCCGACGCCAATCCGTTCGACATTCAGGGCTTCTACATGGTCGTCAACGGCGCGACCAAGATCGACGATATCGCGCATCTGCTCGAATATCTGCCCGACGACATTGCGCTCAACCGTATGGAAGATCAGGCGCTGCTGGCGCTGCAGGGGCCCAAGGCGGTCGATGCGCTGGCGCGGCTGGTGCCGGGTGTCGAGGCGCTGGTGTTCATGACCGCGGGCGCGTTCGAGTGGAACGGCGTGCCGCTGTGGATCAGCCGTTCGGGCTATACCGGCGAGGATGGTTTCGAGATTTCGGTGCCCGCCGAGAATGTCGAGGCGCTCGCGACCGCGCTTGCCGCCGAGCCCGAAGTCAAGCCGATCGGCCTTGGCGCGCGCGATTCGCTGCGGCTCGAGGCTGGCCTGCCGCTGTACGGGCATGACCTCGATCCTGAGACCACGCCGATCCAGGCCGATCTCGGCTTTGCTTTGTCCAAGCGCCGCCGCGAGGCGGGGGATTTCATGGGCGCGGCGCGCATTCTGGCCGAGCGCGAGACCGGCGCGATCGTCAAGCGCGTCGGCTTGCTCGTCGCCGGGCGCCAGCCCGTGCGCGAAGGTGCGGCCGTGCTCGATGCGCAAGGTTCCGAAGTCGGCCGCGTCACCTCGGGCGGCTTTGCCCCCAGCGTCGGCGCGCCGATCGCCATGGCCTATGTGCCGACCGCGCTTGCGGTTCCCGGTACGACAATTCAATTGGCGCAGCGCGGCAAGGTCCATCAAGCGACCGTGACGACAATGCCCTTTATTCCCCACCGCTACGTCCGCGCAGGAGGCAAGTGATGAGCCGTTATTTTACTGAAGATCATGAATGGGTTGATGTCGATGGTGACGTCGGCATTGTCGGTATTACCGAATATGCGCAGAGCCAGCTCGGCGACATCGTGTTCGTCGACGTTCCCGAAGAGGGCAAGGAACTCGCCAAGGGCGACGAAGCCGCCGTCGTCGAATCGGTCAAGGCCGCGTCGGACGTCTATTCGCCGGTGTCCGGCACGGTGATCGACGGCAACGCCGCGCTCGCCGACACGCCCGGCCTCGTCAATGAGGATCCCGAAGGCGATGGCTGGTTCTTCAAGCTGACGCTGAGCGACGCCGATGAGCTGAACGAGCTGATGGATGAAGTCGCCTATCAGGCGTTCGTCGCGAAGCTGTGATGGCGAAGGGAGGGGCGCCTTTGATCTCAGCGCTTCTCCTGGTCGCGTGCGCAAAACCGAGTCCTGACCCGTACGCGCCAATATCGGTCGCGGAAGCGGAGGCTGGCATCGAGTCATTTAATGGGCGCACGGTGACCGTTCGGGGATGGCTTTCTAACCCCTGTGGCGGCTTGAGTTGCGCAATCTTCCCGACGCCGTCGAAGGCCAATCAGGACTGGCCCAACGGGCCTTATCTATCGGTTGCCTCTGAAACACTCGTCGAGCCGGCCCTTAGCGCCAACCAAGGGAAAGAGGTCATTCTCCGCGGGGTGCTTAGTTCGCAGTGCAGATCGAGCGGCGTCCGATGCACCGATCGGGGCCCCGACATTACGCCTATTTCCCTCACCCCGTTGCGTCCTGCCACCAAGGATAAATGATGCGTTACTTACCCCTGACCCAGTCCGATCGCGAGGCGATGCTCGGCGTGATCGGCGCTGCCTCAATCGACGATCTGTTCGTCGATGTGCCCGAAGCCGCCCGGCTCGACGGCCCAATCCACGATTTGCCGATGCACGCCAGCGAAATGGCGGTCGAGCGCCACATGAGCGCGCTGGCGCGCAAGAATCTGACGGCGGGGGAAGCGCCCTTTTTCCTCGGCTGCGGCGCCTATCGCCACCATGTGCCGGCCTCGGTCGATCACCTGATCCAGCGCGGCGAATTCCTGACGGCCTACACGCCGTATCAGCCCGAAATCGCGCAGGGCACGCTGCAGATGCTGTTCGAGTTTCAGACGCAAGTCGCGCGGCTGCTCGGCACCGATGTCGCCAACGCTTCGATGTATGACGGCTCGACCGCCTGCTGGGAAGCGATCGGCATGGCACGCCGCATCACCAAGCGCGGCAAGGCGATCCTGTCGTCGGGCCTGCACCCGCATTATGTTTCGGTCGCCAAGACGATGGCAAAGTACACCGGTGACGCGCTCGAAACCGCGACGCCGAGCCTGAGCGCAGACACCGATCTCGAAACGCTGATCGCGGCGATCGACAAGGATACGTCGTGCGTCGTCCTGCAATATCCCGACATTCTTGGTCGCATTGCCGATCTGACGCCGCTCGCCAATGCCTGCCACGCCAACAAGGCGCTGCTGATCGCGGTGGTGACCGAACCCGTCGCGCTCGGCGCGATAAAGGCACCCGGTGAGATGGACGCAGACATCGTGGTTGGCGAAGGCCAGTCGCTCGGCGTCGGCCTGCAATTTGGCGGCCCCTATGTCGGCCTGTTCGGCTGCAAGGAAAAATACGTCCGCCAGATGCCGGGTCGCTTGTGCGGCGAGACGCTGGATGCCGATGGCCGTCGCGGCTTCGTGCTGACGCTGTCGACCCGCGAGCAGCATATCCGCCGCGAAAAGGCGACGTCGAACATCTGCACCAATAGCGGCCTGTGCGCGCTCGCTTTCTCGATCCATATGACGCTGCTGGGCGAGAAGGGCCTGCGCACGCTGGCAGAGATCAACCATCACGGCGCGGTGGCGGCGGCGGCGCGGCTGTCGCAAGTCCCCGGCGTCGAGCTGGTGACGCCCACCTTCTTCAACGAATTCACGCTGAAACTGCCGCAGGAAGCACGGCCCGTTGTGCGCAGCCTGGCCGAGCGCGGCATTCTCGCCGGCGTGTCGCTCGGGCGGCTCTATCCGGGTGAGGCGAGCCTCGCCAACGGCCTGGTCGTCGCGGTGACCGAGACGACCTCGGCAGAGGATGTGGAAACGCTGGCCGCCGCGCTTGAGGAGATTCTGGCATGAGCATCAATGCAAGCGGATGGCGCCCGGAAGCGCCCGTCGCCGGGGGCAAGGCGTCCCCGACGGTAACCGGCAATAAGGGCCTGATGCTGGAAGAAGCGCTGATCTTCGAGATCGGCGATAGCGAGACGACGGGCGTCGATTTCGCATCTTCTCCCTCTCCCCTCCGGGGAGCGGGCCGGGGAGAGGGGCCGTCCGGCACCAGCCTCGGCAGCCTCGCCCGCACCGCGCCGATCGGCCTTCCCGGCCTGTCGGAACCCGAGACGGTCCGCCATTACACGCGCCTCAGCCGCCAGAATTACGGCATCGACCTCGGCTTCTTCCCGCTCGGATCGTGCACGATGAAGCACAATCCGCGCCTCAACGAGAAGATGGCGCGGCTGCCCGGTTTCGCCGACATCCATCCGCTCCAGCCGGTCGATACCGTGCAGGGCGCGCTCGGCGTCATCAACGAACTGGCGGTGTGGCTGATCAAGCTGACCGGCATGTACTGCGTCGCGATGAGCCCCAAAGCGGGCGCGCATGGCGAATTGTGCGGCATTCTGTGCATCAAGGCCGCGCTGGAAGCGCGCGGCGAGGGCCACCGCAAGGTCGTGCTCGTGCCCGAGAGCGCGCATGGCACCAACCCCGCGACCGCCGCGTTTGCGGGCTTCACCGTCGAGGATATTCCCGCCACCGCCGAAGGCCGCGTCGATACCGCAGCGCTCAAGGCCCGGCTCGGGCCGGACGTGGCGGCGGTGATGATCACCAACCCCAACACCTGCGGCCTGTTCGAGCGCGACATGAAGGCGATCTCGGACGCGGTCCATGCGGTCGGCGCCTATGTCTATTGCGACGGCGCCAATTTCAACGCGATCGTCGGTCGCGTGCGCCCGGGCGACCTCGGCATCGATGCGATGCACATCAATTTGCACAAGACCTTCTCTACCCCGCACGGCGGCGGCGGCCCCGGCTCGGGTCCGGTCGTGCTGTCGGAAGCGCTGGCGCCGTTCGGTCCCTTGCCCTTCACCGCGCGCTACGAAGATGGCCATCTCGCGCTGATCGAGGAAGAAACGGCGGGCGACGAACACCCGCACACCTTCGGTCGCATGACCGCCTTCCACGGGCAGATGGGCATGTTCACCCGCGCGCTCACCTATATCCTCAGCCATGGCGCGGATGGCCTGCGCCAGGTGTCGGAAGACGCCGTGCTCAACGCCAATTACATCCTGCGCAGCCTGGAAAAGACGCTCGACGCGCCCTTCGCCGGGTCGGGCCCGTGCATGCACGAGGCGCTGTTCTCGGATAATGGCCTGGCCGACGGCTTCTCGACGATCGACGTCGCCAAGGGGCTGATCGACGAGGGCTTCCACCCGATGACGATGTACTTCCCGCTCGTCGTCCACGGTGCGATGCTGATCGAACCGACCGAGACCGAATCGAAGGCCGCGCTCGACCAGTTCATCGCCGCTTTGCGCTCGGTCGCAGAGCGCGCCAAGGCGGGCGATATCAGCCTCAAGAGTGCCCCGCATTTCGCGCCGCGCAGCCGCCTCGATGAAACACTGGCGGCACGCAAGCCAGTGCTGGTATGGAAGGACCCGGGTCTGGCCCAAGCGGCCGAATAACAAGGGGGAAATTCATGCCGGTCCACGCTGCGCCGCCGGGGATTTTGCAATATGCAATCCCGATCGCGATCTTCCTTGCGGTGTTCGCGCTGCGCGCGCGGCGGTTGACCAGGCTCAGGCCGCTCAAGGTCGAGCAATTGTGGATCGTGCCGGCACTTTATACCGCCGTCGTCGCCGTGATCTTCTATCGCAGCCCGCCCACGCTGGCGGGGTGGGGGATTGCGGCGGCGGCGTTGCTGGTTGGGGCGGGCCTCGGCTGGCAGCGCGGCAAGACCATGCAAATCCATGTCGACCCCGAAACCCACGAACTGCGCCAGCGTGCCTCGCTTTGGGCGCTTGCCTTCATCGTGGTGCTGATCGCGATCAAATCGGTCGCGCAGGCCGAAGGGGCGGCGTTGCACTTCAACGTGGCGGTGCTGATCGATACGCTGGCGGCGTTCACGCTCGGCGTGTTCGCGGCGCAGCGGCTGGAAATGTATCTGCGCGCGAATCGCCTGCTCGCCGAAGCCCGCGCGTGACGGCACCCGCACCCTGGATTCCGGGGGAGGCGGGTGAAGCAGCGCGGCGGCATGCCCCGGCGACGCTGCGAAACCGCATGGCAATTGCCGATGTGCTGCGCGACGTGCTGCCGCGCAGCGGCGTCGTGCTGGAGGTTGCCAGCGGGTCGGGCGAACACGCCGCCTATTTCGCCCAGGAATTTCCGGCGCTGGACTGGCAACCGAGCGACCCGGACCCGGATGCGCGCCGCTCGATCGGCGCGTGGTGCGAGGGGATCGCCAATGTTCTGCCACCGCTCGATCTCGATGCGGCCGCGGGCACTTGGCCGATCGCCCGCGTCGACGCGGTGCTCTGCGTCAACATGGTCCATATCAGCCCGTGGGACGCGACGCTCGGTTTGCTCGCGGGGGCGGCGAAGCTCCTGCCGCAGGACGCACCGTTGATCCTATATGGCCCGTTTCTGCAAGCGGGCGTCCCGACCGCACCGAGCAACCTCGCGTTCGACGAATCGCTGCGCGCGCGCGATTCGCGCTGGGGGTTGCGTTCCGTTGAGGCGGTAACGGCTGCGGCGACATCCTTCTCGCTCGACCAATGCCTCGCAATGCCTGCCAACAACCTGCTGCTGGTGTTTCGTCGCAATTAGGGGCTCACGGCTTCGGTCACGGGGCGTCGCCGCACCTGTTCCCGCCAGACAATGTAGAGCCCGCTCGCCACGATGATCGGCGCGCCGAGGACAGTGCCCCAGCCGGGCAACGTGCCGAACAGTAGCCAGCCATAGAGCGTGCCCCAGAACAGGCTCGAATAATCCATCGGGATCACGGTCGAGACCGGCGCGTGGCGCACGGCTGCGGTCAACGCCAGTTGCGCCAGTCCGCCAATCAGGCCGACGCCCACCAGAATCGCCCAGGTCAAGGCGTCATGCTGCTGAAGGTTGAGCGCATAAGCGATGCCGAGCGGCGGAATGGAGAGCGCCGAGAACCAGAACACCGTCGTCAGCGCGCTTTCGGTCCGCCCGATCTGGCGCAGCAGGATCGCGACCAATGCCACGAACATGGCGGCGACAAGGCCAACCGCCGCGCCGCCTAGTGGCAACGCGCCTGTCCCCGGTTGGGTGACGATCAACACGCCGATAAAGCCGACGACGACCGCGGCCCAGCGGTGGATGCCGACCTGTTCGCCGAGGATGAGCGCCCCCAGCAGCGTGCCGAAGATGGGCACGGTAAACTGCAACGTGGTCGCGTCTGCCAACGGCAACAGCAACACCGCGCCGAAGGTGGTGATCATGCCGACCAATCCGACGGCGGTGCGCCGCACATGCGCGCCGAATCGCTGGGTCCGCAGCGAAGACAGGCCGGGGCCGGTCACTACGATTCCCAAAATCAGCATCGCCGCGAAGGCCTGACGGAAGAACATCGTTTCGGCGAGGTTCGCCCCACGATTTTCCGCGAGTTTGATCAGCGCGCTCATCGTCGCCAGGCCAGCGACGGCGAGCAGGCGCAAGGCCAGCCCCAGCAGGACGCGGTCGGGGGTATAGTGCGGTGCCGTTTCGACGGAGGGTAAAGCGGGGGCTTCGATCGAGTGTCTCCAGAGTATGCGTTGGTCCATGACGCCGCGCGGCGCGCGACACAAGCGCGGGGGTGACGGGCGCGTTGCCAGTCGCTATCCGCACCGGCATGATCAAACGCGCACTCCCCGTCACTCGTGAGGCCGATTTCTCGGCCTGGTATCAATCCGTCATTGCAGAAGCCGACCTTGCCGAAGAATCGGGCGTGCGCGGCTGCATGGTGATCCGGCCGTGGGGGTACGGGATTTGGGAGCGGATCCAGCGCCTGCTCGATGACCGGATCAAGGCGACGGGGCATGAGAATTGCTATTTCCCGCTGTTCATCCCGCTCTCGTATTTCGAGAAAGAGGCCGAGCATGTCGAAGGCTTCGCCAAGGAAATGGCGGTCGTCACGCATCATCGGCTGAAGGCCGACGGCAAAGGCGGGCTGATCCCCGATCCCGAGGCCAAGCTGGAGGAGCCGCTGGTCGTCCGCCCGACCTCTGAGATGGTGATTGGGGCTGCCTTCGCCCGCTGGGTGCAGTCGTGGCGCGATTTGCCGGTGCTGATCAACCAATGGGCCAATGTCGTCCGCTGGGAAATGCGCACCCGCATGTTCCTGCGCACCAGCGAATTCCTGTGGCAGGAAGGGCATACCGCGCACGCTTCAGCCGAGGAAGCACGCGAGGAAACGCTCAAGATGCTCGAGGTCTATCGCTCGTTCGCCGAGGATTGCCTCGCGCTGCCGGTGGTCGCGGGCGAGAAGCCGGAGAACGAACGTTTCCCCGGCGCGGTCGCGACCTACAGCATCGAAGCGATGATGCAGGACGGCAAGGCGCTGCAGGCCGGCACCAGCCACTTCCTGGGCACCAATTTCGCGAGCGCGCAGAATATCCGCTTCCAGAACGACCAGGGCGAATTCGTCCTCGCCAACACGACGAGCTGGGGCGTGTCGACGCGGATGATCGGCGGCGTCATCATGGTTCACGGCGATGACGACGGCTTGCGCGTGCCGCCGCGCATCGCGCCGTGGCAGATCGTGATCGTCCCGATGTTGCGCGACCAGCCCGAGGATGCGGCAATCGTCGATTATTGCAAGGCGTTGCAGGCCGAACTGGCCAATCAATCGGCGCTGGGCGAGCCGGTGCGCGCATTGCTCGATCTCAAATTCGGCAAGGCCGCGTCCAAGCGCTGGGGCTGGGTCAAGAAGGGCGCGCCGATCGTGATCGAAGTGGGCGGACGCGATGTTGCGGGCGGCAATGTCTCGGTCATACAGCGCGACCGGTTGTACCGCGAGGACGGCAAGCTCGACAGCGCCGTCGTCGCCCGTGCCGATTTCGTCCGGGATGCGGGGGGCGTGCTGGAGGAAATCCAGGCAGCGCTCCATGCCGAAGCGCGTGCCCGGCTCGCGGGCAATATTGCTGCCGCCGCCGATTTCGCGGCGATCGAAGCGCACTTTGCCGAAGGCGTGAAGAACCCGGGCTGGCTCGAAGTCCAATGGTCACGGCCGACCGGAGCGGCACTGGACGCGGTGGTCGAGCGGCTCAAGGCGTTGAAGCTCACCATCCGCAACGCACCGATGGAACAGGCCGCTCCAGAGGGGGCCTGCGTGTTCACAGGTGCCCCTGCGGTTGAACGGGTGCTGATCGGGCGCGCTTATTGAGCGGGGGCATGATGGACGTTCACGGCAGCTATGCGCGCGATGGCTATGCACTGATCAAAGGGCTGCTGCCGCGCGACGTCGCGACGGCGTTCCTGCGGCAAATGAAGGCGGATCTTGCGCAGGGTGGGGCTCCGATCGAGCGCCACACCCGCGCGTCGCCGCTGCTGAAAGGCGATGCGGTCGAGGTTTATGGCTATCATTACCCGCCCATGCTGGGGATGCTGTGGGGGCTCACGCCGACGGTCCGCGCGCTGACTGGTCGCGACGTGCTGCCGACCTATGATTATTTCCGCATCTACCGCGAAGGCGACATCCTGCGCGTGCATAGTGATCGGCAGGCGTGCGAGCACAGCCTGTCGCTGACGCTCGATTATAGCGACGGTGTTCCGTGGGATCTGGAGGTCGGGACCGACCGGCTTGATGGCCCGAGCGCGGCGGTTGGACCCGATTTTGGCGGCCAGCCCTATGTCTCGCTGACGATGGAGCCGGGCGATGCGGTGCTCTATCGCGGCGTCGAGCATCGGCACGGGCGGATGACGCCCAATGCCAATGGCTGGTCGGCGCATCTCTTCCTGCACTGGGTTGAGCGCGACGGCCCCTATGCCAGCTTTGCGTTCGACGGCAATGCCGACAGCACCAAGCCGGTGAATTTCAGCTTTTCGTAAGATCGGGCGCAAAGCGCGCGCCGACATGGGCTTCGCCGCGTGCCTCGGCGAGTTTTACCTGGCGGTGGCGCTCGGCATAGCTGGCGCGGGCCTGCGCATCGCGCGTCGCATAGCAGGCGGGGCAGGCGACGCCTTCCTCGTACACGGGTGAGGCCCGGTCGGCGGGGCTGACCGGCATACGGCAGGCGCGGCACAGCTCGTGCGTGCCAAGCGCCAGGCCATGGCCGACCGCGACACGCTCGTCGAACACGAAGCATTCGCCGCGCCAGCGGCTTTCAGCTTGCGGCACCTCTTCGAGATATTTCAGGATGCCGCCCTCGAGGTGGAAGACTTCGCTTAGCCCTTCGGCCTTGAGAAAGGCGGTCGACTTCTCACAGCGGATGCCGCCAGTGCAGAACATCGCGACCTTTTTGCCCTCCAGCTCGGCACGGTGTTCGCGCACCCAGGCGGGAAAGTCGCGGAAGCTCTCGGTCGCCGGGTCGATCGCGCGGGCGAAGGTGCCGACCTTCACCTCATAGGCATTGCGCGTGTCGATCACGATCGTGTCGGGATCATCGATCAACGCATTCCAGTCGGCGGGTTTCACATAATGGCCGACGCCCGCCAGCGGATCGATAGCGGGTTCGCCCATCGTCACGATCTCGCGCTTGAGGCGAACCTTCAGGCGGTGGAACGGCATCGCCGTGGCATGGCTGTATTTGACCACGATCTCGGCACAGTCGGGCAGCGTGCGGATGTGCGCAATGACGGCGGCGATGCCTGCCTCCGACCCGGCGATGGTGCCGTTAATGCCTTCGCGTGCGAGCAGCAGCGTGCCCTTGATCCCTTCTGCGTCGCACAAAGCGAGCAGCGGCGTGCGGATGACGGCGGGGTCGGGGAAGCGGGCGAAGCGGTAGAGCGCAGCGACGGTGATGGGGGAGGGGGCATTTGTCATGACGCCGACCCTCTAAAAGGTTTCATCAATGAGGGGAACCGCCCCTCCGTTCACGCTGAGCCGGTCGAAGGGCCCTCGTCACAAGCGCCTGAGCGCGAGCAGAGAGGACGGCTTCGACAGGCTCAGCCCGAACGGGAGTGGGGGACGTTTTACGCCGTCTTGAGCGACTGCATGTCGATGACGAAACGGTACTTCACGTCGCTCTTCACCATCCGATCATAAGCGGCGTCGATATCCTGGATGCGGATCATCTCGATATCGGCGGTCAGGCCGTGCTCACGGCAGAAATCGAGCATCTCCTGCGTCTCCTTGATCCCGCCGATCAACGATCCTGCCAGCGCGCGGCGCTTGAACACGAGATGGCCGACATCAGGCGCGGGATGCGGCGATTCGGGCACGCCGACCAGCGTCATCGTCCCGTCGCGCTTGAGCAGCGCGAGGAACGGGTTGAGATCATGCGCGGCGGCGACGGTGTTGAGGATGAAGTCGAAGCTGTTGGCATGGGCGGCCATCGCGTCCGGGTCCTTGGACACGATCAGGTCGGTCGCGCCCAGCCGCTTGGCATCATCGCGCTTGTTGGGGGAGGTGCTGAACACATAGACTTCGGCCCCCATCGCGGCGGCGATCTTGACGCCCATATGGCCGAGCCCGCCCAAGCCGACGACGCCGACCTTCTGCCCTGGCCCCACCTTCCAATGGTGCAGCGGCGAATAGGTGGTGATCCCGGCGCACAGCAACGGCGCGACGGCGGCGAGATCGGCCTCGTCATGCGTGACCTTCAGCACGAAATCCTGCTTCACCACGATATGGTCGGAATAGCCGCCCATGGTGTGGCCGCCCATCACCGGATCGGGCCCGTTATAGGTGCCGACAAAGCCGGTGGTTTCGCAATATTGCTCCTCACCGTGGTTGCAGGACGGGCAGTGGCCGCAGCTGTCGACCATGCAGCCGACGCCGGCAATGTCACCGACCGCGAATTTGGTGACGTTGCTGCCGACCGCGGTAACGCGACCGACGATTTCATGCCCCGGCACGCACGGATACAGTGTCCCACCCCATTCGCCGCGCACGGTGTGCAGGTCGGAATGGCAGACGCCGCAGAACAGGATGTCGATCGCCACGTCATCGGGTTGGGGATCGCGACGCTCGAAGGTGAAGGGGGCGAGCGGCGCGTCGGCGGCATGTGCGGCAAAGGCGTGGGTGGTGGTGGTCATGCAAAATCCTTTTGCCACCGCTACGCGTAAGCGCGGGTGGCTGTACTGGGATGGTGGTGTGCCTAGGCTGCGGTAACTCGCCCGTGATCCACATCGTTCCCGCCCGCAGTCGGGAAAGTTGCCGTCCACCAGCGCTCGACCTGCCCGCGCTCGGCCTCGCTCAGATGCAGCCCCAATTTGGTGCGGCGGAACAGGACGTCGTCGGTGCTGCGCGCCCATTCGCGATCGTGCAGCCAGCGCGCCTCGACTTCGGTGAGACCGCCGCCAAGATCGGTTCCGATCGCGGCTGCGCTATCGATGCCGTCGAGCATTTCGGCGAGGCGTGCTCCATAAGCGTGCGCCATCCGCTCCGACTGCGCGTCGCCCAGAAACGGCCATCGCGCGCGCACTTGGGCCAGGAACTGCGCAAAGTCGGGAATCGCGCCGCCGGGAAACACTCGCGCCCGCGTCACCGGATGCGCGGTGAAGCCCATCGGGCCAGACAGTTTGCCCAACGCCTCTTCGGCGAGATGCCGTGCCGTCGTGATCTTGCCGCCGAAGATGGAGAGCAAGGTCGGGCCGTTGGTATCGAGCTCCAGCACGTAATCGCGCGTCACCGCCTTGGGTTCGCTCGCACCATCGTCATAGAGCGGGCGCACGCCCGACCACGTCGAGGTGACGTCGGCGGGGCTGATCTGCCGGACGAAATGGCGGTTCACTGCCTCGCAGAGATAAGCGATTTCACCGGCGTCGATCTGCGCATCTTCGGGGGCATCGACCGGAATGTCGGTGGTGCCGATCTCGGTAAAGGCCCCCTGATAGGGGATGGCGAAGACGATGCGGCCGTCGGGCTGCTGCAGGATATAAGCGTGGTCGCCCTCATACAGGCGAGGCACGACGATGTGGCTGCCCTTGACCAGCCGCACGCCCGAGGCGGCGTTGACGCCGAGTCGCCCGAGCAACTGATGCACCCATGGCCCGGCGGCATTGACCAGCGCGCGGGCCGTGACGGTGCGCCCATCGGACAGCGTCGCACGCCAGACATCGCCCTCGCGCCGCGCCGACTCGAGCGCGGTGCCAACCGCAATTTCGGCCCCGTTGGCGGCGGCATCGACCGCGTTGAGCACGGTCAGCCGCGAATCGTCGACGAACGCGTCGGAATAGACGAAGCCCTTGCCCGCACCCTTGAGCGGCGCGGTGAAGGCGGTGTCGCTCCGCCGTAGCCCGCGCGAGCGCGCCAGCGTCATCTTGCCGCCCAGAAAATCATAGAGATAGAGGCCGAGCCGCACCATCCACCACGGCCGCAACGTGTTTTCGTGCGGCAGGACGAAGCGCAGCGGATGAATGATGTGCGGCGCTGCCTTCACCAGCCGCTCGCGCTCGCGCAGCGCCTCGGCGACGAGCTTGAACTCATAATATTCGAGATAGCGCAGGCCGCCATGGATCAGCTTGGTCGAGGCCGAGGAGGTGTGCGCGGCGAGATCGTCGCGCTCGACCAGGAGGACCTTCAGGCCAAGCAAGCTGGCCTCGCGCGCGATCGCACAGCCGTTGATACCGCCGCCGACGATGAGGAGATCGTATGTCACCGCTGTCCTGTATCCCACTCGCGCGGCGGATGCGACTGCGGTTTGGGGGAGCCGCGATGCTGACACAATTGCAGGTCTAATTCTGTGGTAACGTTCCAGCTCTTCGAAGGGCCCGACGATGCGAGTAGTGTCTCTTTCGTTTATGTGGCTCGCCGCGCTAAGCCCGGTTGCGGTAAGCGCCAAGATCGCCTCAAGCGCAGCAGCGACGGCACCGGTATCGCAGGATATGTGTACGACGCCTGCGGGATGGGCAAAGCCGTTCACCCACGTCTATCATTTGCGAAATGGTGCGACACTCGTCTTTGTCGGGGTGGAGCACACCGACGACGTAACGGACGAGACGCACCGGCAGATCAAGGCTGCGGTCGAGCATTATAAGCCAGCGTTCGTCCTGGTGGAGGGCGTGTCTTCGGCCAAGAGCGCCTTCGACTGGTATCTGAAAGATATCGCCAACCTTGCACGGCAGCGAACGGACGGAGGGGCCGCGTCGGAGAATCTGTACGCCGTGAAACTGGCGTCGGACAGCGGTGCGCCCTTCTCCGGCTGGGATTTCAGCCCGGATCAGGACTATAAGGTCCTCGTCGAAGATAAGTTTGCCATCGCCGATGCGCTCGGCGCGCATTTGTTACGCTCGAAGGTAAACCCTTTTGGCCGCGAGAGCGCCGCAAGCACGGTGGAGCGGCAAATGCGCTACGCGGCGACGGTCGCGCCGGTTGGCAGTTTCGATTATGCGGCGTGGTACCGCCAGGCCTATGGCGAGCAATACGATCCGGCGAATGGCACGCCGTGCGGAAAGGGCATCGGCGGTCGGGTGGTAAAGGATCTCAGCTATCGCCGAAACCTCAACCTTGCGAGCCTGATCGAGGCGCACGCGCAGCCCGGCCAAACCCTGCTTGTCGAAGCTGGAGCAAACCACTGGCTCGCGCTTAAGGATTGGCTTGCGACCCGATCATTGGCTTCGAGCTGAGCGGTCTCGAGCCGAGGGGGGCTGCGCGTGCCGCTCTTGAAGCAACGCGGGCTGGTGAAATTTCTGTAGGTCTAAATGATAATCCTGCCTCGCATACACCCGCAACGAATAGGCATAAACTGATTCCGGCAGTCGTCATCGCGGAAAACCTGAACCGCAACTCCCAGGGGGTTTCATCAAAAGTGGCAACCATAATTTGTGAAAGGTAGGCTAGCATGGAAGTTGCTATTCCAAAAACTAGACCAAAAGCAAAAAACTCCAAGGAAAGAGCTATTCCGTTGACGGAAATTCTAGCAAATTTTCCTTGTGCGGCAATGTTTCCGTAAAATGTTAGTAGTCCTACTACCGCTCCGCCATTCGCTAAATGAAGTGCGCGAATAGCTTCTTTTGCGAGATCAATGGCCCCTTTTAAATTTTCTATACTAACTGGATCGTTATTTACTGACATCGTTTACGCTCCATCGTGGGCGAGTCGCATCGTTTGAGCCAACAGAAATCTGCGCGGAGATTCGTTTGCGTGCCGGAATTTCATCATCGCGCGTGATTCGGAATTCGTTGTGCGAGTAAGAAGTACCTCTGGTCGCTAAGCATAGGAAGCCAAGCGGTGTAACCATGAGCCACCACCCCCACCGCGCGACTCAGTTGACCCCGCCTCGAACCCGCTGTATGCGCACCTCCGCTTGACCGGGGCTTGCTCCGGGCCAGTGCTTGAACATTGCTGGATGCATTCCAGGGCCCAGGGGGTGGTTTCACGCCCAATGGCCCTTTTTGTATTCCCCATTTTGTTCGGGGGGGCGTGATGGCTCCAGCAAAGTAACCAACAGTCAAGGTGAAGAGATTCAATGCCGACGATCAACCAGTTGGTCCGCAAGGGCCGCGATCCGCAGAAGGCCAAGTCCAAGGTCCCTGCCATGGAGCAGAACCCGCAAAAGCGTGGCGTTTGCACCCGCGTCTATACGACGACCCCGAAGAAGCCGAACTCCGCACTGCGCAAGGTGGCCAAGGTCCGCCTGACCAACAGCCGCGAAGTCATCAGCTACATCCCCGGTGAGGGCCACAACCTGCAGGAGCACTCGGTCGTGCTGATCCGCGGCGGTCGCGTTCGCGATCTTCCCGGTGTGCGCTACCACGTTCTGCGCGGCGTGCTCGATACACAGGGTGTGAAGGATCGTCGCCAGTCGCGTTCCAAGTACGGCGCTAAGCGTCCGAAGTAAGCCGGTCGGCCTATTAGCCGATCCCAGATGGCTGAAGTTTAGAAGGAAGAATTGAAATGGCACGTCGTCGTCGCCCAGAAAAGCGTATCATCCTCCCCGATCCTAAGTACGGTGATGAGGTCCTCTCGAAGTTCATGAATTCGGTGATGCTTGACGGCAAGAAGTCCGTCGCGGAACTGATCGTGTACGGCGCGATGGAAACCGTCGAAGCTCGTGCGAAGAAGGATCCCGTCGCGGTGTTCCATGACGCGCTCACCAATGTGAAGCCCGGCATCGAAGTCCGCAGCCGCCGCGTCGGCGGTGCGACCTATCAGGTCCCGG
Organism: Sphingomonas sp. PL20; assembly: GCF_017875905.1. Taxonomy (NCBI): domain Bacteria; kingdom Pseudomonadati; phylum Pseudomonadota; class Alphaproteobacteria; order Sphingomonadales; family Sphingomonadaceae; genus Sphingomonas; species Sphingomonas sp. PL20. The sequence goes on along the minus strand of NZ_JAGINH010000002.1, from coordinate 2,660,134 downwards.
TCGAAGTGCGCCCCGAGCGCGCCCAGGCCCTGGCAATCCGCTGGCTGATCGCCGCTGCGCGTGCGCGCAGCGAGAACACCATGTCGGCACGCCTGTCGGGCGAGCTGATGGATGCCGCCAATAACCGTGGCAATGCCGTCAAGAAGCGCGAAGATACGCACCGTATGGCCGAGGCCAACCGCGCCTTCTCGCACTACCGCTGGTAAGCTGGCGCTCGCTGCAATCGTAACCTATATCGTGGGGAGCCGGACCATCCGGCTCCCCACATCGCTAAGGAAGCACTGACATGGCCCGCAGCCATCCGCTCGAACGCTATCGCAACATCGGTATCATGGCGCACATCGACGCCGGCAAGACGACGACGACCGAGCGTATTCTTTATTACACCGGCAAGTCCTACAAGATCGGCGAAGTGCATGAAGGCACCGCGACGATGGACTGGATGGAGCAGGAGCAGGAGCGCGGGATCACGATCACGTCGGCTGCTACGACGTGCAAGTGGCGCGCCAGCGAAGGCAAGGGCGAAGAGCACCTGATCAACATCATCGACACCCCCGGGCACGTCGACTTCACGATCGAAGTCGAGCGTTCGCTGCGCGTGCTCGATGGCGCGGTTGCGTGCTTCGACGGCGTTGCCGGCGTTGAGCCGCAGTCGGAAACCGTGTGGCGCCAGGCTGAAAAGTACAAGGTGCCGCGGATGTGCTTCGTCAACAAGCTCGATCGCACCGGTGCCGATTTCTATTTCTGCGTTCAGTCGATCATCGATCGTCTGGGTGCGCGTCCGGCCGTGCTGTATTTGCCGATCGGCATGGAAGGCGACTTCAAGGGTCTGGTCGACCTGGTCGAGAACCGCGCGATCATCTGGCTCGAAGAGAGCCTGGGCGCGAAGTTCACCTATACCGACATCCCGGCGGACCTCGCCGAGAAGGCCGCTAAGTATCGCAGCGACCTGATCGAAATGGCGGTCGAGCAGGACGACGCCCTGATGGAGGCGTATCTCGAGGGCAACGAGCCGAGCACGGCTGACCTCAAGAAGCTGATCCGCAAGGGTACTCTGAACTTCTCGTTCGTGCCGGTGGTGTGTGGTTCGGCGTTCAAGAACAAGGGCGTGCAGCCGCTGCTCGACGCCGTTGTCGACTATCTGCCGTCGCCGCTCGACGTTCCCGCCATTCAGGGCCTCAAGATCGACGGCGTGACCCCGGATGAGCGTCCTTCGTCGGACGAGGCACCGTTCTCGGCGCTGGCGTTCAAGATCATGAACGATCCGTTCGTCGGCACGCTGACCTTCGCGCGCATCTATTCGGGCAAGCTCGAAACCGCGTCGCAGGTCACGAACTCGGTCAAGGACAAGAAGGAAAAGGTCGGTCGCATGCTGCTGATGCATGCGAACGAGCGCGAGGACATCCAGGTGGCATATGCAGGCGACATCGTCGCGCTCGCAGGCCTCAAGGACACCACGACCGGCGACACGCTGTGCGCGATGAACGCTCCGATCATCCTCGAGCGGATGGAATTCCCCGAGCCCGTGATCGAGCTGTCGGTGGAACCCAAGACCAAGGCGGACCAGGAAAAGATGGGCGTCGCGCTCAATCGTCTTGCCCGCGAAGATCCATCGTTCCGCGTCTCGTCCGATTCGGAAAGCGGCCAGACCATCATCAAGGGCATGGGCGAGCTCCATCTCGAAATCCTGGTCGACCGCATGAAGCGCGAGTTCAAGGTCGAGGCAAACGTCGGCGCGCCGCAGGTGGCGTATCGCGAATATCTCGCGAAGCCGGTCGACATCGACTACACGCACAAGAAGCAGTCGGGCGGCACCGGTCAGTTCGGCCGCGTCAAGGTCAAGCTGACGCCGGGCGAGCGTGGTTCGGGCTTCGTCTTCAAGGACGAGGTCAAGGGCGGTAACATTCCGAAGGAATATATCCCCGCGATCGAAAAGGGCTTCCGTGAGACGGCGGCTACGGGCTCGCTGGTCGGCTTCCCGATCATCGACTTCGAAGTGCTGCTGTATGACGGTGCGTACCATGACGTCGACTCGTCGGCGCTGGCGTTCGAAATCACCGCCCGTGCAGCGATGCGCGAAGCGGCGCAGAAGTCCGGCATCAAGCTGCTCGAGCCGATCATGAAGGTCGAAGTCATTACGCCAGAGGATTATCTGGGCGACGTGATCGGCGACATGAACAGCCGTCGTGGCCAGATCCAGGGCACCGACACGCGCGGCAACGCGCAGTCGGTGGACGCAATGGTCCCGCTGGCGAACATGTTCGGCTATGTGAACGCGCTGCGCTCGTTCACCCAGGGTCGTGCGAACTACTCGATGCAGTTCTCGCATTACGAAGAAGTGCCTGCCAACGTTGCCGACGAAGTGAAGGCGAAGCTGGCCTAAGACGCTAAACCTGGCGCCGGTGATCGGCGCTAGGGCTGGCGTAACCTGAAAACTCCCGCTATGGGGCCCCCTTCGCGTGGCGCTGTGGCGAACCGAAAACGATCAATAAGGTAGGAAAAATGGCAAAAGCAAAGTTCGAGCGGACCAAGCCGCACCTCAACATCGGCACGATCGGCCACGTCGATCACGGCAAGACCTCGCTCACGGCTGCGATCACCAAGGTGCTCGCGGAAACCGGCGGCGCGACCTTCACCAGCTATGCCAACATCGACAAGGCGCCCGAAGAGCGCGAGCGCGGCATCACCATCTCGACCGCACACGTCGAGTATGAGACGACCGAGCGTCACTATGCGCACGTCGATTGCCCGGGCCACGCTGACTATGTGAAGAACATGATCACCGGTGCGGCGCAGATGGACGGCGCGATCCTCGTCGTTTCGGCGACCGACGGCCCGATGCCGCAGACCCGCGAGCACATCCTGCTCGCCCGTCAGGTCGGCGTGCCGACGATGGTCGTGTTCATGAACAAGGTCGATCTGGTCGACGACGCCGAGATCCTCGAGCTCGTCGAGCTGGAAATCCGCGAACTGCTCTCGTCCTACGATTTCGACGGCGACAACATCCCCGTCATCCAGGGTTCGGCCGTTTGCGCGCTCGAAGACAAGCAGCCCGAGATCGGCCATGACGCCGTCCTCAAGCTGATGCAGGCTGTCGACACGTACCTGCCGCAGCCCGAGCGTCCGCTCGACAAGCCGTTCATGATGCCGATCGAAGACGTGTTCTCGATCTCGGGTCGTGGTACGGTTGTCACCGGCCGCGTCGAGACCGGCATCGTCAAGGTTGGCGAAGAAGTCGAGATCGTCGGCATCAACGACACCCGCAAGACGACCGTCACGGGCGTCGAAATGTTCCGCAAGCTGCTCGACCAGGGCCAGGCAGGCGACAACATCGGCGCGCTGATCCGCGGCGTTGGCCGTGAAGAAGTTGAGCGTGGCCAGGTGCTCTGCAAGCCCGGCTCGATCAAGCCGCACACCGACTTCCAGTCGGAAGTGTACGTGCTGTCGAAGGACGAAGGTGGCCGTCACACGCCGTTCTTCGCCAACTATCGTCCGCAGTTCTACTTCCGCACCACGGACGTCACCGGCACCGTCGAGCTGCCTGAGGGCACCGAAATGGTCATGCCTGGCGACAACATCGCGCTCGGCGTCAAGCTGATCGCACCGATCGCTATGGACGTTGGTCAGCGCTTCACGATCCGCGAAGGCGGCCGTACCGTTGGTTCGGGCATCGTCAGCGGCATCTCGAAGTAAGCTGCTAAAAGAAAAGTTGCCGCCCGCGCCTCAAACGAGGCGTGGGCGGTTGCTTTTTTGTGGAGGCCCCTGTAGTGGCCCGCCTCCAGTTTTGGTTTTGAACAGCAAGAGCCCCGCTACGGGGCCCGCTCTTTCGCATCGGTAGGGACTATGGACAGCAATATCCGCATCCGCCTCAAGGCGTTCGATCATCGCGTGCTCGATCAGGCGACCGGTGACATCGCCGACACCGCGCGCCGCACCGGCGCTCTCATCCGTGGTCCCATTCCGTTGCCGACGCGCATCGAGAAGTTCACCGTGAACCGCGGTCCGCACATCGACAAGAAGTCGCGCGAGCAGTTCGAAGTCCGAACCTACAAGCGCATGCTCGACATCGTGCAGCCGACCCCGCAGACGGTCGACGCGCTTATGAAGCTCGACCTAGCCGCGGGCGTTGACGTCGAGATCAAGCTCGCGTAATAGCGCGCCTCCAAGAGATTCGGTGACACTTCGGTGTCGCCCGATAGATGGGATACCGCCGGATTTATCCGGGTCTGCGTCCCCCGACACGCTCCACCGCCGACGCGGGGAGCACCAGCCCGGGTCGGGGCCGCAGTATAAAATAAGTTTGGGCTGACCGGGTTCCCGCCAAAGTAATACTTTGGCGGGGCCCACGTACGCACCCTTCGGAATGGTCCGAGGGGTGCCTCTGCATTGAATGGAGCATTGATCATGCGCACTGGCGTGATCGCGAAAAAGATGGGGATGACCCGCTGGTTCCAGGACGATGGGCGCCATGTGCCCGTGACCGTTCTGGCGCTGGAAAATCTGCAAGTTGTGGCCGTTCGCGAGGCCGATCGTGATGGGTATGTCGCAGTCCAGCTGGGCGCGGGTACCGCAAAAGCAAAGAACGTTGCCAAGCCGCAGCGTGGCCATTTCGGCAAGGCCGAAGTTGAGCCCAAGGCGAAGCTCGCCGAATTCCGCGTGAGCGAAGATGCGCTGCTCGAAGTCGGCGCGACCATCTCGGCCGACCATTATGTCGCTGGCCAGATCGTCGATATCCAGGGCGTGACCCAGGGTAAGGGCTTCCAGGGCGGTATGAAGCGTTGGGGCTTCGGCGGTCTGCGCGCAACGCACGGCGTTTCGGTCTCGCACCGCTCGCTGGGTTCGACCGGTCAGCGCCAGGATCCGGGCAAGGTCTTCAAGAACAAGAAGATGGCCGGGCACATGGGCGACAAGAACCGCACCCAGCAAAATCTCGAAATCGTTTCGACCGACGTCGAGCGTGGCCTCATCTTCGTCAAGGGTTCGGTCCCTGGCTCGAAGGGTGGCTGGCTGCTCGTCAAGGATTCGGTGAAGGTCGCGCGTCACGCCGATGCGCCATATCCCGCCGGCCTGAAGCAGGTCGCCAACAACAACGACACCGCTCCCGCCGAGACGCCTGCTGACGTCGCGACCGTGGACGCGGCCGACGGCCAGGAGGGCTGAACATGAAGGTCAAGGTTCAATCCTTCGCCGACACCGCAGGCGCGGACATCGAGCTCAACGACGAGGTCTTCGGCCTCGATCCGCGCGCCGACATCCTGCACCGCGTTGTCACCTGGCAGCTCGAAAAGCGTCGCGCGACCGCAAGCGGCACGCGTGAGCGCGCTGACGTTGCTCGTACGGGCAAGAAGTTCGGTCGCCAGAAGGGCGGCGGTACGGCACGTCACGGCGATCGCCGCGCTCCGATCTTCGTCGGCGGTGGTAAGGCGCACGGTCAGCGGACCCGCGACTTCAATCCCGGCCTGAACAAGAAGGTTCGCGCGCTCGGTCTGAAGATGGCGCTGTCGAGCCACGCTCAGGCGGGCACGCTGGTTGTCATGGACAGCCTGACGGTCGCCGAGAGCAAGACCAAGACGCTGATCGCGGACTGGGCAAAGCTCGGCACGGGCAAGACCGCGCTCGTCATTGACGGCGCAGCGGTCGAGACCAGCTTCGCGCTGGCAGCGGGCAACCTGCACACGATCAACGTGATGCCGGCCGCCGGTGCCAACGTCTATGACATCCTTAAGCACGACACGCTGGTCCTGACCCGCGCTGCCGTCGAAATGCTGGAGGCGCGCTTCAATGGCTAAGCAGAAAGCCGCGATCGACGCGCGTCATTATGACGTGATCGTCGCACCGCACATCACCGAAAAGGCCACTTTGCTCAGCGAGCATAACGCGGTCGTCTTCAAGGTCACCAACGACGCGACCAAGCCGCAGATCAAGGCTGCAGTCGAGGCGCTGTTCGACGTGACCGTCCTGGGCGTGAACACGATTGTCCAGAAGGGCAAGACCAAGAAGTGGAAGGGCGCGCCCTACACCCGCTCCGACATCAAGAAGGCGATCGTGACGTTGAAGGACGGCCAGTCCATCGACGTGACGACGGGGATCTGATCCGATGGCATTGAAGCATTATAATCCGACCAGCCCGGCACGACGCGGACTCATCCTCGTCGACCGTTCCGGCCTGCACAAGGGTGGCCCCGTCAAGGCGCTGACCGAAGGCAAGCGCAAGACCGGTGGGCGCAACAACAAGGGCCATGTGACCTCGCGCGGCATCGCCGGCGGCCACAAGCAGCGCTACCGCATCATCGACTTCAAGCGCCGTAACTGGGGCGTCGATGGCGTGGTCGAGCGGATCGAATATGATCCCAACCGCACCGCCTTCATCGCGCTGATCAATTATGGTCAGACCGCCGATGGCAAGGAAAACGTTGCGTACATCATTGCGCCGCAGCGCCTCGCCGTTGGCGACAAGGTGATTGCGGACAAGAAGACCGACGTGAAGCCGGGCAACGCGATGGAACTGGGCCAGATGCCGGTTGGCACGATCGTCCACAACGTCGAGATGAAGCCGGGCAAGGGCGGTCAGCTCGCACGGTCGGCCGGCACCTATGTGCAGGTCGTCGGTCGCGACAAGGGCATGGTCATGGTCCGCCTCAACTCGGGCGAGCAACGTTACATCCACGCCAATTGCATGGCGACGGTTGGCGCGGTTTCGAACCCCGACAACGGCAACACCAACCTCGCCAAGGCGGGTCGCAATCGCTGGTTGGGCATTCGCCCGCTGACGCGCGGCGTCGCCAAGAACCCGGTCGACCATCCGCACGGCGGCGGTGAAGGCCGGACCTCGGGCGGCCGTCATCCGGTTACCCCGTGGGGCAAGCCGACCAAGGGTGCGCGCACCCGTCATAACAAGGCGACGGACAAGATGATTATCCGCAGCCGTCACGCCAAGAAGAAGGGCTAAACGATGGCTCGTTCCGTCTGGAAGGGTCCGTTCGTGGACCTTCACCTGCTGAAGAAGGCAGAAACCGCGCAGGAAACCAACGCGCGTGGTGCGATCAAGACCTGGTCGCGCCGCTCGACGATCCTGCCGCAGTTCGTTGGACTGACCTTCAGCGTCTATAACGGCCGCAAGTTCGTGCCGGTTTCTGTCAACGAGGACATGGTGGGCATGAAGCTCGGCGAGTTCGCGCCGACGCGCTATTTCCCCGGCCATGCCGCGGACAAGAAGGGCAAGCGCTAATGGCTAAGGCAAAAGCTCCCCGCCGCGTGGCGGATAACGAGGCGCTGTCGGTCGGCACGCAGATCCGTGGTTCCGCGCAGAAGCTCGGCCTCGTTGCGGCATTGATCCGCGGCAAGAAGGTCGGCGATGCGATGAACATCCTGCAGTTCTCGACCAAGGGCATGGCGGTTGACGCGCGCAAGGTGCTGGCATCGGCCATCGCCAATGCCGAGAACAACCACAATCTCGACGTCGACTCGCTCGTCGTCGCAGAGGCTTCGGTTGGCAAGTCGATCGTGATGAAGCGCTTCGCGACCCGCGGTCGTGGCAAGTCGACGCGCATCCTCAAGCCGTTCAGCCGTCTGCGCATCGTCGTGCGCGAGCAGGAAGAAGCATAATGGGTCAGAAATCGAACCCGATCGGTCTGCGCCTGCAGATCAACCGCACCTGGGATAGCCGCTGGTATGCGGAAGGGGCCGATTACGGCCGTCTTCTGCTCGAAGATCTCAAGATGCGTGCGTACATCCTGAAGACGCTGCCGCAGGCTGCGATCTCCAAGGTGGTCATCGATCGTCCGGCCAAGCTGTGCCGCGTTTCGATCTTCGCTGCCCGTCCCGGTGTCATCATCGGCAAGAAGGGTGCGGACATCGAAAAGCTGCGCCGCACGCTCGGCAAGATGACGACGTCCGACGTCAGCCTGAACATCGTCGAAATCCGCAAGCCGGAAGTCGACAGCAAGCTGGTTGCACAGGGCATCGCCGATCAGCTCGAGCGTCGTATCGCCTTCCGCCGCGCCATGAAGCGTGCGGTGCAGTCGGCGATGCGTCTGGGCGCCGAGGGCATCCGGATCAACTGCGGTGGCCGTCTTGGCGGCGCCGAGATCGCACGTTCGGAATGGTATCGCGAAGGTCGCGTGCCGCTCCACACGCTGCGCGCCAACGTTGATTACGCTGAAGCGACTGCACACACGGCATACGGCGTGTGCGGCGTGAAGGTCTGGATCTTCAAGGGCGAAATCCTGGGTCATGACCCGATGGCGACCGACCGGCTGATGATGGAAGCGCAGACTTCCGGCGTCCGGCCTGATCCGCGCCGCTAAGGAATAGATCATGCTGCAACCGAAAAAGACCAAGTTCCGCAAGGCCTTCAAGGGCCGCATCCATGGCGACGCCAAGGGTGGCACCACGCTCAACTTCGGGTCGTACGGCCTGAAGGCGATGGAGCCGGATCGTCTCACCGCACGCCAGATCGAGGCGGCTCGCCGCGCGATCACGCGTCACATCAAGCGCCAGGGCCGTTTGTGGATCCGCGTTTTCCCGGACGTTCCCGTCTCGGGCAAGCCCGCCGAAGTCCGCATGGGTAAGGGCAAGGGTTCGCCGGAATATTGGGCAGCCCGCGTCAAGCCCGGCCGTATCCTGTTCGAACTGGACGGCGTTCCGGGCGACATCGCGGCGATGGCGTTCAGCCGTGCAGCGATGAAGCTGCCGATCAAGGTGAAGGTCGTTGCCCGTCTCGGCGACACCTCGCATCTGGGAGTTGCATAACATGGCGAAGATCGACACGCGTCGCTCCGACCTCAAGGCGAAGACCGAGGACCAGCTGGGCGAAGAGCTCGGCAACCTGAAGCGCGAGGCGTTCAACCTCCGTTTCCAGGCCGCGACCAACCAGCTCGAAAAGCCGAGCCGGGTCAAGGAAGTCCGCCGCGACATCGCTCGCATCAAGACCCTGCAGTCCGCGCGTTCGCGCGACACTGCGGCAAAGTAAGGATTTAGACATGCCAAAGCGCGTGCTGACGGGGCTGATCGTCTCCGACAAGGGCGACAAGACGGTGGTCGTGAACGTGGAGCGTAAGGTCAAGCACGCGCTCTATGGCAAGATCATTCGCCGTACGAAGAAGTATCATGCCCATGACGAGGGCAATGAGTTCAAGCAGGGCGAGACCGTGCGGATCGAAGAGACCGCGCCGATTTCCAAGCTGAAGACCTGGAAGGTGATCGATCGGGTTAACACCCACGCGACGCCGGACCGGGTCGACGTCGACGCATAAGAGCGTCGGAAATTTCCCCGTTCACCCTGAGCTTGTCGAAGGGTGGTTTCCGCAAGCGACCGGGTCGCAAGCGGGGAAGGGGCTTCGACAGGCTCAGCCCGAACGGGTTGGCTTGATAGTTAGAGGCGGGGTCCGGTCGGTATCGGCCCCAGATGAGAAGGAAGCGGATCTATGATCCAGATGCAATCCAATCTCGAGGTCGCTGACAATAGCGGCGCGAAGCGGGTTATGTGCATCAAGGTGCTTGGCGGGTCCAAGCGTCGTGTTGCAGGCGTTGGCGACATCATCGTCGTCAGCGTGAAGGAGGCCGCACCGCGCGGCCGCGTGAAGAAGGGCGACGTGCACCGTGCCGTCATCGTGCGTACGGCGAAGGACATTCGCCGCGCCGACGGGTCGGTGATCCGCTTCGATTCGAACGCGGCTGTGCTGGTCAACAAGAATGAGGAGCCGATCGGCACCCGTATCTTTGGCCCAGTGGTTCGCGAACTGCGCGGCAAGAAGCACATGAAGATCATCAGTCTCGCGCCGGAGGTGCTGTAATGGCGACCGCAAAGATCAAGAAGGGCGACCGCGTCATCGTTCTGTCCGGCAAGGACAAGGGCAAGACCGGTGAAGTCACGATGGCACTCCCCAAAGACGGCAAGGTCGTCGTTGCGGGCGTCAACGTCGCCGTTCGCCACGTAAAGCCGAGCCAGGGTGACCCGCAGGGTGGCCTGAAGCGCGCCGAAGCGCCGCTGCACGTCTCCAAGGTCGCTCACGTGACCGCCGACGGCAAGCCCACGCGCGTTCGTTTCGAGACCCAGGACGGCAAGAAAGTCCGTGTTGCGGTCAAGACCGGAGACAAGATCGATGGCTGATGCAGCTTACAAGCCCCGGATGAAGGGCATCTATGACGACAAGATCGTCAAGGCGATGACCGAGAAGTTCGGCTACAAGAACGCCATGGAAGTTCCGCGCATCGACAAGATCGTGCTGAACATGGGCGTTGGCGAAGCCACGCAGGACAAGAAGAAGGTCGACCAGGCCTTTGGCGAAATGGAATTGATCGCAGGGCAGAAGCCCGTCGTGACCAAGGCGAAGAAGTCGATCGCACAGTTCAAGCTGCGCGAAGGCATGCCGATCGGCGTGAAGGTTACCCTTCGCCGTGAGCGCATGTACGAATTCCTGGACCGTTTCATCACGATCGCGCTTCCCCGCGTTCGCGATTTCCGTGGGCTCAACCCCAAGTCGTTCGACGGACGCGGCAACTATGCCTGCGGCCTGAAGGAGCAGCTGGTGTTCCCGGAAATCAGCTATGACCGGATCGACAAGATCCGCGGCCTGGACGTGATCGTGGCAACCACGGCGAAGACCGACGAGGAAGCGCGCGAGCTGCTCCGTTTGTTCGGTTTCCCGTTCCCGATCGAAGACGCTGACACCGAAAAGAAGGCGGCATAAGATGGCGAAGGTAAGTTCTGTCAACAAGAACGAGCGTCGCAAGATGCTGGTCAAGAAGTATGCGCCCAAGTACGCGGCGCTGAAGGCGATCGCTGCCGACACGTCGCTCAGCGACGGCGAGCGGATCGAGGCCCGTCTCAAGATGGCCGAGATCCCCCGCAACGGCAACCCGACGCGCATCCGCAACCGCTGCGAGCTGACCGGTCGTCCGCGCGCATATTATCGCAAGTTCCGCCTCTGCCGTATTCAGCTGCGCGATCTGGCCAACAAGGGCCTGATCCCGGGCGTTACGAAGTCGAGCTGGTAAGGATCAACAGATGGCATTGACCGATCCCCTGGGTGATATGCTCACCCGCATCCGCAACGGCCAGCGCGCGCGCAAGGACTCCGTCCTGACGCCGGGCTCCAAGCTGCGGGCCCGCGTGCTCGACGTGCTCCAGCGCGAGGGCTATATCCGTGGCTACACCGAAGAGCAGATGGGCCCTGCGGCCGGCATCCGCATCGAGCTGAAGTATTTCGAGGGCCAGCCCGCTATCAAGCACGTCGCGCGCGTGTCCAAGCCTGGCCGTCGCGTCTATTCGGCTTCGACCGAACTGCCGCGGGTCATGAATGGCCTTGGCATCACGATCGTCTCCACGCCTCGCGGCGTTCTGTCCGACGCCGAAGCGCGCGAACAGAATGTCGGCGGCGAAGTCCTCGCGGAGGTGTTCTGATGAGCCGCATCGGTAAAAAGCCGGTCACGATCCCGAGCGGCGTGACCGCGACGATCGAAGGCCAGCAGCTCAGCGTGAAGGGCCCCAAGGGCACCCTCGCCATGCCGCTGCGCGAAGAGATCAGCTATGTGCTTGAAGATGGCGGCATCGCCGTCAACCCGGCGAATGAGACCAAGCGTGCTCGCGCGTTCTGGGGCATGCAGCGTACGCTGGTGCAGAACCTCATCACCGGCGTGTCGGACGGCTTCACCAAGAAGCTGCTGATCAACGGCGTGGGCTACCGCGCTGCGGTTCAGGGCAAGACGCTGAACCTCAAGCTCGGCTACAGCCACGACGTCAACATTGACGTGCCGGAAGGGATCGAAGTCAAGACCCCGGACAACACGACGGTCGAGATTTCGGGTTCCGACAAGCAGAAGGTCGGCCAGCTGGCCGCTGAAATCCGTCGCTGGCGCAAGCCCGAGCCGTATAAGGGCAAGGGCATCAAGTACGACGGCGAGTTCATCTTCCGCAAGGAAGGGAAGAAGAAGTAATGTCGACCAAGGGTATGTCTCTCTTCGAGAAGCGGCGCCGCCGCAACCGCACCGCGCTCCGCGCGCGTGGATCGGGCCGTCCGCGGCTGTCGATCCATCGCTCGGGCCGCCACATCTATGCGCAGATCATCGACGACGCGCAGGGCGTGACGATCGCAGCTGCTTCGACGCTGGAAAAGGACGTGCGCGACACGTCCGGCGCCAACATCGACGCAGCGACGGCTGTCGGCACCCGCATCGCCGAGGCTTGCAAGGCTGCTGGCGTCACGCAGGTCGTGTTCGATCGCGGTGGCTTCCTGTTCCACGGTCGCGTCAAGGCGTTGGCGACTGCCGCGCGTGAAGCCGGATTGGAGTTCTAATTATGGCTGACGACAACATTCCAACCGAAGCTACGGCAGCTCCCGAAGGCGCAGCCGCTCCCGACGCCCGCGGTCCCCGTGGCGGTCGTGGTCGCGGTGGCCCTGGCGGCGGTGGCCAGAATCGTGGCGGCCGTGACAACCGTGGCGGTCGCGACAATCGCGGTCGTGGCGGCCCCGGTGCCGATGATGGCGGCGAAGAGCTGATCGAGAAGCTGGTTCACATCAACCGCGTCTCGAAGACGGTCAAGGGCGGTAAGCGCTTCGGCTTCGCGGCTTTGGTCGTCGTGGGCGACGGCAAGGGCCGTGTCGGCTTCGGTCATGGCAAGGCACGCGAAGTGCCGGAAGCCATTTCCAAGGCGACGGCTGCTGCCAAGAAGGCAATGGTCCGCGTTCCGCTGAAGGAAGGCCGCACGCTGCATCATGACGGTAACGGTCACTTCGGTGCCGGTCTCGTCACGCTGCGCTCGGCTCCGCAGGGAACGGGCATCATCGCCGGTGGCCCGATGCGCGCCGTGTTCGAATCGCTCGGCGTTGCCGACGTGGTGACCAAGTCGGTCGGTACGTCCAACCCGTACAACATGATCCGTGCGACCTTCGAGGCGCTGACCAGCCAGGTGAGCCCGAAGTCGGTTGCGCAGCGTCGTGGCAAGAAGATCGCCGATCTGCTCGGCCGTGGTGGTGCGGAAGCACCCCAGGCTGAAGCCGAAGCGATCGTGGAGTAAAGACCCATGGCAACCATCAAGATCACGCAGACCGGTTCGCCGATCCGCCGCGAGAAGGACCAGCGCGCAACGCTGATCGGTCTCGGCCTCAACAAGATGCACCGCACGCGCGAGCTGCAGGACACGCCCGAAGTTCGTGGCATGATCCGCAAGGTCGCGCACATGGTGAAGATCGAGGCGTAAGCTAATCTCCCTCTCCCGCGTGCGGGAGAGGGTGGCCGACCCCGGCGAATGCCGGGGGAGGTCGGGAGAGGGCAGGGCAACACAAAGCGTGTCGCCCGTTACAGCCCCTCTCCCCGGCCCTCTCCCCACAGGGGAGAGGGAGAAGAAGTAGACAAATCCGGGGTAGGGGGCTAACGGCCCCCTTCCTCATTTATCCAGCGCGTCAAAAGCGAAAGCGAGTGCACACATGAAACTCAATGATATCCGTGACAACGCCGGTGCGCGTAAGTCGAAAATGCGCGTCGGCCGTGGTATCGGTTCCGGCAAGGGCAAGACCGCAGGCCGTGGCCAAAAGGGCCAGAAGAGCCGCGAGGGCGTTTCCATCGCCGGCTTCGAAGGCGGCCAGATGCCGCTCCACATGCGTCTGCCGAAGCGTGGCTTCAACAACATCTTCGCCAAGGATTATGCCGAAGTGAACCTCGGCGCGATTCAGGTCGCGGTTGACGCAGGCAAGATTGAAGCCGGCGCGACGCTCGACCATGACGCGCTGAAGGCTGCTGGCCTCGCGCGCGGTGGCAAGGACGGCGTCCGTCTGCTCGGCAAGGGCGAACTGACCACCAAGCTGTCGTTCACCGTTGCCGGCGCATCCAAGGGCGCGATCGAAGCGGTCGAAAAGGCCGGTGGTTCGGTCGACGTCATTCACGTCGTTCCTGCCGCGGAAAAGGCTGCCGCCAAGAAGGGCGTCAAGTATCGCGAGCGCAAGGCGCACAAGGAATCGTTCAAGGCGTAAGCCGGACGATCTGATACTCTTTGTCCCGAACGGCGACCCCGCTGTTCGGGACAAATCGTTTAAGCGATCCCGGCTTCTAGACGCGCTCTGTCGCTCGCTCCGTTCGTTTCGAGCGAAGTCGAGAAACAGGTATCAAGCGCTGCGCGGGGTTTCTCGACTACGCTCGAAACGAACGGATAGGGGCAGGTCGGCGCGATCTCTTCGCGCAACCCATTAGACAAGCCCGCTTGGGCCCCTATATGAGCGGCGGGGCGGTAACACGTTTCCCGCCGCTTTTGTTTCCGCCGCTACTGCATCCAGGACGATAGACGCACATGGCATCCGCAGCCGACCAGATGGCTTCCAGCATCAGCCTGTCGAAATTCGCACAGGCGACCGACCTCAAGAAGCGGCTGTGGTTTACCATCGGCGCGCTGATCGTGTTCCGCCTGCTCAGCTACGTGCCGCTGCCGGGGATCGATCCGACCGCGCTGACCGAACTGGCCAGCCGCACCAGCGGTGGCGTGCTCGATTTCTTCAACGCTTTCTCGGGCGGCTCGCTCAAGCGCGCCAGTCTGATCGCTCTGGGTGTTACGCCCTACATCACGGCCTCGATCGTGGTGCAGCTCGCGACCTCGCTGTCGCCGACGCTCGCCGCCATCAAGAAGGAAGGCGAGAGCGGGCGCAAGCGGCTCAACCAATATACGCGCTACGGCACCGTCGCGCTGACGATCATCCAGGGCTATTTCCTGACGCTTGGCTTTGAGAGCCAGGGTGTCGTTGTGAATCCGGGGCCGATGTTCATCGCCGGGTCGATCGTCAGCCTGGTTGGCGGCACGATGTTCCTGATGTGGATCGGTGAGCAGATCACCAGCCGCGGCATCGGCAACGGCATGTCGCTGATCATCATGGCGGGTATCGTCGCGAACTTGCCGACGACGCTCTACACGCTGGCTGAGGGTGGCCGCGCGGGCAACCTCGACGGGTTCAAGATCCTCGGCATCATTGTCGCGGTGGCGGGCCTGATCCTGTTCATCTGCTTCATGGAACGCGCGCAGCGCCGCATCCTGATCCAATATCCCAAGCGCCAGACGCAGCGCGGCATGCAGGCCGATCGCAGCCATTTGCCGCTGAAGATCAACACCGCCGGCGTCATCCCGCCGATTTTCGCGTCGTCGCTGTTGCTGATGCCGCTGACCGTGATGCAGCTTGCCGGCAAGCAGCCTGCGGGCGGCAAGGAAACCTGGTGGGGTGACGTCGTCATCACGCTCAACCAATATCTGCAGCACGGGTCGCTGGTGTACATGCTGCTCTACGGTGCTGGCATCGTGTTCTTCTCGTTCTTCTACACCGCCGTGGTGTTCAACCCGGAAGAGACCGCCGACAATCTCAAGCGCTATGGCGGCTTCATCCCCGGCATCCGCCCGGGCAAGAACACCGAGGCCTATTTCGATTATGTGCTGACCCGCATCACCGTCATCGGTGCCGGGTATCTGGCGATCATCTGCCTGTTGCCGGAATATCTGGTGTCGGCGCTGTCGATCCCGTTCTACCTTGGTGGCACTAGCTTGCTGATCGTGGTCAACGTAACAATGGATACGGTGACGCAGATTCAGAGCCATTTGCTTGCGCATCAATATGGCGATCTGATCAAGAAGGCGAAGCTGAAGGGCGGGCGTCTCCGCTAAAAGCGGAACGCGAGTCGCCACGGCGATTGGGGAGAGCGTATTGAACATCATCCTGTTGGGGCCGCCCGGAGCCGGTAAGGGCACGCAGGCGAGCCATTTGGAAGCGGATCGCGGTATGATCCAGCTTTCGACCGGCGACATGCTGCGCGCCGCCCGCAAGGCGGACACGCCACTCGGCCATCAAGTTGCGGCGGTTATGGATTCGGGCGCGCTCGTCTCCGACGAGATCGTCTCCGCGTTGATCGATGACAAGCTGGGCACGCTCTCGCCCGAGCAAGGTACGATTTTCGACGGATATCCGCGGACTGCGGCCCAGGTCGAATCGCTCGATGCGATCCTTGCCCGGCACGGCCGCAAGCTCGACACCGTGATCGAACTCGACGTGAATGAGGATGCGCTCGTCGCGCGCATCGTCGGTCGCTATACCTGTGCCAGCTGTGGCGCGGGCTATCATGACAGCTTCAAGCAGCCCAAGGTCGCCGGGACCTGCGACGTGTGCGGCGGGCATGAGTTCAAGCGCCGTCCCGACGACAATGAGGAAACCGTGCGCACGCGCATGGCCGAATATCGCGCCAAGACCGAGCCGATCATCCCTATCTACCAGGCGCGCGGGCTGCTCGCGCGGGTGGATGGCATGGGCGACATTGGCGACGTGACGCGTGCGATCGAGGCGATCCTCGACGCGCGCTGACCGTTTGGCACAAAAGACAATGCGGGCGCACGCCGGCGGTGTGTGAGGCGTTTCTCGGCCGAATGACATTTTCGTCACCTCAGTGTCATCCCGTTGGATGCGCGATCGGCGCATGAAGGGACCAGGCCATGCACGCTGGCCGGAAATGTATTCACGAGATCGACACTCGCACTCCCGGGAGTGTCGTTGGCCGGCGGAAGGCATGCTTTCCGTCGGCCTCATTTCATTCTAGGCACGAGGAAACCGCCCGGAATGCCGCCTGTGACCCGCAAGATCCTGATCGTCGAGGACGATAGCTCCACTTCCGCCTATCTCGCCAAGGGCTTGAGCGAGGCGGGCTTTGCGGTAGAATCCTGCTTGGATGGGCGCGACGGCTTGTTTCTGGCGAGCGAGGGCATTTTCGATCTCATCATCGCCGACCGCATGCTGCCGGGGCTGAACGGCATTGCAATGCTCGGCGCGATTCGCGCGGCCGGGGTACGCACGCCGACCTTGATCCTCTCGGCGCTGGGCACAGTCGACGACCGGATCGACGGATTGAATGCCGGTGCCGATGATTATCTGGTGAAGCCGTTTTCCTTCGCCGAGCTGACCGCACGCATCGATGCGATCTTCCGCCGCGTCGATCGTGGCGTGGGGGAGGGGCAGGCGACGCGCTTGTCGGTCGGGGATCTGGAAATCGATTTGCTCGGGCGCACGGTCGCCCGGGCGGGGCGGCCCATTCAACTCGGCGCGCGCGAATTCAACCTGCTCGAATATCTCGCACGCCATGCCGGACAAGTCGTCACGCGCACGATGATGCTGGAGAAGATCTGGAATTATCATTTCGATCCGGGATCGAACGTGGTCGACGTCCATATCGGGCGGTTGCGCCGCAAACTTGAGGAGGGCTTCGCCGCGCCGATCCTGCACACGGTGCGTGGGGCCGGGTATCGGTTGTCGGTCGAGCCATAGCCATTTCCTTCTCGTCCCGCCTGTCGGTAACCGCGCGGATCGCGCTGCTGGCAATTCTGCTGGGGCTCACCTCCAATGTCGCGCTGGTCGCGTTCGTGTGGAAGCTTGTGCGCGATCAGGCGATCGACGAGTTGCGCCGCGATACCGTCGAGGAATCGGAGGGGCTGGTGGCAATTTATCGCGCTGGCGGGCTCCCTGCGCTAGCGCGGACGATCGACGAGGGACGCGCAAACGGGGATCGTTCGCGCATCGTCGCGGTCATCGCTGCCGATGGGCGACGCGTTGCTGGCATCGGCCCGGCGATCGTCGGCAGCGGGGCACCTGCACCCACCATCTTCCGCATCGGACGCATGGGGGATTCGAGCCCGTGGCTGGAGCGCGAGGCGGGGTATGCGGTGCGCGAGGTCGGCCCGTACCGATTGGTCAGCGGGCGCTTGCTCGACGATTGGGAGCAGGAGCAACAGGGGATCGAACGCGCGCTTGCTGCGGCGATGCTGCTGTCGCTGGCGCTGGGCATTGGGGGCGGGTTGATTGTGACGCGCTATGTCGGGCGGCGGCTCGACCGGGTTGCCGATGTGATCGAAGGGGTTGCGAGCGGTGACCTGTCGCGCCGCGTGGTCAATCCGGCGGCCGGGCATCCGGGGGGTGGCGACGCGTTTGACCGACTGGCGTCGCGGCTCAACGCCATGCTCGACAAGACCGAGCGGCTGATGACGGAATTGCGGATCGTTACAGACGGTTTGGCGCACGATTTGCGCTCTCCGCTTGCCCGGCTGCGCGCCAAGGCCGAGGTGGCGGTGCTGCAGGCCGACCCGGCGCAGCGCGAGGCGGCGATGGGCGGGCTGCTGATCGAGACCGATCTGGTGATGCGGATGCTGTCGACGATGATCGAAATCACGCGCGCCGAATCGGTCCCGCGCGACCGTCTGGCACCGATCGACCCGGCGGCGTTGATGGAGGAGATTGCCGAGCTTTACGGACCGGTGATCGAGGATTCCGGGATGCGGTTCGAGATTGCGATCGACGCGTACCCGCCGCACGTCGTGCTGCACCGCGAGTTGATGACGCAGGCGATCGCCAATCTGATCGACAATGCACTGCGCCATGCGGCACAGGGTGGGGAGATCCGGCTCGGGCTGGTGATCGGTCCGGACGAAGCGCGCTTTCAGGTTGCCGATCGCGGCCCGGGCATTGCCGAGGCTGACCGTGCGCAGGCGCTGCGTCGGTTCGGGCGGCTGGATGTCGCGCGCAGTGTGCCGGGGGCGGGGCTCGGCATGGCGCTGGTCGAAGCGGTCGCCCGGCTGCATGGCGGGCGTCTGGAGCTGGGGGATCATGCGCCCGGCCTGATCGTGGCGATCGTCATCCCGCTGACGGCGTGATCGCGATCGGGCGCTTGACAGCGGGTGAGTCGGGTCTTAACGCACCGCTATTCCGAAACACCGGTCTCCGGCGGCGCATGTTTGCGCTCGCCGGTGTCGTGCGTTACGGTAGGCAACGCGATGAGATGGGGTCCGCAGCCATGCGCACCCTGTGGAGCAGGAGAACAAGTTCATGGCACGTATCGCCGGGGTCAACATCCCGACCAACAAGCGCGTTGTTATTGCGCTCACCTACATTCACGGCATTGGCGACACCAAGGCCAAGGAAATCGTCAACAAGCTCGGCATCCCGATGACCGCGCGCGTGCAGGACCTGACCGACCAGGAAGTCCTCCACATTCGCGAAACCATCGACGCCGACTATACCGTCGAGGGTGATCTTCGTCGCCAGGTTGCGATGAACATCAAGCGCCTGATGGATCTGGCCTGCTATCGCGGCCTGCGTCATCGCAAGGGGCTGCCGGTTCGTGGCCAGCGCACGCATACCAATGCGCGCACTCGCAAGGGCAAGGCCAAGCCGATCGCCGGTAAGAAGAAGTGAGCTTGAGCCGCGGGTGACCGCGGCTCGCTCCTCGACGAAGGATTAGGGACAGACAATGGCACGTGAACCACAGCGCATTAAGCGCCGCGAACGCAAGAACATCACCTCGGGCGTCGCCCATGTGAACGCAAGTTTCAACAACACCATGATCACGATCACCGATGCCCAGGGCAACGCGATCTCGTGGTCGTCGGCTGGCGCAATGGGCTTTAAGGGCTCGCGCAAGTCGACTCCGTACGCCGCGCAGGTCGCAGCGGAAGACGCCGGCAAGAAGGCCGCCGAACATGGCGTCCGCACGCTCGAAGTCGAAGTGAAGGGCCCCGGTTCGGGCCGTGAGTCGGCGCTGCGCGCGCTGCAAGCGGTCGGCTTCCAGATCACTTCGATCCGTGACGTGACCTCGATCCCGCACAACGGCGTTCGCCCGTCCAAGCGTCGTCGCGTCTGACTTCGTCTCGACCGTGCGCGGTTGATCGCGCTGCACGGTTCGATTCATATATGGCCGGGATTGCCCCATTCCGGCCCAAAACCAAGGGATAGCCTATGTCCGTCAATGCAAAGAACTGGCAGGAATTGAAGAAGCCGTCCGGCCTCGAAAAGAAGCCCGGCGGAGACGGCAAGCGCAAGGCGACCTTCATCGCCGAACCGCTGGAGCGTGGCTTTGGCCTGACGCTGGGCAACGCGCTGCGTCGCGTGCTGCTGTCCTCGCTGCAGGGTGCCGCCGTGACCTCGATCAAGATCGAGAACGTTCTGCATGAATTCTCCTCGCTCGCGGGCGTTCGCGAGGACGTGACCGACATCGTGCTGAACGTGAAGCAAATCGCGCTGCGCATGCAGGGAGAAGGGCCGAAGCGTCTCCAGCTTTCGGCAACCGGCCCTGGCCCGGTCAAGGCCGGCGACATTGCGGTTTCGGGCGACATCGAAGTGATGAACCCGGCGCTGGTGCTGTGCCACCTCGACGATGGCGCGACGCTGAACATGGAACTGACCGCCGATGTCGGTAAGGGCTATGTCGCGGCCGTGGCCAACCGTCCGGCCGATGCGCCGATCGGCCTGATCCCGGTCGATGCGCTGTATTCGCCGGTCAAGCAGGTCAGCTACAAGGTCGAGAACACCCGCGTTGGGCAGGAACTCGATTATGACAAGCTGACGCTGACGGTTGAGACCGACGGCACGATCAGCCCTGAGGACGCCGTCGGCTATGCCGGTCGCATTCTGCAGGACCAGCTCGCTTTGTTCGTGCATTTCGACGATTCGTCGGTCACGCGCGCTGCGCCGATCGGTCATGCTGCTCCGGCGGCAACCGGTGGCGAAGTCGCTGGCGACACGCAGCAGATCAACCGGTACCTGCTCAAGAAGGTCGACGAGCTCGAACTGTCGGTGCGCTCGGCCAATTGCCTCAAGAACGACAACATCATCTATATCGGCGATCTGGTCCAGAAGACCGAAGCCGAGATGCTGCGCACGCCGAACTTCGGCCGCAAGTCGCTCAACGAGATCAAGGAAGTGCTCTCCTCGATGGGGCTGCGACTGGGCATGGAAATCCCCGGCTGGCCGCCTGAGAACATCGAAGAGATGGCCAAGAAGCTTGAACAAGAGATTATGGGCTAAGGCACGTCGCCCCGGCGAAAGCCGGGGCTGCTCCGCAATTTTGCGGAGCAAGTGCCCCATAGCTAACGGCCCCGGCCTCCGCCGGGGCGACGGAAACATTGGGTGGTCGACCGTCGCCACCAGGTCTGGGGTACCTCACACGGCCCCATAACGAACGAAGGAAAATACCATGCGTCATCGCGTAGGCGGTCGTAAACTGCAGCGTACCTCGGCACATCGCATCGCGTTGTTCCGCAACATGTCCGCTGCCCTCATCAAGCACGAGCAGATCACCACCACCGTCGCCAAGGCGAAGGAACTGCGTCCTTACGTCGAGAAGCTGATCACGCTGGCGAAGAAGGGTGGCCTGTCCAACCGTCGCCTGGCGCACGCGCGGCTGCTCGACGATGCGCAGTTGGTCAAGCTGTTCGACGTTCTGGCGACGCGCTATGCCGATCGTAACGGCGGCTACACCCGCATCATCAAGGCCGGCATCCGCCTGTCGGACGCATCGCCGATGGCGATCATCGAATTCGTCGACCGCGACGTCAGCGCCAAGGGCCAGGATTCGGGCCCGGTGCTGAATGACGGTGAGTATGACGAGGCGGCGTGAGCTTAGCGTAGCTAAGTACCGCTTTCCGCCTCGTCCGGCCGACGGCGCATAAAGCGCCGTTCGACGGCGTGGCTTTGCCACGACGCGGATGTGGCGGTAAAGCGATCAAGACATTGAGAAAGGAGCCGCACTCGGTAGAGTGTGGCTCCTTTTTTCGTTTTGGAGCCCTACATGCGCTTGACCCTGCCGCTGATTGCTCTCGTTCTCGCGGCTCCCGCGCAACTACAGGCCCAAAGCATGCACTATCCCGAAACCCGCCGCGTGACCCAGGTCGACGAACAGTTCGGCGTAAAGGTCGCCGATCCGTATCGTTGGCTCGAAAACGATGTGCGCACCGATGCCGAGGTCGCCAAATGGGTGGCGGACGAGAATGCGCTCACCAACGCCTATCTGGCGACACTGCCCGGCCGCGACATCTTTGCAGCGCGGTTGAAGACGTTGCTCGATTATGAGCGTTTCGGCGTGCCGGTGAAGAAGGGCGGCCATTATTTCTACACGCACAATAGCGGCCTGCAGAACCAGGCGGTGCTATATGTGCGCGACAGCGCCGACGGCGCGGGGCGGGTGCTGATCGACCCCAATGGCTGGTCCAAGGACGGCGCGACCGCGCTTGCCGAATGGAGCCCGTCGGAGGACGGCAAGAAGCTCGCTTATGCGGTGCAGGACGGCGGCACCGACTGGCGCACGGTCAAGGTGCTCGACGTGGCGACGGGTGCGGTGTCGGACACGATCGAGTGGGTGAAATTCTCTGGCCTGGCCTGGGCTAAGGATGGCTCGGGCTTCTATTATTCGCGCTTTGCAGCGCCCGCCGCCGGGGCCAAGTTCCAGGCGCTGAACGAGAACCAGCAAATCTATTTCCACAAGCTCGGCACCGCGCAGGCGGCAGACCCGCTGATCTACGCCACGCCCGAGAGCCCCAAGCTCGGCCACACCGCGCAAGTGACCGACGATGGCAAATGGCTGGTCATCACCACGCATGAAGGCACCGACAACCGCTATCAGATCACCGTGATCGACCTGACCGCGCCCAAGCCCGTCCCGCGCACGATCTTCAAGGGGCTGGACTATGAGTGGAGTCTGGCGGGCAATGTCGGCGGGAATTTCTATTGGGTGACCAACAAGAATGCGCCGCGCGGCCGGATCGTCGCGACCAATCTCTATGCGCGCTCGGCTGAGGTGCCCGAGCAGGAACTGGTCGCGCAGGGCAAGGATGTGCTCGACGGGGCCTCGCTGGTCGGCGGCAAGCTCTTGGTCTCGTACCTCGCCGATGTGAAGAGCGAGATCCGCCGCTATACGCTGGACGGCAAGCCCGATGGCGTGGTGCCGCTGCCCGGCATCGGCGCGGCCGGGGGCTTTGGCGGCGAGGAGGGCGATCCTGAGACCTTCTTCGCCTTCACCAGCTTCGCCACGCCGACGACGATCTATCGCTATGACGTGAAGACCGGGCAGGCGACGCCCTGGGCCGCGCCGAAGGTGGCGTTCGATCCTGCGCGCTACACCGTCGAGCAGCGTTTCTACGCCTCCAAGGACGGCACGCAGGTGCCGATGTTCATCGTTCGTCGCAAGGATGTCTCCGGCCCGGCACCGACGCTGCTTTATGCCTATGGCGGTTTCAACATCTCGGTGACGCCGGCCTTCTCGGCAACGCGGTTGGCGTGGCTGGAGCAGGGCGGGGTGCTGGCGGTCGCCAACATTCGTGGCGGCGGCGAATATGGCAAGGCGTGGCACGATGGCGGCCGGTTGGCCAACAAGCAGAATGTGTTCGACGATTTCATCGCCGCAGGGGAATATCTGAAGGCACAAGGGGTGACCGGCAAGGACCAGCTCGTTATTCAGGGCGGGTCGAATGGCGGGTTGCTGGTGGGCGCGGTGACCAATCAGCGGCCGGACCTGTTCGCGGCGGCGCTGCCCGCAGTGGGCGTGATGGACATGCTGCGCTTCGACCGCTTCACCGCTGGGCGCTATTGGGTCGATGACTATGGCTATCCCTCGAAGGAAGCCGATTTCAAGACGCTCTACGCCTATTCGCCCTATCACAATATCCGCGCGGGCAAGGTGTACCCGGCGATCCTGGCCGAGACCGCCGACACCGACGATCGCGTCGTGCCGGGGCATACCTTCAAATATACCGCGATGCTGCAGTCGCTCGACCTGGGCCCCAAGCCGCGCCTCGTGCGGATCGAAACGCGCGCGGGCCATGGGTCGGGCAAGCCGACCGACAAGGTGATCGCCGAAACCGCCGACGCCTGGGCGTTTGCGGCGAAGTGGACGGGGCTCACGGTCAAGCCGGTGGAGTGAAGCGGCGCTATCTCCTTGCTTCCCCGGCGGAGGCCGGGGCCCAGCAGCGAGAGGAAGCGTTACGACGACGGCAGCTCAGACCTCGGGCACCATATCCTCGCGCCATACCAATAATTGGTGCCCGTCATGCACCCCGACGACGCGCAACTCGGTCCCGGCTGCAAGATCAAGCGGCGCGTCGAACGGATAGAATTGCGCGCCCCAATGCGACTTGGCGTCGGGGCCGGGGCGGTTTTCATAGCTGGCTTCGGCATCCAGATCGAGCCGGATCCACTGCACGATCCCGCTGACGGGCGTGCCGTCGCTGACGAGCGTCGCCGCCCCGCGATGCGGTTCGCGCGCGGCCTTGCCGGTGAAGTCGAACGACAGCAACGCCGCAGGCGTGCTGTGCAGCGTGAGCGTCGCGTCGCTGACCGCGACATTGCGCGGCACCTGCGCCAGCGCGTTGAAGCCGTCGAGATCGAACCCGGCGACCTCTGCCATGTGCGTCCTCGTAGCGGCACCCCAATTGGCCAGCGCAACCATCACCGCGCCCCCCATCGGGATCATCTGCCCGCCGGGTGCCAGCAGCCGTGATGCCGCGTCGGCCAGCGTGGTCAGCACGCCCTCGGCCAGCAAATTGTTCGAGACGATTTCGGATACGATCACATCGGCATGGCCTTCGAGATCCGATTCGAGTTCGAGCTCGGTCGAATTGCCGGTGACGACGCGGATGCGGTCGGCATAGCCATTGGCGGCGACGATGCGCCTCGCGGAATCGGCGATCGCCGGGTTTTCCTCGCATGCGACCACGCGGCCCGCCCCGGCGCGCGCCGCCATCATCGACAGCAGGCCGCTGCCCGCGCCAATGTCGAGCACATGCGTGCCCGGCGTCACCGCGCGCCGGATCGCGGCGTCGAATGCGGCGTTGCGCGGTTCGTCGCGCAGCATATTGAAATGCCAGCGCGGCACGCTTTGCCCGATCAATTGTTGGGTGCGTGCCGCGACCTCGCCGTCATCGGGGGCCAGCGCGCGCGCTTCGGTCGCCAGCGGATAGACCCGGCCGCGCAGTCCGATCTTCGATGCGAGCCCGGCGAGCCCCGCCAGTTTGCGGCCATCTCTCCCCGCCGCCTCCACCATGGGCTCGAAGCCAGCGCGCGCGACCGCTTTCATATCCCGCTTGTCGTTCATATGGCCCCCAAAGCTCTTCCCCCACAGCGCGTATCTGCTATCTGGCCGCATGACCCATCAGACCGACTCCATCCTCATCGTCGATTTCGGCAGCCAGGTAACGCAATTGATCGCACGGCGCGTGCGGGAGGCTGGCGTCTACAGCGAGATCGCCCCGTTCACCACCGCCGATGCGGCCTTTGCCCGGATGAACCCCAAGGGCGTGATCCTGTCGGGCAGCCCGGCCTCGGTTCTGGAGGACGGATCGCCGCGCATCCCGCAGGCGATTCTCGATAGCGGCATACCGATCATGGGCATTTGCTATGGTCAGCAAGTGCTGATGCACCAATTGGGCGGTACCGTAACGCTCGGCGAAAGTGGCGAATTCGGCCATGCGGTGATCGAGGTGACCGACCATTGCGCGCTGTTCGACGGCGTGTGGCAGCCGGGCGAAAAACATACGGTGTGGATGAGCCATGGCGACAAGGTGACCGCGCTTGCCCCCGGCTTCCGCCCGGTCGCGGTCAGCCCCGGTTCGCCGATTGCGGTGGTCGCCGACGAAGCGCGCCACTATTACGCCACGCAATTCCACATGGAAGTGGCGCACACCCCCGACGGTGCCAAGCTGATCGCCAATTTCGCGCGGCACGTCTGCGGTTTGACCGGCGACTGGACGATGGCCGAGTTCCGCGCCGCCAAGATCGCCGAGATCCGCGCGCAAGTCGGCAAGGGGCGCGTGATTTGCGGCCTGTCCGGCGGTGTCGACAGTGCGGTCGCCGCGGTGTTGATCCATGAGGCGATTGGCGATCAGCTCACCTGCGTGTTCGTCGACCACGGCCTGATGCGAAGCGGCGAGGCCGAGCAGGTCGTCTCGCTGTTCCGCAACCATTACAACATCCCGCTGGTGCATGTGGATGCCGAAGCGACCTTCCTCGAAGGGCTGGCGGGCGTCACCGATCCCGAGGCCAAGCGCAAGTTCATCGGCGCGGCGTTCATCGACATCTTCGAGGCCGAGGCCAAGAAGGTGGGCGGGGCGGATTTCCTCGCACAGGGCACGCTCTACCCCGACGTGATCGAAAGCGTCAGCTTCACCGGCGGCCCGTCGGTGACGATCAAGAGCCACCACAATGTCGGCGGCCTGCCCGCGCGGATGAACATGCAGTTGGTCGAGCCGCTGCGCGAGCTGTTCAAGGACGAAGTCCGCGCGCTGGGCCGCGAACTCGGGCTGACCGAGGCGTTTGTCGGGCGCCACCCGTTCCCCGGACCTGGCCTCGCGATTCGCATTCCGGGCGAAGTGACCAAGGAACGCTGCGACATCCTGCGCAAGGCCGATGCGATTTATCTCGAGGAAATCCGCGCGGCGGGGCTGTACGACACGATCTGGCAGGCGTTCGCGGTGCTGCTGCCCGTGCGCAGCGTCGGCGTGATGGGCGACGGGCGCACCTATGACAATGTGCTGGCGCTGCGCGCGGTCACCTCGACCGACGGCATGACCGCCGAGGCATTCCAATTCCCCGGCGACTTCCTGCCCCGCGTGGCCACGCGGATCGTCAATGAGGTGAAGGGCATCAACCGCGTGACCTACGACTATACCAGCAAGCCGCCCGGCACGATCGAGTGGGAATGATTCAGGCCCACTCGAACGCCGCCGAATTTACGCTATTGTACGACGTAAGCCACTGTAAATAAAAATAATTCTTGCCGGTGTCGATCGACAGCTATCGATGGGTAGAGTTTGGCAATGGCGGTCCGTCTGACGGACCTCGGGCATATTGCTTAGCTGTATTTTTGAAAGTACCGTCATGGGCAATGAGGCTCGTGACGGTACTTTTTTTGTATTAAGCCATTGGAAATAATGGATAATATCTGTCGCGGAGCCTCAAATTTGTGCTGACGGTACTTTTCAGGAGGCAGTAAGGATGCTGACGGATGTCGCCCTCAAGGCATTGAAACCAAAAGACAAAATTTACAAGATTGCGGACCGTGACGGGATGTATGTGCGCGTCATGCCCAGTGGCGCGATCTCGTTTCGCTTGGACTACAGGCTCAACGGCCGTCGGGAGACCGTCTATCTGGGCAGGTACGGACGCGACGGAATCTCGCTCGCCCGGGCCCGAGAGAAGTGCATCGACGCGAGGCGGGCCATTGGTGAAGGACGGTCGCCGGCGATAGAGAAGCAGCGCGATAAGCGGCGCCTGAAAGAAGCAAAGAGTTTTGGCGAGTTCGGGGAGAAGTGGCTCACCGCCGCGCCGATGGCCGACAGCACGCGCGCCATGCGGCGTTCCATCTTCGAGCGAGAGCTTCTACCGGTTTGGCGTAATCGCCTGCTCACGGAAATCACACCCGACGATCTCAGAAACCACTGTGGCAAAATCGTTGAACGCGGTGCCCCAGCGACGGCTATCCATGTCCGAGACATCCTGAAGCAGATCTACGGATTTGCGATCTTGCACGGCGAAAAGGTCGCCAACCCGGCCGATGAGGTAGGGCCGGCTTCGATCGCCACCTTCGTGCCGAAGGACCGCTCGCTTTCGCCTTCCGAAATTCGGGTGATGCTGAAGCAGATCGAGCACATCGCCACACTTCCCACAATCCGGCTGGGAATGCGGCTCTACCTGCTCACGATGGTGCGCAAAAGCGAGCTACAGGACGCAGTGTGGGACGAGGTTGACTTCGAGAATGCGGTCTGGACGATCCCGAAGGAGCGGATGAAGCGCTCGAAAGCGCACAACGTCTACCTGTCGCGTCAGGTGCTCGACATCATGATCGCCCTGAAGACCTGTGCAGGAAATTCAAGATACCTTCTGCCGTCGCGGTACGACGCCGATGCTCCTATGTCGCGCGCCACCTTCAATCGGGTTACCTATGCAGTCGTTGAGCGCGCGAAGGCGGAAGGTTTGCCCCTGGAGCCGTTTACGGTTCACGACATGCGGCGGACAGGTTCGACTCTGCTGAACGAACTCGGCTTCAACAGCGACTGGATCGAAAAGTGCTTAGCGCATGAGGACGGGCGCTCGTCGCGTGGCGTCTATAACAAAGCCGAGTATGAGGTACAGCGTCGGCACATGATGCAGGAGTGGTCGGATATCTTGGATGCTTGGGTCGATGGTAGAAAGTACGTGCCGACACTCATCCCGCCGTCGATGCCGATCCTGGAGCCCCATCCGGCTCTTTGACCGGACGGGCTCGGCGTTGTTTCACGTCGGGACCGGGCGCACGGAGAATTGGTTTTGAGCGACGGGCCGCGAGCCATGCCTGAACCTCGCCCAGATCCCAAACCACGCATCGCGGGGTCAAAGCGAAGCGTCGTGGAAATTCCCCCCGCTGTTCCATTTCGTAGATCGTGCTGTCAGCTAACGGAACCATCTCACGTAATTGCTGTCGTCTGATCGTTCTTCCGATGGGGGTATTCGCCGTCGCGTGCATGTTGCATCTCCTCTTGATGGGTGGGTGAGGAGATAGAAAACAATAGATAGCGAACGGTGGAAGCCCTCACGTGGATCAATCGGGAGTTAGCGGGCTCTGGCGTGCACATAGGACGGTGACGTTGTCGTTGAAGGTGCCGCACAGGTGCGTGGATTCACGGAAATCGGGATTTGCAGCAACGGTGCCGCTTATTGTTCCGGGAGGAGTGCCGGTTAGATTCCGACCACCTGCACCACCTCTTATGACAGGCTTGTTTCAGCATCCTCGGCAATTTCAATCTCACCGCGCGCGCTTCGGCGGAGTGCTTGCGGAGGCTTCCCGAATGCGCGCAGAAACGCACGCCGCATCCTTTCGTCGTCGCCGAAACCAGTCTGCCGGGCGATGACCTCGATTGGATGCCTTCCGTCTTGAACGAGCAAACGAGCAGCCTCGATCCTAAGTTTCTCGATTGCCTTTGAAGGAGGGATGCCGGTTTCCGCTCGAAAGGCTCGACTGAACTGCCGCGGACTCAGGTGCACGGCGTCAGCTAGTTGCTCAACGGTTAGCGGTGTATGCAGGTTTTTTCGCGCGTAGGCGAGTGCGGCCTGAATCCGGTCGGACTTTGGGCCCATATCGAGCAACACCGACGATTGGGGCTGTCCACCGGTCCGCCGATTGTGAAGAACGAAGCTCTTCGAAACCGCGCGGGCGATCTCGGGGCCGAGGTCCTTTTCGACCATCGCCAGAGCCTGGTCGATGCCCGCCGTCATCCCCGCCGACGTCCATATCGAACCATCAATAATGAACAGTCGTTCGTCTTCCAGCTTGACCTTCGGGTATCGCTTGCGGAAGTCGTCAGCATAAAACCAGTGGGTGGTGGCGCGGGAGTCGTCGAGCAGCCCCGCTTCTGCTAGAAAGAAGGCCCCTGTGCAGGTTGCGGCAAGACGTCGTGACTCGCTAGCGGCTTGCCGCAGATAGGCAAGAAGCCCTTGGGTGAACGGCATATGGCCTCCACCGCCAATAATAACCGTGTCGAATTCGCTATCCCCAAAGGCCTCTGTTTCGACAACGACGCCAATCGAACTGCGTACCGAGCCGCCGATCTCCGAAAGAAGGCGAACATCATAGTATTGTTCACCAAATTCCGTGTTCGCAGTCTCAAAGACCGACATCGCGGAAAAGCTCATAACACCAAAGCCAGGGAATATGACGAAGCCGATGCGTAGCATTTCAATTTCCATCCGCAGAACAACTGGCGCTGTCGCGTTGGTACGTATTCGATGCGACTGCTCTCAACTTCGATGTTTCGTCTGGAAGTGGAGCTATCTTCACGCCCTGTCGTTTTGTGATATCGATCAATTGCTTTCCTCGGTCTTGATGTGCGGAGTTAGTGTCTAAAGTAGATGGTCCCTGCTGACGCACTCCGCCCAGACCTGAGATGAGATCCTGCTTCATCATTCGCAAGGTTTGCATCAACTTTCAACGACCGAATGTCCGAAAAGGAGGTGTTTCCGACATTCGAGAGGCCGTCCGTCCCATGTAGGCTCTGACCCGCAACCGCGACTTTTCCGGTTAGTCGCACCTGTCGCGCGCTTTCCGATTCATCGGAGATGCCTCGAAAACGTAGGGGACACGGTGCTCAACCTGGAGCTCTGTTTGCCTCACGGTTTGGGCGGTCCGCAGTTCCGACGCTATTTCGGCGCCAGCGAATCTATCCAACCAGCGCCGTTAGAAGGATGAGATATGACCGACACCTTGAGAAGTTTAGATCGCGCGATCGGCGGCAAGCCACCCTTCTCTGAGCATCGAATTCCGCGTGAACAGGGTAACATCTATGCTCGTGACTACGAAGGCGCCGGTCCTGCTTTCGTAGTCATGCACGGCTTCCCCGACAACCTGCATATCTATGACGATCTGATACCATATTTGGTCGCCGGGGGGCGCCGGGTCGTCGCGTTCGACTTCCTCGGTTTCGGCGCTTCCGACAAACCCGCAGGCGCCAAATACAGTTTCAAGCAACAACTGGGCGACCTTCATTCGGTCGTCGAGGCGCTGACCCTTGGTAAGATTGTTCCCGTAGCGCACGACTCATCCGGTCCTGCCGCAGTCAATTTCGCGATTGAACACCCGGAACACGTCGACTCGCTCTGCATTCTCAATTCGGTCTACGCTGCGGCGCCCACCGTCCGGTTTCCGGAGTTCATCGAACTCTTCGCCACCACCAACCTCACGGCGCTCACGCGCGCTATTCTGCAAAGCCCCGAGCAATTTGCCTGGGTGCTCAACTTTCAGCGAGCGCAGTTTCAGCAGGCTCTGCCGGAAAATCAGAAGGCGTATTATGCTTCGTTCCTTGGCCCGATCATCGACAAGAATTTCAGCAAGCAACCCAGTTCCGCCCCTGCCTTTGCACAGATGACCGCGGAGCTTTTCGGGGAGGTCGCCAGAAACACCAAGCGACTTCACGAGATGGAGGCGCTTGAAATCCCGGTCAAGCTGATCTGGGGTGAGACCGATCCTTATCTCAATATAGGCGTGGCTGAGGATTTCCGGTCGCATCTAAAGCATCCTTCTCTCCATTTGCTGCGAGCGGGGCACTGGGTGCAAATCGATGCGCCCGAGCCGGTTGCCAAGATCATGCTTGGAAACGCGTAAGGAGCAACGCGGCCCCCCTCGCGCTGCTGGTTTAATCAAGACGGCCGGCACGCCAGGTATCGTCGCCACGACGGGTCCAATCGCCTCGCTCTCTCGCGCCGACACGGGCGCGAATCCGCAAAGGCTGCACCCGCTGTTCCGATCACAAGACCGAGACATCGTCGGCGCTCGCAAAGGAAATGAAATGCCTGACAAGACGGTCCCCCTCAGCGACACTGACGTACACCCGTCGATGCAAGCCCCTTTTGCCGTCCCGACGACGAAGATCCTCGCAATCGGACAGTGGACGGCCGAGGGCGCTCCCGACGCGAGAGCCCCGGTTTTACCGATCGAGATACGCGAAACCGTCCGCCTCTATCTCGCTGGCAAAGTCGACCAGTGGTACTTCAAAACGGACGAAAGCGGGATCGTGCTCGTGATGAACGTCACTGACCCTGAGGAAGCGCGTGCGCTTCTGGAGAAGCTTCCTTTGGGCCAAGCCGGCATGATGGAATTTCAATTCATCCCGCTCGGCCCGATCAAGCCGCTTGCCTTGCTGCTGAACGAGAAGGGCTTAGTGGACTGATGGTGTGAATGTCCCTTTGCGGAGGGCGTCGCATGTTGCCTGGTGTTCAGCACCTCGCGTAGACCTGCCGCGACCGGTCGTCCGTTCTTGGTCGCCATGGGCAGCAACGGACTCGATACGTACCCACTCCTCGACGGTCAGATCCGTTGGGTAGCGCTTGGTCGGCTTGGAAATCTCGGCCATCCGGCCGCGCGTCGATGCGGTCCACATCAAAGCTGCGAATCACGCCGCGCCCTTCAGCCCAGTAATCTAACAGCCTCTCCAAGAAGCAGGGTGCCTAAAGTGCCCTATGGGCGATCAGTTTCGACGGTGGAGCCGCTCCCTATGACGGACCATCTTTGGTCTTGAGCGAGACGCCAAATGCTCGTCGGAGGCGCTGGACCGACGTCCAATGACAATCGGAATGCGCTGATGTCCGAAAACGAGGGGTTTCCGACATTCGAGAAGTCAACCGTCCTGTGTAGGTTCTGATCAGCAGCCTGAAAATATTCTGACGTCTGCAGGGGGTTGGTCATGAGCATAGTCAATAAAGGAACGGCACTCATTACCGGAGCTTCTTCAGGAATTGGAGCAGTATACGCGGATAGACTTGCTAGTCGTGGATATAACCTAATTCTTGTCGCACGTAACTCAGGTAGACTTCATAAATTGGCTACCCGATTGACCGACGAAACGGGCCAATCCATCGAAATCCTCTCTGCTGACCTTACTGAGCAAAGCGACCTGGCCCGGATCGAAAAAGTGGTCCGAGCCGATGCGAGCATCACTTTGCTCTTGAACAGCGCCGGTGTTGGCGTCGCACCGACTCTCCTTGCTGCCGATAGCGACAAGATTCAGGCGATGATCGCGTTGAACATCGTTGCTGTCACTCGACTCGTCTGCGCGGCAGTGCCGGGGTTCGTCGCACGTGGCACTGGGACGATCATTAACATCGCGTCGATTTTGGCGCTCGCGCCCGAGCTCCTGAACGGCGCTTACGGCGCGAGCAAGGCGTTTGTGCTGACGTTTTCCCGGTCGTTGCACCATGAGTTCGCCGGCAAAGGAATGCGCATTCAGGCTGTTCTGCCGGGTGCAGTCGCGACCGAGTTCTGGGGGATCACGGGCACTTCGGTAGAGAATCTTCCTGAGGGGACTGTCATGTCGGCCGATGATCTCGTCGATGCCGCGCTTGCCGGCCTCGATCAAGGCGAACTGATAACAATCCCCTCCTTACCCAACCCCAGCGATTGGGCGGCCTATGAAGCGGCGCGGCGCGCGCTCGCGCCCAACCTGTCACGCGCGTTTGCAGCTCCGCGCTTCGGAATCGCTTGACGGATGGGCAACTTCATTCGGGGCGATACCGGTACGACATCGCCTCGTCCAACCATGAACGCCAATAGATGGAAAGAATTCAAATGACCGCTGATGACCCTAAGAACAAGTTCTTGACCTCACGACGCGGTCTGCTCGCAACGGGCGGCAGCCTAGCCGCGGCGCTTAGCGTCCCGACGATTGCGTTCGCCGAGACGGCGAAGGCCAGCGACACACCATCATCCAAAACCCCTCACAAAGGACTTCATCCGATGACGACAGTAACAACCAAAGATGGCACAAAGATCTACTACAAGGACTGGGGAACCGGTCCGGTCGTAACTTTCTCCCATGGCTGGCCTCTCAGCGCCGACGCGTGGGACGCCCAGATGCTGTTCCTAGCCGATCACGGTTATCGGGTTATCGCGCATGACCGCCGTGGGCATGGCCGGTCGGACCAGACTTGGACCGGCAACGACATGGATACCTACGCCGACGATCTCGCGACACTTCTCGAAACACTCGACGTGCGCGGCGCGACGATGGTCGGGCATTCGACGGGCGGCGGAGAGGTTGCCCGCTACATCGGCCGCCACGGCACCCATCGCGTCGCAAAGGCAGTGCTGATTTCCGCAGTGCCTCCCTATTTCGCGCAAAGCGCCAGCAATCCCGAAGGCGCGCCGATGAGCGTCTTCGACGGACTGCGGGCAAGCCTCGTTGCCGACCGCGCGCAGTTTTTCAAAGAATTGGCGATGCCGTTCTTCGGCTACAATCGCGCCGGCGCTAAAGTCTCGCAGGGTCAGATTGACTCCTTCTGGCGGCAGGGCATGACTGGCAGCGTCAAGGGTGAGTACGACTGCATCAAGGCATTCTCGGAGACCGACTTCCGCGAAGACTTGAAGAAGATGACGATCCCGACGCTGCTCATTCAGGGTGACGATGATCAGATCGTCCCGATCGACTTGGCGTCTCGTCGTCAGGTGAAGGTCGTACCGCATGCCACGCTGAAGGAATATCCGGGCGCGCCCCATGGGCTCGCAGTGACTCATGCCGATCGGCTGAACGCTGACCTCTTGGCGTTCCTGAAATCATGATGGGCGATCTCCTCTCATTCGCGGTCGAGGCGCATGGTGGCCTCGACCGCTGGAACGCCTTCACCAAGCTTCGGGCCGAGGTTTCGATCGCCGGTGCGATCTGGGACTTCAAGCAGCAGCCAGGATTGCTGCTCGACAAGGTCTTCGAGATCGAGACGCACACCGAGCGTCTGACAATCACACCCTTCTTGAAGCCCGGTCAGCGCAGCGTATTCGTGCCCGGCCGGCTGACCATCGAAACATTGGTTGGCGAGATTGTCGAAACCCGCGATGATCCAGAGGCCAAATTTGTCGGTCAGGAGTTTGCCGATCCGTGGGATCCATTGCAGGCGGCTTTCTTCAGCAGCGAAGCACTGTGGACCTACCTGACGTCGCCCTTCCTCTACACCTATCCCGGCTTCGAGACGGAAGAGATCGAGCCGTGGCACGAGAATGGCGAGGAATGGCGGCGGCTGAAGGTCACTTTCCCGGATCACATCGTCAGCCACACAAAAACGCAGATCACGCATTTCGGCCCTGATGGGCTGATGCGGCGTCATGACTACACCGTTGATATTTTGAACGGAAACAGCGGTGCGAATTACACAAGCAATTACCGCGAGTTTCAGGGCATCAAGATGCCGACCACGCGCCGCATCTACGCCTATGACGGCGCCTTCCAGAAGGTTCCCGAGCCGCTGCTGGTGACGCTCGATTTCGGCGCGCTGACGTTCAGCTGACACTGGCGCGGGGCACTACGCCCCGCGCTTAAAACCTCTCGAAAGGCGGACAATGTCGACCGATATCCTCTTTGCACCACTCCAACTTGGTGCGCTCGCTCTTCCCCATCGCATCGTCATGCCCGCGCTGACGCGCATGCGGGCCGGTCCGGGCGGCGTACCCCAACCGATCAGTGCCGAGTATTATGGGCAGCGTGCATCTGCTGGTCTCGTTATCACCGAAGCCACGGCGATCAGCGTCCAAGGGCACGGCTATCCGCAGATGCCGGGCATCCACACGGCAGAACAGATCGCCGGTTGGCGTGCGGTGACAGACGCCGTGCATGC
Source organism: Sphingomonas sp. PL20 (assembly GCF_017875905.1). Lineage (NCBI taxonomy): Bacteria > Pseudomonadati > Pseudomonadota > Alphaproteobacteria > Sphingomonadales > Sphingomonadaceae > Sphingomonas > Sphingomonas sp. PL20. The sequence goes on along the minus strand of NZ_JAGINH010000002.1, from coordinate 2,625,233 downwards.
TCAAGGTGGACGCGTCGTGCTGCAAATCGTGCATCACGGCCGCTGGTCGCACTCAAGTTACAATCCCGATGGCAGCCTGCCGGTGGCGCCATCGGCGATAGCCCCGCCGGGCAATGCCTATACGCCGAGCTTTACCCAGCTTCCCTATGAGGTGCCACGCGCGCTCGAAACCGATGAGCTGCCGGCGATCGTCGCGTCCTTCCGACAAGCCGCGCAAAACGCCCGCGAAGCTGGGTTCGATGGTGTCGAGATCCACGGCGCCAACGGCTTCCTCCTCGATCAATTCCTCCAAGATGGCAGCAATCAGCGCACGGACGCCTATGGCGGCACGATCGAAAACCGGGCGCGACTGCTGCTCGAAGTCGTCGATGGCATCAGCTCCGACATTGGTGCCGATCGAACCGCGGTTCGCCTGTCTCCGCACGGCAATCTCGGTGGGCTGAGCGACAGCGATACTGTTTCGCACTTCAGCTACGTCATCGGTGAACTCAGCAAGCGCAATCTTGCCTATCTCCACCTGATCGAACCGCGCGCCTCGTCGATCGGCCTGGCTGACGACGCCAGTATAGACAGCGCAAACAATGCCGCCTTGTTCAGGCACCTGTTCGCTGGGCCGGTGATCACGGCCGGCGGCTATACGACGCAGATGGGCGTCGATGCGGTTGCGTCTGGCCTCGCCGATGCGGTCGCGTTCGGCCGCATGTTCATCGCCAATCCGGACCTCCCCGAGCGCATCCGCACAGGCGCTCTGCTCAACACCTTCGACCGCTCGACTGCCTATGGCGGCGATGCGCATGGGTATACCGACTATCCCATCTTGTCCGTCAAAGCAGAGGCAGCGTCGGCATGACCGAGAACCCAACCGCTGTAGTAGGCCAGGAATGGCTTGAGATCATCCGGCGCCCGACGCAGGAGGCCTTCGCGGCAGCGTTCACCGCTAACGTAGCGCTCGTTACGTCGGTCGCGAGCACTCCGATCGTAGGGCCTGTTGATGTGCGGCATTTCTTCGATGCGACCCGCGCGATGTACGACGCGATCGGCTTTGTCCATGAAACGAACGCGGGCTGCCGCACATGCCTGGAATGGCGGGGCAAGTTTCAGGGACGTGACGTGGCCGGCGTAACGATCCTTTGTCATAATGACAAAGGCCTGATCGATGCAATCCAGCTTTTCCATAGCCCCTATGAGCAGGTGGTTGCGTTCTCGGCAGAACTGGCGCGGCGCCTCGAAGGCAAGCTCATCCCGCTGCCCTTCCCGGGGCAATGACGATGCGGCTTCCTCTCATCGATCCGGCCGATTTCGATCCGCTCCAGAAGGCGCTTTACGACGACATGCGCGCGGGCATCGCTACCGGCTTCAACGCATTCAAGACCCAACAGCCCGACGGCAAGATGATCGGACCCTGGAACGTGTCGCTCCACCATCCGGCCGTCGGCAAGGGATCGTGGGACCTCACCAAGGCGGTCAATGCGATCGGAGTGCTTTCGGCCAGCGTGAAAGAGGTCGTGATCCTCGTCGTTGGCGGCCACCACCGGGCCGCTTACGAAATCTACGCGCATGTTGCGGTCGCGGAGCGGGTCGGCATGCCCTTGGCCCGGATTTCGGCACTGGTCTCGAACATCAAGCCGGACGATCTTGCCACCGATGAAAGCGCAGCTTTCGATATGGCGCTGGCGCTTTGCCGCGGCGGCCCGGTTCCAGAGCCGACTTGGCGGCTGGCGGTCGAAACCTTCGGCGAACTTGGCGCGGCCCAACTCGTCTTCCTCGTCGGCGTCTATGCCTTCGTCGCGACGACGCTGAACGGCTTCGACGTTCCCGCACCAAATCGGGAGACCTGAACATGGTTAGTTCGGACTCCGCGCCGCTCCGACCGACGATCGAACAGCACGATGTCGCGTTCGACGCCGAGCCGGGTGTCGTGCTTCGTGGCTGGCTCCTTCGTCCAGCCGGTGCCGCCACTCCTCTACCGGCGATCACCATGGCGCATGGCTACGCGGGGACCGCTCATCACGGGCTCTTTCCTTTCGCCCGTGCCTTCGCTGAGGCCGGCTTCGTCGTCCTATTGTACGATCACCGCAATTTCGGCAGCAGCGACGCTCCCGAACCGGGCGACATCGACCCTTGGCGACAAATCGCAGACTGGCGTTCGGCAATCTCGTTTTTGGAGAGCAGGCCGGAGGTTGACGCCGCCCGGATCGGCCTATGGGGCACGAGCTATGCCGGAGGCCATGCGATCTTTCTCGGCGCCACCGACAGGCGGCTCAAGGCGGTGGTCGCGCAAGTGCCGACAATCAGCGGCTACGAACAGGGCCTGCGCCGCGTCGAGCCGGGTGCGGTCCCCGGCCTGGAGGCGGCCTTCATCGAGGATGACCGACGCCGGTTCCGTGGCGAGCCTGGACAGCGGATTGCTGTTGTTGGCAGCGATCACGAGCAGCCCGCAGCCTATCGTTCGCAAGACGCCATCGATTTCTATCTTCAGGAGTTGCCCGAAGGTGTATGGCGCAACGAGGTGACACTGCGCTCGGGTCGTGCGGCGCGAATGTATGAGCCCGGCACCTGGATCGCCCGCGTGTCACCAACACCGCTGATGCTTGTCGTTGCGATGGAAGACACCATCACCCTGACAGATCTCGCGCTCGCCGCCTATGAACGCGCCCTTCAACCGAAGAAGCTGGTGACGGTGCAAGGCGGTCATTTCGACCCCTATTTGTCCCAGTTCTCTGTGGCGAGCGCCGCAGCCGTCGGTTGGTTCCGCGAATATCTTGTTCGATCGCCCGGAGGCCAGCCATGTCCCATATCCGCCTGACTATTGTCGACGAACTCGCGACGCTGATCATCGCAAATCCTCCGCAGAACCGGATCGATGTGCAAATGGTAGACGAGTTGGCCGCAGCCCTCGACGAGATTGCTCGCGGCAAGGCTCGCGCGCTGCTGGTGCACGCCGAGGGACCGGACTTCAGCTTCGGCGGCGACATCGTGGCCTGGCCGAATATGACCGGTCGGGAACTACGCACCGTATTCGAATCCTACATGGCAACATTTAATAGCTTTGAACGACTTCCCATTCCGACCGTCGTGGCCGTGCAGGGCTTGTGCTTCGGCGGCGGCCTCGAACTCGCCGTGCGTGCCGACGTCATCTTTGCCGGAGAAACGGCGCGTTTCGGCCATCCGGAACAATCGATTGGGATCGTGACGCTGCTGGGCGGTATCTACCGCATCGCCGAGCGCGTCGGGCGGGCACGCGCGATGGAATGGGCTCTCACATCCGAGCAAGTGCCGGCGACGGTGATGCGGGATCATGGCGTCGTGAATCGGGTGGTGGCCGACACTGACGTCCTGAGCGAGGCGACGGCCTTCGCGCGCAAGGTGGCGAGCGGGCCAACGCGTGCCCATGCCGCACATAAGGCGCTGCTGCGCATCTGGGCGACTGGAGGGGTCGTCGTCGCCGACGAGGCAATCTTCGACATCGCCATGCCGCTCTTCGACACCGACGACGTGACACTCGCTCTCCAAACTTCTGTTGAAGCGTTCCGAGAAGGCAGACCCCGGCCAGCTTTTTCGTTCAAAGGCCGATAATGGCGCACTCATCATTCGGCGGACCAACTCGAACCCAGATCGGAAGCAACCTTCATGCCCAGCGACAGCTTCAAAGCATTGGTACTCCGCCGGCCCTTTGAGACGATCGAGGCCGCGATCGAAACCCTAACGGATGACAACCTGCCGGAGGGCGACGTGCTCGTCCGCGTCCATTATTCCGACATGGGCTACAAGGACGGTCTTGCGATCACCGGCGCCGGACATCGCCAAATCGTTGAGAGCTTTCCCTTCGTGCCCGGGGTCGATTTCGTCGGCATCGTGGAGGAGTCCAATTCGGACAGCTTCAAGCCAGGCGACAAGGTCATCGCCACCGGGTGGGGCATCGGCGAACGGCATTGGGGCGGCTACGCCGAAAAAGCCCGCGTCAAAGCCGAATGGTTGGTTCCAGTGCCAACGGGCATGACAATGCGCCAAGCGATGACGCACGGCAGCGCTGGCCTGTCGGCCATGCTGTGCATCAACGCATTGGAGCGGTACGGCGTCGCTGCGGGCAGCGACATCCTCGTGACGGGTGCTACCGGCGGGGTCGGCAGCGTCGCGGTCATGCTGCTGCACCGGCTTGGCTATCGTGTTTTTGGGGCGACCTCGCGTGCCGAGGAGGAACCCTATCTCCGCGCGCTCGGGGCAGATGAGATCGTATTGGCGAAGGATATCGGCGACATACCTGCGCAGCCACTGCTCCCTGAGCGTTGGGCTGGCGCGATCGATAATGTGGGCGGCGCCACGCTTGCGAACGTGCTCGCCAGTACTGCCTACGGCGGCGCCGTTGCGGCACTCGGCTTGGTTGGAGGCACGAACGTTCAGACGACGGTTCTTCCCTTCATCAAGCGCGGCGTGGCGCTCTTAGGGGTTGATTCCGAGAAGTGCCCGAACAAGACCCGGATCGCCGCTTGGAAACGGTTGGCCGAGGTCATCCCTGACGGTTTGCCGGCCAGCGTTATCGAGGAAATCGGGCTTGATGCGCTTCCCGCGCGAGCGGCAGCCATCATCCGTGGACAGATTCGCGGCAGGACGTTGGTGGCCGTTTGACACACCCTGGCACCAGATCTGACCGATCCCTCGCTGTAATCGACACACTAGTTCAGCACCTTGGGCAGATAGCAAAATTCCCCGAGTCCGGAATAGAAAGGAAGGTGAACGCATTGGAACATTTGTCGAATACTCCGACCGTCTGGAGTTCTCTCACACGCGTCCGCTTGTCCATGCTGCGCGCCGCTTTCGTTTTTCTCGCGATGACGGCGGCGGTTGCCGAGTCAGCATCGGCAACCTCCCGAGATGACGAGGCTCGCACCTTCTTTGTGCGCTTTGTGGCAGCCCAGAACGCTCACGATCCGACGGCGGTGGCAGCGCTGCTGTGGGAATCCCCGGACATGCTGTGGCTCACGCGCGGTGTCGAAGTAAGGGGCAAGAAGGCAATTACCGAAACACTGACGGACTATTACGCAGGCACCTGGCATCTCGATCCGGATATGAGCCATTTCAAATCAACCGCAATAACCACCGACGTTGTGCAGATCTTGGTTCCAATCACCTTCACCCGAGGCCTTGCTGGAAAACCCGCGCAGAACAACACGTTCCTGATCAGTCAGATTCTCATTCGTAGTGCAGACGGATGGCGCGTTGCAGCCATCCTGCCAATCGCAAACACGCAGCTTAAATAACCGCGCCCGAAGGCGCATCGAGACAAGGACAGCAAAGTGACTATCGCTCGTAGCGAATTGTCCGGCCTGGCTGCGGCCACGGCAGAGCAGACTACGGCTTCGTTGACCGCAGTTTCGGCGGAACACAGTAGGTCTCATGGTGGCCGCCACAGGCTGTCGATCGTCGAGCTATTGCGGTCAATCGATAGGCCGTCCCGCGAAAAACTATGACTGACAAACACGCCGAAGAGCAATTTCAAAGATCGGTGAGATGCGTTTTACCGAGATGGCATTGAGTGTCTGGAGACAAAATGAAGAAAACATCTGAACAGATAAATAAAACCATCGTGCTTGATGCGTTTGATGCCTTGTTTAACAGGCGAGACTTGCGTGAGGCGGAAAAGTTTTGGTCGCCGAACTACATACAGCACAGTGCTCACATTGCACCAGGGCGCCATGGGCTTTTCGATTTGGTTCGAAGCCTTCCGGCAACGCTGAAATACGAGAACCGATTGATTATGGCTGAAGGGGATTTGCTGATGTTGCATGGAAGATTCTCAGGGATTGGACAGGAGGCGGACTGGATTGTCGTTGATATCGTTCGAATGAACGAGGGCCAGCTCGTTGAGCATTGGGACGTCATCCAGGACGAGGCCACGGCAAAGTCATCACGGAGTGGTTTACCAATGTTTGGAAATAGCTTTCCTGAGGCGAAGTAGAATGCTGCGAAATAACAGTGATGCATCGGGGAGGTGAGGATGAGAAAATCCACAACGCTGTTCGTTAGCGTAACAACTGCAACTTACTTCGCGTTCTTCCTAGTCGAGACGGTGCTCTGGATGTGGCCACCAGTCCACAATTTCCTCCTACCTCAGCTCAATTGGGGACTCGATTATCCGGCCAAAGAACAGGCGCGAATACTGAGAACCTTGTTTGTTAATCAGGGCGTCTACAACCTTATGCTCGGACTTGCGGGAATCGCGGGGCTGATGCTCGTTACGCGTGGGAAGGTCGAGCCAGGCCTGACTCTGATCAAGTTTGCATGTTTGTTCGCCTTGGGAGCGGCTGGAATATTGCTGACCACCACAAGTGCCTACGTTTTAGGAACTGTGCAGGCGCTCTTCCCGATGTTCGCGCTCTTTTTTATTTGGCGCGTTCGTGATCGTACACAACAGCAGGACCAGAATGAAAAGGACCGCGCGCTCGCAGCGAACCAATTGCAATAAACCGGAGAGGCCTCGGGGCGGATAGTCTGAGTTCTCTAATCGAGACTTGCGCGGCGGCCATCAAACGTATGACCCGCGAATTCGCTGCCTAGTAAGAAGGCTTCGGCCTACGGAGTCCTGTTGTCCTTCTCAGAGGCATAGAGACCGACTGCTTCCCGCGCGGTGACGGACGTGAATGCGAAATCCTAACGACAAACATAACAAAGGAGATTGACAATGACCAAATTACTTTCCGGCAAGGTCGCGCTCGTGACGGGCGGTTCGCGCGGCATCGGGGCGGCTTCGGCGCTGGCTCTCGCCGATCTAGGCGCGGACGTAGCAATCAGCTACTCCGCGAGTGAAGACAGGGCCATGTCCGTTGTGTCCGATATGGAGCGGAAGACCGTTCGCGCAAAGGCGTTCAAGGCCGATCAGGCAGATTCGGCGCAGGTGGCGACGCTTGTCGCCGACGTCTACCGAGAATTCGGTCGGCTTGATATTCTCGTTGCAAACGCGGGTGTGTTCGAAGCGGGTGCGATCGACATCAACGACACCGCCGCACTTGACCGCATGCATGCCGTGAATGTCACCGGCGTCATCACGGCAATCCGAGCGGCTTCTCAGGTCATAGGCGAAGGCGGGCGCATTATCACGATGTCGTCCACCTCGGCAGTACGCGTCGGCGCTCCGGGCCTAGCCGACTATTCGTCCACCAAAGCTGCAATCGCGGGTTACGTAAAAGGGGCTGCGCGCGACCTTGGGCCGAAGCGGATCACTGTCAACGCCCTTGCGATCGGTCCGGTCGAAACCGAGATGAATCCGGACAGTGGCCCGTTCGCTGATTGGCTGAAGTCGGTCACTGCGCTCGGCCGCTATGCACAACCCGAGGAGATTGCTGCGGTGGTCGCGTTCCTTGCCTCCCCGGCGGCGAGCTACATAACGGGCTCCCTGATTGCCGTGGATGGCGGAGTAGGCGCGTGACGTCTATTTTCAAAACCATAATCGATGTAACTCGTAGAATCCCTGGTAGTGCGAGTGTCGATTGAGCTTCGTCATCTTCGATATTTGATCGCGGCAGCGGACCTCGGAAGTATCCGACGCGCCGCTGCCGCGCTTGGTGTTCGTGAGTCTGCGATCAGTCGAAGAATTCGCGATCTTGAAGACGAAACTGGCGCAGCTATGCTCATCCGTCATAGTGGCGGAGTGCATCTAACATTCGCAGGAGAGAGATTTGTCCGGAGGGCGCGACGCGCCATCGAGCAAATCGAGTATGCGCAGAAGGAGGTGGGTACGATTGGCCGAGGCGAAGACGGCGCAGTCAGGATCGGTTTATTTTCCTCGATCGCCTCTGGTTTCCTAGCCCGGTTGTTCCATGCCTACGATAATGAGCACGCCGCTGTTCACCTGGAGTTCGTCGAGGGCGAACCTTCGGACTACATTGCGTCGATACGTCAACACCGCCTCGATATCGCCTTTCTGCCAAGTTCGCACGCGCCTAAGGATTGCGAAGTCGCTCATCTCTGGAACGAGCGCATCCACGTCGCGATGCCGGAAAACGACGATTTAGCCGATAACGAAGAGATTCGGTGGAGTGATTTGTCGGACCGGCACTTCGTCGTAAGCGAAGCCTCACCTGGTCCTGCCATTCACGACTATATTGTCAAGCACGTAGCGGAGCCAGGACATACGCCTAGCATTCAGCGGCAGGCCGTCTATCGCGACACGCTCATGCAGGTAGTGGCGAGCGGTCGCGGTTTGACGCTGGTTTGCGATGGTATCATCGCCGCGCAGTTTTCCGGGGTAAGTTTCCGGCCGATCGCCGGGGCGATCCTGCCCTTCTATGCGATATGGTCGCCAAGTAACGACAATCCAGCGTTTCGAAAGTTACTAAGCCTTGCGAAAGTGATGTCGCAGACAATGCTGCCCGGCTTGCCGTTTATAAGCGGTCTGCCGACCTACGAATTGCCAATCTGATCATTGGCGCGTCGTTGCTGGTGACTTGGCCCTGTCGTCTTGCGCGAGCTGGCAAAGCCCCGATCCGTCGCGATGAACCGCGCTAGCATCGGCACGATGAGCTTGACGGGATCGGCAATCGGCTGGCCCTGCTCGCGGCCGAGAGCCTCGGCGTAGGCCGCTAAATCTCGATGAAGCATTGCGGGGAGTTCCACAGTGACCTTGACCGGTTTGTCGTCGGCGATCGGGCCGAGTTTCAGCTTCGCCATCATGAGCCTCCGTATGGTTCGAGCACCAGATCGCGGGTGACGATCACGCGGACTGGGAATCCAGGTCGAATGGTGAGCGTCGGCGCGATGTTGAGCTGACGGCGGACGATCTGCTGGCCGGCGTCATTGATCGTGTCCTGCCCACCATCGCGGATAGCGCGAACTAGGCGGTCATTGTCATCGGTGGCGAGCTCGGCGCCCACCCCCAGAAGCGTCGACAGCGCGGCGGCCTTCGCAAGATCCCACCAGTGATAGTCGACACCGTCTTCGAGCCCAGCGTAGCCCTCCGAGTCAGCGCCTGGCTGGCGCTCGAGCACGATCGAGCGGCCGTTCGGCATGATGAGCCGGTTCCAGACCAACAGCACACGGCGCTGGCCGAAGCCCACGCCGTTATCGTACTGGCCGATCAAGCGGGTGCCTTGAGGCACAAGCAAGATGCGGCCGGTCGGGCTGTCGTAGACGTTCTCCGTCACCTGGGCGGTGATCTGGCCGGGAAGATCGGAGCGAATGCCGGTGATCAAAGCTGCCGAGATCACCGCGCCGGCCTGGAGGATATTCGGTGAGGCCGGAGTCGCGACCCGGTCCGGGGAGACGGTCCGCCGATCGGCGGCAGCGTTCAGGAAAGCGAGTTGGCGATCCTGCGCCGAAGGCGTGACCGGCTGCGGTGCTAGGCCGAGGCTTGTCAGGTCGGGCAGAGGCGGTTGGGGATTGGCGGCTGGTGTCGCCCCAGGTAAAGCCGCCGGGGGCGCGCTTGTCCTGGTTTCTGTCGAGGCGAACAGGCGCGCCGTGCGCGCGGACTCCAGTTCCTGCAGCCGGCGCTGTTCCTCGGCGCTGAGGCCGGGGTTAGGTGTCGCCATGCCAGGGACCGGAACCTGTTGCCCCCGGTTTTGAGCATCGAGGATCGGACGTCCAAGGTCGCCGGGCAGCGGAGGACCAAGCACCGGCCCCGTATAGTCCCGGGGCAGGCCGGCAAGGCCGTCCGCGGTGGCGCGATTGTCAGTCGAATACAGCTCTTCATTCGGCCGGCCACTGTGCCGGGTCTGGAGCGCGTAGATCATCGCGCCGCCAATCCCAACGCTGGCGGCGAGACCGAGCCCGGCCAACACCTTCCGCGACAAGCGCGTGACACGCGGCGACTCGGCGCGCAGCCGCATTGGCGGCGCCGGTTCGCCGGTCAGGGGCTGCTCGACGTTTTCCGACCCACGCCCTTCCTCTTTCCGGGGATCGATGTCGCTCACGATGCCGGCCTCCCGTCGGTGCGGGTGATGCGCACGCGCTTCTGGCGGTCGCCCGCGCCGAAGCGCAGCTCGGCGGCGGCGAACAGGCGATCGACAATCATGTGGTTGCCGCGGACCCGATAGTTAACCAGCTCGGAGGTGTTGCCTTCAGGGCCGACGACGAAGAGCGGTGGCATCTCGCCCTGAGCAACTCCGCGCGGAAACTCGATGAACACCTGGCGGCCGTCGTCGAAGGCGCGGAGCGGCCGCCACGGCGCGCGGTCGCCGTCGATCTCGTAGCGGAAATTGACGCGGGAAATGTCGATGCCGGTGGCGACTGGCTGGACTGCCTGGGCCTCGGTGTTTTGACGGCGTAGGGCGATGAGCTGATCCTGCGGATACTGCCAGGAGACGGACGCCATATATGTCCGTTCGGTCGAGCGCAGCTCCATGTGATATGTGCGCAGGTTGGTGTTGATGACGAGGTTGGTCATCAGCTCGGCCCGGGTCGGTTTCACCAGAATATGGATTTGTCGCGTCGCGCCCGTTCCGCTTTCGGTGTCACCGATGATCCAGCGAACGGTGTCGCCGGCGGCGACGGGACCGGAGCCGACGAGTTGCTCACCGGGCTGGAGCGCGATGTCGGTGATCTGCCCGACGGCGGCGTAGACCTGATACAGCGCGCCTTGTGTGAAGGGATAGACCTGCATCGAGTTGATGAACCCGTTGCGTACCGGCTGGATCCGAGCCGCCGCGTTGGCCTGGTTGACCCGCGCTGTCGGGTCGGATGCCTCCGGCGCGCTTCGCGTCGCCTCGACCGGCTTCATCTGGCCGGGGAGTGGCAGTGGCCGGGGAAGTTCGACCACGGTGACCGGCGCCGGCGGATCGACCGTCTGCACGGCCGGCGCTGCGTCGTCATAGCTGATCTCGGGTGGCTTCTGCGTCGTGGCGCAGCCGGCCAGCGCAGTTGTCGCGAGCAGGATGAGCGGGAACGCGGATCTGCGTAAAACCGACGATGCGGATGTGTGTGAAGCCGGGTTTCCGGCTTTACGGAAAGACGACTTCATTGTCCCAGCTCCCGTGACCAATTGATAGCGTTGACGTAGATTCCGAGCGGATTGGCCCGGAGTTTTTCGACGTCGCGCGGCGGCTGCACGACGATGGTGAGGATGGCGGTCCAACGCGATGTCTCGGCAAGCGCGCCGTCCTGATAGCGGCGCTCGATCCAGGCGACGCGGAAACTCGTGGGCGACGCGCGGATGACCGACGAGACATCGACCGAGATCTGCTGCTTGCCGACCTTGGTGAAGGGGTCGTTGGCGCGGGCATAGTCGTTGAGTGCCATCGCGCCGGCCGAGGTCGTGAACTCATAGGCTCGCAGCCAGTTCTGACGGACGATGATGGCGTCGGCCGGGATCGAGCGAACCTGCTCGATGAAGCGGGCGAGATGCCAGGCCATCTGCGGATCGGTCGGTTGATAGTCAGCGGTGGCGGGCGCGACGGCCTGCGCCTGCCCAAGGCGATCGATCTGCACCACCCAGGGCACGATCGTTCCGCGTGCCGACTGCCAGACCAGCGCCGAAGCGAACCCGGCCGAGAGGATCAGCGAGCCGAACGCCATCCAACGCCAGTTCTTCGCCTGCACACGGGCCGAGCCGATGCGTTCGTCCCAGATCTGGCCGGCGCGTTGGTAGGGCGTCTCGGGCTCGGGTGATTTGCCATAGTGGGTTGCCGGTCGTTTGAAGAGGCTCATCAGCGGTCGCTTTCGGATAGGTTGATGGAAGAGCCGCCGCCGTGGCTGTCGCCGGAGCGGACGGCATGTGCGGCGGCCTGGACGCCGTGCGTGATGCTTTGGGAGCGCTTCATGCGCTTGGCCCAGTCGGGCGGTCCCTGACGGGAAGACGCGCGCTGGCCAGTGGCGGTGTCGTTGGCGGCCTCGGTATCGCCGCCGATCGTGCCTTCGGACGAAGAGCCGCCGGTTGCCTCGAAGGCGGATTTGGCGCCTGCGGTGATGCTCGACTTCATGCTGTCCGCCGCACGCGAGGCGGCGCGTTTCAGCGGAGAGGCCGCGGCGGACGCGCCGGCGCGTGCGACACCGCCGAGGCCGGAAGCGACGCTCGCCGCACCGGACTGGCCAGCGGAACCAAGGCTGTAGGCTGTGGATGCTCCGCCCGCGAGAGCGGCTCCACCGCGCGCGGCGGCGGCCGCGCCACCGATCGCCGCCGCACCTCCGGAAGCAACGGCTCCCACGGTGGCGGCGCCGGCCGCGACCATGCCCCCCGCGGCAACGCCGGTTCCAATCGCCGCTCCCGCGCCGAGCTGCGGTCCGCCGGAGACGAGGCCGTTGGCGATGCCGGGACCGAAGATGCCGAGGCCTAGCAGCGAAAGCGCTGCGAGCACGATCGCCATGGCCTGGTCGATCGTCGGTGTCGCACCACCGAAGCCGGCGGTGAATTCGGAAAACAGCGTCGAGCCGATGCCGATGATGACGGCGAGCACCAGCACCTTGATGCCGGACGAGATGACGTTGCCGAGGACACGTTCGGCCATGAAGGCGGACTTGCCGAAGAGGCCAAAGGGAATGAGAACAAAGCCCGCGAGCGTCGTCAGCTTGAACTCTATGAGCGTCACGAAGAGCTGGATGGCGAGGATGAAGAAGGCGAGTAGCACCAGTGCCCAAGCGAAGAACATGCAGGCGATCTGGATGAAATTCTCGAAGAACGACCAGTAGCCCATCAGGCCAGAGATGGAATCGAGGAGCGGCCGGCCGGCGTCCAGCCCGGTTTGCGCGACCTTGCCGGGACGCAGCAGATCGGCGGTCGTGAAGCCTGTGCCGCTGGCCTTCAGGCCCAAACCCGCGAAGCTCTCGAAGACGATGCGCGCGAGGTTGTTCCAGTTGCCGATGATGTAGGCGAACACGCCGACGAAGAGGGTTTTCTTCACCAGACGCGCCAGAATGTCGTCGTCGGCGCCCCAGCTCCAGAACAGCGCTGCTAGCGTGACGTCGATGACGATCAGCGTCGTGGCGATGAACGCGACTTCGCCGCTGAGCAGTCCGAAGCCTGTATCGATGTAGCGGGTGAAGACCTCCAGGAAGTGGTCGATAACGCCGGTGCCGCCCATGATGTTACCTGACTTCTTCGGGTTGGAGCTGAACGGCAGGCGCCGGGATGGTCGCCGTCGGGTGGGGCGACTGCGGCGGGTCAGGCAACCGCTCGGCGGGGCGAGATCCGGGAGCCAGGAAGCGGCGTCGGTTCTCGGCCCAGGCGCGCAGACAGGACGGGTCGCGCGGACCAGCCTCGCCGATCCCTGCGCAACGGATGAGTTCGGCCCGCAAAGGATCGGCGGTCTCAGCACCCGCCTGATCGACACTCTGGTCAATTGGCGCGCTTTCTTTCCGGTTCATCTTCATCGCCGTGGCGGTAACGGCCACGGCGATGAAGACGATGGCGCTGAGGCGGGCGAACATCTTTCCGTCCATGATCGCGCCTCTCAGTTGCCGCTCTGAAACATCCGGGCGTTGCCGGCCTGATAGCCCGAACCGGGGGTGAGGAACCGACGGCGCTGCTCGCGCCCTTGTTCGGCCGCTGTAGCTTGCTCGGCGGACTGGAGTGCCTGCGCCCGGCCATTGGCGGCGACGACGGCCGTGAGGTCGGCGAGTTGCTGCGCCTGCAGCGCCAGGAGCTGGTTGCCGGCCTGCGTCGCCTGAAGGGCGCCGGTCGCGCCCTGGCTTTGACCGACCAGCGCCGACATCTGCGTCCGGTTGGTGTCGATGTTGCCGACGACGCCGGCCTGGACGCGCATGGAGTCTTGCAGGCCGCCGACCGTGTTCTGCCAGCGCGAGCGCGCGTCAGCGACAAGCTGCTGGTCGGATGTCGATAGCGAGATATTGCCGTATTTGGTCTGGAATGCCTTGTCGATATCCTGGACGCTGTAGGCGATGTTCTGCGCTTGGGTGAGGAGCTGTTGCGTCCGCTGCACAGACTGCTGAAGCTGCTGAAGCGAGGAGAACGGCAGACTTGCGAGGTTGCGGGCCTGGTTGATCAACATCGTCGCCTGATTTTGCAACGAGGTGATCTGGTTGTTGATCTGCTCGAGCGCGCGGGCGGCCTGAAGAACGTTCTGCGCGTAATTGGTGGGATCGTAGACGATGATGGCGTGCGCCGGCGAAGTGAGCAGCGGCGACAGCATCAACGGTGCCGCCAGGATAGAGAGGGCGAGCCGAGCGGCGCGCGTGCGGGAGCGATAACGGGTCATGACGATACCTCCGGGCTGGTGGGGATGGCGGTCTGGGGAATGACGTTGGTGAGATCGGCGATCAGATCCGACGCCCAGCCGAGCGAGCATTCGGCGAGCCACTCGTGCAGGAAGCCGTCACGGCCGGACCGGGCGAACACGTCGGCGATCAGAGCCTGGTGCTGCTTCGAGGACGCGGCGCAGAGTGCCAGTGCGACGTCCGAAAGGCCGAGTTCGAACAGTCGGTTGCCGCGCCGTGATTGGCAGTAATAGTCGCGCTTGGGCGTGGCCCGGGCGAGAATCTCGATCTGGCGATCGTTGAGGCCGAAGCGGCGATAGATCGCGGTGATCTGTGGCTCGATCGCCCGTTCGTTCGGCAGCAGCAGACGGGTCGGGCAACTTTCGATGATCGCCGGCGCGATGGCGGAATTGTCGATGTCCGACAGCGACTGCGTGGCGAAGATGACGCTGGCGTTCTTCTTGCGCAGCGTCTTCAGCCACTCGCGGAGCTGGCCGGCGAAGCCTTCGTCGTCGAGCGCGAGCCAGCCTTCATCGACGATCAGCAGCGTCGGTCGGCCGTCGAGCCGGTCCTCGATGCGATGGAACAGATAGGAGAGGACGGCGGGGGCGGCGCCTGTGCCGATCAGGCCCTCGGTCTCGAAGGCCTGGACTGATGCATCACCCAGATACTCGGCCTCGGCGTCGAGCAGCCGGCCGTAGGGGCCGCCGACGCAATAGGGCCGCAGCGCCTGTTTCAGGTCGTTCGACTGCAGCAGGACGGCGAGCCCGGTGATGGTGCGCTCAACGACGGGCGCGGAGGCCAATGAGGTCAGCGCCGACCAGAGATGCTCCTTGATGTCGGGCGTGATCGGTACGCCCTCGCGCATCAGGATCGCGACGATCCAGTCGGCGGCCCAGGCGCGCTCCTGAACCTCGTGGATCCCGGCCAGCGGTTGGAGCGAGACGGAGGTGTCTGATCCTTCGGTCAGGCCGCCGCCGAGATCGTGCCAGTCGCCGCGCATCGCCAGCGCCGCGGCGCGGATCGAACCGCCGAAGTCGAAGGCGAAGACCTGACTGCCGGCATAACGGCGGAACTGCAACGCCATCAGCGCCAGCAACACCGACTTGCCAGCGCCGGTCGGCCCGACGACGAGCGTGTGGCCGACATCTCCGACGTGGAGGGAAAACCGGAACGGGGTGCTTCCCTCGGTCTTGCCGTAGAGCAAGGGGGGCGACCCGAAGTGCACATCCCGTTCCGGCCCCGCCCACACCGCCGAGAGCGGGATCATGTGGGCGAGATTGAGCGTGGAGATCGGAGGTTGCCGGACATTGGCGTAGACGTGGCCTGGCAGCGAGCCGAGCCAGGCATCGACGGCGTTGATGGTCTCGGGCATCGCCGTGAAGTCGCGACCCTGGACGATTTTCTCGACCAGCCGCAGCTTCTCGGCGGCGATGCGCGGATCCTCGTCCCAGACCGTGACCGTCGCCGTCACATAGGCCTGGCCGGCATAATCGGCGCCGAGTTCCTGAAGCGCCAGATCGGCGTCGGCTGCCTTGTTGGCGGCATCGGTGTCGACGAGCGCCGAGGCTTCGTTGGTCATCACCTCCTTCAGGATGGCGGCGATCGATTTGCGCTTGGCGAACCATTGCCGCCGGATCTTCGTCAGCAGCTTGGTCGCATCGGTCTTGTCGAGCAGGATCGCGCGCGTCGACCACCGATAGGGAAAGGCAAGCCGGTTCAGATCGTCGAGCAATCCAGGCGTGGTTGCCGTTGGAAAGCCCACGATGGTGAGGATGCGCAGATGCGCCGTTCCCAGTCTTGGCTCCAGCCCGCCCGTGAGCGCCTGGTCGGCGAGCAGGGCATCAAGATACATCGGCGTCTCGGGCACTCGGACGCGGTGGCGTTTGGTCGAGACGCAGGAATGCAGGAAGGTCAGCGTCTCGCCGTCATCGAGCCAGACGCATTCGGGCATGAAACCTTCGACGAGCTGCAGCACGCGATCGGTGCGGTCGATGAAGGCGCGCAGGATCTCATGGGCATCGACGCCGGATTGTTCTCGGCCCTCATAGAGCCACGCTTCGGTGCGTGCGGCGTCCTCGGCCGGCGGAAGATAGAAGAAGGTGAGGAAGTAGCTGGACTCGAAATGCGTGCCCGCCTCCTCGAAATCGGCTTTTCGCTCGGCATCAAGCAGACCCGACGCTGAATCGGGGAAAGTGCTGGAAGGATAGGTCGCGGCGGCATGCCGCTGCGCCTCGACGAAGATCGACCAGCCGGAGCCGAGACGCCGGAAGGCGTTGTTGAGGCGGCCGGCGACGGCGACCAACTCAGCCGGCACGGCGGAATCCATATCGGGGCCGCGGAAGCGGGCCGTGCGCTGGAACGAGCCGTCCTTGTTAAGGACGACGGCTTCGCCCACCAGAGCGACCCAAGGCAGGAAGTCGGCCAGCCGGGTGTTGCGATTGCGATATTCGGCGAGGTTCAACATCGATGCTGCTCCTCAGACTGACAGATGGCCGGGGATGCGCAGATGGCGGCGCACCACATCGACGAATTGTGGATCGCGCTTGGCGGCCCACACGGCGGCGAAGTGGCCAATGGCCCAAAGGCCGAGGCCGACCAGCCAGAGGCGAAGGCCGAGGCCAAGCGCCGCCGCCAGCGTGCCGTTGAGGATGGCGATCGAGCGCGGGGCGCCGCCGAGCAGGATGTGCTCGGTCAGCGCCCGGTGGACGGGCACGCTGTAGCCCGGCACCTCGCGGGCATGGTCGGCCACGCCCGCCATCAGACGAGCGCTCCGCCGCCGAACGAGAAGAACGAGAGAAAGAACGAGCTAGCCGCAAACGCGATCGACAGGCCGAAGACGATCTGGATCAGGCGACGGAAGCCGCCAGAACTGTCACCGAAGGCCAAGGTCAGGCCGGTGACGATGATGACGATCACCGCGATTATCTTGGCGACTGGACCTTCGATTGACTGAAGGATCTGCTGGAGCGGCTGCTCCCACGGCATGGACGAGCCTGACGCGTAGGCGGCCGGTGCCAGCGCAATCGACAGCAAGGTGACGGATGCCACTGTTGCGATATGACGGCGTATGCGGAGTGATTGACGGATCATGTTGGGTCTCCCGATGATTTGGATGCTGCGTGGGTAATGGCGTAGTCGCCGGTTGGGCCGAGCCCATGGACCCGGGCGAGTTCGGCAAGACGTCGTTGAGCTCCGCGACCGGACAGCACGGCGACGAGGTCGATGGTCTCGGCGATCAGCGCGCGTGGGACGGTGACGACGGCTTCCTGGATGAGTTGTTCGAGGCGGCGCACCGCGCCGATCGCGGTGCCGGCGTGGATGGTGCCGATGCCGCCCGGATGCCCGGTGCCCCAGGCTTTCAGAAGGTCGAGGGCTTCAGCGCCGCGGACCTCGCCGATTGGGATGCGATCGGGGCGAAGGCGTAAGCTGGAGCGCACCAGATCGGACAGCGAGACGACGCCGTCTTTGGTACGCAGCGCAACGAGATTGGGTGCTGCGCATTGCAGCTCGCGCGTATCCTCGATCAGGACGACGCGATCGTCCGTTTTCGCGACTTCGGCCAAGAGCGCATTGGTGAGCGTTGTCTTGCCAGTCGAGGTGCCACCGGCCACGAGAATGTTCTGCCGGGAGGCCACGGCCTCGCGCAGCGCCTCGGCTTGCGCGGCCGTCATGATGCCAGCGGCGACGTAGTCGTCGAGAGTGAAGACGGCGACCGCAGGTTTTCGGATCGCGAACGCAGGGGATGCAACAACAGGCGGGAGAAGCCCTTCGAACCGCTCACCCGTCTCGGGCAGTTCGGCGGACACACGCGGTGCGCCGGAATGCACTTCGGCGCCGACATGGTGCGCGACCAAGCGCACGATCCGTTCGCCGTCGGCGGCGGAGAGCCGCTCGCCCGTATCGGAAAGTCCTTCGGAAAGGCGGTCGATCCAGAGCCGCCCGTCAGGGTTGAGCATCACCTCGACGATCGCGGGGTCTTCCAGGAACCGAGCGATGGCGGGGCCAAGAGCTGTGCGCAACATGCGCGCACTCCGTATGATCGCTTCGGATTTCTGTTGAGTTGTCGCCACGTCGTCCCCGTTCTTTCGCGGGCGCGCTACGCAAGCGACCCTCATCGGGGATGATTAAAAGAGCCAGAAATCAGGCCCGTTCAACAAGATTAGATAGTCGTAGTAGTCTAGCGTGCAAATACAGGAGAACGGCGGAATCAGCTCCGACCTTATTGGCTGCTGACAGGGATTATCGGTCCTCTGGTGGCGAATCCTCGTCGCGAGACCTTCCGGCAACATCGTCCGGTATTTCGCGCAGAAAGCTCTGCCCCTTCTGGAGCCTTTTGCCGAGCGTCTCGACGAAACCCTCAAATCGCTCGCGCCCCTTGATCTGCGCAGTTGCTTGCGCATCTCCCGGCAATGGCGGGGTGATCGTCAGCCAGAAGCGCACGAACAGTGCCAGCGTTTCGGCCGTCACACCGAGATCGCGCTCGATGCGTTGTGCCTGGCGCGAGAGCCGATCCATCCGGCGGGTGAATGCGG
Organism: Sphingomonas sp. PL20; assembly: GCF_017875905.1. Lineage (NCBI taxonomy): Bacteria > Pseudomonadati > Pseudomonadota > Alphaproteobacteria > Sphingomonadales > Sphingomonadaceae > Sphingomonas > Sphingomonas sp. PL20. The sequence goes on along the minus strand of NZ_JAGINH010000002.1, from coordinate 2,606,562 downwards.
CTTCGCGTCGATCGGCGGCGTCGGGAGACAGGAACGACGCCACGGCCGCCTCGACGATGGCCGATCGCGGTATCTTCTTGCGCTCCGAAAGCTCGTTGATCCGGGATATCATCTCGACGGGCAAGGTGAGGTTCAGGCGGTCTTTCATGGCGACTCCTACAGGTCCATGCCGTCATTGGGGTCGAGGGAGACCTGGCGCGCCACTCCAGTCATCTGGCGACGCAACGCCTGACGCTGGCGCGCAACATCTTCCGGCTCCTCGTCGAGCAGAGCCGCGAATTCCTCCGCTGGAGCTTGGTCGGTCGTCTCCTTGACGATAGCGACATGGTCGGGAAGCTCGGGTTCGCGGCGCAGGCCGCTATTGGCCGGGTCGCCCTCCGACTTTTCCATCTCGGCCAATAGCACTGCATCTGGCTTCTGGGGGACAAGAGCCGACCATCCGTCCGCGCGGGACGTTCGCCCGGACTTCTCCGGATCGGGCGGCGACAGCACGCGCTCCTTGAAGCGGGCGTCCTCATAATAGCGAGCCTTTTGCGCGCGGATCGGCGCGGTTCCAGCGATCATGACAATTTCTTCGGTCGGCGGAAGCTGCATCACCTCGCCTGGGGTCATCAGCGGGCGAGCAGTTTCGGAGCGCGAAACCATGAGATGGCCGAGCCAAGGTGAAAGCCGGTGCCCGGCATAGTTCTTCATCGCCTTCATCTCGGTAGCCGTGCCGAGCGCATCGGAGACGCGCTTCGCCGTCCGCTCGTCGTTGGTCGCGAAGCTGACTCGGACATGGCAGTTGTCGAGGATCGAGTTGTTCGCCCCGTAAGCCTTCTCGATCTGGTTCAGCGACTGCGCGATCAAAAAGCTCTTGATGCCATAACCTGCCATGAAGGCGAGTGCGGACTCGAAGAAGTCGAGGCGACCGAGTGCAGGAAACTCGTCGAGCATCATCAGCACGCGATGCTTGCGCTCCTTGGCGTGCAGATCCTCGGTCAGACGGCGGCCGATCTGGTTCAGCACAAGACGGATGAGCGGCTTGGTGCGGGAGATGTCGGATGGCGGCACCACGAGGTAGAGCGTCGCCGGACGTGGATCGGCGATCAGGTCGGCGATGCGCCAATCGCAGCGCCGCGTCACCTGGGCGACGACGGGATCGCGATAGAGCCCGAGAAACGACATGGCGGTGGAGAGTACACCGGAGCGCTCGTTGTCGGATTTGTTCAGCAGCTCGCGCGCGGTGGACGCGACCACAGGATGCGGCCCGGCTTCGCCGAGATGCGGCGTCGTCATCATCGCCTTCAATGTCGTCTCGATCGGCCGCTTCGGATCCGAGAGAAAGCCGGCGACGCCGGCGAGCGTCTTGTCGGTCTCGGCGTAGAGGACATGCAGGATCGCGCCGACCAGCAGCGAATGGCTGGTCTTCTCCCAGTGATTGCGCTTGTCGAGCGAGCCCTCCGGGTCGACCAGCACGTCGGCGACGTTCTGGACGTCGCGGACCTCCCAGTCGCCACGGCGGACCTCGAGCAGCGGATTGTACGCGGCGGATTTTGGGTTGGTCGGATCGAACAGCAACACGCGGCCATGCTTGGCCCGGAAGCCGGCGGTGAGCTGCCAGTTCTCTCCCTTGATGTCATGGACGATGGCTGAGCCCGGCCAGGTCAGCAGAGTGGGCACGACCAGGCCGACGCCCTTGCCGGAGCGCGTCGGCGCGAAGCACAGCACATGTTCGGGCCCATCATGTCGGAGATAGTCGCGTTCCAGTTTGCCAAGCACCACGCCATCCGGGCCGAGCAGCCCGGCCGCCTTCACCTCTTCCTTCGCAGCCCAGCGCGCCGAACCGTAGGTCTCGACATTCTTGGCCTCCCGCGCCCGCCACACCGACATCCCGATCGCGACCGCGATCGAGATGAAGCCGCCTGACGCGGCGATGAAGGCGCCGTGCGTGAAGATCTCCGGAGCATAGGCGTCATAGGAGAACCACCAGGCGAAGAAGGCCGGCGGGAAATAGACCGGAATGCCGGCAAGCCTGAACCAGGGCGCTCCGAGCTGGGCCTGGAATCCGAGCTGCCAGGCGACATACTGCGTCGCCCCCCACGTCGTGATCAGGACGATCAGGAACACAATGATGATCTGGCCCCAGAGGATTTTGGTCGCGGACATAGGCGTTGCTCCTTTTCTTCTTGTTCGTGGCTAAAGGCCGAGGTCGCGCTTGCGCCCAAGGCTCCACTCGATGCCGCCGCCATCGCGGGCGACGCCGGCGATGTGCTGGCCGAGCTTGCGTTCGATCTCGCGCGCCCAGGGCACGAGCTGGAATCCGAGCCCGTTGTCGATCATGGCGAAGCGACCCGAGGAGAGCGTCAGGCGCTGGCGATAGGTGCCTGAGACATGCTCGCCGGCCGCGGCCTTCACATGCGGCAGGCCCGTCTCGGCCGACAGCTTCTCGCCCACGGCGTCCAGCTCGCGGCGGCGCAGCGTGTTGAGGAGGTCGCGCTGGAGCATGATGCGCTGGCCCTGGCGGCGACCGAGCCCTTCGTCAGCGAGATGTTCGGCGCGGGCCTGCATGGCGTCGCGCGCCTCGCGTCCGAATCCACCCATCGAGAGGGGCATCTGCTCACGCTCCACGAGACGATGGTCGAGCCAGGTGGCGCCGGGCGCGGTGATCTGGCTGCGCAGATCGAGATCAGACCGGGTGGCGAGCACGAGCGTTGGCCGCTGGTCCTCCGCCCCTCCAAACCGCCGGACCTCGACAATGCCACCCGCAGGCGGCGCATGCTCAAAGGCTTCGATGCCGTGAAAGCGGACATGGTGGGCGCGGCCGTCGGCGCCGTCGATCACGGCATAGGCTTCGCCGGTGAGCTCGTCGTGGAGACCTTTGTCGACCAGACGCCCGATGATGGGCGAGCCGGCCCCGCCGTCGATGACATAGTCGGCGACGCTCCGATCCTGGCCGCGCTCGGTGAAGGCGCGGTGCATGGTCTTGATGACGTCACCGCGCATGCCGAGGTCGCGAAGATGGCGTTCGGCTTCCATGCCGACCATCCACTCCCCGGAGCCAGTCGAGGTGGCGAGCCCCATCTTCTCCAGATGCTGAAGACGGCCGATCATCAGGCGGCGGATCTCCGGGTTGGCCGCACCGCTGGGGTCGGGGCGCAAGTCGATGGCGCCGACGTCGTCGGCATGGCCCCGGATCTCGACATCGAGACGGGTCCACCGTTCCGCGGTGACTTCGTTCTCCAGGGCGCTACGGATTTCGTGCTCGGGTTTTGGGCCAAGCTCGATCGCCACCAAATCCTCGGCGCGGGACCGAAGCCCGCGGCTGATATAGTCGCGCGAGATCACGAGATCGGCGCCGGTCTCATCCACACCGCGTACGAGCAGGTGGACGTGCGGATTGTCGGTGTTCCAGTGATCGACGGCGACCCAATCGAGCCGTGTCCCCAGATCGGCTTCCATCTGGCTCGCCAGATCGCGTGTGAAGGCCTTGAGGTCGGTCATCTCGCCGGCGTCCTCTGGCGAGACGATGAAGCGGAAGTGGTGGCGGTCGTCCTTGCACCGGTCGGCAAAGGCGAGGTCCTCGGTGCGATCGAAGCCGGCGTCGAACATGACGCCCTTCTCTCCGTCCCGGTTGACGCCGTCGCGTTTCAGGTAGGACAGATGAGCCGACAGCGGCGCGGAACGAAAGGACCGGCCCTGATGACGCACGACGCGCGCCTTGATGACGACGCGGCGCGTCGATGAGAACAGGCGGCTGCGGCTGAAACTGCCGCGCCCCCGGCCAAAGGTCGAGCGGCCATAACTGGACGCGCGCCTGCCTGAAGCCGGCGCGCCGGTATGGCCTGCCTTCTTCGCGGCCCGCAGCACCTGGTTGAGGAAGCTCTTCGCCTTCGGGGCGCGTGTGGTTTTGATGCGGCCAGGCCGAACCTGAAAATCGCTGTCTCCCTCGCTCATAGCGAGCCTCCGGACAGCGGCCATCCAGACCCGTGCATACAGAAGCCTTGAAATTCCTCAACAAAACCGGGCTTCATGCCCGCGACCGACCGCCATGCACGCCAAAACGCAAGCCTCTTCAGAGGCTTACAGCGTTTCGGGCATGCGCTTTTATCTCGCCGTCTGTTGGTCGTGTTTCTCTGCCAGTCCCATCCTCCCGCCCAACCTGACCGGAGGCCCGCTACGTCGCGCCAGAATGCGAATGCTGTCATTGCCGCTCTCCCACCTGATTTCGAGCGACGAATAGGGCGGCCGATTGTGGGACGATGGCCGCGACATCGCGCATAGGCGTTGCTCTCACGGCCGTGTCCGGAGTGTCGTTACGCTGCGCAGGATCGACAGCCGTTGTGCGCTCGGGTTGCGCGACGAACAGCGGCGCTCTGGTCCAGGCTTGCGAATCGGCGGCGGCAACAACGGTTGCCGGAGCGGTCATTTCACCGCCGCCGAAGATAGGGCGGAGCGCGGCCACATAGGCGCGGGTCTCCGCCGGCAGGGGACGTCCGGCGAGATAGTCCTCATATCGACCGGGTCCCGCATTGTAGGCGGCGAGAAAACCGGGAGAGCCGTATCGATCGTGCATTTCGCGTAGGTACGCCGCGCCGGCCAGGATGTTGTCGCGCGCGTTGAACGGGTCCGTGCCGAGGGTGTAACGGGCACGCAAAGCCGTCCATGTTTCGGGCATGATCTGCATCAAACCGATCGCGCCTTTTGGTGAGACGGCGCGCACGTCGTTGGCGCTCTCGACACGCATCACCGCCCGGATCCAGGCTGCCGGAATGCCGAAACGCCGTGCGGCCTCCGCGATGTGAGCGGCATAGGGATCGACTGGAGCCGGGCGTTCGACCGGCGTGCTCTGCGCCAGCGTGACGGCCGGTGGTGCGCCGACAAAAAGCAGGCCGGAAAGGAGAAGGAAGCCTGCATGCCGAGCGGCACGATGACGCCCGGCAGCGGTCACTCCGCGGCGTGATGGGGATGGCCAATACATCGGCTCAATCCCGGTCGCCGCGCTTCGGCGGACGGTTCCAGTGCAGGCCCCAGGCGGTCTTGTCGTCGCCCGATTGGAACAGGTTGGCGCGGATCGGCTGCGCGAAGACAGGATCGTCGAGCTGCAACGAGACGTAGTCACCCGCCCGTTCGCCGGTGCGTTTCCAACCGGCGCCGACCTCCGGTCCGTCCTCATCGCGAAGGTGGATGCGATAGTCGGGTGCGTTCTCGGCGTCGGACGGTTCGGCCGGTACGACCGTCAGTTCGACGTCAAGCAAGAGGGTGCGGATACGGCCGGAATAGCCCGACTTCGTGCGCGTGAATTCTCCGATCTGAGGCATGGGAAGGCTCCTTTGTTGTGCGGTGGAGGACGGGATGGACGCGCGCTTCACCGCGTCGGTGCGCGCCATTCGAAGCGGCCGTTGCCGTCTTCATCGGTGTAGAGAGGCGTCGCCCGGCCGATGACCGTGTCGGTCGAGACAGGGCCGAAGTAGCGGCCGTCGAGGCTGTCGCGGACCTGCCAGTTCATCAGGAAGATCTCGCCTGCTCCCAGCAGCCGGCAGCCTTGCCAACTCGGCAAGGCGCGGCCCGATCGATCGCTATCGAGCGCCTCGGCCATGCCGATGCCGTCGACCGAAATGATGCGGCCGGTGCGGCAGACGCGTTGCCCGGCGACACCGGCAACGCGCTTCATCAGCGGTACGCCGCGCGGCAGATAACCGCGATCGGCCAGGAAGGTCGCGAGCGGCTCGGGCGCATCGACGGCGACAAGATCGGTGACCTCGGGCAGATCATCGGAATCGATCGCGTAGAGGCCGATCGGCGCGCTCGCTGAGGCGTTCCAGATGAGCTTGAGCGGCAGTGGCAGAACGGCTGCCATGACGACGCTCATCGTTGCGAAATACGTCGCCATGACGTAGCCGAAGCGGCTCATGGCTCGGCCCTCCGACGCAGGAGGAAGGCACGATGCTGGTTGAGGCTGTAGGCGCGCGGCTCCTCGCCGGCGGTCAGGCGATTGTGGAGGTGCCGCCAGTGATTGGGCGAAACATCGACCGGATCGACGCCGATCGCCTCGATGGCATCGATTGCCTGCAGCACGCGCTCGACCTTTGGCCAGCCTTCGATCTTCAGCAGGAGGTCGCCGCCGGGTCGGACGAAGGGCAGCGTCTGGAACGGCTCGCCGGCGCCGACCGCGCGCACGATGTCGATGCGCGAGATAACCGTTCCGAAGTCGTTCGCCGCCCAGCGGACGAAGGCGAAAGTGCTGTTCGGCGCAAAGCCCATGACACGGCGACGGCGATCGAGGATCTGCTCGGAGATGTCGCGGCCGAAGCGGATCCAGTTCTCGATCGTCTTCTCGATCCAGGTCAGCTCGACCAGCGTTGTGGACGGAGGGGGAGTGGTCGGCGCAGCGCTGCCGCGCACGCGGGGGGCCGCGATGCCGGTCATGACGGGTCTCCCTCGATGGTGGGAAATTCGCGCGCGAGCAACTCGCGCAACATGTCGGCGACGGTGACGCCGCGCTGAAACGCGGCGATCTTGATGCGGCCGCGTAGGTCCGATGTGACGTCGATGGTCAGCCGGGCGCTGTAACCGCCCTCAGCCGATCCGCGCGCTGAGGGCGTGTCGGATGCCTTGATCCAGCTCTCGGGATCGGTGGGGCGTGCGGCGAAACTGCGCTTCGGGGACCGCTCGTTCATGGCGCGATCCTCCCGACCTCGGTGCAGAACGCGGCGATCTCACGGGCGGCGGGGCTGTCCTCATCCACTTCGGAAACGAGGCGGCCAGTTTGCGCGGCGTCCGCGAAGGCAACGCGCTGGCCGACGGTGGCGGCGAGCACCGGCGGGTCGTAATCGGCAAGGGTCTCGGCCGTCGCGCGGGCGATCACCGTGCGCGCGCCACAGCGATTCAACACGAAGCGGGCGATGAGCTGCGGGCGATAGATGCGCGCCTCGCCGAGCAGCGATAGCATCTCGGCCGAGGCCCAGCCGTCGAACGGCGAGGGCTGCACGGGGATTAGCACCACGTCGGCGGCGAGCAGCGCCGAGCGCATCAGCCCGGCGACACGCGGCGGACCGTCGATGACGATGTGATCTGCGTCGCGCGCCAACTCCGGCGCCTCGCGATGCAGCGTGTCGCGGGCCAGACCGACGACGCCGAATAGCCTCGGAAGCGGTTCGCGAGCCCGCTGCTGCGACCAATCCAGCGCGGAGCCTTGTGGATCCGCGTCGATCAGCGTGACGCGCTTCCCCCTGGCGGCCCATTCGCCGGCGAGATGCAGGGCCAGCGTCGTCTTGCCGACGCCGCCTTTCTGATTGAGGAGCGCGACGATCATTCCGACTCTCCCGATGCTCGATCGAGAGGGAGTCGCGACGTGCTAGAAGTATCGGTGCGGGTGCCTTTCGGCGGCGTCCCGGTTGTCTTTTCGGGACGGGCGGCGATGTTTTCCACATCGCGCGCGTGTCTTCTAAAGTTAGATTCTGGGTTAGACTCTAAGTTAAGGGCGCGATTCCGGCTTTGTTTTCCAGGATTTAACCCCTGTTTGGGTTCCTGATAGCACGAGCCTGTGGTTCCCGATGGCACGATAGTCCGGGTTCCCGATAGCACGAGGCTATCCACAGCTTGTCCACAGGACACTGATGGTTCGAAGGCCAGCAGCACGCGGCCGCCGATTTCGACCTCGATGAACAGCGTGTAGCCAGGCAGCGGCTGGCGGCGGATGATGTCGCGCAGCTCGAAGGCGAAGCGCTTGAACGGGGAAAGGCTGCCGGATTTCTGGTAGAGATGCCGGAAATCGAAGCGCCAACCGTTGCGCTGCTTGCCGCCGTGTTTGCGCACCAGACGGTAGAGCCAGCGGTCAAGGCCACCGGTAAGATCGAAATAGGCCCGATCGATGGTAAGCACGAGCGCATCGTCGAGGACGGCGCGATAGAACCAGTCAGGAACGATCAGCTCGATACCAGCCGGTCTGCCGTTGCGATCGGTGCGCTCCTGCCATTCGTTGATCCAGGAGAAGCGATGCCGGCGACCCTCGGTCGGCTGGCGGATCGAGGTGGCGATAGTCGTCGACTGGAGCCGATCGAGGGCGGCCTTCAGCCGCTGGTAGTCGCGCAGGCCGACGCCGCGGCCGATGAAGTTCAAGATCTCGTAGGGCGTCGCGGCCATCAGGCGTGAGGTGCGCAAGCCGGCGTCGCGTGCCTCGACGATCTGACTTGCCGCCCATATCAGGATGTCGGCGTCCCAGATCGTGGCCATGCCATGATCGGGCACTGCCTCGACACGGATCGACACGTCGCCGGCGACGAAGTCGATCGGCGCCGTTCGATGGGATTTGGAGAGGGAGAAGAACGGATAGGCCATGAGATCCTGCGCGTCGCGCGGCGCGAAGTCGCCGGGGAGCGCGTGGAACAGATCGAGCTGTCCGCGCTCCGAGATCGGGCGATGTCGCGCCGTCATTGAAGGGAAGCCCGAGCGGTCAGCGCGCGAAGCGGCCGGCGTGCGCGGACGGCGCGGTCTCTTGGCGTTTTGCAGGCAGCACAGTGCCGCGCGGATCGGAGGTCGAGGTGACCGCACCGCGTTCCGTCCAGGCCTGCAGATCATCGACCGCGTAGACGACACGGCCGCCGAGCTTGCGATAGGAGGGGCCGGTCCCGTAGGTGCGGTGCTTCTCCAGCGTGCGGGCCGACAGGCCCACGAAGTGCGCGGCTTCCTTGGTGCGTAGAAAACGCGGCGGCAATGCGCTGAGATTGGGTGTCATGATCGGGCCTCCGTGGTGTCCGTGGGGGCCGCTGGCGTTCAGCGGCTGACGAAGGCCACGATGGCGAAGGGAAACCGGCGAGTTGCAGCGGGTTTTTGGGGGGTATTAAATTCCCACACCGTCAGCAGCATGCGATCCGGCTAGGATCGGCGGCGATGACGAAGCAGTTTGCGATAGCCGCCCGCGATCATGGCGCGGGCATCCGCGAGGAGGTCGGCCACGACGTGGCGGGCGGAGGCGGCCTGCCATTCGTCACGGGTGAGTTTGCCGATGCGCAGGATCACCTCGGCGATCTCCTGCTGGGTTGCTCCGGCGCGATGTCCATCGACCGCTTGCAGCATGCGCCGCGCGCGGGCCAGTTGCTGACGCGTGAGGCGCGTATCGGGTGGAATGGCGCGGCCGTGAAGGGAGGCGAGCAGCCGAGCGACGGCTTCCATGCGATCGAACCCCTCCATGCCAAGCGGGATCACCGCTACGAGCGGCGGCTCTGCAGATCCGTCAGCGGGAAGCGCCAGGTGCAGGCGCTGGCCGTTTCCCAATTCATGCAGGACATGAGGGCCGTGTTCGGGCGATATCTGTCGGAGGGGCGTGCTATCCGCAGCGATGGATGCTGGCGCCGGCGTCAGTATAACCGATCCGGTATCTTCCTCCGGAAGCCAGAACACCTGCGCCTCGGTGGACTTGAGAGCTGGGGCGACAGGGAAATCGCAGCCCCCACCGTGTACCGACGCGTTCGATCGGCGATGGTGACTCGAGAAGTTCGGCGTAATCGCGCTGATAATCCTCGTTCCGACGCAACCATTCCCAACCGATATCGGGGGCAGTGAGCTGGTCGACGTAATCGTAACCTGATGACGATCGCCACCGGGATGTGTCGGGCGACATCGAAATCCTCCTCGCTCGCGTTAATCGTGCGCTTTGAGCTGGATACGATTCCGAGTTGAGTGACTGAAAGGAAGTCCCTGGACCGGCAACGGGTGTTGCCGCCACGGCATCACCGCCTCAGTGGCGATGGCCTTCACGCACGAGTTCGCGGTAGCCGTGGGTTGTCATCCAGCGGGCGCGGGCGAGATGGGTATCGTGGACGCGCCGGGCCCGGTCAGGGTCGCATTCGGGATCGAGACCGAAGAGAATATGGACGGCTTCGCGCCAGTCCGCGCCGTCCGTCGCCGCGTCGAGCAGGCGCAGATAGAGCTTCATGTGCTCGCGATCATAGGTCGTGAGCACCGCGCTCTCTGGTGGTTCATCTAAAAAGTCTGTCTTGGTCACAACCGTCCCCAAGAATCATTCTTATCCATTCCGGAGGGATTTGTTAACCATTCGCCGGTTGCACCGCAGCCCAACCAGCGCCGCCAGTGACAACGCCAGGGCGAGCCAATGGTCGAAGGGGCTCTATCGCTTGTTGGTTTTTCCACGGACCACCATTACTCCTTCACCCTGGTCGGTGGTCAGGAGGAGGATGCCGTGGCTTTCAAGCGCCCGCCGGACCTGATCGCGCGTGGTCTCATACACCTCGAGACCGCTTAAGGATTCGAGGCGTTTCAGCGCGGTCAGCGATACCTGGGCCTTGTCAGCGAGCGTCTCCTGGTTCCATCCGAGCAACGCGCGTGCAGCCCGCGATTGTTGGGCGGTGATCATGCATTGATCACCTCCCACCGACACGAACGCGCACGCCAGAACTACGACTATAATAGTCGTTCTAGGTGGCTGACGCTACCCATTACTGCCTTTGAAATCCGAAACCCACGCCTTTTGGCGGCAACTGATTCGGTCGCCCCGGGCGTTTGGCCCCGCCCGGATTGTCCGGACGGGGCGTCGCGCCGACCTCAGTCGCCGTTGCGGCGGTTCGGGCGGGACCAGATGAGGCTGAAGCCTTCGCCTTCCTCGTCGTCGAAGAGGTTGGCGTAGATCGGAGAGTTGAAGCTGGGATCGTCGAGCTTCAGGCCCAGATAGGCGCGCCCCTCGTTGGAGGTCTTGGACCAGGCGGCGCCGATCTCGGCGCGGCCGACGAAGACGCGGTGGCTGGGGGCGTTCTCGCCGGTGGCGCGGGCCTCGGGGACGATGCGCACGTTCTTGGTCTGGACGCTGAGGGTGACGATTTCGCCGGTGAAGTCGTTGTTGCCGGTCTTCTTGAAGGTGCCGATGGTCGCCATGGTATTTCTCCTTGAACTCTGATCCGAGCCCGCACCATTGCGGCCTCGATGGCGATCGAGAGGTCGGAGGCGATTGACGGCGCACCCCGCAGGGGCCTGACAGCAAAGGAGGGGCTTTCTTGACTCGCGAGGAATGACGGCGCAGCCGGCAGGGGAAGAAAGTTTCGACGGCGCTGTTGCGGCATAGGCGATCGAGGCGTAGCCGACCTTCGGCCAGATCAGCCCATTGAAGAGGCCGTTTTGGAGCGGTCGACCTGACAGAGACGCATCACAGGAGAACGTGGCGACCACCCCGGACCGACGTGACCGTGACGACGACGACACCGCGTTTCAACCTGCTCCGTCAGACGTTACGTCCCGCCGTCTCGTGCCTACCGCTCGCGAGATCGCCCCCTCTCGGCACTCGCACCGTCGGGAACACTGTCAAGGCACAGCCCCAGCACCTTCATCGCGGATGGCGCATCGGTTGGGTCAGCCGTCGATCCGATCAACGCGATTGCAAACGACCCTGTCGATGAGGAGCGCGACACGTAAGACATCAACCCACCGTCCTGCCGCCGCCGGGCAACGATGTCAGGCGCGCGCGACGTTCTGCCCGGTTGGCCCGGGCGCGGCCATCGCTGTTACCCGGACCAACGCCGTGATGCCAACGGCGACTGCGCCGACGACGGAGAAGATGATCTGCCAAGTGGCGGACGGCATGGTGTGTTTCACGATGCCATGCGTCGCGTGGTAGCCGGCGAGCGCTGCGGGCGCGACGAAGGCGAGTGCGATCGCAAGGCGCATCCAGAGCGGACGGATGAAGGCTAGCAGGAACTGCCCGAGCCCCAGGGTCAGTGCGGCGGCGACGAGGCCGACGATGATCGCGCCGAGCCAGCCGGCACCGGTCTGATAGGCCCATGTCCCGGCGCTAACGCCCGCGAAGAACGGCAACGCGAAGACAGCCAGGGTGAACAAGAGCCAGCATAGTCCGCCAATGGCGGCGATGCTGACGAGGATGCCGATGAAGATCATGGTGGTGTTCTCCGCGAGATAAAGGTCTGACGGTTGCGCCTCCACCACCACCACCACGGCGCGTCGCTAGTATAGCCGAAGAGAAGGCGGGACGGCAGCGGAAATCCGTAGGATTTCCGCATGCGGCCGAGACGCCTTGCCCGCGATTAGCGGGCAAAGGGATCGACTTCGTGAACGATGGCGGCGGCTTCGCCGTCATATTCGCCGGCGGGCATGACGCCCATGGTGCCATCGCCGGCCTGGAAGATAACGATCGAGACCATGAGGGTGGTGGCGAGGCTGAAGGCGAAGGCGTGAGCTTGCTTGAGGGACATCGGACCGGCTCCTGTCTTGGAGGCGGGAGACCATCTCCCGCGCGACAGGCGCCCGATGTGTCCGGCCGAGGGCCGCAATCACCGCGCAGGCGAAGCTGGAGCGGCGGCATGCTCGCATAGCCGACCCTTTACGGGTTGATGGCGTCAGGCCAGCGGCTGGACCAAGGATTAGCGCAATGGAAGCGGGAGATGGTTTTCCGCCATGACCGGAGCCACGATGGAACGCCCATTCAATGCTTTCGCGCCAAAGCATCGTCGCCGTGCTGCCGGTCGTGATGCTGCCGCCATGGCCGAGTATGGTCATGCAAGGCGCAACAGTCGAAGAGAACGCCCATGCCGAAGCTTCCCGAGAGGACCGATTTCCTCGTCAGCCAGTTGCGGCGCTATCTCGAGCCCGGCCCGATCGTCCTGGTGTCGTCGAAGTGGCAGGGCGCGACCAACATCATGACGCTGGGCTGGCACACGATCCTGGAATTCTCGCCGTCGCTTGTCGGCCTGATGATCTCCGGCGGCAATCACAGCCACAGCATGATCCGCAAGAGCCGGGAATGCGTGATCAACCTGCCAACGACGGCGCTGACCGATACCGTGGTCGGGATCGGCAACACGTCAGGAGCCGAAATCGACAAGTTCGCTAAATTCAATCTCACGGCGCAAGACGCGAGCAAGGTCGATGCGCCGTTGATCGGCGAATGCCATGCCAGCTTCGAATGCCGCCTTCATGACGATGCACTGGTCGACAAGTACAATTTCTTCATCTTCGAGGTGGTGAAAGCGCATGTCGCCACGTCGCCAAAACATCCCGAGACGTTGCACTATACCGGCGAAGGCGTGTTCGTGGTGTCCGGCAAGATCATCAGCCGCAGATCGCTGTTTCGACCTGAGATGCTGTGAAGGCAGCGCTCACGCGCCGCCTCCTTTCTGGCGGAAATCGTACAGCGGGATGCCGAGCTTCCTCGCCTTGTCGGCGAGGTTGTCCTGAATGCCGGTGCCGGGGAAGACGATGACGCCGATCGGCAGGACGTCCAGCATCTGATCGTTGCGCTTGAACGGTGCGGCCTTGGCGTGTTTCGTCCAGTCGGGAGCGAAGCCGACCTGCGGCACCTTGCGGGTGTCGGCCCATTTGGCCGCGATCTTCTCGGCGCCCTTCGGCGACTTGCCGTGCAGCAGCACCATGTCGGGGTGCTTGGCGTGGACCTGATCGAGCTTGGCCCAGATCAGGCGGTGATCGTTGAAATCGAGCCCGCCGGTAAAGGCGATCTTCGGACCGGCGGGTAGCAGCACCTGATTGTCCGCCCGCTTCTTGGCGGCGAGGAAGTCGCGGCTGTCGATCATCGCCGAGGTCAGGTTGCGATGGTTGACCATCGATCCGCTGCGCGGTCGCCAGTTCGAGCCGGTGTGGCGCTCATAGTGTTCGGCGGCCTGGTCCCGCATCAGCTCGAAGGCGTTGCGACGCTCGATCATGGTCTGGCCCTCGGCCGTCAGGCGTTCCAGCTCGACGGCCTTCACCTCGCTGCCGTCCTGTTCACGCTGGCCGCGGCGCTGCGCCTGCTCATTGTCGTCCAGCTCGCGCTCGATCCGGTCGGTGGCCCGGTGGAAGAGGTTGACGGTCGACCAGAGGAGATCGTCGAGGTCGGGCTCGAGGCGGGTGTCCTCCAAGGTGACGATCAGGGCGCCGAAGATGTCGGCGATGGCGCCGGCGACGTGGTCGCCCTCCGGAAGTGGCCGGGGATCGGGTTCATCCGTGAAGGGACGATAGCCGTAAAGCTGGAGTTCGCTGAGGACATGGTCGGTGGGGGAAGAGGCGTGATGCGGTTCGTGGTCGTCGTGTTCGCTCATGGGATGCTCCGTCGGTTCGACCGCGACCCTCGCGGCCTTCATGGCGACGAAAGCCGGCGGGCGGGCCGGACCTGCATCCGCAGCGAAGCGGAGGGCCGGAGCGCAGCGGAGGATGGCGAAGGCGGGCTATTTTGCTTCGCGATGGAAAGCGGCCCTCGGCCGCGCCGGAAAATAGTCCGCCGCAGGCATTGTGGGTCCGGCCCGTTTGCTGGCCGATCGCCCTCTCGAAGGCCGGGGCGCGGTTCTCTCCGACCTCGGGGTCATCCGAGCGATGCCGACGACGGCGCTCCCGCCGTCTGCTTTCTCCTCGCGGCCTATGCCGCCAGCGCCATGAAGCGTGCGACGTCCTGGGGCGCGATCTGCACCCGTGCCGCTGCCCGGAGGCTGTCCAGACCTGCCAGGCGGAGATCCTCGTTGAAGTCGCCCAGGTTCGGAGACACCACGACCGCCTCGATCCCGGCCGCGTTCGCCCGTTCGATCAAGGTTGTCATCGCACCGTCGCCGGCCGGATCATTGTCGCGGGCGATGTAGAGCCGGCGCAGCGTGTCGGGGAACAGGATGGCCGAGAGATGCGCCGCCGAGAGCGCCGCCGCCATGGGCATGGTGGGCAACGCCATCCTGAGCGACAGCATCGTCTCGATGCCTTCGCCCGCCGCCATCACGTCGCCAGCTATGCCAAAGCGAACGGCATGTCCCAGGAGGTCGCCTATCGCTCGTCTCGGCGTGTCGATCGGTGCCTTGTCCGAGCCGTCGGGAGCGAGCCAGGTGCGGTGCGCGCCGGTCTGATGCCCGTCGAGATCGGTGACCGATGCGATCATCGCCGGCCAGGTTTCGGTCGGGGAGTGCTCGTCAGGCCGATAGTAGCAGCGCGGATGAAAGCGCAGGCTTCCGGTTCCGTGGAAATCCGTAATGCCGCGTGTGCGGAGATACGTCTTTACGAGCGTGCCAGAGATCGGCTGCGCCATGGCGAAGAGCCGCCGTGCCGCTTCCGGTGATCCGGTCGGCGCCGGTGACTTGCGCTCGCCATCATGCGGACGGTCCGGTTCGGGATGTGGCATCGACAGGAAGGTCCGCGCCTCATCGACGACGTCCTTGAAGTCGACGAGGCCGCAGCTTTCGCGGATGACGTCGAGCAGATCGCCATGCTCGCCGGTGGCAGCGTCCGTCCATTTGCCAGCCGCGCCCTTGCCGGTTTCGCCGCCCTTCAGCCGCACGAACATCGAGCGGCCCGGCGTATTGCGCACATCGCCGACCAGCCAGTAGCGACCCTCGCGATGACCGGCCTTGAGATAATGACGGCACACCACCTCGGCCTGTCGGCCGAGACGGATCGCCAGATCGGAAGCGTCCTGACGCGCCATCACGCCGCCTCCCGCTCGCCGATGCGCTCGACCGGATAGCGTTCCAGCACCTTGGCCAGGATCGCAGCGCCGGTCGCATCTGTCGGCACAAACATCCGCAGCTTCCATGAGATGATCTCGTGAAACAGGCCATAGGCGCGCAGGCGGTCGCGCATGGCGTCGGTAAAGCCCGACAGCTCGATGCGGTTGGCGCCCATGACCCGGACGCGGCGAAGCTGAAGGCCATCGCTCAGATCGAGGATGGTCTTGCCGTCCATCAGCGCCATGAAGGCGTCGTCGGGCGTCAGGGTCGATGTGCTGTTGGCGAGTGCGCCGGCCACCCATGCGGGGGAGACGCGACGGCCAACGATGCGCTCGCCGTCGTCGGTCTGGAGTCGATAGACCCGCGTCGACTCGTTCGGCAGCCGCTTCCAGATCGGCAGCAAGAGCCCGCTGACGACATGGATGGTGCTGTCGGCATACTCCGGCACCTCGGCGGCCTCGGCATCCCACGCCGCTGTGAAGGCGACCCGCTCCGCCTGCACCCAATGGGTCTCGTCCAACATCTTGATGGGGATGTTGTGCGCCTCCATCGGCCGGATCAGCCGCAAGCGCCGTTCGATCTCGCCATCGTCCAGCATGATGCTGGTGGTCGGTATCTGCACGGCGGCGCGGCCCGAGCGCTCGTTGATCAGCAGCCTCGCGCCCGGGTCATCGAGATGGTCCAGCGCCTCGGCCAGCGTCACGGGACGGTTGCGCTGGCGCTGGGTAATGGTCAGCAGCCGGGCTTCGGCCCCGGTGCCCGGATGGACATGGATCGTCCGGCGATCGGTAACGATGAAGCTCTCGGCCTGCAGCGTCTCCAGCCCGACGTCGTAGCTGCCGGAAGCGATAGCGCCTTCGATCTTGGCGTTCAGCAGCCGCTCGAACGCCGTGAACAGGACGCCCTGGAGCTCGATGGTCAGCGCCAGCAACCGGTTGAGGAAGGTGGTGATCGGCGGCAGCTCGTCCTTGATGCCGGTGGAATCCGTCAGTGAGAGGCCGGTGGCGTCCTCGAACATCTGGAGCGAGCAGCCGTCGACCTTGCCGCGCACCAGCATCAGGTAGAGCTGCCGCAGGGCATCGCGGGCGTAGTGGCTCTCCAGATTGTCTTCTGGCCGGAACAGGCCCTGGCCTCCGGTCTGGCGCTGGCCGCGTGTGATCGCGCCCAGCGTGTCGAGCCTGCGGGCGATCGTCGACAAGAACCGCTTCTCGGCCTTCACGTCGGTCGAGATCGGCCGGAACAGCGGCGGCTGCGCCTGGTTGGTCCGGTTCGTGCGGCCCAGGCCCTGAATGGCGGCGTCGGCCTTCCAGCCCGGCTCCAGCAGATAGTGGACGCGGAGCCGCTGGTTCCGCGCCGACAGGTCGGCATGGTAGCTGCGCCCGGTGCCGCCCGCGTCAGAGAAGATCAAAATGCGCTTCTGATCATCCATGAAGGCTTGCGTTTCGGCCAGATTGGCCGACCCGGCGCGGTTCTCCACGGCGAGGCGATCGATGTCGCCGGGGCTGGTCTTGCGGACGATGCGGCGCGAACGTCCCGTCACCTCGGCCACGACATCGGTTCCGAAGCGCTGGACGATCTGGTCGAGCGCGCCGGGGACCGGCGGCAATGATGCAAGCCTCTCGATCAGACGGTCACGACGGACAACGGCGTCGCGACTCTCGACCGGTTGGCCGTCGCGAAACACGGGCCGCGACGACAGGTTGCCCTCGCTGTCGGTGAACGGCTCATAAAGCTGGACCGGGAAGGAATGGGCGAGATAATCCAGAACGTACTCACGCGGGGTGATGTCCACCCGGACGTCGTTCCATTCCTCCGTCGGGATCTCCGCGAGCCGGCGTTCCATCAAGGCTTCGCCGGTCGACACGATCTGGATTACGGCAGCGTGGCCATCGACCAGGGCCTGCTCGATCGAGCGGATCAAGGTCGGCGTCTTCATCGAGGTCAGCAGATGGCCGAAGAACCGCTGCTTGGCGGATTCGAAGGCCGAACGGGCGGCGGACTTGGCCTGGCGGTTCAACGTGCCGCCGTCGCCGGTGATGTTGGCGGCCTGCATCGCGGCGTCGAGATTGTTATGGATGACGGCGAAGGCCCCGGCATAGGCGTCGTAGATGCCGATCTGCTCGGGCGTGAGCTGATGCTCGACCAGTTCGTATTCGACGCCGTCATAAGAAAGCGACCGGGCCGTGTAGAGGCCGAGCGAGCGCAGGTCGCGGGCCAGCACTTCCATCGCTGCGACGCCGCCGTCCTCGATCGCCTCGACGAATTCGGCGCGGGTCGAGAACGGGAAGTCCTCGCCGCCCCAGAGGCCGAGCCGTTGGGCGTAGGCGAGGTTGTGAACGGTGGTCGCGCCGGTCGCTGACACATAGACGACGCGCGCGTTCGGCAGGGCATGCTGGAGCCGGAGGCCCGCACGGCCCTGCTGCGAGGCGGCGACGTCGCCGCGTTCGCCCTTGCCGCCAGCGGCGTTTTGCATGGCGTGGCTTTCGTCGAAGATGATCACTCCATCGAAGTCGGAGCCCAACCATTCGACGATCTGCTTGACGCGGGAAAGCCTCTCACCTCGGTCGTCGGACCGTAGCGTGGCATAGGTGGTGAATAGGATGGCTTGCGAGAGTGTGATCTCCTTGCCCTGCGGGAAGCGCGACAGCGGTGTGACCAGCAGCCGCTCCATGCCGAGCGCCGACCAGTCACGCTGGGCGTCCTCCAGCAGCTTGTCGGATTTGGAGATCCACACCGCCTTGCGACGGCCCTGCATCCAATTGTCGAGGATGATGCCGGCCGACTGGCGACCCTTGCCGGCGCCAGTGCCGTCGCCAAGCATGAAGCCCCGGCGGAAGCGCACGGCGTTCGGCGCATCGTCCGGCGCAGCCGAGACGACGTTGAAGGTGTCGTCGAGCGTCCATGATCCGGCGAGGAAGTCGGAATGCGCCTCGCCGGCGTAGATGACAGTTTCGAGCTGGGCGTCGGAGAGAAGCCCGTCGGTGACGATGTTGGCGGGCAGCCGGGGCCGATAGCTCGGCTTGGGCGGTGCGACCGAGGCCATCGCCACCGACTGTACGAGTTTGGTCGGGTGAGCCTGAGCGCCGGGAATACGGATCGCCTGCAATTCGTACTCTTCATAGATGGCGTCGGTGATCCGGCCGTCTTCGGCTGGCGTCCAGTCCACGGCGTCGTAGGCGAGTTCGACGCCCTCGGGCTCGGGGACGGCACGGGTCGGCGATGAGGCGGCGCGGGCGACATAGCCGCGAACGGTCCGGGGCGGCGGCGCGGGCGAAGCCATGGCGACGGTCACGGCGGGATCGATGGGCTGCCGCGCTGGGACGTGTTCGCCGATCCAGGCGATGAGCGTCGCGACATCTGGCGCGACGCCAGCCGAAGCCGGGAATGCCGCCGCATCATCGGCCGGCGCCTTGTCGATGACGGTCAGGCGGGTGTCGATGGTCGTGCCGTGCTTGGCATAGACCGCGCCGTCGATCGCGGCGGTGAAGACGACCCGGCCGTGCTCCTGCAGGCGAACGAAGGCATCGCGCCATGCCGGCGCATCAGGCGCGAAGCTGGCCCCGGTGATCGTCACCAGGCGCCCGCCGTCGGCCAGGCGCGCCAGCGCCGAGGCGACATGGCGATGGGCGGCGTCAGCCATCCGGCCCCTGACGTTCGCCATCACGGAGAACGGCGGGTTCATCAGGATGACGCTCGGCACGATGCGCGCGTCGAGATGATCGTCGATCTGGGCCGCGTCGAAGCGGGTGACGGGAATGGCCGGAAAGAGGTGGGACAGAAGATCGGCCCGGGTGCCGGCCAGCTCGTTCAGCATGAGCGCGCCGCCGGCGATCTCCGCCAGGACAGCGAGAAGGCCAGTGCCGGCGGACGGCTCCAGCACACGATCGGCAGGCGTGATAGCCGCAGCGGTCAGCGCGGCGACGCCGAGCGGAAGCGGCGTCGAGAACTGCTGGAAGGACTGGCTTTCCTCCGATCGCCGTGTGTGCGTGGGGAGAAGGTTGGCGACCTTCGACAGCATCGGCAGGGCCGCAGCCGGAGACCCGGCTTTGCGGGAAAGCGCGTTTCCGTATTTGCGGAGGAAGAGGACCGTCGCGACTTCGCAGGCGTCGTGGGCGGACTTCCAGTCCCAGGCGCCCGTCGTGTCGGAGGCGCCAAACGCCGCTTCCATGGCGGCGCGCAGGATCGGCGCATCGATGCGCTGACCGTGTTCGAGATGGGGAAGCAGTAGCCGCGCGGCCTGGAAAATCGCGGCAGAAGGATCGGGGACGTGGGGAAGCGGCGCGGCCAGCGGAGCTGCCGCGGATGCAGGGATCATTGTCATGGGAAGAACCTCGGAGAGCGGATCGGGATGAACCGGCGGCGCTCTCTCTCGACCGAACCGGCTCGAACCCGTCCCGGCCGTTCTCTCACTCTGGCGCGGGCATAAAGGAAGGTGCGGGGCGGCCGAAACCGCCCCGCAAGCCCATCATTCGGCGGCAATGAGGTGACGTTCGTCGTCCTCGCCGTCTGCAGGGGGCGCTTCGTCGTCGGCGCTGAGGAAGTCCGGCAACTCGTTGCCGTCGTCCGTCCCGGCGACGGCGTCCGGTGCAGGATCGCCTGCGAGGTCAGCAAGTCGAAGCGGCTCGGGAAGCCAGCCGGTGTCGGCCAGCAGACGCTCGGCTTCCTTGGCCATGTCACCCTTCTTCAGGTGGTCGATGAGCTGCGCCGACGCTTCGCCCTTGGCTTCCCGTACCGCCTCGAGGATGCGGGGCTTGGTAACCCGGCTGAGATAGTTGTCGACGGTCGGGCGCCATCCCGCTTCCGCCATGTCGAGGCCGACGGCGCGGGCGATCCGATCGGCCTGCTTCAGCCGACGTTCAAGACCGTGCTGGGAGATGCCGGAGCCGCCATAACGGTCGACCTTCTCGGAGAGCGCATTGACGCCGTAGGAGACGCAATGCGCTAGCAGGGCGCTCCGACTGGCGTCGTCGAGATCGACCAACCAGTCCCACAGGGCATCCTCGTCCTGCGGGATGTCGGCCTCCCAGCCTTCCTGCCGTTCCGCCATCGACTTGGCGGACGTGCTGTCCTTCAGGTCGGCGGCCTGGGCGGAGAAGAAGACGTGGCGGACCGACACCTCCAGGCACCCGCCGGAAGACGAGGTGCGGTGGAAAGTGTCGAGCACCAGCTTGTGCAGCAGCGCGGTGATGGCGACGCGCGGGTTGCCCGCCAGCGCATCCCGCAGAGCGAGAGTCCGGTGGGCCGTCAGCTCGCTGACCAGGCGTTCGGGCAGCGGCTTGATGACATCCTCCTCCTCATCCTCCGGTTCGGATTTGCCGCCGATGGTGATGACCGCCCGCATCGGCTGCGCGTTCGGCGCGTCGCCTTCAGTTTCGCCGTCGGCGTTGGTCTCACGCTCGATGGGCGCCTCGTCCTCAGGACAGACATAGCCGCGCTCGATGGTCAGTCGGCCCGAGCTGTCGATGCTGACGAAGGCGCCGGCGCGCGCGATCTCGGCCGGATCGTAAAGGGTCGGCCGGTTCTGGAAGCCGGCGATCGCGGTTTCGATTTCCTCGAGCCGCAGATCGACCGCCTCCGGAAGGTCCTCGCCATCGTCATGCTCGGCATAGAGCCGATCCAGCTCCTCGGTCAGGGCCTCGTATGCGGCCTGCTCGTCGGCGGAAAGTTCGGAGCGTTCGCCCGCGATCCGACGCAGGCCCGAGGTGTGGCCGTAGGGGAAGTCCAGCGCGGCATCGATCCAGAGCCAGCCCTCGGCCGCGATCTCCTCGGCCGCTGCGCCGAGCTTCGCGGTGGCGAGGGCGTCGAGCAACGCCGGATCCTGCAGCCACCCGCCGTCGTCGGCCTGGAACAGGTCGCGCAGCGTTGCGCCGCCGGCCGCCTCATAGGCTTGGACCCCGACGAACTGCGCCCGGCGATCGGAAGCGCGGACAGCGCCCTCCGTCAGCATGCGGCGGATCTCATAGGGCTGGCGGCTGTAGGATCGCTGGATGGTTTCCCACACCTCCATCTGCCGCGCATGGTCGTGCGACACCGTGAAGGCCATGAGCTGGTCAAGCGCGATGCCGTCCTCGGCATAGACCTCGAGCAGCGCCGGGGCGACCGAGGCGAGCCGCAGGCGCTGACGGACCACGGCCGGGGTGACGTAGAAGCGGGCGGCGATATCCTCCTCGCCGATGCCGCGCCCGATCAACGCCTGGAAGGCCTTGAACTGGTCGAGCGGATGAAGCGCCTCGCGGTGGACGTTCTCGGCCAGGCTGTCTTCTTCAGCCGGGATCGCGGAGGCCGCGTCGCGGACGTTGCAGGGGACTGGTGCGGTCTTGGCGAGACGCTTGGCCTTGACCAGCAGTTCGAGCGCCCGGAACCGGCGACCTCCGGCCGGGACCTCGAAGATGCCGGTTTCCACGCCGTCGCCGTCCAGCACAGGGCGGACGTTGAGGTTCTGAAGAAGGCCGCGGTGGCCGATATCCTCGGCCAGTTCCGGGATCGAGACGCCCGCCTTGGTCTTGCGGACGTTGGCCTGGCTCAGGATGAGCTTGTTGAAGGGGATGTCGCGACGCTCGCCAAGGGACGCGATCTTCTGAACGGCGGTTGCCATGTCGGGATACTCCATGACGGGCGGCCGAGAGACTCTCTCTCAACCTCCAACCCGTCACGAAGCGAAGCGCCGCCCTCTTCCTCTAAAGGGGGCAGCGCCACGGACCGGCAAACCGGAAAGACACGGAAGCACAAAGCCGGAGACACGGAAAACCGCATCCCGGCTTCACGGAAATCAGACCGCTCGATCGAGCAGCTTCTTCGCCTTGGCCTCCATGTCGAGGCGGGCGTCCTGATGGGGCTTGTCGCGCGCGACGGCGGTGATGCCCTGCACGAAATCGAAGATACTTTCGGGCGGACGTCCTTCCTCGGCCAGCACCGTGTCGATGATCTTGCCGGTCTCGGCCTTGGAGAAGCCGTGCCGGCGCAGGAAGTCGGTGCGATCCTCGGCGCTGCGCCCCACGATCCGTTCGCGGGCCGCCTTGATGCCGTTGACGAAAGGCAGCGGCGAGGAATTGGCGAAATTCGCCAGCGCCGGCGCCGCCTCATGAGCGAAGCGGTTGGCGGCATATTTGGAATGGCGGATGGTGATCTCCTCGAAATCCTCCACGCCCCACAGATTCCGGTTCTGGCAAACCGCGCGGAGATAGAAGCTCGCCATGCCGAGTGTCTTGGCGCCGACCTCGGAATTCCAGCAATAGAAGCCCCGGAAATAGAGGTCGGGCGAGCCATCCGGCAGGCGGCCGGCCTCAATCGGATTCAGGTCGTCGACCAGAAACAGGAAGACGTCGCGATCGGACGCATAGAGCGTTGTCGTGTCCTTGGTGATATCGACGCGGGGATTGTAGATGCCGGTCGACCAGTCGAGCACGCCGGGAACCTTCCAGCGGGTGTCGCCCGTGCCGTTGCCGGCAATGCGTTTCACGGCTTCCACGAGTTCTGCGTCGAATATTCTCCCATAATCTGGGCCGGTGACGGCGCGCAGTTCCATGCGGCCGTCGTCGGTTTCCAGCGTCTTGATCTGCTCGGCCCGGTTGGAGGTCAGGCCGTATTGCAGGTTGATGGCGGCGAGTGTAGCGGGGAGCTGGCGCAGATAGGCGGCCGGCGCGCCGACCATGCTGGCGAGCTGTCCGAAGGACCAGTGCGTCGGCGTGATGGCCGTGTCGGTGCCCGGCAGGATCAGCGCCAAGCGCTCCGGGTCGCTGCGGTTCGCCTCAACATGGATCAGCGCGCTTTCCACCACGCGGGTCCGGCTGCGGTCGGCGCGGTCACGCACCGATCGCGCCAGTTCGGAGAGCGAGAGGTAGCGTTCGTCGGCCGGACGCGAGAACCACTCGGACGAGACGCGGCCGACCCGCTCGCCGCGGCCGACATCCACTTTGTAACCGCCGCTCGTGTCACGGCGCGCATCGAGAACTTGCATGTTCATGGGACCAATCTCCACGACGGGCGCGGGAGCCTCTCTCCCACCTACTCACCCGTCACGGAAACCGGTCCGCACTCTCACTCTCCGGGGGCGTTGCGGGGTCTCCCCGCAGAAGGGGTCGGTCGAGACCGCAGGGCTCGGACGCAGGGGAAGGCTTTCCCCTCCCGGTGCGGACGTAGAAGGCGATCCGAAGATCAGTCGTTGCTCTTTGGTCCAGGTGTCCGTTTGATCCGAACGCGTTTCGGCAGATCGCCGCTGGCCAAAACTTGCCCCACAGGATCACGGCTGATGTCAGCGATTTCCTGCAGATGGGCAAGAAAGCCAAGAGCATGCATGACTGCGGCATAGATGCCGATACTCACGCCAGTATCGCCAGCTTCGACACGTTGGAGTGTGGATCGGGATGTGAATGCGCGCTCCGCCACGACCGCCATCGGCAAGTGACGTCGCCGGCGGGCATCCCGTAGGTCGGCCCCGAGCTTGCGCAAAGCCCGTCTGACCCCGATAGACGGGTAGTGTGGTGTAGGCATCTGATATCTTCGTGCGACGTTATCATCTTTAATGTAGCACGAAGCTGACATAACGTGTCATCGCTTCCTGCCGCGAACTAGAGCGATAGCCTCTTTGATCTGACACCTTTCCTCGCCATACGAAGAATGATACAAATCCTCGGATAATAGCTCCTATGTTCCGAGTTTCCGTATCGTGCCAACATCCATGTCCCAACGCCAGATTGCCCATACCGTGCTGACCGCGCGCGGAATTTCGCGCCTGGCGGAGCTGCGCGAGGCGGGCGTAACAGCCGCCACTATGAGCCGGATGGAACGCGACGGCGAGGTGCTTCGGCTCGCGCGAGGACTTTATCAACTTTCCAATGCGCCCCTCGACGTCCACCACAGTCTCGCAGAGGCCGCCAAACGGGTTCCCAAAGGCGTGGTTTGCCTCGTTTCGGCCCTGGCTTTTCATGGTCTGACCGATCAACTCCCAAGGCAGGTTTGGCTCGCCGTGGGTCAGAAGGACTGGTCCCCGAAAGCCGAAGGCACGCCCATTCGGCTGGTACGTTTCACGGATCGCCTCCTAACAGAGGGTGTTGAAACCCACGCTGTTGAGGGGGTGGCTGTGAAGATCTTCGGCGTTGCAAGGACGATCGCCGATTGCTTCCGATATCGGAACAAGATTGGCCTGTCCGTGGCGATCGAAGGCCTTCAGGAAGCGCTGCGCCAGCGCAAGACGACGCCGGGCGAGATTGCCAGGCAGGCTGAGCGAGGAACGGTCGCCACGGTCATTCGGCCGTATCTCGAGGCGCTGACCGCCAATGGCTAAGGAGATCAAGAATATCGGCGCCTCGGTTCGCGCCCGCCTGCTGCAGGTCTCCAAGGCGAGCGGCCAGACCTTCGATCTTGTCCTGACCCGCTTCGCCCTGGAGCGGCTGCTGTTCCGGCTCAGCCAGTCACCCCACGCCGACCGCTTCGTGCTGAAGGGCGCGATGCTGATGATGAGTTGGTTCGATGACCCACATCGCGGCACGCGCGACCTTGATCTGCTGGGCTTCGGCGATCCGACCGCGGAGCCGATGCTGGCGACGTTTCGGGAGATCTTGGCGCAGGGTGCTGCCGACGGTGTGGAGTTCGACGTCGATGCGCTTCGTGTCGATCGAATCCGCGAGGAACTGGAGTATGGTGGCCTGCGACTGCGGACAACAGCGTCGATCGGCGGCGCCCGGATCAGTCTGACGATCGACATCGGCTTTGGCGATGCGGTGGAGCCTGGCGCCGAAGAGCTCGACTATCCTTCCATGCTGGACTTTCCCATGCCCCGGCTGCGTGGCTACGCCCGGGAAACCGTCATTGCCGAGAAATTCCAGGCGATGGTGGCGCTAGGACGCGCGAATAGCCGCATGAAAGACTTCTACGACATCTGGATTCTTAGCCGCTCATTCACCTTCGGAGACGACAGGCTGGCGCGGGCGATCGCTGCCACCTTCGCGCGCCGCGAGACGCAGATTCCTGAAGATCTGCCCGATGCGTTGACACCGGCTTTCGCTGCCGACGAGCAGAAGCAGCGGCAATGGCGCGCCTTCGTTAAAGACGTTGCCCACGATCCGGGCGATCTCGCTAACGTCATACGAGACATAGCCGTATTCGTGATGCCCCATGCCACCGCAGCGAGGCCACACCAATGAGTGGCATCTTTTCAACGGTTGAGCTGTGGAGGGCGGACGAGCCAGTCGCTGTGGAAAGATATTTTCACAATCAAATGATGAGCAGAGCTGGCTGCCAAGCGCGCCGCAGTTTAAATAATAAAAAAATGCTCTGTGAATACAGGCCTAAGATTTGGGGGAGGCAATAAGCCCGTGGACGTATTTTCGCTGAATAACAGCCTATTGGCGCAATATACTGGATTTGCCCGTTCCTTTACGCGGATACGTTCGTCGGAAATTTTGGAGAAGGTGACCGATCTATACGCCGGGCGCCGTTTCTGGCCTGAACCCATGCTTCAGCTGAATCCGCACTATGAAGGTGGCGGCTCGGTCCTAAGCCTTGTTGGCCCAAAAGGACTGATCGATGATTGCGCTGAGATATTCCGGGACTCACGCGCCGCTGCCGACGCCTCCGACAAGACTCTGAAGTTGCGCCGCCACCAGGAGCAGGCAATCGGCCTTGCTCTGGACGGAAAGAGCTTCGTCGTCACGACCGGCACCGGTTCGGGTAAGTCTCTTTGCTTCTTTATTCCGATTGTTGATGCCGTTGTTAAAGCGAAGCGGGCTGGCGAGGCTGCTCGGACCCGAGCGGTAGTTATCTATCCGATGAACGCCTTGGCCAATAGCCAGCTTGAGGAACTGAAGAAATTTCTCGCAGATCAGAACCATCCAGTGCCCGTGACCTTCGCTCGATACACCGGCCAAGAGAATTCCGAAGAACGCGAGCGGATAAAGAACAATCCGCCGGATATTTTGCTCACCAATTTTATGATGCTTGAGCTTCTGATGACGCGGCAGTCAGATCTTGACCGACGTGTCGTGGAAAATTGTAGCGGCCTTCGGTTCATTGTTCTTGATGAACTACATACGTACCGAGGGCGCCAAGGGGCAGATGTTGCGATGCTGATGCGCCGTCTGCGGGCGCGTGTGGGCGATCCCCAACATCCGCCGATTTGCATTGGCACCTCGGCAACAATGGCGAGCGAAGGCGGCGAAGAAGATCGCAATCAGGTTGTTGCTGATGTCGCGTCCCGCTTATTTGGGACGAACATCGGCCGAGATGCGATCGTTACAGAGACCTTGCGCCGCGCGACGGATCCGGATCGATCCGCTGACAGAGGACTATCTCGACTGAGCGACGCTGTAGTCAGTGCGGCTTCAGCTACGCCTTATGAAGGTAAATCAAATGGTGAGATCGCTCGCGATGATCTCGCCATCTGGGTAGAGACCAGGCTCGGCCTTCGCGATGTAGATCAGAAGCCGCGGCGGGCGCGCTCGCTGTCGCTAAAGACAGCGGCGGTCCTACTATCTGGTGAATCCAGCGAAGCAGTCGAGACGTGCGAGCTGGCATTAAAAAACGCGCTACTGGCGTTTAGCTTACCGGAAAAACTCCGAGGCTATAGCGGCGGCGGTGACGAGCCCCTTTTCGCGTTTAAGCTACATCAATTTATTTCGGGCGCAGGTCGTCTGTACACAACCCTCGATCCCTCGGGTTCGCGCACCGTCACATTTGATGGACAAATCTTCGATCCGGAAAATCCGGAAAAAAGGCTATATAGTGCTCATTTCTGCCGACGGTGTGGGCAGGAAAACCACCCCGTCACGCTGGTCGACGACAATGGCGTAAAGTCATTTGAGAAGCGTGAGATCGATGATGTCCCCCTCAACGACGACGAAGAGCCTGAGGGCATCATTGAGCGTTGGGGCTTCCTCATGCCCGAGCCCGTCGATGGTGAGTTCACGTTCCAGGGGCGGGACGAGGACTATCCCGAGGCTTGGCTTGAAGAAACAAAATCGGGGGAATTGCGGTTAAAAGCGACATACCGCAAGACGAGGGCTGAGCTTGTATCGGTGCTTCCGGACGGCACCTGCGGCATTGGTGGCCAACGAGCCTGGTTCATGCCGGGTAAGTTCAAATTTTGCCCGGCATGCGGTGAGCACCACAGCGATTCAACCCGCGACATCAACCGGCTCGCCGCTTTGAGCGCTGAGGGGCGCAGTTCGGCGACAACGATTATTATTGCGGCCATCCTGCGTTGGATGAGCGATACGGAAAACTCCATCTCGGCGACGACCCGCAAGCTCTTGGCCTTCACTGACAACCGACAGGATGCTGCCCTTCAGGCCGGGCATTTCAACGACTTTCTGTTCGTCACGCTGCTTCGAGGCGCCGTCCTGGCCGCGGTTTCGGAAGCCGGTGACGAAGGGTTGCAAGAGGACGAGGTCGGGAAGGCGATCCAGCGCATGTTGGGCTTCGTGGCATCCAATGTCTCTCGGCGAACCGAGTGGTTGGTGGAGCCAGATCTTAAGGGGGCCAATCTGCTGGCCGCCGAAAAGGTGATCCGTGAGTCGCTTACGCATCGATTCTGGATCGATCAACGGCGGGGGTGGCGTTACACGAATCCCAACCTCGAGCAGCTTGGGTTGATCGAGGCGCGCTACATTTCCCTTGATGACCTCGCACATGACGACAAGGAATTTGAAAACTACCCGTTGTTGCGAGCGGCTTCAGCTCTCGAGCGTCAGGCGGCGCTTCGGGTGCTGCTGGACGTGATGCGCAAGGGTTTGGCGGTCGAATGTGACGCGCTGGACCGACTGAAGATCGAAAGTCTCGCCGGTCGAATGCGTAGCGTAATCAAAGCCCCATGGATATTGGACGAGGAGCGCTTCCTGGCCGCCCCGGTGTTCATGCCGAAGCCGCCCACCCGACGTGAGATGTCCCCAAAGGACGAAGAGTTGATTCTTCGAGGCAGCCCGACCAGTACGGTCGGCCGGCAATTTCGGTCGATGACCTTCGGTGGCAGACGGCCAACCGGCAAGCAGATCACGGAAATCGTGGAAGGATTGTTGAAAGCGGCAGGTCGTTACGGGCTGGCGACACAGGTCGTCTCTCCTGTTGGCGGAGATGGTTGGCGTCTTGTGCCGTCATCGATCGCCTTTGCGCTATCTGCAAATCAAACTCCGGATCGAGACAATCCATTTTTCCGCGGTCTGTACGGACATATCGCAACGCTTCTGGCCGACGGCGGCGAGGCAATCTTTGGCTTCGAAGGCCGAGAGCATACGGCTCAGGTTGAGGGCGATCTACGAGAGATCCGCGAGGCTCGCTTTCGTTATGGCGTAGACGACCGGAAACTTCTGATCGACCAAGCCGAACGACTGAAGGAGCTTCGAGAGGATAGCCGTTTCCTGCCAACCCTGTTTTGCTCGCCGACCATGGAGCTCGGTGTCGATATCTCCTCAATGAACGTCGTTTACATGCGGAATGTACCCCCGACGCCAGCGAACTACGCTCAGCGCGGTGGGCGTGCGGGCCGCAGCGGTCAGGCAGCCTTGATTGTCACGTATTGCGCGGCACAAAGTCCGCATGACCAATATTTCTTCCAGCGCCCAAGCGCGATGGTCGATGGCGTGGTGCTCCCGCCATCTATCGATCTGAAAAATCCCGAACTTGTCGAAAGCCATCTCCACGCAGAGTGGCTGGCCGCCAGCGGAGCGGCATTGTCGGCTTCGATCGCCGATAATCTCGACATGACGGTTTCCGGCAAGCCTCTGTTGCCGCATCATTGGAACCGAGTGTCGGCTGACGAGGCAAGGAGTGCCGGTGCAAAGCGCGTGGCGGCTGTTCTCTCAGCTGTCGCTGATGATTATGGTTCCACGCCGCCGGATTGGTTTGTTGGTGTTGATGCCAATACAAATAGCGTCGTTGCTGCCGCGCCTCAACGCCTTGCAGATACCTTTAACCGGTGGAGGGATTTGTTGGCTGCGGCCGAACGGCAGGTAGAGGACGCGGCGCGGACTTTAAAGGATTATTCGATCTCACCGCAGGAACGCCGTGCCGCAGAGACACGACAAGCGGCTGGAAATACCCAGATCAAGCTTTTGCTACGAGGAGCGGAGGGCCAAGGCTCCGATTTCTACGTCTACCGATATCTGGCAACGGAAGGCTTCTTGCCTGGCTATAATTTCCCGCGCCTCCCCATTATGGCATTCGTGCCAGGTGATCAGGGCGGAAAAGGTCAGCGGTATATTCAGCGTGCGCGCTTTCTGGCGATTGCTGAGTTCGGACCAGGCAGCCTTGTCTATCACGAGGGTCGTGCCTATCGGGTCGATCGCGCCCTGTTGAAGGAGGTTGGTGGCGGGCAAGATGGGTTGCTCCCGACATTCAGCACGGCAATTTGCGCGGCTTGCGGTGCCGCCCATGACGGAGAACCGCCAGAACGCTGCCACGTATGTAACAGCGGTCTAAGTACATCGAACATAACGAAGCAGCTTCATCGAATCGAGAATGTCGGTACGCGCCAGGTAGAGCGGATAACTGCCAACGACGAGGAGCGTCGTCGCCAAGGCTATGAACTTCAGACCACCTTCTCGTTTCGAGACGCGAGCGACGTCAGATCCCGAGTGTTTGAAGATTCAGAGGGGCATATATTCTCGGCGGAATTTGCACCTGCCGCACAGGTCCGTCGTATCAACCGGGGACTCCGCCGCCGCAAGGACATCAGTAAGATCGGCTTTTTGATCGATCCGAAGAGCGGCTATTGGGCAAGTGACAACCGAGCGAAGGACGCGGAAGAAGGATCGCCAATCAATAGTCGGCAACCCATCACCCCGGTTGTTGAGGACCGGAAGAACGCGTTGCTCATTCGGTTTCCTGCTCCTTGGTTAGCCGATGCTAGCGACCAAGCGGAGGCAATAATTGCTACGATTCAGCATGCTTTTGCCCGTGGTATCGAGGCCATCTACCAGCTGGAAGAAGGCGAAATCCAGGGGGAGCCGACCCCATCAAGAAAGGATCGCCGAGCGCTGTTATTTTACGAGGCTGCAGAGGGCGGCGCCGGGGTCTTGTCCAGGTTGGTTGAGGATGGCAGTGCCTTTCGCGCCGTCGCGAAGAAGGCGCTCGAGATAATGCACTATGCTTCCGGGAGCCTCTCAGCGGCCGCGGACAATGGACCGAAGGCACTCGAGAATGTTGAGGACTCTCACTGCGTAGCGGGCTGCTATCGCTGTTTGTTGTCCTACTTCAATCAGCCCGATCATGAATTGATCGATCGTCGGCGTGAACCCGTGCTGCAGATGCTCATCCGGCTTTCTTTCGCTGAGATGCGCTATTCCGCCCCCACCTCACAGTTGCAAACGCCTCTGGAAGGTTGCCCTCCGCCTGACGCAGAACCCATTGAGATTGGCGGTTACCAGCTCACAATGATCTGGCGTGTGGCGAGGGTTGCCGCTGCCGAGCAGGGGAGCGCTCCGGCCACGCTAAGCGACAATCTTGCCGAAAAAGGGATCGAACTTTTCCTTTTGCCGGCCGACATCGCCGCTCGCCAGGAATCGATTTCCAAGCTTGCCATTGCACTCGGAGCCAAGTCGTCATGAGTACCGCGACGAATTTTGCGCCAGGGGAACTGGTCCATGCGCGGGGCAGAGAATGGATCGTCCTGAGCAGCGGTGACTCGTTGCGGATCCGTCCCTTGACGGGATCGGAACATGAGGCTGAAACGGTAATCCCGGAGCTCGAGGCGGAGCCGATCCGGTACGCATCTTTCGACGCCCCCGAAATTGGGCATGTGGGCGGACGCGAAGCAGCGCAGCTCATGCGGGACGCTCTCAGACTTTCGCTGCGTCGTGGGGCAGGGCCGTTTCGCGGCGCTGGCCGGATAAACTTCGAACCGCGGGCCTATCAGCTAGCGCCGTTGATGATGGCGCTGCGACAGGAGACGGCGCGCCTCTTGATCGCCGATGATGTTGGTGTCGGCAAGACCATCGAGGCTGGCCTTATCCTTCGCGAATATATTGATCGGGGCGAGATCGACCGCTTCTCAATTCTCTGCCCTCCACACCTTGTCGATCAGTGGGCTACAGAGCTTGAGACGAAGTTCGCCATTACGGTGACGGCAGTGACCGCGTCGTCGGCGGCTCGTCTCGAACGTGACTTGCCTAACACGATCAGCGTCTTTGAAGCTTACCCGTTTACGGTAGTCAGCTTGGATTTCATCAAGAGCCAGCGCCGCTTCAATGACTTTCTGCGGGCCTGTCCCGAAATGGTCGTCGTCGATGAAGCGCATGCCGCGGTGACCGGGACTAAAGCTCACCACCAGCGATTTGAACTCCTCCAGAAGCTGGCCGCCGACAATTCCCGGCACCTCTTGCTGCTGACCGCCACACCTCATTCTGGCGACGAAGACGCATTTCATAACCTTCTCGGACTGCTCGACGCCGATTTCGCGCGATTGCGCGATGTGACGGGTGACGAGGCCCGAACGCTCCGTGAGCGCCTGGCGGGATACTTCATCCAGCGGCGGCGTCGAGACATCGACGCGTGGCGCGAGCCAGGCCTTTTCCCGCAGCGCGAGGTTACGGAGCTCAAGTACCGTCTGTCTGGCGACTACGAGCGCTTCTATGGCGCCATCCTCGACTATTGCGCTGAAGCGGTAGCGGCCGAAGAAGGCGAACTGCGCCAGCGGCTCGCTTTCTGGGGAACGCTTGCGTTGATGCGTTGCGTGGGATCAAGCCCATCGGCAGCGGCCCGAGCGCTTCGAACGCGTGCTGTTCTTGATGCCGACGAGGCAGAAGCCGATTTGATAACGGCGCGGGCCATCGACGACGAGGACGTAAGCGAAGATGATTTGGAACCCGGTGCGGCCATCGGGGACAATCGCCTTGTCGATCTTATTTCTCAGGCGGACACGCTGGCGGCGAACCCGCTGCGAGACCCGAAGTTCTTGATCTTAAAATCGGCGATCCAGAGCCTCGTGAAAGATGGATTTTCGCCGGTCGTATTTTGCCGCTTTATCGCGACTGCAGAAGCGGTCGGGATGGCTTTGGCAACCGCCTTCAAGGATCACACGGTCGAGGTCGTGACGGGTTCCCTCCCGCCTGAAGAGCGTGAAGACCGTGTCGGAGCTCTTGGCGAGTTCGAGAAGCGCCTACTTGTCGCCACCGACTGCCTCTCGGAGGGCATCAATCTCCAAGGGCATTTCGACGCTGTCGTCCATTACGATCTTTCCTGGAATCCCACGCGTCACCAACAACGCGAGGGCCGCGTTGACCGGTTTGGTCAGAAGCGCGAGACCGTCAGGACGATCTTGATCTATGGCGAAAACAATCCTGTCGACGGAGCCGTCCTCGACGTGATCCTCCGGAAGGCGCGCGCTATCGAGAAGCAGACAGGTGTCCAGGTTCCCATGCCGGATGAGGGCGGGAGTCTCACCAAGGCACTGATGTCTGCGGTGCTGTTGCGCGCGCGCGAACGCAACCAGTTATCGTTCGATTTTGACATGACCAACACTCAGGAGGCGCAAGATATCGATCTTGCTTGGTCGAATGCGTCGGAGAGGGAGAGAAAATCCCGCACCATTTTTGCGCAGAACAGCCTTAAGCCGGAAGAAGTCGCGTCTGAATG
Source organism: Sphingomonas sp. PL20 (assembly GCF_017875905.1). Lineage (NCBI taxonomy): Bacteria > Pseudomonadati > Pseudomonadota > Alphaproteobacteria > Sphingomonadales > Sphingomonadaceae > Sphingomonas > Sphingomonas sp. PL20. The sequence goes on along the minus strand of NZ_JAGINH010000002.1, from coordinate 2,573,581 downwards.
GGAGGCAACTCAACGCGCGCTGGGCGGCTTCGCGGACGCTGAGCGTTTCGTGTCGCGAGCAATGATGCGTCTCGGAGCTCCCTTGGTGTCACAGCCCCGCGGTGGATTCTCTGCGCCCCTGCATTTGGCGCCCGACGCACTGAAAGAGCGGTTCCAAACGGAAGGGCTGCTCGACGAGTCGACCTCACCAAAGCCGTTAAGGGTTGCCTTTGAAGCTCGTCCCCGATCGGGGTTCCTGTCTGTTCACCGCGCGCATCCTTTGCCTGGTGTGCTTGCGGAGAGCTTCCTTGAGAAGGCGCTAGACAGCCGCGGCCTACAGGACGACCCATCAACTCTGCCCCGTTGCGGGGCCTGGGAATCTGAAGCCGTCGAAAGCGTTGTCACGTTGTTGCTCCTTCGCATTCGGCATCGCATCGATTCTCGCGGGCGACTGGGGCCGCAATTCGCGATGGCTGAGGAAGCCGCTTCCGTCGCGTTCGATGCACTGACGGGCAAGCGCGTCAGTGCTGGAGAGGAGGCATTCGCGCTTCTTGAGGCAGCAAGCGCGAACGTGCCAGATCGCGTGCGTGACGCGCAGCTTCAGCGTAAGCATCCGGTAAGGACCGCGTTTACGCGGCCTTGAGCAGTTCTGCTGGTCGTCGCCAGTTCCAAGGTAGCAGTTCGCAAAGCTGGCTCTGCTGGATATCGGCGATGCGAGCGAGGACGTCGGCGAGCCAGGCTTGCGGATCGATGTCGTTGAGCTTGGCGGTGCCGATCAGCGTATACATGAACGCGGCGCGCTCGCCGCCGCGGTCGGAGCCTGCGAACAGCCACGACTTCCTACCGAGGGCCACGCCACGCAGCGCGCGTTCTGCGGCGTTGTTGGTCAGGCAGATACGGCCGTCGTCGAGGAACCGGGCGAACGCAGCCCAGTCCTTGAGCATGTAGTCGATCGCACCCGCGACCGGGTTGTGGCGTGCGAGCGCGGCACGCTGGGATCGCAGCCACTGCTCCAGGTCTGTGACGAGCGGGATCGCGATCTCCTGGCGCATGGCAAGCCGCTCCGCGATGGTGTTGCCGTTGACCGCGCGTTCGGCGTCGAAGATCACGTCGATCCGCCTGACCGCTTCGGCCGCGATCGGCGAGATGACCGATGCACCCTTACGCCGCTTCAGCTGCGCGGCGACGTCGCCCAGCTCGAAGAACTTGCGCCTGGCATGTGCCCAGCAGAGTGCACGGGTGACTGGTGACGGCGACCGATCGGAGCGGAACAGGGTGTTGTAGCCGGCATAGGCGTCGCCTTGCAGGATACCGCCATAGCCGGTGAGATGTGCGACCGGATGTTCGGCGCGACGGGTCCGCGAATAGCGGAACAGGGCAGCTGGCGGCGCAGGCCCTGCGAACGGTCGGTCATCGCGCACGTAGGTCCATAGGCGTCCGACATGGGCCGTGGTCTTCGCCAGCACCGGCACGGTCGTGTCGTCGCCGTGGAGCCGCTCGGCGGCTAGAACGTGCGCCTCGATCAGCCGGTGGAGCGGCGCGAGTGCGGCCGCGCACGCCCCGACCTGGTCGGCGAGCGTCGACAGACTGATCTCCACGCCCTCCCGAGCATAGCGGTCGCGCTGACGGTTGAGCGGCTGATGCGTCCCGAACTTCTCGAACATGACCATCGCCAGAAAGCTTGGTCCGAACAGCCCGCGCGGCGTCGCATGGAACGGAGCAGGTGGCTGGGTGATACCCTCGCACACGCGGCAGGCGAACCGCTCACGAACGGTCTGCACGACCTTCCACTGCCGCGGGATCACCTCCAGCGTCTCGGTCACGTCCTCGCCCAGCTTCGACAGCCGGTCCGACCCGCAGCAGGCGCAACTGGTGGGCGCGGCAACGACGACGCGCTCGCGCGGCAGATGCGCCGGCAACGGCTTGCGCGAAGGTCGCGTCCGGGTGAACGCCTCGACAGGGGTGCCGGCCGCGGCACGCTGGCCCAGAGCCTCATCCTCGCCGGCGCTCGCCTCCAGCTCCTCCAGACCAAGCTCGAGCTGGCCGATCAACAACTGGCCGCGCTCGGAACGCTGCCCGTAAAGTGCCCGACGCATCTTCTCGTTCTGCAACTCGAGCAGAGCCACCCGGGCCACCAGATCGGCGTTGATCGCCTTCGCGCGGGCAGCTTCGGCCTCGGCATCCAGAAGTGCCGCGCGAAGCGCCGTGACATCGCTGATGGGTGCCGCTGCCATGGCTTGAGGATAGCGAAAAAGCCCCGGAAAACCTAGCTTTTTAGCATCATCCAGCGGCCTGCGGACGCCATGTCATGCGCGGATTACGCCAGTCGATCGCTTCGAGCAGACACGCCATCTGCGACGCGGTGATCGCTACGACGCCATCAGTCGCCGCAGGCCATATGAACCGTCCACGGTCGAGCCGCTTGGCATAGAGCGACATACCCACACCGTCATGCCACAGCACCTTGATCAGATCGCCGCGTCGTCCACGGAAGATGTAGAGATCGCCGGCATGCGGGTCGCGCTTGAGCCCTTGCTGCACCAGCAACGCCAAACCGAACATCCCACGGCGCATGTCTGTGCACCCGGTCGCGAGCCAGATCCGGACGTCGCTTCGGACCGGGATCATCGCCTGAGCGACCGCACCACAGCCGCCACCAATGCGGGCGGCGCATCGCTTGCGATCCGCAGCACCGCCCCGCCGACCTCCAGCACTATCGCGCATCCTGCCGCGGGCTCAGGCTCGGCGCCGACCGTCACCGCCGCGAAGCCCGGCGACACCGGCTCGGCAAGATCGCGTCGCCACCGATAAAGCTGGCTCGGCCGCAGGTCGGCACGCCGCGCGATCTCCGCCACGCTCGCTCCCGGCTCGCAGGCCGCCGCCACCAGCGCCCGCTTCTGATCGTCCGTCCAAACCCGGCGCCGCTCCGCGCCCGAAATAATCGTGATCTGACTCATCGCACCATCGCTAACACCGGTGCAAACACCGTCGCTTGCACCAGTGCTACGTCAGCCGATCACCCGTTCCCGGCAAGGCGGTCCACACCGGAGGGGTACGCTTCAGCGAGCTAAGCTCCAACTGACATCGCTCGAACCTGCACTCAAGGCGTATGCATCAGAACGCGCCATGGCGCTTGCGGCCGACCATAGTCGCGTTCGGCAGGCGTTGGGCTCAAGGGCGGGTGTCCGGGTCGAGGCGGTGACGCCGGTCGACATCATCGGCCTCTATGTTTTGATGCCCCGGATTTGAGGACGGATGATGGCTCGCAAAATCACCCGCACTCACCAGTCCCGTCGTGCCGCACGCCATGAGTTCGCGGGAATAGAAGTCGTCGGCGCACTGCTGACGCCTGATATGTTGGGTCGCATTGCTGCTTTCGATGCGAACGATCAGTCCGAAGATGGCTACGGAATTCCAGCGGGACTTAAGCTTCGCGACGAGATTGCTCGTTATTATCGTATTGGCGAGGCGCTTTGGTCTCGCTTTGCCGCAGTTCGAAGTCACAGCGTCGGGGCGTCGGAGCGGTTTGTCCTTGAATTGCTTCGCCAGTGCTTCGGATTCGATGCGATCAAGCCGCAAGCGACGACTTTGGTCGGTGAACGTGAGTTTCCGGTTCGGCATAGCGCGCTGAATGGCCGTGTGCCGATCGTGATAGCGCCTGCCCCTGTCGATGGGGCTCGGCGTTCCGGGCTGGAAGAAAGTCTCGTCCAGCTCGGCGACGGATCGCGGCGGCGATCCGCTACGCTGCTCCTTCAAGAATATCTCAACTCTATGGAAAGTGCCTGCTGGGGTCTGACGAGCGATGGGGTCAGCCTCCGCCTTCTCCGCGACAATATCAGCCTCACGCGTCCGGCTTGGATCGAAGCGAACCTCGCGAAGATTTTCTCAGAGGGGCTATTCCCAGATTTTTCAGCTCTTTGGATGTTAATCCATCAGAGCCGATTTGGAAGCGACCACGCGGCGATTGCGGATTGCTCGTTGGAGCGCTGGCGCGATCGGGGTCGTACCGAGGGTGTCGCCGCCCGAGAAAAACTTCGGCAGGGGGTCGAGGCGGCTCTGCGCGAGCTTGGCCAAGGCTTCATCGAGCATCCAAAGAATGACTTGCTTAGGCAGGCGCTGCGGGATGGATCGCTCACACGGCAGAGCTTCTTTGAGGAGCTGCTGCGCCTTGTCTATCGTCTGATCTTTCTCTTCGCGGCTGAAGATCGGGAACTGCTGCATGCGCCGGACGCCACTCCAGAAGCAAGGCAGGCCTATCTTGAAGGTTATTCACTCGGTCGGCTCCGTGAACGCTCCATGCGGCGGGTTGCCTGGGATCGCCACGGCGATTCCTGGGAAGGTCTAAAGGTGACATTTGTCGCGCTTTCGCGTGGCGAGGTGCGGCTTGGCTTACCTGCGCTCGGCGGATTGTTCGCGCGCGGCGTCCTTGCAAATCTCGATGGCGCTCAGATCGAGAACCGCCGTTTTCTAGCGGCGATCTGGCGCCTGGCTTGGCTACGCCCCGATGGGCAACCATTAACCCGGGTCAATTGGCGCGACATGGAGACCGAGGAACTCGGCTCTGTCTACGAGAGTCTTCTGGAATTAACGCCTCTCGCCAGCGCGGATACGCGAACCTTTGAATTTGCCGAAGGTGATGAGACCAAAGGCAACGCTCGCAAAACTACAGGCAGCTACTACACGCCAGATGCCTTGGTGAAGTTGCTCCTAGACTCAACGTTAGATCCAGTTCTGGACGCAGCAGAGGCGCGTGGAGCCGATGATCCGGTAGGCGAAATTCTGAAGCTCTCGATCATTGATCCTGCATGCGGCTCTGGTCATTTCTTGCTTGGCGCCGCACGTCGTGCTGCTGCACGGATCGCCAAGCTACGAAGCCCAGGCGCTCCGAGCCAAACCGAGTTCCAGCATGCCCTGCGCGAAGTCGTGTCGCATTGTATCTACGGCGTCGACCGCAATCCAATGGCGGTGGAGCTCTGCAAGGTCGCGCTATGGATTGAGGCGCTCGAACCTGGAAAGCCACTGACCTTCCTTGATGCTCAAATCCGTTGCGGGGACAGCCTGATCGGAGTCTTCGACCGTTCGATGCTGGAACGCGGCATTCCCGATGAGGCCTACAAGCCGCTCACCGGTGACGATAAGGAGATGGCCAAGACATACGCCCGCTACAACAAGCAGCAGCGCGACGGAAAAGGCGCGACCGGTTTTCTTTCTGAATTACGGCCACCTGAAAGTCTCACGCGCGCAGATCGCCTGCTAGCAGAGATGCCTCAGGAGACGCTTGAGCAAGTCGGTGAGAAAACCCGTAGCTTTGATCATTTGCGTCGCCAAGACGAATGGGTACGTCTGAAGTCAGCCAGCGACCTTTATGTGTCGGCCTATCTATACACGGCAGCATTCTTTTCACCGAAGCCAGCACCTCTCTCGACCTTCAGTGCTAACGACCTGATGATGCCTCTGACGGAACATGTCTGGAAGGCGGCGGGTGGGAACAGCGTTCCGAGCCATCTGATCGACGAAGCTCGGAAAACATCAGACTTGGTTGGGGCCTTCCACTGGCATATTGAATTTCCGCGCATCTTCGAGGTCGGCGGCTTTGACGTTGTTATCGGCAATCCGCCCTGGGAGCGGATCAAACTCCAGGAGCAGGAATTCTTCGCTACACGTTCGCCGGAGATTGCAAGCGCTCCGAACAAGCCTGCGCGCGAAAAGCTGATTTCGGCGCTGAAGCAGTCGGATCCGGAAACTCCGGATGGTCGGCTTTGGGCCGATTTTCAGTTTGCCAAACGGACGGCCGAGGCAACGGGTGAATTTGCCCGCAGTTCTGGGCGGTATCCCTTAACGGCGCGCGGGGATGTCAACACCTATGGCCTTTTCGCTGAACTTTTCGCTAATCTTGCCAGAGCCAATGGACGTTCCGGCGTCATTGTGCCCACTGGGATAGCAACCGATGGCTCGACAGCAGCTTTCTTCGGACATCTCATTGAGAAAAAGCGACTGGTCCAACTAATTGACTTCGAAAATAGAGAGCGGCTTTTCCCCGCAGTCGATAGCCGGATGAAGTTTTGCATACTGGCCATCGGAGCATCCGAACGGGCAAGTTTTGCTTTTTTCCTGACTAATACGCAGCAATTTGATGAAGCCGAGCGACGCTTTATGCTCTCAGCGGCAGAGATCGAGCGCATCAACCCCAACACGAAGACTGCGCCTGTTTTCCGTTCACGAGCCGACGCGGAATTAACAGCGAAGCTCTACGCGAACGCACCGGTTTTAGTCGAGGAGCGCGAAGGGGCCGACGAGAACGTAAATCCGTGGGGAATAACGTTCCAAACCCGCTTGTGGCATATGACCGAAGACGCCGATTGGTTTCAAACGGCCAGCGTGCTGGAAGGTCAGGGCTGGGAACGCGAAGGTATATGCTGGGCGCGTTCAACAAGCGACCATCCTGAGAAGGCGGAGAGAATGCTGCCGCTGCTTGAATCAAAAATGATTCATCACTTTGACCATCGCTGGGCCACCTTCGCTGGTGGAGCGACCGATGACGAGGAAGGTGCACGCGACACCACCCTTCTTGAAAAGCGAGATCCTGCGTTTGAAGCATTTCCTCGATATTGGTTTCCTGAACGCGAAGCCACGATTCGGATAGCTCGTGTTCCTTCCACCCTAAAACGCGCGGTGCGGGAAGCCGATTCGCTGCGCTGTCTTAGAATTCTAGCGGAATGGCTGACAGGCTACATACTGAGCGTTGAGGGGCGGTATGCTCGAGAAGAAGATCTTACACGTGTCCTCGGCCGGTCTTACGACTGGCGGCAAACGCTAGGAGCTTCGCCAGAACGCTTCATGCGAGAGCCGAGAACAGTGGCAAACGGCGTGAAGGCGCAATTGGAAACCCCTCTGACAGCAACAGATGTGGTATTTCTCGCCCAAGGACCGTCTGACCCGTTGGAGCTTGCAACTTCACTCATCGAGCTCAAACAGCCACGCTGGTTGATGGGCTGGCGAGACATCACCAACGCAACGAATGAGCGGACAATTATCGCGAGCGTTTTTCCTAAATTTCCTATGGGAAATACAGCGCCGCTCATGTTCACCACAAAGGAAAACGGTTGCGCTGCTGGATTGATCGCTGCCTTGAGTAGTATGACGCTCGACTTCGTGGCTCGTCAAAAGATCGGTGGAACCCATATGTCTGTGGGGTATCTCCAGCAGTTTCCTGTGCCCCCACCTTCGGCCTTCACCCCTGCAGACCGAGAATTTCTAAACTCACGCGTCTTGGAACTGACCTACACCAGCCATTCAATGCGGCTTTGGGCAGAAGATCTCGGCCACTTCGGTGCACCCTTCGCATGGGATGAAGAGCGTCGTGCGGTCCTTCGGGCCGAATTGGACGCTTTTTTTGCCAGGAAATACGGTTTGAACCGCGACGAGTTGCGCTACATCCTCGACCCTGCGGACGCAAAGGGGGAATCCTATCCCTCTGAGACGTTCCGCGTGCTGAAGAACAAAGAGGAGGGGCGCTACCACGAATACCGAACGGGCCGGCTGGTCCTCGACGCTTGGGACCGGCTTGTGGCTGCCGACGTTAGCACGACGCCTGTCGAGGTGCGGACTCGATCTGTCCCACCGTCGATGCTTCGCGACGGCGCCTGGGCGCGCCCATTGCCCGGAAGTTCGGGCGACGCGGGCGCGATGCTTGCGGCGATCCTGAAAGTGATGAACGGGCCGCTACCGCCGCGCCAAGTGCGCCTTGCCGCGATATTGGCTCTCGAGCCCAGACTGCTTCTGCCGCACTTGTCCGCCGGCGAAGCAATGGAGTGGCAGCGGCTCATCGGCGCAGAAGCAGTTCCTCTTACAGGCAACGCCACGTCTTTTGTACCGCGTGTAGATCGGAATTGGGGGGCGGCCGTGATAGCTCATCGCGGCAACGGTCGGTTGATCGAAAACCTAACTGTCGGAACATGGGCACCTGGCCTGAGCCTCGACTCTATCGATACAGCGGGCTGGCCTGACGGACGCGCTGGAATGGTGATGGGCGTTCTCGCGCAATTCTCGACGGACACCGTCGTCTCGGCCATGCCAGAGGAGATCAGGGGGTGGGTTGATGCCGCGGCAGCCTGATCTTCTTGGACCTCCATCACTTTCAGTGCAGCCCCCGCGAGGGCACAGTGGTCCTCGCCTCTGGGTCAAACGTCTGGCGATATGGGATGAGCCTGGGGGAGAAAAAATTCGAGACATTACGTTTCGTCCGGGGCTCAACATCATTTGGTCCCCCGACAGCGGCGATGCGCTCTCTTCGGAGTCGCCGGCCGGCGCGATTGGGCATGGCAGTGGGAAGACACTGTTCTGCCGGCTCTTACGGTACTGTCTCGGTGAGGATCGCTATGCATCCGAAAACCAGCGTGAACGAGTTGGCGTCGCATTCCTGAACGGAATTGTGGGCGCAGAAATCATGCTGGACGGGGTATGCTGGGCCATTGTCCGACCGCTGGGAGCCCGCCGCCGTCACATGGCAGTGGCTGGTGGCAACCTCGACGAAATCGCTGCAGGCGAAGGGACGTCGACCGGTCTTGAACCTTTTCTCGACGCGGTCGAGCGTGACGTCCTGACCATGGGGCTGGCGGCACTTATCTCGGGGCAGCATTCTGATCGTCGAAGCTGGCCGATTGCATTGGCTTGGCTCACGCGAGATCAAGAGTGCCGATTTGACGATGTGCTGGATTGGCGCTCCACAGTGTCGGACTCAGATTCTCCAGTGCGAGGAATGACGCAAACGGAGAAACTTGATGCGCTTCGCGCCTTTGTTGTTGCGATTACGCCGGAGGAACACGCCAAACGCTCTGAAGTGGCCAGCCTCGACGATCGACGTCGAACAATGGAACAGGAGATCGGCCACCGGCGCTGGGAAATTGAGAGAAGCCAAAATCGGTTGACTGTCGCTCTCGGCTTAACCGCTGAGGAAGTGACCGCAGGGTCTTTTGCCATCGAGCAAATGCGAAAGAAAGCTCAAGACCTTCTCGCGACGGCGGCAAAACTGCCCCTGGGTCAGTCCGGAGCCGGTGTCGAAATCGCTCGACAGGAACATGAAAAAGCTCAGGCAGAATGGACGCGCCTGGATGGGGAGCGCATTCGTATCCAGGCGACAATACCGCTGGTAGAGAAGCTTCAGAGTCAGCTCCAGGGCGAGTTGCCCGGAATTTCTTTCTCTAGGAGCGAGGCGGAGAGTCCAATTTGTCCGATTTGCGAGGTGCCTATCGACCGCACGTTGGCAGAAGGGTGTGGGCTTTCCCATAAGCTTCCCGATCTAGAGGCATGTGTGCAGCGTTGGGAGCAGCGCAAGAAGAGTTTCGATGACGAGACTGAGAAGCTTGTCGGGTTGAGATCTGAGCAAACGCAAACATTACAGAAGCTTGCTCTGGCCAAACAGCACGCGGATCAATTGGGCGACCGCGTCGCAGCTCTTGAGCAGGCCCGCGACACCCGTGAAGGAGCTTGGTATGCCGCGCAGCGGCTTGCCGATGATGTCGAGCGTTTTGCGGAGTTGTTTGGCGCACAGGAAAGCGCGACGAAGGCGTTACGAGAGGTCGTTTCGAAGCTCGAGACAGAAAGAAGTCTGCTTGGCGTTTTCCGCGACAAACAGGCTCGCGTTTTTGGTCGGATCAGCGAGAAATTTGATCCTATTGTTCGGCGCCTAGTGGGAGCCGACGCCAAGGGGCACGTTACGCTGAGCGGCAATGGGCTCGAGCCCAATGTGAATATGGGTGGAGATCGATCGACCGCGGCAATCGACTCACTGAAGGTATTGGCCTTCGATCTAGCCATATTGTGCCTGAGCATCGAGGGCGCAACGCGTGTTCCCGCGTTTCTTGTTCACGACAGCCCGCGCGAAGCCGACTTGGGGCTAAGCATCTACCATCGGCTGTTTCGGCTGGTGACGGAGATAGAAGCATTCGGCGAGGCACCCCAGTTTCAGTACATTGTAACGACGACCACGCGGCCACCCGAGGATTTGGCTGTTGAACCTTGGCTTCGCATGACGCTTCGGGGATCGCCCGGCACAGAACGCCTTTTACGTCGTGATTTGTGAGGGGTGAGTTCATGTCGCTATCTCAAATCGAACGCATCCGCCTCGACAAGGCCGCCGTAGATGAGGGCTTCGGCCTCCGACGGGCCGATGAGGGCGATTGGGTCTGCTATGATAGCCTGGGCGCCCCAGCTTCGATACGCCTGACCTGTGCGGACGGAGAATATGTGGTTGCGGTCAACCACGCCGGTGTTGCCACCGACTTAGATACGCGATGGGAAAGGTGGTCGAGACTCCGTTCTCCGCCGTTAGGTTTCGCAGCCTTCAGTGTCTCAGACACGATGCCACTGCATCGCTTGGTACGCGAGATGTGGCAATTGGCACGCGCACTCCCCATTGAGCCGTTGCGCGTGTTCGAGGCGGAGACTCGCAGTCTACCTCGGACGACCGAGATTGAACGTCTCGTAATTCAACGTGTCGGCCAGAATATCTTTCGTGATGCACTGTTTGCATATTGGGGCGGTGTCTGCGCTGTGACGGGCGTATCCGAGCCACGCCTCCTTCGTGCCAGTCACATAAAGCCGTGGGCGCAATGCGAGACGGACGGGGAGCGGTTGGACGTCTACAATGGGCTGCTGCTCGCCGCCCACTTGGATGCAGCCTTTGACGCAGGTTTGATAGCGTTCGAAGAAAGCGGAGAGATACTGATCTCAGATAATTTAACCGAAAGCGATCGGCGGGCCATGAATATCAATAGCCGTCTGGTCCTTCGTCAAGTGGCAATTGGCCACCACGAAAAGCTCGCTTGGCACCGTCTAAATCTATTTGCTTCAGCGGCTTAAACCAGCCGCTGATTGTTTTTATCATTCGTTTTGTTTCAAATACTGTCATCACAATCGATATTGGGGGGTGGCATAGTGGGAAGCCGGGAATGAAAAAGCCATTCAATCTTCTCGCCGAGTTTGGAAAGTTCGGCCTGGAGCGAAAGATATCCCTACGCGATCCGGCTGCACCTTCAAGGGTGGCGCTGCTCCAGCCTTCACCATGCTGACGACAGAGCCAGGCACCGATATCGAGGCCTATCACGACCGGCAGATCGTCGTGTTGCCGCCGGTGGAGTGGTGGAGTGGGCCAACTGGATTTATCTCACGAAGCCGGAAACAGAGCTGTTGCGTCCACAGCCGAAGGGATCGCTGCACGCTCAAACCGTGCGCGAGGGAAGCGATTGACGTCGTTGCTCGCCGAGGCATGCAGAGTACGACGTTTCCACTGTTGCGGTGCATCGGGAGCTGGTAGGCTCCGCCCGGGGCTATTAAGTAGAAGAAAATGGTGGGGCGGATTGTTTATCAAGAAAATTTGTATCGAAAACTTTCGTCTGCTTTCTTCGGCCACGCTGTTGCTCGAAGAAGTTACCACGGTTGTTGTTGGTAGAAATAATACCGGGAAGACCTCTCTCGGCGAGGTTCTCCGGCGGTTTCTTGGTGAAAAACCCAGTTTCCAGCTCGAAGACTTTTCGAGCGCTTCCTATGACGGATTCTGTGCAGCGCATGCGGCAAAGCAGGCCGGGAAGACGGACGATATTGTTCGGCCGCTAATTCCCAGAATCGAGATTCGTATTCATGTCAGCTACGATCCCAAGGCGCCGGCGTTTGGGCCTCTGTCCGAGTTCATCATTGACGTTGACGACGCCTGCGAAGAGGCACTGATTGTCGCGCGCTACGAGATCAAGGACGGACAGATCCCGGCGCTATTCGATTCCGTGCCCAACCCGGAAGACTCGCCCGAATCGCGCGTCGCGTTTTTCAGGGAAATGCGAGAGCGCATCCCGGTCCACTACGCGCCGAGTTATTGGGCCGTAGATCCGAACGATCCGACAAATCAGAAGGCCGTCGGCCACAATGCCCTCGCGGCGGTTATCTCAAGCGGCTTCGTAAATGCTCAACGCGGTCTCGACGGCGCCGCAGCCAAGGAAACCGACGTTCTGGCGGGCGTTTTAGAGCGACTGTTTACGAATGCGGCGCTCCCGACCGCTGACGAGGAGCAGCGCGTCATTGCGGAGAAGCTAAAAGAAGCCGTCGCTGGAGTTCAGAGTGGGATCGACACCGGTTTCAAAGATCAATTGAAGCTTCTCATGCCGACGCTCAAAGGGTTCGGTTATCCGGGGCTGGACGGGCAGGTTTTGACGACAGAGACGACGCTCGACGTCAAAAAGCTTTTGAGTAATCATACCCGGGTGCACTACGAGGGCTATAGCGGCGTCTCGTTGCCGGAGGCGTATAACGGCCTTGGTTCACGGAACCTGATTTTCATCCTGCTTCAGATCGTTGGTTTCTACCGCAGCTACCGAGCCGAACCAAACGCGCCAGGTATCCATCTCATCTTTATCGAGGAGCCCGAGGCCCATTTGCATCCGCAGATGCAAGAGGTCTTCATTCGGCAGCTCAACACCATCGCAAAAGAATTTGACAAGGAGCACGAAGGTTCGCCGGCATGGCCTGTCCAATTTGTCGTGTCGACACATTCGTCGCACATCGCGAATGAGGCAAAGTTCGATGCCATCCGGTATTTTGTGGCGACGAGGCAGGAGACGCCGGGCGGGGTAAGGCAAGCCAAGATCAAGGATTTGAGGGACGGTCTGAAGGGTGCAAAACCCCAGGATCTGGATTTTCTCCATCAGTACATGACGCTGACTCGCTGCGATTTGTTCTTCGCGGACAAGGCGGTGCTGATCGAGGGAACGAGCGAACGCTTGATACTTCCCGCGGTGATCGAGAAAATGAACACGGCGCAGCCCGCGGCGCCAAAACTGTCCAGCCAGTATGTGTCGGTCATGGAAGTCGGTGGCGCGTATGCGCACTTGTTTTTCCCGTTGCTAGCTTTCCTCGAGCTGCATTTCCTCGTCATCACCGATCTCGACGCGGTGGAGAAGAGCCCCGGTGGGAAATGGGTGGGGTGCGAGGCCCACAAAGGGCTGCGCACGAGCAACGCTTGTTTGAAGGCGTGGTTCGGGGACAAGGAGATCACGCCACAGGCGTTGATCAAGAAGGCGTCCCCGGACAAGATCAAAGGCATCGGGAGGATCGCGTACCAGATACCTGAGGCCGCAGACGGGCCATGCGGCAGGTCATTCGAAGATGCCTTTATGCTCGCCAATCGGGCGATCTTCGATCTTCAGGGTGTCGATGTCGCAGAGCTGGAAGTCAACGCCCGCGCTGATGCTGGTGAGGAGAAGAAGGCCGCATTCGCGCTACGCTTTGCCATTAAGGACCCGACCTGGGCTGCTCCCACCTATATGACGGAAGGTCTCCGATGGTTAGCGGATAACCCGCCGGAGGAAAGTGACGACGAGCGTCTGAAATTGGCGGGAGCGGCGACTCTCAGCCCTGAGGAGTGGGCGGCGCTGGCGGATATCTTCGTAGAGGCGGAGGTTGTGCAGCCAGAGCCGCCCGCAGACGACCCTGACGGCCAGAAGGTGGCAAGCCTGTGACGGGGGACGCGCCGAATCCGGCCGTCGAGGCGGCTGAGCGCGCGAAAGAGAAGATGCTCGACTGCCTGAAGTCTGGCGCGAGTTTCGTCCTGGAGGCCGGTGCTGGCGCTGGTAAGACGTACTCTCTTGTCGAAGCGCTGCGCTTTCTTGTCGATCGCGATGGCCGCGAGCTTGCCCGGCGACATCAGCGGATCGCGTGCATCACTTTCACCAACGTCGCCAAGGACGAGATTGTCGCGCGTACCGATGGGTCTCCACTAATCTTCTGCGAGACGACGCACGCCTTTTCCTGGGCACTGATAAGCGGATTCCAGAAGGCGCTCCGTGACGGGATCCGCCTCATGCCGGCATGGACAGAGCGGCTGGACGCGGCTGGCAACGTAGATGGATTGAAGATCGAATATTCACTCGGTTATCGGTCCATCGAGGATGGAGTGTTGACGCTCCATCACGATGATATTCTGCCTCTTACGATCAAACTGCTGGAAGGTAAGAAATTCAGAGACCTGCTCTCGGACAAATTCCCGTTCATCTTAATCGATGAATATCAAGATACGAACGCTGACTGGATAGAGGCGATCAAAAAGCACTATCTGGGAGCCAAGCATTCTCCTCAGTTTGGATTTTTTGGGGACCATTGGCAAAAGATCTACGGTGACGGCTGCGGCAGTATCGTACACGAGTCCCTTGTTCGCATTGGCAAGCAGGCGAATTTTCGCTCTGTTAAAGTCATAGTCGACGTCTTGAACGAAATGAGGCCGGAACTGAAGCAGGTCGTAAAGGACCCGGCCGCAGCGGGCAAAGCTCGGTTCTTTCATACCAACGGATGGGTTGGGAAGAGGCGGACCGGACAGCACTGGGCGGGCGATCTTCCGGCCGAGCTGGCGCAGTCGGCGTTGGCCGTTGTGCAAGCGAAGCTGGCAGATGACGGGTGGGATTTCTCACCCGATGTCACGAAGGTCTTGATGCTAACGCACCGGGCGCTTGCGTCCAATATGGGATACGCGAGCCTGCCCACCGTCTTTCAGTATAACGACTCCTTCTCAAAAAAGAGTGACAAGCACATAGCGTTCTTCGTCGACCGACTCGAGCCAGCATTCAAGGCATACGAGAAACGCCGGTACGGAGAAATGTTCGCGGCCCTCGATACCAAGATCCCGCAGATCACAGGAGGCGGCGAAAAGTCTGCATGGTCAGAGTCGATGGCGCGGCTGGCAGAGCTACGGAAGAGCGGCACCGTTGCCGACGTGATCAAACATCTTCGCGCGACCGAACGCCCGCGGCTACCGGATGACGTTGTTCGTCTGGAAGAGATGCTCGCGGCCTTCGATCTGAACGGCCCGGAGGAGAAGTCACGGCGCCTCTCCGAGCTAGAGAAGCTTCACGCCGTAAAATATCAGGAGATCATCAACCTTGCGGGCTATCTGCAAGGTCATTCGCCGTTTGAGACGAAACACGGCGTCAAAGGAGCGGAGTTCGAAAACGTATTGGTTGTCGTTGGCCGAGGCTGGGGTGATTATAATTTCGACGAATTACTCCAGTTGGTCGCAAACCCTGCCAGGATCGCCGGTCGATTAGAGGCCTACGAGCGCAATCGCAATCTCTTCTATGTCGCTTGTTCGCGGCCGAAAAAGAGGCTCGCGGTCCTTTTTACGCAACAACTCAGCCCAGACGCGTTGGCAACTGTAGACAGGTGGTTCGGCCAGGCGGTTGTCACCGCGATTGCACCGTAGACGGGATGTAGGGTGCGTTCAGCGATAATCCCGCGACCTCTCTTTGATCTGATTGGCTGGTCCGTAGGAATCGTACCTGAGGCCGTCCCGGGCCGCGCGTTGGATGGATTGGGTCCAAAGGCGCCTTGGTGCGACCATGACCGCCAGGCATACCCAGAGGAAATCCGCCTCCCGGCAGGCTGTGCTCTCCACTCACAATTCTAAGGATTCTGAAGCCTCCACAAGCGATGCTGTTCGCGCAACCGTGCTTCTATTGAGACGAGTTGGCCAGGATAATCGAGGCCAGTGAAGCTCTGCGCTGCAACATCTGCTGACAGCTGGACGAGATGCCAAGGGGTATATTCGTGAAATGGATTTAGTCCCATCACGTTGCCTAGCGAAAGGTCGCTGGGCGGGGGAGCTGCCAACAGTTTCGCGAACTTCGCGATGGCCGTATTGATTTCCCACCCTGAGATGAACAGCATAAGTGCGCATAGGGCGAGAAGGGGAACCGGCGGACCCTTCCACCTAAAGGATTCTGGGTGGATCGGGCTGAACTTAATGCCTGCGTTTTTAGCAACGAATCCGCAGAGGGCCAGGGCCGCATCGTAATAGGGGCGCAACGTGCTTACGTTGAAGACCTCCTGGTTTTTGTATCTGGTGGCCAGTTCCTGAGCCCGGCGCCAATGTTGCGGCTCAACAGGCGTCTCTCTTAGAAGATCGAAGAACGCGAAGTATTCTTCGGTAAACTGATACTTCGCTGCAACCGCCCAATCGAAACCCGGCATCTCGGCTTGGGCTGGATGAAAGGCCCACCGGTAGTGATGTGGATGACGGCGAAGACAGCGAACCCACTCGATCTGCTCTGCCGCCACAACGACGTGGAAGCGGCTGGCAGCTTTTAGCTCAAAGAACCACTGCCGCATGGCGCGAATAGAGGATTGATCGAAAAGCTTCTGGTCTATGCCCTTGCAAACGAGCTGCCGGATGAGGCGTGTCTCGGCAGACTTCTCCGATCCTAGATTCAGGAGACCGTCCGGCTGAGTGACCGCGCCGTCGTCGTTGCCATAAAATTCGCAAAATGGATGATGGGCGTCATGACCATCCTGTCCCACGAACCGGAAGTGAGATTGTCGGATCAGTTTTTGCGTTCCGCGCGCCCGGGCCGAACGCACAACTTGAGCACCGAGCCTGCCGCAGGACGAACATTGGATATCTGACCGTATCCATTCGCTGAATTTGGGGTCGATGTCAGAGGCCTGCTCGGCCGAAATTGGTTGGGTTCCCCTCAGCAACCCGGCGAGCTGTTCTACGTCGATTTCGCGGGCATAGTGTCGTGAGTAAGCCGTAGTTGCCATCGAACCTCCATCATGATGCATTTGCCGGTGGCCAGATGGCTTTCCCTCGGCCGATCCGCGAGGCCACGGCAAGCTCGTCGGTCTTTGAGACTTCAGCCACGATAAGGCTCGGCTTTGGATCGCTGAGCGATTTCCTAAAGGGGACGAGGCGGCGATAATCGGGCGTAGTGAGCCAGGTCTTGCCTTCGTCGCCAGGATCGGTTTCGACTCTATAGAGGCCAGGTTTGGGATGCCGCGATCCGGCAGGCACGTCGAACCGGCGTGTGAATGATCCGACGGTCCACTTTTGGGCTCCGCCGCTTAGAATTTCGATGCGGAATCGTTGCCAGAGCGCTGCTGTCTCTGCGGTCGGCCACTCGCCGAGATCGGTAAACGCGGCGATTTCGTCGCTGGCCAGCCATTCCCGCATCTCGGCGGGGGAGACGAATTCGGCCGCACCATCGCGGACGGCTGCCATTGCCGCGCGCCGCGAGGGCAGGCCGGCCCGTATCAGCATCGCCATCATGAGCTGTGGAACACCTGTTTCCAGCGTGGCCGCGCCACCTCCGGCAACAATGTCCGGCGACCAGCCCCGGCTGACGCGACGGGTGCGAACAGCCTCTAACGCCCAGACCAGCCGATAGGTGAAGGCGTCTTCCACAACGCGCATGTTGTGAGCGCCGATGACGGTCACGTCGGTGCCGCTGATCCACTGTTTGAGAAGCGTCCGCCAATTGGCGGGAAGAGGATTTTTGGTGTCGGGGATGAAGGGCCGGATGGTAAGGAGCCGTTCGGCAAGGCCGGTCAAGCTCTCTGCGAGCTCGTCGATCTCGCCGGGAAGAGCTGCTGCATCGGCGCGGTCAATCAGTGCATTTAGGTCGCGTGCCATCGTATCGATGGCGAGGCCGGCCTCAAGGCCGACGCCCATCGCGAAATGTCCCCTCCGTGCGCGCTCAGTCGTCGACTTCCAGATCAGGTTGGCGCGCGCCTGGAGGATCAATTGGTGGAGCGCCTTCTTGCCCTCGCCTTCGCGCTCGATCTGGCGGGCCCAAAGTGACCCTTTCAAAGCTTCGTCGAGAAGGCGTGGGAGATCGGCCTGGTCGGCATCAAGCGCTTCGATCAAGCCAAACACGGTTGCGTCGAGGCGCTCGATAAGCTGCGAAAGTGGTTCTTCCTCGATCTTCTCTTCATCATCGTCATCATCGGCGGCTTCCTCGTCGTCCGCGTCGTCATCCTCTGGCTCGTCCGGGTCTTCGATAACGACCGCCGCCGCTATAGCGGCTTCTTCAGCGGCCGATGTCCAAGCCGCCCGCGCGTTGGCGAGATATTCAAAAGCGTCCTCACGCTCCAATACCCCTTCGCTGGCAAGGCGGCTGATGATCTCGGCGACAATCTGGATGAGGCCACTTTTCAAAGTGCGTGCTTTGATCGACTCGACAAGCTTGCGCCACATGCGATGCCGCCAGTCGAGCTTGTCGAACATCGAATGGACGATGAGACCTTCTACGTCCACGAACGCTCGCCCGGCGCGGCCGGCGACGTTGGCGAACTCTTCGCCGGTGACGAGCGTGCCCGATCGATAGAGCACAGGGACCAGAAGGACTGCCGCGTTCAGATTGAGGCCCTGCGAGAGGGTGGGCGAGGCAATAATTACTTTCAACACGTTCTGGGACAGGAGGGTCTCAAGTTCGCGCAGGAATGGGTTGGGCAGCCGCCCGTGATGAACGGCAACGCCTGCCTTGAGGCAAACGACGGCGGGATGAGCATCGCCGAGCCATTCGCAACCAACCTCGAGAGCCGGTGCGATCGACGCTTCGTCGTCAAGCAGCGACGTGAGATAGCCCCGTTTGCAGAGATCGACGACTTTCTTGCCGTAACCCTCGACCCAGTTGGCCTGAGTCGAGAAGATAAGAACCTTCTTCCCCTGCGATGCAAATTTCCACGCGGCGAACAAGGTCAACTGACTGTTTAACCGCGGGTATGGAAGCTTTTCGCGTCCCTTGGCGGGCACTGCTTCGACGAAGCGGTCTATGAACGGCCCATTTTGATCGAGGTCGAACGTGAGCCGAGCAGCCCGCGACTGCCAGCGCAGCGCACCATAACGTTGACGGGTCGGCCGCCATTCCGACCGAACCGGATCGCCAGGTTCGTCACTCCGAATCCACGCTGTCAGATCATCGAGCTCCTCCCCGCCAGGAAGGATCGCCGACAGGCAGACAATACGCCTGTTGTCGGCGTCGGATCTCCTGAGAAGTCTCTGGACGAGCGTTTCATAGCGGATCTCGCGCTCGCTTGGACCGATCATGTGGCCTTCGTCCAACACGATTAGGCCGACGTCGTCGATAATGCCTGGGTCGTTCCGGAGAGCAAAGTCGAGCTTCTCCGGCGTCGCGATGACGATGTCACGTGTGCGCAGCGCGTCCTCGTCGCCGGCGGAAATTCCGCTGGCGCCGTAAAGCGACGAGACGCTGAATCCCAGCGGCGCAAAGGTCTTCCGAAAGGATCTCTCGGTCTGCGCCGAAAGGGCGCGAAGGGGAGTGACAATCAGGACCCGCTGGCCGCTGGACAGCGCCATCAGGGCGGCGATCTCCGCGACCCGCGTTTTGCCGGCACTTGTCGGTAACGACACGACAAGGTCGTCGGAGACGTCGGCCGAGCGCTTGGCCGCTTGGCGCTGCGATGGCCATAATTCGACCTCGGCGTTCTTGCGCGCATAGAGCGACCCAATGAACATTTGCCGCAGCTGCGGATACTTCTCTGCTCCACCGTCCGGAGGTGTCAGCGGAAGATTCACATGGAGAGAATGGGCCCACAGATCGTCGATGAGGCTCAGGCAGAGCTTGCTAATCCACCACAGCGGCACATTCTCTGCGTTGTTTGCCAGACTGACAGCGCCATTGAGAAGATCGCGAGCGGACTCCAACAGGCTAGCCTCGCCGGTCTGGAGCGCGAAGTCGAAAAAGGCGAGAGCGCGGCAAACGGTGGTGTTCAGGATAACCACGATCGCTTCGTCTTGATCGAAGAGTTCGAGGTCGAGCGAGAACGACACCGTGGCATCGGAATGGTCATCGTCGATCAGCCATTCGCGCACAAATGCGCGTAGACGATCGAGGTCGCGCAGGACCAAGAGCATGATTGCCGTCTCGGCAGGTGCCGCGTTACGATTCTCCTCCTGCTCGTTGAACAGCGAGTACGCGACTGCAGAAAACCCTGCGAGATGATATGCGGCGGCTGCGATCGTTCTTCGGAAGCCTCGGTCGGCGGCATCTGGATCACCGTTGCGAACGAGCGATTCAAACGCATTGGCAGCGCGTTCGAATCCGCGACTTGTTAGATCGGAGGCGCCGGTTGCGTCGCGCAACGAAAGTGCCGCCCGCAGGACCGAGAAACCGTGTTCCGCCAGGTCGGTGTCGATAGTTGCGCCAAGAGGCGGTGCGCCGTCAGGGAGGACGCCGTCCTCACGCATCAGAGCCCACGCGGCTCCGCGATAAAGGAGCCGGTTCCAAACTCCGTCCGCCGTCGCAACAGTGAGAAAGGCGCGAAGTTCGTCAGGCGTCTCCAAGTTTTTGGACCTCCTTGTACATCTGGGCGATGAACTCCTGGTGGTCCTCGATATGCAGATTTACAACGTGGTGATTTCGATCGTTGCTCGCGGCGTCGAGGTCGGCCTTCAGCGCCGCCGGTGGCACGTTTCCTGACATTGTGAAAAGCATGTGGTCGACGCGGGACTTGCGAATGGCCTTTGTCCCGATGCCGTCCCTTATGGTCCGGCCTAATTCGACATCGTTCTCATCGTCGCTTTCGAGGAGACGGTTGGCGACGAAAAGGAGCGAATCTGGTGTGCACCGACCGTCGTGCCGACAGAGCGCTTCCCGTGCTTTCGTAATCGTGGTCTTTCCGAGGACTTTATTGCTTTTCGCCTCGCCTTTCAAAAGCCAGAGCTTTTCGTCAGGGTCGTACCCGACACCGATGAAATCGTCGCCGCGTAGAGCCATCTCCCGCCCGTCTTTGTAGCGTAGGCGACGGACCGGAACACGGAAGCCGATTTCTTCCTCGACCAGCTCCGTCGCGATGATCTCACCGAGTTCACCCGAACGCGCCTTTGCGGAAGTGGGCAAGACGGTCCGCAGGATCTCGGCGGCACCGTCGTAGCCCAAGCGCGCGACGTCATCAGCGATGCGATCGAGACGATCGTAGTGCGACCGCATCGTCTCCGCTAAGGTGTCCCGAATAGCTTCCCGGCCGTCTTCCTTTTCGACGAACGTTAGATAGCGCTTGCGGTCGTCCTTCGTGCCCTCTTTGTCGCACCAATCTTCAAGCAGCCCCATGAATACCTCGATCGGCGTCGGTCGATCGCAGGAGCGCTGAGGCCTGGGGTCGAGTGCGATTTAAGCTGCGAATGCTGGTCATCGCACTTCCCCACGTAGCGGATTGATCACTGGAATGTCGGAGAAATCCTTCTCATTGTCAGTGACGACTGTGCAGCCGTGAGCCTCGGCGACGGCGGCGATGATCGTGTCGAGCGCGCTGCGCGGGCGGCCCCGTGCTTTGCCGTCCGCCATGAGCCGCGCCCAGATCAGGCCGGCGTTCTCGTCGAAGGCCAGCACACGGCCCGCGAAGAGCGCCTGTGGGCCCTCTGGCCCGGAGAACCAAGTCTCAAGTTTATCGCGGCGCTTGCCGGCCGGCTTCTCAAGGACCCCTCGGCGGATTTCAGCTACCGTCAGCGAGGCAATGAAGAGATCCTCGTCGTTTTGTTCACTCATCCACGTGAGCAGGGATTCCGAGGGAGCCGGCTTCGCGATGTCGCTGATGATGTTCGTATCGAGCAAGTAGCGCATCAAATCTGAACTTTACGTCCTTCCTCGCGGGGACGGGTCAGATCGAGATCCGCGCCCACAAGGGGAGATCGTCGGAGCGCAGCCAGAATGCCGCCCTTCTTTGGTGGCTCACCGGTTATAGTCTGACTGACGGCTGCGCGGAGGCGCGAAGCCTCTGGGCCGTCTTCTGCCAGACGACGCGCCAGCGAACGGATGAGGTCGCGATCGGCATCGCGACCAAGCACTTCGAAGCGCGAGAGGCCGCGCTCGCTGAGGCGAGATCGATAATTCTGTATGGCGCGTTTCTGCGAGCTGCCCACGGTGACCTCCAGCATATTTCCAGTAATATAGCCAGACGGTCGCGTTTTAGCAAGGTCCGGTCGGTTGAGTGCTCGGCTCGCCCGCGGCCCGATGGCATCAGTCCGGTCTGCGTGATATGCCTCGGTTGACGGTCCTTTTCGCGGCGAGTCGAGTGAGCCGGTCGGGGTCACGAATTGAAAAATTCGCCCAACTGGCAGCGATAGTTGGCGAGACCTCAAAAAAAAATTAGGCGGGATTTTCCCTTTAAAATCAGCACCGTAATTTTTTGACGGGCCCGGCGTCGGAGTTTGCGTGGCGCGAGAATAAATTTGCGAGTGATTTCAATTGGTTATATGCTGTTTGAACAATCGAGTGGGAATGAGCTTAGGCCCGCCGATCAGACCTGCCACACCAGCGGCAGGCTGGTAAGAATACCAACATTGCCGGCCCGCATCGTGGTGGGGCGGGCCGGATCGATCGCGAAGGGCGGCATCGCGGCCAACCAGGCGCGGAGGAAGGCGATCACTTCCATCCGCGCCAGCCCCACGCCGACACAGCGATGCGCGCCCGCGCCAAAGGTGGTGTGGTGTAGCGGGTTGAGCTTTCGCTCGAAATCGACCCGCTCCGGCGTGTCGAAACATGCGGGATCGAGATTGTGCAACACGCCGGGCAAATACACGATGTCGCCAGCCTGGATGGTGAGCGATCCGACTGGCACATCGACCACGGCATTGCGCGAGACCGACGCGGATGGGTAGCGCCGCATCAGTTCATCGGCGGCGGCGGGGATCAAGGTCGGGTTTTCGCGCAGCAGCTGCTGGTCCTCAGGATATCGCGCGAGGTGCATTGCGATCATGCCGAGCATCGCGGCGACCGTGTCGAGCCCGGCAAACAGGATGTTGCGCGCCATCCGCATCGCTTCGTCGAGCGTCCAGGCGCGTCCCTCGATCGGTTCGGCAATGATGCGGCTGAGCAGATCCTCTCCCGGTTGAGCGAGGCGCGCCGCGATGTACGGGCGCAGATAGGCATCGACCGCATCGCGCAGTTCGACCACCCCCATCGTGCCATCCGGACGCGTGAGTTGCGCACCCAGCGGCCGGAGAATGGCGCGATCTGCAACCGGCACATCGATCATCGACAGGAACACATGGACGGGCAGAATCTCTGCGAAATCGGGCATGAAATCGCACGTGCCACGCCCGATTAGGTCAGAAATCAACTCTTCCGCCAGCGCGGTGACCGAGGCTTCCAGCGCGACGATGTGGCGGCCGCCAAAGCCCTTCATCACGGCGGCGCGGAAGCTCTTATGCTCGGCCCCGTCCTGCTGCAGCGGGATGAGGCGCATGGTCTCGCCTAGGCCTGGGGTGACCGCGAGCACTTCGCTCGAGAGGCGGGCGGCGTCGGCCCATAAGGCGCGGACCACTGCGCCGCGCGTGGCGATCCAGTGTCCGCCATTGGCGGTGGTCCACACCAAGCCGTCGCCATCCGCGCGGTGCAGGGTTTGCCACGCGGCGAAATAGTCGGTCTCGGCACCCGGCGGGTTGAAAATGTCGAAATCGACGACAAGCTCGGGCGGCACATGGGCGGGGATTACGTTCGACATCCTTCAGCTCCTGCGGCTCCCGGTCTGCGCCGGGTTCTGGAAAGTCTGTGTTAAATCAAAGCGTGCGCCAGCCTTGCCAGGCGCGGAAAGGCTTTGACCCGTTCGGCGGCGTCAGCGTTGCTGGCGGTGCCGCGCAGCACCCGGCCCTTGATGCCGTGGAAGATCGCGGCCAGGCGGAAGTAGTTGAAGGCCAGGTAAAAGTTCCAATCGGGGATGCCGTTGCGGCCGGTGCGGGCGCAATAGGCCGCGATATAGGCGTCCTGGCTGGGCAGGCCGAGCGCGACCGGATCGGCGCCGCCCAGCCCGGCGACGATGTCGGGCGGCATGGTGTAAAGCATTGCGTGATACGCGAAATCGGCCAGCGGATGGCCGAGCGTCGACAATTCCCAGTCGAGCACGGCGAGGATGCGCGGCTCGGTTGGATGGAAGATCAGATTGTCGATGCGAAAGTCGCCATGGACGATGCGGGTCTCGTCATCGGCGGGGATGGCACCGGGCAACCACGCCACGAGTGCGTCCATCGCGGCGTCGCGCCCGGCCAGCGTATCTGCTTGATATTGCTGGCTCCAGCGCCCGATCTGCCGCGCGAAATAGCTGCCGGGACGCCCGAAAGTGCCGAGCCCGACAGCGACCGGATCGAGCCGGTGCAGGGCGGCGATGACGCGGTTCATTTCGTCATAAAACGGCGCGCGGGCGGCGCGTGGCAGGTCGGCGAGGCTGGCGTCCCAGAAGATGCGGCCTTCGACCAGTTCCATCACGTAAAAGGCGCTGCCGATGATCGTCTCATCGGCGCAAATGGCCAGGATTCGCGCCACGGGGACACCCGTTTGCGCCAGCGCTTGTTGCACTTGCGCCTCGCGCAGCACGTCATGGGCACCTTTTAGAACCGGTCCCGCCGGTTTGCGCCTCAGCACATAGCGCGCCGAGGACGTGATGAGGCGATAGGTCGGGTTGGACTGGCCGCCATTGAACTGATCGACGCGCAGCGGCCCGGCAAAACCCGCGATGTGCGATGCCATCCACCGTTCGAGCGCGGCGGTATCGAAGCGCGTGCGCATCGCGCCCGTGCCGCTATTGGCCGCAGCGATCGCCGAGGCGGACCGCGCATCACTCGGCATGGGCGGCTTTCCAGTCGCGCTTGATTTTCTTGGCGAGGCTCCATTTGTGGACTTCGGTCGGGCCGTCATAGATGCGGAAGGCGCGGACTTCGCGGAACACCTGTTCGACGATCGTGCGATCGGTGACGCCGGTGCCGCCCATCACCTGGACGCAGCGATCGGCGATGCGCATCAGCGCTTCCGATACCGCGACCTTGGCCATGCTGCTTTCGACCGTGCCGAGGCTGCCGCTGTCGAGCACGCCGGCGGCCCAGTCGATCATCAGTTCGGCCTGTTGCAGGTCGATCCGGTTTTCGGCGAGCATGAAGCCGACTCCTTCATGGTCAATCAGTGGCTTTCCAAAGGCGATGCGGCGGTTGGCATAATCGACCGCGATCTCGTGCGCGCGGATGCAGCAGCCGAGCCAGCGCATACAGTGGGACAGCCGCGCGGGACTGAGGCGGATCTGCGCATATGTGAAACCATCCCCCGCCGCGCCGAGCAACTGGTCGGCAGGCACGCGCAAGTGATCGATGGTGACGGTAGCGTGGCCGCCGGGCATTGACGTGTCGATCGTGTTGGGAACCTCATCGATGCGGATCGCTGGGTCGGGCAGGTCGACGAGGAACAGGCACGCGCCGCCCGCACTATCCGCCTCGGTCGATTTCGCCATGATGATCCCGACCTGCGCGCCGACCGCGCCGGTGATGAAGCACTTCTTGCCCTCGATCACCCAATGGTTGCCGTCGCGGCGGCAGGTCGTCCGCATCATCGACGGATCGGACCCGGCCCCTTGCAGCTCGGCAGGTTCGGTCATGAAGAAGGCCGAGCGGGCGCGGCCTTCGACGAGTGGCGTCAGGAAGCGCGCGCGCAGTTCGGGCGAGGCGACATGGCCGATCAGATACATATTGCCCTCGTCGGGCGCCATGGTGTTGCACGCGAGCGGCCCGAGCGGGGAGAGGCCGGACGCGATGAGCACGGTCGCGGTCTCGCATTGGGTGAGATGGCTGCCATCGGGCAGGATATGCGGGGTCAGCACGCCTGCCGCGCGGGCGTGTGCGCGCATTTCGTCCACCAGCGCATCGGTCGGCGCGCCGTGATGGTCGCGGCGCGGATCGGCTTCATAGGGAATGATGCGGTCGCGCACAAAGGCTTCGACGCGGGCGGCGATTGCCTGGGCACGCTCGGTTGGCATCCCCTTATCCGATCTTGCGCAACGGATCGCTGCCGTCCCAGTCGCGCGCGGCGTCGCGCATCATGGCGAACAGCGCGAGACCGCCGTCCATCGGTTTGACATATTCGACGATATGGCCGGGACCGGCACCGGGATCGGCATAGATCACTGCGCCGCTATCGCCGACCTTGCCCTCGATGAGCACGGTCGCCCCGGCGTCGAGCAATGCGCTACGCGCGTTTGCGATGTCATCGACCAGGATGCACACATGATGCAGTTGATCCTTCACCGCATAAGCGCCGGTATAGATGGACGGGCTGTCATTTTCGGGACGGATCAGTTCGATCTGCAGATCCCCCCAATAGCCGATCGCCACCGAAATTACCGCGTCGGTTGGTTGGCCGAGATAGGTCATGTCGCCCAACTGGATGTTTTCGAGCAGGAAGAACGGGCCAACGCCGACCACTTCGGTCCAGTGTCGGATCGCCGCATCGAAATCGGACGGCAGATAGGCCAGTTGCATGATCGGGCCGAGGTGCGTGAGCGGGCCGCGTTTGGCCATGGGGTGTCTCCGGTTAGGTCAGCGGAACAGAGTTTCGGGCGCTTCGAGCAAGCCGACCAGCGCCTTGAGGAAGTGCGCGGCGGCGGCCCCGTCAATCGCGCGGTGATCGACCGACAGCGTCAGGTTGAGGCGTGTTTCGAATCCCGCCGTGCCGTCCGAGCGTTCGTAAGCCACGCGCCGCGCCGCGCCCACCGCCAGGATCGCGCCTTGCGGCGGGTTGATGATCGCGGCGAACTCCTCGACGCCGAACATGCCCAGGTTCGAGATCGAGAAGGTGCCGCCCTCAATATCGTCATGCGCCAGGCGACCGGCGGTGGCCTTGTCGATTAGCGTGCGGGTGGCGTCGGCGATCTGCGCGACGCTCTGGCGATCGGCTTGCCGGACGATCGGGGTGACCAAGCCGTTGGGGCTGGCGACGGCGATCGCGATATCGGCATGGGCGAAGCGGTGGAGCGTAGTATCGCGCACCTGGACGTTGACATCGGGATGCTGCGCCAGCGCGACGCCGCAGGCGCGCACCAGATAGTCATTGATCGACGCCTTGCTGCCGAGCACGAGATTGGCGGTCTTGCGCAACGCTAGCAGATCGTCGAGCCTGGCGCTGGTACGCAGGTAGAAGTGCGGAATCTCCTGCTTTGCGCGGGTGAGGCGTTGCGCGACGACCTTTCGGATGCTGTCGAACGGCACCACCGTCGGTGCGTTGGCGACCGGGGTGAAGGTGGCCGTCGCGCTCGACGCAGAGGGTGCCGGTTGCACCAGGCGCAACACGTCCGCCTTGGAAATGCGACCGCGCGGCCCGGTGCCGGTGACGGTGCCAAGGTCGATGCCATGCGACGCGGCGATGCGGCGGGCGAGGGGGGAGGCGAAGACCGCCGCCGTCTCCGGCGCGAGCGGCAGCGTGCCCGCCGGAGCCAAAGCGATGGCCGGGCGCAGCGCCTGCTGGACATCCTGCAGCGTGATGCGTCCGTCGCGCCCCGAACCGACGATCGGATCAAGATCGAGCGCGCTTGCCTCGGCCAGTTTGAGCGCTTCCGGGCTGATCGCGCGGTTGGTGAGCAAGCGCGGCGGGGCGGGCGATGCAGCGGATGGAGCCTCTGCCGGGGTTGACCTTGCGGCGGCGCTGGCTTCGGCCGGGCGGAAGCCCGCGATAAAGGCATCAATGTCGGCGGCGGGCGTCCCCGCTTCGGCGATGACCGCCAGCAGGGTGCCGACCGGATGGGCATCGCCGCCCGATGGCACCAGGATGCGCGCGAGCACGGCATCAAGCTCCGCCTCGACCTCATTGGTGATTTTCGCGGTTTCGATCAGGCACAGCAGATCGCCACGGCGAAAGGCTTCCCCTTCGGTGACTTTCCATTCGGCGATCACGCCTTCGGTCATCTCGATGCCCCATTTGGGCATACAGAACGGGCGAATTGCGGGCATGGCCATCGTCCTCAGCGCCAGTTCAGCACGCGACGCACTGCCGCTTCGATCTTTTCGACCGAGGGCAGGTAGGCGCTTTCAAGCTCGCGCGCGAAGGGGATCGGGGTGTGCGGCGGGGTGACTTGCTGCGGCGGGGCTTTCAGGCTGGAAAACGCCTTTTCGGCAACCAGCGCGCACAGGTCGGCACCCAGCCCGCAGCGCGGCGGGGCCTCATCCACCACCACGAACCGGCCCGTCGTTTCGACGCTGTCGAGGATGGTTTCCTCATCGAGCGGGCTGGTGGTGCGCAAATCGATGACATCGCAGCCAATGCCCTGTGCCGCGAGCGTATCCGCCACGGCCTCGCACAGGCCGAGCAGCAGTCCCGAGGACACCAAGGTCACGTCGCCGCCCGCGCGGGTGAGGCGGGCATGGCCAAACGGGATCATGAAGTCGCGGTCGTCGGGCACTTCGCCGCTCATCGCGTAGAGCGCCTTGTGTTCGAGGAAGATCACCGGATCGTCATCACGGATCGCGGTGCGCAACAGGCCCTTCACGTCGGCGGGGGTGGAGGGCATCACCACCTTCAAGCCCGGCATACCGGTGAGGATCTGGTGGACCGACTGGCTGTGTTGTGCAGCGGCGTTATAGCCCGCGCCATAGGCCATGCGGATCACCGCCGGGCAGCGCGTCTTGCCGCCGAACATATAGCGGAACTTGGCCATCTGGTTCCAGATCTGGTCTAGCGAGACGCCGATGAAATCGGCGAACATCAGCTCCGCCACCGGGCGCTTGCCTGATAAAGCGAGGCCGGACGCCGCGCCGATGATGGCGCTTTCCGAAATGGGCGTATCGATCACCCGCTCGGCCCCGAATTTGCCGAACAGGCCGGTCGAGGTCGACCAGATCCCGCCGATCGCCTCCGGGCCGCCGGGCGTGCCCATGCCGCCGACGATATCTTCACCCAGCACGACCACATCGCTGTCGCGCTCCATTTCCTCCATGATCGTGGAAAGAACGGCGTCGCGGTACATCATGGTGCTCATCGTGTTGCTCCCGCGCTCAATAGGAAATGTAGACATCGGACAGGACGTCTTCGGGCGTGGGGCGCGGGGCCGCTCGCGCTGCCGTGACGGCCCGCTCGATCGTGTCGAGCGCCTCGGTGTCGAGCGCGTCGAGATCGCTGTCGGACAGCAGCCCGGCACTGGTGACCGAGGCGCGGAATTTGGTGAGGCAGTCGCGCGTGGCGCGGATGCGGCTCAGTTCATCGGGGGCACGATAGCGCTGCGGATCGCCCTCGAAATGGCCGAAGAAGCGTTCGGTGTCGAATTCGACCGCCGCTGGCCCGCCGCCGCCACGGACATGCGCCAGCACCTCGCGCATCGTTTCATAGACCGCGAAGAAATCGGTGCCGTCGGCGCGCCACGCCTTCATCCCGAAGGCTTCGGCGCGGCTGGCAATGTCGCGCGCGGTGCCGACCGCATATTGGAAGCCGGTATGTTCCGAATAATGGTTGTTTTCGAACACGAAGATACACGGCGCGTGCGTGACGACCGCGAGGTTCATCGCTTCGAAGGTCGTCCCCTGATTGCACGCGCCATCGCCGGAAAAGGCGATCGCAATGTTCAGGCCATCGGGGCCGGGGCCATCGACGCGGCTGGCCAGCGCCGCCCCGACCGCGATCGGCGCGCCCGCCCCGACAATGCCATTGGCTCCCAGCATCCCCTTGGTCGCATCGGCAATGTGCATCGAGCCGCCTTTGCCCTTGCACAGCCCTTCGCGGCTGCCCCAGATTTCCTTCATCATCGCATCGACGTCGCAGCCCTTGGCGAGGCAATGACCATGGCCGCGATGGGTGGAAACGATCCGGTCCTGCGCGCCGAGATGCTCGCACACACCCACTGCGACCGCTTCCTGGCCGCAATAGAGATGGGTGAAGCCGGCGATTTCACCGGTCTGGATTTCGACATGCAGCCGTTCTTCAAATTCGCGGATCACCTTCATCCGGGCATAAGCGGCCTTCAGGGCATCTCGGCTAAATTGCATTCCTGGCTCCCAATTGGTGATCTGCCTGCGGTTTTCCGCATGGCCGTGTGATGCTGGCTAGAGATGGAGGACGGTTCTCGCGATGATGCCGGCCTGAACCTCATTGGTTCCACCAAAGATGGTCCAGGCGCGGCTGTTCAAATAGCGTGCGGCGGCGACCTGCGTCGCCCGGCTGTGCACCGGCGGTGGCGCATTGGGGCCATAAAGCGGGCGGCGCGTGTCGAGCTCCAGCCCGGCGGGGCCGAGTAAATCCATCGCCAGCAGATCGACCTCCTGGCGGAGATTGGACGCCAGCAGCTTTACCAGCGAGGTTTGCGGTCCCGGGGCTTGGCCGTGCGCGATTTCGGACAGGATCTTGAGTTCGATCATTTCCAGCGCCTCGACATCCAGTCGGGCGCGGGCGACGCGGCGGCGCCAATCCACCGAGTTCGCCAAGCGCCCGCCGTGACCGTCGCTTTGTTCGGCGGCGGCGGTGGCGATCAGGCGCAGATCATAAGCGAGCTTGGGCGCGTGGCAGGAACCGCCGCGTTCGTTTTCGAGCAGGAATTTGGCGAGTTTCCAGCCATCGCCCTCCTCGCCGACGCGGTCGCTGACGGGGACTTCGACGTCTTCGAGGAACACCTGATTGACTTCGTGATCGCCTGCTAGGGTGTGGATCGGGCGGACGCTGATGCCCTTTTGCTGCATGTCGACCAGCAGGAAGGAGATGCCGGCATTCTTGTGGCCGCTGGAATCGGTGCGCACCAGGCAGAACATGCGGTTCGCCCAATGTGCGTGCGTGGTCCAGATCTTGGAGCCGTTGAGGATATAGCGGTCGCCCGCCGCGTCGGTGACGCGCTCTGCGCGGCATTGCAGGCTGGCGAGATCGGATCCGCTGCCGGGTTCGGAGAAGCCCTGGCACCAATAATCCTCGCCCGACAGGATGCGCGGCAGATAGTGCGCTTTCTGCGCCGCCGTGCCGAAGGTGTAGAGCACGGGGGCGACGAGCTTGAGGCCGAGTACGGTCAAATTGGGGGCACCGGCCTCGGCGCATTCCTTTTCGAAGAGGTAGCGCTGCACCGGTGTCCAGCCGGGGCCGCCATGTTCGCGCGGCCATTGATAGGCGAGCCAGCCCTTGCGGTGCAGGATCGCATTCCACGCCTGGCCGATATCGGGTTCGACGAACACCGAGGGGGTGGCCGCCGAGCCGGCGCGGATCTCCTCGCTCAGATGCTCGGCGAGAAAGGCGCGGACTTCGGCGCGGAAGGCGCGGTCTTCGGGGGTAAGATCAAGGTCCATCGCGCGCCTATCTGTGCAGGATCGTAACGGCGGAAACGCCGGGGGCACCATAGACGTGGCTATAAGCGGTGCGCGGCGCGCCCGGCACCTGACGCCCGCCGCCCTGGCCGCGCAACTGGACGACATTCTCATAGACCTGCCGCAGTCCCGAGGCACCGATCGGCTCGCCACAGGCAAGGCATCCGCCATCGGTATTGACCGGCAGCGTGCCGTCGATGCGCGTGCGCCCTTCGGCCAGCCATTGTTCCTGCTCGCCATCCGCGCAAAAGCCGTTTTCGGCCATGTGCATGATTTCGGCACCGGCCTCGGTATCCTGCAATTGCGCCACGTCGATCTCGTCCGGGCCGATCCCGGCGAGGCCGAAGGCGGCGGCGGCGGCAAGGCGGGTGGCGGTGGCGGTGCCGCCGCCAAGATCGATGCTGGGCGCGAACACCTCGAAACTGCCGGGCGGGCGCGTGCGCATGGTCGCGGCGGCGAGCCGGATCGGCGTTGCGCCCAGCTCGCGTGCCTTGCGCTCGCTCGCCAGGATCAGCGCGACGCCGCCTTCGCCGGGCGAGCAGAACATGAATTTGCTGAACGGATCGGAGACCATCGGGGCCTCCAGGATCGTCTCCAGCGCGACTTCCGAGCGCCGCCACGCATGGGGGGCGTGGACGCCATTGGCGAACGCCTTCTGCGCGACCAGCCCAAGCGAACGGCGGCTGATGCCATGCAAGTGCATGTAGCGCATGATCTTGGCGGCGAAGAATTGCGTGGTGACCATATAGCCCGCCGCGCCATACCAATCGGGCAGGCCATATTCGGCGGGCAGCGCGTTGAACGCCCCGCGCGGATGCTTGTCGAAACCGACCGCCAGCCCCAGGTCGAACTGGCCCGAGCGGATCGCGGTCTGTGCCGAGAACAAGGCCGAGCCGCCGGTCGCGCAGCCATTTTTGACGTTGATGAACTGCACGCCGGTGAGGCCGAGCCGGTCGACCATGGTGTCGGGATTGCCCGCGGCGTCCGACCCGCCATAAGCGAACTGGATGTCGGCCCAGTCGATCCCCGCGTCGGCCAGCGCGGCGCGCACCGCAAACACACCCTGGTCGATGCCCGACAGCGCATCGGTGCGGCCAAAGGGGTGGATGCCGATGCCGATGATGCAGACGTTGGTGGCGTCGCTCATGGGGCGGCCTCCACTGCCGGGCGGAAAGCGGGCAGGCGCAACGAACCGGCGACGGCGGGGTCGAGCGGCACTTCGGTCAGCTCCAGCGCCATGCCGATCCTGATCGCGTCGAACGCAACGTCGGTGAGGCGGGCCTCGATGATGATTTCGCCCGGCAATTCGACATAGCCGAGTGCCCATGGCTCGAACGCTTCCGGCCCGGCATAAGGGGGCGTCTTCGGGCGGAAGCGCTGCACGGTGTAGGACCATAGCGTCCCGCGACGACCGAGCGTGATGGTTTCCAACCCATCGCCATCGCGGTGCGGGAAGACGATTCGCCCGGTCGTGCGATCGCGCGCAGCGAGCAGGCGCAGCGGCGCGTCAGTCGCGAATAGAGACACGTCGGGCGTCAAAATTCTCCCCTCCCATGGGCGTGTTGTGTTCAACCTCGCCACGATAAAGCGCCAACCCGCCGCCAAGCGCGACTCTTAAAAGGGATAGGCCGGGTAAAAGGAATAGGGTGGGGCTGTGCCGCCGATGTGCCGGGCGAAGGGCGGCTCAGCGCGCCAGCGTGATATAGCCGAGCTGTGCCGCCTTGAAGACCGTCTGGCTGCGATTGACCGCCGACAATTTGGTCGACGCATTGTGGATGTGGAAGCGCACGGTCGCGCGGCTGCGGCCGATGATCATGCTGATCTCGAAATCGGTCTTGCCGATCGCCGCCCAGCGCAGACACTCCACCTCGCGCTTCGACAGGCGCAAATGCGCGGGCAGCGCCTGGGCCGAGCCCATTGTGTTGACATAGCCAGCGATGAAGGTGCGCCCGAGCAGCCCGAAAATGTCGCCATAGCGCTCAAATTCGCTGGAAAGATCGGTCAGCGACGCATCCAGCGGGTTGAAGGAGACCGCCCCGATCTGTCCGAACGGCAGATGCACAGGCACGACGATCGCCGCGCGGGTGCGCGCGCGCACTTCGAAATTGGTGAGGTCGATCGCCGACAGATAGCGATTGGCCTGGCGTGTGTGGAACCCTTGCGCGTTCACCCAGAAAGGTTCGCTCTCGAAGCGGCAGGCGGAGGTGAGCGGCGAATCGAGCGCGATATGGGGATTGCGCCACCACGCCTGCTCCCCCGTCCAGCCGAACACCTCGCTCGCCAGCACATTTCCGGCAAGGTCGGTCGGGGTTCGCTTGTCGGCAATATTGTGCGCCGGTGCCGCGCGCATGCCACAGCGCATGGCGATGTCGTGCAGCGCCTCCGCTGCCGATCGCACTTCCTCGGGTGCCGCGATTCTGACCGCGTTCACCCAATCCAGCCTTGGGGCGTCCTTCTCCACGCGTCCTTATCTCCTGCGCCGTCGTTTTAGGCCATCCTAGCCTTTTGCCCAGCGTTTTTGGATTTCCGCTCCCGCTACGTTGCGTAACAAAGGAGCGCCCGCGTGAACTTTGATCTCAGCGAAGACGAACGGATGTTGCAGGATCTGGCCGAACGATTCGTGGCGGATCGCTACGATCTGGATCGTCGCCGCGCTTATCAGGCGGAGCCGTGCGGGTTTAGTCGCGAGAATTGGGCGCTGCTGGCCGACTATGGTCTGGTCGCGGCCGCGTTGCGCCCGGAAGATGGCGGGCTTGGCCTCAATGCCAGCGCGCTGGTCACGCTGTTCACTGCGCTCGGCAAGGGGTTGGTGGTCGAACCGCTGATCGACAGCGTGGTGCTGGGCGCGCGCCTGGTGCTGGGCGGTGGCGAGGCTGTGGCGTCGGCCTGGCGCGACCGCCTGGCTGCGGGCGAAAGCCGCGTCGTCCTGGCCCATGCCGAGCGCGCCAGCCGCGGCAATCCCGACTGGGTAGAGACGCGAGCCGACCGGCTGGAAGACGGCTATGTGCTGTCGGGTGAAAAGCACTGCGTCCCAGCCGGGGTCGGGGTGGATGCCTATATCGTCAGCGCGGTTCTGGCCGGACAGGATTCGCCCGACTTCTTCGTCGTCCCGGCAGATGCGCCGGGGCTTTCGGTGACGCCATGGCGGCTGATCGATGGGGGTGCCGCCGTCTTTCTGCGGCTCGACCGCGTTGCCGTCGCTGCTGGGAATCGCCTGGCGGGCGGGCGCGATCTGCTCGATGCCACGCTGCCGTTGGTCGAGCTATGCCGTGCAGCCGAGGCGGTCGGCGTGATGCAGCGGATCTTTGACGAGACGCTCGACTATCTGCGCACGCGCAGCCAGTTCAACACCGTGCTAGGGCGCTTCCAGGCGATCCAGCATCGTATGGTCGCGCATTATGCCGCGCTCGAGCAGAGCAAGGCTCTGATCAATTTTGCGCTGGTGCTGGAGGGGGAAGCGGGGTTCGTCCGCGCGGTGGCGGGCGCGCGCGCGTTCATCAGCGAGGCGTCGATCGCGCTTGGCCATGACATGATCCAGTTCCACGGCGGCATGGGCGTGACCGATGAACTGGCGATCGGGCATGGGCATAAGCGGCTGGTGTTCCTGTCGCGCTGGCCGGAAGACCCACTGGCGAAGCTCGACCGTTATGCCGATGCGGCCTGATGCGGCGGCGTGTCCTGCTCGGCGAGCGTTTCGCGCGTCCAGGCGATGCCGCGCCGGAGCAGATCGTAAAACACCGGCAGATCCCAGGCGCAGCGATCGACCGTGGGCCACCAGTCGAGCATCGGTTGCAGATCATAATGGCCGCGACAGTGGCCGAGCGTCAGGTACAGCACCGCGCCCGCACCGTGCTGTTTGATGTAAAACACCGGGTGCCGACCGGGGGCGGCATCGCCTTCGACAAAGCCGGTTCCGGCAACGGTGCAGCACGTGTCGAGCAGGACGTGCAGGTCGCCATGCGTTTCCAGATGATAGAGCTCATCGCTGGTGTCGAACGGGGCGATGCCTGCGACCAGCGGATGGTCGGGATCGGCAATGTCCACCCGATAGGGCGCGATCGGCGGGTGGCTTAGGAACTGGCTGCCGAGCAGATCCATGAACAACGGTGCCCAGCGCGGAGCCTCCCACAGGCCGGCATTGGGGCCATCGGACAGCAGGCGCAGCACCGAATTGGTGCCGTGCAGCGCATACCAGCGCCCGCCCGCCGCCAACCACGCGCGCAGCGCCTCCTGCGCGGCGAGCGAGGGGGTGACGTCGCAGGTATAGGTAATCAGGATATCGGCCGCCTCGATCGCGGCGATCGCTTCATAATCCTCGAACACGCGGGTGCGGATCGCCGGGGTTTCACCCAGCAGCTTGAGCAATTCGAGCCGGGCGAAATCGATATCGTGCCACACCCCACCGCAAATCAGGACGCAGTTGAGGCGACGCGGCTGCGCGGCACCCTCGCTCACGCTTGTGCCTCGGCGCCGTCGCTGCCCTCGGCGATCCCGAGATAGCGGTCGAGCGTCTGCTGGAACTGGCGGATGCGGATTTCCTGATAATCGCCCAGTTGCACGACGCCGGTCTTGGAGGCGTGCAGGCCTTCCTGCACATAAGGCAGATTATCCATGTCCTGTTCGAACACGTCGCCGAGAATGCCAAGCTCGGGGGCTTCGGTCCATTTCTGGTCAAGCCGCAGATATTTCATCGGGACGCCGCGCGGGTGCGGATCGCCTTTCTTGACGCGCATCAGAATGCGGACTTCCATCAGGCAGGTGTCGGGCGTTTTGCCGGGGCGCCAGCGATAGACGATGTTGGGCATATAGCCGCCCCACGGCGCGAAATTGGGGAAGACATTGTAGACCAACGCGTCGAGCAGTTCGGCATCGGTTGCGTCGTCGAGATCATAGCCACTCTGTTCGGCATAAGCGGTGCGCATCTTGGCCCCGAGCGCGGCGCGCGCGGTGACGCCGTCGGGCACGCTGACGGCGTAGGGGTCCTTATCGGCTTCGTAATTTTCGCCGCTGCGGCCGTTATATTTGACGAACTCGTCGACGATCCATTGCTGGCTGCGTCCATCGGGGTCGAGGTGCGGCGACATCGTGCCGAAGGGCACGAGATTCACGTTCACATGATCGCCCCAGGTCCAATAGGCGCTGTTGGCGTCCCCGGTGAACGGCAGCAATTGCGGATGCGTCACCACGGTATGCCACGCTTCCATAAAGGCTTCGGCAGTGACCTTCCAATTGGCGGGAACTTCCTTGCCGACCCACATGACGGTGGTGCAGTCCTCATGCCGCCAGCGCGTGAAATGTTCGGGCAAGGGGGCCAGATACTCGTCCAGGGTCGGCCCGCCCGGTTCTTCGCGCAGGAAGATATAGCCGCCCCACTGGCCGACCTCGACCGGCGGCAGCGTGAGATCGGCGCGGTCGAGATGGGTGAAATCCCACTGGCAGGGCATATGGTCGAAGCTGCCATCCTTGTTCCAGGTGAAGCCGTGGAACGGGCAGGTGAAGCGATCGGCACTGCCGTCTTCAGTGCGCAGCTTGCGCCCGCGATGCAGGCAGACATTGTGCATGGCCTTGATCGAGCCATCGTCCTGACGCGAGATCAGGAAGGAGCGCCCGGCATTTTCATACACCACAAAATCGCCGGGATCGGGCAGATCCTCTTCGCGCGCAGCGAATTGCCAGACGCGCGGCCACATCCGTTCGCGTTCGAGCTTGGCAAAGGCTTCGCTGGTGTAGCGCGCGGCGGCAATCGGCGCGGTGCCGCGGCTGTGATAGCTGGGCGTGGTCAGGATATCGGGGGCAGGGCGCGAATCCACCGCCATCAGTTCGAGCCAGCTAATGCCGTCACTGATCGGCAGACCGTCCTTGTCGGGTGCCGCACGCGTCTGGGTGATGGGGTTGCTGTCCGCCATGGCCGCTCTCTTCCTCTCCTGGCCGGGAGTCGCGCCCCCGGTCTCCACGACGTGGTGTAAAGGCTGAACGGGGCAGAAGTCACCTTACTGAAAGCATAGTTTTCCTGGGCTCCCCCGCTGGTGCATGATGGCACAAACACAAATGGGAGAGTGGTGTGGCGGGCAGGCTTGATGGGAAGGTGGCGCTTGTTACCGGCGGCACCAGCGGGATTGGCGCTGGCGCGGCGCGGCGGCTTGCAGCCGAGGGCGCGCGGGTGGTGTTCACCGGCTCCAAGGCCGAAATCGGTGAAGCGCTGGCGCGCGAGATTGGGGGGCGTTTCGTCAGCCACCGGGTGGAGGATGCGGCGGGCTGGCCCGCACTGATCGACACAGTGCTGGGCGAGTTCGGGCGGCTCGACATCGCCTTTGCCAATGCCGGGACCGAACAGGGCGATGCCAATATCGAGCAGGTCAGCATCGAGACGTGGGACCGGCTGATCGCGATCAACCAGACCGGCGTGATGCTGACGGTGCAGCATGCGATCCGGGCAATGGCGCGCAATGCCGGGGCGACCGGTTCGATCATCATCAATTCCTCGATGAACGCGGCCCGCCCGCTCGGCAATTACGTCACCTATTCCACCACCAAGGCGGCGGTGGTCGCGCTGGCGAAATCGGCCGCGGTCTATTGTGGCCAGGCGAAATACCGCATTCGCGTGAACGCCATCCTGCCGGGCGTCGTCGAAACCGACATGATCCGGCACATCATGCAGAGCCAGGAGGATCCGGTCGCGGTGCGCGCGATTTATGAAGGGATGGCACCGCTCAACCGCATGGCGCAGGTCGACGAGGTGGCCGGCCTGGTCGCCTATCTCGCGAGCGACGAGGCGGCGTTCCTTTCGGGGGCCGAGATCACGATCGACGGCGCCACCACTGCCGGCATGATGGGAGTTTGAGCATGGCACGACTGGACGGACGCGTCGCCTTGGTTACGGGCGGCTTGCGCGGGATCGGGCAGGCGATCGCCGCGCGCTTCTGCGCCGAAGGGGCGACGGTGGTGATCAGCGACCTGGATGCGCCCGATAGCGACGCGGTGGCGGCAGCGCTCGCTGCGCTGGGCGGGCAGGCGCGCTATGTGGCGGGCAACGTCACCAGCGAGGACGATTGGGCGAGGATCGCGGCCGATCTGCAATCGGCGCATGGGGGCTGTCATATCCTGGTCAACAATGCTGGCATCGACCTGACCGGGGCGGTCGAGACGCTTTCGCTTGAGGCGTGGCGGCGGATCATGGCGATCAACGTCGATGGGGTGTTCCTCGGCACGCGCGCGCTGGTGCCGCTGCTGGCGGAAAGCGGCGGCGCGGTGGCGGGTGGAGCGAGCATCATCAATGTCAGCTCGATCATGGGGATTGTCGGCTATTCCGAAGTCTCCGCCTATAACGCGAGCAAGGGTGCGGTGCGGTTGTTCACTAAGGGCATCGCGATCGAATTCGCGCAGAAGAAGATGCCGATCCGCGCCAATTCGCTGCATCCGGGCTTCGTCAAGACGCCGCTGCTGAGCGCCGGGTTCCAGCGCTGGGTGGACAAGGGGTTTGCCGAAAAGCCCGAGGATCTGATCGGCGCGATGGAAGCCGCCACGCCGATCGGTCGGCTGGCCGAGCCCGACGAACTGGCCGGGCCGGCGGTGTTCCTGGCGAGCGCCGATGCCAGCTACATGACGGGGGCCGAACTGGTCATCGATGGCGGCTGGACCGCGCAATAAGACGATGGAGATGGCAATGACGCTCAAGGATGTCGTGGCGGTGGTGACCGGCGCGGGTGGCGGGATCGGGCGCGAAGTGGTGGGCGCGATGAAGGCGGCGGGGGCGATCGTGGTCGCAACCGATATGTCGATCGATGGGATCACCGATGGCGACGCGGTGCTGGCGCAGGACGTGACCCAATTGGCCGACTGGCAGCGCGTCGCCGATCTGGTCGCGCGCGATTATGGTCGGCTCGACGCGCTGGTGAATGTCGCCGCGATCAGTGTGGTCGCCAGTATCGAGGAAACCACGATCGAGGAGTGGCAGCGCGTCCAGCGCGTGAATGTCGAGAGCGTGCTGATCGGCGTGCAGACGCTACTGCCGCTGTTGAAGCTGGGCGGCAAGGCCCGCGCCGGGGGCGCATCGATCGTCAATTTCTCGAGCGTCGGGGGCATTCGCGGCGCGCCGTTCAACGCGACCTATTGCACGAGCAAGGCCGCGGTCGCGATGCTGTCCAAATGCATGGGGGCGGAGTTTGCCGCGCTCGGATACAAGATCCGCGTCAACAGCGTGCATCCCGGCGGAATCGAGACGCCGATGCTGCAGGCGATTATGCAGCGTTATGTCGATCTGGGGGCTGCACCGTCCCTGGAGGCATCGATGCAAGGGGTGGTTGCCGCACATCCGATCGGGCGACTGGGGCGCCCGGAGGAGATGGCCGGGGGCGTGGTCTATCTGTGTTCGGACGCGGCGAGCTTCGTGACGTGCAGCGAGTTCATGATGGATGGGGGGTATTGTATGAGCTGATCGGCGGGAGCAGCATGTCCATGCCGAGCCGGGCGATGCGCCAGGACCCGTCCGCGCGGACCATCGCGAAGGTGTAGCGCGCCTTGACCTCGAGCAGGGTGCCGTCCTTGCCCAGGCTGAAGGCGTGGCCATAAGCCTGGACGCGCGCGGCGGTGGATGGGGTATAGGCCAGCAGCGCGATGTTGCTGATGAAATGGGCGTTGTGCGCCATCCCGGCAAAGGCATCGCGAAAGAAGGCGCGGATCGCGGTTTGGCCGACGATTTCGCCCATCCCGAGCGCCGACAGATCATAGACCGCATCGTCGCTGAACAGGCCGCCAATGCCATCGACATTGCCGATATCGTCGACCGCGCTGGCATAAGCGACCACCAGATCGGCAAGCGCTATGCGGTCCTCGGTCGGGCAGGCAGGGGGCGGGTAGGGCGCGGCCGTCATGGTTGCCCCTTCACATAATCGTTGAGCAATTCGTGGAAGCGCTGAACGCGCTTTTCCTGGCCCGGAAGAATGCAGCCCTTGAACCCGCGCGAGTTCAACCCCTGCTGCTGCGTGGTGCCGATCGAAAGATCCTGATCGGCCACGAAGCCCAGCGACACACCGTCGCCATAGCGGCTGTGGCGGGCAACCGCGTCATGCCGCAGCGGCACCGGGCCGACCGGAGTGACGACCTCCTTCATGCCGGGCACCGGCGGGAACAGGCACCAATGCTGGAACACGCATTTTTCGGGATCGGTCGGATGCGGCTCGGTGCGCAGCACCTGCAATTGCTCGGGCGACATGGTCAGCGTGAGATTGGGGAAGAGCGTGCAGTGGAAATAATCGACCAGTTGCTGGTCGGTCATGTCCGCATACATGGTGTAGCCGCGCTCCGGCCCCAGCGCGCGCTTGGCGCGGATCACGGCGGCGCGGATGTCGCCAGTGTGGCCGTTATAGTCGGCCGGGTCGATTCCCCAGGACCGCGCGATGTCATCGAGCGGAGCGGGGACCTCGGCGCTGTGATAGTCGGCGCGGGTGGTTGCCTGATGCCCGATCATCCACATCGCATTGTGCCCGGTCGGGTACATTTCGAACACTGTGGTCGGCAGGCCGTCATTGATGAAGGTCGCGAGTTCCGGGTGGATCGTCGGGAGGTGATAGCTTTCGTTGAAATTGTCGCGGATGATCTTCCAGTTGAAATCGGCGTCGCACGACAGTTTGAGCACGCGCACCCAGTTTTCGACGCCGTAATTGGCGAAGCGTTCGGGCAGGGGGGCCAGCCAGTCGAGCAGTGGCGGCACATCGTCATCCATGCACCAGAACACGAACGGCCCCCAGCTTTCACAGCGCAGCTCGGACAGATGCACCCGCCCGCACGGATTGCCGCCTTCGAAATCATCGGGGTCCTGGACGTGCGCCAGCACCCCATCGGTGGTGAATTGCCAGCCATGATAGCCGCAGGTGATGCGCGGCATGTGTCCGGCATCGCCGAGCACCAGCCGGTTTCCGCGATGTGGGCAGCTATTGTAGAAGGCGCGGATC
Organism: Sphingomonas sp. PL20; assembly: GCF_017875905.1. Classification (NCBI taxonomy): domain Bacteria; kingdom Pseudomonadati; phylum Pseudomonadota; class Alphaproteobacteria; order Sphingomonadales; family Sphingomonadaceae; genus Sphingomonas; species Sphingomonas sp. PL20. The sequence goes on along the minus strand of NZ_JAGINH010000002.1, from coordinate 2,532,799 downwards.
GACCCGTCCTCCTGACGGATCATGATCACCGATTCCTTGCCGAAATCGTGGCGGATGAAGTCGCCTTCCTCCTCCAGCTCGGCGAGCACGCCGCCCAGGTGCCACACCTTGGGCCAGAGGTTGCGGTGTTCGGCGTCCATCCACTCGCGCGAGATGTAGCGATCGGCAGTGATCGTATCGCCGCGCACGGCCATGTCGAATTCGGGGGAATAGCGCGATTTGTTGTCCATGGCGGTCATGCGGGCGGGTATCCTGCGCTGGATCGGGGGGTGGGGCTATCAGAGGGTCGGTTCGGGCCGACTGCGATCGTCCTCGAGATACCAGGTCAGCCATTCATGGAAGTACTGGTTGCCGCGCTCGTTGCGGCCGAAGGTCAGATGGTCGTGCGCGCCACTTTCCAGGCCCTTCTGGATTTCCATGCCGATGACATAGTCTTCCTGATAGGTAACATCGCGGAAGAAGGTGATCATCGTCTCGACATTGGCGCGGTCTTCCTCATCGCGAATCGGATCGCGGCGCAGATAATTCAGCACGGTGCGGTTCTTGTCGGGCGTCGGCCCGGGGAAGAGCTGCGCGATCTGGGTGATTTCGGGGGCGAGGAAGGCGGACACGTTGGGGAAGAGGATTCGCACGAAATCGAACCCGTTATTCTCCTGGTCGCCCCAATCGGCGCGCGGCACCCCTTTCAACGCCTCGGCAATGCGATGCTGCGGAAAGCCGATCCGCAGTGACGGCCCGAACCCTTCATAAGAGGTGCGGTTGGAGGGCGTGCGCGGCTCGATCGTTTCGGGGTGCAGCGAGGCGAAATGATACCCCTCAAGATAGCCGTCAAAGGCGATCTTCCAATTCGCGCCTTCGATCTCGCGGCTGCCGAGATAAGTCCACGTGTCGAGGCCAACGGCGTCGAAATCCTCAAGGAAGCCGCGAAAATAGCCGTCCAGATCCATCACGCCGTTGGGCGTTAGGCAGACGAAGATCATCCCGGCGCGTTCCTCGCAGGGCAGGGCGCGCAGGCCCATGCTGGCACGGTCGACCTCGCCGAACAGCGCGCTTTCGGAAACGCCGATCAGCTTGCCATCCTGCCCATAGGTCCAGCCATGATATTTGCAGGTGAAGCGGGCGCAATGGCCGTGCCCGGTCGCCGCCACCGGCGCCCCGCGATGCGAACAGACGTTGAGGAAGGCACGCACCGTGCCGGCTTTGTCGCGGTTGATGAGGATCGGCAGGCCGACCACCTCCATCGCCTTGTAATCGCCGGGATTGGGGATTTCGGCGGTAAAAGCGAGCATCAGCGGCAACTGGCGGAAGACCAGTTCCATCTCGGCCTTCCACTGATCGGGATCGGTATAGGTCGCGGTGCGCACCTGCGTGGTGGAGGGGGCCTGGTGCGTGGTCTTGTGCTCGACATAATCGAGCAGGATTTCCGCCACATCGCCGATGCGGTCGCGACGGCTGGGCGTCTGGCTCGTCATTATTCTCTCTCCACGACGATCTTGTTTTTATGGGCGGCAACCTGCCGCAGGCGGACGGGGCTGCCAAGCTGGGACTGGTGACAGGTGCCTCGCCTTTTCGCCAAGTGGACAGGCGGGGGCGCGACGACCAAGACACGTCCGCTACGGGAGAGGATTATGGGCGAAACATCGTCGCGCAGCTGGCCCACGGGTATCGCGCCCCATCACCGCGCGTTTCACGAGGCCGGGCTGTGGCCGCAGCGCACTGTCGCCGATCATGCCGAGGCACTGGCGCAGGAGCGGGGCGGTGACCTGTGCCTGATCGACGGCGTTGGCACGCTGACCTTTGCGGAGGTGTGGCGCGATGCGGGGGCGCTGGCCGCGGGTTTGCGCGGGCGCGGGCTGAAGCCGGGCGACGTGGTCGCCTTCCAATTGCCCAATTGGCGCGAGGCGGCGGTGCTGAACATTGCGGCGGCGCTGTCCGGTCTGGTCGTCAACCCGATCGTGCCGATCTATCGCGATGCCGAATTGCGCGCGATGCTGGGGGATTGCGGGGCACGGGCGCTGTTCGTGCCAGCCGCATTCCGCACGGTCGATTATCCCGCCATGGCGCGTCGGGTGGCCGCCGATCTGCCCGCGCTCGACCATATCTTCACCGTGCGCGGGGCCGGGGTGGACGATTATGCCGCGCTTCTCGCGCAGGGCGCGCACCTGCCTGACGCGCGCAGCCAGGTCGACCCGACGGCGGTGAAGCTGGCGCTCTACACCTCCGGCACGACCGGGCGGGCCAAGGGCGTGCTGCACAGCCATGCCACGCTTGGTCGCGTGATCGTCCAAAGTGCGGCCTATTGGGGCGTGGTTTTCGGCGAAGCGGTGCTGATGCCGTCCCCCGTCACCCATGTTTCTGGCTATGCCAATGGGCTGGAAATGCCGTTCTTTTCGGGCACCTGCAGCGTGTTGATGGAAAGCTGGGATGCGGGGGAGGCGATTGCGCTGATCAACCGGCATGGCGTGGTCGGCACCGTGGCGGCGACGCCGTTTCTCGTCGAATTGGCCGAGGCCGCGCGTGCGGCGGGCGACCGGCTGCCGTCGCTGCGTTTCTTCGCCTGTGGCGGCGCGGCGGTCGCGCCCGAGGTGATCGTCACTGCGCGCGGTGCCTTTGCGCAGTGCGCGCCGTTCCGCGTGTTCGGCAGTTCCGAGGTGCCGCTGGTGAGCTTTGGCTGGCCCGACGATGCCGCGCGCGCGGCGACCACCGACGGGCGGATCGTCGATTATGCGGTCCGCATCGTCGATGGCGATGGGCGCGACCTTCCACCCGGCAGCGAGGGCGAGATTCTGGCGCGGGGACCGGCGATGATGATCGGCTATGCCGATCCGGCGCAGACCGCCGAGGCGATCGACGCGCAGGGCTATTTCCGCACTGGCGATCTGGGGGTGGTCAGCGCCGACGGGGCGATTACGGTGACGGGGCGCAAGAAGGACCTCATCATCCGGGGCGGTGAGAATATCTCGGCGGGGGAGATTGAAGCGGTGCTGCTGACGCATCCGCTGGTGGCCGATTGCGCGGTCGTCGCGATGCCGCACCCGCGTCTAGGCGAAGGGGTGTGCGCCTATGTCGTGCTGCGCGATGCGGTGGACCCGGCGGCGCTGGGCGCGCATGTCGCGGCGGCGGGGCTGGCAAAGCAGAAGATCCCGGAGCGCTTCGTCACCGCCGACGCGCTGCCGCGCACGCCCTCCGGCAAGATCCGCAAGGACGTGCTGCGCAGCGAAATTGCCGAGCGGATCCGCAGCGAGGCTACGTAAGCGCGGTCAACCGGCGGCGGCAATCGCCGCGCCGAGTTCGGCATTGGTCGGGTTGCGGCGCAGCGTCAGCCCGCCATTCACCTGCAGCGTCTCGCCGGTCATGAAGCATTCGTCGCTCGCCAGAAACACCGCAGCGGCGGCCACATCGTCGCTGGTCCCGATGCGGCCGAGCGGGTAGCCCGCCACGAAGCATTCGAACAGGCCGGGCACGGTCTTGGCGTCCGCCGTCATCGGCGTATCGGTCAGGCCGGGCGCGATCGAATTGGCGCGAATGCCCTCGGCCCCGAATTCATTGGCGACGCAGCGCAGGATATGATCCGTGCCCGCCTTGGTGCCCATATAGGCGGCATGATCGTTGAGCATGATCTTGGCGGTGGCGCTGCTGATCTGGATGATGCTGCCGCCGCGGCCGCCATGGCTCTTGGCCATTTTGCGCAGCATCGCCTGGTAGAATTGGAACGGCCCGATGAACTGCAGCGCGGTGATCGCATCGAGCTCTTCGCGGCTGTTGTCGAGGAACGGCTTCAGCAGGCCCCAACCGGTGGCGTTGACGGCAATATCGATGCCGCCCATCTGTGCGACGGCGGTGTCGGCGAGGGTGGCGAGGCTGGTTTCGCTGGTGATGTCGCAGGCAGCCCACTGCGCGCTGGTGTCCTGCGCAAAGGCGGCTAGGACATCCGCCTTGCGGCCCGCCACCAGCACCTGAGCGCCTTCGTCGAGGAAGCGCCGGGCGATGTGCTGGCCCATATTGCCGGCGCTGCTCGCGCCGAGAATCACCGCGCTCTTGCCTGTCAGCCTGCCCATGGTCGCTCCGTTTCCTGCTTGCGCCTGTCTTTTGCTATCACAGCCGCGCTTGGGCCATTCCTCTCCAAAAGGCGAGTGGTCGGCATGGTGGTCTGCGCGCAAGCATCGCTCTACGGCAAACCAAAGACACGATCAGCGGGAAGAGGATGCAAGCATGGACCTGGGGCTCAAGGGCAAGAAGGTGATTCTGACCGGCGGCAGCCGGGGCATTGGCCGGGCGACGGTAGAGCTGTTCGCAGCCGAAGGCGCGGATATCGCCTTTTGCTCGCGCAATGCCGATCAGGTGGCGGAAACCGCCGCCGCGATCGCGCGCCACGGCGGCAAGGTGGTCGGGAGCGCCTTTGACATGGAAAGCGGCCACGATGCGTATCGCGCATGGCTGCGCACGGCGGCCGAACAGCTTGGCGGGTGCGACATATTCGTGCCGATGATTTCGACCAGCGGTGCCGGGGCCACGGGCGATTGGCACAAGAGCCTCGATTACGACATTCTGGGCGCGGTGATCGGGGTGGAGGTGCTGGAAGACGCGCTTGCCGCATCGGGCAGCGGCAGCATCGTCCTGTTGGCGAGCACGGCGGGGCTGGAGACCTTCATCGTGCCGCAAGGCTATAATGCGTTGAAAGGGGCACTGATCGTCTATGCCGGGCAGCTCAGCCAGGCGCTTGGCCCCAAGGGCATTCGCGTGAATTGCGTGTCGCCCGGCCCGATCAAATTTCCCGGCGGCAATTGGGAGGCGATCCAGGGCGCGATGCCCGAATTGCATGACAGCACCGAGGCGCAGTTCGCTTTGGGCCGCTGGGGTGGCCCCGAGGAAGTGGCACCGACCGTGGTGTTTCTGGCGAGCCCGGCATCGTCCTTCACCACCGGCACCAATGTCGTGATCGATGGCGGGTACACCAAGCGCGTGCAATTCTAGCGCAGCGGATGGCGGGGCGACGACCTACATGCGGGTCATCGCGCCGCCATCGACCAACAGGCCCTGACCGGTGATGAATCGGGCATCGTCGCTGATCAGGAAGGCGATGAGGTCGGCAATGTCCTCGGGCTGACCGAGGCGGCCGAGCGCGGCCTTGTTTTCCCAGTGGACGCGGTACTCGGGCATGGTGGTGAAGGCGGGGGCGGTCATCGGCGTGTCGATCGCGCCCGGCATGACGCAATTGGCGGTGATGCCCGCCGCCCCGAGTTCGCCCGCCAGTGCGCGAGTCATGCCGAGCACGGCGTGTTTGGATGTCGCATAGGCGACCAGCCCGGCATCGCCAAAGGCCGAGGCGATCGATCCGATCGTGACGATCCGCCCGGCCGGGCTGCGCTTGAGCGGGCCGATCGCTTCGCGCAGCAGCCGGAACACCGCAGTCACGTTGACCGCAAGGACGCGCTCGAAATAGGCCTCGTCATGCCCTTCGATCGGGCAGAAGGCGCTGATCCCGGCGCACGGCACGACGAAATCGAGCCCGCCCCAGCGCGCGACTGCCTGCTCGACCAGCCGCGCCGCCGAGTCCGGGTCGGTCACGTCGAGCAGCAGGTCGACGTCGCCGGTAAGATCGGCGGTCAGCACCTCGGCGCCATCGGCGCGCAGGCGGCGGGTGGTGGCCGCGCCGATGCCGGACGCGGCCCCGGTGACGATGCCGCGCCGTCCGTACAGACGCGGCGTCGTCATGCGATTTGCAACACGAGCTTGCCGGTGTTGGCGCCGCTGAACAGGCGCATGAAGGCGTCATAGCTGTGCTCGATGCCGTGCTGGATGTCTTCATCGACGCGCAGCCGCCCTTCGCCGATCCATTGCGCCACCTGCGCGCCGCCCTCGGCAAAGCGATCGACATAGCCTGCGATCAGGAAGCCGTGGATCGTCGCCTGCTTGACGATGATCTGCCACAGATTGCGGATGCCGACCTTGTCGGGAGCGTTATATTCGCTGATCAAGCCGCACAGCACGATACGCGCGTGCAGCGCCAGGTTGAGCAGCACCGCATCCATCACGTCGCCGCCGACATTTTCGAACAGGACATCGACGCCGCCGGGGGCGGCCGTCGCGATCTCGGCGGAGAGCGCGGCCACCGACTTGCCCTTATAATCGATCGCTGCGTCGAAGCCGTAATCCTCGATCAGGCGGCGGCATTTCTCGGGGCCGCCGGCGATGCCGATCACGCGCATGCCCTCGATCTTGCCGATCTGGCCGACCATCGATCCGACGGCACCTGCCGCCCCGGTGACGACCAGCGTTTCGCCCGCCCGCGCTTGTCCGGCTTCGAGCAGACCGAAATACGCGGTCATGCCCACGGCACCCACGGCGGAAAGATAGCGCGACGGTCGATCCACGATCGCGATGTCGATCGCGCTGGTGAAGCCGCCGGGCAGAACGACCGAATAGTCCTCGATCGCGTTCAGCCCCAGCACCCATTGGCCGGGGACGAAACCGGGGATGCGCGATTCGTGGACGATGCCAACGGTGGTCGCGCGGACCGGCTCGCCCAGCGCGATCGGCGGCATGTAGCTGGGCGCGTCGTCCATCCAGCCGCGCTGTGCGGGATCCAGCGAAATGAAATGGTTGCGGATCACCATGCCGCCTTCGGGCGTAGTTGGTATCGCTTTGGTCTCAAGCCGAAAATCCTCCGGCTTGGGCGTCCCGTCCGGGCGTCGGATCAGCAGAAATCTGCGGTTTTCTGGTTGGTTCACGTGGTGCTCTCCCTTGGCCCAAAGGGTGGCACAATCGGCCGATCCTGCACCTATGATTTGTTGCAGTAGGTTCTTTGGGCCCCACGGGCATAGGTTGTATGCAAGAAGAGGGAAGCAATCCCTCTCGCTAGTAGGGGAGGTTTTCCGATGAAGGGTGGCGCTTCGAAACGCGCGATTCTCGTTCTGCTTGCAGGAACGGGGATGCAATTCTTTCCGACCATGGCGATGGCACAGACCGCGCCACAGCCGATCGCCGGGCAGGAGGATCCCGCGACCAAAACGGTTGGCGATGGCAACGAAATCATCGTGACGGCGCGCCGCCGCTCCGAAACCTTGCAGACCACGCCGGTGGCGATCACCGCCGTCAGCGCGGCGATGCTGGAAAACAAGGCATCGGTGAGCATCGCCGATCTGTCGGGCGCGGCACCGGGCTTGTTGATCACGCAACAGAATTCGGGCGCGCAGGCGGCAAACCTGTCGATTCGCGGGCTGACCTATGCCGATGTCGAGAAATCGCAGACGCCGACGGTGGGGGTCGTGGTGGACGGCGTGACGATCGGCACCAGCACCGGGCAGTTGCAGGACGCCTTCGATATCGAGCAGATCGAAGTGCTGCGCGGCCCGCAGGGCACGCTGTTCGGTGCGAACACCATCGGCGGCGTCATCAACATCCGGCGCACCAAGCCGACGATGAGCAACAGCGCCAAGTTCGAGGCGACCTATGGCCGCTGGAACAGCTGGAACACCAAGGCGGTGGTCAATGTCGGCAATGGCGGATCGCTCGGTGCCAAATTCTGGTATTTCCACAATGAAACCGACGGTTTCTATCACAATGCGACCACCAACGCGTCGAACGGCTGGAGCAAGGGCGACAATTACGGTGCGGCGCTGCGCTTCCAGCCGGTCGGATCGGGCTTCGACGCGATCCTGACGCTGGAAAAGGTCAGCCAGAAATTTGACCCCGTCGTCGCCAACATCGCGAATTCGAGCGACGTGTTTTGCGGTTTCGAACCGGCGCGCGAGTGCAATCGCAATACCAGGGGCGATCTGTACACCACGTTCGGCCAGCCCGCCGAGAGCCATTACAACGCCCCCGCCGCGACACTCGAAATGAACTACAATCTTGGCGGCACGATGCTGACGTCGATCACCGGCTGGCGGCATGCGCGCGAGAGCCAGACGCAGGACTTCGACGGCTCCTCAACCGATCTCTATTATGTCGACCGGCGGCAGCGCTACACGCAGGTCAGCCAGGAGTTCCGCGCCGCTGGCAAGATCCTGAGCAGCTTGGATTATGTCGTAGGGGTCTATTACTTCACGTCCAACTATGACCTGACGCAATGCTCGCGCGTGTTCGGCTTCAGCCCGACCACGCCGCCCTGCACGTTCGATACGAATGCGCAAAGCGTCTATGGCAAGACCGAAAGCTATGCCGGCTTTGGCGACTTCAACTGGGCATTTGCGAGCAAGTGGCGCTTGTCCTTCGGCGGGCGCTGGAGCCATGATAACAAGCAACTGCGCAACAGCTTTGCCACCACCGGGCTGGTCGGCTCGGGCAATGTCAATTTCTCGAAATTCACGCCCAAGGTCGGGGTCGACTGGCGGCCCAACTCCGACCTGATGCTGTATGGCAGCTGGTCGCGGGGCTATCGTTCGGGCGGCTTCAGCCCGCGTGCGGCGACGGCCGCGACGGCGGGGACGCCGTTCGGCCCGGAGACCGTCGATTCCTACGAAATCGGGGCCAAGCTCGATCTGTTGCAGCGCAAGCTGCAGATCAACGTCGCGGGCTTCATCTCCGACTATAAGAACATGCAGCAGAATACGACGATCCCGGGCGGCCCGACCGGCAACCAGACGATCACCAGCAATGTCGGCGGTGCCACGATCCGGGGCATCGAGATGGACGCGACGCTGCGCCCGCTGAAGGGCCTGCGGATCACCGCGACCGCCTCGATCATGGGATCGCATTTCCGCAATTTCGTGGTGGGCAACGTCTATAATGGCGCGATCGTGCCGTTTGATTATTCGGCGAACAATCTGATCTACGCCCCGGATTTCTCGGGGTCGATCGACGCCGAATATAAGGTGCCAACGCGCTTCGGCAGTGTCGTCACCACGCTCGGGCTGCGCCACATCGCGCCGTATGACGAACAGATCTCGCTTGGCACGCTGACGGCGGTCAAGACCGGCAGCACGGTGACGTCGGTGATCGTCAATGGCAACGATGCGCGGGTCCGCACGGCGACGCAGGATCTGCTCGACGCCAGCATGACGCTCAACTTCAAGCTGCAAAAGACCGACGCTTATGTGCGTGTGTTCGCCCGCAACCTGGCCGATATTCGCACCACCACGGCGGCCTTTACCGTCGCGGGTCTGTGGTCGTTCGCGTCGGCCCTGGAGCCACGCACTTATGGCGTGACGGTCGGCGTCAAATTCTAACCCCAAGTGCGTTCGGGGTGGCGGGCATTACGCCCGCCACCCCGCTTTTTTACGGAAACGGAGGCGATCTATGGCACGTCTGGCAGGCAAGGTAGCGTTGGTCACCGGGGGCGCTTCGGTTCCGGGGCTTGGCAGTGCAACGGCAATCCGTTTCGCCCAGGAAGGGGCGACCGTCTATCTCACCGATCGCGATCTCGCCGGTGCGCAGGCGGTGGCGGCGCGGATCACAGCGGCGGGCGGCCGGGCGACTGCGCTGGAGCATGATGTCACCAGCGAAGCCGATTGGGACCGCGTGCTGGCCGCGATCGATGCGGCGGAGGGGCGGCTGGACATTCTGGTCAACAATGCCGGCATCGCGGTGCTGGGGCCGTTGGAGGACGTGACCGCTGCGGATTTTCTCCGCCAGAACGATGTCAATCTCAACAGCGTCTTCCACGGGTCGAAGCGCGCCCTGGTCATGATGCGGAGGCCCGGGGACGGCGACACGGCACGCGGTGGATCGATCATCAACATCTCGTCGGTCGCCGGGCTGATCGGCGTTCCGGGATGCGGATCCTATGCTGCCTCCAAAGGCGGAGTCCGCCTGTTTTCCAAGGTGGTCGCGCTGGAGGGGGCCGCCGATGGCGTGCGCTGTAACAGCGTGCATCCGGGCATGATCGCCACCAACATTCAGGGCGTCGCGCTGGAGGACAATGCCGCGAACTTCGATGCGGTGATGGCGTTGATCCCGATGGTTCGCATGGGCGAGCCCGAGGATATCGCCAACATGAACCTGTTTCTGGCATCGGATGAATCGCGCTACATTACGGGCGCGGAATTCGTGGTCGATGGCGGCATGACCGCGCGCTGATCCGCCCGCCGCCTTACCCGGCGGGCGTGGCGACCCAGCGCAACGCATTTTCGACCAGCCGACGATAATCCGGATTGTCATAGGCCGAGGGGCCATCGCCCGGCTGAAGGTAAACCAGGCGGCTGTTGATTGCCATCTTGGTCCAGCCGATCAGATGCGATCCGGGTGGGTGATCCCAGCCATCATTGGCGAACATCCGCCCGTCCATCGCCTGCGCGGCGGACCAATAGTCGTCGCGGTGCGTGCTGGCGTCGCTGGACAGCAGCGGCTCAACCTCGTCCTCGAACACTTCGGCGAGGTAGAGTTCGTCAGTGAGCGGGAAGCGGTGGGCGACGCCTTCGGTGACCGGATGGGTGCAGGTCGTTGCGGTATAGGAAACGTCGTGGCGATAGCCGCTGTCGCGGCAGGCGCGTCCGCGCAGCGTCGCCGGACGATAGAGGAACTGCCCGCCCAGCCAGTCATGATACTCGCTCCAGTCGGGCCAGCCGGCCAGCGCGTGGTGCAGCGCGACCACGCCCTTCCCCTGCTCCAGCAGCGCGCGGAATCCGGCCTGAAGCGCAGGCGAGGGGGTGATTATGCCGGGGCGGGGGGCGGCCTCGAAATCCAGCCCCGGCATATCGTACAGCACCAGCACGTCGAACTCGCGCATGCCCTCCGGGTTCATCAGCAGGGCCGCGGCCGGTTGATCGACCATCGTCGCGGAGATGCCCGGCATCGCCTGGAACATCGCGTCGAACGCGCTGCGATCGAACGGGTGGCCGCGCACCGCGACCAGCGCGCGCAACGGTGCGTGATAGTGGATGACCGGCATCAGCGCCCGCTCCGCAGGTTCGGCGCGTGTCGGCGCGCGATGGTCACAGGCCCTTCTCGCCGATCTGGCGGTGGATATTGCGGAAGGTGCGGCGTTGGAAAAACCATTGGCCGTCGATCTTGACGCATGCGTCGTCATAGCGGCCCCGGTCACGGTGGACGCCGTCCGGCCAATCATAGACTTCCGCCGTGTAGGAGCGCAGCACCGCCGTATTGCCGGTCACCTCAATGCTGCCGGGCCAGGCTTCGAACATGATGCCGGGATAGTGCTTCATCGCCGCGCTCCACATCGCGACGATCGCATCGCGCCCGCGCGTGGTGCCGATGTCGGGATAATCGGGCAGCGACCATTCGCCATCCTCAGCCCAGGTCGCGCCCCATGCCTCCGCGTCGCAGCGCGTGACCGCATCGGCATAGGTTTCGAGCAATTCGCGCAGCGCCAGGCGATCTTCGGCAGGGCCGGTAAAGGGCATCGTCGCTCTCCCAGATTATGGTGTTTTGGGGAGCATAGCGCCATCGCGGCCCGCCAACGCCTAGCCGATTGGACAGGCGTGGGGGTCAGGGGCCGACCGGGGTTTCGTCCATTGCGGGTGGGGTCTGTGGCACCGCGACCTCCACCATGCCGTCGACCACGCGCAGTTCGAACCGGCGCAAGGCTGGGTAGGCACCGCCGATGCAGCGGCCATCGGCCAGATCGAAGCGCGCGCCGTGCAGCGGGCACATCAGCGCGCCGCGCCGGATGCGCCCGGCCGACAAGCGCGCCGCCGCGTGGGTGCAGCGATCGTTGACCGCCACCAACTCGCCGTCCGAGCGCGCCAGCAGAATGTGCCAGCCGCCCACGACATGGACGCGGATGGCACCGTCTTCGATATCGTCCGCCGTGCCCAGTTGGTGCCAGCTCGTCTCGGTCACGCTGTGTCTTCCTTTCCCACGTCGCTCGATCGTCGGTTTGTGCGCTCGCGTTCTGCCGCGCAATCGAGATCGACCAGCGTCTTGCCCATGGTCTGCCCCTGCATCAAGGCGATGAAAGCGCTGGGCAGGCTGTCGAAGCCGTGCTGCACGGTTTCGATCAGCCGCAACTGGCCCTCGGCATGCAGCCGGTCGAGCATGGCCTGCGCCTCGCCCAGGCGATCAGCATAATCATAGGTCAGGAAGCCCTGCATCTTCAGGCGTTTCGCCACCAATTGCCATAGCGTGGTGACGCCGTGGGGATGGTCCGCATCATTATATTGGGCGATCATGCCGCACACCGCGATGCGGCCCTGTTCGCGCATGCGCGGCAACACCGCATCGAGCGTGGGGCCGCCGATATTGTCGAAATAGACGTGGAATCCCTGCGGCGCTGCGGTATCGAGCGCCGCGCCAAGATCCGCGCAGGCGCGGTGATCGATCACGGCATCCGCACCGAGCGCGCGGACGAGCGCGACCTTATCCGCGCCGCCAGCAATGCCGACGACCCGGCATCCGGCGGCCTTGGCAAGCTGGACCACGGTACTGCCGGTTGCCCCGGCGGCGGCGCTGACCAGGACGGTGTCGCCAGCCTTTGCTTCGGCCACCGCGAACAATCCGACCCAGGCGGTGAGCCCGACCGGGCCGAGTGCGCCCATATAGGCGCGCAGCGGCACCGTGTCGGCGGGCACGACAGGTTCCAGCCCCAGCGCATCGGGGGTGATAAGGAAATGATCCGACCAGGTGCCGAGCACGCGGACCAGCGTTCCGACCGGCCAGTCGGCATGGCGCGACACGACAATTTCGCCCAGCGACATGCCCGCGACCGGCGCACCGATTGCGACCGGTGGCAAATAGCTGGGGCGATCGTCGAGAAAACCGCGGATCGCCGGATCGAGCGAGGCGACGCGCATCCGCACCAGCATCTGTCCGTCCGCCGGGGTCGGCATTGGCACCTCGCGATAGCCGAAGCAGCTTTGCTCGGGCACACCGGTCGGGCGGCGCAACAGCACGATCTGGCGCGCGTGGGACGCGAGCGGCGGGGCCGATGGCTCGGGCATTGCGGGCATTCCCTCTCATTTTCCGGCATCGTCGTTGGGCGAGGCTCTCTTCGACAGCCGGTCTAGTCGTTCGCGCCAGCGGGGACATTCTGGCCTTTTCGCTAGGTGCGCTGCGGGGCCGGGAGGGTGGATGGTGTCACCGGACCACGATCGATCGAGGATATCGCGATGACCCCCGACCAGATGATCGCCTTTGTCGAAGAGCTGTATGCGCTGACCGGTGCCGGTGAATGGGAGGCCGCCGCCGCGCGGCTGAGCGACGATTTCGTCGCGATCGAGGCGGACGGATTGCCGATGGCGGGGCGCTATGAGGGGCGCAATGGTTTGAAAGAGCTGTTCCTCAAGGTGATGGACATGATGGACGTGGTCGCGATGGAGCGCGTGGAGACGACCGCAGGCCGCGACCATGCCGTCACGATCCTGTCGCTGCGCTTCGCCGACCCTGCGCTGGCACCGGCGGAAATCTGTGAAGTCTTCCGCTTTCGCGACGGCAAATGTTGCGAGATCAAGCCGTTTTACTTCGACCCGGCACCCGTGATCGCGGCCGTCGCCGCGAAGCGCGCTGAGCGCTCCATAGCGTAGCGCCCATCGTCCTTATTTTGCGCGTCAGGGTCGCCGGGCCTGGCGGATCGCCTCGGCCAGCTCTGCCTCGCGAAACGGTTTGGTCAGCCGCGGAAGATCGGCCGAAATCCCTTCAACCTCGGCGTAACCGGACACGATCAGTACCGGGATATGCGGCCAGCGTTCGCGGATGACGAACGCCAGATCGGCCCCCGACATGCCTGGCATCAAGTGATCGGTGACGACCAGATCGAACGGCTCACCGCCCGCCAGCCGCTGTTCTGCCTCTGCCGCGGCGCTGACCTCAACCGTCTCATAGCCGAGATTTTCCAGCATGTCGGCGGTTGCCATGCGCACCACCGGCTCGTCATCGACCAGCAGCGCCCGGCCCCGCATCACGGGCATGGCGCTGCCCTGCGCGATTTCGATGGGGGATGCGGCGAGGTCGGGCGCGGCGCTGATCGGGAGGACGAGATCGATCCGCGTACCGAGCCCAACCTCACTGGAGATGTGCATCGATCCGCCAAGCTGTGAGGCGAGGCCATGCACCATCGACAGGCCAAGGCCCGTGCCCTTGCCGATCCCCTTGGTCGAATAAAACGGTTCGACCGCGCGGCGCAGCGTCTCCTCGTCCATGCCGGTGCCCGTATCGATCACCGACAGTGTTACGAAGCCGGGATCGATCGAGGTCTCGTCGGGCGATGCGATTCCGGCGCTGGCCGCGATCGTAATCGTTCCGCCGTCGGGCATGGCGTCGCGGGCGTTGACGCAGAGATTGAGGATCGCCATTTCCAACTGGTTGGCATCGGCCAGCGCGGGCGGAAGGCCCTCGGCCAGATCGAGCCGAACCCGGATATGCGGCCCCGACGTGCTGTCCACCAAATCCGACATGCCCCGCACGAGTTCGCCGAGATCGACTGCGCCGGATTGCAACGGTTGCCGCCGCGCAAAGGCGAGCAAGCGTTGCACCAACGTCTTGGCGCGTTCGGCCGATTGCAGAGCCCCCTCGACCAGCCGCGTTTCGCGATCGGTTAGCGATGCCTTGCGGTGGATGAGGTCGAGGCTGCCCATGATCGGCGTCAGCAGATTGTTGAAGTCGTGCGCGACGCCGCCCGTCAACTGGCCCATCGCCTCCATTTTCTGCGACTGGCGGAGCGCTTCCTGCGCGGCCTCCAGCTCGGCCTTAGCGCGCAGGCGGGCGCTGATGTCGCGCGCGTGGTGGAACGCGCCGATTACCCGGCCCTCGGGGTCGCGGAGCGGCGAATAGAGGATTTCCCAGCGCGGCGCGTCGATCTTGGGGTCGCCAAACGCTTCTTCGACGGTGAAGCATTCGCCCGTCAGCGCGCGCGTCATTTGGTCCTTCATTTTCGCGCGCTGTTCGGGAACGAACAGTTCGTAAAAGACATCGCCAAGCTTGGTGTAGAACCCGTTGACGCGGAAGAACTCGTCATTGTGCGCCTTGTTGAAGGCGATCAGCCGATAGTCCTGGTCGAAAGCGCAGATGGAGGTTGCATCGGATTGGATGATGTTTTCGTGCAGGAGCAGTGCCTGCGTGCGCTCCACCACCGTCGCTTCAAGCGTGGCGTTGAGCCGCGCCAGCGCATCGCGGTCGCGGCGGCGCTCGGTAATGTCCTGCACGATGCCGACCATGCGGAGCGCCGCGCCGCTATCGTCGCATTCAAGCTCCGCCCGGCGCTCGAGCCAGCGAAGCTCGCCCGTATCGGCCCGGCGGACGCGATATTCGACGTTGAGGTCTGCCCGCTCCGATGGTCGCGTCGTGGCCTTGGCGATGATCGCGGCGTCTTCGGGCACGACCAGATCGTCGATCATCGCCGCCGGAATACTGGGCAGCGGCTGCAAGCCGAAGAGTTTGAAAAATTCTGCGGTTCCCGTCAGCGTGCCCGTGCCGAGGTCGATGGCGAACAGGCCGACTTGTCCCGCCTCTTGCGCGCGCTGCAAGCTGCGCTGGGATTCCTCCAGCGCCATGTCGGCCTGGCGCTTCGCTTCGGTTTGCAGCACCGTCGCGGTGGTTTCGTTGGTCAGGCACAAGACCCCGGCAACCGATCCGTCATCCCCGAAAACGGGCGCGTAGGAGAAGGTCCACCACGTTTCTTCCGGGGTGCCCCAACGCGCCATGGGCACGGGCATGTCGATCATCTTGCTCGATCGGCCGGCCAGCGCGGCCTCGAACATCGGCTCGATTGAGGGGTAGGCGTCGGCCCAGAGCTGGTCGAACCGCGCGCCCATCGCCGTGTCGAGGCGCGGGCCGAGGATTGGGGCATAGGCATCGTTGAAGAAAAACGTCTGATGCGGCCCCCACACCATATACATCGATTCCGGCGAGCCCAGCAGATAAGCGAGCCAGGCGTTGAGCGTGATCGGCCATTGCGCGCGCGGGCCGAGCGGATGCGTATCCCAATCTACCGCAGCAATACGGGCCGCGGCAGTGTCGATGGCGTCCTCCACAGGTTTTTGCTCGTCCGCGCGCTCCAACGTCATACCCTGCGTCTGAAGGAATACAGCGGTCGTGGCTGCCCCATGCCGGTTATCGCCGGGCAGGGGTGGAATGCAATCGCGGACTTTGCAAGCACGTGCGTGCCGGTGCCGCGCGTTGGGGGGCGCGGGGTGGCCCCGTGCCGGGGCCGATCGCGCTTCCGCGACGATCTCTGGGGGAGGGGTTATATCGTTTGCTACCTCAGGCGGCAGCGCTGCCAAGCTCCCCGCGTTCAAACATGTGGGACCACGTACGCCGCCACGAAAGCGGCGTGTCGCCGACCATGCGCCGGAACAGGCGGGTGAGATGCGCCTGGTCGGTGAGCCCGCAGGTGCAGGCGATGTGGCTCAACGAGTCCTTGGTCGTCAGCATCAGGGTTTGCGCACGCCGAATGCGGCGGCGGATCAGGAATGCGTGCGGGGTCTCCCCCACGGTAACCTTGAACGCACGGCAAAAATGGCCGGTGCTCAGCCGCACGACCCCGGCCAGGCCGTCCAGCACGATCGTATCGCCCAGGCGTTCCTCGACATAATCGCTCACCCGCTGCAACTGCCAGGGGGCCAGACCGCCCCGCGTCATGGTGCCGACGTTGGTTTCGTCGGGAAGGGCTGGAACCAACAGTTTCTCGATTGGCCGGTGGTTGCCATTGCCAAACACCAGCGCCAACCGGTCGAGATAGCGGCGCGCGGCGCAGGGATCATGCTCGATCGTGCGGCGTGCATGGTCGATCAGTTCGGCGGGATTCGACGACCACAGGCCGTCCGCGCAAACGCCGGAAGGATCAAGGCTTCTAGGATCGCGGAGCAGCATGGGGGCAGCGTACGGCGCTGCTGCGGGGGTGGTAATCCCTAAGGGGTATGTCGATTGCCCCCCTTTCGGGTGGCGGGTGCCCGGGGCCTGCCGCTACAGGTCGATCAGGCCGCGTTTGGCAGCGATCGTCACCGCGTGGGTACGGTCCGATGCGCCCAGTTTGGCGAAGATCGCTTTCATATGGGCCTTGATGGTGTCTTCGGATACGCCGAGTTTGGCCGCGATCTGCTTGTTGGAATTGCCGTGCGCGGCAAGCGACAGCACGCTGATTTCGCGTTCGCTCGGCGCATCGGCCACAAGATGCAGCGCGATGTCGGTGGCGACATCGGCGTCGAGGTGTTTGCCGCCGGCGTGCACCGACCGGATTGCCTGAAGCAGTTCCTTGCGCAAGCTGGTCTTCAGCAAATAGCCGGCCGCTCCCGCACGCAACGCGCGCAGCGCATGGGCGTCCCCCGCATAGGTGGTCAGCACGATGATGCGGGCCTTGGGCGAGCGTTCGCGGATCGCGGCGATTGCCTGGTCGCCGCTCAGATCGGGCATTTGCAGGTCCATCAACACGATGTCCGGCAGCAATTCGCGGTACCGGATAATCGCATCGGTCCCGCTATCGGCCTCGCCCACCACCTGCATGTCGGCTTGCGTCTCGACCACCGCACGCACGCCCTCGCGCAGGAACGGATGGTCGTCGACGACGAGGATGCGGATCGGCGAGGAGGGCGACAGACAAACGGTTCCGGTGTGAAAAAGCGCGGGTATGATCGGCGCTCTCGTCTCTTTGTTCAAGAGGCTCGCCCCGGCGGCATCTCGCGCGCCAGATCGGCATAAGCGCGAGCGAAGGCGGCATGGGTCGCGGTGAGGTGCGCGGCCCCGGTGCAGAAGATCCACAGCTTGAGATCGAACCGGCGCGGATACGCGTCGAGCGCTGAAAGCAACCCTCTCAGCATCGCCATCGCCACTCCGGCGGCGTCGATCACAGCAATCCCGCTGTCGAGCAAGCTCGGTGCGAACGAGGCAGAGACCACACCGCGCCGCAGCGCTTCGTTGGTCGCCGCGCTCATCACCGTTTCCAGCATGGCGGGCGACCAGCTTTCGGGATCGCCCATGCCCACGAGCAGAATGGTGGAGGCCGCCACCGGCAAACGCGGCGTCGAAAGCGCGAGGATCTCGCCCGGTGCTGCGTTGAACACGCCATCGCCGCGTAACCGCATCACCGCGCCGCCAACCGCCTGGTCGAGATGGCGCAGCCCGCCCACCGCGCCGTCGGGCGACAGCTCGTGCGTGAACACACCCGCCGCCGCCAAATCGACCGCTGCGGTAACGGCGTCGTTCGGTGCCACGGCGATGCCAACCCCCGCCCATTCGCCGATCGGCATCGCGTCGTTCGAGGAGGTCGGTTCTTCCATATAGGAAACTCACGCGATCAGGGGGCGATGTGCAGGGGTGGGGCTACCGGTAAGCGACGGGGCCGGTGCGGCGGAGAATGGGTGCGCGACGGTCGAATAGCTTGTACAAAAATGCGGTGTTTTGGCGTTTTCGCGCGCGGTGCCGCTGCGCAAAGCAAAGGAAAATATTCGGTTTCTTCTGCGTGATGATGGCAAGGCGACAGGCGGCTGCGCTTTACGAAAGCGGGTTGCCGCCCGAGCGCCCCTGTAGGCGCGCGAGCCATGCTGCTGCGGTGTCGGTCGCCCTTTGGAGAACCGAGCGCGGCCGCGCATAGGCGATTCGCGCGGGAACGGTAATCCCGACTTCGGCACCGCCCCCGTCACGATTGGACAGCGTCAGCACAGCGGCGAGCTTTGCCGCGCGCTCGCGCATGCCGGGCAGGCCAAAATGACCCGGTTTCGCGCCTTGCTCAAGGATCCTGGCGCTAAAGCCGCGTCCGTTGTCGCGAACCGACATCCGCACGCTCCACCGCGTGAAATCGAGCGCAACGGTCGCGTGGGTCGCTTGCGCATGCCACAGCGTGTTGGTGAGGGCTTCGCGCGCAATCGCGGCCAATTCATCGATCACCGGATCGCACAGCGTGCGGGGCAGGCCCTGCTCGACAATCTCGATCGTAAGGCCGTCGCCAATCTGACCGGCAATGGCGTGCAGCGCCGATTGCAATGTCGTGCGGTTCTCCGGTCGCAAGTTGCGCACGCGGTCGCGCCCTTCCAGCAGGACGTCGTCGCCCCGCTCAAGCGCGGATTCGAGCATGTCGTGCGCGCGGCTGTCCGGTGCCAGAATGTTGCCGACCGCCTGGAAGCGCAGCATCATCGCTTGCATCCCCTGTAGCAGCGTATCGTGCAGTTCCCGTGCGATCCGTTCGCGCTCAGCAACCTGCGCTGCGATCAGGCGGCGCGTGCGCTCCTCGATCGCACGTTTGCGAATGCGGTACAGCCCGGCCAACATCATCCCTACGATGGCCGCGACCGCCACGCGGAACAGCCATGTCTGGTAAAAGGTCGGCGCTACCGTAAGCTCGATCGAGGCCCCGCGTGTGTTCCAGACCCCGTCGGCGTTGGCGGCGATCACTTGAAACGTCCAACGCCCCGGCGCGACATTGGTATAGGTCGCTTGTCGGCGCTGGCCTGGGTCGACCCAGGCCTCATCGACGCCCGACAAGCGATAGCGGAATTGCACGCGATCCGGATCGAGCAGGCTGAGCGCGGCATAATCGATCTGGATACGCCGCGTGCCAGCGGCGATGGCAAGATTGGGTGCGAGTGCGACCTCCCGTCCATCGGCGGAGACGGAGCGGATCAGCACGGGCGGCGCGGCTGGGTTGGGTTTCAGGCGGTTGGGGTCGATCCAGGCGATACCGTGGCTGGCGGCAAGCCAGATCCGCCCGTCGCCGCCGCGGAGGGCGGTCGAATAGCTCGCATCCTGCTGCGCCGCGCCGGGCACGCCGTCTGCCATCGTAAACAGGCGGTAGGCGAGCGGGCGACCGCTGGAAAGCGTGCGGGCGAGCGCCGCTTGCGTGGTCTGCACGACGCCGCGCAGTCCGCTGAGCCACACGATATCCCCCGCGCCACGGGCGATGCCGGTGATGCCGACCAGGACGGGAAAGCGATCCGAGGTCAGGCTTTCAAACCGATCGCCACGACCGATGGCGAGGCCGCTATCGCCACCGACCAGCACCGCGCCCTGCTCCGTTTCGCCTGGCACGACGATGTTGATCCTGCCGACATCGACCCCGCGCGAAATCGGTGTGCACACGCCGCGCGCGCACCCGATCAAACGATCATCGGCGTAGAACCACCGACCGACCGCTCCGGTGAAGGGAATTTCGAGCTTGCGGTCGAGTGTCGGCACACCCGTGATGCGGAGCATCCGCCATCCCCCATGGACGGGTTGCAGCACGCCTTGCCCGCGCACGGCGATGGTCGGGGTGCCGTCCTTATCCCGCGACCATGTCGCCATCCTGCCGGGCAGCGCGGGCAGACCGAGCGGGACCAGCCGGTCGCGTTGCAAAACGAAGAGATGGCCGCGTTGTTCGACAATCAACCGATTGCCGTCGGCGGCGATCGCGGCCGGAGGGGAGGCGAGGTGCAGCACCGCAGATAGCGAGCCATCGCGGGCGGCGCGTGTCAGCGTCTGCGTCCGGGTCACGACATAGATCGTGCCATCCGCCAGCACCGTCTGCAGATAGGCCTTGTAAGGGGAGGGGCCAAAGGCGTCGGCCCGGACCACGCGCGCGCGTCGAAAGCGGTCCAGCCCCAAATTGGTGCCGACCCAGATCGCCCCCTCGCGATCCTCGAACACCGGGACGGCGGCGTTGGCGCTCAGGCCCTGCCGGTCTTCCCACTGCTCGACACGGGCGGTGGTGCCATCGGCCGGAGGCAGCAGACGGCTGACACCGCCTTTGCCGCCTGTCCACCAGAGCGTCCCCTGGCGATCGATCAGCGCGCGTTTGATCTCGGGCGTGCCGCCCGGCAGCCAGAAGGCGGGCAGCCCTAGCGACGTCTCTTGGTAGACTGTCTGGCCCGCGCGTGGCACGCCGGTGTGGAGGATGGCGATGCCGCCGCTCCGCGTTCCGACCAGACGATCCCCCGGTTGCGCCCATGCGACGGGCGTTAGCGCGGTGTCTCCGGGGCGCAGGCGCAGGATCTGCCGTTCGGTGCTGGCCCAGACCGTGCCGTCGCGCGCCGCGATCAGGCTGCCAAGCTTGCCCGGAACGACCCGGCTGTCATTGGGAATCCAGCGCCAATGCGCGCCGTCGAAGCGCGCAAGATGCCGTGGACCGCGCCAAAAGCCTGCCCACACGGTTCCATCGGGGCCACGGGTAAAGCGATCGACCGAATCATTGGCAGCACCGAAGCCGGTCAGCGTCCCGTTGCGCAAGCGCGCGATATGGCCGTCATAGGAGCCAAGCCAGAGATCGCCATCGTCGGTTGCCAGCAAGGCGGTGATGTTGCGGCTCGGCAGCTTGCCGATGCGGGGACGAATTTCCTCGAAGCGGATCCCGTCGAAGCGATAGAGTCCGCCGCCAGTGCCTAACCACAGGAAGCCGTCTGTCGTCTGGGCGATCGCCCAGATATCGGGTGGCGCGCCGTCCTCGATCGTCCAGTTGCTGTGATGGAATTGTTCGGGCGCACGGCTTGACCCCTGCGCGCAGACCGGTCGGGGCAAGGAGAGCAGAAGAGCGAAAAGCGCCCCGAGCAGAAGGGCGCGGGCGCAACCGCTCATGCGCACGGGGGTGCTGTTCGGGCCGCAATGTCTGTCACGAAGCGTGCGATGCCCGATCCGCCGCACGCTCGCAATATGCGCGGGCGGGAACACGGGGAGGCGATCGTCGATCGTCTCCCCGTGCGATCAAACCGCCGCGTTCAGGCGCGCACGAAGGCGAGCAGATCGGGGTTGATGACATCGGCATGCGTGGTCAGCATCCCGTGCGGATAGCCCTCATAGATTTTCAGCGTGCCGTTCTGCAGCAGCTTGACCTGCAGCAGCGCGGCATCGGTGTAGGGCACGATTTGGTCGTCATCGCCCTGCAGCACCAGTGTGGGCACGGAGATCGCCTTCAGATCTTCGGTCTGATCGGTTTCGGAGAAGGCCTTGATGCCGTCATAGTGCGCCTGTGCGCTGCCCATCATGCCCTGGCGCCACCAATTGTCGATGACGGCGGGGATCGTCGTCTCGTGGTCGCGGTTGAAGCCATAGAAGGGGCCGGCCGCAACATCGCGGAAGAATGCCGCGCGGTTCGCCGCGAGCGCGCCGCGGAAGCTGTCGAACACCTCGATCGGCGTGCCACCGGGATTGGCTTCGGTCTTCAGCATCAGGGGCGGGATGGCGGCGACCAGCACCGCCTTGGCCACACGGCCCTGCGGCTCGCCGAACTTCGCGACATAGCGCGCCACTTCACCGCCGCCGGTTGAATGGCCGATATGCACCGCATTTTTGAGGTCGAGATGCTCGGCGACGGCAGAGGCGTCGGCGGCATAATGGTCCATGTCGTGGTTGCCGACCGCTTGCTCCGACCGGCCATGGCCGCGACGATCGTGCGCGACGACACGGTAGCCATTGGCCAGGAAGAACAGCATCTGCGCGTCCCAATCATCCGACGACAGCGGCCAGCCGTGGTGGAACACGATCGGCTGAGCATCCTTGGGGCCCCAGTCCTTATAATAGATCTGGATGCCGTCTGCGCTCGTTACATAGGCCATGATAGTCTCCGTTGGTTAGGCGAGACGGTGGCGGTTCGGGAGGTTGCCACCATGCTGCGCCGGGGAAAAGCGATCGGCCGGTGCCGCTACGCGCGGTCTATTGCGCGCTGGCTGGGGTGGTGGGGACGGGGGTCCATTGCCACTCCTGCGCGGCCTTGCTGAGCGTACCGATGCCCGGGAAGTGCAGATGCGCCCCGGCGACCAGATAGTGGCGCTTCGCCGCATCGGCCATGATCGTGGCGCGCGATCGGGAGGCTTCGGCCTGCGACAGGTCGAACTTGATCGTCACCGCAGGGTCCTTCAACTGCACCACCGCCACGTGCATCACGTCGCCCCAGATGAGCAGCGTCTTGCCGGCGCTCTCGACACGGTAGCCGGTATGGCCCGCCGTGTGCCCGGGCAGCGACACCGCCGTTACGCCGGGCGCAATCGTCTCGCCTGGCTTGAACGGCTTGACCCGGCCTGCCGCGCTATAGGGTGCGAGCGAGGCGGCCGCCGCGTCGAAGGATGATTGGACCGAGGCATCGACCTTGGTGAGGTTGGCCTTGTCTAGCCAGAAGTCGTGTTCCGGTTGCGCCATGCGGATCGTCGCGTTGGGAAACACGCGCGCGCCGCCGACCGAGAGCCCACCGACATGGTCGGGATGCAGATGCGTGATCAGCACCTCGTCAATATCCTCGGGCTTGTAGCCCGCTGCCTTCAACGCGGTGATCGCGCGCCCGAGCGTCGGGCCGAAATAGCTGCCACTGCCGCTATCGACGAGAATGCGGCGCGACCCCGTGTCGATCAGATAGGCGTTGACCGAGGTAGGTTCGAGGGTGGGCGCATTCGCCGCCGCCAGGATTGCCTTCACTTCGCCGGGCGTCCGCTCGACCAGCAATTGGTCGGTCGGCAGCGAGAAGATGCCGTCCGACAGTGCGACGATCGTGAAGCTGCCGAGCTTCATCTTGTAGAAATCCGCTGGAGCAGCGGCCGCGGTGGGGGCGGCGTTCTGCGCATAAGCGACTGGCGCGACGGCCAGACTGGCGATCACTGCGGCAGATTTTAAAAAGCGAACGGTCATGGCGTTTCATCCGACTTGCTTGATCCGGCCTTTGGATCACCGACTCAGATTATAAGATCGGCGTCGGTATGCCCATCCTCAAGACGCGCATCCCGGGATGGATCAGCGTGCCGCAGCGGTTGCCGCGACGGCATCCAGGATCACGGCGGCGACGGCATCGGGCATCGACAGCAGCGAGAGATGGCTGGCCTTCACTTCGGTGGTCTTTGCGTTCAGAGCCGCGGCAGTCTCCCGCTCCAGATCGATGCTGACGACACGGTCCTCGGTCGAGACGATGTACCAATTGGGGCGCGTTTCCCATGCCGCCTGCGTGATCTTGTCGCCAAAGGTGCTGGCGGCGAGCGGCGGTTGCAGGATCGCGAGCGTGCGCGCTTCCTCCTCCGGCAAATCCTGCCCGACATCGTTCACCCAGCCTTCTGCGCTAAGCTTCAGGAAGCCGGTGCCGTCATCGGTGATATGCGCCAGCGCCGGGGGATTCGGGTGCGCCTGGACCTGTTCGCCAACGGTCTGCCCGGCCTTGGGCGCGAACGCCGCGACATAGACCAGCGCCTTAACCTTGGGATCGTTGCCCGCTTCGGTGATAACGGCACCGCCCCAGCTATGGCCGACCAGCACGACCGGCCCGTCGATCGCGTTCAGCGCGCGGCGCGTTGCCGCCACGTCGTCGGCCAGCGAGGTCGTCGGGTTCTGTACCGCGACGACGGGAATGCCCTTGCGCGTCAGCAGCGGGATAACACGCTGCCAACTCGATCCATCGGCCCACGCGCCGTGAACGAGGACGACAGTCGGGCTTTGCGGGGCAGTGGCGGTCATGGCGCGGACTCCTGACGAAAACGGTCCGCGCCTCATGCGCGCAAAGTCCGCGCGCATATTGGCGATTCCCAACATCATTTGCCGCTTCGTGCCCGATCGGGTCGGGGCGCTTATCTGCGGGGTGCCGTTGCCGCCGCCGCTTCTGCGATCCCGGCGTAGAGTTGGTCGAGATCGGCGTCGTCGATGCAATATGGCGGCATCACGTACACGGTGGTGCCGAGCGGGCGCAGCAGCAGGTCGTTTTCCCGGAAATGCGCAAGCAGGGCGGGTGCGCGCTGCGAGAGATAGCCCGCACCCGGCTCATCCGCGAGATCGATCGCGGCGATGGTGCCGAGCGCGCGCGGGTTGGTGAAGCCGGGCAAGGCCGCAAGGCGGTCGAGCCGAACTCGCTGCCGCGCGGCGAGCGCGGCGATGCGGTCGCGCACGGGTTCCTCGCGCCAGATCGCCAAATTGGCATTGGCGGCGGCGCAGGCGATCGGGTTGGCGGTGTAGCTCGACGAATGGAAGAACATCCGCGCGCGGTCGGTCGAGAGATGCGCGTCGTAGATGGCCTCGCTCGCCATCGTCACCGCGAGCGGCACGGCACCGCCGGTCAGGCCCTTGGACAGGCAGAGGATGTCGGGCGCGACACCAGCTTGCTCGCACGCCAGCAGCGTGCCGGTGCGGCCCCAGCCGGTCATCACTTCATCCGCAATGAACAGCACGTCGTGGCGCGCGCAGATCGCGCGCATCTCGGCCAGCACCCAGGCGGGGTAGAACAGCATTCCGCCTGCGCCGAGCACCAAGGGTTCGACGATGAAGGCGGCGGGGGCGGCGCGGCAGGCGGCCTCCAGCGCATCGAGCGTGGCTTGCTCGCGGCCCGGGGCGGGGTAGGGGATGGTGCCGACGTCGAACAGCAAAGGCGTATAAGGCGCGTTGAACACGCCGCGCGCGCCGACCGACATCGCCCCGATCGTGTCGCCATGATAGCTATGCTCCATCACCAGAATGCGGTGGCGCGGCGCGCCGCGATTGGCCCAGAAGCCGAGCGCCATCTTCAGCGCCACCTCGACACTGGTCGAGCCCGAATCCGAGAAGAAGATACGGGTGAGCGCGGGCGGCATGATCTCCAGCAACCCGCGTGCGAGCGTTTCGGCGGGTTCGTGGGTCCAGCCGGCAAAGATGATCTGGTCGAGCTTGCCCGCTTGCTCGGCAATCGCGGCCATGATGCGCGGGTGGCAATGGCCGTGCGTCGTCACCCACCAGGAGGAGATGCCATCGATGATGCGGCGACCGTCCTCGGTGAACAGGGCCGCGCCTTCGCCGTGGGTGACGAGCGGGATCGGCTCGCAAAGGCCGTGCTGGGTGAAGGGGTGCCAGATCGGGGAGGTGCTCATTGGAAGTCGCCCACGTTGAAATGGGCGGCAAACGCCGCCGCCAGCGTGTCGGCATTGAGCGGATCGAGCCGGGGCAAGCGGCCCAGCCGCTTCACGCGCCCCAGATGCGCGATCGTCGCTTCGGTGTCGGCATTTTCGTCGCCGACAAAGGCGATGCCGAGAACGGGCACGCCGCGCTGGCGCAGCGCCTCGATCGACAACAGGCTGTGGTTGATCGTGCCGAGCGCGGTGCGCGCGACCAGCACCACCGGGCAGCCCCAGCGCGCGAACAGATCGGCAAACACAAGCTCGCGCGTCACCGGCACCAGCACGCCGCCGGCACCCTCCACCACCAGCGGGCCATTCACCTCGGGCGGGGTCAGCCGCAGCGGGTCGATCGTCACGCCGTCAATTTCGGCGGCGCGGTGCGGCGAGCACGGGGTGGCGAGGCGATAGGCCTCGGGCAGGATGTGCGACGCGGGCACGCCCGAAAGCGTGGCGACGCTGTCGCGGTCGGCGCTGGGGTCCAGCCCGGCCTGCACCGGCTTCCAATAGTGCGCGTTCAGCGCGCCCGTGAGCGCGGCGGCGAACACGGTCTTGCCGACATCGGTGTCGGTGCCGGTGATGACGATTGTTTCGGGGTCCATTCAAGCCAACTCCAACAGCGTCTCCGCCAGCGCGGCAATCTCCGCTTCGCCGACATTGAGGGTGAGCGACACGCGCAGCCGCGCGGTGCCGGGCGGCACCGTCGGCGGGCGGATGCCGCGAATATCGAAACCGGCGGCCTGCAGCGCCGCCGCCAGGCGCATGGTGGGGGCGTCCTCGCCAATCACCAGCGGCAGGATCTGCGATCCGGTCGGGGTGACGCCGCAGGGGCCTAGCGTGCGCTCGGCAAAGGCGATGAGCGCGGTTAGCCGCTCGCGGCGCTCGGGTTCATCGGCGAGAAGGCGCAGGCTTTCGCGCACCGCGCTGGCCATCAGCGGCGAGGGTGCGGTCGAGAAGATGAAGGCGCGCCCGCGATTGACCAGAAAATCGCGCATCGTGCGCGGGCCGCAGAGCAAGGCGCCCTCGCAGCCCAAGGCCTTGCCGCACGTGCGCAAGGTGATGACGTTTTCCGCCCCTTCCAGATCGGCGGCGAACCCGCGTCCGCCCGGTCCGAACACGCCGGTTGCGTGCGCCTCATCGATCAGCAGCATCGCTTCGTGTCGCGCCGCGACCGTTGCCAGATCGGCGAGCGGGGCGCGGTCACCATCCATGCTGTACAGGCTTTCGACCGCGATCCACGCGCGGCCAGTGCCGCCGCGCCGCCGCCAGTCGGCAATCGCCTGATCGAGGGCGCCCGCGTCATTATGCGGTGTCGCCACGCTTTCGGCGCGGGCGAGGCGCATGCCTTCATGCGCGCTGGCGTGGATCAGCGCATCGTACACGATCAGATCGCCGCGCTGCGGCAGCGTGGATAGCAAGGCGGCATTGGCGGCATAGCCGCTGGAGAAGAACAGCGCGGATTCACTGCGGAAAAAGGCGGCGGCTTCGGCTTCGAGCGCTTCATGTTCGGGATCATTGCCGCGCAGCAGCCGCGACCCGCCCGACCCGATCGCCACCCCGCGCGCCAGCGCCGCCGCCACCGCGTCGCGGAGGCGCTGCGCGCGGGCAAGGCCGAGATAGTCGTTGGAGGAAAAATCCAGCCCGGTGCGCGGTTGCAGGCGGCGGAGCCGAGCGGCGGAGTCGAGCGCCTTCAGGTCGTTCAGATGCGTTTCGAGGAGAGTCATGGCGCGCGCTATAGCGAAGCTGCGGGCTGACGCACGAGCGGGGTGTGGGATTTTGTTGGTGGGGTGGGTGGGGCGTAGCGCGTCCGTACGCTGGCGGATGGGAGGCGGCGGCTTGCAGCGCGGTAGCTAAGCCGCCGGTGTTGAATCCCGTCCGTTCGGATTGGCGTGCGGCATATATAAACCCGACGGCTTGACGCTGAGATAGATGGGGTATCCGTCCCTTGGCTTTGGATAAAGAACCGCAGCTAGCCTCCCTGAGCGGCCATTCCGCAAGCGCCCAAAGGCACCATTCAGGATGTCATCGCTGGTTCTCAAGGCCGCTCGTTTTGATTCCGCTTTGATCCTGCCGAATCACTAGCTCCATTCGCGCACATATAGCCACGTGCCGCCACGCTGCCTCCGTAGTCATCCGCCCGTTGCGCAGGACAGTCGCGCTTGCTTGGCCGGCTTGTCAAACACGAGCGTCGAACACCCGGCCAATGCATCGGCACCGAGTATTATGATACCTTTGTGCGGTCGCTTTGCCTTTGCGACAACGATAATTTCATCGGGGTCTTGCGCGGGAGCTGCGGCACCCTCCTCGGGAATGCGCCCAGCGAGATCCGCGTCGGCGACGCGCACACCAACCCGCGATAACGCAATACCTCCTAGCATCAGTGGTCGCGCGAGTTGCATCACGCGGTACGGTCGGACGATTCCATAGGCAATCTCCTGCTGCCCGGCCGCATACGTCATGGTGCCACCCTGCGCCTGAGCAAGCGCCAGGGCTGCGGGCGCAGTGACCAATGTCGTCGGGCTATGCGGATCGAACCTAAGCTTGACCGGCACGCCGCCGATCATCACCAGACCGTCGAGGAAGAACCAGTCTCCAAACAGCGCGCCACCCAGCCCTCCTTCAACGTCGAGCGGCACGGTCAGCGGTACTTCCCCCGGGCGTGCGGCGTGCAACTGAAACCGTATCACCGGCTCGGGCACACCGCCCGGGCCAATCGTGCCGTCGGCGAAGGGTTTGTAGTCGCGCGACAGCCAGCCGACTCTTCGGCTAGCTGGCTTGTGGCCGGGCCAGGTGAACTTAACGCTTGCCGTCCGGCCGTAGAAGTTTTCACTCCCGATCCGGTAGCCGACGGCGAAGGCAAACATGCCGCCACCCTTCAATCCCAGATCGGCGGTTAGCGCCCGGGGCAGCAGCGGTAGGCCGGGTGCCGCCGGCTCGATCCGAAGTCGCAGCGCGCGTCCGGCAATCGTGACCGGAATGGTTGCATCACCGCTTACGACCTGTTCAGCCGGAGGGGCGGCGCTAACCATAACGACGCACAAAACCGCTATCAATCGCCGCATATCCCGCCCCCCCGATTGTCACACGCCCGATACGCTAGCGGGATTTGCGTTCTGTCTCAATCAGACCGGGCCCGAGAAACCGACAATCGACTTTGCAACCCTTCCAGACGTTTCCGAAATTCGATCCTCCTTGGGAATGCGGCTTGCCGGGTGACATGCATCGCTGACGGACCGTGCCAATCAGCGCTGACGTTTACACCTTTATGGGGGCAGCTATACCCGTCACTCCTCGCCGGAGTCCCACCTCTTAGAGTGTGATCACGTTTGAGGGACTCCCCCCCTTCAGGGGAGGGGCTGGGGGTGGGGCGTATCCGTCCCACCGAGACCGACGCACGCGGGGACAGGCCCCACCCCAACCCCTCCCCTGAAGGGGAGGGGCTTGCCGGATCACGTAACGTCATCGCACTCAGGAGGTGGAGGCGCAGGTGGGGACCCGCTCGGCGAGCCAACCCGCACCCTTCCCCGCACCCTCACACCGCGTCATCCAGCGAGAAGCGGTCGTCATCCTCGTCATAGGCGAAGACTTCGCCGTAGCGGCCCCACAGGGTGACCGTGCGCAGCGTTTCCTCGGCATAATCGGGCGACATATGGTCTTCGAGTTCGTCGCGGAAGCGGCGCGCGGGGGCGGCGTGGCCGGCGCGTTCGTCGAGCACGCGCTTGATGTGCTGCGCGAGCGGCACATGTGCGAGCAGGGCTTGCGCGAACAGCGCCTTGCGCGTGTCGACATCGGCCTCGGCATAGCGGCGGGCCGAGGGGGTGAGCTGGATGTTCGCGCCCTGCAATTCGGCAAAGCGCAGCAATTGCAGCGTTTCCGCCATCGGGAACAGTTCGTCGATTTCGAGCTGGAGCTGGTCGGCGAGATCGGCCATCGCCGCGCGGCCGTTGAACGGGCTGGCATCGACTTCCTCGATCAACCCCGCGAGCGAGTTGGTCGAGACGCGCGGCAGCACCATCTGGATGCCGGTGCCGGGGAACACGCCGTCGCGCGCCGGTTCGGGCGCGGCGCGCGCGGTCATGCGCGCATAAATGTCATCGACCAGCGCGCGGAACGGCGGGTCGAGCCGGTCGCGCGGCTGCGGCAGATCGACCTTGATCTCGGCGGCGACGCGGCCGGGGTTGGACGAGAAGACGAGGATGCGGTCGCACATCAGCACCGCTTCCTCGATATTGTGCGTCACGATCAGGATCGATTTGATCGGCATCCGCCCTTCCGCCCACAGATCGAGCAGATCGGTGCGCAGCGTCTCCGCGGTGAGCACGTCGAGCGCGGAAAACGGCTCGTCCATCAGCAGCAGCGAGGGGTTGACGACGATCGCGCGCGCCAGGCCGACGCGCTGGCGCATGCCGCCCGACAGTTCCTTGGGATAGGCGTTTTCGAAGCCGTCCAGCCCGATCAAATCGATCGCGGCGAGCGCGCGGGTGCGGCGTTCCTCGGCGGGGACGCGCTGCGCCTCCAGCCCCAGTTCCACATTTTGCAGCACCGTCAGCCAGGGGAAGAGCGCGAAGGTCTGGAACACCATGCTGACGCTGGGCGCGGCACCGTTTTCATCGGGCACGAAATCGATCGCGCCTTCATCGGGGCGGATCAGCCCGGCGATCGAGCGCAGCAGCGTCGATTTGCCCGAGCCCGAGCGGCCGAGCAGCCCGACCACTTCATTTTCGCGCAGCGTCAGATCAACATCGTCGAGCACGAGCAGCCCGCCGCTGCCGGCCTTGCCGTAGCGGTGGGTGAGGTGTTCGACTTTGAGCAGCGTGTTGGCGGTGGCGGTGCGGGCGAGGGTGGCCATGGTCCGGGTCCAGTCTCTTGAAGGTCGAAGGTCAGGCGAGGCGCAGGCGGCGGTCGGCATAGGCATAAAGCGGGCGCCACAGGAAGCGGTTGAAGCCGATCACGAAGATCGACATCACCGCGATGCCGAGCGTCACGCGCGGGAAATCCCCGGCGGTGGTGGCTTTGGCGATATAGGTGCCAAGGCCGTGCGCCTCGAGCCGCTCGCTGCCCCAGGACACCGCTTCGGCGACGATGCTGGCGTTCCACGATCCGCCCGATGCGGTGAGCGCGCCGGTGACATAATATGGGAAGATGCCGGGGATGGCGAGCGTGCGCCACCATTGCCAGCTGCGCACGCGGAACATGCCCGCCGCCTCGCGCAGATCGTTGGGGATGGCGCTCGCGCCCGCAATGACGTTGAACAGGATGTACCACTGCGTGCCGAGCACCATCAGCGGCGACAGCCAGATGTCGATATTGAGGTGCCAGTGGACGATCGCGATGACGGCGAAGGGAAACAGCACGTTGGCCGGGAAGGCGGCGAGGAACTGTGCGACCGGCTGCAACCGTTCCGCCCAGCGCGGACGCAGGCCGATCCACACGCCGATCGGCACCCAGACGAGGCTGGCGAGCGCGATCAGCACCAGCACGCGCGCCATGGTGATAAGGCCGAGGGCAAAGGCGGTGAAGGCATCGTGCCACATCAGATGATGTGCGACATAGCCGATCACCAGCCAGGCGGCGGCGAGCAAAGCGGCGGCGACCAGCGCCAGCCACAGGATCTGGCCGAGCGGGCTGCGCGTCTCGCGGCGTTCGGATCGTTGGCCCCGGGCCGGGCGGCGGTCGATCGCCATCAGCAAGCGGCCGAGCGCGGTAAACGGGGCGAACAGCACCGGCAGCAGCTTCGTGCGGCGGAACAGGTCATAGGCCCAGCTTTGCGGGCCGTCCTGCGAGGCGGTCTGTTCGAAGCGGAAGCGATCGGCCCAGGCGACGACGGGGCGGAAGACGAGCTGGTCGTAGAGCAGGATCACCACCGCCATCGCGGCGACGGCCCAGCCAACCGCGCGGAAATCCTGCCGGTCGATTGCGAGCGCCAGCCACGATCCGATGCCGGGCAGCATGATCCGGGTGTTGCCGACGCTGATCGCCTCGGACGCAACGACGAAGAACCAGCCGCCCGACATCGACATCATCGCATTCCACACCAGCGACGGCGTGGCGAAGGGCAGTTCGAGGCGGATGAAGCGCCGCCACGGCGACAGCGCGAAGCCGCGCGAAACTTCCTCCAGGTCGCTCGGCACCGAGCGCAGCGACTGGTAGAAGCTGAACGCCATGTTCCACGCCTGGCTGGTGAAGATGGCGAAGATCGCGGCCAGTTCGACGCCCAGTTGCTGGCCAGGGAAGAGCCCCATGAAGAAGGTGACGGTGAAGGTGAGGAAGCCGAGGATCGGCACCGATTGCAGGATGTCGAGCGCGGGCACGATGACCATCTCGGCGCGCTTGCTCTTGGCGGCGAGCGTCGCGACGACGAAGGTGAAGACGAGCGATGCGGCGAGCGCCGCAAACATGCGCAGCGTGGTGCGGAGAGCGTAAGCCGGCAAATTCCACGGATCGAGCGCGACCGGATCGAGCCGGAGCTGAGACAGCGGCTGCGCGACGCCCTCCGCCCCGCGCACGATGAGCACGCCGAGCCCGGCGAGCAGCAGGAAAGCGATGGCGTCGGCCCAGCTCGGCGTCGTGACGCGCCAGTAGCGCGAAAAGGGCCGCACACCCCGGGCAATCTGGGGCATCTCACGCATTGTCTCACCTCACACGGGCGGCCGTCGACGGCCACCCGGGGCGAGACTGATCGGATCAGGCTCGACCGGGCGCCCCCGACGGCGCATATTGTCGACTACTGTCGCTTGGCATTTGCTTGTTTGATCCTGAGTGTCGGCGATTCGACCGACGCCGGGCGATTGCTCCCGCGCTGCAGCATTGTCAATTGCGGGCGGAGCGGTGTTTTTCGATCCGCGCGCTTTATGGATTCTTCACGGGAATAGGGCGGGATTGACCGGGACTTTTTACGGCGTGGGGGCGCATTCCGCTGCCATCATGACCCATCTTTCCGAACATAGCATTGGCGGTCCCCGGCGGCGTTTGCGGACGCAGCCGCGTCGAGCCGCCATCGCCCCCCGCTTGCGGTGTCGCGATGCGCGCTGGCCCGCGGTCGCTGCGGCATTGTCCGCCTTGCGCGCGACGAGACGGTGCAGCGTGCGCATCATCGATACCGATTGCGGCGCGGGAACGCTGCTGCTGTGCGCGGCGCGGCATGCCCGTGCGCTGGGCTTCACCGCGATCGAAGCTCTGGGGATCGATGATGCGCCGGGGCTGGTCGGGCGCGCCCGCGTGGCGGCGAGCGGGGTGCGCGATCCGGCGATCGGCCTGACCTTCGAGACGCGCGATCTCGCAAGCGCGCTGGGCGACGAGGCCGATTTTCCCGCCGACATCGTGCTGTGGCACGGCGCGGCGGGCTGCAACTGCGATGCCGTGCACGCGGTCGAATGCGCCGGGCGCACGCTGATCGCCGAACCGGCGGTGGCGGCATGACGCCGCGCGATCGCGCGTGGCGCGGGGTCGGGGCGGTTGCGTTCCTGTTCGCCGCGGGCGTCGGGCTGGCCGATCGGTTGGATGGCGGCAGCCTGCTCGCTTTGCCCGCCTTCGGGTTGGCGCTGATCGGGCTGGTGCTGATCGTGCAGGGCAAGCGGGTCGCTGCGGCCGTGCGGGTCGAGCGCAGCCGTCACCGTACCTTGGTCGGGGCGATCCGCGCGCAGCGGGCGGCGCGCACCCGGCGCTGATCCCGATGCGCGTTTGTACGTGACATCGCTTTTGCGAGCTTGGTATGCGCCGTCTTCGACAAGGGTTTCGCGGGGTAAGGGCGCATGGCAGGAATCGGGCGATGGCCGATCGCGGTTGCGCTGGTGTCGTGCAGCCCGGCGAGCGCGTTCGCGCAGACCGCGCTCAGTTTCGATGCGGCGCAGGCGCGCT
This sequence comes from Sphingomonas sp. PL20, assembly GCF_017875905.1. Classification (NCBI taxonomy): domain Bacteria; kingdom Pseudomonadati; phylum Pseudomonadota; class Alphaproteobacteria; order Sphingomonadales; family Sphingomonadaceae; genus Sphingomonas; species Sphingomonas sp. PL20. Next base: position 2,499,317 of record NZ_JAGINH010000002.1, on the reverse strand, counting down.
ATGATCGCAGCTCGCACACTGTCAGCGCCGCCGATCATAGCGTTGAGGCGGCGCGCGCGGCGGCGGATGCGGTGCGCACGCTGCACCGGCCGATCGTCACCGCTTCGGTGCAATATCTCGAATATCAAAAGACGCTGTCGGTCGATCTGAGCGGCCCCAAGGCGACCACGCTCGGCAATACGCAGGATTTCCTGGCGTCGCTGCCCGCGACCGTGCCGCCCGCCTATCAGCAAATCGCCGCGGACATCACCGGGCGGCTGTCGCAGGCGCTGCCGGGGCTGTTCGAGGCGATCCCCGACCAGCTCAGCTATCGCTTCCGCGACGATGTGCTGCGCCCGACGGTGCAGGGCGCGCTGCCGCTGTATAGCGGCGGCGCGATCCCGGCGATCCAGCGCGCGGCGCAAGGCGGGGTGGCGATGGCCGAGGGGCGGCGCGCGCAGGCGCTCAATCTCGCGCGGATCGACCTGATTCGCGCCTATTTCGGACAACAGGCAGCGGCGGGCTTGCTCGAGTCCGCGCGGCGCAGCCGTAATGCGCTCGACGCGGTGCTGTCGGATTCGCGCAAGCTGGAGGCGGCCGGGGTCATCCCGCATGCGCGCACGCTGGAAGTGGAGGTGGCGCGCGACACCGCCGAGCGCGTCTATCAGCGCGCCGATTTGTCGTATGCCAGCGCGCGCGACGATCTGGCGCGGCTGCTCGATCTGGAGACGGGTGTCGCCCCGACCACGGCGCTGTTCGTGCAGACGCGCCCGCTTGCGCCCGCACAGGCGTTCCTCGGCAATGAAGGCAATGTGCCGGAGGCGCGCACCGCCGATGGCGGGCGGCAAGTCGCCGATGCGGGGGTCGCGCTGGCGCGCTCGCAGCGGCTGCCGCAGGCTTATGCCTTTGGCGAATATAATTTCAACCAATCCAACGCCTTGCCGATCGAGCCCGATTGGACGGTCGGGGTTGGCGTGCGCTACACGATCTTCTCCAATATCGGGCGCAAGCATAGCGAGGACGCCGCCCGCGCCACCGCCGCCGCCGCTGCCGACACCGCCGCCGAAGCGCGCAAGACCGCGACCGGCGCGACGATGCGCGCCTACACTCTGGTCGAGGCGGCGCGGCGGTCGTTCGTGCTGCTCGACAGCAGCATTACCGCCGCGCGCGAGAATCTGCGGGTGCAGACGGTTGCGTTTCGTGAAGGCGAGGGGACGGCGACGCCAGTGATCGCGGCGCAGGCGGCGCTGGATGCGGCCGAGGCGCAGCGCATTTCGGTCGCCTATGAATATGATCTGGCGCTCGCCGGGCTGCTGGCATCGTCCGGGCGGCTGGATGAATTTAGCGGCTATCTCGCGCGCGCCGACCAGCGCCTTGTCTATGGAGCCGGGCAATGACCGATACCGCATCCGAAACCCCCGCCCCCAGCCGCCGCGCGCGCATCCTGCTGTATGTCGGGCTGGCGGTGGTCGCGGTGATCGTCGCGGTCGGGCTGTTCCTCGCCAGCCGCCCGGCGCCGGAGCAGATTCAGGGCATGGTCGAGGCGGACAGCGTCAATGTCGCGACCAAGACACTGGCGCGGGTCGATCGGTTGCTGGTCGATGAGGGCGCGCGCGTTGCGGCGGGGCAAGTGCTGGCGACGCTGTCCAGCCCCGAACTCGGCAATGCCGAACGCCAGGCGCAAGGCGCGCTCGATACGGCGCGGGCGCTGCAGGCGGTGGCGCAAGCGGGCGCGCGCAGCGAGGATGTCGGGTCGCTGCGCGCGATCTGGCAATCGGCGCAGGCTGCCGCGACCCTCGCCGCCACATCGAGCAAGCGCGCCGATACGCTCTATGCTGAGGGCGTGATCGCCGCGCAGCGCCGCGACGAGGCGCATGCCGCGCGCGACAGCAGTATGCGTTCGGCCGAGGCGGCGCGGCTGCAATATGAGAAAGCGCTGGCGGGCACCCGCAGCGAAGACAAGCAAGCCGCCGCCGCGCAGGTGCGCATCGCCGAGGCGGGCCTTTCGACCGCGCAGACGCTGGTGGCGGAGACGAAGCTGGTCTCGCCGATCGCGGGCGAAGTGGCGCGCAAGCTGCTGCAACCGGGCGAGATCGTCAGCCCGATCCTGCCCGCCTATCAGGTCACCGATATCGATCATCCCTGGGTCGCGATCACGGTGCGTGAGAGCCAATATGGTGGGCTGGCCGTGGGGCGGGTGCTGACGGGGCACGTCCCCGCGCTCAACCGCGATGTGCGTTTCCGCGTCGCCTATATCGCGCCCGAGGCCGAATTCGCCACGATCCGCGCGACGCGCCAGTCGAGCGGCTATGACGTGCGTTCCTTTTCGGTAAAGCTGCGCCCGGCCGAGCGCGTGCCGGGGCTGCGGCCGGGGATGAGCGTGCTGTTCGACTGGCCGCGATGAGCGGGCTGCGCCGCGCGCTCTGGGCCGAGCTGGCGCACCTGGCGCGCGACCGGTTCGACCTGGCGTTGCTGACGCTGCTGCCGTTACTGTGTCTGGTGGTGATGGGCGGGATGCTGTCGGGGGGATCGCCGACGGGGCTGGGCGTTATGATCGTCGATCAGGATCATAGTGCCGCGTCGCGCGGGGTGATCCGTGCGATCGCGGCGTCGGACGCGGTACGGGTGATCGGCGTGGGCAGCGATCTGGCCGAGGCCTTCGCGGCGGTGCGGCAGGAGCGCGCAGTCGCGGTGGTGGTGTTGCCGAGCGGGCTGGGCGATGGCCGTGCGCGTGCCGTGCCGCGGGCGGTCGAGATTTTCTATCAGACCGCGTTCCTGTCAACGGGCGTGCTGGCATCGACGCGGTTGCAGCTTGCGGTTGCCGCCGAACTGGCGGCGCAGGCCCCCGCGCAAGCGGGGCGGGGCGGGGTGCGCTTGCTGCGCGCGCCGCTGCCCGGTGTGGAGGTGACCTTGCTCGGCAATCCGGGCGCGAGTTTGGAATGGTATCTCGGGCTGCTGATCGGCCCGGCGGTGCTGCATTTGCTGATCGCGGTGACCACGGCGGCATCTTTGGGGCGGGAATTGCAGGACGGGTCGCTGGCCGCTTGGGCGCGCCGGGTTGGCAATCCCGCGGCGGCGCTGGTCGGGCGGTTCCTGCCGCATGTCGCGCTCGGGATATTGTGGCTATGCCTGTGGCTGCTGTGGCTGACGCTGGCGCAGGGCTACCGCTTCGACGGGGCGATCGCGCTGGTGGCGGTGGGCGGGGCGTTGCTGTTCGTCGGCACGGCGGCGGTCTCGGCACTGTTGATCGCGCTGACTGGGGAAATCGCGACGAGCTTGTCGGCGAGCGTGATCTATGCCGGGTCGGCGCTGGCCTATTCGGGCGCATCCTTGCCGCTGACCGGCGGCCTTTTGTTTGCGCGGGTGTGGAGCAGCGTGCTGCCGCTGACGCATTTCGTTGCGCTGGAAATGGACCAGGCGATTGGCGTGACGCTGGCGACCTGGGCGCAGCAGGCAGCGGTACTGGCGCTGGTGCCGCTGCTGGCGGGCGGGGCGGCACTGCTGGTGATCCGCCGCCAGGCGCGTCGCGCGGCATGAGCTTCCGCCGGGCCTTTGAGGGCGCGTTGCTCGAAATCCTGCGCACGCGCGATCTGGTCGCGGTGGCGGTGATTTCGGTGCTGTTCTACGCGTTTTACTATCCCGCGCCTTATGCGCATCAGGTGGTCGAGCGCTTGCCGATCGCGGTGGTCGATGCCGACCATAGCGCGCTGTCGCGCGGCATCCTCCAGCAACTCGCCGCCGCGCCTGAAGTGACGATTGCCGCAGAGGTGCCGGATATGGCGGCGGCGACCGTATTGGCGCGCACGCGCAAGGTGGAGGGTATTTTGCTGCTGCCGCAGGGTCTTGCCAGCGGGGTCGCGTCGGCGCGGCCGGGGGCGGGGATCGCCTTGTGGCTGAACGGGGCCTATCTGCTGCGCGCGGAAGGCGTCGGCAAGAGCATTGCGAGCGCGATCAGCACGGTCGTGCAGCAGCGGCTGGCGGGGCTGTCGCTTGGGCAAGGCGTGCCGCAGATTTCGGTGATCCCGCGGCCGCTGTTCAACACGACCGAGGGCTATCGCGACTATGTCTTCCCGGCGGTCGCCAATGTCATCCTTGAACAGACGCTGCTGTTCGCGGTGGCGCGGCTGATTGCCGAGCGGCGGCGCAAACGGCTTTGGGTACGCGGCGGGCGGGCGTTTGCCGGGGTGTGGGCCGCGTGTGCGACGATTGGGACGCTGGCGGGAGGCCTGTATTTCGGGCTGGTGTTCTGGGTGCAGGATATTCCGCATGGCGGCAATCTGGCTGCGCTCGCGCTGGTGGTGCCGCTGTTCGCCGCGACCGTCTCGGCACTCGGGATGCTGGCCGGCAGCCTGGTGCGCAGTGGCGACGATGCGCTCAAGCTGCTGATCCCGACCTCAATCCCGTTCGTGTTCCTGTCGGGCTTCGCCTGGCCGCTGGTGGCGATGCCCTGGTGGGTGCAGATGGCGGCGTGGACGATCCCGGTGACGCCCGCGACGCATCTGTTCGTGCCGCTCAACCAGATGGGCGCGTCGCTTGGCGAAGTGCGCGGGGCGTTGATCGTGCTGGTGGCGCAACTGGCGTGCTTCGGGGGGCTCGCGGCGCTGCGCCTGGCGCGGCGCGGAGCCATTGGGCATGGTGCGCCGGCCTGACCCGCGCATGGCAAACCGGGCGCACCATCGTCCATGCGCCGGTTTAAGACGGCGCGATCCCACGCTGTGGATCGCTGATGTGAATGTCGTCCTTCGCCCAGTCCGCGCGGGAGCGGCACGGGTCGGGCGGGGTGCCCGGATGCGGATCGGCGGGTGCCGGATCGGCGAAGACGCGGATGCAATAAACATCGCGGTCCGCTTTGTAGGTAACGCGGTAGGTTTCGGTGATGGTGCGCCGGTCTGCTGCGGCTTGCGGCGATGCGGCCACGGCGGCGAGTGCGATCAGGTGGGCGGTCAGGCTCATGGCAAGTCTCCAGACGGTCGGGCGGGGATTTGTCCCCGACCCCACCGCCTGCCATGCGAGAAGTGTGCCATGTAAATAATACACCTAAATCTGCGATAATCGGGCCAAGGTGCGGTGGCGATGCACCGTTCATCCCACCGATCTTTGGGTTTCAGCGCCAATGGGTAGAAGGAAATGCTGCCGGCAATCCACCTTAGTGGCGGTTCGGTCGATCCCACCGCTCGCGCCTTCAATCGATCACGACGATGACGCTCTTGATCGCTGACTGGCCCTGTCACCGGTCGTTCATAGCGTAATAGGGCCAACAATAGGTCCGACAACAAACTTGAGTGAAAGACAAAAAAGGTGTAATAAAACCGGGCTTGAGCGACTCGATCTGTCATCAAGCCAGTCCGCTTCAAATATCGTATATTTGATATACCATGGCTATGGAAATGGCCGTGGCGATGTTGCGTGTAGTATAGAAATAAAACGGTAAACATCGTTTTTAAAACTGTAACGCTAGGAAAGGACGTCGACTATGACCGTCTACAATATCCAAAATCAATGGGGCGGCTCGTCCGCGCCGTGGCACGACGGTGGAGTACTCAACATCGGCAACCGGGCAGACCAACTGCCGATCGCACTCCATATTCAATCCGGCGATGGCGGACTGAGCTTCACCGGTACGATGACGTATCAGGGCGAGGGGCCAATTGGGCTGCGCGCCACGCGCGTCACCGAAAATTGTTACCATGCCGAAAACCAATGGGGCGGCAAAGACGCCCCCTGGCATGATGCGGGCCTGTTCCTGCTCGGTGCGCGCGATGGCCAGAATGCCGTCGCCTTCGATCTGACCTCGCATGACGGGCAGACCGTGACCGGCACGATGACCTATGCCGGCGAAGGCCCGATCGGGGTGAAGGGGACGAAATCCCCCGGTGTCGCTTTCGACGCCACCAATCAATGGGGTGGCAGCGGTGCGCCGTGGCATCAGGGTGGCCAGTGGGTGCTGGGTTGCCGCCCGGACCAGCCCGTGGTCGGTCTCGAAGTCTCCAGCCATGACAATGGCAAGACGCTGACGGGCACGATGATCTATAAGGGCGAAGGCCCGATCGGCTTCCGCGGCACGCGCACGATGGCCAACACCTATAGCGTGGTGAACCAATGGGGCGGCAATGACGCTCCCTGGCATCCGGGCGGTGAATGGGTGCTCGGCTGCCGTGGCAAGCAGGGCGTCGTCGCGATCAGCGCCAAGGGCGAAGGCAATGGCCTGACCGGCACGATGATGTATGCCGGTGAAGGTCCGATCGGCCTGACGCTGGTGCCGAGCGTCGCGCACGTCCACGCGACCGCCTGACGCTACCCGCCGTCCCCCGGCGCAACCGGGGGACGGCGCATTGCGGGCGGCGTGGCTCGCGGTCGCGCTCGTGATCGTGGAAAGACGTGGCTGCTTCGTGACGAAATGTTGCTGGGGATCGCGGTGGGGTCGCTACGGCCGCCGTGTCCGTTGACGCTGCGCAAGCACGTCCTTACCGCAACGGACCCATGACCGTCCGCCACGCCCCTCTGCCGATCCCCTACCGATGACGACTGCCCCCACCATCGTATTGGTCGAGGATGACCCCGCGCTGCGCACGCTGACCACGCGCGCGCTGCAGGAACATGGCTATACCGTGCGCCCTGCGGGCTCGGCCCCGGAAATGTGGCTGGCGATGGAGGCGGGGCCGGTCGATCTGGTGCTGCTGGATATCATGCTGCCGGGCACTGACGGCATCGAGCTGTGCCGGCGGCTGCGGCAGAAGAGCAATGTCCCGATCATCTTCATCAGCGCGCGCGCGAGCGAGACCGATCGTGTGGTCGGGCTGGAGCTGGGGGCGGACGATTATCTCGCCAAGCCGTTCGGCACGCGCGAGCTGACCGCGCGCATCCGCGCCGTGCTGCGCCGGACCGAGACGCCGCGCGACGCGCAGGATCGCGAAGAAGGCGTGCGCCGTTTCGATGGCTGGACGGTCAGCTTGCCGCGCCGCCAGTTACAGGCACCGAGCGGCGCGGTGGTCGATTTGACCGGGGCGGAGTTCGATCTGCTGGTCAGCTTGCTCGACCATTCCGGTCGTGTGATTGCGCGCGAACGGCTGATCGAACTGTCGCGCACGCGCATGGGCGACAGCACCGATCGCAGCGTCGACGTGCTGGTCAGCCGCTTGCGCCGCAAGCTCACGACCGAGGGCAGCGCCCCGCCGATCGTGACGGTGCGCGGCGTCGGCTATATGTTCAACACCACGGTCGAGCGTTCTTGAAGCGTCTGGTGCATCCCTCGCTCGGGCTGATCGGGCGAGTTGTGGCGATCCTGCTGCTGGCGATGCTGGTCGAATTCACGATGAACGCGGTGCTGTATGAGCGCGCCAGCCAGTTTTCGGTGCGCGACGATGTCGGGCGCCGGCTGGCCGAACATCTGGTGATCGCGCGGCGGCTGACGATGGACACGACGGTGCCCGACCGCCCGGCGATGGCGCGGCGGTTGTCGACCCCGCATTACACCATGGCGTGGAGCGCCACTGCGCCCGCGCCGACCGACCCCGCGCTCACGCAGATGCGCGCGCGCGTGCTCAGCTGGGAGCCGGTGCTGCGCTCGGGCGATTTGCGGCTGCATCTCGATACGATCGGCGAAGATTCGTATGTCGCAGGCGCGAGTGCGCTGCCCGATGGCAGCTGGCTGCATTTCCGCACGGTCGAGCCGATCGACAGCCTGGATGAGTCGTACAGCCGCATCCTGATCGCCTTTGTGGTGGCGGGGGGCGTGATGGTGCTGGGCGGCGCACTGATCGGGCGGACGCTGCGCCCGATGCGGCAATTGGCGGATGCGGCGGACCGCTTCGGCACCGCCGAGCCGCGCCCGCTGGTCGAGGAAGGGCCGGGCGAGGTGCGCCGCGTCATCACCGCCTTCAATCGGATGCAGGCCCGCATCCAGCAATTGATCGAGGATCGCACGCAGGCGCTGGCGGCGGTGGGGCATGACATCCGCACCCCGCTGGCGCGGTTGCGCTTGCGCGCCGAGGGCGTGGGGCCGACGCCGCTGCGCGACGAGATCCTGGAAGACGTCGCCGAGATGGACGCGATGGTTGCCTCGCTGCTGGCGTTTCTCGGTGGCGAGGATGACCCCGAAAAACCCGTGCTGGCCGATCTGGCGGTGGTCTGCGCGACGCTGGCCGACGATGCCGCCGATCATGGCCGCGAGGTCCATTATGTCGGTCCCTCGCATTTCGAGCACCGCTTTCGCCCGATGGGGATGAAGCGCGCGCTGATCAATCTGATCGACAATGGGCTGCATCATGGCTCGGTCGTGACGATCGTGCTGTCGAGCACCCCGGGCGAGGTCGTGCTGCGGGTCGAGGATGACGGGCCGGGTATTCCGGAAGACGCCTTGCAGAGCGTGCTGGAGCCGTTCGTCCGGCTCGATACCGCGCGTCGGCGCGATACGCTGGGGCTGGGGCTGGGGCTGGCGATCGTGGTGCGACTGGTCGACCTGGAAGGCGGCGCGCTACGCCTCACCAATCTGCCCGAAGGCGGCCTGCGTGCGGAAATCCGCCTGCCACGTTGATCGGAAACGCTTCCTTACAAAAGTGCCGCGTTGCAGCAAAACGCAGTTCGTATCTGATCCTGTGAAGCCCGCGCAGCCCCCGCGCGGTGCAAGCAGGAGCCAGGTTCATGAACGAGCTGATCGGTCGCGTCTTCGACTTTCAAAAGTCGGTCTTCCCCAATCAAAGCGCGCTCTACGCCAACCTCGCCGTCAACGGGCAGCGTCCCAAGGCGCTGATCGTGTCGTGCGCGGATTCGCGCGTCGTGCCCGAAGAAATCCTCCAGGCCGCCCCCGGCGACCTGTTCGTCTGCCGCAATGCCGGCAACATCGTCCCCCCGTTCAGCAACGCCAATGGCGGCGTCACCTCGACGGTCGAATATGCGGTGATGGCGCTGGGGGTGCGCGACATCATCGTTTGCGGCCATTCCGATTGCGGCGCGATGAAGGCGCTGATGAACCCGTCGTCGCTGGAAACCATGCCCAATGTCGCGGCGTGGTTGCGCCATAGCCATGCCGCGCATTCGGTGGTGAGCGACGCTTATCCCGACCTTGACGGGCATGATCAGGTGCGTGCTGCCGCGTTGGAAAACGTTGTGGTGCAGATCGCGCATCTGCGCACGCATCCGGCGGTCGCCTCGGGCATTGCGCGCGGTGAGTTGGCGCTGCACGGCTGGTTCTTCGACATTCATCAGGGCGCGGTGTTCGCGCTCGACGGTGGCACCGGGCGGTTCGAGCAGATCCGCGACGATCGCCCGATGCCGGTCGCCTTGCCCGCGCAGCAGCGCCTTGCCTCGGGCGTTTCCTATCTGGAGGCGGCCGAGTGAGCTTCGCTGGTTTCAAATTGCCGACGCTGGCAGTGGCTTCGCGGGATTTCACCGCATCGATCGTCGTGTTCCTGGTGGCGATGCCCTTGTGCATGGGCATCGCGATCGCGTCGGGCGTGCCGCCCGAAAAGGGGCTGATCACCGGGATTATCGGCGGCATCGTCGTCGGTGCGCTGGCCGGTTCTCCCTTGCAGGTCAGCGGCCCCGCCGCTGGCCTGGCGGTCGTCGTGTTCGAATTGGTCCGTGACAAGGGCCTGTCGGCGCTGGGGCCGATCCTGATTCTGGCCGGGCTGATCCAGCTCATCGCCGGGATTTTGAAGGTCGGCGGCTGGTTCCGCGCGATCTCGCCCGCTGTCGTCCACGGGATGCTCGCGGGTATCGGCGTGCTGATCGTCGTCGGTCAGTTCCACGTGCTGTTCGATGCGCGGCCCTTGCCGAGCGGCATCCAGAATCTGCTCGCCATTCCCGGTCGCTTGTTCGGCCTGTCCGCGACCAATGTCTCGGGCGTCGAACAGGCGTTCATGATCGGCCTGTTGACGATCGCGGCGATGCTGGGGTGGGAACGCTTCCGCCCGGCGGCCTTGCGCCAGGTGCCCGCCGCTCTGGTTGGCGTGATGGTCGGCACGCTCGTCGCGTTCAGCCTGGGCCTCACCATCGACCGCGTCGATGTGCCGCAATCGATCGTCGCGGCGGTCGCGCTGCCTGGGCCGGATTTCCTGGCCAAGTGGATCGACCCGTCGATCATCGTCGCAGCCCTCGCCATCGCCTTTATCGCCAGCGCGGAAACGCTGCTGTCGGCAGCGGCGGTCGACCGGATGCACGATGGCGTGCGCACCGATTACAATAAGGAATTGCGCGCGCAGGGCATCGGCAATTTGCTGTGCGGCGTGGCGGGTGCCTTGCCGATGACCGGCGTGATCGTGCGCAGTTCGGCCAATGTGCAGGCGGGCGCGACCACGCGGCTTTCGGCGATGCTGCATGGCGTGTGGATCCTCGGCTTCGTCGCGTTGCTGCCGTGGCTGCTGCGCGAAATTCCGATGGCCGCCCTGGGTGCGATCCTGGTGGTGACCGGGGTGCGGCTCGTCAGCGTCGCGCATGTCCGTCACTTGTTCCACAGTTATGGCGTGTTGCCGGCGCTGATCTGGGCGGTGACGCTGGTCGTGGTGGTGGTCGAGGACCTGTTGACCGGCGTGCTGGTCGGCATTGCGCTCTCGCTGCTGGAACTGGCACCGCATGTGCGCCGCCTGCGCCTGAAGGTCGAAATGCCCGATGCGGCGCAAGGGCGCGACATGGCGCTGGCGGGCAGCGCGACCTTCGTGACCTTGCCCAAATTGTCGGACACGCTGGATGCGCTGCCGATGGATGGGCCGACGCGCCTCGATGTGTCGCGGCTGACCAAGGTCGACCACACCTGCGCCGAGCTGATCAAGGAATGGCTGGCGCGCCGTCGCGCGGCGGGCCACCCGGTCGAGCTGACCGGTGCCTCTGGCGAGCTGGCGGCGATGGCGGCCTGATCCGCCGCCAGCAACGCTTTGTTACAAAGCGGCAAGGGGCGTGCAGTGCCGCCCGGATACACAATGACTTCCCCGAACCGACCGCTCCCCGTCGCACCCCCAATCGCGATGAGAGGAGCGGCGGACCGGGGCGCAGGCGGGAACCCAGTCAACGCATGATCTTTATCATGAAGGGGGTCCCATGAAACGTTACGTGCTCGCCACGCTCTTGTGCCTTACGCCGCTGCCCGCTTTTGCGCAGGAGAGTGGCGGCGACACCGCGCCACCGCCACCATTCAAGGTGTCGGGGAGTGTCGCGCTCGTCTCGGACTATCGGTTCCGGGGCGTCTCCCAATCGGACAAGCAGTTCGCGCTGCAGGGCGGCATTACCGTCACCCACGAAAGCGGGCTTTATGCCAGCACCTGGGCCTCCAACCTGGCCGGCTGGGGCACCTTTGGCGGTGCCAATCTCGAGCTCGATCTGGTTGGCGGATATAAACATGCGCTCGCTGGCGGCACGGTCGATGTCGGGCTGACCTGGTATATGTATCCGGGCGGCGCCGATCTGACCGATTTTGCCGAACCCTATGTCAAAATGAGCGGCACGCTTGGTCCTGCAACCTTGCTGGCGGGTGTCGCCTATGCGCCCAAGCAAAAGGCGCTGGGCAATTTCTCCAACACCGCGGAAAGCCGCGGGCAATCCCAGGACAATCTCTATCTGTGGGGCGATGGCAGCGCGGGCATTCCGGGCACGCCCGTCACCGCCAAGGCGCATCTCGGCTATTCCAAGGGCAATCCGGGGCTGGGGCCGAATGGCACCAGCGTCGCGCCGACGGGGAGTTATTGGGATTGGCTGCTGGGGGTCGATTATGTGGTGGGGCCAGTGACGCTCGGCGTCGCTTATGTCGACACCGACATCAGCCGCGCCAAATCGGCCTATTTGCTGCCCAACTTCTCTTCGACCAAGAACGGATCGTCGATCGCGGGCAGCAAGGTGGTGTTCAGCGTTTCCGCCGCCTTCTGACGATGGATTATGGCCGCCGGGGCAGCAACCCCGGCGGTCCTTTTTCCTCAGGCGGCGTCGACCAGCACGATCTCGCTATCCTCGATCGCCGTCACCCGCAGCACGGCTTCATCGCGGATCGCGGCACCGTCGCGAGCATTGACGCGCAGGCCGTTGATTTCGATCGCACCGGTGGCGGGGACGAGATAGCCGCGCCGATCCATGCCGAGCGGATATTCAGCGGTTTCGCCGGCCTTCAACGATGCGCCGACGACGCGGGCATCGGTGCGGATCGGCAGCGCATCGCCATCCTCGGCAAAGCCGCTGGCCAGCACCACGAACTGTCCGGCGCGATCGCCCTTGGGGAAGGGGCGGGCACCCCAGCTTGGCTTCTCGCCACCGCGCGTCGGCTGAATCCAGATCTGGAAGATCCTGGTGGTGATATCCTCCTTATTATATTCGGAATGGGTGATACCGGTGCCGGCACTCATCACCTGCACATCGCCCGCCTCGGTGCGGCCGAGATTGCCGAGATTGTCCTGATGCGTGATCGCGCCTTCGCGGACATAGGTGATGATCTCCATGTCGCGGTGCGGATGCGGCGGGAAGCCCGTTTGCGGTGCGATCGTGTCGTCATTCCACACCCGCAAATTGCCCCAATTGGTGCGCGCAGGGTCATAATAATTGGCGAAGGAGAAATGGTGCTTGGCGTCGAGCCAACCGTGATTGGCACCGCCGAGGCTGGCATAAGGGCGAAGGTCGATCATGGTGCAAACTCCTGTGCTGCGGGGGACTGGCAGGGTGCCGGTCCGTCCGTCGATGAGCGGGAGATAGAGCGTCTCGACTTCGGTGTTCAGTCAGATAAAACATATCCAAACGTTCGAGAAAGTTGAAATGCACAATCCCGGCACGCCAACCCTGGACCAGCTCCGCGTCTTCCTGGCGGTGGTCGATACCGGCAGCTTTGCTGCCGCCGGGCGCAAGCTCAACCGCGCGGTGTCCGTGATCAGCTACGGGATCGCCAATCTTGAGGCGCAGCTCGGCGTGTCGCTGTTCGACCGCGAAGGCACGCGCAAGCCCAAGTTGACCGAGGCGGGGCGGGCGGTGCTGGCCGAGGTGCGCAGCGTGGCGCAGGGCATCGATGGGTTGCGCGCCAAGGTGAAGGGGCTGCTCGACGGGCTGGAAGCGGAGGTGCATCTCGCGGTCGACGTGATGCTGCCCGCGCAGCGGCTGGGAAAGGTGTTGCGCGCCTTCGCTGCCGCTTACCCCACGGTCACGCTGCGCTTGCATGTCGAGGCATTGGGGGCAGTGGTCGCTTTGGTGCAGGACGGGGAAGCGGTGGTCGGCATCTCCGGGCCGCTGGCGACGGGGCGCGTGGGGATCGAATCGGTGACGGCGGGATCGGTGCAGATGGTGCCGGTCGCCGCGCCTGACCATCCGCTCGCGCGGATGACGCCGATCCCGCCCGGTGCCGGGCGCGATTTCGTGCAATTGGTGCTGACCGATCGCTCGCCTTTGACCGACGGGCGCGACTTTGCGGTGATGAGCCCGCGCACCTGGCGGCTGGCCGATCTGGGGGCCAAGCACGAATTGCTGCGCGAGGGGATTGGCTGGGGCAATATGCCGCTGCCGCTGATCGCGGGCGATCTGGTGGCGGGCACGCTGGTGCGACTGGCCATGCCCGAACAGCCGGGGGGGATTTATCGCTTCTCCGGCATCTGGCGGCGCGACGTGCCGCCCGGCCCGGCGGCGTCCTGGCTGCTGGACCAGTTCGTCGCGCAGGGCCGCGAGGATGCGGAGGTTCCAGGCGTTCCCGACGTGTGAGCGCGGCTTACGCGCCGAGAGGCTTGCCCGCGTCTTCGTGCAGCGTGCAGGCAATCGTGCCGCCCAGGATCAGCGCCCCTGCCACCGCCAGCGGCACCGCCAGACCATAGCGCACCAACACCGCTCCGAGCGCCGCGCCCAGCAAGATCGCCACCACCGCCGCGATCCGCCGCGCCCAATTGGGGTTGCTGCCGCCTGCCAGGGTCGAATCGGCGGCGAGGCCGGTGATCGTCAGCGTCAGCACGGTGGTCGTCAGGTCGGGCACCTTCAACTGGCGGATCGTGGCGTTGCGATAGCCCATTGCCACCGCCGTCAGCGCGATGATCATGAACAGCTTCCATTCGGGCATCAGGCTCGCCGGATCGAAGCCAATGGCGACCACCGCTGCGGCCCACAATAACACCGCCTCGATCAACGCCGACCACAGCAGCCAGTGGCGCAGCGGGCGGTTGGTATGGAAACGCCCCGTTCGCCCGGCGACGAACGCGCCGAGCATGAAGGTGGCGATCGCAATGACATAAGGCGCGATGGTGAAGCCCGGCGTCCCAACCGCCGCAAAGCCGAGAAATACGATGTTCCCGGTCATGTTGGCGGTGAACACCTTGCCCAGGCCAAGCACGCTGGTCGCATCGACCAGCCCGGTGGTGACCGAGAGCAGAAGCAAAAGCGGCGGCAACAATGCAGGTTGAGGCGGGGTGGGGGCGGCCATGGTCGGGGTCCTTTCAGAAACGGAAGTCGCTTTCGAGGCCGAGCATCGTGATCGTGCGGGCAGGGCCGGTCTCGCGGATGAAATTGCCCGGCGCGAAGGCGGAGAGCGAGGCCGAAAAGCTGAGTTCGCGCGTCGCCTGCCATGCAACCGTCGCTTCGATCTCCTTGCCGATGAAGCGCGCGCGCGATGCACCGGAGGCGCGGAGCAAATGGCCGGGGATGTCATAGACCCCATCCGCCAGCGACGCGCGCCAATAGGCCATGCCGGCTAGGCTCGCCGTGACACCGTTGCCAAATGTGCCGGACACTTGCGGGTTGAGATTGATGAGATTGTAGGGGCCGACCGGCGACAGCTCGCCGAAATATTTGCCCTTGGGGAAGAGCGCGTTGAAGGTGCCGAGGTGGTGGTCGCCCGCTTTGCCGTCACCACTGGCGTAGTCGAGGCGCAGTTGCAGATCGGGGGCGAAGCGGGCCTTGGGGAAGTGCCGCCCGACTTCGCTGCCGAGCGTCCACGCGCCGATCGACCCGCCCGCGAAGCGGCCGAATTGCGCGACGCCTTCGATATTCCAATGCCAGGTGCTGACGTCCCCGAACCAGCGCGCGCCGACGCTGTGGCGCAGTTCGCGCGCCTTCACGCCGCCGAAGCTTGCCTGTGTGTTGCGATAGCCGAGATAATAAAGGTCGACCCCGCTGCGCGCGCGCTTGACCGCGCCGTAAGCCCCCCACAGCGTGCGGGTGCGCGAACGGCGATCGTCGAAGCTGCCGAGACCCGGCTCGACCGGGCGCGCTGCGATCAGGCTGAGGGTCGCGCCGCCGAGTGAGGCGAGCGCGCGAACCCCATCAAAGGCGAGCGGCACATTGGGGCCATAGCGCGTGCCGACCAGCCGCTCGGTGCCGAGCGACAGCATCTGCCGCCCGGCGCGCAGCGTGAGGCCGGTCGCATCCTGCTCGCCGGTATGCGCGTCGCCCAGCCGCACATCGACAAAGCCCTGCAGCAGATCAACGCGGGTCTGGTCGATCGGCGAGTTGCTCGGGCGCACACCGATTGCATAGGCCGCGATCGGCTCGACAAAGGCGCGGACGCGGCCGACATGCAGATCGGCATAAGGCATGGCGCGCAGCCACAGATAACCGTCATTGGGCGCCGCGCCGCCGCCCCACAGACCGTTGTGATACTTCTCGTTGCGCAGCCGCAGTTCCAGGCCGGTCGAGAGATAGCTGTCGGTGCCGATCGGGATGTAGGTGAACGGCTCGGTCCAGTGGCCGGTGCGCTGGGTGGGGTCGGCGAGCGTCGACCAATCTTCGTCATAGCGCGTCGTCGTCAGCGTCGGCGGTTTCCAGGCGTCGCTCGATTGCGCCATGGCTGGGCTGGCGGTGACGAGCGTTGCCAGAAGAACCGCGCGGCGCACCTCAGCGCCGCCGCGCCGCGACCATTGCCACCATCACGAACGCGGCGACGAGACCCAGATGTTCGAAAAAGTCGTTGGTCGCGATGAAGCGCGCTTGCCCCTGCAGCGCCCAGAACGGGCTGGCGATGAACGCGGTGAGCAAGGTGAACACGCCCAGCGCGCCCGCCGCCAGCCAGACGTAGCGCCCCCACAGGATCAGCACCGATCCGACCAGTTCGACCAGCAGCGTCAGCGCCGCGGTCAGTTCGGGTGGATGCACCCCGAAATGCACTTGCTCCGCCACCGCCGAGGGCCAGTTGCCGAGCTTGGTCACCCCGCCGATGAGATAGGCGCTGAGCAACGCCAGCCGCACGACGAACCAGGTCGGCGGCCAATCGAGGATCGCGGCGACGAAGCGCGGGGTTTCGTGCCCGGTCACGGCGCGACCGGGCTGTGAATCTCGGCGATATAGCCGCCGGGGAAGCGCACGATTGCCGATTGGCGATCGGCTTCGGTGTGCGCCGGGACCAGCGTCTCGACGCCCGCCGCCTGCGCCTTAGCAAGCGTGGCGGGAAGGTCGGTTACGGCATAGCCGGTCAGGTCGCGGCCATAGGGCCAGGGCAATTGGCCGTTGGAGACCATCACCGTCATGGCACCATAGCCCGAGGTCAGGCGAATGCGGCGATAGGCCGTGCCCGGCTGGCCGATCTCGACGCCGGGTGCGGCCTTGTCATCCGACAGCGTTTTTGCGTGGGCGAAGCGGGTCCAGCTTTTGACGAAGGCATCGGCGCGGTCGGCGGTCAGATAGACGCGGTTTTCGGGCACGGTCGCGAGCGCGGGATAAGTGGGCTTGGTGGTGTGCCAATAGAGCTGCATGTTCACCCCGCCCGGCCATTGCACGACGACATCGCGCCCGATCGGATCGGGGAAGGTGGTGATCAGCCGCGCCGCGCCCGCTGCCACCGCCGCGTCGACCGCCGCATCCATGTCGCTGACCAGATAGCCGTTGCGCTCGACCCCGAACGGGTAGGGGATGGGGGTCGTGAAGCCGAACACCGACACCGAACCCGCCTGGGTCAGCACCAGTTGCGACCAGGTCTTGCTCGTCGTCGGGGTGACCTGAAACGCGCCCTTCTTGGTCGTGGTGCCGCCGAAGGTCGCGATCAGGCTGGTGACGAAGCGGTCGAAATCCTCGGGCGCGACATAGACGTGCGTGGTGTCATATTGCGGGCCGACGGCATAATCGGCGGTAACCGCTTCGCGCGCGAGCGCAGGGGCGATCGGGGCGGCGCCGAGCATCAGCGCGGCGAGGAAGAGCGGCAGGCGTTTCATAGCGTGTCTCCGTGGGGAAAGCATCAGACGGCCCAGCAGCCGCAGCCGAACGCGCCCCAGAAGGTCTGGACGTCGGCGGCGGGGGCGCTGGTGGCGAGGGCTGCGGCATGGTCGTGGCCGTGGACCGCGCAGTCGCTCGCGCAGCCACAGGCGCTCGCCAGCTTGGCGGCGGTCTCGGGGGTGCGGTGATAGCCGCCAAAGGTCGCGACCGGGGACCAATCGGGCATCGGCTTGGGCAAGGCCGGCGCGAGCGGCGCATAATCGCCCTCGCCATAGACCACCGCGCCGCCCAGCACCGTCAGCACCGATCGCAAATGCGGGATCTCGCTTTCGGCCACGCTGAAATAATCGGCGGACAGCACCGCGAGATCGGCGAGCTGGCCGACCTTGATCTGCCCCTTTTTGCCGACTTCGTTCGAGAACCAGGTGTTTTCATGCGTCCACAGCCGCAGCGCCTTTTCGCGGCTCAGGCGGTTGACGCCGGGATAGAGGCCGAGGCCGCCGACGGTCTTGCCCGTCACCAGCCAGTTGAGCGACACCCAGGGGTTGTAGCTGGCGACGCGCGTTGCATCGGTGCCCGCGCCGACTGGCAAGCCCGCCGCCATCATCTTGGCGATCGGCGGGGTGCGCTCCGCGGCCTTTGCGCCATAGCGTTCGACGAAATATTCGCCCTGATAGGCCATGCGATGCTGGATCGCGATGCCGCCGCCGAGCGCCGCGATGCGGTCGATATTGCGGTCGCTGATCGTTTCGCAATGGTCGAAGAACCAGTTGATCCCGGTAAAGGGAATATCGCGCGCGACCTTCTCATACACATCGAGCGCCCGGCCGATCGTCTGGTCATAGGTGGCGTGCAGCCGCCACGGCCATTTGTGCTCGGCGAGCAAGCGGATGACGGGTTCGAGGTCGCTTTCCATGCTGGGCGGCATGTCGGGGCGTTCGACGCGGAAATCCTCGAAATCGGCGGCGGAATAGACCAGCATCTCGCCCGCGCCATTGTGGCGATACGTGTCGTCGCCCTGGCCGGGCGTCACCTGCTTTACCCAGCCGCTGAAATCGGCCAGTTCTTCCCTGGGCTTCTGCGTGAACAGATTGTAGCTGATGCGCACGGTTAGTTGGTCTTGGGCGTGCAATTGCTCGATGATCGCATAATCATCGGGATAGTTCTGGAAGCCGCCGCCCGCGTCGATCACGCCGGTGACGCCGAGGCTGTTCATCTCGCGCATGAAGTGGCGCGTCGAATTGAGCTGATAGTCGGGCGGCAGCTTGGGGCCCTTGGCGAGCGTCGAATAGAGGATCGTCGCATTGGGCTGCGCCAGCAACAGGCCGGTCGGGTTGCCCGCCGCATCGCGCACGATCTCTCCGCCCGGCGGGTTGGGCGTGTCCTTGGTATAGCCGACGACGCGCAAGGCTGCGGCGTTGAGCAGCGCGCGGTCGTACAGATGCAGGATGAACACCGGCGTATCGGGCGCGATCGCGTTCAGTTCGGCGATCGTCGGCAAGCGCTTTTCGGCGAATTGATGCTCGGTAAAGCCACCGACCACGCGTACCCATTGCGGGGCGGGGGTGATGTCGACCTGGCGCTTGAGCATGGCGAGCGCATCGGCAAGGCTCGGCACGCCATCCCAGCGCAGCTCCATATTATAGTTCAGCCCGCCCCGGATGATGTGCATGTGGCTGTCGATCAGGCCGGGGATGATGCGGCGGCCCTTGGCATCGATCACGCTCGCCTGCGGGGCGGCGGCGCGCGCCTCCGCTTCGCTGCCGACCGCGAGAAAGCGCCCGTCGCGGATCGCGATCGCCTGCGCTTGCGGGTTGGCGCGGTCGAGCGTCGTCACCTTGGCGTTGACGATAATGAGATCGGTGGCGGGCATGGGCAAAATCCTTGCGAAAAGCGGGGCGGCCAAGGTGCCGATCGCCGCCCCGGCGATCGTCTGGCGGCGGGTAATGCCGCTCATGCGTCCTTGTCGGGGTGGTCGCCGGGCAGGCGGCCAAAGACATGTTCGGCCGCTTCGGCGCGCAGGAAGGCAACCGCTTCGCCCGAACTGACGCGCTTGACGAGCGGGATCATTTGTTCGCCGACAAGGATGCCAAGCAGCCCGACCAACGCGATGGCGGGCGGTGCGGGCGAGCGCACCCCGAGCAGGCTGTAGATCAGCCCAACCAGCAAGCCGACGGCGAGCGAGATGAGATATGGCTTCATTTGGGTCACTTCCTGCTGGAGCGGTAGAGCGTGCAGCACCGGGGCGGGCGGGGGGCTGGGAACGCCCGCCCCGACGCGCCCTCCTCAGCCGTGCTGGCCTTCGGAAGCCCCGAACATGGTTTTGGCGTAGGTGACGCCGAGGCCATAGGCGCCGCCCCATTTGCGGGCGATGCCAGTGGTCGATTCATAGGTTTCGCCGCGTGCCCAATCGCGCTGCAGTTCGAGCAGATATTGCAGCGCCGTCATCGGCGTGGCACCCAGCTGGAGCATCCGCTGCACCGCGCGCTCATGCGCTTCGGGCGAAATGTCGCCGCACGCATCGGCGATGAAATAGGCGTCAAACCCCTGGTCGATCGCCGAGGCGACGGGGCCGACGATGCAAACGCTGGTCCACAGCCCCGCGAACACGATCCGCGTCTTTCCGATGCGGTTGACTTCGTCGATCACGGCGGCGTCTTCCCAGCTGTTCATGCTGGTGCGATCGAGCATCGTCTGGCCGGGGAACGCTTCCTTGATCTCGTCGAACATCGGGCCGGAGAAGCTCTTCTCGGCAACCGTGGTGAGGATGGTCGACACGTCGAACGCTTTGGCCGCCTGGCTGATCAGCGCGGCATTGTTGCGCAGCACTTCCGCCGCAATCGATTTGGTGGCGAAGGCCATTTGCGACTGGAAGTCGATCAGCACGAGCGTGTGGTCGGTCGGCGAAATCAGCGATTTTCCGGGAGTGGCGGTGGCGGTGATCGTCATGGGGCGGTGCCTTTCTTACAATGCTGGGGTGGAAAGCGTGGTGTGGATGGCGATGCCGCTTTTCAGCGTCAGCGTGACGGGGGTGCGCTCGGCAATCTCGGCCAGGCGGGCTTGAGCGGCGGCATCGGGGCCGACGATGGTCAGCACCCGTTCGATCCGGTTGCCATCGGCGCTGCCGACCAGGCGGAGTGCGACGTCGAGCGTCTCGATCGACCAGCCCTTGCGGTCGGCATACAGGCGCAACGTGATCGCGGTGCACGCCCCCAAGGCCGACAGCAGCAGATCATATGGTGCGGGGCCAGCGTCCGCGCCGCCACGGCTGGCGGGTTCATCGGCAATCAGCGTGTGATGGCCGGT
Source organism: Sphingomonas sp. PL20 (assembly GCF_017875905.1). Classification (NCBI taxonomy): domain Bacteria; kingdom Pseudomonadati; phylum Pseudomonadota; class Alphaproteobacteria; order Sphingomonadales; family Sphingomonadaceae; genus Sphingomonas; species Sphingomonas sp. PL20. The sequence goes on along the minus strand of NZ_JAGINH010000002.1, from coordinate 2,478,947 downwards.
GGTGATTTCGGTGCGATAGAATTCGGTGCCGATCCGGGCGGTGGCTTTGGCCATGCTGCGATCCTTTCAGAGCGACAGCAGCGCGATCGCGTCGATCTGCGCCGGATTGAAGCCATGCGAGGTCAGGCCATCGGCCAAATCGCGCGCGGGGGCGCGGCGGCGGCGTGTCGTGCAGACGAAGCGGCGGACCGCCTCGCGGCGCGGATCGGGTGCGATCTCGGCGTCGCGCTTGCGGAAGAAGTGCGGCGCACACCCGCAGGCATCGGCCTCGCGCAGCGCATTGGCGACGGCGGACCATTCACGAGCGTTGAGGACGGGCGGTGGAAATTGGGATGACATCGGAACCTCCTGTTGCGACCCGGCAAGAGATGACGAATTCGGCATGTCGAAGGTAGCTGCATAAAATCGGTCGGAACGTTCCAAATTGTTGAATAGCGTTCTCATGGAGTCGTTATACCCGCATGGGGGTGAGCCGTCTTGGATCGGCGTGATGCGACCGGCACCGATTTGCGAAAGCTGTTGGGGGAGTCTTCCACCATTTCGAAATATTCGAACGACGCGTGCGATTTTATTCCACTGTTTCAGAGGGCGGGGCGGTGCCATCTTTGCTGGGACGGCGGGATTGGTCCGCCCAACAGGAGACTTCTCATGGCTACCCTACCGCTCACCGCAACCGCTCGTACCTCGACCAGCGCCGCCGCGCTTCCCCTCATCGGCCGCATCGCGATCGCCGCGATTTTCGTGCTCAGCGGCGTGTCCAAACTTGCCGCCCCCGCCGCGACGATCGGCTATATCCAGTCGGTCGGCCTGCCCTTGCCGCAAGTGGGCTTCGCGATCGCGCTGATCGTCGAATTGCTCGGCGGCGTCGCGCTGATCCTCGGGTATCGCACCCGCCTGGTGGCGGCGGTGCTGGCGGTGTTTTCGATTGCGACCGCGCTTGCCTTCCACAGCGCGCTTGGCGACCAGAACCAGTTCATCCACTTCTTCAAGAACATCGCCATTGCCGGTGGCTTGCTCAACGTCATTGCGCTCGGCGGCGGTGCCTGGAGCCTCGACGCTCGTCGTTGAACCACGGTTCTACCCAAGCTGCAAAAGCCGGACGGGGTATCCCGTCCGGCTTTTTCGTGTGCCGATGTTGCATCTATGCAAGATCGCACGGCGTTGTGCGGCTATGGTTGCCGCGAAAGGAACTTCGATGTCCGACCCTGACCCCACACCCGATTCGACGCCCGATGTGCCTGCTGAGGATCATGAGGAAGACCTGATCGACGAAGGGCTGGAGGAAAGCTTTCCCGCCAGCGATCCGCCCGCCGTGCCGCGCTTCGATTGAGCGGGGCGATGCAGAAGCTGCTCGTTTTTTACGGTTCCTACCGGTCCGACCGGATGGGGATTCGCCTTGCCGACTATCTCGTCCGGCGCTTTCAGGCGCGCGGCGTTGATACGGAGTTGATCGATGCCAAGGCGGTCGACCTGCCGATGCTCGATCGCATGTATAAGGAATATGCGCCCGGCGAAGCGCCGCCCGCGATGGAAACGCTGGCGGGCAAGATCCGCGCTGCCGACGCCTTTCTGTTCGTCACCGGAGAATATAATTGGGGCATGCAGCCGGGCCTCAAGAACTTGACCGACCATTTCCTGGAGGAATGGTTCTGGCGGCCCGCCGCGATCGCCAGTTATTCGGCCGGGCGTTTGTCCGGGGTGCGCGCGGCACAGGCGTGGCATCCGACGCTTGCCGAAATGGGCATGGTGGTGGTGTCGAGCACGATTGCGGTCGGCCCGATCGGCGCGACGCTAGACGCCGACGCGCAGCCGATCGGGGGCGGTGGAGAGGCGTTGGAGAGCGCCTTCGACCGCTTCGCTGATGATCTGAGCTGGTGGGCGGACGCGGCGGCACGGCAACGCGCCGAGGTGGCACCGCCGTATTGAGCGGTGCCTCGCTCGCTTGCGTGAAACGGCGTGTGCGTTAGAGCGAACCCTCACTGAGGCACTTCCCCGGCGGAGGCCGGGGCCCAGTTGGGAAGGTGGAGATGGCGCGCGCTGTGCCCGCTTTCGGACCGGGCGCGACTGGGCCCCGGCCTTCGCCGGGGAAGCGCTTGGTGGAGGCGCTGGCGTGTGGAACGGGGGGCGAGGCGATTGATGACGAAGGGCGGTTTGAAGGCGTGGCCAGGGTCCCTGCCGATCGCCCCATCACGCCGCGCGGTCGTCACCGGCCTGTGTGCCGCAACCTTGTGCGCCGCAGTGCCCACGCCCGCACGCCCGCAGCGCATCGTCTCGCTCAACCCCTGCCTCGACGTGATCCTTGTGCAACTGGTCGACCGCCGCCGTATCGCGGCCCTCAGCCATTGGGCGAGCGAGGCCAGCGGCTCGACCATCGCCTCGCTCGCGCGCACGCTGCCCAAAACCTATGAAAGCGCCGAGGAAGTGATCGCGCTCGCGCCCGATCTGGTGCTGGGCGCGAAGCTGATGCCGCTGGCGACGCGGCAGGCGCTGGCGCGCAGCGGCCTCCCCACCGCCTTGTTCGATGTACCCGAAACCATCGCCACCAGCATCGCGCAAGTCCGCGACGTCGCGCGCGCGGTGGGGGAAAGCGCGCGCGGCGAGCGCATCGTCGCGCGGATCGAGGCTTCGCTTCGCGCAGCCGCCCCGCCGCCGGGCATGCCCTCCGTCTCGGCGCTGGTGTTCATGGCCGGGGGCTTCGCCTCGGGGCCGGGGACGCTGATGGACGAACTGATGCGCCGCGCCGGGCTCAGCAACGCGATCACGCGCTACGGCTTCACCCAGTCGCGCAACGTGCCGCTCGAACTGCTGGTCGCCGATCCGCCGCAACTTTTGCTGTCGGGCGAAACCAGCGCGGGCGCGCCCGGCTGGGCACAGCGCGTGACGCAGCATCCAGCACTCGCGCATGTCGCCAGCCGAATGCAGCGCGCGGTGTTCCCGCAGCGCCTGCTCAATTGCGGCGGGCCGGTGATGATCCAGACGCTCGCCACGCTCGTCCGCGCGCGCCAAAGCGTGGTGGGCGCATGATCCTGCGGCGGATCGCGCTCTATGTCGGGCTGCTGGTGCTGCTGGCTGTGCTGGTCGCGCTCAGCCTGATCGCGGGGCGAGTGTGGGTGCCGCTACCGGCGTGGGATGTCGCCAGCAGCGACCCGCGCTGGGCGATCATCGCCGATCTGCGCGTGCCGCGTACCATCCTTGGCATCCTGATCGGTGCGGCGCTTGGCCTCTCCGGCGCGGCGTTGCAGGGCTATACGCGCAATCCGCTGGCCGATCCCGGCGTGCTCGGCGTGTCGGCGATGGCGGCGCTGGGTGCGGTGCTGACGCTCTATTACGGCGCGACGCTCGCCAGCATCTGGGTGCTGCCCGGTGCGGCGATGCTGGGCGCGCTGATCGGCGTGGCGCTGCTGCTGCTGCTCTCGGGCAGCCGGTCGAGCCTCGTCACGTTCGTGCTGGCGGGCGCGATTCTCAATATCGTCGCGAGCGCGGGCATCTCGCTCGCTTTGAGCCTCGCGCCGAGCCCCTGGGCGGTGGGCGAGATCGTCGACTGGCTGATGGGTTCGCTGCAGGATCGCAGCGTCGATGAAGTGCGGCTGGCAGCCCCCTTCATCCTGGCAGGCGCTGCGCTGCTCTTGACCACGGGGCGCGCGCTGGATGCGCTGACGCTGGGCGAGGCGGGGGCACGGTCGCTTGGCATTTCGCTCCGGCGGACGCGCTGGACGCTGGCGATGGGTGTGGGCTTGGCGACGGGCGCGGCGGTGGCGGTGAGCGGGGTGATCGGCTTTGTCGGGCTGGTGGTGCCGCATGTGCTGCGCCCGCTGGTCGGCGCGCGGCCCGGCGCCTTGCTCGCCCCCAGCGCGCTCGGCGGCGCGGTGCTGGTGCTGGCGGCGGACATCCTCGTGCGGGTGACGCCTGCGGCAGGCGAGGTGAAGCTGGGCGTGGCGATGGCGGCGCTGGGCGGGCCGTTCTTCCTGGCGCTGTTGCTCACGCTCCGGCGGAGGATCGCATGAGCGTGCTGTCGTGCCAGGATGTGCGCGTGTCGCTGGGCGGGCGCAGCGTGCTGGCAGGCATCGACCTGACGCTCGCGGCCGGACAGGTGACCGCGATCGTCGGGCCGAATGGCGCGGGCAAATCGACCTTGCTTGCCTGCCTCGCCGCGCTGCGCACGCCCGATAGCGGGGCGGCGCATCTCGACGGCCAGCCGGTCACCGCCATGCCGCCGCGCGCGCTCGCCCAGCGGCTCGCCTTTCTGCCGCAGACGCCGGAAATCGCCTGGGCGGTCGATGCGCGGACGTTGGTTGGCCTCGGGCGCATTCCGTTCCTCGGCGCGCGCGGCGGCGGCAGTGCCGATGCGGCGGCGGTGACGCAGGCGATGGAACTGGCCGGGGTCAGCGAATTTGCGGGCCGCGTGGTGACGAGCCTGTCGGGCGGCGAACGCGCCCGCGTCCTCATCGCCCGCGCTCTCGCCGGCGAGCCCGAATGGCTGCTGGCCGATGAGCCGCTGTCGGGGCTCGATCCGGCGCATCAGCTCGATGTGGCGGGCTTGTTCCGCGTGATGGCGCTGGCCGGGGCGGGGGTGGTGGTGACGCTCCACGATCTGACGATGGCGCTGCGCCTCGCCGACCGCGTGGTAGTGCTGGCGGCGGGCGCGGTGCTCGCCGACGGCGCGCCCGTCGACGCGCTGACGCCTGCCGTGCTGCGCGCGGCTTACGGGATCGAAGCGCGCGTGCTGGCGGGGGCGCAAGGGCCGATCATCGATGTGGTGCGGAGGGCGGGGTGAGGGGGGCTAAGCCCCTCCCCTTTAGGGGAGGGGTTGGGGTGGGGCCTATCCACGCATTCTGGTCCCGCATTCGCGGCACGGCCCCACCCCCAGCCCCTCCCCTGAAGGGGAGGGGAGAGGAATGCTTGACGCAGCGCCACCGCCGCGCATGACAGGCCCCATGACACCCGAAATCGAACCCGCCACCGCTGCCGATGCCGCCGCCGTGATCGCCTTGTGGCACGCTTGCGGTCTCACCCGCCCGTGGAACGACCCCGCCACCGACTTCGCGCTCGCGCTTGGCGGTGCTGCGTCGACGGTGCTGGTCGCGCGCGGGGAGGGCGGAGTCACCGGCAGCGTGATGGTCGGCTTCGACGGCCATCGCGGCTGGGTCTATTATCTTGCGGTCGCGCCCGCAGCGCGCGGCTCCGGCCTCGGTCGCGCGCTGATGGCGGCGGCGGAACGCTGGCTGCGGGAGTGTGGCGCGCCCAAGCTGCAACTGATGGTCCGCGGCGACAACACCGCCGCGCTCGGCTTTTACGAAGCGCTCGGGCTCGTACGGCAGGATGTCGTGGTGCTGGGGCGGTTTCTGGCGGATGCGGGCGGGGAGTGAGGGGTGCCCCGCCGTAGCGAACCGTCCTGCAGACCGACGTCTGCACCAAAACCGGCTGCACTCCGCGCCATCCCCCGTTAAGAGCACAGCATTCCTCGCAACAAGCCACGAGACCATCATGCCCGCCACCGTCTACGGAATCCCCAATTGCGACACGGTCAAGAAGGCGCGCACCTGGCTTGCCGAGCATGGCGTCGACTATGCGTTTCACGATTATAAGAAGCAGGGCGTCGATGAGGCGGCGCTGCGGCGCTGGGTCGATCGGCTCGGGTGGGAGGTGGTGCTCAACCGAGCCGGCCAGACTTTTCGCGCGCTGCCCGAGGGCGACAAGACCGATCTCGATGCCGAGAAGGCGATCGCGATCATGCTCGCCAAGCCCTCGGCGATCAAACGCCCGATTCTCGAATCGGGCGCCGAAAAGGACGGGGTGCTGCTGGCAGGGTTCAAGCCCGATACCTATCTAGCGGTTCTGAAGCCTTAAGGAGAGACCGCCATGCCGACTGCACGCTGGAACGGGGCCGTGATCGCCCAGTCCGAGGATACCGTTGTGGTCGAGGGCAACCATTATTTCCCCCCCGACAGCATCGTTGCCGACTATTTCGAAGCCAGCGCGACGCACTCCATCTGTCCGTGGAAAGGTGAGGCGAGCTACAAGTCGCTGGTCGTCGATGGCAAGCGCAATGCCGATGCGGCGTGGTTCTATCCCGACCCCAAGCCCAAGGCCGCCGAGATCAAGGACCGCTTCGCTTTCTGGAAGGGCGTCACGGTCGAATAGGGGCCGTCACCCCTCCCATTGGAACACCTCGTCCAGAGGCTTCCCGAACACCTGCGCAATGCGGAATGCAGCTTCGAGCGTCGGCGAGTATTTGCCGGCCTCGATCGCGGCGACGGTCTGCCGGGTCAGGCCGATCTTTTCGCCCAGTTCGGCCTGCGTCATTTCCCCGGCCATGAAGCGCAGCAAGCGAATGTGATTGGTAATGCGGGCGGACACGATGTTCAGGCCCGCGCCCGATAGCCGAGAATCTCGACACCGCAGCGGGTGAGCTCTCCGAGCACGATTGCGCCGAGCACCGCGTTGACCAGCACCGATTCGCCTGCACCCAGGAACAGCGTTGCCAGCGCAGCGAACAAGGCCGTCAGCAACACGGGATAAGCGAACGCCAGCGCGCGCCTGGAAATCGCGCGGTCGCGTTCGTCGCTCGGCTGCTGCGCGTCGCGCAGGTTGGTCAATGCGACGATAATGCTCGCGACCGTCATCACCGCCACGAGCGTCACTATCGCCGCCAGAAAGCCCGTTGCCGTCGCTGGGCCGAGCGCGGTGGTCGATTGGCGCATCGCCACCAGCGCAAAATACGGCCCGAAGGCGACGAGGATGCCGCCTGCGGAAAGCCAGGCGATCTTCTCTCTGAAGGGCATCTCGATCTCCGTGTTCTAATAAGGAGACTTAATGTTAGAAATATATAACATTGAGTCAATGTAAATTTGCATCTGACCATTGCTACGCTGGCGTCCGGCTGCGGGAGGCGCTAGTCGTTGCGTCCATGTCCACGACCTTCACCATCGACACCGCGACCAGTCGCGCCAACCCCACGCCCGCACCGATGAAGCGCCTGACGGTGCCGTCGATCCGCGCGCGCAAGGGCACCGAGCCGCTGGTGATGCTGACCGCCTACACCGTGCGCACCGCGCAATTGCTCGATCCGCATTGCGACATGCTGCTGGTGGGGGATAGTCTGGGGCAGGTGGTCTATGGGCTGCCGTCCACCGTGCCGGTCACGCTCGAGATGATGGCGGCGCATGGCGCGGCGGTGGTACGCGGCAGCTATCATGCGGTGGTGGTGGTCGACATGCCGTTCGGCAGTTACGAAGCCTCGCCCGAAAAGGCATTTGAAAGTGCTGCGTATCTGCTCAAGCAGACCGGCGCGGCGGCGGTGAAGCTCGAAGGCGGGCAGGCGATGGCCCCCACCGTCAAATTCCTCTCCGAACGCGGTATTCCCGTTATGGGGCATGTCGGGCTCACGCCGCAGGCGGTCAATACGCTTGGCGGTTATGGCGCGCGCGGGCGCAGCAAGGCCGAGGCCGACAAGATCGTCGCCGACGCCGGAGCCGTCGCGGCGGCCGGGGCGTTTGCGATCGTGATCGAGGGGGTGGTCGAGCCAATCGCGATCGCCATCACCCATGCGGTGGCCTGTCCCACGATCGGCATCGGTGCCTCGGCGCAGTGCGACGGGCAAGTGCTGGTGGCGGAGGATATGCTCGGCCTGTTTGATCGCACAGCCCGCTTCGTCAAGAAATTCGATGACCTTGCAGGCCGTATTTCCGCCGCGGTTGAAACCTATGCGGCGGATGTCCGGTCGCGCGCCTTCCCCGGTGCCGAGCAGATCTATGCCCCGAAGGACTGACGCCGCTTAGGAGTTCCGCCCGATTTTTTGAGCGCTTTTGTTTGTCTTCCGGCGCGGCTAAGGTCCGCGCCTCCCCGCCCTGATCCGATGGAGTTTCCCCCTTGGCTGTGCCGCCGAATACCGATGCCGCATTCCTGCGTGAAGTCGACGAGGAACTGCGTCGCGATCAACTGGCCAAGGCCGCGCGGCGCTACGGCATCGCCGCCATTGCCGTCATATTGCTCGCGCTTCTTGGCTTTGGCGGGTGGTTGCTGTGGCAATCGCATGAGCAATCGGTGGCGGGCGATCAGGGCGAAGCGCTGTCCAAGGCCTATGAAGACATGGGCAGCAACCGCATCGATTCGGCCAATGCCAAGCTGACCACGCTGGCGACCTCGAATATCGGCGGCTACCGCGCGCTGGCGTTGATGAGCCAGGCCGATTTGCTGCTGCAGAAGCAGGATTTGCGCGGGGCCGCTGCGAAGTTTGCGCAGGTCGCGGGCGATACCTCGATCGGCCAGCCGCTCCGCGACGTCGCGTTGATCCGCCAGACCACTGCCGAATTTGACTCGCTCAAGCCCGACGTCGTCATCGCGCGGCTGCGCGGGATCGCGGTCAAGGGCAATCCCTGGTTCGGCAATGCCGGAGAGCTTGTCGCGATTTCCTATCTCCGCCAGAATCGGCGGGATCTCGCGGGCGTGCTGTACGGTCAGATCGCGCGCGATCCGACTACGGAGGAGACGCTGCGGCAACGCGGGGTTCAGATGGCGGGCGTATTGGGTGTGGATGCCGTCACCGAGGCTAAGGAACAGAAATCGCAATGAAGATGACCAACCGCTTTCTCGTCGTGGCCGTGACTGCTGTCGCGCTCAGCGGCTGCGCCTCGATGAAGGGCAAGAAGAAGACGCCGGTGCTGGGGCAGCGCATCGCGATCTTGGCCGGCGAGCATGACGTTCTCGCCGACAAGACCATTGCCGGTGTCGACGTGCTGGTGCCGCCCGCAGCCCCCAATGACAGCTGGGCGCAGCCCGGTGGCAGCGCGTCCAAGTCGCTTGGCCAGTTGAGCCTCGGCTCGTCCTTGTCGCGGGCGTGGAGCGCCTCGATCGACGGCGGCAGCAATCGTCAGCGGCTCGGCGCGGCACCGGTCGTCGCCGATGGTCGCCTCTACGCAATCGACGTTGACGCGACGATTCACGCCTTTTCGTCGACGACCGGGGCCGCCGCTTGGTCCACCAACATTGCCGAAACGCATAAGGGCAAGATCGACAAGAAGACGCGCGGCGCGCGCTTTGGCGGCGGCGTGAGCTTCGATGATGGCAAGGTCTTTGCGACCGATGGCCTGGGTGATGTCGTCGCGCTCGAAGCCGCGACCGGCAAGGTGCTGTGGCGCGTCAAGCCGGGTGCCCCGCTGCGCGGCGCGCCGACCGTGGCCAATGGACAGGTCTATATTTTGAGCCAGGACAACCAGCTGTACGCCTTGTCGCAGGCTGACGGCGCTGTCGTATGGACGCAGTCGGGATCGATCGAGACGCAAGGCGTGTTCGGCGTGGCTGCTCCGGCCGTCAGCCAGGGTACCGTCGTTGCTGGCTTCTCGTCGGGCGAGCTCAACGCCTATCGCTATGAGAATGGCCGCACGCTCTGGCAGGACGCGCTGTCGCGTTCGACCATCTCGACTTCGGTGTCGTCGCTGGCGGACATCGACGCCGATCCTGTGATCGATCGCGGTGTCGTGTTCGCGGTCGGGCAGGGCGGGCGGATGGTCGCGCTCGAAATCGTTTCGGGTCAGCGTATGTGGGAACAGAATTTCGCCGGCATCTCCACGCCGTGGGTGGCGGGCGAATGGGTGTTCCTGGTGACCGACGATGCCCGTCTGGTGTGTCTGGCGCGCGCGACCGGCAAGGTCCGCTGGATCAGCCAGTTGCAGCACTTCAAGAGCGAGAAGCGCAAGAAGGACGGCACGATCAAGGACAGCAAGAAGGCCAATCCGGTTACCTGGTTCGGTCCGGTGCTGGCGGGCGGGCGGCTGGTGCTGACCAACTCGCTTGGTCAGATCGTCTCGGCCTCGGTCGAGAATGGCAAGGTCGGCTCGGTGATCGCGTCCAAGGCCCCGTTCACGCTGCCGCCGGTTGTATCCAACAACACGCTGTACGTGCTCGATCAAAAGGGCCGGGTCACCGCGTATAAATGAGGCGCGGCGCGGTCCGGTTGGACCGCGCCAACGGTCAATTGGGCAGGATTAATTGGGCAGGGCGGTGATATCGACCTTTTCCACCCATTTCGGGAAAAAGGCCGGCTGACGGTTCGACCAGCCCGATGCGGTCGCCGCCGCCTCACTGATCGACTGCAACAACTTGCGGCGCAGGTCAGGGTGCAGATGCGGCAGCGCGGCGGCGGCGCAGAATGCTGCAGGCAGCCATGGGCGAATCTCGGCACCGACCAGACGTTCGTACAGGAAGCGGTAGGCAGAGAAGGTCGTCAACCGCCCCTGGCCCAGATCGAAAGCGGTAATCGTCAACAGCGGCGCGAAGAGCGGCTCGACCGAATCGAGGCCACTGTCATCGGGGATCATTGCGCGAATATCGGGCAAGCGCGTGTAGACGCGGACCTGGGCGCGGATGCTCGCAGCCTCGACCACGTCGCGCGACCAGCGCGCCATGGCGTCATCGCGGTCAAGGCCAATGTCGAGCGAGCGGCGTACATAACGCTGCGTTGCTGACGTAAAGCCAGCAAACTCCTTCATTTCCGCCAACGTCATGGCACCATTTGCCGGTTTCATTCGAGAACCCATTACATCACCCCGCGCTCAAAGTGCAGTTGGGCGATCATGCGCTTCGTGGCTTACCCCATGGTTAACGCCCGATCGTCCAATAGTAGTAAGCGACCATAGATTCTGCTGCGGTGCAACAAGAGACGCGATGAAGGGTTCTCACTAATGGAAAATTCTGGCGAGTGCGGCGGCGGCGCAACAATCGGAGGTTAGCGCCACCGCCGCGCAATGTTATCGGCGATCGGCGATGATCGCGGCCTCGGCGTCCTGGTCATAGCCGGAGGATTTCGGGGGCTGGCCGTTATCGCCCGGCTTGGTGGTTGCGGGAGGATCCGAAGCGTCCATCGATTCATCGAGCGCGCTGTCCAGCACCGCGTCCGGGCTGGTCGGGTCGCGCTCGAGTCGCTTGGCAATGGATTCGTCCTGGCCCGCATTTTGACGGGGATGGTGAATCTGTTCGTTCTCCTCGGGGCTCCCGGGGGCTATCGACAGGCTGTCGAGCGCTTTCTCGTCGATCAGCTTGGTATCTTGCGGCATTGTCGCTCTCCTGAATGGAACGGCTCTAAAACGAGCGGAGCGCGTACAGTGTTCCGTCAGGGCAGGCGGGTGACGGTCACCCGCTGCTGATTGAGCGTGGCGCGGCCAAACACCGTCATGAAAGCGATGTCGGTCGCATCGCGACCCACCGCCACGCGCGCCAGTTCCGCGCTTGAGGCCATGCGTGTGGCGTCGACCAGATGCCAATCGCCATCGATCCACAATTCGGCAACGGCGTGAAAGTCGGGTGGGTCGACGCCCGGCGCATAGGCCGAAACGCACCGCGCCGGGATGCCGCCAGCGCGCGCCAGCGCCACCAGCAAATGCGCATAGTCGCGGCAGACGCCCCGCCGCTCGGCGAAGGTCATCAGCGCGGTTGTCGTGCCGCTGGAGGCACCGCTTGCATATGTGAGGTGGCCAGCCACCCAATCGACCAGCGCACAGGCCAAAGGCCCGGCCGACAACCCGCAAAATTCCTGCTCGACAAAGCCTTCCAGCCGATCCGATTCGCAGTAGCGGCTCGGCAGAAGATAGGGGATCGTCTCGGGGGGCATCAGGCGGATGGGGGTATTGCCCAGCGTTGCCAAGTCGCGGGGTTGGCGCAGGATTTCCACCGTTGCGCGATACTCGGCATGGAACGATCCTTCCCCGTGAAGCCAGCAGCGCTGCCCGATGCCGTCTTCGCCGGGCACGGCGCGCAAGGGCGTGTCGCTCCACACTTTCAGGTCCTGCAGCAAAAGCCGCTGATCCGGACCTTTGGCAGCCTCGATCAGCAACAGCACATCGGCTGCGCCATCGATCGCATAATTGAGCGTCACATCGATCGAGAGGCGCATCACGGACCCTTGGGCAAAAGAATGGGCCCGATAGAGGTTCTATCGAGCCCAGACCGGACGGATCCGGCGCGTTGCGTTGCGTGTCGCTTAGTTGCGGTTGCCGAACATCCGCAGGATGAACAGGAACATGTTGATGAAGTCGAGATACAGGTTCAGCGCCGACATGATGACCATGCGCGGTTCGTCCTGGGTCCCGGCGACATGGGCGTAGATGCTCTTCGCGCGCTGCGTGTCATATGCCGTCAAGCCCGCGAACAGCAGGACGCCGACGATGCTGATGACCAGCGCGAGCGGGCCCGACTGGAAGAACAGGTTGAGCAGGCTCGCGACGATCAGGCCGACCAGACCCATCACCAGGAAGGTGCCGAAGGCCGAAAGATCCCGCTTGGTGGTGTAGCCGTAGAGGCTAAGCCCGGCAAACGCCGCCGACGTTGCGAAGAACGCCTGTGCAACCGATGTGCCGGTGTAGCGCAGGAATACCGTCGATAGCGACAGGCCCATCGCCACCGCAAAGCCCCAGAACATCGCCTGCAACGTGCTCGGTGCCATGCGCGCGGCACCGTAGCTCATGCCGAAGACGAAGCCCAAGGGGGCCAGCATGATGATCCAGGCGAGCGGTCCGCCGCCGATCAGGATGTGCGCCGCAGGCGAATCGAGGCCGCCCCAGGAGAAGAACATCGCTACCAGCCCGGTCAACAGAATGCCCGACAGCATATAGTTGTACACCGACAGCATATAGCTGCGCAGGCCGGCATCGAAGGCCGCCGTGCCGACGGTCCCAGCCGCCGGGAACGCCGAAGCATTCGGACGGGGATCAGACCAGTTTGCCATTGCGAGAAGCTCCTAAACGCCGACCATATGTCAGCTCATGCCAATATCGGCCTTTACCGCGCGCTTTTCAAGCCAATCCCGCAGGCTCGCGCAGCGCGCAGCACGAGCCTGCGAAGCATCGAATCCGGGTACCCGACGGCGCGTGGTAAAACCGCTTTCGTAAGATCGGTATGCTCTGCTAGGTTGGTGCCCAGAGCAGAAACTGCCGAGAGGATTGATCGAATGGCGACCCCAACGGGCACCGCGCCGCCGCGCGCATCGGCCTATGCCTATTACGTTCTCGGCATTCTTTTTCTGGTGTACGTGCTCAATTTTGTCGATCGGCAGATCATCTCGATCCTGGCTGAGGACATCAAGCGCGACCTGCATTTGAAAGATGAGGATCTTGGTTTCCTGTACGGCACCGCGTTCGGGGTGTTCTATTCGCTGTTCGGCATCCCGCTCGGCCGGCTCGCTGATAACTGGCACCGCGTTCGGCTAATGACGGCGGGGCTGGTCCTGTGGTCGAGCATGACCGCGCTGTCCGGCTTTGCCCGTTCCGGCGGAATGCTGGTGGGCGCGCGTATTGGCGTGGGGATTGGGGAAGCCACGGCAAGTCCGTCGGCTTATTCGCTGATTTCCGACTATTTTCCCAAGAGGTTGCGGGCCACGGCGCTCGCGGTCTACTCGTCTGGACTGTACGTTGGCGGCGGGGTTTCCCTCAGCATCGCGGGGCTCGTCGTGCATCGCTGGAACACGCTGTATCCGGCTGGCGGGCCGCTGGGGCTGCACGGGTGGCAGGCCGCCTTCATCGCCGTGGGGCTGCCGGGTCTGCTGCTCGCGCTGCTGGTGGCGACGTTGCGCGAGCCCGTGCGCGGCGCGGTGGAAGGGCTGCCGCCGCCCGAGCGGCATCCGGCCCCGTTCCGCGCCTTGCTGGCCGATCTGCTGACGATCGTGCCGCCCTTTACGCTGATTGGCGCGGCGCGCGGCGGGGTTCGGCCGCTCGCGATCAATCTCCTCGCGCTTGGCGTGGTGGCGGGGGCGATCGCGGTGTTGCGCCATTTTGGCGAGCCGTGGCCGCAATGGACCGCCGTCGGGCTAGGGGCCTATGCGGTCTTTTCTTGGGCCAGTGCGCTGAAACGCCGGGATTTGCCAACCTATACGCTGGTGATCGGCAATCCGGCGTTTCTGTGCGTCGTAGTGGCGTACGGCCTGAATGCCTTTGTCAGCTACGGCGTTAGCCTTTGGGCGGCACCCTATGCGATGCGCACCTTGGGGGTGACGATCCAACAAGCGGGCGGGTGGATTGGCGGTACGCTGGCCTTTGGCGGTTTTGTCGGCGTCACGCTGGGCGGCATCGTTGCGGACCGGCTTCGGCGGCGCTTTCCGGCGGGGCGGATCATGGTCATCCTGTTTGGCGCGATCGTGCCGCTGCCCTTCATCGTGATCGCGTTTCGCAGCGGGGATGTTTCAACCTTCGTCTCGGCGTTGCTGGTGGCGGCGACATGTTCCAGCACCGCGCTCGGCGCTGCGGGGGCGACGATGCAGGATCTCGTCCTGCCGCGTATGCGCGGCACCGCGACGGGCGCATTCTTCATCGGCACGACCCTGCTTGGCCTGGCAATGGGCCCCTATATTGCGGGGCGAGTTTCGACGGTGTCGGGCAGCCTGACCACTGGCGTCCTGTCGCTGCTGCTAACCGCGCCGATCACGATCGGCGCGGCTATCGCCGCCTATCGCCTGGTGCCGCGGGCAGAGGCCAATCGCGAGGCGCGGGCGCGCGCTGCGGGAGAAGCGATCGCCTGAGCGCCTGGCGCTCAGCCTGCGGTGAACACGCCGCAGGCGATCCGCGCGCCGCTATTGCCCGATGGGTCGGTCATCAAATCGTCGGGCTTGGCGTGGACGACGATCGCCGAACCGTCGGTGTCGAGCAGCCCCGCCATCGTCGCGCCGGGCAGCAGGATGCCGATCGTTCCGCGCCCACCGGTGCCGACGATCAGGTTCGGCAAATCGCCTTCATGCGGGCCTTGCGGGTTCATCGACCCGTGCTTGGTGCCGGCCGGGTTCCAATGGCCACCCGCACTTGCGAAATCCGGCGCATCGCAGCGTCCGACGGTGTGGACATGCGCGCCGTGCGTGCCCGGCGTAAGATCGTGCACGTCGAGCGTCAGGCGCAGGCCACCGGCCACTTCGGTTGCGGTCGCGCGGCCGACATCGGCCCCATCCGGGGTGCGAATTTGCGCGGTCGCGTGCGCGCCCTGCGCCACAGGCTGGCCGACGGCGACAGCATCTTGCTTATCGCATCCGGTAAGGCCGATCGCCGCCAATGCGGTTGCTGCGATTACGAATGTACGCATGCGAATCTCCTGTTGCCGCCGTGAGCGGTGCTGGGCGTTAATCGTCCAACGCGCAACCACTGCCTTCGTTCGGTGCGTCGACGGTGTTTGTCAAACGAACCCCAGATTCCACGTCGAGCTGTTATAATTGCCGATATTGGGCAGCACGGTGCGCATATCGGTTGCGGAAACGCCGAACCAGCTGGCGAGCGTCGAGGCATATTGGTCGACCGCCATGGTCGGCAGCAGGCGGCCCTGGCCGACATCATCGACCGTGCCATTCCCGATCGCCGGTGGCGTTCCGTAAAAGCGCTGCCCCCGCACCGCGTCGCCCATCACGAAATGCATGCTGCCCCAGCCATGATCGGAGCCATCGCTGTTGGACACCAGCGTTCGTCCGAAATCGGAGGCGGTGAAGGTGGTGACCTTGTCGGCCACACCCATCGCGACGGTCGTGTCGTAAAACGCCCGCATCGCATTGGCGAGCAGGCCGGTCTGGGTCGGGTGGTTGGCGACCAGCGCGTCGTGCATGTCCCACCCGCCGAGCGACACGAAGAACACTTGCCGCCGCGCGCCCAGTTGTGACGACACCGAGATCAGCCGCGCGACGATCTTGAGCTGATCGGCGAGGCTGTTGGGCGTGGGAAAGAGCGGGAAATTGGCGGCAGGCGCACTGCCAAGCGCAGTATTGACCTGCGTGTAGGTGTCGAGCGCGCGCTTGCTGATCTTGGCATGCTCGTTCTGCAGGACGTTGGTCTGCGATGCAGACATCAACGTGCGTAACGTGCTGGCCGCTGTGGTTGAGCCGAACACGGTGGACGCATTGTTCAACAACGCGATCGGCCCGCCCGTACCGACCGCATATTGGATCGCGGTCTTGCCGGTCAGGAATACCGCGTTGCCGGTAGCATTGATGCAGGTCAGCGTCGCCGAGCCATTGCCGCTTTGCAGCAGATCACCGAGGCGACCGCCCCAGCCGGAGGTCGCCCCCTCCGGATTGGAGGCTTGCCAATAGCTTTGCTGATCGTTGTGGCTGAACAGCTTGGGCGGCAGCGGCACGGAGTTCGCGCTATATTGCGCCTTGGTGGTTGGCTGCACCAGCGTGCCGACATTGAGCGCCACCGCCATCTTCCCGGCATTGAACAGCGGCAGCAGAGGCGAAAGCGTTGGGGCCAAGGCATATTGGCGCCCGCCGGCCAGCGCCGTTACCGGGTTCAACACCGTTGCTGCGAGCGCGGCGCGGTCCAGCGCGATGTTGCTGCGCGCCGCCTGATAGAGCGCGTAGCTCGCCTGGTCATAGGGCGGCAGCGTGTTGGCGTAATCGTTGCCGCCATACAGGAACACGCAGACCAGCGCCTTGTAATCGCTGGTGACCGCCGCTGCCGCCTCTCCGATCGCGGCGAGGCTGGTGACGAACGGCATCGCGCTGCCCGCCAGCCCGAGGGCCGCAGAGCGTTTGAGGAAGGCGCGGCGGGATTGGTCGCTCGTCATGACGCGATCCTCACTTGAAGGTCAGGTAATCGGGCGAAGCCATGGTCAGCAGGATCGCGGTCATCACGCGGTTGCTGGGCCCGGTTGCGCCGGTATTGGCGATGCTGTCGACCGCCGTTTTGATCGCAGTCACGGTCGCGCTGCTCAATTGGCCATTGGCGAGCACGAGGTTGACCTCGTCGATCAACGCCTGGCTGTCCGCCGCGAGCGTCAGGATCGTGGTGTAATCGGCCTTGAAGTCGCCCGTGCCGTTGGCGATCAGCGCCTGCATGTAATTGATATAGGCGACGACGCTCAGTTCATTGGTGATCTGGAATTCCGGCGCGACCAGGCCAGCGCTGGCGATGGCGGTATTGGGCGGGGCATAGCCGGGACGGAAGAAATTGAAGACCGTCGCGCTGTGTCCGATCGATTGGCCCAGCCGCGAATTGGGGTTGGACGTGTCGCCAATCGCCCAGGCGTTTGACGGCGACGTTGCCGAATAGGCCCGTGCCCAACCAACCAGCCGCAACACGGGTTCGCGGAGCTTGCTGGCGGTCGTGCTGGTCAAGGCAGCGGCATCGCGGGCCTCGGTATCGAGCAGGATCGCGCGGATCACGGCCTTCAAGTCACCGCGAACGCCCTTTCCGTTATCGGCGAACACCGCCGACACGCGCCCGATATAGGCAGGGGAGGGGTTGGACGTGACGAGGCGCTGTATCAGTTGCTTGGAGACGAAAGGGGGTACGTTGGGATGCGCGAAGATCGCGTCGAGCGCGAGGTTGACGGCGGCCATCCCCTCGGTCCCCGCCGGGATGGTCGTGCCGAGAAAAGTCGATGCGCCGGTTTCGTGCTGCGCTGCCGTCATGACCAGCGGCACGCGGTAGCGGTCCGGCTTCGTGCTGTCGGACGATGCCAAATTGAGCCCGGTGAACACGCGCGCCAACCCCGATACGTCGGCTGGGCCATAGGTTTCGAGCGGTGTCCCGGCGTTGGTTTTGACCGAGCCGTCGGGATTGAGCTGATACAGGCCGAGCGTGAACAACTGCATCAGTTCCCGCGCATAATTTTCGTCAGGCTGGGAGCCCGTGCTGGGGTTGGCCTTCCGGTTGCCGAGGAAGGTCAGGAAGGTCGCCATTGCCGCATTGGTGGTAATCGCCCCCATCAGCGTGCGGAAATTGCCAAAGGCATTGTCGAGCAGCACGTCGAAATAGGCCGCGCCGGCAAACTGTTTCCAGTTGAGGTTGAGCGCATCGACGCCAATCACCAACATTTCGGACAGCGCGATGCCGACGCGTTGGCGCAACTGATCGGGCTCGACGATCATCTGCCGCCAGATCGTCTGGTCGAACCCCGAGAGCGAATTGATGAAGGTTGCGGCCGAATAACCGTTGGCGACGAGCCAGTCCCAATGGCTGGTCGCGCGCGCCAGGGCGAATTGCGCGGTCAGCCAGCCATCGTAGCTGGCCGACTGCACATTCGCGATCTCTGCCTTGGTCGCCCCTAATGTCGCCTGGCCAAGGAAGCGGCTGGCGGCCGCCGCTCCGATCGGGGTGGGCGTCGGGGTGGATGGCGTAGGGGTAGGGGATCCGCCGGTCGCGCCGCCACCACTACCGCCGTCGCCACACCCAGCAAGCGCCAGCGTTGTCGCCAGTGCGGCCATCGAAGCGCCTGACAGCGCCACCGGTTTCGCAAGTTCAAGAGGGGTTTCGGCTGCAACTACGCGATCGTCCAGGACGAGTGCTTCCTCTGTCACGCTTTTACCCCACTTCACACCGAAGCGCGCCTGCGCGCTTGCGTCGCCCGGCGCTCCTACCAGCAAAGCGAACGCCCCGCCATGATCTATCATAAGGCAATGCAGCGTTAAGGATGGCGGACGAATGGGCGTTGGACCGATCAGCGCGCAAGCTTTTAGGCGCTGGGCGGGGCCTCGTGCCCTTCCCCAAGCTTGCCCTCGCTGCTATCGCCGCTCCCGACTCTTGCATTCGCCCACACTGGGCGCGCCCGCGCGGCTTTTCGCCGCCTCCCCGCCGCGCCCCGTCTAGGCCCCATAGGGAAGGACCCGCTGCATATGACCGCCATTGGCCAGGATACCCTCGGCACTCGCACCACGCTCGACGTGAACGGCGCGCAATATGATTATTTCAGCCTCGCTGCCGCCGCGGAAAAGCTCGGCGATATCAGCCGTCTGCCGTTCTCGATGAAGGTGCTGCTCGAGAATCTGCTGCGCTTTGAGGATGGCGTGACCGTCACCACCGAGGACCTGCAGGCGATCATCGACTGGCAGCAGGAGCGCAAGTCCGACCGCGAAGTCCAGTATCGCCCCGCGCGCGTGCTGATGCAGGATTTTACCGGCGTTCCCTGCGTGGTCGATCTCGCGGCGATGCGCGATGCGATCACCAAGCTTGGTGGCGATGCCGCCAAGATCAACCCGCTCGTGCCGGTGCATCTCGTGATCGATCACTCGGTGATGGTCGACGAATTCGGCACGCCCAAGGCGTTCGAAGATAACGTCGAGCTCGAATATCAGCGCAACAATGAGCGCTACGAGTTCCTGAAATGGGGCTCCAAGGCGCTCGACAATTTCAAGGTCGTGCCCCCTGGCACCGGCATCTGCCACCAGGTGAACCTCGAGAACATCGCGCAGGCGGTGTGGTCGTCGGTTTCGCCGGACGGCAAGACGATCGCGTATCCCGACACCTGCGTCGGCACCGACAGCCACACCACGATGGTCAACGGTCTGGGCGTGCTCGGCTGGGGCGTCGGCGGGATCGAGGCGGAAGCCGCGATGCTCGGCCAGCCCGTGTCGATGCTGATCCCCGAAGTCGTCGGCTTCAAGCTGACCGGCACGCTTGCCGAGGGCATCACCGCGACCGACCTGGTGCTGACCGTCACGCAGATGCTGCGCGCCAAGGGCGTGGTTGGCCGCTTTGTCGAGTTCTATGGCCCGGGCCTTGATGCGCTGAGCCTCGCCGATCGCGCAACGATCGCCAACATGGCACCCGAATATGGCGCGACCTGCGGTTTCTTCCCGATCGATGATGCGACGCTCACCTATCTGCGCCTGACCGGCCGCAGCGATGAGCAGATCGCGCTGGTCGAGGCCTATGCCAAGGCGCAGGGCATGTGGCGTCTGGCGGATGCGCCGGACCCCGTGTTCACCGACACGCTCGAACTGGATATGTCGAGCGTCGTGCCGTCGCTCGCTGGCCCCAAGCGCCCGCAGGACAAGGTCATCCTCACCGAGGTCGACGACACCTTCAACGCCGATCTCGCCAAGGTCTACAGCCACGCCAGCGCCAAGCGCGTTCCGGTCGAAGGCCGTGATCACGATATCGGCGATGGCGACGTGGTGATCGCCGCCATTACGAGCTGCACCAACACCTCGAACCCGTCGGTGCTGGTCGCCGCTGGCTTGGTCGCGCGCAAGGCCAATGCGTATGGCCTGAAGCCCAAGCCGTGGGTCAAGACCTCGCTGGCACCTGGCTCGCAGGTCGTGACCGATTATCTCGACAAGGCTGGCCTGACCGAAGACCTCAACGCGGTCGGCTTCAACCTGGTCGGCTATGGCTGCACCACCTGCATTGGCAATTCGGGTCCGCTCGCTGCGCCGATTTCGGCGGCGATCAACGGCAATGACATCGTCGCTGCCTCGGTGCTGTCGGGCAATCGCAACTTCGAGGGCCGCGTCAGCCCCGACGTGCGCGCCAACTTCCTGGCTTCGCCGCCGCTGGTCGTGGCGTACGCGCTCAAGGGCACGGTGACCGAGGACTTCACCACCACCCCGATCGGCCAGGCGACCGACGGCACCGACGTGTACCTCAAGGACATCTGGCCGACCAACGCCGAAGTCCGCGAAGTGATGGACGCCAACATCGACCGCGGCATGTTCCAGTCGCGCTACGCCAGCGTCTTCCTCGGCGACAAGAAGTGGCAGGCGATCGACGTGGTCGGCTCCGACACCTATGCGTGGCCGCCCGCATCGACCTACATCGCCAACCCGCCTTATTTTGAAGGCATGTCAATGACCCCGGCACCGGTGCAGGACATTGTCGAGGCGCGTCCGCTCGCCATCCTGGGCGATTCGATCACCACCGACCACATTTCGCCGGCCGGCTCGATCAAGGCTGACAGCCCCGCTGGTGCATGGCTGATGGAGCGCCAGGTCGCGCGCGCCGACTTCAACTCCTATGGCGCACGTCGCGGCAACGACAATGTCATGGTGCGCGGCACCTTTGCCAACATCCGCATCAAGAATGAGATGGTGCCGGGCGTCGAGGGCGGCATGTCCTCGTATAAGGGCGAGACGATGCCGATCTATGATGCGGCCATGCGCTTCAAGGCGGACGGCGTTCCGCTGATCGTCATCGCGGGCAAGGAATATGGCACCGGCTCGTCGCGTGACTGGGCGGCGAAAGGCACCAATCTGCTCGGCGTGCGCGTCGTCATCACCGAGAGCTTCGAGCGCATTCACCGCTCGAACCTGGTTGGCATGGGCGTGCTGCCGCTGCAATTCGCCGAAGGCGTTGACCGCAAGACCTTGAAGCTCGACGGTTCGGAAAGCTTCACGATCCTGAAGGTCGCAGACATCCGTCCGCGCCAGGACGTCGAGGTCACGCTGACCCGCGCCGATGGCACGGTCGAAACCTTCCTGACGCGTTGCCGGATCGATACAGTCAACGAGCTGGAATATTTCCTCAATGGCGGCATTCTGCAGTACGTGCTGCGCAAGCTGGCTGCGTAATGCCGATGCTGTCGTGACGACGGCGATCGAAGGGATTGGATGGGCAGCGGCGCTGCTCATCCTCGCTTCCTATCTGCTGGTTTCGACCGGCAAACTGTCCGGCCAGTCGGCGACGTTTCAGTGGATGAACGTCGTCGGTGCGGCCGGATTTGTTTTGAACAGCGGCTGGCATGGCGCGTGGCCCTCAACCACGCTCAACGTGGCATGGGCAGCGATCGGGATCGTTACCCTTTTGCGGCTTTGGCGCAGCGCCCGCCTTGGTGCCTGAACAGGAAATGCCCGCCACGCTTGTGCGTGGCGGGCATCCTTTCCTCCCCAGGAAACTCTCAAGCCTCTGCGAACGGTCGAGCTTTTGACAAGCTGCCGATCCGTTGAGGGCGCAATAGAGAGGAAAGGATCACGCCGAACAGGGGGTATGAGGGCACCATTCGGTAAAGGCGTTACTTATCTGCGCGAACTTGAAGTTTTCTTGTAAATATATGACAAGTTGCGGCACTATGGGTGGTGGCGCTTCATACGCCGCATCGTCAGGGGCGTAGAGAGCATGGCCGATCGCAAACTGTTCGCTGGGCACGCCATTCGTCGGTTGCGGCGACAGGCGGGATTGACGCAGGCGGCCATGGCCGAAACGCTGACGATCAGCCCGAGCTACCTCAATCTCGTCGAGAAGAATCAACGACCGCTATCGGCGTCGTTGATCGTCAAGCTGGCAGAGAGTTTCGATTTCGATCCGCGGGCGCTGGCGGCGGGGGAACCCGGCGGGGGCGAGGCTGCGCTGCGGCGACGGCTCGCCGACCCGATGTTCGCCGACCTGGAAATCGACCGCAACGAAATCGAGGAATGGCTGGCGGGCGCGCCGGGCGGAGCGGAAGCGTTTGCGCGCGCGTTCGACCGGATCGGGGCGGCGGGCTCGGCCGAGGCAGGGGCGTCCGATCCGATTGCCGAGGTGCGCCGCGAAATCGAGCGATGGCGCGGCCATTTCGCCGATTTGGACGCGCTGGCGGAAGGGCTCGCCGATGAATTGCGGCTGGGCGCAGGCGATCTCTATGGTGCCATTGCCGAGCGGTTGCGGGTGAAGCACCAACTCACGATTCGTGTGCTGCCGGTGGATGTCATGCCCGATCTGCTCCGCCGCACCGATCTCCACGCGCGGCAGTTGCAGCTTTCCGAAATGCTCGATCCGGCGTCGCGGGTCTTCGGTGCGGCCTATCAACTCGCCCAGATCGAGGCGCGGGGTGAAATCGATGGGTTGGCCAAGGGGGCAGGCTTTACCGATCGCGACGCGGAGCGCCTGTATCGCCGCCACCTCGCCAGCTATTTCGCGGCCGCGTTGATGATGCCCTATGCCCGCTTTCTGCGCGCGTGCGAGGCAACCGGATACGATATCGAGCTTCTGCAACGCCGCTTTGGCGCGGGCTTTGAACAGGTCGCGCATCGGCTGACCACTTTGCAACGCATCGGCGCACGCGGACTGCCGTTTTTTCTGGTGCGGATTGATCGCGCCGGGCAGGTGTCAAAGCGCTTCTCCGGCGCGAGCGGCTCGCCGTTGGCGGAGTCGGAGGGGCGCTGTCCGTTGTGGCGGTTGCATGCCGCGTTCGATCGACCGGGAGTGCTGGCGGTGCAATTGATCGAGTTGGAAGGCGGTGCACGCTGGTTGACCATGGCGCGAACCGTAACCCCGCAGGGGAGGCGCTATGGCGCGGTGCCGGCGGAATTCGCGGTCGGGCTGGGCGTGGCGGCGGAACATGCCGGAACGCTGGTGGTCGCGCGCGGCCTGGACTTGAAGGGCGAGGCGACGCCGATCGGGCTGGGCTGCCGAGCGTGTGGGCGGAGCGGCTGTCCGCAGCGGTCGCTGCCGCCCGTCGGTCGCGCGCTGGCGATCAACGAGCGTGAGCGCGGGGTAAGCGCGTTCACTTTTGGGGGGGATTAAGGCGCGATCATGGGGAAGGCGGAAAGCGATTTCGGGGCCGTCGCGCCGATACGGATGGTGACCCGTTTTTTAGCCGAAATGCAGACAACGATTGTCCTGGCCGGGCTTCGCGCGTTCGACGGTGATCTCGACCGGTTCGTGGTCTTTACCTTGATCGCGCGGCAAAGTTCATCAACGCCGATCGATGGCATGGACGTCGCTGCCGACCCGCCCGAATCCCGCGCGATCTCGATCAATTCCTTGGCTGCATCGCTGTCCCGTCCGTTCGAGACCGTGCGCCGCCACGTCAATGCATTGATCGCGCAGGAGGTGGTGGCGCGCACGCCCAGCGGCGTGGTCGCGCTTGCCAGTGGCTTGCAGCGCCCGGAAATGATCGAGATGTCGATGACGGCGCACGACGCCTTCGTGCGGCTGGTCGAGGATTTGCAGCGGTTCGATTTGCCGATGCCGCCGCAGCGGAACACGAGCGCCTATCATCCGGCGGTCGGTGTCCGCGCCGCGGCCGACATCATGCTCGCCGTGGCCGACAACAATCGCGGGTTGCACCAGGAATGGATCAACCTGGTGCTCTATTCGACCATCCTGTGTGCGAACACGCGCAGCTACACCTACGATCCCGTCTTGGCGCGGCGTTATGCTGACCAATTCGCCGTGCCGCCCGACTCGTTGCGACGCCCGCTGCGGGTGAGCGCGCTCGCGCGAACACTGCGGCTTCCCTACGCCACGGTGCAACGCCGTGCGGAAAAGCTGGTGGCGGATGGCCGCGTGGAAAAGGTGCGCGGCGGTTTGCGGGTTTCGGAAGAATGGCTCAATCTGCCGACCAGCGTCACGGTGAGTACCATCAGCTATCAAAATATCCGGCGCATTTTGGCGGCAGCGACGGCGGCGGGTTTCCCGATCGCCAGCCCCGAGCAAGCCTATTTGCGAGGACGGCCTGCGCCGAGCGTGATTCACGAGCGCCCCTGACTTACGGTTTGTGAATATATTTCATATTAACAAAAATATACCGCATCGATTGACAGAGATACGCCAATTATCGGCGATTTTGCGTCACAAAGTTCTGTAAACTTGCCTACATCCTTGCCATCGCAGCCGATGAGGATGTTCGCCGTGACTTACCAGACCGCCATCGCCCAAACCGCCAAACTGATCCAGAGCCAGAACGGCACCTGGGACGGCATCGACGCCGAAAGCGTTGCGCGGATGCGGGTGCAGAACCGTTTCCAGACCGGCCTTGACATTGCGCGCTACACCGCCGCGATCATGCGCCGCGACATGGCGGCTTATGATGCCGATCCGGCCAAGTACACGCAGTCGCTCGGTTGCTGGCACGGCTTCATCGGCCAGCAGAAGATGATCAGCATCAAAAAGCATTTCGGCTCGACCGAGCGCCGCTATCTCTATCTCTCGGGCTGGATGGTTGCCGCGTTGCGCAGCGAATTTGGGCCGCTGCCCGACCAGTCGATGCATGAAAAGACCAGCGTTCCGGCGCTGATCGAGGAGCTCTACACCTTCCTGCGCCAGGCCGATGCGCGCGAGCTCGGCATGATGTTCCGGGAGCTTGATGCCGCGCGGGCGTCCGGCAATGCGATCGAGGAGCAGCGTTTGCTCAACGCGATTGACGGCTATCAGACGCATGTCGTGCCGATCATCGCCGATATCGATGCGGGCTTCGGCAATGCCGAGGCGACGTACCTGCTCGCCAAGAAAATGATCGAAGCGGGCGCGTGCGCCTTGCAGATCGAAAACCAGGTCAGTGACGAAAAGCAATGCGGCCATCAGGACGGCAAGGTGACCGTGCCGCATGAGGACTTCCTCGCCAAGGTTCGTGCTTGCCGGTACGCCTTCCTCGAACTCGGCGTCGAGGACGGCATCATCGTTACGCGCACGGACTCGCTCGGCGCTGGGCTGACCAAGCAGATCGCGGTGTCGAAGGAGCCGGGCGACCTCGGCGACCAGTATAACAGCTTCCTCGATTGCGAGGAGATCGACCCCGCCACCGCGCGCAATGGCGATGTCATCCTCAACCGCGATGGCAAATTGCTGCGGCCCAAGCGTCTGCCGTCCAACCTGTTCCAGTTCCGCGCCGGAACCGGCGAGGACCGCTGCGTGCTCGACTGCATCACCTCGCTCCAGCACGGTGCCGACCTGCTTTGGATCGAGACCGAGAAGCCGCACATCGCGCAGATTGCGGGGATGGTCGACCGCATCCGCGAAGTCGTGCCCAATGCCAAGCTGGTGTACAACAACTCACCGTCGTTCAACTGGACGCTCAACTTCCGCCAGCAAGTGTTCGATGCCTGGGCGGGCGAGGGCAAGGATGTCTCCGCCTATGATCGCGCGAAGCTGATGTCGGTCGATTATGACGCCACGCCGCTTGCCGAGGAAGCCGATGAGCGCATCCGCACCTTCCAGAAGGATGCAGCGGCGCGCGCCGGGATCTTCCATCACCTGATCACGCTGCCGACCTATCACACGGCGGCGCTGTCGACCGACAATCTCGCCAAGGAGTATTTCGGCGAGGCGGGGATGCTGGGGTATGTGAAGGGCGTGCAGCGCAAGGAAATCCGCGAGGGGATTGCGTGTGTGAAGCACCAGAACATGTCGGGCAGCGACATTGGCGACGACCACAAGGAGTATTTCGCGGGTGAGGCGGCGTTGAAGGCCGGTGGGGCGCACAATACGATGAACCAGTTCGCGGCCTGACGCAGCAGGCGGAGCAAAGCTCCGCCGCGCCCGCGGCAGGCCCGGCCGGCGGGGCTTGCAGCCCCGTCCGACGACGTGGCTTTGCCGCGGCGGGCTTCTACCCTTCCGTCATGCCGGGCTCATCCCGGCATCCACCCTGCCACGGATTTCTGAAATCGTTATCCGTGCGCAGCGGTGGACCCCGGCACAAGGCCGGGGTGACGGCGATGGGTAAGGTCAGGCGCCGGCGTTGGTCAGCCGGTCGATCTGGTCGGTGCTGAGCGTCAAATCCATCGCGCCCAGCAATTCCTCGACCTGGGCTACGCTGGTGGCACTCGCGATCGGTGCAGTGACGCCGGGCTGTGCGGCGAGCCACGCCAGCGCGATCTGCGCGAGCGAGGCACCGGTTTCCTCTGCAGTCGCATCCATCGCAGCGAGGACGGCGGGGCCGGTGCCGTCCATGAACGCCTGCATCCGCCCGCCGCGCACGCTTTTACCAAAATCAGCGGCGCTGCGATATTTGCCGGTGAGATAGCCCGAGGCGAGGCCATAATAGGGCACCACGCCGATATTGTACTCGACGCAATAATCCTGGAGCTGCCCTTCAAACTTGTGGCGGCTGACCAGATTATATTCGGGTTGCAGCACATGATAATGCGGCAGGCCGTGGGCGGTGGCAGCGTCATTGGCCGATTTCAGCCGCGCCGCGTGGAAGTTGGAAGCGCCCAGCGCGCGCACCTTGCCCGCGTCGATCAGCTTGGCGAAGGCCGCGAGGGCATCTTCCTGCGCGACGGCATCGTCATCCTGATGCGCGAAATAGAGATCGATCGTGTCCACCCCCAGCCGCTGGAGCGAGGCGTCGCATGCTGCAGCGATCCGCGCAGGGGCGAGTTTCTCGCCGCCTTCGCCCGGCAGCATGCCGACCTTGGTGGCGATCTGCACCTGATCGCGCTTGCCGCTGGCCTTGAGCCAGGCACCGATCACGCTTTCCGATTCCCCGCCTTTATGGCCGGGTGCCCAGGCCGAATAGACGTCGGCGGTATCGATCATCGTGCCGCCACCGGCCACGAACGCGTCGAGCACGGCAAAGCTGGTGTCTCGGTCGGCGGTCCAGCCGAACACGTTTCCGCCCAATATGAGCGGCGCGATATGGAGCTCGGTCGCGCCAAGGCGGCGTAAGGTCGTCATGATCAATGGTCCTCGGAATCGGTTTCGTTGCCGCCTTCGTCGTCATCGACGATGATCGCGGCATTGGCATCGGCGCTGTTGGCCTCGAGCGAGGCGGCGGCAGTGTCGAGCGCCTTGTCCTCCGCTGCGGTCGCGCCGGAGGAAGATTTGCCCGAGCAAGCCGCCAGCAACAGCAGCGCGAAAAGCAAGGGCGTCCGCATCAGTCCTGGATCTCGTTGCCGACGTCCTTCAGCGCGGCACCGGTCTTGTCGGCGACCCGGTCGGCCTTGTTGCCGAGCACCGCGCCCGCATTGTCGATCCGCGATTCGGCGGCACCGAGTGCGGCGTCGGTATCGTCGACAGCCTGCGCTGCGGTCGCATTGGCGTCGGCAGCAACGGCGTTTGCCGCTTCGGAGACCTCATTCTGTGCCTTCGGGCTGCAGCCGGATACGCCGAATGCAAGGAGAGCAGCCAGTGGCAGAATGGCGAGCGACTTGGTCATTATGGGTACCCTTGGCTTTCGGAAGATATACGGCGACGGTAAAGGATGGGCGGTGCCCCTTCAACTCCATCCGGCCGATCTTGTTGCACGCAAACCGTTCCAAGAGGGCGGAGCGCTGTAGGGGCGCGGGGCTGACGGAAAAGCGGAAGGGGCCGAAGCGCGTTGACCTCATATAAAGATATCTTTATATGTTGTCGCCAATGACCATCGCTCTCGAAATCTTTCGCGCGCTTGCCGACGCGACCCGCCTGCGCATCGTCGCCCTGCTGCGCTCGATGGAGCTGTCGGTTGGCGAATTGGCGCAGGTCCTCGGGCAAAGCCAGCCGCGCGTCAGCCGGCACGTCAAGATCCTGTGCGATGCCGGTCTGGCCGAGCGCCGCAAGGAGGGCAGTTGGGTGTTCGTGGCGTTGGGCGGCGGCACCACGGTCGGCCCGGTGCTGGAGGCGCTGGATTCGTGGGCGGCGCTTCAGCCCGACCATTGGGCGGTGGCCGATTCCGCGCGGCTGGCGGCGGTGCGTGCCGATCGCGCTGCCTCGGCGGCTTTGTGGTTCGAGGCCAATGCGGGACAGTGGGACGCGATCCGCTCGCTTCACATTGCCGAAAGCGAAGTCGAGGCAGCGATTTCGGCGGTACTGGGCGAGGCACCGATTGGCCAGTTGATCGACATCGGCACCGGCACCGGGCGGATGCTGGAATTGTTTGCGGGACGGGCCGAGCAGGCGCTCGGGATCGATCGCTCGTCCGAAATGCTGCGGCTGGCGCGCGCGAAATTGTCCGAGCGGGGGTTGGACAATACGGAATTGCGGCAGGCCGATCTCTATGCGCTTCCTTTGGCGGACGGTGCGGCGGACGTGGCGATCGTGCATCATGTGCTGCATTTCGCACAGCAGCCGGGGGCCGCGATCGCCGAGGCGGCGCGGGTGCTGAAGGCGGGCGGGCGGCTGCTGATCGCGGATTTCGCGGCGCACGACCGCGAGGAGTTGCGGACGAAGGACGGGCATACCCGCCTGGGCTTTGCCGATGAACAAATGGCGACATGGTTCGCCGCTGCCGATCTCGCGCCCGAGAGGACCGAGCGGCTCGAAGGCGGCGAACTGACGGTGAAATTATGGCTCGCGCGCAAACGCGATGCCCAGCGTTCCGGGATACACAAGGCGATGGCGGCATGACGATTTCGGTGAACCAGCTCGAGGAGGCGCGGCGCGCGCTCGAGGCCCCGCTGTTCGCGGATCTGGCGGGCGATGCGGCGGTGTCGTTCGAATTCTTCCCGCCCAAGACCGAGAAGATGGAAGAGGCTTTGTGGGAAACGGTGCGCACGCTTGAGCCGTTCGCGCCCAGCTTCGTCTCGGTCACCTATGGCGCAGGCGGCACCACGCGCGACCGCACGCATGCGACCGTCGCCCGCATCCAGCGCGAGACGAGCCTGGGCGCGGCGGCGCATTTGACCTGCGTCGAAGCCTCGCGCGCCGAAATTGACGAGATTGCCGAGCAGTATTGGGCGGCAGGCGTGCGCCATATCGTCGCGCTGCGCGGTGATGCGCCGGGGGCAGGGGGCTTTGTCCCGCATCCCGAGGGCTATACCAATGCCGCCGATCTGGTGGCTGGCCTGAAGCGCCTCCACCCGTTCGAGATTTCGGTCGCGGCTTACCCCGAATGCCACCCGGATTCGCGCGATCAGGCCGATGACCTCGACAATCTCAAGCGCAAGCTGGATGCGGGCGCAACGCGCGGGATCACGCAATTCTTCTTCGAGCCCGAAACCTTCTTCCGCTTCCGCGATCGCGCGGCGGCGGCCGGGATTTCGGCGGAGATGGTGCCCGGCATCATGCCCGTCACCAATTTCCAGAGCATCGTGCGCATGTCGGCACTGTGCGGTACGGTGGTGCCGCCGTGGATGGGACGGCTGTTCGAGGGGCTGGACGACCATCCCGCCAGCCGCCAGTTGATCGCCGCGACGCTTGCCGCCGAACTGTGCCGCAAGCTGTATGCAGGCGATGTGCGCAATTTCCATTTCTACACGCTCAACCGCGCCGAGCTCAGCTTTGCTATATGTCATCTATTGGGCCTGCGCGCGAAGGCCGTGGCGACGGCAGAGGCGGCGTAATCCATTCCCCTCCCGCTTGCGGGAGGGGTTAGGGGAGGGCCTGTTAGGGCCCTCCCGAGACATTCCCTCCCCCTACCCCTCCCGCAAGCGGGAGGGGAGAAGGATTAGCAGATGACCGCACGAGAAACCCTGTTGGCCGAAGCGGCCAAGCGCATCCTGATCACCGATGGCGCGTTCGGCACCGAAATCCAGAATTGGAAGCTATCCGAGGCGGATTATGCTGGCGACCTGGGCCTGACCAAGGACCAGAAGGGCAATAACGACATCCTCGCGCTGACCAAGCCGGCGGTGCCCGAGGCGATCCACCGCGCCTATTTCGAGGCGGGGGCGGACATTGCCGAGACCAACACCTTCTCGGCCAACCGCATCAGCCAGGCGGATTATGCCGCCGAGCATCTGGTGCGCGAGATCAATGTCGAGAGCGCGCGGCTCGCGCGGCGGCTGGCGGATGAATATCAGGCCAAGGATGGCCGCCCGCGCTTTGTTGCAGGGGCCGTCGGGCCGACCAACAAGACGCTGTCGCTCAGCCCCGATGTCAACGATCCGGGCTTTCGCGAGATCGACTTCGATTATCTCAAAGGCGTGTACCGCGAACAGACCGACGCGCTGATCGAGGGCGGGGCGGACTTTATCCTGGTCGAGACGGTGTTCGACACCTTGAACGCCAAGGCCGCGATCATGGCGGCGCTGGAAGCGGGCGAGGCGCTGGGGCGCGACGTGCCGATCATGCTGTCGATGACGCTGACCGATCTGTCAGGCCGCAATTTGTCGGGGCATACGGTCGAGGCGTTCTGGCACGCCGTGCGCCATGCCAAGCCGGTGACGATCGGGCTCAATTGCTCGTTCGGCGCGGAGCAGTTGCGCCCGCATGTGCGCACGCTGGCGGGCATCGCCGATACCCTCATCATGGTCTATCCTAATGCCGGGCTGCCCAATGAATTGGGTGAATATGACGAGATGCCGGAGACGACGGCGGGGCTGGTCGGCGAATGGGCGAGCGCGGGGCAAGTCAACATCCTCGGCGGCTGCTGCGGATCGACCCCGGCGCACATCAAGGCGATTGCCGAGGGTGTGCGTGGGTTGGCGCCACGCGTGCTGCCGGTGCCGCCGGTGGTGACGCGGCTGGCCGGGCTGGAGCCGATGACGATGGCGGCGTAACTCCCCTCCCGCTTGCGGGAGGGGCTGGGGGAGGGGTTTTCCTCCCGCGCCCGCCCGGTTTGTTGAACAGTCCCTCCCCCAACCCCTCCCGCAAGCGGGAGGGGGGAAAAGAAGCACAATGACCACCACCTCCACCGCCCAGTTCGTCAACATCGGCGAGCGCACCAACGTTACCGGCTCGGCGCGCTTCAAGAAGCTCATCATGGCGGGGGATTACCCGGCGGCAGTCGAGGTTGCGCGGCAACAGGTGGAATCGGGCGCGCAGGTGCTCGACATCAACATGGATGAGGGCCTGCTCGACGCCGAATATGCGATGGTCACCTTCCTCAAGCTGATCGCCGCCGAGCCCGACATTGCGCGCATCCCGTTCATGGTCGACAGCTCGAAATGGTCGGTGATCGAGGCCGGGCTGAAGTGCGTCAGCGGCAAGCCGATCGTCAATTCGATCAGCATGAAGGAGGGGGAAGAGCAGTTCCTCGCCCAGGCCAAGAAGGTCATGCAATACGGTGCCGCCGTCGTCGTGATGGCGTTCGACACCGTCGGCCAGGCCGACACGCGCGCGCGCAAGCTCGAGATTTGCGCGCGGGCCTATGATTTGCTGATGGGCATCGGCTTCCCGCCGGAAGACATCATCTTCGATCCCAACATCTTCGCGGTGGCAACGGGGATTGAGGAGCATAACAATTATGCGGTCGACTTCATCGAGGCGTGCCGCGACATCAAGGCGCGCTGCCCGCACGCGCATATCTCGGGCGGCCTCTCCAACCTGTCGTTCAGCTTCCGCGGCAATGAGCCGGTGCGCCGCGCGATGCACTCGGTGTTCCTCTATTACGCCATCCCCGCCGGGCTGGACATGGCGATCGTCAATGCCGGCCAACTCGACATTTACGACGCGATCGACCCGAAGCTGCGCGAGGCGTGCGAGGATGTCATCCTCAACCGCGACGAGGGCGCGACCGAGCGGCTGATCGCGCTTGCCGAGAGCTTCAAGGGCACCGATGCGGTGGCTGAGAAAGCGGCGGCGGAGTGGCGCGGCCTGCCGGTGAACAAGCGGCTCGAATATGCTCTGGTCAAGGGCATCGACCTGCATGTGGTCGAGGATACCGAGGAAGCCCGGCAAGGCTTCGCGCGCCCGATCGAGGTGATCGAAGGCCCGCTGATGGACGGCATGAACGTCGTCGGCGACCTGTTCGGATCGGGCAAGATGTTCCTGCCGCAAGTGGTGAAATCGGCCCGCGTGATGAAGAAGGCGGTGGCGCATTTGCTGCCCTTCATCGAGGCGGCGAAGGAGCCTGGCGCGCGCGGTAAGGGCAAGATCATCATGGCGACCGTGAAGGGCGATGTGCATGATATCGGCAAGAACATCGTCGGCGTGGTGCTGCAGTGCAACGGCTTCGACGTGGTCGACATGGGGGTGATGGTGCCCTGGTCGGACATCCTCAAGGCCGCGAACGAGAACGATGCCGATATGATCGGCCTGTCGGGGCTGATCACGCCGTCGCTCGACGAAATGGTGACGGTGGCCGAGGAAATGCAGCGGGCTGGTATGACGATGCCGCTGCTGATCGGCGGGGCAACCACCTCCAAGGTGCATACGGCGCTGCGCATCGCGCCTGCCTATAAAGGGCCGGTGGTGCATGTGCTCGACGCCAGCCGTGCGGTTGGCGTGGCTTCGACGCTGGTCAGCGACACGATCCGCGACGAATTCGTGCAGAAGACCTCGGACGAATATGAAGCCGTTCGCATCGCGCGCGCCAATAAGGGGCAGAGCGAGCTGATTCCGATCGAGGCCGCGCGGGCCAATGGCTTTGTCGCCGACATGGCGTTGAAGCCGGGGGCACCCAAGCAGCCGGGCGTGCATGTGTTCGAGGATTGGGACCTCGCCGACCTGCGCGAGCTGATCGACTGGACGCCGTTCTTCCGGGCCTGGGAATTGGCGGGCAATTATCCGGCGATCCTCGATGACGAAATCGTCGGGGAAAGCGCGCGCAACCTGTTCGAGGATGCGCAGAAGATGCTCGACCAGATCA
Source organism: Sphingomonas sp. PL20 (assembly GCF_017875905.1). Classification (NCBI taxonomy): domain Bacteria; kingdom Pseudomonadati; phylum Pseudomonadota; class Alphaproteobacteria; order Sphingomonadales; family Sphingomonadaceae; genus Sphingomonas; species Sphingomonas sp. PL20. The sequence goes on along the minus strand of NZ_JAGINH010000002.1, from coordinate 2,446,124 downwards.
TCGCGGAGAAATGGCTGACGGCGAAGGGCGTGGCGGGGTTGTGGCCGTGCCGGCGCGAGGGCGATGATGTGGTGATTTCTTCTCCCTCTCCCCTCCGGGGAGAGGGGGCGTCTGCAACGGGCGTGCCGTCTAATGATCCAGCTCAGCCCCTCTCCCCGACCCTCTCCCCCGGAGGGGGAGAGGGAGAAGTCAGAATGCCCTTCCTCCGCCAGCAGATCGCCAAGCGCGAGGGGCGTGCCAATATGTGCCTGGCCGATTTCATCGATCCCGCAGGCGATTGGATCGGCGGCTTTGCGGTTACCGCCGGGCACGGCATCGAGACGCATCTCGCGCGCTTCAAGGCCGACAATGACGATTATTCGGACATTCTGCTGAAGGCACTGGCCGACCGTCTGGCCGAAGCCTTTGCCGAGCGGATGCACCAGCATGTCCGCACGACCTTGTGGGGCTATGCCGAGGGCGAGCAACTGACCAATGAAGCGCTGATACGCGAGCACTATCGCGGCATCCGCCCGGCACCCGGCTATCCGGCCTGCCCCGACCATAGCGAAAAGCCGATGCTGTTCGACCTGCTCGGCGCAACGCCAGCGACCGGGATCACGCTGACCGACAGCTTCGCCATGCTGCCGACTGCGGCGGTGTCGGGCTTCTATTTCGGGCACCCGCAAGCCGAATATTTCGGTGTGGCGCGCGTCGGGCCGGACCAGTTGGAAGACTATGCCGAGCGGCGCGGGGTCGATCTGGCGACCGCGACGCGCTGGCTGCGGCCCAATCTAGACTGATCTAGTCGCGCCGTGGCGTTGCGGTCACGTGCAGGCCCGTCAGCGAATGGGTGGTCGTCTTCAGGCTGATGACGGGCTCGGGCGCGGCGAGCGTGAAGCGGAAATGGCGCAGCAGCACCGCCATCATCACGGCGATCTCGGTTTGCGCGAAGGCGGCCGCGATGCACAGGCGTGGCCCGGCCCCGAAGGGCAGGAACGCGCCGCGATCATAAGCGGCACCGGGCGCGAAGCGGTCGGGATCGAACGCATCGGGACGATCCCACAGTTCGCGATGGCGATGGATCGCGAACACCGGCAGGATCACGACTTGCCCGGGGTAGAGCCGGTGGCCCTGCAGGTCGCCGTGCCGTAGAGCCGCGCGCACCAGCAAGGGGGCTGGCGGATAGAGACGCAGCGTTTCCTGCACGACTTGGCGGCCGATCGGCAGGACCGGGTCGAGCGCGTCGGCCGCGAGCGCTTCCCGATACAGTGCTTCCTGCCAGTCGGGATAGAGCGCCAGCAGATACAGGCCCCAGGCCGCCGCCTGCGCGGTCGTCTCCAGCCCGGCGGGCAGGAAGCCGAGCAGATTGTCGGCGAGCGGCCCGGCACCGCGCATCAGCGCCGCGATATCCTGCACGCGATCGGGCGGCGTGGCGCGCGCCGCCGCAAGACGCGCAGCCACCGCGCGCAGGCGCTGCTCGGGCGCGCCGCGTCCCATGCCGCGCAGCCGGTCGAGCCACGCATCCGGAATCGGCAGTGTGTCGAGCAATCCGAAATGCGCGGCGGCACGGATAAAGGGCGGGACATCCGCGGCGATCGCGTCGAGATCGGCATCGTCCAGCCCGGTCAGCAAGGTGGTCATCACGATCTCGGTGACGATCCGCGCCAACGCGACCGACAAGTCGATCGGCGCGTCGGTCGACCAGGAGCCTGCGGCCCGCTCGGCCGCTGCCGCCATTGCCGGGACGGCGGACTGCACCGCCGCCGGTTTGAACGCGGGCGCTGCGGCCTGGCGCTGGCGCGACCAGGATTCGCCCTCGGCGGCGGCAAGACCCTCTCCCCAGGCGCGGCGCATCAGCATCCGCAACTGCCGGTTGCGCCCGAACGCGCCGTCCTTGTCGAGCAAGACCTGTCGCACCGCATCGGGGTGCGACACCACGACGGGCGAGCGCGGCCCCGGCAGCTTCAGCGACCAGTCGGAATAGATCGCGTCGGAGATGACCGAGGCCGGATCGGACAGCGCCCGCGTGAGCATCGCATAAGCCGAGGGCGGACCGGCGGGGGAGACGTAGCGTGGTGGCAACGCTTGGGTGGTCTCGGTCAGCATGCTGTTTCCCCCGAATCGCAGTCTCCATAGGCGTCCAGGTGGGCTTTGAAAAGCGCGTCCTGCTCGCTGGTTAACCCTCAATATACCTTCCCCTGCGGCGGGTGGGCGGGCATCGCTTGGCGCAAAGGAGCCTTGCCTCATGCGCCGCATTCTTCCGCTCGTCGCCATCGCCCTTGCGGCCCCCGCCGCCGCGCAGCAGGCGCGCGCGCCGTTTACCATTGCCGAGACGGGGCAGGCCTTCCAGACGATCGACGAAGCGGTGCAATCGGTGCGGATGGGGACGGCGACGATCCTGATCGCGCCGGGCGTCTATCACCAATGCACCGTGCAGGCGGGCGGGCATATCACCTTCAAAGCGGTGACGCCGGGGACTGCGATCTTCGAGGGCACGACCTGCGAGGGCAAGGCGGCGTTCGTGCTGCGCGGGCAGGGCTCGACCGTCGATGGCATCGTGTTCCGCAAGATGCGCGTCGCTGACGGCAATGGCGCGGGAATCCGCACCGAAATGGGCGATCTGGTGGTGCGCAACGCGATGTTCCTCGACAGCCAGGAGGGGATTCTCGGCGGAGAGCCGGTCGCGCAGAAGATCTCGATCGACCATTCGACCTTTGCCGGGCTTGGTCAGTGTGATGAGAGCCCGAGCTGTTCGCACAGCATCTATCTCGCCAATCGCGGATCGGTGGTGGTGACCAATTCGCGCTTTGAACGCGGCACGGGCGGGCATTACGTCAAATTGCGCGTGCCCAAGGTGACCATCGCCGACAACAGCTTCGACGATACGCAGGGGCGCAAGACCAATTACATGATCGACCTGCCCGAGGGCGCGACCGGGCTGATCACCCGCAACACCTTCGTGCAGGGACCGAATAAGGAAAACCATTCGGGCCTGATCGTGGTGTCGGCCGAGGCCAAGACCTACCCGTCCGCAGGGCTGCGCGTGGAGGGCAATGATGCGAGCCTTGCGCCCAACGCCCCGACCAACCCCGCTTTCGTCGCCAATATGAGCGGCGAGCAACTGGCGGTGGGGGCGAACCGGCTGGGGGCGGGGATCCGCCTGTACGAGGTGCGCTAACGCCAGACCGGGTGCGACGTGAGGGTTGGCGCGTACATATTGACATAATGCGCCATGCGCGGGCGATCGCTGGCATTGGGGCTCGCGCCGTGCGGCAAATCCTGTCGCCAGATGATCAAATCGCCCGCAGCGGCGGGGATGGTGATCGTTTCCGCGCTAAGATCGACCCGGCGCGGATCGGCGTCGCCCAGCGCATCGAGCCAGTCGGGGAAGCGATGGTGGAAGCCGGGGACGAGCTGCAAAGCCCCCTGGTCGGCGCTTGTGTCGGTCAAATAGAGAATGCCCTGCGTCGCAAACGGGATCGGCTGGGCGAGGCTGACGTCCCAGTGCAGATGCGGGCCGGGAAAGGCATAACCGGGCCGCTCGGGCGGGTTGAAGCTCATCCGGTCGACCGTCATCCACAAATCGGCCGTCCCCCAGAGCTGGGCGAAAGCCTTGTGGACGCGCGGCGCGGTGCGCGCGACGTCGAGCGCGGGATGCTGGAAATATTGCACCATGATGCCGTTGGGGCGGCGCGTGTACCAGGTGGCCGGGTCATCGGGCGTTCCGCCGACTTGTTGCCATAACAGGTCTTCGCACGCCTTGGCCTCGTCCGGGGACAGCGCGCCGCGCAGGATCACGAAGCCGAGCGCATCCCACTGTGCGAGATCGTCCGCGTCCAGCACATCGGGCGCGGCCGCGATTGCGGCCAGCCGCTCTGCCGTCGCGGGGGGCGACGGAGCGGTGTCGAGCCAGGCATGATAGCGCGCGATCCGATCGGCAGCGGGTGGTCCCGCCGTCGCCAGGACCCACGCTAGAAAGGTTTCGTAATCGGGCTGACGGCCAAGATAGCTGACGGTCTGTTCGAGGCCGAGGCCGAGGGAGTCGAGCAAGATCCGCGTTTGCAGCCAGGGAAGGCGCTTGGGCGCACGAAAGGTTGCTTCCGCCCAATAGCGATCCAGGTCGCGGATCCTCGCCAGCTCGGCCGTGCGCGTCTCCATCAGCGGCAGGGCACCCCGCCTGCCGCCAGATTGAGGCATTTGCCGTCGATTTTCGGACCCGTCAGCTTGAGGCCGATCTGGTGTGCAAGCGTCGGCATGATGTCGACCGTCTCGATTCCCGTCGGCTGCTCAAAGCCGCTCATGCCCTTGCGCCAGAACAGGATCGGCACGCGGCGATCGTAATCATAGGGGCTGCCATGGGTCGCGACATAGCCTTTGGTCGGATCGGGGATCGGGGTGATACGCGGTTTGAGGAAGACGAGCAATTCGCCGGAGCGGCCGACCTTGTATGATGCGCGGGCACGTTCCAGCAGCGTCCATTTTTCGGGCGGTCCCTTGGGGCTGGGCGTGGCGAGGATCTGTGCCTGCGTGAAGACCTCGGCGACCTGAGGGTTGGCCTTGTAATAGGTGATTGCGGCGGCCTGCACGGCTTTGCGCTGGGACGGTGTGATGTCCTGGGCGATATAGACATCGCCATTGGGGATGTCGCCGAACAGCACGGGCTTGGCGATGCCGAGCTTCGCGCCGATTTCCTTGCCGACCACAGCCGGGGCAAGCGCGACGGTGGCGCGGCCAGCGTTGGGCAGACCGGCATCAACTTCGCGCTCGGGGATGTCGTTGCCGCCATGGTCTGCGGTCAGCACGACTTCATAATCGACGCCGGTTGCATCGAGCACGCTGAAGAAAGAGCCAAGGGTCGCGTCAAGCTGCTGGAGCTGGATGCACATCTCGGCACCTTCGGTGCCATAGGTGTGGCCGATATAATCGGTGGCGGAGGCGCCGACGTCGATGATGTCGGTGGTCGGGCCCTGGCCGAGCTTCATGTCCTGCACCAGGCCCGCAGCGAGCGCGACGATTGCGCCATCAAAGGCAGGCGAGGCGCGGAAAGCGCTGGCGCTGCCGGCGGCGCGCTCGAAATGCCCCGCCCCGACGGTCTTGCCCGCACCGAGCGGGATGGCGCGGTCATGCGCCTTGCACACTTCGGGAACCTCCAGCGCGGCTTGTGGCTGGGCGATATTGGCGGCGGTGGCGGTATTGGCGCGCGCCACGACGGCGGGCGTGGCGCGACCGGCATAGCTGACAAAGGCCTTGCCGTTCCACCACCAGAGCTCATCGACATTGTGGCCGCCCATCATCACCGCCGCGCGATCCTTGCCCGCGACCGACACGACGCGCACGGCAGGGTTCGCCGCCTTCATGCGTTCGCCCAGCGTGGGCACGAGAAGGTGCTTGTCGGACACGGTGTAATTGGCCGAGGTCGAACCGGGCACGGTCTCGTCTTCGGCGCAATAGACTTGCTTGTCGGGCCGGGCGACCGACAGGTCGATCCAGTTATTGGCGATGATGCCGGTATGTTCGGGGCGGAAACCGGTGAGGATCGTCGAATGGCCCGGACACGTCTCGGTTGCGGCATGGCTTTGATAGCCGCTCGGGAAAACGCCGCCTTGTTGCAGCCGGGCGAAGCCGCCGGTGAAGGATTTGCGATATTCTCCGAACAGATCGGCCGAAAATTGGTCGACCGAGATCACGACGATCAATTTGGGCGGTGTGGCTGCAGCGGTCGGGGCAGGGGGTGCCTCCTTGGCCACGACTGGTGCGCTAAGCAGCGCTATCGACAGGGCAAGACTTGATACGAACCGTTTCATGATAATCTCCGCTATCGACAGCTTGACCGCGCGCGCCGCTATGGCGTTGGTAGGCGCGGGCTTCAAGGATGGTCGATGCGCTGGTTTCATTACGCGATGGTGACGGTGGTAGCGGTGTTTGGGATGGGCGCGGCGCAGGCCGAGCCTGCCGCCCCCGATTCCGGCGTGGTGGGTCGGCATCTCACAATGACGCTGGTGGCCGAGACCAAGCATCCGGCTGCTGGGTCGAGCGTGACGCTCGCGCTGGCCACGGTCCCGCAACCAGGGTGGCACGGCTATTGGGAAAATCCCGGCGACGCAGGCTTTCCCGCCAAATTTGAGTGGACGTTGCCTAAGGGAGTGACCGTCAGCGACCCAAGCTATCCCGTGCCCGGACGGCTCGTGGTCGCCGATTTGATGAACTATGTGTTCGACAAACCCTATGCACCGCTGGTCACGCTGAGCGTGCCCGCCGGACTGGCTCAGGGGACGGCCCTGCCGGTCAAGCTGCACGTCAATTATCTGGTGTGCTCGGCCACGGTCTGCGTCCCCGAGACGGCGGATTTGGCAATCACCCTGACGGTGGGCGACGGGGTGATCTCCGCGCAAGCGCAGGCGCAGTTCGATGCGTGGCACCGCGCCGTCCCGCGGCCGCTCAATGCGAAGAGTGCTTTTCAGATTGCCGGGGGCAGCATACGCATCGCCATCCCATATCCGGCGGGAGCGGCTGTCGCGAAGGACGCCTATTTTTACCCGATTACGCCGGGGATGATCGACTATGCCAAGCCGCAGAGCGTGGTGCGCGACGGGGACCGGCTGGTGGTGGAAACAAGTGCGGCCGCCGCAGCGGGTGGCACATCGCTGAAGGGCGTGTTGCAAATCGATGCGCAACAGGGGCTGTTGGTCACGGCAGCGGCGGGCAGCGTTGCGTCGGTTGCCTCCACCGCCTCCGCTGCGGCGAATAACGTGTGGCTGGCGACGGCGATTGCCTTTGCCGGGGCAATGTTGGGCGGCTTGATCCTCAACATCATGCCGTGCGTCTTTCCGATCCTGAGCCTCAAGGCGCTGAGCCTGGCGCGGGGCCATCTCGACGAGCGCGCGGCGCGGCATGAGGCCTTGGCCTATACCGGCGGCGTGGTTGCGGTCTGCGTTGGTTTGGGCGCGGCGATCCTGGCCTTGCGCGCAGGCGGTACGGCGGTGGGCTGGGCGTTCCAGCTGCAGGATCCGCGAGCGATTGTGCTGCTGTTGCTGCTGACCGTGGCGTTGTCGCTCAACTTGGGCGGTTTGTTCGAAATTCCCACGCCAGCGTTCGTCAACCGCAGCGGTGGGGCAGGCGGTGCCTTCGCCACTGGCGCGCTGGCTGCCTTCATTGCGACGCCGTGCACGGGACCCTTTATGGGCGCAGCATTGGGCGCGGCGCTGGTTCTGCCATGGCCGGCCGCTTTGGCGGTGTTCGCCGGGCTTGGGCTCGGGCTTGCCTTGCCGTTTCTCGCGCTTGGCTTTGTGCCGACGCTGCGCAAGCGCTTGCCCAAGCCGGGGATGTGGATGGAGACCTTCCGGCGTATTCTGTCGGTGCCGATGTGGCTTACCGCCATCGCGCTGGCCTGGGTCTTGGGCAAAGAGGCGGGGGTCGATGCCCTTGCGCTGGGGCTTGTCGTGACGCTTGCCCTCGCGATCGTGTTGTGGGTGGCGGGGCAGCGCCAGCGCGCGGGGCTGGGCTTTGGTGTCGTGATGACACTGCTCCTGCTTGGCGTCGCTATCGTCGGGGCCTGGTCGGTCAGCGGACGCCATCCAGACCGGGCCGCCAATACTGCGGCGCAGCCGGGGGGTGCCGAGCCGTTTAGCGAGGCCCGACTGGAGAGTTTGCGCAAGGCCGGGCGGCCTGTTTTCGTTTATTTCACCGCCGACTGGTGCCTCACGTGCAAGGTCAATGAGAAAGCGGCAATCGAAACCGACACTACCCGCGCCGCTTTCGCTGCGCACAATGTCGCGGTGCTCATTGGCGATTGGACCAACGGCGATCCGGTGATGGGGCGCTTTATCGAAGCGCACAACCGGGCGGGCGTGCCGTTATACCTTTATTACAGGCCGGAAATCGACCAGCCGACGGTGCTTCCGCAAGTTTTGTCTCCTGCTCTGCTTGCCAGTCTACCAGCAAAGTAGTGCGGCATAAGCCGCAGCAAACATGGTCGTTTTTTGCCTATCATTCAGAACTTCGATTTGCATTACTATACCGTATTTATCGGTTTGTAGATGTAGGTTAGCAAGTGTCCCGCCCAGTTAACTCTTTTTTAACCTTTACCGAGCATTTTCACGGAACCTTAACGTTCGTTAATGCGGACGAACGCCGCTTAGGGTTCGTGGTATGACCGAAGGCCTGACATCGATTCATGATGCTGCGCCGCTGGCGCGAGAGGTGCTGAGTGCGCTGACCGACCGGTGGCCGGATTCCGCGATGCTGCTGCCGGGCGCGCTGCCCTTTTTAGCGGGCAGCGCGACGGATCGCGATTTCGTGCATACGATCCAGTATCTGAACGACCACGGCTTTATCTCTTACGACGCCATGGTGCTCGGTGCAGATCCCGAGCCGCGCGTGATCGGGGCGTTGATTACGCGGCGGGGGCAACACTTGCTGGGTCTAATCGACAAGGTCAGCTGTTAGGGTGCCGCCAACGCCTTCTAAAAGTGCCGCGGCAATACGAGACAGTCGCAGCATCATATCGAGCTCCATCTGCCCGATCTTGCGGTGTGCTGAATCATAGACGCCAAGATGACCAATATTATCCCCCGCCGCAGTGCGTAACGGGAAGCCGCAGTAGAACAGAAGCCCCACCCGCTCGGCGTCAACCGGATCAAGCCACTGCAGCGGTGTATCATTCATCGAAAAGGATTGATCGCTATCGCCGCGCGCGGCGTAGGCAAGGACGTGCTTATCTTCGCTTGCGTCGGTAATCATCGCCAAACTGCAGTCAAGGAGCGACACCGCCATGTATACGATGTCATCAAGTCTGCTGTCGCGGGAAGAGCGCACGGTTTTAATGGCGGTATAATCCACAATATTGCACGGGTTGCAGGTTCCGTTGTGTTCATGGAGCAACATGAATTCTGACACCGTTATCGTAAACGCCAAAGATCAGGCTCGCCGCGCCATGTCGTTGGCAAGCGATTACCACGAAAAACCGCATTTGGCATTAGCGCCATTATACTCAATTTGAACGAACGTGCGGTGGCTCGAAACCGATCGATATTACTTGCGCTTTGCCCCCTTGTGCGGCGCAGCAATCCGTCGCAGCATGGAACCTGCGGCGTTTTGGGGGCTTTACCGATAGATGGGAATGCGGTCGGCGTTTGACGAAATTATGGGGCAGGCTGGGTCAACCACGCCCCGTGCAGAATTGGCCGCGCTTGGAAATTGGATCGAGACGACGCCCGACGCGGAATTGCGCAGGCGGCAACAGTCCGCCGAGGCAACCTTTCGACAACTGGGTATTACCTTTGCCGTCTATGGCGATAGCGATGCCAGCGAACGCATCATCCCGTTCGACATCGTGCCGCGGATCTTTCTGGCCAGCGAATGGGCGCGACTTTCGGAGGGGTTGGTACAACGCGTCGAGGCGATCAACGCGTTCCTGCATGACATTTATGGCGAACGGCGGATCCTGAGCGATGGGGTATTGCCGCCCGATCTGATCTTCGGCAATCCGCAATTTCGGCCGGAAATTGCGGGTATTCGCCCGCCGCACGATGTGTGGGCGCATATTTGCGGCATCGATCTGGTGCGCACGGGCCCGGATGATTTCTTCGTACTCGAGGACAACGCCCGCACGCCGTCGGGCGTCAGTTACATGCTCGAAAATCGGGAAGCGATGCTGCGCTTATGCCCCGAATTGTTCCGCGATTTCCGCGTGGCTGCCGTCGATTCCTATCCGGATCGCCTGCTCGAGACGATGAAGTCGGTGGCACCACAAGGCGTCGCCGCGCCGGTCTGTGTAGTGCTGACCCCCGGCCATTATAACTCGGCCTATTACGAACACAGTTTCCTCGCGGATTCGATGGGCGTTGAACTGGTCGAAGCGGCCGATCTGGTCGTCGATGACGATATCGTGTGGATGCGGACGATTGCGGGGCGCGTGAAGGTCGATGTCATCTATCGCCGCATCGACGACGACTATCTCGACCCGCTGGTGTTCCGGCCCGATTCGATGCTGGGGGTACCTGGGCTGATCGCGGCCTATGCGGCGGGCAACGTCGCGATCTTGAACGCGCCGGGCAATGGCATTGCCGATGACAAGGCGATCTATTCCTACATGCCCGAGATCGTGAAATTCTATTCGGGAGGGGAGCCAAAGCTCCCCAATGTCGAAACGTGGCGATGTCGCGAACCGCAAGCGCTCAAATACGTGCTCGATAACCTCGCCGATGTCGTGGTGAAGCTGGTCGATGGCTCGGGCGGCTATGGCATGCTCGTCGGGCCGACCGCGACCAAGGCCGAGATCGAGGCGTTTCGCGCGGCGCTGATCGCCGAACCGCACCGGTATATCGCGCAGCCGACGCTGGCGCTGTCGACGGTGCCGACGATGACCGACGCCGGCCTTGCGCCGCGCCATGTCGATTTCCGGCCGTTCGTATTGACCGGATCGAAGGGCGTTCAGGTGGTGCCCGGGGGGCTGACGCGGGTTGCGCTGAAGGAAGGCTCGCTGGTGGTCAATTCCTCGCAGGGTGGGGGGACGAAAGACAGTTTCGTGTTGATGGATGACGGCGCGCAACCGGTGGAAGCGCAAACGCAATCGCAATCGCAGGAACAGACCGCATGAGCCGGGCGCGGACGCCCTCGGCGGCGGCAGCGAAGGCGGGTGGCCAATGCTGAGCCGCACCGCATCCTCGCTATATTGGCTCGGTCGCTATGTCGAGCGGACCGATTTCATCGCGCGACTGGTCGAGGCGACGGTTCGTCTGGACGTCTTGTCGCCGCGTCCGGCGGGAGAGGCTGCCTGGGCGTCCGCGCTGGCGGTGACCGAAACGGACACTGCCTTCGCCGAAACGGGGCGGTCGATTACGCAAGCGCATGTTGCGCGGTTTCTCACGCTCGATACGACGCACCCGGGATCTATGGTGCGATCGATCGACATGGCGCGCAACAATGCGCGGGCGGTCCGCACCGCCCTCACCAAGGAAGCCTGGACCGGGATCAACCGGGCCTGGTTGATCTTCGATCATCGCGCCAGCCCGGGTGCGCAGGGGGCGATGGCGACGCTCAATCTGGTCGAGGCGGTCAAGGCGGAAACGCGCGGGTTTGAAGGCGCGGTGCATCGCATGCTGCGCAACCAGACAACGTGGTTCATCCGCCTTGGCCAGGCGATCGAGCGCGCCGACAACACCGCGCGCTTGCTCGACGTGAAATACCACATCCTGCTGCCCGAGGGCGAACGCGTCGGCGGCGTGGTCGATCGCGACCAATGGACCACGATTCTGCAAACGGTATCGGCGGTCACGGCGTATCGCTGGTTGTATTCCGAGGGCCTGCGCCCCGCCAACGTCATCGATTTGTTGATCGCACGGACCGAGCTGCCGCGCAGTCTCGCCGCGTCGGTCGAAGAAGCGGTCGAAATCCTCAATCTGCTGGCCAAGCGCACTGGCCTCCACGGCGAGGCTGATCGCATGGCGCGGGCGCGGCAGCAACGCTTGCAGCGGCTGCGCTCGGGCGACGTGATCGCGCAGGGGCTGCATCAGTTCCTGCAAGGCTTTATCGCCGAAAACGATCAATTGCACATGGCGGTTGGCCGCCAGTTCAAGTTCACCTGATGCGGCTGTCGGTGGACCATCGCACGACCTATCGTTTTTCCAGCCCACAGGCGCGGCTGACGCAGCTGCTCCGCCTCATCCCCGATGGCACGCACGATCAGTCGGTGGCGAGCTGGAACCTGCACGTCGATTGCGATGCGCGCTTGCGGCATGGCCGCGATGGCTTCGGCAATCGCACGACGATGCTCTATGTCGAAGGGCCGATCGAAAGCATCGAGATCGCCGTGTCGGGCGAGGTGCTGACCCATTCCTCCAACGGGGTCGTTCATGGCGCGCATGAGCCGTTACCGCCTGCGGTGTTCCTGCGCGCTACCCCGCTGACGACCCCCGATGCCGATATCGCGGCGTTTGCGTCGGTAATCCCGGACGGCGATCCGATCATGCGGCTTCACGCCCTGAACCTGGCGGTCCATCGCCGCTTCGCGCTCGATCGCGGGCGCGCGGTGGCCGGTCGGAGTGCGATCGCCGCCTTTTCGCAAGGCGCGGCCAGCCCCCGCGATATGGCGCAGGTGTTCATCACAGCGGCGCGCGTTCTCGCTGTGCCGGCGCGCTACGTCTCGGGCTATAGCCCGGTGTGCGCGGTGGGGGCGGGGCGTCCGGCTCCCCATGGCTGGGCCGAGGCGTATGTCGCGGGATTGGGCTGGGTCGCGTTCGACCCCTGTACCGGCCTCAGCGCGGACGAAGCCTATGCGCGGGTGGCGGTGGGGCTCGATTCTGCCGGAGCGGCTCCCGTCGCCGGTTCGCGGCTGGGCGAGGGCGAGGAGATGCTAGACGTCGATCTCCACGTCGATCGCAGCGGCCAATAGGATCGAGTCGGCGGCCGCCAGGATCAGCGCGCGCCCGCGAGTTGCTCTGCCCCCGCATACCGTTCCGCCGGTGGGGTGTAGTCGGCATCTTCGTCGATCAGCAGCGACCATCCCGTCGGGCCCAGCGCTTCGATCGGGCGATAGCGGACTTTGTACGCCATGCGCTGCGAGCCCTTAACCCAATAGCCAAGATAGACATAAGGCAGGCCAGCCGCGCGGGCGCGCAGAATGTGATCCATGATGATGATGGTGCCGAGCCCAGGGCGTTCGCCATGGTCGGGATCGAAAAAGCTGTAGATCATCGAAAGCCCGTCGGCTTGCTGGTCGGTCAGGCACGCCCCGATCAGCTTGCCGCGCTCGCCGTGCAGTGACGGCTCGCGATATTCGACGATGAAGCTGTTGACCGGCGAATGCTCGACCATATCGGCATAGTCGCCCTCGTCCATATCCGCCATGCCGCCACCGGGATGGCGTGCGGCGAGATAGCGGCGGAGCAACTGAAACTGTTCGTCGGTGGCCCATGGACGGCACGCCGCGACCTCGAGATCGGCGTTTCGGCGCAGATGCTTGCGTTGTGTTGCGTTGGGGACGAAACCGGCGGCCACCACTCGAACCGATACGCACGCGGAACATCCCGCGCAGCTTGGCCGATACGCAACCGACTGACTGCGGCGAAAACCGATCCGGCTGAGCGCATCGTTCAAGTCGCTCGCCTGTTCGCCGCGCAGTTCCGTAAACACCTTCCGTTCCTGCCGGTCGGGCAGATACGGGCACGGCGAAGGGCTGGTGACGAAAAATCTTGGAAAGCGAAATGGCGCTGTCACCGCGTATCGTTCCTTGAACCATGGAGCGCGCCGTCGCTGTGGCGGCTCGTGACCCCGTTATGAATCGGATGGAACGTGATGAAAAGCGGCTTTACCAACATTGGTGGTTAACGCGACGCCGAAAACGACGGACCGTTCGCGATCCGCCTATAATGCAGCGTTGCGGTCCTTTGCGGAAGACCGGGGCGTGCGGTTGGTCGCACGCCCGATTCCATTCGTCACGCCAGTTCGACGGTGCTCACTTCATAGCCGCCGACGCGGAGCGCCGCGATCAGCCGGTCGAGATGCGCACGGTCACGGGTTTCGCACTCGACATCGGTGATCAGGCCCTTGGCGGGCAGCGTGGTGAACACGCGCTGGTGGTAGATTTCGATAATGTTGACGCGCTCGGCATCGAAAATGCGGGCGACGTTGAACAGCGCACCGGGCTGGTCCTGCAGACGGATGCGCAACCGCGCCAGGCGGCCCGACCGCGCCAGATCGCGCAGCAGCACATTTGCCAGCAAGCGCGTGTCGATGTTGCCGCCGCACAGAACGACGCCGACGGTCTTGCCCGCGAACCGCTCGGGATGCTGCAGCAAGGCGGCAAGGCCGGCAGCCCCGGCACCCTCGACCACGGTCTTTTCGATTTGCAGGAGCAGGCTGACCGCCTGTTCGAGACTCCGCTCGCTGACCAACACGATGTCGTCGACCAAAGCGCCGACCATGCGCGACGTGATCGCGCCCGGTTCCTTGACGGCAATGCCTTCGGCGAGCGTGTCGCCCGCGCACGGCATGTCGGTGCCGTTGATACGGTTGTACATGGACGGGAACAATTCGGCCTCGACGCCGATGACTTCGATCGGATGGTCGGCCGCCGCCGCCACGACCGCCATGCCCGAGATAAGCCCGCCGCCGCCAATCGGGGTGAGGAAGGTATCGATGGCGGGCACATCCTTCAGCATTTCGATCGCGACGGTGCCTTGGCCTGCGATGACGCGCGCATCGTCGAACGGGTGGACGAAGGTGAGCCCGCGCTCCACCTCCAATTCGCGCGCATGGGCATAAGCGGCGTCGAAGGTGTCGCCGAACAGCACGACAGTGGCACCGTGCCCTTCGGTCTGCGTCACCTTCACCGTCGGCGTGTTGGTTGGCATCACGATGGTAGCGGGAATGCCGAGCCGGTTGGCATGATAGGCCAGGCCCTGCGCGTGATTGCCAGCCGATGCGGCGATCACGCCGCTGGTTCCCGCCGGCAATTGCAGCAGCGTGTTGAGCGCGCCGCGCTCCTTATAGGCGGCGGTGAACTGGAGGTTTTCGAACTTCAGATACACCGTCGCGCCGGTCAGGTCCGACAAGGTCTTGCTGATGAAGGTCGGGGTGCGCACGATCTGGTCGGCAATGCGCGCATGGGCAGCCTGGACATCGGCCAGAGTGACGGGGAGGGTTTCGGGCGCGGGGCGGGTGTGCGTGGCCATTCTATCTTCCGTTTTCCCTGGACGCATCCAAGGGCTGATCTGCTTGGCTCCGCGTCACGCGAATGACGGAGCCGCGATGAGCGCGGCATCAACGGAGTTGGCAGCGCGCCTAGACCATCTGGCGCGGCGAAGGAACATTGCTTATCGCCTTACCCATGCAAAGCTCATCCTTCGCCCGCCGTGCAGCGCTTCTTCTCGCCGCACTTTCGCTGCCGACGACGGCGTTTGCCGACGCGTTGGTCGACAATGTCAACGGCATCACGCTCGACCAAAATGGCAAGGTGGTGCGCTTTACCGGCGTTTTGATTTCGCCCGATGGCAAGGTGGTGAAGCTGCTCGCCGATAATGAGAAGCGCCCGGTCAAACTGGACTGGCGCGCCGACGAACATGGCAAGGTCCTGCTGCCCGGTTTCATCGACGCGCACGGCCATGTGATGGAGCTGGGCTTCCGCGCGCTCGAGCTGGACCTGTCGGCGACCAAGTCGCTTGAGGAGGCAAAGGCGCGCATCGCCGCCTATGCCGCGGCCAATCCCGACAAAAAGTGGATCATTGGCGGTGGGTGGAATCAGGAGGTGTGGGGTCTCGGTCGTTTCCCGACTGCGGCCGATCTGGATGCCGTGGTCAGCGATCGCCCGGTCTGGCTGTCGCGCGCCGATGGTCATGCCAGTTGGGGCAATAGCGCGGCGCTGAAGGCGGCCGGCATTTCCGCCAAATCGGTGTCGCCCCCCGGCGGCCGCATCGAAAAGACTGGGCTGCAGCCCAACGGCGTGTTCGTCGATGCGGCGCAGGCGCTGGTCGAAAAGGTCGTGCCGCAGCCGCTGCCCAAGGATCGCGACTTCGCCTTCCTGAAGGCGCAGAACATTTTGCTGAGCTACGGCATTACCGCGACCGCCGACATGGGGACCGGCATGGACGACTGGCTCGCCTATCGTCGTGTGGGCGATGCCGGCAATTTGCGCGTGCGCATCATGAGCTACGCCATGGGCGTGGACACCGCCATCCGCATCGGCGGGGCGGGGCCGACGCCGTGGCTCTATGGCGACAAGCTGCGCATGGGCGGCGTGAAGCTCTATGCCGATGGCGCGCTCGGGTCGCGCGGGGCATGGCTGAAAAAACCGTATAGCGATGCCCCCGGCCAATCGGGCGCTGGCTTCCTCTCGGACGACGTGCTGCGCAATTACATGAGTCGCGCCGCGCTCGACCATTATCAGGTCGCGGTCCACGCCATTGGCGATCGTGCCAATGCCGAGGTGCTCGATGCGATCGACGACATGGTCGACACTTATAAGGGCGATCGGCGCTGGCGGATCGAACATGCGCAAATCGTCGACCCAGCCGATCTGCCGCGTTTCGGCAAGAACGGCATCGTCGCCTCGATGCAGCCGACGCACCAGACCAGTGATCGCAATATGGCGGAGGCGCGGCTCGGGCCGGATCGGTTGAGCGGTGCCTATGCCTGGGGCTCGATGCTCAAAAATGGCGCGACGCTCGCTTTCGGGTCGGATTATCCGGTCGAGAAGCCCGATCCGTTTGCGGGCTGGGCCGCAGCCTTCACCCGCCAGGATGCCGATGGGCAACCCTATGGCGGCTGGCGGCCGGAAGAGCGCGTGACGCGCGAGCAAGCGTGGTGGGCCTTTACTGGCGCGGCGGCCTATGCCGGTTTTGCCGAGGACAAATTCGGGCGGCTGGGCGTCGGGCAGGGGGCCGATTTCATCATCGTCGACCGTGACCCGCTGCTCGCCTCGCCGAGCGAACTCCGCGCGACCCGGGTCGAACAGACCTGGGTCGGGGGGCGCAAGGTCTGGGTGCGACCGTAACGCAGCGCGACCTGCCTGTCGCGCCGTCCCCGCCACCGCCACCGCCACCGCCACCGTCATGCCGGGCCTCTCCCGGCATCCACCGCGCCGCGCTCTCGCTGGCGATCGTAGCGGACACCGGTGGACCCCCGCACAAGGCCGGGGTGACGGGTGGGGCGTAGGGTACGAAGCCGACCGGCCAGGGTGAGCGTGCACACGGCTTCCCACGTGCCAGCATCGCGCCGAACAGGATCGGCCGCAGGCGAGTCGGGCGCGGAAGTCCACAAAGTCCACACTACGTCCCCGCTCTTTTGCGCCCCGCGCAAGGGTTCGCCGGGTACGGCGGCGCTGTGGCGCGGGTAACGGACGGTGCGTGGCATGCCGCGAGCGTGGCAGAGCGCGCGGATGTAGGACAGGCTGGGTTGCCGGTGGGGTGATTGTGGCTTCGGCTCTCGAACGGCTGGGTTTGGTGGAAAACGGAAATTCGTGCTTTAGTTCGAGCTATGCTGAAGGCTGGCGTTTTTGACGACTTCAAGGGCGCTACCACGCTCCTACTGTGGGGCGATGCGGAAGGCATGGTCTCACTGCGCAGCAGCCTCGACGCGCTTCGTTTCGGCAATAGCACCGGGTTTGCGATCGACGGCCCAGCAGGCACCGTCACTATCAAGCAAGGGGAAAGCTCAACGCTGACCAGCGATGGGGGCGCTCTATGTTGGCGATGTTCGCGTGAGACGATCGATCTGGCAGCGGACCTGACCGCGCCGCTAGTCAGTCGAGCCGGTCATCACTTCCTCGATGTGGGCGGAATGGCGGAGCGGGTGATAATAGCTCGGGACGAGTATCCGGCCGACCTGCGCTAGTGTCCGCTAATGGGCGATGCCGCGCAAAAGAAAGGCCGCGACATCCCCCCAGATGGCGCGGCCCGAATCCGCCGGAGCGGAAAGCTGTTCGGTTTGTTGGAGTGACGCGATCAGGCGACTTCGCTCGTCGCCAGCATCTCTTCGGGCTCGCGCAGGACGTAACCACGACCCCACACCGTCTCGATGTAATTTTCGCCGTCGCAGGCCATCGACAGCTTCTTGCGCAGCTTGCAGATAAACACGTCGATGATCTTGAGTTCGGGCTCGTCCATGCCGCCATACAGGTGGTTCAGGAACATTTCCTTGGTCAGCGTGGTGCCCTTGCGCAAGCTGAGCAGCTCGAGCATCGCATATTCCTTGCCGGTCAAGTGCACGCGCGCACCATCGACTTCGACGGTCTTGGCATCGAGATTGACCGCGAGCTTGCCGGTACGGATGACCGACTGGCTGTGGCCCTTCGAGCGGCGGACGACGGCGTGGATGCGTGCGGTCAGTTCCTCGCGGTGGAACGGCTTGGTGACGTAATCGTCGGCACCGAAGCCGAAGCTGCGAACCTTCGAGTCCATCTCGTTGATGCCCGACAGGATCAGCACGGGCGTCTGCACGCGCGCAACACGCAACCGCTTGAGCACGTCATAGCCGTGCATGTCGGGCAAGTTGAGGTCGAGCAGAATGATATCGTAATCATACAGCTTACCGAGATCGAGGCCTTCTTCGCCAAGATCGGTTTTGTAGACGTTGAACCCTTCGGTGGTCAGCATGAGCTCGATCGCCATGGCGGTCGTCGGCTCGTCCTCGATCAGCAATACGCGCATCTGGGCGTTCCCCGTTTCTCGTCAGGCGTTCCGGGCCCCCTGCGGTCCGACTTGCCTCACACTCCATTAACCTCATCAGTGATGAAGGCAAAAGGTTAATTTCACATTAAGCGGCCTGAATCCACGAGTCGCGGGCATTCACTTAGGGGTTTTTACGGAACACAGCGTTCGCAGGTGCTCGCTCAGATAGGCAATCAGCACCTCGACCCGCGCCGGTCGCAGCGTGCCGGGCGGGGTCATCAGGTGCAAGGCACCGCCATAGGGTGTCCAATTTTCGAGGATGGTTTCCAGCCGGCCGGTGGCGAGATCCTCGCCGATAATAAAGTCCGGCAGCATCGCGATGCCCAGGCCCTGTCGCAGCGCCGGGAGCATCGCCTCGCCGCTATTGGTCGCGAGTGGCCCTTGCAGCCGCACCGACACCTCGGTCCCATCCGGCCCGACGAAGCGCCACGGTGCGGTGATGTTGGTATACGCAAAGCACCGATGCTCGCCGAGCTGGCCCGGATGAGTCGGCCGACCGTAGCGCGCGAGATAGTCGGGCGATGCCACAAGATTGATGCGGATATCGGCGAGCTTGCGCGCGCGCAGCGAACTGTCGGGCAGCGAAGCGATGCGCAGCGCAATGTCGAACCCTTCCGCGACGATATCGACCCGTGCATCGGACAGATGCAGGTCGATCGCGATGCCGGGATGCAGCTTGAGAAAATCTGCGATGACGGGCGCAATCGCGATCAGCCCGAGCGACATGGGCGCGGCGACGCGCACCAGGCCGGTCGGCGCGGTCGCGGCGGCGTGGGCGGCCTCTTCGGCGGCGTTGGCTTCGGCGAGGATGCGCGCGGCATGCTCGGCCAGGGCTTTGCCATTTTCGGTGAGCGAGAGGCGGCGCGAGGTTCGGTGGAACAGCGATTGTCCCAGATGCGTCTCGAGCCGCGTCACCGCCTTTGAAACGGTGGCTTTGGAGACGCCGATCGCATCCGCCGCGCCGCTGAAGGAGCGATGCTCGACCACGCTGGCGAAGATCGCCCAGGCTTCGAGATCGGGCAGGCGCATGCAAGGATCCTCAAAAAGGGCGTGTCGGCACTTTTATATGGGGAAACGATAGGTTTCCAGCGTTTCCATTTACCGTGTGATCCAAGGCCTTATCTTGGTGGCAACAAGACTTCCTCCGCTGGAGAAACATCGTGATCGAGAAACGCACGTTTGAGAGCCTGGGCCATGCCGATCACGGCTGGCTCAACGCCCGCCATCATTTTTCCTTTGCCGATTATTATGACCCCGCCCGGATGGGATGGGGCGCGATCCGGGTGTGGAATGACGATGAGATTGCCGCGAACAGCGGTTTTCCGCCGCATCCGCACCGCGACATGGAAATCATCACCTATGTCCGCAAGGGCGCGATTACCCATCAGGATTCGATGGGGAATCAGGGTCGCACCGGGGCGGGCGACGTGCAGGTGATGAGTGCCGGCACCGGCGTGCGCCACGCCGAATATAATCTTGAGGCCGAGCCGACGACGCTGTTCCAGATCTGGATCGAGCCGACGCGGACGGGCGGGTCACCCAGTTGGGGTGCCAAGCCGTTCCCGAAGGACGATCGCTCGGGCAAGTTCGTGACGCTCGCCAGCGGCTTCCCGGAAGACGCCGAAGCTCTGCCGATCCGCGCCGATGCGCGGGTGCTGGCGGCAATGGTGCGGGCGGGCGAGAGCATCACGCATGACGTCCTGCCCGGACGCCACGCGTATCTCGTGCCCGCGACCGGATCGATCGAGATCAACGGCGAGAGGTTCAAGGCGCGCGACGGTGCCGCGATGGATGGCGGCCAGACCGTGACGATCACCGCGCTGGAAGATGCGGAACTGGTGCTCGTCGATTCGGAATAATCCGATTTCCTACCCCAAGCCCCTCCTGCGGTTGGGAGGGGAGCAACAGAAGGACTGCACAATGACCAAGGTTCTCGTTCTTTATTATTCGTCCTACGGCCATATCGAGCAAATGGCCGATGCGGTCGCCGAAGGCGCACGCTCGGCCGGTGCCGAGGTCGACATCCGCCGCGTTCCGGAAACCGCCCCGCAGGCGGTCATCGAAGCGGCGCATTTCAAGACCGACACCGCGCATCCTGTGATCGAGGGCCCCGACGCCCTTGCCGATTATGACGCGATCATCGTCGGCGCGCCGACGCGCTTCGGTCGGATGCCAAGCCAGATGGCATCGTTCTGGGATACCACCGGTGGCGTGTGGTTCCAGGGCAAGCTCGTCGGCAAGGTTGGCGGTGCGTTCACCTCGACCGCCAGCCAGCATGGCGGCCAGGAAACCACGCTGTTCTCGATCATCACCAACCTGCTGCATCATGGCATGACGATCGTTGGCCTCGATTACGGCTTCCAGGACCAGATGGGCGTCGACAAGCTGCGCGGCGGATCGCCTTATGGCGCGACGACGATCGCAGGCGGCGACGGCAGCCGCCAGCCCGAAGCGGAAGAACTGGCCGGTGCGCGCTATCAG
Source organism: Sphingomonas sp. PL20 (assembly GCF_017875905.1). NCBI lineage: Bacteria > Pseudomonadati > Pseudomonadota > Alphaproteobacteria > Sphingomonadales > Sphingomonadaceae > Sphingomonas > Sphingomonas sp. PL20. The sequence continues at coordinate 2,425,497 of NZ_JAGINH010000002.1, read as the reverse complement.
GGCAAGCGCATCGCCGAGACGGCGGCCAAGCTCAGCGCCTGACGTCCTGGCTCCAGGGCGCTGCCATCGTTCCCAAGAGGGGCGGTGGCAGCGCCGTTGCTGTTTTGGTGACCAGCAACAGCGGTGGTTGCGGCGCGGTGGCGATCAGCCAAGCGTCGCTGTCGCCAGTAATACGCGGCTTGCCGGGATAGGTCGCGCGCGCGCGGGCGAAGGTGAGCCGCGCGCGTGCCGCGCCCGCCACATTGACGTTCGTGCCGACCCAGCGCCAGTGCCACGGTTCCCACGTCACCCCCTGCGGGTTGCCGTTGGGAAAGGACAGTTCGAAGCCATAGTCCGGCGCATGGGCGAGCAGCCAGCGCCCGGCGTTGGTGGCGGCGATACAGGCATCGACGTCGCGGCAGTCGATGGCGGGGCGCACCGCGAAATCGATCGCATAACCCGTGGCATGTTCGCTGTAACCGGGTGGCCCGACGAACCGCGCGCGGGTGAACGGATCGGGGCAAACACCCGGCCGTGCATTGCGGCAAAAGACCGCGCGCTGATGCGCGATCGCGCGGAAGCACGACACGGCATGGAGTGTCCGGCCGACACCCGGCGTCAGCGCTGCTGCCGTCAGCAATCGGGCCAGGTCCGGTGCGGCGTCGCGGTGGATAAAGCACGGCTGCCCAACCCCGAATCCCGCTGGCGCTTCGACAAGGTCGCTGCGCAGCGCCTCGGCATAGGGCAGATGGCCGAGCATGCGCCCGTCGGGCATGGGTGGGGGAAGATCGCCCTGCGGCGCGGCGGCGGTGAGCGTGAGAACCAAGCCCATCGCCCCAAAAACGACTTGCGTTACTGATCTTCCGCGCCTGCTCACGGGCACAATCTCTGGCATGTCGGCGCTAGCGGTGGCAAGAGGCCGACATGCTCGCAAACCATGTTCTTTTTCTCGATGGCGAGGCGCTCGTCATCGACAAGCCCGCCGGCCTTCCGGTCGACCGCCCGCGCGATGGCTCGCTCAGCCTCGAAAACCATCTCGACGGGCTGACCTTCGGGTTCAAGCGCTGGCCGGTGCCGGTGCATCGGCTCGACCGCGATACGTCAGGCTGCCTGTTGCTGTCGCGCAACCCTAAGGCGCACGCCAAGCTCCAACAGGCGTTTGAACAGGGGCTGGTGCGCAAGCGCTACCTCGCAGTGCTCGATGGCGTGGTCGAAGGCGAAAGCGGGTTGATCGACCTGGCCTTGGCCAAGGTCAGCACGATCGAGACGGGCTGGCGTATGGTCGGCGATCCGCTTGGGGCCAAGGGCAGCAAACCCTCGCGCACCGCGTGGCGGGTGCTGGAGATTAAGGACGGGCGCAGCTTCGTCGAGTTCCTTCCCGAAACCGGCCGGACGCACCAGATTCGCGTCCATGCCGCCGAAGCGTTGGGGGCTGCGGTTGTCGGTGACCCGATCTATGGCAAGGGTGAGGGGGCAACCTTGCTCCATGCCGCCGAATTGACCGTGCCGCGTGCCGGCAAGGAGCCGATCATCGCCAAGGCTCCCTTGCCGGAACGATTTGTGGCGGCTGGCTTCAGCGAGCAGTGAGCGCTCGCTGATCGGGTCGCGCGCGCCGGTTCAATAAGATGGGCGGCGGGGCCTGTCGGGCGAGGGCGTGGTGTTCTGAAGGATCGCGATCGCACTCGCGGCCTCGGCTTCGGTCGCAAAATGCACATCGAGCCAGCATCCTGTGGCAAGCGCGAACAGGCCCCATCGATCGACAAGATCGGGTTCGGGCCGCCGCCGGGCGACATATCGGATTGCGCTCTCCATACGCCCTCTAGACCGCATCCTGACAAAAATTTCAAATCTATGACAGTTGCCGATCGCGGGGCGCTCCTAAGGGGCGGCTTGAGGTTCGAGGTTCGGAGGAACGGCGAATGCCCCGTTGGTGTCCGAAACCCTCCAATTTGTCTCTTGTAATCCGCTGCCTGCTATATATCTGCACGTGCAGATAATGAAGGTGAAGCAATGGCGGTTTTCAGTGTCGAGGATTGCGCCGCGAGCCGGGCGCCGGGGCGCATGCTGCGGCGGCTCGACAAGGTGATGTCGGCGTTCGTCGAATCCAAGCTCGGCGACCATGATCTGAGCTATCAGCAATGGATTGCGTTGCGGACGGTGACCGAAGGCATTGTCGGGAATCCCGGGCAGTTGGCGCGCGAACTGGGCATCACGACCGGCGCGGCGACGCGGCTGATCGATGTGCTCGAGACGCGTGGTCTGCTTGAGCGCGACCGTGGCGACGCCGACCGCCGCGTTGTGCGGCTGGCGGTAACGCCTGCGGGCCGGGACATGGTGTTCGCGTTGCAGCCGCTCGTTGTTAATGCATGGAACGAGGTCGTCGCCGAGTATTCGCAGCAGGAAGCGGCGGAGATGGTCGCGGTGCTGGTCAAGCTGCTCGCCGCGGCGGAGCGCGTCGCGGGTGATTTGCCGCCGGTGGAGCGCGAAGCATGAAGCGCGCTGTCGGTGTGGCGTCGCTTGGCGCACTGTTGCTCGCGTCGTGCGCGGCGGTTCCCCACGATCCACCCCAGGTCGCGCAGCTCCAGCCCGCAGCGGTCGGCCTTTCGGCGCAAGGCGCGACGATTGCGCCCGATTGGTGGACCGTGTTTCATGATCCCCAACTCGATACGCTGGTGACGATGGGGCTCGCCGCCAATCCGACGCTCGACCGCGCGCTGGCGCGGGCGCGGATCGCGGAGGCGACGCTCGGCGTTCGTCGCAGCGACCAGTTGCCGCAAGTGACGGCCGACGGGCAGTCGCTCTACCAGCGCTTCCCGGAACGGTCGCTCTATCCGCCGCCTTATGCCGGAAACGCCTATCCGATCTCGTCGGTGCAGGCGAACCTGAGCTGGAATCTCGATCTTTTCGGCCGCCAGCGGGCACTGGTTACCGGTGCCCGCGCCGATGTTGCCGCAGCCGCACTGGATGCCGCTGCCGCGCGGTTGATGGTGTCGACGTCGATCGCACAGGCCTATGTCGGGCTGGCGCGGGCGGAACGGCTGATCGGTGTCGCCGACAGTTTCGTCGCAACGCGGCGCGAGGCGATGGGCTTCGTCACGTCCCGCATCCGCAACAAGCTCGCGAGTCAGTTCGAACTGCGGCAGGCGGAAACGCTGCTGGCCGAGGCCGAGCAGGCACGAACGCGGGCGGTCGCACAGCGCGAATTGCTCGTTCACGCACTGGCGGCGCTGGTCGGGCGCGGTGCCGATTTCTATCCGAAGATCGCCAGCCCCAAGCTCGCCTTTGATACGCCACCGCTGGTTCCCGAGACGCTCCCGGCCGATCTGCTCGGGCGGCGTCCGGACTTGCTCGCCGGGCAAGCGCGGATCGATTCCGCCGCAGCTGGGCGGCGGGTCGCGCGCGCGGATTTCCTGCCCAACGTCAGCATCCAGGCGCTGGCGGGGTTCGCGGCGCTGGGTCTTGGCAGTTTCTTCGATGCGGGCGCGCGGACCTATGGCGCGGGCCCGGCGATCCACGTGCCGATTTTCGAGGGCGGCAAGCTCAAGGCGCAATATCGTGGTGCCACTGCAGCGCTCGACGAAGCGGTAGCCGCTTATGACGACGCCGTGCTCGGCGCGGTGCGCGATTCGGCCGACGCCCTGACGCATGTGCGCGCGTCCGACCAGGACACCGCCGAACAGCGGCGCGTTGTGGCCGGCCTGCGCGAGACGGTACGGCTCAACCAGGTCCGCGTCTCGACGGGCCTCGGGTCGCAGCTCGACACGATCGATGCGGGCTTCCGCTTGCTTGAGGCGGAGCAGGCCTTGGTTTCGCTCCAGTCGGACGCCTTTACGCACCGTATCCAGCTTATCGCCGCGCTTGGCGGCGGTTTCCAATCCTCCCCGCCGCCTGCAGCGGCCCATGCGGACATGCCTTCATGAACGATCAGACCCCTGCCGACTGGAAGCGCCAGGCGGAAACGGCCGAACGCGTCGATCCCGTCGTCAGCCCTGCGCCGATGGCCGCCGAACCTGCGCCAACCCCAATCGATCCCGCGATCGCGCGCCGCGCACGCACGCGACGGATCGGCTTTACCGCGCTCGCGCTCGTCGTGCTGATCGGGCTGGTACTGTATGCCATCCGCATCTTCACCGCACCGGCGACCGAGGCGACCGATGATGCCTATGTCGCGGGCAACGTCGTGGCGGTCACCGCGCGGGACGGCGGCACCGTGCTGGCGCTGCACGCCGACAATACGCAATCGGTCAAGCGCGGCCAGCCGTTGATCGACCTCGACCCAGCATCGACCGGCGTGCAGATGGACGCGGCTGAGGCGGCCCTGGGGCGCGCGGTTCGCGCGGTCCGGTCGACCTATGCGCAAGTCGATGAAGCCGGGGCGGAAATCGCCCAGGCGCAAGCCGATTTGTCGCGCGCGCAAAACGACTATGCCCGCCGCCAGGGCGCGGCACGCGATGGTGCGATCTCGGGCGAGGAACTGTCGCACGCGTCCGACGCCGTGACCACCGCCCGCGCGGCGCTCGCTTTGGCCCAGGCCAAGAAAGCGCAAGCCGCGAGCACGGTTTCCGGCACCGACGTGTCCAGCAATCCGCAAGTGCTCGCCGCGATCGCCGATGTTCGCCGCGCTGCGATCGACGCCAGCCATATGAAGATCGTCGCCCCCGTCACCGGCATCGTCGCGCAGCGCACCGTCCAGCTTGGCCAGCGCGTTGCAGCGGGCACGCCGCTGATGGCGGTGGTGCCGCTCGACAGCGTGTGGGTGGACGCTAACTTCCGCGAGACACAGCTCCAGCATTTGCGCGTGGGCCAGCCGGTGACGGTCACCGCCGATGTCTATGGCAAGGGCGTCGTCTTCCACGGCAAGGTGCTCGGGCTTGGCGCGGGCAGCGGCAACGCCTTCTCGCTGCTGCCGCCGCAAAACGCGTCGGGCAACTGGATCAAGATCGTGCAGCGCGTGCCGGTGCGCATTGCGCTCGACCCGGCTGAGCTGCGCGCGCATCCGCTGCGGATCGGCCTGTCGGTCAATGCCGTGGTCGCGACGAGCAACCTGTCGGGCCCGATGGTCGCGGGCAGCGCGGCCCCGGCCGGCGGCGTGCAGCAAAGCCTTGACGGCGGCCCCGAAGTCGACGCGCAAGTGCGCCGGATCATCGCGCAGAATCTGGGCCGCGACCGGTGAGCGCCTCTGCCGGGGCGGGGGCGGCTCCGCTCCGCGGCGGGGCGCTGGCGATCACCTCGATCGCGCTGGCGCTCGGCACCTTCATGCAAGTGCTCGACGGGACGATCGCCAACGTTTCGCTGCCGACGATCGCGGGCAATCTCGGTGTCTCGACCGATAACGGGACGTGGGTGATCACCTCGTTCGCGGTCGCCAACGGCGTCACCGTCCCGCTTACCGGCTGGCTGATGCAGCGCTTCGGCGTGGTCCGCACCTTTACCGCGTCGGTCGTCTTGTTCACGATTGCCTCGCTCTTGTGCGGGCTGGCGTGGGATCTGTCTTCGCTGATCGGGTTTCGCATTCTGCAGGGCGCTGTGTCGGGTCCGATGATCCCGGGCAGCCAGGCGCTGCTGATCGCGATCTTCCCCGCCCATAAGCGCGGCACGGCACTCAGTATCTGGTCGATGACGACGCTCACCGCCCCGGTGCTCGGGCCGGTATTGGGCGGGTACATTTCGGACAATTATCACTGGGGCTGGATCTTCCTGATCAACGTTCCCGTCGGCATCGCCTGCGCGATGATTTCCTGGCGCTCGCTGTCGACGCGCGAGACGCCGACGCGCAAATTGCCGATCGACACGGTCGGGCTGATCCTGCTCGCTTTCTGGGTGTTCAGCCTGCAGACGATGCTCGATCTCGGCAAGGATCGCGACTGGTTCAACAATCCGCTGATCGTCGTGCTCACGGTGTGCGCGCTGGTCGGGTTTGTTGCCTGGGTCATCTGGGAAATCACCGATGGGAACCCGGCGGTCGATCTCAGCCTGTTCCGGCGGCGCAACTTCGCGTTTGGAACGCTGGCGCTGTGCCTTGGCTATGCGCTGTTCTTCGCCAACAACCTGCTGCTGCCGCTGTGGCTGCAGGAGCAGCTGGGCTATACCGCGACCTGGGCCGGGTTTGTCGCCGCCCCGAGCGGGATCGTCGCAGTAGTCGCGACGCCGTTCATCGGGCGGCTGAAGATCGATACGCGCTGGCTCGCGACGATGGCGTTCCTGTCCTTCGCGGGATCATACTTCCTGCGTGCGCAATACACCCCCGATGCGAGCTTCTGGACGTTGATGTTCCCCTTGCTGTTGCAGGGGCTGGCGATGAGCATGTTCTTCGTGCCGTTGATTACGCTGTCGTTCGACGGGATCCCGGGCGAGCGCGTGCCCTCGGCGAGCGGGATTTCCAACTTTGCGCGCATCACCGCGGGCAGTTTCGCGGCGTCGATCATCACGACCTATTGGGATCGCCGCGAAGCGCTGCACCAGACTCGCCTGAGCGAGGTCGGCACCGACTATTCGCCAATCTACCGGCACGCGACCGAGCAACTGCAAGCCGCGGGCATGACCCAGCAGCAGGCGGCTGGCGCGGTGATGCGCCAGATCGTCAATCAATCGTATCTGCTTTCGTCGCTGGAATTGTTCTGGATCTGCGGTTGGATGGCGCTGGTGATGATCGGCGTGATTTGGATGACGCGGCGTCCGGCACCGAGCACGCATGTGGTGGCGGTGGATTGACCGCGCTGCGCGCCCGGTCGCTGCCAGTTCAAGGGTTGAAAATGGTGCCGGCTGCAGGAATCGAACCCGCGACATCCAGTTTACAAAACTGGCGCTCTACCAACTGAGCTAAGCCGGCACGTGCGACGCTAAATGCGTCAGGATATGCCGAAGGTCCAGCCCTCCGTGCGTGCGATTTGCGGTGTCAGCGCTTGTGGATGCCAAAATTCTTGGCGTAGAGCGTTGGTGCGCAGCCAGGCCGCAGTCAAGATCGCGTCGGTGGCGTGATCGGTATAGCGGGTGAGGGGGGTGTGCGCCGCGCTGCCAAGGGTGGCCAGCGCGGTGTCGAGCGCGGCCGGGTCGCGCAATTTGCTAAGGCCCTTGCGTACCCCAGCCGCGCGGGCGGCGATGGTGGTGTAGATTTCGACCACGCACGCGCCCGTCTGCGGTGCCGGATCGAACGGCCACACCGGCACGTCGGTCCCCAGATGGTGGAGCAGCCGCATGCCCGCAAAGCTCGCTTTGGCGACCTGCGCCGCGCCGATTGCATCGTAAACGGTCGAGGGCTTGCCGAAGCCGGCGGCATTGTGGTGCGCTTCGCAGCGGCGGAAGTGGAGGAAATCGGCCTTGGTCCCGTCGCGCGCGCCGAGATAGAAATGCGTGCCGCGCCGCGCTTCGAGGAAGGAGGCTGCCCCGAGATCGGCGTCGGGCGCGTGCGCGTCGACATAGGACCAGAAGGCGCGGGCCGTGGTCGGCGTGTCCTCGCCCGGCAGATACACCCCGCGCAGCACATAAGGTGGTGCGAAACTGAAGTCGAAGCCGACCAGCAAGGGTGTCTCCGCCTGATCGTGCAACCAGTGCAGGATGTCGGCGCGCGACCAGATCCCACGCGGCGGGGAGACGAGGGTAGGGGCGGCGGTGCCGGTTTCACACAGCGCCAGCGCGATGCCGGGGTGGCGCGCGCCTTTGGCCCCCGACCAGTCGATCGCGGCGAAGCGCGTGAAATGCGTCGGGCTCACGCTTTCTTGCGGGGCTTGCTGGCCTTGCGCGCGGCCGCCTGGTCGCGGGCACGGGTGACCATGTCCTGCACCCGATCCGGATCGCTAGTGTCATAGCGGACCAGCACCGCGGGCCAGCCTTCATAATGCGGCGTCTGCCAGAAGGTGGCAGGGTCGGTTTCGAGCAGGACTTCCTTGGTATCCGAGTCGATCGAGAGCACGAACGAATCGGCCTCGCGGCCTATCGAGACGAACGCCCGCCCGTTCGAGGCGACCTTGATCGCCGCGCCGCCATAATGCGTCCCGGCCACGGTGTCGGGCAGCGTCAGCGCAAAGGCGGCGAGTGACTCCCAGTCCTTCATTCGTCCCCCTTCAGGCTGGCCCACCACGCCATGCGTTCGGCGATGCGCTTTTCCATCCCGCGCTCGGTCGGCACATAGAAGGTCTGCGGTGCCATTTCGGCCGGCCAGTAATTCGCGCCCGAAAAGCCCTCCGCCGTGTCATGATCATAGGCATAGCCCTTGCCATAGCCGATGTCCTTCATCAGCTTGGTCGGCGCGTTGAGGATATTCTCGGGCGGCATCAGCGATCCCGTCTCGCGCGCGGATTTCCAGGCGGCCTTTTGCGCCTTGTACGCCGCGTTCGATTTGGGCGCGGTGGCGAGATACAGGCACGCCTGCGCGATCGCCAGTTCGCCCTCGGGGCTGCCGAGGAAATCATAGGCATCTTTGGCGGCGAGGCACTGCGTCAGCGCATTGGAATCGGCAAGGCCGATATCCTCCACCGCCATGCGCACCATGCGGCGCAGCAGATACAGCGGTTCCTCGCCTGCGGTGAGCATCCGCGCGAGATAATAAAGCGCGGCTTGCGGGTCCGATCCGCGCACCGCTTTGTGCAGCGCGGAGATGAGGTTGTAATGCCCCTCGCGGTCCTTGTCGTACACCGCGACGCGACGCTGCAGGAACGCGGAGAGTCCGGCGGGGTCGAGCGGCTCGGGCAGGTGGACCGCGAACAGCGTCTCGGCCTGGTTGAGCAGGAAGCGCCCGTCGCCATCGGCGCTGGCGATCATCGCATCGCGCGCCGCTGGCGTGAGCGGCAGCGGACGTTCCTCAACCTGCTCGGCGCGGTCGAGCAATTTGCCGAGCGCGGCGTGGTCGAGCCGGTGCAGGATCAGCACCTGCGCGCGGCTGAGCACGGCGGCGTTCAATTCGAAGGACGGGTTCTCGGTGGTCGCGCCGACCAGCGTGACCGTGCCGTCCTCGACATAGGGCAGGAAACCGTCCTGCTGCGCGCGGTTGAAACGGTGGATTTCGTCCACGAAGAGCAAGGTGCGCTTGCCCATGCGGGCATGGTCGCGCGCCTCGGCAAAGGCTTTCTTGAGGTCGGCGACGCCCGAGAACACCGCTGAAATCGCCATGAAGCGCAAGCCCACCGCATCGGCGAGCAGCCGCGCGATCGTGGTCTTGCCGGTGCCGGGCGGCCCCCACAAGATCATCGACGACAGCCGCCCCGCCGCGACCATCCGCCCGATTGCGCCCTCGGGACCGGTGATGTGATCCTGCCCCACCACCTCGGCGAGCGTCGTCGGGCGCAGCCGGTCGGCGAGCGGCGCGGTGGCGCTCGGCTGGTCGGCGGCGGGCGGATCGAAGGTCGCGAACAGATCGGGCATCATTTTCCTCGGGCGGGTGCCGCCAAGATAGGGTTTCCCCAAAAAAATGCACGGACCCCTTGCACTGATGCAATCAAGATATATCTTAGTGCCATCGTGTTATAGAAAGGAACGATATGTTTGTATTTGTAGAACGCGGCGGTCGCGGAGACCGTGGCTGTCATCCAGGCCGTAAAGGCATGGCGATGGGCGGGCGCTTTGGTGGCGGCTTTGGCGGCGGGTTCGGGCGTGGCCATGGTCACGGGCACGGCCGGGGCGACGGTGAGGGGCGTGGTGGCCCGCGCGGTCGGCGTATGTTCGACGGCGGCGAATTGCGGCTGGTGCTGCTCAAGCTGATCGCCGATGAGCCGCGCCACGGCTATGACCTGATCCGCTCGATCGAGGAGTTGACCGGCGGTGCCTATGCGCCGAGCCCGGGGGTCGTCTATCCCACGCTCACGTTGCTCGACGACATGGACCTGATCGAGGCGCGGCAGGCCGAAGGGGCCAAGAAGCTGTTCGCGGTCACCGAAACCGGCACCGCGCATCTCGCGGAGAATGCGGAACAGGTCGAGGCGCTGTTTGCGCGTCTTGCCGAGGTCGGCGCTGAACGCGCGCGGACCGACAGCGCCTCGGTGCGCCGCGCGATGGGCAATTTGCGCGAGGTGTTGATCCACAAGCTGCGCGGCGAAGACGTGGCGCAGGAAACCCTGCACGAAGTCGTCGCGCTGATCGACGAAGCCGCGCAGAAGATCGAGCGGCTGTAAGCATGAGCCGGCTTCAGCTCCTCCGCCGTCGCCTCGCAAATGCCGCGGCTGCGGCAGGGGCTGAACCTCCCCTTCGGAGACGTGATATGACCCTGAGCACAACCGCACGCGTGCCGACCGCGCATGCGAGCAAGTACCTTCAGCAGACCTGCAAGCATTGGGAGCACACTCTGGCGGTGGTCTTCACCCCGGAGCACGGCACGATCGTGTTCCCAAAGGATGCGCGCGGGGCCAATTTCCCGGGCGATGCCACCGTCACCTTCGATGCCGAACCCGATGCTCTATTGGTTCGGATCGACGCTAGCGCCGTCGAACAGCTCGAAGCGTTGCAAGGCGCGGTCGCGCGCCATGTCGATCGCTTCGCCTTTCGCGAGGCACCGCTCGCTTATGAGTGGCGCTGAACGCGCGCGTCATGCGGCGCGGCGGGCGAGCACCTTCAAATAGGTGTCGAGCACCGTCTGGTTGATGCGTTCCCACTGATAGGTCGCGGCTTCGGCATGACCGGCGGCTCCGGCGGTGCTGCGAAAGCCATGGTCTTCGCAGAAGCGCTGTAAGGCGTCGGCATAGCCTTCGATGTCGGTCGGCGGCACGATCAACCCGGTCACGCCGTCGGCGATCAGGCCGACGGCACCACTGGCGCGCGCGGCGACGACGGGCACGCCCGCAGCCATGGCCTCAAGCGTCACATTGCCGAAGGTCTCGGTCACGCTGGGATTGAAAAACACGTCCATCGACGCGACCGCCTTGCCCAGATCATCGCCGGTCAGATAGCCCGCGAACACCGCATCGGGCACTTCCTGCGCGAACCAGTCGCGTGCCGGGCCTTCGCCAATCACCAGCGTCTTGTGCTTGACGCCGCGCGCCTTGAGCGTGCGGAGCGCTGCGGCGAAGACGTCCAGCCCCTTTTCTTTGACCAAGCGCCCCAGAAAGCCGACCGCAACCTCGTCATCGCCGATGCCGAGGCCGCGCCGCCAGGCGAGGTCGCGCTGCGCGGGGTTGAAGCGATCGTGGTTCACCCCGCGCGACCAGCGCGTCACCGAGGTGGGCACCCCCCATTCGCGCAAAATCTCGCCCATCACCTGGCTGGGTGCGAGCACTTCATCGACGCGGCTGTAGAAGCGCTTTTGAATGCCGATCATCGGCGGCACCAGAAACCCCAAGCCGTAATAGCTCATATAGGTCTCGAACCGCGTATGGTACGAAGCGACCCGGGCGATGTTATGCTTTTCGGCATAATTAAGCGCTTTGTGCCCCAGGCGGTCCGGAGCCGAAACGTGGATCATGTTGGGGGCGAACGCATCGAGATCGCGCCGCACGCGATTGCCCATGCCGCGCGTCAGCTTGTATTCGCCGCGCAGCGGGATCTTGATCGATGGCGCGCTGACCAGGTCGCCGGTCGGCGGGAATGCTGGGGTGCGGCTTGTCGGTGCATAGATTCGCACCTTCACGCCGCGACTAAGCAGATAGCCGACCAAGAGGTTGAGGGTCTGGTTGGCACCATCACGGGTATAGTTATAATTGCCGCTGAACAGGGCTACGCGGAGATCGGACGCTTCCATCGTGCCGGGCCATAGCGAAGCTATCGCCGGATGACTATCTCTCGCGTCAAAGGAGTTTTTGCGCCGATGACCGACCTTTCCGCCTTTCCGATCACACAACGCTGGCCCGCCGCCCATCCTGACCGGCTGCAACTCTATTCGCTGCCGACGCCCAATGGCGTGAAAGTGTCGATCATGCTGGAAGAGACCGGGCTCGCGTACGAGCCGCATCTGGTCGATTTCGCCACGGACGATCAGCACAGCCCCGCCTTCGAATCGCTCAACCCCAATGGCAAGATCCCCGCGATCCTCGATCCCGATGGGCCCGGCGGCAAGCCGCTCGCTTTGTTCGAATCGGGCGCGATCCTGCTGTATCTCGCCGAAAAGACCGGCAAGTTCCTGCCCAGCGATCCCGCCGCGCGCTGGCAGGCGATCCAATGGGTGATGTTCCAGATGGGCGGCGTCGGCCCGATGTTCGGCCAGGTCGGCTTCTTCGTGAAGTTTGCTGGCAAGGACTTTGAGGATAAGCGCCCACGCGACCGCTATGTCGCCGAAGCCAAGCGCATCCTCGGCGTGATGGACGGCGTGCTCGCGGGCAAGAGCTGGTTCCTGGGCGAGGATTACACCATCGCCGATATCTCGATGCTTGGCTGGGTGAACGGTCTGGTCGGCTTTTACGGCGCGGGCGAGTTGGTCGGTTTCGACCAGTTCACGCACGTAAAGGCATGGCTCGAACGCGGCCTCGCACGGCCAGCGGTGCAGCGCGGTCTGGCGATCCCGGCGCGGGGGTAGTCAGGCCGGCGGCGCGTCCGAAAAGCCTTCATACCACACGGCAATGGAGTTGCTGTGGGCAAGCCACGGCGCGGGCGCGGTCTCCTGGACCGCGTCCCCGTGCTGGTGCCACCCGCCGAGCGAGCAGTGAATGATTGCCTTCACCCGCGCGGTGCCATGCTGTGCCATGTCCAGCGCGGTCACGATGCCGATATGGCCATCATGCGTCCGGCCATCGGTGCCGGTATAATCGGGATAGACCAAAAAGCTGCCGACCACCGGTTCGGCCAAGGCATGAAAATACCCCGTTGGGGATAGGCCATCGGCGTGGATCGCGGTGGTCTCGAACCAGCCGCCATTGATCTTCTTGTAGAGAGGGTGGTTGACGATGCGCGATTGCGGTGGAACCGATGGGAAGCGGATGCTCCAGTAGACAAAGCCACTGCAATCGAGCTTGCCATTGGGAGGAATTGTCGCGGCCGCAAAGGACGGCATCACCCCTGGGCTCTTATATTCGGTCTTCTTGCCAAGCCCGCTGCGTGCGCGTGTAATCGCCGTTGCTGAATCCATGGTGCTTCCCCCTGGTCCCCGCGCGGGTCGTACTCGACGGTCAGCCCGCGCGACTCGCCCGCTAACAAGGCGGCGTCCCAATTGCGTGAAAAGTGCGTGCGTCGGGCGCGCACACGTCACGGCTCCACTGAAATTTGTTCCCCTCTCGTTCCGTTGTTGCTACATCGCAGCGCATGGCAAAACCCCAGAAGCGCTATGTCTGTCAGTCCTGTGGATCGGTGTCGCACCGCTGGCAGGGGCAATGCGCCGATTGCGGGGAATGGAACACGCTGGTCGAGGAAGCGCCCACGACCGTCACCCCGTTCCAGGCAAAGCATAATCTGCAGGGCGGCGGGCGCGCCTTTCAGCTCGTCAGCCTCGATGCCGAGATCACGCTGCCCGACCGGCTCGCCACCGGCATTGCCGAGCTCGACCGCGCGCTCGGCGGCGGCTTCGTCGAAGGATCGGCGACGCTGATCGGCGGCGATCCCGGCATTGGCAAATCGACGCTGCTGCTGCAGGCGGCGGCGAAGATGGCGCTGGCCGGGCTGCCGGTGGCGTATGTCTCGGGTGAGGAAGCCGCCGATCAGGTGCGCTTGCGCGCGCGGCGGCTGGGCCTCGGCCATGCGCCGGTGATGCTGGCGGCGGCGTCCTCGACGCGCGACATTCTCACCACGCTCGGCCAGGCAACGCCCCCCGCCTTGCTGGTGATCGATTCGATCCAGACGATGCACAGCGATTTGATCGAAGGCGCGCCGGGCACCGTCAGCCAGGTGCGCGCCTCGGCGCAGGAATTGATCCGCTTCGCCAAGGAACGCGGCACCGCCGTGGTACTGGTCGGCCATGTCACCAAGGATGGCAGCATCGCAGGCCCGCGCGTGCTCGAACATATGGTCGATACCGTGCTGAGCTTTGAAGGCGAGCGCAGCCACCAATATCGCATCCTGCGCGCGATCAAGAACCGCTTTGGCGGCACCGACGAGATCGGCGTGTTCGCAATGGTGGCGGAAGGCTTGGCCGAAGTCTCCAACCCCAGTGCCTTGTTCCTGACGCAGCGCGAGGAAGGCATGACCGGAACCACGGTGTTCCCCGCGCTGGAGGGCACACGACCCGTGCTGGTCGAAATCCAGGCGCTGGTCGTGCGCTTGGCGAGCGGCGCGACGCCGAGGCGCGCGGTGGTCGGTTGGGACAGCGGGCGCCTTGCCATGGTGCTGGCGGTGCTGGAGGCACGCTGCGGGCTCAGTTTCTCCTCGAGCGAAGTCTATCTCAACATTGCAGGCGGATACCGCGTGCAGGACCCGGCCGCCGATCTTGCAGTCGCGGCGGCGCTCATCTCCGCGCTGTCGGAACGCCCGGTGCCCGCCGATGCGGTGGTGTTCGGCGAACTGGCCTTGTCCGGCGAAATCCGCCCGGTGGCCCACGGCCCGTTGCGCTTGAAGGAGGCGGGCAAGCTTGGGTTCGAAAGGGCGCTGCTGCCTGCGGCGGTGACCGACGACAAGAGTGGGTTGAAGCTGAGCGGCTTTGGCACGCTGGCGAGCTTCGTGGAGCATATGCTGGGGCGGTGAGGGGGCGTTGCACCCTCCCACAAACCTTCCACTCGTGGAGCGTGATGACTCTTGGTCCCATCGTCTCCCTGTCCGTAACGCCCTGTCCGTTCGTTTCGAGAGTAGTTGAGAAACCTGGCACAGCGCTTGCGGCTGTTTCTCGACTACGCTCGAAACGAACGGGTTACGGGAAAGCACTCTCCAACCCCCCACAAACCCCACCGCATCCCCGCACCCACTCGACTTCCACCGTCCCACGCCTGTAAGACGCGCGCCATGCATCTTACCGCTCTCGATATCCTGGTTCTGCTCGCCGTTGGCGGGGCCGCCACGCTTGGCATCACGCGGGGCTTCGTCACCGAAGTGCTGTCGCTGTTTGCCTGGGTCGGAATCGTGTTTGCGATCAAGCTGTTCCATGTCCCGCTTACGCATGCGTTGACCGGCATGGTCGGCACCACCACCGGGGCGGCGGTGCTGGCCTTCGCGATTCTGGCCGGGGGCACCTATTATGGCGGGCGCATGGTCGCGCGGGCGATCGGCGCGCGCACGCGCGATTCGGTGCTGGGGCCGGTCGATCGCGCGCTTGGCTTCGGCTTTGGCGCGCTGAAGGGCCTGATCCTCGCCAGCCTCGCTTTCCTGCTGGTGGTGCTGATGACCGATACCGTCAGCGGCGGCCCGGCGCATCGCCCGGAATGGCTGACCTCGGCCAAGGTCTATCCCTTGCTCAACAGCACCAGCGCCAGCATCGCCGATTTCGTCGATCGCCGTCGCAAGGGCGAGCCGGTGTTCGGGCATGGCGCGAACGTCGCCGAGCCGGATCATACGGCCGAGTAAGCGCTTTTTTCCGCCCGACGTCGAACGGGCACGAGGAGAACATACCTTCGGCGGGGTGACGAATCCCCCGGCATGCCCTACATCCGCTGCATGAACGCGCCGCTCTACAATACCGAAATCCTGCGGCTCGCCGCCACCATTCCGCATCATCACCGCTTGCCCGATCCGATGGCCACCTCGGAAAAACGCTCGCCGATCTGCGGCAGCC
Organism: Sphingomonas sp. PL20; assembly: GCF_017875905.1. Lineage (NCBI taxonomy): Bacteria > Pseudomonadati > Pseudomonadota > Alphaproteobacteria > Sphingomonadales > Sphingomonadaceae > Sphingomonas > Sphingomonas sp. PL20. The sequence continues at coordinate 2,409,971 of NZ_JAGINH010000002.1, read as the reverse complement.
GCGTGACGGTCGATATCAATGTCGACGCCGAGGGGCGCGTGTCCGACCTCGGCCTGCTGGTGCGCGCCTGTGCGCTCGGTCAAGCCTCGTCGTCGCTGATGGGCGCGGCGGTCATCGGCAAGTCCGCCGCGGAGATTGCGGCGGCGCGCGATGCGTTGGCCGCGTGGCTGGCGGGGCAGGGGGCTTTGCCCGATTGGCCCGGCTTTGAACTGTTCACGCCCGCGCTGCCGCACAGCGCACGCCACGCCTCGATCCGGCTCGCTTTTGAAGCGGCTGCCGAAGCGAGCGCCGCTGCCGCCGCAAAGGCCCCGGCATGAGCCAGTCGCTGCTGCTTGATGGCGTCATCCTCGGCGGCTTTGCGCTCGTTTTCGTCCTGATCTTCCGCCGTTTCGGCCTGGGTGCGACGCTCGGTTATCTTGTCGCGGGCGCGGTCGTCGGGCCGCAAATGCTGCATCTGGTCGGCAATGCCGAATCCAAGATCGGCGTCGCCGAACTCGGCATTACGTTGCTGCTGTTCATCGTCGGTCTTGAGCTCAATCCGTCGCGGCTGTGGGCGCTCAAGAAGGAAATCTTTGGACTCGGGCTGCTGCAGGTGGTGTTGTGCGGGCTGGCGGTCACCGGCCTTGTCGCAGCGGTGCATTTCTCCTGGTCGGCGGCGCTGGTGCTCGGCCTTCCGCTGGCGCTGTCCTCGACCGCGCAGGTGCTGCCGATGCTGCAATCGGCGGGCCGCCTGCGCACGCCCTTTGGCGAACGCGCCTTTTCGATCCTGTTGTTCCAGGATCTGTCGATCGTGCCCTTGATCACGCTGGTGACGGTGTTGTCGCGCAATCCTGCGGATGCGCATGGACCGCCGGGCTGGCAATTGTTCCTGTCGACGGTGCTGGCGGTGGCCGGGCTGGTGCTGGCCGGGCGCTTCCTGCTGCGCCCGCTGTTCCGCATCATCGGCAATCTGGGCGAGCGCGAAATGTTCGTGTTCGCCGCCTTGTTCACGGTCATCGGCGCGGCCGCGATCATGGAAGCACTGGGCCTGTCGACCGCGCTCGGCGCGTTCGTCGCGGGCGTGATGCTCGCGGACAGCCCGTACCGCCATGAGTTGGAGGCCGATGTCGAGCCGTTCCGCTCGATCCTGCTCGGCCTGTTCTTCCTCGCGGTCGGCATGATGCTCGATCTGCACGCCATTGCCGAGCGGCCCTTCTTCGTGATCGGCATGGCGCTGGCGCTGATCGCGACCAAGGCAGTGATCATCTTCGGCATCGGCATGGCGTTCAAGATGAAGTGGCGTGCAGCACTCGCGCTCGGCCTGTTGCTCAGCCAGGGCGGCGAGTTCGGTTTCGTGCTGTTCGCGCAAGCCCAGCGCGCCTTCCTGATCGCACCCGAGGCGGCGAGCCTGTTCGGCGCGATCGTCACGCTGTCGATGGCGACGACGCCGTTCCTGATGATGATCACCCAGCGCATCCGCGAAGAGCCGATCGTCGCGGGCGAGCGCGATGGTCCTAAGGCCGATGGTGCCAATGCGCTGATCGTCGGCTATGGCCGCTTCGGCCAGACGGTGGCGCAAATGCTGATCGCGCAGGGCGTACCGGTGACGCTGATCGACACCGATATCGAGATGATCGATGTCGCCAGCGATTTCGGGGCCAAGGTCTATTATGGTGACGGCACGCGGCTCGACTTGCTGCGTCAGGCGGGCGCGGGCGAGGCGGAGTTGATCCTGTTCTGCATGGATGGTGACCAGCTTTCGCCCGATCTCGTGACCGGCGTTCACAACGCCTTTCCCAACGCGTCGATCTATGTGCGCGCCTTCGATCGCCGCGCGGTGATCAAGCTGAAGGGCTCCCCGGTCGATGGGGTGGTGCGCGAAGTGCTCGAATCGGCGGTGAAGATGGGCCGCATGGCGCTGGAAAGCATCGGGGTCGATCAGGCCGAGATCGACCGTACCGAGGAAACCTATCGCCGCAACGACAAGGAGCGGCTGCGCGTGCAGTCCGAGACGGGCGACATTCGCGCGGCGCGCGGTATCATGATCACGCAGGATCAGCGCGCCGGGCTGAGCGAGGAGCAAGCGGGATGAACTGGATCGGGCTGTTCGCGGCGCTTTCGGGCGCAATCGCCGTGGGCGCGGGGGCGTTTGGGGCGCACGGGGCCAGTGGACAAAGCGCAGAGTGGCTCAAAACCGGCGCACATTATCAATTAATCCACGCAGTGGTGGCCCTGCTCGCGCTGCGCATGGACGCGCGCGGATCGGCCTGGCTGTTCCTCAGCGGCGGCGCGCTGTTCGCCGCCACGCTCTATCTGATGGCGCTGGGTGCCCCGCGCTGGCTCGGCGCGATAACGCCGATCGGCGGCGCGTTGCTGATCGCCGGGTGGCTCTGGCTGGCTTGGGTGGCGGCGCGGGGATAAGCAACGAGGGGGGCATCATGACGGACCCGGATACGATCCTCAATTGGCGCCGCTTCGACGCGCGCATCACCACCTCGGGGCAACCGAGCGCCGCCCAACTGGCGGAAATCGAAGCGATCGGCGTCACCCACATCATCAATCTCGGACTGCACAGCCATCCACGCGCACTGCCCGACGAGGCGACGACGGTCAGTGACCTCGGCATGCACTACATCCACATTCCGGTCGATTTCGATCACCCGACAGAGGCCGATTTCGATCGGTTCTGCGCTGTGCTCGACGACCTGCCCGACACGCCCGTCCACGTCCATTGCATCGTCAACGCGCGCGTGACGGCGTTCCTGTACCGCTATCAGCGCGACCGCGTGGGCGGCGACGCCAGCGCGGCCCGCGCGTTGCTCGACACGGTGTGGCGACCGGGCGGGGTGTGGGCTGACTTCATCGGCGAGCGGGCGCTGGTCGAGGCACCGTATCGTTATGCTGGGCGCGATTATCAGCCTGTGTTAAAACGATAGTTTTTGGGTACAGATGCGCACTAAGCTGAGTATCTGCGCCAGAAAAATGCGATTCGGGAGTGAACAGGCGGCGCTATCCCAGGCACAGGCCAGCGGTCTCGTACTGCGCCCCTACCGTTGCGATCGCTGCGGTGCGTTTCATTTGACCAGCCGGACCAAGGGCAAGCGCGTGTCGCGTCCAGCGGTGTGACGGACGCTTTGGCGGAGCGCGTCACCTCTCCCCCCGTCATGCCGGGCCCCTCGACGTAGCTCGGGACAGGCTTGTCCCGGCATCCGCTGTGCGGCGTTTTTTGCGATCGATCCTCTCGTATCGTGGGTGGACCCCGGCACGAGGCCGGGGTGACGGTGCGCTCTTCATCCGCCCCTTCGACACGAAACGACAAGCACGATAGGGACGGCGGATGACCAGCGCCTCGACCCGCCGCATCCTCCTTGCCAGCCTGATCGGCACCTCGGTCGAATTCTACGATTTCTATATTTACGCGACCGCCGCCGCCTTGGTGTTCGGTCCGCTTTTCTTCCCAGCGCAGGATCCGGCGGTTCGGCTGCTCGCTTCTTATGCCAGCTTCGGTCTCGCCTTTTTCGCCCGACCGCTGGGGGCGGCAGTGTTCGGGCATTTCGGTGACCGGCTCGGGCGCAAGTCGACGCTGGTCGCCTCGCTGATGCTGATGGGCGGGTCGACCGTCGCGATCGCCTTTCTGCCGACCTATGCGCAGATCGGCTGGGTCGCCCCGGCGCTGCTGTGTCTGTTGCGCTTCGGGCAGGGGCTCGGGCTGGGCGGCGAATGGGGCGGGGCGTCGCTGCTTGCGGTCGAGAATGCGCCCAGGGGGCAGGAAAATCGCTGGGGCATGTTTCCGCCACTCGGCGCGCCGGTCGGGTTTATCGCCGCCAACGGCTTCTTCCTGCTGCTGGGAGCGACGCTCACCGACCAGCAGTTTCGCGATTGGGGCTGGCGCGTGCCGTTCTTGGCGAGCGCGGTGCTGGTGCTGCTTGGCTTGTGGGTGCGGCTGAAGCTGACCGAGACGCCCGCCTTCCGCGAAGCCGCTGCACATGATGCCTTGCCCAAAGTCCCGATTGCCGAACTGTTCCGCCTGCATTTGCGCGCGACGGTGGCGGGCACGGTCGGCGTGGTCGCGTGTTTTGCGCTCTTCTATCTAACGACGGCGTTTGCGCTCAGTTACGGCACAACCACGCTCGGCCATGGGCGGCAGGCGTTTCTGGGGCGGGAGATCGGCGCGATCCTGTTCCTGGCCGCAGGCGTCATGGTGTCCTGCACGCTGGCCGACCGGTTCGGCGCGACGGCCATGCTGCGCTGGGGGTTCGTCGGCTGCGTGGCATCGGGCGTGCTGATGGGGACGATGCTGGGGTCTGCGTCCTTGTGGGTGGTGTTCGCATGGCTGGCGCTGTCGCTGTTCGCGATGGGCTTTGCTTACGGCCCGCTCGGCGGCTGGCTGCCGTCACTGTTCGACGCCGGGGTGCGCTATACCGGCGTCTCGATCACCTTCAATCTTGGCGGAATCCTCGGCGGCGCGCTGGCCCCGATCGCGGCGCAAGCGCTGGCCGCGCGCGGTGGGCTGGGCCTGGTCGGGGCCTATCTGGTCGCGGCGGGGGTGCTGAGCCTCGGCGGCCTGGCCTTACTCAAACGACGCTGATTCGCGCGCGCTTGCAGCGTTCGGAGCAATAAACGACGCTGTCCCAGTCGCGCGCCCATTTCTTGCGCCATGCAAACGGCCGCTGACAGACCGGGCAGGTCTTTTCGGGCAAGTTGGTCTTGGCGACGCCGTTTGGCATTCAGGCGGCCGCTTGATCCAGAAACGCGCGCACGTCCGCCAGATCGACCGATTTATCGAGGAAGGTGCCGCCAATCCCGCGCGCCAGCAGAAAGGGCAGAGTCCCCGCATCCATCTTCTTGTCGTGCAGCATGTGCGCGACCAGCGTTTCGCCATTGGCGGTGATGCCCGCCGCCGCCGTGCCATCGGGCAGGCCGATCGCGCGGAGGTGCGCGGCAACGCGATTGGCATCGGCCTGGGGCGCAAGCCCACGCGCGGCCGAATAGCCATAGGCCAGCGCCATTCCGGCCGCGACGCCTTCGCCGTGCAGCAGCCGGTCGGAAAAGCCCGCTTCCGCCTCCAGCGCATGGCCGAAAGTATGGCCAAGGTTGAGCAACGCCCGCGCACCGGTCGTCTCGCGTTCGTCCTCGGCCACGATCCGCGCCTTGGCAGCAACCGAATGCGCAATCGCATAGAGCCGGGCGTCAGCATCACCCGCGATCAGTGCGGCGGCATTCTCCTCGCACCAGGCGAAGAAATCGGGGTCATCGATCAGCCCGTATTTCACGACCTCGGCATAGCCCGCGCGAACATGGCGCTCGGGCAGTGTGTCGAGCACATTGGGGTCGATCAGCACCAGCGCGGGCTGGTGAAACGCCCCAATCAGATTCTTGCCGGCCTTGGAATTGATCGCGGTCTTGCCACCGACCGACGAATCGACTTGCGCGAGCAACGTCGTCGGGATCTGCACGAAGCCGCAACCACGCTTCAGGATGCTGCACGCGAAGCCGACAAGATCGCCGATCACACCGCCGCCCAGCGCCACGACATGGTCGCCGCGCTCGACGCCGAGTTCGAGCAAACGATCGGTCAAATGCTCCAGCATAGCCCAGCTCTTTGTCGATTCGCCCGGTGGCAGCACGATCGCCTCGCTGGCGACACCCGCTGCGGTCAGCGCGGCCTGCACGGTTGCCAGGTGCGGCAGGACGTTCTCGTCGGTGACGATCGCCATCCGCCGCCCGCGCGACAGCGGCGCGAGCCAGTCGGCGGCGCGGGCGAGCAGCCCAGCCTCGATCACCACATCGTAACTGCGCGCGCCCAGCGAAACGGGAATGGTCGTCATGGTTGGTTGAGGGCCTTCAGAATGGCGTTGACGGTCGCGTCGTGCGGCGCGCGGTGGCTGGAGACGCGGAGATGCGCGGTCGCGTAGAACGGGTTGCGGACGCGCGCCAGTTCTTCGAGCACGGCCAGCGGATCGCGCCCGCGCAGCAAGGGCCGCGTATCGCGACGCGAAACGCGCTCGACCAGCACCGACGGCTTGGCATCGAGCCAAATGGCATAACCGCGATCCAGGATCGCCGCACGCGTCTGCGGGTCGACGAACGCGCCGCCGCCGGTGGCGATCACGCGCTTTTGGCCTTCCATCAGCCGCGCGATCACGCGGCGTTCGCCGTCGCGAAAATAGGCTTCGCCGAAGCGATCGAAAATATCGGGGATCGACATCCCCGCTGCCGTTTCGATCTCGGTATCGGCATCGACAAAGGGCAGGCCAAGCCGAATCGCCAGGCGGCGGCCAACGGTGGATTTGCCAGCGCCCATGAGGCCAACCAGCACGATGGGCTGGCCGGTCCATTTCGGCGATTGGGGTGGGGTGGGGGCTGGGCTTTGCAACATCGAAGCGAGGGCTATACAGCGCACGGGCGTCTCGGGCAAAAGGCCTTGCGGGCGCAGCCCAAATTGTTCTGTTACAGGTCCTGGCCCATGTCCCGCTCGCTCGTAATCCTCCTCGTCATCGTGGTCGTCGTGGTGGGTGTCCTGTTCGGACTCTCGTCGATCGCGCGCGAAAAGCCGCTGAAGCATGTCGAAAAGGCCGTCCCGCTTGCGAACCTCCAGAAGTAGCGGTGTGTCCGGCGCGGCCGCGCGCAAGCTGACCATCGGCCTGCGCTTCGGCACCGCACTGGCGGTGGTGCTGGCGATTCCGGCGGTGGGGCAGCAACGCCCCGAATCGATCCTGCCGCCCGGCTTTGGCGATCCGACGCCGACCCCGTCGCCAGCGGCGGTGCGGCCCAAGCCCGTTCCGCAGGCCCCCGCGCAGCCGAGCCAAGCCGTGCCGCCGCCTGCCGCGTCGGTTCCAGCGACGGCACCGGCCTTGCTGCCCGCGCCCGATGCGACGCCGATAGCTGCGCCGAGCCCCGGTGCCACGCCCCCGGCTCCGACCGACTTTGCCGCCTTTGTGCGCGCCGACATGCCGTCGTTCGCGCGCCGATCGCTGGCGCGGGTCGGGGTTGCGGGCCCTGCGGAGGGAGCGATGGGCCCGAACGCCTTTGGCCAGGCCGACGGGCGCTTTCTTGAAGTGTTGATGCAGCGGCTGAACACTCCGGTCGCCTCGCGCTGGGTGTCGATCGCGCTGCGCCGTGCGCTGATGGCGCGGGTCGATACCCCGCGCGGCGTGAACGGTGCCGATTTCGCGGCGGAACGATCATGGTTGCTGACGCGCATGGGCGAATCGGTCGCCGCACGCGCCATGGCGCAAGCCGTCGACACCGAGGATTATACGCCGAAGATGTTCGAGGCGGCGATGCAGGCGGCGCTGGCGACGGGGGACGCGGCAGCGTTGTGCCCGGCGGCCCAGGCCGGAGCCGAGCTGGGCCAGGAACGCGGCTGGATCATGGCGCGGGCGATCTGCGCAGGCTTGTCGGGAACGCCCGCACGCGCGCAACCGCTGCTGACGCAAGCGCGCAAGTCCGGCATTGCTGGCGGCGTCGACTTTTTGCTGGCGCAAAAGGTCGCGGGTGCCGGGCAAAGCGGACGGCAAGCGGTGACGATTGAGTGGGACAGCGTCGATCATTTGACCGCGTGGCGGTACGGCATGGCCACCGCGACCGGGGTGGAAATCCCCGACTCGCTGCTGGCGACGGCATCGCCTGCGGTGCAGGGCTGGCGGGCGCTGTCGCCGACGCTCGACCTGCGGGTGCGCGCTGCCGTTGCCGAACTGGCCGCCGCGCGCGGGATTTTGTCGAGCGCCGCGCTGGTCGATCTCTACAGCGCGATCGATGCCGGGGACGACCAGAGCGGGGCGCAGGTCGGGATCGCGCGGGATTTGCGCGCGGCCTATGAGGGGCCAGATGCCAAGGCGCGTGCGGATGCGCTGGTGCGGTTGTGGGATGAACCCAAGAGCGCCGAAGGCCGCTACGCCCGGCTGGTGCTGACCGCCGGGGCCGCCGCGCGCATTCCGACGACTCTGGAACAGCCCGATAGCGATCGGCTGGTCGCCGCGATGCTGAGCGCGGGGCTGGATATTCCGGCGCTGCGCTGGCGCGACAAGGTGGCGCGGGGCAGCGATGCCTGGGCGATGCTGACGCTGATTGATCCGGCAATGCCATCGCTGAGCTATGGCGATGTCAGCGCCTATTCGGGCACGAACGACGCTGAGGGCCTGAAACGCCGCATGTTCTTCGCCGCCATTGCGGGGCTGGGGCGGATGTCGGGTGCCGAAGTCGAACGCGGCGCGCAGGCGCTGGGGCTGCGGTTCGCGCAGGAGAATAGCTGGACTCGGTCGATCGCCAAGGCAGCGCGCGAGCATGAGCCCGGCACGGTCGTGCTGCTCGCCGCGATCGGCATGCAGACGCGGCAGTGGCACGGCGTTTCGCCCGAGGCGGTGTATCGCATCACGGCGGCGCTGCACGCGGTCGGCATGTCGGGCGAGGCGCGGATGATCGCCGTCGAGGCGATCTCGCGGCTTTGACCGAGCGCCCCAGTGCACCTGAGCCGCCGCGTGAAGATCGCGCGCTGATCGAGCGCTTTCTGGAGATGCTGGCGGCGGAGGCCGGGGCGGCGAAGAACACCATCGCCGCCTATCGCAGCGATCTGGCGCTGGCATCGGCGGTGCTCGGCGGACGGTTGAGCAGCGCCTCGCCTGGCGACCTTGCCCGGCTAGGCGCGGAATGGCTCGGCCTGTCCAAGGCGAGCGTGGCGCGTAAATCGGCGGCGCTGCGGCGGTTCTTCGCGTTTCTGGCGGATGAAGGATTGCGCGGCGACGATCCCGGCGCTGCCTTGCCACGCCCCGGCGCAGCGCGGGGGTTGCCCAAGGTGCTCGACCACAGCGATATCGACCGGCTGTTCGCGACGATTGCCGAGCGCATCGCGCGCGTGCCCGCTGACCCTAACGATCTGCGCATGGCCGCCTTGGTCGAGCTGCTGTACGGATCGGGCCTGCGCGCGACCGAATTGGTGTCGCTGCCGCGCCGCGCGATTGCGCCCGACCGGCCCTATCTCATTCTGCGCGGCAAGGGCGACAAGGAGCGGCTCGTGCCGCTGTCCGATCGCGCGCGCGCGGCGGTTGCGGTCTGGCGGTTGCATGTGCCCGAGGACTCTGCGTGGCTGTTTCCTTCCGGCAAGGGGCATTTGAGCCGCATCCGCCTTTACCAGATCCTGAAGGCGCTGGCGGCCGAAGCGGGGATTCCGCCCGATCGCGTCAGCCCGCACGTGCTGCGTCATGCCTTTGCCACGCATCTGCTGGCGGGCGGTGCCGATCTGCGCGCGCTGCAGGCGATGCTTGGCCACTCCGATATTGCGACCACGGAAATCTATACGCATGTCGATGCCAGCCGCTTGGTGGAGCTGGTCAATGCACGTCATCCGCTCGCCGAAGCCACGGCACGCGTTGACGCAAGGAAGCGCGGGGCTTAACCGGCCCGACCTATGGCAACTTTCCTCGATTTTGAAAAACCGATCGCCGAACTGCAAGCGCGGATCGATGAATTGCGTGAGACCGCAGCCGAAGGCACGGTCGACATCGACGCAGAGGTCGGGCGGCTGCAGGCCAAATCCGACAAATTGTTGCGCGACACCTATGCCAGGCTGACGCCGTGGCAGAAGACTCAGGTCGCGCGCCACGGCGAGCGTCCGCACTTCAAACATTATGTCGCCGGGCTGTTCGAGGATTTCCTGCCGCTGGCGGGCGACCGCGCCTTTGGCGACGATCAGGCGATTCTGGGCGGCTTCGCGACCTTTCGCGGCCGCCGCGTGCTGGTGATCGGCCATGAGAAAGGCGACGATACCGCCAGTCGGCTGCGCCACAATTTCGGCATGGGCAAGCCCGAGGGCTATCGCAAGGCGATTCGCCTGATGCAATTGGCCGACCGCTTTGGTCTGCCCGTTGTGACGCTGGTCGATACCTCAGGCGCGTTCCCGGGCGTGCAGGCCGAGGAGCGCGGCCAGGCTGAAGCGATCGCGCGGTCGACCGAAATGTGCCTGGCACTGGGCGTGCCGATGGTGGCCGCGATCGTCGGCGAAGGTGGCTCGGGCGGCGCGATCGCGCTGGCGGCGGCAAACCGCGTTCTGATGTTCGAACACGCCATCTATTCGGTCATCTCGCCCGAGGCGGGCGCGTCGATCCTGTGGCGGACGTCCGACAAAGCCGCCGAGATGGCCGAGGCGATGAAGGTGACCGCGCAGGATCTCAAGGGGCTCGGCGTGATCGATACGATCGTGCCAGAGCCACTGGGCGGTGCGCAGCGCGATCCGGCGACGGCGATCGCGGCGCTGGGCGATGCGATCGACGCGGCGCTGTCGAACCTTGATGGCCAGAGCGCCGCCGACCTGCGTCGGTCTCGGCGCGCGAAGTTTCTGGCGATGGGGCGGATCTAAGGCGCACACGGAGCGGTTGTTCCCGATGCTGGCGTGCTGACCAAAGAAAAGGGCGACGGAACCAAGGTTCCGCCGCCCTTTGCATTAGAGGAGTTCGTAAGAGTCTTACGAAGCCTTCATGTTGGTCGTGACGTTGGTGAAGGTCTTGTTCAGTTGCGTGCCCAGACCCTGCATCGCGGCGATCGCGGCGACGGCGATGAGTGCTGCGATCAGGCCGTATTCGATGGCGGTCGCGCCCTTGGAATTCTTGATGAAATTGCGGATGGTCTTCATGATTCCGGTCTCCGTTGGTGAAAGCTTCAGTACCCGGTCGGGCCGGAAAAACCGGACCAACGCTGACGAGTCTAGGGAGGCAGAGTTGAAAAAGGTTTAAGCCCGACGGAACTTTTGTCCGCGACGCCGAATCTAGACGCCTGCCGTCGCAGCGGCGACCTTGGTGCTGACATTGCCCCACATCGTGGTGGTCGAATTGGCGAGCTGAGTCAGCGCAGCAACCATCGCAATCACGACCAGCGCGACGATCAGGCCATATTCAACCGCAGTGGCACCCTTGCGATCGCCCCAGAGTCGTTTCAGCGTGTCGATGATCATATGGGTTCGAGGCCACCGAAACAGCTGCTGGTTGCCGATCTCTAAAACAGGTGCGTTACGATATGCTTAATGGATTCCGTACGTCGGATTTACAGCCGTGATGCTGGTCGTGGCGGCCGCGTTGGTGGACCGGGCGGGGCGGGTGCTGGTGCAGCGCCGCCCCCCTGGAAAAGCATTGGCGGGCCTGTGGGAGTTTCCCGGCGGCAAAGTGGAACCCGGCGAAACGCCCGAGGCGGCGTTGGTGCGCGAGTTGGAGGAGGAATTGGGCGTGGTCGTCGCGCCGACCGCGCTCACACCACTGACCTTCGCCAGCGAGCCGCTCGCCGACCGGCATTTGCTGCTCCTGCTCTATTTGTGTCGGGTGTGGGCAGGCGAGCCGCAAGCGCTCGATGCGACGGCGTTGGCGTGGCACGCCCCCGCTGCACTGCGGGGGCTGGAGATGCCCCCGGCCGATTTGCCGTTCATCCCGGCGCTGGAGACCGCGTTAGCCCGAGGCTAGGCTTGCCCGGAGCCCAAGCCAGAGGGCGGGGCCGGGCATCCATCGCCGCACGGCCGCTTCGGCGACCAGGATTGCGACAAGCGTCAGGCCAAACAGGGGCAGGTATAGCGCGAGCGCTAGGATGGCGATGGCCAGCCCCGCCCCCAGGCGCGGGCGGGACAGCGCGATCGGCGCGCCCAGGCCGATATGCCGCCGCCGCCACCACATCACCACGCCCGACACCGCCAGAACCACCAGCAACAGCGCGGTAACGGTGCCCAGGAGCTGATTGGCGAGGCCGAACAGCGCGCCCTCATGCCCCGCGACGCCGTATCCGATCGTTTGGTCGATCCAGTGGCGCTGCGCAAACCCTTCGCGACTAATGACGGTGCCCGTGCGACCGTCGATTTTCACCGTGCTGCGCAATGGGCGGTTCGCGGCGTCCGACGTCGCCGTCCAGGGCGCGCCGGGTCGCATCGGCGGCGCGATCAACACCGGTGGCGCCACCGCGAGCGGTCGCACCACCGCGATGACGCGCGCGAGCTCGCCCGACACGATTTGCGCGCGCGGCATCGCCATGCCGCCATGTCCGGCATGTTCTCCCGACATCGCCTCCGCCTGCGGTGGCTTGCCGCCGATCGTCCAGTCGACCGGCCCACGCGACGTGCCGGTAAGCTGGCGGATTTCGGTGAGATAGCTGCCCCATCCCTTGGCCCAGGGAAGCCCGGTCACGATCAGCGCGAGAGCGAACAGCGACACCCAAATGCCCGAAACGGCGTGAAGATCACGCCAGAACACCCGACGTCCGCCCCGTAGGCGCGGATACACCACCCCCGCCAGTCCGGAACGCCCGCGCGGCCACCACAGATACAGGCCGGTCAGCAGCATCACGATCGTCCAGCAGGCGGCGATCTCCACCAGATAGCTGCCAAACGCCCCCGCCAGCAATTCGCCGTGCAGATGGAAGATCAGCCGCATCGGCCGCTGCTCCTCGCTGACGACGCTGAGGACAGCGAGCGAACGCGGATCGACATAGACGCGTTGATCCTGATGGTCCTTGGTGACGAGGATGCGCACGGCCTCGTCCGGGCGCTCGGGCAGCACATATTTGTGCAGCGTTGCTCCGGGAACGGCCCGCAGCGCCGCAGCGACCTGCGCATCGGGCGACGCCGTTGGGCCGGTCGTCGCCAAATGCGTGTAGGGCTGGTCCAGCCACGCCTCGATCTGCGGTTTCCACAAATAGATCGTGCCGGTCAGCGCCAGCCAGATCACGAAGGGCACGCAGAACACGCCGGCATAGAAATGCCAGCGCCAGACTGCGTTATAGCTGAGCTGCGGGCGGGCGGGAGTGGCCATCACATCCTCCTCAGAACCGGCCCTTCAGGCCGAGATAGACGGTGCGCGGCTGGCCCGCATACACCGATCCGGTGGTGCCCATCAGCACCGAGGCGGGGTTTTGTGCGCCCGTAGCGCTCAGGCTGTCCGAGATGATCGACGCCGATCCGACATAGGTCTTGTCGGCCAGATTTTGCACCGATGCGTAGAAGGACAGACGCGACCACCAGCCCGTTGCTGCGGGAGGATCGTAATGCAGGTTGAGATTGATCAGCGTGTAGCCCGGAATGCGCAACAGATTGGCATTGTCGATGAAATAGCGCGAGCGGTAGGTCACCTCGGCAAAGCCGCCCAGCCCGGCGAACGCACCGTGCGGCTGGTCATAGCCCAATCGCCCGTTGGCGAAGGTCGGGATCACCCCCGGAATGCGGTTGTCGGCGCGGTCGAAGGCGGCCGACACCGCCCCCGAGGTCAGCCGCTCGACATAACGGGTGTAGCGTTGGTCGTTATAACTGTACGTCGCCTGGACATAGCCGCCGGGCAGGAGCGCGGGCAGGGGCTTCCAGTTGACGCCGACCTCGACCCCGCGATGGATCGAACGCGGGACGTTGGTGGTGTAGGACAGCAGATTGACCCCCGCCGACTGGCTGACCTGTTCGTTGCGGAACCACTCATAATAGCCGGTCACTTCGGCCTTGAGAGTATCGCCGAGCGTCAGCTCCGCGCCAACGTCCACGCCGGTGCTGGTTTGCGTCTTGAGGTCGATATTATTGCCGGGGACGCCTGCCGTTGTGACGAACAACTGGCCCGATTGCGGAATGCCGTAGGCCGTGCCGACACGGGTGTGGAGCCGCAGGGCGGGAAGTGCCTGCCAAACCAGCGACGCCTCAGGCGCGACATTGTCGAAATCGCGGATCGCGGGGATGTTGTTGAGCGTCGGATTGGCACCGACGGGATAGGTGTAGTTGGTCTGGCGCATGTCGATCTTCGAATGCTCATAGCCAATGCCAAGAATGAGCTGCAGATCCCTGGTCAGCGCCAATTCCTCGCGGGCGCGAACCCCCATATTGCGCACGCCGCCGAACACTGTTTGCGTGGTTGCGCCAATGCCGTTGCGGCCTGCAGGCGTCTTGTTGAAGGAGTAATTCTGCCCGTCGAGATAGTTGTAGAAGATCCCGATAAAGCTCAGCGCATCCATGCCCAATATCTGGCTGTGCGCGGTGACGTCGGAGCTCAGATTGTAACTGTTGAGCGTACCGCGAAACGGCGTCGCGCTGGTCGGCTGGAACACCACGCGGCTGTCGAAGGTCGCTTGCGTGCGCCAGGTCGTGCCAGCGGAAAAATCATGCTCATAGCGTGCACCGATGATGGTCCGGCGGTCGTTGCGCGCAAGATCGCCCTCGGCGGCGGTCTGGGCGATGCGGGTGCCGTTGATCCCGTTCGCCAACACCGAGATCGTGCCGCAGCCCGCCGCGGCGCTCGCCGCCTGATCGCATCCTTGCTGGTACGGATTGGCGAGATATTGGTTGAACGACAACCGCGTGGACAGGCGGAATTCGCCTTCATTGTAGATCACCTTGCCGGTGACGCGGTCGCGGTCCGACAGGGCAAAGGTCGCCAGCGCGTTGATCGTGCCGGTCTGATAGCCGGTATGGCCCGTTGCCCCATCGGCGCGGGCGAAGCTGCCGAACACCGCATATTCATAGCCGGGCCCGGCATGGCCGAGCGTGGCATAAGCGTTGAGATAGCCATAGCTGCCGCCATCGATCCCGGCCTCGACGCCTTGCAGGTCGCGCCCGCGCCGCGTGCGGAAGTTGATCGCGCCCTCGACCGCATAATTGCCGTAGCGCGCCGAGGACGGGCCACGCACGACATCGACCGCGCCATAAGCATGCGGGTCGGTCAGATCGAACCGGGCAAGGCCATCGGGCTGGGTGACGGGAAAATCATCCTCGAACACCTGGATGTTGCGCGCGCCGAAGCTGTTGCGCGCGTTGGACCCGCGGATCGAGACGCCGACGTCGCGCGGGCCATTGCCGCCGATGACGGTGACGCCGGGGGAGAGTTTGACGATGTCGGCGATGGTCGTCGCGGGCGTGTTGCGGAACGCGGCGTTGGTGATGGTGGTGTCGGTCTGTCCCGCGACCTTGGTCGTGAGCGTCAGCGCCCGCCCAGTGACGATGATGTCGTCGGGGGATGTCGCCGCGACGCTCGCTCGGCTCGGCTGGCTTTCCGGTGCAGGGGTGGGGGCAGGGGCGTCGAGGCGCTGCAGTTCGGCATCGATCGCGGCGCGTTGGCGCAGCAAGTCCTGGCGTCGCGTGTCGGCGTTGGTCTGGGCGGAAGCCGACGCGGCGGCAAGCGCGGCGATCGACGCCGCGAGAAACAAAGATGGAAGGCGCACGAAAAATCCCCTGTAAACGCTGGTAGCGGACGCGCGGCGTTGGGCCATGCGCGTCCGTCGCGACGCCGCTGCTTCAGCGCGTCGCGGCTCTAACGATCGTCACAGGGTGGCAGGTGGTCCACGTAAGGGCGGGCGGAGATGGAGCCGCAGCCCGATCAGCGGCGGTGCGATCCGCCGTGAGCCGAGCGCCATCACAAAGGCGATGGCGAGCGCAAGCAGGATCGGGTCGGTCGCCGCGACCGAATGTGCGTTCAGTACGGCAAAGGCGCACGGCTGGTCGGCCTTTTCGCCGTCCTTGTGATGCTTTTGCGATGCGGAGTCGGCCATGCCGGGCATCGCCATTGCCATCGTCTTCACCGGGCCCATGCCCGAACAGATGGCGATGCGAATCACGCCATCCGATGTGTCCAGCATATACCCGCTGGGCACGACGACTTTCAGCAGCAACGCAAACGCCAGCAGCCATGCCGCCAGAACGCGGTGTTGCAGGATATGATCGCGGAACCTGTGCACGGCGGGTGCTTTATGGGGAGCGGCGCACGATGTCACGAGGGCAAAATGTCTCGCCCGGCGTCGATTTTGCTTCATCTGGCACGAAGCAAGGTCATCGGAAAAACAGCGATCTGCAGAGTGCGTGAAAACTCTCTGGAAGCTGTTGTGGAGGCCCGACCGGGAATCGAACCCGGGTGCAAGGATTTGCAGTCCTCTGCGTCACCACTCCGCCATCGGGCCGAAGAGCGGCGCAGATGCAAGCGTCCGCGCCCGCTGTCAACCACGCGCATGCAAAAATGCCGATACACGTCGCTTGGCGAACCCGGTTCGCCACGATAGAGGTGGGCACTCTCAACTAGTGTATTGTACAACTACAACAGTTGTGCAAAACCGGGTGTCCGACAAGGGTGGCACGATGAACTTGAATACGCACGATTCGGATATGCTCGCGATGCGCCATGCCATGGTGGCAAGCCAGCTTCGCACCAATGCCGTCAGCGATCCGCGCGTCGTCGCGGCAATGGACTCGGTCCCGCGCGAGGCGTTCCTGCCGAGCGCGGTGGCAGCGCTCGCGTATCGCGATACCGCCGTACCGCTGGGGCATGGGCGCGCGCAGAACGTGCCGATCGCAACGGGGCGCTTGCTGACCCAGGCCGAACTGCTCCCCACCGACCGCGTGCTGCTGATTGGCGCGGCGGGCGGCTATACCGCTGCGGTCCTGGCCGAATTGGTGGCGTCGGTGGTGGCGGTCGAATGCGATGCGGCGCTTGCCGACCATGCCCGGGCCGCGCTGGCTGGGACGGCGAATGTCACGCTGGTCGAGGGGCCGCTGGAAAACGGCCATGCCGCTGGCGCGCCCTATGATGTGCTGGTCATCGACGGTGCGGTCGAGGGTGTGTCCGATGCCCTGGTCGAGCAAGTCGCGATTGGCGGGCGTGCGGTGGGCGGGATCGTCGATCGCGGCGTAACGCGCCTCGCCGCAGGTCGGCGCAGCGCGGGCGGCTTCGGCCTGCTCGCCTTTGCCGACATCGAATGCGTGCCGCTTCCCGGCTTTGCGCAGCCGCGCACTTTCACGTTCTAAGCAGAAAAGACCCGCGACCCATGCGATCGATACACCTTCTGACTGGCGTTGCGCTACTCGGGCTCGCGGCAACCCCGCTTTCTGCGGAAACGCTGCGCGAGGCGCTGGTCAAGGCGTATAACACCAACCCGACGCTCGCCGCGCAGCGTGCAAATGTGCGCGCAAACGACGAAAACGTGCCGATCGCGCGGTCGCAGGCGCTTCCTGCCGTCACCTTGCAAAGCGCCTATACCGAAAACGTCGTCAAATCCTCGAACAGTTTCGTCTCGCCGGACCGCAGCGGCACGGCGAGCGCGACCTTGTCGGTCCCGCTTTATGCCGGTGGCGCGGTGCGCAACAGCGTGCGGGCTGCGCAAACCAGGGTCGAAGGCGGCCAGTTGAGCTTGCGCGGGACCGAGTCCGATTTGTTCACCACGGTTGTGGGGGCTTATATGGACGTGATCCGCGATGAAGCGATCGTCGGCCTCAATACCCAGAATGTGAAGGTGCTTGAGGTCAATTTGCAGGCCAGCCGCGATCGGTTCCAGGTCGGGGATCTGACACGTACCGACGTCGCCCAGTCCGAAGCGCGCCTTGCCATCGCCCGCGGGCAGCTCGAAACGGCGCAGGCTCGGCTGATTTCCAGCCGGGAAAGCTATATCCGCTATGTCGGCAGCGCGCCCGACGCGCTCGAGCCGCCACCGGCGCTCCCCAATCTTCCTGCGGATCCCGATGCTGCGGTGGACGTCGCGTTGAAGGACAATCCTACGCTGTTGGCGGCCGCCAAGGCCAGTCAGGCGGCGGGATATGACATAGGCGTGGCGCGCGCGAATCGTTTGCCCAAGGTCAGCGTCAACATCGGCGGCAATTATTACAATTATCTCGGATCGCTTGGTTCGGGAACTGGCGTCGCAATTGGCCAGACGGGCACGTCCTCGACGGTTGGTCTCGGGCTGACGATGCCGCTCTATCAGGGCGGGCGTCCATCGGCGCAGATCCGGCAGGCTCAGGATGCGCGCTTGCAGGCGATCGAGCGCGTTACCGAGACCGAGCGTGGCGTCATCTCGCAAGCGCGGTCGGCTTATGCCGTCTGGAAGTCCTCGCTCGAGGTGATCACGTCGAGCGAAGTGGCGGTCAACGCCAACAAATTGTCGCTGGAAGGCGTGCGCGCCGAAAACAGCGTCGGTAACCGTACCATTCTCGATATTCTGAATGCCGAACAGGAATTGCTGAACTCGCAGGTGACCTTGGTGACGGCGCGGCGCGATGCCTATGTGGCGGGCTTTGCGCTGCTGGCGGCGATGGGGCGGGCCGAGGCGCGCAATCTTGGGCTTGATGGCGGGCCGCTTTACGATCCGGTGGCGCATTATAAGAGCGTGCGCGGACGGATCTGGGACTTTTCGTCGGATCCCGATCCTGCGGTTACGGGCACGCGGACCAACGCGACTCGCCCGCAAGACGCCAAGGTCACCCGCCCGCTCGATCCGATTCTGGACGCGCCAGTTGACAGAAGTGCCCCAATTACCGCAGGTGAAGCAACGAAGAACCGCTAACCGGCGGATCGACGCACTTTTCAGGGGTTGTCGATGGGGGATTTGAGCGCGGAGCCATCGATGGAGGACATCCTCTCATCGATCAAGCGGATCATCGCGGAAGAGAATGACGCGGCCCCCGCGCGTGCCAAGCGACCGGCGCGTGCTTTGCCCGCGCGATCCGAGCCAACCCCTTTTAGTGACGATGAAATTCTCGAGCTGAGCCAGCCTGCGCCCGAGCTTGAACGCCGTCCCCAGCCCGAGAATAACCCGCAATCGGCGCGGATTGCCCGGGCCGTGGCAAGGGAGGATCTCGTGCCGGAGCCAGCCCCTGAACCCGTTCGCGCAGCTCCGCCTGTCGCCGCGAAAGCAGCGCCCGAGACGCCCGCGCCCGAGTCGATTGTTTCGCCGCGTACCGCCGAGGCATCGCGCGGGCCGCTGGATGTTCTGTCGCGGCTGGTGGTGAAGCCCGAGGTTAGCGGATCGGACACGCTGGAAGGCATGGTCCGCGAGATGCTGCGCCCGATGTTGCGCGACTGGCTCGATGCCAATCTGCCCGCGATCGTCGAGACGATGGTGGCCAAGGAAATCGACCGCATCACCGGCAAATAAGCCGCCCGCTGGTGATTGCAGCGACCGCATGGTTCTGCTGTAACCTGCGTTCATGAAAACACTGCTTGCTGCGACCGCTTTGACGGCCGCTTTCATTGCCGCGCCTGCGGTCGCCCGCCAACTCACGATCGACGATGTGTCCACGCTGTCGCGTGTCTCCGCTCCGGCTGTTTCGCCCGATGGGCATTGGCTGGTGTGGCAGCAACGCGAGACCGACCTGACCATCGATGGTGGTCGCTTCGATCTGTGGCGGCTCGACCTGACGCGCAAAGGGGCCGCCCCGGAAAAGCTGATCGCCGAGGCCGATGTCAACGAGACTGCGCCGCAATTCTCGCATGACGGCAAGACCGTGTATTTCCAGTCCGACAAAGGCGGCGAGGATGCGGTCTGGTCGATCGGCATTGCTGGCGGCGCGCCGCTGCAACTGACGCATTTCAAGGGCGGGATGGGCGGCTTCAAGGTCTCGCCGCAGGACGACAAGTTGCTGGTCTGGGCGGATCGCTTGCCGGGGGCGCCGAGTCTCGAACCGGCGATGGTCAAGAAGGATGCCAATGCCGGCAATGGCCGCGTTTATGATCAGATGTTCGTGCGGCATTGGGCGAGCTGGGCCGATGGCACGCGCTCGCAACTGTTCGTCCTGCCGCTGACCGCAGCGGGCGCGACCGGCAATGGCGTGCCGATCGAAGGCAAACTGGTTGGGGATGCCCCGTCCAAGCCGTTTGGTGGGGGCGAGGAAGTGTCGTGGAGCGCCGATGGCAAGACGGTGTATTTCGCGCTGCGCGAGGCGGGCCGGATCGAGCCGCTATCGACCAATCTCGATATTTTCGCAGCGCCTGCCGACGGATCGGCAGCGCCGGTCAATCTGACCGAGGCCAATCACGGCACGGACAATCTCCCGACCGCGTCGCCCGACGGCAAATATCTCGCCTGGTTCGCGATGAAGCGGGCGGGCTATGAGGCCGATCGGCAAGTGCTGATGCTGCGCGACCTGAAGAGCGGCGCGGTGCGCGCGCTGACCGAAGGCTGGGACCGCTCGGTCGCGTCGATCGCGTGGAGCCCCGACAGCACGACGATCTTCGTCACCGCCGAGGATACGCAGGAAACGCCGATCTGGTCGGTGTCGCCGGTGACCGGCACGGTCGCGCGGCTGACCGGGGCGGGGAGCGTGTCGGCGGTCGTACCGACGCCGACCGGGGTGGTGTATGCGATGAATTCGCTGACCGCGCCCGACGATTTTTACCGCCTGAGCGGCAAGAGCGCGGTGCGGCTGACCTCGGTCAACGCGGCCAAGCTGGCCGATGTCGAAATGCCCAGCGTCACCAGGTTCAGCTTCACCGGGGCCAATAACGATACGGTGTGGGGCTATGCGGTGAAGCCCGCGGGCAGCACGGGCAAGGTGCCGATCGCGTTCATGGTGCATGGCGGGCCGCAGGGGTCGAGCAACAATAGCTGGTCGTATCGCTGGAATCCGGCGGTGTTCGCAGGCGCGGGCTATGGCCTGGTCGCGGTCGATTTCCACGGCTCGACCGGATATGGGCAAGGCTTCACCGATGCGATCCGCAACAATTGGGGCGGCTGGCCGCTGGAGGATCTGAAAGCCGGGCTCAAGGCCGCGACCGACAAGTTTGCCTGGCTCGACGCGGACAATGCGTGCGCGCTGGGGGCCTCTTATGGCGGCTATATGATGAACTGGATCGAGGGCAATTGGCCCGATCGCTTCAAGTGCATCGTGCAGCATGACGGCGTGTTCGATGCCCGCGCCATGGCGTACGAAACCGAAGAACTTTGGTTCGACGAATGGGAACATGGCGGCCATCCATATTATGAGGACCCTACCGCGTTCGAGAAGTGGAATCCGGTCAACCATGTGACCGCGTGGAAGACGCCGCAGCTCGTCATCACCAGCGAAGGCGATTACCGCATTCCCTATACGCAGGGCATCGCTGCCTTCACCGCGCTCCAGCGGCGCGACATTCCCTCGCGGCTGGTGGTGTTCCCGGGCGGAAGCCACTGGGTGCTGAAGCCGCGCGAGAGCCGCCAATGGTATAAGCAGGTGCTCGGGTGGATGAACACATGGACCGCCCCCACTACGCCGCAACCCCCGATCGTCGGCGCATCCGGCCGCAAGGGAGGCTGACGCCTGCCTTAAGTATCCGGTCCTCGGACTTCCCGGGGGCCGGAACAGGCGCACGATCGTGCGCATGGGCAATGACGGTTAATCTTGCGGGGCGAGGACCGGCACTTCGGCGTGCTGCGCAGCGTGCGATTGCGGCGCAAGCACGTTTCGGTCGAGCACGTCCAGATAGGCCAGCAGGCCGTCTTCGGCCTCGGTAAAGCGGCCATTGCGATTGCTGGGTTGGCCAGCCGACGCCCCGCCTTTTTCGACGAACCGGCTGCCCCATTTGTCGGCAAGATGCAGAACGTCCTCGATCCGAAACGACGCGTCGTTCACCACAATCGAGGGGAAGGGCAAGCGATAGGCGGGCCCGCTGCGGATTGCTGCAGCCACGGCCACTTGGCTCATATCCGCTGCGAGCGGCGAATCGAACACGGCACCGCGCACCGACCGCAGATAGCTGCGCGGCGAAAGCTGTGCCCACCACGCGATGGCCAGACATGCGACCCCGCGCGCGAGGATGACGACAGGCGCATCACCGCGCGAAAAGGTCGCGTCGAGCTGCACCGCCCAGCGGCCATTGTGGAATTTCGACAGGTCTAGCTCGACCCGGGCGACGAGGCTCGAGGGCGGCGAATCCCCGCGTACCGATACCAGGATCGGCAGCGGAGTGTCGGTCAGCACGTCGGTAACAAAGACCATGACTGCTCTCCCATCAACTTTGGTGGTCGCTTGCGACTCGTCAGAGATCGAGTCGGATTTCGCTTCCACGCATCAAAGCTATTCCTACTACGGCACTAGGCAATAGAGCTGCGCCAGACCGTATGCCGGTTGCGCCAGATCGATAGTCTGTCCTGAAGTCCGGGCAATTGGACGCAGGGAAATCTATCGGGGCGCTAAGCTCGGCTACTTCCGCTCAAGCCGCTTTGTTGCTTTGCGGTGCCCGACAGTCGCGGTCGGGCCCGCCGCCTCTCCAATGCGCATTGGGTGGCGGAAGGGCTGTAGCGGTGGGGGCGACTATCGCGCGTCGGCGGCGGCGCGCAGCGAAGAGCCGACCACGGTAAAGAAGGCGCGGCTTTCCGGGGAGCGATCGACATCCCATTCGGGATGCCATTGCACCGCCAGCACTTCGGCCCCGCACGGCTGGGCGCGGATCGCCTCGATCAAGCCATCGTCGGCGGCGACCGCCTCCACCGACAGTCCTCCGCCGAGCCGGTCGATGCCCTGTTCGTGGACCGAGTTGACCGACATGCGCTGACGCCCGGTCGCGCAGGCGAGCAGGCCGCCATCGTTCAGCTCGACATCATGGCGATGGCCGAACAGCGTGTCGAAGCACCCGTCCCAGGATCCGCGATGATGCCGTCCCCGGCAGGAATCGGTCGACAGCGTGCCGCCGAACAGCACGTTGATCTCCTGCAAACCCCGACAAATGCCGAACACGGGTTTGCCCGCCTCGATCATCCGTCCAGCCAGAGCGAGCGCGACCTCGTCGCGTTCAGGGTCGATCTGTTGGCCTGCGGGGAGTGGGCCGCCGCCATAGCGCTCAGGCGCGACGTTGGAGCGCGATCCCGTCAACAATACGCCGTCGAGCAGGGTGGTGAGCACGGCAATATCGACGGCATCGCGCACGGCGGGCACCAGCATTACCGTGCTATCCGAAAAGCGCGCGAGCGGCGCGACAAAGCGGGTGGCGACGGTCTGCACCGGCCGCCCCAGTGTTTCGTTGCAGCACAGCACGCCGATGACGGGCCGTTTCGCCACCGTCATGCCGATTGCCCGAGCAGCGTGTCGCGCAGGTCCAGCCCCGCCTTGCGCTCCAGCCGCACCGCCTCGGGCTGCACCAGCACGCTGTCCTCCGGCACATCCGACAGCAACCAGACATTGCCGCCGATGGTCGATCGCGCACCGATCGTCACCCGGCCCAAAATGGTGGCACCGGCATAGACGACGACATCGTCGCCGATGATCGGGTGCCGCGCATGGCGGTGGCGCACGTCGTCGCGCGTCGCCCCGACCGGGCTGCGCGCGCCGAGCGTGACATGCTGATACAGCCGCACCCGCGCCCCGATGATCGCGGTTTCGCCGATCACCACACCGGTGCCGTGATCGATGAAAAAGCGCGCGCCGATCTGCGCGCCGGGATGGATATCGATGCCGGTGCGTTCGTTGGCGATTTCCGAGATCAGGCGCGCGACAATCGGGGCACCCAGATTGTTGAGCTCGTGCGCGATGCGGTGGTGCAGGCTGGCGATCGCACCGGGATAGCAGACGAGGATTTCGTCCACGCTGCGCGCCGCCGGATCGCCAAGGAAGGCGGCTTCGACATCGCTGTCGATCAACCGCCGAATGTCGCCCAGCGTCGCGGTGAACAGCCGCACGATGGTGGCGGCATGGTCGGCCTCAAACGCACCGGCTTCGCGCTGCCAATAACCGAGTTCATGGCCGATCTCACGCTCGAGATCGGTCAGCGCGGCGAGCAGTTTGGCGACGACGAAGGTGTCCTCCTCCGCCGCGACCCCGCGAAAATGGCCGAGCCGTCGCGGATACAGCGCGGCCGCAAGCAGCGACACGACGCGCTCCAGCGCGGTGCGCGACGGGAAACTTTCCACATCGCGCGACTCGTCCTGGCGTGAGCGCCATTCCTCCCGCGCGGCGCGCAAATCGGCGATCGCATCGCCGACGGTGCGCGGCGGGAGGGCCGACACGTCATGGTCGCGAGGGGTGTCGAGCGCGTAATCGGTCACAGGGCATCCTTTGCGAAGAGGATATCCTATCGATCCAATCGGAAATCATAGAAATGCTTCTGGCACAGCAAGCGCGGGTTTGTTCTCCTCGGCACCCGACGGCAGCCTCCACCACCGGCGTAGCGCTGCTACCAGCGCAACAAACGCGGGCCGATGAGCGCACCAAAAGCCGCAGCGGCGACCATGCCGAGCGTGTACCAGGTCAGCACGAACGCGGCACCCGTTTCATCGCAGCGAAAGCTGTAAAGCAGCGCGGCAAACCCGCCCGCGGCGAAGCCCGCCGCCGCGCCGGTCAGGCGTAGCTGCGTCGGCGCAAAGCGGCGGAATGCCCAGATGAGCGCGACCAGGATCGGCATCGCGAGCACCAGCACCCGCATCGAACATCGCCGCCAGCTATCCCCCAGCCACATTGCCAGCCAGTGCGACGGGGGAGCCGCAGCGAACTCGACCACCGCAACCAGGCCGAGCAAGCCAACGGGTATCAGGAGCAACCATAGCGAGCGGCTGCGCGTCGCCTCCGGTCGGGCGAGATGGTAGGTCGCGAACAAAGCGATCACCCCGCACGACAGCGTGTAGGCCCATTTCATCCAGACCGCGTAGCCGTGCATCGCGCTCGCCAAATCGTGGCGCACCCCAAGCCCGAACACGACCAGCATCGCCGTAGCCGCAGCACCCGCCGCCACCGCAACGGACAAGCGGCGTTCGACCGCATGCGGCGCAACCGGTGTAATGTTGGCGGAGAGCGAATCGATCAACTCGTCAGTGTTCATCACGAAAGTCCCAGCCGGGCGGCGAGCGATTTCAGCCCGCGGTGCACCGAAATCTTTACGTCGGAGTCGCTCATGGCGTGCCGGTCGGCCGCTTCGGCCACGCTGAGCCCGTCGACCTTGGTCTCGCGGATCGCGCGGGCCTGTTTTGACGGAAGCGTGTTGAGCAAGGAGTCGATGTCCATCCGCGCCGACACGGCCTCTTCAAAGCCCTCGGCGACAAGAATATCCTCCAATCCCTCTATCGGCACGGTAACGCGTCGCCGTCGGAAGTGGTCGACCATCTTGTAGCGCGCGACCGCATAGGCCCAGGCGGTGAAGGGGCGGCTGGTGTCGTAGGTTGCGCGCCGCGTGTGGATGGCCATCAATGTTTCCTGCACCAGATCCTCGACATCTTCCGCAGCGTCGCGAAGGCGGCGGCCAAAAAAAGCGCGGAGCAGCGGGGCCAGGATATCGAGCAAGTCCCGATACGCCCGCGCGTCCCCCATAAGGCCGCCGATCATCATCGCCCGCAGCTGGTCTTCACTCGCTCGCACGTGGGCTCCCAAGGGTCATTCGCGCCGTTCCGGTGATGGGTTACAGCCAACCCACCGAATGGCGAGCGGTTTCTTGTCGTGGCGGGTTCGCCGCTTTGAAGGAGCGACGCCAATCGAACCGCTTCTGTAACCATTTCCGACGGGGCCACGAAATAGCGGTTCGGAGGATCTGATGAACGAACCCGAATTTCATACAATGCTGACGACACTCAGCGTCGCGGTGCAGAGCTTTCGTGACGTGACGTTGCGGCATGGCCATGCGCTGGCGGGCCATCGCAGCGATGGCATCGAAGTGCAGTACGTTCTTGCCGGGACACTGCGGCTGACGATCCCGCGTCAGGCCGATCGGTTGTGCGGGCAGGGGACGCTGCTGTTGCTGCCGCCGGGTCTGGAGCGCGTGATTACCCCGGCCGAAGGCGCGGACGGTGATCGCCTTGGTCCGGAGCTTCGGACTGCAATGGGGGTGCTGACCGCGCGCGTTAGTGGCACCTTCGATTTGCTGGGCTCGGTGAGCGATCCCATCGTTTCGGTCCTCCCCGAACCGCTGTTGATCCAGCAAATGTGTGGCCTGATGATTGGTGAGGCGGCGGCACCGGGGCAGGGATCCCGCGCTTTGGTCGATGCGCTGATGAAAGTGTGCATCGTCATGGCGCTGCGCGACGCGGTTGGGCGGGCTGAGGGCGATGCCGGCCTGTTCGGCGCGCTGCGCGACCCGCGTCTCGGCAAGGCGATCGTGGCGGTGATCGAAAATCCGGCGGCCCCGCATACCGTGTCCAGCCTGGCATCTGCCGCCTCGATGAGTCGCTCGGCCTTCGCGCGCGAATTTGCCGCGAAGCTGGCAATGACGCCGATGGCGTTTGTCGCCCGCGCCCGGCTGCAACAGGGGGCCGACTTGCTCAACGGCACGCGGCTGCCGGTCAAGATGATCGCGTCCAATATCGGTTTTGCCAGTCGCAGTCATTTCAGTCGGGCGTTTTCGGCCGCTTATGGAGCCGATCCCAGCAGCTTTCGCCGGATGAGTGCGGCGGTGGCTCCCTTTCCATCCTATTCCAACGCAGGAGATCGATCATGAATCGCGGTTCTACTCGGCTTGTTCTTAAGGTCGGGCTGGCGAGTGCGCTCGCTGCCACGCTGGCGTCTTGGGGGACGCTTCTTCCCGCAAGCGCGACCGCTGCCAACCCCGCCGGCCCAACCGTGGTTGAGCTGTTCGAAAGCCAAGGCTGTTCGAGCTGCCCCCCGGCCAATGCCAACGTCAATGCGATTGCCGATCGCCCGGACATCCTCGCGCTCAATTTCGCGGTGACCTATTGGGATCAACTGGGCTGGAAGGATACGTTCGCGCAACCCGCGTTCACGGCGCGGCAATGGGATTATGCGCATGCCGCCGGGCGCGGCCAAGTGGCGACGCCGCAAGTGATTATCGATGGGCACGACACCGTCGTCGGCAATGATGCACAGCAGCTGGCAGCGGCCATCCGGGCCAGCCACCGCGCCGCATCGGCCCCTGCCATTGCGCGCAGCGCAGGCGGCGTGACGGTGGCGGCAGGCAGCGTGGCGACCCCAGCGACCGTCTGGCTGGTACGCTACGACCCGCGCACGCACTTGGTGCCGATCCGCGCTGGCGAAAATGGCGGGCGCACCTTGCCCCATCGCAACGTCGTGCGCTCGCTCGTCGCGATCGGCACCTGGACCGGGCGGGCACAATCCTATCGCATTGCGCAGCCTGCCCCGGCCGACCTGCGAGAGGCGATCCTTGTTCAAGCGGGCAAGGGCGGCCGTATTCTGGCGGCGCAGCGGCTATAGCCGGGCGTTACTCCCGGACCGGCGATCGACGTGCGTTCGCGCAGGGGCCCCTGACAGCGCATCGACGATCGCCGTCCGCATCGGCTTGGCGGTAAAGGCGCGGTCATACGGGCAGGGTCGGCGGAGGGCCTTGTCCGGACGAGGCTCGAACCCCTCGATCCAGCTGTACCGGTCGGTCATGCCCCACACCAGAATATCGCCCAGTTGCGGATAGTCCAGCATCACGTCGAGATAGGCGCGCGTGAAATCGGCCACAGCGCGGTCGCGCGGCGACGGGTCGGCGGGCAGGGCGTTGTCCCGCACGTCGAGTTCGGTGATGACGAGGCGATAGCCCATTGCGGTCACCGCATCGAGGAAGCGCGACCAATCGGGCTGCAACTGGCCAACGATGCGCGCCGTGTCCGGTCCCTGCGTTATGATATGGGATTGTACCCCCAGCGCATCGACCGGCACGCCGCGCGCCCGGAACCCTTCGAGCAGCCGCAAAACGCCCGCGCGATGGGCCGCATTGCCCGGCTCCCAGCTCATATAGTCATTGTAGACCAATTGGGCATGGGGCGCGCTGGCGCGCGCGGTGTGGAAGGCGTGGTCGAGCGTCGCGGTCGCACCGCCCATCGCACGTGACAAAGCCGTTTCGTACAGGGTGCCGTCTGCCGGGTTCACCGCTTCGTTGACCACATCATAGCTCTCGATGCGAGTGCCGTATCGCGTGCAGACCGTATCGATGTGCTGCGAGAGCAGGCGCGCGGCCTCCGACGCGGGGCGGGTGCCGAAATTATAGCTTTCTTCCCAACGCGGCATCCATTTCGGTTGATGCCACAGGAGATTGTGGCCGCGTACGGCAAAGCCCTTGGTCTGCGCATAGGCCATCATCGCGTCGAACCGATCGAAGTCGAAGCGGTCTGGCGTCGGGCGCAGCGCCTGCCATTTCATTTCATTTTCGGCAACGAGAATGGCGCATTCGGCTTCGAGCAGTGCGGCATAAGACGGGTTGGCGAACGTGCCGCCATCGTGTCCGGGCGGCCCCCAGGCGAAGGCCGATCCGAAACGCCGCCCCGTGCGCGCCGCCGCTGCCGCGAGGGATCCGGGGGCCACCGTTCGTGTGGCAGAGGCGGAGGCGGGTAGCGCCAGTCCGGCAAGACCGAGCCCGGCGAGCGCGAGTGTTTCACGGCGGGTGAGGGGCCGGGTCATGCGTGCGTGACCGTTCGAATCATTGCCCGTCTCCTGAAGTTTCGTGGCACGCAGCGCGACGTATTTCCCGCCACACGATCAGCGGTTCCAAGCGTAAGGCCCGATGATCGTGCCCACAAAGCCCCCGGCGCGCTTGGTGCTGAGGAAGCTGTCGTCGAGCCCGGCCTTCAGCGTTTGCTGCTTGCCCCCCACGCGATAGTCGAACGCCATCGTGCCGCCGTTTGCGCGGATGGTCAGCGTCACGGGCCCTGCTGTCGTTATGGGGGCGGCGGCGACGAGCGTGTCGGCATCCGCATTGTCGCGCGTGTAGAGCGCGATCATCGCCTTGCCCGCGATGCGGGTGATGCCGAATACCAGATACGAGCGATCATTTTGCACCGCTGCAAGCCCGGCCCCTTCGCCATCGCTGCCCGGGGAATAGCGCAGCGTGGTCGACACGGTTGCAATAGGATGCTGCTGCCGTCGCCCGATAAAGGCGGGTGCGCCCGAAATATCGCCCAGCGCGGCACCGCGCTCGAGGACCAGTGCGCTGCGGTCCAGTCGATAGACCGGATGTTTGGGCGTGCGTATGCCGACCCATTGCGGGCCGAGGCGCGGTCCCTTGAACGTCTCTACATAGCCAAAGTCGCCGCTGAGCGGCAGCGCCGGTGCCGGTTGCCTGGGCAGCTTGGGGCGCTGCGCGACGAACGGGATCGCCGTTCCGGCGGGCAAGATCTGTGGCCAGCCGTCGCGCCAGGTGACAGGGAGCAGAAAGGTCTCGCGCCCGATATTGTAGAGCCCGTCTTTATAGGGACGCGTCGCGAGGAAGGTCGCCCACCAGTCTCCATTCTGCGTCTGGACAAACTTTGCATGGCCCGCCGATGTTACCGGATTGGCGCGGTTGGGGTCGAGTGTGCGCTGGGTGAGAATCGGATTGCCCGGATAGGGCACATAGGGACCGTCAACCGAATCGGCGCGGAATACGACCTCAGAATGGTTGTCGCTCGTCCCGCCCTCGGCGGCGATCAGGTAGTAGCGACCGTCGCGTTTCAGCAGGTGTGGGCCTTCGATCCAAATGGGCATTTTGGACAGGTCGACCCCGCCATTGACGATCTGTGTTCGCGGCCCGACGAGCTTCAGTGTCCGCCAGTCGAACGCCTGCATCCAGATCGCGCGATGGCCCTCGTAGCGCGGCGGTTCGTTGGGAGGGCCGTTATTGACGATATACGCCGTGTCACCGTCCCAGAAGATCGACGGATCGATCCCTTCGAAGGGCAGCCACACCGGGTTCGACCACGGACCCGCCGGGTTTTTCGCGGTGATGACGAAATTGCCGCCACATTGCACACATGTATTGACGATGTAGAAGATGCCATCGTGGTAGGAGATGTCGGGCGCGAACACGCTTTGCGAAACCGTGCGCCCGGTAAAATCGAGTTGCTCGGGCCGATCGATCGCATTGCCGATCTGCGTCCAGCTGACCAGATCTTTCGATCGGAAGATCGGCAGCCCCGGGAAGTGCGAGAAGGACGAGTTGACCAGAAAATACTCGTCGCCGACGCGCGTTACGGACGGATCGGGATAGTATCCCGACAGGATCGGGTTGCTATAGGTGTCTGCCCTGTGCGCGACTCGCTCCTCTGACCGTCCCTGATAGCTAAAATCTTGGAATCGCGCGGGGTCGGCATTGGCGGCACCGGCCCATGCGAGCAGCAGCGCAGCGATCGGTCCTTGGCACCGCATGGACGATCGCTGCTTCACTCGACTCTCCCGGCTTAGGCGGGCGATGCTCGGGCATCGCTACCGACTTGCGTGTTGGCCGGACCATACATCAAAGAACAACTCAGACAATTAGCTGCCGCGTGTTTTTCCCTTCAAAGCCGAAAGGGCGACGAGACGCACCCGTTCAGGCGGCGGCGATCTCGCGCAACGCCTGCTCGAACGCTTCGGGAGGCTGTCCGCCCGAAATGAGGTACTGATCGTTGATGACGATCGCGGGGACCGAATGGATTCCGCGCGAGAGCCAGAGTTGCTCGGCGGCGCGCACTTCCTGTGCATACAGATCGCTTGCAAGGATTTCCGCCGCGCGCGCGGGATCCAGCCCAACCTTCTCGGCCACGGCGGCCAGCACCGCCGGATCGGACGGATCCTGCTGATCGGTGAAATAGGCCTGGAAGAGCGCGCGTTTCAACGCGGCTTGTTTGCCCTCAAGGTCTGCCCAGTGGAGCAGCCGATGCGCGTCGAACGTGTTATAGATCCGGCTGGTGTCGCTCATCTGCATCGTAAAGCCGAGATCGGCGGCACGCTGCCGGATCATCGCGCGGTTGGCGGCCGATTGTTCGGGCGTCGCGCCATATTTTTCACCGATATGCTCGCCGATATTCTGGCCCTCTTTGCCCATTTGCGGGTTGAGCTCGAACGGCTGGAAAGTGATGTCGGCATCGATCAGATCGCCCGTCCGCGCGAGCGCTTCCTCCAGCCCGCGCAGGCCGATGATGCACCACGGGCAGGAAACGTCGGAAACGAAATCGATCTTCATCGGCTTGGACATGCGGCACCCTCTGCAGCTGGAGTGTTGTGAGGATGCGATGTGGGGTGCGCCCTTCGAAAATACACCGGGCACACCCCTTGTTATCAATTATATTGCGCACAATATAAAAAGCCCACACGAACCCTTTTTTTGAGGAGACGACCATGAGCACGCTTTACAGCACGAAGGTAACTGCCATTGGCGGCCGGAGCGGCACCATCCGCAGCGAAGACGGCCTGCTTGACCTGCAACTCGCCCTCCCGACCTCGCTCGGTGGCAAGGGTGGCGCGACCAACCCCGAGCAATTGTTTGCGGCAGGCTATGCCGCCTGTTTCGAAAATGCCGTGATCCACGTCACGCGTGGCAAGGCCGAAAAGGTCAAGGATGACGACATCGTCGTGATTGCCGAGGTTGGCTTGTCGCCCAACGCATCGGGCGGGTTCGTGCTGTCGGTCGCGCTTGATGTGACGATCACCGGGCTCGACCAGGCCAGCGCCGAGGCGATCGTCGCGGCGGCCCACGCCGTCTGCCCCTATTCGAACGCGGTAAAGGGGAATATCGACGTCAAGATCACCGTTACCACCAAGTGACGGAGGCGGAGGCGGCAATGGGCGAAGACGATGATTTCCTGCGGTTAGACCTGCAGGTGTGCTTCCCGCTCTATGCCGCCTCCAACCTGTTCAGCCGACTTTATCGTCCGGTGCTGGCCAAGCTCGGGCTGACCTATCCGCAATATCTGGTGATGCTGGTCTTGTGGGAGCAGGCTCCGCAAAGCGTCGGCGCGCTGGGCGAGCGGCTGCATCTCGACAGCGGGACGTTGACGCCCTTGCTCAAGCGGATGGAGGGGGCGGGGCTGGTGACCCGGCAGCGCGACGCGGCCGATGAACGGCGCGTTCTGATTGCCCTGACCGAGCAAGGCATGGCGCTGCGCCAGCAAGCGCGCGACGTGCCGCAAACCCTGGCGAGCGGCCTTTCTTTGTCGCCTGATGAACTGATCGAATTGCGCGCGAGCGTACAGCATCTGGTCGCGGTGCTCGCGTCGGCTGAGGCGACCGTATCGCCCAGTTGATATTGCGTACCGCGCCGCGCCGTCGCAGGACAGCGCAATGCGCACCACGTCCTCCACCGCCACCGTGCGGCTCTATTATCTCGACGAAAACGACGCGGTTGCGCAGACCTTGTTCTACGGCCCGCTATCGGAGGCGATGCTGCTCGCCAGCCAACAGCCCGAAGAGGTGCAGGCGGGTCTGTGGCTGGCGACCGATAATGATGTGGTGGCGTTCCTCGACATCAGCGACGGCTGACGGCCAGGGGGCTGGACCGGGACCGGGGGACGCGCCGCCCAAGCGACCGCCGCCCCGGCACCGCACGCGTTACCAGCTCAGGCCGATCCGCGCATAGACATAGCGGCCGTTGAAGCCGAACGGCGAGTAATATGGGAATGCCACCAGCCCGGTGCTGTTGAGCGTGGTCCCGACCGATGAGGTGAGCTTCACATAATCGGGATAGGTGTCGAGCAGGTTGTTCGCCCCGACCGCGACGTTGACGTTCTTCACCAGTTGATAGCGCGCCTCGAGATCGAAGATCGTGTGACGCCCGCTGTGAATGTCATTCGCCGCCAATCCGTTGCCGCTGCTCGGCTGGGTCACGTCGCCATAATAAGACGCGCGCCCGGTCACGCCGATCTTGTCGAGCGACCAATCGACCGTGCCGACCACCTTTTCGCGCGGCGTGCCCTGTTCGAACGAGATGATGCGCTGGCGCGTGAACAGCGCCTGCGTCGAACTGGTCGAAACGCCGTTGACGAGCGCGGTGATGGTGGTGTTGCCGGGGAAGCTGGTCACCTTGATGTCGTTGAAATTGGCGGCGGCGGTCAGATCGAAGGTGCCCGCCGCAGGCGTCGCCTTGCGATAATGCGCGACGATGTCGATGCCCTTGGTCGTCGAACGAATGCCATTGAGCAGGAAGCGCCCGGCCGAGACGTTAAACGGCGCAAGCAAGGCCGCAACGACCGTGCCGCTCAGATTTTCCGACAGCGCAATCTGGTCGCGCTGCTTGATCTGATAGGCGTCGACCGAGAGATCAAACCCGCCCGAACGCAGCACGAACCCCGCCGACAGGTTGCGCGATTTCTCGGCGCGCAGCGGTTGTCCGCCAAGTGCGACGCCGACCGCGCTGGTCGAGGGGAACAGGCCGGTTTCCACCACCGCGCCACCGGTGCCCAGCACCGAGGCGGTCGAGGTGAAATATTGTTGCTGCAGCGACGGCGCGCGGAATCCGGTCGAGGCGGTGCCGCGAATGGCGAACCAGGGCGCGAAGTCATAGCGCGCGCTCAGCTTGCCCGTCGCGGTTTCGCCAAAGTCCGAATAACTCTCCCCGCGCACCGCCGCGCCGAGTGTCAATTTGTCGGTCGGCTTGGCTTCGAGGTCGAGATAGCCCGAGACGTTGTCGCGATGCTTGTCGATCACGTTGGACGGCTGGAAGCCGGGAAAGCCCTGCGCACCGCCGCCGAGCGCGGACGCCGCACCGGGCGCGCGATTGTAAGATGTCGGCTCGCCAGCGCCGATCTGGAAGCTCTCGCGGCGATATTCCACGCCCCAGGCAATGTTGATCGTGCCTTCGCCGAGCGGCTGCTCGCGCGAGACGTCGATCCCGCCGACCAGCTGATCATAGGTCAGTTTGCCGTCGTAAAAATTCTTCTGTGAAGCTGCGCCATAAGTGGCGTTGCCCGAATTGCGCGTGTTGAAGTTGAGCTGGTTGCGCCCGTACGACACGTTGAAATCGACCTTCCAGCCCGACAATTCCCCGCGAATGCCCGCCGTCTCGGTCAGATCGTTCGATTCGACCGCGATCAGCGGGGTGAAGCCATCGGGATAGAGGCTGGCCAGTGCGGCGGCATTGGCGTTGTTGTCGGTGCCGCCGTTGATGCGCGGGGTCGCCGCGCTGGTGCTGTTGCGATGCTGGTAGCCACCAAAGCCATACAGCGTCCAACCCGTGTCGCCGAGCGGGGCCGCGGCATTCACATAGCCGGTATATTGCTCGACCGCAGGATCCCCGAAGCGCGAGCGTACCGTCAGCGGCGTCTTGCGCGGATCGAAATCGCCCCGGCTGGTCGCGCCGCGGTTGAGATATTCGCCGGAAATGGTGAGGAAACCGTCCTCGCCGAGGGCAATGCCCTGCCATCCCGACGCGGTCACGGTCTTGCCGTCATGCTCGCTGCGCGTGCCGCGCGCGGTGGTCACGTCGGTGATATATTGGCCGTAGGTCACCGAAGCCCCGCCGCCCGTGCGCGCTTCGCGCAGCCGCAAATTGACGACGCCCGCGATCGCGTCCGACCCATATTGCGCGGCCGCCCCGTCGCGCAGCACTTCGATCCGGTCGAGCGCCACCGAGGGGATCGTGTTCAAATCGACAGACGCGGAGCCGCGCCCGACCGAACCGTTGGTGTTGAGCAGCGCCGAAGTATGCGCCCGCACGCCGTTGATGAGAACGAGCGTCTGGTCCGGCGACAGGCCGCGCAGCGTGGCGGGGCGGATCGAATCGGTGCCATCCACCGCAGAGGAGCGCGGAAAATCGATCGACGGAACGATCGCGGCGAGCGAGGCGGCGAGTTCGGTCGTGCCCTGATGCTGCAGGTTGGCGGCGCTCAGCACGTCGATCGGCGCGATGCTGTTCAACCGCGACCGGCCGGTGGTGCGCGTGCCGGTGACGACGATGTCCTGGTTCGCGGCCGCGTCCGGGGCGGTCGCTTCGGGCGCATTGGCGGGAACGCCTTGCGCGCTGGCGGCTGCCGCGTAGCTCAGCGCCAGCGCGGAGACAGCGACGGCGAGGGTCGGGCGGAGGTTGGTCATGGTAAGGTCCCTTTGCGAAATCACGTTTTTGTCGTTGGTGGCCGGAACAGCCGAGGCCTGGCGCAGCAGGCGCGGGCGCGCCCTTAGGGCGGCAGCAAAATCCAGCGCTGGATTTTGGGAAAACGTCCGGCTGCGACAGGGGTGAACGATCGAACGACGTGATGCTTCATGCAGATAAAATGTCCGTGCGGCCCCCGAAGCGGCATTGCACTGAAATTCCTCTGTACTGACCGGGATTACAATGTGGCCAAACCCTTAGCGCGGCCAAGAATAGCTTCTGGCCTGCCATAAGCGTGTGGGCGGCAGGGGGGGACTGGCGCGGCATAGCGGCGCGCCAGTCGCGAAGCTGTAAATCCGGGAGCACGCCTGCACGGACGAGCCTGTTTGCTCGCCACTGCTGGAGCGTGCTCCCGCTAGCTTAGACGGAGCAGGGTCAACCGGTCAGCGTTTGGACAATTTTATGTGAACACCGCCGACGCCGAGGTTGATCTGGATGCCGCGTTCGCGCGCATGAACATTCATGACGACACCATGTTCGTTGGACATGGTCGAACTCTCGCCACCAGCCTTGCCAAGCGATGCACCAATTGCAGCCCTGCCATAGGTTCCGGCAAAATCGGCTGGAGATTTCAAATGATAGACTTCCGCGACCCCGTGGACCTTATCGACCCCGACACCAACCGCTCCGAGACCGTCGATCTTGAAGGGATAGCTATGCCCTTTGAACTTCAGAACGCCGCGGCCCCAGGTGTAGCGAACCCCGACAGCAACCGTTTCGGTCGAAAAAACCGCGGTGGCATTCGGGCGATCCTGAGGGGGAGCCGCGATCGCAACGGTCGCTGCAACCATGCCGGCCGTGGCAAATACGGCGAGTGCCGAATATAATTTTTTCACGGGAATCTCCAGATGGGCAAGGACTGTCTGCCGATGCGAGCCCGTTGCTACGGGTGATCGCAGGCGGGCGTCAGCGTCGGGAAATACCTACGCGCAGCCGATCGGTAATCGTCGCCGTGCAGATCCTTCCTCAGCACATTCGATAAATAATGTGCACGGCCAAGTGGCTTTATCCCCACCATGGCGAATAAATCCGGTCTAGATTGAATATACTTTGGCCGAAAAATCTGGAAAAATTATTATAAATCGGTGCCTACGTATATTCCGATACTTTGTTGCTGGATCAATCGGTGGCAGAGAAATTTTACGGAGTACCGTAATTATAAGATCGTGAAATACCCGTTACTCATAAAATGAGAGCTGAGCCTCTCGGCGACAGAGATATACCGGCTGGCATTGCTCGCCAGATCCTTGTGCGCCGACCGTCCGTGCCGACCCCACCGACATTCTGGATGCAGATCCGGGATACGCAAACGCCCAGCGTCCGTGGCGCCTTCGACGATTGAGGATTGTATGTATGGACGCGTCTTTCAGGATTTTCTGCATCGCATCGGCCGTGGCGGGAGCGGGCACCGCAGGCGCTGCGATGGCGCAAGTCTCCGGGCCAGTCCCCGGGCAGGTTTCGCAATTGCCGTCGGCGCCGATCCCGCCCACGTCGGTTCCCGATCTTCGCGTCACCACGCCCGAGGTCGCGTCCGACCAGGGGCCGAAGGGCGTGCCCTTTTCGCTGCACGCGCTCCATGTCAGCGGGCAGACGCGCTTTAGCGAAGCGGACTTGGTCGCTGCCGCCGGTTTCACGCCCGACCGCATGCTGACCCTGTCCGATCTTCGGCAAATGGCGGCGCGCATCACGCGCTTTTACAATGTGCGCGGCTATATCGTCGCGCAGGCCTATGTGCCGGCACAGAAGATCACCGATGGGGCGGTGACGATCGCGGTGATCGAGGGCCATTATGGCGCGATCACGCTCAAGAATGACTCGCACCTGCGCGATGGCACCGCGGCGGACACGATCCGCGGGCTGAAGCGTGGCGATCTGGTCGCCGCCGCGCCGCTCGAGCGCCGGCTGCTGTTGCTGTCCGATCTGCCGGGCGTGCGCGTGCGTTCGACGCTCAGTCCGGGTGCGGACGTCGGCACGTCCGATCTGCTGGTCGATGTCACGCCAGGGCACCGGATCACCGGCGACGTGGAGGCAAGCAACGCGGGCAACCCCTATACCGGCCTGTATCAGGGCGGCGGCACGATCAATCTCAACGAGCCGCTTGGAATTGGCGATGTGGTGAGCCTGCGCGTGCTGACCTCGGGCGGCGGGCTGCAATATGGGCGTGTGTCCTACCAGGCGCAGGCGGGCAATCTGACGCTTGGCGCGGCTTACGCCTATTTCCACTACCGGCTCGGCAAGCAATTCGACGTGCTCGACGCGAACGGCAGCGAGCATATCGGCAGCTTCTATGCCGCCTATCCGCTGGTCCGCAGTTACGACAACAATCTGCAACTGCGCGGCCAATTCGATTACCGCGTGCTGCGCGACAATGTCGATGCGTTCGCGACGGTCAGCCAACGCCGCGCCGAAGTGGTGTCGATCGGGCTGACTGGCGATCATCATGATCGCTTCGGCGGTGGCGGCTGGGACAGCTATTCGCTGTATGTCAGCGGCGGCAATCTCGACATCCGCACGCCGCTCGTCCGTGCCACCGACGCGGCGACCGCGCGCACCAACGGCCATTTCGGCAAGCTGCGCTTCAGTGCGGATCGCTTGCAGACCGTCGCCGGACCTTTGTCCTTTTATGGCGGCGTACGCGGGCAAGTCGCGTTCAACAATCTCGACGTGACCGAGAAGATGGAGCTGGGCGGCGCTTATGGCGTGCGCGCTTATCCCGAAGGCGAGGTGTATGGCGACGAAGGCTATATCGCCACCGCCGAGGCACGCGTGATGCTGGATCCGATCAAGGGGCTGCCCGGTCGGCTGCAGGTCGCGGGGTTCTACGATTATGGCCAGGTCTGGCTGAACCACACGCCGTGGCAGGGTGGCGACAATCGCTTCACGCGCCAGGGTGTCGGCGCATCGCTCACCTGGCTGCGCAACGGCAGCTTCCTCGCGCGGGCCTCCTACGCCTTCCAGTTGGGCGACCGCGCGACCTCTTATGCGCCCAACGCGACCGGCCAGTTCCGGTTCGAAGTCATCAAATTCTTCGGATGATCGCGAAGACACGCGACCAGCGCTTAACGATCATCCTTCGGGAGCATCTTTCATGACACGCAAAACCTCCACCCCGCGTTCTTCCCGCCTCACCGGCACGGTTCCGGCGCGCAAATGGCGCCCGCCCAGCGCGTGGTGCGCCAGCGCGCTGGCCGGATCGCTGGGGCTGGGCCTGATCCCCGCCGCTTATGCGGAGCCGACGGGCGGTGTCGTCAGCGCGGGCAGTGCCACGATCGTGACCAACCCCAATGCGGTGACGGTGACGCAATCCTCGGCCAACGTCGCGATCAACTGGTCGAGCTTCAACATCGCCCCGGCGGAAACGGTGACCTTCGTTCAGCCGAGCAGCACGTCGGTCGCGCTCAACCGCGTGACCGGGCCCGATCCTTCGTCGATCCTCGGTACGCTGAACGCCAATGGGCAGGTGTTCCTGATCAACCCCAATGGCATCCTGTTCGGCAAGGGCGCGCAAGTGAATGTCGGCGGGCTGGTCGCCTCGACACTCGGCCTGTCGGACAAGGACTTCATGGCCGGGCGCTACACATTTTCCGGCGATAGCAGCGCTGCGGTGCTCAACAAAGGCACGCTCAGCGCCGATGGTGGCTATGTCGCGCTGCTCGGCGCGAGCGTCGGCAATAGCGGGCTGATCTCGGCGCGGCTTGGCACGGTCGCGCTCGCCGCGGGCAATGCCGTGACGCTCGATGTGGCGGGCAATGGCTTGCTCAACGTCACCGTCGACAAAGGTGCGCTGAACGCGCTGGCGAACAATGGCGGGATGATCGTCGCCGATGGCGGCCATGTGCTGCTGACCGCGATCTCGGCGGGGGCGCTGCTGCACGCAGCGGTCAACAATAAAGGCGTGATCCAGGCGCGCACCGTGCAGAACAAGAGCGGCGTGATCAGCCTGCTGGGCGACATGACGAGCGGTTCGGTCGCGGTCGGCGGTACGCTTGACGCGAGCGCGCCAAGCGGCGGCGACGGCGGTTCGATCGAGGCATCGGCCGCCAAGGTGACGATCGCGGATGGGGCTCTGGTGACGACCGCTGCTGCGTTCGGCAAGACCGGTCTCTTCACCATCGATCCCTATGATTTCACCATCGCGCCGATTGGCGGCGACATTTCCGGCGCGACGCTGTCGGCGCTGCTGGTCACCAACAGCGTGACGATCAGCACCGCGACCGGCTCCACCACGACGGTGGCGGGGGCGCCTCCGGTTACCAGCATCAATTCCGGGACGACCGGCAATGGTGACATCACCGTCAACGACGCGATCAGTTGGACCGCGTCGCCCAGCACCACGACGCTGAAATTGCTCGCCGATCGCGACGTGAATGTGAACTTCGCGATCACCGCGACCAACGGCAATTTCGTGATCTGCTGTGGGCGCGACATAACCGTGCGTGCCGCGATCACCACCACCAACGGCAGCATGTTGCTGAACGCCGGACGCAATTTCTCGCTGACCAACACCGGCGTGTTGACCGCGACCGACGGCAACATCACGCTATGCGCCGGGCTGGACATCACCATCGCCGGCGCGATCACGCTGACGCGCGGGACGAATGTTCCCGCGCAAAGCCTGGGTCTGGCACCGGGATTGGTGCTGCTGGCCGGCAATGCCGGGACCGGTCCGGGCATCGCCGGGGGCACGGTGATCTTCGCTCCCGGAACCCCGCTCGTCGCCGTCACCGGGCCGAATGCGCCGGTGGCGATCTATTATAACCCGATCTCCTATGCGACGCCGAGCAACTATTTGCCCAATTTCACGCTGACCTCGGGCGCGACGCTGAGCCAGTTCATGCTGCTCTATCCCTCCGCGACGAAGACGGCCGATGGCACGACCGCCGCAATCCTGTCCGGGTTCAACACCACCACCGCCAGCGGTGCTCCGACCGGGGTGACGCTGGTGGCCGGGCCAGGGGCCTCCGCCGTTTATGACAGCGCGGGTGCCGGCACCGGCATTGGTGTAACCTACACTGGCTACAGCCTGACCGGTGCGAACGCCGGCCAATATGCGCTGGCGGCCGCCTGTTGTACGACAGGGTTCAAGACCGTCGGAACGATCGTCGCTGTTACGCCAACACCCACACCGACACCGACACCGACACCGACACCGACGCCCACGCCAACACCGACGCCCACGCCCACGCCCACGCCCACGCCAACACCAACACCAACGCCGACACCGACGCCGACACCGACGCCGACACCGACGCCGACACCAACGCCGACCCCAACGCCGACGCCGACGCCGACACCGACGCCGACACCAACGCCGACACCGACGCCGACACCGACACCGACGCCGACACCAACGCCGACCCCAACGCCGACGCCGACGCCGACACCGACGCCGACACCGACTCCAACGCCAACGCCAACACCAACACCGACGCCGACGCCGACACCAACACCGACGCCCACACCAACACCAACGCCAACCCCAACCCCAACCCCAACACCGCCACGCCTGCCCCCGATCTTGCCGCCGTCACCGCCATGGTTCCCGCCGACGTCCAACATGCCGCCCCCGGTCATCGTGACGCCGCCGCCGGTGGTGACGATGCCACCGCCCGTGATCGAAGTGCCGCCGCCGGTCGTTGAGGTGCCGCCGCCCCCGCCCGTTGTTACGCCGCCGCCACCGCCGCCCCTGAAGCGGGTGCCCAAGCAGGATCGTTTCTAGGCCTATGCCGCATCTGCGTGTCTCCAAGATCTTGCCCATCGTGCGTTGGCGGAGCGCGCTCTGGCTGGCGCTCGCGATGGTGCCGCTGCCAGGGGCGGTGGCACCGGCTGCGGGGCCCGCTACGGTCGATGCGGGCAGGCTGGTGACCGCCCCATCCGCCACACAGGCGGCACCGCTGGCCCAAGCGGTACCCCCGCTTCCGCCAACGCACGCAAACTTTGGCGGCGAGGCTCCCTCTGCCGATGCGCGGCGGGTGGCGGATTGGGCGGTCGCGTCGGGCGATAGCGCAGGCTTGCCGTTCGTGATCATCGACAAACGCCGCGCGCGGCTGTTCGTGTTCGAAGGGAGCGGGCGGCTTCGCGGTGCCAGCACCGCGCTGCTCGGCTTGGCCCATGGTGACGATAGCGTGCCCGGCATCGGCTCGCGAAAGCTGGCGACGATCCGCCCGGAGGAACGAACGACGCCTGCGGGCCGCTTCGTGGCCGCGCTGGGGCGCGATTTTCATCAGGACATTTTGTGGATCGACTATGACGCCGCGCTGTCGCTGCACCGGGTCGTCACCGGTAATCCGGGGGATCACCGGCTCGCGCGGCTGAAGAGCACTGCACTCGCCGACAAGCGGATCTCTTATGGCTGCATCAACGTGCCGGTCGCGTTCTACAACGGTGTGGTGCTCGCGGCGTTCACCGGGACGCACGGGATCGTCTATATCCTGCCGGAACAACGCACGCTGGAGGAGGTCTTCCGCCCGCTTCAGACATGGGCACCGCCGCCTGCACCCGCGCCTGGAGCGCGTTGAGCATGGAATTGACTGCCTATCTCCATCCGGGCTGGGCCCCGCTGATCCGCCCGGCACCTGCCACGCGCGCGTGGATGGACTTGACCCCGGAAAGCTTCGCCTATCGCTGCCTGCCGCTCAACATCGCCAATGCGCAGGGCTGGGAAGTGCTAAGCCCGTGCGGTTTCACCGCCAGCTGGGACGGTGGGACCGATCCATCGGGCGTGACGATCACGCTTGATGACGGTGCCGATCCGGCGCGCGCGCCAGTGTCGTTATTTGGGCAAGGTATCATCACCTTTCATATCGAAGCGATCTTCCGCACGCCGCCGGGCTGGAATTTGTGGGTCGGCGGGTCACCCAATCGGGCGAAGGATGCGATCGCGCCGTTGACCGGCATCGTCGAGACCGACTGGTCGCCCTTCACCTTCACCATGAACTGGCGTTTTACCCGCCCCGGCGCGACCGTGCGCTTCGAGCCGATGGAGCCCTTCTGCTTCCTGTTCCCGCTGCAACGCGCGGCGATCGAGGCGTTCGCGCCCGCCTTTGCGCCGCTTGATGCTGACCCTGCCACCGCCGCGCGCTTCCACGCGTGGAGTGCTGCGCGCGATGCGTTTCATTTGGAGTCGCAACGCAATCCGCCAACAGCCCCCGCCGACCGTTGGCAGAAACATTATTATCGCGGCGAGGATGTGGCCGGTGAAAAACTGGTGGCCGATCACCGCACAAAGCTGAAACTGCGCGCCTTTGATCGCTCCGCCGCGCCGCATGTGCCGGTCGCCCCGGCGGAGGAGGGGAGTGTCCCGACCGCGGTTCCGCCTGTAGCGTTGGACAAAGCCGATACCGTCGAGATCCAACGCGCGCTCGACAAGCGCGAATGGCTGCTCGAAGCGCTCGAGCGCCAGCGCGCGCTTGCGCCGGACGGCGGCGCGATCGAGCGGCGCAGCGGCATGGGCACCGACGAGTTTCTGAAGGACTATTATGCCCCGGCCCGGCCCGTCATCCTGGCTGGCGCGATGGACAACTGGCCTGCGCTGGCCCGCTGGTCCCCGGCCTATCTCAAGGCGCTGATCGGATCGGCTCCGGTTGAATATCAGGGCGGGCGCCGTGAAAATGCGCGGTTCGAGCGCGACAAGGATCGCCATCGCCGCACCGCGCCGTTCGACACCTTCATCGACAGCATCACCGGAGCGGACACCGGCAATGACGCCTATCTGACGGCCTATAATTCGGCGGCAAATCAGCAAGCGCTTGCCCCGATGATCGCCGATATGGGGTTTCTCGACACGTTCCTGACGCGCGATGCCGCGCTGCCCAACGGCATGCCGTGGATCGGCCCCGCCGGCACGGTGACTTCGCTGCACCACGATTTGACCAACAACTTCATCGCGCAGGTCGTCGGGCGGAAACGCTTGACGATCGCCCCCGCAGCCCAAGTCGGTCGGCTCTATAATACGCAGCATGTTTTCAGCGAGATCGCCGATCTGGAGGATCCTGATCTGGATCCAGCGCGATACCCACGCCTGGCCGAGGCGACTCTCTATGATGTGTTGCTGCAGCCCGGCGAAATCCTGTTCATGCCGCTTGGCTGGTGGCACCAGGTGAAAGCGCTGGATTTCAGCGTGACGATCACCTTCACCAACTTCCGCTGGGCCAATGACGCTTATGCCTCTTATCCGAGCGGGTGAGGCTGGGCCAATTGCCGATCTGCTCGATCTGCGCCTGCGCGGCCAGCGGCAGCGCGTGACTGCGGTCGATGCGACCGTCAGAATTGCCGTGTGCGGGTGAACCCATGAGCCCTGCCTCGGACAAAAGACCCCTAAAAAGTGAAACGTTTCACAAAGGCGTCATACTGCGGTGCGACAGCGCAGTACCGAATCGGAAAAAAGGGGGACAAACATGGCTTTCACGAAATTATCCGGAGCCTTGGGGGCTCGGGTGGCCAGCGGCGCGCTCATTGCCATCCTGTGCGCGCAACAGGCGCATGCGCAGCGCGCGGAAACACCGGACGCGGCACCGGCCGAGGTCGCTGCGGCAGAGGGAGGCGATATCGTCGTGACCGGGCAGAAGCTCGGCGCGGGCAAGGCACGCGCGACGTTCGAGCTGGACCGCACCGACATCGCTGACCGCCCGCTCGGGGCAGATATCACCCAGAGCCTGGCCAAAGTACCGGGCGTCAAGGTTTCGACCGGTGACGCACGCGGCGGCTCCTTCTCGTTCGAGCTGTTCTTGCGCGGCCTGAACAAGGAGCAGATCGGGCTGACGCTGGACGGTATTCCGACCGGCGATGCGCGCTTCAACGGCGGGTCTCCGCCGCAGCGCTTCATCGATTCGAGCAACATCGGCACTATCGTCGTGTCGCAGAGTGCGGGCGACATCGGCGCGCCATCACGCTTTGCGCTCGGCGGGTTCATCGATTTCCGCACCGAGGAGCCGGCCCGTGATTTCGCCGTCACGGCGGAAGGGGGCGTCGGCAGTTTCGACTATAATCGTGCCTCGCTGCGGATCGACACCGGCGATCTCCCAGGCGGTGTCGCCATGTATGGCAGCTTCTCGCACCAGCGGAATGCTGTGTGGGCGGGGCCGAACGCACGGCATTCCAATCGCGACCATGGCGAGTTCAAGGCGGTCAAGACGTTCGACAACGGATCGTTCCTGAAGGCTCGGGTGTCGTATAACAGTCAGTTCGACAACGACTTCAATATTGTCACGCTGGCGCAGTTCAGGGCCAATCCGAAGAGCGATTTCCTCAACGATACGCTGACCGGCATTCCCAATCAGGATTTGAACTATGGCGGCACCTTCGGCGGGGCGCGTCGCGATTTCCTTGCCTATCTCAACGGCAAGTTTGTCCTTGCCGACCATGTGACCCTCGCCATCAACCCTTATTACCAGACGCTCGACGGCTATTCGCTAAGCTATCAGAACCGTCACCGTCAGCTTGCTGGCGCGGACCCGTATGCGGTGCTCGGCTATACCGCGACCGGCGGCGCTGTGCGCCCGGCGCTGGCGACGACGTCCAATCCGAACGTGGTTGGTGGCCCGGCCGACATGCGCGTCACGCCGCGCAAGCGCGAGCGCTATGGCAGCACAGCGGAGCTCACGATCGCGGATCTGGTGCCGCGCAATACCGTCCGCATCGGCGGCTGGTTCGATGGCGGCACGTCGTCCGAGGAACGCGACTTCTATCCGATCCTTCCCTCTACCACGGAGCTCGCGTGGAAGGGCGGGTTGCCGTCCTATGTGCTTTACAATCGGTCGACCTCGATCACGACGCTCGAATTTTACGGGCAGGATTCTTTCCAGCTTGTACCGGGCATATTTCGCCTCGATGCCGGCGTGACGTGGTACCACATCCGATACAAAGCGCAGTCGCCGCTGGAATATTCGGCAAAGCTCGATTTTTCGCAGAATTCGCCAGTTCAGCCAAAGGTCGCGTTCAGCCTCACACCGCTTGCACACCTTGAAATTTTCGGCGGTTTCGCGCGCAATTTCTCGGGCATCCCGGAGGA
Organism: Sphingomonas sp. PL20; assembly: GCF_017875905.1. NCBI lineage: Bacteria > Pseudomonadati > Pseudomonadota > Alphaproteobacteria > Sphingomonadales > Sphingomonadaceae > Sphingomonas > Sphingomonas sp. PL20. The sequence goes on along the minus strand of NZ_JAGINH010000002.1, from coordinate 2,365,553 downwards.
TGCTTTCCTCGGCTCGACCGCCATCATCCAGCCCGGCGACCTCAAGCCCTTGCAGTCGAGCAACATCGACGGTGGCGTCCGCTATACCGCAAAGCACCTGGCGCTGTCCGCGCAGGCGTTTCATGTCCACCTGAAAAACGGCGTGGGAATCGTGCCCAACGATCCGACGGTCACCGATCCGATCGACATTCAGCGCGGAAACCTGGCCACGCGCGCCGCGAGCATCCTGGGGCAGACCAGCAACGGCGTTGAGGTCGCGGCGCTGGCGACTTTCCCCTGGATCGACGCCTATGCGACCTATTCCTATCAGCAGGCCAAATACGATGACGCCGCCATCGGCTCGCGCGATCGGCTCAATCTTGCCTCGGTCGGGATCATCGCGGGGAGCGATGTCCGGGATATCCCGCGCAACAGCGCCTATGGCGAACTGACGCTGAAGCCCGTTGCGGGGCTGCGGCTGCAGGGCAATATCAAATATATCAGCAGCCGGGTGGGGGGCGACATCATCGCGCCGACCACCTTCCAGGAAGTCGCGATCGACCGCATCCCGGGGTACACGCTGGTCGGCGCGATGGCCCGCTATGACCTGCCGCAGATCGGCGTGCTGAAGAATGCCTCGATCCAGCTTAACGTCGATAACGTGTTCGACGTCGGCTATATCGCCTCGGTCACCAGCGCGACCGCGACGGCGACCGAAACCGGGTTGCCGGGGCGTTCGCTGGGCCGCTACTTCATCGGTGCGCCGCGCACCGTGACCGCGTCCTTCCGGGTCAGGTTCTAAGGGCGCTGAGCGGGCGCTCAGTCGCGATACCCTCTCGTGCCGACCGAGGCTGACACCTGTCATGCTCGGTCGGCAGGAGGAGCGCGGATCGTCGCGAGCGCCCCTGTGCTCGCAGGTGCGGGTTGACGGGCATGTCGGGGACATTTCGGGGCTGGACCATGCCGGGTTCATTCTCCTCGATCTGCCCGCCCATCTGCCTGCGCGCGATCCTCGGCGACTTGTGGATGGATTTTGATAAACGTAGGCAAGGCTGTGCCAGGTGGGAGGGAATAAGAACCGCAATGGGAGACGCGAAGCGGGCACGACCACCGACGCTGAAGGATCTCGCGCGCGAAGCCGGTGTCTCGCTCACCAGCGCGTCTTACGCCATTAACGGGACCGGCTCCGTCGGCCCGAAGACCCGCGCGCATATCCTTGATGTCGCAAAGCGCATCGGCTTTCGCCTCAATCTGAGCGCGAAATCGATGAAGTCGGGCCGCTCGGGCATGTTGGCGCTCATCATTCCCGATCTCGGCAATCCGTTCTTCGCGGCGCTGGTCCAGGCAGTGTTCCGCGAAGCACGCGCGGCGGGGTATCAAATCTATATGACCAACACCGAAGGATCTGAAGAGATCGAGGCGGAAGCGCTGGCGATGGCGGTCGGGTTGCGGGTCGATGGCCTCATCTGGTTTTCGATACGAGACAAGGACACCTCGGACGGCATCCTGTCCAATACCCCGACGGTCGTGCTCGATCGCACGGTCCCTGGATATGACACGGTGAGCGTGAACTATCTGGAGGCGGGGCGTCTTGCCGGGCAGTATCTTCTGGAGCGCGGCCATCGCCGGATCGGGATCGTGTCCGGCCCGCTCGACATCGTCAGCATGCGGGACCGCTGCGCGGGGGTGGTCGAGGCCTTTCGCAAGGGCGGGGAGATCGTCTTCAACCTGGAGAACAGCTTTTCGCTCGACCTCGAACCGATCGTCAAAGCGCGCTTGATCGAGGACCGCCCGACCGCTGTCTTCGCGGGGGCGGACATCATCGCGATTGGCGTCATTCGCTTCGCACAGACCCAGGGTCTGGCGGTGCCTGCCGATCTGTCTGTGCTGGGGTTTGACGATATCGATCTCGCCAGCCTGACCCAGCCCCAGCTTTCCACCTGCGAAATCCCGATCGAACACCTCGCCGGACGCGCCTTGCAAACGCTGGTCGCTCGAATCAAGGGGCGGGACGATGCCATCCAGTCCTTGCTGGTTGAATCCCGCATCATCGAGCGCGAGTCGGTTGCCCGCCTGCTACCGCTGCTTCCTGTCGAAGCCGGACACGCCGTTCGCTCTGACGGTACGTGCCAATGAGCGCCGATAGCTACGCCCGCAGAACCCTTCTTGTCTTTAAAATGTGAACGTTCACATTTCTGTCATTATCAGCCGTCATTTCAGGCGGATGAGGTTTGCATCTCCCCGCTGCGGCGGGGCCAGGGGCCAGCCATACCGAGCGAGGGAAACGGGACATGCCTATCACACGACGCGCGCTTCTGGTGGGAGCAGCGGGCTCTACGTTGCTGCTGGGTGCGCCAGGGATCGTACGCGCGCAGCAAGTCTTTCGCGCCTATCCCTTTACGCTCGGCGTGGCGGCCGGAGACGCGGCGGCGGACGGCTTCGTGCTGTGGACGCGCCTCGCGCCCGAGCCGCTGGAGCCGCATGGCGGTATGCCGATGGCGCCGATTGCGGTGCAGTGGGAAGTCGCTGCCGATCCGGCTTTCAAGACAATCGCGGCCAAGGGTGAGGCGCTCGCGCGGCCCGAACTGGGCCATTCGGTGCATGTCGAGGTGGTGGGGCTGCAGGCCGATCGGCCCTATTGGTATCGCTTCACCTGCGGTCGCGAGCGTTCGATGCGCGGGCGGGTGAAGACGCTGCCGGCCGCCGGTGCCTCGGTTGCCAGGGCCCGGTTCGTCGTGGTCGGCTGCCAGCATTACGAGCAGGGCCTCTACACCGCTTATGGCCATGCCGCGCGCGAGGAGGCGGATTTCGCGTTCCATTATGGCGATTACATTTACGAAGGCCGCACCTCGCCGATCAATTTCGATTATGGCGGTGCGCCGCGCAAATTCATCCGCGCGCATGTCGGCGAGGAGCCGTACAGCCTCGACGATTATCGCCGCCGCTACGCACAGTATAAGACCGACCCGGATCTCCAGGCCGCCCACGCGGCGACCGGCTGGTACGCCACGTTCGACGATCATGAGGTGCAGAACAACTGGGTCAGCGACCGCGACCAGAACGGCACGCCGCCTGAGGCCTTCCTGCTGCGCCGCGCCGCCGCCTTCCAGGCCTGGTATGAGCACATGCCGGTCCGTAGTGCGTCGATCCCGCATGGCGGCGCGATCCAGGCCTATCGTCGCGCACGGTTCGGCGATCTGCTCGATCTGCATTTGCTCGACACCCGCCAGTTCCGCACCGATCAGCCCTGTGACGACGGCTTCAAGGCGCGCTGCGCCGGCTGGGATGCGGCCGATGCGCAGGTGCTGGGCAGCCCGCAAGAGGCCTGGCTTGGCCGCAACCTCGCCGAGGGCAAGGCACGCTGGAACGCGATCGCGCAGCAGGTGATGGTGATGCCGCTCGACCGCCGCATGGGCGACGAGCCCGAGCCGATCCGCAACATGGACAGTTGGGGCGGCTATGATCGCCCGCGTGAGCGGTTGCTCTCCAGCTTCGCCGGGCATGGCAATGTCGTGGTGCTGACCGGCGACGAGCATCAGAATTACGCGGGTGAACTGCGCACCCACGCCGGGCAGGGCGAAGCGGTGGCGGTCGAATTCGTCTCCACCTCGATCAGCTCGGGGGGCGACGGTGCCGATGTGCGGTGGGGCAGCGACAAGATCCTCGGCCGCAATCCGTACCTCAAATACATGAACGACCGGCGCGGTTATCTGCTGTGCGACGTGACCAGCGACCAGTGGCAGGCGCAGTTCCGCACGGTCGACCAGGTTACCGAACCCAACGCGCCGGTGAAAACGGCGCGCACCGCGATCGTGCCGCATGGCCGTCCCCAGCTCGATTTCGCCTGACGGGGACGCTGATTGCATAAGGATGAAGGGGACTGCCTGCCCGACACACGGCGGCGCGCGGCGATCCGTCGCGTCGGCGAGGTCGGGCTGGCGGCGGCGGTCGTCGCGGCAGGTGCGCCGCTGTCGGCAAGCGCAGGGGCGAAGATGCAGCGGGAAATGATGCCTGATTTTGGCCCGAATGTGGTGGTGCTGGATCCGTCCATGCCCGACGGCGAGATACAGGCGGCGATCGATGCGATCTTCGCGCTGCAGGAAGCCGCGCATTTCACCGATCGGCGCTTCGCCATCCTGTTCCGGCCGGGCCGCTATCGCGCCGATGTAAAGGTGGGGTTTTTCACCCAGATCCTTGGCGTCGGGGCGCTGCCCGGTGCGGTGACGATTGACGGCCAGGTTCGCGTCAATGCCGATTGGCTAAAGGGGGACGCCCTTGCCAATTTCTGGCGCGGTGCCGAAAATCTGACGGTTCGCCCGCCCAAGGGCTGGGATCGCTGGGCGGTATCGCAGGCGGCACCCTATCGGCGCATCCATATGCTGGGCGATTTGCTGCTCGACGACGGCGGTTCGTCGAGCGGCGGCTTCCTTGCCGATTGCCGGATCGAAGGGACGGTTCACGCCGGCAGTCAGCAGCAATGGTATAGCCGCAGCAGCCGGATCGGCGGATGGCAGGGCGTGAACTGGAACATGATGTTCCAAGGCGTCCAGGGCGCGCCCGCCACGAGCTTTCCCGACCCGGCGGTGACGACGCTGCTGCGCGTTCCGCTGCTACGCGAAAAGCCGTTTCTTCAAGTGGACGAGGCTGGCCGCTGGTCGGTGTTTGTGCCCGCGCTGCGCCGTGACGCGGTCGGGCCGAGTTGGGCGGAGGGCCATGCGCCGGGAAGCGCCCTGCCGATCGCGCATTTCTTCCTTGCCCATCCTGGCATGGACGCCGCGACACTCAATGCAGCGCTGGAGCGGGGACAGCATTTGCTGTTCACGCCCGGCGTCTATCGGCTCGCTGCGCCGATCCGGGTGAAGGGTGCCAATCGCGTGCTGCTCGGGCTTGGGCTCGCGACGTTGCAGGCGGTGGCCGGCACGGCGGTGCTGGAGATTGACGATGTCCCCGGCGTCACCGTGGCGGGCCTGATGATCGATGCCGGGGCCGAGCGGTCAACCGTGCTGGTGCGGGTTGGCCCGCCTGGCAGCGACGGCGATCATCGGCACAACCCGGTCCTGCTGGCCGACCTGTTCTTCCGCGTTGGCGGGGTCGAGGTGGGCAAGGTGGAGACCTGTTTGGAGATCAACAGTCATAACGTCCTTGCCGATCATGTGTGGATCTGGCGGGCCGACCATGGCGATGTCGATGGTAGGCGGGTGCATGTCGGCTGGGACGAGAGCACCGGCGATCACGGGCTGGTGGTGAATGGCGACGAGGTGACGATCCACGCGCTGTTCGTCGAACATTTCCAGCGGTATCAGACTTGGTGGCGCGGTGAGCGCGGCCGCACCTATTTCTATCAGAACGAACTGCCCTACGACCCGCCGACCCAGGCGGCATGGATGGCGGGGGGCACGCGCGGCTGGGCCGCCTATAAAGTGGACGACGGGGTGCGCGAACACGAGGCGGTGGCGCTGGGCATCTATGTCTACTTCCGCACAAACCCCGATGTCGTGCTGGAAAGCGCCATCGAGGCACCGGGGCGGCCAGGGGTGCGCTTCCGCGACGTCACGACCATGTCGCTGGGGGGCGGGGTGGGCACGATCGCGCACCTCGTGAACGATACCGGTGCTGCTGCCCGGCTCGGTGCCCCGCAGCAGCGGCTTATTGCTTACCCCTGACCCCTGGTGTGGGTTCGCGAACCATGAGCATCACCAGCCCGCCCGCAAAGGTCAGTCCTGACAGCAGGAAGAGCAACGGCGCGAAGCTGCCCGGCATCGCGGCCAGCCAGGCGACAGCGGTGCCGATCAGCGCCGGCAGCGTGTTGGTGAGGTTCAGGATGCCGAGATCGCGGCCGCGATGCCGCTCGCTGGGCAGTTCCTGCATCCAGAAGGCACCGTGGAGCGCCATGAACACTTGTGCGCCGACGCCATAGACCAGGAACCCCGCCACCGCGACCGGGCGGGTGGCCGCGAGCGCCATCACGGCCAGTCCGCCGGCGGTCACCGCAGCGGCCCCCAGCAGGAAGGGTTTGCGTCGCCCGATCCGATCCGACAGCCGCCCGAGCAGCAGCGTGCAGGGGAGGGGCAGCAAATACGCGAGCACCAGCGTGCGACTTACAAAATCGGCGGCGTCGATGGCGGCCTGCCGTGGCGGCAGATCGGCAAAGTAATAATAGAGATAGAGCGTCAGCCCGTTACCGGCTGATTGCAGCAACAGGCGTGCGATCCAGGCGACCGCCAGATTGCGGCGGGCCACGACGCGCGGGATGGAGGGCGCGTGGGTCGGCAGTCGGCGGGCAGTCGAGAAGGCGAGCGGAACGATCAGCAGCGCAATCGCCAGCGACAGCAGGCAAAGGCGTCCGGTCTCGGTGAGGCCGGGCAGCTTCACCAGCGCCCAGGCGGTGGCGGCACCGATCGGATTGGCGAGCGCGAGCAGCCCGCCGGTAAAGCCTTTCTGTGCGTCGGGGATCTCGTCGGCCATCAGCGCCAGCAGTGGTGCCAGCACGGCATTGGCGGCGCATTGCACCGCCACCACCGCCAGCAGCACGCCGAGTGGCGATGTGACGCGGGCGAACAGCGCATAAGACAGCGCCAGCCCGACGATGCCGAGCAGCAGCCAGCGCCGCCGCCCATCACCGCGCGCGACCGATCGGTCGCTCAGCCAGCCGAAGCCGAGATTCGCACCGATCGCCGCCAGCGTTCCGATCAGCGCGACCAGAGTGAACAGGTTCAGCCGGTCGACACCGGCGACCGCCTCCACTTTCATTGGCAGGAAGACGGTGAATAAGGGCAGGTATCCGATCGTCCCGCCTGCGTTCGCAAGTGCGAAAAGAAGCAAAAAACGCCAATGCCGCGCGCTGGTATCGGCGGGGGTAAAGGGACGCGGGACTGTCATGCCCGGTCGCGAATAGAGCGTGCGTCCTGCCGTGCCAACGCCGTTTCGAGACTTCCTTTTTGCGGGAGCGATTTCGCTTCGCCCGTGCCGAATGATTGCCGAAATATGACAGTTATGAGAACGATCTCTAGGTAAAATGCTACGAAAATGTGACTTGTTGACCCCCTAAAGAATGTTTGTATGAGAACGTTCACATCATGGAGGGACCATGATTAAGCGATAGCGGGGAGCCCATATGACACGTGAACACTCAAGGAAATCGACGATTTGGCTGGCGGGGATCTCCTCGCTGGCATTGCTGGCGATGCCCAGCGTTGCTGCAGCGCAAAATACCAGCCCCAGCGATTCGCCGGCCGCCAAGGACGATGGCGATATCGTCGTCACCGGCATCCGCGCGAGCTTGCGCGAATCGCTCGCGCTGAAGCGCGATGCGCAGGGCGTCGTCGACGGCATCACCGCCGAAGATATGGGCAAGTTCCCGGACACCAACCTCGCCGAATCGCTCCAGCGCATCACCGGCGTGTCGATCGATCGCTCGATCGGTGAAGGTTCGACCGTGACGGTGCGCGGCTTTGGCCCCAACTATAACCTGGTAACGCTCAACGGCCGCCAGATGCCGACCTCGACGCTGGACGGCGGTGCCACCGCGCCGACCTCGCGCCTGTTCGACTTCGCCAATCTTTCGTCCGACGGCATCGCTGCGGTCGAGGTTCACAAGACCGGTCGCGCCGACATCGAATCGGGCGGCATCGGCTCGACGATCAACATCCGCACGCCGCGCCCGCTCGACAAGCCGGGTCTGCACGGCAGCTTCGCCGTGTCGGGCATGTATGATACGTCGAGCAACGCGAAAAACACGCCCATCACGCCCGAAGTTTCGGGCATCGTCAGCGACAGCTTCCTCGACAATCGCGTCGGCATCCTGCTCACCGGCACCTATCAAAAGCGCAAGGCGGGCAATAACGAAGCCTATGTCGGCTGGAAGAACGGCCGCACCGGATCGGACACGAGCGGCGAGCTCGCCCAGCCGGGCGATCCGCGCTACGCCAACATCACCAACCGCCCGACCGGCGACCAAGTCTACACCGTGCCGCAAAATGCCGGCATCGGCATCAACGATATCGAGCGCGAGCGGATCAACGGGCAGGCTGTGCTGCAATTCAAGCCGACCGACACGCTGACCGGCACGATCGACTATACCTATTCGCGCAACCGCGTGACGGTGCGCAGCAACAGCATCGGCGTCTATTTCAACAATAACGACACCGTCAGCCAGTGGACCAGCGGCGCGGTGGCGAGCCCGGTCTTCTACACCGAGCGGTTCAAGGCGAGCGAAGGCAAGGACGTTTCCTACGTCAGCAACCTCAGCGCCAACCAGAGCGAGAACAACTCGATCGGCGCGAACCTGCAGTGGAAGCCGGGAGGGGACTTCTCGTTCGAGTTCGACGGCCATCACTCGATCGCCAGTTCTGGCCCGACCAACAAATACGGCACCAGCACATCGGTCAGCACCGCGATCTTCGGCGCGGCCAGCCAAACGATCGACTTCACCCACTATATGCCCGTGCTGTCGATCACGATGCAGCCGGGGATCGACCTGCTCGACGCGTCGCGTATTCAGGCGACCGGGAACTCGTTCCGCAACGGCATGTTCCGCGACGAGATCAACCAGGCCCAGTTCAAGGGCCGCTGGGAGCATGGCGGTCTGCTCGACAGCGTCGACTTCGGCATCTCCTATGTCGATAACAAGGTCCGCTCGGCCTATGGCTATCTGCAGAACAACACCTGGGGCGGTGCTGGCCCGGCCTCGGATTTGCCCGACAGCCTGTTCTCGCTCGCAACCATTCCGGACAAATATCCGGGCCTGAAGACCGATGGCAGCCTGCTGATCCAGAAGATCTTCACCAAGAATTTCGAGAGCCTCGTGGGCAATCTCGAGAGTCTGTATAAGGTGTGCTCCAAGCCGCAGAGCGGTACGCCGCTCGGGCCCGACACCTGCCTGGCGCAATATACCGTCGATCGTCACATTGAGGAAAAGACGCTCGCGCCGTACCTTCAGGCGAATGTGAAGTTCGACGCGTTCGGCCGCCCCGCGCATTTCTATGCCGGCGTCCGTTACGAAAAGACCTGGATCGACTCCTCCGCGCTCGTGCCGGTGGCGACGGGAACCAAATGGGTCTCGGCGAACGAGCTCAACGTCGTCTATTCGGGCAAGAGCGACTATACGACGCTCAGCGGATCGTATGAGAACTGGCTGCCGTCGTTCGACTTCGACATCTCGCCGCTGAAAAACGTGAAGCTGCGTGCCTCGTACGGCCATACCATCGCGCGGGCGGATTATGGCAGCCTGCAGGGCGGCCAGACGATCGATTCGCTGTTCCGTGTCGATGGCGGCACCGGCAGCCAGGGCAATCCGGGCCTGCTGCCGTACAAGTCCAAGAATCTCGATTTCTCGGCGGAATGGTATTACCGGCCCGATAGCTACATTTCGGTCGGCTATTTCCATAAATCGGTGGTGAACTTCATTGGCACCGGCCAGGTGAAGAAGCCTGTGTTCGGTCTGACCAACCCGGCGGACGGCCCCCGTTACAAGGCGGCGATCGCGGCGCTCGGCGCGGGGGCGACGTCGAACGACATCCGCCAGTATATCTTCAAGAACTACCCCAATTCGGTGGTGATCACCGGCGGTACGCCGGGCAATTACACCGGCGACATTCTCGGCCTGCCCGAGGACAATCCGGTGCAGTTCACGGTCAACACGCCGGTGAACAACAATCAGACCGCCAACGTCCATGGCTGGGAATTCGCGCTCCAGCACGCCTTCTGGGACACTGGGCTCGGCATGATCCTCAACTACACGATCGTCGATGGCGACGTGCACTATAAGAACAACATGCCCGCAACGGTGAACCAGTTCGCGCTGGTCGGCCTGAGCGATACGGCGAATGTGATCGGGTATTACGACAAGAACGGCATCCAGGCGCGCGTCGCGTATAACTGGCGCGCCGAGTTCCTGTCGGGCGCGGGGTCGAACCCGAGCTATACCGAAGCCTATGGCCAGCTCGATGCCAGCGCGAGCTGGGAAGTGCGGCCGCGCGTCACCCTGTTCGTCGAAGGGATCAACCTGACCGGCCAGGGCCGCCGTTCGCATCAGCGCACGGACCAATATGTCACCGTCACTGCGCCGGGCTATGCCCGCTATACGGCGGGCGTGCGCTACCGCTTCTGACGACCATCGGGCCTTGCGGTTTCGCGACCGCAAGGCCCTTCCACCCCGCCGCGCGGCGTGCCAACGCCTGCGGCGGGGATTTGGGAAACGACTATGACCGACCATGTGCTCGTGACCATCGACGATCACCGCGCCACACGGATCGACCGGGGCCGCAGCGCGGGGCTGGGCGATGCCGTGCAGCTGTGCCTGATCGTGCCCGACGAGTTCCGGTCGGTGCAGAATGCCTATCCGATCCTGTTTCAGCGCACCGCCGCGCGCGATGGCTTTCAGGCGGTGGCGCTGTTCGGCTTTGCGCCGGAGGAGAATCTGTATCTGGAGGGGGACCGCTGGGATGCGCCCTATCTCCCGCTGGCGATGGCGACCCGGCCCTTTCTGATCGGTCCGCCGCCGCAGGGTGGGGACGTGCCGCAATTGCATCTCGATGGCGCGAGCCCGCGCGTGCTCGCACCGGGGAATGCAGGCTATGACGCGGCATCGCCGCTGTTCGACGATGTCGGTGCGCCGAGCGCCTATCTGGCGGCGGTGCTGGAGGGGCTTGGTCGGCTCGACCGCGGCTACCGCGCCGCGCCCGATTTCTTCCTGGCGCTCGAACGGCATGACCTGCTCGAGCCCGTCTCGATCCGCTTCGACGATGCCGAGGGCAATGCCCGCCAGATCGTCGACTTTCACGGCATCGACGAGGAGCGGTTCGCCGCGCTCGACGGCAGCGCGCTGGGCGAGCTGCATCGCGAGGGCCACCTGCTGCCGATCACCATGGCGCTGGCCTCGCTCGCCAATATCGCGCCGCTGATCGCGCGCCACCAGCGGCGTGCCCATGGCTGACCCCGCCGAGCTGTTCGACGGGCTGCGGCCGGTGGCGGAGGTGGCGGCGGCGGATGCGGCTGCGCTCGATCGCGCGCTTGCGGCCAGCAATGAGCCGTTCGTGGTGCGCGGGCTGGTGACGAACTGGCCGCTGGTCGCGGCGGGGCGGGTGGGGGCGGCGGAGACGCGCGGCTATCTCGCGCGCTTTGCCCGCGATACCGATTTCACCTATGCCGAGGGGCGGCGCGGGGCGGGCGAGCGGATCTTCTACGATGCGACGATGGCGATGAACCATCAGAGCCGCCGCGCCCGCGTCGCGGAGATCTTCGCCGCGATGGCGGCGGACGAAGGCGCCCCCGACGCGCCGCTGCGCTACATCGCCTCAACCGACGTGCCGCGCTTCTTTCCGGACCTTGCGGAGGCCAACCCGGCGCCGCTCGGGGCCAGGGACGGCATGGCCGCGACGATCTGGATCGGCACCGCGACACGGGTGGCGGCGCATTGCGACGCGCCGGACAATCTCGTTTGCACAGCGGTCGGCCATCGCCGTTTCACGCTGTTTCCGCCGGACCAGTTCGCCAACCTTTATCCCGGCCCGCTCGACAATACGCCCGGCGGGAGGGCGATCAGCATGGTGGATTTCCACGCGCCCGATTTCGCCCGCTTCCCGAAGTTCCGCGAGGCGCTGCACCACGCGCGCACGGCGGTGCTGGCACCGGGTGATGCGCTGCGCATCCCCAGCCAGTGGTGGCACCATGTCGAGGCGCTCGACCGTTTCAACGTGATGATCAACTATTGGTGGCCGACCAGGCCGTCCTGGCTGGCCGATCCGCACGACGCATTGCTGATGGCGATCCTCGCGCTTCGCGATCTGTCGGCAGCCGAGCGGGCGCATTGGCGGCATGTGCTGGATCATTATGTATTCGACCCCGGCGAGGCGGTGACCGCGCACATCCCGGAAGGGGCGCGCGGGATCCTCGATCCGCTCACACCGGAAACGGCGGGGCAGTTGCGCGCGTATCTCTTGCGGCAGCTCAGCCGCTAAGCGAAGACGATACAGGAGAGGAAGTTGCATGTCTCGTAGGCGCCAGTCCGTGACGATCCGCCATGTCGCGGCCGATGCCGGCGTTTCGCTGCAAACGGTCAGCCGGGTGATCAACAAGGAATCGGGCGTGCGGCCCGAGATGCTACACCGCGTGCAGGCCTCGATCGCCAAGCTCGGTTATGTCCCCTCGCTGGCGGCGCAGCGGATGAGCGGGTCGCGCTCCTACCTGATCCTCGCGCTCAACGATCGTGAGCGCACGATTGCCGATTGGCGTGCACGCGAAGGACGGGACTGGGTGGATCAGATGCTGCTCGGCGGCATGCTCGCTTGCGCCGCGCACGGCTATCGCATGATTGTCGAGTTGGTCGACACCCAGAGCGACCAGATCGAACGCGAACTGGGTGCCGCGATCGCCGCGCTGCAGCCCGATGGCGCGATCCTCACCCCGCCGCATTCGCAAAACCCGGTGATCCTGCGCCTGCTGGCAGAGAAGGGGATCGAGATTGCACGCATCGGATCGGTGGCGGAAGGTCCCGGCCATATGCTGGTGCAGGACGATCGCGGCAGCGCGCGCCTGGCGACCGAACATCTACTGGCGCTCGGCCACCGCCGCATCGGCTTCATCGCTGGGCCCGGCGAATATGAACTGAGCGCTTGGCGCGTCGAGGGCTGGCAGGCCGCGATGGCGGCGGCGGGGCTTTCGTCCGAGGGGCTGCTGGAGACGGGCGACTTTTCCTACGGGACCGGTCTGGTGTCGGCACGGGCGTTACTTGACCGCGCCGGTGTGACCGCGATCATCGCGGCCAATGACCAGGCCGCGCTGGCAACGCTGGCGGCGGTGCGCGGCCGAGGGTTGAGCGTGCCTGAGGACGTGTCGCTGATCAGCTTTGACGATACGCCAATCGTGCGCTTTGCCAGCCCGGCACTGACCGCCGTGTCGCAACCGATCGCCGACATCACCGCCAAAGCGGTCGAGCGGATCATCGATGCGTGCGCGGGGCGCGCCACGGCCTCGACCGAGCCGGTGGTATTGCCCTCGACGCTGATCGTGCGCGAATCCACCCGCCGCGCGCGCGAAGCCTGAGTTTAGGGCACGGGCGGGGGCGCTCGAGCATGTCCAGCCGCTTCTCGAGCCGCGCAATGCGGGCAGGGAGGAGCGTGTGGACGTCGGTATCCCCAGCGTCGAAAACCTCGCCGCATAGGAGCCCCACATCGTTGCCCGGGTGATCGAGCGCCGAACGTACCTCCATCACGGCAAGGCCGATATTCAGACGGCAGCAACCGGAAGACCGTTGCCGTTGGGTGCGGGGGCCGCCGGCTTGATCTTGAACCACAATGCATAGAGCCCGAGATATCGACGCCGCAGCGAAGTCTCGATACTGATCTCGTATTAAAGGGAGGCGAGCGATGAAGCGAGAGTGGCTGCGGCGTGATCTGTTGAAAGCGGCACCCGCATTGGCCTTCTCTGCGACGCCTATGGGACTTCGCGCCGCGGTGTCGGACGGTCCGATCGCGCCGCTGCTCGCCACCTTTCTGAAAGAGGCGAAGGCCGACGGCATCTCCGTCGCGATCGTGCGTAACGGGGTGACGCACTATCATGATGCCGGTTTCGCGGTACGCGACGGCGCGCGCGCCAGCAGAGATACCGCTTATGAGATCGGGTCGATCACCAAGACTTTCACCGGGCTGATCTTGGCGCACGCGATCCAGGAGAAGCGCGTCGCGCTCGCCGACGATATCCGCCGCTATCTGCCGTCCGGCTTCGATAATCTGGCGAAAGAGGGGCGCGCGGTCACCTTCGCCGATATTGTCACCACCACATCGGCCCTGCCCGACAATATCCCCGATTGGCATAGCGCGCTGGGCAATCCGACGCCCGCCGAACTGCCGCTGCGCGTCACGCAGTTTTACAAGGATTACACGCCGTCTGACTTCCTTCGCGATCTCGCCAAGGCCAAGCTGGTCGATACGTCTGGCAAGGAAACGCGCCATTCCAACACGGCCTCGCAACTGCTCGGCATCTTGTTGTCGCGAATCTACGGCCAGTCTTATCCGACCTTGGTCGCCCGCTATATCGAAAAGCCGTTCGGGATGCGCGGCGGCACCGGGGCAATCTCACCCGCGCGGCTCGCAATTGGTTATGATGGGACGGCAATGCCGGCGCTGTCGTTGCCGATCATCCTGCCGGCGGGTGGTTTGCGCTATGGCACGGCCGACATGGCCCGCTATCTTGAGGCGCAGATCGCCGCGCGCGATCCCGCCGTTGCTCAGACGCAGCAGCCGCTGTGGGGAACGCCGGAGCATCAGGCGATCGGCTTTCACTGGATCATCGCCAAGGCTGCCGACAGCCAGCTTTATTATCGACATAGCGGCGGCAGTTTCGGCTGCTCCAGCTATTGCGATTTTTATCCAGCCTCGCGCTACGGGATCGTCCTGCTGACCAATCGCGGCAATGGCGACGTACAGTATCGGCTGGAACAACTGGCCGGCGCGATCCGTGGTGCCTTACTCGGCCCACCCGCTGGGTTGGCGTTGCTGCAGCGCACGCTGGAAGCGACTGACTATGTCGATGTGCCGGGCAGCGTGGCAGCCGTGCAGCGCCAGCATCCCGAATTGCACCTGAACGAGGATCGGGTGAACGAATGGGGCTATCGCCTGCTCTTCGGCAAGCGTGCGCGGGCAGCCGCCGCGATCTTTGCCTATAACGTCGCCGCGAACCCGAACAGCGCGAACGCGCATGACAGCTATGCCGATGCTCTGACCGAGATTGGGGACAAGACCGGCGCAATCGCGGAATATGAGCGCGCCCTGACGCTGAACCCGAACAATGACCATAGCGCCGCAATGTTGAAGACCCTGCGCAAGGGCACGTAGCGGCGGCCCGAGCTAGAGCAGGAGGATCGGGCGCGGCGGGGCGTCAGGGGGGTACTCAGACTGGCGGCGGGCTATTTGCTGGCATCGAACGTGCCCGCTTTTACCGCGATCGGTTTGGCGGTCGGGTAGAACTGGGCGAACGTCGTCTCAACGGCTGCGTGCTGTTGGTGACAGGTGTAGCAGCTCGCTGAGGTCGGGAGCACTTTCGCCGGCATGTCGTCGGTGGCTTCGAAGAACCCCCAGCCGTTCGGAAAGCGCTTCGCGTCGCGGATGTGAAATTCAAGATAGGCGCGCTGTTCGGTCTGGAACTGCCCTGTGCGGTTGATCGAGCCGTTGGTTGCGCCCCGGCGGCCTTCCTTCACGAAGATGGTACCCTGCGGCCAGCGCCCCGTCGCCTTGAAGACACGCCAGGAGGCCGGATCGACAAAGACATTGTCGAACGTATCGTGCCCGGCGATCGGCTCATCGCCATAGTTCATGTTCAGCCCCGAGGTCAGAAAGATCCAGTCGCGATAGTCGGCCGGGACCATGAGTTCGCCAGCGCCGTTATAGCGCGGCGCGTCGCTTGCGTTCGCGCTGGCGATCAGCAGCAACGGGGTGAGCAGCTTGAGTGCGCGAATCATGGGCATTGTCCTGTTCCGGTGTTGGCTGGTGGAGCGACGCTCAGGGCATCAGTCCACACCGACCAGGCCGGGATGCTCCTGGGGCCGTGGGGCCGGTGCGATCCACAGGAAGCGGCGCTCGCTTGCTGCGATCGGCAGGTCGTTCACGGAGGCCTCGCGGCGGCGCATCTGGCCGTTTTCGGCAAACTCCCATTGTTCGTTGCCGTAGTAGCGATACCATTGGCCTTCGGTCCGGCATTCATATTGGAAACGGACCGCGATGCGGTTGTCGGTGAAGGCCCAGAGGTCCTTGACCAGGCGATACTCCTCCTCGCGCGCCCATTTGGCGGTGAGCAGGTCGATGATCTCGGCTCGCCCCCTGAGCATCCGGTCGCGGTTCCGCCACTCGCTGTCCACGGTATAAGCGAGCGCGACGCGTTCAGGATCGCGGCTGTTCCAGGCATCTTCTGCGGCGCGAACCTTGAGCAGCGCGGTCTCGCGGGTAAAGGGTGGCAGCGGGGCGCGGGGAAGTTCTACGGTCATAGCGAGTCTCCACGGGCGGCGAGCGCGTCGCGCAGCGCCTGGTTTTCGGTTTCGAGTTCGGCGAAGCGCGCGCGCAACGGGGCGACTGCGGCGGCGACCTCGCTCTCGGTGAAGCGCGGTGTGATATGTTGCGGGCAGTTCCAGTCGAACGCTTCGAGATGAAGCAGGAAAGCACGCTCGGATATGCCGCGATAGCCGGGCAAAGTGAGCTTTTCGGCGAGGGCGGCGTCGGCGGCAAGATCGCGCGCCTCGATCCGGGCGTAGAGCTTCAGCCGCCTGCGCGCTGGATAGTCCATCAAGATCAGCGCGACACGGTCGTTCACGGTGGTATTGCCCAGGCTGATATATTGCCGGTTACCCCGGAAATCCGCGAAACCGAGCGTCCTGTCGTCGAGGATTTTGACGAAGCCCGGCGGGCCACCGCGATGCTGGACATAGGGCCAGCCCGTTTCCGACACGCTCGCCAGATAGAAGCTGTCGCGCGCGGCGATGAAGGCTTCTTCAGCCGGGCCGAAGCGATCGAACGTGCGGTTCGCTCCGACCTTTTCGTACAGTCCGGCGCTACCATGGGCGACTTGCGCGGCATGGACGCTCGGCGTGGTCGCGATGTCGAGAAAGCCATACGGCATGAGCGGCTCCGCAGCATAGGATGCCGTCGGCGGGGAGGGGCGTTGGGGAGCCCGCCGACGGCAAGGGGTCAGGCAGCTTGCGCTGTGAGGACGACGGGGAAGTCGATGTCTGTCTCCGCGACGTTATTGATATAGTTGGTCAGCACGTTGAGCGCGACCGAGGCGACGATCTCGATCACCTGCGCTTCGCTGAAGCCGGCGAGGCGGACAGCCGCGATGTCGGCGTCGCTGACCTTGCCGCGCGCGGCGAGGACCTGACGGGCGAATACGATCGCGGCATCGGCCTTGGCATCGCCCGAATGGCCGGCGCGGTTCAGCGTGATCTCGGCGTCGTCGATCTTGGCGAGGTTCAGCCCGAGATAGCTGTGCGCCGACAGGCAATAGTCGCAGCCATTGGCCTGGGCGACGGTAATGGCGATCCGTTCGCGCGTCTTGACATCAAGCGTGCGGCCGAGCGCGGCGTTGAGGCCGAGATAGCCTTCGAGCGCGGCAGGGCTGGTGGCCACGAGGCGGAACAGATTGGGGACGACGCCGAGTTGTTTCTCGACGGCGGCAAGCAGCGGCTGTGCTGCGGCGGGGGCATCTTCACGGGCGGGGATGGCGAGGCGGGACATGGGATCTTCTCCGATGCTGGCGGCTGGATGCCGCCTGCCCAGTAAAGATGTCATTTCTGAGGGATTGTGATAATCCGTTCATCATACATTTCACTCGTGCGGATATCGGGATAATCATGGACCGATTGGAAGAACTGCGCACCTTCGTCGCGGTCGCCGATCTGGCGAGCTTCGCCGAGGCTGCGCGCCACATGCGGATATCGCCGACCGCCGCGAGCCGCGCGGTGGCATCGCTCGAGGCGTCGCTGGGCACGGCACTGCTGCGCCGGACGACGCGGTCGGTGCGGTTGACCGAGGACGGGGCCGCCTATCTGGAACGCTGCCGCGCCGCGTTGGTCGAACTCGACGATGCCGCATTGTCGTTGCGGGGGGACGGTGCCACGCCCGGCGGGACGCTGGTCATCACCGCCCCGGTCACCTTCGGGCGGCTGCACATCCTGCCGTTGGTGAATCATGTGCTGCGCGCACATCCCGCCCTTAGGGTCTCGCTGACGCTGATCGACCGGGTGGTTCGGCTGGTCGACGAGGGCATCGACGTGGCGGTGCGGATTGGCGACTTGTCCGACAGTTCGCTGCATGCGCTCAAGGTCGCCGAGGTGCGTCGTATCCTGGTGGCCAGTCCAGCCTATCTCGCCGCACGCGGCATGCCGGCGAACCTCCCCGCGCTGCACGACCACGACCTGATCTCGTTCGCCGAGATCGACCGTGCGCCGGAATGGCGGTTCGGGCCGGTCGGCAAGCCGGCGATCCGGATTGAGCCGCGCCTGATCGTCAACACCGCCGACGCCGCCATCGCCGCCGCGGTCGACGGCATGGGCATCGCGCGGGTGCTGTCCTATCAGGCGATCGATGCGATCGCTGCCGGCACGCTGGTATCCTTGCATGACGATGCGGCACCGCCTCCTGTCCCGGTTCATCTCGTCTATCAGGCGAACCGCCGTGGATCGGTGAACGTACGCGCGTTCATCGAGGCCGCGCGGGACCATTTTGGAGGGCGGGACCTGACCGCCAGGGCACCCACCGGCCGCCCCGGACCGCGCCCGTAGCTTCCCACCGCACCGACACGGAAATAGTCGTCACGCGCTCCGCGCGAGATGAAATGTGAGCATTAGCAGACGGTGAACTGATCCCGGAAAACCGGGGCGTTCTGAGTCAGAGTTTTCGCCGAAATTGCGGAGCCGCTGAATTTCTGGACGGCTTGGATTCTCACTCTGCGGACAGGGACGCCACGCGCTGTTCACCGTTTCACGCGGCCGAACCGGCGCGGCCTGGATAAGGCGTCAACTCGATGCCGCGCCCCCACCGTGTTGCGCCGACCATCCGCCCCCCAGCGCGCGGATCAGGCGGACGCTCGCTTGCAGTCGGCGTGTCTCGAGGTCGAGCGCGGCGCGGCGCGTGCGAAGCGCCGTGGTTTGCGCGGTGAACACCTCGAGATAGGTGACGGCACCCTTGTCGTAGCGGTTGAGTGAAAGGCGTTCGGTCGCCGCCGCCTGGCGCACCGCCTCATTCTCGGCGTCCGCTTCGTCGCCGAGACGGTGAAGCTGCGCGAGATTGTCCTCGACCTGCTGGAATGCGGTCAGCACGGTCGCGCGATAGTCGGCTGCGGCGCTCGCCCAGCGCGCGCGCGCGACTGCGAGTTCTGCGCGACGGCGGCCCCCGTCGAACAGGTTCAACACCGCGCTCGGCCCGATCGACCAGATCGTGTTCGACGCGGACAGCAGACCCGGCAGCCCGGTATCTTGGAAACCCGCGCTTCCGCCAAGCCGGATCGCGGGGAAGAAGGCGGCCTTGGCGATGCCAATCCCGGCATTGGCCGCGGCCATGCGGCGTTCGGCGGCGGCGATGTCGGGACGGCGCTCGACCAAGGTTGCCGGTACGCCGAGCGGCACTGCAGGTATCGCGAATGGCGTTGTTGCCGGGGTGATGGTGAAGGCCGAGGCGGACGTTCCGACCAGGCTCGCGATCGCATGCTCGGTCAAGGCGCGCGCGGCCGCGACGTCGGCGAGCTGCGCGCGCGCCTCGGCCAGTTGTGCGCCCGAGCGGCTGGTCTCGATCCCGCTGACGATCCCGGCCTGGAAGCGCCGCGCGATCAGATGATCGGCCTTCGCGAAGGCATCCACAGTCTGGACGAGCAGCTCGGACTGCCGGTCAAGCCCACGCAGCGCCATATAGTCCGAGGCGAGCTCGGCCTGCAGGCTGAGCCGGATCGCGGCGAGATCGTCGCCCGAGGCCTGCACTTCGGCCTTGCCCGCAGCGACGCTGTTGCGCACGCGACCCCACAGGTCGAGTTCGTAGCCGAAGCCCGCCTCGATCGTGTTGGCTCCGTAAACGTCGGGCTGATTGCTGCCGCGCAGCGGACGATTGTCAGACTGGCGGTTGCGCGTAACGCTGGCATCGGCACCAAGCTGCGGGAGCAAGCCTGCGCGGGCCTGGCCGAGATAGGCGCGGGCAGCGTCGTAGCGGGCCAGCGCACCGGCGAGCGTCGGATTGTCGGTCGCGACCTTCTGTTCGAGACGGTCGAGCGTTGGATCGGCGAATACGCTCCACCACGCGTCAGGCACGATCGGGCCGGTCGCGACTGCGGGCTGCCAGGGCCCGGCTTCCTTGAAAGCGGGCGGCGTCGGGGTGGCCGCCGGATGGTAGGGCGGCGCGAACGAACAGCCAGCAAGGCTCGCCAGCGCGATCGCCGCAATCGCCGCGCGCAATCGGTCAGCCACGCGCGCCTCCGTCCACGCGCACCAATTGTCCGTCGGTGAGCGAATCGGGTGGATTGTCGACGATTTTCTGCGTGGGCGAGAGCCCCGACAGCACTTCGACCGTCGGGCCGAGATCGCGCCCGAGCGTGACGCGCTGGAGGTGGACGTGGTGCGCGGCATCGACGGTTGCGACTTGCGTGCCCTGCGCGCGGAACAGCAGCGTGGTCGAGGGGATTTGCACCGTGCGCGTTTGCCCGCGCACGTTGAAGCTGACTTGTGCAAAGCCGCCGGGGCGCAGCGCGCCGTCGGGATTGTCGGCGGTGAGCTGGACCTGGAAGGTGCCGCTTTGCGGCGCGATCGCGCCCGAATTGCCGACGACGTGCGCCGTGAAGCTGCGACCGGGATAATCGGGAACGCTCAGCGTCGCGGGCAGCCCCGGCGTCATCGTCGCCGAATAGCTTTGCGGCACGTTGACATAAATGCGGATTCGCCGGGTGTCGGCGACGACGAACATCGGTTGCTGCGCCGTAGCGCCCGGCCCGACCAGATCGCCGATATCGGCAGAGCGGAGTGTCACTGTCCCGGCAAAGGGGGCGCGCACCGTCGCGAAGGTCTTCAGCGCGAGCAGCCGCCCGAGATCGGCGCGCGCCGATAGGACGGCGGCGTTGCGCACCGCGAGATCGCCATTCTTTTCGTCGGCTTCCTGTTTCGACACCGAATTGTCGGTGAGCAAGTCGTTCCAGCGCGCGGCCGTGCTGCGCGCGAGGCCGGCATGAGCCTGCGCGCTGACCAAAGCAGCGCGCGCCGCGATGATCTGCTGGTCGAGCTCGGGCGTGTCGATCCGGCCGAGCGGCATTCCCGCCGCGACCGGTGCGCCGATATCCTTGTACCAGCCGCTGACATAGCCGCCGACGCGGGCATAGAGCTTGGCCATGTTCCAGGCCTGCATCGTACCGGGCAAAGCGAGCGTGTCACTCGCCGCCGAGGATGTGATCGCGACGAGATGGACCGTCGGCACCGACCGCGCGTCGGACCAGATCTGCGCTTCGCGGGTTTCGTGAAAGCGGAGGACTGTACCGGTGGCGACCACGCCGGCGGCGGCGACGAGCGCGACGATCCCGGCGGTTTTGAGCCCCTTTGGCGGGGTGGCGGCGAGGGCTTCATCCATGAGCGAGCTGTCCGATTGTCGAAGGGGTTGGGGCAGGGCGGCGCTCGCGGCGGTGCGCGAGCGCGAAGACGACGGGCACGAAGACGAGCGTGGCGAGCGTTGCGCAAATCAACCCGCCGATCACCGCGCGGCCAAGCGGCGCATTCTGCTCGCCGCCTTCGCCGAGGCCGAGTGCCATCGGCGCCATGCCGATGATCATCGCGAGCGCGGTCATCAGCACCGGGCGGAAGCGGGTGGCACCGGCTTCGGCGGCAGCGCGGAGCGCGTCGCCGGTCTCGGCCAGGCGCTCGCGCGCGAAGCTGACGACGAGCACCGAATTGGCGGTGGCGACGCCCATGCACATGATGGCACCGGTCAGCGCGGGCACCGATAACGGGGTCTGCGTCGCGAACAGCATCCAGACGATCCCGGCGAGCGCGGCGGGCAGCGCCGAGACGATAACGGCAGGATCGACCCAGCTTTGGAAATTCACGACGATCAGCAGGTAGATCAGCGCGATCGCCCCGATGAGGCCGAAGATGAGCCCCGAGAAAGCTGCGTTCATCGTCCGCACCTGGCCGCGCAAGGTCACCGCCGACCCGGTGGGCAACGCCGCCTTGGTGCCATCGATCACCTTTTGGATGTCGCCTGCCACCGCGCCGAGGTCACGCCCTTGGGTCGTCGCATAGACGTCGAACGACTGTTGCAGCGCATAGTGCGTGACGACTGCGGGCGATGGCTCACGGTGGAGCGTGCCGAGTCCGCCGAGGATTTGATAGGCACCGGTGCCCGATCCGGTGATTGGGAGGTTTTGGAGGTCCGACAGCGAGCCCGTGCGATATTGCGGCGTCTGCACGACAATTGGGTAGGACACCCCGTTTTTGGGGTTGAGCCAGAAAGCGGGCGCGATCTGCGAGCTGCCCGCGAGGTTGACGGCGAGGCTGCGCGTCACGTCATTCTCGGTGATCCCGAGGCGATCGGCCTGCGCGCGGTCGACGTCGAAGCCGAGTTCGGGGGCGGCCTCGGTCTGCTGCACGCGGACGTCGGCGATGCCGGGGATGTGGCGCATCCGCTCGGCGAGCAGATGCGCATAGGCTTCGCCATGCTTGCTGTCGCTGCCAGTCACCATCACGTCTATTGGGGCGGGCGCGCCGAAGTTGAGGATCTGGCTGATGATGTCGGCGGGCAGGAACGAGAACACCGAACCGGGAAAGGCGTCGGGCAAGGCTGCGCGCAGCCGCCGGACATAGTCAGCAGTCGGTGCGTGATTCTCGGCGAGCGTGACCAGGATGTCGCCGTCCTGTGAACCGACGCCGCCGGTGTTCGAGTAAGCGCGGTTAATGCCGGATACCGGCATCCCGATATTGTCGACGATCGACACCAGTTCGTCGGCGGGAATGGTCGCGCGGATGCGGTCCTCGACATGGTCGAACAGCGCTGCGGTCTCCTCGATCCGCGTGCCGATCGGCGCGCGGACGTGGAGGTTGATCTGCCCGGCGTCGATCGTCGGGAAGAAATTGCGGCCGAGCATCGGCACCAGCGCGAAAGACAGCAGCACCACGACCATGAAGGCGGGCACGAAGACACGCCGCCGCGCCAAGGCGAAGGCAAGGATCGCGACATAATAAGCGCGTACCGCTTCGAAACGATGCTCGAACCCGCTCTGGAAGCGGATGAAGACGTTGCGCGTTTCCGCCCGGCCGGTCCGGGCATCGTGCGACACCATGATCTCGGCGGTGTGCGGCGTGGCATGTTCGCGCAGTAGGAAGTTGCCCATCGTCGGCACCAAGGTGCGCGACAGGATGAACGACGCGATCATCGCGAACACCACGGCCATGGCCATTGGCGCGAACAGGAAGCCCGCAATTCCGGGGAGGAAGAACATCGGCAGGAAGGCGATGCAGATGCACAAGAGCGAAACAAAAGCGGGCTGGACGATCTGCTGCGCGCCATCGAGGATCGCATCGCGCACCGATTTGCCCTGCTCGAGGTGCCAGTTGATGTTCTCGATCGTCACCGTCGCATCGTCGACCAGGATGCCGACCGCGAGCGCGAGCCCGCCGAGCGTCATGATGTTGAGCGTCTGCCCGACCACCGCCAGCCCGGCGACTGCCGCGAGAATGGCGAGCGGGATCGAGGCGGCGATGATTACGGTCGAGCGCCACGAGCCGAGGAACAGCAGGATCATCATGCTGGTCAGCGCCGCCGCGATCGCCCCTTCCTTGATCACGCCCGACACCGCCGCCTTGACGAACAGCGACTGGTCCGAGAGCGGCTGGACCTTGAGAGAGGGCGGCAGCGTCGCCTTGAGCCCCGGCAGCAGCGCCTTGGCCTGGTCGACGATCGCGATGGTCGAAGCCGCACCCGATTTGAGGATTGTCATCAGCACCGCGCGGCCGCCATCGACGCGCACGACGTTGCGCTGCGGTGGTGAGCCATCGCGGACGTGCGCGACGTCGCGCATGAACACCGTCGTCCCGTCGACGGTCTTGATCGGCAGGTCGTTGAGCTGATCGACCAGTTCGGGCGAATTGTTGAGCCGGACGTTATATTCGTACTGGCCGATCTTGGCGGTGCCCGCGGGCACAATCTGGTTTTGCGCGGCAAGTGCTGCGCCGACATCGCCCGCCGAGAGGTGCCGCGCCTGGAGCGCTGCGGGATCGAGATCGATCTGGATCTGGCGTTCCTTGCCGCCATAAGGCGAGGGGATTGCGGCACCCTGGACCGAGGCGAGCGCTGGGCGGATGAAGTTCTGGCCGAGGTCGTAGATCTTCTGCTCGCTCAGATCCTTCGACGACAGCGCGAGCTGCAAAATCGGGACGGTCGAGGCGTTGTAATTGAGGATCTGCGGCGGGGTGATGCCCGGCGGCATTTGCTTGAGCACCGTCTGCGAGGCTGCGGTGACCTGCGCCGAGGCGGTGCGGATGTCGACGCCGGGCTGGAAGAAGATCTTCACGATGCCGACGCCGTTGAGCGACTGGCTTTCGATATGGTCGATATCGTTGACCGTGCTGGAGAGCGAGCGCTCGTAATAGTAAACGACGCGGCCCGACATGTCCTTGGGCGGCAGGCCGCGATAGGTCCACACCGCCGCGATCACCGGGATCTTGATGTCGGGGAAGATATCGGTGGCGGTTTCGAGCCAGGCGATCGATCCTCCCAACACGATCAGGATCGCCAGAACGACGAAGGTATAGGGCTTGCTGAGGGCAAGTTTGACGATCTGCAGCACGGTGGACCCGATGTTTCCAGAGGAAAGACGGGGCTCCATTTATGCGTGTTGCGGTGCAGCGCTAATTAAATGAATTTCACCTCAGGCGGCGGCGGGGGCTCGAATCCGGACGATCAGGCCGGGGGCGGCGTCGCCCAGTTCGAGCGTAAAGCCGTGGAGATGGACGATCGCCGCGACGATGCTGAGGCCTAGCCCGCTGCCGGGGATTCCCGCCGCATCGACCCCGCGATAGAAGCGCCGCAGCGCCGCTGCGCGTTCATGCGGGGCAAGACCGCGCCCATTGTCGCGCACGGTAAGGGTCACCCCCTCGGGATCGAGCGCCGCCCCCAGCAAGACCTCGCCGCCCGAAGGGCTGAACTTGATCGCATTGTCGAGCAGGTTGCTGATCGCCTCGAACAACAAGTGCGGATCGCAGCGGATCGTCGCCTCGGGGATCGGCCCGAGCCGCAGCGCGACGCCCGCATCTTCGGCCAGCGGCTCGTAGAGCTCGCACAGGCTGTCCAGCAGCGGCGCGAGCGGGACGATGGTAAAGCCCGCCTGGCGGCCACTCGCCTCAAGCTGCGAGATGCGCAGCAAAGCGCCGAACCGCTCGAGCACGAGATCGAGATCGACCATCGCGGCCCGGTTGAGCGCGACCGCGCGCGGGTCGGCATCGGGCAGCGCGATCGCGCGTTCGAGCTGTCCGCGGACATGCGCCAGCGGCGTGCGCAGATCATGCGCGACGGCATCGGTCACACCCTTGACCTGCGCCACCACACGCTCGACCTCCTCGATCATCGTGTTGACCGTGCCTGCGAACAGGTCGAGTTCGTCGCCGCGTGTGCTGACCGGCATCCGCAAGTCGAAACGCCCTGCTGCGATCGCGCGGCTGGTCGCCTGCAGGTCGCGCACGCGGCGCAGCGGCGCGAGGCTCAGCAGCACGCCGGCCCCGAGCACGAGCACCACGATCGCCATGCCGCTGCCGATGAGGATTTCGAGAATGCGGCGGCGCAGGTCGACGATCGGCGCGATGTCGCGCGCGATCAGGATCGTCTCACCGGTCGGGGCTTCGATCGCCAGCACGCGCAGCGGCCCATGCGCGCCGGGTTGCGCGGCGATGTTGACAGGATGGTCGAAGCGGAAGCTGCGAACGAGGGTGAGATTGCCCACGATCGGTTCGCCGCTCCGCGATTGCAGCGCAAAATAGTTGAGGCCGCTGGTACTGTGGGCGAGAGCGCTGGTGATCCGTTCGGGCAGTGTCTCGGGCGAACTCGCGCGCAGCCGGCGCGCTTCGACCCGCAGGATGCGATCGGTGCGCAGCGTCAGCTCGCGCGCCGACAGGCCGTAGATCAATCCAAGCAGCGCGATGACGCCCACAGCAAACACCAGCCCGAAGAGGGCCGTCAGACGAAATGTGCTGGTCCGGCGGATCTGCCCGAGATGCAGCCGTTCAATCGGCATCGAAGCGATAGCCTTCGCCCTTGACGGTGACGATCGCCGACGGCCGATCGGGCCGGTCGAGTTTCTTGCGCAGCCGCGCGATATGGACGTTGATGAGATTGGCCCCAGGATCGAAATAATAGCCCCAGACCTGTTCGAAGATGATCCGGCGGCTCAGCGTTTCGCCCGCGTGGCGCACGAGAAATTCGAGCAAGCGGAACTCCATGTGCAGCAAGCGCACCGGCTGCCCGGCGACGGTCACCTCGCGCCGGAGGAGATCGATCACGAGATCGCCAACCTGCAGCGTAGCGGTGTTGGCCGGGTCTTCGCGACGGCGCAGCAGCACCTCGATCCGCATCGCCATTTCCTCGGGCGCGAACGGTTTCACCAGATAGTCGTCACCGCCCGCGCGCAAGCCCGCAATCCGCTCGTCGACATCGCCGAGCGCGCTGATCATCAAGACGGGGAGGGAGATGCGGCGTGCGCGCAAGGCCTCCACCACCGACAAACCATCACACCCCGGCAGCATGCGATCGAGCGTCGCCGCATCGAACGGCTCCCGCGTCGCACGCTCCAATCCCAGCGCACCATCCGCGACGTGGGTCGTCACATGGCCATGCGCCTGCAGCGACGCGACGATGTGGTCTGCCGTGGCTGGATCGTCTTCGATGACAAGGATGCGGGCCATAACGGTTCCTTTGTGGGTCATCGCGGCCGTAATAGGGCAGCCCCGCGACCCTCCCTAGAATTTCGGTGCGGTATCGCTTGTGGATGGCGCGACAGCGGGTGTCGAACGGGCACGATCGCGAAGCCGAGCAAATGGCGGAAGTTGGGAGCCGCGAAGAGGCTTTGAGCGTCCGTGCTTGGGCGTCCTGATCGCCGAACGTGCTGGGCGAAAGGCAGCCTTTGAAGTCCGTCATCCGAAACCCGGCCATAGTCGCCCTACGGCCCAAATCGGATGACGGAGCAGGAGCGGGGTGGAAGGACCTGCGCCTCTTCAGTCCGGCGGGAAACCAAGCATATCGATAAAGAAAAGGCGGCCTTTAGCTTTACTTGATGGCGGCCACTATCGACCTTCGTCTTGAAACAGGGGTTCATGACGCCGTGTAATAAGCTGCCAAATCGTGAGGCCGAGGGCCACGTAGACGATTGGCAGATAAAAGGCGATGATCATCCATGAGGTTCCGTTTATGTCGCCGATTGTGCCGGCACGGACAATCGTGACAAAGGTCGACCCGAAATCGAGAACCGTCTCCGTGACGAGCAGCCATATCAGGGCGATCGACACATTGAGCCGTGAGCGGAGGCTGAAGAGAATCACCAACGCCAGGGCCCACCCGGCAATGTCCCCGATGACGATATGATCACGAACAGCATTGGCCATTTTCAGGCCGGCGTCTTGCGAGGAATAAAGCTCCAGGCACAGCGTTCGGCCCAAATGGACGGCCGTCAATGCCATCAGCGCTGCTGCGCGGCTGAGCTTCTGTAGTCGCGGAACGACATACCACACCCCCAGAGCGGTAAAGGCGAGGGTGTTGAAAATCTGCGCCATATACATGGCGATCTCGGCGTTCATGACGATCAGGTCCTTTCAATTCGGGAAGCGTTGGGCTGGAAAAATCTGCGTCAGAGTTGCGACTGCCCGCCATCGACCGGAAGCTCGGCACCGGTGGTGTAGGTGGCGTCGAACGCGAGGAAGAGCACCGCATTGGCGACTTCTTCCCTTGTTCCCACCCGCTGCATCGGATTGGCTTCGCGCATTTGCCCGGTGATATGGGCAACTGTCGCCTTGTCGGGAAACGACTTGTCCCAGGTCGGCGTGTCGATCGGGCCGGGCGACACCGCGTTGACGCGGATGCCGCGGGGAGCCAGTTCGACCGCGAACGTCCGCGCAAAGGATCGCAGCGCCGCCTTGGTCGCTCCGGACGCGGCCAGCATCGGCATTCCCTTGACGTTGGAGATTGCGGTCGTGAGGACGACCGAACCGCCCCGGTGGATCAAGGGCGCGAGCTTTTGGACCGCGAAGAAGGCCCCCTTCGTATTCACGTTGAACACGTCGTCATACATGGCCTCGGTGGTATGTTCGAACGGCGCGAAGACCCCGACGCCGGCATTGACGAAAAGAAGGTCGAAACTGCCGAACGCGTCCTTCACGTGCGTGGCGAGGGCGTCGATATCGGTCAGGGAACCGGCGTCGCTCGCAACGACCAGAGCGTCTTCGCCAAGCTCTTTCTGCGCGGATTCGAGGCCAACTTGCGAGCGCCCCGTCACCAGAACGCGCGCACCGCCGGCAAGCAGCATCTTCGCCGTCGTGAGGCCGATGCCGCTTGTGCCACCGATGACGACAACCTTTTTACCGTCGTAGCGATTCATGTGCTTTGTCCCTGTTGGTGGCAGAAGTGCCGCGTTTGTTTTGAACTATTCCGTACGTAATTAGGCAGAGCGCACCGGTCAAGGTATTTTTGAACTATGTGATTTTAATTTATCGAAGGGCCCTGGGGGGACTCGTTGGGCCATCGTCGCTTGGAGGGTCAGGCACCCTGTGCACATTGGCCGCGATTTCGTGCAGCTTTCGGGGGATGTATCGAGCGTTCTGACCCGGAAAGCCCCTCATCAAAGCCGTGGTGGCGAGCGCGCTCGACGTCTTGTGCGCTCCAGGAGGATGCGAGGGGGTGATCGACTCGGGGCGCGCCTGTCTCAGGGATGGCTTGTGAAATGAAAACTATATGGTTATATATTCATGGAAGTGAGATGGCTTAGGAGTCGAAAACCTGATGTTGCAGAATGCCACCAGATCGCGCGGGCGACCGCGTAGCTTCGATGAGAAGCAGGCGCTGGAAAAGGCAATCCTGGTGTTCCGCGCGAAGGGCTATGACGGCGTGACGATCGACGATCTCGTCGCCGGGATGGGCGTAGGACGGCCGAGCCTCTATGCCGTCTTCGGGGACAAGCGGACGATCTTCCTACGCGCGTTGAAAACCTATGCCGAGGCGTACGGCGCGCTTGCCGCAAAGGCGCTCTTCTCGCCACCAACGGTGCGCGCGTCGCTCGTCGGCTTCCTGCGGCACGCCGTGGAGAGCGCGACTGCGGAGGGAACGGCTCCCGGATGTCTGTTCGCGTGCGTCGCACCGCTGGTGGATGACGCAGAGGTCCGCCAGTTCGTGCAGGACGTCGCGGCGGCGAGCGCGGCACAGGTGGAACGCCGCTTTCAAGACGGCATGGTCACGGGCGAAGTACCGCCCGACTTTCCCGCGGCCGCCCGCGCCATTCAAGTCATGGATCTTGCCCGCGGCCTGGTGATGCGTGCGCAAATGGGCACCCCGCGCAAGACGCTGCTTAAAGACGCCGAAGACGCGGTAGGCTTGGTTCTGCCACCATCACCTAAGCCGGCTGCCTAGGAGAGCCGGGGCTCTCACGGTCGTGTGCCCCAGATCGTGGGGCAGGGGGGGGCGGCATCTATCTTCGGGTGTCCTTCATCGCCCCCCGCATCGCCCCCCCGAAAACCATTGCCGAGAGTTGGCGGGAGGGGCCTTGAAATCTAATCAATATATATTATTATATTATGTATAGCGAAACAAGGAACAAGCGCATGGATACCATCAGGATCAATGACCGGCTGTCAGTGAGCGCACAACCCGAGCTGTCGGATTTCGCGACCTTCGCGGCGCACGGTTACAGCGCCCTCATCAACGTCCGCCCCGATGGCGAGCAGCCCGACCAGCCCGGCAATGCCGCCGAGAAGGCCGCAGCCCACGCTGCCGGGCTGTCTTACAGCTTTATACCGGTTACGGGTGCAGCCGGGATAACCGAGGCCGATATTACGGCCTTCCAGCTTGGCGTTGGCAGCGCGAAGGGGCCGGTGCTGGCCCATTGCAAAAGCGGTGCACGGGCGCTGATGCTCTATGTCCTTGGCGAAGTCCGCGAGGGCCGCATGCAGCGCGAGGAGATCGAAGCGTTCGGCGAGAAGCATGGCTTCGACCTGACCGCCGCAGTCCGCTGGCTTGATGCCGAAGACGCGCGGGTGCCCAAGGTCAAGGCCTGGTTCGATCCGCGGACATCGAGCGTCCAATATATCGTCACCGATCCAGCAACGAACCATTGCGTCATCATCGATCCGGTGCTCGACTTCGATGAGAAATCGGGTGCCACCGGCACGATGAACGCCGACGCCATCCTCGCCTATGTGGCGAGGGAGGGGCTGACGGTCGATTGGATTCTCGACACCCATCCCCATGCCGATCACTTTTCGGCCGCACAGTATCTCAAGGGGAAGACGGGCGCGCCGACCGCGACGGGTGCCCATGTCACCGACGTGCAAACGCTGTGGAACCGCATCTACAATGCGCCGGACCTCGCAACCGACGGCTCGCAATGGGATCGGCTCTTTTCTGACGGCGAGACGTTCCATGTTGGCTCGATCGAGGGGCATGTCCTGTTTTCGCCGGGCCATACGCTCTCGTCGATCACCTATGTGATCGGCGATGCGGCTTTCATCCACGATACGCTGTTCATGCCGGACGGGGGCTCCGCGCGCGCCGATTTTCCGGGGGGTAGCGCGACCGTATTGTGGAGTTCGATCCAGCAGATCCTCGCTTTGCCGGACGACACACGCCTGTTCACCGGCCATGACTATCAGCCGGGCGGCCGTCATCCGCGCTGGGAAAGCACCGTGCGCGAGCAAAAGCGCAATCTGCATGTCTCGGGCAGCGACGAGACCCGCTTCGTTGCGCAGCGCGAGGCCCGCGACCGGACCTTGGGCATGCCCAAGCTCCTCCTGCACGCGATTCAGGTCAATATGCGCGGCGGCCGCTTGCCCGAGCCCGAAGCCAATGGCACGCGCTATCTGAAATTTCCGCTGGATGCGCTCGGGGTGACGCCATGGTGACCCCTGACGACACCATCGGCCAATCCGCCGCAGGCCTCGCCCAGATGGAGAAGCACGCTGGCGAGGCGGCGGCACTGCTGAAGACGCTGTCCCATCCGGTTCGGCTGATGCTCGCCTGCACGCTGGCCGAGGGTGAATATTCGGTCGGCGCACTGGAACAGCACCTTGGCATCCATCAGCCCACCCTCTCGCAGCAGCTCGGCGTGCTGCGCGAGGCCGGTGCGGTCGAAACCCGGCGCGACGCCAAGCAGATCTTCTATAGGCTCAGCGAAGCGAAGGCCGCGCAACTGA
The DNA here is from genome assembly GCF_017875905.1 of Sphingomonas sp. PL20. Classification (NCBI taxonomy): domain Bacteria; kingdom Pseudomonadati; phylum Pseudomonadota; class Alphaproteobacteria; order Sphingomonadales; family Sphingomonadaceae; genus Sphingomonas; species Sphingomonas sp. PL20. The sequence continues at coordinate 2,334,685 of NZ_JAGINH010000002.1, read as the reverse complement.
TCCACGCGCTCTACGCCATCTTCTGCGCCCCCGAGCAACCGCTGTGACACCGTACCTGGCTTCGCTGGTTGGCGGCATGATCTTAGGCCTGTCGGCGGCGCTTCTGCTTGTCGTCAATGGCCGGATTGCCGGCATCAGCGGCATCGTTGGCCGTCTGCTCGGCGGGCAGCAGATTGCACCGAACATCGCCTTTGTTGTTGGCCTTCTCGCAGGCCCGATGCTCTACACCACAGCGTTCGGTCGGCCGCCTGTGGTGACGATCATCGCTTCAACACCGCTTATTCTCGTCTCCGGTCTCCTTGTTGGCGTCGGCGCGCGCATGGGGTCGGGCTGCACCTCGGGCCACGGCATTCTCGGCATCGCCCGCTTCTCGAAGCGCTCGCTGGCCGCGACGGCGACGTTCCTCACCAGCGGCATCGTTGCTGCGACAATAATGGGTTTGCTCAGATGAACCGTCACGCCGCCCTTCGTCTTCTGGTCGCGCTGCTGGCCGGCACGATCTTCGGCTTCGGTCTCGCCCTGTCCGGCATGATGAACCCGGCGCGCATCGCCGGTTTTCTCGACGTCGCCAGCGGCCGATGGGATCCGAGCCTGATGTTCGTGCTCGGCGGCGCGGTGATCGTCGCGGTGCCGGGGGTCCTGCTTCAGCGGAAGATGGCAAAGCCCGTCCTCGATGACCGGTTTCATCTGCCCGAGAAAACGGGGATTGATGCGCGCTTGGTCATCGGCTCGGCGATTTTCGGTATTGGATGGGGGCTGGCTGGATTTTGCCCCGGGCCTGCACTCTCCGCATTAACGACCGGCCTTGCTCCCGTCGCGCTGTTCGTTTGCGCCATGGCAGCGGGCATGATCCTGCAGGACCGTGCTCTTCAGAAGGTTTTGCCATGATCTCTTGGCATGATCTGGCCGCCATAGCTTCAGGCGGGCTTGTCGGCTTCACGCTGGGGCTGATCGGCGGCGGTGGGTCGATCCTGGCAACGCCGCTCCTTCTCTATGCGGTGGGCGTCGCCAATCCGCATGTCGCCATCGGCACGGGGGCGCTGGCCGTCTCGGCCAATGCCTATGCCAACTTCATCGGTCATGCGCGCAAGGGGCATGTTTGGTGGCGCTGTGCGGTGGTGTTCGCGCTTGTGGGCTCGCTCGGCGCGGCGCTGGGGTCGAGCCTCGGCATGTTGATCGACGGCAAGCGGCTGCTGTTCCTGTTCGGACTGCTGATGATCGTGGTGGCTTTGCTGATGCTGCGTAAGGGGCGTGATCGAGTTGACCGGCAGCGCCCGGTCGATCTTCGTATGTGCTTGGACACGGGGCTCGCGGCGCTCCTTACCGGCGCGGCCTCGGGCTTCTTCGGCATCGGCGGCGGGTTCCTCATCGTGCCGGCGCTTATGCTGTCCACGGGCATGCCCATGATCAGCGCGATCGGCACCTCATTGCTCGCCGTCGGGACCTTCGGCCTTGCAACGGCGCTCAACTATGCTCGGGCCGACCTGGTCGACTGGGAGGTCGCCATTGAGTTCATCGCGGGTGGCCTTGGAGGCGGTATCCTTGGCATGGTGCTCGCGACAAAGCTGTCGTCGCACAAGAACCTCCTGAATCGCATCTTTAGCGGCCTGGTCCTGTTGGTGGCCATTTATGTGATCTACCGCAATCAACCCTTCTGAGGATCGCGCACCGGAGCGGGGGCTGCATCGCTTCGTATCTTCATGTCGTTGCCTATGTCCGTTCTGTGGGGGGCGATGGTTGCCCCCTAATTATGGATGATATGGTCTGATTAAAGGCGGGCTGACATCGCCGCGACGGACGCCGGCAGCAGGGTAGTGGTGCCCGGCGCGCGCCCGCTGTCGCGACTACAGATCAAATCACGTCAACTCCGGAGACGTTGACGACGGCCTGCCACGCCGCTTCCTGGTTGGCACCATCGAGGAGGTGGGGGTGGCGCTGCACCTCCATTGGGCCTGAGAACTTCCCCTGCGCCGAGGCGAAGAATTGCCCTGAGAGGTCGGTTCCGAACGCCGACGCCTGAAGGTAGCGGCTGGCCGCGACCTCCGGCGTCTGATTCATCCCGGGGATGAGGTTCACGATCGGAATCATCAGATACTTCAGCAGCGGGCCAGCGTTGCGCGCGACGTTGGTGGCGTTCGACGCACCTGGCGAGACCGCATAGACAGCCATGCCGGAGGGCAACCGCCGTGCCAGCGCCGCCGCCCACCATGCGACAATGAGCTTCGCGTCGGCATAGGCGGTGTTGGGCGCGTACTGCACGTGCGGCCCGCTGCGGATCAGGGCTTCGACAGCGGCGGTTTGGTCGTCGCGGAAGTATCTGGCTGCGAAAGCGGGTGCGTCGGTATATTTGAACATCGGCACGCCGCCGCGGGCAGGCTCCGCACTGGCGATAACGATCCGCGCGTCGGGGCTGAGCAGGTTGGCGCGAAGCAAGCCGACGGTCAGTTGATGATGGCCGATCAGCGCGGCCTGAGACGCCTCGATCCCTGCCGCAGTGAGGACGCGCTCCTTGCCCGGGACCATCCCGGCGTTGAGCAGCAGGAAGTCGACAGGCCGACCTCGCTTGATGAGTTCGGCGAGCGCGGATTTGACGCTGGCCGGCTTGTCCAAATCCAGTTCCAACGGCGTGAAAACCTTCTTGTTGGTCTCCGCCGCGAGTTGTGCGGCCGTCTCCCCAATCTGCGCCGCCGTGCGTCCGGTGATGATGATTTCCCGCCAGTCGCCCGTGGCAAGCGAGCGGGCTGCCGCCTGCCCCAAGCCAGACGTCGCCCCGGTGATGAGCGCAATCGAAAGTTCCATGGGCGGCTCCGCTGTAAAAGGGTTGGTCGGGCGGGCTATGAACCGAGCGCCGACTTGCTATTTCTGGACTGAAACCGCACATAAACGACGGTTCGGCACGGTCAAGGACTTTTGGACTAAATGCTAACAAATTCCACTCGGACGCGGGGACGGCCGCGAAGCTTCGACGAGGCGGAAGCGCTGGAAAAAGCGACGCAGCTTTTCTGGTCGAAAAGCTATGATGGGGTGACGATCGACGATCTTATCGCCGGCATGGGTGTGGGGCGGCAAAGCCTGTATTCCGTCTTTGGGGACAAGCGGATGCTATTTCTGCGCGCGCTGCGGGCATATGCGGACGCAAAGGGCGCTCGCGCCGCGAAGGCGCTTTTCTCCCCGCCAACGCTTCGCGACGCGATCGTCGGCTTTCTGAGACACGCCGTCGAGAGTGCGACTGAGGCGGGATCGGCAGCAGGATGTCTGATGGTGTGCGTCGCGCCGCTCGTGGACGACGCCGAGGTCAGGCAGTTCCTGAAGGACGCGACCACCGCCGGTGCGGCGCTGGTGGAACGCCGTTTTCGCGATGCAATCAGCGCGGGAGAGCTCCCGTCCGACTTTCCCGTCGCCGCACGCGCGAGCCAAGTGACCGACCTCGCGCGAGGTCTGACGATGCGGGCACAGCTGGGCACGCCGCGTAAGACGCTGCTCACAGACGCCGATGAGGCGGCCGACTTGGTGTTGCTGCCACGGGGCGGAAGTGCGGTAGTTGCAGGTTGATGCTGGATCGCTGAACGCCGAGTCGTGCCCGCACCGCGACCGCTTGGCTCGGTACCGTGGGTCAGTCGGCGGCTAAAACCCACCCCCCGCGACGGGCCGCTATCCGGCCTCTGATCCCCGAAAGCGGCTCAAACCGGGCCGTCTCCTGGCTGTCGGGTGCAAGGGGCGAAAATCGTGGTTCTCGCCACCCGACCGAGGAACAGCAAAAATTGGATCGCGGGCAGTCGGCGGCTCAAGCTTAAAATAGAAGGTTGGCACGTACCGCAAACACGCTCGCAGAGCGGGGTCAGTGTCGTGATGATCATGCCACCGGGTGATCGACTAAGTAGGATCGAAGTTGGATCTGAACATCTCGCCGGACACCCTCTCGCTCGACCGTTGCCGTGACCGTGCTGCCTTCCGGCCCTCTAAAGCGGCTTACCGCTTCTTCAAACGGCATATTCAGGACAATATCGCCGGGGGCGAGCCCGGCGGCCTGCGCTGGGCTGCCACCCCCAACTGCGGCGACCACAGCGCCGCTCCCGTGTCGATCGAACCAGATGCCGGACAACGAATAGCGTTCGGGAAGCGGGCTTAGCTGGTTCCGACGCACCAGAAGATCACCTGCAGACGGATCGGTCGCCAAATCCATCAGCCGAAGCACCCCCAAGCCGACGAGGCCATTAGCAAAGCGGTCCGATCCATAATTCACGGGATGAACCGAGACCAAGGGCTGATACAGGTCGATGCCAGCGATGCGCACCGACCCCGACCGATAAAGCCGGGCATCCTTGCCAATCGGACAATCGGGCCGCCCATCGAGCAGGCCGACGCGCTTCGCCGCTGCGGGCGATAGCGTCACTTGGGATGGCGCACCGGTGTCGTAGGCGAGGTCGATCTGAACCCCGTTGATCGAAACCGGCGCAAGCAACTGGTCTGACGCGCCGCGCAACGAGGACCTGAGGATCGCGTGGCGCAATCGCACATAGCCGGGCATCTCCGGCAAAGCCCCCGGCCAGAGCAACCAGCGCGATTCGCTGAACAGCAGCGCACTCGCGCCATGGGTCAGGAAGCCGGCGGAGAGCGAGCCTCGCGCGCCCGCGCCGAAAGTGATCACGTCGGTGCCAACCAGCGACGCATGCGCCTGGCGAAACACGCCCCCGACCGCCAGATCGACATCATAGACCGGCACGCGTCGCGCCTCCCGCGCGAGGGTGAAGGTCATGGTCCCCTGCGATACAAGACGCAGCTCGCGTGCCAGCGCGGCGTCGATCAATCCCGGTTGACCGCCGCTGTCTAGCACGAAGAGGTACGGGCCATGTCCGTTGACCAGCACCCCGACCTCGACCCGCATGGGCGTGACCGCGATCGGAAGTGAGAGAGGTTGATCGTCTGCCGCGGCGATGGGAGAAGGCATCGCCATGATCGCCAAGCCGCCGGTCAAGACGCTGCGTCGCGACCAGTGTCCTGCTATTGGAACCTCTATGGGCATTGCCGCGCTCCTCGAAGCTTGCATTTCTCGCACCGTAACCGTTCGCGGTCTTCCGCAAAGCACTCCCAGACCTTATCGAACAGGGCGATCCTGCTCAATCTCTTGGTCCCGTCGCCTCGTCCGGTTTGCCGATCTCAACCCGCCGCAGATCGACCGCCGCGAGGCTGTTACCGATGCTGGCGGGCGAGCGCCCATAGATTTTTTGAAGTTCGCGTCGAAGGTCCGAGATTGGGCGACAGCTCTGCTCGAGACCCGACGCCAAGCACATGATTTCGGTGCGGTGACGAATGTCTTTCGCAGCCGCGTCGCGGTCTATCCGCTTCGCAGCAAACCCCGTGGCTTTGAAGGTCTGTACGACAATCCCAATCCGGAGGTTTGTCGACGGGGAGCACCCATTCACTGAACAACAGCTTAGCGCTACTTTGGCAGAAGTTAGGTGCACGTGACTGATAGTTTCGCACCGCAATGCGGGCAATAGAGGGTGGGCGGTCGAGCTAGGCGGTCAATGATCGCCTGGCGTACAGCCGGGGGGCTCGGTTGCGGTGGTGGCCCGGAGACTCTTTTTTTTTCCGTCCCGCCTGCGCGAGCCTTCGTGTCTGGAGGAAGGCGTAAGCGATCATTGTCATGAGCGCATGGCGGTGCAGCCCGGTCCAGGATCGGCCCTCGAAATGGTCAAGGCCGAGTTCCTCCTTGAGTTGCTGATGCGCCTGTTCGCAGACCCAACGCGCCTTGATGGCGCCGGCGACGTCCTTGATTGGCGTGTCGGCGGGAAGATTGGAGAGATAGTATTTCCGGTCGCCGTTGGAACGATGCTCGCCCACCAGCCAGGCCTCTTCGCCGGGCATATGTTGTGCACCAGCAGCGCCGATCCGCTGTGGCGCGCCATCGGCGATCCGCACGCGGATTGCTGCGAAGCGGGCCGTCAAGCGGCCCTTGGTTCCTCGACGCCAACTGACCTGCCGCCACCGCGCCTCTTCGAGCATGGCATGGGCAGCCCGGGATGTGACGTCGGGCACATGCCGAACGCGTGGTCGTCCACGCCCCGCCACCGGGAAGGTCAACTGCACGTCGGCGGGATAGACCTTCTGATGGCGGGGAATGCCGACGGCCCAGCACAGGCCTCGCGCGCTGAGCGCCTGCCGGAACGGCGCCGACAGGCCATAGCCGGCATCGGCCAACACGCAGCCAAAGCGCACGCCAGCAGCGATGATGCGGTCGATCTCCTCAATGGCGATGTCAGGCTTGGTTCGATACGTCTGGAAAGGCTCAGGTACGCCAGCCCTGGCCATCCGGGCCGTATCGCTGGTCCAGCTTTCCGGCAGGAACAGCCGCAAACCGAGCATGACTGGAACTTCTCCTGAGGCCAGCGTCACCGATACCAGCGTCTGGCAGTTCGCGTTCTTGCCCAGCACCGTGGCATATTGTGGCGCGACACCGACCGAGGCCTTACCCTTCTTGGGGAGCGCCGTGTCGTCGATGATCAGCCAGGCCTTGTCACCGCCGACCAGGGCATCCGCCTGTCGCCACAACGTCGCTTCCAGCGGTGCGCTGTCCCAAATCCCTGCGCCGATGAAATGGTGTAGTCGATCATAGCTGAGCGCCTCGGCGCGGGCGGCCATCGGTTGGATGCTCTTGCGATCGCCCGGGCCGATCAAGCCCGCGATATAGGCTGGGCACATCCGGCGTCGCGTTTTGTTGCCCAGATCCTGCAGATACGGCTCAAGCCAGTGTTCGAGATCGCGCTGCCAATCCTCTTCCATCGCCAGCCTCCATCAAAGCTGGCTCCCTATGAATCACGCATCTTCCTCACAGGGAATCCCAAAAATTACGCTTCTGCCAAAGTAGTGCTAGGGTCAGGACTCATTGATCAAAGCCAGAAGATGACGGTGGCGGCGAGTGCGATGGCAGAGAAGAAGCTGTTGGACACCGGTCGTAGCGGGTGGCGACGCGGCACCAGTTCTTCTGGCGGCCGAAAATGATCTCGATGGGGCTGCGACGTCGATATCGGCGCTTGTCGTAAATGACGGGCACGAGCGGAGATTTGCAACCTGGGATGCAGGACTGAATGCTCGGTGATTACCGGGGAATAGCCGATCGCACGAATTTCGCAGCTATGGGAAGTAAGTCATTGAAATATGGTGGACGCACTTGGGCTCGAACCAAGGACCCGCTGATTAAGAGTCAGCTGCTCTACCAACTGAGCTATGCGTCCATTTCCGGCGATCTGGCGAGGCGCTTGGTGGCGCGACCGCTGCGGGAGGTGGCCGGTTAGCAGTGTCGCCGCGGGTTGCAAACCCTTTTTTGCGCAAAGCCCATAAAAATTACCAGCGCGTGGTCTGGCGATTGGTGCGGTCGATCGACATCAGGATGCCCAGACACAGCATGAAGGTCATTTGCGACGACCCGCCATTGCTGATCAGCGGCAGCGGCACGCCGACCACCGGGGCGAGGCCCATCACCATCGCCATGTTGATCGCCACATAATAAAAGATCGTCGCGGCGAGCCCGGCGGCGGTCAGGCGGGCGAAGCGCGATTGTGCCTGAAGCGATGCTGCCAAGCCCCATTGCACGATGCCGACAAAGGCGATGATCAGCAACACGCCGCCAACCAGACCCCATTCCTCCATCATCGTCGCCAGCGCGAAATCGGTATGGCCTTCGGGCAGGTAGTCGAGGTGGCTCTGGGTGCCGTTGAGAAAGCCCTTGCCGAAGATGCCGCCCGATCCGATCGCAATCTTCGACTGGCTGATGTGATAGCCGATGCCGAGCGGATCGCTTTCGGGATCGAGGAACACCATGATGCGGTTGCGCTGATAACCGCGCAGCACGAAATTCACGGTGAGCGGCACCGCCGCGCCCAAGGCCAGCGCGCCCCCAATGAACAGACGCAGCGGCACGCCCGCCAGGAACATCACCGTCACCCCGCCAATGGTGATCATCAGCGCGGTGCCGAGATCGGGCTGTTTCATCACCAAGGCGGCGGGCACCAGGATCAGCAAGGCGGCGGGCCAGATCGCGCCGAAACGCCGCGTCTCATTGGGTGGCAGCATGTCGTAGAATTTCGCGCAGGCCAGCACGATGCACGGCTTCATCAGTTCCGATGGCTGCAACCGGAAGCCGATGCCGAGATCGAGCCAACGCTGCCCGCCGCCGCGCACCGCGCCGATCAGCTCCACCAGCACCAGCAGCACGCACAGCACGCCATACGCCGGCAAAGCGAGGCTGCTCCACGTGGTCTCGCGCACCCGCGACAGCGCGATCGCCCCCGCCAGAAACACGACGAAGCGAATGCCCTGCGAAAGCGCCCATGGCCGGATGCTGCCGCCCGCCGCCGAATAGAGCACGAACAGGTCGAAGCCGCCGATCGCGATGACCAGCAGCAGGATCCGCCACGGCAATTGCGCCAGGGGGGCCGGGACGAAGTTGAGGCCGCTCATGGCACGTCCCGCTCGGTCGTCCCGTCTTCGGCGACGGTGTTGCCGGGGGCGGCGCTATTGGCGAGGTCTTCCGCCGCTGCGACATCGGCGGCGGAGGCGGCGCGGACGGCGGGGGCATCGGTGGGCGCCGTGGCGTTCAGCTCGGTCTGCGCGCCGACCGCCAGCGGCGGCGCTCCCGCCGCCGCACGATAGGCGGCGGTCTCTGCGGCCATGCGGGTCTTGATATCGCCGCCCCAGGTCGGCTCGGCCTCGGCCAGCGCCGCCAGCGCGCGGTCACGGTCGAAGAGATAGGTCATGATGTCGCGCGCGATAGCGGGCGTATCGAGATTGCGGACGGTGTGGCCGCCATGTTCGAGCACCACGGCGATCGCATAGCGCGGCTTGTCGTGCGGTGCGAAACCCTGGAACAGCGCGTGATCGCGCATCTTGAACGGGAGCGCGCCATTCTTCAGCACGCCGCCGGCGCGTTCGGCCATGGTGATGCGGCGGACCTGCGCGGTGCCGGTCTTGCCGGCGAGCTGAACGCCCGGGATCAGCATCCGTGCCGCGCCACCGGTGCCGCCGCCATTGACCACCCCCCACATCGCCTCGTGGATCGTCCGGAGGTGGTCCGGCTGGATCGGCAGGGGAGGGGCGTCGGCGTGGACATGGTCGGCAAGGATGCTTGGCTGGAGCGCACGCCCCGAGGCGAGGCGCGAGGCCATCACCGCGAGCTGGAGCGGGTTGGTCAGCACATAGCCCTGGCCGATCGACGCGTTGAGCGAATCGGGAACGGTCCACGGCTGTTTGTAGCGGCGCAGCTTCCAGGCGGTGTCGGGGACGGTGCCGTAACGCTGGCTGTTGAAGGGCAGGTCGAATTTCTGCCCGAGCCCAAGCCTGCGCGCGACCGGCGCGACATGATCGTAGCCGAGCCGGCGGATCATCTCGTAAAAATAGATGTCGCAGCTCTGCATGATCGCGTTCTTGAGGTCGAGCGCGCCGTGCCCGCTCTTCTTGTGGCAGTGGAAGATGCCGGTGCCGACGCGCAACGCCCCCGTACAGACGACGCGATCGGATGCGGGAACGCCCGCGCCGAGCAGGGCGAGACCGTTCATCGGCTTCACCGTCGAGCCCGGTGGATACAGCCCCTGGAGCACCTTGTTCATCAACGGCACATGGTCGTTGTCCGACAGCATCTTCCATTCGAGATGGCTGATCCCGTCGGAAAAAGTGTTGGGATCATAAGCGGGCATCGATACCATCGCGAGCATCTCGCCGGTCGCCACGTCGATCACCACGACTGAGCCCGACTGCGTGCCGAGCCGCCGCGCGGCATATTCCTGCAGGCCCGCATCGATCGTCAGGCGGGCGTTGGTGCCCGGCTGATCGGGCTTGGTCGCCAGTTCGGCGACGAGCTTGCCGCGTGCGGTGACCTCGACGCGTTTTTGGCCAGCGACCCCGCGCAGCGTCGATTCGAGCGTCTTCTCCAAGCCATCCTTGCCCAGCTTGAAACCCGGGGTGACCATCAACGGGTCGCGCGTCTGTTTATATTGTTCGGCGGAGGCGGCACCGACATAGCCGGTGAGATGGGCGACCGCCGCCCCCGCCGGATAACTCCGCGAAAAGCCGCGTGTGGGGGCGACGCCGGGAAGCTCGGGCAGGCGCACGCTGACGGCGGCGAAGCGTTCCCAATCGAGATTCTCCGCCACCTGTACCGGCTGGAAACCGGCGGCGTGCTCCAGATCGGCGACCAGCCGGTCCATCTCCTCGGGCGGCAGCTTCAGGATATCGCGCAGCAACCCCAGCACATGGCCCTTATTTTCGAGCCGGTCGGGGATGATGTCGACGCGAAAGTCGGTGCGGTTGTTGGCGATCGGCGCGCCGTGGCGATCGACGATCCAGCCACGCCGGGGCGGGACCAGCGTCATGTTGACGCGGTTGCTTTCGCTGAGCGAGCTGTACCGTGCGTTTTCAGCGATGGCGAGCCAGGCCATGCGTCCGGCGAGCGCGACGCCAACCGCGCCCTGCAAGCCTCCCAGCAGGATCGCGCGGCGCGAAAAGCTGTAGCTTTGCGACGCCTCGGTCACCATGCGCGGCGATTGCGCGAAGGTCGCGCGCTTCATTCCGGCTCCTCATCGCCCGCCAGCATGGCGCAAATGCGGGCGGCGAGCGGGAAGAGCAGCGTTGCGATCACGATCTGCAGCAGCAGAACGGTGTCGACATGCGCGCCGAGCGGCGCGGCGACGAGGCGCCCCAGGATCAGGCAGAAGGCAACCGACCCGGCAGCAATCAACCAGTCCTGCCAGAAATCACGATAGACGATCCGCTGATCGATCAGGTCGATCATGAAGAAGCACAGCGTCCAGAACAGCATAGCGGTGCCGAGCGGTTGCCCGCTGATCAGATCATCGAACAACCCCAGCGGAAGCGGGGCCCAGATGCGGAGCGAATCGGGTTTGGTCAGCCGCCAGCCGAGCAGCATCAACAGCCCGAAGGGCGGCAGGATCGGAAAGGTCGCGATGAACGGCCACAGCGTCACCGCCGAGCCGACCACGACCGACAGCGCCGGCACGAAGCGCTGAAAACCGGTTACCGGTGCCTCGTCGAACGGGCCGCGAACCTGGCTCATTTCTTCTTCTTGGGCTTGGCGGGTTTGGGCGTTGGGATCGGCACGGGAATGGGCGGCGGCTCGGGCATGAAGGCGCGCTGCACCAGCGCGTAATCGAGCGTGTCGGCCTGGGCGAAACTGCGCGCGATCGACGCGTCACGGCCGCGCCGGAGGACGCGCGCGACAGGAATGTTGGGCGGGTAGATGCCGCCGGTGCCCGAGGTCACGAACACGTCGCCCGGCCCGAAATCGGTGGTGGAAAGCGCAACCGACTTCACGTCGATCAACCCGTCGCCGCGCCCGGCGGCGAGCGCTGGCATGCCGTCGCGTGTGCGCCGCACCGGCACCACGCTTTCCGGATCGATCAGCAGCAGCACGCGGGCGCTGTTGGGGCCAGTCTCGAGGACGCGGCCGATCAGGCCTTCGGGCCCGCGCACCGGTTGGCCGGTGGCGACGCCCTGCCAGGATCCCGCGTTGAGCACGGCAAAGCGCCGCGTGCTGGAGCCTGTGGAACTGACGAGACGCGCCGCCACCACCGGCTCGGCAATGCGCTCGCGCACCTGGAGCAATGCCAGCAAGCGGCGGTTGTCATAGGAGAGCGAGCGCGCGCGCATGAACAGCGCGTGCTGGTCGGCCAGTTGTTTGCGCAAGGCGGCATTCTGGCCACGCACCGCGATATAGTCGCCAATCCCGCCCGGGATCGAGCCCAGCCAGTTGCCCACCCCGGAGATCCCCGACGACACCGGTGTGGTGACCTCCGCCAGGCTGGCGCGGAGCGAGGCGAAGGCGGGCGGATCGAGCGAGGACAAGGCAAGCAGCACCGCGCTGACGATCGCACCCGCCAACGCGACGACATATGCCAGGAAGAAACCGTATTGCGCCCGCCGCGAAAAACCCGGGCGCCGATTGTGTGGCGGCGCCATGCTAACCCCATCCAAAAGCCCGAGGGCCGCCTATAGAAACCGGTCTTCGCCTTACGCGATGTCGCTGTGCCTGAGTAGGGGCTACCCTAGCTGCTCAGGCACAAGGACGTGTCATTTCAGTGCGTCACGCCGAGTGGAGGACGCCCCGGAACACCGGATCCTCCAGCGCGCGACCAGTGCCCAGCGCGACGCACGTCAGCGGGTCGTCGGCGATGGTGACGGGCAGGCCGGTCTCATCGCGCAGCACTTCGTCGATGCCCTTGAGCAAGGCACCACCACCGGTGAGCACGATGCCCTGGTCGACGATGTCGGCGGCGAGTTCGGGCGCGGTGTTTTCGAGTGCGATGCGCACGCCCTCGACGATCTGGCCGACGGGCTCGCTCAGCGCCTCGGCGATCTGGCCCTGGTTGATCTGGATTTCCTTCGGCACGCCGTTGACGAGATCGCGGCCCTTGACGTGGATCGTCAGGCCGATGCCGTCGAGCGGCGGCTTGGCGACGCCGACTTCCTGCTTGATCCGCTCGGCGGTGGCATCGCCGATCAGCAGGTTATGGTTGCGGCGAACATAGGAGACGATCGCTTCGTCCATCTTGTCGCCGCCGACGCGCACCGAGGTGGTGTAGGCGAGGCCGCGCAGCGACAGCACGGCGACTTCGGTGGTGCCGCCGCCGATATCGACGACCATCGAACCGATCGGCTCGGTGACGGGCATGTCGGCACCGATCGCGGCGGCCATCGGCTCCTCGATCAGCCACACCTGGCTGGCACCCGCGTTCGAGGCGGCGTCGCGGATCGCGCGGCGTTCGACCGAGGTCGAACCCGACGGCACACAGATCACGATTTGCGGCCAGCGCATGAAGCGGCGTTGGCCACCGTGCACCTTGTGGATGAAGTGCTTGATCATTTGCTCGGCAACATCGATGTCGGCGATGACGCCATCGCGAAGCGGGCGGATCGCCTGGATGCTGTCGGGAGTCTTGCCCATCATCAGCTTGGCGTCATCGCCCACGGCCTTGACGCGCTTGACGCCATTGAGCGTTTCAACCGCCACCACCGACGGCTCGTTGAGCACGATGCCCTTGCCGCGCAGATAGACGACCGTGTTGGCGGTGCCGAGATCGATGGCCATGTCATGAGAAGAAAAGCGGAAGAGATTCGAGAAAAAGCCCATGGATCGTTCCGTTTCACGCCGGACTTACGGATCTGCCGACAGGTCGCACAAAGGGTCGCGCTTGCGCTTGCAACCGGGGCGTTCAGAGCGGTGTCTCCACGCTCTGATGCTCGGTTGAATGCGGGTCGCGGGATGCCGTCGATTGGGCTAGAGGCTAGGCCATGTCAATACGCCGCCTGCCAGAACATCTCGTCAATCGCATTGCTGCCGGTGAAGTGGTGGAACGACCCGCCAGCGCGTTGAAGGAATTGGTCGAGAATGCGATCGACGCCGGGGCGACGCGCATCGCCGTGCGCCTGGCCGGCGGGGGCACCGATCTGGTCGAGGTGACCGATGACGGGTGCGGCATGACCCCGCCCGACATGGCGCTGGCGCTGGAACGCCATGCCACCTCCAAGCTGCCGGACGAAGCGATCGAAGCGGTCAGCACGCTCGGTTTTCGCGGCGAGGCGTTGCCCTCGATCGCGAGCGTGGCGCGGCTCACGCTGGAAAGCCGCCCGCGCGGGGCGGAAGGGTGGGCGCGCGTGGTCGACAATGGCGTGCTGCTGTCCGAAGGCCCCGCCGCGATTCCACCGGGCACGCGGGTGCGGGTGGAGGCGCTGTTCGAGCGGGTACCGGCACGGCGCAAGTTCCTGCGCTCGGCGCGCAGCGAATTCGCCGCCTGCATCGATGTGGTCAAGCGGCTCGCCATGGCGCGGCCCGATATCGGCTTTTCGGTCGAGCATGACGGGCGGCGTTCGTTTGGGGTGAGCGCGGGCGAGAGCTTGCCCGACCGCGTCGCCGCGCTCACCGATCGCGGGCTGGTCGACAATGGCGTCGGCGTCGATTTCGTGCGCGAAGGGATCGGGCTTGGCGGGATCGCCGGGTTGCCCACCTTCAACCGCGGCATTGCCGACCACCAATATCTGTTCGTCAACGGGCGCCCGGTGAAGGACCGGCTGCTGATCGGGGCGATTCGCGGGGCCTATGCCGAGATGATGCCGCGCGACCGCCATGCGGTGGTGGCGCTGTTCCTCGACGTGCCGCCCGACGCGGTCGACGTGAACGTGCATCCGGCCAAGACCGAGGTGCGCTTCCGTGACCCGGCGCTGGTGCGCGGGCTGATCGTCAGCGGCCTGCGCCGCGCGCTGGATGAAGCCGGCCACCGCAGCCAGCGGGCACCGGAAACGGCGATGGCGGCGTGGCAAAGCGAGCCAGTCGAGCCTCAATCTCTCTCTCCCCACTTGTGGGGCGCGTCGTCGCAGGTTCTTCCCCCGGAAGAACCCAAGGGCGACGACGCGGGCAGGGGAGAGGGGCAGTGGGAAGCGCCGCGCTCCACCAACAACTACACCCTCAACGACCGCCGCCCCAGCTTCACCCCACCCCCACAAGCCCGCGCCGAACCCGCTTATGCGCCGCCGCCCGAAACCGCCGATTATCCGCTCGGCGTGGCGCGCGGGCAGGTGGCCAAGACCTATATCGTCGCCGAAAGCCGCGACGGGCTGATCCTGGTCGACCAGCATGCCGCGCATGAACGGCTCGTGCTCGAACGCATGCGCAAGGCGATGGCGAGCGGCGGGGTGGCGAGCCAGGCGCTGCTGCTGCCCGAGGTGATCGAACTCGACGAGAGCGCCTGCGACCGGCTCGAGGCGCGCGCGGCGGAACTGAGCGAATTTGGTCTCGACCTCGACCGCTTCGGCCCGCGCGCGATGTTGGTGCGCGGCGTGCCCGCGCTGCTCGGGCAAGGCGATGTGACGGGCCTCGTCACCGATCTGGCCGATGAACTCGCCGCGTTCGACGAGGCGCTCAGCTTGCGCGAGCGGCTCGACCATGTCGCCGCGACGATGGCGTGCCACGGCTCGGTCCGCGCCGGGCGGGTGCTGTCGGTCGCCGAGATGAACGCGCTGCTCCGCGAAATGGAAATCACCCCGCATTCGGGCCAATGCAATCACGGCCGCCCGACTTGGGTCAAGCTGGCGCACGGCGACATCGAAAAGCTGTTCGGGCGGAAATAGCAGCGGGATGACGCGCTGACCGCAGTGGCGGGCTCGTTCCGCCAGGCGTACAGGGCGATGTCGGCAAGAATGCCTGCGCACCTTATAGAGAGATGGTCATGACCCTCCCCGATATGCTGTTTCCCACCTACACCCAGATGTTGAACGCGCTGTCGGGATGGCTGACCAAGGCCGAGGGGCAGATGCCAGGCGGCGCGGCGGATGCACTGATGGCGGCGCGGCTCGCACCGGACATGTTCCCGCTGGCCACGCAAGTGCGCTTTGCCTGTGTGCAGGCGCAGGAGGGCGTCTATCGGTTGCGCGGCGAAGCGTTTCCGGAGTCGCTCGCGGTGCTGCTGAGCGAAGGGCGCAATGCGGGCGAACGCCCGGGCACGATCGCAGAGGCGCAAGCGCGCATTGCCGAGACGCTGGCGATCGTGGAGCAGGCCGTGGCAGACGCCCTGGTCGTCGATCCGGCGACGCCGATCGCCCATACGTTGCCGCAGGGAATCGTGTTCGACTTTTCGACCGCACACTACGTCCGCGACTGGGCACTGCCGCAATTCTTCTTCCATGTGATGACCGCCTACGGGATCCTGCGGGCCGAGGGCGTCGCGCTGGGCAAGGCCGATTATGTCGCGCACATGTTCGCCTACGTTCGGCCGGGGACGCTCCCTTCGCAATGAGCGGCGCGTGGGGGGAGTGGCTTGCGCACGGATGAACGGCGAAACTCTGTTCGGTTCATTTCGTCTACAATAAAGAACGGTTCGCCGTATTGAATTGGGTGGGGTGCATACGCATCTCAAGCGCGACGTTGTCAGGCCATATCCCCATCACCGCAAAGCGATCCGTTTCATGAACAAGATTCTTCCCGTATTCCTTGCCCTCATCCCGTTTGCGGCGCTTGTTGGCGCTTGCGCGGTTACAGGATAAACTATCCTCCCCGGTACGGGGAGGATAGTGGCACAGAAAAAGGGCCGCCCGGATTGCTCCGGACGGCCCTTTTTCTGTGCGCTTGAGCGAAAGGCTCAGGCTGCGGTCGGTGCCTCGGCATCGTCCGCGCCGACTTCCGCCGTTGCGCCGGGCTCGGCATTGGGATCGTACGCTTCGACGAAACCAGCCTCGTCCTTTTCGAACATGGCTTCCATGACGTTGACGCCCTTGGCCTGCATCTCGGCCTCTTCGGGCGAGCGGGCAATGTTGACCTTGATCGTCACCGACACTTCCGGGTGCAGCGAAACCTTGACCTCATAGAGGCCAATCGCCTTGATCGGCTTGTTGAGCACGATCGCCGACTTGGAGACCTTGTGGCCAGCGGCATCGAGCGCTTCGATCAGATCGCGCACGGCGACCGAACCGTAAAGCTGGCCGGTGTTCGACGACTGGCGGATCAGCGTCAGCGTGATGCCGTCGATCGTCTTGGCTTCGACCTCGGCTTCCGAACGCTTGGCAGCGTTGTCGGCCACGATCTTTTCGCGGTTCTTTTCGAAGACCTTGCGGTTGGCTTCGTTGGAACGGAGCGCCTTCTTGTTCGGCAGCAGGTAATTACGGGCGAAGCCGTCCTTGACCTTGACGACGTCGCCGATGTTGCCGAGCTTTTCGACGCGTTCCAGCAGGATGATGTCCATCTGTTGGGCCCCTTACTTAACGATGTAGGGCAGCAGGCCCAGATGGCGCGAACGCTTGATCGCCTGGGCGAGCTCGCGCTGCTTCTTGGCGCTCACCGAGGTGATGCGCGACGGGACGATCTTGCCACGCTCGGACACGAAGCCCTGCAGCAGACGGACGTCCTTATAATCGATCCGGGGGGCGTCCTTCGCGGAGAAGGGGCAGCTCTTGCGGCGGCGGAAAAATGGGCGTGCCATATCTATAGCTCCTTATTCGCCGTCAAAGCTGCGGCGGGGGCGATCCTCGCGGTCGCCGCGGTCGGGACGATCGCCACGGCCTTCGCGGCCGCCTTCACGATCGCTGCGACGCTCACGGTCACGATCGGACTTGCGCATCATCACGCTCGGGCCCTCTTCGGACGCGTCGATCTTGACGGTCATGTAGCGAATAATGTCTTCGTTGATCTGAACCTGACGCTCCAGCTCGACGATCACGCTGCCCGGGGCATCGATTTCGAGCATGACGTAATGCGCCTTGCGGTTCTTGGCGATCTTGTAGGCGAGGCTGCGCAGGCCCCAATTCTCGGTCTTGACGACCCGGCCTTCATTATCGTTCACGATCTTGGTGGCGATTTCCGCCAGAGCGTCCACTTGCGCCTGTGCCAGATCCTGGCGCGCAAGGAACACGTGCTCGTATAGAGCCATGTGTCTCGTCTCTCTTCTTGGCCGATCGCTGACGCCCGCACCATGCGAAACGCCCCTCCGGCTATCGTCTTGCATAACAACCGGGGCGGAAAGCGTGCGCTCTCCACCCCGATCGGCGTCCCATAGCGAAATTCGCGAGGAAGGCAAGCCCGGCACGGACCTCCGTCACCCCGGGCCATGCCCGTCATGACGAAGGAGACGCGTCTTAGTTGAACGCGCCGGCCAGCACCGCGCCGATCACGCCGCCGCTGAGCGCGACGAGTACGGCATCATTGCCCGAGCGGACCCAGTGATAGCCGCGCGGTGGAGCGTAGAGGCGACGCCCGCGATACTGCCGCCAATCGCTGATTTCGCGGTAATTGCTGGCATAGCGGCGGTCGAAGCGCTGCCCGCGCGCCCAGCGACGGCCGGGCTCGGGGCGCACGACAGTGCGCTTGGTGACGACGGTGCGGCCATTGGGCTGCTGGCGCACGACGGTGGTGCTGCGCCGCTCGTCGCGCTGCTGTGCGCTCGCGCCACTGGCGGCGAGCGGGCTGAGCACGGTGGTGGCGGCCAGAACGGCCAGAATGAGTTTCTTCATGATTGGGCTCCTTTTTGAAACGGCGCCTTACTCCCGGCGTCGAACAGGTATCTGGGGTGCGGTTGTCGCACACCCGTGGCGGATAGAACCCGAAATGGTCGCAAAGTGTCCCGTCCGCTTCGGCCCTGTTCAGGTTGCGCGCGGGGTGCCCCGTTCTTGACGCGGCTTTGGCGGAGCGCCTAACCGCCGCGCCAAAGGAGTATCACGATGCGGGCTTTTATTTTTCCGGGGCAGGGCAGCCAGAGCGTTGGCATGGGCAAGGCGCTGGCCGAGGCGAGCGCGGAGGCGCGCGCGGTGTTCCAGGAAGTCGATGAGGCGCTGGGCCAGCATCTGTTCCGGCTGATGAGCGAGGGGCCGGAGGATCAGTTGCAGCTGACCGAGAATGCGCAGCCCGCGATCATGGCCAATGCCATTGCGACGCTGCGCGTGCTGGAGAAAGAGGGCGGCATTCGGCTGGCCGACAAGGCCGATTATGTCGCGGGGCATTCGCTGGGCGAATATAGCGCCTTGTGCGCAGCGGGCGCGATTGACCTGGCGACGACGGCGTTGCTGCTGAAGCATCGCGGGCTGGCGATGCAGGCGGCGGTGCCGGTTGGCGTGGGCGCGATGGCGGCACTGCTCGGGGCCGATGTCGACAAGGCGCGCGCCATTGCCGAGGCTGCAGCCGAAGGAGAGGTTTGCACCGTCGCCAATGACAATGATCCTTCGCAAGTGGTGATTTCGGGCCATCGCGGCGCGATCGAGCGCGCAGTGGCGCTGGCCAAGGATATGGGCGCGAAGCGTGCGGTGCTGCTGCCGGTGTCGGCACCGTTCCACTGCCCGCTGATGCAGCCCGCCGCCGACGCGATGGAAAAGGCGCTGGCCGAGGCGCGGATCGATGCGCCGCTGGTGCCGGTGTTCGCCAATGTGACGGCGTCGCCGGTGGGAGACCCGGACACGATCCGCCGCCTGCTGGTCGAGCAAGTGACCGGCATGGTGCGCTGGCGCGAATCGGTGCTGGCGCTGGCGGAAACCGGCGTGGAGCGCTTCATCGAATTCGGCGGCAAGGTGCTGACCCCGATGGTCAAACGCATCGCGGCAGATGTGGATGCGGTCAGCGTGGTGACCATGGGCGATATCGAGGCTTTGGCGAAGGTGCTGTAGAAGGTTTGTTCGCGCAGAGGCGCGGAGGACGCGGAGAAGAAGTGAAAGATATCGACCAGGTCAGCGGGGACGTGCTGGATGTCGCGTTGCGTTTGCACCGAGATCTCGGGCCGGGGCTCATGGAAAGCGTCTGCGAAGCCTTGCTGGCAGGCCGGTTGATGAAAATGGGCTACGCTGTCGAGCGGCAGCGGCCGGTTTCCATCGATTTCGATGGGATGCACTTCGAAGGCGCGTTCAAGATCGACTTGCTGGTGGACCAGCGGCTTGTCGTCGAAATCAAATCGATCGAGCGGCTCCTTCCGGTCCATGCAAAGCAATTGCTGACCTATCTGAGATTAACCAGGCAGCCCGTCGGGCTGCTGATCAACTTTGGTGGCGACACGCTGAAAGAGGGCGTCCGCAGGCTGGTGAATAACCACGTCTCTGCGTCCTCTGCGCCTCTGCGCGAACCAAACAACCCTGGAGATTAAGACAATGTTCGACCTTACAGGCATGACCGCGCTGGTGACCGGCGCTTCGGGGGGGATTGGGTCGGCGATTGCGCAGGCCTTGGCCGGGCAGGGGGCGCGGTTGGCGGTTTCCGGGTCCAATGTCGCCAAATTGGAGGCGTTTCGGGATAGCCTCGGCGGCGAGCATGTCGCTTTGCCGTGCGATCTGTCGGATGGTGCCGCGGTCGATGCGCTGGTGCCCGCCGCGGTCGAGGCGCTGGGCGGCAAGCTCGATATTCTTGTCAACAATGGCGGCATCACGCGCGACAATCTCGTCATGCGGATGAAGGATGACGAATGGGATCAGGTGATCCGCGTCAATCTGGAAGCCGCCTTCCGGCTCGCGCGCGCGGCGGCGCGGCCGATGATGAAGGCACGCTTCGGGCGGATCGTGTCGATCACCTCGGTCGTCGGCACCACCGGCAACCCGGGGCAGGCCAATTACGCCGCCTCCAAGGGCGCGCTGACCGCCATGTCCAAGGCGCTGGCGCAGGAATTGGCATCGCGCGGAATCACCGTGAATTGCGTGGCGCCCGGTTTCATCGCCTCACCGATGACCGACATTCTGCCCGATGCGCAAAAAGAGGCGCTTAACGCACGGATTCCGATGGGTAAGATGGGGGAGGGCGCAGACATCGGCAGCGCTGTCGTCTATCTGGCAAGCCGCGAGGCGGGGTATGTCACCGGGCAGACCTTGCACGTTAACGGTGGGATGGCGATGATCTGACCAGCGGCGCTGCGTCGGCATGGCCAAATATAGGGGATAAGGGATGCGTATCGTCTTTATCGGGAGCTTTCTTGCGCTTGGCTTTGCGCCAGTGCCTGCGATGGCGTCCAACGTGGATTTGCCACCGGTCGGCTGCATCGTGACGCATACAGATCGGTTGCCCAATGCCGATCTGGTCGATCTGGTCAACGCGCATTTCCAGCCGACCAGCAAGGGCGGCAAGGTTGCGATGACTGTAGTGAGCAAGGTCGTCCAGAACTGCCGCAGGGCCTATGGCTGGGGCAAGCCGCGCGAGAATGCGGCAGTGCAGTTCTTTTCGATGCGCGTCCTGCGCGAGGATGCGATCGAACGCGGTCGCCGGTTCGGCCTGAACGAGGAGATCGTCGCCCGTTATGTCGATGGCCTCACACCGGACGGTCGCGCGATCTATGCGAAAGGCGGCGTGACTCCTGAGCTCAATCGGGCTGCATTCGCCCATTTGGAGAGCGCAGGGGTGAAGATCGACGGGTTGGCCGCAGCCGACGTGCAGGCGCTGGGCCAGGCTCTCAATATGGCGGTCTATTCGAGCATTGGCGAACACGATGCCGAAAAGGCCTATGCGGGCAAATAGCCGTACAGGCCGCGCCGCCCTCTTGCGCGGTTCGGATGCGCGTTCTACGTGCGTTCAGGAAACACCCAAACCCCCACCGATAGAGGGACATTACAATGAGCGAGATCGCAGAGCGCGTTAAGAAAATCGTCGTCGAGCACCTCGGCGTCGAAGCCGACAAGGTGACCGAAGACGCGAGCTTCATCGACGATCTGGGCGCAGACAGCCTCGACATCGTCGAATTGGTGATGGCGTTTGAAGAAGAATTCGAAGTCGAGATCCCCGACGATGCCGCCGAGAAGATCACGACCGTGAAGGACGCGATCGCGTTCATCGAAGAGCATAAGGGCTGAGCGCCACGCCTCGTGGCGCGGCCGCACGGCTGAAGACAGGAACGGCTCCCCGTCCCAGGGTACTGACCGGGGGCGTGGGGCCGTTTCCCATTTACGAGCATTTGAATAAACGGAGATGGCCATGCGCCGTGTTGTCGTAACCGGACTGGGGCTGGTGACGCCTTTGGGCGCCGATGTCGAAACCGCCTGGGCGAATATCCTGGCGTCGAAATCGGGTGCCGGCACGATCACGCGTTTCGACGCGACCGACTATGCCTGCACTATCGCGTGCGAGGTGAAGCCGGCCGACCATGCGTACGGTTTCGACCCCGGCAAGCGCGTCGACCATAAGGTGCAGCGCCAGGTCGATCCGTTCATCATCTATGGCATCGATGCCGCCGGACAGGCGCTGGAAGATGCCGGCTTGCTCGACATGACCGAGGAACAGAAGTTCCGCGCGGGCTGCTCGATCGGATCGGGCATTGGCGGCTTGCCGGGCATCGCCAGCGAATCGATCGTGCTGCACGAACGCGGCCCGCGCCGCGTCTCCCCGCATTTCGTGCATGGTCGCTTGATCAACCTGATCACCGGCCAGGTGCAGATCAAATACGGTCTGATGGGCCCCAACCATGCCGTCGTCACCGCTTGCTCGACCGGCGCGCATTCGATCGGCGACGCCGCGCGGATGATCGCGATGGACGATGCCGATGTGATGCTGGCGGGCGGCGCCGAGGGCGCGATCTGCCCGCTCGGCATTGCCGGCTTCGCCCAGGCGCGCGCGCTGTCGACGGGCTTCAACGCGACGCCCGAACGCGCCAGCCGCCCCTATGACAAGGATCGCGACGGCTTCGTCATGGGCGAGGGCGCAGGCGTGGTCTGCCTCGAGGAATATGAACACGCCAAGGCGCGCGGCGCGAAAATCTATGCCGAGGTGATCGGCTATGGCCTGTCGGGCGATGCTTATCACGTCACCGCGCCGCACCCCGAAGGCTCGGGCGCGTTCCGCTCGATGCAGATGGCGATGAAAAAGTCGGGCCTCGACCTGTCCGACATCGATTACATCAACGCGCACGGCACCTCGACCCCGCTCGGCGACGAGCTGGAACTGAACGCGGTGCGCCGCCTGTTCGGCAGCAATATCGACACGCTGTCGATGAGCTCGACCAAGTCGGCGATCGGGCATCTGCTCGGCGGCGCGGGCGCGGTGGAGAGCATCTTCTGCATCCTCGCTTTGCGCGACCAGATCGTGCCGCCGACGCTCAATCTCGACAATCCGAGCGACAATTGCGCGGGCGTCGATCTGGTGCCGCATGTAGCCAAGAAGCGCTCGGTCAAAGCGGTGCTGAACAATTCGTTCGGCTTTGGCGGGACAAATGCCAGCCTGGTGATGCGGGCGATTTGATCTTGCGCTACGCTCCTGCACTTCCCCGGCGCAGGCCGGGGCCCAGGAGTAGGGCGTCGATGGCGGGCGTTGTGCGCACCTATCTGGGGCCGTGCAACTGGGCCCCGGCCTGCGCCGGGGAAGCAAGGACGCGATAAATGCGCAAGCTCGGTTGCTTTGGTCTGCTGCTCGGGCTTGCCGCGATCGCCGCGTTGTTCGGCGTCGCGCAGATGTGGGGCGGGCGCGGGTCGCTCGCCCACCCGATCACGGTGCAGATCGCGCCGGGCAGCAGCCTGGCAACCGCTTCGGTGCAACTGGAGAAGGCCGGGGCGATTGCGTCGGCGTCGCGCTTCCGCCTGTTTGCCAAGGTGTTCGGGGCGGACGCGCCGATCAAGGCGGGCGAATATCGCATCCCGGCGCATCTCAGCCAGGCCGATATCCTCAAAGTGCTGCAAGGCACCAAGACGATCCAGCGCTTCGTGACGATTCCCGAAGGCTGGCCCTCGGTGCTGGTCAAGGATGCGCTCGACAAGACGCCGGGGCTGACCGGCACGATCGCCGTGCCCGAGGAAGGCAGCGTCCTGCCCGACAGCTACGCCTTCCAGCGCGGCGACAGTCGCGACTTCATCGTCAAGCGTATGCAGAGCGTGATGCGCCGCTACCTCGCCAATGCGTGGGCGGAGCGCAAGCCTGGGTTGGCGGTGACAACGCCAGAACAGGCGCTGATCCTCGCCTCGATCGTGGAAAAGGAAACCGGCAAGCCGAGCGAACGCGCGATGGTCGCGGCAGTCTATTCCAACCGGCTGAAGCGCGGCATGATGCTGCAGGCCGACCCGACGATCATCTACCCGATCACCAAAGGGCGGCCGCTTGGGCGGCGAATTTTGCTGTCCGAGGTGCATGCGGTGAACGCGTACAACACCTATGCGATGGTGGGCTTGCCGGCCGGGCCGATCTGCAATCCGGGGCGCGCCTCGATCGATGCGGTGCTGAACCCGGCATCATCGAATGCGCTGTATTTCGTGGCCGACGGATCGGGCGGGCATGTCTTCGCCGACACGCTCGAACAGCATAACGCCAATGTCGCCAAATGGCGGGCGTACCGCGCGGCGCACGGGATTTAGAGACGGATTACATCTCCTGGAATAGCCCTTTCCGTTCGTTTCGAGCGTCGTCGAGAAACCTGTCGCGGGCGCTGCGCTGTGGTTTCTCGATTACGCTCGAAACGAACGGATGGGACGTCGACCCCGTTCATGTCGGGCTTGTTCCGGCATCCACCGGGCCGCACGTTCTGCGGGCGGTTGGCTTGGGATGACGGTGGACCCCGGCACGAGGCCGGGGTGACGGTGTGATGGGCTTTTCAGCGCGGCCAACGTGCTGTACCTCCGGCGGAACAGTCGGTTGGGGGAGCGTGGATGTCCTTGTGGCTGAGCATCGCCCTTCAGGCAGCAGAGGCTGCCCCGGTCGCGAAGCCCTTCGATTTGGCCGGGACCACCAAGCCCATCCGGCTAAATGCGCTTCCCAAGTGCGACGATACACTCTCCGCTGACGAAATTGTCGTGTGCGGGCGAAGGCGGGATCAATACCGGCTGCCGCTGCGCGAGGGGCCCGCGCCAGATGCGGATGCTGCGGGCGGCGCGGAGGCGAGTGGCCTGAGCGCCATCACCCCATCGGGTCGCTGCGGAATCTTTGCCGGGGAGCGGCGGTGCGGCAAACGCGAAGCGGCTGCTTACGGCTATGGCAATGGCCGCGATCCGCTCACGCTGCTGATGCATCTGGCCAAGAAGGCAGTTGATCCTGACGGGGAGTGAGGGTGGCGCGCGTCGGACAATGTCCTGGTCGCTCCCCTCCCGTCATGCCGGGCTTGTCCCGGCATCCACCGGGCCGCGCGTTCTGCGGGCAGTTGTCTTGGCGGGCCGGTGGACCCCGGCACGAGGCCGGGGTGACGACCCGTGCGGTAGTTACCCCCGCAAACCGCTCGCCGCGCGCGCGAGGGCTTCCACCTCGGCCATCGAAGCCCCCTTGGGCGTCACCCAGCTGCCTCCGACGCACAGCACCGGCGCGAAGGCGAGCCATTCGGGCGCGCTCGCTTCGGTGATGCCGCCGGTCGGGCAGAATTTGCACTGGTAGAAGGGGGCGGCGAGCGCCTTCAGCGCCTTCAGACCGCCATTGGCCTCGGCCGGAAAGAATTTGAAATGGGTGAGGCCAAGGTCGAGCCCGGTCATGATGTCCGCCGCATTGGCGATACCGGGCAGGAACGGCACGCCAGCATCGATGATCGGGCGCGCGAGGTGCTGGGTCAGGCCGGGGGAGACGATGAATTCCGCGCCAGCATCCACGGCCTGCCCGAACTGGTCAGGGTTCACGACGGTCCCCGCGCCGACGATTGCGCCCGGCACCTTCTTCATCTCGCGGATCGCGTCGAGCGCGGCGGGGGTGCGCAGGGTGACTTCGAGCACCTTGAGGCCACCTGCGACCAGCGCCTCGGCCAGTGGGCGGGCAGTGGCGGCGTCCTCGATCACCAGCACCGGAATGACCGCGCTGGTCTGCATGATGTCGGTGATGGTCGGGGCAGCGCTCATAAGGTGTACTCCTGGGCATAAGCCGCCGCTGCGCCAAACAGGCCGGGCTGCGGATGGGTGATGAGTTTGACCGGAATCGCGGCCATGCGGTTCTGGAACCGGCCCTTGGCGGCGAAGCGCTCGGCAAAGCCTGAATTGCGGATATGGTCCTTCAGCCGCAAGCCAAGCCCGCCGGCAATGACCACACCGTTCGCGCCGTGCGCCAGGGCAAGATCGCCCGCGACCGCACCGAGGCTTAAACAGAAACGGTCCATCGCGGCGACGGCCAGACTGTCTTCGCCATCGAGCGCAGCGGCCCAGATCGCCTTGTCGTCGATGCGCGGGATGACGCGATGTTCGATATCGGCGAGCGTTTCATAAATGGCGACGATGCCGGGGCCGGAGACGACGCGCTCGGCAGAGACGCGGGTATAGGCCTTGCGCAAGCGCTTGACCAACTGGTCCTCCAGCCCGTCCAGCGGCGCGAAATCGACATGGCCGCCCTCGGTTTCGATCACGTGGTAGCGATCGGCCGTGCGCAGAACTTGCGCAACGCCGAGGCCCGTGCCCGGGCCGCAGACGGTAAGCACGCCGTGATCGGGGAAGGGCACGTCCGGCCCGCACAGATGCAGGAAATCGCCCTGATCGACTTGCGCCACCGCCTGGCCGACCGCGCCGAAATCGTTGATCAGCACGTAATTATCGACGTGCAGCCGCTCCTTGATCAGCGGCGGCCGGATCACCCAGGGATTGTTGGTCAGCTTGATCACGTCACCGCTGATCGGCGAGGCGACCGCGATGGCGGCGGCACGCGGCAGCGCGCGGCCCAATTGCGTGCCGAACGCTTCCCACGCGGTCTGGAAACCGGCATATTCGGCGGTCTTGAGCGTGACTGGCTCACCCAGCGAGACGACACGGCCCGCGGCCACCTCCGCCAGCGCGAAGCGCGCATGGGTGCCGCCAATATCGACCGAAACGATTTCCATGCTTACCATCCCATGCCGGTCAGCAGCGGTGAGGCGCCGCGCTCGGCTTCATTGGCGTTCTGGCGGAACAGGCCGAACAGTTCGCGGCCCATGCCGTCAATCTCGCTCGGCATCGACACGGGCGTGCGTGCCGCCCATTCCGCCGGATCGACCCGCGCGAACAGTTCGCCGGTCACCGCATCGAGCCGGATCACGTCGCCATCGCGCACGCGCGACAGCGGACCATCGCCCAGGGCCTCGGGCGAGCAATGGATCGCGCAGGGCACCTTGCCGCTCGCACCCGACATGCGGCCATCGGTGACGAGCGCAACGCGGAAGCCGCGATTCTGCAGCACGCCGAGCGGCGGCGTGAGCTTGTGGAGTTCGGGCATGCCATTGGCGCGCGGCCCCTGGAAGCGCACGACCACCACCACGTCGCGGTCGAGCTCGCCCGCCTGGAACGCGGCCTGGACCGACGCCTGATCGTGGAACACCCGCGCGGGGGCCTCGATCGTCCAGCGGTCCTGCTCGACCGCCGACACCTTGATGCAAGCCCGGCCGAGATTGCCGGTGAGGATGCGGAAGCCGCCCTCGGGCGCGAACGGCGCGGACGCCGCGCGCAGGATGCTCTCGTCGCCGCTCGGGCCGGGATCGACCCAAGCCAGCGCGTCGCCCTCGATCACCGGCTTGCGCCCATAATCGGCCAGGCTGCCGCCCGCGACCGTCAGCAAATCGCCGTGGAGCAACCCGGCCGTCACCAGTTCGCGGATGACGAAGGGCATGCCGCCCGCCGCCTCGAACCCGTTCACGTCGGCCGAACCGTTGGGGTAGACGCGCGTGATGAGCGGGACCGCCTTGGACAGGCGATCGAAATCCTCCCAGTCGAGCACGATCCCGGCGCACGCCGCGATCGCGGGCAAATGCAGCAAATGGTTGGTCGAGCCGCCAGTGGCGAGCAGGCCGATCGCCGCGTTGACGATCGCTTTCTCATCGACGCACAGGCCCAGCGGGCGATAGCTGTCGCCGTGCCAGCCATTGGCGGCGAGGCGGTGGACGGCGGCGCGGGTGAGTTCCTGGCGCAGCTTGGTGCCGGGGTTGACGAAGGCGGCGCCGGGCATGTGCAAGCCCATAACTTCCATCATCATCTGGTTGGAATTGGCGGTGCCGTAAAAAGTGCAGGTGCCCTTGGAGTGATAGGCACCGATTTCGGCCTCGAGCAGCGCCTCGCGGCCGACCTTGCCCTCGGCAAACGCCTCGCGCACGGCGGCCTTTTCCTTATTGGGCAGGCCGGAGGGCATCGGGCCCGACGGGATCAGCACCATCGGCAAATGGCCGAAGCGCAAGGCCCCCATCAGCAAGCCCGGCACGATCTTGTCGCAAATGCCGAGCAGCGCCGCGCCCTCGAACACGCCGTGGCTAAGCGCGATCGCGGTGGAGAGGGCGATGGTGTCGCGGCTGAACAGCGACAGTTCCATGCCGGGATAGCCCTGCGTCACGCCGTCGCACATGGCGGGCACGCCGCCTGCGACCTGCGCGGTGGCCCCGGCTTCGCGCGCCCACACCTTCATCTGCTCGGGATAGCGATAGTAAGGCGCGTGCGCCGAGAGCATGTCGTTATACGAGGTGACGATTCCGATGTTCATCGTCTTGCCCGAAGTGAGGGCAGGGCGATCCTCCTCGGTGCCGGCATAAGCGTGCGCGGCATTGGCGCAGCCCATCGCGGGGCGCTCGATATGCGAAGCGCGCGCGCGGCCGATCAGGTCGAGATAGGCGGCGCGGCTGGCCTTGGACCGCTCGATCACGCGGTCGGTGACGGCGGCGATTTCCGGGTGCAGGGTCATGCGATCGCTCCTTGTTCCGTTCGTGCTGAGCTTGTCGAAGCACCGCCTGCCATCAGGACGGTCTGCGCGTGTGCCGACCGCCCTTCGACAGGCTCAGGGCGAACGGAGAGCGGCATCACGCAGCCGCCCAGTGAATGTCGACGGGCAATTCGGCATCGGCCAGCACGCGGCCGATCGGGTAAGCCGAGGAGGGCCCTTGCTTGATCGCTTGTTCGATCACCTTCTTCTTGGCGTCGCCGGTGACCGCGATGATCAACGCGCGTGCCGAAACGATCGCGGCGCGGCTCAAGGTGACGCGCGCGACCGGCGCTTCCTTGGGCAGCGGCTCTGGCATCACGCCCAGCGCGCGGCGCTCATTCGGGCCCGACAGCGCTTCGTCGAAATCGGGGCCGGGGAAGATCGAGGCGGTGTGGCCATCCGCGCCAACGCCGAGCAGGCACAGATCGAGCGGCCAGTGCAGATCCTGCATCAGCGCGTCGGCGGAGCGCCCGGCGGCCTTGTAATCGGCGGTCGCGGCGGGGACGATCGGCATCACGCGTGCGCCCTTGGGCAGGAAGGTCTTGGCGATCATCGTCACGTTGGACAGCGGATCGCCCAGCGGCACGATACGCTCGTCGGTTGGCACGATGGTGACGCGCTTCCAGTCGATCTTGGCCTTGGCGAGGCGTTCGTAGATCGGGATCGGCGTCTTGCCGCCCGACAAGGCGATGACGGCTGCACCGCGCGCATCGATCGCGGCTTCGATGATGAAGCCGATGTCGCCGGCGACGGCATCCGCCATCTCCTCGGCATCGTCATAATCCCACCATTCGATTTCTTCGCTCATGATCTTTGTCCTTATCTCCCTCTCCCCGCTGGCGGGGAGAGGGTAGGGGAGAGGGGGACGCAGTGCGTCAGACATATGTCTGCGTTCCTACGCCGCCCCCGCGCTTTGTTTTCTCACCCTCCCCGGCGGGGAGAGGGAGGTTTCAATCGTCCTGCCAGGTCACCCCGTCGCGCTCGGTTAGCGCGACCGCTGCGCTCGGCCCCCAGCTGCCCGAGGCATAGCTTTTGGGCTTCATGTCATTGGCGACCCAACCGGCGCGGATCGCGTCGATCCAGGTCCATTGCGCCTCCACCTCGTCGCGGCGCACGAACAGCGTCTGGTCGCCCTCGATCAGGTCGAGCAGCAGCCGTTCATAGGCGATGCGGCGGCGGGTGCCGGCAAATTCCGAATCGAGGCTGAGGTTCAGCGGCACTTCGCGCAGGCGAATGCCCTCGCGGTCGAGGCCGGGCTCCTTCGCCATCACCAGCAACTGCACATATTCCTCGGGCTGCAAGCGGATGATCAGCGCATTGGGCTGCAACAAGCCGCCGCGATTGGAGAACATCGAGTGCGGCACGGGCTTGAACTGGATGACGATTTCGGAACGCCGCGTCGTCATGCGCTTGCCGGTGCGCAGGTAGAAGGGCACGCCCTGCCAGCGCCAATTGTCGACATGCGCCTTGAGCGCGACGAAGGTCTCGGTGGTCGAAGGCTTGCCGAGTTCGTCGCTATAGCCGCGCACGATCGCGCCGCCGCTGGCACCCGCCGCATATTGGCCGGTCACCGACATTTGCGGCACATCGACCGGGGCGACTTGCCGCAGCGAGCGGAACACCTTGGCCTTCTCATCGCGGATCGCCGAGCCATCGAAGCGGGCGGGCGGCTCCATCGCGATCAGCGCCAGCAATTGCAGCATGTGGTTGGCGACCATGTCGCGCAAAGCGCCCGCGCCGTCATAATAGGCCGCACGCTCTTCCAGGCCGACCGTTTCGGAAATGGTGATCTGGACATTGTCGATGCCGCGCGCATTCCACACCGGCTCGAAGAAGCTGTTGCCGAAGCGCAAGGCGAGGATGTTCTGGACGGTTTCCTTGCCCAGATAATGGTCGATGCGGAAGGTCCGCTCCTCGGGGAAGGCGGTGGCGACGGTGTCGTTGATTTCCTGGCTGGAGGCGAGATCGTAGCCGAGCGGCTTTTCTAGGCCGATCCGCACGGTTTCCCCGGCGAGGCCTGCCGATTCGAGGCCGCGAATGACCGGCTCGAACAGCGACGGCGCGGTCGACAGGAAAATGGCGAGCCCGCCGGAAATGTCGCCGACCTTCTCCGCCAATTGCTTGTAATGGTCGAGATCGGTCGCATCGAGCGCCTGATATTGCAGGCGGTCGAGGAAGGTCTTGGCGGCTTTCTCGTCCTTGCGATCCTCGGGCAGGAACTGGTCCAGCGCGTGCTTGGCGAACTTGCGGAACGTCGCATCGGTATGATCGGAGCGGGCTGTGCCGGTGATCGTCAACCCCTCGGGCAGCAAACCGTCGGCATGCAGGCCATAAAGCGAGGGGAGCAGCATCCGCTGCGCGAGATCTCCGGTCGCGCCGAACAACATCAATTTGGCGACGGGCGTGCGGACGGGCATGCTAAATCGACCTCCTGGGGAAGGGGTCACCTAAAGAGGCGCAAGCGCGCCGCCAAGGTGAATACGTATCACGGGGCACCAAAAAGTTACAGCGTCAGCCCTGCCAAAGGATCGAACCCGGCCATGATGTTGAGGCTCTGCACGGCGGCACCGGCAGCGCCCTTGCCAAGATTGTCCAGCGTCGCGATCAGGCGCGCCTGGCCGGTGGCGGCATTGCCGCACACGCGGACGGTCAGCCGATCTGTGCCGGCATCGTCCTCGATGCACACCACGTCGCTATCACCGTTGCCGACGGTGATCAGCGCGCTGTCGGCATAAGCCTCGCGCAGCGTCGATTCGCACACCGCCAATGTCGGGCGGCGGGTGAACATATGCAGCGCCAGCGGCACCTCGACGATCATCCCGCGATAGGTGTTGGCGACCGACGGCATGAAGATCGGTGGATGTTCCAGCCGCGCATGCTTCTGCATTTCGGGCACATGCTTGTGCGCCAGACCCAGCCCATAGGCACGCGCGGCGGGCGGTGGATTGACGCCCTCAAATTCGGCGATCATCGCCTTGCCGCCGCCCGAATAGCCCGACACGGCATTGACGCTGATCGCCCAATCGACCGGCACCAGCCCGGCGCGCACCAGCGGGCGCACGAGCGCGAGGAAGCCGGTCGGATAGCAGCCGGGATTGCTGACACGCTTCGCATCGGCGATCGCGGCGGCCTGGCCCGGCTCCAGCTCCGGGAAGCCATAGGTCCAGCCCTCGGCGGTGCGGAACGCGGTCGACGCATCGATCACGCGCGTGCGATCATTGTCGATCAGCGAGACGGCTTCGCGGGCGGCATCGTCGGGCAGGCACAGAATGACAAAGTCGCTGTCATTGAGCGCTTCGCCCCGCGCGACGGTGTCCTTGCGCCGCGCCTCGTCGAGCGAGATCAGCGTGATTTCGCTGCGTCCGGCAAGCCGCTCGCGGATTTCCAGGCCCGTGGTGCCGTGCGCACCGTCGATGAAGACCGAAATGCTCATGGTGCGGGCCATGACAAAGCGTCGGCGTCGACATAGCCGACCAGATCCTTGCCCGGTGCGCGGCCCCAGGCGCGGCCGCGGACGAATTCCAGCACTTCGAACACGTCGCCAATCTCCAATTCGACCAACACCGCCGAATCGGGGGCGGGTTCCTCACGCAAGGCAGCCGCTGCGATCACCACGCGGGGGACGGCGCAGGCATAATGCGGCGCAAAAACGCGGTCGGCCAGGCGAATATCGGCGAGATCGCGGCGCACGGCGTGTCGCCGCGGATCGAGCGTTACGGATGCGCCCTGGAGCGCAAAGCTCCTACGTGCTGGCGCGTCGAAGGCTTCGCTGGGGAGCGTGTTGTGGCGTGCTGTCGCCGATGAACTGCCCGAAATCGTCAAGAAACTCTGCCCCCTCGGAGGTACGTGCGACAAAGATATTACGCTTGTCGTTATCGTCGCGTTGACGGCGCAGATAGCCCAGGGTGCCGAGCCTGTTCAAGGCGCGCGTTATAACGGGCTTCGAAACGTTGAGCATGGTCGCCAGTCCGCGCACGGTATGCGGCCCCGGCTGGAGGTATACCAGCAGCAGCAGGGCCATTTGCCGATTGGTCAAATCGGGCTCGCCCGACCGAACATAATCGATCAGGGTCTCCATCCATTCGGTGAGTGCATGATTGGTGTGTGAAGCCACGGCAAGTGTCCGCAAATGACGCAATAAAGCCCCACAATTGGGGATATTCCTGAGAACCTAACGCGCCGCGCCGCATCAGGTTTCAGTTCGATTGCGGAATGTTTACAACCCTTGGATGCGGCACGCGGTTGATCGCGTGGCGCACCTCGCCTATGTGCCCGGCTTCGCCACTGGCGCACCCAAGGATTCAACCCGCTTCATGCTGCTCTTCCAGTTTCTCCTCGTCGTCCATTTCGTCATTGCGCTGGCGCTGGTGACGGTCGTCCTGATGCAGCGTTCCGAAGGCGGCGGGCTGGGCATGGGCGGCAGCCCGGGCGGCCTGATGTCGGCGCGCGGCGCGGCCGATTTCCTGACGCGGGCGACGTCGATTCTGGGCGGCCTGTTCATCGCGCTCAGCATCCTGCTCGCGGTGCTCGCAGCGCAGGGGCGCGTGGCCAAGGTGGTGGCTCCGACCACGCCGCCGCCCGCTGCCGCCACCGCGCCGATCCAGGCACCGGCGCAGACCGACCCGAGCGTTCCCTTCGCCAGCGGTGCGCGCAGCGCGCTCGCGCCGACGGGCAACACCGCCGCGCGGGCCGATAACGGCACGGTTCCGCTCGCCCAATAAGTCGCGCGCGGGCCGTCTTCCGGTCCGCGCACTTTTCCAAAAATATCGGAGTCGCGTGCTTGTCGCGCCACCCCTCTTCACGCTAGGTCTTTTCTCCCATGGCGCGGTTCATTTTCATTACCGGCGGCGTGGTCTCCTCGCTTGGCAAGGGTCTGATGGCGGCATCGCTCGCCGCCCTCTTGCAAGCGCGCGGCTATCGCGTCCGGATTCGCAAGTTCGATCCGTATCTTAACGTCGATCCGGGGACGATGTCGCCCTATCAGCATGGCGAAGTCTATGTGACGGATGACGGGGCCGAGACCGATCTCGACCTGGGCCATTACGAACGCTTCACCGGCGTCGCGTCGCGCCAGTCGGACAATATCACCTCGGGCCGAATCTATCAGCAGATCATCACGCGCGAGCGGCGCGGCGATTATCTGGGCGCCACGGTGCAGGTCATCCCGCACGTCACCGATGCGATCAAGGAATTCGCGCAAGCCGAGACCGACGATCTCGATTTCGTGTTGTGCGAAATCGGCGGGACGGTCGGCGATATCGAATCGCTGCCGTTCATCGAGGCGATCCGGCAACTCCGCAACGATCTCGGACGCGGCAATTCGGTCAGCATCCACGTGACGCTGGTGCCGTATATCGCGGCGGCGGGTGAGTTGAAGACCAAGCCGACGCAGCATTCGGTGCGCGAACTGGCGGCGCTCGGCGTGCAGCCAGACGTGCTGGTGTGCCGCTGCGAACAGCCTTTGCCCGAAAGCGAACGGGCGAAGATTGCTTTGTTCTGCAACGTACCCAAGACTGCGGTGATCCCGGCGCTGGATGCGAAGAGCATCTATGCGGTGCCGGTGCAATATCACCATGAGGGCCTGGACGATGCGGTGCTCAACGCCTTCGGCATCCTGCCCGGCAGCGCGCCCGACCTGTCACGCTGGACCGATATCATGGACCGGCTGACCAACCCCGAGGGCGAAGTCACCATCGGCGTGGTCGGCAAATATGTCGGCCTGCAGGACGCATACAAGTCGCTCAACGAAGCGCTGGTCCATGGTGGCATCGCCAACAAGGTGAAGGTCAATGTCGAATGGATCGACGCCGAGCTGTTCGAAGGGCCTGATAGCGACATTGCCGCGCGGCTGGAGCCGATGCACGCGATCCTGGTGCCCGGTGCCTTTGGTGAACGTGGGGCCGAGGGCAAGATCGCCAGCGTGCGCTTCGCGCGCGAACGCGAAATTCCCTATTTCGGCATTTGCTTCGGGATGCAGATGGCGTGCGTCGAAGGCGCACGCGATCTCGCCGGTATTGCCGATGCCAGCTCCACCGAATTTGGCCCGACCGACGAGCCGGTGGTCGGCATGATCACCGAATGGATGACCGCCGAGGGCGTGCAAAAGCGCGAGGCCGGCGGCGATCTGGGCGGCACGATGCGGCTCGGGGCCTATGCCGCCAAGCTCGACGGCAACAGCGTGGTGTCGACCATCTATGGCGACACCGACATTTCCGAGCGTCACCGCCACCGCTATGAGGTCAACACCGCCTATCGCGAAGTGCTCGAAAAGGGCGGCCTGGTGTTCAGCGGCATGTCGCCCGACGGGATGCTGCCCGAAATCGTCGAACGGCCCGACCATCCCTGGTTCGTCGGCGTGCAATTCCACCCGGAATTGAAGAGCAAGCCGTTCGACCCGCATCCCTTGTTCGCCAGCTTCGTCGCCGCAGCGGTGAAACAGTCGCGATTGGTCTGATCGCGCTTATGCGGTCTGGCGGAATGCCCACTGCAGTCCGAAAAAGGAGCGGGCGCGACTGAAATCGTCGGCCCGCACCAAAAATCCTTAAAGATCGCACTGGCTTCGCGCCGCGTCCGCCCATAGTCTTGTCTCCGGACTTGAAGACGTAAGGGGGATCATTTGCGACGTATTCACTCGGTGAGCCTGGCGGTTATTGCTGCCGGGCTGCCTTCCATCGCTTTCGCAAATGAAACCCCGCTCTATCAGCCCGCGCCGGGCTGGATCGTCACCGCGCCGATGCCCGACCTCGCCAAGCTCGACGCGGGCGCGCCGCCGAACCTGATTTTCGACGTCCAGCAACGCATCGAGAACGGGCGGCTATGGGCCTATGTCGATAGCGCGACGCGGATCGCATCGCCCGAGATGCTGGCGCAGGCAACGTCGCTCGCCTTGCCGTGGGTGCCCGACCAGGGCGATCTGATCATCCACGAACTCTCCATCCAGCGCGGGGCCGAGCACATCGACCTGCTCGCCAAGGGCGAGAAATTCACGGTGCTGCGGCGCGAGCAAACGCTTGAGCAACGCGAACTGACTGGCATCCTGACCGCGACGATGGCGGTGGAGGGGTTGCAGGTCGGCGACGTGCTGCGGCTGCGGATGTCGACCACGACGACCGATGCGGCGCTGGCCGGACGGGTGCAGACCGTGATGCCGGTGTTCGCCGCACCAACGCGGCTTGGTTATGCCAAAATGCGCTTCTCCTGGCCGACCGCGACGCCGCCCAAATGGAAGCTGCTCGCCGAGGGCGTTACGCTGACCCCGGTGCGCAACGGCACCTATAGCGAAGTCACCATCCCCCTGCCGGCCCCGAAGCAACCCGAAATGCCCGCGGACGCGCCGGTCCGCTTCCGGCATCCGCCCTTGATCGAACTGGCGACGTTCAAGGATTGGGCCGACGTTTCGCGTGTGATGGCCCCGCTATACGCGACGCCCGAATCGACCAATCCGAATGACCCGATCCTGGCGGAAGCCGCCGCGATCATGAAGGCCGACCCGACGCCGATCGGCCGCGCGGAACGGGCGCTCGAACTGGTCCAGCAGAAAATCCGCTATCTGGCGGTGGGCATGAACGGCGGCAATTATGTCCCGCAAAAGCCGGAGCGGACCTGGGCGGTGCGGTATGGCGACTGCAAGGCCAAGACGCTGCTGTTGCTGACCTTGTTGCGGGCGATGAAGATTGAGGCTGAGCCCGTGTCCGCCAATATCGGGCTCGGCGACATCGTGCCCGACCGTTTGCCCAGCCCGATGGCGTTCAACCACGTGCTGGTGCGCGCGACGATCGATGGACAAACGCTGTGGCTGGACGGCACCGGCAGTGGAGCGCGCCTGATCGATATCCACGACACACCACCGCTCGGTTATGTCTTGCCGATGCGCGCGGCGGGTGCCGATTTGCTGAAGATCGAGACCCACGCCAACGCCCGGCCGATGGTGGATCTGACGGTCGATGTCGATGAGAGCGCCAGCGTCGATTTGCCGAGCGCGGTGGATGCGGTGGCGGTGGTCCATGGCGGTTATGCGGCGGCCTTGACCTTGGCCAAGACGCAGATGGGGGAGAAAGAAGAACGCGACTCGGTCAGCGGGTTTTTCACCACTTACCTTGGCGAAGGGCAGTTTTCCGATACTGCGATGGTTCCCGATCCGCTGACGGGCGACGTCACGCTGAAGGCGCATGGCATCGTCAATTCGGCCTGGACGACCGACGATCGTCGGCGCAAGCGCGCGCTGGCGCGGGCGCTCGACAACGTCACCTTCGCGCCCGACCGCAGCAAGGTAGCCTGGACGACGATTCCGGTGGCGACGGGCGATCCGTTTGGGATGCGGTATCGGTTGCGGCTGCGTCTGCCCGACCGGGGGCGCGGCTTCGCGATCGAGGGCGAGCCCGACATGAAAGAACTAGTCGCGGGTTACGAAATTTCACGCACGACCAAGCTCGATGGCGGGGTCGTTACGGTTGACGAGCGGATCGACACCGTCGGCCGCGAAGTGCCGGTCGCGCGCATCCCGATCGAGCGCGATGCCGTGGCGACCGCGAAGGCGCGGGCACCGCGTCTGGTCGCCCCGGTGGCGACGGCGCGCAAATGGGACATTGGCGCAAGCGATCCCGCTGGCGCGTCGCAGATCACCGCGATCAACGCGGTTCTGGCCAAGGCGATCGTTGCCACCACCGCCGACGACAGCAGCGCCTATGCCACGCGCGGTTCCTTCCGGGCGAATACGGGGGATCGCGTGGGGGCGGTTGCCGATTGGACGAAGGCGATCGCGATTGAACCGTCGATCGACCTGTATTTGAAGCGCGCAGCGTCGCGCTACGAAATGGGCGATGTCAAAGCCGCGCTGGCGGATGCCGAGGCGGCGCGGGCGCTCGATCCGTCATCGGAAGCTGCGATCGGCCGTGTGACGATGCTGAAGGCGGAAAACGGCGATCTGGCGGGCGCGCTCGCGCTGCTCGATCAGCGGATCGCGCTGGGCGGGGAGATGCGAAGGACATTCCGCACCGTCAAGGCCAGCCTGATCGGGGAATATGGCGATCCGACCGAGGCCATCGCGCAGTTCGACGCCTTGATTGCTGACAAGCCCGGCTCTCCCAGCCTGATGAATGCGCGATGCTGGGCCAAGGGCACGCGCAGCGTAATGCTCGATACCGCGGTAAAGGACTGCACCAGGGCCATCGAATTGAGCGAGGACAGCACTGCCGCGCTGGATAGCCGGGCTATGGTGTGGTTCCGGCTGGGGCGGTTTGACGACGCGCTGGCCGATCTCGATGCGGTTCTCGCCGCCGAGCCGGGACAGGCCAGCAGCCGCTTCCTGCGGGCGATCGTGCTGCAACAGCTCCACCGCGATGCCGAGGCGGCAAGCGAGTTGAAGATCGCCCGGCGGATCACCCCGAGCGTCGACCGGCATTATGCGCGCTATGGAATCAAGGCGCGGTAAATAACAAGAAGGGGAGATGGCCGTGCCGAAGCGCGGCCATCTCCCGCTTGGCGTTACGCCGCCTGGACGGTGCTGGCATCCTCGACCGCGACCAGCGGGGTGCCGGTCTTGATCGCGATCGTCTTGGGCTTCATCGCCTCGGGCACTTCGCGGACCAGGTCGATGGTGAGCAGGCCATCGTTCAGCCGGGCATCCTCGACCCGCACGAAATCGGCGAGTTCGAAGCGACGCTCAAAGCTGCGATTGGCGATGCCGATGTGGAGGAACGAGGAGGATGCGGCCTCTTTCTCGTCCTTGCGCCCCTTCACCTGCAACAGGTTCTGCTGCGCGGTGATCTCGATCTCGTCGCGGCCAAAGCCCGCCACGGCCAGCGTGATGCGGTACCGGTCGCCGTCGAGGCGTTCGAGGTTGAAGGGCGGATAATTGTCGGCGCTCTGCTGCCGGGCATTGGCTTCGAGCATGTCGAACAGCCGGTCGAAGCCGACGGTCGAGCGGCGATAGGGGGTCAAATCGAACTGACGCATGGTGAACTCCTTTACAAGCGAGTGTCTGTACGTCGAGCCGGGCCCGCCACCTGCGCGACCCCGCCCGGTGCGGCCCCACGGGCACCGCACGCGCAGAATCTGGTTCGCTTCGGCGTCAGTTCAAGACCTGCCGGTACAGAATTTCGCGGCGGTAAAGACTAGCTTTGGTGGCGCAAAGAAGGAGAGGGCGTGAATATCCCCTCAAACGATGGGCATTATGTCCCGACTCGGGGCAAAGCTCCGGAACAAGGGGACGTTCATGCTCGCGCACTTGCCGCTCATTCTGCTTGCCCATGCGACGCTCGCGCCACCCTCGACGCCGCCGGAGCCCGCTGCGCCGGAGGTGACCGATGGCGATGCACAGGCAAATACGGGCGATATCGTGGTCACCGCACGCCGCCGCGCAGAAACCGAACAGACCGTGCCGATCGCGCTGTCGGTGCTGAGCGGGCGCACGCTGGCGGACAGTGGCGCGTTCAACGTCAACCGGCTGCAGCAGCAAGTTCCCTCGCTGCAATTCTATTCGAGCAACCCGCGCAATTCGGCGATCAACATTCGCGGGCTGGGCGCGCCGTTCGGCCTGACCAATGACGGGATCGAGCAGGGCGTCGGTTTCTATATCGATGGCGTGTATATCGGGCGCGTCGGGGCCGCGACCTTCGATTTCGTCGATGTCGACCGGGTCGAGGTGCTGCGCGGGCCGCAGGGGACTCTCTACGGCAAGAATACGACGGCGGGCGCGCTCAACATCACCACCCGTGCGCCGAGCTTCACGCCCGAGGCGCGCGCCGAACTCAGCGTCGGCAATTATGATTTCGTGCAGGGCAAGACTTCGATTTCGGGGCCGATTACCGACACGCTGGCGATCCGCCTGTCGACCTCGGCGACGACGCGGCACGGCACGATTTACGATGTGGCCAGCAACACCGATCTCCACCGCCAGCGCAATATCGGGTTTCGCGGGCAAGTGCTGTACAAGCCGAGCGACACGCTCAGCCTGACGCTGGCGGGCGATCTCAACGTGCAGAACCCTTTGTGCTGCGCGCAATATTATGCGCGCGTCGGCACCACGCAGCGCGCGGCGAACCGGCAATATGCGGCGCTGGCGGCGGCGTTCGGCTATGCGCCGCCCAGCACCAACCCGTTCGATCGCGTCACCGATCTCGATGCCACGATCAATTCACGGCAGGAAGTGGGCGGGGCGTCGCTCGTCACCAATTGGGATTTGGGGGGGGCTACGCTCACCTCGGTGTCGGCATGGCGCTATTGGGACTGGAAGCCGGCCAATGACCGCGATTTCGTCGGCCTGCCGATCACCACCGTGTCGCAAAACCCGTCGCAGCAGGAACAGGTGTCACAGGAAATCCGGCTCGCGTCGAACGGAACCCACAAGCTCGATTACACGGTTGGCGCATTCCTGTTCCACCAGACGATCAACACCCAAGGCTCGCAGGTGCAGGGATCGGCGGCGAGCCGGTATCTGCTCAACCCCGGCAACGTGCCGGTGGGATCACGCGGGTGCGCGTCCCCGACCGCCAATGCCTGCAACCCGGCGGTGCTGAACGGGTTGACCTCGACCAATACGATCAATTTCAAGAACACCAGCTTCGCCGTGTTCGGCAAGCTGAACTGGGAA
The DNA here is from genome assembly GCF_017875905.1 of Sphingomonas sp. PL20. NCBI lineage: Bacteria > Pseudomonadati > Pseudomonadota > Alphaproteobacteria > Sphingomonadales > Sphingomonadaceae > Sphingomonas > Sphingomonas sp. PL20. The sequence continues at coordinate 2,295,044 of NZ_JAGINH010000002.1, read as the reverse complement.
GCGTTCAACCATTTCCACGTCCAGCCGGGCATCCGCGTCAATTATGACAAGAAGAGCGGCTCCTATGTCTCGGTCGTCACCACTGGCAGCGGCAGCACCACGCTGAACTCTGACCAGTCCGCCACGCTCGCCCCGCAAAGCTATGCGCCGCGCTTCAGCGCATGGAACGTGTCGGGCGATGTCACGCTGTCCTATGATTTTGCGGCGGATGTGCATGGCTATGCGACCTATGCGAAGAGCTTCAAATCGGGCGGCATCAATTTGTCGGGCTTGCCGCTCAATGCGGCGGGGACGGCGGTCGATCTGACCACGCAGACGGTGAAGCCCGAAAAGGTCGATGCGTTCGAGCTGGGCCTGAAGACGCAATTTTTCGATCGCCGCGTGACACTGAACGTCGCCGGGTTCTGGACCGAGATCGGCGATTATCAGGCGACGGTGAATAACGGCCAGTTGACCGTGATCCGTGGCTATCTCGCCAATGCGGGCAAGGTGCGCTCGCGCGGGGTGGAGTTCGACGCCAGCTTCCGCCCGAGCAAGCGCTTCAACCTGTATCTCAATGGTGCCTATACTGACGCGATCTACAAGAAATTCACCAACGCGCCATGCCCGCCCGAGCTCTCCGGCGGCACGGTGACGACGGGCACGCCTGGTCCGGCAGGGGTGCCGGGATCATTGAGCCCGGTGGTGTGCGATATTTCCGGGCAGCGTCTGCCCGGCATCTCGAAATGGTCCTTCTCCTACGGTGGCGAATATAATGTGCCGGTCGGCGGCGGGGACGGGCAGGTGTATCTGGGGTATGATGGCAGCGCGCGCTCGCGCTTTTCGTCCAATCCGTCGCCTTCGGCTTACACCTGGATCGAGGGGTATTCGCTGTCCAACTTCCGGCTTGGCTATCGCAAGAAGGACTTCAACGTCTTTGCCTGGGTGCATAATGCGTTCGACCAGGATTATTTCGAATTGTTGTCGACGCAATCGGGCAGCACCGGGCTGATCGTCGGGCAGCCGGGCGACCCCCGCACCTTTGGCGCGACGATTTCGGCATCGTTTTGAGGCGTAGCCGTCACCCCGGCCTTGTGCCGGGGTCCACTCCGCCGCTTGGAGAACGTGCGGAGTCGAGCGACGCGGGTGCTGCACGGTGGACCCCGGCACAGGGCCGGGGTGACGGGGGCGGGGAGGTGTGACGGGAGGAGCGCCGACGGCAAAGCCGCCGTCGGTCGGGCTCGCCACAGGGGCGACCCGCCGTCCGATTTGGGCGATCCGCTGCGCGGACCGGTGGCCCGCATGGCCACCTTCGCCCAAATGCAAACGTCCGAGCCGTTTCCGACCCGGACGCCTGCGTGACGATCGCTCGTCAGCCCCCATCTCGCTCTCGCTGCACGCCTTGCGGCGGCGCTGAAAGCATTCCCCGAACCACGGCCGTTGCCTGTGTGTCAGTGACAGAAGCGTTAAGTGTGAGTGAGCGGCTTGTCATGGGGAATATGGCCGATCCGTAGCGATTGCGGCGCTGCTGTGGCGCTTGCGCAACAGGGGGCAACAGTTGCCAGCGCTGCATGTGCGCCGTAGAGCGGGCTCCATGATCCTCTCCCGCTATGAACGCATGATCGCCCGGCGGTATCTGCTGCCCGGCAAAGGCGAGGGGTTCATCTTCCTCGTCGCTGGCATCAGTCTGGTCGCGGTGATGCTCGGCGTCGCCGCGCTCGTCATCGTGATGAGCGTGATGAACGGCTTCCGCGCAGAATTGTTCGACAAGATCGTCGGGCTCAACGGCCATGCCGTGGTGCAGGGGTATGCCGGGCAATTGCGCGATTGGCGCGACATCGTCGCGCAGGCCGACAAAACGCCGGGCGTGACCAGCGCCACGCCGATGATCGAGCAGCCGCTGATGACCACCTATAACGGCCGCGTCGAAGGCATCTTGCTGCGCGGGATGCAAGTGTCCGACATTCGGAGCAACAAGACGATTGGCAGCAAGGTGGTGATGGGCTCGCTCGCCTCGCTGAAGCCGGGTAGCGGCGTGATCGCGATCGGATCGGGTCTGGCCGACCAATTGGGCGCGGTGGTCGGCAGCCAGATTTCGCTCATCAGTCCGCAAGGCCAAACGACGCCGTTCGGTACTGTGCCGCGTATCGTCAGCTACACAGTCGGCGCGATCTTCACGATCGGCGTGTACGATTATGACAAGGCCTATGTCATCATGCCGATGGAGGATGCGCAGACGCTGCTGATGATGGGCGATTCGGTCGGCATGATCGAGCTGCAGACCAACGATGCCGACCGCGTCGGCACGATCCTCGCCCCGCTTGCCAAGCAAGTCGGGCAGCGCGCGGTGATCCAGGACTGGCGGCAGATGAACGCACAATTGTTCGAGGCGCTCTCGGTCGAACGCGTTGCGATGTTTACCGTGCTGTCGATCATCATCCTGGTCGCGGTGTTCAATATCCTGTCCTCGCTGATTATGCTGGTGCGCGCCAAGACGCGCGACATCGCGATCCTGCGGACGATGGGGGCGAGCCGGGGGGCGATGATCCGTATCTTCATGACCGTCGGCACCACGATCGGCGCGCTGGGCGTGGTCGCGGGGCTGATCCTTGGCTTCATCTTCCTGCATTTCCGGCAAAATATCGTTGATTTCGTGCAATTGGTGACGGGTCAAAACCTGTGGGATCCGTCAATTCGGTTCCTCACCACATTGCCCTCCAAGACCGATCCGCTCGAAGTGACGGTCATTTCGCTGATGGCGCTGCTGTTCAGCTTCCTCGCCACGCTCTACCCCGCGCTGAAGGCGGCGAGCACCGATCCCGTGCAGGTGTTGCGCTATGAGTGAACCCGTCCTCAGCGTTGCCGGCCTGACGCGCGCGTTCAGCCAGGGCGGCGAAACCATCGAAGTGCTGCGCGGGGTCGATTTGCATGTCGGCGCGGGCGAGATCGTCGCGCTGCTGGGGCCCTCAGGCTCGGGCAAATCCACGCTGCTGCAGGCGGTCGGGCTGCTCGAAGGCGGTTTCGGCGGATCGATCCGCATCGCGGGCGAGCAAGTCGCCAAACTCGATTCGGACGGGCGCACCCGCGTGCGCCGCGATTCGCTCGGTTTCGTCTATCAATTCCATCACTTGCTGCCCGATTTCAACGCGACCGAGAATGTCGTGCTGCCGCAGTTGATCCGCGATCGCACCCACGCCCAAGCCAACGAGCGCGCGACCGCCTTGCTCGGCGCACTCGGCCTCGGCCACCGCCTGACGCACCGCCCAAGCCAATTGTCGGGCGGCGAGCAGCAACGCGTCGCCGTCGCCCGCGCGCTCGCCAACCAGCCCGCTTTGGTGCTGGCGGACGAGCCGACCGGCAACCTCGACGAGGCGACGGCGGACGTGGTGCTGGCGGAGTTCCTCCGGCTGGTACGTGGCGAGGGCTCGGCGGCGCTGGTCGCGACCCATAATGAGCGGATGGCGCTGAAGATGGACCGCGTGGTGCGCCTGCACGAGGGGCGGCTGGCGTGAGCGCCTGGACCACACCTCCTACACTCACCGGCCAGCACGTCACGCTGCGCCCGACCGTGCTCGATGACCGCGACGCCATCGTCGCGGCGGGGGCGGATGGGAAGATCAGCGAACTGTTCTTCACCAACGCCTCGACGCTGACCGACCCCGACGCCTTCATGGCGGCGCTGTTCAAGGAGCGCGATTTCGGGCGGGCGATGCCGTTTACCGTCTGTACCCCCGACGGCCGCGTGGTGGGCCTCACGCGCTATATGCGGATGAACGCAGGCCATAAGCGGCTGGAAATTGGCGGCACCTTCTACGCCAAGTCGGTGCAGCGCACCGGCGTCAACACCGAGGCGAAGTTGCTGCTGCTCACCCACGCCTTCGAGGTGATGGGCTGCAACGCGGTGCAGATCCGCACCGACTGGTTCAACAAACGCTCGCAAGCGGCGATCGAGCGGCTGGGGGCCAAGCGCGATGGCGTGCTGCGCAACCATCAAGTGATGGATGGCCGCGTGCGTGATCTTGTGGTCTATTCGATCATCGCCAGCGAATGGGCCGGGGTGCGGCAGAATCTGCGCTTCCTGCTCGCGCGCCACGCTTGAGGAGTGCGTTCATGCCTGCCATCACCGATCTCACCGTCAAAGCCGCCGATGGGACCCCGGTCGACCTGTCGGCTTATGCCGGCAAGGTGCTGCTGATCGTCAACACCGCCTCCAAATGCGGCTTTACACCGCAATATGAAGGGCTGGAGGCGCTGCACCGCCAATTCGGCGACCGCGGGTTTGAAGTGCTGGGCTTCCCGTGCAACCAGTTCGGCGCGCAGGAGCCGGGCGATGCCGCGGAAATCGCCAATTTCTGCTCGCTCACCTATGACGTGACCTTCCCGGTCTTCGCCAAGATCGACGTCAACGGCGCCAATGCCGATCCGCTGTTCGTCGCGCTCAAGAAGCAGGCACCGGGCTTCCTCGGCACCGAAGGGATCAAGTGGAACTTCACCAAATTTCTGATCGGCAAGGACGGGCAGGTGGTCGAACGCTATGCGCCAACGACCAAGCCCGCCGACATCGCGGCGGACATCGAAAAGCTGCTTTAAGAGGGACTCTGTGGGCGGCATGGTTCGGGCGCGGCACGCGGTGGTGTTGGGAGCGGCGCTGAGGCTGCTGTTGGCGTCGCCCGGCATGGCGGCGGCTTCCCCCGAGCGCACCATCGCGATCGAACGACCGCAGCAGCTGAGTGGTCACCCGGTCGGGGGACAGTTGCCGATCGTGACCTTGCGGATCGGCGCGGTGTCGCTGCGCTTCCTGTTCGATACGGGGGCGTCCGAGGTCGTGCTGAGCGAGCAGACTGCGGCACAGCTTGGGCTGCGCGGCACGGCGATGCAGACCGGGGCCGATAGCGGCGGCGTCGCTGTTGCCGGACACTATGTCACGGGCGTTGATCTCGCGACGGCAGACGGCGCGCCGCTCCGCCATTTCGACCGCGTGCTGGCGATGCCGCTGGGCCCGCTTGAGGCGCTGGGGCTGGCGGGGGTGATCGGGCCGCAGGCGCTGGCCGCTACCGGGTGCGTGCGCGTCGATTTTCGCGGGGGCGTGGCGACGGTGGCCGGAGCGGATGCGGCGGCGTGCCGTCCGCTGACCAAGGGAGCCAATGTCGCGGCACCGGGCTGGCGCGGAGACGACCGGCCGCATGTGCCGGTCGGCGTGGGGGATGGTGCGAATACCTCGCCGTTTCTGGTCGATAGCGGCGCATGGCGCAGCGCGATCCCGCCCGCCGCCGCCACCCAGCTCCCCCGCCTGCGGACCGCGCAAAGCCGCGGGGTAGGGGGGAAGATGGTGACTATGGACATCGTCGGCCCCGTCACCCTCAAAGTCGGGAACGCCCCGCGACCCTTGCCAGAGGCGGCGGTGGTCGAGGGGCGTCCGACGGGTGTGTTGGGGTTCGATCTGCTATCGGGCATGACCCTGGTGCTGCACGCCGATGGGGCCTTCTCGATCGGCGAGTGATCAGCGCCCCGGGACGCCGATCGCCTGGAGCGTTGCGGTGATGCCGCTGAACAGGAAGCTGATCCCCAGCACATAACCGGGCAGCGTCAGCGCGGTGAAGGGAATGCCCCAGATGATCCACACTGCCAGCACGATGTTGAGAATGCCGAGCAGGATCAAGCTGATCCCGAACCGCCGAAAGCGTGCACCGATCGCGATTTCCATCACGCCGCGCGCGGTCAGCCAGATCGCGATCATCAACGTCAGCGAGACGGCACCGGTGGCGGGTTCGACGATGATCCACGCGCCGATCACCAGCGACAGGATGCCGCTCAACAGCGTATAAGCGGAGAAGTGGTGGCCGCGCAGCCCGAAGCTGGCAACCGCGGCGACCGCGCCGGTCGCGATCAGGAACGAGCCCGCGAGCAACGCGGCGGTCAGCGTCGCGGTGACGGGCCACAGGAAGGCGGTGATGCCGACGGCGATGCTGAGCAGGCCGTAAGCCAGCAGCCAACCCGTCCCGACGCGAGCGGAGGTGGTGGACGAACCGAAAGTCGTGTCGTTCATATCTGTCTCCAGGGTAAAGTGCCGGTTCGGCGGTGGAAGAATTTGATTTTACCTAAGAACCCCGATCGCGCCATGGCACTATACGTAAGTTTACGGTGCAACGCAGGCGGGGCGGTGGGGTTCACCGCTTTACGAATCGGCGCATTGGGCGCTACCAACCGGAATGGCCCATTCCGCGTTCGTACCCCTTCGGATCTTCTCTTCCTACACCATGCTCGACGGCGCGATCGAGCCCAAGGCGATTGCCAAGCGCGCGCAGGAATTGGGCTTTCCCGCCGCCGCCCTGACCGACCGCAATGGCCTGTACGCAGCGATGGCGTTTGGCGATGCCGCGCGCGCGGCGGGGGTGCAGCCGGTGATCGGCACGATGCTGGGCGTGTGCCGCCCCGACATGCCTGACGCCGCCACACCGGTGATCGACTGGCTCGCGCTCTATGCGCAGGATGAGGATGGCTATCGCAACCTGTGCATATTGGTGTCGCGCGCGCATCTTGATCGGCCGCTGGAACTCGCGCCGCATGTCGATTTCGCGGCGCTGGAGGGGCATACCGACGGCCTGCTCGCGCTCACCGCCGGGCGCGAAGGCGGCCTGGCGCGGCTGTTCGCCGAGGATCAGCCGGAGCGCGCGCTGGCTTATGCCGATCGCTTGCAGGCGCTGTTCCCCGACCGGCTCTATATCGAGCTGACCCGGCGGCTCGACGAGATCGAAGGCAAGGCCGAACCGGCGCTGCTCGATCTCGCCTATGACCGCAATCTGCCGCTGGTCGCGACCAACCCGTGCTGCTTCGCCACGCAGGATTTCAGCGAGGCGCACGATGCGTTGCTGTGCATCGCCAATTCGACCTATGTCGCCAGCGAAGACCGGCCGCGCACCTCGCCCGATGCGTGGATGAAGCCCGCCAAGGACATGCGCGAGCTGTTCGCCGACTTGCCCGAGGCGATCGCCAACACGCTGGTGGTGGCGCAGCGCTGCGGCGTCGGCGCGCCCAAGCGCAAGCCGATCCTGCCGAGCCTCGCGGGTGACCCCACGGCCGAAGCCGCCAAGCTGCGCGAGGACGCCCATGCCGGGCTCGAGCGGCGGCTCGACCGGATCGAGCAACTCGCGGTCTCTGCTCCCCTCCCGGTTACGGGAGGGGCTGGGGGAGGGGAGTCTTCTGCGGCTGGTTCAGGCCCTCCCCCAACCCCTCCCGCGAGCGGGAGGGGAGATTCGGACTGGCGTGAGCCGTATCGCAAGCGGCTCGATTTCGAGCTCGACGTCATCATCCAGATGGGGTTCCCCGGCTACTTCCTGATCGTCGGCGACTTCATCAAATGGGCGAAGGATCATGACATCCCGGTGGGGCCGGGGCGTGGTTCGGGCGCGGGTTCGGTCGTCGCCTGGGCGCTGACCATCACCGATCTCGATCCGATGAAACTCGGCCTGCTGTTCGAACGCTTCCTCAACCCGGAACGCGTGTCGATGCCCGACTTCGACATCGATTTTTGCGAAACGCGGCGTGGTGAAGTGATCCGCTACGTCCAGGAGAAATATGGCCGCGACCAGGTCGCGCAGATCATCACCTTCGGAAAGCTGAAGGCGCGCGCGGTGCTCAAGGACACCGGGCGCGTGCTGCAAATGGGCTATGGCCAGATCGACCGGCTCGCCAAGCTCATCCCCAACCTCCCCGCCGACCCATGGGACCTGAAGCGCGCGATCGACGGCGTGTCGGAGCTGCACAGCGAATATAAGAACGATCGCAGCGTGCGGCATTTGCTCGATCTGGCGATGAAGCTGGAAGGTCTGCCGCGCCACAGCTCGACCCACGCGGCGGGCGTGGTGATTGGCGACCGTCCGCTTGCCGATCTCGTGCCGCTCTACCGCGATCCGCGCTCGGACATGCCCGTCACCCAGTTCGACATGAAATATGTCGAGGGCGCAGGGCTGGTGAAGTTCGACTTTCTCGGCCTCAAGACGCTGTCGGTGCTCAAGAAGGCGATCGACCTGCTGGCTGCGCGCGGCGTGAGGGTCGATCTCGATGCGCTCGAATGGGATGACGAGGGCGTCTATAAATTGCTGCAAAAGGGCGACACGGTCGGCGTGTTCCAGTTGGAATCCGAAGGCATGCGCCGCACGCTTTCCGCCGTGCGCCCATCCAATTTCGGCGACATCATCGCGCTCGTCTCGCTTTACCGTCCGGGCCCGATGGACAACATTCCGATGTTCGGCAGGCGCAAGAACGGGCAGGAAGAGATCGCCTATCCGCACCCGCTGCTCGAAGGCATCTTGTCCGAAACCTACGGCATTTTCGTCTATCAGGAACAGGTCATGCAGGCCGCGCAGATCCTGGCCGGCTATTCGCTGGGGCAGGCCGACATGCTGCGCCGCGCCATGGGCAAGAAGAACCAGGCCGAGATGGACGCCCAGCGCGCGCATTTCGCCGAGGGCTGCAAGACCATCAACGGCATTGATGCTGCCAAGGCCAACGAACTGTTCGACTTGATCGACAAATTCGCGGGCTACGGCTTCAACAAATCGCACGCCGCCGCTTACGCCTTGCTGTCCTATCAGACGGCATGGCTGAAGGCGCACCATCCGCACGAATTCTTCGCCGCCTCAATGTGCTTCGATCAGGCGCAGACCGACAAATTGAGCGTGTTCATCGACGATATGCGCCGCCTCGGCGTCGCCATCCTGCCGCCTGACATCAACCGCAGCGAAGCCGAATTTTCGGTAGAGGATAGTGGTGATGGCTTGGCGGTGCGCTACGCCCTTGCCGCGCTCAAATCGGTCGGGGAAGGCGCGATGGAGAAACTCGTCGCCGAACGCGAGGCGGGCGGGCCGTTCGAGTCGATCGACGATCTCGCACGCCGCATCGATCCGCGCATCCTCAACAAACGCCAGTTGGAAACGCTGGCGGCGGCGGGCGCGTTCGATGCGTTGAACGACAATCGTGCGGGCATCGTGGCGAGCGCCGAAACCATCCTCGCCACCGCCGCGCGCATCCACGATCAGAAGATCAGCGGGCAGGGCGGGCTGTTCGGCACCGCCGAAGCCTCCGAGCCGCCGATCAAGCTGCCGCTCTCCGCGCGCTGGACGATGGCCGAGCGGATGGACCAGGAGCGCGAGGCGTTCGGCTTCTATTTCTCGGCGCATCCGGTCGACCGGCACAGCCATTTGGCCAAGCTGCACGGCGCGCGCAGCTTCGTCACGCTCGGCGAACTCAACATTCCCGATGACGGCACCCGCGCCGGTGCGACCATGGCGGTACTGGTCGAGGATGCGCGCTGGCGCACTTCGGCGCGCGGCAAGCGCTATATGATGGCGACGCTGTCGGACCCGTCGGGTCAGTTCATGGCGACCTGCTTCGATGATGCGGTGGCGGCTGAGCTGGAGGAATGCGCGCGCACCGGCGGCTGCGGATTGGCGACGGTCGAGCTCGATCGCCGCCCTGGCGAGGAAACCCCGCGCGTATCGGTCAAGCGGCTGCAATCGTTCGAATCGCTCGCCTCCAACGCGCGCTTCTGCCTGGAACTGTCGGTCGATACGCCGGGCGCGATGGCGGCGTTGGCGGGGATGTTGTCGGAGGCGCGCGGCGCGCGCGGCGAAGTGTGGGCGACGGTGACGGTTTCGCCGGGCGAGACGACGCGCGTGCTGCTCGGGCGCGACTTTCTGCTCGACGGGGAGCTTGCCGCGCGGATCGAAGCCTTGCAGGATGTTTCGAACGTAGTGCTGAGAACCGCAGAGGCGCGGCTGGCACTCGTCGGATAATCCCCCTCCCGCCTGCGGGAGGGGTTAGGGGAGGGCACGCGACCGGGCACCATGATGCCTCCGCCACCCCTCCCGCAGGCGGAGGGATGTCTATGCTCGGTGGAATGCAGGATTTTGAATTGCGGGTGCCGCGGCTGCTGGACCACGCCGCGCGCGAACATGGCGCGCGCGAGATTGTCAGCTATTGGGCCGATGGCCGCGAAACCCGCACCGATTGGGCCGGTGTCGCGCGCGATGCCCTCAAACTCGCGCAAGCGCTGGAGCGGATCGGGCTGAAGCCGGGCGACCGCGTCGCCACGCTGGCGATGAACCACAGCCACCATCTGGTCGCCTGGTATGGCACGATCGGGATGGGCGGGGTGATCCACACGATCAACCCGCGCCTGTTCGACGAACAACTCATCTATATCGCCAACCATGCCGAAGACCGCGTGCTGCTCTATGACAAGCAGTTCCAGCCGCTGGTCGATCGGCTGAAACCGCATTGGACTAGCATCGAACGCTATGTCTGTTTCGACGATGGCAGCTTCGACGCGCTGATCGAGCGCGAAGATGGCGATTATGCCTGGCATGAAGGCCCGGAGCGTGATCCCTGCATGTTGTGCTACACCAGCGGCACCACGGGTAATCCCAAGGGCGTGCTGTACGAGCATCGCTCGACCGTGATCCATGCCATGGCCGAAGTCGCGCCCTGGGTGTTCAACCTCTCGCCGAGCGCCGTCGTGCTGCCGGTGGTGCCGATGTTCCACGCCGCCTCCTGGGGCCTGCCCTTTGCCGGCGCGCTGGCGGGCGCGAAATTCGTTTATGCCGCAGTCAACGATCCGGCGGTGCTGTGCCGCCTGATGAACCAGGAAAAGGTGACGCATTCGGCGGGCGTGCCGACTGTTTGGCTGGCGCTGTTCGGCCATATCGATGCGACGGGCGAGGTGCCACGTTTCCTTAGCCAAGTGACTATCGGAGGCTCGGCCGCACCGCGCGCGATGATCGAGCGGATCATGGGCATGGGCGTCGAGGTCAAGCATCTGTGGGGCATGACCGAGACCTCGCCGATCGGCACTGCCGGTTTCCCGCCGCCGCATTGGGACGATATGAGCGCCGATGCGCAGCTCGATCATGTCGGCAAGCAGGGGCAAGTGCCGTTCGGGATCGAACTGCAAGTGGTGGATGACGCAGGCGCGGTGCTGCCGCGCGACGGCACCAGTTCCGGCCGATTGCAAGTGCGCGGGCCGTGGGTGGTGAAGCGCTACTTCAAGGCAGCCGATGACGCGGTCGATGCCGACAATTGGTTCGACACCGGTGATGTCGCGGTGCTCCACACCGACGGCACGATGCAGATCACCGACCGCGCCAAGGATGTCATCAAATCGGGCGGCGAGTGGATTTCATCGGTCGATCTGGAAAATGCCGCGATCGGCTGCGCCGGGGTGGCGGAGGCAGCGGCAATCGGCGTGCCCCATCCGAAATGGGATGAGCGCCCGCTGCTGATCGTGGTGCGCAAGCCCGGCAGCGCGGTGACCCCGCACGAAATCCGCGCGCATCTGGCCCAGCATGTCGCGAAATGGTGGCTGCCCGATGATATCGTCTTCGTCGATGCCCTGCCGCACACCGCGACCGGAAAATTGCTGAAAACCGCGCTGCGCGAGCGTTTCAAGGATCATGTGCTGGCGGCGGCTTGAGGTTTCTTCCGCTTACATAGCTCGGTTCCATCTCCGTTCGGGCTGAGCCTGTCGAAGCCCTCGCTCGCTCCACGCGCGTCCCGCGCTTTGAGAGGAGCCCTTCGACAAGCTCAGGGCGAACGGGGAATTTTGATGCCGCCTACCCCCCGATCCGTTCGGGCTGAGCTTGTCGAAGCCCCGCTCGCCCCACGCGCGCCCTGCGCGGGGATCGGTGCCGTCCGACAGGCTCAGGGCTAACGGGGGCTTACCTGCACCACTTTGTCGCGCGCGGTCGCGCCGCGCACCAGCGTCAGCGCGGAGCGCGGGCGGCACAGTGCCTTGGCGAGCAAGGCGAGGATCGCGTCATTGGCCTTGCCGTCCTCGGGCGTCACCGTCGTGCGGATGTTGATCACGCCCGGCGCGCCGTCTGCGGGCAGGCGGATTTCATTGGCACCGGCATTGGGCGTGGCGCGGATCGTCAAATGCCCGTTCGCGTCGATCAGCGCTTCCAGCGCTTCGCGCCCGGGTAGGCGGTTCTTGATTCGGCTCATCAGAAGAAGGCGGAGGCGTTGAGCGACAGATACAGCGTGTCGTGATCGTTCGATCGGTTGGGCGCTTCGGTGAGGAAACGGCCCTTGGCCAGCCACACGCCGTCCGCCTCCAATTGCAGGCGCTTGGGGATCGCCCAGAAGCGCAGGCGCGCGTCGCTCTGCCACCCGGCGTCGCGGCCTGACTTCCCCGTCGCATCGACCACCGCGGTCGATGCAAACGCATCGCGCGCCGAGGCGAGCCACAATTTCTTGACTGTCAACATCGCGTCCAGGCGGCGCGATGGCGTCACCTCCAGCCTTGGCCCGAGCGACACCACATTGCTGCGCGTCACCGCATTATACAGGCCCGCCGGGGCGAAATCGCCGCGGCGCATGCCGTAGAGCGTGTCGAAGCGACGATAGCTGCCGTCGCGCCGGTCGCCCGAGGCATAATCGCCCTCCACTGCGAAATGCGGCGTCCAGGCGGTCTTCCATTGATGGCCGACACTGGCATGGGCGAACCAGGCGATCACCGGCAGCCACGCCGCGTTGCCCGCGAGACTGGCGGAGATCGTGCCGGTCTGGCGCATCACCTCGATTTCGCCATCGCCGTGGCCGGGGGCGGGGGCTGCAACCAGGCGTGCTGTGAGCGTCGTCAATTGCCGATCGCGCGTCGCCTGTCCCGGCCGGTCGCGTTCCTCGAAGCGGTAGAATCCAAGGTCGCCAGCGATGCGCCCGAGCAGTGCGGGCCGCGCCACCGTCGCGCCCCAGATCCGCGTGTCGAACCCTTCGCGGTCCAGCGCGATGCGCCCGCTGCGCAAGCCCGCCGCATCATCGGGCAAGCGCTGTTGCGGCAGGAAGTAGAAAACGGTCAGGTTCCAGCGCTCGCCATCGGCCATGTCGAAGCGCGCACCGGTGAAGCTGGTTGCGGTGTTGCGATAATCGTCGCGCGCGATCAGCCGACGCGAGCGCAGTTCGGCGGTCTGGCGGCCCAGCGTCAGATGGCCGAACAGGCCCTTGCGTGTCGCATCGCCCACATCCAGCCCGACAAAGGCTTCGATCGGTTCCAGCGTGTTGACTTCATTGGTCGACAGCGCACTGCGCGTCGGCGCATCGAGCGCGCGGCTGTCGGCGAGCGTCCCGCCCAGCGTCAGCGGGCCGGTGCGATACGTTCCATGCACGATGGTGCGCAACTGGGTCGAGGCTTCGTCTGCGGGCACATTCGCGCGCGCTTCGCCGTCGATCGTTTCGTAGCGCAGGCGGATGTTCGCCGAGACATCAACACCGTCTTGCGCGCGCGGTAACACTTGGCCGTGGGCCGGCACAGCGGCGACCAGCACCGTAAATGTCAGAAGCCCCCGCATCTCCGGCGCGCATAGCAAAGATCGCGGGCGACGCCCACCCGCCTTCAGCCAAACAAATCACCCTGCGGTCCCGGCGGCGGGCGGAACAGGTCGCTGCGCAACACCATCCGCTCCTGGTTCATCCCATGCTTGCGGCAGGCGATATGGAAGCGCGTGCGCAGCAAGTCCGCCCAGGGACCACTGCCGCGCATCCGCGAGAAGAAGCCCGGATCATTCTCGCGGCCCTGCCGGATCGAGGCGATCGTTGCCATCACCTTGCCCGCGCGGTCGGGGAAATGCGTGTCTAGCCACGTCTTGAACAAGGGCGCCACTTCCCACGGCAGCCGCACCGGAATGAACGAGATGGACCGCGCGCCCGCTTCTGCGGCGCGTTCCACCAAATGCTCGATCTCGTGATCGGTGATTGCGGGGATGACCGGTGCGATCGAGACATGCGTCGGCACGCCCGCCGCGACCAGCGCGCGCACCGCCGCCAGCCGCCGCGCGGGGGTGGGCGCGCGGGGTTCGACCGTCATCGCGATTTTGGGGTCGAGCGAGGTGATCGAAATCGCCACCGCCGCCAGCCCCTTCGCCGCCATCGGCGCGATCAGATCGAGATCGTGCACCACCCGGTCCGATTTGGTGGTGATGGTGAGGGGATGGTTGGTCTCGGCCAGCACCGCGATGCACCCGCGCGTGATCCGCCACTCGCGCTCGATCGGCTGATAGGGATCGGTATTGGTGCCAAAGGCGATCGGCTGCGCGACATAGCCGCGCTTCGCGAGTTCGGCGCGCAGCAGCGCCGGCGCATCGGGCTTGGCGAACAGCTTGCTCTCGAAATCCAGCCCCGGCGACAGGTCGTGAAACGCATGGGTCGGCCGCGCGAAGCAATAGATGCAGCCATGCTCGCACCCGCGATACGGGTTGATCGAGCGATCGAACGGAATGTCGGGCGAGCTGTTGCGGCTGATGATCGTGCGCGGCCGCTCGACCGTCACGGTGGTGCGTAAGCGGGGCGGGGCACCGTCCAGACCCTCGCGATCATCCAGCCAGTCGCCATCCGCCTCGCGTTCGGGCAGGTTGAAGCGGCGGCTCTCGGCGTTGAGCGTGGCACCGCGCTGGGGGCGTTTGTCGGCCATTGACAGCGCATAGCAGATCGATGAGAACGTAACAAGAACATGTAGAGGGAATGAGCAATGGCGCGCTTGAACTATCTCGAACTGCCGGTCGGTGATCTGGCCGGGGCCAAGGCCTTTTACACGGCGGCCTTCGGCTTCCAATTTACCGATTTCGGCCCGAGCTATGCCTCGACGATGAGTGGCGACACCGATATCGGGCTGCAGGGCGATATCGCGGAACAGACCGCCGCCGCCTTGCCGGTGATCGACGTCGAGGATCTCGACGCGACGCAAGCGGCGGTGCTTGCCGCAGGCGGCATCCTTACGCGCCCGACCTTCGCCTTTCCCGGTGGGCGGCGCTTTCATTTCCGCGATGTCGCCGGGCATGAAATCGCGGTGATGCAGAGCGCGTGACCGGCTTGCCGCGCCGATGATGATCGATAGAAGAGGGGGAATATTCGCCGGGGGAGGTTCCATGATTCGACTGAGCACGCTCTTCGTTCTTGCAGCGGCGACGCTGCCGGTCGCGGCGCAGGCGGCGGACGACAAGGAGCGGCTGCTCGATCTGCGCCAGCCGCCGGTGGTGGTGCAGGCGCTGCAGGACGCCGGCTACAAGGCCGAACTCAAGACCAACAAGGCCGGCGAACCCTATGTGCTGAGCGGTGCCAACGGATCGTCCTTCACCATCGAATTTTACGGCTGCACCGGGGTGAAGGACTGCAACTCCTACCAATTCTCAAGTTGGTACAAGGCTGAGCCGCTGTTCACGCCCGAACTGGCCAATGCCTGGAACGTGTCGAAGCGCTTTCTCAAGGTGTCGGTCGGGAAGGATGGCTCGCTTAACGAGTGGATGGATTTCTCCGCCGTCGGCAAGACCACCTTCGCCAATTTCGCCGACATCGTCGATTGGTATCAGACGATGGATGCCGACCTGACCAAATTCCTCGATGAAAAGCGCGCGGCGGCGAAGAAGTAGCGGATCATCGCGCCCCTTACCGGGCTTAGCGCTCGCGCAAACGCGGCATCAGCTCGACGAAATTGCAGGGGCGGTGGCGGCTGTCGAGCTGGCTCGCCAGGATGCCATCCCACCCGTCCTTCACCGCGCCGGTCGAGCCGGGGAGCGCGAAAATATAGGTGCCGCGCGTCACACAGGCGCAGGCGCGCGATTGCACGGTCGAGGTGCCGATCGTCTGGAAGCTGAGCCAGCGGAACAGTTCGCCGAAACCGGGGATCATCTTGTCGGCAACGCGCTCGATCGCCTCGGGCGTCACGTCGCGCCCGGTCACGCCGGTGCCGCCAGTGGTGATCACGCAATCGACCTGCTCGTCATCGATCCAGCGGTGCAGCGTGCCGACGATGAGGTCGACATCGTCGCGCACGATCTCGCGTGCGGCCAGCACATGCCCGGCACCCTCCAGCCGCGCAACCAAAGTGTCGCCCGAACGATCCTCGGCGAGGCCGCGTGTGTCGGAAACGGTGAGGACGGCGATGCGGACGGGCTGGAAGATCAGGCTTTCGTCAATCGGCACGGGCGATCGCTCGTCCTGAAGTGCTGGTCGCCGTGGTGCTCGCCATCGTGCGGCCCGAGGACGCGCTCGATGTCAGGCGAACCGCCGCAGCCCCCGGCAAACCGGGGAAGCGCGGCCACAGGCCCTGCGACAAAGCGGCACGGCTGACTGAGGCGGTTTTGCCAGTCTGCGCCTCATAGACCCAATAATTGCGCAGCACCGTGGTGACGTAACCGCGCGTCTCCCAGAACGGGATCGATTCGATGTAGAGCAACGGATCGCCACCGTCGCGCGCTTGCGCGTTCCACGCCTCGACCGGTCCCGGCCCGGCATTATAGGCCGCAATCACCTTGGGCAGCAGGCCGTCGGTGCAATGCTGATCGCGCAATTGTTCGAGATAGCTTTGCCCGACCTCGAAATTGGTGCCGGGGCGGGAGAGGGCGCTGCGGTCGAAATTGCGGCCCTGTTTGCGCGCAATGTCGGTCGCGGCACCGGGGCGCACCTGCATCAGGCCGTAAGCCCCCGCCGGGCTGACCACATCGGTGCGGAAGCGCGATTCCTGCAGCGTGTGCGCAAACACCAACGCCTTGTCGACGCGCCAGCCGCCATCGGGGGCCCAATTGGGCGCGGGAAAGCGCGCCTCGACCGGCGGCGTCGCGCCGACCGGGCCATTGTGCGACAGCCAGATCAACGTGGCAGGCAAATCGAGCGCGGCGGTCAGGCGGACCAAAGCGGGATATTCGGCTGGGTCGCCGATCCGCGCCTGTTGCCGGATCACGCTATCGGCGAGCGCGGTCTCGCCAATCTCGACCAAGGCCGCCGCCACGCGCACATTCGGACGGCGACCAAGCGTCTGCCAGTCGCTCGCGACCACCGCCGCCATCGGGTGCGCGGCGGTTTCGCGGATGCCAAGCGCTTGGCGTGCGAGCAGCCCGTAAAACGTCTCGCGATATTGTGCGGCGTTCTTCAGCCGGTTTTCGACACGATCGGGGCGCGCGCACTGCATGTCGGCGCGGGCCGCCCAATAGAGTGCCGCCGCGCGCAGATCGACATCGCTGGCGCGGGCGGCGACGCCCTCGAACAGCGTAGCAGCGGCGGCGCAATCATGCTGCCGCCACGCCGCGAGCGCGCCGACCCACTGGCCCTCGACCGCGAAATCGCCATATCCGGCGGCGGCCTTCTGTGCCATCGCGCGGGCATTGGTATCGTCCCCCGCCAGGAAATACATCCAGGCGATCTTGCGCTGCCATTCGGTCTGCAGGTCGCTGGAAAGCCCCGGCGTCGCCTCGAGCAACGCCTGTGCGTCGGCACCGCGATCTTCCTTGATCATCGGCTGCATCTTCAGCGCGAGTTCGACCGCGAGCAGATCGCCCTTGCCGAAGCTCTTCGCGCGCTTGCGGGCCGGCGCGCCGTCGATCCAGGTGAGCGCGCGCGCTTCGGGCAACGGCGGCAGGCCGACGCCACCGCGCGACGCGGCCATCGTCAGGATCTGCTTGGCCTGGGGCAATTCGGGCGCGCTGGCGAGCAGCTTCATCAGCGGGTCGAGATCGGCCTTGGGGGAACCCTTGGCGGTCAGCAATTCGGCCTGGGCGATCGCATGAAGCGGGCCGGGCTTGAGCGCGGCGAGTTGCAATTGCGCGTCCTGCCAATGTTGGCTGCGGATACTGGCAAAGACGGCGCGATAGCCTTCGCGCTGTTCGACATCGAGCTGGGCGGGGATGGTGGGGCGGGCACTGGTCGTCTCGACCGAAACGGGGGGCTCGCCGGCCGCATAAGCGGTCGCGGGAACGGTAAGGGCAAGCGTGGCGAGGGCCGCCAGTCTAGCGCTCATGCGTCCAATCCTGCGATCAGCATCTGCAAATCCTTCCACGCGCGCGCCTTTTCGGCGGGCCGTTCCAGTAAGAGTCGCGGATGGAAACTGGCCACCACCTCGACCAGCTTACCCATGCCACCTTCCGGGTTAATCGGGTGCAAAGTACCGCGCGCACGCGCTACGTCCATCCCGGTAAATCCACGACTCGGCGCATTCCCTAACAGAAGCACCCGTTTCGGCGCGACCAGCGCGACATGATGGCGCGCAATCTCGACCAGCCGGGTTTCGATTTCCGGCGCGATTCGGCCCGCCATCGGGCGCACCGTGCACATCGGCGCGAGGTAGACCGAGTCGCGACTCCGCCCGATTGCGGCCAGCATCCGGTCGAACAACCGCCCGACCGCGCCGCTCAGTAGCACGCCGGTATCGCTATCGTCGCGATCGGGCACATCCACCAAAATCATGATGTCGGCGGCGGGATTGCCCGATGCCGCAATCGGATCGCCGCGCCACGCCGCCTCCGGCGCATCGGGACCGACGCGCCATGCGAGGAACGCCTCGAGCGTCGCGGGCAGTGGCACGATGACCGGCGCCGCTACGGCACGCGGGGTTGGGCGTTGCGGCTGGCTTTCGACGGGGGCGGGCGGTGCCGCGGTCCAGTCGCGCGGGTCTTCGTCGACCAGCGTGTCGATGCCGACATCGCGCCACCATTCCAGCGCGCTCGCCGCCGCCAAACGCCAATCGATATTCTGGTCAGCCCCCATGCGTTCCTTTAGACTCCTATGTTGACGTGAAGGTCAATTCGCTGGCACGCGGAGATGGACAGGACGTTCCGCGCGCACGACGAGACTGCGCAGTCGGCGTCCGCGACGGAGATGAAATGTGAGCAGCCAAGACACTGGGGCCGAAAACCACCGCGAATCCATGCCCTATGACGTCGTGATCGTCGGGGCTGGCCCTGCCGGTCTGTCGGCGGCGATCCGGCTGAAACAAATGGCTGCCGAAAAGGGCGCGGAGCTGTCGGTCTGCATCCTCGAAAAAGGCTCCGAAGTCGGCGCGCACATCCTCTCGGGCGCGGTGATCGATCCGCGCTCGCTTGATGAGCTGATCCCCGATTGGCGCGAAAAGGGCTGCCCGCTCGCCGACGTGCCCGTCACCGACAACCAGCATTGGATGCTGTCCAAGACCGGCAAGATTTCGGTCCCGCATTTCCTCACGCCGCCCTTCATGCACAATAAGGGCACCTATACCGGCAGCCTCGGCAATCTGTGCCGCTGGCTGGCGTCACAGGCCGAGGAACTGGGCGTCGAGATCTTCCCCGGCTTTGCTGCGGCTGAAATCCTGTACAAGGACGATGGCTCGGTAAAGGGCGTCGCCACCGGCGACATGGGTGTGGCGCGCGATGGCACGCACAAGCCCGATTATACGCCGGGCCTCGAAATCCACGCCAAATACACTTTCTTCGGGGAAGGCGTGCGCGGCCATCTGTCCAAGCAGATCATCCGCACCTTCGATCTGGCCAAGGACAGCCAGCCGCAGGTGTACGGCATCGGCATCAAGGAATTGTGGGACATCGCGCCTGAGAATCATGTGCCCGGCCGCGTCATCCACACCCAGGGCTGGCCGCTCAACGAGACCGAAGGCTCGAATGGCGGTGGGTTCCTCTATCATCAGGCCAATGGGCAGATCGCGCTCGGTTTCGTCACCTGGCTCAGCTATTCCAACCCCTATCTCTCGCCCTTCCAGGAAATGCAGCGCTGGAAGACGCACCCGGAGATCGCCAAGATCCTCAAGGGTGCCAAGCGTGTGTCCTACGGCGCGCGCGCGATCAGCGATGGCGGCTTGCAGTCGATCCCCAAGCTGGTCTTCCCCGGCGGGGCGCTGATCGGCTGTTCGGCGGGCTTCCTCAACGTGCCGCGCATCAAGGGCACGCACACCGCGATGAAGAGCGGCATGATGGCGGCAGAGGCTGCGGTCGACGCGATCCTGTCGCAACGCCAGCATGATGAACTGGCGGCGTATCCGGAGGCGTTCGAGGCAAGCTGGGTCAAGAAGGAGCTGTCGATCGTCCGCAATGTCGTGCCGCTGGTCGAAAAGTTCGGCGAGCTGATCGGCTCGGCACTGGCGAACGTGACGATGTGGGCGGAATATATCGGCCTGAAAATGCCCTTCACGATGAAGCACCACGCCAACCATAAGAGCCTGTGGCGCAAGGATCAGGTCAAGCCGATCGCCTATCCCAAGCCCGATGGTGTGCTGACCTTCGATCGTCTCTCCTCGGTGTTCATTTCGAACACCAATCACGAGGAGGACCAGCCCGTCCACCTGACGCTGAAGGACCCGAACATCCCGGTCGAATACGATCTGCCGATGTATGACGAACCGGCGCAGCGCTATTGCCCGGCGGGCGTGTACGAAATCGTCGGGCAGGACGAGGGTAACCCGAAGTTCGTGATCAACGCGCAGAATTGCGTCCACTGCAAGACCTGCGACATCAAGGACCCGACGCAGAACATCAACTGGGTGGTGCCGGAAGGCGGCGGCGGGCCGAATTATCCGAACATGTAACGCGACCTTCCGGTGAAATACTCTTCCCCGGCGAAGGCCGGGGTCCAGTCGGGAAGGGCGTTGTTATTGAGCGCGACGCTCGCCATAGACCGGCCACGACTGGGCCCCGGCCTCATGCCGGGGAAGTGGAACCGTTTGATTGCCGCCGATGATCACCGAAAACGCCCCCGCAAAGATCAACCTCGCGCTGCACGTCCGCGCGCGCCGCGCCGATGGCTATCATGAGCTGGAAACGCTGTTCGCCTTTGTCGCGGATGGCGACACCGTTACGCTGGAGCCGGGCCCGCTCTCGCTGACCATCACCGGCCCGTTCGCGCATGGCCTGTCGGGCGAGGGCGACAACCTCGTCACCCGCGCCGCGCGCGCCTTTGCCGATCGCTTCGGCGTGGCGGTGGGCGGGGCCTTCACGCTCGACAAGCATTTGCCGGTCGCCTCGGGCATCGGCGGCGGCTCCGCCGATGCGGCGGCGGCTTTACGCGCGCTGGCGCGGTTGCGCGAGGTGGCGATCGATGATCCGCGCTTGTTCGAAATCGCTGCCGCGCTTGGCTCGGATGTCCCCGCTTGCCTGCTGGGCCGCACCGCCATGGGGCAGGGGCGCGGCGAGCGGCTGGAAGCGCTGGAGGGTTTGGGCGGCATGCCTGCCTTGCTGGTCAACCCCGGCGTGGCGGTGTCGACGGCGGCGGTGTTCAAGGCGTGGGATTGCGTCGATCGCGGCGCGCTGCAGATTGGCGACGTACTGGCGATGGCGCTCGAAGGGCGCAATGATCTGGAGGCCCCGGCGCGCGCGCTCGCGCCCGAAATCGATGCCGTGCTGGCGGCGCTTGGCGAAGGTAATCCCGTGCTCGCGCGCATGTCGGGATCGGGTGCGACCTGCTTTGCGCTCTATGCGGACGAGGCCAGCCGTGCCGCCGCCGCGACGCGGATTCGTGCCGCGCAGCCGGGGTGGTGGTGTCTCGAAACGCGACTCCTGTGACAGTTTTGCGTGCCATTATGGGGCGATCTGCCTGGCCTGATTACGTGCAACGTCGGAAATGCGCGCTTGGCACTGGCCTTGCTGTGATCAAATCGAACGGGTCCGCCGCCCCCAGCGGAGCGCCCGTTGATGGTCCACGGTCCCCCCGCGCGCCATCTTTGCAGCGGGACGGCGGGGGCAACCTCGCCGTCCCCTCGCACGCATGACCGCCCCCCGCTTCATCCCCGGTACGCCGGGCGCGATCCTGCTGATTTGCGATCACGCGTCCAATGCGGTGCCGCCCGATATCGACCTCGGCATCGCACCCGACATGCTCGACAAGCATATCGCGATTGATCTCGGCAGCGCTGCGCTGACCGAGGCGTTGGCCGAAGCGCTGGACGCCCCCGCCATTCTTGCTAGCGCGTCGCGACTGGTGATCGATCTCAACCGACCGGTCGATTCAGCCGGACTCATTCCGCTCGTCAGCGATGGCCATCCCATCCCCGGCAATGCGGATGTCGACCGGGCCGACCGCATTGCGCGGTTGTATGTTCCGTATCACGAGGCCATCGCCTCGGCGATTGCGGTCCAGAGGCCGATGTTGCTGGCAGCGATCCACAGCTTCACGCCGCAGCTCGAAAGCGTCGGCGCGCCGGTGCGCCCCTGGGAAATCGGCATCTTGTCGAACAACGACCGTCGCGCAGCGGAGATCGCGCTGTCATTGCTGACGGCGCAGGGTCTGGTCACCGGCGACAATGAACCCTATTCGGGCCGCCTGCTCAACGCGACGCTCGACCGGCATGGCGAAGCCAATGGAATCGCCAGCCTTTCGATCGAAATCCGCAACGATCTGATCGCGGATGCGGGCGGTGTGGCGCGTTGGGCCATGATCCTCGCGCCAATTTTAGCCGAGATACGTAACAGACTTGCGTCGACCGGGGGTTTGGCGACATAGGCTTTCGCCATGACTCGCACCT
Source organism: Sphingomonas sp. PL20 (assembly GCF_017875905.1). Classification (NCBI taxonomy): domain Bacteria; kingdom Pseudomonadati; phylum Pseudomonadota; class Alphaproteobacteria; order Sphingomonadales; family Sphingomonadaceae; genus Sphingomonas; species Sphingomonas sp. PL20. Next base: position 2,272,804 of record NZ_JAGINH010000002.1, on the reverse strand, counting down.
TCGACAAAGCCAAGCTCCCCAGCCGTCACGTTTCGGTTGGGCCCGAACGCTCCCCGCATCGCAGCTATTATTATGCGATGGGCATCGCCGAGGCGGATATCGCCAAGCCGTTCGTCGCGCTCGCCTCGGCCGGCAACAACTCCGCGCCGTGCAACACCAAGCTGGACGAACAGGCCGATGCGGCGCAGGCCGGCGTCATCACCGGCGGCGGAATGCCGCGTCGTTTCAATACCATAACCGTCACCGATGGCATCGCCATGGGACATCAAGGGATGAAGTCCTCGCTCGTCAGCCGCGAAGTGATCGCGGATTCGGTCGAACTCAGCGTGCGCGGCCATTGCTATGACGCGCTGGTCGGATTTGCTGGCTGCGACAAGTCGCTGCCGGGCATGATGATGGCGATGCTCCGCCTCAATGTGCCGAGCATCTTCGTCTATGGCGGATCGATCCTGCCCGGCCGCTTCCATGATCGCGACGTCACTGTGGTCGATGTGTTCGAGGCGGTCGGTCAATATGCGGCAGGCGGGTGCCCACTGCAGGAATTGATCGAGCTGGAAAAGGTCGCGTGCCCCGGCCACGGCGCGTGCGGCGGCCAGTTCACTGCCAACACCATGGCGTGCGTCGGCGAGGCGATCGGCCTGTCGCTGCCCAATTCCAACATGATGCCCGCCCCGTATCGCGGTCGCGACGAGATCGCGATCGCGGCGGGTGAGCAAGTGATGGAGCTGATCGCGCGCAACATCCGCCCGCGCGACATCTGCACGCGCGAAGCCTTCATCAATGCAGCGCGTGTCGTCGCGGCCACTGGCGGATCGACCAACGCCGCCTTGCATCTCCCCGCGATGGCGAATGAAGCGGGCATCGACTTCGATTTGTTCGACGTGGCAGAGGCGTTCAAATCAACGCCTTATATCGCCGATCTCAAACCCGGTGGTAAGTATGTCGCCAAGGATATGTATGAGGCCGGTGGCGTCTACATGCTGATGAAGACGATGCTGGAAGGCGGCTTCCTCGACGGCAACTGCCTGACGGTGACGGGTAAGACGCTCGGCGAGAATATCGATCAGGTCACCTGGAACCCCGACCAGAAGGTCATTTACGACGTCAAGACGCCGCTGTCGGCGAGGGGCGGCGTGGTTGGCTTGCGCGGTACGCTCGCCCCCGATGGCGCGATCGTGAAGGTCGCGGGGATGCACCGGCTCCAGTTCACCGGACCGGCGCGCGTGTTCGATTGCGAGGAGGAGTGTTTCGCGGCAGTGGAAGGGCGCCTGATCAACGAGGGCGAAGTCATCATCATCCGCTATGAAGGGCCGAAGGGCGGCCCCGGCATGCGTGAGATGCTTTCGACCACGGCTGCGCTTTATGGCCTTGGGCTGGGCGAAAAGGTTGCGTTGATCACCGACGGTCGCTTCTCGGGCGGCACGCGCGGCTTCTGCATCGGCCATGTCGGGCCGGAAGCAGCCGAAGGCGGGCCGATCGGCCTGGTGGAGGATGGCGACATCATCCGGATCGATGCCGAAGCGGGCACGATCGACCTCGATGTCGACCCGGAAACGCTGGCTGCACGCAAGGCGGCATGGGTGCCGCGCCTTAACGATTACCAGGCGGGTGCGCTGTGGCGCTATTCCCAGACGGTCGGGCCTGCCTATAAGGGCGCGGTCACGCACCCGGGAGCCAGCGCCGAAACTCATGTCTACGCGGATATCTAGTCTAGTCTTGCTGGCCCTTTCGCTTGCCGCGTGCGGTGAGCAACGTACCGACCACGCCACGCTTGCCAAAGTGGAGGCCGAGCAACGCCAGGCGCGCGACGATAGCGGGAACATCGTCTGCGCGCCGCGCGGCTCGGCGGATTTCGCGCGGACCTGTACGGTGGACCGGAGCGAGACCGATGCCGGGCTGGTGCTGACCGTGCGCCACCCGGACGGGGCGTTCCACCGCTTGCTGGTGACCAAGGACGGGCGTGGCGTGATCGCAGCGGATGGTGCGGAGACCGCCGTGGTGACGATCATTGCCAATGGCGAGATCGAGGTCGCTTTGGGCGGGGACCGCTACCGTCTTCCCGCCACCGTCAAAGGCAAAGCCGCGGCCGCCTCATGATCCCCATTGCAGGGCAGCCGATCCTGACCGCCGCCGAAATGCGCGCGGCGGAACAGCGCGCGATCGATGCGGGAACCAGCGTTACCGCGCTGATGGAGCGCGCCGGGGCGGGCGTGGCCGAGGCGGTGCGGCGGTTGGCGGGGGATGCGCCGGTGCTGGTACTGTGCGGACCCGGCAATAATGGCGGCGATGGCTATGTCGCGGCGCGGATTTTGCGCGCGAACGGCGTCGCGGTACGCTTGGCGGCGACGGGGGCTCCGATGAGCGAGGCCGCCATCCAAGCGCGCACCGGGTGGCACGGCCCGGTCGAGACGCTAGCCGATGCCGCGCCTGCGCCCGTTGTGCTGGATGCGATTTTCGGGACCGGTCTGTCGCGGCGGGTCGATGGCGGCATTGCCACGCCGCTTGCGGCGTTGGTGCAGGCGGCACGGCTTTCGCTCACGGTCGATGTGCCGACCGGCCTTGCCACCGATACGGGCGACGCGTTGATCGATACCGTCAGCCACTTCGATATCACGCTCGCACTGGGTGCGTTGAAACCGGTGCATGTGCTTGCGGCCTCTGCGCAAATGTGCGGAACGGTGCGGTTGGTGGAGATCGGCCTGGACACGCGCAGCGGCGCGCGCGCGGAGGTGATCGATCGCCCCACGCTGCAAGCGCCCGGCATCGACAGCACCAAATATACGCGCGGCATGGTGGCGGTGGTCGGCGGGATCATGCCCGGAGCCGCTGCGCTCGCGTCCGAGGCGGCGATGCGCGCGGGAGCGGGCTATGTACTGTTGCTGTCGGACACGCTGCCGCCGAACACGCCGCACGCGCTGGTGCGTCGGGCTTGGGCACCGGACGCGCTTGCGGACGCGCGGATCGGGGCGATCCTCATCGGCCCTGGGCTTGGGCGCGACGATGCCGCGCGATCGAAGCTCGCAGTGGCGCTGGCGAGCGATCGCCCGCTGGTGATCGATGGCGATGCGCTGCATTTGCTGGAGGGCCGGACCTTCCATGATCGGCGCGCGCCGACGATCCTGACCCCGCATGGGGGCGAGTTCGTGGCGGTGTTCGGCGCGTGGAGCGGCAGCAAGATCGAGGCGGCGCGGGCCGCCGCAGCGACATCGGGGGCGGTGGTGGTGTTCAAGGGGGCGGACACGGTCATCGCTGATCCCGATGGCAGCGTCGTGGTGGCTCCGCATGGCTCGTCCTGGCTTTCGACCGCGGGCACGGGTGACGTGCTGGCGGGGGCGGTCGCCGCGCTGGCAGCAAGCGATTCGCCGCTGGCGACGCGTGCGCGCGCAGCGGCAGCGGTGTGGATGCACGGCGCGGCAGCGCGGCGGTTGGGCGGCGCGTTTCTGGCGGACGATCTGGCGCGTGAAATATCGGCAGTAAGGGCGGCGTTGTGAGCGATGTGATTGTGCGTGTGGCCGCGCGGGGCGATGGTGTGACCGCCGATGGTCGGCACGCTGCCTTTGCCGCACCGGGTGACACGCTGACGCCCGACAATGTCGTGATTCCGGGGCCGCACCACCAAACGCCGCCATGCCGTTACTTTCCCGTGTGCGGGGGGTGTCAGCTTCAGCATCTCGACGATGCCAGCTACGCCGATTTCCTCACCGATCGCATTGCGGGTGCGCTGGCCGCGCAGGGGCTGACCGCACCGCTTCGACCGCCGTTGCTGTCGCCCGAACGCACGCGGCGGCGGGCCGCGTTGCACGCTGAAGTCAAAGGCGGCGCGGTACGGTTGGGGTTCAGCGAACCCGCCAGCCATGCGATCGTCGATGTGCAGGAATGCTGGATCCTGACGCCTGCGCTCTTCGCGGTGCTGGCCCCCTTGCGCAAACTGCTCGCGCGGGCGCTGAAGGGGCGGGCGCGGCTGCATGTGACCGAGGTCGATCAGGGCATCGACCTGCTGATCGAGGGCAAGCTGGCCGAGGGGCTGGCGATTGCCGAGGGGATCACGACGTTTTGCGGCGCGCACGGCATCGCGCGCTTGGCGGTTGATGACGGGATTGGCCCGGAAACGCGCTGGGAGCCAGAGCCGGTCACGATCACGCTCGGTGGCGTGGCGGTGCCATTTCCCTCGGGCAGCTTCCTGCAGGCGACGCGCGAGGGCGAGGCGAGCCTGGTCGCCGCCGTGCGCGAAGCGGTGGGCGCGGTGCGAGTAAGCGCGGATCTGTTCGCCGGGCTGGGCACGCTGGCGCTGTCGCTGCCGGGCAAGGTCTATGCTGCCGAGGCGGGGCGCGGCGCGATCTTCGCGTTAAAGGCAGGCGCGGCGCAAGCGGGCCGGGCGGTGTTCGCCGAACATCGCGACCTGTTCCGGCGTCCGCTGACCAGCGCGGAATGCGACCGGTTTGAGGCGATCGTGCTCGATCCGCCGCGGGCTGGCGCGCGCGAGCAGGTGACGCAACTGGCGGCATCGAAAGTGCCAGTGGTGGCCTATGTTTCGTGCAATCCCAGCAGCTTTGCACGCGATGCGGAGATTTTGTGCAAGGGTGGTTACACGCTCGATTGGGTGCAACCGGTCGGCCAATTCCGCTGGTCGACCCATGCCGAATTGGCGGCACGTTTCAACCGATAGCCTCTTAGCGTCTTCGCGTGATCCATTTTCACGCGAAGCCGCGAAGGCGCGAAGAAGGGTTCAAGGATAATCGGCGCGTAGGAAATACAGGCCGTCGGGCGGTGCGTTGAAGCCCAATGCGGTGCGGTCGCGCGCTTCGAGTGCGGCGGTGATGTTCTCAGGGGTCCATTTCCCTTCGCCGACCAACGCGAGGCAGCCGACCATCGAGCGCACCTGATGATGCAGGAAGGAGCGCGCAGAAGCGAACACGCTGATCCGCTCTCCTTCCGCCACCACATCGAGCCGGTCGAGCGTGCGCAGCGGGCTGTCGGCCTGGCAATGCGCCGAGCGGAAGGTGGTGAAGTCATGCCGCCCGACCAGCCGCGCGGCACCGTCCGCCATCGCCGCGACATCGAGCGGGGCGGGGATGCGCCACGCCAGCCCGCGCTCAACCGTCAGCGGCGCGCGGCGCGTTACGATGCGGAACTCATAATGCCGCCCGATGCACGAGAAGCGCGCGTGCCAGTCATCGGGCACGATTTCACAGTCGAGGATCGCGATGGGGTCGGGCCGCAGCTTGGCGTTGAGCGCTTCCATCAGCCGGAACGGGGTGAAAGTGCGGGTCAGGTCGAGATGCGCGCGCATGCCAAGGCCGTGGACGCCGGCATCGGTGCGACCGGCGGCGTGGACGGTGATCTCTTCCCCGGTGATGGATTGCGCGGCGCGTTCGATGGCGGCCTGGACGCTCGCCCCGTGGCGCTGGCGCTGCCAGCCCATATAGGGGCGTCCGTCGAACTCGACCGTCAGCGCGAACCGCGTCAAAGCTGCGTGCCCACGGGGATGGGGAAGCCGCGCAGGAGTTCGTCGGTGGTCATGACGCCACGCCCGGCGCGTTGTAGCAAGGTCGGGCGGATCGCGCCGCTGCCGCAGGCGATGGTGAGAAGCGTGTCGAGCACTTCTCCCTCTCCCCGCTGGCGGGGAGAGGGGCTGTGCGGATTGTCGGCGTTCTGCTGGACTGCCCCTCTCCCGACCTCGCTACGCTCGGCCACCCTCTCCCCGCTTGCGGGGAGAGGGAGAAGGTCGGCCGCCAGCAGCTTGATGCGTTCGCCCTGAACTTCGAAGAACGCCCCCGGCACCGGGTTGAAAGCGCGAATTTGCCGCTCGACCGCGTCGGCCGATTGCGTCCAGTCGATCCGCGCCTCGGCCTTGTCGATCTTGGCGGCATAGGTGACGCCGTCTTCGGGCTGCGCCTCGGGCGGATAAGCGTCGAAGTCGCTTAGCACCTGCACCATCAGCCGTGCGCCCATCGCGCTCAATTCGTCGGTCAGTATGCCCGCCATCTTGCCCTCGATCGCGGTCGTGTCGCGCAGCAGCACCGGGCCGGTGTCGAGCCCGGCCTCCATCTGCATGATGCACACGCCGGTTTCCGCGTCGCCGGCGAGGATCGCGCGCTGGATCGGCGCCGCGCCGCGCCAACGCGGCAGCAGCGAGGCATGGACGTTGAGGCAGCCGCGCGCAGGCGCGTCGAGCACCGCGCGCGGCAGGATCAGACCATAAGCGGCGATCACCGCCACATCCGCCACGAACGCGGCAAACTCGGCCTGCGCTTCGGCATCGCGCAGCGTGACGGGGGTGCGCACGGCAATGCCCAGCGCTTCGGCACGCGCCTGGACCGGGGAGGGCGTGAGCGCCTTGCCCCGCCCGGCGCGGCGCGGCGGTTGGCTGTAGGACGCCACGACCTCATGCCCGGCATCGACCAAGGCTTGCAGCACCGGCACCGAGAAGTCCGGGGTTCCCATGAAAATGATCCGCATGGCGGCGCTTTGCGATCGAGGGCCCGCAAACACAAGCCCCGTCACCCCGGCGCAGGCCGGGGCCGCTGGGTCGGGTGCGCTGCGATCGTTTTCAGCGCCACGGGACGGCCCCGGCCTGCGCCGGGGTGACGAACGCAACGCAACCCCCTATCTGTTCTCCATGGCCTCTCCCGAAATCGAAGCGCTGACACAGGCCCTTGCCAAATTGCCGGGGCTGGGGCCGCGCTCCGCCCGACGCGCGGTGCTGCACTTGCTGAAGAAGCGCGAGGCGGCACTGGGGCCGTTGCTGAGTGCGTTGATGGCGGTTGAGGAACGGCTCTCAACCTGTTCGATTTGCGGCAATATCGACACCACCAATCCGTGTGGCGTGTGCGCCGATCCGCGCCGCGATGCGCGCGCGCTGTGCGTGGTGGAGGAGGTGGCCGATCTGTGGGCGCTGGATCGGTCGCGGCTGTTTCCGGGGCGGTTCCATGTGCTGGGCGGGCGGCTGTCGGCGCTGGAGGGCGTGCGGCCCGAGGATCTCGCGATCGATTCGCTGGTGCGCCGCATTGCCGAGGGCGGGATCGACGAGGTCGTGCTGGCGATGAACGCGACGTTGGAGGGGCAGACCACGGCGCATTACATCATCGAGCGGATCGAACGCTTTCCGGTGCGCATCACCCAATTGGCGCACGGCCTGCCAGTGGGCGGCGAACTCGATTATCTCGACGAAGGCACGCTGGCCCAGGCACTGCGCGCCAGGCGGCCTGTTGGGTGATTTAAGAAGAAGTTGGGTTCGCGCAGAGGCGCAGAGGACGCAGAGATGGCCTTCTCCGCGTCCTCTGCGCCTCTGCGCGAACCACTCTTTCTTTTTCTTGAGCGCTGACGCGCGGAGAAGAACGAAACTTGACGGACGGCTGTTGCTTTCCTAGCTCGCAGGAATGGCTGTCCTAGAAATCCTTGAAGTTCCGCATCCCGGTCTCCGCGCCGTCGCCAAGCCCGTCGAGACAGTGGACGATAGCGTTCGCAAGATCGTGTCCGACATGTTCGACACGATGTACGCCGCGCGCGGGATCGGTCTCGCCGCGACGCAGGTTGCGATCGAGCAGCGCATTGTCGTGATCGACCTGCAGGAGCCCGAAAGCGACGCGGAAGATGCCAAGCCGGTGCGCAAGCCGCTCGTTTATATCAACCCGGAATTGCTGTCGCTGAGCGAGGAAACCTCCTTCTATAACGAAGGCTGCCTGTCGATCCCCGAGCAATATGCCGAAGTGGAGCGCCCGACCCGGTGCCGCGCGAGCTGGCTCGACGAGCAGGGCGAGCGCCACGAGGCCGATTTCGACGGCTTGCTGGCGACGGCCTTGCAGCATGAGATCGACCATCTGAACGGCGTGCTGTTCATCGACCACATTTCCAAGCTGAAGCGCGATATGCTGCTCAAGAAGCTGGCGAAACAGCGCAAGGCGGCTTGACCGATTCTCCCTCTCCCCTTCAGGGGAGAGGGTCGGGGAGAGGGGCAGTGGCAACCATTGCGGTCTGCACTGCCCCTCTCCCGCGCATCGGCTTCGCCTCGCTTGCCCTCTCCCCTGAAGGGGAGAGGGAGCGGTTAGAACAGCCCCTCAATCTCGCCCTCAGCCCCGAACCGGATCCCCTCCGCCGCCGGAACGCGCGGCAGGCCGGGCATGGTCATGATCTCCCCGCAGATCGCCACGACGAAGCCGGCACCCGCGCTCAGCCGAACCTCGCGCACCGGCACGACATGGCCGGTCGGCGCGCCGAGCTTGGCCGGGTCGGTCGAGAAGCTGTACTGCGTCTTCGCCATGCACACCGGCAAATGCCCGAAACCCGCGGCTTCCCAGCGGGCGAGTTGCGCGCGGACCGAGGCATCGGCAATCGCTTCCTCGGCGCGGTAGATGCGGGTGGCGACGGTGTTGATCTTGTCGAACAGCGATAGCGCGTCCGAATAGAGCGGGGCGAATTGACCGGCATTGTGGTCGCACAGCGCCACGACCGCTTCGGCCAGCGCTTCGGCCCCGGCACCGCCTTCGGCCCAATGCGTGCAGAGCACGGCGTCGCAGCCTTGGGCGGCGGCGATGTCCTCGATCACGGCAAATTCAGCGGGCGTATCGCCGTCGAAGCGATTGACCGCGACCACCACCGGCACCCCGAAGGCGCGGACATTTTCAATGTGGCGCGCGAGATTGACGCCACCGCGCCGCACCGCCTCCGCATCGGGCGCGCCGAGGTCAGCCTTGGCGACGCCACCATGCATCTTCAGCGCGCGTACCGTCGCCACGATCACCGCGGCGGCAGGCTTCAAACCGGCCTGGCGGCACTTGATATCAAAGAACTTTTCCGCGCCGAGATCGGCCCCGAACCCGGCCTCGGTCACCACATAATCGGCGAGACCCAGCGCGGTGCGCGTGGCGATCACCGAATTGCAGCCATGCGCGATATTGGCGAACGGCCCGCCGTGGATTAGGGCAGGGGTGCCCTCCAGCGTCTGGACGAGGTTGGGCTTGATCGCTTGCGCCAGCAACACTGCCATCGCGCCATCGGCCTTCAGGTCGCGCGCGGTGACCGGCCGCCGGTCGCGGGTATAGGCGACGACGATGCGCCCGAGCCGGGCTTCGAGATCGTGCAGGTCACTGGCCAGGCACAGAATGGCCATGACCTCGGACGCGACGGTAATGTCGAAACCGCTTTCGCGCGGATAGCCGTTGGCCGGGCCACCGAGCGATTGGGCGATGTCGCGCAACGCGCGGTCGTTCATGTCGAGCACGCGCCGCCACACGATCCTGCGCACATCGATGTCGAGTGCGTTGCCCCAATGGACATGGTTGTCGATCATCGCCGCCAGCAAATTGTGCGCGCTGGTGATGGCGTGGAAATCGCCGGTGAAATGGAGGTTGATGTCCTCCATCGGCACCACCTGCGCATAACCGCCGCCAGTCGCGCCGCCCTTGGTACCGAAACAGGGACCGAGCGACGGTTCGCGCAGCGCCAGCATCGTCTTGCGCCCGGTGCGGTTGAGCGCATCGGCAAGGCCGACCGACGTTGTCGACTTGCCTTCGCCGGCCGGGGTCGGGCTAATGGCGGTGACCAGGATCAAGCGGCCGTGCGCGGTTGAGGCGGGGAGGCGGGAGAGGTCGATCTTGGCCTTGTGATGGCCGTAAGGTTCAACCGCTTCGGGCGGGATCCCGGCGGCGGCGGCGATCGCGCCGATGGGTTGCAAGGTGGCGGCGCGCGAGATGGCGATGTCGGTCAGCATAAGCGCGCTGTAGCAACTCCTCCCCGGTACGGGGAGGGGGACCGTTTTGCTTCTTCAGCAAAAGGGTGGAGGGGGCGTGCCGGGGAGGATTTACGGCGCGAGTCGTGGTAGCTACAGGTTCACAGAATGTTCCAGAGAGATTTCGTATGACGGGTGTGACGATGGCCTTGTTTGGAGTGGCGGCCCTGCTGGTTGGCCTGGCGATCGGTTTCCTGCTCGGGATCCGCGGTACGGCGCAGGCCCGCGCCGAGCGCGATGCGCGCAATGAGGATTTCAAGCGCGCGATCGTCGATCTGGCCAGCGCCGAGGAGCGCGCGCGCGAAACCACGCAATTGCGCACCGAGCTGGCCGCGATCCGTGATGAACGCGATGTCGCGCGGCTGGAAAACACCGCGTTGAAGACGCACAGTTCGGCCTTTGAAAGCCGCCTTGCCGAAATGCGCGAGGCCGACGAAGCACGCCTCCAGATGGTGCGCGAAACGCATGAGGCCCGCATCGCCGAATTGCTCCACGCGAAGGACCTGCTCGCCACGCAATTTGCCGAAGTGTCGAACAAATTGCTCAACGAGGCGCAGGAGGTTTTCCTCAAGCGCGCCGATGAGCGTTTCCGCCAGTCCGAGGAAACCGCCGGGCAGAACCTCAAGTCGATGCTGCAGCCGGTCAGCGACCGCTTGCTGAAATATGAGGAAGCGGTGACCAAGGTCGAAAGCGAGCGGCTGAGCGCCTTCGACCAGCTCAAGGGGCAGTTGGAAGGGCTTCGGGTTGGGCAGGAGAAGGTCTCGTCGGAGGCGGCCAAGCTGGTCAATTCGCTGCGCAACGCGCCCAAATCGCGCGGGCGCTGGGGCGAGCAGCAATTGAAGAACGTGCTCGAAAGCTGCGGCCTGTCCGAACATACCGATTTCCAGACCGAAGTGTCGGTGTCGGGCGGGGATGAGGGCGGGCGGTTGCGCCCCGATGCGATCGTCACCGTGCCCGGCGGGCGCAGCCTGGTGATCGATGCCAAGGTGTCGCTCAATGCCTATCAGGATGCGTTCGGCGCGGTCGACGAGGCCGAGCGCGCGCGTGGCCTGGCGCTGCATGCGGCGGCGATGCGCGCGCACGTCAACGGGCTTGGCAACAAAGCCTATTGGAGCCAGTTCGCCGATGCGCCCGATTATGTGATCATGTTCGTGCCCGGCGAGCATTTCCTGTCCGCAGCGCTGGAACAGGACCCAACCTTGTGGGACTTTGCGTTCGACAAGCGCGTGCTGCTCGCGACGCCAACCAATCTGATCGCGATCGCGCGCACGGTGGCGGCGGTGTGGCGGCAGGAGCGGCTGGCCAAGGAAGCCGCCGAAATCGGCCGGCTGGGCAAGGAAATGCACGACCGGCTCGCCAAGGTTGCCGACGATTTGCGCAAGGTAGGCGCGGGGCTGAACAGCGCGGTCAACAATTTCAACAGCTTCTCCAACTCGTTCAACGGCCGCCTGATGGTGACCGGGCGCAAGTTCCGCGATCTGAACATCGAGACGGGCGCGCGGGAACTGGAGGATGTCGCCCCGGTGGAGGCGCTGGCGCGCTATAGCGACAGCGAACCGCTGCAACTGGCGGAGCCGAGCGTGGTGTCGGTGGGGGAGGCTGACGCCGAGGTGGCCAAGCCGTAGGGCGGGTGTTTCTCGCGCCTCCCCTCCCTGGAAGGGAGGGGATTGAGGGGTGGGTTGGCCCGTTATCGGGCGTAACAATCGCCATCAGCCTACCCACCCCCAGCCCCTCCCTTTCAGGGAGGGGAGGAAGAAGGGGAGGAGCAAGCCCCCCACACACGCAAAACGCCGACATCCGGGGGGATGTCGGCGTTCGACGGTTCAAACCTGTCCGGGGAGGATCAGGCCTTCATGTGGCCTGCCAGGTGCTTGTTCATTTCGAACATCGTCACCTTGTCCTTGCCGAAAACCTTCTTCAGCTTTTCGTCGGCGACGATCTCGCGCTTGTTCTCCGGGTTCTGGAGATTGTGCGCCTTGATATAGGCCCACACCTTGCTGATGACTTCGCTACGCGGCAGCTTGTCGGTGCCGACGATCGCGCCGAGCTCGGCCGAGGGGGTGATGGGCGCGAAGATGCCGCCGGTCTTGGGCGCATCGCTCTTCGCGGTTGGGGTCTTGGCCATTATGTGTCCTTCCTGAGTGTCGTTACAACCGACATCGGTTTCACGCCTTGAATAGCGCTGCGCTCCTTGTGCGCTGCCTTTTTGCCCTTGTCACGCCTTACAATGCCCTGAAATGCGTCAGTTTCGCAGTTGTAACGCAAAAAGACCCGCTCTCCGGTTCGGAGAGCGGGCCGTTAAGCACCAAAAGCTTTGCTCAGAATTTGAAGCGGATCGTCCCGCCATAGGTAACCGGCTGGTTGGGATAGGCCGAAACGCTGCCCGATTGCGCCACTGACGAGAAGATCGTCGTGATATAGTGGTTGTTGGTGACGTTGCGCCCCCAGGCCGAAACTTCGAGCCCGTTCTCGAACTGCAGCGTCGCGGCAAGGTTGAGTTCCTTGACCTCCCGCTCGAGGGTGATGACGCCCTCGGCGATCTGCACCGGCGTCTGATAGTCAAAGTCGCCGCGCAACAACAGCTTCATTCCGTGCGACAGCGGCTGGGTATAGGTGGCCCCCATCGACGCCGCGAATTCGGGGATACCAGCCGGACGCGTGCCGGACAGATTGACCGGCCCGACCGTATACGTCCCCGCCACGATCGCACCGCCGGTCGGGAAGGAATCGTATTTCGGATCAAGGTAGGTCACCGCACCGTTGAGCGTCAGCCGCGGAACCGGGGTCACGCTGCCGTCAAACTCGACGCCGAAGGTCGATTGCTTCGGCGCATTGAGCAGCGAGAAGCCGGTCCCGGTGAAGACGTTGCTCTGGAAACCGGTAATCTGCTGCTGGAACACCGCCACGTTGAAGGCGAAGTTGCGATATTGTCCCTTGATGCCGCCTTCGATCACGCGCGACTTTTCAGGGCCGGCAAAACGCGAGCCCGAGCCGAGATTGACGACGGCCAGACCGGCGGTACGCAGCGCGACCAGATCGGCCGCCGTCGGGCGGCTGTCGCGTGACAGGTTGACTGAACTTGCCTTGAAGCCCGTCGCATAGGTGACATAGGCGTTCAAATGGTTGTCGAGCTTGTACGCGGCGCGCAGCGTGTAGGAGAAGTTGCTGTCATTGGTCTTGCCGGGTTCGACCGCATTGGGCACGTTTTGGAACGGCGGCAGGAATTGCAGCGGGCGCAGCGCGGCCAGCGGGTTGGCGGCGGGGTTATTCTGGTTGGCGTTGGCATTGGCCTGCGCGCCCGCGTTGATCGCGTTGAACGCCGCCGGATTGGCTCCGGCAAACGCCCCGATCTCGGCTGCGGTCGCCGACCGGCCGAGCCCCAATTGCGTCCCGATCAACTGCGCAAGGCCGCCCTGGTACAGCAACTGGTTGCGGAAGGGGGCATATTGCGGCGCATCGAAGTTGATGCTGGAGAACACGTCGGTGCTGACGACGTTGGTGGTGAAGTGCTTGCGGTCGTCGGTATAGTTGAACCCGGCGGTCAGCGTCAGGCGATCGACCGGCTTGAAATCGGCCGTGCCGAAAATCGAAAAGGACTCGTCTTTCAGCGTATAGGATTCATTCAACCCGTCGCCAGTGCGGAAGAAGGTGCCGGTATATTTCGCCGGATTGCCCTCGAGCGCGCCGAAGGTCGATTCCAGCGTGGCGACGCTGAGCGCACCCCCGGTCGCGCCCTGGATCAGCGCATTGCCATAGGGGCGGAATTGCGAGCCGAAGGTGATCTGGTTCTTCTGGTTGATCTTTTCGTTGAAATAGAAGCCGCCGAGCAGGAAGTTGAGCGGTCCTTCGAAATCGGTGGCGAGCCGCAATTCCTGCGTGAACGTATCGATGCCGACATTGGCAGAGTTCCGCCCGATCAGATCGGCACCGGTGAAATCCGAATCCTGGTTGGTGGCGCTCTTCACTTCACGATAGGCCGTGATCGAGGTCAGGGAGAACTTTCCGAGATTGTAATCGGCCTGGACCGATCCCCCGTAATTCTCGATTTTGTTGCTCGACAGGAAGTTGTTGTAGACCTTGTACGAGAACACGTTCTGCGGATCGATCCCGTTGCCACCGGCCAGCGCCTGGACGATCGCGCCGGTCGCGCCATTGATGAGATTGCCGGCCACGCAGCAATTTTCGTCGATCTTGTCATAATCGCCGATCACGCGGATCTTGAAGTCTGCATTAGGCTGGAACAGCAATTGCCCGCGAATGCCCCAGCGGTTGCGATCGTTGACGTTGGTCTTCTGCAAGGCGTCATAGGCGTACCCGTCGCGCCGATTGTAATTGCCGCCGATGCTGAACGCGAGCGTATCGCTGATCGGGCCGGTCACCGCGCCCTTCAGGACGACGGCGTTGTAATTGCCATAGGTCGCCTCGGCATTGCCCGCGAATTTGAAAGCGGGTTCGGCGGTGACGATGCTGATGATGCCGGCCGACGCATTCTTGCCGAACAGCGTCGATTGCGGCCCGCGCAGCACTTCGATGCGCTTCAGATTGGGCAAGTCGGAAATCTGCGCGGCCGAGCGCGAGCGATAGACGCCGTCGATGAACACGCCGACCGATGGCTCGATCCCGGCATTGTTGGCACCGTTGCCAAAGCCGCGGATGATGAAGTTGGTGTTGGCCGAGCTTTGCAGCTGGTTCACGCGCAGCGACGGCACGACGCTTTGCAAATCCTTCAGATCGCGAATTTGCGCTTGCTCGATGGTTGCGCCACTGGTTACCGACACCGCAACGGGCGTGTCGAGCAAGGTCTGCTCGCGCTTGGTCGCGGTGACGACGATGTCATCGCCATCGACCGTGGTTTGGGGCGCAGGGGCCGGGGGAGGAGTGGTTTGCGACAAGGCGGGCGTGGCCGAAAGCATCGCCAAAGCCGACGCGGCAAGCAATTCGAACTTCTTCATGATGGCATCCCCTTGATGGTCAGCCCCAATCTAATGTCGGGTGCTGGTTTTCGAATGTACGGTTTGTGAAATAGCGTGTCGTTGAATCGCCCGTCAATGACATAATAGTAGGGGAACTGCGGCTTTGCCCAGCTGTGGTCAAAATAGAACAGTCTCCCGGGCGACCGGAATTTATGTTGCAGTACGGCAAAACCCACTTGCCGTAACGTCAATCGCACTGATCGGGGTAAGGGAAGATAATGGACGATAGTTCCGACGCTGGCGGCAATGGTGATCTGGTGGCCGGGCCAGCGAAAATTCCTGTGCCACACGAGGTGGCCGAAGCGGTCCGCACGCTGATCCGCTGGGCCGGCGATGACCCTGCGCGCGAGGGATTGCGCGAAACGCCGCAGCGAGTCGCGCGGGCGTGGAAGGAATATTGCGCCGGCTATGGCGACGATCCAGCGATCCATCTCGCGCGGATTTTCGAAGAGGTCGGCGGCTATGACGAGATCGTACTGCTGAAGGACATTCCGTTCCAGTCGCATTGCGAACATCACATGGCCCCGATCATCGGCAAGGCGCACATTGCGTATCTTCCGGGCAATTACGTCGTCGGCATTTCGAAGCTGGCGCGCGTGCTCCACGCCTTTGCCCGCCGCCTGCAAGTGCAGGAGCGGCTGACGGCGGAGGTCGCGGATTGCATTTGGGACAATCTCAAGCCGCAGGGTGTGGCGGTGGTGATCGAGGCGAGCCATGCCTGCATGACCGCGCGCGGCGTGCGGACGCCAGGCGTGGCGATGGTCACCAGCCGGATGATGGGCGTGTTCCGCGACGATGAACGCAGCCGCAAGGAAATCCTCGCCTTGATGGGATGCTGATCGCGATGCCGCGAACCGTTTTGGTGACCGGTGCCGCGCGCCGCCTTGGCGCGGTGATTGCGCGGCACCTGGCCGGGGAGGGGTGGCGCGTTGCGATCCACCACCTCCAGTCGGCCGAGGATGCGGATCGACTGTCGGCGGCCTTGCCGGGCTCGACCGTGCTGACGGGTGATCTGTCGGACCCGACGGTGCCGGGCGCGTTGGTCGAGGCGGCGCGGGCGGCATTTGGCGGGCCGCTCACCGCGGTGGTGAACAGCGCGTCGCTGTTCGACTATGACACGCCGCCCAGTGTAAGCGCCGCGTTGCTGCGCGACCATTATGCGGTCAACCTTGAGGCTCCCGTGCTGCTGGCCAATGCCTTGGCCGCGCAGGACGATCTGGCGGAGGGGGCGGTGGTCAATCTGCTCGACCAGAAGATCGTCAATCTCAACCCCGATTTCTTCTCTTATACCTGCGCCAAGCTCGCGCTGGCGGGCGCGACGACGATGCTGGCGCAGGCGCTGGGGCCGCGTATCCGCGTCAATGCGGTGTCGCCCGGCCTGTCCTTGCCCAGCGCCGACCAAAGCGACACCGAATTTGCCGAAGCGGCGCGCAAGAACCTGTTGCAGCGCCCGGTCGACCCGGCCGACATCGCCCGCGCGGTCGCCTTCCTGCTGGAGGCGCGGGGCGTGCAAGGGCAGAATATGTTCGTTGATTGCGGCCAGCGCTTCCTGCCGCGCGCGCGCGACGTGATGTTCGAGGGGCGGGTATGACGGTTCGGTTCACCACCATGCTCGAGGGCCTTGAAGTGACGATGGGGCTTGGCATCCATCCGCATGAACTGGCGGCGCGGCAAAGAGTGATCGTGTCGGTGCGGATGGAGGTCGTCTATGACGCGCCGCCCGCCGAGGACCGCATTGATGCGGTGCTCGATTATGATTTCGTGCGCGCAGGCGTGCAGGCGCTGGTCGCCGACCGCCATTTCCATTTGCAGGAAACGCTGTGCGAGGCGATCGCGGCGCTGTGCCTCGCCGACCCGCGCGTCGAGCGCGTGACGGTGCGGACGTCGAAGCCGGACGTGTACCCCGATGCTGCGGTCGGGTGCGAGATCGTGCGCGGGCGGTAGCGCACACCCGGTCTCGTCCGATTGCGCCCCGTTCGGGCTGAGCCTGTCGAAGCCCCGCTCTCCCCTGGCGAGGCCGGAGTCTGCGAAGACGGGCCCTTCGACAGGCTCAGGGCGAACGGGAAGGGGGGCTAAACCCGGTTCGCTGCGCTCAGCACCGCGCGCACCGAGGCGGTGGCGATGTCGGCGTCGATCCCGACCCCAAATACGGTGCGGCCATCTCCGGTGCGGCATTCGACATAGGCCGCGGCTTGCGCATCGGCACCGTGGCCGATGGCATGTTCGCTATAATCGACCACGTCGAGTTGCGGGCCGGTTGTCTCCCCCAGCGCCGCGATGACGCCCGAGATCAAGCCATTGCCGCGCCCGGAGATCGAGCGCTCCTCGCCATCGACCGCGACATGGCCGACGAACAGGCGGTCGCCGACGCTGCCGCTTTCAGTATAATCGAGCAGACGGAAGCGATCTTCGCCGCGCGCAAGATAGGTTGCCTCGAACAGGCCCCAAATGTCGCTCGCGTTCATTTCGCGGCTGGTTTCGTCGGCCAGGCGCTGGACGTGGCGGCTGAAATCGGCCTGCAGGCGCTTGGGCAGTTTCAGGCCCTTATCCTGCTCGATCACCCAGGCGACGCCGCCCTTGCCCGACTGCGAATTGACGCGGATCACCGCTTCATAGCTGCGCCCGAGATCGGCCGGATCGATTGGCAGATAGGGGACTTCCCACAGCGTATCGTTCTTGGCTTCCTGCGCGGCAAAGCCCTTTTTGATCGCGTCCTGATGGCTGCCCGAAAACGCTGTGAACACCAGATCGCCCGCATAGGGCGTACGCGGATGCACGGGGAGCTGCGTGCAATAGGTAACGGTGTTGACGATCGCGTCGATGTCCGAAAAGTCCAGTTTCGGATCAAGGCCTTGCGTGTACATGTTGAGCGCGACGGTGACGAGGTCGCAATTGCCGGTACGCTCGCCATTGCCGAGCAGGCAGCCCTCGACGCGGTCCGCGCCCGCCATCAGGCCAAGCTCGGCAGCGGCGACGCCGGTGCCGCGATCGTTGTGCGGATGCAGGCTGAGCGCGACGGTATCGCGGTTACGGATGTTGCGGCCAAACCATTCGATCTGGTCGGCATAGACGTTGGGCGTCGCGCATTCGACCGTCGCGGGCAGGTTGAGGATGAGCTTGTGGTCGGGCGTCGGGCGCAGCACGTCCATCACCGCCTCACACACCTCAAGGCTGAAATCGAGTTCTGCGGTCGAGAAGGTTTCCGGGCTATATTCGAAAAACCAGTCGGTGTCGGGCTGGGCGGCGGCCTGGTCGCGCAGGATCATCGCGCCGTCGATGGCGATCTGCTTCACTTCGGCGCGAGTCATGCCGAACACGATCTTGCGCCACGCCGGGCTGACGGCGTTGTAGAGGTGAACGATCGCCGCCCGCGCGCCGCGCAGCGACTGGAAGCTGGTTTCGATCAAATCGCGGCGCGACTGGGTCAACACCTGGATCATGGTGTCGTCGGGGATGCGCCCACTTTTGACGAGCCCTGAGATGAAATCGAACTCGGTCGCCCCGGCGGCGGGGAAGCCGACTTCGATTTCCTTGATGCCGACCTTGACGATCAGGTCGAACATCCGGGTCTTCTTCTCGGCGTCCATCGGGTCGATCAGCGCCTGATTGCCGTCGCGCAAATCGGTCGAGAGCCAGCGCGGGGCGGTGGTGATCGTCTGCGACGGCCAGCGCCGATCGGGCAAGTCGATGGTCGGGAAGGGGCGGTATTTGGTCGAAGGGTCACGCAGCATGGTTGGTCTCGCTCGGATATCGCGGATCGACGTTCGGGGGCGGTCTGTCCCTTAGGCGGGTCGCGCGCGGCCCGGGGCGCGCAGCGAGGGGCGCGCCTAAGGGCGCGTAAGTCGAAGCAGCGAAAGAAGCAGAGCCTGCGTCATTGTCCGGCGCGTTAGCAAGTCACAGGGTAGGCTGTCCAGTCCGGGATTCAAACAGTCGATCAAACGGACTGTTGGGCAGAAACCACAGCACCGCCACCAGCATCGCGCAGGCAATGCCGAGCCAGGGCGAGACGAAGCTGAGCGGCATGCCCGCCAGATAGAGGAGGATTGCGACGATGCCCTTGCGCAGCGTCGCCACGTGATAGCGAGTGGCGCGTACGCCTTGCACGCCGGTTGCGCGGATCACGCGCTGTAGCCAGGCATAAGCGATGGACGGAACGAACATGGTGACGAGATAGACGAGGGTCGCATCGCGGCTGAAATGCTGCTCGCCGAGATAGGCGGTCGAGAACGGCACCAGCGACAGCGCAAACAGCAGCGCCATATTCGACCAGATCAGCCCGTTGCTGACCACGCTCGCATGGCTGAACAGCCGGTGATGGTTGGACCAGTATAGCGCGACGTACAGATAGCTGAGCGCGTAAGCGAAGAAGATTGGCCATAGCGACCATAAATGCCCGAGCCCCGCCGCCACCGGCGGGTGCAGCTCAAGCACCATGATCGTCACGATAATGGCGATCACCCCGTCCGAAAACGCCTCGACGCGGCCCACGCCGGGGCGGCCTTCGGTGTCCTCGGACGGGGGGATCGTTGCGCTCACTGAAGCTCGAACGCCGCGTTGATGACCAGCACGGTTTCATCCGACACGACTGGCACATATTTGCTCACGCCGAAGTCCGAACGATGGATCACCATCCGGCCAAGGAAGCCGATCGAGGCCTTCTTGCTCATCGGATTGGTGGCCGCGCCGAACAGCTTTGCGCGGAAGGTGACGGGCTTGGTCACGCCGTGCAGCGTGAGCGTGCCATCAACCGCCACTGCGTCGCCGCTGATCTGGGTGACCTTGGTCGAATGGAAGGTTGCGGTCGGGAATTTGGCGGCGTCGAACCAGTCGGCGCTTTTCAGTTCGCCGGTCAGCACGCTGCTGGTGGTCTGCACGCTGGCGATCGGCAAGGTGACGTCAAGCTGGGTCTCGGCGGGCTTGGCCGGATCGAGCTTGAGCGTACCGCTGGCATCCGAAAAGGTGCCGGCATACGGCGAAATACCGAAATGGCTAACGCTGAAGGTCACCTGGGTGTGGTGTGGCTCAACCGCATAGGTGCCGGCCTTGACGTCGGTTACGGTGCCGGCACCGCGCAGCATTTCGGGCGGTGCCATCTGCGCGACGACGGGGGCACCGAAGAGCAATACGGCGGCGGTGGCGGTGTAGAGATGGGTAAGGCGCATTGCGGTCTCCTGTTACGGGGGGCGCAAATGCGGTGCAACAGGCGGAAGCGTCAAACGCTGTTTCGGCAACGATCCGTTTCGTGGAGGGCGCGTGACGCGCCCTCCACCGGAGCCTAGGAATGCGGCTCAGTTCTTGGTCTGGTCCACCAGCTTGTTCGCGCCGATCCACGGCATCATCGCGCGCAATTCCGTGCCGACCTTCTCGATCGGATGCGCGGCGGCCTGCTTGCGCGCGGCCTTCAGCTCGGGCTGGCCAGCGCGATTGTCGAGCACGAAATTCTTGACGAAGCGGCCCGACTGGATGTCGGCGAGGACGCGCTTCATCTCGGCCTTGGTCTCATCGGTGATGATGCGCGGGCCGGTGGTGATGTCGCCATATTCCGCGGTGTTGCTGATCGAATAGCGCATGTTGGCGATGCCGCCTTCATAGAGCAGATCGACGATCAGCTTGGTTTCGTGCAGGCACTCGAAATAGGCCATTTCCGGGGCGTAACCGGCCTCGACCAGCGTCTCGAACCCGGCCTGGATGAGGTGGGTGATGCCGCCGCACAGCACGGCCTGTTCACCGAACAGGTCGGTCTCGCACTCTTCCTTGAAATTGGTCTCGATGATGCCCGAGCGACCGCCGCCGACACCCGATGCGTAAGCGAGGCCGATGTCATGTGCATTGCCGCTCTTGTCCTGATGGATCGCGATCAGACAGGGGACGCCGCCGCCGCGCACATATTCGCTGCGCACGGTGTGGCCGGGGCCCTTGGGCGCGATCATGATAACGTCGAGATCGGCGCGGGGCTCGATCAGGCCGAAATGTACGTTGAGGCCGTGCGCGAAGGCGATCGTCGCGCCCTGCTTCAGGTTCGCGTGGAGATCGTCGGCATAAATGGCGGCCTGATGCTCGTCGGGTGCGAGGATCATGGTGATGTCGGCCCAGGCGGCGGCTTCGGCATTGGTCATCACCTTGAAGCCGGCGTCGGTCGCCTTCTTGGCGGTCGCGGAACCGGCGCGCAGTGCGATGGCGATCTCCTTGACGCCCGAATCGCGCAGGTTCTGGGCATGGGCATGGCCCTGGCTGCCATAGCCGACGATGGCGATCTTCTTGGTCGAGATCAGGTTCAGATCGGCATCGGCATCATAATAAACGCGCATTCTTTGGTTCCCTATCAAAGCCCTCTCCCCGTGGGAGAGGATACGAAGACTTGGCGGCTTTGCCGCCTAGTCGGAGTTGGTGCGGGTGATGGGTTGGGGCACCGTCGCCCTCACCCTCCCACCGCTTCGCGGCGGGCCCCTCCCTCTCCCGGCGGGAGAGGGGTATTCATTTCAAATCGCCCGCTTCAAATCGCTTTGTCCCCGCGGGCGATGGCGACGATGCCGGTACGCGCGACTTCGCACAGCCCGACCTGTCGCATCAGCGCGATGAAGCCATCGATCTTCTCGCGCCCGCCGGTCAGTTCGAACACGAAGCTGTTGATCGTGGTGTCGACCACGCGCGCGCGGAACACATCGGCGAGGCGCAGCGCCTCGATCCGGTGTTCGCCGTGCCCGGAGACCTTGAGCAGCGCGAGTTCGCGCTCGACATGCGGCCCGAGCGCGGTGAGATCGGTCACCGAATGCACCGGCACCAGCCGGTCGAGCTGCGCCATGATCTGTTCCATCACATGCGCGCTGGCCGAGGTGACGATGGTGATGCGGCTGACGGCCTGGTCGGCGGTGACGTCCGACACGGTCAGGCTCTCGATATTGTAACCGCGCGCGGTGAACAGGCCGGCAATGCGGGCGAGAATGCCCGGCTCGTTGTCGACCATCACGGCCAGCGTGTGCCGCTGCGTTTTTTCTTCGGTGATATGCATGATTACTCCTCGCCCCTCCCTGGAAGGGAGGGGGTGGGGGTGGGTTGGTGTGGGGCGAGCGGCGCGTTCGACACTAGGCCGACCCACCCCTCAATCCCCTCCCTTCCAGGGAGGGGAGGAAGAAAAAGATCCATCACACCAGCGCCTTCGCTTCGTCGTCCATTTCGCCCGACACTTCGCTCGATGCGAGCAGCATGTCGGTATGGGCTGCGCCCGAGGGGATCATCGGGAAGCAGTTGGTGAGCTTGGCCACGCGGCAATCGACCAGCACCGGCCCGTCATGATCGAGCATCGCGGCGATGCCATCGTCGAGCTGATCATTGCCCTCGATGCGGATGCCTTTCCAGCCATAGGCTTCGGCCAGCTTCACGAAATCGGGCAGCGTGTCCGAATAGCTTTCGGCATAGCGGCTCGAATAGGTCAGTTCCTGCCACTGCCGGACCATGCCCATATATTCGTTGTTGAGGATGAAGATCTTGACCGGCAGGCGATATTGCATCGCCGTTGCCAGTTCCTGGATGTTCATCTGGATCGAGGCTTCGCCGGCAATGTCGATCACCAAAGCCTTGGGGTTGCCGAGCTGCGCGCCGATCGCGGCGGGCAGGCCATAGCCCATCGTGCCGAGACCACCTGAGGTGAGCCATTTGTTCGGCCCTTCGAAGCCGAAATGCTGGGCGGCCCACATCTGATGCTGGCCGACTTCGGTGGTGATGATGGGCGAACGCTTGTGCGTCGCCTCCCACAAAGCGCGGATCGCGCGTTGCGGCATGATCTCCGAGCCCGCCTCGGCGAAATCGAGGCTCTTCACCGCGCGCCAGCCCGCGATCATCCTCCACCATTCGGCGAGGTCGGGCTTGGGATGGCGGCGGGCCTTGAACACGCGCACCATGTCTTCCAGCGCATGGCCGACGTCCGCCACGATCGGCAGATCGACGCGGACATTCTTGTTGATCGACGAGCGATCGATATCGACATGGATCTTGCGCGAATAGGGGCTGAACGCATCGAGCCGCCCGGTCACGCGATCATCGAAGCGCGCGCCGAGGCAGACGATCAGATCGGCCTTGTTCATCGCCAGATTGGCTTCGTACGTGCCGTGCATGCCGAGCATGCCAAGCCATTGCGGGCCGCTCGCCGGATAAGCACCCAGGCCCATCAGCGTCGATGTGACGGGCGCGCCCGTGATCCGCGCCAGTTCGCACAGCAATTGGCTGGCGGCCGGTCCGGCATTGATGATGCCGCCGCCAGTGTACAGGATCGGGCGCTCGGCCGCAGCGAGCATGTCCACCGCTTGCTCGATCGCGCTCTGGTCGGCCTTCACTTGCGGGCGATAGGTCTTGTGGCGGATCGGGCCGGGCTTGGTGTAGCGCGCGGTGGCGACCTGAACGTCCTTCGGAATGTCGATCACGACCGGGCCGGGGCGACCCGAGGTGGCGATGTGGAACGCCTCGTGGATCGTGTTGCCGAGCTTCGCCGGGTCCTTCACCAGATAATTATGCTTGGTGCAGTGGCGCGTGATGCCGACGGTGTCGGCCTCCTGAAAGGCGTCGGTGCCGATCAGCGTGGTCGGCACCTGGCCGGTGATGACCACCATCGGGATCGAATCCATCAGCGCGTCGGTGATGCCGGTGACGGCATTGGTCGCGCCGGGGCCCGAGGTGACGAGCACGACGCCGGGCTTGCCGGTCGACCGGGCATAGCCCTCTGCGGCATGCGTCGCGGCTTGTTCGTGGCGCACCAGAATATGCTTGATGCGGCCGCCTGCGGCATTGTGGCGGAACAGCGCGTCGTAAATCGGTAGCACCGCGCCACCCGGATAGCCGAACACGACCTCCACGCCGAGATCGCCCAGCGCCTCGATCAGGATGTCTGCTCCGCTTTTCTCGGTCACGTTCGGTCTCCTTTTGCGCTGCGGCCTTTAGCAGCGTTGGAGCGGCGCTGCTAGTTGCACGAAATGTACGTGTCAACCACTAATCATGTAATAATATGTCTATTTCATGCATTAGTTCGATTGTTTCTAACATATGACTGCGCCGCCAGCTGGGTGGGGGCTGGTTGCGGAACCAGGTATATTGCCGTTTCGCATATTGCCGAGTGGCGATGCGGGTTAGGTCAAGTGCTTGATCTTCGGTCATTTCGCTGGCCAGAACCGCCAGCATTTCGGGCACGCCGATCGCGCGGCGGATCGGCGCGGAGGAGGGGATGTCGGCGCGGTCGCGCAATGCCGCGACTTCCGCGCGCGCACCGTCAGCAAACATCGCCGCCGCGCGGGCATCGCACCGCGCCATCAGCCAGTCGCGATCGGGCAGCAGCACCAGCGCGGCGAGCGAAACGCGGTCGTCGATGCCGCCGCTGCGCGCCGCTTGCCACTCCGCCAGTGGCTTGCCGGTCGAGCGCACCACCTCCAACGCGCGCGCCACCCGGGTGGTGTCGGCGGGGGCGAGCCGGGCGGCGGCGGGCGGATCCAGCACGGCAAGCGCGGCATGGGCCTCCGCCACCGGTAGCGCGCGAACCGCCTCGCGAATCTGCGGCTCGATCTCGGGCACCGGTGCGATGCCGTCGAGCAGGGTGCGCAGATAGAGGCCGGTGCCGCCCACTAGCACCGGCAGCTTGCCTGCAGCGTGTGCCGCGTCGATCTCGCGCGCGGCCTCTGCCGCCCAGCGTGCGGCCGAATAGCTGTCCGCGCCATCGACATGGCCGAACAGCCGATGCGGCACGCGCGTTTCCTCCTCCGCAGTCGGGCGTGCCGTCAAGACGCGCAAATCCCGATAGACCTGTGCCGAATCCGCATTGATGACCACGCCGTCGTGCCGTTCGGCAACCGCAATCGCGAGAGCGGACTTGCCGCTGGCGGTCGGCCCTGCGATGAGCGCGAGCCTTGGGAGGTGACGTGTGTTCATTGCGACGCTGATAGCATCGGATAGTCTGGCTGCGGGTGAAATTTCGGCGGCGATGGACCGGCTGGAGGCGGCTGGCTGTTCGCCGGTCGCGCAGGGCTGGATCGAGCAGGGCAAGGCGGCGGACATTGCGTTCGGCCTGGCCTTGGATGCCGCGCGCACGGCGCTGGAGGGCGCGTTTCCCGGCATCGACGTCGTCGTGCAGCAGGCTGAGGGCCGCGAGAAGAAGCTGCTCGTCGCCGACATGGATTCGACGATGATCACGGTCGAGTGCATCGACGAACTCGCCGATTATGCCGGGATCAAGCCGCAAATCGCGGCGATCACCGAGGCGGCGATGCGCGGTGAGCTTGATTTTGAAGGTGCCCTCGATGCGCGCGTCGCGTTGCTGGCGGGGCTGGACGAGGCGGTGATCGAGCGCTGCCTCGCCGAGCGCGTGACGATCATGCCGGGTGCTGTCGCGTTGATCGGCACCATGCGCGCGCGCGGGGCCACCGCCATTCTCGTTTCGGGCGGTTTCACGCGCTTCGCCGAGCCGGTGGCGGCGCAGATTGGTTTCCACCGCGCCATCGCCAATCGGCTCGAGATTGCGGGTGGTGTGCTGTCGGGCACGGTGACCAAGCCGATCGTCGGCTCTGACACCAAATTGCAGACGCTGTTGGCGGCGATGGCCGAGCTGAACCTGCCGCCCGAGGCGACGCTGGCGGTGGGCGATGGTGCCAATGACCTGGCGATGATCCGCGCCGCTGGCCTGGGCGTCGCGTACCACGCCAAGCCTGTCGTCGCGGCAGCGGCGGATGCGCGGATCGATCAGGGTGATCTGTCCGCCTTGCTCTACGCGCAGGGCATCCCCCGCGCGGAATGGGTCGGCGCGTAACGCGCTATGAGTTGACCGGCACGCACGGACGCACCGCGCCGCATGCCGCCGCTGCTGCCGCGCGCGAAGGATACGGCCCGACCAGCACGCGCGTCAGCGCGCCGCTCTTGACGTAGCTGACGCTCGCCCCGGCAAAGCGTCCGCTGACCTGACCCCACAATTTGCGGGCATTGCCGGGATCGCCAAACGCGCCAAGCTGAACGTGCCAGCCGCCATGCCCAGCCGCCGGGGCGGGAGCCGTTTCAGCCACTGCGGCGGCACGGGGCGGTACGCGCGGCTTTGTCGGCTTGGCGGCGGGCGGCGGAGCGAGCGCGACGATCTGGGGCCGGGCACTGACATTCGGATCATATTGCGACGGCGGCAAGTCGGTCGCGCGCATCGCGGTGCTGGTGCCGCGCCCGGAGATTTCGGGCGGAAGCTGCGGGCGTTGCGCCTCGGCTTCATATTGCCGGGCGAGCAGCAGCCCCTGCTGGCGCTGGTCGGTCGGGATCAGCGTATCCATTTGTGCCTGCACTTCGGATGCGCCGGGCGTGCTGGCGGCCGCCGAGCGCACCAGCAGCGCATAGGCGCGCGGCCAGTCCTTCGCGACGCTGTCGCCATTGAACAGCATCGTCCCCAAAACCAGCTGGGCACGCGGCTCGCCGCGCTTCGCCGCCTTTTCGAGCCAGGGCAGCGCCTCGGCGCGTTTTTTCTGGTCGAACAGCACCAGGCCATATTTCGCCTCTGCCTCGGCATGGCCCTGCAGCGCGGCCTTGCGGAACCAGCTTTCGGCCATCGGAATGTCGACCGGAACCCCGCGACCGAGCGAATAGGCTTGCCCCAGGTTGAACTGTGCATCGGCGTCGCCGGCGATCGCCGCCGGACGCCATTGATCGACGGCCTTCTTATATTCGCCGCGGCTCCACGCATCGACGCCCTCGCGCACATCCGCAACGGCGGGCACCGATGTCGCACCGATTGCGAGCAAGAGCCCGGCCATGCCGAGGATGAGCGCCTTGCGCATAACAATGGTCCCGTTCCGTTTCTTCAATCGATCATGCCCTGTAGCCGCATCATGGCAAAGATTTTGTTACCCACGCTCATCCTAAAGAGGGAGCGCAGCCCCGGTCGTTAACCGTTCCTTGAGGGATGGCATGGCAGGCATGGCTCTCGATTAGCGGGAGTGAAAGGGGCTCATGCGCGTCCTCGCGATGGCATCTCAAAAAGGCGGATCGGGCAAGACAACCTTGTCCGGGCATCTGGCCGTTCAGGCGCAGCTCTCCGGGGCTGGCCCCGTCGTCCTGATCGACATCGATCCGCAAGGGTCGCTGTCGGATTGGTGGAACGAGCGGCAGAGCGAATTTCCGGCCTTCGCCCAGACCACGGTCGCGCGGCTGGCGGCCGATCTGGAGGTGCTGCGGCAGCAGGGCTTCCGCCTGGCCATGATCGACACACCGCCCGCCATCACCATGGCGATCCAGAGCGTGATCGCGGTGGCCGAGCTGATCGTCATCCCCACACGCCCGAGCCCGCACGATCTGCGCGCGGTCGGGGCGACGGTCGATCTGTGCGAACGCGCGGGCAAGCCGCTGCTGTTCGTCGTCAATGGCGCGACGCCCAAGGCGCGGATCACCTCCGAGGCGGCGGTCGCCTTGTCGCAACATGGCACGGTCGCGCCGATCACGGTCCACCACCGCACCGATTTCGCGGCCTCGATGATCGACGGGCGCACGGTCATGGAAGTCGATGGCAATGGCAAATCGGCGCAGGAAATCCGCGATCTGTGGACCTATATTTCTGATCGCCTTGAAAAGAATTTCCGGCGCACCGTATTCGCCGCCCCCAATGTCGCCAATGGTTTCGGGGCACAGCGCCCCGCAGCGGGTGGTTTCGGCCGCCGGGTGGTGAGCTGACATGAACATGTTCGGCCAACAAAAACCGCTCGCCTCGCTGTCCTCGACGCTGCTCGCGCGCAAGGGCCAGGCCAAGCCGGCGATGCGCCCGCAGGGTTTTGGCGGGTTCGGCACGATGCCGGGCGCGCAGGATGATCTCGGCTGGAACGACATGGGTGGGGATCATCCGCCGGTGGTGGAGCCTGCGCCGGTCGTGGCGGCAGTCCCGCCGGCCCCGGTTCCCCCGGTCCTGATCCAGCGCGAAGTGCTGCGTGAGGAATTTGCCGCGCCCGAGCCGGTCGAGACCGCACGCCCGATCGCGATGAAGCCGGTATCGGTCGCCACCGCCAGCCGGATCGAACGCGAAACCAAGAAAAAGCATGGCAAGAGCCGCCCGAAATCGGCCTTCACGCTGCGGCTCGATCAGGACCGCCACCTGCGGCTTCGGCTGGCCAGCGCGCTGCACAATGCGTCGGCGCAAACGCTGGTGACCGAAGCGCTCGACCACTTCCTGCAATCCCTGCCCGAAGTCGACGATCTGGTCCGCCAGCTCCCGACCCGGGCAAAGCGCTGACAACCCTGAAGGGGGAGATACGATGAAGACTCGGTCCGCCATCACTTTCGGTCCCCTGACATTGGGGGTTGCGCTCTGCCTCGCTGGCGGCACGCTTGCCGCCGTCACCACCGCGACGATCGCCGCAGCCAGCGCGCGCGCGCAATCGCGGGCGGAAAAGCAAGGGCGTGACGAATTTGCGGCTGCGCAAGCCGCGCTCTCACATGGTAAATTCGACGTTGCGATTCGGCATGCCGAGGCGGCGGTTGGCGATCAGCCGCAGGTTGCGGCCTATCGCCTGCTGCTTGGCCAAAGCTATCTGAAGGGCGGTCGCTTTGCCTCGGCGCGCGATGTCTTCGCCGATGTGCTGACGCTCGACGATGGCAACGGGAAGGTGGCGCTGAACCTGGCGCTGGCGCAAATCGCGACGGGCGATTGGGCAGGCGCGCGCAAGACGCTCGATACGCATGCGGCGACGATCCCGGTCGCCGATCGTGGCCTCGCAATCGCGCTGGCCGGCGATCCCGCGACGGCGGTCGAAGTGCTGGGTCCCGCCGCGCGCGCACCCGAGGCCGATGCCAAGATCCGCCAGAACTTCGCGCTGAGCCTGGCGCTCGCCGGGCGCTGGCGCGAGGCGCAGACGGTGGTGGCGATGGACGTCGCCCCCGCCGATGTCGCCAGACGCATCCTCGATTGGTCGACCTTCTCGCGCCCGACTTCGGCGTCGGATCAGGTCGCGACCTTGCTTGGCGTGACGCCTGTGGTCGACCCCGGCCTGCCGGTCGCGCTCGCCTTGAATGGCCGTCCCGCCGCAACGGCGATGGCCGCCACAGAGGCTCCGGTCGATGCCTTCATGCCCGGCAAGCCCGAAGTCGCGCCTGCACCGACGCCAGCCCCGGTCGCGGTCGCCGCAGTCGAGCCGGACGCGAAGCCGGTCGTTGGGCCGAGCATCGCCGGTGTGGTGTTTGCTGAACGCAAGGAAGTCGTGCAGGCGTTGCCCGTGGCGGTTGCAAACACCCGCGCAAAGCATGGCGCGGTTGCGCCGCGCGCGGCCGTCGCCGTTGCGGTCACCTCGACTCCGCGTGCTGTCGCCAAGGGCAGTTTCTATGTCCAGCTTGGTGCCTATCAGACTGCGGGCGTGGCGCATGATGCCTGGGGCCGCGTTTCTCGCCGCTTTGCCGGTTTCGCCGGACACACGCCGCAGGGCATGAGCGTCACGACCAAGGGCAAGAGCTTCTATCGCCTGTCGGTCGGCGGGTTCGCGCGCGGCGATGCAGTGGCGCTGTGCCTGGGGTATCGCGCGACGGGCGGAAGCTGCTTCGTGCGCGCAGGAGCGGGCGATCAGGTCGCGATGTGGGCCAAGGGTCGCGAACTGGCGTCGCGCTAAGCCTTATGCCGGCAAGGGGAGCGCGTTGCCGCCCTTGAACACGCGCACCACCTTGCCCTGAACCGGCAACCCGTCGAACGGCGTGTTGCCGGCCTTGGCGTGCAGGCGGCTGCCATCGACTTGCCACGGCGCTTGCGGATCGAGCACGATCAGATCGGCGGGCGCGCCGATGGCGAGCGTGCCGGTGGCCACGCCCAGCACGCGTGCGGGATTGGCGGCGAGCAAGGCGAACAGCCGCTCCATGGTAATGGTCTCGTCGCGCACCAGCCCCAGCCCCAAAGCGAGCAGCGTCTCGGCCCCCGCCATGCCCGAGGCCGAATCGGCGAAGGGCAGGCGCTTTTCTTCTGGCCCATGCGGATCATGGCCCGAACACAGCACGTCGATCGTGCCATCGGCCAGCGCCGCCAGCGCCGCTTGCCGGTCGCTTTCCGAGCGCAGTGGCGGCGACAGATGCGCGAAGGTGCGGAAATCGCTCATCGCAATGTCGGACAGCATGAAATGCGCGGGCGTAATGCCGCACGTCACCCGCACGCCGCGTCGCTTGGCGGCGCGGACCAGATCGAAACCGGCGGCGGTCGTGACTTGGCGAATGTGCAGTGCAGCCCCGGTTTCCTCGGCCAGCATCAGGTCGCGCGCGATCGCCAGCGGCTCGGCAATGGCGGGGGCGGCGGGCAGGCCCATGCGCGTCGCGGTCTCGCCCGCCGTCGCCACCGTGCCCGCCGTCACGCCGCCATCTTCGGCATGGGTGATGACGGCGAGGCCCAGGTCGCCCGCATAAGCCAGCACTTTGCGCATCACGCCCGAATCGGCGATCCAGCGTGCACCGGTGCCGACTGCGCGCGCGCCCGCGTCGCGGTTGATCGCCATTTCGGCGAGGTCGGTGCCCGCCAGCCCGCGCGTTGCCGCGGCGATCGGATGAATCCACAGGCCGGGGCGCCCGATCAGCGCGGCGCGCTGCACGATGCCGGGGTCGTCGAGCACGGGCGACTGATCGGGCATCAGACCGACGCGGACGATGCCACCGGCATGGAAAGCGGGCAGGTCGATCGCGAACACGCCCAGATCGACGATCGCCGGGGCCAGCACCAGGCCACCACAATCGATCGTCTCGATCCCTTCGGGTACTTCGATCAGGCCGGTCGCGACGATCGTGTCGCCCTCGATCAGCACGCCGCCCGCCGATACGCCTGCAACCGGGCGGACCAGCGTCGCGTTGAGCAGGGCCAGCATCCGGCTCATGCCCAGCCCGCCACGCCGCGCGAGCGCCGCGTCAAGACGTCGAGACAGGCCATACGCACCGCCACCCCCATTTCGACCTGTTCGGTGATGGCCGAGCGGGCGTGATCGGCCACGACCGAATCGATTTCGACGCCGCGGTTCATCGGACCCGGATGCATCACCAGCGCATCGGGCTTGGCGCGCGCAAGCCGCTTTTCGGTGAGGCCATAGCGCAGATGATATTCGCGGTTGGAGGGCACGAAGCCGCCATTCATCCGCTCATTCTGCAAGCGCAGCATCATCACGACATCGGCCCCCTCGAGCGCTTCGTCGAAATCGGTGAAGGGCGTGACTCCCATCCGCTCGATCGCGGCGGGCATCAGCGTGGTCGGCGCGCACACGCGCACTTCGGCGGCAAGCGCGGTAAGCGCGAGGATGTTTGAGCGCGCCACGCGGCTGTGCAGCACGTCGCCGCAAATCACCACGCGCTGCCCCGCGATCGACCCGCGCCGCCGCCGGATCGTCAGCGCATCGAGCAATGCTTGCGTCGGATGTTCATGCTGTCCGTCACCGGCGTTGAGCACCGGGCAATCGACCTTGCCCGCGATCAGCCGCACCGCGCCCGAGGACATGTGGCGGATGACAATCACGTCGGCGCGCATCGCGTTCAGCGTCATCGCGGTATCGATCAGCGTCTCGCCTTTCTTTACCGAACTTTGCGCCGCGTGCATGTTGACGACATCGGCCCCCAGGCGCTTGCCGGCGATTTCGAACGACAACAAGGTGCGCGTCGAATTCTCGAAGAAGGCGTTGATCTGGGTCAGCCCGCCGAGTCGTTTATCGCTGATCGCGCGCGTGCGGTTGGCGGCGACCCAGCCATTGGCCTCATCGAGCAGAAACACGATCTCGTGCGGTTGCAATCCCTCGATTCCGGTCAAGTGCCGGTGCGGGAACACGGCACGCCCGGGGATGAGCGAGGCGGGGCGGTGATCGGAGGGCTGCATCGAGAGTGCCGGGTAGCCGCGCAGGCGCGCGGTGGCAAGGTGGGCCTTTCAGTCGCTCGCTCAAATGATAATGTTCGATAAGATTTCATTAGGATAGGACAGATACGCAGACGTAGCGTCAATTGGGATGCTGGGGTGGGGGATCGTATTGATTGGGCGTGCGGTTCTGTCGGAGGAGCATCGCGAACTCGACGCGTTGGCCAAGCGAATCCTTGTCGAGATTGCGGGCGATGGCCCGAGCGTGGAATTGTCGTCGCTGCGCTGGCGGCTCAATCGCGTGCTGACCAAGCACCTCGCGCTGGAGGACCAACTCCTGTATCCGATTTTACGCGCGAACCCGGTGACGGCTTCGCTCGCGGAACAAGTGCTAACCGAGGTTGGTGGGACCGCAGCCACCTATGCGGCATATCACGCGGCGTGGCCGATCGAGCGCATTCAGGAGGATTGGGAGGCGTTTCGCGCCGCCACCCGCGATGTCATGACCTTGGTGCGGCGGCGCATTTTGCGCGAGGAGCGCGATCTTTTCCCGCGCGCCTCCTGGCCCGGGGCGGACGGCCGCTAAACCGCCACCAGCGCGTCGATCGCGCCCTGCAAAATGTAGGCCGCTGCCATCTTGTCGACCAGTTCGGCGCGCTTGGCGCGGCTGGCGTCCTGTTCGATCAGCGTGCGCGTGACCGCGACGGTCGACCAGCGTTCGTCCTGCAGAAAGATCGGCAGCCCCAGGTCCGCCATGTTGCGGGCAAATGCGCGGCTCGATTGGCTGCGCGGGCTTTCGCTGCCGTCGGAGAGGTTGAGCGGCAGGCCGATGACGATGCCCTTCACCTGCTGCGCCGCGATCAGCTCGGCGAGCGCGAGTTTGTCCTTCTGGAACTTGGTGCGGCGGATGAGCAAAGCGGGCGAGGCGAAGCTCCACCCGGCGTCGCAGAGCGCGGTGCCGATCGTCTTGGTGCCGACATCGAGGCCGACCAGGCGACCACCGGCGGGGAGGGCGGCGCGGAATTCGGTGCGGTCGGTGGTGATCATGCGCACCTTCCGTTCGTGCTGAGCGTGTCGAAGCACAGCTCTCCCCACGCAACCGGTCCGCTTGCGGAGACGCGCCCTTCGACAGGCTCAGGGCGAACGGGGCGGGGTGGCGGCATCATTGCTTGTCGAACGCCGCCAGTCGCCGTGCCACATCCGCCCGCACGTTCGCCCAGAACAGGCTGTAGTCATAGACGTGGTAATTGTTGCCGGGCAGGACATAGCCGCCGAGCGCGGGCGGTGCGCCGATCAGCAACAGGCCGCGCGCATCGCAGCGCGCGGGGACGCGCCTGGGTTCGATCGTCGCGCTGGCGAGATCGGGGGCGGGAAACAGCGTGCCGAGATTGGCGTCGGCGGGGGCGGCGGCATCGGGCGTGCCGGTGAGCGGGTTGGTGCAGATCATCGGCGTGCCGCGGCGCGACTTGCCATCGGTGCCGCTGCTGGCGGCATAAGCGTCGAGGATCAGCGCGGGGTCGGCGGGTTCGGCGAAGCTCTGCCACGACAGCAGGCACCCGGCCTGATCGGCGGTGCGGCATTCGGGCAAGCCGAGCGTCGGCACATCGACCGTGCGCGAGACCGGCCAGCCGATGAGATAGGCCGCGACGATGCGCCGGGCGAGCGGCGTGCCCGCGACCTTCTCCCGCAACAGCCGCAGCAGATGCAGCGCGCCCTGGCTGTGCC
Organism: Sphingomonas sp. PL20; assembly: GCF_017875905.1. Lineage (NCBI taxonomy): Bacteria > Pseudomonadati > Pseudomonadota > Alphaproteobacteria > Sphingomonadales > Sphingomonadaceae > Sphingomonas > Sphingomonas sp. PL20. The sequence goes on along the minus strand of NZ_JAGINH010000002.1, from coordinate 2,239,587 downwards.
CGGCGAGAATGATCGGGCGCGTCCCCGCTTGTGTGAGGAAGGCGTCGAAGGCGGTGGCAACGTCGCCATAGGCAAGGTTCAGCGCCTGGTTGGCGGCGGCTTGTGTCGTCAGGAACGCACCGAAGGTCGCCTGGCGATAGCGCGGTGCCCAGACCCCGCCGACCGCGTTGAACACGCTCGCCTGCGCGCGCAGGAACAACTCGGCGCGAGCATTGGCCTCGGCATCATCGAGCGGCGCGTTCCAGCGCGCGCGGTTGAGGTAGGAGGTCGGGTGGATGAAGAACACCGCCGCCTTGCTGTCCTTGCCCGGCCTATAGCCAGCCGGGGTCCACAAGGCAGGATTGCCGGGCTTGTCGGGTCGCGCGAGCCACATGTCGGCGCGGCCATAAGCAGCGGCGGGCTCGGGCGGCAGCGCGACGAAGGCGGCGCGCGGCACCGTCGCCAGCCGGATCAAGTCGATGCCCCAGAGCGCATAGGCAAAGCCGCCCGCGATCACGAGCACGATCAGGACCGCAAAGGCATAAAGGAATTTGCGTGCCACGCGCGGGGTCAGCCTTTCTGGAGGAGCGATGCACTGGTCATGCGATTTCCGTGCAGCAGGACGACGGCGCTTGCAATCGCCTTGGCGCTGGCGTTCCGTCCGGCGCGACTGTTGGGGAGCATGGCGATGGACCGATCGGGCGATTTCGAAGCGGATGCGGGATGGCGGTTGCGGCCGCTGATCCTGGCCATCGTGGGCGCGCTGGCGGCACTGGTGGTGCAGCAGTTGCTCGATCGCGGTGAGCCGTTTCGTTTCCCCGCGATCGACCCGGAAAATTGGCGAATCGCCCTGGCAACGGCGGTCGGCACCGGCGCGGCCAGCTTCGGTTTCGCGCTGGAGCGGGAACGGGCGCATTGGGCGGTGCTGTTCGGGCTGGTGGTCGGCGCGGTCGCCGGGCTGGTCTTCTACTGGAATGGTGGCGGCTGGGGGATGTGGCATGACTGGCACAGCGCCAGCCTGTTCCTGTCGATCGCGATCGCGGTGCCCTTGTTCCAGACCGCGCGGAACGAGGCGGCGTGGCGATTTCCCTATGCCGATGTCCACGGCCACGCCTGGACCAATGTCGTCTTGTGGTGCGCGTGCTGGCTGTTCACCGGCGTCGTGTTCGCGCTCGCGTGGCTATTGTCATCGCTGTTCGATCTGATCGGACTGCATTTCCTGCGCGACCTGTTGCAGCATAATTGGTTCAATGCGCTGTTGTTCGGGGCGAGTTTCGGGGCGTCGCTCGGGTTGCTGCGCGAACGCGACGGGGTGCTGCGGCTGCTGCAGCGCGTGGTGACCGCGGTGTTGGCGGTGCTGGCACCAGTGCTGGGGCTGGGGTTGCTGGTGTTTCTCGTCGCCTTGCCGTTCACCGGGCTGAATGCGCTGTGGGAGGCGACCAAATCGACCACGCCGATCCTGCTGAGCTGCGTCATCGGCGCGCTGATCCTGGCCAATGCGGTGATCGGCAATGGCGAGCAGGAGGAGTTGCGCAATCCGGTGTTGCGTGTCGGCGCGATGGTGCTGGCGCTGGCGACGCTGCCGCTGGCGGTGATTGCGGCGATCGCGACGGGCCTGCGCATCGATCAATATGGTCTGACGCCGGACCGCTTGTGGGCGGTGGTGTTCGTTGCTTTGGCCACGGCTTATGGTGTCGCCTATCTCGTCGCGCTGGTGCGGGGGCGGATGCACTGGGGTGCGTGGGTGCGGCCGAGCAATTTGCGGCTGGCGTTCGTCGTCGCGGGTGTCGGGCTGGTGCTGGCGACGCCGCTGCTGAGTTTCAACGCGCTGTCGACCGCCGATCAAGTTGCGCGGCTCGAATCCGGCAAGACGAGCCCGGAAAAATTCGACTGGGCGGCGCTGGCGTTCGATTTCGGTGATCCCGGCAAGGCGGCACTCAAGCGGCTGGAAGGATCGAAGAACCCCGTGATCGCGGCGCGGGCCAAGGGGGTGTCGAGCAAGACCAATCGCTGGGACGTCGCGGCGATCGACCGCACGCAGACCGACGCGGATCTGCTGGTGAAGCGGTTGCGCGTGCTGCCGGTGGCGGTGCCCGTGCCGCTCGCCTTGCGGACCCAGCTCACCGATTGGCAGGGGTGTGGCACGGATCGAGAGGATCGCTGTATGCTACTGTACACGCCAGGTGCCAGCGAGGCGGTGTCGCTGTCGCAAAGGTGCATCGACAATCTCGCGCGCAATCCCAGAGAAAAAGGCGTGCGGGGTGTTCCGGTGATCTCGGACGCGCGACCGGGCTGCGGCGCGGCGCGCTACCAACGGACGGGCAACACATGGGAGCGTCTCGATGAAAACGCGCAAGCCCCGCTCACGCCCGCCGAGCGCGCCGCGCTGAAAGCCGGGGATGCGGCAGGCAAGGTCGAGATCCGCTCCGTGCCCGCGCGGCGCGTCTTTGTCGGGGGCGTTCCGGTCGGCGATCCGTTCGAATAGGTTGCGCAAGGCTTGGGCGCTCTGCTAGCCGCGATCCATGCCAGTCGACATCGCCACCGTCCGCAAGATCGCGAGTCTTGCCCGTATCGCCATTACCGAGGAAGACGCCGCGCGCATCGCCCCCGAGCTCGACAACATCATGGGATGGATCGAGCAATTGGGCGAGGTGGATTGCACCGGCGTCCAGCCGATGACTGCGGTCATCCCCAACCATCTGCGCCTGCGCGACGATGTCGTGAATGCCGATCCGCTGACTGGCGGCGGCATTCGCGACGCCGTACTCGCCAATGCGCCCCAGGCCGAACACGGTTTCTTCACCGTGCCCAAGGTGATCGAATAATGACCGACCTTACCGATCTTGGCGTTGCCGCCATCCGTGATGGCGTGCGCGACGGCAGCTTTTCCGCGCGCGAAGTGGCCGAGGGCTTTATCGCCAACGTCTCCGCCGCCACGGCGCTCAACGCCTTCCTCGTCGAAACCCCCGATCATGCGCTGGCCGCCGCCGACGCCGCCGATGCCGCGCGCGCCGCTGGCGAAACGCTCAAGCCGCTGGCGGGCGTGCCGATCGGCATGAAGGATCTGTTCTGCACCAACGGCGTGCCGACCACTGCCGCCAGCCGCATATTGGAGGGGTTCACCCCGCCTTATGAATCGACCGTCTCCGCCAATTTGTGGAAGGCGGGCGCGGGGATGCTGGGCAAGCTGAACCTCGACCAGTTCGCGATGGGATCATCGAACGAGACCAGCGCGTTCGGCAACGTCATCTCACCGTGGCGCCGCAACACTGGCGATACCGCGCCGCTCGCGCCCGGTGGGTCTTCGGGCGGCTCGTCCTCGGCGATCGCGGCGCGGTTGTGCCCGGCAGCGACCGGCACCGATACCGGTGGATCGATCCGCCAGCCCGCTGCCTTTACCGGCATTTCGGGCATCAAGCCGACCTATGGCCGCTGCTCGCGCTGGGGCACGATCGCTTTCGCCTCGTCGCTCGACCAGGCCGGACCAATGGCGCGCGACGTGCGCGACTGCGCGATCATGCTCGAGGCGATGGCCGGGTTCGACGCGAAGGACGCGACCTCGCTCGATTTGCCGGTGCCCAACTGGGAAGGCGGATTGTCGAGTGATCTTAAGGGCAAGCGCGTTGGAATTCCCAAGGAATATCGCGTCGACGCCATGCCGCCCGAGATCGAGGCGCTGTGGCAGCAGGGCATTGAGTGGCTGAAGGATGCGGGGGCCGAGATCGTCGAAGTCTCTCTGCCGCACACCAAATATGCGCTGCCGGCTTATTACATCATCGCGCCCGCCGAAGCCTCGTCCAACCTCGCGCGTTATGATGGCGTGCGCTACGGCCTGCGCGATTTGCCCGAAGGGGCAGGATTGCAGGACATGTATGCCGCCACCCGAGCCGCGGGTTTCGGCGACGAGGTCAAGCGCCGCATCATGATCGGTACCTATGTTTTGTCGGCAGGCTTTTACGACGCGTACTTTACACAGGCTTCGAAGGTCCGCACGCTGATCGCGCGCGATTTCGAACAGGCCTGGGCCAAGTGCGACGTGCTGCTGACCCCGACCGCGCCTTCCGCCGCTTTCGCGCTGGGCGAGAAATCGGCCGATCCGATCGCGATGTATTTGAACGACGTGTTCACCGTGCCATCCTCGCTCGCCGGTTTGCCGGCGATGAGCGTGCCGGGCGGGCTGGACGGGCAGGGGCTGCCGCTGGGCTTGCAGATCATCGGCAAGGCGCTGGATGAGCAGAGCGTGCTCAACGCGGGACTCGCGATCGAGCAACGCGCGGGCTTCACCGCACGCGCGGAGCGCTGGTGGTAGCGTGAATGCTGCTGACCGAAATTCACGGAGCAAGGTGGACGGTATTACGCGAAAATGGTAATACCCGCCTATGAGCAAGGTGAGCAATCTCACGGTCAAAGGCCAAGTCACCATCCCCAAGGATGTTCGCGACGCGCTCGGGCTTAAGCCGAATGAACCGGTCGAGATCGATTGGCGGGGTGGAGACGAAGCGGTGATTCGCAAGCCGAAGCTGGATCGCGAGGCTGAAGTGCAGCGCCTGATCGCCGAGATGCGCGCGGCATCCGATCGCTTCGCGCATCTTCGTGAGAACCGGTCGACCGATGAGATCATGCAGGACATCCGTGGCGACGATCCCTTCCTGTCGTGATTCTTGTCGATACCAATGTGTTGATCGATCTGCGGGATCGCGATCCCGCATGGGAGCCGTGGTCGATGCGCGCGGTCGCGCTGGCGCGGCTTGCAGGGCCTGTCGGGACGACTGCGGTCACCGTTGGAGAGCTTGCCTCACGTGGGGGTACGCTGGTGGAGTTGCGAGAGCTGTGCTCGGCGTTCGGGATTCCGCTCTTGCCGTTGAGCGTTGCTGGAGCGTACCACGCCGGACAGGCGCACCGCGCCTATCGGGCTGCGGGGGGTGGGCGCGAGAAACTCCTCGCCGATTTCCTGATTGGCGGCGAGGCCGAAGCCCTTGGCGCACAATTGTTAACACGTGACCCTCGCCCGTATCGCCGTTATTTCCCCGCCCTGACCCTTATCACACCCGAGACCGACGCATGACTGAATCCCCCTACACCATCCGCGGCGAAACCGGCGACTGGGAGGTCGTGGTCGGCCTCGAAGTCCATGCGCAGATTACGACCAACGCCAAGCTTTTCTCTGGCGCGGCGACGGCGTTTGGCGCCGAGCCCAACACGCAAGTGTCGCTGGTCGATGCCGCGATGCCGGGGATGCTGCCGGTGCCCAATCGCGAATGCATCCGCCAGGCGGTGCGCACCGGCATGGCGATCGAGGCGCAGATCAACACATGGTCGCGGTTCGACCGCAAGAATTATTTCTATGCCGATTTGCCGCAGGGCTATCAGATCAGCCAGCTTTACCACCCGCTGGTGGGCGAGGGCGCGATCGACATCAGCCTGGACGACAAGAACCCCGACGCGCACGGCAAGCGCATCGGCGTCGAGCGTATCCATGTCGAGCAGGATGCCGGCAAATTGATGCACGATCAGCATCCGACGCGCTCTTATGTCGATCTCAACCGCTCGGGCGTGGCGTTGATGGAAATCGTGTCGAAGCCCGATATGACGTCTCCTGCCGAAGCAGGGGCTTATCTGCGTAAGCTGCGATCGATTCTGCGCTATGTCGGGTCGTGCGATGGCAATATGGAAGAAGGCTCGATGCGCGCCGACGTCAATGTCAGCGTACGCAAGGCGGGCGAACCGCTCGGCACGCGGACCGAGACCAAGAACGTCAATTCGGTGCGCTTCGTAATGGCCGTGGTCGAGCAGGAAGCGCGTCGCCAGGTCGAGGTGCTCGAGGATGGCGGGCGCATCGTCCAGGAAACGCGGCTGTATGACCCCGATCGCAACGAGACGCGCTCGATGCGGTCGAAGGAAGATGCGCACGATTACCGCTACTTTCCCGATCCCGATCTGTTGCCGCTCGAACTCGATGAGGCATTCCTCGCCGAATGTCGCGCGTCGCTGCCCGAACTGCCCGACACCAAGCGGCGGCGCTATGAGGCGCTCGGCATCACGCCCTATGCGGCGGCGGTGCTGACGGCGGAGGTCGAGGCGGCGCGCTGGTTCGATGCGCTGCTCGATTGCGGCGCGGCCCCGGTCGCGGCGGCGAACTGGACGACGTCGGAACTGTTCGGCGCGCTCAACCGCACCGGCAAGGATATCGAAAACGCGCCGGTCAGCCCGACCCAGGCCGCCGAACTGCTCGGCCTGATCGCCGATGGCACGCTGTCGAGCACGCTCGCCAAGCAGGTGTTCGAAATCATGCTCGAAACCGGGCAGGGTGCGGCGGTCGTGGTCGAGGAACATGGCCTCAAGCAGACCAGCGACACCGGCGAAATCGAACGGGTCATCGCCGAAGTGATGGCGGCCAACGCAGACAAGGTGGCCGATTATCGCGGCGGCAAGGACAAATTGTTCGGCTTCTTCGTCGGCCAGACGATGAAGGCGATGGGCGGCAAGGCTAATCCGGGCGTGGTGAATGAAGTGCTGAAGAAAGCGCTTTCGCAACCGGAATAACCCGCTTATTGTATTCCTCATTCCGGGGGGATGCGATGATCAGGAAGGTCTTTGCGCTGTGCGCAGGTTGCTTGGCGTGGGCGTCTGCAACTGCGCAGGTGTTCGACAATCATGCTGTCATCGCGTTGCGGGAAGCCGGTTTGGGTGAAGCAACGCTTCTGACCAAGATCAACAGTTTGCCCTGTGCATATGACGTCTCAACCGATGGTCTGATCTCGTTGAAGAAGGCCGGTGTCACGGATCCCGTGATTGCGGCCATGGTGAGCCGTTGTATCGCGTCCTCGCGCGCGCAGGGGATCGACAATGGTTCGATGGACCCGCTCGTCAAACACGCGCCCGGTATCTATCTCGCGCAAGATTGGCTGGCCGACCAACGCGTTGTGCTTCTGCGGCCAGCCACGGGCAGCGGGACTCGGACGACGGGCAACGGGAGTGTCCTGTTTCCGCTCAAGTCGATGCTGACCCTGCCGCAACCTGCCAGTCAGAATCATGCGCTTTCTAAGCGGCCGACTTTCTATTTCTACTTCGACACAGCTGACAGGAATGTCAGCGATTTTGGCGTGGAGCGGTCTGTCGCCGCGCAGTCGCCGAGCGAGTTCAGCCTGGTCCGCTTTCGAATCAAGGGAAATGCACGGGAGATCGAGGTCGGACGGCTTTCCGCCTACTTTTCGATAAGCTTGCGCAAAGGGGTGAACGCCAAAGACACGACCGCATTTGTGGCGACCGAGGTCGGGGACGGGATTTTCAAGGTCAGCGCGTCGGATGACATGCCGCCCGGGGAATATGCTTTTATTTTTTCCGGGGAGAGCGGACGTTCGCGCGTGTATGATTTTTCGGTCGCAGCCGAGACTGGTTCCTCGACGGTAGCGGCTCCGAAGTAAGTGGCGCTTCACCGTGAGTCCGCTGTCCATAAAATTCGAATTTATGCGTCTTTGCTGGTGATCCGGCAATGTTAACGGCCAGTGATACTGGCTTTTTGTATCTGGGGGAGGGATTTGTGAAGATTCGATTGGCTGTTGTTTGTCTTTCGGCGCTTGTGGCTGGGTGCGCATCGACTCAAACTGTTCTGAGCGGGCCCGTGACGGAAACCTTCCACTCGCCGCAATCCATGAAGGAAGTGGCGTTTTGTCTGGCGAACAAGAACAATACTGCAGCACTCGAGCAGGAGGATGGCTCGCGGGTCGTTCTCATCAAGAATGGCTATGGTGGGGTGTCGCTGGCTTTCTCGATTTATCCCGAAGGGACGGGTAGCCGCATCGATTACAGAAAGAAATTTGGAACGATCGGCGGCGTTTGGAAGCAATGCGTCGGCAAGACCTCTGCAAACTAAATCGAGCGGTCGCGTTTGTGTTGCGAGGTGCGCCTGCGTTCGTTGCAGGCGCACCTCGTTTTTGACGGTTACTGCCCGTCATCCCCTTGGTTCTTCACCACCCCACCCGTTCCGCCGACGCCATCGGGCATCCCGGCGGAGGTGAAAGCCTCAGGCTCCTTGCCGCCTTCGCCGCGCTCGACGGCGTCTTTGCGGGCTTCGACTTCCTGCTGGAGGTCGCTGCGCGGGTCGGTGTCGTCGCGGGGATCGTCGAGCGGGCCCTTGTTGATGTCCGCGCTCATGCGAAATCCCCCGTCAGGCCGGTGTCGGTTGGCTGGAACGGTTCGTCGCCCGGCGTTGCATCGGGGGCCGGAAAGTCCACGTCGGGGGTTGGGCTTGGCAATTCGGTCGGCACCGGGTCGGGCTGGCCGGGCTGGCTCGGGAAGGGGGGCAATTCGGTCGGGGGCGTGCTGGCCATGATGATTCTCCTCTGTCCGGAACAACGCGCGAGCATCGTCGGCGGTTGCGCAATATAAAGCCAGTCTGTTTGCGCGCTTGCCCCCGGCCATAGGGCTGGTATAGACGCGCCCCACACCGGCGGTGTCCCATGCGGGCGTGGCGGAACTGGTAGACGCAGCAGGTTTAGGTCCTGCCATCGCAAGATGTGGGGGTTCGAGTCCCTTCGCCCGCACCAGGCCGCTCGTGGCAAACGGGCGGTAGCCATCAGAAATTCCTGTAAAAGGCACGACTTGAGTATGCAGACTGTCGAGACGTTGAACGAGGGGCTGAAGCGCGCCTACACGCTGAAGATCACCGCGAAGGACATCGATTCGCGCGTGGACGCCGAACTGAAGCGTGTCGCGCCGACGGTGCGCATGCCCGGCTTCCGCCCCGGCAAGGTTCCCGCGAACCTGGTGCGCAAGATGCACGGCGAGGCGCTGATGCAGGACGCGCTCAACACTTCGATCCAGCAGGGCATCCAGGACCTGATCGCCGAGCACAAGTTGCGCCCCGCGCTGCAGCCCTCGGTCAGCCTCGATGATGGCTATGAACTCGGCAAGGATGCCGATGTGAAGGTCGAGCTCGAAGTGCTCCCCGACGTGCCGACCCCCGCGATCGACAATCTGAAGCTGGAGCGCCTGACCGTTCCCGCAGACGAAGCTGTCGTGCAGGAGCAACTGCAGAAGTTCGCCGACCAGCAGAAGCGCTGGGAAGAGGCCGATGCCGCTTATGAAGCCAAGACCGGCGATCTCGTCGTGCTCGATTTCGTCGGCAAGGTCGATGGCGTCGCGTTCGACGGCGGCACTGGCGAGGACATGTCGGTCGAAATCGGCTCGGGTCGTCTGATCCCCGGTTTCGAGGAGCAGGTCGTCGGCGTGAAGGCCGGTGACGAGCGCCAGATCAACGTGACCTTCCCCGAGGATTATCAGGCCAAGGAACTGGCCGGCAAGGCCGCGACCTTCGACCTGACGGTCAAGACGGTGAAGACCGCAGGCGAGACCAAGATCGACGACGAACTCGCCACCTCGCTCGGCCTGCAGAGCCTCGAGCAGCTCACCGGTCTGCTCAAGGGCCAGATCGAGCAGGAACTGAACGGCCTCACGCGCACGCACATGAAGCGCAAGCTGCTCGACCAGCTCGCCGAGGGCCATGATTTCGAAGTGCCGCCGTCGATGGTCGAAGCCGAATTCGAGCAGATCTGGCAGCAGCTTCAGCACGAAGCGACGCATGAGGAAGATCCGGCAGCCGCACTGGCCGAGATGGAATCCGAGCGGGACGATTACCGCAAGATCGCCGAGCGCCGCGTTCGCCTGGGCCTGTTGCTGAGCGAAATCGGCCAGGCCAATGGTGTCGAAGTCAGCCAGCAGGAAATGAACCGCCTGATCGCGCAGGCTGCGCAGCAATATGGCCCCGAGGATCGCAAGCGCTTCCTGCAATACATCCAGCAGGAGCCGATGGCGGCAGCCCAGCTCCGTGCGCCGCTGTACGAAGACAAGGTCGTCGACTTCCTGTTCGAGAAGGCCGAAGTCAGCGACCGCGAAGTGACGCGCGCCGAGCTGGAAGCCGCGATCGAGAGCGAAGAGGGCTTCTCGACCGGTACGCACACGCACGACCACGAAAACCACAAGCCCAAGGCCGCCAAGAAGGCCGCGCCGAAGAAGGCCAAGGCTTCGGCGGATGACGCCAAGGAGCTGGAAGCCGCCGACATCGAACCGGCAGCGCCTGGCGATGAACTGGTCGAAGCCGAGCCGGTGAAGAAGGCCGCGACCAAGAAGGCCCCCGCGAAGAAGGCCGCTGCGGCTGAACCCGCCGCCGATGCGGCAGCCGAAGCAGCGCCTGCGCCGGCCAAGAAGGCTCCGGCCAAGAAGAAGGCTTCTGCTGCCGACACGGCGGAATAAACCTTCTTTCGTACCTGTTACCCATTACCCCTGGGGCTTGCCTCGGGGGTAATGTCGTTTTGGGGCGGTCGCCGGGCAGGGGGCGTGGGGGAGGCCCCGCAAACTCTTCCGTCGGTCGCCTGTCACAAAGGGGGTCGAACCGATCGCCATTCACCCCTATGGCAGAGCCATGACCACGCGCATCGCCATCCTGCTGCCCTGTTATAACGAGAGCGCCGCCATCGCGCAGACGGTGGCCGGGTTCCGCGCGGCGCTGCCCGATGCGACGATTTACGTCTACGATAACAACAGCTCCGACGACACCGTTGCGGTGGCGCGCGCGGCGGGGGCGATCGTGCGGACCGAGCGGATGCAGGGGAAGGGCAATGTCGTCCGCCGCATGTTCGCCGATGTCGATGCCGATATCTATGTGATGGCCGATGGCGACGCTACCTATGACGCGACCGTCGCGCCCGCTTTGGTGCAGCGCTTGCTCGACGAACAGCTCGACATGGTGGTCGGCAGCCGGGTGACCGAGGTCACCGCCGCGTATCGTCGTGGGCACGTGCTGGGCAACAAGGCGATGACCGGGTTGCTGGCGCAATTGTTCGGGCGCAGCTTCACCGATATTTTTTCGGGCTACCGGGTGTTCTCGCGGCGCTTCGTGAAGAGTTTTCCGGTGCTGTCGTCGGGCTTCGAGATTGAGACCGAGATCAGCGTCCATGCGCTCGAACTCAAGATGCCGGTCGGCGAGATCGAAACCCCCTATTTCGCGCGGCCCGAGGGCTCCGAATCGAAGCTCAGCACTTACCGCGATGGCTTCCGCATCGCGCGCACGATCGTGACGCTGTACCGGATCGAGCGGCCGCTTTTGTTCTTCGGCGTGATCGCGGGTTTGCTGTTTGCCGCCGCTTTGGCGTTCGGTATCCCGTTGGTCATCACCTATATGCACACGCATCTCGTGCCGCGTTTGCCGACGGCGGTGATGGTGACCGGGCTGACGATTCTCGCCGCGCTCAACGTGTTTACCGGGTTGATCCTCGATACCGTGGTGCGCGGTCGACGTGAGGTACGGCGGCTGGCGTATCTGTCACACCGCGCACCGGGCGGCGACGATCGCCGTGCCGATCAAGGTGCCAACGCAGGCGGGGCTTGAACTCGTTTCCGCCAGCGCCGATGTATGCGGTTCGAATTTCCGTTCTTCTCGGGGCATAAGGACTAAAAGGCTCATCATGCGCAATCCGTTCGACACCGGCGACTTTCTGGCTCCCATTCAAGACGGCCTCGTGCCGATCGTGGTGGAGCAATCGAACCGCGGCGAGCGTTCGTTCGACATCTATTCGCGTCTGTTGCGTGAACGGATCATCTTCGTAACGGGCGGCGTCGAGGATCATATGGCGGCGGTCATCACCGCGCAGCTGCTGTTCCTCGAATCGGAAAATCCGAAGAAGGACATCTTCATGTACATCAACTCGCCGGGCGGTGTCGTCACGGCGGGCATGGCGATCCATGATACGATGCAATACATTCGCCCGCGTGTCGGCACGGTGTGCATCGGCCAGGCCGCGTCGATGGGCAGCTTCCTGCTTGCCGCCGGTGAGCCGGGGATGCGCGTTGCCCTGACCAATGCGCGCATCATGATCCATCAGCCTTCGGGCGGCGCGCAGGGCATGGCATCGGATATCCAGATCCAGGCCAAGGAAATCCAGCGCATCAAGAACCGGATGAACTCGCTGTATGCGCAGTACACCGGCAAGCCGATCGAAGAGATTGAGCGCGCGATGGACCGTGACACGTTCCTCGAGGCACATGAGGCGAAGGACTTCGGTCTGGTCGATCAGGTGTTCGACAAGCGTCCGGCGCTGCCCGACGATTCGAGCACGCCGCCTGCTTTGACCTCGGCCTGACGTGGTTTTTAGGTAGCGGGGCCTCGAAAGGTGCCCCGCTACCGTATTCATACGGCAATTTTGGTGATTGTCGGATTGCGCGGGGGCGGTCTAGGATAGACATTCCGCATAGGTGCCCCCGTTGGTGGCGGCAAGGATGGTTTGAATGACGAAACTCAGCGGCGGCGACTCGAAGAGCACGCTTTATTGCTCCTTCTGCGGGAAGTCGCAGCATGAGGTGCGCAAGCTGATTGCGGGCCCAACCGTATTCATCTGCGATGAATGCGTCGAATTGTGCAACGACATCATCCGCGAGGAGACCAAGTCGGCCTTGGTCTCCAAGAAGGATGGTGGCGTCCCCACGCCGCAGGAAATCTGCGACGTGCTCGATGATTATGTGATCGGCCAGAAGCGCGCCAAGCGCGTGCTGTCGGTGGCGGTGCACAACCATTACAAGCGCCTCAACCACGGCCAGAAGGGCGCGGATGTCGAGCTCGCCAAGTCCAACATCCTGCTCGTCGGCCCGACCGGCTGCGGCAAGACGTTGCTGGCGCAGACGCTGGCGCGCATCCTCGACGTGCCGTTCACCATGGCCGATGCGACGACCTTGACCGAGGCCGGTTATGTTGGCGAGGATGTCGAGAACATCATCCTCAAGCTGCTCCAGGCGTCCGACTACAATGTCGAGCGCGCACAGCGCGGCATCGTCTATATCGACGAAATCGACAAGATCAGCCGCAAGGCCGAGAACCCGTCGATCACGCGCGACGTGTCGGGCGAGGGCGTGCAGCAGGCATTGCTCAAGCTGATGGAAGGCACCACCGCCAGCGTTCCGCCGCAGGGTGGCCGCAAGCATCCGCAGCAGGAGTTCCTGCAGGTCGACACGACCAACATCTTGTTCATCTGCGGCGGTGCCTTCTCGGGCCTTGAAAAGATCATCGGCGACCGTCTGCAGGGCAAGTCGATCGGCTTCGGGGCCTATGTCGCAAGCCCTGAGGAACGCCGCACGGGTGAAACGCTCAAGTCAGTCGAGCCCGAGGATCTGCTGAAGTTCGGCCTGATCCCCGAATTCGTCGGTCGCTTGCCGGTGATCGCGACGCTCGAGGATCTCGACGTGCCCGCGCTGGTCACGATCCTGACCGAGCCGAAGAACGCGCTGGTCAAACAGTATCAGAAGCTGTTCGACATGGAGGCGGTCAAGCTCGGCTTCACCGACGATGCGCTGGTGCAGGTCGCCAAGAAGGCGATCGACCGCAAGACCGGTGCACGCGGGCTGCGATCGATCCTCGAGGGCATCTTGCTCGACACGATGTTCGATCTGCCCGGTATGGACGGCGTCGATGAAGTGATGATCGACAAGGACGTGATCGACGGCCGCAAGGAACCGATCCGCGTCTATGCGAAGAAGGAAAAGGCCGGGGCCGGGGCTGCGTGATCCTCGCGCCGCGTTCCACCCCGATCGGTGTCGCAGACGACGCCGATCGGGGACGGATCGCGGCGATGCTGGCCCGTGCGTTCGCCGACGATCCGGCGATGGCGTATATAGTACCCGATCCTGCCGACCGCGCGCTCCGGCTGCCGCGGCTTTTTGCATTGCTGTTCGAGGCGGATGCGCGGGCCGGTCTGCGGCTGGTCGCGGAAGGCTGCACGGCGACGACGCTGTGGCGCGCGCCCGGTTTGGGCAAGACCTCGCTGCTCGATATGGTGATGCACGCCTGGCCGATGTGGCGTGCCCTGGGCGGGGGGATTGGTCGCGCGCTGACGGTGTCGAGCGCGATTGATGCGCATCTCCCCTCCAACGATGTCTGGTATCTGCATGTTGCCGGGTGCGACCCCGCCGCACAGGGGCGCGGCTTAGGTCGCGCGGTGATCCAGGCCGGGCTCGATCGGATCGCGGAAGACGGCCGACCCGTCTACCTCGAAACCGCCAACGAACGGAATGTGGGCTTTTACGCCACGCTCGGCTTTGTCGTGACCGAGGCGTGGCAGGTCCCGAAGGGCGGACCGATGTTCTGGTCGATGCTGCGCGCCTGAACGGGCGGAACCGCGCGTCCGTGGCGTCGTTTACGATCCGTTAACCTTTGGCGTTTACCGATTGTTAACGCGCTGCACGGCCCATCACGCATCGACATTCTGGAGAACGACCGCCATGCGTTTCGTATCGACGCCCCTTGTTCTCACGTCGTTGATGGCGCTCGGCGCGACCGTCTCGGGCTGCACCGCCGGGACGGCGCGGCCGCGCGTGACGCCCCACATTGCCGCGACGCCCACCGGCTGGGCCGGTTCGGTTACAGCAGAAGATCGCAGCCGGTTGGACGCGCTTCCTGCGACATGGTCGCGCGCGCGCGCCGCAGTGCCGGCCCGCCTCAAGGGCAAGCTCGATGCCGAGGGTCCGTTGGTCCAGCCGGGTGCGGCGCTGGATTTGCCCGCGCTCCCGCCCGGCCCCTATTATTGCCGCCTCGTCCGCCTGGGCGGTGCGCATGGGCTGGATACCTATAAGCCCGATTTCTGCACGGTTGACGGGACGACGCACGCTCTGTCTTTCACCAAGCAGAGCGGCACCAGCTTGCCCGGCGGCTGGCTGTTTCCCGATACCGACAAGCGACAGGTCTTCCTCGGCACCTTCCGCCCGGCCCATGCCGACAGCGCGCCGCCCTATAGCGTCAATCCTGCGCAGGACGTGGCGGGCGTGGTCGAGCGTGTCGCGCCGTTCCGCTGGCGGCTGGTGCTGACGCGCGCGGGGAAGGGGGCGCTGCTCGATATTTATGAACTGGTGCCGGTGACGCCCGTCGTGCGCGGGGCCGTGCCCGCCATTCCCGGCTGAGCTGGGTCAGAACAGGCCGGGCACGAAGCGCTTCACCCGCGCGGCATAAGCGTCGTAATCGGCGAAGGTCGCGCGCAGGACGCTTTCCTCGTGCCGCACGCGCATGGCGGTGCCGAGCGCGAACACGGGGGCACCTGCGATCAGGTTGAGCGTGTGGCCGTAAGCGATCGCCATCGCGAGTGTGAACAGCGCCATCGCCACATAGATCGGGTTGCGGACATGCGCGAACGGGCCCGATTGCACCAGATGCCCGTCGCTGCGGGTGCGCGCGACCAAGGCCCAGTTGCGGCCCATCGCCCGCGACGACGAATCGAACAGCCACACCGCCCCGAGGATCAGCACCAGCACGATCGACCCCTCGAGCAGCGCTGTGGTGGAGGCGGGATTGAGGCCGACCCGTATCGGGCCAAATCCGACGATGCCGATCCCTATCCCCTGCAACACGATCCCCCAGATCGAGGCATTGCTGCGCCGCGCGTCGGGACTTTTGGGGCTTTTGACACCGCGCGCGCGGGCGCGGAGCAGCGACACCACAAACACGCCCATGCCGACGCCGAGCGCGATCAAGCCGGGAAGTCCAACGGGATCGGTCAGAAATCGCATCACAGCCTCCAGAGCATGGCTGTGTTATGTGAATAACACGCGTCCGTCAATTGGCGGGGCGTGGCCGCCGTGCCTGCGCGTCGCGCCATGCCTGATACTGCTCGATCGCGACCGAGCGCCGCAGCAGCTTGGCCTTGGGGTCGATCACGATATGCGCGCGCTTCGGCACGGGCAGGCTGCCCACGCCCCCCGCCATCGGCAGCGTCACGATCCGGCCGTCGATTTGCACCTCGACCGGCATTGGGAATACCCGCCCGCCCGGTGCCTGCCAGCGCAAGGCCAGCCGCGTCGTGCTGCGTGTCTCGATCAGATCGGGCAGCGCCGCTTCGCGCAGATAGACGTCGAAGAACCAGCCATAATCCTTGCCGGTCACGCGCCGCACGAAGCGTTGATACTCCGCGCTCGACCCATAACGCGGCGTGAAATTGCCGGGCCGCGGATCGATCCGCCCGTACACTGCCAGCCGCGTGACATCGCGAAACGCGCGGTCGCCGATCAGGGTACGCAGCGTGTGGAGCATCCACGCGCCCTTGTAATAGATGTCCTGGCCCGGTCCGCCTTTATCGACCTCATACACCTCTTCCTCGGTCCGCACCTTGCCCGAGATGATCGGGCGGAGGTTGGCGATCTTGTTGCGTTCGTCGGACAGCATGGTCGCATAGCGCGCCTCACCCTCGCGCCAGCGGCCGTAAAGCGGCTGCATGTACGTGCCATAGCCCTCGTGCAGCCAGTAATCGTCCCAATTGGCGGCGGTCAGTTGGTTGCCGAAATATTCATGGGCAAATTCGTGCTGGAACAGCCAGTCAAATCCTTCGGGGGCCTTGGCATAGTCATTGCCGTAGGCGTTGATCGTCTGGTGCTCCATGCCCTTATGCGGTGTCTCCACCACGCCGACTTTCTCGTCCCCGAACGGGTAAGGGCCGACTTCGCTTTCGAAGAAATCGAGCGTCGGGGCAAATTCAGCGAACAGCGCCCGGGCCTTGTCTTCCTCGCCCGGCAGGAACCAGTAGAACATCGGGATGCTGTTGCCGTAGCGGCTCTTATAGACGCCCGAAATCTCCTCATACGGCCCGACATTGAGCGCGATGCCATAGGTATTGGGGTGCTTGATCCGCCAGTTCCACACCGTCCGCCCGTCGGGCAGCGTATCCACCCCGAGCAGCTTGCCATTGGAGGGGGCCTTCAACCCCTTGGGCACGGTGATATGCAGCGTGGCGACGCCCGGTTCGCCCGTCGGGAAATCGAGGCACGGCCAGAACAGATCGCAGCCATAGCCTTCGGCAGTGGTGGCGAACCACGGCGCGCCGCCGGGCGTGGTCGCCCACACCATGCCGCTGTCCCACGGGGCCTTGACCGCGACATGTGGTTGCCCGCCATAAGTGATGCGCGCGGTGACATGGCCGCCTTTGGCGACGCGCTGCGGCAGCGTGATGACGAGCCGCCCTTCCGGGTTGCTCCACGCGGCGGGCGCGAGCGCCGCGCCATCGATGGCAATGGCATCGACCGGCAAATTGCGGTCGAGGTCGATCGCGAGGCGGTCGAGCGGGGCCTTGGCGGTGAAGCTGAGCGTCGCCACGCCGCGCAGCGTCTCGGTCTCGGGCAACACCTCGAAAGACAGGTCGGCGGCATCGAAACCCAATTTCGCCTGGTCGGAATCGATCACACCGCCCGACCGCGCGGTCTGCGCCGTGATCTCGGGCTCGCCTTTCTTGGGCAGGGTGGTGGCACCGGTCAGCGCGAGGCAGCCACAAGCAAAAGCGAGTCTGGAAGCGATCATGAAGGGTCTAGCTCTACGGAAAAATCGGTGATGGTCATGCGCAGGACAGGGCGACCGTTCTGCAGGATCGAGGTGGTGCGGGGAAAGCGGATCCCCTGCGCTGTCACGGTTCCCGCAAACAGGAGGTGTTGATGCACGAGCGGCGGGTTCGGCGGCGGCCCAGCAAGGGTGTAGTCGGCCGAGGCAATCCGCCCATCCGGGGCGAGCGTCAGCGCGATCGGCGGATACCCGTCGCGGATCGCCGTAATGCCGCGTCGTCCGCTTGGTGACAGCGACGCCGGGGCGAGCAGCAAATAGCTGTATGCCGCGAGCTTCTGCCGCTCGAAATAGGCTTGCGGCTGGGGCAGGCTGGTCTGTGCACCGTTATGGACCAGAAACGCACTGTCGCGTTCCACCATGATGGTCTGCATGGCGCTGCGCCCCTCGCTGGTCAGCCAGGTGTCGGAGCGCGCGCGCGCGAAGGGTTCGATTCGGGTTTCGATCATCAGGTCGACCGGCGTCCGGCCGATCATCATGCGGGCGATTCCGCTCCACGCGATCACGTGTACACGCGACAAAAGGGGTTGCCCGCCGGCCGCCGCCAAGGCGCGCGCGATCGGGTCGGCCGGGTGCCGCGCGCTGGCGGGGAACGCGGCGAGGGCCGCTGCACCACCCAAAATCGTTCGACGATTGATGCAACGGCAACTCCCCCCATATAAGGAACTAAGCCCGCGTCGTTGACGCGACCCCGGAGTATCCATGACCAAAGCTTCTTTCACCCCGTCCAAGTCCTCGTCGCCCACCCACGCCTATCCCGTGCTGCCGCTGCGCGACATCGTCGTGTTCCCCAACATGATCGTGCCGCTGTTCGTTGGTCGCGACAAGTCGGTCGCGGCTCTGGAGGCGGCGATGGCCGCCGACAAGGAGATTTTCCTGGTCGCGCAGCTCGACCCGAGCGAAGACGATCCCGATCGCGATGATCTGTACGAAATCGGCGTCACCGCCGTCGTTCTGCAATTGCTGAAACTGCCCGATGGCACGGTGCGCGTGCTGGTCGAGGGCAAGCGCCGCGCCGCGCTGACTGGCCTGGTGCAGACCGACGGCTATCTCGCTGCCGACGTCGAAATGCTGGAGGGCGACGACGGTGAAGAGGCGCTCGACGCCGCCAATACCGAAATGGCCGCGCTGATGCGTTCGGTGGTCGAGCAGTTCGAGAATTATGCCAAGCTCAACCGCAAGCTGCCCGCCGAAACCGCGGTGCAGCTCGGCGAGATTGAGGATGCGAGCAAGCTCGCCGACGCGGTCGCCGCCAACGTCCAGGTCAAGGTGTCCGACAAGCAAGCGCTGCTGATCGAACGCGATCCGGCCAAGCGACTCGAGATGGTGTTCGCCTTCATGGAGGGCGAGCTTGGCGTGCTGCAGGTCGAGAAGAAGATCAAAAGCCGCGTGAAGCGCCAGATGGAGAAGACCCAGCGCGAATATTACCTCAACGAGCAGTTGAAGGCGATCCAGCGTGAGCTCGGCAATGAGGGCGACGAGGGCGAAGGCGATGAGATCGCCGAGCTGACCAACAAGATCGCGACGCTCAAACTGTCCAAGGAAGCCCGCACCAAGGCGACGGCGGAGCTGAAGAAGCTCAAGACGATGGCGCCGATGTCGGCCGAGGCCACCGTCGTGCGCAACTATCTCGACGTGCTGCTGGGCCTGCCGTGGGGCAAGAAGTCCAAGATCCGCAAGGATATTTCGGCGGCGCAAGCGGTGCTCGACGAGGACCACTATGCGCTCGAAAAGGTCAAGGACCGGATCATCGAATATCTCGCGGTACAAGCGCGCACCAACAAGCTGAAGGGGCCGATCCTGTGCCTCGTCGGCCCGCCCGGCGTTGGCAAGACCAGCCTCGGCAAGTCGATCGCCAAGGCCACGGGCCGCGAATTTATCCGCCAATCTTTAGGCGGTGTGCGCGATGAAGCAGAAATTCGCGGCCATCGCCGCACCTATATCGGCTCGCTGCCGGGCAAGATCGTGACCAACCTCAAGAAAGCCGGCACCAGCAACCCGCTGTTCCTGCTCGATGAAATCGACAAGCTCGGCCAGGATTTCCGCGGCGATCCGGCCTCGGCGTTGCTCGAAGTGCTCGATCCCGAACAGAATGCGAAGTTCAACGACCATTATCTGGAGATCGATGTCGATCTCTCGGACATCATGTTCGTGACCACCGCGAACACGCTCAACCTGCCGCAGCCGTTGCTCGACCGCATGGAGATCATCCGGCTCGAAGGCTATACCGAGGATGAGAAGGTCGAGATTGCCGAGCGGCATCTGATCGCCAAGCAGATCGAAGCGCATGGCCTGAAAGAGGGTGAGTTCACGCTGACAACCGAAGGGCTGCGCGCGCTGATCCAATTCTACACCCGCGAAGCCGGTGTGCGTACGCTGGAGCGCGAGATCGCCAAGCTCGCGCGCAAGGCGTTGCGGCGGATTCTGGAAGGCAAGGCCGAGAGCGTCACCGTCACCCCGGACAATCTCTCCGAATTTGCGGGCGTGAAGAAATATCGCCACGGCCTGGGCGAGGAAGAGAATCAGATCGGTGCCGTCACCGGTCTCGCCTGGACCGAAGTCGGCGGCGAATTGCTGACGATCGAAAGCGTGACCGTGCCTGGGCGCGGGGCGGCGAAGATCACCGGCAAGCTCGGCGATGTGATGAAGGAATCGATCGAGACCGCGTTCAGCTTCATCAAGGCGCGCTCGCCCTCTTACGGGATCAAGCCGAGCATCTTCGCGCGCAAGGATATCCATATCCATCTGCCCGAAGGCGCGGTGCCCAAGGATGGGCCGTCGGCGGGGATCGGCATCGTCACGGCGATCGTTTCGACGCTGACCGGCGTGCCGGTGCGGCGCGACATTGCGATGACGGGCGAGGTGACGTTGCGCGGGCGCGTGCTGCCGATCGGCGGCCTGAAGGAAAAACTGCTGGCGGCGCTACGTGGCGGCATCACCACCGTGCTCATCCCGCAGGAGAATGAGAAGGATCTGGCGGAGATTCCGGCCAATATCCTGGATGGTCTGAAGATCATCCCGGTGGCGCATGTCGATGAAGTGTTGCGGCTCGCGCTGACCGGCCCGCTCACCGCGATCGACTGGACCGAGGCCGATGACCTGGCCGCGCAGCCGCCAGCGGGCGTCGCGCCAATTGGCGGTGAAGTGCATCATTGATCGGATCGATTACTCGAAATGCCGCATTTCCGCCGATTTTAGACCGGGGCTGTCGCTTTTTGTTTTGACAGCCCCCGCGCTAGCCGTCTTAGTGCGCAACCGGCTTTTTGCCTGGGTATATTTTTTCCATTTTGTATCGGGGGTTTGGTGGCGATGAACAAA
Source organism: Sphingomonas sp. PL20 (assembly GCF_017875905.1). Taxonomy (NCBI): domain Bacteria; kingdom Pseudomonadati; phylum Pseudomonadota; class Alphaproteobacteria; order Sphingomonadales; family Sphingomonadaceae; genus Sphingomonas; species Sphingomonas sp. PL20. Next base: position 2,218,934 of record NZ_JAGINH010000002.1, on the reverse strand, counting down.
CAGGAATTGATCGCGACGGTGGCCGACACGTCGGGTCTGACCAAGGGTGATGCAAGCAAGGCGGTTGAGGCGGTGTTCGATGCGGTCTCGGCAGCGCTGAAAAAGGGCGACGAAGTGCGCCTGGTTGGCTTCGGCACGTTCTCGGTCAGCAAGCGTAAGGCCTCGACCGGCCGCAACCCGCGCACCGGTGAACCGATGACGATCAAGGCGTCGTCGCAGCCGAAGTTCAAGGCCGGCAAGGGCCTGAAGGATTCGGTCAATTGATCTAATCTCCCGAAAACATGCGAGGTGTCGCTGGACAAGCGGCACTTGCTCGTTTTAAGGGATTGGTGACGAGGGCGGCGGTAACGCCGCCCTCATCCGTTCAGCCCTCCCACATCTCGCATGTGCAGGACGGCAACGGGCGCGTAGCTCAGTGGTAGAGCACACCCTTCACACGGGTGGGGTCGCAAGTTCAATCCTTGCCGCGCCCACCATTCTCACGGATCGGGCTGTCCGGCGACGCTGCGGCGTCAGCGCCAGGGCAGCTCCCGAAACCATTTCGTGATGACATATTTGGTGCCCGCGCGGACTTTCATCCCGTGGTGCAACGTGGCGGGGTTGAGCCGCCCGTCGGGCAGGCGATTGTTCCACGCCAGCAGCTTCCCGGTTTCGGGCTGGATGATCTTGTCGATCGCCTTGAAGCGGGTGGCACCGCCAGCTTCGGGCTGGTTGAGATAGATCATCACCGTCCACGTGCGGTTTCCCGCAATGCCGCAATACCGCTGATAGTCGATTCCGTCGGGTTCGAAATAATCGGTATGGGCTTTGAATTCCTGCCCCGTTGCGTAACGCTGCCCCTGGATCGGCTCGCCATGCGCCGGGTCGAGCCCGGTAAAGGCGGCGATTCGCGCGTTGAGATCGATCACCAGCGGATCGAACGGATCGAGATCGCCTGTCTCGCTGGTCCGAAAGGTCGGGTCGCCGTTGAAATCGGACAGGGTCGATGGCCGTCGCGTCGCATCGACTCGCGCACACAAGGCCGTGGACGTTGCGGGATCGAGAAAGCCGCGGCGAACAAACAGCGTCAGTTTGGTGCTGGGTACGCGCTGCACGCCCGGTTGGGCGAGGATATGCTCGATCATGGCGTCCGCCGGGTTGCCCGATCCGAAATGTGTCTGCGCGGTCATCGGCCTATTCCTGCCAAAGCCGTTGTGGCTTTTCCAGCCCCTGCGACCGTGCGAGGTTCACAGCGTCGTCTGGTGTCTGTAACACGCGGATAAGGTTAGACGCGCGATCGAGGAATAATGCCGCATGCGGTTGGTGTTGGATGCGCGAGCGCGGAGTGTTTTGCGACGCGTACCCGTGACGAAAGTGTATAGCGCGCTCGAGCTGCTGCTGATCGCTCTGCTCGCGGTGCAAGGTGCGCGGCTGGTGTGGACGGTGGTCACGCCGCTCGGCGCGATCGGCGTCTGGCGCCCGGCACACAGCGGGTTCGCCGGAGCTCCGCAAGCGCTCTTGAGCAGCTTCGATCCGTTCTTTCGCATCAGCGGCGGCGATGCGGCGGGGCCTGCGGTGGTCACCAGCTTGCAACTGACCTTGTTCGGAACGCGGGTCGATGAAGCGCAGGGCGGCGGCTCGGCGATTATCGCTGGGCCTGACGGGGTACAGCAAAGCGTGGGGGTGGGGCAGGAGATCATGCCCGGCGTGCGCTTGAAGGCGGTCGCGTTCGACCATGTCACGATCGACCGCAATGGCGCGTCTGAAGATCTCTTCCTGGTACAGCCGGAAATCACGCCAGTCGCCACGCCTGCGCCCGCTGCGCCGCCGCTGGTTGGCGGTGGTCCGACGCGTCCAATGCCTTCGGCTCCTTCGGGGATCACCTTTGCCCAACTGCGTTCGGACGTTGGGTTCATCCCGCGCATCGACAATGGCCGAGTGACCGGGCTGACCGTGCGATCGCAGGGGAGTGGGCTCGCCTTTCGCACCGCCGGGTTGCACGAGGGCGATGTCGTGACCCAGATTGCCGGCAAGCCGGTCGGAGGGACAGGCGATATCGAGCGTCTCGCCGCACAATTTGCCAAAGGCGGCCTGCTCTCTGTCGCGGTGGAGCGCGGCAAGGACACGATTCCACTTTCCATCACGATTGCGGGGCAATGAAGACATTTACTCTGGCACCGTTTCTGGCGCTTGCGCTCGCCGGCACCGCCGTTGCGCAGACCACGATGAATGTGCGCGACGCGGATATCCGCGCGTTCATCGCCGATGCGGCGCGGGTGACGGGGCGGACCTTCATCATCGACGCGCGCGTGCAGGGCAAGGTGACGGTGGTGACCGATCACCCGGTCAGCAAATCGCAATATTTCGAGATTTTCCTGTCGACGCTGCGCGCCAACGGCCTGGTCGCGGTGCCGACCAGCAATGGCGCGTTTCGGGTGCAGCCGACCGACAATGCCGCGTCGCAGCCCAGCCGCGTGGGGGCGCGTGGTGCGGCCAGCAACAGTTACGTGACCGAAATCGTTCGCTTGCGCTCGATCGACGCTGCCTCGGCGGTCGATACCGTGCGGGGGCTGATCTCGCCGCAGGGCTCGGTCACCGCCAATCGCGGTGGGAATAGCCTGGTCATCGTCGATTTCGCCGACAATGTCCGCCGCGTGCGCGAGGTGATCCGCCAGATCGACACCGACACTGCCGCAACGCGCATTGTCGCGTTGAAGAATGCCGGTGCCCGTGAAATCGCAACGGCGTTGCAAGCGCTGACTGGGCAGGGCGCGGGCGGCGGTGGACCGTCGACTGGCTCGAGCGCGAGCGTGGTGGCCGTGACCAGTTCCAATTCGGTGGCGATCCGCGGCGATGCGGCGTCGGTCGCGCGGCTGGCGGCGGTGGCCGAGGATCTGGACCGGCGCGCCAAGAACGGCACCGAAATCAAGGTGATTTTCCTTGAGAATGCCGATGCCGAGCAGCTTTTGCCCGTGCTTCAGCAACTGGTCGGGCAGGCCCCGTCGCCCATTTCGAACCAGCAACTGTCCGCATCGACCTTTGGCAGCAATAACGGCCAGTCGAGCGGCAGCAACGGCAGCGGGTTTCAGACGACCGCACGCCAGACCACCGCGCCGACCGTCCAGCAAGACGTCTCGGCCGGTGGCGGTACCTCGACCGGGCAAGCCGCGATCAGTTCGGCCGGGCGGACGGCGGCAGTGGTCACGCGCTTCGTTGGCGCGAACGCCATCGTCATCGCGGCACCTGCGGAAGTGCAGCGCCAATTGGCCGATGTGGTGCATCAACTCGACACCCGGCGCGAACAAGTGCTGGTCGAAGCGATTGTCGCCGAAGTTTCGGACCAGACCGCCAGCCAGCTTGGCGCGCAATTCGCCATCGCCAACATCAAGGGCGGCGTGTTCGCGGCCTCCAGTTTCCAGAACACCGCGCCCAGCTTGCTGACCATCGCCGGGGCGATTGGCGCGCGGCAGCTCAGCACCACGACGACGGTGGTCAACGGCACCACCGTAACCACCAGCACCAACAGCAGCGCGAGCGATTCGCTGGCGCAATCGGCGATCAGCTCGATTTTGGGCGCGAGCGGCGGCTTCGGTGGCTGGGCGGGCAAGATCGGCGACACGGTGTTCGGTTCGATCATCAATGCGTTGAAGAGCGACACCACCTCCAACCTGTTGCAAGTCCCGCATCTGGTGATGCTCGACAATCAGGAAGCGCACAGCCTGGTCGGGCAGGAAATTCCGATCACCACCGGGCAGGCGCTGTCGAACAATTTCAACAACACCTTCCGCACCACCCAGCGTGAAAATGTCGGGATCGAGCTGACGGTGCGGCCGCAAGTCAATTCCTCGGGCACAGTGAAGCTCAATCTGCGGCTGGGGGTGAGTTCGATCGCGGGGCCGGTGTCGAGCGACAATAGCGACCTGATCCTCAACAAGCGCGAGGTCGAGACGGTGCGCACGGTCGACGATGGCGACATCGCCGTCATCAGTGGTTTGCTCGACGACAATGAACGCCGCACGATCCAGAAGATTCCGCTGCTGGGCGATCTTCCGGGGCTGGGCAATCTGTTCCGCTCCAAGGCGAAATCGCGGACCAAGACCAATTTGATGATCTTCATCCGCCCGACCATTTTGCGCACCGCCGAGGACAGCCGCCGCTTGACCGAGCAGCGTTATGGCTATTTGCGCCTGCAGCAGGGCTTGGCCGCGCCGAATGACGAGCCTTCGATCGACCAATTGGTGCGCGATTATATGGGCGCGGCCCCGCCGATCCCGAGTGCGCCCGTGCCCGGCAACATCGAGGACCCCCGCATTGCGGTGCCGGTGCAGCGCAGTTCGAGCACGGTGATCCACACCAAGCGGGGGCGGTGATGGGACCGGGCGGTGATCCCGGGACTTTCCCCTCCCGCTTGCGGGAGGGGCTAGGGGAGGGCAGCCCCGCTGCAGCCTTGTCGAGCGACAGCCCTGCTCCAACCCCGCCCGCAAGCGGAAGGGGAGATTTTGATGCCTTGACGCAAATCACCATCCCTTACGCCTTTGCGCGCCGCTTTGGCGTGGTGGTCGCGCCGAACCATGACGGGCACTTCACCGTTGCGATGCGCGAAGGGGCCGATCCTAAGGCCTTGATCGAGCTGCGCCGCCATTTGGCCCGGCCATTCCAGGTAACACCCGTCACGCCGAGCGACTTCGACCGGCTGCTGTCCGAAGTCTATGCGATGGACGGGCAGGCGGCGGCGATGGCGGCGGGGGCGCTGGGGCTGGGCGACGAACTCGACATGCTGGCGGATCATCTGCCGAGCGCGGACGATTTGCTCGACACCGCCGACGATGCTCCCGCGATCCGGCTGATCAACGGCATCATCGCCGATGCAGCGCGCAACGGCGTGTCCGACATCCATGTCGAGCCCTATGAAACCGGGCTGGTGGTGCGGATGCGGATCGACGGCGTGCTGCGTGAGACGCTGCGCATGCCGCCGCATGTCGCGCCGGTGGTGGTCAGCCGCATCAAGGTGATGGCGCGGCTCGACATTGCCGAGCGCCGCGTGCCGCAGGATGGGCGCATCGGGCTGACGCTGGGCGGCAAATTGCTCGACGTGCGCGTATCGACCTTGCCGAGCCGCGCGGGCGAGCGCGTTGTGTTGCGCATTCTCGACAAGGAAAATGCCGGGATCACGCTCGATGCGCTGGGCATGACGCCGGCCATCCACCAGTTGCTCAAGGATGCGGTGACCGAGCCCAATGGCATCATCCTGGTCACCGGGCCGACGGGATCGGGCAAGACGACGACGCTGTATGCGGCGATGCGGCTGCTCAACGATGGCAGCCGCAACATCCTGACGGTCGAGGACCCGGTCGAATATGCGATGGAGGGGGTGGGGCAGACCCAGGTCAACCCCAAGGTCGGGCTGACTTTCGCGGCCGGATTGCGCGCGATCCTGCGGCAGGACCCCGATGTGGTGATGGTCGGCGAAATCCGCGACCGCGAAACCGCCGAAATTGCGGTGCAGGCATCGCTGACCGGGCATCTGGTGCTGTCCACGGTCCACACCAATGACGCGGTCGGCGCGATCACGCGGATGCGCGACATGAAGGTCGAGCCGTTCCTGCTGGCATCGACGCTGCGCGCGGTGATTGCGCAGCGGCTGGTGCGGCGGCTGTGCGAGCAGTGCCGCCGCCCGGTCGCGGCGGAGGGGCCAGTGGCGGCGTTGCTCGGTTTCGATCCGGGCACGATCGTCTATGAGGCGGTCGGCTGCGAGCAGTGCCAGGGCAGCGGCTTTAAGGGGCGTGTGGGCGTGTATGAGGCCGTCCGCGTCGATGAGACGGTGCGCCGCCTGATCAACGATGGCGGCGATGAAGCGCTGATCGCGCGCCACGCTTTTCTCCATGCGCCGACGCTTGGCAGCGCGGCGCGGCAGTTGGTGCGCGAGGGGGTGACCACGGCCGAGGAAGCGGTGCGGGTGTCGCGGCGCGACATGGCCGATGCGGAAGCGCCGATGGTGGCGGGTGAGTGAGCGGTCTTCTTCTCCCCTCCCTGGAAGGGAGGGGCCGGGGGTGGGTTGGCCCGTGGCTGGGGCTGTCCTCTCCCTAGGCCGACCCACCCCCAACCCCTCCCTTCCAGGGAGGGGAGGATATGTGTGGGGCAGGGCTCATGCCTGACTTCGATTACATCGCGATCGACACCAAGGGGCGCGAAGCGCGCGGGCATATCGCGGCGCCGTCGATCGACGAGGCGCGCACGCTGCTCGATCGGCGGCGGTTATATGTGGTCAAGGTCGAACCCGGCTCCGGGCGCCCGGCCAAGGGCAAGGCGCTGCTGTCCGATGTGCGGCTGGGGCGTCGACGCATGAGCACCAAGCAATTGACGCTGTTCACGCGGCAACTCGCAACGCTCAACCGCGTATCGCCGCTGGAGGAATCGCTGCGCACGATCGTGCGCCAGACCGAGCAGGAGCATGTCCGGGAGATCGTGGAATCGGTCCATGCGGGGGTGGTCGAGGGGCGGCGGCTGCATGAGGCGATGGCGCGTGAGGCGAAGAGCTTCCCGGCTTTATACCGCGCGATGGTGTCGGCTGGGGAAAGCTCGGGCGCGTTGCCGGTCATCCTCGAACGCCTCTCGCTGTTGCTGGAGCGGCAGGCCGAGATCAACGGCAAGATCATCACCACGCTCGCTTACCCCGCCGTGCTGGCGGTGGTGGCGATGGCGGTGGTGACGGCGCTGATGGTGTTCGTGGTGCCGCAAGTGGTCGAGCAGTTCGACACGGTCGGGCAGCAACTGCCCTTCCTGACGCGCGCGGTGATGGCGCTGTCGGCCTTTCTGGTCGGTTATTGGTGGGCGCTGCTGATCGGCGCTGTGCTGATTGGCCTGGGGGCGTGGCGTGCGCTGAAAGACCCCCGCGTGAAACTTGCGTTCGACACCTGGATTCTGAAGCTCCCTTTGCTTGGTCGGCTGTTGCGCGATCTGCACGCCGCGCGGATGGCGCGGACGCTGGCAACGATGGTGGCGAGTCGCTTGCCGCTGCTCGAAGGGCTGACGCTGACCGGCGGCACGATCCACAATCTGCGCCTGAAACGCGCGTCGGACGAGATCATCGAATCGATCCGCGGTGGCGGCAGCCTGTCGGCGGCGATGCGGCGGACCGGCGTGTTCCCGCCCTTGCTGACCTATCTCGCCGCGTCTGGCGAGACGGCGGGGCAGCTCGACGACATGCTGGAACGCGCGGCGGATTATCTGGAGCGCGAATTCGACCGCTTCACCACCACCGCGCTGTCGCTGCTCGAACCGCTCATCATCGTGCTGATGGGGGGCGTCGTCGCCACGATCGTGCTATCCATCCTGCTACCGATCCTGCAACTCAACACGCTTGCCGGACAATGAGGTTTGTAATGCCTGCTTCCCACACCAACCGCCGTGTTCGCCCGTCCGAACAGGGCTTTACCCTGATCGAGTTGATGGTGGTGATCGTCATCCTCGGCCTGCTCGCCGCGATCGTCACCTACAACGTCCTGCCGCTGGGCGACAAAGGCAAGATCACCAAGGCCAAGGCCGATATCGCGCAGATCGAGGGTGCGCTCGATCTCTACAAATTGCAGAACGACGTGTACCCCTCGACCACCGACGGCTTGCAGGCTTTGGTGTCGGCACCGGCCGATGCCGATGCGAGCAAATATCAGCGCGGCGGCTATATCAAGAAACTGCCGCTCGACCCGTGGGGCAAGCCCTATCTCTATGCCTCCCCCGGCGCGCATGGCGAGGCCGATGTGTGGACGCTGGGCGCGGACCATAAGGAAGGCGGCGAGGGGGCCAATGCCGATATCGGTAGCTGGCAGTAAGGCGCGCGAGCGCGGCTTCACGCTGATCGAGCTGATGATCGTGATTGCGATCATCGGCCTGGCCAGCGCGGTGGTGGTGCTGGCGCTGCCCGACCCGCGCGGACGGCTGACCGATGAGGCCGCGCGTTTCGCCGCACGGACGCGTGCGGCGCATGATCTGGCGGTGGTGGGCGCACGGCCGATCAGCGTGTGGGTGTCCGAGGGCGGCTATGGCTTTGACGAACGCCTGGACGGCGCGTGGGTGGCGATGGGGGAGAAGCCGCTGCGGGTAACGCGCTGGAGCAGCGGCACGCGGGCGCTGCCGGGTGGCGCGACTCCGCGCGACCGCATCCTGTTCGATTCGACCGGCATGGCGGATCGCCCGCTTGACGTGACGCTCACGCGGTCGCGCGAGAGCGTGGTGGTGCATGTCGCCGCCGATGGCGCGGTGCGAATCGGTGGTTAGGGCGCCGACAGCGGCGCGCGGCTTCACGCTGATCGAGATGATGGTCGCGCTCGCCGTGTTCAGCCTCGCCGCGCTCGCGCTGATCCGGCTGGAAGGCGCGACGATCCGGGGCGCGACGACGCTCGACACCACGCTGATGGCGCAAATGGTGGCGCGCAACATCGCGATCGAGGCGATGACCGATGCCCGACCGCCCACCATCGGCACTGCCACCGGCACCCAAGCAAATGGCGGGCGCGACTGGACCTGGACGCGCGTGGTTGAGCCGACCGGCGACGCCCGCATTCTCCGCATAGACGTGACCGTGCTCGATCAGGCGGGCCGCAGCGCCGGGCATATCACGATGGTGCGTGACGGGGCGACCAAGCCATGAGGCGCTTCGCCGAACGCGGCTTCACGTTGGTCGAAGTGATGATTTCGCTGTTGATCTTTGGCCTGCTGGCGGCGGCTGGCGTGGCACTCCTGTCCTTTTCGGTGCGGGCGCAAGGGGTGACGGGGGCCCGGTTGGAGGCGGTGTCGGCGCGTAATCGCTTGTCCGCGATCCTGACCGCAGACCTTGCCCAGGCTGTGGTGCGCACGACGCGCGGCGAGGGGGGCGAGATGGTGCCGGCCTTTACCGGCGAATCGGGCAGCAATGGCGCGGTGCTGCTGCGCGTGGTGCGCGGCGGCTGGAGCAATCTCGATGGCGCGCCGCGCCCGTCCGAACAGAAGGTCGAATATCGGCTCGAGGATGGCGCGCTGGTCCGCATTGCCTATCCGATGCTTGATGGCGCGCAAGCGCTGCCGCCAACGCCGCTCCTGTCGCACATCCGCACGGTCGCTCTCCGCTATCGTCTCAGGGGGGCGTGGAGCGACCGCTGGATCGGCAATGCGGAGAATCCGCTGCCCGATGCACTGGAGCTCCGCATCGTGCGCGATCCGGGCGTGGAGACGCGCGAAATGGTTCTCGTCGGCACCGGATATGGCAAGCGCGTGACCAATGCGCGCTGAGGTGCCCAGGACCGAACGCGGCGCGGCGCTGTTGACGGTGCTGCTGCTGGTCGCCGTCATTGCCGTCCTGGCGGGGGTCGCGCTCGAAAAACTGCGGCTGGCGACTCGGTTGGGCGGCAATGCCGTTGCGCTCGACCAGGCCCGCGCCTTCTCGTTCGCGGCGGAAACGCTCGCGGTGTTCAAGATCAGCGATCTTTTGTCGAAAAGCCCCGACAAGGTGACGCTGGAGGGCGGCTGGAGCGGCCAACCCTTCGCGCTGCCGATTCCCAACGGCACCGCCACCGCGACCGTCACCGATGGCGGGAATTGCTTCAACCTCAACAGCCTCGCCATTGAAGTAACGCCGGGCGTCTATGCCGCGTATACCCCGGCGCGGACGCAGTTCGCGCGCTTGATCGCGTTGGTTGATCCCACCGCGCGCTCGCCCGATGCGATTGCGGCTGCGGCGGCGGACTGGATCGACAGCGACAACAGTCCGCTCGAGGGCGGTGCCGAGGATAACGTCTATGGCGGCGGCAAGCTCGCCTATCGCACCGCCAACACGCTGATGACCGACCCCAGCGAATTGCGCGCGGTCGCCGGCGTGACGCGGCTCGATTATGAGCGGCTTCGACCGTGGCTGTGCACGCTGCCCGTCGCGACGCCGTCGAAGATCAACGTCAACACAGTGCTGCCGGAACAGGCACCGCTGATCGCGATGCTCGGCCAGACCCTGTCGGTCGAGGCCGTGCGCCAGGCGCTGTTGCAGCGCCCGCCAAAAGGATTCGCCAATGCGGGGGCGTTCTGGTCGCAATCGGCGCTCGCTGGCGGGGCGGGCGCGACCGGTGCGGGGCAGACCGATGTCAAGACGACGTGGTTCGCGCTGCGCGTCGATGTCGCATTGGGTAGCACTCGGCTTGAACAAACTGGTCTGATCGACGCAACGGCCCTTCCCGCGCGGCTGGTATCACGCCAATGGGGTGAGCGACCATGACCGACACGCTCGTCCTCTTTGTTCCGACGCATGACACCGCGTGGCGCTGGCTGCGGATCGCGGGCGATGGGGTGACCGGGCGGGGCGAGGGGATGCCCGTGTTGGCCGCAGACGGCGATGACCGCCTGGTCGCGGTGGTGCCCGCCGATGCGGTGACGCTGCACTGGGCCGAGCTGCCCGATCGCTCGCTCGCGCAGGCGGTGGCAGCGGCGCGCTTGCTCGCCGCCGATGCCAGCGCAACCCCGATCGGTGAAATGCACGTTGCAGTGGGGCGCGAGGATGCGCTGGTCGAACGGCCGATCGCCGTCGTGGCGGCGACCCAGATGCGCGACTGGCTCAACGCCCTTGCAGACTATGGCATCGATCCCGATGGGCTGCTGCCCGCACCGTTGCTGTTGCCGCGACCGGAGACGGGCTATGTCCGCGCCGATTTCGGCGGGGCGGGCGTGGTCCGCGGGCCGACCAGCGGCTTTGCCGACGAGGCCGGGCTGACCGATCTCATCACCGGCGGGGTCAGGCCCGAGACCTTGCCGCGCGACCAAATGGAGGCTGCGATCATCGCGGCGGCCCATGCGCCCGTACTCAACCTGCGGCAGGGGCCGTTCGCGAAGGTGGTGGCCACGGCGATCGATTGGGCGTTGATCCGGCGGCTTGCTTGGCTGGCCGGGGCGGTGCTGGCGGTGACCTTGCTCATCACCTGCGTTCAACTGCTGACTTATTCGCTCGCCGCCGATGATCTCGAACGCCGTGCCGATGTGCTGGCCCGCAGTGGCCTCGCGCGCGGCGAGGCGGTGAACGACGCTGACCGCCAACTCAGCGCGCGGCTGGAGCGGTTGCGCGGCGGCGGGCTCGGCTTCAGCCGCACCGCCGCGACCGTTTTCGCGGCGATGCGCGCGACGCCCGGCACCGAGATCCGCACGCTATCCTTCGATTCGAACGGGGCGATGCGCGTGACAGTGGGCGTCCAGAATGAGGGGCAGATCCTCGATTTGCAGCGCCGGATCGAAGCGAGCGGGCTCAGCGCTACGCCGATGGGGCAGTTCCAGTCGGTCGGCGGGCGCGTGACGGGGGACATCATGGTGAAGCCGCGATGACCGAGCGCTTGCTCCTCTGGTATCGCGCCCGCTCCCGGCGCGAACAATATCTGCTGCTGGCCGGTGGGGCGATGGCGGTGCTGGCCTTATGCTATTTCCTGGTCGTGCCGCTCGGCGATGCGCTCGAATCGGCCAAGACGCGCCATGCCGATGCGGTGATTCGCCTGGGCGAGACGCAAGCGCGGGTCGATGCGGTGAAGGCCGCGCAGGCCGACCGCGCCGCGCCGCTGGCCGGACCGCTCGAAGCGATGGTGCGGACGCGCGCCAACGATGCCGGTTTCGCGCTCGCCAGTGTCGTGCCGCAGGGGGGCGACCGGGTGCAGATCACCATCGCCTCGGCCCGGCCCGGGGCTTTGATCGGCTGGATCGCCGATCTCGAAGCGTCGGGTATGCTGGTCGATCGCTTGGGAACGACCGACAATGGCGATCGCACGGTGGCAGTGCAAATGACGTTGAAGGCGCAGGGGCAATGATCCGTCTGCGCACCGGACCGGCGGCGCTGTTCGGCGCGATCTTTGTGCTGGCGTTGATCCTGCTGTTGCCGCTGCGGTTCGCGCTGGCGTGGTTCGATCTGGATGGCACCGGCTTTGCCGCGCGGGCCGCTAGTGGCAGCGTGTGGATGGGCTCGTTGCGTGAGGCGCAGCTGGGCAGCATCGCTTTGGGCGATGTCGATGCCGCATTGTCGCCATGGGCCTTGCTCGCCGGGCGGGCGCGACTCGCGCTGGAGGGGCATCCGTCGGGCACCGGACGTGCCCTGCACGGGGCGGTCAGCGTCTCGCGGCACAGCGTCGGAATCGAGCAGATGACCGCTGGCGTACCCGTCGGGGACGCGTTCGCGCCGCTGCCCATCACCGCCATCGATCTGGACGATGTCAGCGTGCGGTTTGTGGACGGGCGGTGCGAGCGTGCCGAAGGGCGCGTCAAGGCAACGCTGGGTGGCGATATTGCGGGAATCACGCTGGGGCAGGGCCTGGCGGGCGCGGCGCGGTGTGACGCGGGTGCGCTGCTGTTGCCGCTCGTCAGCCAAGCCGGGACCGAGCAAGTGACGGTGCGGTTGTGGGATTCGGGACGCTTTCGCGCCGAGTTTTTGGCCAAGCCAAGCGACGTTGCGGCCACGCAAAAGCTGGAGCGCAGCGGGTTTCAGCACATGCCCAATGGATATCTTCTCGCGGTTGAGGGGAAATTTTGAGCTTGTATTCTTGACGCTGGCCCCTGCCGCCCGCTAGGGGCGCTTGCTCTGCGGCGATCGTAGTTCAATTGGTTAGAGCGTCGGCTTGTGATGCCGGATGTTGCGGGTTCAAGTCCCGTCGGTCGCCCCACTTCTTCAAGCAGCCAGGAATTCTAGCGTGACCAGCGGCTGGGGCTTCCCCGATTTCGACGATCATGAGGGCGTACACCTCTTCACCGATCCTGCCTCGGGGCTTCGTGCGGTCATTGCGATTCACTCGACCAAGCTGGGTCCTGCAGCGGGCGGCGTGCGCTTCTGGCATTATGCCGATAGCGACGGCGCGATCACCGACGCGCTGCGCCTATCGCGCGGGATGAGCTTCAAGAATGCGATGGCGGGCCTGCCCATGGGTGGCGGCAAGGGCGTCGTGCTGGCGGCAAAGCCGGGCGATTCGATCAGCCAGGCGCAACTCGAAGCCTTTGGCCGCGTGGTCGAGTCGCTGGGCGGGCGCTACGTTACGGCAGAAGACGTCGGCATGTCCGAAGCGAGCATGAAGACGATCGCGACGATGACCAAGCACGTGTCGGGCCTGCCGGTCGCGGCGGGCAGCGCAGGTGGTGATCCTGGACCTTATACCGCGATGGGCGTCTATCTCGGCGTCAAGGCTGCCGCCAAGCGCGGTCTGGGCGCGGACGTGATGAAGGGCGTGCATGTCGCGATCCAGGGTGTCGGCAGTGTTGGCGGCGGTCTTGCGCGTTTGCTCGCCAAGGATGGCGCGCGGCTGACGTTGGCCGACGTCAATGCCGATCGTGCCAAGGCGCTGGCGGCCGAACTGGGCGCAGAGACGGTCGCGGCGGACGCGATCCTGGGCATCAAGGCCGATATCGTCAGCCCCAATGCGCTGGGCGCGATCCTGACGCCCGAATCGATTGCGGCGCTGCAAACCACGGTTGTCGCCGGTGGCGCGAACAACCAGCTCGCGACCAAGGCCGAGGGCGCGGCGCTGCAGGCGCGCGGGATCCTCTACGCACCCGATTACGTCATCAACGCAGGCGGCATCATTAATGTCGGGCTCGAATATCTCGGGCAGGGCGACCAGGCCGAGGTCAACGCCCGCATCGCGCGGATTCCGGATCGCCTGATCGAAGTGTGGGATGAGAGCGACCGCACCGGCGCGCCTGCCGCCGACGTGGCCGACAGCATCGCGCGCCGCCTCATCGGTCGGGGCTAACGTTTCGGCAGGCAGGCGATCATCGCCCGCACGGCGGTGGCGGTTTCCGCCACGTCGCGCACCGCGATGGTGTCCATACCCGCTGCGCGCACGGCATCGTCATTGCCGCCGGGGTAGATCGCGTCGCCGAGGAACAGCATGTCCTCGGTCGCGATCCCCGAATGCTCAGCGAGACGGCGCATCGCATAGGCCTTGTCGATTCCCGCATGGGTGATGTCGAGCGAGGTCGATCCGCCGATATTGACGGAGAGATCGGGCAGGGCCTTGCGCAGCAGCACCTGCATTGCCTTGCGCTTGGCGAAATCGGGGTCCCAGGCTTTTTTGGCGTCGAGCGGGGCTTCCTGGCCGAGGCCGGAAAAGGTGATCTGGCTGCCACGATCCTCGACGCGCTCGCCCCAGATCTTCTCGTCGGCAAAGCCTGCTTCCCTGGTCGCTTCGGTCAGAGCGCTGAGGATGTGGTCACGCTCGGCCGGCGCGAAGATTTCGGCATAGACCGGGCTCCAGGTTCCATCGCTAAAGCGATACAGCTTGGTGCCGGTGGTCGGCATAATGAACAGATGCTCGATCGCGGCGGTGGCGGGCAGGGCAGCAACCACCTGCTTCTCGAATTGCGGCCAATCCCCGCCGGAAATGACGGCAACCGACACGCGCGCGAGCAGCTGGCCGAGCAGCCCGGCCATTTCATCCCCGATCTTCTGCTTGCTCTCGGCCAGCGTCCCGTCGAGGTCGAAGGCGATCAACTGTTTCACGATATCGATTCCTTGCACCGTTTAGGGGCGAACGCGCGGGGACGACATGGGGTTGCGCGTCGACGGGACGACAAAATGGCCTAAAGTGGCGCGATGGCAAGCGCGATGGGTCTGATATGAATGGCTGGGTGTCCTTGGTGCTGATCGCTGCGCTGGTCGCGCTGATCCTGTGGCGCGCGGGCGTCTCGCGGCACGTATTGGCGATCGCCGCGCCGGCCATTGGGCTGGGCATACTCGGTTACGCCCTGCAGGGCCGGGCCATGCTCCCGGGCAGCCCCGCGCAAGCGGATGCCGCAACGGTTGCGATCGATCCCTCGATCGTCGATCTGCGCGGCGCGCTGCTCGGTCGATTTTCGGGGGATGGGGCGTATCTGATCGCATCGGACGCGTTGATGCGGCGTGGCAGCCGCGACAGCGGCGTGCAGGTGGTGCTGATGGGGCTGAACCATTATCCGCGCAGCCTTACCCTCTGGGTCGGGCTCGGCACCGCGCTGGCGCAACATGACGGCATGGTTTCGCCTGCCGCTCGCTTCGCCTTCAACCACGCGACCCAGATCGCGCCCGATCACCCAGCGCCTCCCTTTTTCGAAGGCCTGGCCTATGTCGAGGCAGGCGATTTCCGCGCCGCGCAGCCTTATTGGGCGCGGGCGCTGGCGCTATCTCCGCCTGCGATATCGTATCGCCGCGACATTGCGGTGCGGCTATACGCGCTCAATATCGCGCTTGCGCAGCGCGGTTATTGACCCAACGAAAAAGGGCGCTCCCCGCGAAGGAAGCGCCCCATTCGTCAGACTGGGGCGAAACGCCCCGACAGTCTTACTTGGTAACGTTGTCAGCCTTCGCTGCGCCGGCGTCACGGACGTTGTCCGCCTTGTCGTGCAGTGCGTCAGCCGAGTTTGCGATCACGTCTGCGGCTGCAGCGTTCGAGGTGTTCGACGCAACGTCGTCGAGGACCGAAGCGTTGTTGTCGATGCCGTCGGCGATGACGTCGGCATTGTTCTCGATGGCGGCAGCTTCAGGGTTCTTGTGGCACGCAGCGAGCGACAGGGCACCGGCGGCAACGAGAACAAGGGCGATCTTCTTCATGCAATTGCTCCCAAGCAAATTAGCAGTTTCACGAGCGGCCCAACGCCGTCGCGAAGGCTGGTGGCATAACGTCCTGTTGCGGTGCGTCAATCTTAAATTCGCCATAAGTTACCGCAAATGCCACCTTTCCGCCACATTTGCGACGGGTTGAGTTATGGTTACTTTTTCGGGGTGACAGGACCCATCGCTTCGGGTGCGTCCGCCACGATGGCGAGCATCGTCGTCCAGGCCGCGACGTTTTGCCGCAATTGTTCCGGGTCGATCCGGTCGAGCGTGTCCTCGGGCGTGTGGTGATAATCGAAATAGCGCAGGCCCGATTGGTTAAGATCAACCGCCGGAACGCCGGTCTTGAGCGTTGGGCCGACATCGGTTCCGTCGCCGCCGACACCCGCACCGCGCACGACGCCGAGCGGGGCGAGTGCGACCACGAGACGATCGCCAACCGCTTTGGCGCTTTCCGGCAAATTGGTCTCGAAACGCCACACGCGATCCGCCCCGAAATCGGATTCGGAGGCCAGCGCATGGGTTTCCCCGGCATGAGCCTTGGCATAGGCCGCGCCGCCAAAGCCGCCCGTTTCCTCATCTCCAAACCACACGACGCGGATCGTGCGGCGATGCGGGCCCGAATCGAGCAGATGCTTGGCCGCGGCCGCCGTGATCGCGATGCCCGCGCCATCGTCGATCGCGCCGGTGCCAAGATCCCAACTGTCGAGATGCCCGCCGATCAGGATCGTGCCCGCCGCAGGATCGGTGCCGGGCACTTCGGCGACGACATTGCCCGACATGCGGCTGGGCACCACCGTCGGCGTCAGGGTGAGGTGCAGCTTCACTTGCTTGTCGAGTTTGACGATCCGCTCGAGATTTTCGGCGTCGGCAACCGACAGCGCGGCGGCAGGGATCGGCGTTACGCCGGGCGCGAAGTTGGTCGTGCCCGCATGCGGCCCACGGCCGTGGTCGGTGCCGATCGAGCGGATCACGATCGCGCTCGCGCCCTTGCTGGCCGCAATATTTGGTCCGACGAAGCGCGCCATGCCCTGGCTGCCATAGCTCGACCCGTCCTGCGTTGGTTGCATCGCATTGGAGACGAAGGCGATCTTGCCAGTGAGGCTGCCGGCAGGAGCGAGCAGCAAATCATTGAAGCTGGCGAAATAGGCGACGGGCAGCGTCAGCCCCGCGGCGGGCGTGGCACCCGAATTGCCGAGTGCGGTCAGCCGCAACGGCTGCGCATAACTGCCCAGAACTTCTGCGGTTTCAACGCCGCGCACCCATACGTTCTTGAGTTCATAGGGTTCGATTCGCACGTTCTTGAAGCCGAGTGCGTTCAGTTTTGCGACGGCCCATTGCCGCGCGCGTTCTTCGGCGGGGGAGCCATCCGGGCGCGGGCCGACCTCGGTGGTGATGCCCGATACGATATCATAGGCAACATCGTCCTTCAGCGCCGCATCGCGCAGCGCGGTCACCGTCGGTGCGATCGCCACCGCAGGCGGCGCGACGCGCTGGGCGAGCGCGGGTGTCGCCAGCACCGTGGTGGCGAGAAGCAGCGTGGCAGGGGCGAAGGCGCGAAGCTTGATCAAGGGCGGTTCCCGTCTGTTGGCAAAGGGGTGATGCGGAAATCTCCGAGCGGCGTTGCCGTGCGGCGGGTGGAAGGTTGGTCAACACCAGAGTAAGACCAAGACGCGCGGCGGTTGCAACGGGAATCGCATCGGACCATCGAAATCCGCCTGCGAAGATTGCGCCCCCGTCGCTGCGCGGCAACCTGTCGTCGGCGCGTTGCCAAGCGCGCTGCCGGTCGCTATCTGCCGCCACTCAAATCCATCCTTCTCGATCCCGGAGCCCGCAGCCGATGGCCGTGCAGTACAGCTATGTAATGAAGGGCCTGACCAAGACCTTCCCCGGTGCGCCCAAGCCGGTGCTCAACAACATCCATTTGCAGTTCCTGCCTGACGCCAAGATCGCGATCATCGGGCCGAACGGTTCGGGCAAATCCACGCTGATGAAGATCATGGGCGGGATCGACCCCGATTTCACCGGCGAGGCATGGGCCGCCGAGGGTATCAAGGTCGGCTATCTGCCCCAGGAGCCGCAGCTCGACCCGACCAAGACGGTGATGGAAAACGTCAAGATGGGCGCGGGGCCGATCGCCGACATGGTCGATCGCTATAATGAGATCGTCGCGATCATGGGCGATCCGCCCGAGGATTGCGATTATGATGCGCTGCTCGGCGAAATGGGCGAGTTGCAGGAAAAGATCGACGCCGCCGATGGCTGGAGCCTCGACAACCAGCTCGAAATCGCGATGGAAGCGCTGCGCTGCCCGCCGGGCGACAGCGCCGTCACCAACCTGTCGGGTGGTGAGAAGCGTCGTGTTGCGCTGTGCAAGCTGCTGCTCGAAAAGCCCAACATCCTGCTGCTCGACGAACCAACCAACCATCTCGACGCCGAAAGCGTCGCCTGGCTCGAAAATTACCTGCGCGATTATGTCGGCAACGTCATCCTCGTCACCCACGATCGCTACTTTCTCGACAATGTCGTGAACTGGGTGCTCGAGCTCGATCGCGGGCGCTATTACACCTATGAATCCAACTATTCGGGCTATCTCGAAAAGAAGGTGAAGCGGCTCGAGCAGGAAGAGCGCGAGGAGCAGGGCAAGGCCAAGGCGATCGCCGACGAGCTGGCGTGGATGCGGCAGACCCCCAAGGCGCGCCAGACCAAGTCCAAGGCGCGTATCCGCGCGTTTGACGAGCTGATGGAGAAGCAGGAAAATCGCGCCGTCGGCAAGGCGCAGATCCTGATCCAATTGCCCGAACGGCTTGGCGGCAAGGTGATCGAGGCCAAGGGCCTGACCAAATCCTATGGCGACAAATTGCTGTTCGAGAATCTCGACTTCACGCTGCCGCCGGGCGGCATTGTCGGCGTGATCGGGCCGAACGGCGCGGGTAAGTCGACGCTGTTCAAGCTCATCACCGGTCAGGAAACGCCCGACGAAGGCACGATCGAGGTCGGTCAGACGGTCAAGCTCGGTTATGTCGACCAGTCGCGCGATGACCTCGACCCGAACAACAATGTCTGGGAGGAAATCTCGGACAAGCTCGAGATCTTCCGCTTCGGCAAGCAGGAACTGGGCACGCGGGCTTATGTCGGCGCGTTCAACTTTAAGGGGCAGGACCAGCAGAAGAAGGTCGGCCAGCTTTCGGGCGGTGAGCGCAACCGCGTGCACCTCGCCAAGATGCTGAAGGAGGGTGGCAACGTCCTCCTGCTCGACGAACCGACCAACGATCTTGACGTCGAGACGCTGCGCGCGCTGGAAGAGGCGCTCGAATCCTTCGCCGGTTGCGCCGTGGTGATCAGCCACGATCGCTTCTTCCTCGATCGCCTGGCGACGCACATCCTGGCGTTCGAAGGCGACAGCCATGTCGAATGGTTCGAAGGCAATTTCGAAAGCTATGAGGAAGACAAGCGTCGCCGACTGGGCGATGCGGCCGACCGTCCGACGCGGCTCGCCTACAAGAAACTGACGCGATAAGGTCCGGAGGGGCGGCGTGGAAGTGCCACGCCGCTCCCCGCGCTGGTCATGCAGTGAAGCGCTTGGTGAACCCCTTGGGGACGCGCTCGCTATCGGCATTGGCTTCCAGATGATCGACCCGTGCGAGCGGAGGGCCCTGTCGGCACGCCTCGGTCATGGCGGTGACGGCGTCGTCCTCGCCCGCGATGAGCATTTCGATCCGCCCGTCCTTCAAATTGCGCACCCAACCGGTTACGCCACATTCCTGCGCGCGGCGCACCGCCCAGTCCCGAAAACCCGTATTTTGAACCTTGCCGGTGACGAACACCCGCTGCACCACTGCCATTGTCATCAACCTTATATTCGCCGCATCGTCTCGCGCGCGATCACCGTGCTGTAGCATCACGTGCGCGAAGTCATCGTCGTTCCTGCCGGTTCCGTCGTAAATCCTGCAGTTTCCGTCGCGTGTTCGCGTTTCTTCACGGATAGGAGATCGCAATCACCTCATATTGCCGCTCGCCTGCCGGGAGCGTGACACGGCGCACGTCGCCGATTGCGGCCCCGCGCAGCGCCCGCGCGATCGGCGCATTCCAGCCGATCCTGCCAGCGGTGGCATCCGTTTCGTCGTCCCCGACCAGCGTCAGCGTGCGTTCGGCGGTGTCGCTAAAGTCTTCAGGGTCGGCGATCGTAACTGTCGCCCCGAACCATACGCGCCCCCGGTCCGGCTGCGCGGCTGGGTCGATCACCTTCGCCGCCTTCATCCGCCGCGCCAGAAACCCCAGCCGCCGGTCGATCTCGCGCAGGCGCTTGCGACCATAGATATAGTCGCCATTTTCCGAGCGGTCGCCATTACCCGCCGCCCAGGAAATGACGTCGACCAGCTTGGGGCGCTCCTCGCCCAGCAACTGCTGATATTCGGCACTCAGCGCGGCATAGCCCGCCGGAGTCATGTAATTGGGGCGATCGTCCATTGTGGATGCTACACCACAGGTGCCGGTGCGCTGTCATCCCCAAGATCGGGTGTTTCAGCCCGGTATGGTCTTGCCCAGATACCAACTGATCCGGTTCGCACCCGAAGACCGCGCGCGGCTCGGGTTCATCAAATCATAGACCACGGCGTTTTCGAGCACGCGCTGCACGTAATTCTTGGTCTCGTAGATCGGGATCGCTTCGATCCAGTCGACCATGTCCACGCCCGGCAGGCGCGGGTCGCCATTGGCGCGCAGCCACTTGTTCACATTGCCGGGTCCGGCATTGTACGCCGCGACGGCAAGCGGATAGCTGCCGTAAATCCCGTAAATGTGCCGGAAATAGGTCGATCCGACCATGATGTTGTAATCGGTATCGGTGGTCAGCGCCGACGGATCGTAGCTGAGCCCGAGCTTGGTTGCGGTGTCGCGCGCGGTCCCCGGCATCAACTGCATCAGCCCGCGCGCGCCGGCATGGCTGATCGCGGCGCGATCGAACTGGCTTTCCTGGCGCGCGATGGCGTGGATCATCGTCCAGTCGTCCTGGCTGGCCACAGGCACGCGGACATTGGGGAAGCCGACGGTCGAGTATTCGCTCAGGCCGTTTTGCAGCGCGCTGCGCCCGACCATCACGCCGAGATCGGGGCGGCCAAGCGTGCGCGACAATTCGGTCGACAGGACATGGTCGCTATCGGTCTTGGCGTCGATCGCGATCTGGCGGACGAAGGCGGTCTGGTCGACCCATGCCGCCGTCGTCCCAAGATATTGCGCGGCGCGTACCGTCTCGCGGGCGTAGAAAGCCGCGCGCACATCCGGCGCGACCGGGCGCAGGATCGGGTCGCCCGGCGGGTTGAGCGGCTGGCCGATGCGTTCGCTCGCCAATTGGCCGTAGAACAGGTCGCGGAAGCCCGCTGCGCGCGCATAATAGCCATTGGCCTCGTCGCGGTGCCCGGCGGCTTCTGCCGCACGTCCGGCCCAGTATAGCCCCTTGGACTGAGTCGTCGGCGTGCGCGATGCGCTGGCATAGAGCAGGAACAGCGGGACGGCATCGGCCGGGCGGGCGAGTTGCTTCAGCGCGGTCTGCCCGGCCAGCCAGGTGAGGCTCGTATAATCGTCGCGCTCGCCATAGGGGCGGGTGCTGACATCGGTGCCGGCGGAATAGGCATCGCTGACCTTGCGCGCGATGTCATAGGCCAGCGTCGCCTGACCGTCTGCCGCAGCTGCCTTGGCGTTGGTCAGCAGCACTTCAAACCATTGTCCCGGGCTGCCGGGCGTCATCGCCAGCGCGGGGCGCTGCGCCAGCAAGGTGCGCGCGCTGGCCGAGGCACCGGTGCTCCGCAGCCAATTGGCGCGATCCGCCAGCCAGCCCGGATCGGCCGCGCCATATTGCTGGGTCGCTGCGGCACGCTCGGCCGCATCAGGGGCGTTGGTGCGGAAGGCAAGGCGGGCGGCGAACACCGGCTGCCACGCAGGGCTGACAAGCGCCATTTGCCGCTGCGCCGCCGCAAGCGCGCCCTGCCACAGCAGCATGTCCATCCGCGCATTATGGTCGGACGGGGTCAGCGCATTCGCAAAGCCGGTGATGATCCGCGCTTCATCGGCGGTGGAGAGCGACCCCGCGACCCAGGCCGCGCGAGCGGCGGCATTGGCCTCATCGCGCGAGCCCGTGGCGGCCAGCGCTTCGGCGAAGCGCGTGCGGCCCGACCCCGTCAACGCCGGGAAGCGGTGGAAAAACGATACGACGGTCGAGGGTGACCAGCCGCCCAGATCGAGCGACCGCTCCGCCGCGCGCCGCAGACCCATCTCCCCGGGCCAGCCGGGGTGGGCGAGCAGAAAACGAGCATAGCGTTCGAAGCTATATCCGCTCGGTTGTTGCAGCGCCTTCCATTCGGCGATCGACGCGGCCAGCGCGGCGTTATTTGCGGTCGTGCCCGCCAGAACCTGTGTCGCACGGCCCCAGCCGAGTTGATCCTGTGCGTCGCTCGACGTCACCGCGATGGTGGAAACCCCTGCCAGCAACAGGGCTGATTTAAGGAGCGAAGCAATCATATAGACAGAATATGCCTTTCGTCCGTATTTGTCGCGCGACAAATCTAAAAATGCGACGGAATTCCGTCTCTCAGGAGCAGCTTAACCATGTTTTCGGGATCGATCCCGGCGCTCGTCACGCCGTTCTCCGCCGACGGCGCGTTTGATGAGTCGGCCTATCGCGACCTGGTTGAATGGCAGATTGACGAAGGTTCGACCGGGCTGGTGCCCTGCGGCACCACCGGCGAAGCGGCCACGCTGAGCGCGGAGGAGCATTTCCACATCGTCGGCATCTGCGTCGACCAGACCAAGGGCCGCGTTCCGGTGATTGCAGGGGCGGGCTCCAACGATACGCGCGTGGCGATCCACAATATCAAGGCGGCCAAGGCGGCGGGCGCGGACGCCGCGCTGATGGTGCCGCCTTACTACAACCGCCCCAATCAGGAAGGCATCTTCCGCCATTTCCAGGCGGTGGTGCAGGCGTGCGATTTGCCGATCGTACTCTACAATGTGCCCGGCCGCACCGTGACCGACATCGCCGTCGAGACGGTCGCGCGGATCGCCCATGCTTTTCCCAGCGTGGTCGGCATCAAGGATGCGACGGGGGTGATCCAGCGCGTCTCGGCGCAGCGCGCGGCGTGCCCGGACGGGTTCGTGCAGCTTTCGGGCAATGACGACATGGCGCTGGCGTTCAATGTAACGGGCGGGGTGGGGTGCATCTCGGTGACCGCCAATGTCGCGCCGGCGCTATGCGCGGCGTTCCAGGCGGCGTGCGCGGCGGGGGAGTATGCGGCGGCGCTGGAGTTGCACGACCGGCTGTTTGCGCTGCACGTGGCGCTGTTCACCGATGCTTCGCCGGGGCCGGTCAAATATGCGCTGAGCCGGGTGCGGCCCGACTTCCCGCAGGCGTTGCGCTTGCCGATGACCTGGCCGAGCGAAGCGAGCCAGCGTGCGGTGGATGCGGGGCTGGCGGCGGCTGGGTTGCTGTAGGGGGCCTCGGTGCGCGGCAGCGCCGGTACAGCTTTGCGGCGCATCAGCTTGGAAGGCTGCTGATGCGCGATATACTGCAAAACCGTTCCGGATCGGTCGTGGGGCACGCATAATGGATATTCGTCCAATTTCTCACGATGACGCTGGCGAATTCGCCGCGATCTGGATCCCTTGGCTGGAGAGTATGGGGCGAAAGCCGGAAGCCGAAGATCTTGAGATCATGCGTGATCCCGGCACCTATTACCGGGCCACTGGCGGCGAAGCGTTTCTTGCGACGTTCGACGGAGAGACCGTGGGGGCCGTCGCCGTAAAAGGCTTGGGGGCGAGCGGCTACGAGTTCTGCAAACTGGTGGTCACCGAAAAGGCGAGGGGGCATGGCGCAGGGCGCGCGCTTGTGGAGCGATGTCTCGCTTATTCCTCGGCGAGGGGCGGCCCCGCGCTCTATCTGCAATCTTTCAAAGCACTCGATGTTGCGCTCGGCCTGTATGAGCGAATGGGCTTTCGTTATGCGGAGCCACCGCAAGGTATGTCCGTCCTCGCCCGCACCGAAGTGATCTTGGCAAAGCGCACGTGATCGATCCTACTGGCGTTAAGACGAGCCGAACGCTGGTCGTGATTGAGTCCGCCGACAGGTGTCAGCCAACCAACCTACCGCTCAATCCTTGGCGAAGAAGCGGTCGATCACGTCGCGGGCGAGGCGCGCCGGGCGCAGGGTGGTGGCGTCGAGGCAGCACCAGCTGGATTTTACTTCGGCGAGCACCTCCTCACCGCGCTTGATGATCGTTTCGTAGAAAGCGCGCGCGCCCTGCACCTTTTCGAGCAGAACGGTGGCGATCACTTCGTCATCAAGGAAGGTCGGTTTGCGATAGGTGATCTCGTGCTTCAGCGCGACCCAGGCGTGAGTCGCGAGCGCTTCGGCCGGCGCAAAGCGCTGCCAGTGGCTGACCACCGCATCCTGTACCCATTTGAGATAGGAGGCATTGTTGACATGGCCCATGAAATCGATGTCGGCGGCATCGATGGCGATGGCGAAGCTGTGCGTCGCGAATTTGGGGCTCAGGCACTCGGTCATATCATCACCTTATAGGATTGGTGCGCGCATAGCGAGCGAACAACGCGCGCGACCGGCGCAAAATGTGCGATCTTGCGCCGTGTCGTTGCTAATCCGCGCTTGTGGCTTTTGTTTCGAGGCAACAGCGCCTACATCGCCGCTCTTATGGCCCGTCCAAAGCCCCCCGTTTTCGAAAAAACCAAGATCGTCGCCGAGAACCGGCGCGCCCGCTACGATTATGCGATCGACACCGTCTATGAGGCGGGGATCGCGCTGACCGGGACCGAGGTGAAGAGCTTGCGCAGCGGCACCGGCTCGATCGCCGAGAGCTATGCCGAGGTGAAAGACGGGCAGGTGTGGCTGATCAATTCCAACGTGCCCGAATTCAGCCACGGCAACCGCTTCAACCATGAGCCAAAGCGCGCGCGCAAACTGCTGCTGCATGAGCGCGAGATCAACAAGATGCACGGCGCGGTGGCGCGCGAGGGCATGACGCTGGTGCCGTTGATGGTCTATTTCAATTCCAAGGGCCGCGCCAAGGTCGAACTGGCGCTGGCCAAGGGCAAGAAGGCGCATGACAAGCGCGATTCGATCAAGGAGCGCGACTGGAAGCGTGAGCAAGGGCGGCTGATGCGCGACCGTGGTTGAGGCCGCGGCCCGGCTCAGCGCGATGGCGCGGCTGTCCCGCTGGGTCGGTCGCCATGTGCCGACGCGCGAAAGTGTCGAGGCCAACCGCTATCTGCGACCCGTCGCCCACCGCATCCTCGCACCCGCGCTGTGGCGCTTCACCCGGCGATCGGTCCCGCGCGGGGTGGCATTGGGGCTGTTTACCGGGGTGCTGTTTCCCTTCGCGCATATGCCGCTTGCGGCGGTGACAGCCTTGCCCGTGCGCGCCAACGTGCCCGTCGCGGTGGGCACGACGCTGCTCCACAATCCGATTACCACCGTGCCGCTGTTCTGGGCGGCGTATCAGCTTGGGCATTGGGTCTTGCGGTTCGATCGCAGCGTGCCCGGCGCGCCGATTGCAAGCAATGTGAAGGCCAATGTCGGATTGTTGCACTGGCTGGTGTCGCAAGGGGGGCCGTCGACGATCGTCGGGCTGGTCCTCATCGCCGCGATCCTTTCGGTTTTGGGCTATGTCCTGACCGGGCTCGCCTGGCGGATCCGAATCGGCCGCAAATGGCGCAAAAGGGCCGCGCGAAAAGGGCCGAAACAAGCGATTTGACGGAATGTGTCTTGGGGTTACAACACGCTCCATTCAATTTTCGATGAGAGGATTTTTGCATGCGTCGTTCGTTCGTCATGGTTTCCTTGCTTGCCTCTGCGGCCTTGGTGGGGGTGACCCACGCAAATCCGGCACCCAAGGCCAAGGTGGCGGCAAAGGCAGAGCCCGCGCCAAAGGCGACCGGGGCTGAAATCGGCGCGTTCGGGCTCGATCTTGCTGGCATGGACACCAGCGTGCAGCCGGGTGACGATTTCGTGAAGTTCGCCGGCGGCAAGTGGGAAGCGGCCACCGAGATTCCGGCGGACAAGGCGACGTACGGCATGTTCAACCGCTTGGCTGACCGCTCGCTGGAACAGACCCGCACGATCCTGGATGCGGCGGCGAAGCGCCCTGGCGACAAGATCGGCGATTTCTATGCGAGCTTCATGGATGAGGCCGCGATCAACGCCAAAGGCATCGATCCGATCAAGCCCTGGATCGCCGAAATTCGCGCGGCGGGGGACAAGACCGCGCTGGCGGCCGAAATGGCGAAGCTGCAGCGCACCGGCGTCGGCGGCCTGTTCCGGATGGGCGTGGGCCAGGACGACAAGGCCCCCGACACCTATATCGTCGGGCTCAGCCAGTCGGGCATCGGCCTGCCGGACCGCGATTATTATCTGAAGGACGACCCCAAGCTCGCCGACACGCGCGCAAAATATCAGGCCTATCAGGTGCAGATGCTGGGCCTGGCGGGCGTCGACGATGCCGCCGCGCGCGGCGCAGCGGTCTATGCCTTTGAAAAGGCGCTGGCGACCGCGCATTGGGACCGGATCAAGTCGCGCGATTCCGATCTGACCTACAATAAGTGGTCGGCGGCTGACTTCGCGACCAAGGCCCCGGGCTTCCCGTGGGAGGTCTATATGAAGACCGCCGGGACCGCAGGCCAGGCCAATTATCTGGTCGGGATGCCGAGCGCGCTGACCGACGAAGCCAAGGCCTTTGCCGATGCCCCCGTCCAGGTGGTGCAGGATTTCCTGATCCTGCGCTTGTTGCGGAGCTACGCCGGCGTTCTCGCCAAGCCGATTAACGATGCCAATTTCGCTTTCTACGGCACCGTGCTGAGCGGTGCGCCGCAGCAGCCGGTGCGGTGGAAGCGCGGCGTGGGGATCGTCAGCGGGGCGATGGGCGAACAGGTCGGCCAGGCATATGTCGAGCAATATTTCCCGCCCGCGACCAAGGCGGCAGCGGACCAGCTCGTCAAGAACATCATCGCGGCGATGAGCGTGCGGCTCGACAATCTCACTTGGATGGCCCCGGAAACCAAGGTGAAGGCCCATGCCAAACTGGCGGCCTTCACCCCCAAGATCGGCTATCCGTCGAAATGGCGGGACTATTCGGCATTGACGGTCAAGCGCGACGATATCGTCGCCAATGTCGCGGCGGCCAATGCGTTCGAATATGAGCGCGATCTGCACAAGCTCGGCCAGCCGATCGACCGCACCGAATGGGGCATGACGCCGATGACGGTGAACGCCTATGCCAATCCGCCGATGAACGAGATCGTGTTCCCGGCCGCGATCCTGCAGCCGCCGTTCTTTGATGCCAAGGCCGATCCTGCGGTCAATTATGGCGGCATCGGCGTCGTGATCGGGCATGAGCTGAGCCATCACTTCGACGATCAGGGCCGCAAATACGATCCGACCGGCAAGCTGACCGATTGGTGGACGGCTGAGGACGTCAAGCGCTTCACCGCGATGACCGACAAGCTGGTCAAGCAATATGACGCCTATGAGCCGCTGCCCGGCCTGCACATCAAGGGCGGGCTGACGCTGGGCGAAAACATGGCGGATCTGGCCGGGTTGGCGCTGGCTTATGATGCGTATCACCGTTCGCTCGGCGGCAAGCCCGCGCCGGTGATTGATGGGCTGACCGGCGACCAGCGCTTCTTCCTGGGCTACGCACAGGTCTGGCGGATCAAGTTCCGCGAGCCCGCTTTGCGCTCGCAAGTGATTTCGAACGAGCATTCGCCGGGCCCGTTCCGCACCGTCGAAGTGCGCAACGTCGATGCCTGGTACAAGGCGTTCGGCGTGAAGGCGGGCGAGAAGCTGTATCTGGCCCCGGCTGACCGCGTGAAGGTCTGGTAAAGGCCATATGCTGCACCGCGCCGCCCGGCATGGGTGGCGCGGTGTAAGCGTGTCTGGCCGCTTTGCCCTTGACGCTCCCGGCGCATCGCCCAATGCAGGGGACGATGGCATCGCTTCCAACGTCCCCGACCGCGTCGCGCGGCGCAGCCTTGATCGCGGTCACCTGCGGCTGCGCGGCTGCGGCGATCATTCTGGTGGTGATAGGCAGCGCGCCGATTGCGGCAGCGTTTCTGGCGACCGCACTCGTCGCGACGGGGGCGATGCTGCTGTTCCGTCGCCTGTTCCCGCGCACGACCGAACTCGCTGCCGAGCCGGACTGGAGCGTCGCGCGCACGGTCGCCGAAAGCAGCCCCGATGCGATTGCGGTGACCGATCGTGCCGGGCGGCTGGTATGCGCCAACAATAGATACGAAACGCTGTTCGGCGGTTTTGCGACGCCACCGGGCCTCCCCTTCGACGCCACAGGGGTGGAGCTTCTGGGGGCGGCCGGGCGTGCCGCGTGGCGCGACGGGACCGCTGGCGTCGCGCGTCTCCTGATCAAAGGCGCGCAATTGTCCGCCGAAGTGACGCGGGCCGGGGAAGACGGGAATCTGCTGGTCTGGCGCTTCCACGCCACGCAGGGCCTGGATCTCGCTCAGACCATGGAAAATCTGATCTCCGGGGGAACGGGCGATCGGCTCGGCAGTGCCGGGATCATGGCGGCGCTGATCAATCCCGATGGACGGATCCGGGCGGCCAATCGGGTACTGCGCGCGCGCGCGATGGGGCATGAGGAAGGCGCGATCGTCGGACGCGACTTTGCGCGCTTTCTGATCACCGATTCGCACGGCATGGCGCGGTTCGAACGCGAAGGGTTGGCCCGCAACCCGTTGCGCGTTCTACAAATTCCCTTCCTCGATGGCGAAGACGCGCCGATGCTGGTCGCGCTGATCGACGAGGAAGAGAACAGCCAGCCCGCCATCGGCGAAAGCGCCGCTGCGCATATCAAGAGTCTCGTGTCGTTAATGCCGTTCGGCGTTGCCTTGATTGGGGCCGATGGCCGCTTCGTGCAGATGAACGATGCCTTTGCGCGGGCGGCGGCGGTCGATCCGCACAGCCCGCCCATCTATCCCGGCGATCTGCTGGTGCGCGAAGACAAGGGCGTTGTCGCCGATGCGATCCGGCGCTTTGCCGGAGGCGCGACGCATTCGACCGATCTTGCGGTGCGGTTGAAGGACCATCCCGACGAACCGGTGGCCCTGTCGATCGCGGGCGCGCGCGGGCTCGGCAATTCGGCGGTGCTGCTGAGTCTGAAGGACAATAGCGAGGAAACGCGGCTCAAGCGCGAAGTGGCACAAGCGACCAAGATGCAGGCGGTGGGGCAGCTCGCCGGTGGTGTCGCGCATGATTTCAACAACATCCTGACCGCGATCATCGGCCATTGCGACTTGATGCTGATGCGCCATTCGCCCGGCGACAGCGATTATGACGACATCCAGCAGATCCGCGCCAATTCGAACCGCGCCGCCAGCCTGACGCGCCAATTGCTCGCCTTTTCGCGCCAGCAGACGCTCCGCCCGCAAGTGCTGCAACTGCCCGACGTGATTTCGGAAGTGACCAATCTGCTCAAGCGCCTGTTGGGCGAGAGCGTGACGCTCACCGTCAAGCATGGGCGCAATCTCGGGCCGGTGCGCGCCGATCCCGGGCAACTCGAACAGGTCGTCGTCAATCTCGCGGTGAACGCGCGCGATGCGATGATGTCGAAGGATCCGCGCGGCACCGGCACGCTGGCGATCCAGACCTATGCGGTCACCACCGCCGAAGTGCGCAAGCTGGCCTCCGATATCCTCCCGGCGGCCGATTATGTCGTGCTGGAAGTGGCGGATACCGGTGGCGGCATCCCGCCCGACGTGCTGCCCAAGATCTTCGAGCCGTTCTTCACTACCAAGGAAGTGGGCAAGGGGACGGGCCTCGGTTTGTCCACCGTCTACGGGATCGTCAAACAATCGGGCGGTTATATCTTCGCCGATAATGTGAAGGCCGGGTCGCGCGGACCGGCGGGGGCGGTGTTCACCATCTATCTGCCGGTCCATACGGCGGGCACCTTGGCGGAGGCACCACCGGCGCGGATTTTGCCGCGCGAGAAGCCGGTCGATCTTTGGGGTACGGGCACGATCCTGCTGGTCGAGGATGAGGATATGGTGCGCGCCGTCGCCGAGCGGGCGCTGACGCGGCAGGGCTATACCGTGCTTTGCGCCGAACATGGCGAGGCGGCGCTGGAGTTGCTGGCATCCGGCCCAAAGCCCGATCTGCTCATATCGGACGTTATGATGCCGCTGATGGACGGGCCGACCATGGTGCGTCAGGCACGCGCGCGCTATCCCGATCTGCCGATCGTGTTCATGTCCGGCTATGCCGAGGAAACGATCCGCAAGTCGATCGACCTCGACAATGTCGCCTTTCTGGCAAAACCGTTTTCGGTGCAACAGCTTGCAGAAGCGGTGCGGGCGGTATTGGGTGCGAAATGATTTGGTGCATTACGGCATGCCCGGCTAAGGGCCTAGTATGAGCGGGCCACAGACTATTTTGATCGTCGAGGACGAACCCTTGATCGCGATGATGATCGAGGATTTTCTCGATGTCTTGGGAAAGCGTCATGGCGGCACGGCCGATACGGTTGTGGCGGCGCTGGCGTTGATCGAAGCCGGCGGTATCGACGCCGCCATCCTCGATGTGAATTTGCGTGGCGGCGAAAAGAGCTTTCCGATCGCGGCGGCGCTCGCGGAAAAGGGCATTCCCTTCGTTTTTGCGACCGGCGGCTCGCACGATAGCGTCGCCGACGCGTATCGGGATCGTCCGACCCTGGCCAAGCCCTTCACCATGGACGGGGTTTCCAAGGCGTTGGCCGCCCTGGCCTGATCTGGATTACCCAAACAAAGCTGGCTGATCGCGGACCCATAGCGAGGCTGCGCCGTTTCTCCTGCCACAATCCCGGCACGGAGACCGATCGTGGCATTTTCCAGTACAGACCTTTCCCCCGCTGCTTTGATGGACCCGCAAACGGTGGGGCCGAAGCCGCCGTTCGAGCGCCAGAGCCAGCCATGGCCCGGCCTCGCGCGCGATATGCGGCCCCGGCCCGACCATGGCGAATCGAGCTATCGCGGCTCCGGTCGCCTGGCGGGTCGCAAGGCGCTCATCACGGGCGGAGACTCGGGGATGGGACGCGCTGCCGCCATCGCCTATGCGCGCGAAGGGGCCGATGTTGCGATCAACTATCTGCCCGATGAAGAGGCGGATGCGCAGGAGGTGATCGACCTGATCCACGCGGCGGGCCGCACGGGCGTCGCAATCCCGGGTGATCTGTGCAGCGAAGAGTTCTGCAAGACTCTGGTCCAGACCGCCATCGATGCGCTGGGCGGGCTGGACATTCTAGTCAGCAATGCCGCCCGGCAACAAACGCACGCTTCGATCCTGGATATTTCCACCGAGGAATTCGACCGGACGATGAAGACCAACATCTACGCGCCGTTCTGGCTGATCAAGGCAGCGCTGCCGCATCTGGCACCAGGATCGGCGATCATCGGAACGACGTCGGAACAGGCAACCGACCCCTCCGAAGACCTGTATGACTACGCGCAGACCAAGGCGGCGACGACCAATTATGTGCGCAGCCTCGCCAAACAATTGGCATCGCGCGGGATCCGCGTGAACGGCGTTGCACCCGGACCGATCTGGACGCCTTTGCAAGTGTCCGGTGGCGCGACGATGGAAAAGCTCGAGCAGTTTGGCGGCCAGACACCGCTCGGACGCCCCGGACAACCGGGCGAACTCGCCGGAATTTACGTTCTGCTGGCCGAAAGTGGCGCCAGCTACGCCACCGGCCAAGTCTATGGCGCAGCGGGCGGTAGTGGGATGCCGTAACCGCGCAAATTTTTTGAAAGAGGCTGTCGTTCTACTCTTGTTCCGAAAGAACAAACGCGATACACACTGCATCACGCATTGAACGCACCCGGCGTTCGGTCTAGCGCAGGAGGCTACCAATGGCGGTATCGTTGAAGGTCATCGACAGCAAAATGGCAGCCTCAGACAAGCAAGCAGACAAAGCCACCGCAGAACGCGCCAAGGCGCTGGAAGCGGCGCTCGCACAAATCGACCGGGCGTTTGGCAAGGGGTCGGCGATGAAGCTCGGCTCCAAGCAGACGATGCAGGTGGAGGTGATCTCGACCGGCTCGCTGGGGCTCGACATCGCTTTGGGCGTTGGCGGCTTGCCGCGTGGCCGCGTGATCGAGATTTACGGGCCGGAAAGCTCGGGTAAAACCACGCTGGCGCTGCATGTCATCGCCGAAGCGCAAAAGGGCGGGGGCACGGCGGCATTCGTCGATGCCGAGCATGCGCTCGATCCGGTTTATGCCAAGAAATTGGGCGTCAATATCGATGAGCTGATCGTGTCGCAGCCGGATACGGGCGAGCAGGCGCTCGAAATCGTGGATACGCTGGTGCGCTCCAACGCGATCGACGTGCTGGTGGTCGATTCGGTCGCGGCTTTGGTGCCGCGCGCGGAAATCGAAGGCGAGATGGGCGACAGCCATGTCGGCTTGCAGGCGCGGCTGATGTCGCAATCGCTGCGCAAGCTGACCGGCTCGATCAGCCGCTCGCGCTGCATGGTGATCTTCATCAACCAGCTGCGCATGAAGATCGGCGTGATGTACGGCAACCCTGAGACGACGACGGGCGGCAATGCGCTGAAATTCTACGCCTCGGTGCGCCTCGACATTCGCCGCACCGGGCAAATCAAGGATCGCGACGAGATCATCGGCAACACCACGCGGGTGAAGGTCGTCAAGAACAAGGTCGCGCCGCCGTTCAAGCAAGTCGAATTCGACATCATGTATGGCCAGGGCGTGTCCAAGATCGGCGAGATTCTCGACCTGGGCGTCAAAGCCGGGCTGGTCGAGAAATCGGGCGCGTGGTTCAGCTATGACAGCGTCCGCATCGGGCAGGGGCGTGAGAACGCCAAGACCTTCCTCAAGGAAAATGTCGAGATGTCCGATCGTCTGGAAAAGGCGATCCGCGCGCGGACCGACAAGGTTGCCGAGGAAATGATGGCAGGCGCGGAACCCGATGAGGGTGACGACGAGATGTGACTTTCGCCCCGGTCTGCTGCGGCGGACCGGAGCCGGGGATGGCGGCAGTGCACGGCTGCGTCCCCACCCACGATGGCGGTATCGAGCGCTCTCGGTTCCGTCGCAGAGACCGGGAAGGCCCGCCAGCGATGGCGGGCCTTTCATATGGCGGGCTGTGGCCTGCGCAGAGTTGCCGGGTGGCGAAGCGACGCATTGCGCACCCAAAGCCAGTGTGTGGCTTGGCTGCCGCGCGCCTGCTAGGATGGGGCACCAAGCCGACCCGGAGAGCTCTCATGACCTTGATCGTCCATCATCTCGAAAACTCGCGCTCGCAGCGGATTCTGTGGATGCTGGAGGAACTCGGGCTCCCCTATGAGATCAAGCGCTATGAGCGGAACAAGCAGACGATGCTGGCCCCGCCGGAACTCAAGCGCATTCATCCACTGGGCAAGTCGCCGGTGCTTGAGGACACCGAAGTCGGCGATGTGATCGTCGAAACCGGCGCGATCGTCGAGTATCTGGTCGAGCGTGGCGATGGTCGGCTGGGGCCGCCCGCGCACCGCGATGCGGTGCTGCGCTATCGCCAGTTCCTGCACTATGCCGAAGGATCGATGATGCCGCCGCTGCTGGTATTGCTGGTGGTCAACCGCATCCCGCTGCTCGGCAAGACCGCCGCCAAGCGCATCCAGCCGATGATCGACGTCCATCTCGATTATGTCGAAGCCGAGCTGTCGAGCCGTCCCTGGTTTGCGGGCGACACGATCACGGGGGCCGACATCATGATGAGCTTCCCGCTGGAAGCCGCACGCAGCCGCGCGGGCCTCGATGCGTCGCGCCCGGCGACGATCGCCTGGCTCGACAAGATCCACGCGCGCCCGGCCTATCAGGCCGCGCTCGCCAAGGGCGGGCCCTATGCCTATGCGTGAGACGGCGTAGCGCGGCGACGCGGGATGTTTTGCTCCCCGCCCACCGTTCGCCCTGAGCCTGTCGAAGGGCACCCCGCCACAGGCATGCGTTCGCTTCGTGACGACGGGGCTTCGACAGGCTCAGCCCGAACGGTGATTGGGCAGACCTGCCTGCAGACACCACCGCTGGTCTGCGTACGGAATGTTAGAAAGCCGCGCCCTTTCCGCGACCCTGCTACGCGTGATCCGCCCGAGGCAGTTCGTTCAAGCCGATCTCAGGTGGCTCGGGCGCTTCCAGCGTCCCCTCCCATTTGGCGATGACGCTGGCGGCGATCGCATTGCCGACGACGTTGGTGGCGGAGCGCCCCATGTCCAGAAAATGATCGACCGCGAGGATCAGCAACAGCCCGGCCTCGGGGATGTGGAACACCGGCAGCGTCGCGGCGATCACCACCAGGCTGGCGCGCGGCACGCCGGCAATGCCCTTGGAGGTGATCAGCAAGGTCAGCAACATGGTGACCTGCGCGCCGATCGAGAGATGGATGCCGTACGCCTGGGCGATGAATAAAGACGCGAAGGTCATGTACATCATCGAGCCGTCGAGATTGAACGAATAGCCTAGCGGGACGACGAAGCCCGCGATCTTGGGCGGGACGCCGAAGCGCTCCAGCGCCTCCAGTACGCGCGGCAGCGCGGCTTCGGACGAGGCGGTGGAAAAGCCGATCATCAACGGCGCGCCGATGTACCGCAGCAAGCTGCGCGTGCGCGGCCCCACGATGAGGTAGCACAGGCCGAACAGCAGCGCCCACAACACCGCCAGCCCGAAATAGAAGCTGCCCATGAAGTAAGCGAGGTTCTTGATGACGCCGGGGCCCTGCTCGGTCAGCGTGGCGGAGACGGCGGCGAACACCGCGATCGGCGCGAACATCATCACATAATTGGTGATTTGCAGCATCACCGCGACCAAAGCCTCGGTCGCGCGGACGAGCGGCGCGGCTTTCTCCCCGACCGCAGAAATCGCGACGCCGAGGAACACCGAAAAGACCACGATCTGCAGGATCTCATTGGTTGCCATCGCATCGAAGATCGACGAGGGCACGACATGGGTGACGAACTTGGCGAGATCGAACCCGGCTTTGTCGAGCCCGGTGCCCTCGGTCACGGGCGGCACCACCAGATGCGGCGTGAGGCCGAGCACTTCACCCAGCGCCGCGGTGACATGGAACAGCACCAGCCCGAGCGAGAGCGACAACAGGCTCGCGCCGACGAACCAGGCGACGGCGCGCAGGCCGATCCGCCCGAGCGCGCCGGTGCCGCCCATATGCGTGATGCCGACGACGAGGGTCGAGAGCACCAGCGGCGCGATGATCATCTTGATCAGCCGCAGGAACACCGTGGTGATGATCGAAATATAGCCGGCAATCTCCTTCAGCTTCGCTGCGCTGGCGGGGGTGCCGTCATTGATCGTGGCGTTGAGCGTCCATCCCACGGCGAGGCCAAGCACCAGCGCGATCAGGATATAGGTCGTCAATCGCTTCGCCACGTGTCACCCCTTATTGTCGTTCGTGTCATCAACGGGAGAAAGTGCGAGCGGTCAAGCCGAAGTGCCGCGATGCTGCGTTGCGGCGGCCGCTTTCCGCTGGCACAGCTACGCCAAGGACAAAGGGGCGCGAGATGATGAAGACGCTGACGCGGCGTGGGTTTGCGGCTGGAGCGGCGGTGCTGCCGGTGCTTTCGTCCAGTGGCGTTCTGCGCGCGGCCGAACCGGATCTCGGTGGCTTGCGCAACCTCGCCAGTGGCGCAACGCCGATCGGGCCGGACGAGCGCCGCGCGCGCATCGCCCGCGCGCAGGCGCTGATGAAGGCGCAGGGCATTGGGGCGGTACTGATCGAATCGGGGTCGAGCCTGGTTTATTTTACCGGCGTGACCTGGTTTCGCAGCGAGCGGCTGACCGCCGTGATCCTGCCCGTCGAGGGCGAAGCGTGCATCGTCACGCCGTTTTTCGAGGAACCCTCGGTCCGCCAGACGCTGGGGGTCGCGGCGGATGTTCGCGTCTGGCAGGAGGATGAGGATCCGCTGAAGCTGGTCGCGGGCTTCCTGCGCGAACGCAAACTAGCGGAGCGGTCGATCGGCATCGAGGAAACGGTGCGCTATTTCGCGGTCGATGGCCTGGCGCGCGCGCTGCCGGGGCCGGGGTCGAAGATCGTCTCGGCCAATCCGGTCGTGCGCGGGGTGCGGATGCGCAAGACCGCGCCCGAGATCGCGCTGATGCAGACCGCGACCGACGTGACGATCGCCGCCTATCGCTGGACCTGGCCGCGCGTGGAAAAAGGCATGAAGCCCGCCGACATCGCCGCGCTGATGAACGCCGCCACGCGGCAATTGGGCGGCGCGCCCGAATTCGCGTTGGTGTTGATCGGCCCGGCGGCAGCGCTGCCGCATGGCAGCCATGAGCCGCAAGTGGTGGCGGACGGGCAGATCGTGCTCATGGATTGCGGCTGCACCGTGCAGGGCTATCAATCCGACGTGTCGCGCACCTTCGTGTTCGGCAGCGCGAGCGCGGAACAGCGCACGGTGTGGGATCAGGTCCGCGCTGGCCAGGCCAAGGCCTTCGCCGCCGCGCAAATCGGCACGCCGGCGGGGGCGGTGGATGATGCGGTGCGCGGCTTCTATGCCTCGCTCGGCTATGGGCCGGGCTATCGCTTGCCCGGCCTGTCACACCGCACCGGCCACGGCATCGGGCTTGACGGGCATGAGCCGGTCAACCTCGTCCACGGCGAAACCATGCGGCTGGCCGAGGGCATGTGTTTTTCGGATGAGCCGGGGCTTTATCTGCCAGGCAAGTTCGGCGTGCGGCTGGAGGATTGCTTCCACATGACCGCGACCGGGCCGAAATGGTTCAGCGTGCCGCCGACGTCGATTGATGCGCCGTTGGGGTGAGGGGGTTTTACTCTGTCCACTTTCGGAAAGGATGAGTAAAACGGTAAGGCGTGTTGGAGACCGGTCCATGCTGTTGTTGCTGGCGAGCCTTGCCGTATTTTCGAGGCCCCTGACCTACCAAGAAGCCCGCGCGCTCGCGCTTCAAGCGCCTTATGCATCGGAAGCCGAGAGAAGGGGTGCTCGCGTCGCCACGCGAAAGGGGACGAAGGATGGTGACGGATGGACCTTCCGGCTGTTCGCCCGAGACTGTGTTTTGCAATCTTGTCTGATCGGCTGGGTTCACGTGGACCGGGGAACGGGCGAGATCACCGATCCGGTGAGCGAAAAGCCTATAAATTCGCGGCATCTTACTGTCGTTGAGGCCGATCTGCGGCAATAAGCACGGGCTGAGGCAAACCTTTATTTTCGAGGTGAAGGCTGAGACCACAGGCTGGCCGGGAACGTCTCGATGACTCGGCCTGCCGCATCCGCCACCGAAAACGTGTACCAATATCGCTTGTCTGTGCGCCCTCCCGCATATGCACAGGCAATGTTCCTCATCAAAGCGGTGCGCTCCACGGGTGACAGCGTCGTCCATTTATCCGGCAGGACGTAGACGCCGAGGTTCTTGGAGCCGTCCAGAATGCCTATGCGCAAGGGGTAGGCAAAAATATCGCCCGTGCGGGCATCCGCCCGCGCCCAGCACGCACGTGCGACTATCTTCTCGTGAACCGTCTGTCGTGGAAAAGCTTGGGCTTGGGCCTGATAAATGCAGCCGCAAAGCAGCGCTAACGATGCGATCGTCGTACGAGCAAGATACATCGGTTACTCCGCTACCCTAGCGCTTCCATTGAGCTTTCAGCCAAGTCCGTCCTCGCGACTGCGCCTCGCCTTCGCCGGGGAAGCGCGTCTTGGGGCGGCCCGCTCTCATCAGATCAACGCCGCTGCGAACGCGCTCTTGTCGCCATGCCAGCGCGCCTTTGCCGCGTCGCGGTCTTTCTCCGCCGCCGCCGTCTGCCCCAGCGCGGTCAGCGCGTCGGCCCTTACCGACAGGCTCACCGGGTCGAGCGGGCGGCGGGTGAGGGCGGCGTTGGCTTGCGCTAGCGCTTGCTGGGCGTCGCCTGCGGCCAGCAAAGCGGCGGCGAGGCTGCGTTCGGTCGGATACCACCACACGGGCGGATCGTCGAAATGGGTCAGGACCTTGGAGGTCTCGATCCTGGCCGCCGTGCGATACGCTTTCACCGCGTCGGCCGGGCGGTGTTCCAGCATGGCTGCGCGGCCTTCCAGCACGGCCTTGGCGATGCGCATCAGCGCGGTTGCCTGCAGGCTGGCATCCTCTTTATCGGCAGGGCCAGCCCGCAGCGGGATCGCCGCCGCTTCGGCGCGGACGGCCGCCGCATTGCCGAGGCGCGCGTACGCTTCGCCGCGCGCATAATGGCGATAGGCGCGCAGGAAACCGTACGCCGCGCCGGGTTCGGGCAGCGCCAGCACTGCCGCCGGATCGGCGAAGCGGCCTTGCGCGAAATAAGCGGTGCCGCCGACCATTTGCTGGAACGGATCGGATTTGGGCGCGCGCGATAGCGCCCCGAGGACCGGCGCGGACAGCGCCAGCGCATCTTTCGCGTCGCCCGCGATCAACGCGCCGCCAATGCCGAAATGGACGTTGTGCGCGTGGTAAGGCTGGCGGAACACGCCGTCTGGCTCGGGCGCATGCGCGGCCTTCGCATCGGCCACGCCCAGCGCGGCCGCGCGGACATTGGCGTCGGCGGCGTCCTGATAGCGGCCGATCCAGTAATAAGTGTGGCTCGGCATGTGGATCAAATGGCTGGCGGCGGGGGCGAGCGCGGCGAGGCGGTCGGCATAGGGTTCGGCGCGCGCCGGGAAGCCGCTCATCTCGGTCGCGTGGATGTAGAAATGGATGGCAGGGGTGAAAGCCGGATTGCGCTTGAGCACCGTCTCCAGCAGCGCGACCGCGCGCGGCAGCGTGTCGCTGCGCTCGCCCAGCGCCGCCGGGATCATCCAGGCATCGGCGGCGAGCGTCAGCAGCTCGTCGCTGTCGGGATGGGCGACCGTGATCGCCTCCATCGCACGGGCGTAGGCGATGTCGCCCTTCCCCTTGCCGCCGCCATCGCGGTAGCGCAGCGCGAGGGCTGCGAGCAGTTGCCGCTCGAGCAGCGGGCCGGTCGCAGCCATCGGGATCGCCGCGTCGACCAGCTTGCCCATCTTCACTTGGGTGGCGGCATCGACGGGGAAGTTGATCGTCGGGCCGCCCGACCAGGCTTCGCCCCACCGGCACATCGCGCAGGTCGGGTCGAGTCGCGCGGCCTCGGCAAAGGCGGCGCGCCCGGCGTCGTGCGCGAAGGCGTGGCTGAGTTGCAGGCCGTTGTCGAAAAACGCCTGGGCTTGCGGCTTGGCGGTGCGGATCGGGAGCGCGCCCGCGCCGAAGCCGGGCAGGAGGCGCGCGACGCTGGGAGCGATGGTGTCGTCGCCGCAAATCGCGTGCGGCGGCGCGCTGGCGGTGGCGCGCGTCACCTCCGCCGTGGGGGCGAGCAACAGCAGCAGTGGCGCAATCTTCAACACGCGCATCATGGGTCCCCGGGTAAGTTCCCTGCGCGATAGCGGATCGCGACAAACCGAGCCATGCTTGAGATACGCTCGCGCCTCGCCTAAGCACCGCGCATGACCCAGCTCTCGCTCTCGACCAACGACATTCGTCGCAGCTTCCTCGAATATTTCGCGGCCAATGGCCATGCGAAGGTTCCGTCCGCGCCGTTGGTGCCGCAGAACGACCCGACGCTGATGTTCGTCAATGCCGGGATGGTGCCGTTCAAGAACGTGTTCACCGGGCTGGAATCGCGGCCTTATTCGACCGCGACGTCTTCGCAGAAATCGGTGCGCGCGGGCGGCAAGCATAATGACCTCGACAATGTCGGCTATACCGCGCGGCACCACACCTTTTTCGAGATGCTCGGCAATTTCTCGTTCGGCGATTATTTCAAGGAGCGCGCGATCACGCTCGCGTGGAATTTGCTGACCAAGGAATGGGGGATCGACCCCAACCGGCTGACCGTCACCGTGTATCACACCGATGACGAAGCGTTTGATTTGTGGCGCACGATCGCTGGATTGCCGGAAGAGCGCATCATCCGCATCGCCACCAACGACAATTTCTGGTCGATGGGCGACACGGGCCCGTGCGGGCCGTGCTCGGAAATCTTCTTCGACCATGGCGACCATATTTATGGTGGCCCGCCGGGAAGCCCCGAGGAAGATGGCGACCGTTTCGTCGAGATCTGGAACCTCGTCTTCATGCAGTTCGACCAGGCCGCCGATGGCACGCGCACGCCGCTGCCGCGCCCGTCGATCGACACCGGCATGGGGCTGGAGCGCGTGGCCGCCGTGCTGCAGGGCGTGCACGACAATTATGATACCGACACCTTCAAGGCGCTGATCGCGGCCTCGGTTGCGCTGTCGGGGGCGCCGCTGACGGCCGAGACACAGGCGAGCCACCGCGTGATTGCCGATCATTTGCGCTCGTCGGGCTTCCTCGTCGCCGATGGCGTGCTGCCCGCCAATGAGGGGCGTGGCTATGTGCTGCGCCGGATCATGCGCCGCGCGATGCGTCATGCGCATCTGCTGGGCGCGAAGGAGCCGTTGATGCACCGGCTGGTGCCGGCGCTGGTTTCCGAAATGGGCGCGGCGTATCCTGAGCTGGTGCGCGCGCAGGCGTCGATCGAATCGACCTTGCTGCAGGAGGAAAATAGCTTTCGGAAGACTCTCGATCGAGGGTTGAAGCTACTTACCGACGAGATTGAAAAGTTGCGGAATACAGCCCCTATGGCAATGGGCGCTGGCGTTGGCTCCAAGCTGTATACCTTGCCGGGTGACGTGGCTTTCAAACTTTATGATACTTACGGCTTTCCCTATGATTTGACCGAGGACGCGCTGCGGGCCGAAGGTTTCGGCATCGATCGCGCCGGGTTCGACACCGCCATGGCGGAGCAGAAGCGCGCAGCGCGGGCCGCGTGGAAGGGATCGGGCCAGCGCGCTTCGGACGATGTGTGGTTCGACATTGCCGAAGCGAGCGGGAGCACCGAATTCATCGGGTACGCCAGCGAAGAGGGCGAAGGGCAGGTCGTCGCGATCGTCAAGGATGGCGCGCGGGTCGAGCGCGCCGGGCCGGGCGAGACGGTCGAGATCGTCGTCAATCAGACGCCCTTTTATGCCGAGAGCGGCGGGCAGGTCGGCGATACCGGCACGCTGACGGCAAGCGGCGTGCTGGCGCATGTCGAGGATACGCGCAAATATCTGGGTCGCCTGTTCGCGCATCAGGCGAAGATCGAGCAGGGCGAGATCGCGGTTGGCGATGCGCTGCATCTGACGATCGACAGCGGGCGGCGCGACCGCATCCGCGCCAACCATTCGGCGACGCATTTGCTGCACGAGGCGCTGCGCCAGCGCCTCGGCCTGCATGTCGCGCAAAAGGGCAGCCTGGTCGCGCCCGAGCGGTTGCGCTTCGACTTTTCGCAACCGACCGCGATCGACCCCGCCGCACTGGCGCAGGTCGAGGTCGACGTGAACCACCAGATCCGCGCCAATGGCCCGGTCTCCACGCGGTTGATGACGCCCGACGAGGCGATCGCCGAGGGCGCAATGGCGCTGTTCGGCGAGAAATATGGCGATGAGGTCCGCGTCGTGTCGATGGGGCGCGAGGGCGATGAGATCTATTCGCTCGAACTGTGCGGCGGCACGCATGTCCGCGCATTGGGCGACATTGGCCTGTTCACCGTGGTGAGCGAAGGCGCGGTGTCGAGCGGCGTGCGCCGGGTCGAGGCGCTGACGGGTGAGGCCGCGCGGTCTTACCTCACCTCGCGCGACGAGAAATTGCGCGAGGCGGCGACGGCGCTGAAATCCTCGCCCGACGAAGTGCCCGCGCGCGTGGCCGCTTTGGTCGAGGATCGGCGGCGGCTGGAGCGTGAACTCGCCGAGGCCAAGAAGGCGCTGGCGCTGGGCGGCGGGGCCGGTGCGGCTGCGGCGGGGCCGGAAGAGATTGGTGGCGTGTCGTTCCTCGGTCAGGTGGTCGAGGGGCTCGATCCCAAGGGGCTGCGCGGCGCAGTGGACGAGATGAAGCAGCGCGTCGGCTCTGGCATTGCGATGATCGTCGCGGTCAATGAGGGCCGCGCGTCGGTCGCGGTCGGCGTGACGGCGGACCTGGTCGCGACGCGCAGCGCGGTCGATCTGCTCAAGATCGCGGTGGCGACGCTGGGCGGGCAGGGTGGCGGTGGCCGTCCCGACATGGCGCAGGGCGGTGGACCGGACGGCGCGAAGGGGGCCGAAGCGGTCGCGGCGGTGAAGGGGGCGCTGGCAAGCTAAGCGCTTACGCCGCAGTCTCGGTTGGCTGCGGCGGTTAGTCCTTGCTCAGGCGCGCGCGGATCAGGCGCGGCGCAACCTCCAGATCGGCGGCGGCCTTGATCTCCTGGCGCAGTTCGGCGCGCTTCTCGTGGATCGAGACGATTACCGGGCCGACCGCGACGCCGAGGTCGGTCAGCACTGCCTCGGCCAATTGCAGCGAGCTTTCCAGCGTCTCGGGCACTGCGTCGCTCGCGCCTGCTTTGTAGAGTTCGGCGGCATGGGCGGTGTCGCGTGCGCGCGCGATGATCGTCAGATCGGGCACCCAGCCGCGGACCCGCCGCGTAAGCGCAACGCTCAGCACCGGATCGTCCATCGTCAGGATCAGCGCGCGCGCGCGGCCGAGATTGAGCCGGTCGACCAGTTCCGGGCGCACGACATCGCCGAAGATCACCGGATAGCCATCGGCACGCGCTGCCTTCACCGCGTCGATATCGGCCTCCACCGCGACATAAGGCTGGCCGTGGACCTTCAGCATGTCGCATACCATCCGCCCGACCCGACCGAAGCCGAT
The DNA here is from genome assembly GCF_017875905.1 of Sphingomonas sp. PL20. Lineage (NCBI taxonomy): Bacteria > Pseudomonadati > Pseudomonadota > Alphaproteobacteria > Sphingomonadales > Sphingomonadaceae > Sphingomonas > Sphingomonas sp. PL20. The sequence continues at coordinate 2,176,654 of NZ_JAGINH010000002.1, read as the reverse complement.
CACGACGGTGCCGGGGCCTTCCTCCGGGATCGACGCCTCCGGTGAATCGCCCTGGCGACGCTCGATTCGCTTGGCCGCACGTTTGCCGAGCAAGGCGAGCAAGGGCGTGATCGTCAGGCCGATCGCGGTAACGGTCTGCCAGAAGCTGGCGAGACCCGGCGCGAGCAATTGCGCCTGGCCCGCCGCACCCAGCACGATCAGCGTCGTTTCGGACGGGCTGCCCATCAACATACCCGTCTCCGCCGCCACGCCGCCGCGGATCCCGGCCAGCCGCAGCAAGCCGAAGGTGACCAGCGCTTTGACCGCGACCACGCCGACGATGGCGAGGAAATACGACCCCCAATTGGCGAGGATCGCGCCGAGATCGACACTCATGCCGACGGTGATGAGGAACACGCCGAGCGCCAGGCCCTTGAACGGCGCGGTCATCACTTCGACTTCGCTGTGATAATTGGTTTCGGCGATCAGCAGCCCGGCGATCAGCGCGCCGACGATCGGCGACAGGCCCGCCGCCGTCGTCGCCAGGCTGGCGGCGATCACTACGAGTAGCGACGCGGCAAGGAACAACTCCGGGCTTTTGGTGCGCGCCGCCTGGGCGAACAATTTGGGCAGGAAGAAGCGCCCGCCAACGAACAGAATCGCGACGGTCAGAATCGCGCCGCCGCCAACGCGCGCGAACCCCATCCAGCCGCCCGCCGCCGCCATCGGACCCAGCGCGCCGAGGATGAAGATGATCGGCACCAGCGCCAGATCCTCGAACAGCAGCATCGCGAAGGCCGTACGCCCAACCGGGCTGGACGTGCCGGCGATCGGCAGCACCAGCGCCGTCGACGACAATGCGAGCGCAATGCCCAGCGCGAACGACCCGGTCCATGGCACATCCGTCAGCAAGTGTAGGCCCGTGCCGAGAATGAGGCCCGAGCCGATCAATTCTGCCGCACCCGTGCCGAAGACGAGTTGGCGCATCGACCACAGGCGCTTGAACGACAATTCCAGCCCGATCGAAAACAGCAACAAGACGATGCCGAATTCCGCGAACGGCTCGATCGCGTGCGGATCGGAAATGGTGATGTGGTACAGCCAGGGATAGCTGGGGACGAGCGCGCCGAGGCCTGATGGACCGACCAGCAACCCGACCAGAATGAAGCCGATGACGGGGCTGATCTTTGCGCGCGCAAAGGCGGGGATCACGAGACCCGCTGCGCCGAGGATGACGAGCGCGTCGCTAAAACCGGTGGAGTTTAAGGGAGATGCCATGGCGCTACTGTACGCAGCACAGCGGCGGCTTGTCAGCTTTTCCCTGACAAAAACGACGCTTGGTCGTCGACGGAGCAGTCGGCAGCCACCGGTCCGTTGGATCGGAGGCGGTAGCCGCCGTGCACATTTCAGGACTGGCTTAGGCCGAAGCGCCCATTGCCTGCTCAAGATTGACGCGAACCTGTTCGAAGAACTGCTCGGTCGTCATCCAAGGCTGATCGGGGCCGATCAGCAGCGCGAGATCCTTGGTCATGTGGCCATTCTCGACGGTCTGAATGCAGACGCGCTCGAGCGTTTCGGCGAACTGGGTCACCTCGGGGGTGCCGTCGAACTTGCCGCGATATTTGAGGCCACCGGTCCAGGCGAAGATCGACGCGATCGGGTTTGTCGAGGTTGCCTTGCCTTGCTCATGCTGGCGGAAGTGGCGCGTGACCGTGCCGTGTGCGGCCTCCGCCTCGACCGTCTTGCCGTCGGGGGTGAGCAGCACCGAGGTCATCAGGCCGAGCGAGCCGAAGCCCTGCGCAACCTGGTCCGACTGCACGTCGCCGTCATAATTCTTGCACGCCCAGACGAATTCGCCGTGCCACTTCAGCGCCGATGCGACCATGTCGTCGATCAGGCGATGTTCGTAGACGATGCCGGCTTCCTTGAACTTGTCCTTGAACTCGGTCTCGAACACTTCCGCGAACAGATCTTTGAAGCGGCCGTCATAGGCCTTGAGGATGGTGTTCTTGGTCGAGAGATAGACCGGCCATTTCAGGTTGAGGCCATAGTGCATCGAGGCGCGCGCGAAATCGCGGATCGAATCGTCGAGATTGTACATCGCCAGCGCGACGCCGGCCGACGGGAATTGGAACACTTCGCGGTCGATCACTTCGCCGTCATCACCGTCAAACACCAGGCGCAGCTTGCCCGGGCCGGGAACGAGGAAGTCGGTCGCGCGATACTGATCGCCGAAAGCGTGGCGGCCGACGACGATCGGGTGCGTCCAGCCCGGAATCAGGCGGGGCACGTTCTTGATCACGATCGGTTCGCGGAAGATGGTGCCGCCGAGGATGTTGCGGATCGTGCCGTTGGGCGACTTCCACATTTTCTTCAGGCCGAATTCCTCGACGCGGGCCTCGTCGGGGGTGATCGTCGCGCACTTCACGCCGACGCCATATTTCTGGATCGCCTTGGCGCTGTCGACGGTGATCTTGTCGTCGGTCGCGTCGCGGCTCATCATGCCGAGGTCGTAATATTCCAGATCGATGTCGAGATAGGGGAGAATGAGCCGTTCGCGGATCCATTGCCAGATGATCCGCGTCATCTCGTCGCCATCGATTTCCACGACGGGCGTCTTCACCTTGATCTTCGCCATCACGATCTTTCCTATGGGAGTTTCGAGGTGCGTCTAGGAGCATGGCGCGCGGCGATCAACCCGGCGCGGAACGACAGGTGCGCGGTATGATGATTGTGGCGCGGGGAAGCGTGGGGTAGGGAAGGGGGATGCTTCCACCCGAAACACCAAATTCATCCGCCGAAGCCGTGAAATGGCGTATCCCCGATCTGCACCCGGAAGGGCGCAAATATGTCGCGATCGCCGGGGTGATCGCGCTGGTTGCGTTGATCTGGTTCGGTTGGTTCGCGGCGTGGCCGTTGATCGGCATCACTTTATGGGTCGCGTTGTTCTTTCGCGATCCGGTGCGGGTGACACCGAGCGGCGAGGGGCTGATCGTGTCGCCTGCCGACGGTCTGGTGTCGATGATCCAGCGCGTTCCGGTGCCCCGCGAACTGGCCGGGCCGAATGGCCTGGGCGACGCGCCGCTGGTGCGCGTGTCGGTGTTCATGTCGGTGTTCGACGTCCACATCAACCGCACGCCGATTGCGGGGACGGTCAAGCAGGTCGTTTATATCTCGGGCAAGTTTGTGAATGCCGAGCTCGACAAAGCGAGCGAGGACAATGAGCGCCAGCATATCGTGGTCGAGGGCCGTCCCGGTGCCGACGGCACCGTGCGTCGGGTCGGCTTCACGCAGATCGCCGGGCTGCTGGCGCGCCGGATCGTGCCGTTCGTCAAGCCGGGCGACATGGTTGCAGCCGGGCAGCGTATTGGATTGATCCGCTTCGGCAGCCGCCTTGACGTCTATTTGCCCGATGATTGCACCTGTCAGGTGGTGCTCGGCCAGCGCAGCGTGGCGGGCGAGACCATCCTTGGTCGAATCGGCGGCACAGCGGCGACCGGGATCGCGCAGTGACGCTGCGGATTGCGGGCGTATGAGGTCGCCGTCTCGCAGGGCCGCAGCACGCGGGCTCCCCTTGCGCGCGGTCGCACCCAATGCCGTTACTGCGCTCGCTTTGTGTTCCGGCCTGACCGGGATCCGCTTTGCCATCGCCGGGCAGTGGGAAACCGCTGTCGTGATGGTGATGATCGCCAGCGTGCTCGACGGGATTGATGGCCGGATCGCGCGCATGGTGCGCGGCGAGAGCCGCTTCGGGGCCGAACTCGATTCGCTGTCGGATGCCATTTCGTTCGGCGTATCGCCGGCGCTGATCCTGTATCTGTGGTCGCTGAAGGAGTTGCCCCGCGTCGGCTGGCTGTGCGCACTGGTGTTCGCGGTGTTTTGCGCGCTGCGCCTGGCGCGGTTCAATGCCGCGATCGATGTTGTCGACCAACCGCATAAATCGGCGGGTTTCCTGACGGGCGCGCCGTCGCCGGTCGGTGCCGGGCTGGCAATGCTGCCGCTTTATCTGTGGTTCTGGACCGGGCTCGACTGGTGGCGATCGCCGCTGATCGTTGCGCCCTGGGTTGCGCTGATGGCGGCGTTGATGGTGTCGAGCGTCGCCACCTTCAGTTGGTCATCGCTGCGCCTGCGCAACAATATCCGCTTCGAGGCGATCGCGGTGGTCGTTCTGCTGGGCGCGGCGCTCATCTCCGCACCCTGGCATACGCTCAGTTTCCTGTGCGTCGCTTATCTGGCGACACTACCGTTCAGCATCGCCGCTTACGCCCGGATCAAGCGGCTGCGCGGAGCTGTGCCCGGGCCAGCGTCGGCGCGGACGTCACCCGAACCCGCAGACGCGGCTCCCTGACCGTTGCCTGGATTCGCGGGGCTGCGAGCGGATCGGCCCCATCGCGCAGGATTGCGAGGATCCGCGGCAATGCAGGTGCCAAGGTGAACCAGAAAACAGCGATGCTTGCGGCGAACGCACTCGCAAAGACCAAAAACCCGACAACAGCCATCGTTCAACTCCGTCATTCACGGTGAAGAGTCACAAAGTCGCAACATATACGGGCCGTGTTCCGTTCCACGTTCCGTTCTGAGACACGTTATGTTCTCATTGCGTTCCATCGTCAAGCGCTTTGACGGACTTGATTTGCCGGGGCGTCTCGGATAAAGGGCGCGCCTTCACACCGCATGGGAAGCACACATCACCGGTGTCTGCGCAGGGTTCGCCCTGTCGGATTACTCGCTTCCCAGAGGATCAACCGGAAAGGAACTATCTTATGGCGGCACCTGTCGTCTCCATGCAGCAATTGCTCGAAACGGGCGCGCATTTCGGCCACCAGACGCATCGCTGGAACCCGAAGATGAAGCCCTACATCTTTGGCGACCGCAACGGCGTCCACATTCTCGATCTGTCGCAGACCGTTCCGCTGTTCGCGCGTGCGCTCGAATTCGTCGCAGCGTCGACTGCTGCTGGCGGCAAGGTGCTGTTCGTCGGCACCAAGCGCCAGGCGCAGGAGCCGGTCGCAGAAGCAGCGCGTCGCTCGGGCCAGCATTTCGTCAACCATCGCTGGCTGGGCGGCATGCTCACCAACTGGAAGACCATTTCGGGTTCGATCAAGCGCCTCAAGACGCTGGAAGAGCAGCTTTCGGGCGACACGCACGGCCTGACCAAGAAGGAAGTGCTGCAGCTCACCCGTGAGCGCGATAAGCTCGAGCTGTCGCTCGGCGGCATCCGCGACATGGGCGGTATTCCCGACGTCATGTTCGTGATCGACGCGAACAAGGAAGAGCTGGCGATCAAGGAAGCCAACACGCTGGGGATCCCCGTCGTGGCGATCCTCGATTCGAACGTTTCGCCTGATGGCATCGCCTTCCCGGTTCCCGCGAATGACGACGCTAGCCGCGCGATCCGCCTGTATTGCGAAGCGATTGCGATCGCGGCGACTCGTGGTGGCAATGAGCAATTGTCGCGCCGCCAGGACATCGGTTCGATGGAAGCGCCGCCCGCAGAGGAAGCGCTGAGCGTTGCTCCGGCCACTGCTGCCGACATCACGCCGGCAACCGATGCGGCGCTGCAGGCCGAGTTGGCCGCAGAGACCGAGCGCCAGATCGACGCGTAAGCGTCGCTGAATTGTAACGAGGGTCGCCTAGCGGCCTTCCCATTGCCGTTCGTGCTGAGCTTGTCGAAGCACTGCTCGCCTCCTCCCTTATGGGGCGAGTGCAAGCAGCCTTTCGACAGGCTCAGGGCGAACGGATTTTAGCATAAGGATAAGCAAGATGGCCGAGATCACGGCAGCTGCGGTAAAGGATCTGCGCGAAAAGAGCGGCGCGGGCATGATGGATTGCAAGAAAGCGCTGACCGAAGCCAATGGCGACATGACGGTGGCGATGGACTGGCTGCGCGCCAAGGGCCTCGCGGCTGCCGCCAAGAAGTCCAGCCGCACCGCGGCCGAGGGCCTGATCGGCGTCGAAGTGTCGGGCACCAAGGGTGCTGCGGTCGAAGTGAACTCGGAAACCGATTTCGTCGCCAAGAACGAGCAGTTCCAGACCTTCGTTCGCGACGTGACCTCGGTCGCGCTCGAACTGGGTGACGATCTCGCGACGATCAAGGCCACCTCGCTGGGTGAAAAGACCGTCGAGGAAACCCTCACCAACAACATCGCCACGATCGGCGAGAACCAGAACCTGCGTCGCGCCAAGCGCCTCGAAGTGTCGGCTGGCGCGGTTGTTCCGTACATCCACAACGCGCAGGCCCCCGGCCTTGGCAAGATCGGCGTGCTGGTCGCGCTCGAGAGCGAAGCGGGCAAGGACGTGCTCGAGCCGCTCGGCAAGCAGATCGCCATGCACATCGCAGCGGCCTTCCCGCTGGCGCTGAACGAAGACGGCCTCGACCCCGAGATCGTCGCGCGTGAGCGCGCGATCGCGACCGAAAAGGCAGCCGAAAGCGGCAAGCCCGCTGACATCGTTGCCAAGATGGTCGACGGTGCGATCGCCAAGTACCGCAAGGAAAACGCGCTCGTCAGCCAGTTGCTGGTGATGGACGGCAAGACCAAGATTTCGGACGTCGTCGCCAATGCTGCCAAGGCAGCCGGCACCGCGATCGTGCTCAAGGACTATGTCCGCTTCCAGCTCGGCGAAGGCATCGAGAAGGAAACGAGCGATTTCGCAGCCGAAGTCGCCGCCGCTTCGGGCGTGCCGCAGGCGACTGCGTAACGTCCGGCCACGCCAGCGCGCGAGGCCAGCAAAATGCCGAGGGGCCGTGCCGATGAGGTGCGGCCCTTCGTGTGTTCGATCTGCACGGTTTCCGCGCTTCCAATCGTGGTGCGTGCCCGATAAGGTCCGCGCCGCACGCCCCCAGGGCGATCATGACCCTTTGCAGTCTGGAATGCCGTGACCACCCCGCACTTTAAACGTATCCTGCTAAAATTGTCGGGCGAGGTCCTGATGGGGGCCGGTGGCCTGTCGATCGACCCTGACGTCATCGCCCGTGTGGCCGCCGAAATCGCCGATGTGAAGCACCAGGGGTATGAACTCTGCGTCGTCGTCGGCGGGGGTAACATCTTCCGGGGTATTTCCGGCGCGGCGCGCGGCATGGACCGCGCCACCGGCGATTATATGGGGATGCTGGCGACCGTGATGAACGCGCTCGCCGTGCAGAACGCTCTGGAAAAGATCGGCGTCGAGACGCGCGTCCAGTCCGCGATCCCGATGGCGTCGGTGTGCGAGCCTTTCATCCGCCGCCGGGCCGAGCGCCATCTCGAAAAGGGCCGGATCGTTATTTTCGCAGCGGGCGTCGGCAGCCCGTTCTTCACCACCGACAGCGGTGCCGCTTTGCGCGCCGCCGAGATGAAATGCGATGCGCTGTTCAAGGGCACCTCGGTCGATGGCGTCTACGATGCGGACCCCAAATTGGTCCCGACCGCCAAGCGTTTCGAAACCGTCAGTTACGGCACAGTCCTGGCACAGGATCTCAAGGTGATGGACGCGAGCGCGATCGCCCTTTGCCGCGACAACAAAATCCCGATCGTCGTCTTCAATATCCGCGAGCCCGGCAATCTTGCTGCGGTTCTGCGCGGTGAAGGCGTGTCGACGGTCGTCCAAACCACAGCAGGAGATTAAGTCATGGCCGCTTATGACAAGGCCGATCTCGAACGCCGCATGGCGGGTAGTGTCGAGTCGCTGAAGGGCGATCTCGGGGGTCTGCGGACCGGTCGTGCATCGACATCGCTGCTCGATCCCGTCACGGTCGAGGTGTATGGCGCGCAAATGCCGCTCAACCAGGTTGCGACCGTGTCGGTGCCCGAGCCGCGCATGCTGTCGGTGCAGGTGTGGGACAAGGCCAATGTCGGCCCGTGCGACAAGGCGATTCGCTCGGCTGGGTTGGGTCTCAACCCGATCGTCGATGGCACCACGCTGCGCCTGCCGATCCCCGATTTGACCGAGGAGCGCCGCAAGGAACTGGCGAAGCTCGCCGGCAAATATGCCGAGGATGCCCGGATTGCCGCGCGCAACGTGCGCCGTGACGGCATGGATTCGCTCAAGGTCGACGAAAAGAAGGGCCTGTTCGGCGAGGACGAGCGCAAGAAGCTCGAAACCGAAGTGCAGAAGCTGACCGACAAGACGATCGCCGAGATCGACGCGGCCGCCAGCGCCAAGGAAAAGGAAATCCTGGGCAAGTGAGGCCGTTTGCCGCCTCTGCTCCCGAACTGGTGACCGGCAAAGGCGCGGGGGTGTTGCCGCGCCATGTCGCGATTATCATGGATGGCAATGGGCGCTGGGCCAAGCAGCGCCACTGGCCGCGCTTTGCCGGACATAAACAAGGGGTAGAGGCGGTACGCCGCATCGCGCGCGCCGCCCGCGCGATGGGGATTGAGGCGCTGACCCTTTATGCCTTTTCGAGCGAAAACTGGCGACGCCCCGAGAGCGAAGTCAGTGACCTGATGGGGTTGCTACGGCTATTCATCCGTAACGACCTCGACGAGATGGTGCGCGACAATGTGCAGCTGCGGGTGATTGGCGATTATCGTCGGTTCGCACCCGATCTTGTCGCGTTGATCGATACGGCCGTCGCGCGGACTGCGGTCAACACCGGGCCGATCCTGGTGATCGCGCTCAATTATGGCGCGCAGGCGGAGATTGCAGCCGCCGCGCGGCGGCTGGCCGAACGTGCGCAGGCCGGCACGCTCGATCCGGCAACGATCGATGAAGCGGTGTTCGAGGACGAGCTCGACACGCGCGACTTGCCGCCGCTCGACCTGTTGATTCGCACCTCAGGGGAAGTTCGCTTGTCCAACTTCCTGTTGTGGCAGGCGGCCTATGCCGAATTGCTGTTCGTCGACACGCTATGGCCCGATTTTGATGCCGATACGCTGGCCGCTGCGGTCGAAACCTTCGGCCAACGGCAGCGCCGGTTCGGGGGCCTGTGACGCCACTTCCTGTGACGCCGCCTGCCGAGCCGCGTGGCCCGTCCAATCTGACGCTGCGCATCATTGTCGGCATTGCGCTGGTCGCGGTCGCGTTGACGGGCGTGCTCCTGGGCGGGATCGTATTCTGGCTGCTCTGCGTCGTGCTCGGCATCGTCATGATGGGGGAGTGGGCCGGCCTGCAATCCACGCGGCACGAGACCAAGCGCCTCGCGCAATATGCACTGTCGGTGCCGCTGGCGATCATGGCCCCCGGGATCGGCGCGGGTGCGGGGTTTCTCACGCTTGGGTTGCTGATCGGTGCCGCCTTCTTCGTGGTGATCGTGACCGGACGGCGCGGGCTCGCGCAGGGCATTTTCTATGTCGGACTGCCGATCATGGCGTTGCTGGTGATCCGGCGGCAGGATGCGGGCATTCTCTTCACGCTGTGGGCGCTGGCATTGGTGTGGGCGTGTGACATCGGTGCCTATGCGGCGGGTCGCGTTATAGGCGGGGCGAAGATTGCGCCTGCCATCAGCCCCAACAAGACCTGGGCCGGGCTGGTCGGCGGCGTTTTGGCGGCAAGCCTGTTCGCGGCGTTCCTGCATTATCGCTATGGTTTGCCGCTACGGATGACGCTGGCGACGCCAGTGCTGGCGGTGTTGGCGCAAGGCGGGGATTTTTACGAAAGCTGGCTGAAGCGTCGCGCAGGGGTAAAGGATAGCGGAACGCTGCTGCCCGGGCATGGCGGCGTGCTGGACCGCCTTGACGGGCTGGTGCCGGTCGCGCCCGTCGCTGCATTGCTGGTGCTGTTACCGAAGGTATATTGGTGGTGAAGACGATAACGATCCTTGGGGCGACGGGCTCGATCGGTACCTCGACACTCGATCTGGTCGAGCGCGAGCCGGACCGCTTCGAAGTGCTGGCGCTGACCGCCAATCGCGATGTGGCGGGGCTGGCGGCGGCAGCGATCCGCACGCGCGCGAAGCTGGCGGTGGTGGCGGACGAGGCGTGCCTGCCCGAACTGCGCGCGGCGCTGGCAGGCACCAATATCGGCACGGCTGGCGGGCGTTCGGCAGTGGTCGAGGCGGCGAGCCTTGGGGCCGATGTCACCATGGGCGCAATCGTCGGCTGCATCGGACTTGAGCCGGTCATGGCGGCAATTGCGGGCGGCAAGACCGTCATCCTCGCCAATAAGGAACCTTTGGTGTCGGCAGGCGACGTCGTGTTGGCGGCGGCGGCCCGGCATAAAGCGACCCTGCTGCCAGCCGATTCCGAACACAATGCGATCTTCCAATGCTTCGATGCCGCGCGGCCCGAGCGTGTGCGCCGCATCATCCTGACGTGCAGTGGCGGCCCATTCCGCACCTGGACGACCGAGGCGATGCGCTCGGTCACCCCAGAACAGGCGGTCGCGCATCCCAACTGGTCGATGGGGGCGAAGATCTCGATCGATTCGGCAACCTTGTTCAACAAGGGGCTGGAGCTGATCGAGGCGGCGCGATTGTTCCCGGTGGCGCATGATTCGATCGAAATCGTCATCCATCCACAATCGGTGATCCATTCGCTGGTCGATTATATCGATGGCTCGGTACTGGCGCAGATGGGGCCGCCTGACATGCGCACGCCGATCGCGCATTGCCTTGCCTGGCCCGACCGCATGGCGACGCCGATGGCTCCGCTCGATCTGGTGGCGATCGGGCGGCTCGATTTCGAGGCTCCCGATGCCGAGCGCTTCCCCGCGATCAGGCTGACGCGCGCGGCGCTCGATGCAGGCGGCGCGCGTCCGGCAATATTGAACGCTGCGAATGAGGTAGCGGTCGCGGCTTTCCTGGACCGCGAAATCGGCTTCCTCGAAATTGCCGCAATCGTCGAAGATACCTTGGCGGCATACGATCCGGCCGCACCGGAAAGCGTGGATGAGGTCCTGGCGGTCGATGCCGAAGCGCGCAGCATGGCGCGCAGGCAGATTACGGTTCGGGGCGGGGCATTAAGAGGGACGAATGTGAAGGATATCGTCGCTTGAGCCATTCTCCGGGATTGCTGGTCACCCTAATCGGCTTCGCGCTGGTGATCGGCCCGCTCGTCTTCCTGCATGAGATGGGGCATTATCTGGCTGGACGGATGTTCGGCGTGAAGATCGATGCCTTTTCGATCGGCTTCGGGCGGGAACTGTTCGGCTGGACCGACCGGCGCGGAACGCGCTGGAAGTTCAGCGTGCTGCCGCTGGGCGGCTATGTGAAATTTGCAGGCGATCTCAACGCCGCCAGCACGCCCGACCCGGCATGGTTGGAATTGCCCGCTGAGGAGCGCGCCCGGACGTTGCAGGGGCGTCCGGTGTGGCAGCGGGCGATCGTCGTGGCGGCGGGGCCGATCACCAATTTCGTCGTCGCGGTGGTGATTCTCGCAGCGTTTGCGATGGCCTATGGCGTCGATCGTACCCCTTCCATCGTTGGCGGCGTCAGCCCCGGCAGCACGGCGGCCGCGATCGGGTTGCAGACCGGCGACAGGATTACCGCGATCGACGGGCGCACGATCAATACGTTCGAAGACGTCTACGAATATGCGGTGTTACGGCCGGGCTATCCGGTCGTGATCGACTATGACCATGCTGGCAGCCGGATCCGGCGCGCGACGGTCCTGGGCACCGCTGTTCAGAATGACAGTTTCGGCAATACCTTCAAAAAGGGCCTGTTGGGCATCGCGCCAACCACGCCGGTGCCGCATCGGGTGGGCCTGTTCGAAGCACCGGTGGTCGGCATCGAAATGACCGGTCGAATCCTGCGTTCGACGGTCGAGGGTTTGGTCCAGATCCTGAGCGGCCGACGCTCCACCGACGAACTTGGCGGCCCTTTGCGCATCGCCAAAGTGTCGGGCGAGCAATTCTCGCTTGGCTGGCCGGTGTTGATCTATTTCATCGCCGGGGTGTCGATTAATCTGGGATTCATCAATCTCTTGCCAGTCCCTCTGTTGGACGGCGGCCATTTGTTTTTCTACGCAATCGAGGCGATCCGGCGCAGGCCGGTCGCGCCGAATGTGCAGGAATGGGCGTTCCGGGGTGGATTGGCGGCGATTCTCGCCTTGATGGTGATGGTAACGTTTAACGATCTCGGCGCTTTCGGTCTGTGGAAGGCTCTGACCGGCTTGATCGGTTGACGCAGGTGAGGCAGGGCGGGCCGACGAGTTTTCGGCCACGCGGAATTTTCTCCGATTTGGGGTGGGATGTGACAGCAATCAAGGTTTCCAAATACGGCGCACGGGCCACCGCCGTGTTGCTCGCAGGCACGATGCTCACCGGCGTGCCGGCCGTTGCAGTCGCGCAGACGACGGGCCAGCCCGCTGCAACGCCGCAGCCGGCCCCGGCGCCCGCGCCGACCCCAGCCGTCGCGCCGGTCACCCGCACGATCAAGGCGATCCGCGTCGAAGGTGCGCAGCGTCTCGAGCCCGAGACGGTGCTGTCCTATACCAAGCTGCGCACCGGCCAGGTTTTCACCAACGAGACGCTCGATCAGGCGATCAAGGATCTTTACGCCAGCGACCTGTTCGCCGACGTGACGATCGGCGGGGCGGAGACCGGCGACATCGTGCTGCGCGTGCGCGAAAACCCGATCATCAACCGCGTCATCTTCGAGGGCAATAAGCGGCTGAAGGAAGACAAGATCAAGAAGGAGGTGAAACTCGCCCCCCGCCAGATCTTCACCCGTACTGCCGTGCGCCAGGACGTGGCGCGGATCATCGAACTGTATCGCCGCCAGGGCCGCTTCGCCGCAGTGGTCGATCCCAAGATGGTGTCGCTCGACCAGAACCGCGTCGATGTCATCTTCGAGGTGAGCGAGGGCCCGAAGTCCAAGGTCCGACAGATCAATATCCTCGGCAATGAGGTGTTTTCGGACAGCAAGCTGCGCGAGCAGATGGCGACCAAGCAAGCGCGCCTGACGACGCTGCTCAGCTCGAACACCAGCTATGACCAGGATCGCCTGGCCTATGACCAGCAGAAGCTGCGCCAATTCTACCTGACCGAAGGCTATGCCGACTTCCGCGTCACCTCGGCTGTGGCCGAGCTGACTCCGGACAAGAAGGACTTCATCATCACTTATGTGGTGGAGGAAGGGAAGCGCTACAAATTCGGTGACATCACGGTCGACAGCGACATTCGCGACTTCGACAATAAGCGCCTCGCTGCCAATCTCGGCGTCAAGAAGGGCGACTGGTACAACGCCAAGAAGGTCGAGACCTCGATCGATTCGCTCAGCGAAGCGGCAGGCCTGTTCGGTTACGCCTTCACCGAAGTGAACCCCGATTATGCGCGTGACAAGGACACGCTGACGATGGGGCTCAACTTCCACATCGCCGAAGCCAAGCGCACCTATGTCGAGCGGATCGACATCAACGGCAACACGCAGACCCAGGACAAGATTATCCGTCGCGAAATCCGCTTGTCGGAAGGCGATGCGTTCAACAGCTTCCAGGTCAAGCGCTCGCAGGACCGCATCAACTCGCTCGGCTTCTTCCAGGACAAGTTCGAGATCAAGCAGACCCAAGGCTCGGCCCCCGACCGCGTGGTGCTGACGGCGGATGTCGAAGAGAAATCGACCGGCGAATTGTCGTTGTCGGCGGGCTATTCCAGCCTTGAACAGTTCATCATCCAGGCGTCGATCAAGCAGCGCAATTTCCGTGGCAAGGGTCAGGAATTGCGCGCCAGCGTGAACTATTCGACCTATTCCAAATCGGTCGAACTGGGCTTCACCGAGCCCTATCTGTTCAACAAGAATATCGCGATTGGCGGTGACATTTTCCGGCGCGATTACAACGCGTTCAATTATCTCGGCAACACGCGTCAGACGACCTACACGCAGGTATCGACCGGCTTCCAGGTGCGTTCCGGCGTGCCGTTGACCGAATATTGGCAGCTCGCCGGGCGCTATGGCCTGAGCTATGACGAAGTCGGTCTCGACAAGAGCACGTACTTTACCGACAAGAATAACGACGGCATCCGTGGCAATTCGAGCGCCGACACCTGCGAACCGTTGCTGGCCGGGCGGTATTTGTGCGACGCGATCGGCAATCGCTGGACGTCGTCGGTTGGCTATTCATTGGTCTATGACAGCCTCAACAGCCGCCTGCGCCCGACCGCTGGCCACCAGCTTATTTTCAGCCAGGATTTTGCCGGCCTTGGTGGCGATGTGAAGTATATCCGCACCAAGTTTGAAGGGTCGAAGTTCTTCAACATTGGCAGCGGTTTCATCGGCTCGCTCAAGGCGGAGGGCGGCTATATCCATTCGCTGGAGAAGAGCCGCGGCGTCGGGATCGACAATGTCCGCATCACTGACCGCTTCTATTTGGGCGAACCGGACTTCCGCGGCTTCGACATTCGCGGCGTCGGGCCGCGCGTCCAGCGTATCGGCTATACGACCGACGCGGCGGGCAACCAGACGCTGGTGACCGACCGGACTCAGTTCGTCGATGACGCACTGGGTGGCCGCGCCTATTATCTCGGCAAGTTCGAAATCGAGATCCCGCTTGGCGCGGGCGCGCGCGAGCTTGGGCTGCGGCCGTCCATCTATGTTCAGGCGGGTGCGCTGTTCGGCATCACCTCGCCGGTCCTGTCGGGCAGCCAGTTCCCCACCACGGTGGACCCGGTGACCGGGCGCGTAACCTATCAGCCGCTCATCTCGCCGGTTTATGCGACCAACGGCCAGCCATATTACATGGTGCCGACGACCGATGCCACCAACCCGGGCGCAACCACGACCTGCCAGACCGGCTATTCCGCGACGATCGGCGGCACCTGCGTCGGCACATCCACCAACACGCCCTACACCACGTCGCAGGCTCCGTTCAAAGAAGTCTTCGGCGGTAACTCGGCGCGGCCGCGCATTTCGGTCGGCGCGGGCGTCAACTGGAACTCGCCGTTCGGGCCGCTGCGTATCGACCTTGCTTACGCTGTCCTCAAGGACAAGAGCGACGACTCCAAACTCATTACTTTCAACGTAGGGACACAGTTCTGATGAAAATGTACCAAAAGTTCATGCTCGGTTGCGCTCTGATCGCGCCGACGCTTGTCGTGGCGAGCTCTGCGCAGGCGCAGGTTTCGGGTGTTGCGATTGCCGATCCGGAAACCGTCATCCTCACCGCCAAGGCGCTCGACGCGGCCAACACCTCGATCGCGACCACCTATAAGGCGCAGCTCGACCAGGCCAATGCCCGTCAGCAGGCGTTGCAGACCGAACTGAACACGCTGTACGCGCCGCTTGACCTCAACAAGGACAAGAAGCTCGACGACGCCGAAATCGCCGCTGCCGAAGCCGCGAAGAACCCGGCACTGGCCAAGATCGAAGCGGCACAGAAGTCGGCCCAGACCGATCTCGCCCGCCTGCGCGGCCCGGCGATCCTCGCCCAGGCCTATGCGATCGAGCAGATCTCGCAGAAATATTCGGCAGCGATGAACGCGGTTGTCACCGCCAAGAAGATCAGCCTGTTGCTGTCGGCTGGTACGGTGCAGTTCAGCACCCCCGCCGTCGACGTGACCGACGACATTAAGGCCGAACTCGACCGGACCAACCCGTCGGTTCCGATCACGCCGCCGGCCGGTTGGCAGCCGAGCCAGCAGACCCAGCAGCTGCTCCAGCAATATTTGCAGCAGCAGCAATATGCGGCCGCGATCCAGGCACGCCGTGCTGCGGCTGCTGCTCCGGCACCGACCGGCAAGGCACCGCAGGGCCGCTGAGCGACACGATGGCGGATGCAGACGAAGCAGGGCGGGGCGCGATCGGTCCGCTCGACATCGGGCGGGTGATGGCGGCACTGCCGCATCGCTACCCGATGCTGTTGGTCGACCGTGTCGAGGATCTGATCCTCGACCGGTCGATCACCGCGATCAAGGCGGTGACGATCAACGAGCAGTTCTTCCAGGGGCATTTCCCGGGACGTCCGATTATGCCGGGCGTGCTGATCGTTGAGGCGATGGCGCAGGCCGCGGGCATCCTCGCGGTTGAGTCACTCGGGCTCGCGGGCTCGGGTAAGCTCGTCTATTTCATGGCGATTGACGGGGCGAAGTTCCGTAAGCCGGTGGAACCCGGCGTGCTGCTCAAGCTCGAGGTGGAATTCGTCCAGAAGCGCTCCAGCGTGTGCAAATTCGCCGGACGCGCGATGATCGATGGTCAATTGGCGGCGGAGGCGAACTTCACCGCGATGATCGCCGATCCGCCCAAGGCCTAATCGCCGCACAAGATGCATTGCTACACGGCGCGGGCTCTGATAGGGCCCGCGCCTTCGCTGCTGGTCGGTAACCAGCGGCCTTTCGGAGATTTACGACGTGAAAAAAGGCATTCACCCCGATTATCACACCATTACGGTGCAGATGACCGACGGCACGCAGTTCCAGACCCGCACGACCTGGGGCAAGGAAGGCGATCTGATGACGCTCGACATCGACCCGCTGGCGCATCCGGCGTGGACCGGTGGTCGCGGCACGATGCTTGACGCAGGCGGCCAGGTCGCGCGCTTCAACAAGCGTTTCGGCGCGATGTCGTCGATCGGCAAAAAGTAAGCTTTTCCGCGTCGTTAACGGCGCATTAGCGATAGTGGCCTAAATCTTCCCTCCTCGCGGTTTGTCGCGAGGAGGGATGTTTCATGATCGCCGCCGAATTCGAACCCGTCGTCCAGACCGATCGCCGCCGCAGCCCGCGTGCGCCGATCTCGCTCGACGCGAAGCTGGGGCGAGGCGGTCTGGATCGTGCGCTGTGCAAGGTGACCAACGTGTCGCTGCACGGTGCCAAATTGCACACATATTCCCCGATGAAAAAGGGTGCCAGGATCTGGCTGACCTTGCCGCGGATCGGGCAAGTCATCGCCACGATCGTCTGGGCCGATGATTTCGAAGCCGGTTGCCAGTTCCAGGAACCGCTCGACGACACCACCTTTGCAGCATTGACCGGCGCGAACGTCGAGTTCGTCTAAGGCCGCTTGCGCGCCCGCGCTGCGCAGGTGTCCCGGATTTAGACGGCGGTAACCAAAAGAAGCACTGGCCGAAATCGTAAACGCGGCGTTAACCTGTTGCCATGCAACGGACCCTTTTGCTCGCCGCGCCCAGCGCCCGTCACCCGTTTCGCCGCTCCGTCGTAACCGGGCAGGTGGAACGCGCGCGCGTCCGCGACGAAAGCGACGTCAGGCTGTTCGCCCTGAGCTTCGCCGCGTTCTTCGTGTGCTTCTATACGTTCATTTTCTGAAGCGACGGCACGGCGTCGTTTGATCGCGGCGCTCAGTCGCAGGCGAGGTGCAGCTTCTGCGCGAGCCACGCCGAGACCGGGCACATCGCCGCGACGATCAGCAGCATGTTTTCGGGGGAGAGCCCGGCAACGGCCAGGCCTTGCACCGCCACCGCACCAATCGTCATCGCGCCGGCATTGACGACGTTGTTGGCGGCGACCGTGCGGGCGGTCTGGTCCTTGGTCACCGTGGTGGTGAGGAAGGCGTAAAGCGGCACGACGAACATGCCGCCGGTCACCGCAATCCCCATCAACGCCACGATCACCAGCACCGCGCGCGGGATCTCGATGAAAGTCATCACGTCGTACAGCGTGCCGTGCGGTGCAGCCGGCCAGTGGCGGCAGAGGAACGAGAAAGCCACGATAAACGCGCCCATCGCCAGCACCGACGCCGGCGCATATTTGGCCGAGGTATGACCCTTTAGCAGCGCGTTGATCAGCACCGACCCAACCGCGACACCGATCGAAAACAGCGCGATCATCAGCGTGAGCACATGCTTGTCGGCCGTCAGCACGTTCTTGGCGAGCGGCTGGAAGATGATGATCAACACCGCGCCCATCGTCCAGAAGAAGCTGATCGCGCAAATGGCGAGGAACAGGCGGCGGATGTGCATCGTCGCCGAAATCAGCCGCCAGGAGGATGTGAAGGGATTGTAGCTGACGACCAGTTCACGGCCTTCGCGCAGTGCAGGCGGAATTTGCAGCGAGGCGACCCATCCGACCGCCGCGACCACCAGCACCACGATCGCGGCGTGCTGCACGGCGATGAAGCCGCCAAGCACGGTGCCGATCAGGATCGCGAGATAGGTGCCCGATTCGACCAGTCCCGTGCCGCCCAGAACTTCGTCTTCGTGCAGATGCTGCGGCAGGATCGCATATTTGATCGGCCCGAAAAACGCGGAGTGCACGCCAAGAAACAACACGGCCGCCAGCATCAGCACCAGCCCGGCGGTGGTATAGCCTGCCCAGGCGATCATCAGCCCGCTCGCGCCGACGATCATGATGCCGATCTCGGCGGTTTTCACCAACCGGATGATCTTGGCCTTGTCGTGCGTATCGGCCAATTGCCCGGCGAGCGCGGAAAGCAAGAAGAACGGCAGGATGCCAAGCGCGGTCGCGAATGCCGTGAAATTCTGCTCCAGCCGCTGATCGGCGAAAATCCGATAAATGGCGAATTGCACCATCACCGTCTTGAACAGATTGTCGTTGAACGCCCCGAGAAACTGCGTGACGAACAAGGGCAGAAACCGGCGCTCTTTCAGCAAGCCGAGCGCATTGAGCATGGTGTGTTTCGAGGCCTCGATATGGCGAAATAAGGACCGCCCATAGACCAGCGGGGATAGGGCCAGCAACCCGCTTGTCATGTTGAGGTCATGTTGGGGTTTCGCGCGCGGGATCGGGCGAGTAGAGCGGGGCTGTGTTGACCTTGCCCAACCTGCTCACCCTGTCGCGGATTGTCGCGGTGCCGCTGCTCGCCTGGTTCCTGTGGTGGCCAGGCTGGGCGGAGGGCTATGCCGCCGGATTCGCGCTTTATTGCCTGATGGGCATCACCGATTATTTTGACGGCTATCTCGCGCGTGCCAACGGAACGGTCTCGAAGCTCGGCGTGTTTCTCGATCCGATTGCCGACAAGATCATGGTGGCGGCGGTGATTCTGCTGCTGGTGGGCGCGCGCGATGCGCACCCGGCGGTGATCCAGGGCGTCCATCAGATTGCCGCGCTCATCATTTTGCTGCGCGAAATCACGGTCTCGGGCCTGCGCGAGTTTCTGGCACAGTTGCAAGTGTCGGTGCCGGTGTCGCGCCTCGCCAAATGGAAGACGACGTTGCAGATGGTGTCGCTGGGCGCGCTGATTCTGGGGGGCGCGGTACCCGCTTATCCCTGGGTGGCCCAGGTCGGCCTCCTCACCCTGTGGCTCGCGGCGGTGCTGACGGTCATTACCGGATGGGATTATCTGCGCGTTGGCCTGAAGCACATGGACTGAACGGTGGCGATCGAAATGCTTTATTTCGCGTGGGTGCGGGAGCGCATCGGGCGTGGCAGCGAGGTGGTCGATCCGCCGGGCGAGGTGGTGACGGTCGCCGATCTGATCGGCTGGCTTGCGGACGGCAGCGCGGTGCACGGCGCGGCCTTTGCCGACCGGGCGCGCCTGAGGGCTGCGCTCGATCAGGTGTTCGTGCCGCCGGACGCTGTGTTGGGATCGGCGCGCGAGGTTGCCATTTTCCCGCCGGTGACTGGCGGATGATCGTCGTCGACCCAGCCCGAATCGATGCCGCCGAACAGTTCGCAGCTTTGTCTGCAGGCGGGGCAGGGGGCATTGCCACCTTTGTGGGTCTCGTCCGTGCCGACGATGGTGTCGCCACGCTCGAGCTAGAACATTATCCTGGCGCGACCGAGGCGGCGCTACAAAGGCTGGTGGATGAAGCGCGCGAGCGCTGGGGGCTGATCGATGCGCGGATCACACACCGGGTCGGCGCGATGGCCCCCGGCGACGTGGTGGTGTTTGTCGGCACCGCAGCGGCGCACCGCGCGCCCGCACTGGAGGCCTGCGCCTTCCTGATCGATCGTTTGAAGACCGACGCGCCGTTTTGGAAGAAAGAAACGCGCGGTGGCGAAACCCGCTGGGTCGAACCGCGCGGCAGCGACGATGCCGCCGCCGCGCGGTGGACGGTTTAGCCGAGCTTGGGCGACAGCACGCCGTTGACGACATGGACCACGCCGTTTGACTGGGCGACATCGGGGGTTTCGATATAGCTCTTATTGCCGTTGACGTCGGTCAACTGCACGCCACCACCGACCAGTTCGATCGTCAGCGGTTCCCCCTCGACTGTGGTCAGCACGGCCTTGCCGCCGCCTGCGGTCACCTTGGCCTGGATGTCGGCCAAGGTCAGCGTGCCCGGTACGACATGATAGGTAAGCACCTTGGCCAGCGTCGCCTTGTGCTCAGGCTTCAGCAGCGTGTCGACCGTGCCCGGGGCAAGGCGGCTGAACGCGTCATTGGTCGGCGCGAAGACGGTGAAGGGGCCAGGGCCCGCCAGCGTGGTGGCGAGGCCCGCTGCCTTCACTGCGGATACCAAGGTGGTGAGGTTTGGAGCCGCGGCGGCATTGGTGGCGATCGGCTTGGTCGCATCCATTACGGCACCGCCTACCGTCGGGTTCGGCGCGGGGGCTGCTGCCGGGGCTGCGGGCGCTGCCGGTGCGGCGGGCGCAGTCTGTGCGGTTGCTGCTGCACCAAAGGCGAGCGCACCAGCAACGGTTGCCAGATACAGGTTGGTCTTGAACGTCATCAGTTTCTCCACTGGATCAGGGAACCTCGATTACAGGAGGCACCCCCAAACTACGGTCGAGCGGCAGAATAGTTTCGTCAAGCCGGTTCCGCCAAGGCTGTCGCCAGCAGTTGGAAGTCCTTCTCGCGCGGCGACCCGCGCCGCCAGACGAGCGCGATCTTGCGGGCGGGATTGGCGGCATCGAGCGGGCGCGAGACCAAACCGGTATGATCCAGGATCCCGGCCTTCAACGCCATTTCGGGCAGCATCGTCAGCCCCAGGCCATTGTCGATCATCTGCACGATCGTGTGCAGCGACGTGCCCATCATCGTCGCCTCGGCGCGCAATTCGGGCCGCGCGCAGGCGGAGAGCGCGTGGTCTTTGAGACAATGGCCATCCTCGAGCAGCAACAGCCGGGTCTCGTCGATTTCGGCAGACGGCATAGCATGGGCGATATTGCCCATCTCGCCCGGCTGCCCCGCCACAAACAAACGATCCTCGAACAGCACCTGCGCGCTCACCTCGCCGCACGCGAACGGGAGCGCCAGCAGCACGCAATCGGCGCGCCCGTGGTGCAGCCCCTCACAGGCCGCGCCGCTGGGCTCTTCGCGCAGGAACAGTTTGAGGTCGGGATAATCGCGCCGCAAGCGCGGCAGGATGCGCGGCAGCATGAAGGGCGCGATCGTCGGGATCACGCTCATCCGCATCTCGCCCGACAAAGGGCGTCCGGCGGCACGCGCCATATCGCCCAGCTCATCGGCCTCGCGCAGCACGCGCCGCGCCTTGTCGGCGATGCGATCGCCCAACGGGGTGAAGCGGACGACGCGGCGGGTGCGCTCGACCAGTGTCACCCCGATCAAGGTTTCGAGTTCACGAATGCCGGCAGACAGCGTGGATTGGGTGACGAAACACGCCTCGGCAGCCCGCCCGAAATGGCCATGATCCTGCAAGGCCGCGAGATATTGCAACTGTTTCAGGGTCGGCAGATAGGTCGCCATTTATCGCTCCACTCGATCAACAGAGTGTAAATAACCCATTGGATCGATAAGAACAGGCCCTATATGGCCCTTGCAACAGACGGTGCAAAAAGCGCCGCGTGTGAGGATGCCAGAAGAGGCCCCAATTTTTAGGAGGCCCAGACTATGTTGACCATTGGCGATAAGCTCCCCGATTTCACCGTTCCCGTCCAGCAGGGCGTCAACGCGCTGCCCGCCGGTGAAACGCTCAGCCAGGACGCCTTTCCGGGCAAGTGGAAGGTGCTGTTCTACTGGCCGAAGGATTTCACCTTCGTCTGCCCGACCGAGATCGTCGGTTATGCGGGCCTGAAGGGCGATTTCGAAGATCGTGACGCGGTGCTGATCGGCGCTTCGACCGATACCGCGCACGTCCACCTGGCATGGCGCAAGTCCGATCCCGATCTGGCGGCGGCCGATTTCCCGTGGCTGGCCGACAATGGCGGCGTGCTCGCTTCGCAGCTCGGCATTCTCGACAAGAACGAGCATGTCGCGTTCCGCGCGACCTTCATCATCGATCCCGACAACGTCATCCAGGCGGTCCAGGTCAACGGCCTGAACGTCGGCCGCAACCCGGCGGAAACGCTGCGCGTGCTCGACGCGTTGCAGACCGACGAACTGTGCCCGTGCAACTGGAACAAGGGCGACGACGTCCTGAAGATCGCGGCGTAAGCCAATCAAGTTCCCCTCCCGCTGTGCGGGAGGGGCTAGGGGAGGGGCGTGCCGTAGTCCGGAGCGCCCCTTTTCTATGTCAGGCCCTCCCCCAACCCCTCCCGCAGGCGGGAGGGGAGTTAGAAAGTGGAACCCCATGTCACTCAAGGATTTCGCCGGGACGCTCCCGGATTTTGCCAAGGATATTCGCCTCAACGTGGGCTCGCTGCTCAATGAGGCGCATTTGCCCGACCAGCAGAAATATGGCCTGTTCCTGTCCTGCGCGCACGCCACCGGCTACAAGCCGCTGGTCGACGTGACTGAGACCGAAGTCGCCGCCAAGCTCACCCCCGAAGCGGCCAATGCGGCGCGCGCGGCGGCGGCGGTGATGGCGATGAACAACGTCTATTATCGCTTCACCCACCTCGCCGGGAATGCCGAATATCAGACGATGCCGGCCAAGCTGCGCATGAACGTGATCGGCGCACCGGGGATCGACAAGGTCGATTTCGAGCTGTTCAGCCTGGCCGTCAGCGCGATGAACGGCTGCGGCATGTGCATCGACAGCCATGAGCAAGTGCTGAAAAAAGCCGGTGCCACCGCCGAGGCGATCCAGACCGCGGTACGGATCGGGGCGGTGATGAAAGCGGTTGCGACGGTTCACGCCGCCGTAAACTAACTTCGGCGAGACAGGCGTTGGCCCCATCAGGAAGGGCGCTTGTCATCGCACAGCGGACCGATCCCTCGCCGTTCGCCCGGGGGATCGGGCCGCTGCCCGAAGGTTTCGTAACGCCGCCTGCCACGGCGCTTTTATAAATCCTACAAAGATGGTAGGAGTTTACCGCGCGATCTTCCTGAAAAGCGGGTCCTTTTATTCGGCGTAGCGAGCCCCTAGATTATCGTCGATAATAAGGGGACAAGGCCATGATGGGACGATTGCTCGCCTATCTCGACTCGATTAAGGCGCGCGATCCGGCTCCCCGGTCGCGACTTGAAATCCTTACCTATCCAGGCGTGTGGGCGCTCGGCTATCACCGCATCGCGCACCGCTTGTTCAAGGCGCGGCTGTTCTTCCTGGCGCGCGCGGTGAACCATTTCTCGCGCTTCCTCACTGCCATCGACATTCATCCGGGTGCCACGATCGGGCGCAACTTCTTTATCGACCACGGTTTTGTCGTGATCGGCGAGACGGCTGAAATCGGCGACAATGTCACCATCTATCAGTGCGTGACGCTGGGCGGCACCAGCCCCGACAATGGTGTGGCGGGCAAGCGCCACCCGACTTTGTGCGATAATGTTATCATCGGTTCGGGCGCGCAGGTGCTGGGGCCGATCACGCTTGGCAAGGGATCCCGTGTCGGGGCCAATGCCGTGGTGACCAAGGATGTCGTCGAGGGCGCGGTTATGGTCGGCATCCCGGCGCGCGCGACGATGGTCGAGGGCGGGCAGAAGCCGGCTGGCTTCCTCGCTTACGGCACGCCGTGCAGCGACATGTTCGACCCCGCGACGCAGAAGGTGGAATTGCTGCGCTGTGAACTCGAGACGATGCGCAAGCGGCTCGATGCCTTGGTCGCGGAACATCATGAGGAACGCGACCGGGCCTGATGGGGACGGTAACCCCCTTTATGGATGGCTCGCCCCTTATCCGAATCGTTGTCATCCTACGACAGCAGGTCGTTTGAGGAAGGAGCGAAGGTCATGGACGTATCGGTTCTGGGAATTGATCTAGGCAAGAACAGCTGCAGCGTGGTTGGGCTGGATGCGACCGGCAAGGTCGTCGTCCGCCGACGGATGCGCCGCGACACGGTCATCACATACGCCGCAGGTCTGCCGGCTTGCGTCGTGGCGATGGAGGCCTGCTGCGGAGCTCATCACATGGGACGGGCGCTGGCACGACAAGGCCATGCCGTTCGGCTGATGTCGCCGGAATATGTCCGTCCATACGTTAAGGCGCAGAAGAACGACGACCGCGACGCTGAGGCGATCGCGGAAGCGGCAACACGGCCGACCATGCGGTTCGTCGAGTTGAAAACCGAGGAACAACTCGACATGCAAACGCTGCATCGCATCCGTGACCAGCTTGTCGGTGATCGCACCTCGTTGATGAACCAGATCAGAAGTCTTCTTCTGGAGCGCGGCTACATAGTCCCGCAAGGACGCGCAAAGCTTGCCGTCCGGCTGGGTGAGATGCTCGATGGTGACGAGCCAGTGCTGGGCTCTCGTATCCACCGGCTCGTCAGTGATATGCGTCTGCGCTGGATTGCCCTTGATGACCGGATCGCAGATCTCAATGCCGAGTTTACCGAGGCTGCCCGCTCGGATGAGCGAACGCGGCGCCTCCTGACTATTCCTGGTATCGGCGCGCTGAACGCGACGGCGCTGGTAGCTGCAGTTGGCGACGCTCGAACATTCGGACGGGGCAGGGATCTTGCCGCGTGGCTTGGGCTCGTGCCGCGTCAAGCAACGACCGGGGGTAAACCGCGATTGCTCGGCATTACCAAGCGCGGAAGCCGCTATCTGCGGAAAAACCTGATCCAGGGTGCCCGGGCATCACTACCGACGATGAGCAAGAGCGACACACGACTTGGCGCCTGGCTACGCGGCCTTTTGTCGCGTTCCCATCACAACACCGTCGTGGTGGCGCTAGCGGCCAAGATGGCGCGCATCGTCTGGGCGCTGCTGCGTCATGAGCGTACTTACGATCCAGCCGCACAAGCGGCGTGAACGAGATCAGCCGATGCACCTTGCACCGGCTGGATGATGTCTGCGGGAGGTAAGTGAAAGATGGCCTGACAGTCGACCGGTGACCTGGAACCCTATGGCTTAAAATGGCACTCGATGCCGGCCCCTTTATGAGGACCAGGACGCGCGGATCTCCATCTTGGCCAACGACCTCGCGTCGAAAGGCCGGATACGTTTTCGCAGACTGCTCAGAACATCAGACACAAACCGCTTGCCGACGGGGCGAGCCATACGTTCCAAGCCCGCGCGGCGTTCCGACGCAAATCGGGTTCGAGCGGATCGAACTGACGCGGATCCTCGATTTGTACGGGCGGATGGTGTCGGCGGGGATGTGGCGCGATTATGCGATCGAGCTTGGGCAGGATGCCGCAATCTTCGCCGCCTTCCGCCGTGCCGCCGAACGCCCCGAATTCCGCATCGAAAAGCGCCCCGCCTTGCGCAACCGCCAGGGCATGTGGGCCTTGGTCAACGAAGCGGGCGTGGTGCTGAAGCGCGGCCATGAACTGGGCCCGGTGCTGGCCCCGGTCGAGCGGCGGCTGATGAAGCTGGTGGACTAACGTCCAAGCCCCGCTCGCGGCCGGGTGGGGCTTGGATCAGGGCTAGGCGGCTACCATGGTGCCGACCGGGGGCAAGCGCTCGCCCAGCTGACCGAGTGTGCCGATCACCATCCGGCGCATGGTGGGCCAGAATGCCGATAGCGTCAGCAGAGCGGAGCCGATCGCGAGCCCGGTGAACGCCCAGGCAAGCTCGATCGCGCCTGCATTCTGGAACAGCGCGTACATCGCGTAGAGGACATAGACGAGGCTCGACACCAGCAGCGCGCGCCGGTCGACCGCGAGCGCAACGAAGGCAAACGCGAGGTACAGGCCCAACACGATCAGCGCGGTGCCGATCGCAATGCCGCCACCGAACACGCCGAGCATGTGGAAGATCGGATGCGCGATCATCGGCGCGGCGGCGAGGTGCAGCCAGAAGGCGACATCGGCGCGGCGCGTGCGCCGTTCGCGGTCGGACATGTCCCACCACATGGCGAGGGCGAACACCGCGATGCCGCACAGCAAGACCAGCGGATAGACCAGCTCCTGCATCGTCGGGAATGCCGCGAAGGTCAGCCCCACCACGACACCCACGCCCGCCGCTGCCCCCGCAGCGACGGTGATCGGCACCATGAAGCGCCGCCAATGCGTCCATGCCGCCGCTGTGGCGGTGAGCGCTATGCCCGCGCCGATTGCGGCGTTGACCTGGTTGGATAGGTCAGGATGGAGTTCGACCATCACGCCGATCAAGCTCGCCGCGACGCCACCGACAAAGGCGAGCAGCAACAGGATGCTCGGCAACGCCATGCGGCGCACGCGCGTGAAATATTCGGCCAGCGCCCAGGCGGCGACCGCGACCAGCGCGCCCGCCAGCGGCGTGGTGATCGACTTGCCGATCCACGCCACCGCAACCAGCACCAGCGCCAGCGCAATCGACACGAAAATGTCGTTGAACCCGGTGAGCAGTCGGAAATGCTCTTCATCGACCGCAGGCACCGCGCTGCGTGCCGCCACGTGGTTGCGCAGGGCGGCAGCGGCATCGCGCGAGATCGCGCCTGCCGTCACCGCACCGTCAATGTCGCTTTCGCTATACATGATAAGCCTCCTGTTGGTGGCAGGAGGCTATCATGAGTGTATCGCTGTAGCAATACAGCGAGTCTCTAGGCCAATCAGCCGCCCTGCAGCTTCTTGAGGATGCTCATCGACTGCTCCGCGCCGTTCTGCGGGGTCAGCTCGCCGGTGCGGTCGGTGATCTCGGCCCAATGCGCGGCGATGCCCTCGGGCGACAGATCGTCACCGGTCAGCAGCTTGCCCT
Source organism: Sphingomonas sp. PL20 (assembly GCF_017875905.1). Lineage (NCBI taxonomy): Bacteria > Pseudomonadati > Pseudomonadota > Alphaproteobacteria > Sphingomonadales > Sphingomonadaceae > Sphingomonas > Sphingomonas sp. PL20. The sequence goes on along the minus strand of NZ_JAGINH010000002.1, from coordinate 2,149,997 downwards.
GCGTCAGCGTGACATAGGCCGCCTGGAACACGCCTGCGCCCGCGCCGACGATCATGTTGGTCGGGGCCTCTTCGGACACGAGATAGAGCGCGGCGGGGGCGACCTTCTCGGGCGCGAAGGCGGCGAACGCTTCGGCCGGGAACAGATCCTCGGTCATCCGCGTGCCTGCAGTCGGCGCGATCGTGTTGACCTTGATGTTGTTCTTGGCCCCCTCGATCGCCAGCGTCTTGGTGAGACCGGCAAGGCCGAGCTTGGCCGCGCCATAATTGGCCTGGCCGAAATTGCCGTAGAGCCCGGTCGAGGACGCGGTCATCAGGATGCGGCCGTAATTCTGCGCGCGCATCGTTTCCCACACCGCCTTGGTGCAGTTGGCCGACCCGTTGAGGTGCACGTCGATCACGAACTTGAAGTCGGCGGGCTCCATCTTGGCGAAGCTCTTGTCGCGCAGCACGCCGGCATTGTTGATCAGAATGTGGACGCCGCCCCACGCTTCCTTGGCCTTGGCGACCATCTCGACCATCTGCTCATATTCGGTGACGCTGCCGCCATTCGAAATCGCGTCGCCACCGGCCGCCTTGATTTCCTCGACCACCTTCAGCGCGGCGTCGGAATGGCCGGTGCCATCGCGCGCGCCACCGAGATCGTTGACCACGACCTTCGCGCCGCGCCGCGCCAGCTCGAGCGCGTAAGCACGGCCCAGACCACCGCCAGCGCCGGTAACGATGGCGACCTTATCGTCGAAACGAATGGACATAGCAGGACTCCTCCAAGTGATTTGAGGCGCGTCCTAGGCGATTGCGCGCGCGGTGCAAGCCACGATCGCCATACTGAACTTACGAAACGGCCGACGTGCGGGAGCTGTGCACGTCGGCCGTAACGGAAAGGCTAGGGGTACTTTAGCGCTTCGGGCGCGGGGTGGAATGCAGCCGCGCACCCGCCGCGTTGGAGCGTTCGCGGCAGCCATCGGTCACCGTCCGCGAGCACATCGGATAGCTCTCGGGCGGTGGCGGAGCCGGGTTCGCGGCGGGCGGTGCCATCATCGGAGCAGCCGGAGGCGGCGGCGGCGGCGTCGGCGGGCCGGGGGGCGGCGGCGGAGGGGGCGCGGGTTGCGCCATGGCGGGATCGGGTGCCGGCATCGGCGCTGGCGTGGTCTGGGCCAGAGTCGGCGTCGCGACGGCGGCGGCGAGCGCCGCGATCATCATGAGCTTCATGCGGGGTCTCCTGCAAACGGGCAGCAATCTGTGCTGCTCGTCCGGTCCAACGCACATTCCCCCGCATGGCTCCCGATTTTCTTTACGCTCCCGAATCGAGCGCGTAACCCGCCGATCGCACGGTGCGGATGATGTCGGGCCGGTCGCCGCGATTGATCGCCTTGCGCAGGCGGCGGATGTGGACGTCGACCGTGCGGCTTTCGATGTCGCTGTCATGCCCCCATACCGCATCGAGCAAACGCTCGCGCGAGAACACCCAGCCCGGATGCTCGAGGAAATGCTTCAGCAGCCGGAATTCGGTCGGCCCCAGCGGAATGACTTCGCCCGAGCGGCGCACCTTGTGGCCGACCGTGTCCATCTCGATGTCGGAATAGGTCAGTTGCTCGCCCGCCAAGGCAGGCCGCACGCGCCGCAGCACCGCCCCGACCCGCGCGACCAGTTCGCGCGGGGAGAAGGGCTTGGTGACATAATCGTCGGCACCCGTCTCCAGCCCGCGCACCCGGTCTTCTTCCTCGCCACGGGCCGTCAGCATGATGATCGGCACGTTCGCCGTCTCGGGCATGCGGCGCAAGCGGCGGCACACTTCGATGCCCGACAGCCCCTCGACCATCCAGTCGAGCAGGACGATGTCAGGAGTATTCTCCTTGGCGAGCAGCAACGCTTCCTCGCCATCGGGGGTCTGCGCGATTTCGAAATCCTCGCGCTTGAAATGCCAGATCAGCAGTTCGGCGAGCGCGGCATCGTCTTCTACCAGCAACATCTTGGCGCGGGCCATATCGTTTACTCCGTTACGAGGTAGGGATGTCGCCGCGGTCGCGTTCGGCCATGTGCGTGCCGGTTGCGGCGAAATAGATCATCTCGGCGATGTTGGTGGCATGGTCACCGACACGTTCGAGATTTTTGGCGATGAACAGCAATTGCGCGACCTGACCGATCGTCTTGGGGTTTTCCATCATGTGCGTCACCAGCACGCGGAACAGGCTGTTGTAGAAATCGTCGACTTGCCGGTCGCGGTCGCACACTTCGACGGCCGCCGTCGCATCGCGCGCGGCGAAGGCATCAAGCGCGTCATGCACCATCTGCACCGCCAGCGCCGACATGGCGGGCAACACCGAAAGGGGCTCGATCTCGCCATGGCTTTCGATCATCGGAACGCGCTTGGCGATGTTCTTGGCGTAATCGCCGATCCGTTCGACCACACCGGCGATCTTCAGCGCAGCGACGACTTCGCGCAGATCGTCCGCGAGCGGCGCGCGCAACGCGATGATCCGCACCGCGAGCTGTTCGACTTCGATCTGCAGCGCGTCGATGCGCTTGTCACCCGCGACGATCTCGCGCGCGCCTTCCAGGTCGTGACGGCGCAGCGCTTCCATCGCAGCCGCGATGGCGTGCTCCGCCAGTCCGCCCATTTGCGCGATCAACCCGCGCAATTGGCCAATATCTTCGTCGAAGGCTTTCACCGTATGATCGTTCAAGGGCATGGTCCTGCGTTCAGCCGTAGCGGCCAGTGATGTAATCCTTGGTGCGCTCCTGCCGAGGATTGGTGAAGATGTCCGAGGTCGCGCCATATTCGACCAGCGTGCCCAGGTGGAAAAAGGCGGTGCGCTGCGACACGCGGGCCGCTTGCTGCATGTTATGCGTGACGATCACGATGGCGTAGCGGCCCTTGAGCTCGTGGATCAGTTCCTCGATCTTGGCGGTGGCGATCGGGTCGAGTGCCGAGCAGGGCTCGTCCATCAGGATCACCTCGGGGTCGACCGCGATCGCGCGGGCGATGCACAGGCGCTGCTGCTGGCCGCCGGACAGCGCGGTGCCGCTTTCGGTCAGGCGATCCTTGACCTCGTCCCACAAGCCGGCGCGGCGCAGCGATTTTTCGACGATCTCGGCCAGCTGCGGTTTGTTGGCGGCAAGGCCGTGAATGCGCGGACCATAGGCCACGTTTTCGAAGATCGATTTGGGGAAGGGGTTGGGCTTTTGGAACACCATGCCGACACGCGCGCGGAGTTGCACCACGTCCATATCGGGCGAATAGATATTCTCGCCATCGAGCGTGATGTCGCCTTCGACCTTTGCCCCGGCAATCGTGTCGTTCATGCGGTTCAGCGTGCGCAAAAAGGTCGACTTGCCACACCCCGACGGGCCGATCAGCGCGGTGACGTGATCCTGCCCGAAGTCGAGCGACACGTCGGCAATCGCTTGTTTCGCGCCATACCAGACGTTGACGTGCTGCGCGGAGATTTTGGATTGGTTGGGGATGCTCACCAGCGGGTCTCGAATTTGTTGCGGAGGTAAATCGCGAAGCTGTTCATCGCGAGCAGGAAGACGAGCAGCACGATGATCGCGGCGCTGGTCTTTTCGACAAAGCCGCGGTCGATCTGGTCGGACCACAGGAAGATCTGCACGGGCAGGACGGTCGCGGGGTCGGTCAGCCGCGCGGGCGGCGACGCGATGAAGGCGCGCATCCCGATCATCAGCAGCGGGGCCGTTTCACCGAGCGCGCGCGCCATGCCGATGATCGTGCCGGTGAGGATGCCGGGCAAGGCAAGCGGTAGGACATGGTGGAACACCACCTGGATCGGGCTTGCGCCAATCCCCAATGCAGCATCGCGGATCGACGGCGGTACCGCCTTGATCGCGTTGCGTCCGGCGATGACGATGACCGGCATCGTCATCAACGCGAGCGTCAGCCCGCCGACGATCGAGGCCGAACGCGGCATACCAAAGGTTCCGAGGAACACCGCCAGCCCGAGCAGACCGAAGATGATCGAGGGCACCGCCGCGAGGTTGTTGATCGACACCTCGATCAAATCGGTCCAGCGGTTCCGTGGGGCATATTCCTCGAGATAGAGCGCGGAGAGGACGCCGATCGGAAAGGCGATCAGCAGCGTCACCAGCATCGTGAACAGCGATCCCTTGAACGCCCCCCAGATCCCCGCCCGGGTCGGGTCATTGGAATCGGACGCGGTGAGGAAGGGGAGGTTGAACCCGGTCGAAATCGCGCCGCGTGCCTGCAATTTGGTGACGATCGCTTCGGCGGCGGGATCCCCCTGTCGCTTGGCGGCGACATCGATCGTGTCGGCAGCGGGCACCCAGACGATGCTGCGCCCGCGCAGGATCGCGGGGTCGCGTTTCACCGCCTCGCGGACGTTGAGCCAGGCACCGTCGGACAGCCACTTGTCCCCGCCTTTGCCAAAAGCGGTAATCGCGGCGGCGTCGGTCGCACGCTCGATCCCGGCACCAGCCAGCGCCAAGTCCGCACCCGGCCCGTGCAGCCGGGCCGGATCGAGCATCAGCCCGGCGCTTGGAAAGTCGATGGGCAGCGCGATCCGCGTTTGCAGGAAGCCGCTGGCACCGTTCATCACCATCGTCACGAGCAGCACGGCCAGAAACCCGGCGGAGAGGATCACCGCTGCCAGGCCGAGCAGCCGAAAGCGTTGCTCGGCCCCGTAGCGGCGGCGGATGCGCCGCTGCATCTCTTGGGTACGCCAATCCGTCGGCACGCGGTCAGGGGTGGAGGATGTCGGCGGGGCGACGGCGATGTCACTCATAAGCTTCGCGATACCGTTTCACGACCGTCAGCGCGACGATGTTGAGGAGCAGGGTGATGATGAACAGCGTCAGCCCGAGCGCGAAGGCGGCGAGTGTTTTCGGGCTGTCAAACTCGGCTTCGCCGGTGAGCAAGTCGACGATTTGCTTGGTCACCGTGGTCGCGCTGGCAAAGGGGTTGAGCGTCAGCGTGGCGACGCCCGAGGCGGCCATCACCACGATCATCGTTTCGCCGACCGCGCGGCTGACCGCGAGCAGCACGCCGCCGACCACGCCGGGCAGCGCCGCCGGGAGCAACACCCGTTGGATCGTTTCCGACGCGGTCGCGCCCATCGCCAGGCTGCCATCGCGCATCGCGTCGGGCACGGCAGCAAGCGAATCGTCGGCCATGGACGAGACGAACGGGATGATCATCACCCCCATCACCAGCCCGGCGGCGAGCGCGCTTTCCGAACTCGCCCAGGTGATGCCGATCGACACCGCGAAATCGCGCACCGCCGGGGCCACCGTCAGCGCGGCGAAATAGCCGTAGACCACGGTCGGAACGCCCGCCAGCACCTCGAGGATCGGCTTCATCCAGCGGCGCGCGGTGGGGGTGGCATATTGGGTGAGGTAGACCGCACTCATCAGCCCGAACGGGATCGCCACCAGCATCGCGATCACTGCGCCGATGAAGAACGTGCCCCAGAACAGCGGCACCGCACCCAGCGTCTTGCCCGGATCGGCGGGGTCGATCACCTGCGGGCTCCAATGCGTGCCGAACAGGAAATCCCCGATCGGTACGATATTGAAAAAGCGCCAGGATTCGAACAAGAGCGAGGCGACAATGCCCATCGTCGTCAGGATTGCGATCAGCGAGGCGGCCAGCAGCCCCGCCATCATCAACCGTTCGATCTTGGTGCGCGCGCGAAAATCCGGGCGCACGCGGGTATAGGCGAAACCGCCGGTCGCGAAGCTCAGCAACAAGGCAATGGCAGCGCCAATCCAGTCATTGCGCGTCTGCGCCGCCGCATAAGCCGGGGCGAGCTTCTTCGACAAGGGATTGAACGCGCCAAAGCTGTTTCCGGAGGCGAGGCTACGCGCCTCCGACAGAATGGCTGCGCGGTTGAAGCCCTGTGGCGGCAATTGCGCAGCCGCAGGGTCGTGCAGCACACGGTCGGTGACCAAGGCCGGTGACGTTGCCGACCAGACGCAGAGAAACAAGGCAGCAGGGAGGACCGTCCATAAGGCGACGTATCCGCCGAAATGCGAAGGCAGCGAGCTGAAGCGCGCGGTACTGCCACGGCGAAAGCTGACGGCGCGTAACCGCGCCGTCAGCCAGCCGATGAGGCCGAGCCCGGCGATGACCAGGAAAAGAGCGAGCATGGACAAAGCGAGGGTTCGACTTCGCGTAAGAGTGTTGGACTAGAGCAGCTTCTTGGGGTCGAGCAGGGTCTCGTCCTTCAGGATTTGCGCGCTGCGCTTGCGGACGTCGTCTGGAGCCGCAATCAGGCCCTTGGCGACGAGCGGACCCTTGGGATCCCACGAGGTGGCGTACAGCGCGAGGAAATCGCGCAGGCCCTTGATCGCGCTGAGATGGGCTTGCTTGATATACAGGAACAGCGGACGCGATCCCGGATACGCGCCGCGTGCGATCGTTTCATAGGTCGGCTCGACCCCGTTGATCGGAACGCCGTTCAGCTTGTCCTTATTCTCTTCGAGATAGGAATAGCCGAAGATGCCGATCGCATTGGGGTTGGACTGCAATTTCTGCACGATCAGATTGTCATTCTCGCCCGCATCGACATAGGCACCGTCTTCGCGGATCGCGGTGCAGCCCTTGGCATAGGCCGCCGGATCCTTGTCCTTATGATCGGCCAGTGACGGATTGATCGCGTCGCAGCCCTTGGCGAGGATCAGTTCGGCCAGCGCATCGCGTGTGCCGCTGGTCGAGGGCGGACCATAGACCTGGATCGGCACCGCTGGCAGCGACGGATTGACATCCTTCCACGTCTTGGCGGTGTTCTTCTGGCCCATCGGCGAGGCGGCGAGCGCCTTGTAGATGTCGACGGCCGTCAGTTGCAGCTTGGGGCCGGATTTGGATTCGGCGAAGGCGATACCGTCAAGGCCGATTTGCACCTCGATGATGTCGCTGACGCCATTGTCCTTGCAAGTGTTGTATTCGCTGGCCTTCATCCGGCGCGACGCGTCCTCGATGTCGGGATGCGCCGCACCTACGCCGGCGCAAAACAGCTTCATCCCGGCACCCGTACCGGTCGACTCGATCGCAGGAGACTTGGTGCCCGGCGTCTTGTTGACGAACTGTTCCGCAACAATCGTCGTGAACGGAAAGACCGTTGACGACCCGACCACCGTGATGTGGTCGCGCGAGCCCGCGCCGCCGCCATTCGCCTGATCCTGACAGCCCGCCAGCGTCAGCGCTGCAGCACTCGTGGCAAGAGCGAGTATCGCACATTTCCTGATCATGGAATCTCCCCTCGGGCACTGGACGGCCCCGGACTCGGGCTACCACGGCGACCGGCTGCCTGTGTGACATTGACGTTACCGTTTGATGACAGTGGCTTTGGGGTCGGATGTCGATGCTGTTTTGGCCTGATAGGTCTGAACGTGCGCGGGCAGCATGACGGTGACGGTCGTGCCTTTGCCCAAGGTGCTGGTGACGTCGAACCTTCCGCGATGGCGTTCGATGATGTGCTTGACGATGGCGAGACCAAGTCCGGTGCCACCCGCAGCGCGACTGCGGCCCGGATCGACGCGGTAAAACCGTTCGGTTAACCGCGGAAGATGCTCGGGGGCGATCCCGTCGCCTTCGTCGCCGACACTGATGCGCACCGTGCCCGCCGCATCGCGCCACAATTTTACGGTGATCGGCGATCCTGGCCGCCCATATTTCATGGCATTGCCGATCAGATTGTGGAGCACCTGGCTCAATTGGGCACGGTCGCCCGCGACCGGGGGGACGCCAAGGTCGATATCGGTGACAATGTCGCCGCTGCGTTTGTCCTGCGCATCCAGCAATTCGGAGCGGACCTCGCTGATCAACGCGCCCAGATCGACCGCCCGATCGGGCAAGCGGTATTTTTCGGCCTCGATCCGGCTGAGCGAAATGAGATCCTCGACCAGGCGCTGCATACGGCGCGCTTCGTCGAACATGATCTTCAGGAACCGACCGCGAACTTGCGCATCCTCGCCCGCTTTGTCGTCGCCCAGCGTCTCGATATAGCCGAGGATCGACGCGAGCGGGGTGCGCAGTTCGTGGCTGGCATTGGCTACGAAATCGACTCGCATCCGCTCGGCGGCATAATTGCCGGTCTGGTCGACCAGTTGGACGATCCGTTGCCCACCGCTCGCGCGGGTGACGTGCATTTCCCAATGCTGGTCCTTCGTGCCCAGCCCGACCAGGTTGATCGGCCCTTGCGGAACCCCGGTGGTGGGGCTGGCCAGGCGCTCTGCCGCTCCGGGGTGGCGGATGGCGACACGGACGTCCTCGCCGACAATATGCTTGCCGAGCAGCGCCAGGGCGACCGTGTTGGCGTGGGTGACGCGCCCGTCCGCCACGATCAGCACGGGTTGCACGATCGCCTGGATAATCTCCTGCACGTCCGGGGGGCTGGGCTGGCGCACGCTTTCGACCGGGCGGAGCATTTCGATCGGTCCGTCGCCGGTGCCCGTTGCCGCCAACGCCGCGGCGATGCCACCGACCAGCGTGATGATCGCGGGCTGCAGATCCCAATCGAGCAAAAAGACCGCGATCGCCGCCACGACCACGAGAGCGATGGCAGTAATCGTTCGAGAGCCGAAACCTTGGAGCATGCGCCGGGCCTTAGCCTAAAGATCGTTAACCCCGATAGCCTTGCTTGCCAGTCTTTTGCGAATGTGAAAGGGCTAGTGCAATGAACGATGATACGCCTGAACTTCCGAACACCACGCGCCGCCGGGCGTTGATGCTTGGCGCGGTCGGCGCAGCGGCGGTGGTGTCGATCCGCCCGGCGCTGGCGTCGACAGCGGCATCGATTTCGACCTGTGAGATTCCGGTCCCGGATTCGGGGCGCGCGGGCAGCTATATCGCCGCCGACGGGACGGTGGTGCCCGCCGGCACGCGGGGTGCGTTCGCGCCGCCTGGCCGACCGTTCAAAGGCGAAGAGGTCAAGACCGCGCTGGCGGGCGGTCAATTGCCCGGCACCAATTACGAGCAGAGCCGCGCCTACACCAATTATATCCGGCGGCTGCAATCGGGGACGAGTGGGTTCACCTGCTTCGCATCGCTGCAAATGCCGCGCGGCTGACGCCGTGGACGATTCCCGTGGCGATATCGTGTATCGCATGGCGCGGCCGGAAACGCTGAAGATCACGCACCTCGACAGCTTCACCGCAGTGTTTCACCGCGCGTCGGGCATCACGCATTTGGTCACCTCGCCCGTACCGGAGATTCTCGCGGCCTTGGGCGAAGCGGGGATGCGGCGGGTCGATTTGATGGCGCGCTTGTCGGTGGATTATCTGCTGGGCGATGCCGACGAAGCGGCGTTGGACGCGCGGCTCGACGAACTGGTGGCAGCCGGTCTGGTCGCGGTCGCATGAGGCATGTGTTTCAGGTGCGAATTGGTCCGGTCGGATTTCGCATCGGCTCGGACTGGCGCGCGCCCATCGCGCAGCTCGAAACGCTCTATGCCGCTTATCCCAAGCCTGTGGACGGTGTGCCCGATTTCACCGTGCGCCTGTTCGCGGCGCGGCCGTGGCGGCTGATCGTGCGGCCAGCGGTGATGATCGGCGGCGATTATGTTCTGCCCGAGGCGGCACCGCTTCCGCTCGCGCAAGGGCTGCTCGCCGCCGAAATGGGGATGAATTTGCAGATGGCGCTGGGCCAGCGCCATTTCCTGCTGCTCCACGCTGCCGTGGTCGAGCGCGACGGGCAGGCGCTGATCCTCACCGGCGTATCGGGTGCGGGCAAATCGACCTTGGCGGCGTTGCTGTCGCTGCGGGGCTGGCGCTTGATGGGCGACGAATTCGCCTTGCTCGATCCCGCGACTGGCTTGCTGCACGCGTTTCCCCGGCTCGTGAGCCTCAAGAACGCCAGCGTCGCAACCGTCGCTGCCGAAGTGCCGGCCGATCGGCTCGGGCCGGTGCTGGAAGGCACGCCCAAGGGCACCATCCGCCATCTTGTTCCCGACGCGGCGGCACTGGCGGCGATGGATGTTCCGGCGAAACCCGCGCTGATCCTGTTCCCAACCTTTGGCTATGAATCGGCGACGCGCGATGTGGCGCAAAGCGAAGTGTTCGTGCGCCTTACCCAGGCCTCGACCAATTATGTCGCAATGGGCGAGCGCGGTTTCGATGCGCTGACCGCGCTGGTGCAGGGCGTGCCTGCGCGCGCGATCGACTATCCCGATACCGATGGCGCGATCGCGCTGGTGGAGGCGGCATGGGCCGCGCGCTAAACGGCTGGCTGCTGGCACAGGCGCTGCGCGATCCCGGCGGCACGGTGGCGTTGGGTGCGGAGGCATGGACTGCCTTGCTCGCCCTTGCCCGCGCCGAACAGATGATCGGGACGCTGGCATGGCGGCTCGATGGTCTAGCGGTGCCGCCATCGGTCGCGCGTATCCTCGCCGACGCGCGGGCGTCCGCCGAACAAGGACGGGTGGCGGCTTTGTGGGAGGCAGAGGCGGCGCGGCGCGTGCTGGTGCCGCTCGGCGTGCGTGTGGTTCTGCTCAAGGGCACCGCTTTTGTCGCGGCGGGCTTGCACGCGGGGCAGGGGCGCTCGATCGGCGATCTCGACATCCTCGTACCGCGCGCGACGCTGGATGCGGTCGAGGCGGCGCTGCTCGAGGCTGGCTGGGAATGGGTAAAGCCCGATCCCTATGACGATGCCTATTACCGGCAATGGATGCACGAACTGCCCCCGCTCATCCACCGCGACCGTGACCGGATGATCGACGTCCACCACACCATCCTGCCGCTGACCGCGCGGATTACCCCGGATGCGGGCGCGCTGCTGGCGGACGCGGTGGAACTGAAGCCCGGTCTGTGGGCGCTTTCGCCTAATGATATGCTGGTCCATGCAGCAGCGCACCTGTTCGCCGATGGCGATCTGGCGGGCGGCATGCGCAATTTGTGGGACGTGCACTGCCTGGTCGCCGAGTTCGGCACCGATGGCCTCGCCGGACGGGCGGCGCAGCATGGCCTGTCGCACGAAGTTGCGCGGGCGCTGCGGCTGGCGGCGGCGCTGTATGGCGAGGGCGCGCGATTGACTCCGGCTGACCGTCTCTATCTCCGCCGCCTCACCGCGCGCGATGGTTGGGGCAGGGCGACGCGGCCCTTTACGCGCATGGCCTTCTACATCCGTTCGCACTGGCTGCGCATGCCACCCGCGATGCTGGCGCGGCACTTGTGGACCAAGTGGCGCAAAGGCTAGGCTCGCCGGGCGGGGCTGACATAGACCGCCCGCAATTGGGGGATAACGGCATGAAGATGTGGCGTTCTTTGGGTTTCGGCCTCGCTTTGGCGGTCGCGGCGTGCTCGACCGGTAAGGATGTCCCCGCGGCAGAGGCGAGCGTTAAGGCCTTTCACGACCGTTTGGGGGCGGGCCAGATCGACGCGATCGTCGCCAGTTCCGGCCCGGAACTCTCGGCTCCCGAGACCAAGCCACGCTTCACGCAATTGCTGGCGGTGGTCGTCAAAAAACTGGGCCAGCCCAAGGCGGCCAAGCAAGTCGGCTGGAACGACCAGGTGACGACGGGCGGGCATTTCATCACCCTCAACTATGCATCTGACTATGCGCGCGGCAAAGCGGCCGAAACCTTCGCGTTTCGTGTGGTGGACGGCAAGCCGGTGCTGATTGGCTATAACATCAATTCGGACGCGCTTATCCTCAACTGAGGCTGAGTTTTTCGAGCGTCGGCACCAGCGCGTCGAACGAATCGATCACCGCGTCGGCACCCATCTCCTCGACCGGGTGGAGCAGGAAGCCAAAGCTGACCGCGATCCCGGGGATTTCGGCATTCCTTGCGGCCATGATGTCGTAAATCGAATCGCCGACGAACGCCGCGCTGCCGCCACCGCAGCGCCGGATCATTTCGTCGATCGGGGCGCGGTTGGGCTTGGACAGGCCGGGGCCCAGCGTGTCGCCCCCGATGATCGTCGCGAACCGCTCGCGCAGGCCGAGATCGTCGAGCAAGCGCAGCGCAAAATCTTCGAACTTGTTGGTGACGATCGCCACCGTCACGCCCATCGCGTCAAGCTGGTCCAGAGCGTCGAGCACGCCGGGGAAGGGCCGCGTGTGGACCGACAGATGCTCCCCATAATAAGCCAGCATGCGCTTGTAGAGCGGACGGAAGGTGTCGGGCGTACAGCCGCCGGTCGCGTCCAGCCCCTGCGTCAACATGTGCTTGGCCCCGCCGCCGACCATCGTCTTGACTTGCTCGACGCTCAGTAACGGTCGCCCGGCAAAAGCGAGCGTGTGGTTGACCGCGTCGGTCAGATCGCCGCTGCTATCGACCAGGGTGCCGTCGAGATCGAACCCGACGATGGCGAAGGAATTCTTTGTCATGAGCGATTGCCTGACAGCGTTGCTCTGGAAATGACAAGAGCGTCGTGGCAGGGCAGTCCGCATGGCCACTGCACCCGCACCGAATATCGCCGCCGTCATCCTCGCTGCCGGCAAGGGCACGCGCATGAAATCGGATCTCCACAAGGTCCTGCATCCAATCGCCGGGCATCCGATGTTGCTGCATCTGGCGGAGAGCGTCGCCGCGCTGAAGCCGGAGCGCACCGTCGTCGTGACGGGCGCGGGGCGCGAGCAGGTCGAGGCAGCCGTCGCGCCGCTCGGCATCGTCACGGCATTGCAGGCCGAACAGCTCGGCACCGGCCATGCGGTCGCGCAAGCCGAAGCTGCGCTGGCGGGGTTCGAAGGCGACGTGCTGGTTCTCTATGGCGATGTGCCTTTGGTGTCCTCGGCGACGATGCAGGCGATGGTCGCGCGGCTCCACGCGCCCGATTCGCCCGCCGTGGTGGTGCTCGGCTTCCGCCCTGCCGATCCCGCCGCTTATGGCCGGATCATCGCAGACAAAGCCGGCGTCATCGCCAAGATGGTCGAATATAAGGACGCAAGCGAGGCCGAACGCGCGATTAACCTGTGCAATTCCGGGCTGATGGCGGTGCGCAGCGCCGATCTGTTCGCGCTGCTGGCGCGCGTCGGCAATGATAATGCGGCAGGCGAATATTATCTGCCCGACGTGGTTATGCTCGCCGCCGCCGATGGGCGCGCCTCGGCGGTGATCGAAACGAGCGCGGCGGAAGTCGCCGGAGTCAACAGCCGCGCCGAACTCGCGGTCGTCGAACTGTCCTGGCAACAGGCGCGGCGCACACAGGCGATGGCCGATGGCGCGACGCTGATCGCGCCCGAAACCGTCTGGTTCGCTTATGATACCGTGCTGGGGCGTGATGTCGTGATCGAGCCCAATGTCGTGTTCGGCCCCGGAGTCAGCGTCGCCGATGGCGTGGTGATCCACGCCTTCTCCCATATCGAAGGGGCGACGGTCGGTGTGGGCGCGGAGGTCGGTCCGTTCGCGCGGTTGCGCCCCGGCGCGGTGCTGGGCGAGCATTCCAAGATCGGTAATTTCGTCGAGATGAAGAAGGCTGTGCTTGGCGTGGGTGCAAAGGCCAACCACCTGACCTATCTTGGCGATGCCGAGGTCGGGCCCGGCGTCAATATCGGCGCAGGCACGATCACCTGCAATTATGATGGCTTTTTCAAATACAAAACGGTTATCGGCGCGGGCGCGTTCATCGGGTCTAACTCGGCGCTGGTCGCCCCGGTCACCATCGGTGCGGGCGCGATCGTCGGGGCAGGGTCGGTGATCACCGGCGATGTCGAGGCCGACGCGCTCGCGCTCGCGCGCGGCAAGCAGGAAGCGCGGCCCGGCTGGGGCAAGCGGTTCCGCGACGCAATGATGGCGAAGAAAGCCGCCACCAAGAAATAGCCCCCGAGCGGGCAACGGAGAGACGAAACTATGTGCGGTATCGTAGGCATTCTCGGCAAGGGCGCGGTTGCGGACCGGCTGCTCGACGGGCTCAAGCGGCTCGAATATCGTGGCTATGATTCGGCGGGCATGTGCACCGTGCACGATGGCGAATTCGATCGCCGCCGCGCGCCGGGCAAGCTCGTCAATCTCGCCGCCGAACTGGCCAAGGATCCGCTGCCCGGTGACAGCGGCATCGCGCACACCCGCTGGGCGACGCACGGTGCGCCGACCGTCGACAACGCCCACCCGCATATCGTGGGCGACGTGGTGCTGGTCCACAATGGCATCATCGAGAATTTCAAGCCGCTGCGCGATGAGCTGATCGCCGAGGGGCGGCAGTTCAAGTCGCAGACCGACACCGAAGTCGTCGCCCACCTCATCGACCGTGAGCTGTCGCGCGGGTTCAAGCCGCGCGAGGCGGTGGCCAACGTGCTGCCGCGCCTGCACGGCGCGTTCGCGCTGGGCGTGATGTTCAAGTCCGAGCCCGATTTGCTGATCGGCGCGCGGCTTGGTGCACCGCTCACCGTCGGGTACGGCGATGGCGAGAATTTCATCGGTTCGGACGCGCTCGCGCTCGCCCCGCTGACCCAGCGCATCGCCTATCTCGAAGAGGGCGATTGGGCCGTCGTTACGCGCGCAGCGGTGCAGGTCTATGACAAGAATAACGATCCGGTCACGCGCCCGATCGTCAATTCGGGTGCCTCGGGCCAGTTGATGGACAAGGGCAATCACCGCCACTTCATGCTCAAGGAAATTTACGAGCAGCCGGTGGTGGTCGCGCAGACGCTGCGCAGCTATTTGCGTCCCTTGGAAGAGCGCGTCGCTTTGCCCGACATGGAATTCGACCTCGGCTCGGTCGAGCGCGTGGCGATCGTTGCGTGCGGCACCGCGTCTTATGTTGGCATGATCGGCAAATATTGGATCGAGCAGCTCGCGCGCGTGCAGGTCGAAGTCGATGTCGCTTCCGAATTCCGTTATCGCGATCCGGTGCTCACCCCCAACATGCTGGGCGTGGTTATCTCGCAATCGGGCGAGACCGCCGATACGCTGGCGGCGCTGCGCCACATGAAGGCGGCGGGGTTGACCACGGCGGGCATCATCAACGTGCCGACCAGTTCGATGGCGCGCGAAGTCGATTTGCTGTTGCCGACCCATGCCGGCCCCGAGATCGGCGTCGCCTCGACCAAGGCCTTCACCTGCCAGCTTGCCGTGATGGCCGCGCTCGCGGTCAATCTCGCGCGCGCCAAGGGGCAGCTAACGCCCGAGGCCGAGCGCGACATCGTCCATCACCTGCAGGAAGTGCCGGAGGCGATGAGCCGCGCGATTGCGCATGACGAAGAAATCGCCGCTATGGCCCCCAAGATCGCGGTCGCGCGCGACGTGCTCTATCTGGGGCGTGGTCCTGATTACCCGCTGGCGCTGGAAGGTGCGCTGAAGCTGAAGGAAATCAGCTACATCCATGCCGAAGGCTATGCCTCGGGCGAGATGAAGCACGGGCCGATCGCCTTGATCGATGACACCGTGCCGCTGATCGTGCTCGCGCCATCAGGCCCGTTGTTCGACAAGACCGTCAGCAACATGCAGGAAGCCCAGGCGCGCGGCGCGCTGGTCGTGCTCATCTCGGATGCGGACGGGATTGCGCAGGCAGGCGAAAACACTATTGCAACGATCGAAATGCCCAAGGTTCATCCCATCATCGCCCCGCTCGTCTACGCCGTGCCGGTGCAATTGCTCGCTTACCATGTCGCCGTTGCCAAAGGCACCGATGTCGATCAGCCCCGCAACCTCGCCAAGTCGGTGACCGTGGAATGACGGCACCGTTGATTGCCGGGGTGGAACTGGGCGGGACCAAGTGCATTTGCGTGCTCGCCAGCGGCCCCGATGATGTGCGCGATCGCGTCCAGATCCCGACCACCACGCCCGAGGAAACGCTTGGTGCTGTGGAGAACGTGCTGCGCGGCTGGTCGCATTATGATGCGCTCGGCATCGCCAGTTTCGGCCCCGTCTCGCTCGATCACACCGCGCCCGATTACGGCTCGATTACCGCGACCACCAAGCCGGGTTGGTCCAACACAGACGTCGGCAAACGGCTCGCCAGCATTGGCCTGGTGCCGACCGGTTTCGACAGCGACGTCAACGGCGCGGCCCTGGGGGAGGGGCGTTGGGGCGCGGCGCAGGATGTCGCCGACCATGCCTATATCACTGTCGGCACCGGGGTCGGCGTCGGCCTGGTGCTGGGCAACGCGCCCGTTGCCGGGCTGACCCATGCTGAACTCGGCCATATTCGCCCGGTTCGTCTGGCAGGCGATAGCTGGGGCGGGAGTTGCCCGTTCCACGGTGATTGTATTGAAGGGCTGGTCTCGGGCACCGCGATCCGCGCCCGTACCGGCGCGGGTGCGGAGACGCTGGCCGAAGATGATCCGGTGTGGGAGGGCGTCGCCCACACGCTCGCGCAATTGTGCCACACGCTGGTGCTGACCGGCATCCCGCGGCGGATCGTGATGGGTGGCGGCGTGATCGTCGGCATTCCGCATTTGCTCCCGATGATCCGCACCCGACTGGAAGCGAGCCTTGGTGGCTATGTGGCGGCGCGCGGGCTGCTGCCGATCGACGCCTATGTCGTGCCGGCCGCGCTGGGCGGCATGGCCGGGCCGCTCGGCGCGATCGAATTGGGCGCGCGCGCCCTCGCTGGGGCCTGATGTCGGCAACGTCGTTTACGGGCCTTTAACCGTGTCCGCTTAGGTCGTTGCAGCGGGCTGTTATGCCCGGTGATTTTGCGACTGGCGGTGCTTACATGCGAATTCTGATCGTCGATGACGAACCGGCCATGCACGATAGCTACCGGCGCAGCTTCGCGCCGGTCGCCGCTGCCACAGGCCTGCTCGATGCAATGGCGGCGGAATTGTTCGGCGACGATGAGGACGCGACCGCGCCGGACGAGGCCGGGCCCGATTTCACGCTGACGCACTGCATGCAGGGGCTGGATGCCGTCGCGGCGGTCGAGGCCGCGATTCGCGACGGGGATCCGTTTGCGGTCGCCTTTATTGACGTGCGGATGCCGCCGGGCATCGACGGCAAGGAAACCGCCGTGCGCATCCGCGCGCTCGACCCCAATATCAATCTCGTCATCGTGACCGGCTATTCCGACTTTTCGCCGGTCGAAATCTCCAAGGCGGCGGGGCCGGCCGACAAGATCTTCTACATCGCCAAGCCGTTCGAAGTCGCCGAGGTGACGCAAATGGCGAGCGCGCTGGCGCATCGCTGGCAGGGCGACCGCGAACTGGCCGAAGCGCGCGAAGTGCTCGCGGCGCAAGTCGTGCAGTTGCAGGAGCAGGGGCACGAACTCGCCGCGAATGAAAGCCGCGCGATCCATATGGCGAACCACGATTCGCTGACCGAGGCCCCCAATAGGCTGGCGTTCCGCCGCGCGCTGACCGATCGCGCGCGCACCGATTCGCGCTTTGCGGTGGCGATGGTCGATCTCGATCGTTTCAAGCTGGTCAACGACACGCTCGGCCACCTGGCTGGCGACGAACTGATCCGCAAGATCTGCTCGGTGCTGCAGGCCAATGTGCCAGCGGGCGGCATGGTCGCGCGGCTTGGCGGGGACGAATTCGGGCTGATGTTCGATACGCCCGGTGTCCAGGCTGCGGAAATGGATTGTACGCGCGTGCTGAAGGCCTGTTCGGGCACGTTCAAGGTGCTGGGCAATACGGTGCAGGGCGGTGCATCGATCGGCTTGATCGTGACCGAGGCCGGTGAATCGCGCGACCCGACCGATCTCATGCGCCGCGCCGATTTGGCGCTCAACGACGCCAAGCGCGACGGGCGCGGCGTGGTGCGCGTGTTCGATGAAAGCATGGATGAAAACATCCGCCTGCGCCGCGCGATCGAGGGTGGTCTTTCGCAAGCGATTGCCAAGGGCGAACTGAGCCTCGTTTACCAGCCGATCGTTGGGCGCGAAGCGTTCGAGGTGGTCGGCTTCGAGGCGCTGCTGCGCTGGAACACCGAGGATCACGGGCCGATTTCGCCCGCCGTGTTCATCCCGATCGCCGAGGAATCGAACCTCATTCACGAACTGGGCGATTGGGTGCTGGCCGAATCGCTCAAGGTGCTCGCCGAATGGCCGGGCCAATATGTCTCGGTGAACTTTTCACCGCGTCAGTTCCGTCGTCACAATTTCGTTGGACGGCTGGTCGAAAGCGTGCAGCACGCCGGCATCGACCCACGCCGCGTGCAGATCGAAATTACCGAGACCGCGATTTTCGACGATGCCGATCGCGCCGCCGACACGCTCTACAAGCTGCGCCAGATGGGCTTTCGCATCGCGCTGGATGATTTCGGAACGGGCTATTCGAGCCTGTACAATATCCGCAAATTCGCGCTCGATTGCCTCAAGATCGACCGCAGTTTCATCGACGGCATGGGCCGCGAGCGCGAGAGTGCCGCGATCGTCCATTCGATCATCCACCTCGGCCGCGCGCTCGGGCTTGGTGTGGTTGCCGAAGGCGTCGAGACCGAAACCCAGTTGCAGGCACTGCGGGTTGCCGGCTGCAGCCATATGCAGGGCTATTTCTTCTCGCGTCCGGTCGCGCAAGAGCGCGCGAAAGAGATTGCCGAGGCGCGCTTCATCGCGGTTCCCGGCGTGCTCGACGTGTCGGCCGACATACCCGAGCTGGGTAACGGGACGCACGGATGACGGGCAGCATGATCCGTGCCGCGCGCGGCCGGATCGGACGATGGCGCGGGCGCGGCTCGCTCGGTGTCAAGCTCGTCCTGATCCTGACTGCGGTCGGCCTCGCCGGTTCGCTGGCGCTTACCTTGCTGCTCGCCAGCGTTATTGTCCCGAGCTTCAACCAGCTTGAGGCGAAGTCGATCGATGCCCAGGTCGAGCGGACCCATGCCGCGCTGAGCGATTTCGCGACCAAGGTCGAGAATGCGGTGCGCGATTATGGCGATTGGACCGCAAGCTACACCTATATGGCGCATCCGACGCCGGAATTTGAGCGCGAGAGTTTCTCGACGCTGGCGATGGCCAATCTCAATGTCGATGGCATGGCCTATATCGGCAATGACGGGCGGATCGTGATCGCGCGCTGGCGCGATCTCGCGCGCGGGCTCGACCGGCTCGATCGCCGCGATGCCTTTGCGGCGGCGCTGGTCCGTACCGATTTCAAACGGTTTCTGGGGGCGAAAAGCTCTGGCCATTATTACCTCCGCCTGGGCGATGAACTGGCGGCGATCGGCGTGGCCAAGGTGCGGCGCAGCGACGGCACTGGCGATCCGCACGGCTATGTGGTGATGGCGCGGCGCATCACGTCGCGGGCGCTGTCGGAGGTGCTGCAATTGCGCGCCACGATCGATCTTGCCAATGCGCCCGACGCCAACCGCATCGTCGCCGCCAACGCGACGATGCGCATCGCCGTGCCGATCCAGGGCGCGGACGGGCATGCCGTCGCCAGCGCCGCCTTCACCGTGCCGCGCGATGTGTCGGTGCTGGGACAGCGGATGCTGCTGCTCGCGGTGACCGGCGCGATCGTCTTGCTGCTGGGCGTGTTGGTGATGCTGCGGCGGATGATCACCCGGCTGGTGCTGCGCCCGCTCGCGCGGGTCGAGGGGCACATGCAGATGGTGCGGTCCTCGGGCACGTTGGGATTGCTGCCCGATGAGGCGCGCCGCGACGAGATCGGCTCGCTTGGCAAGAGTTTCAACGCGATGCTGCAGCAATTGAAGGATCTGCGCGAGCAGTTGGAAGTGCAGAGCTTCGCGCTGGGCAAGAGCGAAAGCGCGGTGGCGGTGATGCACAATGTCCGCAACGCGCTCAATCCGATCAGCACGATCCTGAGCCAGGGCATGGCGCAACCGGCCCCGGTCGATCGCGCGGTGCTGGAGCGCGCGGTGGCGGAACTGGCCAAGGACGACCTGCCCGCGCCGCGCCGCGCGAAGCTGATCGCCTTCGTCTCGGCGGCGATCGAAGCGGAAAGCGCGGATCGCGCGCACCGCCGCGACCAACTTCAGATCGGGCGCGAGGCGATGAGCCATGTGCTGGAAATCATCGGCGAACAGCAAAGCGCCGCGCACGAGCGCCCGGCGGTCGAGCCGTGCGACGTCACCGAAATCATTGCCAAGAACGCGACCATCGCGCGCTATTCGGGCAGCGTCTCGATCGCATTCAGCTTTCCGGCCCAGCCCTGTTACGTGCTCGCCAGCCGCATCATCTTGAGCCAGGTGATCGGCAACCTGTTCTCCAACGCCGCCGATGCGATTGCCGCCAAAGGCACCGCCAGCGGTTCGATCTCGGTTTCGATCGAGGAGCAAGGCGACACCGCGCGAATCGCGATTTGCGACGATGGCGAGGGTTTTGCCGCAGATGCGACGCCGACGCTGTTCCAGCGCGGATTTTCGACGCGCCGCCACAAATCGGGGGGGCTTGGCCTGCATTGGTGTGCCAATTCGATGGCGGCAATGCACGGCACGCTCCGGCTGGAAAGCGAAGGTCCGGGGCGGGGGGCTGTCGCCGTGCTGACGCTGGGGCTCGCCCCGCGCGCTGCGAGCGAGATTGCGGCCTGATCCGCCGCGCGGTCCGGCGGCGTTTTATCTACGGATCAAGCCTTTCCCGTTCGGCTTGAGCCTGTCGAAGGGCGCTTTCTGCAAGAGATGTGCGCGTTGGTGGGGAAGCGGCTTCGACAAGCGCAGCCCGAACGGAGTCTGGGTGGTCACGTTTGAGCGAAGCCAACTTTAAACGGCAAAATACTCTCATAGGTCGCCAGCGGGAGCGCCCCGCGCACGAAGCCGCCGTGGCGCAGCACGAAGGTGTGCCGCACGATCTCCGCCTGCTGCTCGATACCGTAGCGGTGCAGCGGCAGGCCTGGCCGGATGGCATAGTGGTAGCGACAGAAGGGATGACGGCGCAGCGGCAGGAAAATCCCGCGCTGGCTTTGCCAGATATGCGTCAATTCGTGGATCAGGAGCCCCTGATCGTCGAGGTCACCGCACGAGAAGTCCGCGCGGTAGCGTGTGCCTGCCGGATGAAAGTGGATTGTGCCGGTCGGCGCCATCACCGTTTCGCGCGGCTGGAAGAACGCCCATTTGCGCTGCTCCAGCCGTATCGGCGCATAATCGATCGCATCGCCAAACACGCTGCGGGCGAGCGCGACCTCGCCCGCCGTCAGGGTACGGCTGGTCACTCGGTCGGGGCAGGGGCCCCTGCGGCGATGGTCGGCGCGTCGTATAGCACGCGCTGGTTGTTGGAGAAGGTGAAGGTCAGCGTGACCGCCCGGCCCGGTTTGATCCCCGGATTCATATCGAACAACATCACATGCTTGCCGCCGGGTTTGAACACGGTGGTGGAGGCAGCGGGGATCGCCAGGTCGCCGATCGGCTTCATCGTCGCCATGTTTCCCGACGTCATCGATTCGTGCAGTTCGCTCTTCACCGAGACATCGCTGCTGACCGAAAGGAGCGTGGTGTCGGCGGGGCCGCCATGGATGGTGAAATAGGCGGCAGCGGGACGGCTGGGAATCGCCGCGAGCCGCACATACCCCTTATCGACCGACAGCACCGGCGGTTGGCTGCACCCCCCCATGGCAAGCGCGGTCAACACCAGAATTTTTCGCATTTGCAACCACCTTCTCCCGCTTTGGGAACTTATCGCGCCACTCTACGTGCGGCGAAATCTTGCGACAAGCGAAAGCCCCCCTATATCGCCGGAGTGAAGTGTCGCGTCGCTTATCCTAAGGGCGCGGCGGAACGGCAATTTTTTTGACAGACGGGGGCCCCAGAGGACCAATGGCAAAAGTAATCGGAATCGATCTCGGCACCACCAACAGCTGCGTCTCGGTGATGGAGGGCGGCAAGCCCAAGGTCATCGAAAACGCCGAGGGCGCGCGCACCACGCCGTCGATCGTCGCCTTCGCCAAGGATGGCGAGCGACTGGTCGGCCAGCCTGCGAAGCGCCAGGCGGTGACCAACCCTGAAAACACCATCTTCGCGGTGAAGCGCCTGATCGGCCGTCGCTTCGACGATCCGATCACCAAGAAGGACACCGAACTGGTCCCGTACAAGATCGTGCGCGGCAACAATGGCGACGCATGGGTCGGTGCCGGTGGCAAGGAATATTCGCCGTCGCAGATCTCGGCCTTCACGCTCCAGAAGATGAAGGAAACCGCCGAGGCCTATCTCGGTGAGACGGTGACCCAGGCGGTCATCACGGTTCCTGCATACTTCAACGACGCGCAGCGCCAGGCGACCAAGGACGCCGGGCAGATTGCCGGTCTCGAAGTGCTCCGCATCATCAACGAGCCGACGGCCGCCGCGCTTGCGTATGGCCTCGATAAGGACACCAACAAGACGATCGCGGTCTATGACCTTGGCGGCGGCACCTTCGACATCTCGATCCTCGAGATTGGCGATGGCGTGTTCGAAGTGAAGGCGACCAATGGCGACACCTTCCTCGGCGGCGAAGATTTCGACAACAAGCTGCTGAACTTCCTGTCGGATGATTTCAAGAAGGCCGAAGGCATCGATCTCACCAAGGACAAATTGGCGCTCCAGCGTTTGAAGGAAGCGGCCGAAAAGGCGAAGATCGAGCTGTCCTCGGCCGCCACGACCGAAGTCAATTTGCCGTTCATCACCGCCGACGCGACGGGCCCCAAGCATCTCGTCAAGTCGATCTCGCGCGCCGATCTGGAGCGTCTGGTCGATGACCTGATCCAGCGCACGCTCGAGCCGTGCCGCAAGGCGATGGCCGATGCCGGCGTCAAGGCGGCGGACATCAGCGAAGTGGTGCTGGTCGGCGGCATGACCCGCATGCCCAAGGTGCGCCAGGTGGTGAAGGACTTCTTCGGCAAGGAACCGCATTCGGGCGTCAACCCCGATGAGGTCGTGGCGATGGGCGCTGCCATTCAGGCAGGCGTGCTGCAGGGTGACGTCAAGGACGTGCTGCTGCTCGACGTGACGCCGCTGTCGCTCGGCATCGAGACGCTGGGTGGCGTGTTCACCCGCATGATCGATCGCAACACCACGATCCCGACCAAGAAGTCGCAAACCTATTCGACCGCGGACGACAACCAGCAGGCGGTCACCATCCGCGTGTTCCAGGGCGAGCGCGAAATGGCGGCGGACAACAAGCTGCTCGGCCAGTTCGACCTGGTCGGCATTCCGCCGGCACCGCGCGGCGTGCCGCAGATCGAAGTCACCTTCGACATCGACGCCAACGGCTTGGTCAATGTGTCGGCCAAGGACAAGGGCACTGGCAAGGAGCAGCAGATCCGCATCCAGGCTTCGGGTGGTCTGTCGGAGCGCGACATCGAGCAGATGGTGCGCGATGCCGAGCAGTTCGCCGAGGACGACAAGAAGCGCCGCGATGCCGCCGAAGCGAAGAACAACGCCGAGAGCCTGGTTCACACGACCGAGCGCCAGCTCGCCGAAAATGGTGACAAGGTCGACGCCGCGCTGAAGGGCGAGATCGAGGCCGCGATCGCCGCGACCAAGACCGCCGTCGAAGGTGGCGATCCCGAAGCGATGAAGGAAAAGGCAGGCGCACTCGCGCAGGTCGCGATGAAGCTGGGCCAGGCGATCTACGAGAAGCAGGCGCAAGCCGAAGCTTCGCCAAGCGCTGACGCAGCCGAAGCGCCCAAGGAAGACGTGGTCGACGCGGAATTCTCCGAAGTCGACGATCACAAGGCGTAAGATACTATCTCCCTCTCCCCATGTGTGGGGAGAGGGTCGGGGAGAGGGGCCGTGCTGCGATGCAGATCGCACTGCGGCTTCCTCATAATTCCCTCTCCCAAACCCTCTCCCGCTCGGGACAGGGCCTAGAGGCGCAAGATGAGCACTGAAGTCGATTTCTACGAATTGCTGGAATGCGAGCGCGATGCCGATGAAGGCACGCTCAAGTCCTCGTATCGTCGCCTGGCAATGCGCTATCACCCCGACAAGAATCCGGGATGCGACGATTCCGAGGCGCGCTTCAAGGCGATCAGCGAAGCCTATGACTGCCTGAAGGACCCGCAAAAGCGCGCGGCCTATGATCGTTATGGCCATGCCGCGTTCAAACAGGGCGGCGGTGGTGGCGGCGCGCAGGATTTCAGCGCCTTTTCGGATATCTTCGAGAATATCTTCGGCGAATTCATGGGTGGCCAGCGTGGCGGTGCCAGCGGCCCAAGGCGTGGTGCCGATTTGCGCTACGACATGGAAATCACGCTGGAGGAAGCGTTCCACGGCAGATCCACCGACATCACGATCGACGTGACCGGTGTGTGCGACGTGTGCAACGGCACCGGCGCGACCAAGGGTACGGCGGCCAAGACCTGCAATACCTGTCACGGCCACGGCAAAGTCCGCGCCCAGCAAGGTTTCTTTGTGGTCGAGCGCACCTGCCCGACCTGCCACGGTGCCGGCCAGACCATTTCCGATCCGTGCGGCAATTGCCGGGGCGAAGGCCGCGTCGAAAAGACCAAGACGCGCACGGTCAACATTCCGCCCGGCGTCGATGAGGGTACGCGCGTGCGCCTTACCGGTGAAGGCGAGGCCGGGATGCGCGGTGCCCCTCCGGGCGACCTCTATATCTTCCTGCACGTCGCGCGGCATCCGCTGTTCCAGCGCGAGGGCACGACGTTGTTCGCGCGTGCGCCGATCAGCTTCACCACGGCAGCGCTGGGCGGGGATATCACCATTCCCGGGCCCGATGGCGTGGAGCACACGATCAAGATCCCAGCCGGTACGCAGTCGGGGCGCGAATTGCGGCAGCGTGGTGCCGGGATGCCGGTGCTGCAGGGGCGTGGGCGCGGTGACTTGGTCATCCGCATCGAGGTGGAAACTCCGACCAGCCTGAGCTCGCGTCAGCGCGAATTGCTCGAGGAATTCCGCGCGACCGAAACCGGCAAGGAATGCCCGCAGACCAGCGGCTTCTTCAAGAAGATGAAAAGCGCCTGGGGTTAAGGGACGGACCCGACGCGATCACCCGTCACCCCGGGCTTGTCCCGGGGTCCACCGGGAATATTCACCGCACGCGCAGGATTTGCGGCACGGTGGACCCCGGCACGGGGCCGGGGTGACGGTGGGACGTTTGGCGGACGCCTTCCGCTAAAGATGTGAACATCTGCTCTCAACCCCACGGCCCTGGCCGCCCCATCAAGAAGAAGGGGCGGGTGGGCCGATGGGTTAGAGGCTAAGAACCTCAACCACCAGCGCGACGCCTGCAACGGCGATGAGGCCGCTCGTGAGGCTTTGCAGAATGCGCATGGTAGGATCTCCTTGCCGGACCGTTCCGGCAGGGAAGCATTTGGAGATTGTTGCTTATGCGCGCAATATTATTACGCGCATTCGCAAGTGCAGCATTTGCACGTTGAAGCGTGCAAATCTGTCGATCAGTCGTTGCCGAACACCCGCGCAAAGATCGTGTCGACATGCTTCAGGTGGTAGCCAAGGTCGAACTTGTCCTCGATCTCCGCAACTGACAGCGCCGCCGTCACTTCCGGATCGGCCTTGAGCAATTCCATCAGCGACAATGCGCCGTCCGAATCCCACACCTTCATCGCGTTGCGCTGGACCAGGCGATAGGCGTCCTCGCGGCTGACGCCGGCTTGCGTCAGCGCCAGCAGCACGCGCTGCGAATGGACCAGGCCACCCATCTTGTTGAGGTTCTTGTCCATCCGCGCCGGATAGACGACCAACTTGTCCATGACGCCGGTCAGCCGCGCCAGCGCGAAATCGAGCGTGATCGTCGCGTCGGGGCCGATATAGCGCTCGACCGAGGAGTGCGAGATGTCGCGCTCATGCCACAGCGCCACATTCTCCAGCGCCGGCGTCACATAACCGCGCACCATCCGGGCAAGGCCGGTGAGGTTTTCGGTCAGCACCGGGTTGCGCTTGTGCGGCATCGCCGAGGAGCCCTTCTGGCCGGGCGAGAAGAACTCTTCGGCCTCCAGCACCTCGGTGCGCTGCAAATGGCGGATCTCGGTCGCGAGCCGCTCGATCGACGAGGCGATCACGCCGAGCGTCGCGAAGAACATCGCATGGCGGTCGCGCGGGATGACCTGGGTCGACACCGGCTCGACGGTCAGGCCGAGCTTCTCGGCGACATGCGCCTCCACGAACGGATCGATATTGGCGAAGGTGCCGACCGCGCCCGAAATCGCGCAGGTGGCGATGTCGGCGCGCGCCGCAACCAGGCGCGCGCGGTTGCGGGAGAATTCGGCGTAGGCTTGCGCCAGCTTGAGCCCGAACGTGACCGGCTCGGCGTGAATGCCGTGGCTGCGGCCGATTGTCGGGGTCAGCTTGTGCTCGATCGCCCGGCGCTTGAGCACCGCCAGCAACGCATCGAGATCGGCGATCAGCAAGTCGCTCGCGCGCGCCAGCTGCACCGCGAGGCAGGTATCAAGCACGTCGGACGAGGTCATGCCCTGGTGCATGAAGCGCGCTTCGGGGCCGACATGTTCGGCGACGTTGGTCAGGAAGGCGATCACGTCATGCTTGGTCTCGCGCTCGATCTCGTCGATGCGCTCGACCTCGAACGCGCCCTTCGCCCAGATCGCGGCGGCGGCTTCCTTGGGCACCACGCCCAGCTCGGCCAGCGCATCGGTCGCATGCGCCTCGATCTCGAACCAGATCTGGAAACGCGCTTCGGGCGTCCAGATCGCGACCATGTCGGGGCGGGAATAGCGGGGGACCATCGGATTTCCTTGAATGCGGCAGAGTCGGGCCATCGCGGAATCGCAACGGGTCCGCGATGACACGCGCGTTAGCAGGGACAAGCCGATGGTTCAAATCGGCGATAAAGGGACCGATCCGGAAGCAAGCGTGTTGATACCGTGAACGCCATTGACGATGCAAAGCGTCGCGTTCGACGAGATTGATGAACACGCTGAAGGAGAAATCCGATGTTGAAATATGCTTTACTTGCTGGCGCAATGATGTTGTCGGCCCCGGCATTTGCCCAGGAGGCCCAGACCCCTCCGGTTAGCCCGCAAACGTCGCAGTCTGTGCCAACGACGACTGATCAAGCGCTTCCCGCTCAGCCCGCTCCGGCGACTCCGCAGAGCGCAGCGCCCGCCGATTCGGCTACTGCCCCAGCCCCAGATTCGGCGGTGGCGGCCCAGCCAGCGACGGGTACGCAGGTGGCGCAAGTGGTGAACCAGGAATTTGCCACCTATGATAAGGATGGCGACGGCGTGCTGAGCGCCAAGGAGTTCGACACGTGGATGGTTGCGCTGAAAAGCGCGAGCGATCCTTCGACCAAGGCAACGTCGCCCGCCACCAAGGCATGGCTGAACAAGGCCTTCGCTCAGGCCGATACCGACAAGAACAATAAGGTCAGCAAATCGGAGCTGACCGGCTTCCTGTCGCAGCAGGGTTAATTCCCCGCCTGCCGCACGCGCGCCCGCCGCTCTCCACCCCGGAGCGGCGGGCGCTTCGCGTTTTACAACAGCCCCATCGCGCGCAGGCTGGAATGCCCGTTCGCCCCGATGATGATGTGGTCGTGCACGGCAATGCCCAGGCGCTTGCCCGTTTCGGCGACCTTGCGGGTGACTTCGATGTCGGCGCGGCTGGGGGCGGGGTCTCCGCTCGGGTGATTGTGCACCAGAATGATCGCGGCCGAACCCAGGTCGATCGCGCGGCGGATGACTTCGCGCACATAGAGGGCCGCCTCGTCGATCGAGCCTTCGCTCATCGCCTCGTCGCGAATCAGCATATTGCGGGTGTTGAGATGCAGCACGCGGACCCGTTCGTTGGTGCGGTGGGCCATGTCGGCGTGGAGATAGTCGATCAGCGCTTGCCAGCTCGCCAGCACCGGTTGCGCGCTGGCGTGTACGCGCAGCAGCCGAAGCGCGGTCGCTTGCACGATCTTGATCGCCGCGACCGAGGTCTCGCCCATGCCGGGGACGCGCAGCAATGCCTCCGGATCGGCGCTGAACAGCCCGCCAACCCCGCCGAATTCGGCAAGCAGGGCCTTGGCCAGCGGTTTGGTGTCGCGCCGGGGAATCGCCAGCGCCAAAAGATATTCCACCAATTCATGGTCTAGCAGCGCGTCGCCGCCCTGTTCGATCAAGCGCTGGCGCAGTCGTGCGCGGTGTCCGGCATGATCGGGGAGGGGCGTGTTCATCGACGTAAAGGAGTATCGCGCGCCGAGACGATAGGCAACGCAGAGGGCTGGGCAGAGGGCTGGGCAGCGTCCGGATCGGCCACAAGAGTTGACACCCCCCGGTCACCTTCCTAAACGGCGCGTGAACGGGGCTCTTTCCCCACGATCCCCGATGTTCACCGTCGCGGTGCCAAAGGCACGGCGGCGTTTTCTTATCAGGATAAGCGCCCCTTGGCCGACGTACACCAGAAGAACGACCTGGATGCCCGCATCGCTTCGGCGAAGGCGGCTGGCCAGGTGCGTGCTGGTGGGGTGGTGCCGCCGGCGAAAGGCTATTCGCAGGGCGCGCGCGTGCTGACCCTGCTGCTGGGTGCCTTGTTTGGCGGCGGGGTCATGGGCTGGGCACTCGACCATTGGTTGGGAACCTCGCCCTGGGCGTTGCTGATCGTATTGACGCTCGCGGTGATCGGGGCGTTCCTTAACATCATCAAGATTTCGAAGGAGCGCGCGGAGTGAGCGCCGGCAAAATCGATCCGATGGAACAGTTCAAGGTCGAGCCCGTATTGGGCCGGCATCTGGATCTGTTCGGCTATGACGTATCCTTCACCAACTCGGCGCTGTTCATGATCGTCGTGTTCGTGCTGCTCGCTGTGTTCATGGCCGGTGGCCTGAAGCGCCAGCTCGTGCCCGGCCGCTGGCAGGTTGCGGCAGAAGATGCGGTCAGCTTCATCGACAATATGGTGACGGTGAACATCGGCTCGGGTGGCAAGAAATTCGCGCCCTACATCTTCTCGCTATTCTTCTTCATCCTGTTCGCCAATCTTATCGGCGTGCTGCCCCTGGCGATCCTGCCGGGTCTGCACACCTTCGCGGTCACCAGCCACATAACCGTCACGGCGGTGCTGGCGTTCCTGTCGTTCGGCATCGTGCTGGTGGTCGGATTTGCGACGCATGGCCTGAAGTTTTTCAGCCTGTTCGTGCCGCACGGCGCGCCTGCCTGGCTGATGCCGGTGATCATCCCGGTCGAATTCGTCTCCTTCATGGTGCGCCCGTTCTCGCTCGGTCTGCGATTGTTCGTCGCGATGACGGCAGGGCACATCCTGCTCGAAGTGTTCGGCAGCTTCGTGGTGCAGGGCCTCAATGCGGGCGGCGCGCTTGGGCCCGTCGTCAGCGTGCTCAGCTTCGTGATGATCGTCGGGGTCAGCGCACTGGAGTTGCTGGTGTGTGCGATCCAGGCCTATGTGTTTGCGCTGTTGACGTCGCTGTACCTGCACGACGCGGTGCACCTGCACTAATCTTTTCAATACCCTCACTACGTAATTCTCAAGGAGCCTATCATGGATCATACTTCTGCAATGTACATCGGTGCCGGCCTCGCGGCGATCGGCGTTGGTCTGGCCGCGCTCGGCGTGGGCAACGTGTTCGGTTCGTTCCTCGAAGGCGCGCTGCGCAACCCGGGTGCCGCAGACGGCCAGCAGGGCCGCCTGTTCATCGGCTTCGCGGCTTCGGAACTTCTGGGTCTGATCGCGTTCGTCGTCGCGATCCTCATCCTCTTCGTCGTCAAGTAAGTAAGAGCGAGCGCACCCGATGCCGCAGATTTCCCAGATTGGCGAGATTTACGCCTCGCAGCTGTTCTGGCTCGCGATCGTATTCGCGCTGATCTATTTCGGGATCGGCAAGGCGATGGTCCCCAAGATCGAGGCGACGATCGAAGATCGTAACGGCCGGATCGCGGGGGACATCGCCGCGGCGGAGGCGGCGCGCGCTGCTGCGCTCGCGTCCGAGCGCGATTATCAAACGGGGCTCGAATCCGCGCGTGCCAAGGCGACCGTCGCCCTCGGCGAAGCCAAGGCGCGGGCGGTTGCCGGCACCGAGGCCAAGCTAAAGACCAGCGACGCCGCGCTGGCCGCGCAACTCGATGCCGCCACCGGTCGCATCGGGGCCGCAAAGGTGCAGGCGCTCGCCGAAATCGAGACCAATACGGTCGACGCGGTCGAACAGATCGTCGCCAAGCTTTCGGGCGTGGCGGTCGACCGCGTGACCATCGAAACGCAGGTTAAGGCAGAGCTGGCACATGGCTGACGGTCAAGCAGTCAAGACGATGGAGCATACCGGGGCCACCGAGCTGCATCACGAAATGGCGTTCATGGGCATCACCCCGCCGATGTTCGTCGCGCTGTCGATGCTGGTCGTCATCGCGATCATGATCTGGCAAAAAGTGCCAAAGATGGTCGCGGGCATGCTCGACAGCCGTATTGCCACCATCCGTGGCCAGTTGGAGGAAGCCTCCAAACTGCGCGCGGAAGCCGAGGCACAGCTTGCCGAGGCCAAGGCGCGTAACGCGGCGAGCGCCGGCGATGCCGCCGCTATCGTCGCCCATGCCGAAGCCGAAGCAGCCGCGATGCTGGCCAAGGCCGAGGCCGATCTCGCCGATTTGATCGCACGCCGCCAGACAATGGCCGAAGACAAGATTGCCGGTGCCGAACGCACCGCCATCGCCGAGGTCCGCGCCCGCGCCGCTGACGCGGCCACCCGCGCCGCCGCGACGATCATCGCGCAGCGTCACGGTGCCGATGCCGACAAGGCGCTGGTCGACCGGACCATTGCCGGGCTGGGCAAGCTCAACTGACGGAAATGCGCCCGGTATCGCGGGTGCATTTCGTTTCGCCACTGATCGGGGTATCGTCGGTCTTGCGGTGATTCGCGCCGCTTACCTTTCGAAAGAGGCTGTCCCCATGAAGTCTGTCGTTATCGCCGCAGCCGTCGCCTTTATTGCAGCGCCGCTCGCCGCCCAGACGGCGCCTGCGCCGGCCGCCGCCTCGGCTCCCGCCGTCGCTGCACCCGCAACGACCGCAACCGCAACCGGCGCGGCAAAGTTCGATCTCGACACGCCGATCGAGACGATTGCCGCCAACGCGGCCGGCAAGACCGTGCTCGACACCGACCTGCAGAACATCACCGCGCACCCGATGTACGAATCGTTCAAGGGCATGTCGCTCAACCAGGTCGCACCGCTGTCGCAGGGTGCGTTGACCGACGCCGCGCTGGCCAAGGTCAAGGCCGACCTCGCCGCGATCAAGTAACCTTCTCTAACGCCTCTATCAGCGGCGGTGGGGCAACCCACCGCCGCTTTTTCGTGTGTGGTGGCGTGCGCAGCAACGAAGCCGTGGCGTCCCGGCGCGCGAATGCCTAGATCATCGACAATGTCCGATCCCAACGCCCCGACGCGCTTCAACGAAGACAAGGCCACCTTCACCGTTCGCGGCAGCGATACGCCCGATCTCGATGCCGGGGTCGCTGCGATCCGCAATGTGCTGGCGACGCTGCCGGCGCGGCCCGGCGTCTATCGTATGCTCGATGCGCGCGGGGACGTGCTGTACGTTGGCAAGGCGCGCGCGCTCAAAAATCGCGTCACCAATTATACGCAGGTCGAGCGCCTTTCGCGGCGTTTGCAGCGCATGGTGGCGCAAACCCGCGCAATGACGATCGTTACGACCAATAATGAGGCTGAAGCGCTGCTGCTCGAGGCGCAACTGATCAAACGCTATCGCCCGGCCTATAATGTCCTGCTGCGCGACGATAAATCCTTTCCCTTCATCCTGTTGCGCGCCGATCATGACTTTCCGCGGATCCAGAAACATCGCGGCGCGCGGCGGGCCAAGGGCAATTATTACGGCCCCTTCGCCAGTGCGGGTGCGGTCAACAACACCTTGAATGCGCTGCAAAAACTGTTCCTGCTGCGCAGCTGCACCGACGGCTTCTTCAAGAACCGCGACCGCCCGTGCCTGCTCTATCAGATCAAGCGCTGCTCCGCCCCCTGTGTCGGTCGGATCGACGCGGGTGGTTATGCCGAACTCGTCGCCGATGCGAAGGCGTTCCTGGCTGGCAAGTCGACCGAAGTGCAAGCCAAGCTCGGCGGCCAGATGCAGGAAGCCGCCGAGGCTATGGATTTCGAACTCGCCGCGATCCTGCGCGATCGGCTGCGCGCACTGACCTTCATTCAGGGCAGCCAGGCGATTAATGCCGAGGGGTTGGGCGATGCCGATATCTTTGCGATGGCCAATAAGAATGGCGTGATCGGCATCCAGGCGTTCTTCATTCGCGGCGGGCAGAATTGGGGGCATCGCAGCTTCTTCCCGGCGCACACCGCCGATGTGCCCGAGGATGAAATTCTGGCGGGTTTCCTCGCGCAATTTTATGAGGAAGTCCCACCGCCGCGCACCGTATTGCTCGACCGCGAGCTGGACGAGGCGGTTCTGCTCGGCGAGGCGCTGGGCGGGCAGGCGGGGTTCAAGGTCACGCTGTCGATGCCGCAGCGCGGCACGCGCCGAAAATTGCTCGATCAGGCCAAACGCAATGCCGAAGAAGCGCTCGACCGGCGTCTGGCCGAGAGCACCACGCAGGCGAAGCTGCTGCGCGAAGTGGCAGACCTGTTCGACTTGCCCGAACCGCCCGACCGCATCGAGATTTACGACAACAGCCATATCCAAGGCACCAATGCGTTGGGTGCGATGGTCGTCGCCGGACCGGAGGGCTTCCGCAAGGGCCAGTATCGCAAGTTCAACATCAAGAACCCCGACACCATTCCGGGCGACGATTTCGGCATGATGCGCGAGGTGTTCGCCCGCCGCTTTGCGCGCGCGCAGAATGAGGATCCCGATCGCGATGCGGGCGACTGGCCCGATCTGGTGTTGATCGACGGCGGGCGCGGGCAGCTCAATGCGGTGAAGGGCGTGCTCGAGGAATTGGGGATCGAGGATGTGTGCCTGGTCGGCATTGCCAAGGGCCCGCACCATGGGCGTGACGGGCGCGAGGTGTTCCACATGCTCGACGGGCGCGAGTTTCAGCTGCCGGTCAACGCGCCGGTGCTGTTCTATCTCCAGCGGTTGCGCGACGAAGTCCACCGCTTCGCGATCGGCGCGCACCGCGCCAAGCGCGCCAAGGCGATCGGCGCGTCACCGCTCGATGACGTGCCCGGCATCGGCCCGGCGCGGAAGAAGGCATTGCTGATGCACTTCGGCACCGCGCGCGCGGTGCGCAACGCCAGCTTGGAGGATCTGCAGAAGGCCCCCGGTGTCAGCGCGGCGGTCGCGCAACAGCTGTACGACTTCTTTCACGCGCGCTGAGAGCGGCCTCAGGGTACTTCTGCCCGTTCGTTTCGACCGAAGGCGATAAACCGGGCACAACGCGTGTGGCTGTTTCTCGACTTCGGTCGAAACGAACGGAGCGGTGGGTCTCGCGTGACGCGATCCCGATCAGCCCTCGGCAGGCGGTGCGAACGACAGCTCTTCGTCGGCGAGCGTCGCGGCGATGCTGCGGTTGGTGACGAGGCGGAAGATCCCGTAAAGCAGTACCAGAGCGGGGAGGATATTGAGATAATCGGGTGCACTCACGATGTGCAAAGCCGAAAACAAGACGAGTGCGGCACCAACGATAAACGACCCAGCACGGTCCATCATCACTCTCCTCGATTTTTTATTCTTGACGACAAGCTGCAATGCACCGTGACGGCCGTCAATCGGAAAGTTGACGGGCGGTGCGCGCTGATGTCGAGCGGTGATGGACATGTCGACGGCGATCCCTTGCGCAGCGTTGCGCACAACCGCAACATCGGTCGAGCGTCGCGATTGGCTTGTCCGCTATTTCGGCTGGGCCACCCATAAGGACCAAGCGATGTCGAAGCGCCCGACCCATCCAGCACACTATCATTCGCGGATACAGCGCGTGCTGGCCTATATCGACCTTCATCTCGACGAAGATGTGGGATTGGAGACGTTGAGCGCCGTGGCGGCGTTCTCACCCTATCATTTCCATCGGCAGTTCAGTGCCATTTTCGGACTGTCGCTGCATCGCTACGTGCAATTGGCGCGGATGAAACGGGCGTCTTGGCGGCTCGCCTATCGCAGCGCGGATTCGGTCACGGAGATCGCGTTGGATGCTGGCTATGAGGCACCGGACAGCTTTGCCCGCGCCTTTCGCCAGCGGTTGGGGCAAGCGCCGACGGCATTTCGCGAGGATCCGGACTGGGCGGCATGGACGGCGGCAATGGTGCCGCTGGCCGAAGCACGGAGCCTGATGATGACGCAGAATTTCTCGATCGACGACGTGGTAGTGCAAGAACAAGCCGACATTCCCGTCGCGTTCCTGTCGCATAAGGGGGCACCGGAGCGGCTGGGCGAGACGATCCGCCGCTTTATCGATTGGCGCAAGGCGAGCGGCGTGCGCGCGGCCACCCATGCTACCTACACTATTTTCCATAATGATCCCGACGGCGTAGCGCCCGAGGACTATCAGGTGGACCTGGCCGCTGCCACCGACCGG
This sequence comes from Sphingomonas sp. PL20, assembly GCF_017875905.1. Taxonomy (NCBI): domain Bacteria; kingdom Pseudomonadati; phylum Pseudomonadota; class Alphaproteobacteria; order Sphingomonadales; family Sphingomonadaceae; genus Sphingomonas; species Sphingomonas sp. PL20. The sequence continues at coordinate 2,115,819 of NZ_JAGINH010000002.1, read as the reverse complement.
ACGATCACCGCTGCCGACGGCGGTATCGAGGCCGGGCTTATTCCGGCCGGGCGGTGTGCGGTGTTGCGCATCGTTGGCGGGAGCGATGATCTGCGGCCCGCCGCTGCGTTTCTCTATGGCACCTGGCTACCGGCGAGCGGGGAAGAGCTGCGTGATTTTCCGCTTTATGCCCAGCGCGTAAGGTTCTTCCCCGATGTGCCCGAGCATGAAGCGATCACCGATCTGTTCCTGCCGCTGCAGTAAAGCGTCACGCCCACCCTTCCAGCACCTGGTCGGGTGGGCGGTGGCCGTCGGCCCACATGCGGATGTTGGTGATGACCTTTTCGCCTGTCGCCAGCCGCCCCTCGAAGGTGGCGGAGCCCATGTGCGGGGTCATCACGACATTGGGCAAGGCCAGCAGGCGCGGGTCGATTTGCGGTTCGTGCTGCCACACATCGAGGCCAGCCCCGGCCAGTCGCCCACCTTCCAGCGCAGCGATCAACGCCGCTTCGTCGACGATCCCCCCGCGCGAAGTGTTGATGACATAGACATGCGGCCGCAACAGCGCGATCCGCCCTGCGTCGATCAGCCCTTCGCTATCGGGGTTGCGCGGGGTGTGGATCGTCAGAATGTCGATCGCCGACAGCATCTCGTCGAGATTGGGGTGCCACTGCGCCTGCAGTTCGGCCTCGACCACCTTCGGCAGGCGGTGGCGGTTGTGATAATGGATCGTCAGCCCAAAGGCGCGCGCGCGCCGCGCAACCGCCTGGCCGATCCGCCCCATGCCGAGAATACCGAGCGCCTTGCCGCCGATGCGGTGGCCGAGCATCCCGCCCGGCGTCCAGCCCTTCCACTCGCCGGATCGCACCAGCTTTTCGCCCTCGGCCAGGCGGCGCGGCACCGACAGGATCAGCGCCATCGTCATGTCGGCGGTGTCCTCGGTCAGCACGCCCGGTGTGTTGGTGACGATGATGCCGCGCGCCCGCGCTGCCTTCAGGTCGATATGGTTCACGCCCGCGCCGAAATTGGCGATCAGCTTCAGCGCGAGGCCAGCGCCCGCGATCAACTCGGCATCGATTTCATCGGTGACGGTCGGCACCAGCACATCGCATTCCGCCATCGCGGCGGCGAGCTCCTCGCGTGTGAGCGCGGCGGGGCCGCGGTGGATGCTGGTGTGGAACAATTGCTCCATGCGGTCCATTACCGCAGCGGGCAATTCGCGAGTCACCCAAACCTTTGGGTTGGGCACTCTCGGGTTCGCGGCACGTGTCATTTCGGGCATGGTGAAGGCTTGGCGGAGGTGTCTGGCGGCGTCAACGGGTGTTGAAGCGCGCCGCGCTTCCACTGTAAACGACGATGGATTTTGTGGGGGACTGAGATGCGGTTTCGAGCCAGGATTTTGCTGGCGGTGATGGGGATTGCGCTGGCGGTGCCGTCGGTGGCGGGGCTGGTGCAGAAGAAGCCGCCCTTTTTCGCCTCGATTGGCGCGGGCAAGGCGCGGATGCGGACCGGGCCGGCGCGCAGCTATCCCTCAAGCTGGCTGTACCAGCGTGCCGATCTGCCGGTGAAGGTGCTCGACATCTATGGTCGTGGGCAATGGTATAAGGTGGAAGATCCGGACGGTACGCAGGGCTGGATGATGGGCACGCTGATCCGCGAGACGCGGACGGCGCTGGTGATGGGCACCGTCGCCGAGTTACGCGATTCGCCGCGCGATGCCGGGCGCGTGCTGTGGCGTGCAGCGCCGGGCGTGGTCGGTCGGATCAGCAAATGCGCGCAGGGCTGGTGCTATTTCGACGTGCGCGGCCGCGGCGGCTTTGTCGAGGCGGTGCATTTGTGGGGCGTGGAGCCGGGCGAGACGCTGAATTGAGCGAGACCGGGTCAACGTGGCGGATCGTCCAGGATGATCTGACGAACCCCGCTGTGATCGCGCTGATCGAACTGCATTTGCGCGCGGCGCACGAAAATTCCCCGCCGGGGAGCGTGTTCGCGCTCGATCTCAGCGGTTTGCGGCACCCTGATGTGACGCTGTGGACGGCATGGGAACAGGAAGACCTGCTTGGCATGGCGGGGCTCAAGGAACTCGATACACAGCATGGCGAGGTGAAGTCGATGCGCACCGCACCGGGGCACGAGCGCCGTGCCGTTGCGGCCACGCTGCTCGATCATGTCATCGCGGCGGCGCGGCGGCGCGGTTATCAGCGACTGAGCCTGGAAACGGGCTCAAACGCGCCATTCGCGGCGGCACGCGCGCTCTATGGACGCGCTGGCTTTACCGTGTGCGGGCCGTTTAACGGCTATAGCGACGTCGCCTTCTCCACCTATTTCACCCGAGCGTTGTGAGCATGGAGCCAACCGAGCAGCGGGCGTGGCGGTGCAGGGCCGCTATGCCCGGATCCGACGCGATCCCATGACCGACTGGCTTTGGCCGTTGGCATTGGGCGTCCTGGGCGCGCTCGTCGGGAGCTTTCTGGCCACGATCGTCGTGCGCTGGCCGGAGGGGCGATCGGTCGCGCGCGGGCGGTCGCAGTGCGACGCCTGCGGAGTCACGCTGGCCCCGCGCGATTTGGTCCCGTTGCTGAGCGCGGCGCTCGCGCGCGGACGGTGTCGCGCCTGCGGTGCTTCGATCGACTCGCGGCACTGGCAAATCGAGCTTGGCTGCGTCGTGATCGGCGTTTTGGCGGGGCTCGCCGTACCGGGGCCGGTGGGGCTGGCCGGAGCGGTGTTTGGCTGGTTGCTGCTGACGCTGGCGGCGCTCGACATTGCCGCCTTCTGGCTGCCCGATGCGCTGACCGCGACGCTGGCGGGGGCGGGGCTGGCCACCGGACTGTTGGGGGTTGCGCCGTCTTTGGCCGATCGGCTGATCGGTGGGCTCGGCGGGTTCGCGGCTCTGTGGATGGTCGGGGCTGGTTATAAGGCGCTGCGCCACCGCGACGGGCTGGGCGGCGGCGACCCCAAGCTGCTTGGCGCGATCGGGCTGTGGCTCGGCTGGCGGATGTTGCCGGTGGTGGTGTTGCTGGCGGCGCTGACCGGGTTGGCGGCGGTGCTGTTGGGGATGATGCGCGGGCGCACCGCCGCGCTTGGCGATCGGTTGCCGTTCGGTGCGCTGCTGGCGATCGCGGCTTACCCGGCGTGGCTGTTCCTGTTAGGCTCTGCGCCATGAAAGCGCTTCTCCCGTTCGCTCCGTTGCTGCTCGCCGCCGCCCCGCAAAGCGCCCCGACACCGACTCCGCTGCCGTCGTCGATCGATGGTTTGCCGCTGGGCGCGATCCCTCGGCAGGATCTCCCGGCCAAGGGCTGTGCTGCCTATCTGTGGACCGTCAGCGGCACGCGCGCGCTGGTGGCGATGGCGCAGGCCGATCCAGGGCGGCTGCGGCTGTCGATCGGCGGGACGATGACCGATCTCGACCGCAGTGCCCAGAGCGGGGCGGGCGGCTTCGGCTTTGGCGAGAGCAATGACTATGGTGCCGCGGGCATATCTGCCAAGCTGACGATGAAGATCGAGACGCGCGAGTCGATCAGCAGTGGCGCGGTGGTAACCGAAGGCTTGCTGCAGTTGGATCGCGCCGGGCAGGATACGGTGGTGGTTCCGGTCGGAGGTTTGATCGGCTGCGCGACGTGACACGATAACACTCCAAAAGGGGGATGAGGATGACGATGCAGGATGTGCTGGCGCGGCAACGCGCGGCGTTCATGGCCGAACTCCCGGTTGGGCTGGCGGTGCGCAAGGATCGCCTCGCGCGCGCGGCGGCGATGATCGCTGACAATGCCGATGCCTTTTGCGACGCGCTGAGCGAGGATTTCGGGCATCGCAGCCGCGAACAATCGATGCTGACCGACATCGCTTCGTCGATCGCGCCGATCAAGCACGCCATCAAATCGCTGGATCGCTGGACGCGGCGCGACAATCGCGCGGTGCAATTTCCGCTCGGGCTGCTCGGTGCGCGCGCCTGGGTCGAATATCAGCCCAAGGGCGTCGTCGGCGTGATCGCGCCGTGGAATTTCCCGGTCAATCTGGTGATGGGGCCGATCGCGGGCATCTTCGCGGCGGGCAACCGCGCGATGGTCAAGACCAGCGAATTCACCGCGCGCACGGCGGCGTTGTTCGAAGAAGTGAGCCCCAAATATTTCGCAACCGAGGAACTGGCGTTCTTCAGCGGCGGGCCGGAGGTGGGCAAGGCCTTTTCCGAATTGCCGTTCGACCATCTGATCTTCACCGGCGCGACCGGGATCGGGCGGCATATCCTGCACGCCGCGGCCGACAATCTGACACCGGTGACGCTGGAACTCGGCGGCAAGTCGCCGGTCATCATCGGCAAGGACGCCGACATCGCGCGCGCGACCGAGCGCGTGGCGATCGGCAAGATGCTCAACGCCGGGCAAATCTGCTTGGCACCCGATTACATGCTGGTGCCGGAAGCACAGGAGCAGGCAGTGGTCGACGGGCTGAAAGCGGCGGTGTCGAGCATGTATCCGACCTTGCTCGCTAATCCCGATTATACCGCCATCATCAACGACCGTCACCACCAGCGCCTGCAAGACTGGGTCGCGGATGCGCGCGCCAAGGGCGCGACGGTCGAAACGGTCAACCCGGCGGGCGAGGATTTCGCCGGGTCGAACGCCCGCAAGATGCCGCTCCACATCGTCCGCAACGCGACCGACGACATGATCGTGATGCAGGAGGAACTGTTCGGACCAATCCTGCCGGTGCGCCGCTACACCGGCATCGACAGCGCGATCGCCGAGGTCAATCGCCGCGACCGCCCGCTCGGCCTCTATTATTTCGGGCCGGACGAGACGGAGCGGCGGCGCGTGCTCGATCGCACGATTTCGGGCGGGGTGACGCTCGACGACGTGGTGTTCCATGTCTCGATGGAAGAGCTACCCTTTGGCGGCATCGGGCCATCGGGCATGGGCTCGTATCACGGCTTTGACGGCTTCAAGACCTTCAGCCACGGCAAAGCGGTGTTCAAGCAAGCCAAGCTCGATGTCGCGAAACTGGCAGGCCTCAAGCCGCCTTATGGCAAGGCAACAATGGCGAGCGTGAAGCGGCAGATGAAGTGAGCGGCTCGCGGTGTGTGCCGCGATTCAAGAATGGCTACCCGCCCCATCCGTTCGTTTCGAGCGAAGTCGAGCATCTGTGTTGTCGGTCAAGGGGTGACTTGCGTCCAGTGTCGATTTTCAGTGATGAGGGTGTTTGCAAGGACGACGATTTTGCGGGCGAAGGCAGCGAGCGCCAGTTTGGCGGGTTTGCCGCGTTCGATGAGGCCTTGGTAGAATCGTTTGAGATCGGCGTTGCGGCGGCTGGCGCTCAGCGCCGCCATGTAGAGGGCACAGCGGAGCTGGGCACGCCCGCCATGGATGCGGCGCTTTGGCTGGGATGTCCCGCTATCCCGCGCAAAGGGGGCGAGCCCGGCAAGGGCTGCGGCCTGCTTGGCGGTGATGCGGCCGAGTTCGCCGAGCTGGGCTAGGAAGACGAGCGAGGTGACGGGGCCGACGCCGGGGATTGAACGCAGAATACGGGCCTTGCGGTCGAGCTCGTGATCGGCCCGGATCATGGTGTCGATCGTGCTATCGAGCCGGGCGATATGGCGCTCGAGCATGCGCAGGCGGGTGGCGAGTTCGCGCCGCAGGAAGGCGCTGGTGGCAGCGGCGAGACGATTGCCGAGCGCGGTGCGTTCAGCGATTGCGGCCTGGCGGGCGCTGGCGAGTTCCTGAAGCTCCTCTTGCGCCGGTGTCGGCGGGGCGACCGGATCGGGGCCAAGCCGCTCGGCCATGCGCGCCAGCATCGCGGCATCGATCGCATCGGTCTTGGCGAGCGTGCCGGACGCCTGGGCGAACAGCCGCGCGCGCAGCGGATTGGCGAGCGCGACCGGCAGACCGGCTTCATGCAGCCGACGATGGACGGCGCGGTGATAGCGCGAGGTCGGCTCCATCAGCACGAGCGCCACCGCGTGCTGGGTGAGCAGCGCCACAAGGTGGCGGTGGCCGTGCGCATCGTTGGTCACGCGCAACCGCTCGCCCAGCGGGTGCAGATGCACATCGAGATGCGCCTTGCTCACATCGATGCCGACATGGATCGTCGGCGTTGCCTCGGCCTTTTCTTGCATTCGGGTCTTGCTCCCCATCATCTGTTCAGGCCAGACAAAGAGGACGGACGGACCACGCTCGACTGCGGCACATAGCCCAGAAACCCACGGTCCCGCCCGTCCGACCTGCAGGGGCGGCCACCCCTGCAGGTCAACCCTTCTGGATCACCAGATCAGGCCAGCCGCAACATGCAAGAAACCTGCGCTGTGACGGGTTTCTCGACTTCGCTCGAAACGAACGGTTGGGGGGCGGCCACTAACTCGGACCCGGGGGTAGCAGGCCCCGGCCAGGCCAGTCCCTATTCTCGCCCCCCTCAATCCACCCGATAATGGATCGGCTTGAAACTCCCGCCATTGCTCGCCGGGGCCGAGCAGGCGGTGAGGCCGATCACCAGATCCATCGCCGCGCGAAACACGATGTGGTCACCCGCCTGGCTGATCGGCGGCAGCACTTCGAGCTTCCCCGTCGTGCCGTTCACCGGCACATTCATGAAGCAATTGAACGCGACCGGGATCCGATCCTCGGTCACGCCATACGGTGCCAGCGCCTCCGCCAAATTGCCGAAGCACCCGCGATGCGTCGGCAGATCAGGATAGAAATGATTGAAGGTGTCGTGCGAACAGGGGGTCAGCAGGAAATCGTGGCGTCCGACCGTGTCCGAGATGATCTCGAGCAGCGGGTTCGACCGATTGGAATAGAGCGTGTGCCCGGTGGTGAGGTAGATCGTCTCGGCATAATCGAGTGTCCGGCCCGAGGAGATTACCTCGTCAACATCGGCTGCGTTGAACGCCAGCAAATCGGCGACTTGGCGCCCACGCGGGTCGATCACCGTCAGCGTTTGGCCTTCGGCGAGCCGGAAGGCCGTACCGCTTCGCTCGGGAATTTCGATCGTTGCGCTCATTCGGGCGATCCCGAATACTGGAACGGGCATTTCCACCCGTCTTCGACGGCGCGCCCGCTATATTGCCGCGCCTCGCTGCTATCCCCGTGGCGAGCGAGCATCGGGTTGCGCGATCCGGCCAAGGCTTCGTCGCGCACCAGAATCTTCTCGCGCATGCCTTCATAGCGGCCTTGCGCACGCAGCGTTTCGAACTGGTCGTGCAGGTTGAACACCATGGTCGGTCGCGCAAAGCGGCGCGCCGGGCGGCTGGCGCGCGGGTGCAGCCCGACGATGAAGAACGCCTCGCCACCAAAGCTCAGCGAAAAATGGGCGCTTTCCGGGTCGGCGCTGACCGCAGTGTCATAGCCCTGGCCGCGCCATACATCCTTGTCGGACAAGGATTGCGCGCGCTCCCACAGCGCCGCTTCGAACGCTTCCTCGGACAAAGCGTCGGGCCCGTCGAAAATCACCGCAAAGCTGCGGAACAGCCCAGGATCCTCGCGATACGCCTTGGCGAAATGCAGCAACCCGTCATGGATGCGCAGATCGTCCCAAGCACTGTCGATCCGGTCGCAGGCCAGCACGGAGAGTGTGCCCTTGGCGAGCGCCGCCTTGGCCCCGACACAGGGAAAGTCCGCCGCCGCGACATGCGCGTCGAGCAGGGCCTGGAAATCTCCCTGCGCGCGGTGCTGCCAGGGGAATAAGGGGGTGATGGGCGTTGGCATGCCCGTCAAGACGAGCAAACCTCCCGCTAAGTTCCCGAAAATCCTACTGATCGGGATCAAGCCATCAGGGAAGGACCGCCTTGGGAAAGCCGCCCCACGCCGCATCGTAATCGGCGTCCAGCGCGCCTGCCTCCAGCGCAAAATCGGTCGGCCGGAACACCCAGCGACTTTCGATCATGAAGGCCATTGTGTCGTTCAGCTTGTGCGGGGCGAGATCAACTGCGCTTGCGCCCTGCCAGCTGGCGACATCCGGCCCGTGCCCGCTCATCTGATTGTGCAGCGACAGCGCGCCCGGCACGAAGCCGCCAACCTTGGCATCATACGCGCCCTGCAACAGCCCCATGCACTCGCTCATCGTGTTGCGGTGGAACCAGGGCGGACGGAAGGTATTTTCCGCCACTAGCCAGCGCGGCGGGAAGATCACGAAATCGACGTTCGCGGTGCCGGGCATGTCGCTGGGCGAGGTCAGCACGGTGAAGATCGAGGGGTCGGGGTGGTCGAAGCTGATGCTGCCGATCGTGTTGAAGGTCGCCAGATCATATTTCCACGGCGCGTAATTGCCGTGCCAGGCGACCACGTCGAGCGGGGAGCGCCCGAGATCGGTCTGCCAGAGCGTGCCGAGGAATTTCTGAACGAGCTGATAGTCGCCCTCTACATCCTCATACCAGGCGACCGGCGTCGCAAAATCGCGCGGATTGGCGAGGCCGTTGGCACCGATTGGCCCGAGATCGGGCAAGCGGAACGGGGCCCCGAAATTCTCGGCGACATAGCCGCGCGCCGGGCCATCGGGCAGGATGACACGGAAGCGCACGCCGCGCGGGATCAGCGCGATCTCGCCCGGCTTGACGTCGATCCGGCCGAGTTCGGTGAGCAGCGTCAGCGCGCCTTGCTCGGGCAGGATCAGCAATTCGCCATCGGCCGACACGAAGGCGCGGTCCACCATGTCCTTGGCGCAGCGATAGAGGTGCATGCTGACGCCGGTCTGCGCGCGCGGGCCATCGCCCGCGACCATCATCGTGGTGAGCGAATCGAGCCAGTCGGCATCCACGCCGTCGAGCGGCCCCCAGCGCAGGCGATTGGGTGCGAGCGGGGCGTCCGAAGGAGCCGTCGCGAACAGCGGGGCACCGTTATAGCGGGTGAAAGCGGGATGCGCGGCGGAAGGCCGCAGGCGATAGAGCCACGACCGGCGATTTTCGTGGCGCGGCGCGGTGAAGGCGGTGCCGCTCAGTTGCTCGGCATAGAGCCCGAACGCCGGGCGCTGCGGTGAATTGCGCCCGATGGGGAGGGCACCGGGCACCGCCTCGGTGGCGAAATGGTTGCCGAAGCCGGTCATGTAGTGGGTCATCATCTCCCTTTCTCCCTCGCCCCGGCGGGGAGAGGGTAGCGCAGCTTGGCAGCTTGCTGCCTAGCGAAGCTGGGGAGAGGGGCGGCAAAGTGTGCGGCCTCGCGCGATCGACCCCTCTCCCAACCTTCGCTAGGCCCCGCTGAAGAAGCGGGACCAAGCTGCGGTATCCCTCTCCCCTGTCCAGGGGCGAGGGAGAAAGTTTTACGCCTCGACCTTGCCCGGCACCACGCCGCGGCGGATCTGGTCGAGTTCGATGCTTTCGAACAACGCCTTGAAATTGCCTTCGCCAAAGCCGTCATTGCCCTTGCGCTGGATGATCTCGAAGAAGATCGGCCCGACCATATTCTCGGTGAAGATCTGCAGCAGCAGGCCCCCGCCCGTCTCAGGCGCGCCGTCGATCAGAATGTCGCGCTTGCGCATTTCGGCGACGTCATGGCCGTGACCGGGCAAGCGCTTGTCGATCAGGTCGAAATAGGTTTGCGGCGTCGTCTGGAAGCGGATGCCGTTGGCGCGCAGCGCGTCGACCGTGGCGAAGATGTCGTCGGTTGACAGTGCAAGGTGCTGAATCCCTTCGCCCTTATAATCCTTGATGAACTCCTCGATCTGCGAATGCTCGTCCTGGCTTTCGTTGAGCGGGATGCGGATCTTGTCGTCGGGCGCCGTCATTGCCTTGGAGAATAGGCCGGTCGACTGCCCCTCAATGTCGAAATAGCGGATCTGGCGGAAATTGAAGATCCGCTCGTAATAATCCGCCCAATAGTCCATCCGCCCGCGCTGGAGATTGTGCGTCAGATGGTCGAGCGTGTGCAGGCCGACGCTATGGTCTTCAGCGGTCGCGCCGGTCGGCACGAAATCGGTGTCGTAGATCGTCTCGTCGCCATGCTTGTCGACCAGATAGAGGTTGGCCCCGCCAATCCCCTCAATCGCCGGAATCTCGAGCTCGCCCGGACCGTGCGCGCCCGACACCGCCGTCGCACCGCGCTCCAGCGCGAGCTTCAACGCAGCCTCGGCATTGGCGACGCGGAACGCCATCGCATTGGCCGAGGGGCCGTGCGCGTTGCGGAAGCCCGCGACCTGGCCGGCCTCGTCCATGTTGAGCAGGAAGTTGATGTCGCCCTGCGCATAGCGGCGGACGTTCTTCGACTTGTGCGTGCCGGTGTGGGTGAAGCCCATCTTGACGAACAGATCGGCGAGCGCCTCCGGATCGGGCGAGGTGAATTCGACGAATTCGAAGCCATTCAGGCCCATCGGGTTTTCGGGCTTGGTCTCAGGTGTCGTCATCGGTGCTGCTCCGGAGAAACTGGTAACAAATGAAACTATACCGATGATCGGAAGCGAGGTCCAGCGGGGGATGACGGGGCCGCGCCGGACCGATACACAAAGCCGGTGATCCGTTACGATGCCCGCCAACGCAGCTTTGCCGTCTGCCTGTCCGCCCTCGCGGGCTTTGTCGATGCGATCGGCTTCATTACGACCGGCGGTTTTTTCGTGTCGTTCATGAGCGGCAACTCGACCCGGCTCGCGGTCGGGGTTGCGCAGCATCACGCGGCGGCTTTGCTGGCGCTGCAATTGATCGCGACCTTTGTCGGCGGCGTGGTCATCGGATCGATGATCGGGCGGATAGCGGGGCGGTATCGTCACCCGCTGATCCTGGCGTGGATGGCGGTGCTGCTCGCGCTGGCGGGAACGGCGGGGGAATCCGGCGCGGTGTGGGCGGCGGCGAGCCTGATGGCGCTGGCGATGGGCGCGGAAAACACCGTGTTCGAGGAGGATGGCGAGGTGCGGCTCGGTTTGACGTATATGACCGGGACGCTGGTCAAATTGGGGCAAAGGCTGGCGCTGGCGTTACAGGGCGGTCCCCGCTGGGCATGGCTTCCGCATTTCTATCTGTGGATCGGATTGGTCGGGGGTGCCATCACGGGCGCGGCGACCTTCCCGCTGCTCGGCTTTGGCGGATTGTGGATCGCATCGGCGGTTCTGGTCGCGCTGGCGGTATTTACGATTTTTCGGGGTGAAGTGCTGTTCGGTGTGGCGACCGCCAAGGGCCCGGCATGACAGGCCTGAAGCTCGATCACTTCCTGCCCTATCGCTTGTCGATCGCGTCGAACCGCGTGTCGGCAGCGATCGCCAGCACGTACCAGGCACTGTTCGGACTGAAGATTCCCGAGTGGCGGCTGATCGCGATCATCGCCGAGCATGACGGGATCACGCAGCAGGCGCTGGGCGTTGCGACGCGCATGGACAAGGTGACGGTGAGCCGCGCCGCGACCGCGCTGGTCGAGCGCGGGCTGGTCGCGCGGCGGCCCAATCCGGGCGACCAGCGCTCGCATCTGCTGATGCTGACCAGCACCGGGCGGGCGCTGTACGAGGATGTCGCGCCCAAGGCGCTCGAACTGGAAGCGCAGGTTTTCGAGGGTTTCACGGCGGAGGAAATTGCCAGCTTTCGCGAGATGCTCGACCGGATCGAGGCGTCGGCGGCACCCTTCGATGCGGATCGCGGGTGAACGATGGGGGTTGAAGGGCGGGGGGCTCGTGGCCTAAGCGCGGCATAGCCCTCCCCAGGCCGAGACGCTTTTCAGGAGGATGTTCCCATGACCGCTTCGCCCGTCCCCGCCATGCTCGACCGCGCTGGACTCTCGGTTGCAGCGCCGCTGGCTGGTTTCATCGAGGAGCGCGTGTTGCCGGGGCTCGGCATTGAACCCGGCGGCTGGTGGCAGGGCGTCGCCGCGATCTACGAGGCGTTTGCCCCGCAAAACCGTGCGTTGCTGGGCGTGCGCGATGCACTGGAGGCGCAGATCGACGCGCGCTATCAGGCAGGCGGAGCGGTGGACGAGGCGTTTCTGCGCGAGATCGGCTATCTTGTGCCCGAGCCTGCGCCGTTCACCATCGGCACCGAAAATGTCGATGCCGAGGTGGCGACGATGGCCGGGCCGCAACTGGTGGTGCCGATCCTCAACGCACGCTTCCTGCTCAACGCCGCCAATGCCCGCTGGGGCAGCCTGTACGATGCCTTTTACGGCACCGATGCGTTGCCGGGCATGGCAGTGCCGGGCGGTTACGATCCGGTGCGCGGGCGGCAAGTGGTCGCGGCCGCCAAGGCGTTTCTCGATGAGGCTGTGCCGCTGGCGGCGGGCTCTTGGGCGGATTTTCACGATGCGGAGCCAGTGTTGCGCGATCCTGCGCAATTGGTGGGGCGCAAGGGCGCGTCGTGGCTGTTCGTCAATCATGGGCTGCATATCGAGGTGGTGGTCGACCGCGATCATCCAATCGGGCGCGAGGATCGGGCTGGCATCGCCGATGTCATCCTTGAATCCGCGCTGACCACGATTTGCGATCTGGAGGATTCGGTCGCGGCGGTCGATGCGGAGGACAAGGTTGCGGCCTATGCCAATTGGCTCGGGCTGATGAAGGGCGATCTGTCCGACACGTTCGAGAAGGGCGGCAAGTCGGTGACGCGGCGGCTCAACCCCGACCGCGTCTATGACGATGGGCTGGTGCTCGCCGGGCGCAGCCTGTTGTTCGTGCGCAATGTCGGGCATTTGATGACGACGCCGGCGATCCGCCTCGCTGATGGTAGCGATGCGCCCGAGGGCATTCTCGACGCGATCGTCACCAGCACGATTGCGCTGTACGATTTGCGCGGGCTGGGTACCTTCCGCAACAGCCGCGCGGGATCGGTCTATATCGTCAAGCCCAAGATGCACGGGCCGACCGAGTGCAGCTTCACCAACGCCCTGTTCGATGCGGTCGAGGATCTGCTGGGTCTGACGCGGCACACGATCAAGGTTGGCGTGATGGATGAGGAGCGCCGCACCTCGGCGAACCTCGCCGCCTGCATCGCGGCGGTGAAGGATCGCATCGTCTTCATCAACACCGGTTTCCTCGATCGCACCGGCGACGAGATGCACACCGCGATGCGTGCGGGCCCGATGATCCCCAAAGTCGAGATGAAGTCGAGCGATTGGATCAAGGCCTATGAGGATCGCAATGTCCGCATCGGGCTGGCGGCGGGGCTGAGCGGCAAGGCGCAGATCGGCAAGGGCATGTGGGCCGCACCCGATCGCATGGCCGACATGATGGCGCAGAAGATCGGCCATCCCATGGCGGGCGCGAACACCGCCTGGGTGCCGTCGCCGACGGCGGCTACGCTGCACGCGATCCACTACCACAAGGTCGATGTGTTCGCGCGGCAGCGCGAAATTGCCAAGGAGGCTGTCCCAGGGCTGGGGCCGCTGCTGACCGTGCCGGTCGCGGTCGGCCGCAACTGGACGCCCGAGGAAGTGCGCGCCGAGTTGGACAATAACGCACAGGGCATTCTCGGCTATGTCGTGCGCTGGATCGATCAGGGGGTGGGGTGTTCGAAAGTGCCCGACATCCACGATATCGGCCTGATGGAAGATCGCGCGACATTGCGGATTTCCTCGCAACATATCGCCAACTGGCTGCTGCACGGTGTCGCGACAACCGAAGACGTCGATGGAGCCTTTGCGCGCATGGCGGCGAAGGTCGATGCGCAAAATGCCGGTGATCCTTTGTACCGGTCGATGAGCGGGCACCCCGAAAGCCTCGCCTGGCAGGCGGCGCGCGCGTTGGTGTTTGAAGGGATTGACCAGCCCAATGGCTATACGGAGCCGTTGCTGCACGCCTATCGATTGCGGGCGAAGGCGGTTTAGGGAAACCTATTCGCCGTTGCGCGTTAGACGGTAAGGCGGGGGCTGGGATCGCGAGACCCTCTGACATGAAGCGGGGAAGCGCGGGTTTTGGGTTTGCTGCTATTTTCAACGGGACTGATCGCTGTGGCCGCTGGCGGCGTGCAGCAAGCGCCGTCCGCTGTTCCCGCCCCAATGCCGAAGGTAGGGGATCCGCAAACCGCCGAACCGCCGATCGTCCCGGATGATACGTTCAACAAGGCGCTGCCGCCGCTGTCGAACGACATCAACGCCCCGCTGGAACCACTTTCACCCATCGCCATGCCCACTCTGGCTGCTCCAGCGGAAGCGGTGCCGCCCGAATTAACGCAGCCGCTACCGGCGTTGCAGGCGTTCGACTCGACGCCGCTTGTGGATGTCACCGTCAAGGACGCAAAGGCCCCGGACATCCGCTACGACACTGTCATACGCGGGCTGGATACGCTCGGGCTGACCGGCAAGTTCAACGGCCTGTCGGCGCTCAGGGGCGGCGACGGCAAGGCGGCCAATGCCACGGTGGTCTCGGCGCGCGGGCATGAGGATGAAGATCTGGCGATCCGCCTGATGAAGTCGCTCGGTTATTATGATGGCACCGCCATCTCGACGATCGAGCAGATCCCCGGCGACACCGCACGCGTCCGCGCGATCGTCTCCGCCACGCCGGGCAAACAGTATAAGCTCGGCACGATTACGGTGCAGGCGGCACCGACGCTTCCCGCTGGACTGGTCGAAAGCCTGCTCCCGCTGCGCACCGGCGAAGCGATCGAGGCCGAGCGGGTGCAGGGCGCGGAAGCCAATGTTGCGCTGGTGCTGCCGCAGCGGGGTTATCCCTTTGCCAAGGTCGGGCAGCGCGACATCCTGCTGGATGACGTTGCGGGAACGGGCGATTATACCTTGCCGGTCGATGTCGGCCCGCGATCCTCGTTCGGCACCTTTACTACTGAGGGGCGGCTGGCGTTCGGCGCGGCGCATGTCGGCGTGCTGACGCGCTTCAAGCCTGGCGACCTGTATGACAATCGCAAGGTCGACGATCTGCGCGCGGCGTTGGTCGCGACGGGGTTGTTCTCGACCGTGTCGGTGGAGCCGGTCCGCACCGGCAATATCGGCCCCGATGGGACCGAGCAGGTCAATCTGCTGGTTGAGCAGGAACGCGGGCCGGCGCGTTCGATGGCGGTCAGCGGCGGCTACAGCACCGGGCAGGGCATCCGGCTGGAAGGATCGTTCACGCATCGCAACCTGTTCCCGCCCGAAGGCGCGCTGATCGTGACGGCGGTAGCGGGCACGCAGGAGCAAGGGGCCACTGCCACCTTCCGCCGCTCCAATGCCGGGCGGCGCGACCGGACGGTGACCTTCACGGCTGGGGCCGACCATTCCAATTACGACGCCTTCGACGCCTTCACGACCACGTTTTCGGGGAGAATTTCGTATGACTCCACGCCGATCTGGCAGAAGAAGTTTACCTACGCTTATGGGTTCGAGCTGACCGGCACCAATGAAAGCGTCTATGATTTCGGGCGTGGCGCGCGGCGGCGCGCGACCTATTTTATCGCGGCACTACCCGGGCAGGTGGAATTTGATCGTTCGGACAGCCTGCTCAACCCGACCAAGGGTTATCGCCTGAAGCTCAGCCTCAGCCCCGAAACTTCGGTGCGCGGCGCGGTGCGCCCCTATGCGCGAACGCTGGTCGAAGCGAGCGGCTATTATCCGATCGGCGACAGTATCGTGCTGGCCGGGCGGGTGCGCGCCGGGTCGATTGCTGGGACGGATCGCGACGATCTTGCACCGTCGCGGCGTTATTATGGCGGCGGTGGCGGATCGGTGCGCGGCTATGGCTATCAGCGGCTCGGGCCGCTCGATCCCAATGGCGATCCGGTCGGCGGCCGCTCGATCAACGAATTCGCGCTTGAGGCGCGCTACCGCTTCGGCAATTTCGGGATCGTGCCCTTCCTCGATGGCGGCAATGCCTATGAGAGCGTCTTGCCCAAGGCGACGGACTTGCGCTTCGGGGCCGGGATTGGCGGGCGCTTCTATACCAATTTCGGGCCGCTGCGCTTTGACGTCGCGACGCCGCTCAACCCGCGCAAGGGCGACGGCAAGATCGCGCTCTACATTTCCATTGGGCAGGCCTTTTGATGACCGAACAGACTGTCGTCATCGCGCGTGCACCCCTCTGGCAGCGAGCGCTGAAATGGGTTGGGCTCACGCTGTTGGGGCTGATCGTTCTGGCCGGGCTCCTGGTGCTTGGTCTCAACACCGCGCCGGGCCGCCGGATCATCGCCAATTCACTGGGCGGGTACACCACGGCGTCTGGCCTCAACATCAAGGTCGGGCGGATCGAAGGTTCGCTGTACGGCGCAATGGTGTTGACCGATGTGCGCGTCAGCGATCCCAAGGGCGTGTTCCTGACCGCGCCGCGCATCGCGGTGGATTGGCGGCCGTTCGCCTATCTGAACAACCATATTGACGTGCGCTCGGCGCAGGCGGCGCTGGTGACGATGCAACGCTCCCCGGCGTTCAAGGCGGTGCCGACCGACCCCAATGCGCCGATTCTGCCCGATCTGGACATTGATATCGGGCGACTGACGGTCGCGCGGATGGTGCTCGCGCAACCGGTGACGGGGGCGGTCCACATCCTCAAGATCGACGGCGCGACCCACATTGCCGAGCGGCGCGCGCAAGTGACCGCCAGCGTCTCGGCGCTGGCCGGGCGCGGTATTGCGGGCGGCGATCGGCTGACCTTCAAGCTCGACGCCGTGCCCGATGCAAACCGGCTGGACCTCGATGCGCATCTGGTTGCCCCGACAACCGGCGTGGTCGCCAGCATGAGCGGGCTGAAGGCCCCGCTCGATTTCAGCATTGGCGGCAAGGGTAGCTGGAAGGCGTGGCAGGGCAAGGCGACCGGCACGCTGGGCGGCGCGTCCTTCACCGATCTGGCGCTGACCGCGAACAGCGGCACCTTCACCGTGCGCGGCTTCGCCAATCCGGGCCTGTATCCCGGCGGCGCGCCCAAGACGGAGGCGAGCGCGGCCAATCCGCTCGCCCGGCTGACCGCGCCGCGCGTGCAGGTCGCGCTCACCGCCACGCTCGATCAGCGGCGCGTGACGCTGTCGGGGGCGCTGCGCTCCGATGCGCTGGCGCTGAATGCCAAGGGCCTGCTCGACCTTGCCGAGAGCCGTTTTGGGCAATTCGCGGTCGATGCGAAGTTGCTGACCCCCGGCGCGATCGCCCCCAATTTGCGCGGGCGCGATGTGGCGGCGCGCGTCGTGCTCGATGGAAAATTCGCGACGCCAACCGTCAATTATGTCGTGACGGCCGCCGTGCTGGGCTTTGGCGAGACGCAGGTTGAGAAGCTCTACGCGTCGGGGCTGGCGCGGGTGAATGCCGACCATATCATCGTGCCGCTCTCCGCCCGCGCTGCGCGCGTGACCGGACTCAATGCGGCGGCGGGTGGCCTGTTCGACACTGTCGCGATCAATGGCGATATTGCCATCACCGGCAATACGCTGCTGTCGGACAATCTGCGGATCCGTTCGAACAAGATCGACGCGACCGCCTTGGTCGTCGCTAATTTGAAGACCGGCCTCTATCGCGGTGCGCTCAACGGGCGGGTGAATGATTACCGGATCGATGGCGTCGGCATCGTCTCGCTGCGCACCGACGCCAAAGTGGTGACGGTGGCGAGCGGCGGTTTCGGCATCACCGGCCATGTCGCGGCCAGGACCTCGCAAATCTTCAATGACGGCGCGCGCAGTTTCCTCGGTGGAAATGCGGTGGTGACGGCGGATGTCGGCTATGACCCGAACGGCATCGTCACCTTCCGCAACCTGCATTTGGCCGCGCCGCAATTCCGCGTGACGCGCGGGCAGGGGCGCTATGACCCAAAGGGCCCATTACTGGTCGAAGCGGACGCGTATTCGACGCAATATGGCCCGCTCTTCGCCCGCGTCACGGGCACTGCGACCAAGCCGGTCGTGCTGCTGCGCGCGCCGCGCCCCGGCGTTGGGGTGGGGCTGGTCGATCTGGAAGCGACGGTGCGCGGCACGGGGTCGTCTTATGCCGTGCTCGCCAAGGGCGGCACGCAATATGGCCCGTTCACCGCCGACCTAAACGTCACGCCCGGCACGCAATTGACGGTCGACATCCGCAAGGCGCGTTTCGCCGGGGTCGATTTCACCGGCAAGCTGCAGCAACTTCCGGCCGGGCCTTTCGCCGGGCGTGTTCAGTTCGCCGGATCGGGCATCAGCGGTGCTGCGCTGCTCGCCGCGCAGGGCAAGGTGCAGCGCATCGATGTCGCCGCCCGCGCGAGCAACGCCAAGGTTCCGGGCGCGGTCGACTTCACGATCGGACGCGCGATCGTCAATGCACAGGCGATCCTCTACCCCAACGCGCCGCAGATCGTTGCCGACGCGCAAGTTGCCGATCTGCGCTACGGCGCGGCGGTGCTGTCGAGCGCACGCGCGAAGATCAATTACGTCAATGGCAATGGCACCGCGCAGGCGGTGGCATCGGGCTCGAACGGGGTGCCGTTCCATATTGCCGCCAATGCGCGGCTGAGCCCGACTTTGTGGCTGGTCGCGGCGCAGGGGCAGGCCAACGGCATCGGCTTCAAGACCGGCACGCCTGCGCGGATCGCGATCGAGCGGGGGACCTATCATCTCCAGCCGACGCGGATCGATTTCGACAAGGGCAGTGCGCGCATTGCCGCCGATTATGGTGCGGGGCTCGTTGCCAAGCTGCGGCTCGATGCGCTCGATCTGTCGGTCGCCAACGCGATCGTGCCGGATCTCGGTCTTGGCGGATCGGCCACCGGCGCACTCGATTATACCCAGCCGCGCGGGGCTGCTGTGCCGACCATCGCCGGGCAATTCCGCGTCGCGCGGTTCACCCGATCGAGCCTGGCGAGCGTCTCCGAACCCGTCGATCTGGTCACGCAGATCGGCCTGAACGCCAATGGCGGCGATCTGCGCGCGTTGGTGCAGCGAGGGGGCACCACGATCGGGCGGTTGGTCGTCACGCTGGGGTCGCTCGGCGGCGGTAGCGATTGGACGCAGCGGCTGATGGCGGCCCCCTTGTCGGGCGGCATTCGTTATAATGGTCCGTCGGGCGTGCTGTTCTCCTTTGCGGGCCTGTCGCGGCAGCAACTGTCGGGGCCAATCGCGGTGGCGGCCGATTTTGCAGGCACCGTCGATGCTCCACAACTGACCGGCCTGCTCCGGGCGGATTCGCTGACCTATGACAATGAAGTTTATGGCACGCGGCTGACCCAGATGAAGCTCGCCGGGCGCTTCACCAATGACCGGCTGGAGATCACGCAGCTGTCGGCGCGGGCGGGCGAGGGGACCGTGCAGGGGCAGGGATCGGTCGGCTTCTCGGCGGCAGCGGGCTTCCCGATTGATGTCCGCGCGACGCTCAACAATGCGCGCCTCGCTAGCAGCGACGCGCTCGGCGCGACTGCGACCGGCACGATCGCGATCACCAACAGCAAGGCCAATGGCGGCCTGATCACGGGGGATTTGCGCATCCCCAATGCGCGCTATGAGATCATTCGCCAGGGGCAGGCCGATGTTGCGGAACTGACCGGGGTGCGCCGCAAGAGCGACCTCACCAAGGCCAATGCGCAGGCGACCGCGCCTGCCGAACCGGCCGGGCTGTTCAAGCTCGACCTGCGCGTGCGTGCGGACAATCAGTTGTTCGTGTCGGGCATGGGGCTCGAATCCGAATGGCAAGCGGATTTGCGCGTCGTCGGCACTTCGCTCGCCCCGCGCGTAACCGGCAATCTCGAGATCGTGCGCGGCACCTACTCTTTCGCCGGCAAGCGCTTCGACGTAACCAAGGGCGATATCCGTTTCGACGGCGGCGCTTTAATCGATCCGCAAATCGCGCTGAGTGCCACGACCACCACCAACGGCATCACGGTGGTGATCGATGTCTCGGGCACGGGCCAGAAGCCGCAAATCGCGTTCAACTCGACGCCGGCTCTCCCGCAGGATGAGGTGCTCAGCCGCTTGCTGTTCGGCAGCTCGGTCACCAATTTGTCGGCGATCCAGGCAATCCAGCTCGCCGCCGCGCTCAACTCGTTGCGCGGCTCCGGCGGCGGGCTCAACCCGCTTGGCAAATTGCGCTCGGTCGCCGGGATCGATCGGCTGCGCATTCTCGGGGCGGACAGCGCCACCGGGCGCAGCACGTCGCTGGCGGCGGGCAAATACATCACCAACAACATCTATGTGGAGGTAATCACCGATGCGCGCGGCTTCACCGCCACGCAATTGGAGGTTTCGCTGACCAAGGCGCTCAGTGTGCTGTCGCAAGCCGGGTCGTTCGGTGGGTCCAACGTCACGGTGCGCTACAAGAAAGATTTCTAATCGCAACGGATCGCTTCCCGTGAGCCCGAAAATCGAATATCGGGTATCCTACGGAGAGCGATTATGAGCATGGAACATTTCGACGTCGTCGTTGTCGGTGCGGGGATTTCCGGGATCGGCGCGGGCTATCATCTGCAAACCCAATGCCCCGACCGAAGCTATGTGATTCTCGAAGGACGAGCGGCATTGGGCGGGACGTGGGACCTGTTCCGCTACCCCGGCATCCGTTCGGATTCGGACATGTTTACGCTGGGCTATGCGTTCAAGCCGTGGACCGAGGCGAAAGCGATCGCCGATGGTCCCTCGATTTTGAAGTATGTTAGCGACACCGCGCGCGACTATGGTATCGATCGCCACATCCGCTTTGGCCATCACGTCAAGCGCGCGGCCTGGTCGACGGCAGAGGCGCGCTGGACGGTGGAAGCGGAGGGGCCGGACGGGCCCGTCGCTTTCACCTGCAATTTCCTCTTCATGTGCAGCGGCTATTACAATTACGCGCGCGGCCATGCACCGGAATGGCCGGGCATGGAGGATTTCGGCGGCCGGATCGTCCATCCGCAATTCTGGCCCGCCGATCTCGATTATGCGGGCAAGACCGTGGTGGTAATCGGCAGCGGGGCGACTGCGGTGACGCTGGTGCCCGCGATGGCCGAGAGCGCGGCGCACGTCACGATGCTGCAACGCTCGCCCACCTATGTCGTGTCGCGACCGGCCGAAGATGCGACGGCCAACTGGCTGCGCGCCAAATTGCCCGCGAAACTGGCCTATAGCCTCGTGCGCTGGCGCAACGTGCTGTTCCAGATGTTCTTCTTCAACCTTGCCCGCAAGCGCCCGGAAAAGACCAAGGAGCGGCTCATCGAAATGGTGCGGGGCGAGCTTGGTGCCGATTACGACGTCGCGACGCATTTTACCCCACGCTACAATCCGTGGGACCAGCGGCTATGCCTGGTGCCCGATGCCGATCTGTTCGCGGTGATCAAGAGCGGGAAGGCTTCGGTGGTGACCGACACGATCGCGCATTTCACCCGCGACGGCATTACGTTGCAATCGGGCGCGGAGCTGCCCGCCGACGTAGTGGTGACCGCGACCGGGCTGGAATTGCAATTGCTAAGCGACGTGGCGTTCAGCGTGGACGGTGCCCCGGCCGATCTCTCAAAGACGTTCAATTACAAAGGGATGATGTTTTCGGACGTGCCGAACATGGCGACCTCGTTCGGCTATACCAATGCCTCGTGGACGCTGAAGGCCGATCTGACCTGCGCCTATGTCTGTCGGCTGCTCAACACCATGAAGAAGCGCGGGTTGCGACAGGCAACCCCGCGCGTTGGCGATGCCGCGCTAACGCCAGCGCCGTTTCTGGACTTCAGCTCGGGCTATGTGACCCGCGCGATGGAGAAATTCCCGAAGCAGGGCAGCAAGACGCCGTGGCGCGTCCATCAAAATTATGCGCGCGACTTGCTCGCGCTGCGCTACGGATCGGTCGATGACGGGATGGAGTTTTCCAATCCCGCAATTCCCGAAGCCGCCCAAGCGACGCAGCACACGATAAACGCGTGAGCCACGCAACCTAACCGCAAGAACCGCGTTTTTGCGGCGTTGCACAAATTGCAGATTGCCTTGTTCGTTCGAACGAATTATCGGCGTCGCGTGGTCCAGCAACGACTCCTTGAAATCGCGATCGCGGAATTTGCCAGCAAGGGGCTGGAAGGCGCGAGCACGCGCAGCATCGCCGCTGCGGCAGGCACGGCGATGTCCTCGATCACCTATCATTTTGGTGGCAAGGAAGGGCTATACCTTGCCGCGGCCGACCATATTGCCGCGCAAATGGGCGGTACGCTCTCGCATCTGATTGACGGCGGCGTTCCCGAAGGCATGACGCCAGCGGCCGCCCGCACGCTGATCCACGCCATCCTGGCCAGTCTGGTCGAGAAGATGACGGGTCAAAAAAACACGTCCTACTCGCTCTTTATCATGCGCGAGCAGATGGAGCCGACCGCTGCATTCGAGCGCATTTATGGCGGGATGCTGGGGACCATGCTCCGCACGCTTGCCCACCTTGTCCAGATCGCAACCGGTCGCGACGATGGCGATACGGCACGCGTGGCCGTTGTCACCTTGATTGGGCAGGTCGTGACGCTGCGGGCTTCGCGCGCGACGGTTCTTAAGCTGATGCAGTGCCCCGACCTTGATGCCTCCGCGATCTCCGCGCTTGGGGGCCGGATCGCCGCCAATACCGATGCCATTCTCGACCGACTGATCGCCGAACGACAGGAGCTTTCATGAGCGACACGCCCCAGCCCGAAGCGAAATCCGGGGAGGATCCCTCGGCAGCCGAAGAACCCGCAAAGCCGTCGATCTTCAGCAAGCCGCTGTTCTGGATCATTTTCGTCCTGGTGGTCGGCGCGATCGTGATCGCAGCGGTGCTATATTATCTGGACGCACGGCAATATGAGTCGACCGACGATGCCTTTGTCGATGCGCATATCGTGCGGATCGCGCCGAAAGTCGCCGGGACGCTGAAGTCGGTCGCGGACATCGATAACCGCCATGTCGAAGCAGGCCAGGTGCTGGCCGTGATCGAGCCGTCAGGGCCCGAAGCGCAGGTCGCCGAGGCCGACGCCAATGTGAAGCAGGCGCAAGCCCAGTTCGAGCAGGCGCGGGCGCAAGTTCTGGCCTCGGAGGCCACGCGCGATCAGGCGGTCGCACAAGCGCGGGCACCGATCGCCACCGCCGCCAAGGCGCAGCAGGATCTCGTGCGTTACGAAGCGCTACGCCGGATCGACCCTGCCGCCGTTGCCGGGCAGCAGCTTGATGCGGCACGGGCAACGGCGCGTTCCACCGCTGCAGAAGCGGCGGCGGCGCGGCAGCAGATCGATAGCGCCGCTGCCAATATCGCGGTTGCGCGCCGCCAGGTTGCCGCCGCACGTGCGGTGATCGAGGCGCGGCAGGCATCGGTGCGGCAGGCCAATGTCACGCTCGGCGACAACCGGCTGGTCGCGCCGGTCGCGGGGCAAGTGGTTAATCGTCAGGTCAATATCGGGTCTTATGTCGGGCCGGGCACGCAGTTGATGGCGATTGTGCCCGATCACATCTGGGTGACCGCCAATTTCAAGGAAACCCAGCTGCGCGACATGACCGCAGGCAAGCCGGTCGACATCAAGGTCGACGCTTATCCCAACGTCAAGTTCAAGGGCCATGTCGACTCGATCCAACGCGGCGCGGGCCAGGCATTTGCCTTGCTGCCCCCGCAGAACGCGACCGGAAACTATGTCAAAGTGGTGCAGCGCGTGCCGGTGCGGATCGAGTTCGATACCAAAAATGCGCCCGATCCCCGCAAATATCCGCTGGGGCCTGGCATGTCGGTAATCCCCACGGTCAAGGTTCGCTAAGATGGCGAGCGCCGCAGCGCGCGCGGACGGATGGGATCCGACCCGGTCCGCAGCGGGCAGTTTCAGCCCGTGGCTGATCGTCGCGATCATCTCGATCCCGACCTTCATGGAGGTGCTCGACACGTCGATCGCGAACGTCGCGCTTGATCATATCGCGGGCGGCCTGTCGGTTTCGAACGATCAGGCGACGTGGGTGCTGACCAGCTACCTGGTCGCCAACGCGATCATCATCCCGATCAGCGGCTGGCTGTCCGATGTGATCGGGCGGAAGCGCTATTTCATGATCTCTATCGCGCTGTTCACGCTGTCCTCGCTCATGTGTGGTCTCGCCCCCAACCTTTCGACGCTCGTTATAGCGCGCGTTTTGCAGGGAATTGGCGGCGGCGGACTGGCCCCGGTCGAGCAATCAATGCTCGCCGATACCTTCCCGCCGCGATTGCGCGGGATGGCGTTTGCGGCATTTGCGATTGTGGTGGTGGTGGGGCCGGTGCTCGGGCCAACGCTGGGCGGCTATATCACCGAGAATTCGAGCTGGCATTGGGTGTTTCTCATCAACGTGCCGATCGGCATCGTGTCGCTATTCCTCGTCAACCTGTTCGTCGACGAACCCAAGGCGATCAAGGATGACCGCGCGAAGCTGCTCAAGCGCGGCATCCGGGTCGATTATATCGGCATCATCCTGATCGCATTGGGGCTGGGGTTCTTCGAACTTACGCTCGATCGCGGCGAGCGGGAGGATTGGTTTGCGAGCGGCTTGATTATCGCGACCACAACGATTTCGGCCGTGTCGCTGATCGCGCTCGGCTTTTGGGAAACGCGGCATCCCGAGCCGGTGCTCGATCTCAAGCTCCTGAAAAGCCGGAATTTCTCGCTGACGCTGCTGGTGATGGGCGTGACCGGCATGATCCTGTTCGGCACCACCCAATTGATCCCGCAAATGTTGCAGCAGGTGCTTGGCTATACCTCGTTCCAGGCCGGGTTGGCGCTGACTTTTGGCGGGGTGGCGACGCTGGTCGCTGTGCCGTTTGCCGGGCGGCTGTCGGGCGTCGTCGACGTGCGCTTGTTGCTGTTTCCGGCCTTGCTCGTCCAGGCATTCGCCTTGTGGAACATGACGCATCTCAACGCCGACATCACCTTCCTCGATGCGGGCGTGGCGCGGCTGTATCAGGCGATGGGGCTGCCGTTCCTGTTCGTCCCGATCAGCGCGGTCGCCTATGTCGGCTTGCCGCAGAACAAGACCGCGCAAGCGTCGAGCATGTTGAACGTGGCGCGCAATCTCGGCGGATCGATTGGCATTTCCGCATCGCAAACGATGCTGGCATCGGGCCTGCAGCGGCATCAGTCGGATCTGGTCAATGGGCTCAATCCGCTCAACCCCAATTATAACGACTGGCTAGCCAAGGCCGGAAGCACCTTTGGCGGGCCGGGCGACACCATCACGCCGCTCGCCGTGCTCTACAGCCAGGTGCAGCGGCAGGCGGCGATGCTTGCCTTTCTCGACGTGTTTCATTCGTTGATGGTCGTGGTGCTGTGCGTCGCGCCCGTCGTTTTCTTGATGCGCTCCGGCAAATCCGGTGGCGGTGGTGGAGGCATGGCGCATTGACCCGCTCTCTCGTTACGGCGGCGCTGCTTGGCGCAACCTTGCTTGGCGGTTGCACCGTCGGCCCCAATTATCATGCGCCGGCAATGGCGGTCCCTGCGGCCTTTGCCGAGCCGCAGACCGGTGTGCCGGGTGCCGCGATCGATCCTGCCCGTTGGTGGACCGCCTTTGGCGATTCGACGCTGACGGCGCTGGTCGAGCGGGCGCTGAAGGACAGCCCGACGATCGCGATCGCGGCGTCGCGCGTGCGGCAGGCGCGGCTGGACGAGATCGCCGCGCATGCCGTGGGCAAGCCGACCGTCGACGCCACTGGCAATGTGACGCATGTCGAATTCAGCAAGAATGCCGGCTTTTCATCGCTCGCCAGCCTGTTCTCGGGTGGCAGCAGCGGCGGGAGCTCGAGCGGCGGCATTGCGCTGCCCGGTAGCGGAATTACCACCTACACCGCCGGGTTCGATGCCAGTTGGGAGATCGATCTGTTCGGCGGCGGGCGACGCGGTGTGGAGGGTGCGCTGGCACGCACCGACGCGGCGATCTGGTCCCAGCGCGATGCGGCGGTGACGTTGGGGGCCGAAGTCGCCCAAGCGTATTTCGCGCTACGACTGGACCAGGCGCAAATTGCCGTGGTCGAGGACGAACTCGGCCAGCAGCGGCGCGCGCTGCAGATCGCGGGCAATGTCGCCAAGGTCGGGCTCAGTCCACAAATCGACGTGAAACGACAGCAGCAGTCTATTTCCAGCATCGAGGCACGGCTTGAGCCGTTGCGCGCGGATGTGCGGGTGCGGATTCACGCGCTGGGCATTTTGCTGGGGACCGAGCCGGAAAGTCTGACGGCTGAACTGACCGGGCCGCTCCCGGCATTGCAGCCGGTGCCGGTCATTCCCGCCGGTTTGCCGTCGGATCTGCTGCGCCGCCGCCCCGACATTCGCGCGGCCGAGCGCCAATTGGCGGCATCGACCGCAGATATCGGCGTGGCGGTGGCCGACCTCTACCCGAAATTCAAACTGACCGGGATGGCGCAACTCATCTCCACCTCGCTTGGATCGCTCGTGTCCGGCGACAGTATCCAGGCGACGGGGGTAGGGGGGGTAACCTTCCCCTTGCTCGATTGGGGGCGGCGCAAGGCGACGGTCGGCCTGCGCAAGGAGGACCGGGAACAAGCGTACCTGCGCTATCGCACCACCGTGCTTGGGGCGTTGCGCGATGTCGAGGATCCGCTCGCGCGGATAGATGCCGAGCGTCGCCGCAATGCGGCGTTGCAGCGCGCGGTCGCCGACGCGCAAGCGACCGCGCACGCGGTCGAGGCGCAGTATCGCACCGGCTTTGTCGCGCAGAACAGCTTGATCGATGCGCAAGTCGCGGTGCTCAGCGCGCGCGAGCAGCTGGTCGCGAGCGATGCGCAATTGCGGCAGGACAGTGCGGCGTTGTTCAAGGCGATTGGCGGCGGATGGGAGGACTCAGTCGCCGGGTGATTGGCAAGCGCGCGCAGGTACGCCTAAGGTGCGTTACATGACCCCGAGCGATGACTTGAAAAGCGCCGGTCTGCGGCATCTGGAAACGCTGATCGGCTTCGACACCACCTCGCGCGATTCGAACCTTGCGCTGATCGGGTATGTTGAGGACGTTCTGCGTGGGCACGGCGTGACCAGTCGACGGGTAGCAAATGCCGACCAGACCAAGGCCAATCTGTACGCGACGATTGGCCCGGCGGTGGCAGGCGGCGTGGTGCTTTCCGGCCATACCGACGTCGTCCCCGTCGACGGGCAAGCCTGGACCAGCGACCCGTTCGTCCTGACCCAACGTGGTGAGCGGCTTTATGGTCGCGGAACGTGCGACATGAAGGCATTCCTCGCGCTCGCGCTGGCGGTGGTGCCGCGGTTTGCAACCGGCGCTGCCGCGCGGCCGTTGCATCTGGCCTTTTCCTATGACGAAGAAGTGGGGTGCCTGGGCGCGCCGTCGATGATTCGCGAACTCGTCTCCGAGCTTCCCGCACCGCTCGCCGTGATCGTTGGGGAGCCGACCAATATGGAGGTGGTCAGCGGCCACAAAGGCATCTCGACCTGGCGGGTGACGGTGAAGGGGCACGAAGCGCACTCGAGCCTGACGCATCTGGGTGTGTCGGCCAATATGGTTGCGATCGGCCTTATGGCGCAGCTGCGCGCCTTGGCAGAGGCGCTCGAACAGCATGGCGACCCCGCATCGCTCTATCACCCGCCGCATGTGACGTTGACGATCGGGCTGATGCAGGGCGGGACGGCGGTGAATATTCTCGCCCGCGAATGCAGTTTCGTGTTCGATCTGCGCACACCGCCCGGCCAGGATCCCGACCGCATCATCGCCCCGTTTCTCGAGGCCTGCACCCGCGAGGACCGCGCGTTGCGCGCGCGTTTTGCCGATGCCGGGGTGGCGGTCGTGCGGCGATCGGCAACACCTTCCTTTGCGCCCGAGGCGGACGGAGCCGCCGAAACACTCGCCCGCCGCCTGGCTGGCGATAACGGGCCTGCGCGCGCGGTACCCTATGCCGCAGAGGCCGGCCAGTTTCAGGGGGCTGGATTTTCGACGGTGATTTGCGGGCCGGGCTCGATTGAGCAGGCGCATCAGCCGGACGAATATCTGGAAATCGCGCAATTTGAACGCGGCGCGGCGTTTATGGCGCGGCTGGTTGAGGCAATGGCGTAACGATAAACCTGATTACGCTGTCAGGTGCCGCTCTTTTATTTGCATAGCCGTCTTAACCATATTGGGACACACTGCCCCAGTCCCGAATCGGGACAGCGAAACCCTGTGCGCGTAATGCCGCTGACAGGAACGTTTCGAGCGGTCTCGGTAAAACACCGACCCGACACGGAGCTAACCCACTCAAATAGCGAACGGATCACCCCCGCATCGGGTCGATAGAACGATTTACCAGGGGCGGCTGCCCTCGCCGTAAACCACATCGAGGATGAAGCTCAACATCACGTTTTCTCCCTTACACACCCAGTTGGGTGCTCGGGGTTATTAATTGAATCTTAACGATAATGCAATCGCGTTTCGGCGACGCAACGAGCCCGGGCGGGGACGATTAACGGTTCGTTTAATGCTCCCGTTTACCTCGAAATCTATGGTGCGTGCCGTGCAACCCCCGAATCCGCGTCGTCGCCCTCCGGAGCAGCGAAAGGGTGTGCCCGATGCGCCGGGCAAAATCTTACAGCGCGGTCTGGAAAATGCCCGGCGAGCGAGCGGATCAAGCGCGTGGCAGATCGTTTGCCTGGTCGAAATCGCGAATTTCTCGGCACTGCGACGCAAGATCGGGCGGGTCGGCGCGGACAGCCTGGGCTTTGATCTGGAACGGCGCATTGGCGCGATCCTGCCCGACAGTTCGACGATGGTCGTCAGCCGCACGGTGATTGAGGTATCGTTCGAGCGGGCGAGTTTTGGCGAGTTCGAAACGGCGTTGGCCGCGCTGCGGAGCGCTGCCGATGGTCCGCCCGATTTGGAGGAGGCGTGCGCTTTTCAAATCGTTATTGGCGGTGCGGCGGCACCGTTCGGAACGATCGAAAATGTGCGGCTGATCGAAGAAGCTGAAGGTGCTTTGGAAGATGCGCGTTCGGCGCATCAGCCGGTGGTGCGCGATCTATCGGTGTGCACCCCGACCTTCGACCGGCAGACGCTCACGCGTGAGATGCCCGCGGCGATCGTCAATGGTGAGATGTTCCTGCAATATCAGCCGAAAGTGCACGTTCGCGAACAACAGATTTCCAGCGCGGAAGCCCTGGTGCGCTGGCAGCATCCTAAACGCGGCCTGATCCTCCCGGGGGATTTCATCACGGTGGCAGAGCAGGCGCAGCAAATTGCCGCGCTGACGCTCTGGACGCTCGACGAGGTGATCCGGGATCAAAAGATCCTGGCGACGGACGGACATGACCTGACGATCTTCATCAATATCTCGGGTCAGCTTCTCAGCGACAAAGACTTTGTCGAAGCGACCTGCGCCAAGATCCACAATTGCGGTGCAAAAATCGGATTTGAAATTACCGAAACGGCGGTGATCCGCGATCCGGAATGCGCGATCGCCAACCTTCAGATTTTCGCGGATCGTGGTATCGTCATCGCGAGCGACGATTACGGGGCCGGTCTGTCCTCGCTCGCATATCTCAAGCAACTCCCCGCGCGGGAACTGAAAATCGATAAGATGTTCGTGCTGCAATTGACGAGCAGCAATCGCGATCCGCTGATCGTGCGCTCCACCATCGATCTCGCCCATGCGCTGGATATGGAAGTGACCGCAGAGGGCGTGGAGACCCAAGCCGCAATGGCGCTGCTTTCGGTGATGGGCTGCGACATGGTTCAGGGATATTTGATCAGCCGACCGATCTCGATCGACGCTTTTCGGCGCTTCCTGCACGAATACCGCGCGCGCCCCGCAGAGGATGCGCGGCAATCGATGTTCAAGCGGCCGGCGACGTTTTGGAAAAGCGCCTGAGCGCTATTTTTGACGAATTAGCGCGAATTTAAGGACTGTTCTGACAGGAGTGGTGCCATGAGGCACCTGATGTTCCGTCGGATCGTGATGCTGTTCCTGATCGCGCTTAGCGCGTGCGGGCTTGCTCGACCGGCATTCGCCCAAACTTCGGCACAATGGGACGTTCGCTATGATGCGCTGGTGGCGGATGCCAAAGCGCAGATGTTTGGCGACCCCTTGATCGCGATTGATCGTTCGCGGGCGGCCGAGGGGATCGCTGATCACCTCGCGCCGGCGCGCCGAAACACGGCCGTGGCAACCGCGCAATGGCTGCAGGGGGAAGCCTATTTGCGGCTGAACGACACGGCCCGTGCCGAGCCGCTGATCGAACACGCGCTCGCGCTGGTTGCGAAACCTGCCCAGCCGACAAAACTGTACGGCGATCTCTTGCTGTCGCGGGGCGGCTTGAGACTGGCCGAAGCCGATGTGGCGGGCGCTCTCGCATCCTACCAACAAGCGCATAACATTTTCCGGGACATTGGCGAGGCGCGCAGCCGCGCGATCGCCATCGTCAGCATCGGTTTCCTGTATCAGGAAGCGGGCGATTTTAAGAGCGCCTTGCGATATTTCGATCAGTCGGCGGATATTTACAAAGGCGATCAGCGGCTTTTGTTTTCGATCTACACGAACCGCGGCATCTGCTTGATGGATTTCAATAAAATCGCACAAGCGCAAACAGCGTTTCGGAAGGCGCTGGCGCTGGCGCACGATTTGAAGACCCCAACCCTGGAAGCGAGTACGCTGCGCAATATCGCGCGGGCGCAGCTGTTTGCGGGGCAACGCGCCGCCGCCGAGCGCAGCATCGCGCTTGGGTTGCAGGCCGAACGCGGAGCCGATGCGGCGGCGTCACGAAACCATTTTCTGGTGCTTTCGGCTTGGGCGGCTCGGCTGCGCGGCAACCTGCCCGAGGCCCAACGCCTGATTGAGCGGGCGTTCGCCAATGTCGACCCCAACGCCTCCACGCTCGACATGCGGGAGGGGCATCTCGTTGCGTACGATATTTACAAAGAGACTCACAACCAAGCCAAGGCCCTGGTCCATCTGGAGGCTCTAAAACAGGTCGACGACAAAACCTCCAAGCTCGCCGCATCGGCCAACACCGCGCTCGCCGCCGCCCGCTTCGATTTCGCGAACCAGGAGCTGAAAATCGAAAAGCTGAAGCGCGCTCAGTTGCTCCGCAACATCGAAGATGCGCGCAATCGTGCGCGGACCCAGCAAACCATCTTTGGCGGGCTGGCCGTGGCGACAGTCATCATCGTCTCGATGCTTGCCTTCGGCTTGATTACGATCCGGCGCAGCCGCAACGAAGTGCGCGCGGCCAACGTCGATCTCGCAAAAACCAACGAAGCGCTGGGGCGTGCCTTGGCCGCCAAAACCGAGTTCCTCGCCACCACCAGCCATGAGATCCGCACGCCGCTCAACGGCATTCTTGGCATGACGCAAGTGATGCTGGCGGATCGCAGCCTGGAGGAACCGCTGCGCGATCGCATCGGCGTGGTGCACAGCGCGGGCGTCACGATGCGCGCGCTGGTGGATGACATTCTGGACGTCGCCAAGATGGAGACGGGCAACCTCACCATCGAACAGGTGCCGTTCGACCTCAAAGCGATGCTGCGCGATGTTTCGCGGATGTGGGAGGAGCAGGCACGGGGCAAGGGATTGGGCTTTGTCCTTGATCTTGAAGCCTGCCCCGATTTTATCGAAGGCGATCCCGCGCGGATGCGGCAGATTGCGTTCAACCTGCTCTCCAACGCCTTGAAATTCACCGAGCGGGGCCAGATCACCGTCCGCGCTTTTAGCGAGGGATCGGCGCTGCGGATCAGCGTCAACGACACCGGGATCGGCATCCCACACGACAAAATCGGCATCATTTTCGAATCGTTTCGCCAAGTTGATGCCGGCACAACGCGCAAATATGGTGGCACCGGGCTTGGTTTGGCGATTTGTCAGAATCTCGCGCGCGCAATGGGCGGCGATGTGACGGTGCAGAGCGTGGTGGGCACGGGAACGACCTTTACGCTTTCGCTGCCATTGGCGCTGGCACCGGCTCCAACCGTCACCATGGCCTCCGCCGAGGCCACGCCAGACGCATTGCTGATCCTGGATCGCAACCCAATCTCGCGCAGCATGTTGCGCGCGGTCCTCGAAGCGCGCGCTGGCGTGGTGCTGTTCGCGGGGAGTGTCGACGAGGCTGTCGCCCGGATCGTGCAGGGCGGCGTTACCCGCGTCCTGATCGACGATGCGACGGCACAAGCGGAGAGCGATGTGGACGCTGGCCTGGCCGCGCTGGGAGCGAGCGATGCGATAACGACCTTGCTATGGCGCGCGCCGAGTGCCGAAGATTGCGCCCGTTTCGCGGCGATGGGGATTGACCGCGTGATCGCCAAGCCTATCGCGGGCGCGGCGTTGGCGGCGGCGATGTTCGGCAACGCGGTACCGGCTGCGAAATCCGCATCGGAGGTGCTTGTAACGCAAGCGGCATGACACGATAGAGATGCACATCATGGCGTATTTTTCCTCTCGTGATTCCATAACGGATTGCCCCCGGTGAACATCCTGTTCATCGAAGACGACCCGATGAATCGGCGCGTCGTGAAAGACATGCTCGACGTGGCTGGCGCGACCATGACGGGCGCGGAAAGCGGGGAAATCGGACTGGCGCTGATCGACGCGCAGGATTTCGAGATTGTTCTGCTCGATTTGCGGATGCCGGGGATGGATGGGTTTGAAACGCTGCGCCACATCCGGGCGCGCAGCGACGCGAAGGCCCATTTGCCGGTGATCGTCGTGACGGCGGATACTGCGGTCGATTTGCGCGAACGGTGCATCGCCCAAGGGGCTGACGAGGTCTTGTTCAAACCCGTCGCGATGGATTCGCTCTTCGATGCGATCGGCCGGATGCTCGCCAAAGGCGCGGGCGACGGGATGATCGGGTGATCTAGCCTGTCTCGGCGGGTTCCTCTTCCCATGAGGCCGACCGCGGCACGCAACAGGACCGTGGACAAGGGGACGCGCCGCCGCGCGCAGTTTCGGACATGGCTATTCGGACAAAGAAGGGTCGCCGCCCTGGCGCTCGATTTCTGCGGTGAGCGCGGAAACGGCGGTGATCAGGAGATCCCTCCCGGTCCGAGCGATCAGGCCAAGCGCGGCCAGTCGTGCAAACTCGCGGCTCACGACTTCGCGTTGCGTTCCCACCAAGACGGCCATTTCGGCATGGGTGGGGATGCCGGTAATGCGGGCCTGGTCCTCCGCGACCCCGCTCGCTCGCGCCATTCGCAGCAATTCCATTTGCAAGCGGCAGGGGGCGGGGATCGCACCCAATCGGAAGACTTGCGCGCTCAGGCTGCGGACCATCGCGGTCAGATCTTCGAGCAACGCTTGGGTGAAGCCCGGACACTCGGACAGCAGCGTCTTGACGAGCGCTTGGGGCAGCCGTCCGATCTCCGCCACGCTCAGCGCGAAAACATTGGCCGATCGCGGGGCACCGTCAATCGCGGCCAGTTCACCGAAGTGCGCCCCCGCTTCCAATCGGCGATACCCGATTTCACGTCCCGCCCGCGAAAATTGATTCGCCAACAGGGTTCCGGCGGCAACGATATAGACGTCTTCGCCGGGTTCCTGCGCCCGCACAACCTGTTCTCCGCGTTGATAAATCCGCCACACAGTGTGCGCTGCCACATGCGCGCGTTCCGCCTGGCTCATGTGGCGGAACAGCGCACAGCGCTCCACGGCCGCCATGGCGGCCGACGAGATTTGTTTCGATCCACCAACATCTTGCATCAAACGCTCAATGCCCTAGGCATTCTGCGTTGGCCAGCCGGGGGGCGAGTACGTGGCACAGTTTGCGGACTATATAGCGTTTATCAGTTACAGCCATAGTGATCGTTACTGGGCGGAGTGGCTGCATCGCGCGCTGGAACGATATCGGCCGCCGCGCCGCCTGGGCGCAGATCCGGGCAAGCCGACGCGGCTGCGTCCGATCTTTCGCGATCAGGCCGAACTCTCGGCCGGCCCGGATCTTGGCGATTCGATCCGAAGCGCGCTCGATCGCTCTTCCTATCTGATTTTGCTGTGTTCTCCCGCCGCGCTTGCGTCGCGCTGGGTCAATGCGGAATTGGCGCATTTTCTGACGACGCATTCGCCGGACCGCGTTTTGTGCGTCCTTGTCGGGGAGGCGCAACCGGATCTGTCGCTGCTGGAATGCCTGCCGCAAGCACTGCGCGAGGCGCTGCCGGCCGGGCAGGAGCCGCTCGCCGCAGATTTGCGCCCCGGAGGCGATGGGCGGCGTCTCGCGCGTTTGAAACTGGCGGCGGGATTGCTGGGCGTGGGGCTCGATCTTCTGATCCAGCGCGATGCCCGGCGTCGCACGCGCCTGATGGCGGCGATTACCGCAGCTGCAATGCTGCTCAGCGTCGCCTTTGGCGCGCTGGCGCTCGCCGCGATCGACGCGCGGCGGCTCGCCCAGCGGCAAGCCGCCGAAAGTGAGGACCTGGTGGCGTTCATGCTGGGCGATCTGCGCGGCAAGCTGGAACCGGTTGGGCGGCTGGATGTGCTCGACGGAGTCGGTCGCAAAGTGCTCGATCATTATGCCCGCCTCGACGATGACCGGTTGGATGATCCCGCGCTGGCGCAGCAAGCCAAGGCGCTGACGCTGATCGGTTCGATCCGGGTCAAACGAGCGGACTTGCCAGGTGCCGCGCAGGCCTTCACCGACGCGGCGGCGACGTCGGCGCGGCTCGTCGCGCGTGCGCCGCAGGATGGCACTCGTCTGTTTGACCATGCGCAGAACATCTACTGGCTGGCGTTCGTAGAGTGGAAGCTCGATCATGTCGCGGCGGCAGAGCATGGTTTCGGGGAATATGCCCGGCTTGCCGACATGTTGGTGCAGATCGACCCCAAGCGTGCGGACTGGCGGCTGGAGCCCGCTTATGCGCGGAGCAATCTGGGGACGCTCCTGCTTGAGCAAGGGCGATATCGGGATGGGCTTGCCGCTTTTGAGGTGGCCCGCGCGGGATTTAAGGACGCAAGCCAAAAGGCACCCGGGGACAGCGATCGCTTGGCCGATCTGGTCGACGCGCAAAACTGGGTTGCCGACGCCCAATTCCTGCTGGGCAATGTGCGCGAGGCCTATGTCGAGCGCGCGACCGCCTCGACGATATTGCACACCCAATTCGCAAGCGATTCGGCCAATCGCCCTTTGGAAGAGAAGGTGTATGCGGCCGATCTCGCTTTGGCGCGGCGGGCGCTTGACCTTGGCAAGCTGGACGAGAGTGCAGCCGTATTGGGGCGGGCACGAGCGGGGCTTGCCAAGCTTGTCGCCTTTGATCCCGGCAACGCAGTGTGGCTGGCGGATGCGGCGCTTGCGGATCTCGATGCGGTCGACCTTGCGATCGCCAGGGGAGATGTTACCGGCGCGCGGGTGGCGCATGACCTGGCCCGGCAACGGATTGCCAGGTTACGGTCGA
The DNA here is from genome assembly GCF_017875905.1 of Sphingomonas sp. PL20. Lineage (NCBI taxonomy): Bacteria > Pseudomonadati > Pseudomonadota > Alphaproteobacteria > Sphingomonadales > Sphingomonadaceae > Sphingomonas > Sphingomonas sp. PL20. The sequence goes on along the minus strand of NZ_JAGINH010000002.1, from coordinate 2,080,793 downwards.
TTGGCGGAGCCACGTGGCGCTGGAAGCCACTGATTGAGGGGCGATGGCAGCGGCAAGCGATTGAGCGGTCACAGCGCGTGGGCGACTCGGGCGGGGCTTCGCGTGCGGCGTCTGTGCTGTTGGTCGAGGCCGCAGCGCATCCGCTGCGTAAGGAGCCCGGGCAAGTCGCCATGTTGGTCGGTTTCGCGCGGCTCGCACGCGGGGAAGCCGATCTGGCGATCGCCACCTTGGCCCCGCTTGAATCCGTTCTGCTACCCGAAGGGCGCGACACCCTCGCGCGGGCATGGCTGAAACGCGGCGATGCGGCTCATGCGCAGCAAACCGCGCGCAGCCTGTATAATTCAGGGTATCGGCGGCCGGAGTTTCTTGCCTTTTGGAAGAAATCGGGTTTAACTGTCAGTCAGTGAAAAGGGGGGATCATTATGACTCAAGTTTGGCCTGCGCTGACGACAGAAATTGTTGTCGGAATCGATTCGACCTATAATTTTATGAATTATATCGATCCGGAAAATCCGGTTCCTTTGGTCCTTTCACTAGACCAGCCGACGACGATTATCTTTTCTCTGAAAGACGATCTGATCAATTCCGGTTGGATGTTTCAGGATCGGCCTTTCGTTGTGGGTGCCGATTACAGTATCAATTTCTCCAGCTATAGCTGGCTTGAAAACAGCGTCGGCGACGCTCCTGCCCCCAAGTCCAAATTTCGTATCGTTTTTCAATGCGCGCGCCTTGGTATCTATGAATATAGCTTGATGTTCGTTGACAGCCATGGCCAAAAAATCGGACTGGACCCTAAGATTGAAAATGGCGGCGGTCAGTAAGACGGCCACCGCTTTTGCGTGATGCAGGTATTGAGGATGCTCGTCTCGCCGCACTCATCCGGCGCGGCGAGCATCTTGCCGCATACGATCTGGCCTATCGGCGGATCGAGCGGGATGGCGTTTCTCCCGCCGTTGCCCATGCGGCGGTTTTGTGTCTGGCGCGATCGGGAGCCACGGATTTTGCGCGGCTTGAATATGCGCGCTGGCGGCTTGGCGGTGACCCGGATGATGCGGAGGCGGTAACGCTTGGCGCGCGCCTGTTGAAGGACGTGGCGTTGGCGTCGTCGGGCGCACGGCGCCGGGCTTTCGCTCGCGCGTCGGCGCTGCGCTACGCGGCGAGCAACGCGCGCCATGGCGGTTTATACAGCGCGATCAATGTCGCCACGATGAGTCTGATCGCGGGCGACGGCGAGCGCGCGCGCCGGGCGGCCGAAAAGGTGTTGTCGAGCACGGTCGACGAGGGCGACGCCACCGAATCCTATTATGCGTTGGCCAGTCGCGCCGAAGCTCAGGTCTTGCTCGGCGCGCCGGAGGCAGCGGCAGAAACCCTGGCGCAGGCGATCGCGCGATCTCCTCAGGACTATACCGCGCACGCGTCGACGCTTGGCCAGATCGACATTATTTTGCAGGAACTGGGCGGTTCCAACGCGTGGCTGGACCCGCTGCGTCCGCCACGAGTCGCGCATTTCACGGGGCGTATCTTCAACTGGCCTGAATCGCCCGATCAGCGAGCCGATCCCAGCACGCGCCGCACCGCAGCACTTGCTGCGGAAATGCAGAGTGTCTTGAGAAGCAATCGTGTCGGTTTTGCTTATGGCGGCCTGGCGGCAGGCGCGGACATTTTGTGGGCGGAGGCGCTGATTGCGTGTGGCGCCGAACTGCATGTCGTGTTGCCGACTGCCGTGGCGTCGTTCGTCGCCACATCGGTCGCGCCCTTTGGCCAGGCCTGGGTGCGGCGCTTCGAGGCGTGTCTGGCGTGCGCCCAGTCGGTTCGCTTGGCCACCAAAGATCCCTATGCCGGGGACGATCAGGTGTTCACCTATTCGAGTCAATTTGCGATCGGCTGTGCCATCCTGCGCGCCGAGGCGCTGGCAACCGAAGCGGTGCAGCTGGCCGTCTCCGGCGGAGACGCGCAATCGACGGTCGCTGCCGATCTGGCATATTGGGCGGGCGCACCGCGACGGCAGATCATCCTGACGCTCGACCGAGCGCCGCTTCGACCAGTGCCGCGGGCGCAGACCGCGCGTCCGCCCACCGTGATGAAAGCCATGCTGTTCGTCGATGTGCGCGGCTTTGGCAGCTTGCGCGACGATCAGATTCCGGCCTTTTTCAGCGTGGTGATGGCGCAGATCGCCCAAGCGGTCATGAAGCTCGCCCACCCGCCTGAACATGTCGAGACATGGGGGGGCGGGGTGTTCTTGGTGTTTGACCAGCCGGCCGACGCCGCAGAGGCGGCGTTGACGATCCTGGCATCGCATCGCCGGTTGAACTTGCGCGCGCACGGGCTGCCGCGCTGGCTCGCCTTGCGGATCGGCGGGCATTACGGCCCGGTGCACTTGTTGATGAACCCGATCTTGGGCACGCAAGCCGTGGTGGGCGCGCATGTCGTCGTCGCTGCACGGATCGAACCGAATGTCGCCCCCGGATCGGTCTATGTCAGCGAAGCCTTGGCCGGTGCGCTCGCGACCTTTCACGCGGATCGCTTCCGTTGTGGCTATGTCGGGCGGACCAAAGCACGGCGCGACTTCGACCCGCTTTCGATCTTCAATCTCGTGCGTCGCGAGCGAGGCGATATGCGGAGCTACGCGAGATAGCTGCGAAATCTGTGTGATTTTGCACATCCTTTCGTTGCCGTAACAGGCACGGGACCCCCAGAAGATCGTGTTCTCGAACGGCCGGTTGCCCGGACGACGGAAGGGGGTTCGACATGCATATTTTGCCCGATTCCCCCGTACCTGCTCAACGGGCCGCGCTCCCGCCGATGCTGCAGCGTGACCGCTGTCGGCCATCGGCGTCTGCGGGTCGATGCGGGGAAGCGCGGTGGCGATAGAATTGAATTTCATCAACAATTCCAACGATATGAACAAATCCGCCATTGTTCTCTTCCAGAAGAACCTTGCCAGCGCGGCTGACGACGCGCCCATTGCGTGGAAGGTCATTCCGGACAGCGCGCCAGGCCTGACCCATCGCTTTGTTTTCCCAACCACGATCGACGTGGTCGCCACCGATGCCGAAGGCGCGATCGCCGGCCCGGTGTCGGGCTGGGACTCGCACTATTTCGTCGTCGGGCCAAAAAGCGCGGAGTCCGCAGCGGCGTTCGGCGCGGCGGAAGCGGCTGCCGGCGAGGTTCAGGTTCGCAACGCCTTGCCGGACACCAGCATTACGGCAAACATCTTCCGCGACGGCAGACTGCTGGCCGTCAAGGCGGGCGTCCCGCCGCAGCAAATGGCGGTATTCCAGCTCAAGCCCTCGCTTTGGGTGGGCGCGGCAGCGGCGGTTTCGGAAGGGCAGGCGCTTGACCCCGAAACGCTCTCAAACGTCAAAACGGAGCTGTCGCTCCTCGGGCTGGCCAGTGCCGACATTGTGATGAGCGGCGGCGGCGGGGATGTCCTGGCCACGCCGTTTCGCTTTTCCCTGCAAAACGTCGTGATGGCGTGAGTAGCGATCCACAAATCTCGCGCGGGAAGGGGCTGCCGTTGCTTCGCAACATAACCCGGTTCTGGACCGCAAATGATGGCTGCCTCGTCTTCGAGATCATTTTCGATCGCGCTTGGCGTGCGGGTGATCTCGATCCGCCTGCCGTCGCCATCGTACGCTGCGCCTCATCGCTCGATGAGCGGCATGAGGTCGCGATTTACGAAGATCGGCCAAGCTGGTTCGCGGTCGATTTTTCGTCCGGCTACCATGTGCACGGCACGCTGCGGCAAATCGGCGATATTCGCATCGACGGAACGCCTTGCCTCACGATTTTTGCCGACATCTATTATCGACAGCCGGGGCAGGAGCATCTGTTTCATTTCGACGGCGGCATGGTTGCCTGCCCGAGTGTGGCGCTGACCGAGCAAAGCGCAGATCGGGTGCGTTTCCCGACAAGTGGCCGATCGGACCGTACGGATATGCGTCACGGTGATCCCGTTGTCATCGCTGGAACCAACGACAATCAATCCTATACCACTTAAGCTACGTAATATGCGGATCAATACTATAAAAATCGCAGAGTTTATGTGATCATTACGTAATAACGATAATAATGTTATTTTGGGTATTTAAAATGCATTATAGTGGCGTTCAGTTTGTGTCCTACGTTACGAATACGGTGCAGTCCGATTTTGAAAGCGATGACCTTCAAATTCAATCCTCGGACGGTTCCATCCGCGATGTTGAGGCACGCTGCGCCTTGATGGCGCGCGCGATGCAAACTGCCCGCGATGCCTTGGCTGCGACCCCGCCACCGTCGGCGGGCCCGGTGTTGAAGGTGTTCATGGCACCTGAATATTTCTTTTACAGCGCCCGGCAGGCCTATCAGACCGACGATGTCCAGCGCACGATTGCCCGATTGCAGGCGCTGGCGGCGGACGGCGATTGGGTGGACTGGATTTTCAGCTTCGGCACGATCGTCGGCACCTCCGCTCCCATGCTCAATGGCGGGCCACGGGCTTACTACAATTTCGCCTTGATCCAGGAAGGCGGGGCCGCTGGGGCTGGGCCGGCGGGGGCCCGCATCTTGGCAAAACCCTTGATCCGGCGCGTGGAAGCGGCGGGCGGGGTCAGCGCAGCCGACGCGGTCGCCACGGACCCCGCGAGCGAAGCACGCGATGTGCAACTTTCAGTCTATGATGGTGCCGGCATCTTCACCATGCGCGGCCTGACATGGGCGGCGGATGTGTGTCAGGATCCGTCTACAGGCTTGATCGTTCGTGCGCCGCAATTGCCCGGTGAGGCGCGGGTTCAGATCCAATTGCACCCGTCAGCCGGGTCGCGCGTTTCGCCCGAGGGCATTGTCGCGGTGCCGGGCGGGTTCGTTTTCAATGTCGACGGGGCGGGGCAGGGCACCGTGTTGCGGCAGGTCGGTGCGCCGGATCCGATCGCGCCCACTGTCCGGGTGGGGGTCTCCGGGGACGCCCTGGCGCTGTCGGCCGAGACGATCGCGGTCGATCGGCTCTACCCGCAGGGGCCGGGCGAGATCATCATTTTTGATCCCCAGCCGCTCCCGCCGGCGACCAACGTTCAAGGCATGCGCCAGACCCTGTTGTGGCAGGCGAGCGACGCTTATCAGTTCGCCTTTGATTTGATTTATGACGAATATGGCCGTTTTTCAACGATCCTCGTGGCACCGCGTCGCCTGCCGATCGATATGTTTCACGGCAACAGCTACTTCTTGCCGGTCGACATCGCGACGTACGATCCGCTCGATCAGCGGGTGGAGATTGCCATGAACGTGGGCAGCGGCAGCGATGGGTATGATTTCGCAATATGGTGCAAGATCGCGGTCCCGGGATTTGTTTTTGAGGGCGTCGCGCTTCAGTTTGGCCTGGATTGGGCAGGGCCTCCGCCACAGACAGCCTGGTAAAACGGCGACAAAGCTACGCTTTGGCGATGGCAATCATCGCGTGCCATCGATGGTCGTGGGGGCGGGAGGACGTTCGCCGAGGCTCTGCCCTGGAGCGTCAAGGCCCGGAATCGCCACCGGCGGCGGCACCTGGAGCAGCTGCCAGCCCTGCGGAAGGTAGTCGACCGACATGTAGAAATAGAAGACGCACGTGCCGTCGCCGCGATAGCTTGCACCCTTCAGCACGCCGAGCGCCGTGGTGCCGCTGAACACGGGGGACCCACTGTCGCCACCCTTGCAGGTGGGGCCGGAGACGGTGACCCAGGTTGGCAAGCAGGCCCCGCCGCACAGGTCGCCTGCAGGGGCGAAGTCGGTCAGTTGGACCAGCGCGCAGCTATAGCCGGTACGTTCGCCGCGATGACAGACGAAGTCGCCCGCTCGCGTGCTGGCGCGGCTGCGCTGAGCGGTAACGGGGCGAAGGCGGGTGCGCGCCGTGTCTGCATAAAAGGTCGGGGGTAGTGGCGTGTCGGCGGCATTGATCTGCACGTCGCGATAGCCCCAGCCCCATTGGCCGACAAAGGGCAGTGGCGTCGAACCGGCCTGCGGATCGCGGTAGACCAGATCATCGACGCAGTGCGCGGCGGTGGTGACGCCATAGCGCACGCCGTCGGTCACGGTGAAACCGGTGGTGCAAAGGTAGCGGCGGCCATCGGCCGGGCTGATGCCCTCAACGCGTGACCCGCCCTCTGGCGCGAGATTCACATCGACATGGTTGAGCACCCGGACTTGCACCGGAACCCGCGCAATCGCCTCGAGCCGCGTCTTCAGCGCGGCGGTCCCGGCGGGGGCGTCGGCGCTGCCGATCAGGATGGCGAGTTCGCCGGTGCGCGGATCGAGCCCCATGCCCGGCGGTGTCCGCAGCGCCGCGCGCAAGGCGGCTTGGTGATTGGTCATCGCCCAGATTACCTGGTCACGCGTGACCCGCGCGCCCGTGCGGAAGACGATCGGCACCGTGATCCCACCAGCGACGATGCTTTGTGCTGGAACTGGCGCGGTGCCCGTCAGCGAGACCAGGATGCGATAGGTCGGGCGGTGTTCGATCGCAATTCCGGCCAGCCGGTCGCGATACTGCTCGGCGATCGCGACGGTTACGGGGACGCTGGCATTTTGCGCGGTGAGGCGCGCAAGGGCTTCGGGTGGAGCGACACCGAACTGCCGCGCATATTCGGCGGCATCCTCAGCCAGCGCTTCCGCCTCCGTTTCCAGCCTCGCGGTTTCAACGAGCGGTGGCGGGAGCGCTGGCACCGGCACCGCTGGCGCGATCCGATCGGCAGGGCTTGGGGAAGGGGGACCGGTCTGCGCACGCGCGCCGAGCGGTGCCAGACTCAGCGCGGCGACGAGGAAAAGGATACGCACTCGCGCGCGATATCAGCTTTGCCCCGCCGCCGCGAGCGGTCTCAGTGCGCCCACGCCTCGAACGGCAAGGCGAGCGCCTCTGCGACGGCCTGATGGCGAATCTTGCCGCCCGACACGTTCAGGCCGTTGGCGAGGTGCGGGTCGGCTGCCATCGCCGCCTCTGCGCCGTGCGCCGCGAGCTTCAGCACGAACGGCAGCGTCGCATTGTTGAGCGCGAAGGCCGAGGTGCGTGCGACCGCGCCGGGCATGTTGGCGACACAATAATGAATGACGCCGTCCACCTCGAACACCGGGTCCTCATGCGTTGTCGCGTGGCTGGTCTCGAAGCAGCCGCCCTGATCGATCGCGATATCGACCAGCACCGCGCCGCGCTTCATCGTCTTGACCATCTCGCGCGTCACCAATTTGGGGGCAGCGGCGCCAGGCACCAGCACCGCGCCGATCACCAGATGCGCATTCTTGACCGCGGCCGCGATCGCCGCCTTGCTGGCATAAGCAGTCTTGATCTTGCTGCCGAAGAACATGTCGAGCTCGGCCAGCCGCGCGTTCGAAATGTCGTAGATGGTGACGTCGGCGCGCATGCCGACCGCCATTTGCGCGGCATTGACGCCCGACACGCCGCCGCCCAGAATCGCGACCTTGGCCGGGGCCACACCCGGCACGCCGCCTAGCAGGATGCCGCGCCCGCCTTGTTCCTTTTCGAGATAATGCGCGCCGACTTGCACCGCCATGCGGCCTGCCACTTCGGACATCGGCTTGAGCAGCGGAAGCGACCGATCATTGGCGGTGACCGTCTCATAGGCGATGCACGTCGCGCCCGAGCGCATCAGGCCTTCGGCCTGCGGCTTGTCGGCGGCGAGATGGAGATAGGTGAACAACAGGTGGCGCGGCTCCAGCAGCGCGATTTCGCTCGGCTGCGGTTCCTTGACCTTCACGATCATGTCCGCTTGCGCGAACACGCTGGCGGCGTCGGGCAGGATCGATGCGCCGGCCGCGACATAGTCCGCATCGCTGAAATCGATGCCGAGACCGGCACCGGTCTGCACGACCACCTGATGGCCCGCAGCGGCGAGTTCAGCGACCGAGGGCGGGGTGAGCCCGACGCGATATTCGTGATTCTTGATTTCCTTGGGAACGCCGACGCGCATTGATCTTCTCCTTGATGCGGGCAGTGTACAGGAGCGCGGCGATTCTGTGTTTGCAAAGATCGCGCATCGGTCGCGCCAAATGCAATGCGGTTGCGATTTGCTGCGGATTTGCGCGATAGCATCCCGGATGGACAGTATCGACCGCAACATCGTCGCGCAGCTTGGACAGGAATCAAGCCTGACGAGCGAAGAATTGGGCGCGAGAGTCGGCCTCTCCCCCTCGGCCGCGCATCGCCGGGTCAAGGCGCTGGAACAGCAGGGGATGATCCTGGGCTATCGCGCACGATTGTCGCCCGCCGCACGCGGCAATCCGTCGACCGTGTTCGTATCGGTGACGCTCACCGACCAGCGACAGGCGACGATGCTGGCGTTCGAACAGGCGCTCGCCAAGACGACCCAGGTCAGCGAGGCGCATTTGATGAGTGGCGAATCGGACTATCTGCTCAAGGTGCTGGTGCGCGACGACGACAGTTATGAGCGAATCCATCGTGAGGTGCTCTCCACCCTGCCGGGTGTGCATCGCCTGTTGACGCAGTTCACGATCCGTACATTGGCGAGCGAGCAATGATATGCGTTTGCGCTTGGCGCGTGCCGTTGCGGGGGGCGGGGACGCGTGCTATTGCGCCGCACCATTGGGGCGTTTGAACAAGTGCCGTCATCCATGATTTCTCGATATGACATCCGGGCAAGAACAGCCTTCGCGTGAGCAGTGATCTGGCCAGCGCGGGCACTGTGCCTGCTGCACCCGACTCGGTAGGCGTCGGGCTTCATCCCCACCGGAAAGACGGTGTCGCCAAGCTCGCGCTCGGCGCGATCGGCATTGTGTTCGGCGATATCGGCACCAGCCCGATCTATGCCTTCCGCGAGACCTTTGCTGGCCATCACAAGCTGCCGCTCGACGCCGTGCATATCATGGGTGTCGTCAGCCTGATCTTCTGGTCGATGATGATCGTGGTGACCTTCAAATATGTCACCATCATCATGCGCGCCGACAATAAGGGCGAGGGCGGCAGCCTAGCGTTGCTCGCTTTGGTCAACGGCCGCACCAAGAATAAGCGCTGGTCACGCGGGATCGTCCTGCTCGGCGTGTTTGCGACGGCGCTGTTCTACGGCGATTCGATGATCACCCCGGCGGTGTCGGTGCTGTCGGCGGTCGAAGGTGTCGCGATCGCCTCGCCTGGCCTCGGTAAATTGGTGCTGCCGCTGGCCATGGCGATCATCATTGCCTTGTTCTCGATCCAGCGCAGCGGAACCGCGCGCGTCGGTTTGTTCTTCGGTCCGGTCATGCTGCTGTATTTTGCGGTGATCGCGACACTCGGACTGATCAGCATCGTGCATACCCCGCAAATCCTGTGGGCGTTCTCGCCGCATTACGCGTTGGAATTCTTTGCGCTCGATCCGGCGCGCGCGTTTCTGGCGTTGGGTTCGGTGGTGCTGGCGGTAACCGGGGCGGAGGCGCTTTACGCCGATATGGGGCATTTCGGCCGCAACCCGATCCGCGTCTCCTGGCTGTTTGTCGTGCTGCCGGCGCTGATGCTCAATTATATGGGGCAAGGCGCGCTCTTGTCGCGACTGGGCACGCCCGCCCTCGAAAGTCCATTCTATCTGCTGGCGTCGGAGCATTTCCGGCTGCCGCTGGTGGCGCTGGCGACGGCGGCTGCCGTGATCGCGTCGCAGGCGGTGATATCGGGCGCTTTCTCGGTGACGCAGCAGGCGATCCAGCTCGGCTTCGTGCCTCGGCTGCGGATCGAGCATACCAGCGCGGCGACGGCGGGCCAGATCTACATCCCGCTGGTCAACTGGCTGCTCGGCGTGATGGTGATCCTGCTGGTTATCTTCTTCCGCACCTCGTCCAACCTCACCTCGGCTTATGGCATCGCGGTGACCGGCGCGATGCTGATCGACACCTGCCTGCTGACGATCGTGCTGTTCCGCCTGTGGAACTGGCCGGTTTACCGTTCGGTGCCGTTGCTCGCGCTGTTCTTCATCGTCGATGGGGCCTATTTCACCGCGAACCTGACCAAGGTGCCGTCGGGTGGCTGGTTCCCGCTGCTGGTCGGCTTCATCATCTTCACCATCCTGACGACCTGGTCGAAGGGGCGGCAGTTGATGATCGACCGGATGCGCGAATCGGCGATGCCGATCAAAATCTTCATCCAGTCCGCCGCCACCTCCGCCACACGCGTGCCGGGGACCGCAGTGTTCATGACCGCCTCGCCCGAGGGGGTGCCGCACGCGCTGCTGCACAACCTCAAGCACAACAAGGTGCTGCACGAGCGCATCATCCTGCTCACCGTCAAGATCGCCGACGTGCCGTATATCGCCGAGGGCGAACGCTGCTCGCTCGAGGATCTGGGGGCAGGGTTCCACCGCATGGTCCTGCGCTACGGCTTTATCGACGAGCCTGATGTGCCGCTGGCGCTTGCCAATGTGCATCGCTGTGGTGCCGATTTCCGGATGATCGACACCAGCTTCTTCCTGGCGCGGCAGACGCTGCTGCCCTCGTCGCATCCGGGCATGATGATCTGGCGCGAAAAGCTGTTCGCCTGGATGTTGCGCAATGCCGAGAGCGCGATGGAGTTCTTCCGCTTGCCGACCAACCGCGTGGTCGAACTGGGCAGCCAGCTCGAGATTTGAGCGAGGCCGCGCCCATTATCGTCACCGCGCTGTTCGGGCGCAGCGATGCGGCGTGGTTCGATGCGTTGCGTACGCGACACTTTCCGCCCGAACGCAATCAGTTGTCGGCGCATCTGACGATGTTCCATCATCTCGCGCCAAGCCTTGAGCGGGAGTTGAAGCAGCGGCTGACGGCGGAAACGCGGCAAGTCCCCGCACCCGAAGCGCGAGTCGCTGGATTGATGTCGCTGGGCGGTGGCGTCGCCTTCCGAATCGAGTCCCCCGCGCTGGAAGATATCCGCGATTGTCTGGCCGACGCCTTTTCGGCGGTGCTGACCCCGCAGGATCGCGCGGGCTGGCGACCGCACGTCACGGTGCAGAACAAGGTCGAACCCGCCGTGGCAAAGGCTTTGCTGGCGGAATTGGAGCGCGATTTTCGGCCGCGTCGCGTCGAAATCGTCGGCTTGGCGACGTGGTGGTATCGCGGCGGACCGTGGGAAGCGCTTTCGCGGCATATGTTCGCTTGACCGCTTCGCCGCGCATTCCTATAGCCCGCGCCTCGCGAGTGATTAGCGCCTGCGCATGGCGAAGTAGCTCAGTTGGTTAGAGCACGGGAATCATAATCCTGGGGTCGGGGGTTCAAGTCCCTCCTTCGCTACCACTCGCGACCAGATCTGCACCGATCTACGGTTTCCCAGCCCGAACGAATGCGCTAGCGGCCGACGTGACGCCGCCGATCAAGCGCGGCGCAGCCTGGAAGAGGGAGCAGCTATGTTCAGTCACGTCATGGTCGGATCGAATGATCTGGAAGCCTCGCGCACATTTTACGACGCGACGCTCGGCGCGCTCGGCGCGCGGCACGGTTCCGACAATAATGGTCGTATTTTCTACATGCACAACGGCAGCATGTTCCTGGTCACCAAGCCCATCAATGGCGAGCCAGCGTGCCACGCCAATGGCGGGACGATCGGCTTCGCCGCGCAATCGCCCGAGCAAGTCGATGCGTGGCACGCGGTCGGCATCGCGGCGGGCGGCACGCCGATCGAGGAGGACCCCGGCATCCGCGATGGCGGGGTGGTGAAGCTGTATCTGGCCTATCTGCGCGATCCGGCTGGCAACAAGCTGTGCGCCATGTACCGGATTCCGGCCTGATCGATCTGGCGGCGGGCCTCTTGCGCGCCGCCGCCTACCCACCATGTTGCCAGTCGGCCCGTCGCTGCCCTAGAGGCGGCGGGCCGACAGGACGAAAGCGACCATGACCACCCACACGACACGCATGTTGATTCTGGGCTCCGGCCCGGCCGGTCTTTCCGCTGCCATTTATGGCGCGCGGGCCGGGATGAAGCCGATTCTCGTTCAGGGCATTCAGCCCGGCGGCCAGTTGATGACCACCACCGATGTGGAAAATTATCCCGGTTTCGCCGACGTCATCCAGGGCCCGTGGCTGATGGAGCAGATGCAGAAGCAAGCCGAGCATGTCGGCACCACGCTGATGTACGACACGGTGGTGGAGGTCGATTTCAGCCAGCGCCCGTTCCGCCTGGTCGGCGATAGCGGCGACATTTACGAAGGCGATGTGCTCATCATCGCGACGGGGGCACAGGCCAAGTGGCTTGGGCTCGACAGCGAAGAGGCGTTGAAGGGCAAGGGCGTCAGCGCCTGCGCGACCTGCGACGGCTTTTTCTATCGCGGCAAGAAGGTCGCGGTGATCGGTGGTGGCAACACTGCGGTTGAGGAAGCTTTATACCTCACCAACCATTCGCCCGACGTGACGCTGATCCATCGTCGTGATTCGCTGCGCGCCGAGAAGATCCTTCAGGAGCGGCTGTTCGCGCACAAGGGCATCACGGTGCTGTGGAACAAGGAAGTCGATTCCTTCGTCGATGGCGGCGGCACCAGCGGCCTCGTGGCGCTCGAACTGATCGATACCGTCACCGGCGAACGGTCCCGCCTTGATACCGAGGGCGGTTTCGTCGCGATCGGCCATCATCCGGCGACCGAATTGTTCCGCGGGCATTTGAAGCTCGATGCCGATCATTACATCTGGGTCGAGACCGGCTCGACGCGCACCAGCGTGCCCGGTGTGTTCGCCTGCGGCGATGTGATGGACAAGGTGTATCGCCAGGCCGTGACGGCGGCGGGCACGGGCTGCATGGCGGCGCTGGACGCCGAGCGTTTCCTGGCCGAGGCCGAGTTCGAAATGGCCGAGGCGGCGGAGTAAGGTTCAGCCCGCCTCTGGCAGGCGAGACAGGGCGGCAACGATCTGCTGTTCGAGCCACTCGGCATCCTGGGGATGGGCGAAGCTGTGACTGTCGGTTTCACAGAACAGCATTTGCAGTGTGCCGTGGTACGGACGGGCGGCGTCTGCAAAGGCGAGGGCGGTGTTGTCGCGGCGCGCCAGCAGGATCGTTGCGCGACGGCTCCAGGTCGCTAACGCGTCGAGTAGCTCCGTCGCGAGGGGCGTGCTTCCCTTCGGCCCATTGTGAAAAACCTTGTTCAAGCCCTTGAATAGGTTTTTCAAATTGACCTGCCCTTGGAGCAGCCTGAGCCACTCGCGTGGGTTTTTGAGCTTGGCGGCATAGCGCGCGCTGATCGCGGCGGCGGGGGGAAGAGCGTCACCCTGTTCCATCAGCCACGGATTGGCGAGGATCAGCGTCTCGATTCCAGCCTCCGCTCCGAACAGGGCCAAGGCTGTCGCCGCATCGCAATTGCCGAATGCGACGAGCCGTTCGATCCCGGATAGGGCGCGGAAGGCGGCGGCGGCGCTGGCGATATCGGGGCCTGAAGTGCGGAACCCTCCATTGTCGCCGGTCGAATCGCCGATGCCGCGACGGTCGAAGCGGAACACCGGCACCCCGTGCGCGGCGAGTCGCTGGGCAAGCAGCGCCATGCCGCGATGCGCGCCGATGCGGATTTCATTGCCGCCCGACACGATCAACAAGCCTGTCTTGCCGGCCGCTGTATCCAGCGTGCCGAACAGCGTCTCGCCCGCGCAATCGAAGGTGGTTACCGTTCGCATGTCGCGATCCAGTCGGCAATGTCGTCGGCGAGCAACCGAGCCAGCGTGACGTCATTGCCGGGCTCGGCGCGGCGCCACAGCGCCGTGCCCGGAACATGGCGGTCGGCAGGGGCGGGATCGCTGTCGAGCCGCACGGTGCGCAGCGGGCCGCCATCTGCGGGCGTCCACGGGGCATAGACGGACAGGTCGGTCAGCAGCGCGGTGGAGATCCGGTTCCCGGCGATTTCGACGGGAGGGTCGGGGTGATCTGCCGGTGTCTGGGGATCGAAATACCAGTCCGTATCGGACAGCCTGATATGCGGCTGCGACGCCTGCTTGATCCGCTTCAAGTCGCGTAACAGAGATGGGCCGTCCTGCGGCGCGAAATGCCAGCGTCCGTCGAGCAAGGCGAGCTTGTCGAGCAGCGCGCCACTGCGCAGCGCCACGCCGTAACATCGCCGATCGGCATTCCAGGCATCCTTGGTCGCACAATCGAAGCCGTCGGCAATGTCGAGGATGCTGCAGCGCTCCAGCGGCACCAGGCTCTCCCCTTGACCGGGAAGATCGGGCAGTATCGTTGCCACCCCGCGCGCCGCCAGCGCCCGGCAAATGGCGACCGCAAAGCCACGCACGCGATTGGCGTCTTCGAACAGAGGGAGGGCGACTGCGACGAGCGGCCCTTGATCGGGCCCGAAGCGCAGCATGGCCTCCCGACCGCCGCTTGCCTGATACGAGGCGATCAAGCGGCGCTCATCGAATGGCTAGCGGCGCGTCTTGGTGGCGACGAACCGGACGAGCGCGCCGAAACTCTCCAGCATCTCGCCATCGACTTCGTCATCCTCGATCAGGATGCCGAGGCGTTCCTCAATCTCGGTCAGCAGCCCGGCCACCGCCATCGAGTCCAGCTCGGGCATCGCCCCGAACAGCGGCGTGTCGGCATCCAGGGCCGCCGCACGGGTCTCGCTCAGGCCCAGCACATCGCGCAGGGTTGAACGGAGCGTGGCATCGATACGATCGTAATCTTCAGAAATCACTGCGAGCCCCAAATTGTGGGTTATGGTGCGCTGCGATAGAGACTGGGCGGTCCGCTGCCAAGTGCGGCCCGACAACTCCTCTTCACAGCCGGGCGGTGGCGGCTATCAAGAGGCATGATCGCGCTCGACCCCATAGCACGCCCCATCGACACGCTGCCGCTGCGGGGGCGGTCAGCCGATCCGGCCTTGGTCGACCGGCACGGTACGCTCGATTTCGCCGGGCTGGAGCGGTTGACCGGGCAAGTGGCGGCATGGCTGGCCGGGCAGGGCTATCCGCCGCGCGCGCGGGTGGCGAGCTGGTTGCCCAAGACGCGGTTGGCCTGCGTACTACCCATGGCGGCCCCGCGCGCCGGTCTGGTGCATGTGCCGATCAACCCGATGCTCAAACGCGCGCAGGTCGCGCATATCCTGGCGGACAGTGGCGCGGCCGCCCTGGTGACGCAGGCGGCGCGGAGTGCGACGCTGGAACAGGGCGATCTTTCAGAGAATTGCGCGCTCTTTCTGGAAGAAGATCTGAGCCTGGGGGCGGCGCTGCCTGCCAGCAATGCCGATCCTGACACTCTGGCGGCGATCCTCTATACGTCCGGATCAACCGGGCGACCCAAGGGCGTGATGCTCAGCCATGCCAATCTGTGGTTGGGCGCGATCAGCGTCGCGCACTATTTGAAGCTTACGCCTGCGGACCGGGTGCTCGGCGTGCTGCCGCTCAGTTTCGATTATGGGCAGAACCAGCTCTTTTCGACCTGGGCCGCCGGGGCAAGCTATGCGCCGCTCGATTATCTGACCGCCAAGGACGTGGTGAAGGCCATCGATCGCCTCGCGCCCACCACAGTGGCTGGCGTCCCGCCTTTGTGGGTGCAAGTGCTTGAGGCGGAATGGCCACAAGATACAGCAAATCGTTTGAAACGTTTGACGAATTCGGGGGGCGCGTTGACTGCCCCGCTCGTTGCAGGGTTGCGCGCGCGCTTTCCGCAAGCCGATCTGTATCCGATGTATGGGCTGACCGAGGCGTTCCGCTCGACCTATCTCGCGCCCGAGTTGGTCGCGGCCCATCCCGACTCGATCGGCCGCGCGATTCCCTTTGCCGAGATCATGGTCGTGCGACCGGATGGCACTGCGGCGGCGGCGGGGGAGCCGGGCGAGCTCGTCCATGCCGGACCGCTCGTCGCGCAAGGCTATTGGCAGGACGCCGAGCGGACCGCTGAGCGCTTCCGTCCGGCACCCGCCTGGTCTCGATCGGGCGGCATGGCAGTGTGGTCGGGCGATACCGTGGTGCGCGATGGCGACGGCCTGCTCCGCTTCGTCGGGCGCGATGATGAGATGATCAAAAGCGCGGGCAACCGCATCAGCCCGACCGAGATCGAGGAAGCCGTGGTCGCGGGCGGCGAAACGGCGGAGGCGGTGGCGCTTGGCGTGCCCGATGCGCGCCTTGGGCAAGCGATCGTCGTGGTCGCGCGCGGGGACGGCACGCAAGAGGCCGCTTTGCGCGTGCGGCTGCGGCGCGATTTGCCGAGTTTCCAGCAGCCTGCACGCTATGCATGGCGCACCGAGCTACCGCGCAACGCCAATGGCAAGCTTGATCGCGCGGCGCTGAAAGCGGAGATGAAGTCATGAAGCCGATGGGCACGATTCCGACGGTTTTCGAGATCACGCCGCTGCGGATTGGCGGGCAGGAGGCGGCGCATTGGGCCTCAGTCGCGGGTGACACTCCCTTGTTCGTCTACGACATGGCGGTGGTGCAGGCCCGCATTCAGCGGTTTCGCGCGGCCTTCCCCACGATCGACCTGCATTATGCGATCAAGGCCAATCCGTTCGCGCCGTTGCTCGCTGCGATCGCGCCATTGGTCGATGGGCTGGATGTCGCGTCGGGGGGCGAATTGGCGATGGCGCTGCCGGTGAAGCCGGGTGCGCGGATCAGCTTTGCCGGGCCGGGCAAGCGTGAGGACGAGCTGGAGTTTGCAATCCGTTCGGGCGCGACGATCAACCTTGAATCTTCCGGTGAAGCGGCGCGCGCGCTGGCGATCGGCGAGCGGCATGGCGTCACGCCGCGTCTTGCGATCCGGGTGAACCCTGAGATCGAATTGCGGGGATCGGGCATGCGCATGGGTGGGCGCGCCTCGCCCTTCGGTATCGATGCCGATCGTGCCGCCGCTGTGGCCAGGCACGTGATCGACGCCGGAGCGGACTGGCGCGGTTTTCACATCTTCGCGGGATCGCAGGCGCTCGATCCGCACGCGATCATCGAAACACAGGCCGAAACGCTGGCGCTCGCGGGGCGGCTGGCCGACGCGGTTGGCGTCATGCCGCCGCTGGTCAATCTCGGCGGCGGCTTTGGCATTCCGTATTTCCCGGGCGAAACGCCGCTCGACGTGCGGGTGATTGGTGATGCGCTGGCAGAAGCGCTCGGCGAGCGCGCACCGATCCTCGCGGATACGCGGTTTGCGATCGAGCTAGGCCGCTGGCTGGTAGGCGAGGCGGGCGTGTATCTGACGCGCGTGGTCGATCGCAAGGAAAGCCGGGGCGAAACCTTCCTCGTTACCGATGGCGGCATGAACCACCAGCTTGCCGCCTCCGGGAATCTCGGCACGGTGGTGAAGCGCAATTATCCCGTCGCGGTCGCCACTGCTGCCCCCGATGCGCCGACCGAAACCGTCAGTGTCGTCGGGCCCTTATGCACCCCGCTCGACCGATTGGCGGACAGCGTCACGCTGCCGGTCGCCGACGTCGGGGACCTCGTCGCGGTGTTCATGGCGGGCGCTTATGGCCTGTCGGCCAGCCCCACCGCGTTTCTGGGCCATGCCCTGCCGCGCGAGCTGCTGGTGGGCCAAAGCGAGCATTCCTAACGCAATTTTCACCTCTTTCGTCTCATAGCGGCACGATAGCCGTGAACCTGCCCCCTGCGCGTCAGACGTGACGCCATCGGCAGTACCTCGCGGCGGGAGGTAGAGATGGCACGGTTTTTCAAATCATTCCGGGGGTTGCTGGGTGTTGGCGTCGCGGCGTTGACGCTCGGATCGTGTGTTGGCGGGGGCCGTTCGGAACTGCCGCAGGCATCGTTCGTGGCGACGCAGGAGCAGCCGGGCGAGGAATATGTCATCGGCCCGCTCGACCAGCTCAACATCTTCGTCTGGCGCAATCCCGAACTGTCGACGAAGGTCCAGGTGCGGCCGGATGGGCGGATCACCACGCCGCTGATCAGCGACATGCCCGCCGTCGGCAAGACGCCGCGGATGCTCGCCGACGACATGAAGATCGCGCTCGGCGAATATATCAAGGATCCGATCGTCTCGGTCATCGTCGAGAATTTCTCGGGTACGTTCAGCCAGCAAGTGCGCATCGTCGGCGCGACCGCCAAGCCCGCTTCGATTCCCTATCGCGCCAATATGACGCTGCTCGACGCGATGATCTCGGTCGGCGGCCTCAGCGAATATGCGGCGGGCAACCGCGCGAAGCTGGTTCGTTACAATCGCGAAACCGGCAAACAGGTCGAATATAACATCAAGCTGTCGAGCTTGCTCAAGGATGGCGACAGCCGCGCCAACGTCCGGCTTGAGCCGGGGGATGTGATCATCATCCCGCAGAGCATGTTCTGAGCACGGACCGGCGGATGAACGGCTTGCTCGATGAAATACGGGTCGCGCTCCATACGATCTGGATGCGCCGGTGGATCGCGCTGGCGGTTGCCTGGGGCATTGCTGTGCTCGGCTGGGCGGTGGTCGCGCAAATTCCCAACAGCTATGAATCGCGCGCCCGCGTCTCAGTGCAGATGAACACGATCCTGCCCAACGCGGTCGGCATCACCCCTGCCGACCAGCAGAAGGACATGGACATGATCCGCCAGACGCTGACCAGCGCGGTCAGTCTGGAGAAGGTGGTGCGCGGCACGGATCTGGCGAATACGGTAAAGACCGATCGTGATGTCGCGGATCGCGTCGCGGGCCTGGCCAAGGCGATCAAGATCACCGCGCAGCAGGACAATCTGTTCGAAATCGTCGCGACCGGCTCCAGCCCCAAGGTTACCCGGCAAGTCGTGCAGAAGCTGATCGACCTGTTTGTCGAACAGAATCTGTCGGGCGACCGCGACGAAACGAGCACGAGCCTCAAATTCCTCGATGCCCAGCTCGAGCAACGCCAGAAGCAACTCGCCGATGCCGACGCCAAGCGCGCCGATTTCCAGAACCACTATCTCGGCAGCTTGCCGGGTAGCGGATCGCTGACCGATCGCATGGGGGCCGCCCGGACCGCGATGGCGCAAGTCGAGAGCGACCTTGCCGCCGCGCAATCCAGCCTGGCGGCGGTAAACGGCCAGATGGCGGGTGTTCCCGCCAGCGTCGCCGGGGCCACGAGCGCGGCGGGTGTCGGCCCGGCGCGGGCGCGGCTCAATGCGATCCAGGGTCAGCTCGCCGATGTGCGCGCACGGGGCTATACCGAAAACCATCCCGACGTGATCGCGCTGCGCAGCCAATTGGCCGCCGCGCAAGCCGCCGCGCGCGGCGAACCCGTATCGGCTGGGGCCGCGTCCGCCACCAATCCGGCGTATCTTTCGTTGCGGTCGATTCAGGCGGACAAGCAGGCCCAGGTCGCCGCGCTGAACGCACGCAGGGCGCAACTCCAGCGCGATCTCGATACGATCACCGCAAAGCTCGCCGGGGATCCCGGCGTCGCCGCGCAGCAATCCAAGATCGACAATGATTATCAGGTGCTGAAGGACGGCTATGCCAAGCTGCTGGCCGATCGCGAAGCGATCAAGCTGCGCGGACAAGCGCAAAGCCAGACCGATTCGATCAAGTTCAGCGTCATCGATCCGCCAACGGCTCCGCGCGTTCCGACTGCGCCGAACCGGCCCCTGTTGCTGACCGGCGTGCTGATCGCCGCGCTTGGCGGCGGCGTGGCGGCGGCGTTTGTGCTCGGGCAGTTGAAGACCACCTTCGCCACCGCCGCCCGGCTCGAAAAGGCAACCGGAATGCCGGTGATCGGCTCGATTGGCGAGATGGTCACCGCCGCGCAGACGGCCGCGCGGCGGCGGATGTTGCTCTATTATGGCGGCGGTGTTGCCGGGCTTGGCGTGGCCTATGTGGCGCTGCTGGGCGTGGAAATGCTGCAGCGGGGGTTGGCGGCATGAGCGACCTGACGCCCCGCAAAGGTCGCCCGTCGCTGTTGGAACGCGCTGCTGAGACCTATGATTTCGGAGCGGATGCACGCGCCCCCTATGCTTTGCCAGCGGTCGATCATCCGACCCCGGCGATCGGCGCTGCACAGCCGCGCGCCGATCTGCCTCCTGCGCAGCCAAAGCCGGCGCGACCGGTTGCCCGGCAGGGGTACCTTGCGGGTGCCGCCACGATCGACCGCGTGATGTTGGCCGAGCGCGGGTTGCTCGTGCCCGGGGCTGCAGTCGGGGCGCTGGCGGAGGAGTTCCGCCTGGTAAAGCGGCAACTGCTGGCGACCGCGCGCAGCGTGAGCAAGAGCGATGCCGAGCTTTCGCGCCTGTTGCTGGTCAGCTCGGCGCGACCGAATGACGGCAAAACCTATTGCGCGGTCAATCTCGCGCTTTCGCTGGCGGCCGAGCGCGATCTCGAAGTGCTGCTGATCGACGCCGACTTCGCCAAGCCCGATGTGATGGCGCAATTCGGCCTTGCCGAACAGGCGGGGCTGTTGGATGCGCTTGCCGACCCGAGCATCGATGTCGAAGCCTGTGTCGTGCGGACGGACATTCCCCATCTGAGCTTGCTGCCATGTGGCACGCGAACGCCCGCTGATACCGAACTTGTTGCCAGCGCGCGCACCGGAACGTTGATCACGCAACTGCTCACCGCCGACCCAAAACGCCTGCTGATCTTCGATTCTCCGCCCGTGCTCGCGGCATCGCCGGCAAGCGTGCTGGCGGCGCAGGTCGGGCAGATCATGCTCGTCGTCCGCGCCGACCGCACCAGCGAAAGCGATCTGCGCGAGGCGATAAACCTGCTCGATTCGTGCGAGCATATTCAGCTTCTGCTCAACGCCGTGGCGCTGACGCCCGGCGGACGCCGCTTCGGCGATTATTATGGATATGGCCAGGAAGAGGACGCCCTATGACGCGCCCGATCTCATCTTTGTCCCGTGCGCTCGGCGCAGGGGCTATCGCCGTGCTTGCGACCGCGCCCGCGCATGCGGAAGAGCGCAAGCGCTCGATCACGCCCTATATCGAAATCGGGCAAGTCGTAACCGCTGACCTCAAGAATGACGATGTGCTGACCTATTCGACGGTCGCCGCAGGGGTCGATGCGTCGGTCCAGACCCAGCGCACGCAACTGCAGGTGAGTTACCGCTACGAACGGCGCTTTTCGTATAGCAAGAAGGTCGGCGACGACGATGTGCATAGCGGCTTGGCACGGGCGAGCGTGCGTGTCGCCCCCGGCGTGACGCTGGAAGGTGGCGCGATTGCCACACGAGTCCGCTCCGACATTCGCGGTGCGGCTCCGGGCAATCTGGCCGGGAATGTCGACAATATCAGCCAGGTCTATTCGGCCTATGTCGGCCCGACGGTCGCCAGCCATGTCGGCCCGGTCGGCGTAGCGGCAAGCTATCGCTTCGGTTTCACCAAGGCCGAAGCACCGGGGACGACCGGCGTTGCCCCGGGCAGCCCGAAGCTCGACGTGTTCGACACCTCGCAGAGCCATGTCTTCAACGCGAGCGCCGGCGTGAAAGCGGGGGCGGTGCTGCCGGTCGGCGTCAATGTTTCGGCGGGCTATGAGCGCGATACCGCAGGGCAGCTCGACCAGAAATATGAAAGCAAGGTGGCGCGGGGCGATCTCGTCCTGCCGGTTCTGCCGACGCTCGCGGTGACGGGCGGTGCCGGATACGAAAAGATCACGGTCAGCCAGAAGGATCCGTTGAAGGACGCGAATGGGGTGCCGGTCACCGACAGCCGCGGCCGCTTCCAGACCGACCCCGCATCCCCGACGCGCATCGCCTATCAGACCGACGGGCTGATCTATGATGCTGGTGTCATCTGGCGGCCAAGCCCGCGCACCACGCTGCAGGCAAGGGCAGGGCGGCGTTATGGCGGGATGACCTATACCGGCTCGTTCAGCTATGCCGCGTCCAAATCGATCGGCATTCAGGTCGGCGTGTACGACGCCGTCGACACCTTCGGGCGGCAATTGCGCGAGGGCATCTCGAACTTGCCGACCAGCTTCATCGACCAACGCGATGCCTTTGCGCAGCAATTCAGCGGCTGCACCTTTGGCACCAGCAGCGCGGCGGCGGGCGGGTGCCTGAACGGTGTGTTCCAGTCGATCTCGACCTCGGCCTATCGCGCGCGCGGTGTCGACGCGGTCATTGCCGCGAAGCGCGGCGCGCTCAGCTTCGGGATTGGGGGAGGCTATGCCCAGCGGCGCTTTTACGCTCCCAGCGGCACCGGCTTCAGCATCGACGGCGTGACCGACGACAGCTATTACGCGCAGGCCTATGTCAGTGCCCCGATCGATCGCAATTCGGGCGTGAGTGGCAACGTCTTCGCCAATTATTACGAAAGCGGCATTTCGGCTGCCCCCGGTGTCTTCAGTACGGGAGCCACCGCTCTGTATTACCATAACTTTGGCCGTATCGCGACGACCGCATCGGCGGGCCTGTATTCCTTCACCCAAAAAGGTACGGAGGACCAGTTGTCGGCGCAGGGCCAAGTTGGGGTGCGGTATCAATTCTGAAACGCATCCGTTGCTATGCCGGTTGCGAGGACGACATTATGTACGACGATCATTATGGTTTGACCGGCCGACCGTTTCAGTTGACGCCTGATCCGCGTTTCTGGTTCGATACGGCGACGCATCGCAAGGCCATGGCCTATCTCGGCTATGGCTTGGCGCAGGGCGAGGGTTTCATCGTCATCACGGGCGACGTCGGCGCGGGCAAGACCACGCTTGTCGGCCATTTGATGGATACGATTGATCCGACCCGGCTGCATGTCATCAAGATCGTTTCAACGCAGATCGAAGCCGATGATCTGTTGCGCATGGTTGCAACCGGGCTGGACGTCGACAGCGCGGGGCTGACCAAGGCACAATTGCTGGTGGCGATCGAACGCGGGCTGCATGCGACCGCACGCGCCGGACGACGCACGCTGCTGATCGTCGATGAAGCGCAGGCGCTGCCGGTGTCGAGTCTGGAAGAGTTGCGCATGCTCTCGAACTTCCAGACCGGCGGGCATGCGCTGTTGCAGATCTTCCTGCTCGGCCAACCCGAATTTCGCGAGCGGCTGCACGGGTCGGACCGGCTTGAGCAATTGCGCCAGCGCGTCATCGCAATGCATCACCTCGATCCGATGGAGCCCGAAGAGGTCGAGCCCTATATGCGGCATCGCCTGTCGGTGGTCGGCTGGCAGGAGCGCCCGCATTTCACGCCCGATGCGTTCACCGCCCTCTATAGCGGGTCCGATGGCGTACCGCGCCGCCTGAACCAATTGGCGGGCCGCGTGATGCTGTATGGCGCGATCGAGCGGATCGATACGATCGATGCGCGGGCGGTCGCCGCAGTGGTGGCAGATATCGCGGGCGACATGCCGGGCGTGAAGCCGATCGTCGTGCCGGAACCCGCTGTGGCTGCGACACCTGCGGTTGAGCAGCCGATTTCTGAAGTGGCCGCGCCGGACGAACCCCTGGCCAGTCCGCTACCACCGCCGGTGCCGGAACCGGAGCCCGGCCCGCTGCCGATTTCGATTCTGCCCCCGACGGCCCCGCCGCGCCCGATCCGCGCGCTGCACGAAGAAGCGGTGGCGGTTGTGGAAGCACAGCCGGTGGTTGTTCCCCCAGAGCCCAAACCGGAACCTGAGCCTGAGCCTGCGCCTGCACCGATGGCGGTGGCGATAGAGGAGCCCGTGCCTGCGCCATACGCTACTGCGGATGTCGCTACCCGTATTGCCGCGCTTGAGGCACGGGTTGATGAGCAGGATATCGCGCTTCGCCGCGTTCTGAAGCTCCTGGTTGACTGGGCCGAGGGCGAGCACAGTGCCGCGCCGCCGCTCCCCATCACGCGGGATTAAGCCGATGCGTCATGTCCTTTCGGTCGATGTTGAGGACTGGTTCCAGGTCGGCGCTTTTGAATCGGTGATCGACCGGGCCGATTGGGATTCGCTGCTGCCGCGCGTGGAGGCCAATACCGACGCCGTGCTCGCGCTGTTCGCCGAGAGTGGCGTGCAGGCGACCTTTTTCACGCTGGGCTGGGTTGCCGCGCGCTATCCTCGCCTCATCCGGCGGATCGTCGATGCAGGGCATGAACTGGCGAGCCACGGTTGGGGGCACGACCGCGTCTTCACGATGGAACCCGCAACCTTCCGCGCCGATCTTGCGCGTGCGCGCGGCACGCTTGAGGATGCGGGCGGCGTTGCCGTCACCGGCTATCGCGCGCCGAGTTTCTCCATCGATCTGCGCACGCCGTGGGCGCACCGGATTCTGGCGGAGGAGGGCTATGCGTATTCCTCCAGCGTGGCACCGCTGCGCCATGATCATTATGGCTGGCCCAAAGCCCCGCGCTACGCCTTTCGTCCGCTGGCGGACGCGGATCTGGTCGAAGTGCCCGTGACCGTCGCGCAATTCGGCGCGCGGCGGATGGCGACCGGCGGTGGCTTTTTCCGCCTGCTGCCGGCAGCGCTCACCGATTATGCAGTGCGCCAAGTCTCGGCGGACGGGCAGCCGGCGATCTTCTACTTTCACCCGTGGGAAATCGATCCTGCCCAGCCGCGCGTCACCAATGCTCCGCTAAAGTCAAAACTGCGCCATTACAGCCGCCTTGGCGCGATGGCGGGGAAGATGCGCGGATTGATCGGTCGGCACGACTGGGGGCGGATGGATGCCGTCGTGCGCGATTTGCCCTCGGTGCAAACGCTTGGGGTGGCGGCATGACGGTCCAGCCCCTGGCCCCCTTGCTCGCGCTACGATCCATCGATTTGCATGATGTCGGCGAGCGTCAGCGGGTGGAAAGCTACGTGCGTGGCCACAAGCAGGGGACGCCCTTTCATCTGCCAGCCTGGAGCATGGCGGTTGCGCAGGGGTGCGGCCAGATCAGCCATACCCTGGTCGCCGAGCGTGGCGACGGATCGATCGCGGGCGTGCTGCCGTTGACCGAAGTGCGCTCGCGGTTGTTTGGCAAAGCGCTGGTGTCCAATGGCTTTGCGGTTGGCGGCGGTATTTTGGCGGATGAGCCTGCGGCGGTGGCGGCGCTGGCCGATGGCGGATGGGCACTCGCACAGCGATTCGGGTGCCCGACGCTGGAACTCCGCGGCGGCGCGATGCCCGAGGGGGCATGGGATTTCGACGATCACATCTATCTCGGCTTCGTGCGACCGCTGGCGGACAGCGACGCGGCCGAGCTCGCCGCCATCCCACGCAAGCAACGCGCCGAGGTGCGCAAGGCGCTTGAGAACGACCTTACCGTCTCGATCGGGCGCGATGCGGGTGACGTGCGCGCGCATTACGCCGTCTATGCCGAATCGGTCCGTAACCTGGGAACGCCGGTCTTCCCGGCGCGGTTGTTCCGCTGCGTGCTGGAACAGTTTGGAAACGCCGCCGACATTGTCACGATCCGGTCCGAAGGGCGCGCGGTGGCGAGCGTGCTCAGCCTCTATTACAACGGCACCGTCTATCCCTATTGGGGCGGGGGCACGCACGCCGCGCGCGGCTTGCGCGCGAATGACCGCATGTATTTCGCGCTGATGAGCCATGCCCGTGCGCGCGGGTGCACGCATTTCGATTTCGGTCGCTCCAAGGTCGGAACCGGACCGGCCGCTTACAAGAAGAACTGGGGTTTCGACGGCGTGCCCTTGCTGTATGGTAAACGCGCGGTGATTGGAGAGTCATCGCGCGACATCAATCCCTTGAACCCACGCTATGCCCAAAAGGTCGCGATGTGGAAAAAGCTGCCATTGGTGGTCGCTAACCTGCTTGGACCGCACATCTCCAAAGGCCTTGGTTAATGGGTGACATTCTCTTCCTCGGGCATCGCGTGCCGTACCCGCCCGATCGGGGGGACAAGATCCGTGGCTTTCACATCCTGAAGTATCTGGCGGCGCGCAAGCGCGTGCATCTGATCGCCTTTGCCGACGATACCCGCGATATGAAGCGCAAGAGCGGCCTGTCGAAGCTGACCGGCAATCGTTCGATCATCTGGCGGTCGAAATCGCGCCTCACATCTGCGCTTGAGGCGTTGATCGGGCGCAAGCCGGTCTCGCTGGCGGCGTTTGACAACGCCTCGTTGCGCGCTGCGGTCGACAATCTGCTCTCGCGGCATTCGATCGATACGATTTACGTTTTTTCCAGCCAGATGGCGCAATATCTTCCGGCCCGGCCGCGCCAGAAAGTGATTATGGATTTTGTCGACATGGATTCGGCAAAGTTCGGTGCCTATGCCAAGGGTTCTGGCGGAATCATGCGCTGGTTCATGAAGCGCGAAGCGCGGCTGCTGTTTCAGCATGAGCGCGCGGTCGCGCAGCGGGCAGATGCCAGCCTGTTCGTCAGCGCGGCCGAGGCGCAACTGTTCCGCGACAAGTCCGGTGCGGAGCGGGTCCATGTTGTCGAGAATGGCATCGACACTGAATTTTTCGATCCGACCGCGCCGTTCAAGCGCATCGACACCACCGGCGCGTTGATCGTGTTTACCGGGCAAATGGACTATCGGCCCAATATCGAAGCGGTGACCTGGTTCGTCGAGACGATCCTGCCGCACATTCGCGTGCGCTTTCCGCAGGCCCGCTTCGCCATTGTCGGGCGCGCACCGAGCGATGCGGTCAAGGCGCTGGCCAAGCAACCTGGGGTGATCGTGACCGGAGAAGTCGCCGATGTGCGCGGGTGGATCGCCGCCGCCTCGGTCGTCGTCGCGCCGCTGAAGCTCGCGCGCGGCATCCAGAACAAAGTGCTGGAAGCGATGGCAATGGCACGCCCGGTCGTCGCGTCCAGAGCGGCAGCCGAAGGGATCGACCATGGCGGAACGATCCGCATTGGCGAAACCGTTGGCGAGATTGCCGAGGAAGTCATCGCCATCCTGAACGATCCGGTGCGGGGCGCGGAGATCGGTCGCGACGCGCGCGCGCAGGTGCAGGCGCGCTATAGCTGGGAGGCGCGGCTCGCGCCGCTCGATGCGATCCTGGGG
Organism: Sphingomonas sp. PL20; assembly: GCF_017875905.1. Taxonomy (NCBI): domain Bacteria; kingdom Pseudomonadati; phylum Pseudomonadota; class Alphaproteobacteria; order Sphingomonadales; family Sphingomonadaceae; genus Sphingomonas; species Sphingomonas sp. PL20. The sequence continues at coordinate 2,054,094 of NZ_JAGINH010000002.1, read as the reverse complement.
ATCAGCGTGAAGGCATCCCCGCGCCGCAGCGCGGCCTGAACGCATGACGCTGCCCCTTGGGATGCGCATCCAGCCGGGACTGCTGGCCGGTGATGGACATGCAGCGCCGGGGCAGGTGTGGCGGCCGCAAACGGCGCTGCTCGGCATCGTCAGTGTCGCGATCCTCTTGCTGTTCGGCAGCGACGTCCGTGCGCTCGCGACGCTGTGGTGGACCAGCACGACCTTTGGGCATTGTCTGTTCATTGCGCCCGTAGTGGTATGGCTTGTCTGGCAGCGCCGCGCCGGGCTGGCCGAGCTCACCCCCGTCGCCTGGGCACCGGGTTTGGCGCTGGTCGCCATTGGCGGCTTTGGCTGGCTGCTGGGCGATGCGGGTGGCGTGGCGCTTGCCCGGCATCTCGGGATCGTGCTGATGCTGCAGGGCGCGGTAGTGACCCTGCTCGGGCCCAATGTCGCGCGCGCACTGCTGTTTCCGCTTGGCTATGCGCTGTTCCTGGTGCCGTTTGGCGAAGGGCTGGAGGGGCCGCTCCAGACCGCCACGGTCGCGCTGACCATGCCGCTATTGCATCTGTTCGGCGTGCCCGCTGAGGTGGATGGCGTGCTGATCACCATCCCCAATGGCTATTTCGAAGTGGCCGAGGCCTGCTCCGGCGCGAAGTTCGTGATCGCGATGATCGCCTATGGCGTCCTGGTCGCCAATGTCTGCTTCGTGTCCTGGCGCAGGCGCGCGGCTTTCATGGTGGTGGCGCTGGTGGTTCCGGTACTGGCCAATGGGGTGCGGGCGTTCGGGACGATCTATGCCGCCTATCTCACCTCGGTCGAGCGCGCGACCGGGTTTGACCATATCGTCTATGGCTGGCTGTTCTTTGCGGTGGTGATGGCAGCGGTGCTGGCGCTCGGCTGGCGCTGGTTTGACCGTGCGCCCGATGCCCCGCTGTTCGACCCGGCCGCGCTGCAAACGGTGCCACGCTACCGCCTTGATGCGCCATTGGCAGCGGTGCTGGTGCTGGCGCTGGCCGCGCTGTTCCCGGCCTGGTCGGCAGCGATTGCCGGGCGCGCGCAGACGCTGCCCGAGCGGATTGCCCTGCCGGAGGTGCCGGGCTGGCACCGCGTCGCGCTGAGCGCGCGTGCGCCGTGGGCACCCAATTATCCGGGTGCAGACCATTTTCTGCTCGGTCGCTACGGCAATGCGAAGGGCGATCAGGTTGACCTCGCGATCGCCGTTTATGGCAGCCAGAATGAGGGCAAAGAGGTGGTCGCGTTCGGCGTGGGCGCGCTGCGGGAGGATGATGTGTGGGTGCGTGTGGCCGATCTTCCCGATCTGGCGGGCGGATCGGCGATGCGCATCACCGCGCCGGGGCCGGTCGAGCGGCACGTGGTCACCTGGTATCGCGTTGGGGATACGCTGACCTACAAGGGGCCCGTGGTGAAGCTGGAAACACTGAAGGCCAAGATGCTTGGCGGCCCGCAGCGCGCGGTCGCGGTGCATGTCTCGGCCGAGGCGGTGCCGGGCCATGATCCACGCTTGGCGATGGCGGCGTTTGTCGCGGCGCTGGGACCGATCGAGCGGCTGGCCGATCGCAGCGCGGGAATGATCAACTGATGTGCGGGATTGCTGGTCTCTATTATCCCGCGACGCCAAAGCCCGTCGATCCCGCGCGGATCGCGGCGATGGCGGATGCGCAGGCGCATCGCGGGCCCGACGGATCGGGTGTGTGGACCGCGCCGGGGGTGGGGTTGGGGCATCGACGGCTGTCGATCATTGATGTCGCCGGATCGCCGCAGCCAATGGCGAGCGCTGATGGCGCGCTGACCGTCACCTATAATGGCGAGATCTATAATTTCGCGGCCCTGCGCGCGGAGTTGCAGGCACGGGGTGCCGTGTTCGTGACGGCGGGCGATACCGAGGTGCTGCTCCACGGCTGGGCGGCCTGGGGCCCGGCGCTGCTCGATCGGTTGAACGGCATGTTCGCCTTCGCGCTGCACGATGCGCGGCGGCAATGCCTGTTTCTCGCGCGCGACCGGCTCGGCGTGAAGCCGCTGCATTACGTCGAGCTGTCCGATGGCGGGGTCGCTTTCGCGTCTGAATTGAAGGGGTTGCTCGCGCATCCGCTGCTGCGGCGCGCGCCCGATCTTCGCGCGGTCGAGGATTATCTGGCGTTTGGCTATGTGCCCGACGACACCTGTCTCGTCGCGGGCGTGAAGAAGCTGCCCGCCGGGCACAGCCTGCTGATCGAGCGCGGCAAACCGGTGCCCGCGCCGTCGCGCTGGTGGGATGTGGACTTCTCCCGACGTGCGACGGGGTCGGCCAAGGCGCTTGAGGAAGAGTTGGTCGCGCTGCTGCGCGATGCGGTGACGTCGCGCATGGTGTCGGATGTGCCGCTGGGCGCGTTCCTGTCGGGCGGGGTCGATAGCTCGGCGGTGGTCGCGCTGATGGCGGAGGCCTCGCGCGGGGCGGTGCGCACCTGCACGATCGGGTTTGACGAGAACAGCCTCGATGAACGCCGCTATGCCGATGTGATCGCCGAGCGCTTCGCCACGCAGCATCGCGAGCGCGTGGTCGCGGCGGACGATTTCTCGCTGATCGACACGCTGGTCCATGCCTTTGACGAACCCTTTGCCGATGCGTCGGCGCTGGCGACGTACCGGGTGTGCGAGCTGGCGCGCGAGGATGTGACGGTGGCGCTGTCCGGCGACGGGGCCGACGAGGCCTTTGCCGGATACCGTCGCTACAAGTTTCAGGCAGCCGAGGAGCGCGTGCGCGCGATGGTGCCCGCTTCGATCCGCTCGAACCTGTTCGGCACGCTTGGTCGCTGGTATCCCAAGGCCGATTGGGCCCCGCGCCCGCTCCGCGCCAAGACGACGCTGCTCGCGCTCGCCGAGGATGGGGCGGAGGGCTATGCCCGCTCGGTCGGGGTGACCACGCCTGCCTTGCGCGCGGCGCTGTTGACCGATCACGCGCGCGCCGCGCTCGGCGGGCATCGCGCCGAGGATCGTTATGTCCGCTCGATGCGCGATGCGCCGGCGCGCGATGCGCTCGACCGCGCGCAATATGCCGATTTCCAGCATTGGTTGCCCGGTGACATTCTGACCAAGGCCGACCGCACCAGTATGGCAGTCGGGCTGGAGGCGCGCGAGCCGCTGCTCGATTACCGCCTGGTCGAGTTCGCGGCCAGGCTTCCCGCCGACATGCGGTTGCGCGGCGGGCAGGGGAAGTGGCTGCTCAAAAAGGCGATGGAACGCTATCTGCCGCGCGATATTCTGTATCGCCCGAAAATGGGCTTTGTCACGCCGATCAGCGTCTGGTTTCGCGGGGCGCTGGCGGATGAGGCAGCGGCGCTGGCGTCGTCGCGTGTGCTGGTGGGGTCGGGCTGGTTCGATCCCGGCGTGATCGCCCGACTGGCGGCTGACCATCGTGCCGGGCGCGCCGAGCATGGCCGCACGCTGTGGCAATTGGTGATGCTGGACCGCGCGATGGCGCGGCTGTTCGGCTGAGCCCACCGCGCCAGTCAATCCTCCCCGTGCCGGGGAGGATCCGAAGAGCGTCAGAACACCGCCATCGCCGCGTGGAGCGTCAACGCGATCAGCGCCAGGGACGCGCCGAGGAAGAGCAGGAAACGCACCGACACCTTGTTGACCTTTGCCTGCCACACGCTGTGGGCAATGCGCAGCGCCACATAAGCCCAGGCGATCCACGCATTGACCCCGTTGCCGGTACCCGTCAGCGCAATCACCCCGCAGACGGCGTAAAACAGCGTCGGCTGCTCCATCAGATGGTTGTGATTGTGCGCAACCCACTGGATCTTGGGCGGCAGGCGGCCGTCCGCATCTGCCGCCTTTGTGCCGACAAGCTTGGTGATATCGACCCCTGAAGCCCGCATCGCTGGCAGACGCGTCGACAGCATCCATACCAGCATCACCAGCGTCCACGCGATGAGCACGACAACGGGCTTCAGGATCTCGCTATGCATCGGTCATATCCCCCTTTAAGGGAGCGTGCCCGAAATAGTCCGGTCTCGCAATGACGGCCATGCGGTACGCCTAAGGTCGCGGCAGGGCCGCACTCCAGCGCGAGAACAGTTCGGGCCAATCGAGACCCGGTGATCCTGCCGCCAGATGCAGCGCGCCGAAGCCATGTCCACCATGCTGGAACAGATGGGCCTCCACCGGCACCCGTTCGACCCGCGCGCGGTCGAGCATCAGCAGCGATTGCGCGATCGGCACGACACCGTCATCCATCGCATGGGCGAGGAACAGCGGTGGTGCGCTGGAATCGAGGCGGCGCGCCGGATCATAGCGATCGAGCAACGCGGCCGACGGCTTGGGCCCCAGCAGGCCGTTGACGGGGGCTGCCGGATCGAAGCCGGCGGTCTGAAACGACGTCACCGCATATATTAATCCGGCGAAATCGGGCCGCGCGGACAAGTGGTCGGCGTGGTCGACAGGCGTATAGACGGGGTCGGCATGGCCGACGGCGAGCATTCCGGCGAGGTGACCCCCGGCGGAGAAGCCGATCGTACCCAGCCGCGCCGGGTCGATGCCATAGCGTGTCGCATTGGCGCGGATCAGCCGCATCGCGCGCTGCGCATCCTGCAGCGGCACATCCTCGCGCTTGGCCCAGCCTTCCCCGGGCAAGCGATAAGCGAGCACGAACACGGTAATGCCGCGCGCATTGAGGACGCGCGCGACGTCGATGCCTTCATTGCTGACCGATACGAAGCCGTAGCCACCGCCAGGGATCGACAACACCGCGCGCCCGTCCGGCCGTTCCGGGCGGAATACGCCAACCGTGGGCACGGCGACGCCGCGCAGCCACAATTCCTTGCCCTGATAGCCATCAAAGCTCGGGGCGGGGATGGGTAAAGTAGCGGGGGCACCCGGCGCTTTGCCGGGCCACAGCGGAAAGGATTCGGCTGGTGGCCATGTCGGTGTGGCCGTCGTGTCCCCTGATTGCGCAAGGGCGACGCTGGGCATCCCCAGCGTCGCCCCAACGGCACCTGCCAATACCAACCGTCTATCCAACATTGCCGCTCTCCTATGGATTCGCGGCGACGTTAGCGGGTTCAGTCGAAGCTCGCACCCCAGCGACGCTTGGTGCGGTTCTTCCACAGGCCGCGATGATAGGCGTCCGATGCCAGCAGTGGCATGACCGAACCGGCTTCGGCGAACACCATCTGTTCGATGCCGGTGTTGACCTTGCCCCACGAGGCCGCTTCCTGCAGCGTCGAGGACGAGCAGGCGCCGTCGCGCACGTCGGCGACGGTGATCTGCACGGCGTACTTATGCACCTGCACGTCGTCATGGCCGAGGATTTCGGCGCAGACCACGGTGTCCTGGATGAAGTTCTTCGGCACGCCGCCGCCGATCATCAGCAGGCCGGTGGTGCCGGCCTTGATCTTGATGTCGGTCAGTTCGCGGAAATCGGCGATCGCGTCGAGCACCATGTACGGCTTGCCCTCCTTGGCCCGGTCTACCTGGTGCTTGACCAGACCGAAGCCTGCCGACGAATCGACGAAGGCCGGGCAGAAGATCGGCACGTCATGCTCGTAAGCGAGCTTGACCAGGCTGTTTTCCTTCTTGCCGTTCGCGACGAGATACTTGCCCATCTCGCGGATGAATTCGCGGCTCGAATAGGGCCGGGGTTCCAGGCTGTTGGCGATCTCATAGATCGTGTGGTCGCAGTCCTGAAGCTGCTCTTCGTCGATGTACGTGTCGTAGATACGGTCGATCAGCAGCGAGCGCAGCGTGTCGTCATCCGGCACTTCGAGCGCCTGATAATGCTTGTGGCCAAGGCCTTCGAAGAAATCCATGTCGACGATCGACGCGCCCGTCGCGACCACGCCGTCGATCATGTTGTTGCGCAGCAGCTCGGCATAGAGATCCATGCAACCACCCGCCGAGGTCGACCCGGCGATGACGAGGAAGATCGAGCAATCGGGGTCGGCGAGCATCTGGTTGTAGATGTCGGTCGCGCGGCCGAGATCGCGGCTGGTGAAGCTCATCTTCTTCATCGCATCGACGATCGGGCGCGCGTCGAACTTGGTGATGTCGATATGCTCGACGGTGGTCGAGAGCAATTCGGCCTTGCGGTTGGTGTTGAGGACTTCGGTCATGATCTTCTCCAAATGCCCTCCCGCTTGGCGGAGGGGTTAGGGGAGGGCCGACTGTCCGCATCCCCGATAGCAAAATGCCCTCCCCCGACCCCTCCCGCAGAGCGGGAGGGGAGGAGGTCAGGCGATAGTGATAGTGCTGTGTTACAGCGTGACGACGTTCGAAGCGACCTCTGGCAGGTCCTCGCCATAAAGCGATACCATCGGTTCGTCGGCGACGATCACCGTCTCGTCCGATCCGAAGCCATTGAAGGCGGTGCGCATCGCCGAACCATAAGCGCCGAGCATCCCGATTTCGAGATAATCGCCTGCCTTCACGTCCGCCGGCAGATAGAAGGGGCCTGCCATATGGTCCATGTCGTCGCAGGTCGGGCCATAGAAACTGAATGCCATGTCCTTCGAGCGGCTTTCAGGCTCGCGCAGCAGCTCGACCGGGAAACGCCAGCCGATATGCGCCGCATCGAACAACGCGCCATAGGCGCCGTCGTTGATGTACAGCTCATCACCACGACGCTTTTCGACGCGCACCACGATCGAGCTATATTCGGCGCACAAGGCACGGCCGGGCTCGCACCACAGCTCGGACGAATAGCTGACCGGCAGCGATTCGAACGCACGGTGGATCGTCTCGAAATAGCGCTCGAGCGGGGGCGGCTCCATGCCCGGATAGGACGAGGGGAACCCGCCGCCGACATCGATCACGTCGACCGTGACCGCTGCATCGACGATGGCGGCGCGGACGCGCTCCATCGCATTGGCATAGGCTTCGGGCGTCATCGCCTGGCTGCCGACATGGAAGCAGATGCCGAGCGCATCCGCTGCCTGGCGAGCGCGGAACAGCAATTCCTTGGTCTCACCCGGTGCCGCGCCGAATTTCGACGCGAGGCTCAGCTTGCTATGCTCCGACGACACGCGAAGGCGGACGCACAACGTCAGGTCTTCGGCGTGATCGGTCGCGTCGACGATCTTCTCCAGCTCTTCCACGCTGTCGAGAGAAAACGTCTTCACGCCATAGTCGAAATAGGCCGAGCGGATCGCTTCGGGTGCCTTGACCGGGTGCATGAAGCACAGGGTCGCCTCGGGGAGCGTTTCCGCAACCAGACGCACTTCCGCGATCGACGCGACGTCGAAATGGGTGATGCCCGAATCCCACAGAATCTGCAGGAGTTGAGGCGACGGATTCGCTTTCACGGCATACATCGAACGACCCGGGAACTTCTCTGCGAAGAACCGGGCCGCACGCGATGCCGCATGCGGACGAACCAGCGTGACCGGCTGAACCGGCCGCTGCTTAGCGATGTCGATACCAGTGTTGGTAATCGAAGGGGTGGTCGCTAACCCCAGCGCGCGATGATGCTTGTGCAACTCAAGGGACCTCCAAGTGGCTTGCGCCTACGGTGAAAAAAGCTGCCTTGCGGTTGGAAGTCCCATGGGGCAGCGGATGGGCGAGATAGGGGCGCGTTTTTGCATTGTAAAGCGGTTTTGAACGTGCGGAGATAATTAGTGACAATTTTAAGACAGCCGACCCGCGCCGGGGTCCGCGATGCCGCTGCCAAAGTGGCCGCCGTGGTGCCGCCGACACCGCTTTTCGTGGTTGAAATTCATGGGGTTAAGGTCTCTTTCAAGGCGGAGTGCCTGCAACCGATCGGCGCGTTCAAATTGCGCGGGGCGTGGCACCGGTTGACGGCGATCGAGCCCGTCCAGCGGGAAAAAGGCGTGGTCGCTTTCTCCTCGGGGAATCACGCACAGGGAGTCGCCTGGGCGGCGCGGCGGCTGGGGATGCCCGCGACGATCGTGATGCCGGCCGATGCGCCCAAGGCCAAGCGCGAGAACACGCTGGCACTGGGTGCCGAAGTGGTGAGCTATGATCGGGCAACCGAGAGCCGCGAGAAGATCGCCGCGCGACTGGCCGAAGCGCGCGGGGCGGTGCTGGTGCCGAGCTTCGATGATCCCTGGGTGATCGAGGGGCAGGGCAGCGCCGGGATTGAAGCGGCGGCGCAGATGGCGGCGCTGGGTTTGGGCGCGCCGAGTCGCGTGGTGGTGCCATGTGGCGGGGGCGGTCTGGCCGCGGGGCTGACCCTGGCCTTGCCCGAAGCGACGATCACGGTGGCGGAGCCGGAGGGCTGGGATGACATGCGCCGCTCGTTGGAGGCGGGGTGGATTGAGCCGGTCGGCGACGCACCGCCGCCAACGGCGTGCGATGCGCTGCAGACGCTGCGCGTCTCACCGCTGACCTTCGACGTGCTCGCCCGGCGCGGGGCGACTGGGGTGGCGGTGAACGAGGCGGAAATCCGCGCGGCACAGCGCTGGGCGGCGGAGAAGCTGCGGCTGGTGGTGGAGCCGGGCGGCGCGGTTGCGCTGGCGGCGGTGCTGACGGGCAAGGTGCCGGTCGAGCCGGGGCTGTTGGTGCTTCTGTCGGGCGGGAATGTGGATCTCGCCGCTTATGGGGCGGTGCTGGCGGGCGCGGACCAATAACATCCGTTCGCCCTGAGCCTGTCGAAGGGCCCTGGCCAAACACGCAGCGCTGGTGGATGGCAGTGCTTCGACAAGCTCAGCACGAACGGAAATAGAGGCTCTGTGACCTCTCTCGAAAACCTCGCTCCCGCGCTCGCCATGCTCGCAGCGTTTGCCTGCCTCATCGGCGGCGCGGCGTTGATCGCCAAAGGCCAGAATCGGCAAAAGGGCGTGCTGATGCTGGTGATGGCGGCGGTGCTGGTGGGCAATGTCGTGATCTGGACGCTGTAACGCTGACCCCGCGCCGCCTGACACGGCAGCGCGGGGCGAGGATCACTTGATCGGCGAGTTGGGATCGAGCCGCATATCCAGATACTTGTCCACCGATCCCATCAGCTGCGGCATTTCGTGCTCGAAGAAATGGTTCGCCTTGGGGATGGTGTCGTGGTGGATCGTGATGTGCTTCTGCGTGCGCAGCTTGTCGACCAGCTTCTGCGTGGCGAGCGGGGGCGAGACTTCGTCATTCTCGGCCTGGATGATGATGCCGCTCGCCGGGCACGGCGCGAGGAAGGTGAAGTCGTACATGTTGGCGGGCGGCGCGACCGAGATGAAGCCGCGAATTTCCGGGCGGCGCATCAGCAACTGCATGCCGATCCACGCACCGAAGCTGACGCCGGCGATCCAGGTGGTCGAGGCTTCGGGGTGGAAGCTCTGCACCCAATCGAGCGCGCTCGCGGCATCGGACAGTTCGCCCACGCCATTGTCGAAGGTGCCCTGGCTCTTGCCGACACCGCGGAAATTGAAGCGCAGTGTTGCGAAACCGCGGCGCTGGAAGGTCTTGTAGAGTTCCATCACGATGTGGTTGTTCATCGTGCCGCCGGCTTGCGGATGCGGATGGAGGATCATCGCGACGGGCGCGCGCGGGCGGGGAGCTGGCGCGAAACGGCCCTCGAGACGACCATCGGGGCCGGGAAAAATGACTTCTGGCATCGGACCTGCTGACGGCAAAGGAGGTGGTTCCATACCCAAGGCTTGGGCAGGATGGATTGCGCGCTATATAGGCTCGCACCCGCACCGCGCAATCATTGCCGAAGGTTGACATCATTTTGCCCGAATCCTCGATCCGCGAGCGGCTGTATCTCGACCATGCCGCGACCACGCCGATGCGGCCTGCCGCGATTGCTGCGGTGGAGGCGGGGATGCGGGCCTGGGCCAATCCATCCTCGCCGCATGCCGAGGGCCGCGCGGCGCGCGCAAAGCTGGAGCAGGCGCGCGCGGCGATTGCCGCCGCTTATGGCTGGCCGGGCGAGACGATCCTGACCGGCGGCGCGAGCGAGTCGCTGGCGATCGCCTTGTCGAGGAGCGGCGCGGAGCGGCGGCTGATCTCGGCGGTGGAGCATGATGCGGTGATTCGCGCCGCGGCTGATGCTGGCGTGCTGCCGGTGGATGCGCAGGGGCTGCTCGATCTCGATGCGCTGGCGGCGCTACTGGCGGGGCCGCGCGCAATTGTGGCGGTGCAGTGGTGCAATAGCGAAACAGGCGTGCGGCAGCCGATTGCGGCGATTGCCGAACTGACCCACGCGGCGGGCGGCTTGCTGCTGGTCGATGCCGCGCAAATGCCCGCCGGGGCTGACCCAGAGGTGATCGAACACGCCGATTTCATCGCGATATCGGGGCATAAGCGCGGCGGGCCGATCGGGATTGGCGCGTTGCTGGTGCGCGACCTTGCAATGCTGACGCCAACGGGCGGGCAGGAACGCGGGTATCGCGCGGGGACCGAGAATATGCCCGCCGCGCTCGGCTTTGCGGCGGCTTTGGCGGAGCGGGAGGAGGTCGCGCGGCTGGTGCCGCTGCGGGCGCGGCTGGACGATGCGATTGCGCGCTCGGGCGGGGATGTCGTCGCCGCCGGAGCGCCGCGCCATCCGGCGATCGGGTCGTACCGGATGCCGGGGCTGGCCGCTGCGACGCAGCTCATCCGCTTCGACATGGCGGGGATTGCGGTGTCGGCGGGGAGTGCGTGCTCGTCGGGCAGCATGAAGCCGAGCCATGTGCTGGGCGCGATGGGATGGAACGTGGAGGCGTCGCGCGAGGTGGTCCGCGTGAGTTTCGGGCGCGACACCAGCGCGGCGGATGTCGAGCGCTTCATCACCGAATGGCGCACTGTCGCGCGTTCGGCCCGTGCGTTTGCGGCATGATCTATCTCGATTATCAGGCGACCACGCCGCTCGCCCCCGAAGCGCTCGACGCTATGCTGCCGTGGCTGCGCGATCAGCATGCCAATCCGCATTCGGCGCATGCCGCCGGGCGCAAGGCCAAGGCGCTGGTGGAAGTGGCGCGCGATCAGGTGGCGGCGCTGCTGCCGCCGGGCGGTACGCTCGCGTTCACCAGCGGCGCGACCGAGGCGCTCAACTGGGCGATCAAGGGGCTGGGCGGCCCGGTGGTGACGCTGGCGAGCGAACATGCCGCCGTGCTCGATACGGTCGCGGCGCTGCGCTCGGGCGGACAAGAGGTGACGGTGCTGCGGGTCGGGGGCGACGGGCTGGTCGATCTCGATCAGGCGCGCGCCGCGATCGTGCCGGGCACGAAACTGGTCGCGGCAATGCTGGTCAATAATGAGATTGGCGTGATCCAGCCGATCGCCGCGCTGGCCGAGATCGCGCATACGGCGGGCGCGCTTTTGCTGTGCGATGCAGTGCAGGGGTATGGGCGGGTCGACATTCCTGCCGCCTGCGATCTGGTCGCGGTGTCGGGGCACAAGATCTATGGGCCGAAGGGAATCGGCGCTTTGTGGGTGCGGGGCGGCATTACGCTCGCGCCGCTGCTGCATGGCGGCGGGCAGGAAGCGCTTGGGCGATCGGGCACGCTGTCCCCGGCCTTGTGCGCGGGGTTCGGGACGGCGGCGGCGCTGATGGCGGCGCGCGGCGCGGCGGACGCGGCGCATATCGAGCATTTGTGGACGCTGGCGACGCGGCGCCTCGGACCCGACTGGCAGATCAATGGCGCGCGCGACCGGCGCTATCGTGGCAATCTCAACATCCGGCGTGATAGTCTGGACGTGGCGCGGCTGATGTCCACCTTGCGCGACGTGGCGTTCTCGGCGGGATCGGCCTGCGCCAGCGGGTCGGGGCGGGCGAGCCATGTGCTGCGCGCGCTTGGCCTAAGCGAGGCGCAGGCGCGATCGAGCCTCCGCATCGGCTTCGGGCGTTATACCAGCGAGGCCGAATTGACCGACGCGATCGACCGCATCATGCTGGCCGCCGACGCGCAAAGGATTGCTGCATGACCCTGGTTCGTTTCATCGGCACCGACGGCACGATCCGCGAGGTGACCGCGCAGAGCGGCGCGCGGCTGCTGGAAGTGGCGCAGGCCGACGGTCAGCCGCTGGAGGGCACGTGCGAGGGGCAGATGGCATGTTCGACCTGCCATGTGATCGTCGCGGCGGACGATTTCGCCAAATTGCCGCCCGCGAGCGAGGATGAAGAGGATATGTTGGACCTGGCGGCGGGGGCGACGCGCACCAGTCGGCTGGCCTGCCAGATCTTGCTCGGGGACCGGTTGGAGCAGCTCACCGTGCGGATTCCGGGCGAAGTGCGGAACATGCAGGGCCGTTGATCATTTGCCTGTGGTGCCACCTCGGCACGATACAGGAGATGATCCCATGAAATTCGCAGCCCTGATCTCGGCGGGCCTGATCGCCGCTGCCGCCATGGCCCCCGCCAGCGCGAGCGCACAGGTCGAGCGCCAGCATGATCGCCGGGTCGAACGCACCGTCGTCCACACCGAGCGCAACCGTGGCTGGCGTCCGCACACCCGCAAAGTGTGCCGCACAGTCTATCGCCATCACCAGCGTATCCGCACCTGCCGGACGGTGCGCCGCTAAGCGCGGGTTCGACTTCGGTCGAGACAGGCTTGATCCTTTCGCCCGACCCCGCCATAGGCAGCGCGGGAGTCGGGCGGACGTGGTCGTCGCCAACCTGGTCAGATCCGGAAGGAAGCAGCCACAACGATTTCGCCGCGGGTCGTTCCGGCTCCCACCGCGCAGCGCGCATGTACGCAGCAAAGCTGCGCACAAGACGCGCCAGCGCGGCCGGCGGGCAAGGCCCGCCCGACGACCCGGCTTCGCCGGGGCGCTTCAAGCCATAGCGGGCGCAAACACCCGAAGGCGATGCCCATCGGGATCGATCGCAACGAAGGTGAGACCGAAACTCATCTCGGTCGGTGTTTGAAGGATGGTCACGCCGCGCCGCTGCCAGGCGTCGTACGTCGCCTCCACGGCCGCCGCGTCCGCAACGGCAAACGCGATTTCATTGGCACCGGATTGACCGCTGCTTTGCGGTTCGACCGTATCGCGCTCCCAAAGCCCCAACATGACGCCATCGCGCAACGGCAGCATCGAAAAACCCGGTCTCTGGTCGATAATCGGGATGCCGAGCAGCGTTGTGTAGAATGTTGCGCTGGCAGCAGGGTCCGCGACGTGTAGCAGCAGAAAGCTGAAATCGGGCATTGAAGGTCTCCTCGCATCGGCAGCGCGGCAATTGCGTGCCGGTAGGGACCTTTTACGACGTCATGCTGTCAGCTTATGTCAGCAGTCGATTCCCCACAGCGTTGTTCCTCGAGGACTATTGCTCGGGAATGCCGCGCAGCGTGCGCCATTCTTTGAGCATCGCGCCGCGTCGGCGTGGATAGCGACCGGCCGTCACGGCTAGCGTGGTGATTCGGTCGGTTCGGAAATGTCGATAGCCGCCGCGCAATTCGCACCACGCAACGACGACGCGCACGCGATCGTAAAACGCCAGCGCAAACGGCCAGATGGTACGCTGTGTGGCGCTGCCATGTTCGTCGGCATAGGCGATATGGAGCATCCGCTCGGACCGGATCGCCTGACGGATCGTGGGAAGTTCCGCGTCCCCGGCGGCGATTGGCGCGCCTGGCCCGATCAACAATCCTGAGGCATCGATGCCGTCCTTCAAATCGGGGGGTAACACTGCGCCGATCTTGGCAAGCACGTTGCGCGCGGCCTTGCCCAAAAGTCCGTCCGCGCGTTCCGAAACCCACCGCGATCCCAGCACCAATGCCTCGATCTCGTCCTCGGAAAACATGAGCGGCGGCAGCATGAAGCCCGGGCGAAGGACATAGCCTACGCCGGCTTCGCCGTCGATCTGCGCACCTTGGGCCTTCAAGGCATCGATGTCGCGATACACGGTACGCAGCGAGACACCGAGCTCCTCGGCCAGCGCCGCCCCCGCCACAGCGCGCCGATGGCGTCGCAAAAGCTGGATCAAGTCGAGCAGCCGCTGTGCGCGAGACATGCTGGTCCTTCGAATATGGTCGTCATGACCAATACTGCCATATTGTGGCAGTATCGATGGTGCGCGTTTTTGGCAACGGTCCTCGGGCACACTATCCCCTCGACAGGGTCCGGTCGGTCGGCAAGGCTGGTCCGACGAGACGGATTTGCCGGGCAAACTCTCGATCAATAGCCGCCCCGCTTGGGCCCAACGCATTGTAGAACAGCGACAAGCTGCTACCCAGGGGCGGGATCGGGACGAGACGGGGCAGGTGGGCGATGATGGGGCGAATGTGGGTGTGCGGGATTGCGGCATCGATCGCGGTTGCGCACAGCGCGATGGCGATTGCGCAAGCATCCCCACGCCAAATTCCGCCAGTCGCACAAAAGCAGCCCGCTGGCATGCCCGACGATTCGATCGTGGTGACAGGACGCAAAGCGCCCGATGCCGCGACGGTGCGGGCGTTGACCCAGGATGTGACGCCCGAAATCGCCTTCAGCCAGCCGATGGCGCGCTTTGCCGATCCGATCTGCCTGGCCACGGCTGGATTGCCGAGCGCGGCACTCGGCGCGATCGCCGACCGCTTGTTCGAGGACGCGCAACAGGCCGGGCTGACCCTGGCCGGGGAGCACTGCCGACCCAATGTCGTGTTGCTGTTCGTCGCGGACGGACAGGTTGAGATCGACGCGCTGGCCAAAAAGCGACCGCAGTTCTTTGGGGATCTTGACCTGCATGACTTTCGCAAGGTGCTCGCCGAGCCGGGGCCGGTTCACCTCGTCACCCGGACCGCGATCCGCAGCCGGGACGGCGAGCCGCTATATGAAGGCACCTTGGAGGTATCGACCGCGTCGCAGGCGGCACTGCCCTTTCGTCGGGATGTTGTGGCGTCGGTAATGCTGATCGATCGGGAAAAGGTGCAAGGGTTGAGCTTTGTCCAGATCGCCGATTATGCCGCGATGCGGATGCTGGCGCTCGCGCGAGCGAAGGTGCGCGCCGGGTCGGCAACGATCCTGACGCTGTTCGATGCCGGGCCGGCCGCGCCGCCTGCTGAACTGACGGATTTTGATCGCGGCTATTTGCGTGGGCTGTATTCCGGGGCCGCCAATGAGCGCGGCATCCTGAAGGTGGAGCGGATCGCGCGCGATATCATCAAGGCCACGCCGCAAACGCGCTGAGATGCCACCAACCCTTCGACACAGCGCCTCGCCCGCGCTAGACCGCGCATAATGTCCGACTCCCTCGATCTCCCCGCGTTCGACCTGGGCGAACCGCCCGCTCCGGCGAAGAGCGACGCGTACCGCGTGCTCGCGCGCAAATATCGGCCGCAGACCTTTGCCGAGCTGATCGGCCAGGATGCGATGGTCACCACGCTCGGCAATGCGATCCGGCGCGGGCGGCTGGCCCATGCCTTTTTGCTGACCGGCGTGCGCGGGGTCGGGAAGACCTCGACCGCGCGCCTGCTCGCCAAGGCGCTCAACTGCATCGGCCCGGACGGGCAGGGTGGGCCGACGATCAACCCGTGCGGCGTGTGCGAGCCGTGCGTCGGCATTGCCGAGGGGCGGCATATCGACGTGATCGAGATGGACGCCGCCAGCCATACCGGCGTCGACGACATGCGCGCGGTGATCGATGCCTCGCGGATGACGGCGTTCGTCGCGCGCTACAAAATCTACATCATCGACGAAGTCCACATGCTGTCGAAGAACGCCTTCAACGCGCTGCTGAAGACGCTGGAGGAACCGGCCGAGGGCGTGAAGTTCGTGCTGGCGACGACCGAGGTCAACAAGGTCCCGGTGACGGTGCTGTCGCGCTGCCAGCGCTTCGATTTGCGGCGCATTCCGGCGGAGTTGCTGGCCGAGCATTTCGCGCGCGTGGTCGCGGCCGAGGGGGTTGAGGCCGAGCCCGAGGCGCTCGGGCTGATCGCGCGGGCGGCGGAAGGGTCGGCGCGCGACGGGCTGTCGATCCTCGACCAGGCGATCGCCCATGCCGATATGGATGGCGGCGCGGTCAGCGCGGGCGCGGTGCGCGACATGCTCGGCCTGTCCGATCGCGGGGCGATCCGCGATTTGATGACGCTGTTGCTCGCGGGCGACGGGATCGGCGCATTGGCGGCGCTGCGGCGGCAATATGATTTGGGGGTCGATCCGCTCGGCGTGCTGCGCGGGCTGCTGGAGACCGTTCATGCCACCACCTTGGTCAAGCTCGGCGCGGCGCAGGAAGCCGGACAGGCGACCGAGGAGCGCGAGGCGTTGCTGGACTGGGCGTCCTCGCTGTCCTTCGCCGCATTGCACCGGCTGTGGCAATTGCTGCTCAAGGGCCATGACGAAGTTGCCCGCGCGGCGATGCCGATCGAAGCGTGCGAGATGGCGCTGCTGCGGCTGGTCCATGCCTCGACCTTGCCCGATCCGGGCGAGCTGGCGCGGATGATCAGCACTGGCGTGCCGCTCAACGCGGCGGCCCCGGCCCCCGCCGCAGCGGCGGCTCCGGCTGCCCCCGTGGCGAGCGCGGCGGCCGCGCTGGAGGAGGCAGACTTACCACGCTCGATCAGCCAGATCGTCGCCTTGCTCGAGGCTTCGGGCGAACTCGCTTTGGCGTCGCGC
Source organism: Sphingomonas sp. PL20 (assembly GCF_017875905.1). Classification (NCBI taxonomy): domain Bacteria; kingdom Pseudomonadati; phylum Pseudomonadota; class Alphaproteobacteria; order Sphingomonadales; family Sphingomonadaceae; genus Sphingomonas; species Sphingomonas sp. PL20. The sequence continues at coordinate 2,037,645 of NZ_JAGINH010000002.1, read as the reverse complement.
GTGGTGCATCACGCCAGCATTGTCAGCCTTGACGGCAGCGATCTGGTGCTGAGCTCGGCGCGCCCGATTTCGCCCGATCTGGTCGCAGAATTGGCGGTCACGCTGAAGCGCGTCACCGGGCGTGCCTGGAAAGTGACGACTGCGCCGACGCCGGGCGCGCCGACGGTGCGCGAGGCCGAAGCGGCGCAGCGCGAGGCGTTCAAGGCCGAGATTCTGGCAACGCCGGTGATCGCGGCGGCGCTGGAGGCGTTCCCCGACGCCGAGGTTCCGGAGAGTGAAATTGACCGCCTGCTGGCGGCGAAGCGGAGTATGACGGCATGAAGAGTATCGAAGACATCATGGCCATGGCGCAGAACGTCCAGGCCGAATTGACCAAGGCGCAGGACGGTCTCGACAAGATCGAAGTCGAAGGCGTGGCCGGTGGCGGGCTGGTCAAGGTGCGGGCGTCGGCCAAGGGGCGGATTATCGGCATCGAGATCGACGAATCGCTGCTGCAGCCGAGCGAGAAGCAGATGGTCGAGGATCTCGTCGTCGCCGCGTTCAACGATGCCAAAGCCAAGGCCGATGCGGCATCGGGCGCAGAAATGGCCAAGATGACCAGCGGCATCCCGCTGCCGCCGGGGTTCAAGCTGCCCTTCTGATCGGGGGGCGATAACGGAACGATCGCCCGTGCAACCCGTTCAACCCTGCAGATAAAAGCAGGAGGATAGCATGAGCGAGCAAGTAACCGAGACCCCGCACACCACTGTGATCGAACGTCGCAGCGGCGGCGGCGCAATCTTCATTGGCATTGTTCTGTTGATCGCGGTCGCAGTTGGCGCGTTCTATCTGTTCAACAAGAGCCAGAATGACAATGTGCGTACCGACGCGATCGCCGGTGCGGCAAAGGATGTGGGCGACAGCGCGAAGAAGGTCGGCGACAGCGCTTCGAAGGCGGCGGACGACGCGACCAAATAAGGTTTAGCGCAAGCAGCGGTCCAGCCCGTCGTTACGGACGACGCCCACCCGGCGGGTGATAGTGTTGCCGTGGCGGCGGGTGAATCCGCGTGGCGCGATCGCCGCGCGCTTCTTTGGGAGTGGCAGCACAGCGGCGATCCGGCCAGCTTCGTCAGGCGTCAGGTGGCTTGCGTCATGGCCGAAATAGCGCCGTGACGCAGCGTCGACGCCATACGTCCCAATGCCGGTCTCGGCGACATTGAGATAGACCTCCATAATCCGGCGCTTGCCCCAGATGTTTTCAATCAGGACGGTGAAATACGCCTCCAACGCTTTGCGCGCATAGCCGCCGCCCTGAATTAGAAAGACGTTCTTGGCGGTTTGTTGGCTGATGGTCGATCCGCCGCGAATGCGCCCACCGCTTGCATTGCGCAGATAAGCCGTTTCGATCGCGTGCAGATCAAACCCGTTATGCAGGCAGAAGCGCGAATCCTCGCCCGCAATCGCCGCACGCGCCATGTCGGGGTCGATCTTCGATAGCGGCCGCCAGGATTTGTCGATGCCGTGCCCGCCCAGCGCATCGCCGACCATGGTCAGCGTGATCGGCGGCGGCACGAAGCGGTAGAGCACCACCATGAAGATCGACACGATCACGAAAGCGATCACCGCGCGGAGCGCCCAGCCGACCACACGTCCGAGCAGGCCGCGTTTCGGACGAGGGCGCGCACGCGGGTTCAGTTCGGACTGTTGCACATGCGTTCCGACATTGGCGTTCCCTGGTCCCATGACATGCTCCCAACGCTTTGCGTAGCGCGGGAGCAGTGTCGAGGGAAGAAACGCTATGCGATCAGGCGGAGACCAGCATCCGGTTGTCGCCCGCGATGCGCATCATCGCCTTTTGCAGCTTCTCGAACGCGCGCACCTCGATCTGGCGGACGCGCTCGCGCGACACGCCATAGACCTGGCTCAGTTCCTCGAGCGTCTTGGGCTCGTCGGTCAGGCGGCGTTCGGTCAGGATGAACTTTTCGCGCTCGTTGAGGTCGTCCATCGCCGCAGTGAGCATTTCGTGGCGGACATCGGCTTCCTGCGCTTCGGCAACGACGCTGTCCTGCAAGGGTGAGTCGTCGGCGAGCCAATCCTGCCACTGGCCTTCGCCATCTTCGCGCATCGGCACGTTGAGCGAGGTATCGCCGCCCATCGCCATGCGGCGATTCATGCTGGTGACTTCGTCCTCGGTGACCCCCAGATCCTTGGCGATCTTGGCGAGATGCTCAGGCGACAGATCGCCATCCTCGAACGCGTCGAGCTTGGACTTCATCCGGCGCAGGTTGAAGAACAGCTTCTTCTGCGCGGCGGTGGTGCCCATTTTCACCAGGCTCCACGAGCGCAGGATGAATTCCTGGATCGAGGCACGGATCCACCACATCGCATAGGTCGCCAGGCGGAAGCCGCGATCGGCCTCGAACTTCTTAACGCCTTGCATCAGGCCGATATTGCCCTCGGAGATCAGCTCCGACACGGGCAGGCCATAACCGCGATAGCCCATCGCAATCTTCGCCACGAGGCGCAGATGCGAGGTGACCAATTGCGCGGCGGCGTCGGTGTCGCCATGCTCTTCGAAGCGCTTGGCAAGCATATATTCCTGCTCGGGCGCGAGGATCGGAAATTTCTTGATCTCCGACAGGTAGCGATTGAGGCTCGCCTCGCCGCCAAGGGCGGGGATCGTCGCGGGGACGTTGCTGCGGGCTGCCATGATCGTGTCTCCCTTTATCGAAGCTGGACCGTGCCAGAGGCACACGCCAGCCGAAACCTATACAAACAGTCTATAGAACAGTTCCTGCATGTCGGCAGGCATTTCGCTATCGAACGCCAAAGCGTTACTTGTCACCGGATGAATGAACCCCAAACGGGCGGCGTGCAACGCCTGACGCCGGAAACCCAAGGTTTCCAAAGTGGCTTTGTGGGCCTGCTTTGTTCTACCGTAAACCGGGTCGCCGAGCAAGGGGTGACCGAGCGAGGCCATATGCACGCGGACCTGGTGCGTCCGTCCGGTTTCCAGCCGACATTCGACCAGCGCGGCGTCGCGCAAGCGTTCGATCGTGGTGAAATGCGTGACCGCCCGTTTGCCGCCGGGGACAATCGCGATTTTCTTGCGGTTGGAGGGTGATCGCGCGAGCGGTGCGTCGACGGTTCCGGCAGGCGGGGCGGGCTGCCCCGACACGATCGCCTTATAGCGCCGGTCGATGCTGTGGTCGTGAAATTGCTTGGCCAGGCCCTCATGCGCGCGGTCGGTCTTGGCCGCGACCATCAGGCCTGACGTGTCCTTGTCGATACGGTGGACGATCCCGGGCCGCGCCACGCCGCCAATCCCCGAGAGATTGCCCGCGCAGTGGTGGAGCAGCGCGTTGACCAAGGTGCCGTCGGCATTCCCCGCCGCCGGATGGACGACCAACCCCGCCTGTTTGTCGATCACGATCAGTTCGTTATCCTCGAACACGACGTTGAGCGCGATGTCCTGCGCGGCGTTATGCGAGGGCGTGGGGGCGGGGACGGCGACCAGATACAGGCCCCCGGCAATCGCCTTGCCCGATGGATCATTGGCGACATGCCCGCGCGGATCGGTAACGGCCCCGCTTGCGATCAACGCCTTCAGCCGTTCGCGCGAGACATCCGGCAGCGCATCGGCCAGCGCGCGGTCGAGGCGCAGCCCCTGCGCGGTCGCGGAAACCCGCGCTTCAAGAGTGGCCACCCCCCGGTTCATGGACTAGAATCTGGGCATGACGTTGGAGATTTCAAGCACTCTGTTGGCGGGACTGCTAAACGAAGCCGCAAATACGCCGGAGGTGGAGGTGTGCGGCCTGCTGTTCGGCACGGCGGAGCGGCTGGAAGCGGTGCGTGCCTGTCGCAACGTCGCGGCGGAGCCCGCCCACGCCTTCGAGATCGACCCCGCTGCCCTTATCGCGGCGCATCGCGCGGCGCGCGACGGTGGTCCTGCGTTGCTCGGATACTATCACTCGCACCCCAATGGGGTCGCAACACCCTCGGCGCGCGACGCGGCCGCCGCCGCACCCGATGGGACGCTGTGGATCATCATCGCGGGGCAGACCGTCGCCTGTTATCGCGCCGTTTGCGAGGGCGCGCATGCCGGGCGGTTCGACGCCGTGCCGTATCGGATCGAGGAAGTCTGACACCAATAGGGATGCAGTGGGTTGCTTCCTCCGCCGTGCATCGCCAGAAGAGCGATCAAGTCATGATCCGAAAGCCAAACAACCAATGACGATCAGCGCCGCCGATTTCGCAAGCCTGCTGTGCTCGCGCCTGTGCCACGATTTGCTGAGCCCGGTGGGCGCACTCAATAACGGACTGGAACTGCTCGCCGATGAGCATGACCCGGAAATGCGCGCGCGCTGCCTGGAACTGCTGAGCGACAGCGCCAAGGCGTCCGCCAACAAGCTGAAATTCTTCCGGCTCGCTTTTGGTGCCGCCGGGGGATTCGGCGAATCGGTCGATTCGCGCGAAGCGCGCGCGGCGATCGAGGGGCTGTTCGGCGACGGACACAAGGTCAAGCTCGGCTGGCTGGTCGAGGATGCGACGCTGCCCAAGCCGGCCATCAAGGTATTGCTCAACCTCGCGCTGATCGCGGGCGATGCGCTGGTGCGCGGCGGACAACTCGATGTCGGCGCGGAAAGCAATGATGGTCAGGTCGAAATCGTAGTCCGCGCCGATGGCCCGCGCATCGTGCTCGATGCCGAAATGCGCGCGGCCTTGACCGGAACGCAGGGCGAAGCCGTTATCACCCCGCGGGCGGCCGCCGCGTATCTTGTGCAGGCGTTGGTCGCCGAGGGCGGCGGGATCGTCCAGGTTTCCGACCCCGAGGATTCGGTGCTGTTGTTCGGCGCGGCCTTCAAGGCAGGCTAACTCTGCCTTAACCACTGTTCGGCCATGACCGCGTGCAGCGCTACGCGGGGGCCCATGGACGATCTCTTACAGGAATTCATCGCCGAGACGCGTGAGACGCTCGAAGCGCTCTCGGGCGAAATCGTCGCATGGGAATCCGCGCCGGACGATCGCGACCGGCTCGATGCGATCTTTCGCTTCGTCCATACGGTGAAAGGCAGCTGCGGTTTTCTCGATCTGCCGCGCCTCGCGCGACTGAGCCATGCCGCCGAAGACGTCCTGGCGGCGGTGCGATCGGGCGAGCGCGCGCCCGATACCCGGCTTGTCAACGCCGTGTTGGCGATTGTCGACCGGATTGGCGAGATCGTCGAGGCGATCGATGCCGGCCATGCCCTTGACGATTCGGGCGAAGACCTGCTGATCGCAGCGCTGGATACGGGTGCCGAAATGGCGGTGCCCCAGGCGGTGTCGGCACCGCGCTCCCCCAGCCGCAGTGTCCGCCTCAACGTCGATTTGCTCGACCGGATGATGAGCGGCATGTCCGACATGGTGCTGGCGCGCAACGAACTGGCGCGGCGCGTGCGCGATGGAGGGGCCGACCCGGTCGTCGAGGCCGCGCTCGAGCGGCTCTCGCTGACCGTCGCCGAGATGCGCGACACGGTCACGCGGACGCGCATGCAGAAGATCGACGCTTTGTTCTCCGCGCTGCCGCGCATGGTGCGCGATACCGCGACCGAACTCGGCAAATCGGTGACGCTGCATATTGAGGGCAGCGACGTCGAGCTTGACCGCGAGATGATCGAGATGATGCGCGATCCGCTCGTTCACATCATCCGCAATTCGATTGACCACGGCATCGAAGCCCCGGCGTTGCGCCGCGCGCTGGGCAAGCGTGAGAATGGCTGGCTCAACGTGGCGGCGCGGCAATCGGGCAACCAGATCGTCATCGAGATCAGCGACGATGGTCAGGGGGTCGATACCGATCGGCTCGTCGCGAAGGTCGCGAGCGCAGGGCTGCGCAGCGACGCGCAATTGCGCGGCATGAGCGAGCAGGCAAAGCTCGATCTGATTTTCGAACCCGGCCTTTCGACCAAGGACATGGCCACCGCCATTTCCGGCCGCGGCGTCGGGATGGACGTGGTGCGCGCCAATGTGGAGCAGATTGGCGGGCGGATCGAATTGCACAATGCGCCCGGCAAGGGCCTGCGAATCTCCATCCATGTGCCGCTTACGCTCTCAATCATGTCCACCATCGGCGTTGGTGTACGCGACCAGCGCTTTGCCATCTCGCGCCAGGTGATCGAGGAAATCGTCCGCGTCGGTGGCGATATGATCCGCATCGATCGCATCGGCGACACGTTGAGCGCAACGGTGCGCGACCGGCGCATGCCGTTGATCGACCTTGGCGATTTGCTCGGCTTCGGGCCGCGGTCGCCAGTGATGCTGGCGATCGTCAGCGCATCGGGCGGCAGCTACGCGCTGGCGGTCGATTCGGTGCTCGATCATGAGGAACTGGTCATCAAGCCGGCCGCGCCGGCCATCATGGCGACGGGGGTCTATGCCGGACAGACGCTGCCCGATAGCGGGCTGCCAATGCTGATGCTCGATTGCGCCGGTATCGCGCATGTTGCGGGCCTGGTGTTCGGGCGTGAGGCGATGGTTGAAGAGATCGAGGCGGAGGCCGTGGTCCCCGGCGTGCAGGCGCTGTTGTTCGACGATCTCGACGGGGTGCGCAGGGTGCTGCCACTGTCGGTGATCGATCGCGTCGAGCCCGTTTCCGCTTCCGCAATCCGCTTTTCGGCGGGCCGATTGCGCTTGTCGGTTGAGGGCGGGATCATCCCGCTCGTCGCCTTGGGCGAATGGGCCCCGCAATCGACGGTGTCGGTCGTGCGGCTGCGCGATGGCTCGGTCGAGATCGGTTACGCGATTGGCGAAGCGATCGATATCGTTGAACTCCCGGAAACCGTTGTCCCGGCGCACGATGCCGGGCCGATCGCGGGTGTCGTGGCGATCGATGGCGATCAGATTGAAGTGATCGACCTGCACTGGCTGTTTGCGAGCCACGCCGATGCCGGCACCGTCAGCGATGCGCCGCTGTGCCTGTTCGATGGCCCCGAAACCGCCTGGATGACGACCTTCCTGAAACCCGTGCTGGAAGGCGCTGGGTATCGCGTGGCGACCATGCTGCGACCGGGCGAGACGCCGCGCGTGGTGGTGCGGATGAGCGACGATCCGACCGGGAGCGCCGCGACGGTTCCCGTCGTGCGCCTGCGCCGCGACGCCGACGGCGATGACGGCAGCATTTTCCGCTATGACCGGCCAGCGCTGCTGGCGGCGGTCGCGCGCTCGACGGGAGGTCGATAATGGCGTTGTTCCTGATCGCACAAATCGCCGGGCGGCCCGTGGCGATCGAATCCAGCCAGGTCGAGTCGGTCGTGGACATCGGCAGCATCATCCCGGTCCCGCGCGCGGAACGTCAGGTGCGCGGCCTTGCCGCCTTGCGCAGCCGCGTCGTCACCGTCATCGACACGCGTGCGGCGCTGGGGCTGGAAGCGGCAGAGGTCGATGCGAGCCGCGCCATCATCACCATCGTCGAAGGCCATTATTACGCCATTCTCGTCGATGCGCTGGATGACGTCGCCCCCTTCGACCTTACGCCGCTATCGGCCGGCATCCTGTTGGATAAGGGGTGGCTGAAGGTCGGGCGCGGCATTGTCGAGCGCGATGGCGAGCCGATCCTTGCGATCGCGCTCGACGGCTTGATCCCGGGCGCGCTCGCGCTGGCCGCGTAAAAACCTCCAGATTAACGCGACGCTTACGCATTTCGGGCAGGGTTGCCCCAAGCGGACTTTAACAGGGTGAATTCATGAAGACGTGCCTCGTCGTCGACGATTCGAAGGTGATCCGCAAGGTCGCGCGCCACATCCTGGAGACGCTCAACTTTCGCGTGAGCGAAGCGGGGGACGGTCGCGAGGCGCTGGACGCCTGTCTGGTGTCGGCACCCGATGTGGTCCTGCTCGATTGGAACATGCCCGTGATGAGCGGCATGGATTTTCTGCGCGCGCTGCGCGACAGCGCCATCCCGACCCGGCCCAAGGTGGTGTTCTGCACCACCGAGAACGGCATGGCGCATATCCGCGCCGCGATCGAGGCGGGGGCGGACGAATATGTCATGAAGCCGTTCGACCGCGAGACGCTGGAAAGCAAACTTCAGATCGTGGGCATGGCCTGACGGGTCTGTCCCATGCGCACCCGCCCCGCACCAAAGCCGAAGCCGGCAAGGATTGGTGATCCGCGCCCGCTCGTCCTGATCGTCGACGATTCGGCGGTCGCGCGCGCCGTTATTGCGCGCGCGGTTGAAAGCGATGGGCGTTTCCTTGTCGCCGGTGCCGTCTCCAGTGCGGCAGTGGCGCTGGAATTCGTCAAGCATACCCGTGTCGATGGCATCGTGCTCGATCTCGAAATGCCGGGAGTCTCGGGCTTGGCGGCCTTGCCGGGGCTGATCGCGGCCGGGCAGGGGGCCAAGGTCCTGATCGTATCCTCGGCAGCCAGCGAGGGGGCTGCGGCCACGGTCGAGGCGCTCGCCCTGGGCGCGGCGGATACGCTGGTGAAGCCCGATATCGGCGAGTTTGCCGGGCGCTTCTCGATCGCGCTCAACGAGAAATTGACTCGCTTGCTCACGACCGACGATGCCCAGGCGTTGCCCCCGCGCTCGGGTGCGGGAGTCGGAGAGCCGGGGGTGGCCCCTGGCTTTGACGTTGTCGCGATCGGGGCATCGACTGGCGGTATTCACGCGCTCAGCCTGTTGCTGCGCGAAATTCCCAAGGATTTTACCGTTCCGATTTTGATTACGCAGCATTTGCCCGAATCGTTCATGCCGTATTTCGCGGCGCAGATTGCCGTGCTGGCCAATCGGCCGTGCGACGTCGCGACCGATTGTATGCGGATCCGCCCCGGGCGCGTGATCGTTGCGCCGGGAAATGCCCATATCCGGGTGGTCAGCACCGGCGATGGCGGCGCGATCCGCTTGACTGCCGATCCCGCGAAAAGCGGCTGTATGCCATCGGTCGATCCGATGTTTGAGAGTTTGGCGGAGGTCTATGGGTCGCGTGTGCTTGGCGTCGTGTTGAGCGGTATGGGCCGCGATGGAAGCGATGGGGCCCGCAGCGTACAAAGCCATGGCGGAACCGTCGTGGTGCAGGACCGCGAGAGCTCGGTGGTGTGGGGGATGCCCGGCGCGATCGCCAATACGGGCGGGGCCAGCGCGGTGTTGCCACCCCGGGAGATCGGTCGCTTGATCGCGGCGCGGCGGCGTCCGGCATGAGCGCGCCCAGCCTTGATTTGGCCCCGGCGCGCGGTTTGCTTCCGCGCGCGTCCTCAAAAGGCACGATGGGCGTGCTGACCGCGATTTTGGAGGCGCGGACCGGGCAGCAGCTTGCCGCCAATCGCGAATGGCGCGTGGAGACGGTGTTGAAACCGGTGCTGCGCGACCTTGGTCTTGAAACCCTCGACGCGCTCGCAACTGCGGCGCAGCACTCGACTGCGATCGGTGACCGGGTCGCCGACGCGTTGCTCAACCAGGAAAGCTCGTTTTTCCGGGACGCGGCCGTGTTCGAGATGGTGGCCGATGCGGTCGACAGTCTCCGCGCGACCAAACTCAACCGTCGACCGCGTGTTTGGTCGGCGGGGTGTTCGTTCGGGCAGGAGCCGCTCTCGCTGGCCATGTTGTTCGCCGAGCGTGGGGCCGATCAGCACGATTTGCCGCCCGAAATCATCGCATCCGACGTGTCGGAGGCGGCGCTGGCGCGCGCCCGCAGCGGTCGCTATTCGCAATTCGAGATCCAGCGCGGCTTGCCGATACGGCGCATGGTGCGGTGGTTCGATGGCGACGGCGTGGACTGGGTCGCCAAGACCGAGCTGGTGCGGCGGATCAACTACCGACGGCTCAACCTGGTCACCGATCCGCCGCCGGTCGGCCGCTTCGATGTCATCCTGTGCCGCAATGTCTTGCTGTATCTGACGATTGAACTGCGCCGGCAGATTCTTGACCGGTTGGCGACGGTCCTGCGTCCGGGCGGCGTGCTGGTGCTGGGCGCGGGCGAAACGGTGATCGGCCAGACCGAGGCCTTCCGGCCGAGCGCGCGCTATCGTGGCCTGTACGAACCGGCGGTGCGGGAGGGGTAATCGCCCACCAGGCTTCCTAACGCGCCGCGTCCGTGCTTAAGCGGTGTTTCGGCTCGCGGGGAGGGACCATGACCATCATCGATACGCCGTCGCCCAATTACGACGAACGCACGCTGCCCGTCTCGATGATTGTGTTGCATTACACCGGCATGCAGACAGCGCAGGCGGCGATTGACCGGCTGCGCGACCCGGACGCGAAGGTCTCTGCACATTATCTGATCGCCGAAGACGGCACGATTTTGCGCATGGTGGACGAAGAAAAGCGCGCCTGGCATGCTGGAAAGTCGCGCTGGCGCGGCATCGAGGACGTCAATTCGGCCAGCATCGGGATCGAGATCGTCAATCCGGGCCATGAATTCGGTTATCGCCCGTTCCTGGAGGAGCAGATCGACGCGCTCATTCCGCTGGTCGCCGATATCACCGCGCGCCACGGCATTACGCGCGGCAATGTGGTCGGCCATTCCGACATTGCACCGACGCGCAAGCAGGATCCGGGCGAGCTGTTCCCGTGGAACCGCCTCGCCAAATTGCGGCTCGCTTTGCCGCGCCCGACCAAGAATCTGATGGACCCTTTGTGGAGCGATGCGGGCTTCCTGATCGCGCTCGAACGCTTCGGCTATGATGTCAGCGACAAGCTCGCCGCCATCGTCGCGTTCCAGCGCCGCTTTCGTCCCGAATTGCTCGACGGGGTGATTGACGGCGAGTGCCGCAGCATCCTGCTTGCGCTGCTGTTGCCAAAGCCGACCGGAGACGACTAAGGCCAGTGTTGCCAGAGGGTCGGGCGGCCGCGGGGTGTGTTAAGCACCGCGAGGAAAGTCCGGGCTCCGCGGAACGACGGTGCCGGGTAACGCCCGGCGGGGGTGACCCCAGGGACAGTGCCACAGAGAGCAGACCGCCGATGTCCTTCGCAAGAAGGAACAGGCAAGGGTGAAAGGGTGCGGCAAGAGCGCACCGCGCGCCTGGTAACAGGGGCGGCATGGCAAACCCCACCGGGAGCAAGATCGAATAGGGATGGCATATGGGCCTCGTTCCGGCTCGTCATCCGGGTTGATTGCTTGAGGCGGCGTGCAAACGTCGTCCTAGAGGAATGGTCGCCTAACCTCGCAAGAGGGGGACAGAACCCGGCTTACAGACCCTCTGGCATTTTTTTGCGGGTCGCCGTTTTTTCATGGTGGTTTCACAAAAGCGTCATGGCGCTATCGCGCTTCGATGCTTAGATGGCCCGCTATGGCGCGTTCCTCCTCCCGATCAGCCGACTGGGGCTTTCCGCGCTGGCGCGCCTATGGCGAGGCCAGCATGGAAGCGGCGACCGTGCGGCTGTGCGACCGGCATGGCTGCACCGAAAAGGGCGATTGCCCCGCGCCGAAATCCCCCAACAGCCCCGAGCGCTGGTATTTCTGCCAGGAGCATGCCGGCGAATATAATCGCGGCTGGAATTATTTCGAAGGCTTGAGCGCCGAGGAAGCGGCCGAGCGCGAGCGCGCCGAGACGCAGACCGCCGAGGGTTATACCGCATCGCGTCACCAGCAATGGGCGGGATCGGGCGATGGCAGCCGATCGCGCGATGAGATGCGGGCGCTTGAAGTGCTTGAGCTGGAGGTCGACGCCGATTTCGAGATGGTGCGCGTGGCGTGGCGACGCCTCGCCAAGTCGAACCACCCCGATGTCCGCCCCGGCGACACGGAAGCCGCTGCGCGCTTCCTCGCGATTCAGGCGGCCTATGATGTGCTGAAGGCCGCCGAGGATGCGCGGACGTGGAAGCCGGGTCTTTGAAGACCGTCCGTTCGGACTGGGCGAACGCCATCCTCGTCTGCAAGAAATGTTCGAAGAAGCTGGGTGGCGGCTTTGGCCCCAAGGGCAAGACGCCGCTGGCCAAGGCGCTGCGCGCGGAGCTTGGCGTACGCAAGGGGCGCAAAGGGGCGCTTGGGATTCTCGAGGTGAAATGCCTCGGCGTCTGCCCGCGCGGCAGCGTGACGGTGGTCAATGGCGCTGCACCCGGCGAATGGGCGCTGGTGCGAGGCGGCGTGCCGGTTACGGCGGTGGTTGAGGAATTGGGACTGACGCCCGAGGGGGAATGAGATGACCTGGCATGTTTGGTGGTTGTTCGCAGGCGCGGTGTTTCTGCTGTCCGGCACGCCAGGGCCTAACATGCTGCATATCCTGTCGCGCAGTGTCGAACTGGGGATGACGCGTAGCGTCGCGGCGATGCTGGGATGTCTGGTGGCGGTGGTGGCCGTGCTGTCGGCCTCGGCGGCGGGGCTGACCACGCTGCTGCTGGCGCTGCCGGGGGCGTTCGAGTTGTTGCGTTATGCCGGCGTCGCCTATCTGATCTACCTCGGCATCAAGGCGTGGCGGACCGAGGTGGCGCCGCTCGACGTGAGCGATGGCGCGCTTCCGCCTGCGGTCTCGCTGGCGGCGCTGTTTCGCGGTGGCTTTGCGATCGGCATCAGCAATCCCAAGCTGATCCTGTTTGCAGCGGCGTTCCTGCCGCAATTCGTGACGCCGACCCAGCCGCAGGCGCCGCAATTCGCGATCCTGGTGGCGACCTTCGCGGTGGTGGAGTCGTTCTGGTACGCGGTTTACGCGCTCGGCGGGCGTTCGCTGGCGCGCTATCTCAGCCGCCCGGCGATCAAGCGCGCCTTCAATCGCGCGACGGGCGTCATCTTCGTTGGGTTCGGGCTGGCGCTGCTCAAGACCAAACCGTCTTAATCGGGTCGGTGCTCTCCAGAAATCGCGGGGAAGCGGGGCAGGGTTGCACCTGCCCGCTCCCGTGATGCGTCATGCAGAGATGGGCGCCCGATCGTTGTTTTTTGCGTAGGCGTTTTCGACCCCGGTGAGAATTTCCACGACCTCAAAATAGCGGTCCCAGAACGGGGTTTCCCGCAAGTTTTCCACGAGCAATTGATAGGCGTGGTGATCCTTGGCGTCCCACATCCAGATATCGGTCACCCGGGCCGAATAGAATTCGACATCGAAGAAGCGGAGCGAGACGGATTCGGCGTGCTTCCTGATGATGGGCGCGACGTGCTCGTCCAAGAGCTGGAAGCGGCGATCCACGGTGAAGCCGAGCCATTCGGCGGTGGTCTTCACCAACATGAACACGGTCAGGGTGGGTTCGAACGGTGTTTGCTGTGACATCATTTCATCCTTGCGTCGTTGATCGACGGGCATAAAATGTGAGCAAATCCTCATGATTGGTACTCGCGTTTCGCTTATGCCCCCATCGCCGCTCCAACAGCGTCCATCGCTCAGAAAAGTCCCCGGACAGGCGCGTTCGGCGGAGACGGTTCGCATCATCATCGAGGCTGCGGCTCGCATTTTGGAAGAGGGCGGACTCGGGGCCTTCACCACCAATGCGGTGGCCGAGCGGGCCGGGGTCAGCATTGGGTCGCTCTATCAATATTTCCCCGGCAAGGATGCGCTCGTCGGCGCGTTGATCGTTCGGGAAACGTCGCTGCTAATCGCCAACTGCGAGATGGCGCTGGCCGCACCGACCGGGCGAGCGGCGCTCTCCGGCTTGATTCGCTCGGCGGTAGCGCATCAGCTGCGGCGGCCGGTGCTGGCCCGTCTGCTCGATGTCGAAGAAGCGCGCTTGCCGTTCGACGCAGATACGCAGCGCGTTACCTTGCGGCTGCGCGAGATCCTGCGCGAAGTGCTGATCCGCCCCGATCTGTCGCTGCCGTTCGACGAAGCCGTTGCCGGGCAGGACGTGCTGGCGATCGTCAAGGGGATGGTGGACGCCGCCGGGGAGCGTGGCGAACTGGACCAATCCAGCCTGGTCGAGCGCGTTTCCAGGGCGGTTTATGGGTATCTGGATGGCGCGAGAGAGTCTGCGGGTCAGCCGCCGGCGTAGCGTGCCGCCGTTTCGCGGATCAGCGCGATCATGTTGGGGATGCCCTGGGTGCGGTTGGAGCTGAGTTGCTTGCTCAGGTCGAACGGCGCGAGTGCCTGCGGGATATCGGTTGCCAGGATGGCGGCAGGGGCCTGATCCTGCACCGTCAATAACACCAATGCGATGATGCCCTTGGTGATCGCGGCGTTCGAATCGGCGAGGAAGTGGAGCGTCCCATCCTCCTGCGCCATCGGATAGACCCAGACCGAGGCTGAACACCCCCGCACCAGCGTGGCGTCGGTTTTTAGCGGACCTGGCATCGCTTCGAGCTCCCGACCGAGATCGATCAGCAGACGGTAACGGTCATCGGCTTCGAGGAAGCTATATTCGGATTCGAGGTCGGCGAGGCTTTGCATAAGCGCGCTATAGTCTCGCGCGATCGGGTTCGTCACCTGTTGCCTCTTCCCTTCCCCGGCGAAGGCCGGGGCCCAGTATTGAGCGGGAGCCATCTTACGCTGCGCTTGGCCCTCTCCACCGTCGCTTCTGGGCCCCGGCCTTCGCCGGGGAAGAGAAAGTCGGCTTTACAGATCCACGCCCGCCGCGATCGCTTCCAGCTTGCGGATGCGCTCCTTCAGATCGGCGATCTCGATCCGCGCGCTGGCATTGGGCAGCGTCGGTCCAGCATTGGGCTCGACAAAGGCGTGGAGCTGCTGCTGCTTGAAGGCGAGCCACCCGCGCCAGCCGGTGAGCGCTGTGCCGCTGAGGATGGCGATGCCGGCGAGCCCGGCGGTGGCCATGGTGATGTAGAAGGTCGGGTCGGTCATCATCCCTACTCCTGGAAAGACGGACATTATGGGCGGTCGCGGAGCTTCTCGATCTCGCGATCGAGGCGGGCACCGCTGTCATTATTGTCGGTGGCGAGGCGTTCGAGGACGGCGAGGCGGTCCTTCATCGCCTTCAGTTCTTCGCGCAGCCGCAGCGTCTCGGCTTGGGCGGCGGGATCGTCGCGGAAGTGGACATCCTCGCCATGCTTGGTGCGGACCACGCCATAGCGGGCCTGGAGCACGCGGCCGATGGTAACGACGACAATGATCGCGACGACCATTTCAAACGGGTTCATGGTAGAAACTCCCTGTTTCTCGTGGGTGGCGGAAGCCTCAGCCCGCGTCTGTGGCGGTTTCGCGAAGGCGGCGGCGGCGCGGGCGGTCGATGCTTTCGGTCGCCCAGCAACATCCCGCCGTGATGACGGCGAGCACGGTGAAGAAGATGATCATGATAGCCTCGAGTAAGAAGATTGGGGGAGGAAAGGGGTGACGTTCAGTTGAGCGGTGTGTCGCGGAGCTGTTCGATTTCGTGCGAGAGATCGACACCGCGATCGGTGATGATGCGTTCCAGCACGCGGACGCGCTGTTCGAGCCGTTCGGTCTGCGCGGCATATTGCGCGGCCTTTTCGGCGACCATCGTGGCTTCAAGCTGCATCCGGCGCTCCTTGTGGGCGAGCCAGGGGCGGACGATGGTGCCACCGATGACGGCGACGAGGGCAACGGAGATCCCGAGGATCGGGATGAGAAAGACAAACTGGAAGCCCATAGCGGTATCCTCCGTTGGAGCAGCGGGATCAGTTGGTTTCGATCCGCAATTGTTCGATTTCGCGCGCGGTGCGGACGGCCGGGTCGATCGTAATCCGTTCGAGCACCGCGAGGCGCTGCCGCAGGGCGTCGACCTCGATCATCCGGCGCTCATCCTCCTCGCGGCGCAGCGTGGCTTCGCGGCGCAGCGCCGGGTCGGCGGCGATTAGTGCCTGGCGGACTTTGCGCCGGGCGAATGCCTGGATCGTCAGCAGGCCGCAAGAGCCGGTCAGCAGGCCCATGATGAAAGCGGGTTCGGGTGGCATCATCGCTCGTCTCCTTCTTTCAGCGCAGCGCGTCGATTTCGCGCGAGACACGCTCGGCGGGATCGGTGGCGATGCGTTCGAGGACGGCGAGGCGCTCCTCCAACCGGCTGATCTGGCCGTGCAGCTTCTCGTTTTCGGCAATCAGCAACTCGGTCTTGCGGTCGGGGGTCAGCCGGTCGTCGGCACCCGCGTTGGTGCAGAGCGGGTTCCAACTGGTGGAGCGACTTTCCGGTGCAAAGCCGTGGCGTGCCCGGATCGACATTTTGACGAGGGCGTAGCAGGCGGCAATCGCCATTATCCCCAGTACGAAAACCTGATGGCTCGACATTGCAAATCTTCCCCTTTTAGCCCGAAGCGCTCAGCGCAGCGCGTCGATTTCGCGCGAGACACGCTCGGCGGGATCGGTGGCGATGCGTTCGAGGACGGCGAGGCGCTCCTCCAACCGGCTGATCTGGCCGTGCAGCTTCTCATTCTCGGCGACCAGCAATTCGGTCTGGCGGGTGGTGCTGAGTTCGCCGTCGCGGCTGATCAACTGCCCCTTCTTGGTTTCGATCGGGTAGCCGTGCTTGGCGCGGACCCAGTTGTTGAAGGCCCAGGCGATCGGCCCGACGGTGATCGCCGCGAGCGGGATCAGAAGTCCGAGAGAATTGCTCATGATAGTGTCCCCTGTTGTGCCCGGATCCGATCAGCGCAGGCTGTCGATCTCGTCGGCAAGGCGGCTGTTGCGGCTGGTGTACATCATTTCGATGTCGGCCAGGCGGCGGTCGATGTCGCGGAACTTGCTGCGGACTTCGGCAGTCGAGCGAGTCGGATTGGTGCGCACACCCTGCCAGAACTTCGCGTCCTCGGCGCTGTCATAGAGGCCGAGCGGCTTCTTTTCGGCGACACAGGCGATGACGATGTAGGCGAGCAGCGTCCATCCGCTGGTGGCGAAGGTCAGCAGGGCGGTACCCACGCGAACCCAGGTGACGTCGATACCGGTGTAATCGGCGATCCCCGAGCAAACGCCCAGCCATTTGCTGTTCTGTTTGTCGAGGTAGAATTTGGTGCGGCTGGCGGACATTTCAGTTCCTCCGGGTGATGTCGTAATTGGTGGGGGTCGGCTCGGCGAGTGGCATACTGGCGCGCCATTCGGGATGATCGGCGGCGATGATGCGTTCGACCGTGCCGAGCCGATCTTCGAGGCGGCGGGCGAGCGAGTAGAGCTCATCGAGCAGCTTCTCGTCCTCGTTGGTGATCTTGGGGGCCTGCCGCCATTTGGTGACATAGTGCAGGATCACCCAGGGCATGCCGATGAAGAGCGTGCCACAGACGGCGATGGGGACCAGAATTTCCTCCATCTCAGCCTTCCTTGCCGAAGCGGGCCTTCATCGCGGCGAGTTCGGCTTCCACCTTGTCGCTGGACTTGAGCTCGGCGATTTCCTCTTCGAGCGTCTTGGGCGGCTGGCCCATGCCCATCACATCGGCGCGGCCTTCGGCCAGATCGACGCGGCGTTCCATGATCTCGAAGCGGCTGAACGCGTCCTGGATCTTGGGGCCAGCGTACATTTCGCGCAGCTTGAAGCGGTTCTGCGCGCTTTCGAGCCGGGTCGCGATCGAATTCTGGCGGGTGCGCGCTTCGCGGAGCTTGCCGGTCAGCTTAGCGATGTCTTCCTCCGACGCATGCAGCGCCTCGTCGAGCACGGCGATCTCGCGGCCGAGCTGGTCGGCCATGTCGGCGGCCTTCTGCTTTTCGACCAGGGCAGCCTTGGCAAGGTCTTCACGGCCCTTAGACAGCGCGAGCTCGGCCTTTTCGGTCCAGCTTTCCTGCAACGCACCGAGCTTGCTGATGTGGCGGCGCATTTCCTTCTGGTCGGCGATGGTGCGCGCGGCAGAGGCGCGAACCTCCACCAGCGTCTCCTCCATTTCCAGGATGATCATGCGGATCATCTTGGCGGGGTCTTCGGCCTTGTCGAGCAGGTCGGTAAAGTTGGCGGCGATGATATCGCGGGTGCGGCTGAAGATGCCCATGGTGTAACTCCTTCGAGGGTACGCTGTATTGGTGTGAAGAGGTGTGCCGGGGCGGATGTGAGGGCACCGCCCCGGCGTCGCCTTACCCGTGGGGCTGGGCGGCGATCTGGACGGGGGCAGCGGTGGCGGGGCCAACCGTGCCGACGAGCGTGACGGAGCCGATCAGAACCGTCGCGACCAGGGCGACGAGGATCTGCGGAAGCGAGTTGCCCGATTTGTATTCGCTGTTCATTGTTAGTCTCCTGAAGCTTGAAATCGTGGTGCCCGGTGGGGCGATGCCAACAGCTTTGCAGGGAGCGTGCCAGTTTCAGAAATGGCGGATTTCCGTGCCTTTCTGGGAGATGAACGAAAATCGCACTTGCCAAGCCTTGGGATTTTACGCCAAGCCTTGGCAATGGAGCGGACAACCCACGTCATTGGCCAATCGGGCGCGTTCCTCGATGCGCTGGAACTCGCCAGCCGCGCGGCCGCGCTCGACCGCCCGGTGCTGGTGATTGGCGAGCGCGGGACCGGCAAGGAACTGGTGGCCGAGCGTTTGCATCGCCTGAGCCCGCGCTGGGACCAGCCGCTCGTCATCATGAACTGCGCGGCGCTGCCCGAGACGCTGATCGAGGCCGAGCTGTTCGGGCACGAGGCGGGTGCCTTCACCGGCGCGACCAAGGCGCGGGCAGGGCGGTTCGAGGAGGCGCATCGCGGGACGCTGTTCCTCGACGAGCTCGGCACGCTGTCGATGGCGGCGCAGGACCGGCTGCTGCGCGCGGTCGAATATGGCGAGGTGACGCGGATCGGGTCGTCGCGGCCGATGCGCGTCGATGTGCGGATCGTCGCGGCGACCAATGAGCATTTGCCCGACAAGGTCGCGCGCCACCAGTTTCGCGCCGATCTGCTCGACCGGCTGAGTTTTGAAGTGGTGACGCTGCCACCGCTGCGCGCGCGCGTCGGCGATGTGCTGGTGCTGGCTGAGCATTTCGGGCGGCGCATGGCGTCCGAACTGGGGCGCGACGACTGGCCGGGCTTCACCAAGGCGGCACAGGCGGCGTTGGTGGCCTATCAATGGCCGGGCAACGTCCGCGAATTGCGCAACGTGGTGGAGCGCGCCGTGTATCGCTGGGAGATGGAGGGGCCGATCGATGCGATCCAATTCGATCCGTTCCATTCGCCACACCGCCCGCCAACGGTGCAACCGCTGGCCGAACCCGTCGCAGACACCGCACCGCCCGCCGCAGCGGCACCGCCAAGCGAGGCCAGCGGTCCCATGGATTACAAAACGCGGCTGGCGCGGTTTGAGCGCGAAATGCTGCAGTCGGCATTGGCCGAGAACCGCTTCAACCAGCGCGCCACGGCGGAGGCGTTGGGCCTCAGTTACGATCAATTGCGGCACGCGCTGAAGCGGCACGGGCTGATTTCGGGTACCAATGCGGAATCGGTTGCGTAACGAGCCGCGCGGACCCATTTGCTGGGCCTGACGTTAGCGTCTCGCGAGCTTTTCAAGGAGAAGACCCATGGCTTTCGAACTTCCCCCTTTGCCCTATGCCTATGACGCGCTGGAGCCGACGATCTCGAAAGAGACGATGACCCTCCACCACGACAAGCATCACGCGGCTTACACCGCGAAGCTGAACGAGGGGGTTGCGGCCGACCCGAAGCTCGAAGGCAAGACGATCGAGGAGATTTTCGACATCATCTCCACGCTGCCGCCGCTGGTGCGCAACAATGGCGGTGGGTTCTGGAACCATGATTTCTTCTGGAAGATCATGGCCCCGGCCGGCACCACCCAGCCATCGGGCGCTCTGGCCGAGGCGATCGAAGCCTATGGCGGCCTCGACAAGCTGAAGGAAGATTTCAACGGCAAGGGCGCTGGCCAGTTCGGTTCGGGCTGGGCCTGGGTGATCAAGGATGCGAGCGGCGCGCTGAAGGTCGTCTCGACCCCCAATCAGGACAATCCGCTGATGGATGATGCCAAGGACAAGGGCACGCCGATCCTGGCCAATGACGTGTGGGAACACGCTTATTACCTGACCTACAAGAACGATCGCCCCGGCTATCTGAAGGCGTGGTGGAACGTCGTGAACTGGGACGAAGCGGGCAAGCGGTTCGACGCGGCCTGAGAGCGGACGTCCGGAGAGCAGTTGCGCAATATGCAATCGTAAAATCGTATATTGCAGTTGCGTAAATCTCTGCTGCACTGCACAAAGAGCGTGCCTTTCAGGCATCCTCTCCTAAAACTTTCACGGCCGGTCGCGAGACCGGCCTTTTTTTTGTTTGCGCGCCTGCTATACCGCTCCACGCTGTCGTAGCGCCGCATCAGAACAAAAACGACGGAAGAGGTAGGCCGCCGGAAAGACCGGCATCGGCGACACGATCGTGCGGGGGATCGAGCAGAGCCTGCTCTCCCCCGCGATTTGCTGCAATCGGCTCGTTATTCCGTTCGCCCTGAGCCTGTCGAAGGGCAGCGCTCCACGCGGTACGCCGTTGCAGGACGAACATAGGCTTCGACAGGCTCAGCCCAAACGGACGGTGAGTGCGCAGCCCATCAGGGTTAAGCGACGCGCCGCACGCATCATTCTTGCGGCGGAATCGGCGGTTCGTCGTTCATGCTGAAGCCGTGCTTCATCAGCATCGGCACGTTCGCAAACGCAAAAATCAGCGTCAGCGGGATGACCCCCCACAGCTTGAAACCAAGCCAAAAGCTGTAGCTGAATTCATGCCGGACGATCTCATTCAGCACCGCCAGAACGGCGAAGAAAATCGCCCAGTTGATCGTTAGCTTGCGCCAGCCGGTCTCGGTCAGGCCGGGATAGGCCGCCTCCAGGAACAGGCTGAGCAGCGGACGTCCGGTCACCAGCCCGAACACCAGGATCGCCGACAGCATCGCGTAGATGACGGTCGGCTTGATCTGGATGAAATCCTTATTGTGGAAATAGAGCGTCAGCCCGCCGAACACGAGCACCAGCGTGCCGGTGAGCCATAACATTGGCGAGATGCGTCCGGCGCGGACCAGCGAATAAATCATCGCGGCGATGCTCGCGATCATGAACGCGGCGGTCCCGGCGATCAGTTTGACCATGTCGAGCCCGGGCGTCAGGAAATTGACGAGGAAGAAGATCGCGATCGGACCGATGTCGATGGCGAGGCGCTGGCCCGCACCGAGCGGCGCTTTTTTGGTGGGGGTGGTGGTCATTTGCGCACGCCTTCCACGCCGGCGATGATCCGCGCAACTTCATTCGCATCGAACGGGCGCAGATCGCCCATGCCTTCGCCCACCCCGATCGCGTGGATCGGCAGGCCATATTTCTCCGCCGCCGCCACCAGCATGCCGCCGCGCGCGGTGCCGTCGAGCTTGGTCATGACCAAGCCGGTGACCCCGGCGCTTTCCTTGAACACCTCGATCTGGTTGAGCGCATTCTGTCCGGTGGTGGCGTCGAGCACGAGCAGCACGTCATGTGGGGAATCGACGTTGAGGCGGCCGAGCACGCGGCGGATCTTGGACAGTTCGTCCATCAATTCGCGCTTGTTCTGCAGGCGGCCGGCCGTGTCGACGATCAGCACGTCGATGCCGGTGGCGGTCGCTTGCTTTACCGCCTCATAGACGATGCCCGCCGCGTCGCCGCCTTCCTTGCCGCTGATGATCGGCACGCCCGCGCGCTCGGCCCAGGTGGCGAGCTGGCCGATCGCGGCGGCACGGAAGGTGTCGCCCGCCGCCAGCATGACGCCGTAATCCTGTTCCTTCAGCCAATGCGCGAGCTTGGCGATGGTCGTCGTCTTGCCCGAGCCGTTGACACCGATGACGAGGATGACGTGCGGACGCGGGAAGCCGGTGATCTCGAGCGGGGTCGCAACGGTATCGAGCACCTTCTCGATTTCCTCGGCGACGACCAGGCGGATGCCGAGCTCCTCCATGCCGCGCTCGAACGTGCCGACGGACAGGCGCTGGCGAATGCGCGCGGCGGTTTCGGGGCCGAGATCGGAGGCGATCAGCGCTTCCTCAATCTCGTCGAGCGTCGCCTTGTCGAGCGGGCCGGTGCCGAGCCCGGCGAGATTGCCGATCAGCCGATCCGAGGTGCGTTTGAATCCGCCAAGGAGTTTTTCGTGCCAGGATGTCATGCGGGGATTCCGGTGAGGGTTTTGCCGTCGGTGGCGAGGATATGGATGGTGGATATACTTCCCGGCGCTCGTGCTGCCCCCTCCACCGATCGTGCTGAGCTTGTCGAAGCACCGCTCTCTAAGGAGAACGCCGCTTGTGGTGATGCCTGCCCTTCGACAGGCTCAGGGCGAACGGGGGGCAGGGGGAAGCGCACTTCGGCAAAGCCGGGCGTATGCCCGCGATCGCCGGGCCGTTCGACCAGCACGTCTTGCTTCGTGCCGACCAGACTGCGCAGCCACGCTGCCTTGCGCCGTGCACCCGCCTCGCGCAGCCGGGTTGCGCGGGCCTTGCGCACGGGCACCGGCACGGCGGGCATACGCGCGGCAGGCGTGCCGCTGCGTTCGGAATAGGGGAAAATGTGCGCGTGGACCACGTCGCAATCGTCGATCAGCGCCAGCGTGTCGGCGGCCATCGCATCATCCTCGGTCGGGAAGCCCGCGATTAGGTCTGCCCCGATCGCAATGTCAGGCCGCGCGGTCTTGAGCCGTTCGACCAGCGCAACGCTCTGTGCGCGGTCATGGCGGCGCTTCATGCGCTTGAGGATAAGGTCGTTGCCCGCCTGAAGCGAGAGGTGGACATGCGGCATCATCCGCTTTTCCTGCGTCAGCAGCGCGAACAGACGGTCATCGATCTCGATCCCGTCGAGCGACGACAGCCGCAACCGCTCCAGCGCGGGCACATGGTGCAGAATGCGTTCGACCAATTGGCCGAGCGTCGGCGCACCGGGCAGATCGGGGCCATAACTGGTGAGATCGACCCCGGTCAGCACCACTTCGCGGTGACCAGCCTCGACCAGTGCGGCGATGCGATCGATCGCGGCCCCGGCCGGGACCGAGCGGCTGTTGCCGCGCCCCTGCGGGATGACGCAGAAGGTGCAGCGATGGTCGCAGCCATTCTGAACTTCGACAAAGGCGCGGGCGTGCGCGCTGAAAGCGGGGGCGAGGTGGGGGGCGGTTTCGCGCACCATCGCGATATCGCCGACCAGCACGCGATCGGGCGCGGCCCAGGCGTCGCCCGAAAGTTTTTCGGTATTGCCGAGTACACGGTCAACCTCGGCCATCGCAGCAAAGGCTGCGGGGTCGATTTGCGCCGCGCACCCAGTGACGACGATCTCGGCACCGGGCCGGTCGGCGCGGGCGCGGCGGATGGCCTTGCGCGTTTCGGCGACGGCGGTGTTGGTGACCGCGCAACTGTTGATGACGACCATATCCCGCCCCGCAGTAAGCGCGCGGATCGCTTCGCTCTCGGCGATGTTCAGGCGGCAGCCAAGGCTGATGATCTGGGGATCGGGCATTGCGGGCGATCTAGGAGCGGATGCGGGCGAAGTCCATGCACTGCCCCGCCCGACGTTGGTGACGACGTCAGCTGGCCCGGCGGTGTTCCTCTGTGGGTTGGAAGGCCGGATCGGCCGTCACCACCTGCAACAGGCGCCGCTCGGCCAACAGCCGCCGGGTAACGGCGATGCTGGTCGGCCGGCCGTAAAAATACCCCTGTCCCTTGGCGCAGCCGAGCGCGCGCAACCGTTCCTCAATGCTCGCATCCTCAATGCCCTCGGCAGTGATCGGCAAGTTGAGGCTCTCGCCCAGCCGCGTGATCGCGGTGACGATCGCTGCGCTCTCGCTATTTTCGTTGATCGACATAATGAAGCTCTTGTCGATCTTGATCTGGTCAAAGGGCAGCGCGCGCAAATGCGCGAGCGACGAATAACCGGTGCCGAAATCATCGAGCGCGAGGCGTACGCCCTGATTCTTGAGACTCCCGACGATCGATTGCGCGAGCGCGAGATTGTGGAACAGGGAGGTCTCGGTAATCTCGATTTCGAGCCGACTTGCGGGGAAACCGGTCTCGGTCAGCACCTTGATGATCTTCTGGGCGAGCCAGGCATCCTTCAACTGCCACGGCGAGATGTTCACCGATAGCGACAGGCTGGCATCCCAGTCCTTGGCGGCGAGAAAGGCCTGACGCATCACCGACAACGACAGATCGGCGATCATGCCGGTTTCCTCGGCGATCGGGATAAAGGCGTCGGGGCCGATCAACCCGCGCGTCGGATGGTCCCACCGCGCCAGCACTTCGAAGCCGCTCAGCCGCCCCGTGGCGAGGTGAATCTGCTGCTCGAAATAGGGTACGATTTCGGCACGCGGAATGGCGCTGCGCAGGCCCACTTCCAGATCGTTGCGGACCTGGAGTTCGCGCTCCATCGACTGGTCGAACCAGGCGAAGCGGTTGCGGCCGGAATTTTTGGCCGAATACATCGCGATATCGGCAGCGCGCATCAGCGCATCGATGCTGGTGCAATCGAAGTCCGAACGCGCAATACCGACCGATACCGAGATGTGCAGCTGCAACCCGCCCGCCTGAAATGGCTGCGCCAGACGGCTGACGAGCTTCTCGGCGATACGCTCGACAGTGGATGGGTCGGTGGGGTCGAACAGGAAGGCGCAAGCGAATTCGTCGCCGCCGAAGCGTGCGGTCAGCGCGACGCTTGGCATCGCTTCGGCAATTTGCACGGCGACTTGCTGCAGCAGGGCATCGCCAGTCGCGTGGCCGTGCATGTCGTTGACGGTCTTGAAATGGTCGAGGTCGAGCATGAGCAACGCCATCGCCTTGTGGCGCGCCTGCGCCCGGACGAACATGGCCGCCCCTTCCTCGGCCAAGCTGCGGCGGTTGAGGAAGCCGGTCAGCGGATCCTTGGAGGCGAGCAATTGTGCACGTTCCTCGGCGGCGGTCCGTATCTGCACTTCATGCGCCAACTCGCGATGGCGGCGCCAGCCGAACAGAATCAGCGCGACGTTGAGCAGCAAGGCGATGACGAGCGTTTGGTCGGGGCCGGGGCCATCGTTGAAATAGCGTTGGATCGTCGATGATAGCGCTGCGCTGCCGGTGCCGACGAACAACAGGATCGCCGCCACGGTGATTGCGCCGTTCAGGATATCGCTGCGTTCGGCGGGCGCGCGCGTGCCTTGCTCGATCGTTTCGCCAATCCTCGACTCGGCCATCATGCTGTCTTTCGCCCCAACGCTTTCCCGGTTGGTGTCCATCCCACGCCAGCCGTGTAGATCGTGTTAAGCCGGATGGTTGCGCAATTGCTTGTGTTGCGGTAGAGGCACGCTCGATCGCTCCTGTTCAGGTGCGTGAAGGCTGCCCCACGGGGCTACGCCGGCCGACGAGGTTTCGTCCGCCGGCGTTCTTTGCGTTACTGGGCAAAAGCGACTTTTGAGAAGGGTTTTTTCGGATGTTCGAGAGCCTGAGCGACCGTCTTGGCGGTGTGTTCGATCGGTTGCGGGGGCGCGGTGCGCTCACCGATGCCGACGTGCGCGCGGCGATGCGCGAAGTGCGCGTGGCGTTGCTCGAAGCCGACGTCGCGCTGCCGGTGGCGCGCGATTTCGTCGACAAGGTGACCGAACAGGCGGTCGGCCAGAACGTGCTGCGTTCGGTCACGCCGGGCCAGCAAGTCGTCAAGATCGTCAACGACGCGCTGGTCGAAATGCTCGGGTCCGAAGCGTCGGATCTCGAACTCGATGTGACGCCGCCTGCGATCGTGATGATGGTCGGTCTGCAAGGCTCGGGCAAGACCACGACGACCGCGAAGATCGCGCTGCGCCTCGCCAAGAAGCAGGGCAAGAAGGTGTTGATGGCGTCGCTCGACGTCAACCGCCCGAATGCGCAGGAGCAGTTGGCGGTGCTCGGCACGCAGGCCGAGGTTGCGACCCTGCCGATCGTCGCCGGGCAGCAGCCGGTCGATATCGCACGGCGCGCACTGCAGGCGGCGAAGCTGCAGGGCTATGATGTCCTGATGCTCGATACCGCCGGTCGCCTGCACGTCGATCAGGCGCTGATGGACGAAATGCGCGCGGTCGCCGAGGTGACCAAGCCGACCGAGATCCTGCTGGTGGTCGATGCGTTGACCGGTCAGGACGCGGTCAACGTCGCCAAGAATTTCTCCGATCAGGTCGCGCTGACCGGTGTCGTGCTGACTCGTATGGACGGCGATGCGCGCGGCGGTGCGGCACTGTCGATGCGCGCCGTCACCGGCAAGCCGATCAAGTTCGCGGGCATGGGCGAAAAGCTCGATGCGCTGGAGGCGTTTGATCCGAAGCGCGTCGCTGGGCGCATCCTCGGCATGGGCGACGTGGTCGGCCTGGTCGAGCGCGCGGCCGAGGCGATCCAGGTCGAAGATGCCGAGAAGATGGCGGCCAAGCTCGCCAAGGGCCTGTTCGACATGGACGATCTGCGCGCGCAGCTTGCGCAGATGCAGCGTATGGGCGGCATCGGCGCGCTGGCGGGCATGATCCCCGGCATGAAGAAGGCACAGGCGCAAGTCGACCAGGTCGGCGGCGAAAAGGTGCTGGTACGGATGGATGCGATCATCACCTCGATGACGCCCAAGGAACGCCGCAAGCCCGAATTGCTCAACGCCAAGCGCAAGATCCGCATCGCCAAGGGATCCGGCACCACGGTGCAGGACGTCAACAAGCTCATCAAGATGCATCAGGAAATGGCGAATGCCATGAAGAAGATCAAAAAGATGGGCGGCCTGGCCGGCATGGCCAAGATGTTCGGCGGTGGCGGCGGTCTTGGGGGACTTGGCGGCGCGCTGGGCGGCGGGATCGATCCGGCCAAGATGCTCAGTGGCGGCGGCGGTGGCCTTCCCGGCCTCGGCGGCGGCCAGACCAAGCTTCCACCGGGCTTCGAGAATTTGCTCAAGAAGAAATAAGTTTAACCCAATCAACGTATTAAAAGAAGAAGGTACAGAAAATGGCAGTCAGCATTCGTCTCTCGCGCGGTGGTTCCAAGAAGCGCCCTTACTATCGCATCGTCGTTGCCGATGCGCGCAACCCGCGCGACGGCAAGTTCATCGAGAAGATCGGCACCTACAACCCGTTGCTCGCCAAGGATGACGAGAAGCGCATCGTGCTCGACACCGAGCGTGCAAACTATTGGCTGGGCGTCGGCGCGCAGCCGACCGACCGCGTTGCGCGTTTCCTCGACGTGACCGGCGTGCGCGAGCGTGCAGCCCGCAACAACCCGAACAAGGGCAAGCCCGGCGAAAAGGCGACGGAGCGTCTGGAAGAGCGCCAGAAGAAGCTGGACGATGCTGAGGCCGCGAAGGTCGCTGCTGCCGCCGCTGAGGAAGAAGCTAAGGCCGCTGCCGCAGTTGCTGAAGCCGAAGCTGTCATGGCCGCTGAGGTAGAAGCCGCAACCGAAACCCCGACCCCGGAAGCCGAAGCCGTCGCCGAGGCGACCGCTGAAGAAACCCCGGCGAACGGCTGATGCGACCCGATTCCCCCGTCACGCTCGCCGTCATCATCGGCGCGCACGGTGTGACGGGGGAAGTCCGTCTCAAGGTCTTCACCGAGGATCTGAGCAGCTACAAGGTGTTCAATGGCGGCGCACTGACGCTCAAGTCGGTGCGCCACGGCAGCAATGGCGCGATTGCGCGCATTGCCGAAGTGACCGATCGCAACGCCGCCGAGGCATTGCGCGGCACCGAACTGACCGTACCGCGCTCGGCGTTGCCGCCGCTGGAGCCGGGCGAATATTATCATGCCGATCTGTTGGGCCTGCCTGTCGTCTCGCTGGAAGGCGAGGCGCTGGGGCAGGTCGTCGCGATCGATGATTTCGGCGCGGGCGACGTCATCGAAGTCGAACGGCCCGACAAGAAGCGCTTCATGGTCCCGATGAACGCCGATGCGGTGCCCGATTGGAATGCGGAACGACTGGTGGTTGACGCGGCGTTTGTGGTTTAGTATATACGTAACGTGTATACGGAGGCTGCGATGCCGGACGACGAATATCAGGGCACCACATTCAAGTCGGGCAATTCGGTCGCGTTGCGGCTGCCCAAGGGCATGGGCATTCCGGAAGGCACCGAAGTGCGCATGGTCAAGGAGGCGCCGATGTCGTTTCGCGTAGAACCCGTCGACGCGCCCGGACGCACGATCGACATTAGCGGTTTTGCCGGGAAAATGCCTGGCTTCACGCCTGCTCCCCGGGAAGATTTCGAGGAACGGCCGAGTGCCGTGGCGCGACGCAAGGCACTGTCGGGCGAGTGACGCGGTATTTCATCGATTCGGACCTCGCCATCTACGCGATGGGCGGCGAGGCCGATTCCTTGCTTAACCAGCGTCTTGCTGCCTGCTATCCGGGCGACGTCGCGATCTCGGCGATCAGTTTCGCTGAGGTCGCGCTCGGCACTTGGAACGGCAAACCGCCGCGGCAGGATGTGCTGGATGCGTTTGTCCGCGTGATCCCGATCATCCCGTTCGACGACGGCGCCGCGCGTGAATATGCGCGGCTGCCTTTCAAACGCGCCCGCTTTGACCGTTTGCTCGCCGCGCATGCGCTGAGCCTCGGCGCGACGATTGTCACCAATAACGAAGCCGATTTCGCCGATGTGCCGGGCCTGCGCGTGGAAAACTGGTCGGTCAGCGCCTGATCGGGCTTCGTTCGTCGATCAAGTTGCGAATGGTGGTGGCCGCGACTCCGGCTTCGCCCATCGCATGGCTGATTTGGTCCAGCCCCTTCACGACATCGCCCGCGGCGAACAGGCCCGGGATCGTAGTGCGCTGATGATCGTCGACTTCGAGGCAGCCATCGGCGGTCGCCCGCGCGCCGGCTGCAACCGCGAGGCTGGAGCGGATCGTTGATCCCAGCGCTGGATAGACGCTGTCGAAGCGCAGCGCGCCACTGGGCGTGGTCACCTCGATCGCGTCCCCGGCAATGCGGATCGGCGTGCAGGGGCCGTCGACATGAACGATGCCCGCGTCTTCCAGTTTGGCGCGGCAGGACGCGTCGAGCTCATGCGCGGCACCGGGTGCGATCAAAGTAACATCGCGGGTGAAGCCGCGCAGGAACAGCGCTTCCTTCATTCCGTGGTCGCCGGTGCCGATTACGCCGACCCGTTTGTCGGTGACTTCATAGCCGTCGCAGATCGGGCAATAGCGCAGCAGCCCGCGCGAGAGCGCTTCGTCATGCACCTCCGCGGCCATGTCTGGCCGGTTGTTGACCACGCCGGTTGCCAGCAGGACAGAGCGGGTCGGATAGCGTCTGTCACCCACACGCACGTCGAACGTGTCGCCTGTTGGAATGATTTCGGTGACGTCCGCCTGTTCGCGCGTCGCGCCGAATTCCTGGGCTTGCTCCAGCATCAAGCGCAGCAATTCCGTGCCTTTCACCCCGCCGGGATAACCGGCATGATTATGCGTGCGCGGGATCAACGCGGCGCGGCTGCTGCCACAATCGAACAAGCGGATGCGCAAATGGAAGCGCGCGAGATAGATGGCGGCGGTGAGCCCGGCCGGGCCAGCGCCGATGATGATGCAGTCGTCCACGCGTCTTGCCTTTCGGAGGCGGGCGGGGGAAGGAGCCCAATGCCGTTCGCCGCCACCGTCTTAACGCTTTACCCCGACATGTTTCCCGGGCCGCTCGGCATTTCTCTTGCCGGGCGGGCGCTGGCCGAGGGGCGATGGAGCCTCGACGCGCGCAACATCCGCGATTTCGCGACCGACAAGCACAGCACCGTCGACGGAACCCCGGCGGGCGGCGGGGCCGGGATGGTGCTGCGCCCTGATGTGCTGGCGGCCGCGATCGACAGCGTGCCGACCGGACGTCCGCTGCTCGCCATGACGCCGCGCGGCGCCCCGCTCACCCAGGCCCGCGTGCGCAGCCTGGCGGAGGGGCCAGGCGTCACCATCCTGTGCGGCCGCTTCGAGGGGTTTGACGAGCGCATCTTCGCCGCGCGCGACATCGAGGAAGTGTCGATCGGGGATTACATTCTGTCGGGCGGCGAGATGGGGGCGCTGGTGCTGCTCGACGCTTGCATTCGGCTGCTCCCCGGCGTAATGGGCGCGGCTTATAGCGGCGTGGACGAGAGCTTCGAAACGGGGCTTCTCGAATATCCGCAATATACCCGACCATTTGAATGGGAAGGGCGCACGATCCCCGAAGTGTTGCGATCGGGGGATCATGCGAGGATTTCGGCATGGCGCAAGTCGATGGCCGAGACCGAAACACGGCTAAGGCGGCCGGACCTGTGGGAGCGCCATGAGGGTGCTCGGGTCCAGTCGCCCTCTGGCGCGCGACAGACAGACAAGGACGCATGAGATGAATCTCATCCAGACGATCGAAGCCGAGAACATTGCCAAGTTTCTCGAGACCAAGAAGATCCCCGAATTCCGCCCTGGCGATACGCTCAAGGTCGGCGTGAAGGTGGTCGAAGGCGAGCGCACCCGCGTTCAGAATTATGAAGGCGTGTGCATCGCGCGTTCCAACAAGGGCATGGGCTCGAACTTCACCGTGCGGAAGATTTCGTTCGGTGAAGGCGTGGAGCGCGTTTTCCCGCTCTATTCGCCCAACGTCGACAGCATCGAAGTCGTCCGCAAGGGCGCGGTGCGTCGTGCGAAGCTCTATTATCTGCGTGGTCGTACCGGCAAGTCGGCACGCATCGCCGAGCGCCGCGACACCCGTCCGGCCAAGGGCGCCGCTGCCGAGTAATCGGACGGCTGGCCATCAGGCTAACAGGAGGGCGCGGGGGCTTTGGCCCCCGCGCCCTTTTTGTTTGTGCCAAAGCGGCTTGCTATGAACCGATGGCAAAGCGCACCGGTACGGCGGGCGCGAACAGCATCGGCAAGGGGGCACCCGCCTGTACCACAACTTGGTCGAGCGGGACGGCATCCGGCGGCGCATCTGCGGCAAAAACCTGGATCAGGCGACGCCCCGAGGTCGGCACCAGTTCTTTCGGGATTGCGAGTGGATTGCCGCCCATTTCGACCAGCCATTGGGGACGTCCGTAGCGATACGCTCTGGCCGGGTGGACCACTTGCAGGTCAACCGCACCCGCATAGGTGCCGAGAATGAGCGGATTGCTGCCCTCGAGGAAAACGCTCGGTCGGTTCCCGATACGCGCCGAGGCAGTGGCGTAAGCCGGGCGTTCGTGCGGCGAGAGATCGGTTAAGGTCGTCTGGTCAATGGTAAGGGGATCAATGCCGGTCAGCCGTTTCAGGCGGGTCGCCATCCAGTCGATCTTGCCTGTATGGGACTGAAGCGGAGCTTCGGCGACGTGACTATAACCGACATAAACCAGCGTTTTCTCCGTCGGTTGAGCCGCAAGCACTGCTGCTAGATTCTCGGCTTGCGCTTTCTCGCGCGGGGCAATGCCACCCTCTTTCGGGCGCTGTTTGCTGGTTTCTTCATAGCCAACGGGGCGATACCCTAACGCCATTGCTTCGCGCACAAAGCCCGCAAAAACAGGGTCTCGCGTGTAATAGCCGGTGCTGATCCGGACAAAACCGTCCTGCCTGAGCTTGTCGATCATCGAGGCGTGGCCGGGTTCCGCCGGATCGTTATCAAACGTTTCTGCGGCCAGGATCGAGTAACCGAGTGGTTTTAACGCACGCGCCACTTGCAAAGCAAAGGCACGATCTCGGGGACTATTATGGGCTTCATTCAAGATAACGATGCTGGTGTCGCGCGCGCGTCGGACGATCTCTTCAATCGCATCGTGTGGAGTGGCCGCTGCTACGCGCGTCGCCCAACTGGGGTCGGGAGGTGAGCCAGGTTCTGCGCGGGCCAGTACGGCTGGGTCGAGTTCGTTCGTTATGGTTGGGCTGATCTGTTCCCACATCTGGAAGGCGAAGTCGTCACGGACTTTGCCGTCAGGGCCAAAGGCTGCGGCGGCCAAGGCGTCACTAGCTTCGAGATAACGCCCTTTGGACAAAGCCGTATCTGCGGCATCGATTGCGGGCGATTGGGGTGGACTCTGCGCGCCGAGGAGCAGCGGGGACAAGGCTATAAAAACGAACCGATTTCCTGCCATTGTCCGCTCCCAATCAGAGCGAGGGAGACTGACGACATTCGGAGGACAGTCAAGATAGGGTGCCGACGATCGCGGCGATCAGCTCAACCAAAGCCGTACATCTTCACCGTATCCGGCAAGGCCAGCGGTGCCGCATCGGGATGATCGAGATGCGCGACGATCATTTCCAGGATCGCGGCCAGCAACGCGCCATCGGGATGATGGTTGGCCCCCTGGATCACGAGGCTGAACCCCGTGCGCTTCGCCGCGTAAGCCGCCTTGTGCAGTTCCTGTCCCATCGCCGCAGGCACGGTGTCATCGGCGAGGCCGTGGATCAGGAAATAGGGCTCATCCAGTGTCGGCACGGTGGCGAGATTGTCATATCGGTCGCTGACAAACGCGCGGGCGATCTTTGGCACCATCGCACGCAGGCTGGTGAAGGTGCCGATCGTCACCAGCGCATCGAGCTTTTGGCGCGATGCGAGGCCGAAGGCGACGCCGCCGCCAAGGCTGTGACCAACCACGATCACCCGCCCGCCGCCGGCACGTCGCCGAGCCTCGGCATAGAAAGCATCTGCATCGTGCGCGAGCCCGGCTTCGTCGGCGCGGCCGGGATTGCCCGAATAGCCGCGATATTCCGCCGCCACCACGCCATAGCCCTTGGCGATGGCGGGGGCGAACCAGTCGAGCGTGCTCATCGCGCTGGAGCCATTGCCGTGGAACACCAGCAGCGTCGGCTTGCCCGGCGCGGCGGCGATTGCGGCACCCGTGATCGACAGGCCGTCACTGGTGTGGACGGCGACGCGCTCGGCCCCAGCGGGGAGGGCAGCGGTCGCGATCGGCGTGGTCGGCGCTGGATAGATGCGGTCGTGGATCGATTGGCTCAGCACCGGGGTCGCCCCCGCGAGAAGCAGGATCGTCAAAACGATCGCCGCGAAGCCTCTCTGTGCCGGCCCGATCCGTCGCATTCGCTATCCCCGCGCATCCATTCTCGACCTAAGTGTCATGTTTGCACGATACACCATGATTCGCTATGGTCGGCCGCCGACTATTCCGGGGGGAAATATGTCCGACGTCACCATGACCACCGCCGCCGAACCCGATGGTGCGCCGCGCATCGCGGTGCTCGATATTCTGCGCGGGGTGGCGATCCTTGGCATCCTGTTCATGAACATCAACGACATGGGGCAGTCGATTTACGCGTCGTTCGACGATATCCGGCATCTCGGCTGGTCGCAGACCGACCGGATCGCCTGGTGGCTGCGCGAAGTGTTTGCCAATGGCACCGCCCGCTGCATGCTGGAAATGCTGTTCGGCGCGGGGATGGTGATCCTGACCGATCGTGCGGCTGACAAGGCCAATGGCTGGGTGGTGATGCGGCGCTATTATGTCCGCAATCTCATCCTGTTCGCCTTTGGGTTGGTGCATGTCTTCATCCTGCTGTGGCCGGGTGACATCCTCCACACCTATGGCATTGCGGCGCTGGTCGCGTTCCTGTTCCGGCGGTTGCGCCCGCAATGGCTGATCATGATCGGGCTGACGCTCGCTTTGTTCCAATTGGGGGGCGGGGGGTATTTCGGCTATTATCTGACGCTGCAGACGCGCGCGCAGGTCGCCGCGATCGAGTCCAAGGTGGCGGCTGGGGCCAAGCCAACGGCGCAAGAGCGCAAACTGCTGAAGGAGAAAGCCGAAAAGGACAAGAAGCGCGCCGAGGCCCGCGCCAAATCGCACAACGACATTGCCGCCGAGGACAAAGCGCGCGAGGGCAATTTCCGCTCCTGGACCAAGGCGCAATGGGCGTCCTTCCTCGATATAGAATCGCAGTTCCTGGAGATTCTGTTCGTATGGGAAGCGGCGAGCGTGATGCTGATCGGTGCCGCGCTTTACAAGCTCGGCATCCTGCAGGGGCGGCGCTCTCGGCGCTTCTATGCCTGGACCGCGTTGATCGCCTATGCCGTCGGCATCACGCTTCGCGTCATTGGGGCGTCCGAACAGATGCAGTTTGGCGACGGCCCCTATACCTTTTGGGCGAGTTACGAGTTTGCGCGGCAGGCGATGACGCTGGGGCATGTCGCGCTGATCAACCTGCTCGTCGGCAGCGCCTTCGGGGCGCGACTGTTGCGGCCGTTCGTCGCGGCCGGGCGGACCGCGCTGTCCATCTATATCGCGCAGACGCTGATCTGCCTGTGGGTGCTGTACCCGCCGTTCATGCTTGGCCTGTATGGCAAGATGACATGGGGGCCATTGATGGTGACGGCGTTCCTCATCAACGCGGCCTTGCTGGTCGGAGCGAATCTGTGGGTGCGGCATTTCGATATCGCACCGGTCGAATGGGCGTGGCGGTCGCTGGTGGAACGTCGCGTGCTGCCATGGCGCAAGGGGGCGCGGGTGAAACCGCACGCCGAGGGAAGCCCGGCGCTCGCTTGATTGGATCAAGCGGATCGCGCCGCGACCAGACAGCAGGGCGTGCCGGACTGCGTCCGACCTGCCCTGCCGCTTTTCGATCAGGTCTTCGAGATCGTGCCGATCAACGCGACCACGCCGCCGCTTGCACTGTTGACGGTCGAGGTGAAGCGATACCCGCCCTCGGCGAAATCGACCCGCACCTTGCGCGTATCGTACATGTTGCGAAACAGCGCTTCCAGATTGGGTTTCTGCCCGGTCATCAAACGCATGTTGGTGCCGTTATCGTTGACATAGGGCACGGCATAGAGATGCGCGGCGGAGAAAGTGCTGTTCAGCGATGTGAACAGCATCACGCCCTCGCTGCCGCGCAGGCCGAAGTTGCGATCGGCGAAATAGATCCCACCGAACACGACATTGTCGGGATCATTCGGTTCGAAGAAGAAGCGTTGGCGGATCTGTATGATCGGTGAAGCGAGATCACCGTCGGCGAAATCCTGCATGAAATTCTCCATGTGCCCGTGCGCGACATAGAGGTTGCTGCCCGTACCGCCGTCGACCCCGGCGCGCCAATTGGTGACGACGAGATTTTCCTCGGTGTCGTTGAACACCAGCGCCAGCACCTTTTTCGGGTTTTCGAGGAACAGATAGAGCAGGAAGGCGACCAGCACGATCACGATCACGGCGATCGCCGTTTTCATGCCCATCGAAGTAATGCCGGAGCGCAGCGCGTTGAGGAAGGTCGCCCCGCCGCGCCATGCGGTCCAGGTCAATTTGGCCATCGACACGCCGATGCTGAACAGGCTGCTCACGCTGATCTCGATGGCGAGTTGGCCCGGTGTCTTGGCGTTTTGCATCATTTCGAGCCGCTTGGACAGCCCGTACACATAGTCGGTCACTTCCTGCCCGCGATAGCCGCGCACGATCTCGAAATTGTGCTGGGTCAGGCTGATATTTGGTTCGATCTCCGTGGCCTCTTCGGCCAAGGCGGCGGTGATCAGCGCGTCGTCTTCGTGCGACGCGAGTTCAATGCCCTCGGCGCGGTTATACTCATCGATGCCCGCGAGCGTCGCCTCCAACAGCTTGGCGATCATCTTGCGGCGGCGTTGCTCGACCGTCAGCGCTTCGTTGCCGGCGATTCCGGCCAGGTCGATGCCCAGTCGCGCCTTGTAACCGTCCATGATTTCAAGCGCGGCTTCGCGCGGGGATAAGCGGCTTGTTTCCAACGGCATTGCTCTTCTCCTGAAAGGGGAAAGTTGAGATGTCTATTGTTGTGGTGCAGCGCGCGTTGCCCGGTCAGCTTAGCGACCAATGGGGAAAGCGCAGGCCGAAGTTGATCCGTAACGACGGCAAGCCGGGTGTCGGCGCGATCGACGCATTCGCAGCCGAGCAAATTTTGCTGCAATTCGGATGCGATTCCCCACGGCGCGCTTGCCCTCTTTACGCAGTCCCCGCGCGCCGCGATAAGCGCCGACGCCGCCCGCGTTCGTCGGGCGAGGAAAAACGCGGGATTGGAGATGAAGGATGCGGGCGAGTTGGGCTTTTGCGGGCGTGATGCTCGCTTGTGCGGCGGTGCCCGTGATGGCGGCTGACGCACCCGCCAAGCTGACGCTGTCGCGCGTGTTCGGCAGCCCCGATCTGTCGGGCGTGCAACCGCGCGGGGTACGCCTGTCGCCGGACGGGACGCTGCTCACCTCGCTGCGCCCGCGCGCCGACGAGAAAGAGCGCTTTGACCTGTGGGCGCTCGACACGCGCACCGGGCAGGAGCGGATGCTGGTCGATTCCAAAAAGGTCGGTTCCGGCGCGGAATTGTCCGAGGCCGAAAAGATGCAGCGCGAACGCGCCCGCATCGCCGGATCGAAGGGGATCGTGGCCTATGACTGGGCCCCCGATGGCAAGACCATCCTCGTGCCGCTGGACGGGGACCTGTATCTGGCGACGCTCGACGGCGCGATCCGTCGGCTGACCAATTCGCCTGGCGGCGCGCTCAACCCGATTATCAGCCCCAAGGGCGGGTTCGTCAGCTTCGTGCGGGGGCAGAACCTGTTCGTGCAGCCGCTTGGCGGCGGCGACGCGCGCCAGATCAGCCAGGACGGTGCGGGCACGGTACATTGGGGCGAGGCCGAGTTCGTCGCGCAGGAAGAAATGGACCGGCGCACCGGCTATTGGTGGTCCCCGCAGGACACCCACATCGCGGTCGAGCGTTTCGACGAAGCTCAGGTCGGCATCGTCACCCGCGCCGCGATCGGCGCGAGCGGCACCAAGGTCTATGACCAGCGCTATCCGGCGGCGGGCACGCCCAATGTCGCGGTCGAACTGTATGTGATGAAGGCCGATGGCTCGGGCAAGGTGAAGGTCGATCTCGGCCAAAACCCCGACATCTATCTCGCCCGGGTTGACTGGACACCCGATGGCAAGACGTTGCTGGTGCAGCGCGAAAGCCGCGACCAGAAAACGCTCGACATGCTCACGGTCGATCCCGAAACGGGCAAGAGCAGCATCCTGTTCACCGAGAAATCCGGCACGCGGAGCTGGCTCAACCTCACCGAGGCCTATCGCCCGATGAAGGATGGCAGCTTGATCTGGCGTTCGGAGCGGACCGGCTATGGCCATCTTTATCGCTTTGCCAAGGGCAAGTGGACCGCACTGACCAAGGGCGACTGGGTCGTCCAGCAATTGATCGGTGTCGATGAAGCCAAGGGGCGGCTGTTCTTCACTGGCAATAAGGATGGCGTGCTGGAGCAGCATGTCTATTCGGTCGATATCGCGCATCCGGGCGTCGTCACGCGGCTGACCGAGACCGGCTGGTGGAACGGTGCCAGCATGGATCACGCGGCGACGCGGATGATTGTGGGCCGCTCAAACCCGACCCAGCCGACGCAAGTCTATCTGGCCGACGCGAGCGGCAAGCGGCTGTCGTGGATCAACGAAAATGCGGTGAAGCCGGGGCACCCTTATTATCCCTATCTCGCGAGCCACCAGCAAACCACCTTCGGCACGATCAAGGCCGAGGACGGCACCGATCTCTATTATGAGATGATCACGCCGCCGCTGGAGCCGGGGAAGAAGTATCCGGTGTTCTTCCAGCATTATGGTGGTCCGGGCACCGGTCAGCAGGTGACGCGCGGCTGGGGTGGGGCGTTGCCGCAATATCTGGTGCAGCATGGCTACATCTTCTTCCAGATCGACAATCGCGGGTCGTACAATCGCGGCAAAGCGTTTGAGGACCATATCTACCGCGCGATGGGCACGGTCGAAGTTGCCGACCAACTGGCGGGCGCGAAGTTCATCAAGAGCCAGCGCTTCGTCGATCCCGACAAGGTGGCGATTTATGGCTGGTCCTATGGCGGCTATATGACGCTGAAGATGCTGGAGGCGAACCAGGGCGTCTATGCCGCAGGCGTTTCGGGCGCGCCGGTGACGCAGTGGAACCTGTACGACACGCATTATACCGAGCGCTATATGGGTTCGCCGGTGAGCGACGCCAAAGCCTATGCCGCCTCGGCCGCGCTGGAAAACGCGCCCAAGATCAAGGATCCGCTGCTGCTGATCCATGGCATGGCGGATGACAATGTCGTGTTCACCAACTCGACCGCGCTCGCCGCGCGGATGCAGTCGACCGACACGCCGTTTGAGATGATGTTCTACCCCGGCTACACCCACCGCGTTGGCGGGCCCGGCATCAGCGAGCATCTGTGGGGGACGATTTTGACGTTTCTCGACCGGAACGTGAAGGACAAGCCGGTGCGGTAACGCAATGCGCTTCCCCGGCGGATGCCGGGCTGTCCTATGCCGCTTCCGTCACCCCGGCCTCGTGCCGGGGTCCACTCGGCGGCTATATCAACGCTGGGAGGATGGGATCGCGGTGGACCCCGGGACAAGCCCGGGGTGACGGGTAGTTTAGTGCCGTCTTGCCACCGCCCTCTAGCCTCGGCCACCGCGCTCCCATAAAGCGCGAGCATCATGCGCTTCCTCACCACCTTTCATCTTTGGCCGTTCCTGGACACGGTCGTCAGCTATCTGGCGGCGTTCCTGCTCGGCACGCTGATCGGGGCCGAGCGGCAATATCGTCAGCGCACCGCGGGGCTGCGCACCAATGCGCTGGTCGCCTTGGGGTCGGCGGCGTTCGTCGATCTCGGGCAGCGGCTCGGCGGCGACGTCGAGTCGATCCGGATCATTGCCTATGTCGTGTCGGGGATCGGCTTCCTCGGCGCGGGCGTGATCATGAAGGAGGGGATGAACGTCCGCGGGCTCAACACCGCGGCGACTTTGTGGTGCTCGGCCGCGGTTGGTGCGATCGCGGGGAGCGACCTGATCGCCGAAGCGGTGCTGCTGACCGGCTTTGTCATCCTCGCCAACACGATGCTGCGCCCGCTGGTCGATGCGATCAACCGCATCCCGATCGAAGGGCGCAGCGTCGAGGCGACCTATACCGTGACGATCACCACCGATGCCGATGAAGCAGGGCCGATGGGCGATCTGCTGACCGAGCATCTGGAAGCCGCGCAACTCCCGGTGGCCGAACTCGACGTGGTCGCACGCGGCGAAGATCGCGTGGAGATTGTAGCCAAGCTAGTGCGTACCAATATTGCAGGCAGCGAGCTCGACGCGCTGACCGATCATCTCGCTACCGTTCATGGAATTTCCCATGCGACGTGGCAAGCGCGCACGCACGATTAGCAAAGCGATTGGACGTCCGCGCGTAATGTCGCTACGGGCGCGGTCCGAATTGGAGGATTACATGGGTTACAGGATCGTGGTCGCGGGCGCGACGGGCAATGTCGGGCGCGAGATGCTCAATATTCTGGCGGAGCGGGAATTCCCGCTGGCGGACATTGCGGTGGTGGCATCGTCGCGCAGCCAGGGCGACGAAGTCGATTTCGGTGAGACCGGGCGCAAGCTCAAGGTGCAGAATATCGACAATTTCGATCCCACCGGCTGGGACATGGCGCTGTTCGCCATCGGGTCTGACGCGACCAAGATCCACGCGCCGCGTTTTGCCGCCGCCGGTTGCACGGTGATCGACAATTCGTCGCTCTACCGCATGGACCCGGATGTGCCGCTGATCGTGCCCGAGGTGAACCCCGATGCGATCGCGGGCTATACCAAGCGCAACATCATCGCCAACCCGAACTGCTCGACCGCGCAGATGGTCGTGGCGCTCAAGCCACTGCACGATTTCGCCAAGATCAAGCGCGTCGTCGTCGCGACCTATCAGTCGGTGTCGGGCGCGGGCAAGGCGGGTATGGACGAGTTGTTCGAGCAATCGCGCAACATCTTCGTCGGCGATTCGGCGGAAGCCAAGAAGTTCACCAAGCAGATCGCCTTCAACGTGATCCCGCACATTGACAGCTTCCTCGACGACGGGTCGACCAAGGAAGAGTGGAAGATGGTGGTCGAGACCAAGAAGATCCTCGACACCAAGATCAAGGTTACCGCGACGTGCGTGCGCGTGCCGGTGTTCGTGGGTCATTCGGAAGCGATCAACATCGAGTTCGAGAATGAAATTTCGGCCGACCAGGCGCAGAAGATCCTGCGCGAGGCACCGGGCGTGATGCTCGTCGACAAGCGCGAGGACGGCGGATACGTGACGCCGGTCGAATGCGTCGGCGAATATGCCACCTTCATCAGCCGCGTGCGCGAGGATTCGACCGTGGAGAACGGCCTGTCCTTGTGGTGCGTGTCGGACAATCTTCGGAAAGGTGCTGCGCTGAACGCGGTGCAGATCGCGGAATTGCTAGGGCGGCGCTATTTGAAGAAGGCGGATTGAGCGCCCCCTGACCGCCTGTTAGCCTCCGGTCGAACGCGGTCATTAGCCGATGAGGCATGACCGCGTAGACTGGGAGGTTGGAATGACCGAAACCGTCACCGGCGGCTGCCAATGTGGTCGGATCCGCTACAGCGTCGCGATCGACACTGACGATGCGTATCTGTGCCACTGCCGGATGTGCCAGCGTGCGACCGGGGGCGTGTCGATCGCGCTTAAGGGTGTCAAGATCGCCAATGTCACCTGGGAGCGCGAACCCGATCGCTATCAAAGCTCGCCGATCGCGCAGCGCGGGTTTTGCGCTGCGTGCGGCACGCCGCTGACCTTCGAATATCTCGAGCCCGGTGAGACTATGGATCTGACGGTCGGCAGCTTCGATGATCCGTATCGCTTCCGTCCGATGCATCATTTCTCGCCCGAGACTTGGCATGAGGCGTGGCTCGACACTAAGGACCTGCCGACGACGCGGGTGGCGGATAATCCGTCGACGGTCGAGCGCTGGATGAAAGCTATTGGCAAACTCCCCGACTGAACCGCAGTTCTTCGACAGTTTCGACGGCACGCGTCTGGCGTGGCGCGAGATGGGCGAGGGGCAGCCCGTGGTGCTGATCCACGGCTATTTCTCCAACGCGACGATCAACTGGATCAAATACGGCCATGCCGCGCGCATCGCCGAGGCGGGTTTCCGGGTGATCATGCCCGATCTGCGCGCGCATGGTGACAGCGCCAAGCCGCACGATGCTGCCGCCTATCCGCCCGACGTGCTGATGCGCGACGGCTTTGCGTTGATCGCGCATCTTGGCCTCAGCGACTACGATCTCGCTGGCTATTCGCTCGGTGGCCGCACAGCGATGCGGATGCTCGCCAATAGCGCGACGCCACGCCGCGCGGTCATCTCCGGCATGGGGTTGCAGGGCATTGTCGATACCGCCGGGCGCGGCAGCTATTTCCACAATGTCCTGACCAACCTCGGCAGCTTTGCGCGCGGCAGTAGCGAATGGCTGACCGAGGCATTCCTCAAGACGACCGGGGGCGATCCGGTGGCGTTGCTGCACATTCTCGACACCTTCGTCGATACGCCGCGCGATGCGCTGGGCCACATCACCACGCCGACGCTGATCCTGACCGGCGAGGACGATGATGACAACGGCTCGGCGCAGGACCTCGCGGCGGCGCTGCCCGATGCGCGCTATCAGGCTGTCCCCGGCAACCATATGAGCGCGGTGCTCAAACCCGAATTGGGCATGGCGATTGCGGCATTTCTAGCGGCTTGACCGGGCGCGCGGTGGCGCACAGGTTGCGCCATCGTTGAACACGGGGACTCACATGATCCGCACTGGAATTTCGTCGCTCGCCCTTATTCTGTCGCTGGCGGCGGCATCGGCTTTCGCCAGCCCGGCACCCGCGCCCGCTGCCACCACTGCCGCGCCGACGGCTGCCGAGGCGGACGCCTTTGTCGCGCGTGCCGAAAAGGAATTGGCCGAATTCTCCACCCCGGCGCAGCAGGCGGCGTGGATCAACGCGACCTACATCACCGATGATACCGACGCAATCGCCGCGAAATTCGGTGCCGAGGGGACCGAGATGGGGGTTCGCTTCGCACTGGAGGCGGCGAAATATGCTGGCGTGCCCGGCCTGTCGTTCGATACCAAGCGCAAGATCGACCTGTTGCGCAACGGCCTGACGCTGCCTGCGCCGACCACACCCGGTGCCGCATCCGAGCTTTCGACGATCGTGACGAAGCTGGGGTCGGACTATGGCAAGGGCAAGGGCACGCTCGACGGCAAGCCGATCAACGGCAGCGACATCGAGGCGGCGATGGGCACGGTGCGCGATCCTGCCAAGTCGAAGGAGATGTGGGTCAGCTGGCATGACGCGGTCGGCGCGCCGATGCGCAAGGATTTCGCGCGCGAAGTGGTGATCGCCAACCAGGGTGCCAAGGGCCTTGGCTATGCCGATGTCGGCGCGCTGTGGCGCTCGGGCTATGACATGACCCCGGCGCAGTTCGAGGCCACCACCGACACGCTGTGGAAGCAGGTCGAGCCGCTCTACAAGGCGCTCCACACTTATGTCCGCTGGAAGCTCAACGCCCAATATGGCGACGCGGTGCAGCCCAAGACCGGGCCGATCCGTGCCGATCTGCTCGGCAACATGTGGGCGCAGGAATGGGGCAACATCTATGATGTGGTGGCCCCGGCGGGCGCGGGCGATGTCGGCTATGACACGGGCGATTTGCTCAAGGCCAAGGGCTATGACCCGATCAAGATGTTCAAGACCGGCGAGGGCTTCTACTCCTCGCTCGGCTTCAAGCCGCTGCCCGACACCTTCTGGGCGCGTTCGCAAATCGTGAAGCCCGCCGACCGCGAAGTGGTCTGCCATGCCTCGGCCTGGGACATTGACAGCAAGGATGACGTGCGCATCAAGATGTGCACCAAGGTCAATGGCGATGATTTCGTCACCATCCATCACGAGATGGGCCATAACTATTACCAGCGCGCCTACAAAAATCAGCCTTTCCTATACGAGAATGGCGCGAATGACGGCTTCCACGAAGCGATCGGCGATTTCGTCGCTTTGTCGATCACGCCCGATTATCTGGTCAAGATCGGCCTGCTCGATCCGGCCAAGGTGCCGAGCCCCGACAAGGATATCGGCTTGCTGCTCAAGCAGGCGATGGACAAGGTCGCCTTCCTGCCGTTTGGCCTGCTGGTCGATAAATGGCGCTGGGGCGTCTTCTCAGGCGCGACGCCTGCGGGGCAATATGAAAAGAGCTGGAACGACCTGCGCCTGAAATATCAGGGGATCGTGCCGCCGGTCGCGCGCGACGAAACGCGCTTCGATCCCGGCGCGAAATACCATGTCGCGGCGAGTGTGCCCTACGCGCGCTACTTCCTCGCGCGGCTCTATCAGTTCCAATTCTACCAGGCGGCGTGCAAGCAATCGGGCTGGACCGGCCCGCTGCACCGCTGCTCCTTCTACGGCAATAAGGAGGTCGGCGCGAAGCTGAACGCCATGCTGGAAATGGGCCAGTCCAAGCCGTGGCCCGAGGCGCTGGCCGTGTTCACCGGCTCCCGCGAGATTTCGGGCCAGGCGATGGTCGATTATTTCGCGCCGCTAAAGGCGTGGCTGGACAAGCAGAATGAGGGCAAGCCGCAGGGGTGGTGATGCTTGGGGGGGAAGGTCGGTCTGCCTTCCCCCAAACCTTTTGGCCCCCGGCGCGAGGCCGGGCGATAGGTCTCCTCAGTTGGGGATCGTCCCTTCATCGGCGATGCCCGCCTGGAACGAGGCACTCGAATCGCTGCCATCGGCCTGATGCGCATGTTCGCCGGGGTTCAGCGCCTCGGCCTTGGGCGTGCTGCTGCGCAGGGTGAACAGCGCCGCCGCAGCCGCGCCGACTGCCGCCACGCCGCCAATGATCGCGGCCAAGCCCCAGCGGTTGCGCGTCGGCGTCGCGGCGATCTTCGTCGCCGGAGCCTTTTTCGCGTTCGCCTTGCGCGGAGCAGCAGGCTTGCGCGGCGTTGCGGGTTTGCGCGGCGTCGCGGGCTTGGTCGCGGTGTCGGTCGGTTTTTTCGGCGGCGTGGCCATGAGCGGCTCCCTTGTTCGTTGAGCAGGCGTAACGCGCGAAGGGACGGGTGTTTCCCCGGCCCGGTTCAAGCGTTTAGCGGAACGGCGGTTCGTTGAAGGCGCGCAGCTTGCGGCTGTGCAATTTCTTGCCCTCGCGGCGCAGTTCCTCACACGCCTCGATGCCGATCCGCATATGCTCGCTGATCGCGCGTTCGTAGAAGCGGTTGGCCTGACCCGGCAGCTTCAATTCGCCGTGCAGCGGCTTGTCCGACACGCACAGCAACGTGCCGTAGGGCACGCGGAAGCGGTAGCCCTGTGCCGCGATCGTCGCTGATTCCATGTCGATGCCGACGGCGCGGCTGAGCGAGAAGCGCAGTGCGGAGCGCGAATATTGCAATTCCCAATTGCGGTCGTCGGTGGTGACGATCGTGCCGGTGCGCAGGCGGCGCTTGAGTTCGTCGCCCGACTGGCCCGAGATCGTCTCGGCGGCGCGGGCGAGCGCCAATTGCACCTCGGCAATGGCGGGCACCGGGATCGCCGGGGGCAGCACATCGTCGAGCACATGGTCGTCGCGCAGATAAGCGTGCGCCAGCACATAGTCGCCGATCCGCTGGCTCGGGCGCAGGCCACCGCAATGGCCGATCATCAGCCACGCCTCGGGCCGCAGCACGGCCAGATGATCGCAAATCGTCTTGGCATTGGCGGGGCCGACGCCGATATTGACCAGCGTGATGCCGGTGCCGTCTTCGGCCATCAAATGATAGGCCGGCATCTGGTGCCGCCGCCATGCGCTGCTATCGGCCAGCATCGCCTCGACATCGTCGCCTGCGCGCATCACCACGCCGCCGGCACCCGAAACGCCGGTGTAGCGGCTCGGCTTGCCGTCTTCACCGGGCTCCAGTTGCGCACACGCCCAGCGGACGAACTCGTCAACATAGCGGTGGTAATTGGTGAACAGCACATAGCGCTGAACATGTTCGGGCGGCGTGCCGGTATAATGCC
Organism: Sphingomonas sp. PL20; assembly: GCF_017875905.1. Classification (NCBI taxonomy): domain Bacteria; kingdom Pseudomonadati; phylum Pseudomonadota; class Alphaproteobacteria; order Sphingomonadales; family Sphingomonadaceae; genus Sphingomonas; species Sphingomonas sp. PL20. The sequence goes on along the minus strand of NZ_JAGINH010000002.1, from coordinate 1,993,216 downwards.
GCAACCGTGCGAGCGAGAAGTCGGTGCGCAAGCCATCGAACAGCGCCAGCGGTCGCGCGCCGTCGGCGACGGTGTAGAGCCCGTCGGCAATCTCGTCGCCAATATGCGCCAGGTCGGTCGCCGGGAAGTGGCGCGCCAGCTCCAGCGCGGAAACCTGGTCCAGGCTCAGTGCATGGCCGGGATCGATGACATAGGGGAAAGGGATTTCCTGGCGGCCCTCGACCGCTTCGACGGTGACGTCATAATCTTCGATCAGCAGCGTCAATTGCTCGGTCAGATAATCCGCGAAAATTGCGGGCTTGGTGACGCTGATCGCGTAATCGCCCTCCGTCACCAGCCGCCCGAACGAGCGTCCCGGGGTCGGGCGGTCACTGCCGCCGCGATAGCGCAGGCGGATTTCAGGGTAAGCAAAGCTGCCATCGCTGCGGCTTGCGGGCGGGGGCGGGGTCCCGGTGGTGAGATAGGTGGTCAGCGCCGCCTGTAGGCGATCGACCGAAGCGCGATAAAGCCGGTCGAGCTCGGCGACGATGGCGGCGGCGGGGCTGGAAGCGTGCGTCATGGATAGCCGCTACGCCGCTATCGTTACGCGCGCAAGACCAAGGGGCGTATCGCAGACACGCCCCTTGGGTGATCAAGCCTTTTTCGGCGTGGTCGCGGTCGCCTCATCCTTCGACAGGATTTTGCTGGCACCAAAGGCGGCACCGGCCACCGCGGCGGCTGCACCGGCAGCAATGCCAACGGCGGCGAGCGGGTGCTCCTTCACCGCCTCGACGGTCGCCTCGAACGCATCGTTGAGCGCGCCCTTGGCTTGCTCGAACAAGCCCTCGGCCTGCTCGATGATCGTGTCGTTAGCTGGGGGAGTGGTCGAATCGCGGGTCGTATCGGTCATGGCTTGGGCCTTTCCTGGAACGTCCTCTTGCAACCGCTTGGGGGCATGGGCGGTTCCACCCTTTCCGCTGCAAATCGCAAGAATCGGTCGGCCCGGCGTGAGCCGGGCCGAACGGATCAGATCTCGCTCAGCAGATGTTCGGCCGAGGACACTTCGAAGGCACCCGGCGCTTCGACGTTGAGCTGTTCGACCACGCCGTCATTGACCAGCATCGAATATCGCTGGCTGCGTTCGCCCATGCCGAATTTGGAACCGTCGAAGGTCAGGCCCACCGCCTTGGCGAAGTCAGCATTGCCGTCGGCGAGCATGGTGATGGCGTCGGCGTTGCTCGCCTTGCCCCACGCGCCCATCACAAAGGCGTCGTTGACCGAGGTAAAGGCGATCTCGTCCACGCCCTTCGCCTTGATCTCATCGGCCTTGTCGACAAACCCAGGCAGATGGCGCGCCGAGCAGGTCGGGGTGAAGGCACCGGGAACCGCGACCAGCGCAACCTTGCGGCCTTTGAAGAACTCGTCCGAGCTGACCTGGCTGGGGCCATCGGCGGTGACTTTGGTGAGCGTGATCGTGGGGATGCGGTCGCCGACGCTGATCGTCATGGGAATCTCTCCTGATGGGGCCGCCCGACTGGAAGGTGCGGCGCGGTGTACCTCGTGCAAGCGCGCTCGAATTTCAAGCGTGGCGACGGACGCGGTCCGCGGTTATGCTATGAGTATGGACTCCGCGCGCAATCTCACTGGCCAATTCCTGCTCGCCATGCCGGGCATTGGCGATCCGCGCTTCGATCGCGCGGTGATTGCGATGTGCGCGCATGATGCGGAGGGCGCGCTCGGCATTGGCATCGGCGCGACGATTGCGGGGGTCGGGTTGCACACGGTGCTGCAGCAGTTGGAGATCGAGCTTGGCGTCGCACCCGATGTTCCGGTGCATTTCGGTGGGCCGGTCGAGCCTCGGCGCGGTTTCGTCGTCCATGCCCTCGATTGGGCTGGTCAGGATACGATCGAGGTGGTCGGGCATGCGGGCGCGCTGTGGGCGCTGTCGGGGACGACCGATGTGCTGAAGGCGATCGCGGCTGGCCGCGGTCCGTCGCGCTGGCTGGTCGCTTTGGGCTATGCCGGTTGGGGCGAGGGGCAACTCGACGGCGAGATGACGCGGCACGGTTGGCTGAACGTGCCGGGTGACCTTGATTTGCTATACGGCTGCGATGCCGAAGGACGTTGGGAGGCGGGGTTCGCCAGCGCAGGCATCGATTCGCGTCTGCTCGCGAACGAGACGGGCTGGGCGTAAGGTCCCCTTGATTAGCTGGTCGTTGGATAACGATTTTAAAATACGTCGCTTTAAGATGCTGGGTGATGTGATCGTCCGCGATTGATCACGATTTTCGTGCCGCTTTGCTTGCAGGTGTTTGGCCAAAGCAGGCGCGATGCATTGCATTCGACACGAAAATGTTATCTCCTTCGGTTTATCAAAGACTCGGGGGAGCGAAAACATGTTCGGGTCTGTCGTTCTTGAAGTTGCTTTGGGCGTAATACTGATATTCAGCTTTTTCAGTATTATCATGACATCGGTCCGCGAAGGGATTGAGGCCCTGCTCAAGACGCGGGCAAGGCTGCTGGAAAAAACGATCAAGGAAATGCTTGGGCGCGACCCGGATGCCCTCAGCGCTTTCTACAAAAATCCCGCTATTAACGCTCTCTTTCCAGGGGACTATGTCGCAAAGGGGCGAAATCTTCCATCCTATATTCCGGCAGCCAATTTCGCTGCTGCCCTGATCGACCTTGTTAAGGTGCCGGCATCGCTGCCACAACCAGTCCAATCTGCGCTCGCACCGTTCATCGCGGGAGCAAATGAGGAAGCTGATGCTGTTCGCAGCAGGCTTGAGGCGTGGTTCAACAGCGCGATGGACCGCGTGAGCGGGAGCTATAAGCGGCAGTCACAGCTCTGGTTTATCGTGGTCGGTTTTCTCGCCGCAGCCGTCATGAACATCAATCCGCTGCTGATCGGCAATCGCCTTGCGAGCGACCAGCAGCTGCGTGCCGATGTCGTCGCGTTTGCTCCCCATATGAATCAAACAGGCACGCTTGATCCGGACGCGGTGAACGCCATCACCGGTCAGTTCAAGGCTGTCGGGCTGCCGATCGGATGGAGCAGCGATTGTAAACCAGCCGATATTTTCGTGTTTTCCACGCCCGACCAGAATAGTTGCTATAATAAGGGGGACGGGCTCCTGAAAAGCCTGGGCGGATGGCTGATTGCGGCATTCGCCGCTATGCTCGGAGCGCCGTTCTGGTTCGATTTGCTGAATCGGATCGTCAATCTGCGGGCGTCGCTCAAACCGACCGAGCCTGATTGTTGACTTAGAAGCGGGATTGGCTGAGGCGCACTCTGCGATCAACATATAAAGACATCTTTATATTTGATTTGCAGACGAACCCACGGTACGGGCCGCGTCATCAACCAAACCGGAGATACCCGCGTGGCCACCGTTCTTGACCGTCCGACCGACTATGTCGTCGCCGACATCACCCTTGCCGATTTCGGCCGCAAGGAGATCAATATCGCCGAAACCGAAATGCCGGGCCTGATGGCGCTGCGCGAGGAATTCGGTGCGTCGCAGCCGCTCAAGGGCGCGCGGATCACCGGTTCGCTGCACATGACGATCCAGACCGCAGTGCTGATCGAGACGCTGACCGCGCTCGGCGCGCAAGTGCGCTGGGCGACCTGCAACATCTTCTCGACTCAGGATCATGCCGCGGCCGCGATTGCGGCGACCGGTGTTCCCGTGTTCGCGATCAAGGGCGAGAGCCTGGCTGAGTATTGGGATTATGTCGGTGATATCTTCAACTGGGGTGCGGGCACCTCGGGCGAAACCGCCAACATCATCCTCGACGACGGCGGCGACGCGACAATGTTCGCGCTCTGGGGTGCCAAGCTCGAAGCCGGTCATACGATGGGCGAGCCGGAAAATGACGAGGAAGTCGAATTCCAGCGCGCCTTGAAGGCGTTCGTCGCCAAATATCCGGGCTATCTGACCGAGACGGTCAAGAACCTGAAGGGCGTTTCGGAAGAGACCACCACCGGCGTGCACCGCCTGTATGAGATCGCGAAGAAGGGCGAGCTGCCGTTCCCGGCGATCAACGTCAACGACAGCGTCACCAAGTCGAAGTTCGACAATCTCTATGGCTGCAAGGAATCGCTGGTCGACGCGATCCGTCGTGCGACCGACGTGATGCTGGCCGGCAAGGTCGCTGCGGTCGCCGGTTTCGGTGACGTCGGCAAGGGCTCGGCCCAGTCGCTCCGCAACGGCGGCGCGCGCGTGATGGTCACCGAAGTCGATCCGATCTGCGCGCTGCAGGCGGCGATGGAGGGCTTCGAGGTCGTGACGATGGAAGAGGCCGTCACGCGCGCCGACATCTTCGTCACCGCGACCGGTAACGCCGATGTGATCACCGCCGATCACATGAAGGCGATGAAGCCGATGTCGATCGTGTGCAACATCGGCCATTTCGACAGCGAAATCCAGATCTCTGCCTTGTCCAACTATGCATGGGACGAAGTGAAGCCGGGCACCGACCTGGTGACCTTCCCCGATGGCAAGCAGATCATCATCCTCGCCAAGGGTCGCCTGGTGAATCTGGGCTGCGCGACGGGCCATCCTTCGTTTGTGATGTCGGCCTCGTTCACCAACCAGACGCTCGCGCAGATTGAGCTGTGGACCAAGGGTGAGAATTACAAGAACGAAGTGTACGTCCTGCCGAAGCACCTCGACGAAAAGGTCGCGGCGCTGCATCTCGAAAAGCTGGGCGTCAAGCTGTCCAAGCTGACGCCGAAGCAGGCGGGGTATATCGGTGTGCCGGTCGAGGGGCCGTTCAAGCCGGATCACTATCGCTACTGATATCGAATCTATGGAAGTAAAAACGGCCGCCGCGAGAAATCGCGGCGGCCGTTTTGCTATGGGGCCTTCCCGCACGCAGCGAGAGTGGCTTATGGGTCCTCTATGGATCAGGACCCCGCGCGGTGAACGAGCTTTCGGCGACAAACATGACCGGGATCGGTGTCGCCTTGGCGGCGTTGATTGGTGCTGCCGCTTGGAGTCTTTTTTTTGGTCTACGTGCACGGCGCGAGGCTGCGGGCGCATTTGCCGAAAACGCCCGTCTGGAAGCGATGCTCGGTTCGGCCCCGGCTTTGGCAATGATCGTTCGAGGCGATGGTCGGGTAGAATGCCCTCAACGCCTGGCCGATTGGTTGGGTTTGGCGATCGTGCCCCGTTACCTTGACGATTTGGCCGCAAGCGACGCCGGCCTGTTGCCGGAAGATCTGGCCGCGCTTTCGGCAGACGTGACGGCCGCGCAAAAATCCGGACGGGCGTTCTCGCGCGCGCTGCGGGTGAAGGGTTCGGCGCGCTCGCTCATGATCCGTGGCGCACGCGTTCCCAAGGCGTTTCAGGCACCCGGCGGGGTTATCCTGTGGGTTTTCGACGCGACCGACACCGAGGACGAAATTGCGCGGCTTGGCGAGGCGATCGGCCATGCGACGGCGCTGTATGAGGACTTGAGCGGGGTCATCCAGGCGGCACCGATGCCGATGTGGTATCGCGGGGCCGACTTGCGACTGGCCATGGTCAATTCGCAATATGTTCATGCCGTCGAAGCGAGCTCGGCCGAAGACGTGATCGCGCGCGGGCTGGAGCTGGTGGAGGGATCGGGCGTTGGCGGGCCGCTCGGCAATGCCGTGTTGGCGCGCGACGCGCGATCGGTGCAATCGCAAACGATGCCCGCGACGATCCGCGGTGAGCGACGGATGCTGCGCGTTTACGACGCCCCGCTGTCCACCGGGGGCGTTGCCGGCTTTGCCATCGACATCGAGGATCTGGAGCAGGCCCGCGCACGCTTGAAGCGCTTTGATGATGCGCAGCGCGCGATGCTCGATCGGCTTTCGGCGGGCGTCGTCCAATTTGGCCCCGACCGCTCGCTCGTCTTTTGCAATCAGCCGTTCCGTCGCTTGTTCGCGATGAAGACGGAATGGCTGGCGGACCGCCCCGAGTTCGACCGGGTGCTCGAACGGATGCGCGAAGCCAAGCGCTTGCCCGAGGTGCGCGACTTTCCCGGCTGGAAAGCGGAGCGACGCGACTGGTTCCTGGCGGCAGGGGGCGGGCAGGAGGAGGAATGGCATCTGCCTGGCGGCGCGCATCTGCGCGTCGTGGCGCAGCCCTTGCCCGATGGCGGCCTTTTGCTGATTTTCGAAGATCGGACCGAGCAGGTACAATTGGCCAGCGCCCGCGACACCTTGTTGCGCGTGCGCACCGCGACCTTCGAGAATCTCTATGAGGCATTGGGCGTGTTTGCCGCCGATGGGCGGCTGCAATTGTGGAACAACAAATTCCGGCTGGTATGGGGATTCGAGGAGGAATTCCTCGCGACGCATCCTCGCGTCGATGTGCTCGCCGAGGCCGCATCGCGGCAGCTCGCCAACCCGGCCCGGGCGTCGTTGATCGCGGACCTCGTCCGCGCCGCGACCGTCGAGCGGCAGCAGCGCGGCGGGCGCGTTGGTTTCGCCGATGGCCGACATTTCGAATTTGCAGCGGTTCCCTTGCCCGATGGCAACGGCCTGTTCACGATGCTGGATATTTCCGACAGCCGTCGCATCGAGCGCGCGTTGCGCGACCGCAATGAAGCGCTGGAGGCTGCCGATCGGATCAAGACCTCCTTCGTCGCGACGATGAGTTACGAGTTGCGCACGCCGCTCACCTCGATCAGCGGTTTCGCCGAAATGCTCAACGAGGGCTATGCCGGAAAGCTGACCCCTGCCGCATCGGGCTATGTCGAGGCGATTCTGCAATCGGTCGAACGTCTTGGTATGTTGGTGGATGAAGTGCTCGACCTGACCCAGGCCGAGGGCAAGGCCCCCGAACTGGAACGGCAGTCGATCGATCTTGGCGCGGTTGCGCGGGCCGCTGCCGACGTGGTTACGCCACTGGCAAGCAAGCGAAAACTGGATTTCGCCATCGAGATTTTGCCAACGACGGGTGCGATAACGGGCGACGCCAAGCGGCTGCAGCAGGTGATCGAGCATCTGTTGCGCCACGCAGTGGCGGGGACGCCGGCCGGTGGGCGGGTGCTGCTCCATACCGATGGCACCGATACCGCCGCGCGGATCGTGGTGTCCGACGACGGCGCGGGGATGAGCCCGCAGGCGGTGACGCGCGCCTTTGATCGTTTCGCGCAACCGGGGATCACGCGCGACGGGGAGCGGGCGTTGGGGCTGGGCTTGCCGCTCGCCAAGCAGTTTGTCGAGGCGCATGGCGGCACGATCGAGCTCGTCTCCGAACCGGGGCAGGGGACGTTGATCACGGCGATCTTGCCGCGTCGCTAAGGCGGATGCGGACGATGTGTTTCTAACGGGATGTTGCGATGATTCTGGCCGATCCTCACGCGAGCGAAGCCTTTGGGGCACGATTGGCGGCGGTGCTCGGCCCCGGCGATGTGGTGACGCTGTCGGGCCCGCTTGGGGCGGGCAAGACCAGCATCGCGCGTGGGCTCCTCGCCGCGCTCGGGCTGGAGGGTGAGGCCCCGAGCCCGAGTTTTGCGATCGTGCAGCCTTATGCGCCGCCTGAGGTGCGCATGCCGGTACTGCATATCGATCTGTACCGCATCGAGGAGCCCGACGAGATCACCGAATTGGGGCTGGACGACGCCGCCGATGATTCGGTGCTGCTGGTCGAATGGCCGGAACGTGCGCCCGGCTGGTGGCCCGATGCCCTGCGGCTCGTCCTGGAGATGCTGCCCGATGGCACCCGCCGCTTGACAGCCGACGTGCCCGCTGGCTGGAAGGATCGATGGCAGCAGATATGATCCCCCCGGCGGCGGCCGCCGCGTTCCTGGTCGCGAATGGGTGGCGTGATGCCACGATCGAACCCGTCGCGGGGGATGCGTCCTTTCGGCGGTATTTCCGTGCGATCAAGGATGGGCGCAGCGCGATCCTGATGGACGCGCCACCGCCCGAAGAGGATCCGCGGCCGTTTATCGACATTGCGCGCTGGCTTGGCGAACGCGGTTTTGCGGCACCCGCGATCCACGGGATCGACCTAGACCTCGGCCTGGTGCTGCTCGAGGACTTTGGCGACGTGCGGATGCGCGAGACCGTGGATGGCGATGCCTCGCGGGAACTGGCGCTGTACGGGTCTGCGATCGATCTCCTGGTACGCCTGCACCGCGAAGACCCGGCAACGGCGGTGCCGTATGATCGTGCGACACTGCACCGGGAAGCCAATTTGCTGACCGAATGGTATTGCCCGGCGCTTGGGATCGTGCCCGACCAAGCCGCCTATGAGGCCGCGTGGGATGCCGTGTTCGATCATGCTCTCGCCGGTCCTGCGGTTACGGTCTTGCGCGATTACCACTCGGAAAATTTGATGCTGATCGGCGGCGATACGCTGGGCCTGCTGGATTTCCAGGATGCGCTGGCGGGGCACCCCGCCTACGATCTGGTCTCGCTGCTGCAGGATGCGCGGCGTGACGTCGACGAACGCGTCGAAGTGGCGATGATGACGCGGTACAAGGCGGCGACGGGCGCGGGCGAAGCGTTCGATATCGCCTATCACGTGCTGGGCGCGCAGCGGAACGCCAAGATCATCGGCATTTTCACGCGGCTGTGGCAGCGCGACGGCAAGCCGCGCTATGCCGCTTTGTGCCCACGCGTCTGGCGCTATCTCAACCGTGATCTCGAGCATCCCGCGCTCGCCCCGGTCAAGGCCTGGTTCGACGCGACCATTCCGCCCGAATTACGCGGCGATCCGATGGTGTTGGCGGCATGATGAAGCCCAAGCGCACGCTCAACATCCGGCCCGAGCCGGGTGGCACCGTGCCCAAGACGGCGATGGTGATGGCGGCCGGCCTTGGCAAGCGGATGCGCCCGTTGACCGCAACGCGCCCAAAACCGTTGATCGAAGTGGCAGGCAAGCCGTTGATCGGCCACGTGTTCGACCGGTTGCGCGCAAGCGGAGTCGAGCGGGCTGTGGTGAATGTCCACTATCTTGCCGATGCGCTGGAAGCCTATTTGCACAATCGCGAGACCGGCATCGACATCGTCGTTTCCGATGAACGCGGCCGGTTGATGGAAACGGGCGGCGGGCTTGTGCAGGCGCGTGGCTTGCTCGGCGACGCGCCGTTTCTGGTGGTGAACAGCGACAATCTGTGGGTCGACGGGCCCTCGGATGCGATCAAGATGCTGGCGGCGCGCTGGGATGACGCGACGATGGATGCGCTGTTGCTGATGGTCCCGCTGGCCCGCGCCAATCACCATGGCGGGCGCGGTGATTTCCGCCTCGCGCCCGATGGCCGCATTCTGGGGCGGCGGCCGCCTGGGCGGCTTGCGCCGTTCGTTTATACCGGGGTGCAAATCCTGTCGCCGCGCGTGATTGCGGATTGGCCCGAGGGGCCGTTCTCAACGATGCTGTTCTGGGAGCGGGCGATTGCGGCCGGGCGCGCTTATGGGCTGGTCCATCAGGGACTGTGGTTTGACGTTGGCACGCCGGGGGCCGTTCCGCTGACGGAGGCGATGCTCGCCGATGGTTGAGGCGAAGGGCCCCAGGCTCTTCACGATCCCTGCGCATCGCGCCTTCGCGGATGCGCTGGCCGCCGGGCTGATCCGGCAATTTGGCGGCGACGATCTTGGTTTGGCGCGCGGGCTGGTGCTGCTGCCCAACAACCGCGCCAAGCGCGCGCTGACCGATGCCTTTGTCCGGGCAAGCGCGGGCGGGCTGTTGTTGCCGCGAATGATCGCGATCGGCGATCCCGCGCTCGACGAGGCGGTGGGCGCGGCGTTCGATCCGGCGGATGATCCGGTGCCGGTCCCGCCCGCAGTCGCGCCGCTGCAACGGCGGATGATCCTCGCGCGGCTGGTCTCGGAGGAGCGCGCGCGCGCGGGCCAGGCGATCGATGCGGCGGAGGCGGTGCGGCTGGCGGGCGAATTGGCGCGCACGCTCGACCAATTGCTGGTCGAGGAGATCGCGCCGCACCGCTTGCGCGAGATTGAGCTCAACGAAGCGATGTCGGCGCATTGGCAGCGCGCGCTCGACCTGTTCGCGGTGGTGCTGGATCGCTGGCCGGCCGAGCTGCAGCGGATCGGCCGGATCGACGCCGCCGAACGGCGCGGGCTGTTGTTGCAGCGGCTTGCGGCGCGTTGGGATCGTGACCCGCCCGCCGGTTTCATATGCGCTGCGGGCATCACCGACAGTGCGCCCGCCGTTGCGCGGCTGCTGCGCTGCGTGGCGGACAGCCCGCGCGGAATGGTGGTGCTAGCCGATCTCGCAACGGCAATGGACGAGGCCGAATGGCAAGCGCTCGGGCCGCACGCCCCCGATCCGGTGACCGGGCTCACCCGGCGCTCGATCGAGACGCACCCGCAATTCCACCTGAAGCTCCTGCTCGAACGGATGAGCGTCAACCGCAGTGAAGTGCGGCTTTGGCGCGACGGCAGCGACCATGACGCCACCGTCGCACGCGGCAAGGCGGTCGCCAATGCGCTGGCCTCGGCGGAATTTACCGCGAAATGGACGACGCTAGGACCCGAGCAGCGGCGGCTGGGCGGCATTGCCGCCGCCGAACTGGCAACGCCGGGCGAGGAGGCGCAAGCGATCGCGCTGGCCTTGCGCGAGGTGGCGGAGACGCCCGGGCGCACCGGCGCGCTCGTCACGCCCGATCGCGGCCTTGCGCGGCGCGTCGCAGCGCATTGCGCGCGCTGGGGGATCGCGATCGATGATTCGGCGGGGCGGCCATTATCGATCCTGCCTTCGGGCACCTTGCTGACCGCACTGGCCGAGGCGGCGACGCAGCGTTTTGCGCCGCTCGCGCTGCTGACCTTGCTCAAACATCCGCTTGTGCGCTTTGGCGACGCGCGGCGGGAATGGCTCGATGGGGTGCGGGCGCTTGATCGCGTGTTGCGCGGGCCGCGTCCGGCGGCCGGGCTGGCCGGGATCGACCTGCATCTGCGCACCGCGCGCCGCGCCGAAGCGGCGGCGGCGTGGTGGGGGGAGGCGCGCACGCTGCTCGAGCCGATCGAACGCGTGTTCGATGGCGGCGCGCGACCGATTGCCGACTTGCTCGGCGCGCTGCGCGAGGCGGCGCAGGCCTTATGTGGCGATGCTTTGTGGGCCGGCCCTGCCGGGCGCGCCGCTGCCGAGCTGCTGCGCGAGGCCGAGGATCATGCCGCGCATGGCCCGGCCATGATCGAGCCCGCCAGCCTTGGCCCGTTGCTCAAGACGCTGATGGATGAGGTGGCGGTGCGGCCACAGCAAGGCGGACATCCGCGTCTGGCCATTTACGGCCTGATCGAGGCCCGCTTGCAGACCGCCGACGTCATGATTCTGGGCGGGTTGAACGAAGGCACCTGGCCCGGCCTGCCCGCGCCTGACCCGTGGCTGGCACCGCGCATCCGCACCGAATTGGGGTTGCCGGGGCTGGACCGGGGCGTCGGCATGGCGGCACATGATCTGGCGCAGGCCTTGGGCGCGCCCGCCGCGCTGATGACGCGAGCGCGGCGTGGCGGCACGCAACCGGCGATCGCCTCGCGCTTTTGGCTGCGCTTGCAGGCGCTGGCGGGTGACCGGTTCGAGCGCGCTACCGCGCTGGAAGGCTGGGCGCGGGCGCTTGATGATCCGGGCGAGCATGTGCCCGCCGCTAAGCCGATGCCCGAGCCCCCCGCCGAACGCCGCCCCAAGGCGATTGCCGTGACCGATGTCGATCGCCTGAAGGCCGATCCTTATGCGTTCTACGCCAAGCGGATCCTCGGCCTGACGCAGTTCGACACGGTCGATGCTGATCCGAGCGCGGCGTGGCGCGGCACGGCGGTGCATGACATTCTGGAGCGCTGGGCGCGCGAAGATGCCTGCGCGCTCGACAAACTGCACGACCGCGCGCGTGCGATGTTCGACGGCGCGCATCCGATGCAGCGCGCGCTCTGGCGACCGCGTCTGATGGAGGCGATCGACTGGATCGTCGCGCAGATGGGCAGGAACATCGACGCGGGGCGCACCGTGCTTGCGGTCGAGCAATCGGGCGAGATCGCGATTGCGGGGGTTACGCTGACCGGCAAGTTCGACCGGATCGACCGGCTGCCCGATGGGGCGCTGGCGGTGATCGATTACAAGACCGGCAAGCCGCCATCGCCTGCGGCGGTGCGCGAGGGGTTCAGCCTGCAATTGGGGCTGCTCGGGCTGATCGCCGAGCGCGGCGGCTATGCCGGGATTGCGGGCAAGGCGCGCGGCTTTGAATATTGGTCGCTGTCCAAAAAAGGGGACGCGTTCGGCTATGTGACCTCGCCCGTGGATGCCGAGGGGAAAGGCGACAAGGTCGTGCCCGAGGATTTCACCACGCTCGCCGCGCGGCATTTCAGCGATGCCGTGGCGGACTGGCTGACGGGCACGCGCGCGTTCGAGGCGAAGCTGCACCCGGACTATGCACCTTATGCCGAATATGACCAGTTGATGCGGCGGGACGAATGGTATGGCCGTGAGTGAGGGCGCTCACACCCGCCGACCCCTCCCGGTCCTGAAGGACGCGCAGGCGCGCGCCAGCGATCCGGGCGGCCATGTCTGGCTGTCGGCTTCGGCTGGCACCGGCAAGACGCAAGTCCTGACCGCGCGCGTCTATCGCTTGCTGCTGCGCGGGGTCGATCCCGGCGCGATCCTGTGTCTGACCTTCACCAAGGCGGGCGCGGCCGAGATGGCGGGGCGGATCGGCGAGCGGCTCGCGGCATGGGTGCGGATGCCCGAGCCCGATTTGGTCGCCGATCTGGTGGCGCTGGGCGAGGATCCCTCGCCGCAACTGCGCGCGCGTGCGCGCACGTTGTTCGCCAAGGTGCTGGATGCGCCGGGGGGCGGTATCCGCATTCAGACAATCCACGGTTTTTGCCAGAGCCTGCTCGCCGCCTTCCCGGTCGAGGCCGGGCTGGTGCCCGGTTTCCGCCCGATCGAGGCACGCGAAGAAGTGGTAATGGCGCGCGATGCACTGGCCGAAATGCTGGTAACGGCAGAGGCCGAAGGGCGCGATGCGACCGTCACCACCGTCGGCGCGCTGAGCTTGCGCTTGGGTGAGGGCGAGGCCGAGAAGTTCCTGCTGGCGTGCGCACGGGCACCGGCGGCGATGGCAGAACTGCCGATGGGCGCGGGCATCGGCCCGTTCATCCGCCGCGCGCTTGATTTGCCGGCGGGCGAGATCGAGGCGGAAATCGCCGATGCCTGTGGCGACAGCGCCTTTGATGTGGATGCGGTTGCACGGCTGGCGGCGGCGAACCGTGCGTGGGGCACGGCGACGGGCGGCAACCACGCCGACATCGCCGAATGCTGGATCGAGGCGGCACCCGAGATGCGCGCGCGGATGCTAGGGGATCTGATCGGTGTGCCCTTCACCGCCAAGCGCGAGCCGCGCAAATATTCGGCAAAGCTGCTCGCCGCCGACCCCGATTATGCCGATCTGGCGATCGAAGTGGGCGACGCCTGCGCGCATCTGCTGGGTTTGCGTGAGCGGGCGGCCTATGCCGATCTGCTCGCGGCGGCGTTGTCGGTCGGGCGGGAGTATGCTGCGGCCTATGACCAAGCGAAACGGCGGCTCGGCGCGGTCGATTTCGACGATTTGATCCGCGCGACGATCGCGTTGCTCGGCCAGCCGGGCATGGGCGAATGGGTGCGCTACAAACTCGACCAGGCGACCGAGCATGTGCTGATCGACGAGGCGCAGGATACCAATCCCGACCAATGGGCGATCATCCGCGCGCTGGTCGAGGAATTCTTCGCGGGCGAGGGAAGCCATGGCGAGCGGCTGCGCACGCTGTTCACCGTCGGCGATTTCAAGCAAGCGATCTTCGGCTTCCAGGGCACCGACCCGCGCTATTTCGCCGCCGCCGAACAGCGCATCGGCACGCTGGCGCGCGAGGCATGGGCGGCTGATGAGGAGCAATGCCGCCAGACCGGCGCAATGCGCGCGCGGCCATGGCACCGGCTGTCGCTGACGCAATCGTTCCGATCGACCCGACCCGTGCTCGAATTCGTCGACGCCGCCATCGAAACGCTGCCCGAGCCGGGGCTGGGGGCTATCGCCGACCGTGAAGTGCATGCGAGCGAAGTGCCGGGGCCGGGCACCGTCACGCTGTGGCCGCTGGTGGTGGCGGGCGGCAGCGAGGAGGATGAGGAAAGCTGGATTTCCGATTCCACCCGCGAACTCGCCCGCAGGATCGCGCGGACGATCAAGGGCTGGATCGGCACGCTGATGCTGGAGAGCAAGGGGCGCACGCTGGCCCCTGAGGACATCATGATCCTGGTCAAGCGGCGCGGCGAACTCGCTTCGCTGATCGTTGCGCGGCTCTATGCCGAGGGCGTGCCGGTCGCGGGGGTCGATCGGTTGCGGTTGAACGCGCCGCTGTCGGTGCAGGATCTGCTCGCCGCGATCCGCTTCGTGCTGCAACCCGATGACGATCTGTCGCTGGCGTCGCTCTTGGTGTCGCCGCTGATCGGGTGGAGCCAGGAGCGACTGATGCACGCCGCGCCCAAGCGCGCGGTCAGCCTGTGGCGGCACATTGCCCGCGCCGAGCCGCGCGCGGAGATCGCGCCGCTGTTCGCGATGCTCGACCGTGCCGACATCGCCACGCCCTACCAATTTTTGGAGGAAATGCTGTCGGGGCCGCTCGGCGGGCGGCGCAATCTGGTGCGGCGGCTGGGGCAGGAAGCGCGCGACCCGATCGAGGAATTGCTGAGCGCGGCGCTCGATTTCGAAGCGCTCGGTACGCCCTCGCTCCAGCGCTTTCTCGACTGGTTCGATCGCGGCGATGTCGAGATCAAGCGCGACCCTTCCGCCCCGCTCGATGCGGTGCGGGTGATGACCGCGCATGGCGCCAAGGGGTTGCAGGCGCCGCTGGTGATCCTGGCCGATGCGGCGGTGGACCCGACGCGCGCGCCGCGCTCCACGCTGAAATGGCGCGCGGGCGACATGGCGAACGAACTGCCGGTGATCCGCCCGCGCAAGGGCGAGGCGAGCGGGCCGCTGGCGGCGCTGGTCGAGGAGACGGCGGCGCGCGACCTGGAAGAGCATTGGCGGCTGTTCTACGTGGCTGCGACGCGCGCCGAGGAACGACTGGTGATCGCCGGATCGGTCGGCCCGCGCGCGCAGGGCGAGGCTCCCGCGCAAAGCTGGTACGCCGCCGCGGCGCGCGCGATGGCCGCGCTGGAGGTGCCGGAAGGCGAGGAGCGCAACTTCTCCGGGCGCGTGCCGCAAAAACCGGTCGCGCCAGACCGCAAGGCGGCGCGGGCGGTGGTGGTTGCCGAGCCGGTACCTGATTGGGCACGCCGCGCGGCACCGGTCGAGGCACGACCGCCGCGTCCGCTCGCGCCATCATCGCTGGGCGATGATGCGGTGGCCGATGCGCCGCCCACCCCGGCGATGCGCGCGGCGGCCGAGCGCGGGCGGCTAATCCATGCGCTGTTCGAACGCTTGCCGACGGTTGCGCCCGACGCGCGCGCGGCGGCGGCCGAGCGCTGGCTGGCGACCGCCGGGGCAGTGGCAGAACCCGCTGCACGCGCGGACATTGCCGCGCCGGTGCTGGCAGTGCTCGGCGATCCCGATCTGGCGGGGCTGTTCGGGCCAGCGGCGCTGGCCGAGGCACCCATCGCTGCGGTGCTGCCCGATGGCTTTGTGGTGTCGGGGACGGTCGACCGGCTGCTGGTCACGCCCGATCTGGTGCGTGTGGTCGATTTCAAAACCGGGCGCAGCGTGCCCGCCACGCCGGATGCGATCCCACCCTATCATCTGCGCCAGATGGCGGCGTATGTCGCGGCGCTGGTGGTGATTTTCCCCGGGCGGCGGGTCGAAGCGGCCTTGCTCTACACTGGTGGGCCGGTGCTGCACGTGCTGCCAGCGCCGCTCTTGGCCGCGCACAAGCCGGGCTTTGCCGCCGCAGAGCAAAGCTAGCACGCACCCGCTTGAGTGGACGCGCCCGACACCCTACCTTCGCAGCAACATCAGGAGATTTACCATGGCTACCAAGAAGATCACCGACGCCAGCTGGGCCGCCGACGTCACCAATGCGAGCGGCCCGGTGTTGGTCGATTTCTGGGCGGAATGGTGCGGCCCGTGCAAGATGATCGGGCCGAGCCTCGAAGAGATTTCGGAGGAGTTGGGCGAGCAAGTGACGATCGCCAAGCTCAACATCGATGAAAACCCCGACGCGCCGGGCAAATATGGCGTGCGCGGTATTCCGACGATGATCCTGTTCAAGGACGGCGTCCCCGCCGCGACCAAGGTGGGGGCTGAGCCGAAGGGTCGGTTGAAGGCGTGGCTGGAAGGTGCGCTGGGCTGAGATTGCCGGGTGGTGCCGCGTGGGGGGTGGGTGAGTGGACCTATACCCTGCGCGGCATGAAGCGCGGGTGGTTCGGACGGGTGGAAAGTGGTGGAAAGCGGTCGTCAGCCGCCTAAACTAAACGCGGCGGCGATGAACGGGCCAAGCAATATACCGAGGAATATGACCCAGCCCTCCCATGTGGCTGGGAAATACGGTTTTCCCCGCCCTTCCACGAACCAGTCACCGGGATGATTGAACCGCAAAGGGCGATGTTTCCTCGGCTCCATAGATCGACCATAAACTTATTTCGCATGTCCGAAAGTGGGCGGGAGCCGACGGACCGCCTTAATCTAACGTTGATCGCCACTGGGAGCGGGGAAAGTGGTGAGAAGCTGGCATTGCCCAAACCACATCTCGGCACCATCATGCAGCCATGATGCGCAGTCTGATCATCCTCTTAATCATTGGAACTACATTTTCGGGGTGCGAAAGGCCCCCGAGAACCTACGCCGCAGCATGTGCCGTTCCTTTGTCTAACTGGAAAACAGAAAAAGATGGAGTGGGTCATCTCGTACCGCTGATGTCAGTTTTCCTGACATCGGACGGGACCGTCATCTGGAACAAGACCGCGATCTCAAACAAGAAACTGCATTCTTATATGGTGGAAGCCAGCGGTTTAAATCCGGTGCCGCAGATTGTCCTTGAAGTATCTCCAGCAGCGTCGTGCCAACGGGTTAGTGAGGTCCGTTCGATCATGGACAGCGCTCCAATGTGCAAAGCGAAATACTCCCACTGTAGCGAGGGATGGAACCCCAAAGAGTGGCCTATGTTCGGCGGGCCATAACGTTCGCTAGTGGGCGCCAGCGGTCCTTTGCATATATCCGTTCACGACAGGATATGCCTCTCCCTTGGGGAGAGGGATATGGCGTTCTGCGTTGCCGGGCCGTTTCACGATACGGAGAGCGACCCACCCCCGGCCCCTCCCTTTCAGGGAGGGGAGACGCGGCCTTTTCCTTCTACCTCCCCTCCCTGAAAGGGAGGGGTTGGGGGTGGGTTGGCCTGCGGTGGCGCGGGACCGCGATTTTCCGAGGCGTACCGCGCCACCGCCCCCGATCAAGTCAGCGGGATCATCACCTGCGCGGCATAGCCTGGGCGTTCGGTCAGCCGGGCATACCATGCCTCGACATGCGGGAGCGATGGGCGCGCGATGTCGAGGGTGAACCAGCTATGGGCGTAGGTGCCCATCGGGATATCGCCAATGCCGAACGCGGTACCCGACAACCACGGCGTCTGCGCCAGTGCGTGATCGAGGATCTGCATCTTGGCGGCACAGGCCGCCGCTGACGCCGCGATCACGGCGGTGTCGCGTTCCGCCAGCGGGCGGCGGATGAGGTGGAGAAAGGCCCCGCGCTGCGCGTCGGCATAGTCGAACTGCCAGTCCATCCAGCGATCGGCCTGGGCGCGCTGCGCGGGGTCTTCGGGCCACCAGCGCGTGCCGCCGTGGCGCGCCGCCAGATAGCGCAGGATCGCGTTCGATTCCCACAGCACGAAGCCGTCCTCCTCGATCGTCGGGATCAGAGCGTTTGGGTTGAGCGCGAGATAGGCGTCGCTCATGCCGAACTGCCCGCCAACGTCATGGCGGACATAAGCGAGGCCCAGTTCTTCCGCGAACCACGCGACCTTCTTCACATTGTGCGAATTGAGCCGTCCCCAGATGGTGAGCATGGGCGGTCAGCTCCGGTAATCGGCGTTGATCGAGATGTAGCCGTGGGTGAGGTCGCAGGTCCAAACCGTCGCCTTGCCCTCGCCCAGGCCGAGATCGACACCGATCTCGATCTCCTGCCCTTTGAGGTGGGCAGCGACCGGGGCTTCGTCATAGCCGGTGACGGCGAGGCCACCGGTGGCGACTTGGGTGTCGCCGAAGCGGATGCTGAGCAGGTCGCGCTCGGCGGGTTCGCCGGCCTTGCCGACCGCCATCACCACGCGGCCCCAATTGGCGTCTTCGCCCGCGATGGCGGTTTTCACCAGGGGCGAGTTGGCGATGCTGAGCGCGACTCTGTGGGCGCTGGCGTCGCTCTCGGCACCGGTGACGGCGATTTCGATGAATTTGGATGCGCCTTCGCCGTCACGCACCACCAGATGCGCGAGCTGCAGGCAGAGATCGGCGAGCGCGGCGCGGAAGGCGTCGGCTCCGGCGTCCTCGTCGCTGGTCAGCGGCGCGTTGCCCGCTGTGCCCGTGGCGAAGGCAAGCACGCTGTCGCTGGTCGAGGTGTCGCTATCCACCGTGATGCACGAGAAGCTGGCGCGGTTGGCGTCGCTCAGCGCACGTTGCAGGAAAGCGGGGGAGACGGCGGCATCGGTGAACAGGAAGCCGAGCATCGTCGCCATGTCGGGCGCGATCATGCCCGAGCCCTTGATGATGCCGACCAGCGTGACGGTGCGGCCATCGACCACGGCGGTGGTGACAGCCCCCTTGGCGAAGGTGTCGGTGGTGCCGATGGTGTTGGCGGCGTCTTCCCAGGTGCAGGGTTCGGCGGCGAAGGCGGCGTCGAGCCCGGCCTCGGCCTTGTCGATCGGCAGCGGCACGCCGATCACGCCGGTCGAGGCGACGAAGATGTCGGAGGGCTGGCATCCCAGATGCCCGGCGGCGCGGGCGGCGATCGCCTCGACCGCGGCGCGGCCGCGCTGGCCGGTAAAGGCGTTGGCGTTGCCGGCATTGACCACCATCGCGCGCGCCTGGCCGAGCGGGAGCGCGGCGCGGCACCATTCGACCTCGGGCGAGGGGCATTTGCTCTGGGTCAGCACGCCCGCGACCACGGTGCCGGGATCGAGCGTGATGAAGGTCAGGTCGCAGCGATCCCACGTCTTATAGTGCGCGCGCGCGACGTGCGGCGTGACCCCGGCAATCGACGGCAGGTTGGGGAACGGGCGAGCGAGCGGGGAGCGGGTCATGCCGCCGTCATACCCCGCAGCACGGGCGAGACAAGCTGCCGAATCAGCGCATCAGACCGGCCGCGCGCAAGGCGTCGCTGATCACTTTCGCGACACCACCCTGCGCGACCGGGCGGGCGGTTGCGCGCGGTGGCGGAGGCGGCGCGGCCCGGCGCGGGGCGGGTTTTGCGCGGGCAGTGTCGGCAATACCCCAGGATGCCGCGATGTGGCGGGTGGAACAGATTTCCGCCGGAAGCATGAACGGCATCGCCGTGCCGCAGGCTCCGTCGCCGACCGGATCGATCGGCGTGCCATGGCCGAGCCCGGCGATGCTATAGGCTTCGATCTGCACCGTTCCGCGCGGCCCGATCCAGCGCCGACGCGCCTGCTGATCCACTCGGTCGTGTTGGGCAGCCTCGACGGAGAGGCCCTGAAGCGCCGCCCATTGCGCGATGATCGCTTCCATATTGTCGGGCGCGACGGTCTGGTCGCTGGTGCCATGCCATACCGACAGACGCGGCCAGCGCAGCGGGGTCGGGGCGGCGTCGCGCACCAGTTCGGCGAGGGCGGGGGCGTCGGGCAGGCCGCTGCCGCGCATCCGCTGCAACGCCGCACCAACCGAGGTGGCCGTACCATAAGGGAGGCCAGCGATGACCGCGCCACCGGCAAACAGCTCGGGATAGGTGGCCAGCATGACCATCGTCATCGCGCCCCCGGCCGACAGCCCGTTCACGAACACCCGCGTCGGATCGATATGATAGTCGGAAATCATGTGCGCGATCATCTGACGGATCGAAAGCGCCTCGCCCTGGTCACGCGTGATATCGTCGGCGGCGAACCAGTTGAAACAGCGGTTGGGGTTATTGGCCGGGCGCTGTTCGGGATAGAGCAAGGCAAAGCCGTAGCGGTCAGCCAGCGCCGACCAGCCCGAGCCGTGATCGTAACCCGCCGCATTCTGGGTGCAGCCGTGGAGCACCACCACCAGCGGTGCCCCGGCCTTGAATCCGGCCGGAATATAATGGCGGGCGCGCAAATTGCCGGGGTCGCTGCCGAAGCTCGCAATGTCCGCCAGCCGGTCCGAGTCGGGGATCGGCATTTGGGTGGCGTTGGCGCGCGCGGCGGCGAGCCGGGACAGCGTTTCGGATAAACCAGGCATGCGACGTCTCTATCCGGCCCATTACGTGGGACGCGGTTTCTTTCATGAGGGAGTGTACCGCAGTTTATGCTGCGATGCACAATGAAATGGGGGCTCGCCGCTATATTGCAACCATTCGGCTTTTGGCGCGCGGTGCTGGACGCCCGGCGGAAATGGCCTTAAGCGGCTGCGTTCCACCGACGGGTGACGTGCGACCTTGGAACTGCTGCTGATCCTCTCCGCCTTGCTCAGCGCCCTGACCGGGGCGACGGGGACGCGCGTGCCTGGGGTACAGCTGCATCAGGCGGCGGCGGTGATGCAGGCTGCGGCGCGAATCGCGCCAACGCGCTCCAGCGTATTGCGGCCAAGCAATGTGATGGCCGCGCTGGTGGCGCTGTGTCGTGCGCCCGATCTGGCAGCGTTTGCGCTGGCACCCGCAAGCCCGCTCTACGCAACGCGGCGTCGCGAATAGCGTTCTGACGCGGTCCGCCGCGTGTGCGGAACCGATTTTTCCATCGACCTTCAGCGTCGCCGCGCATCCTGCGGCAGATGCGTTTCTTATCAGGAATTCTCCATGCTCGGCGGCCTTGCCAAATCCCTGTTCGGATCGTCCAACGACCGGTACGTCAAATCGCTCGGCGCGATCGTCGCCAAGATCAACGGCTTCGAACCCGCTATCTCGGCCATGTCGGACGAACAATTGTCGGGCCAGACCGCCAAATTCCGCGAACGCCTCGCGGCGGGCGAGAAGCTCGACGATTTGCTGCCCGAGGCCTTCGCCACCGTGCGTGAAGCGGCCAAGCGCGCGCTCGGCCAGCGGCATTATGATGTGCAGATGATCGGCGGCATCGTGCTCCACCGCGGCGAAATCGCCGAGATGCGCACGGGCGAGGGCAAGACGCTCGTCGCGACGCTCGCCACCTATCTCAACGCGCTGCCCGGCAAGGGCGTACACGTTATCACCGTCAACGACTATCTGGCGGCGCGCGACGCGGGCTGGATGGCGCAGGTGTATAATTTCCTCGGCATGACGGTGGGCGTAATCGTGCCGAACTTGTCCGACGAACAGCGCCGCCAGGCCTATGCCGCCGACATCACCTACGGCACCAATAACGAGTTCGGCTTCGATTATCTGCGCGACAATATGAAGTATGATCGCGAATCGATGGTGCAGCGCCCGTTCGCGATGGCGATCGTCGACGAAGTCGATTCGGTGCTGATCGACGAAGCGCGTACCCCGCTGATCATCTCCGGGCCGACCGACGACAAGTCTGACCTGTACCGCTCGGTCGACCTGGTCGTGAAGCAGCTCGCGCCCGAGGATTATGAGAAAGACGAAAAGCAGAAGTCGATCATCCTGACCGAGGACGGTACCGAGAAGGTCGAGCGGATGCTCGAGGATGCCGGGTTGCTCGAGGGCGCGAACCTCTATGATTTCGAGAACACGCAGGTGGTGCACCACACCAACCAGGCGCTGCGCGCGAACATGATGTTCAAGGCCGACACCGATTATATCGTCAAGGACGGCAAGGTCGTCATCATCGACGAATTCACCGGCCGTATGATGGATGGCCGCCGCTGGTCGGACGGTCTGCATCAGGCGATCGAGGCCAAGGAGGGCGTCGAGATCGAGCCCGAGAACCAGACGATGGCGTCGATCACCTTCCAGAACTATTTCCGCATGTACCCCAAGCTGGCCGGTATGACCGGCACGGCAGCGACCGAGGCGGCGGAATTTTACGACATTTACAAGATGAACGTCGTTACCATCCCGACCAACGTGCCGGTCAAGCGGATCGACGAGGAAGACGAATTCTACAAGGACACCGCCGACAAGTTCCGCGCGATCGCCAAGAAGATCAAGCATCACGCCGATCTCGGCCAGCCGGTGCTGGTTGGCACGGTGTCGATCGAAAAGTCGGAGTTGCTCAGCGACTTCCTGGTCCAGGAAGGCGTCGCGCATAAGGTGCTCAACGCGCGCTTCCATGAGCAGGAAGCGCATATCGTCGCGCAGGCGGGCCGCAAGAGCGCGGTCACCATCGCGACCAACATGGCCGGGCGCGGCACCGACATTCAGCTGGGCGGTAATCTCGAATTCCGCATCAATGACGAGCTGACCGATCTCGAGGAAGGCCCCGAGCGCGATGCCGCGATCGAGCGGATCAAGGCCGAGATCGAGAATGAAAAGGCCAATGTGCTGGCGGCGGGCGGGCTGTTCGTGCTCGGCACCGAGCGGCATGAGAGCCGCCGTATCGATAACCAGCTACGTGGTCGCTCGGGCCGTCAGGGTGACCCCGGCCTCAGCCGCTTCTATTTGAGCCTCGACGACGATCTGCTGAGGATCTTCGGGCCGGACACGCTGTTCGCGAAGATGATGCGCTCCAACATCGGCGATGGTGAGGCGATCGGCAGCAAATGGCTGTCCAAGGCGATCGAGACCGCGCAGAAGAAGGTCGAGGCGCGCAACTACGACATCCGCAAGCAAGTCGTCGAATATGACGACGTGATGAACGATCAGCGCAAGGTCATTTACGAACAGCGCGCCGACATCATGGATGCCGACACGGTGGGCGACGTGGTCGCGGATATGCGCGCGGAGACGGTCAACACGATCGTTGGCGGCGCGTGTCCTCCGGGCACCTATCCCGAGCAGTGGGATATTGCCGGCATGAAGGCCGCCCTGGCCGAGACGCTCAACCTCGAACCTCAGATCGAGGCGTGGCTGGAAGAGGAAGCGATCGACCCCGAGATCATCGAAAGCCGCGTGCAGACGATGGCCGACGAGGCGATTGCGGAGAAAGCCGCCTCGCTCGATCCGGAAACCTGGGTGCGGGTCGAGAAGTCGATCCTGCTGCAAAATCTCGACCATCACTGGAAAGAGCATCTGTCGACGCTGGACGCGTTGCGGCAGGTCGTCCACTTGCGCGCTTATGCGCAGAAGACGCCGATCAACGAATATAAGCAGGAAGCCTTCTCGCTGTTCGAGCGGATGCTCGCCAACATTCGCGAGGATGTGACGCGCACGATCGCCTTTGCGCAGTTCCAGATCCAGGAAGCGCCGCAATTGCCGACGCTGCCCGATTTCATCACCTCGCATTTTGACCCGTTCACGGGCGAGGACGACACGATGGACCAGGATGGCGGCACCAGCGGCCACATCACCACCCGCCTGGCACCGCTCTCGATCCCACTGCCCGATGGCAGCGATTTCGGGCAGGATCCCTCGGAATGGGAAGGCAAGGTCAGCCGCAATGCCCCGTGCCCGTGCGGTTCCGGCCGCAAGTACAAGCATTGCCACGGCGCGGTGTGATGTGACCGCCGCACGGCGCTGATCCCAGGCACAAAAAAAGGCCCCCTTCCGTGACCGGAAGGGGGCCTTTTTCGTGGGCGCTTATTTGGGGGTGACGATGCTCGGCCCGAGGTTGTGAATCACGTCGCGGGCATCGAACGCCTTGATGTTGTCGCGCGGCTTGGGGCCCTTGCCGACGATGATTTCGGCATTGGCCTCATATTTGTCGATCGTATCGATATCGACGCCACGATCGAAGAAGGGGTCACCAAAGAACGGGTCCCAGGTGCGCCAGCCAAAGCCGCGACCCCGGTAGCGCCAGCTCGGGCCCCAATAGCCGCCAAAGCCATAACCGCCGCCGACGCTGGGCGTGGAATAGACGCGCGAGCGATGATCGACATCGCGGTCGGCAAAGATGAAATAGTCATAGCCGCGCTGCACCGTCAGCTCGGCGGCGCGGTACAGCAGATACTTCTCGACGGTGTCACGCGAGGTATAGCTGTTGCCCGAGAAGCTAACCTGGAAGCGGTTATCCTCGATCTGGCGATCGCTATAGCCCGAGCGTTCAAAGCCATGGCCGGTCGCGGGGCGATAGGTCGATTCGGTCGCGCACGCCGACGTCAACAGCGTAACGGCACCGAGCGCTACCGCGAGGGTTTTGCGTAAGGCAGAAGAAGGTAGCGGCATGTCGATCTCCAAAAACGCGACGGCGACCGGCTGATATGCCGACCCTGCCGCGAAGCCAAGGCCATGAAGCGCAGAACGATCCACCCGTGGCAAGGCTCCGGACAATCGCACTGGTCGCGAATCGCATAAACCGTTGTAGCTGAACGGAGACTGACGCACGACGAAAGGAGCGCGTTTCCGTTCGACCTCATAACGGAACGTTCCGTCGCACTGGCCAAGGCGGCTGAGGTGGTTTCCGCCGGTGGACGGCGTCGTTCGAATGATACGACCGTTTTAACCATGCCGCACCAGGCGCGATTCGCCGCAGGTCATGGGTTCGGTGGTGTCGTTTCGTAACGGGCCTGCGTGGCCGAGCGATTTCAGGACCGATCATGAAAGTGATGTTATCGGCATTCTCTCTAGCGCTGGTCGCGCTCGCGGCGTGCCCCGGCGCGGCTCTCGCGGGCGGCGTGATGGGGGCGGACGCCAGCCACTGCGCTTCGGGACGCGGACCCGCCATTCAAGTCAACGTTTCGGACTTGAAAGACCGCACTGGCCTGCTCCGGCTGGAACTCTATCCCGCCAACGACAAGGATTTCATGCGCCCCGACATGGATCTGCTGGCCGAGGGCAAGACGTTCCGGCGCGTGACGATCGATGCGCCGAGTGCAGGGCCAGTGTCGTTGTGCATCCGCGTGCCGCACCCTGGCCGCTACGCAGTGCTGTTCCTGCATTCGCGGCGCGCGCAGGACAAATTCGATTTCTGGAAAGACGGTGTCGGGTTGCGCAGCAACGCCAGGATCGGTCGCGCGCGCCCGCGTGTGGAGGATGCCGCGATCGATGTGGGTAGCGGTGTCGCCGTGGTCGATATCAAGACCCAATATCTCCATGGCCTCGGTGGTTTTGGCCCATCGCGATAAAAGCTGAAAACGGGCCTTGCGCGTCTGCGAATCTCGCTGCTATAGGCCCGCCTCCGCAGTGTTCCCTGATAGCTCAGCGGTAGAGCTCTCGACTGTTAATCGAGCGGCCGTAGGTTCGAATCCTACTCAGGGAGCCATTTTTTGCGGTATCCGGCGGCAAGCACGCCAAGCGCCACTGAGCCGATCAAACTCACCTGGTTATGCCGCCCGCAGGACGGGCTAGAATATCAGGTTGCGCTAACAGCACCCCGCACGGGTACCATATGCGAGCCTGCTATCGCGGCCTCGATCGCCAGGACTGCGAAGTCTGCAAGTGAGCCAAGCTGTCGGTGGTCGGCGGCGCGAAGGAGCGCGACCCGGGCGGCGTTGGTCAGAATATCTCCAAACTGACCGGGCACTAATCCGCCGCTTCGGAGATACGCCACTACAGCGTCGGCGTTAGCCATCACATCGACGATCGTCGGCCAGCCGAAGCGATCTAAGGGAGGGCTTGGCCGACCATAGTCTTCGCCGCCAACCGTAGCTGCGGATTTTCCGAACCAGGTCGAAAGACGTTGATCATCGGCGACGAGCTTTCCGTGGACAGCCATCCAGTCGATGAAACCTGGCTTGTCTCCCTTTCGGAGAAGCGCTGCTGCGACAGAATCGCCAAAGACATAGGTGCGCCCGGCAGACGACGTTACGGGAACGACATCCGGCGCTTGGTGTGAGAGCCCCTGAGCAATCCGTTCCGCCAGCGCACCTTGCTGCATGGCGTGCCCGGCAATCACGGACACGCAATATAGCGCCAAGGGCATAGAATCCGGCGATCCAAGATCGCCCACGGCGGTGCGAAAGATTCCGGCCATCACCGTTTGGGTAGGTCGGTCCTCTTCTCGTCGACGACGATTGCCAAAAAACTTTGAGAGCACCATAAATTACTCATCGGCCACGATACTTGTAAGTCCGCCGCTAAACCAATCGCCTTAATAAAGGGCTGCTTACGGAAAACAAAAACGGAGCTTACGGGGTGTCCCCCCCTCGAACACTCTGGCCCGGACGTTTTGACGCGCTTGGTGCCTTTGCTACCAAACACGGCATTTTTCGACGCTGTTTGTCGGACGCAATGCTGCTGCCTGGTGGTGGGTCCGCCCCGCGTCAGGAGAGGAACTGTTCCATCGTGATGCGATCGTCGAGGGCGTGTTCGGGATCGAACAGCAATGTCAGTTCGCGCGTGCGATCGATCATGATCTCCACCACCGCGACATCGCGAATCTCGCGCTGGTCGGCGACCGCGCTGACCGGGCGCTTGGCGGGTTCGAGCACGCGCAAGGTGATTCGCGTCTTGTCGGGCAGGATCGCGCCGCGCCAACGCCGCGGCCGGAACGGGCTGATCGGGGTTAGCGCCAACATGTTGGAACCGAGCGGCAGGATCGGGCCCTGTGCCGAGAGGTTATAGGCGGTCGAACCGGCCGGGGTGGCGACCAAGATGCCGTCACAGGCCAGCTCGGGCATCACGACACGATCGTTGACGGTCACTTCCAGTTTCGCGGTCTGGCGCGTCTCACGCAGCAACGACACTTCATTGATTGCGGGCAGCGCGTGCGTTTCCCCATCGATGGTGGTCGCGTTCATTGCGAGCGGCACGACCTTGAACGCCTTGGTCCGGTCCAACCGCGTATCCAGCCCGTGCGGACGCCATTCGTTCATCAGAAAGCCGACCGTGCCAAGGTTCATGCCGAATACGGGCACGACGGGCTTGCGGCGTTCCAGCATCGCGTGGAGCGTTTGCAGCATGAAGCCATCGCCGCCGAGCGCGACGATCAGTTCGGCCTCCTCGGGCGGCACCCAATCGTGCGCGTCGGCAAGGACGGCCGCCGCCTCTTGCGCCTGTGGGGTCGGCGAGGCGACCAGTGCGCGGCGCTGCAGCGAGGTCATCCGCCGGTGACGCTCATATGCCGCGCGACGGCAGGGGCGGCCGCAGCGATATCGAAATCATGCCGCGCGGGTTTGCTGGCAAGCGCGGCATCGAGCGCGGCGTCGAGGCCATCAATCCCGTCCTGGCGCAGGATGGTCTTGAGATCGACATGATCATCATGGCCGAGGCAAGTGTATAGCACGCCCTCGGTGGTGAGCCGCACGCGGTTGCAGGTATCGCAAAAATTGGCGGTGAGCGGCGAGATCAGCCCGAGCCGCGTGGCCGTATCGCCAACGCGCCAATAGCGCGCGGGGCCACCGCTGCGGTGCGGATCGCGCTGGAGCGGGAAGTGCGCGGCGAGATCGTCGAACACGGCGGTGAGCGGCACGAAGCGGTCGGCGCGATCTTCATCGATCTGGCCGAGCGGCATCGTCTCGATCAGGGTCAGGTCCAGCCGTTCGGCGATACACCAGTCGAGCATTGGCGCGATCTGGTCATCGTTCAGGCCCTTCAGTGCGACCATGTTGACCTTGACCGCGAGCCCGGCATCGCGTGCGGCGAGGATGCCCGAAATCACGCGTGCAACATCGCCGTGGCGGGTGATGTAGCGGAAGGTCTCGGGGTCGAGGCTGTCGAGGCTGACATTGATCCGACGGATGCCAGCCGCAACCATCGTGGCGGCGTGCTGCGCGAGCGCGTTGCCGTTGGTGGTCATGGTCAGTTCATCGAGCCCCGCGCCGATCTGGCGGCCCAGCCGCGTCACCAACTGGCCGACATCGCGGCGCACCAAAGGCTCGCCCCCGGTCAGGCGGATCTTGGTGATGCCACGCGCGATGAAACGCTCGGCAATGACCGCGATTTCCTCGAGGCTGAGGATCGCCGATTTGGGCAGGAAGGTCATTTGCTCCGCCATGCAATAGCGGCATCGCAAATCGCAGCGATCGGTCACCGAAATCCGCAAATAGCTGATCGTGCGACCGTGGCGGTCGACCAGTCGGGGCGCGGGGGCGAGTGCTGCATCCATCTGCTGTGGAGCTAAGCCTTCGCGGGCGCGCGAACAAGGGCATTGCGCGGGGTAAAGGTCGCTCTTCTTTATTCCGCAGCGCTTCACTAGGATCAATGCATGATTGCTGCGTATCAAGCTCCGCTGTTCGTCCTGTCGTTTCGCCAGCGCGATGAGCTTGCTTCCCTGGCGGCGGGGGCGGGATGGCAAGTGGTTGCGGCGCGAAGGGCCGGTGGCGCGGAGCGCCGGTTCCTGTCCAGCGGTGCCGCCGTTGCGGTTATTGATGCGCGCGGCGCGACCGAGGACGGCCTCAGCGCCGTTGCCATGCTCAGCGGTGCGATCGAAGCCAATGGCGGGGCCTTGCTGGCGCTCGTCTCGCGCGGTGAGGTCGGGACCATTGCTGCGCTGTTCGAGGCGGGGGCGACGCATTTTCTGGCAAGCCCGTTCAGTGAAGCGGAGTTTCTCCAGGCGCTGCGCTTCGCCGCCCGGCATGCGGAGCGGCTGGCGCGCGAATGGGCGGCGGGACCGGTGTTTGCCACGTTGGGCTGGCGGTATGACCTGGCGGGCAAGGCGCTGGTCTTGACCCCTGGCCTCATGGAATTGCTGGGGCTGGAGCGCGCGGTTGGCGTGCGCGCGCTGCTGCGTCGGCTGGATAAAGGCGATCGGGCGGCGGCGGTCGCTGCGCTGCGGCGCATGTCTCCTGCGCGCCCGGCAACCGCCTTTGCCCACGATGCCGACGGGATCGGCCGAATGGTGCAGCATTTGCAGTGGGACCAAACCACCCAGCGCATCGACGCCGTGGTCGAGCCGCTTGGTAGTGTGCCCGAGCCGGCCGCCGAAATGCGAGACGCATTGGCTGGCAACCGCGATGCCAGCCATGCGCGGCGCTGGCTGACGCGGCAGCTGGAGAACTCCCGCGAGGAGCCGCTGCATATGATGCTGGTGGCGCTTAACCGCTTCGAGATGGTCAATACCGCTTATGGCCGTTCCGCCGGAGACGCGCTGTTGCGCAGCGCGCAGAAGCGGATCGACGATGTCGCGCGCGAAATGCTCGGGCGCGATGCGCTGATCTCGCGCATGGGGGGCGCGACCTTTGTCGTCGCGGCCCGCGCGCCGCGTTTGCGGATCGATCTGGCGGTGGCGCGGATCGCGGCAGAACTGGCACGACCGTTTGTCACCGGGGAGTCGATCGCGGTGCTCGGTTGCCGCATCGGCCTGGCCGAGGCGCGCGAGGAGGATTCCGCAGCGAGCCTGCTGCGCCGCGCGAGCGAAGCGCTGGCTGAAGCGCGCGAGTCCGACAGTGCGACGATGCGGGTCGCCGATGCCGATACCGATGGCGAGCCGATCGACCGGCTCGCGGTCGAGCTGAACCATGCGATGGACCGCGGCGAGATTAGCGTGCTGTTCCAGCCGCAAGTGTCTGTCTCAACCGGCGCGATCGTTGGGGTCGAGGCGCTCGCGCGGTGGGAGCATGGCGTGCTGGGCACCATCGGTGCCGAGACGCTATTCGCCGCCGCCGCACGGGCCGATCTCGATATCGGGCTGTCGGACCATATCCAGAAGCTGGTGCTGGCACAGGCGGCGGGCTGGCCGGCGTCGCTTGCGGGATTGCGCCTGTCGCTCAACCTGACGGCGGGGGACATTGCCCGCCCGGGCTTTGCCGATCTGTTCCTCGACCGGGTCGACAGCAGCGGCTTCCCGCGCTCCCGGCTGACCTTGGAGATCACCGAGAGCGGCTTGATCGAGGATCTGGGGGTCGCGTCGAACCTGCTATCGGTTTTGCGCGGGGCGGGATGCCGCATCGCGATCGATGATTTTGGAACCGGCTATTCGAGCCTCGCTTATTTGAAGGCTTTGCCGCTCGATTATCTGAAGATCGATAAGAAGCTGGCGCAGGACATTACCGGCTCCCCGCGCGACCGGATCGTGGTGCGCGGGGTGATCGATATGGCGCGCTCGCTCGGCCTCACCGTGATCGCGGAGGGGGTGGAGAATGAGGCACAGCTGGAGGCGCTCGCGAAGGAAGGCTGCCAGATCTACCAGGGCTTCCTGTGTTCGGAGCCGATTAACTTGGCGGCGCTCGTCGCCTTGATGGCAAGCCGATGACCGACCTGCGCGACGTAACCGGCGTTTGGTATGGCCGCTGGACGGCGACCGACCGACGCATCATGCCGAACAGCTTCATCGCGACGCTGCAGGAATCCGCGTCGCTTGTTTCGGGTACGATCACCGAGCCTGATCGGGAGCAGGCGGGCCTTTTGCGCGCCATTGTCGATGGCACACGGACTGGCGGACAAATCGAGTTCACCAAGACGTATGACGGCAGCGGGCGGCTGGCACATTCGGTGGAGTATTCTGGGACTGTGAACGCGCCGGGCACCGAGATCGCGGGCTTGTGGCGGCTGGCCGGCTATTCCGGCCGCTTCTCCATGACTCGCGAGCAATTCGATGCCGATGCGTTGATGGATGACGCATCGGCAAAGCTGGATGAACCTGTGACCGTCTGACCGGCGGTATGGCCGCTACCCTGCCGCCTTGGCCAGGCCCTTCGACAATTGCAGCGCGCCGTGCAGCCGCGCCTTGGGATCGCCCCAGACGCGGTTGACCACCAATTTGCTGTCGGGGCGTAGCCGCGCCACGCCATCGAGCTTACTGACCCAAGCGAGCAGGCCGGGCACGTTCGGCGGGGTATCGTCAAAGAAGGTAACCAGCGCGCCCTTGGGGCCGACGTCCATCTTAGCGACGGCGGCTTTCTTGGCGTTGAGTTTGATCTCGATGATGCGGATCAGGTTTTCGGTCGGATCGGGCAATTTGCCGAACCGGTCGATCAGTTCGGCGGCGAAGGCCTCGACCTGGTTCTGGTCCTCGAGATCGTTGAGGCGACGGTAGAGCCCCATGCGCAGATCGAGATCGGGCACATAATCCTCGGGGATAAGGATCGGCGCATCGATCGTGATTTGCGGGCTGAAATCCTTGGGGCGCAGGCGTTGGCCACCGGCCTTGGCGTCCATGATCGCCTCTTCCAGCATCGACTGGTAGAGTTCGTAGCCAACTTCCTTGATATGCCCCGATTGTTCGTCGCCGAGCAGATTGCCCGCGCCGCGCTGGTCGAGATCGTGGCTGGCGAGCTGGAAGCCCGCGCCCAAAGTATCGAGGTCGCTCAGCACCTTGAGCCGCTTTTCGGCGGTCTCGCTCAAGATACGGTTTTCGGGCGTGGTGAGATAGGCATAAGCGCGCGTCTTGGCGCGCCCGACGCGCCCGCGAAGCTGATAGAGCTGGGCGAGGCCGAAGCGGTCGGCGCGGTGGATGATCATCGTGTTGGCGCTCGGAATATCCAGCCCGCTTTCGACGATGGTGGTCGAAATCAGCACCTCGAACTTCTTGTCGTAAAAGGCAGACATGCGCTCTTCGACTTCGGTCGGTGCCATCTGGCCGTGCGCGACGACGTAGCGGACCTCGGGCACGTGATCTCGCATGAACGCCTCGATATCGGGCAGATCGGCGATGCGGGGGGTGACGAAGAAGCTCTGGCCGCCGCGATAATGCTCGCGCAGCAACGCCTCGCGCAGCACCACCGGATCCCACGGCATGACATAGGTGCGCACGGCGAGACGGTCGACCGGCGGGGTCTGGATCACCGACAGTTCGCGCAGCCCCGACATCGCCATTTGCAGCGTGCGCGGGATCGGCGTGGCGGTGAGGGTGAGGACATGGACGTCGTTCTTGAGCGCCTTCAGCCGTTCCTTATGGGTGACGCCGAAGCGCTGCTCCTCATCGACCACGACGAGGCCGAGGCGCTTGAACTCGATACCCTTGGCGAGGATCGCGTGGGTGCCGACCACCACGTCGATCGTGCCGTTGGCGAGGCCTTCCTTGGTCGCCTTGGCCTCGGCACCGGGCACGAGGCGGCTGAGGCGGCCGACGTTGAGCGGAAAGCCCTCGAAACGCGCGGTGAAATTGTTGAAATGCTGGCGCGCGAGCAGGGTGGTCGGGCACACCACCGCCACCTGCAACCCCGCCATTGCGGCGGCGAAGGCACCGCGCAGCGCGACTTCGGTCTTGCCGAAGCCGACATCGCCGACGACGAGCCGGTCCATCGGGGTGCCTTTGCCAAGATCGCCCATCACATCCTCGATCGCGCGATCCTGATCGTCGGTTTCTTCATAGGGGAAGCGGTCGACAAAGGCGGCGTAGCTGCTGTCGCGATCGATCGTTTCGGCGGGGCGCAAGGCGCGTTCGGCGGCGGTGGCGATGAGTTCGCCCGCGATTTCGCGGATGCGCTCCTTCATCCGCGATTTGCGGCGCTGCCACGCCTCGCCGCCGAGCTTGTCGAGGCTCGCGCCTTCGCTGTCCGAGCCGTAGCGGCTCAGCACTTCGAGATTTTCGACGGGTACGAACAATTTGTCGCCGCCGGCATAGGTCAGCGCGACGCAATCGTGCGGGGCCTGGCCGACGGGGATCGAGGTCAGCCCCTCATAGCGGCCGATGCCGTGATCGGCATGGACGACGAGATCGCCCGGCGTGAGCATCGCCAGTTCGGCGAGGAACGCATCGGCCGATTTCTTGCGCTTGTTGCGCCGCACGAGGCGGTCGCCGAGCATGTCCTGCTCGGTGAGCAGCGCGACCTGCGGGCTGCTGAAACCGTGGTCGAGGGGGAGGATGATAAGGGCGACAGAAGCGCCCCTCCCGCTTGCGGGAGGGGTTGGGGGAGGGACGTTTGCAGCTTTCGTGGCCGGTGGGGTGGTGGCAGGCCCTCCCCCAGCGCCTCCCGCAAGCGGGAGGGGAGCAGACGCCCCCAGCGCTTCCTGCCAGGTATCGACCAGCTTGAGGTTGGTCGCGCCATGATCGCGCAGCAGTCCGGCCAGACGCTCGCGCGCACCGGTCGAATAGCTCGCCAGCACCGCCTTGCGCCCGTCGCGTGCCAGCCCGCGCAGATGGTGGACGACGGCTTCATAGACGTTCGCGCCATTGGCGCGCTCGGCACCGAAATCGCGCGGGCCGTCTACGCCGAAATCGATCACGGTGGCGCTTTCCGGTTCGTGGAAGGCGGTGATGCGGTGGGCGGGGGCCTGGTCAAGCCGCTCGGCAAAGTCCTTGGCGGTCAGATACAGGCTGTCGACGGGGAGCGGGCGATAGCTGCCCGGGTCGCTCGATTGCGCCTTCACGCGGTTGGCGTGATAATCGGTGATCGCTTCGAAGCGTTGTTCTGCGGCTGCGACCGATCCGGCATCGCGCAGGATCACCGCGCCGTCGCCCAGATGATCGAACAGCGTGGCGAGTTTGTCCTCGAACAGCGGCAGCCAATGCTCCATCCCCGCCAGGCGCCGCCCGTCGCTGATCGCCTGATAGAGCGGATCGCCGGTCGCGGTCGCGCCGAAGCGTTCGCGGTAGCGCGCGCGGAAGCGTTTGACGCTGTCCTCGTCGATCAGCGTTTCGGAAGCCGGCAGCAGCACGAAGCCGTCGACGCGCCCGGTGGTGCGCTGATCGGCGGGGTCGAAGGTGCGGACGCTTTCGATTTCGTCGCCGAAGAAATCGAGCCGGAGCGCGTGTTCCTCGCCGCTCGGGAACAGGTCGACCAAGCCGCCGCGCACGGCAAATTCACCTGCATCGGCAACGGTTTCGACGCGGACATAGCCATTGGCTTGCAAGAGTGCGGCGAGCCGGTCGCGCCCGATCCGCTCCTTGGGCGCAAGCCGCGCGACCAATTGGCGGATGCGAAACGGCGTCAGCGTGCGCTGCGCCACCGCATTGACGGTGGTGAGCAGCAATTGCGGGCCCTTGGGCGACTGTTGCAGGCAGTAGAGCGTCGCCATGCGCTCTGCCATGACGCGCAGCGTCGGTGAGGCGCGGTCATAGGGCAGGCAGTCCCACGCCGGGAAGGTCAGCACTTCGAGATCGGGCGCAAAGGTGGGGGCGGTCGCCGCGACCGCGCGCATTGCCGCTTCGTCTGGCGCGACGAACACCGCGCGCGTCTTGGCGGCGCGGGCGAGATCGGCGAGCAGCCACGGCTCGAACCCGGTGGGCACGCCCGCGAGCGTGAGCGGGGTCTTGGCGGTGAGGATGTGCGACAGGTTGGGCATTCTTCTGGCTTTCTCCCTCTCCCCGCTTGCGGGGAGAGGGTGGGGGAGAGGGGGAGTATCAGGAACTGCCGTCCGCGTGACTGCCCCTCTCCCGCGCTTCGCTGCGCTCGCTTGCCCTCTCCCCGCGAGCGGGGAGAGGGAGATGATTATTCCGCGATCGGCACGTAGTTCAGCGCTTTCAGCGCATCGACGATCGAGCCTTGATAGCGCGGCGGGCAGGGTTCGGTTCCGATCGCCCAGGCCATGATGTCGACATCCTGTTCCTCCAGCAATTCCTCGAACAGCGTGATCTCGGCATCGTTCCATCCGTCCGAGCGCGCGTCGAAAAAGCCGCCGATCAGCAGGTCGGCTTCCTTGGTGCCACGGTGCCAGC
The DNA here is from genome assembly GCF_017875905.1 of Sphingomonas sp. PL20. NCBI lineage: Bacteria > Pseudomonadati > Pseudomonadota > Alphaproteobacteria > Sphingomonadales > Sphingomonadaceae > Sphingomonas > Sphingomonas sp. PL20. The sequence continues at coordinate 1,958,709 of NZ_JAGINH010000002.1, read as the reverse complement.
TGCGGAAGCGCAGGCGTTTGAGGCGAGTTTCGCGGTCCATGGGCGTCCAACGCAGATTGCCCGACGACCATCGGCAGCATGTGCTGGCGGTGGTGGCCGGGTGGGGGTAAGAGCACCCCAGATAGTCATGCGGCCCGATATCCTCAATCCATTGTTCGCCGAAGTTACGGCGCTGAAGGGCATTGGCCCTGGCCTGGCCAAGCCGCTCGACCGGCTCGGGCTGTCGCGCGTGGTGGATGTTGCCTTTCATTTGCCGACCGGTTGGGTCGATCGGCTGGCGCGCGACGAACTCGACATGGCCGATGCCGGGCGCACGATTGCGATCACGCTGACTGCACAATCCTATCGCTCGAGCGCCGGACGCGGGCCGACGCGGGTGCAGGCGACCGATGCGCGCGGCAATTATGTGAGCCTGGTGTATTTCGGCGGGCATTCGGGCTGGGCCAAGAAGCTCGCGCCGATTGGCGAGCCGCGCCGCGTGTCGGGGCGACTGGAGCAATACGGCCAGGAATTGCAGATCGTGCATCCCGATTATGTCCTGCCGCTGGAGGAAGCCGAGGACACGCCCGAGCGCGAGGCGATCTATCCGCTGTCGGAGGGGATCACCTCCAAGCGGATGGGGCATTTGGCAACGCAGGCGATCGAGCGCGCGCCCGATTTGGCCGAGTGGATCGAGCCGGGCTTGCTGGCCAAGCACGACTGGCCGGGCTGGCGCGCGGCGTTGGCGCGCCTTCATGCCGACCCGTCCGACACCGTTGCGCGCACGCGGCTGGCCTATGACGAGGTGTTCGCCAACCAGCTGGCGCTGATGCTGGTGCGGCAATCGTCGCGGGCCAGGCGTGGGCGGGCGCTGGTCGGGACCGGACGACTGCGCGAGGCGCTGCGCTTGCCTTATGCGCTGACCGGCGCGCAGGCGCGGACGGTGCGCGAGATTGAGGGCGATCTGGCACAGGCGCAGCCGATGCTGCGGCTGCTGCAAGGCGATGTCGGCGCGGGCAAGACGCTGGTGGCGACGTTGGCGATGCTGACGGCGGTGGAAGCAGGCGCGCAGGCGGCGCTGCTTGCACCGACCGAGATCCTCGCGCGGCAGCATTATGAGTCGCTGCGGCGGATGCTGGCGGGCCTGCCGGTCGAGGTTGCGGTGCTGACCGGGCGCGACAAGGGGCGCGTGCGCGAAGCGACACTGATGGGGCTGGCGGCGGGCACGATCGACATCCTGATCGGCACGCATGCGATCTTCCAGGAAGCGGTTGCCTATAAGGATCTGGGGCTGGTGGTGGTGGACGAGCAGCATCGCTTCGGCGTCGCGCAGCGCATGATGTTGCAGGCCAAGGCCAAGGCCGCGCCGCATTTGCTGGCGATGACCGCGACGCCGATCCCGCGCACGCTGACGCTGGCCCATTATGGCGAGATGGACGTGAGCCAGCTCGACGAGATGCCGCCGGGGCGCCAGCCGATCGAGACGCGCGTGATTTCCGAAGACCGGCTGAGCGATGTCGTCGATGCGCTCGGGCGGCACCTGTCCGATGACGGCCAGGCCTATTGGGTGTGCCCGTTGGTCGAGGAGAGCGAGAAGAGCGATCTCGCGGCGGCGGAAGCGCGGGCCGAGACGTTGCGCGCGCGCTTTGGCGACCGCGTCGGGCTGGTCCATGGCAAGATGAAGCCCGCCGAAAAAGATGCGGTGATGGCGGCCTTTGCCAGCGGGCAATTGGGCGTGCTGGTGGCGACGACGGTGATCGAGGTCGGGGTCGACGTGCCCAATGCGACGCTGATCGTGATCGAACATGCCGACCGTTTTGGTCTCGCGCAATTGCACCAGTTGCGCGGGCGCGTCGGGCGGGGGTCGGGCAAGTCGAACTGCCTGTTGATCCGTGGCGGAGCGCTGAGCGAAACGTCGCGCGCGCGCCTGGCGTTGATGCGCGAGACCAATGACGGGTTCCGTATCGCCGAGGAAGATCTGCGGTTGCGGGGCGCAGGCGAATTGCTCGGCACCAAGCAATCGGGCGAGGCGGGTTTCCGCCTCGCGACGCCCGACATGCTGACCACCTTGCTGCCGATTGCCACCGATGATGCGCGGCTGCTGATCGACCGCGACGGTGGCCTGGACGGCGCACGCGGCCAGGCGGCGCGGACCGCGCTCTATCTCTTTGAGCGCGAGGCGGGCGTGGCGTTGTTGCGATCGGGGTGAGGCGCGCTAGCGTCGATTTCTCGTAAACCGGATCACCCAAATTCCGTTCGGGCTGAGCCTGTCGAAGCCCCCACACAAGGAAGCGGAGCGCCCTTCGACAGTCTCAGGGCGAACGGGTTGCGCTATTTACCCCGCACCATCACCGCCAGCACCTCATAATAATCCGCAAGGTCGATCGGTTGATCCAGCTCGCATCCGATCCGCCCGCCCAGCGACCAGCGGATTTCCGCGACCACGACGCCGACCACCGGCAACGTCACGCGTAACCGCTCCCCTTCGCCATAGGGAATCTCGGCGCGCGCCATCAGGCCGAGCGCCGACAGATTCACGATCAGCAACGACACCTGTTGTGCGTCCGGACCATAAGCCCGGGCGCGATAATGTACTTCGTCGCGGGCCAGGGCGCGCTTGTCCGCGACCTGTCCTGCCAGTGCCTTTGCCATTGCCAAACCCCTCTAATGGGCCGGGTAAAAATACGACAAAGGATGTAAAACAGGTCGCAACGAAGCCGCTTAACGTCTGCTAACCGTTATATTTTTTTGAGGTTCTATCGAGATTTACGCACGGACCAACAGGCCGTGATGCTTCTTGCCTGCGGCAATGCGCACCGGCTCGTCGCCAACCTCGACCATCAGCGCCTCATCGCTGACCTTGTCCGCGCCCACGCGCGCACCGCCGCCTTTGATCAGCCGCTTCGCCTCGCCCTTCGATGCGGCGAAGCCTAGGCCGATCAACGCATCGACAATGCCGATCGGGCCGTCGACGGCAAAGGTCGGCAGCGCCCCGCCCGCGCCCCCTTCTTCAAAGGTGCGCCGCGCAGTTTCGGCGGCTTCGGCTGCGGCGGTTTCACCACGGCACATCGCGGTCGCTGCATTGGCGAGCACGATTTTGGCAGCGTTGATCTCGGCACCTTCCAGGGCTTCGAGCCGCGCGATCTCCTCCAGCGGCAGATCGGTGAACAGCCGCAAGAAGCGGCCGACATCGCGGTCATCGGTGTTGCGCCAGAATTGCCAGTAATCGTAATGCGGCAACTGGTCCTCGTGCAGCCACACCGCGCCCGACATGGTCTTGCCCATCTTTCCACCATCGGCGGTGGTGATGAGCGGGGTGGTGATGCCGTAGACCTCGGTTCCGTCCATGCGGCGCGACAGTTCGATGCCGTTGACAATATTGCCCCATTGATCCGACCCGCCCATTTGCAGGCGGCAGCCAGCGCGGCGCGACAGTTCCAGGAAGTCATAAGCCTGGAGGATCATGTAGTTGAATTCGAGGAAGGACAACGACTGTTCGCGATCGAGCCGCAGCTTGACCGAATCGAAGCTGAGCATCCGGTTGACCGAAAAATGCTGGCCGACATCGCGCAGGAACGGGATGTATTCGAGCTTGTCGAGCCACTCGGCATTGTCGAGCATGATGGCGTCGGTCGGGCCGTCGCCGAACACCAGAAAGCGTTCGAAGATGCGCCGGATCGAGGCGACATTGGTGGCGATGCCATCATGGTCGAGCAGCTTGCGCGCTTCGTCCTTGAAGCTCGGATCGCCGATCTTGCCGGTTCCGCCGCCCATCAGCACGATCGGCTTGTGCCCGCTTTGCTGGAGGCGGCGCAGCAGCATGATCTGGACAAGGCTGCCGACGTGGAGCGACGGCGCGGTCGGATCGAAGCCGATATAGCCGGGCACCGTCTGCGTGTTCGCCAGCGCATCGAGCGCGGCGGCGTCGGTCGTCTGGTGGATATAGCCACGCTCGGACAGCAGGCGGAGAAGGGCGGAGGTGTGCTCGGTCATTCCGGGCGAATAGCGGATTTTTCTCCGAATTAAATCCCCGGCAATTGCCGCTGCGGATCGACCGGGGTGCGGCCCTTGCGCATCTCGAAATGGAGTTCGGGGCGATCGGCCAGCCCGGAATCGCCCGACAGCGCGATCGTTTGCCCGCGCCGCACCGATTGGCCGCGCTGGACGAGCAGCTGGCTGGCATGGCCGTACACCGTCGTCCAGCTATCGCCGTGCTTCACGATGACGAGGCCGCCCAGCGTCGGGATGCCGCTGCCGGCATAGGCCACCACACCATCGGCGGCGGCGAGAATCGGGGTGCCGATCGGCACCGCGATCTTAATGCCGTTATATTTCTCGCCCGATGCACCGGGGCCGAAATGGGCGACGATGCGCCCCCGCACCGGCCAGGCGAAGCCACCGCTCAGTCGGGTCGGTTCGGCAACCGCCTGCGTGGGTGCCAGCACGCGCCGCGACGAAGGCGACGGGCGGACCGGCCGCTCGTTCGCCGCCAGAGCGGGTTCGCTGCCGGTGACGATATCATCGATGTCGAGCCGGAAGGCGGCGGCGCGCTCGGCCGCGGTGCTCCCGCTTGCCGTGCCGGGGATGAGAATGCGCATCCCGACCCGCAGCGTATAGGGCTCGTTCAACTCGTTCGCGCTGACGATGCGCGACCAATCCACGCCGTAAGCGCGCGCGATCGCGATGCCGGTCTGCCCGGCACGCACCTGATGATAGCGCCCGCCGGGGATGTCGAGCCGCTGTCCCGGCCGGATGACAAAGGGGGCGGCCAGGCCATTCGCCCGCGCGATCGCTTCGGAACCGGCACCCGTGCGGTCCCCAACGGCGCGCAATGTGTCCCCGGGGCGGACGATATAGCTTGTCGCCGAAACGGTCTCGGCATCAGCCGTTACCGGTCGCGCCTGCCAGGCGGGCGGGGGGGCGGGTAGGGCCGAAACGCCCGCATCGATCCGTTGCGGTTCGTAGCGATCCTGCTCGCGGTCGGGACGATCCCCACCTTGCGGTTCGTAAGGCCGTTGGTCGTCGCGCGGCTGATAGGGGGGCGGGGCGTCATAACCGCGCTGTGGCCGGTCTGGATTGGGAATGCAGGCGGTGAGCGGTGCCAGGACCAGGATCGCGATACCAAAGGTCTTGCCGCGATGCCCCATTCTCTACCCCCCTAAGCGTACAATGCGCCCAGCATAGCGAGCGAGGGGCGGTGTGTCAGGTCGAGATGCAGCGGCGTCACGGCAATGTACCCATCTTGCACAGCTTCCAGATCGGTGGCGTGGGCTGGTGTTTCCTCGGTCGGGCCGAGCGCGAACCAGTGATAGTCGTATCCGCGCGGATCCCGGTTGGTGACGATCTGCAGGCGTCCGTAATCGCGCAGGCCCTGCTGGACGATCTTGATCCCCTTCACGCGGTCCGCCGGTCCAGCAGGGAAGTTGATGTTGACCAGGCTGCGGGGCTCCAGCGGGGCGTCGATCAACGGGCGCAACACGCGCTCACCCCAGGCGGCGGCGGCTTCGAACGGCACCGCGTCGCCCAGGCCCTCGCGGTCATAGACCTGGCTCAGCGCGATCGACCGCACCCCCGCCAGCGCGCCCTCCATCGCAGCGGAAACCGTACCGGAATAGGTCACGTCCTCGGCCAGATTGGCCCCGCGATTAACGCCTGAAAGGATCAGGTCGGGCTTGGCCTCGCGCATGATCCGTGCGAGCGCCATCATCACCGCATCGGTCGGCGTGCCGGCCACGGCAAAGCGCTTTTCGGCGTGTTGGCGCACGCGGATCGGGCGCGTCAGCGTCAGCGAATGGCCCGCGCCCGATTGTTCGTCGGCGGGCGCAACGATCCAGACATCGTCGGAAAATTTCGCGGCAATCGCTTCCAGGATCTTGAGCCCGGGCGCGTGATAGCCATCATCATTGGTCAGCAGAATCCGCATCGTGTCGTCCTTTATGCATGACGCGCTTTTCCGTTCGTGCGGAGCTTGTCGAAGCACCGCTCTCCCTTGCGAGCAAGGCGCGGGAGGAGGGCCCGCCCTTCGACAGGCTCGGAGCGAACGGGAAAGGTCAGCGTGCCGGTTCCAGCCGGTTGAGGCCCTTGAGATAGGGCTGGAGCACGTCGGGAATCGCCACCGCGCCATCTTCCTGCTGATAGTTTTCCAGAACCGCCACCAACGTCCGTCCGACCGCGAGGCCCGAGCCGTTGAGCGTGTGGACAAAAGGATAAGGCCCCTTGCCCATGAACTTTGAATGCGTGCCTGCTTTCAAGAAATTGCTCGCGAGAGAATCGGCGGGCCGGTAGCGTGCATTCATGCGCCGTGCCTGGAAATCGGTGCAGGTCGAGCAACTCGAAATCTCGCGATATTGCCCCTGACCGGGCAGCCACACTTCGAGATCGAAGGTGCGCGCGGCGGTGAAGCCCATGTCGCCAGTGCACAATTTCATCCGGCGGAACGGCAAGCCAAGCGCGTTGAGCAAGCCTTCGGCGCACGCCGTCATCCGCTCATGCTCGGCCTCGGAGGCATCGGGCGTGACGATCGACACCATCTCGACCTTTTCGAACTGATGCTGGCGGATGAAACCGCGCGTGTCGCGCCCGGCCGCGCCCGCTTCCGAACGGAAGCAGGGGGTGAGGGCGGTGAAGCGCAGCGGCAGTTCCGCCTCGCTCAAAATCTGTTCGCGCACGATATTGGTCAGGCTGACTTCGGCGGTCGGGATCAGCCAGCGGCCATCGGTGGTCTTGAACAGATCCTCGGCGAATTTGGGGAGCTGCCCGGTGCCGAACACCGCTTCGTCGCGCACCAGCAGCGGCGGGACCACTTGCTCATAGCCGTGCGTGCCCGACAGCGTATCGAGCATGAATTGGCCAAGCGCGCGGTGCAGCCGCGCCGCCGCACCGCGCAACAGGGTAAAGCGCGCGCCCGACATTGCCGCGCCGGTTTCGAAATCGAGTCCCAGCGCAGGGCCGATCGCATCATGCTCGCGCGGGGTGAAGGCGAAGGTGCCGGGGGTGCCGTGGCTGGCGACCAGGACATTTCCGGTTTCGTCGGCACCCTCGGGCACATCAGCACGCGGCAGATTGGGGATCGCCGCGAGTTGGGCGTTCAACGACTCGCCAAGCGCCTTTTCTTCGGCTTCGATCGCGGGCAGCCGTTCCTTCAGCGTCGCAACTTCGGCCATCAACGTGGCAGCGGTCGCCTCGTCCTTGGCCGCTTTCGCGGCACCAATCGCTTTCGAGGCTTCGTTGCGCCGCGCCTGCGCCACTTGCGCCTCGGTCATCAGCGCGCGTCGCCGTTCGTCGAGCGCGACCAGTTCAGAGGCAACGGGGGCAAAGCCACGCCGGGCGAGGCTTGCGTCGAAGGCGGCGGGATCATCCCGGATCAGACGGATATCGTGCATGACCGGGCTATGGCGTCGCCCCGTGCCCTACGCAACCCGTTCGCGTGGTGAAGCCGCCCGGCGGCCGCGTTTCGTCCGATCAGGCCAGGTTTGCGCTCGGTTTGGCGAAGCGCTTGCGCGCCACCAGCGCGGCTGCGGCTGCCCCGAACAGCAGGACCATGGGCGGTGCCGGGACGGGGGCCGGTGGGCCGCCGCTGGAACCCGTGCTGCCGCTGCTGGCACTGCTTGATGCGCTGCTTCCGCTGCTTCCGTTGCTGCCGCTGCCCGAGGATCCCCATCCGCCATTGGAGCTCCAGCCATGGCTGCTCGAGCCGTAGCTGCTTGAGCTTGCCGAGGAACTGCTGCTGCTCGAACCGTTGGACGAGCTGGCCGAGGACACGTTGCCACTGGAGGACGAAGAGCCGCTCGAGGCCGAAGAGACGTTCCCGCTCGAGGCCGACGACACGTTACCGCTGGAGGACGAGGAAACGTTCCCGCTGGAGGACGAGGAGACGTTGCCACTCGATGCCGAAGACGAGGAAACGTTCCCGCTCGAACCGCCCGATGCGGACGACACATTCCCACTCGAGCCACCCGAGGCCGACGAGACGTTGCCGCTGGAACCGCCCGATGCCGAGGAAACATTCCCGCTCGACGACGATCCGCCGGTTGACGACGTGCTCGACACCGTTGCGCCGCCCGTGCTCGTGGACGAGGATGATCCGCCGGAGCCGCCGGACGAGGAGGTGCTGCTGACCGAACCGCTGGACGACGTGCTCGAAACGCTCCCGCTCGACGTCGACGATCCGCCGGTGGATGATCCACCGGTCGAGGTCGAGCCGCCGCTGGTGGAGGAACTGGTCGAAGATCCGCCGCTCGATGTCGAGCCGCCGGTCGAAGTCGACGAGATGACGATGCTACCGCCGCCGCTGCTGCTCCCGCCCCCGAAGAAGCCGCCTGCGAAAAAGCCGCCGCCGCCGAAACCACCGCTGCCGCCGATCACGGTCAGCCCACCGCCGCCGCCACCGCCAGAGCCCGAATAAGGCGGGTCCACAGGAACGGGGGCACCCTGCGCGGTCAGATACACCACTTGCGGCTGCGTCGTGGTGGTGGTCTGGGTCACCACCTTGCGAACGCGCGCGCCAGCGTGTCCGACCCGCATTTTGCTGGCGGCGACCGTTGTCGTGCGGCGCACGATTCGTTTGGTGACCTTGTGCGTATAGGCGCTGCGTGCCCGCGCGCCGTCGGCTACATGCACGGCTCCACCGCCGACAATAGCCCCCCCACAGGCACATGCACACAGTTTCGCCAAAGCCATCCGGACGGACATGATGCTATTCTCTCACTAACGGCGCACGTATCGCCTGGACGATACATTTCGCTCAGACTTGCATTTGATATTCCGCAAAGTGCCGAACAAAGCGTTAAGTGCAATTGCGTTAACCAACTTTTTCGTGATCATTTGGCAACAAAGCGTGACTAAGCAGTGCGCAGCATGGTTAACGTTTCATTATGGATCGCCTTCCACGTTAACATTTGTTTTGCACGCGACCATGAAGACGTTTTGCCGAGTCTGCGTCTCTGGTCTCCGCACGCCCGAACGGCGCAGGAATGAGCCTCTGGCAGGATCAATTTTGTCCGATCCCATTTTCCCGTGTCGCGCGGCATCAGGATTGCTTGTGGTGCTTCAATGGCATGGCTATAGGCCCGCATCAGGTGGGTTGACCTTGGCTCGGTCCAGAGGTGCGCAAAGCATCGGGTGATCGTGAGGGGAGAGAGTGGGATGGCGACTGTCTTGAATAGATTGGACGATTCCGAAAAATTCGCGGTACCGCAGGTCGGTAGCGACGACGGCTACAGGCCAAGCGCGGACGAGGAGTTCATGAACCCCCGTCAGCAAGCGTATTTTCGCGCAAAATTGCAGGGCTGGAAGGACTCGATCCTGCGGGAGGCGGCGGGCACGCTTTCACAGCTTCAGGTCGATACCTTGCGCGAGGCGGATCTTACCGACCGAGCGTCCAGCGAAACCGATTGGTCGATCGAACTGCGCACCCGCGACCGGCAGCGCAAGCTTATCTCCAAGATCGAGGCAGCGATGCGCCGGATCGACGAAGGCGAGTACGGCTATTGCGAAGTGACCGGCGAGCCGATCTCGCTCGCACGCCTGGAGGCGCGGCCGATCGCGACGATGACGGTCGAAGCCCAGGAACGTCATGAACGGCATGAAAAGATTTCGCGCGAGGATTGATCGAACGGTCGGTGCTTTAAGGTATTGGATACCATTGCGCGGGTAATCTCGACGGGAACCAAGATCGGCATTTCCCACGCAATGGACCACTTCTCGCAAGATCCGCTCAACCCCTCGATCGAGGACGGGGCGCACAACCGTCAGGACACGCGTGACAGCCTGTTCCTGATGGCGGATTTTCGCGTGGCCGGGCAGTCGGCTACCCAACCGGTGCGGGTGCGCAATCTCTCGGCCGGCGGGCTGATGGCGGAGTTTTCGGACGGCCTCGCGCAAGGGCTGCGAGTCGAGTTCGACGTGAGGGGCGTCGGCTGGGTGCCGGGGCAGGTCGCCTGGTCGGCAGCGGGGCGGATCGGGGTCGCGTTCGACCGCCATATCGACCCGATGCTCGCCCGAAAGCCGGTCGGCCAGGGCGGACAAACCCCGGTTTTCGTAAAGCCGATCTTCCCCCGACAACACCGCTAGCATTGCGAGATTATCAGGGTAGCCCGAGCGCGGTCTACGCTCGGGCCCGTCTCGCGTCAGATTTGCGCGAGTTCCTGCTTGATTCGAAGCTTTTGTTTCTTTAGCGCAGCCAAAGTCGCAGCGTCCGGCAAGGGCCGCTGCGTCTCGGCGGCGATCTGGCGATCGAGGACTGCATGCTTGGCTGAAAGAGCCGATTGATGCGCGGTCTGCATGGGATGCGTACCTCCTTCATGGGCTGTTGGGGAAAGCCAATAGAACACGCTACGCAGCGCTTGTCTCTACCCCTTTATGACGATGTACGACGCGCGCACCGTTTCATGCGACCGGTCGATTTTATCCGTGCTGCGCGCCCGTGATTTGCTAAGGCGAGGCATCGAAGGGGGCACGATGGACGAGAGCCTGATCGCAAAGCGGCTGGAGGTATTACGAGTCGAACATCGCGATCTCGATTCGGCGATCGGGGCCTTGATCGGCGCTGGCTCGCTTGATCAATTGCAATTGGCGCGCTTCAAGAAGCGCAAGTTGCGGTTGCGCGATGAGATCGCCTTGCTCGAAGACCAGCTCGTTCCCGATATTATCGCGTGATTCCCTAGCGTTCCCAATGTGGGACAGCTGGCATACGGTGCGCGCTGCATGCGGCGCTACCGTTAAGGTTTTGTTTATGTAAGGTGGTTGCATGGGATCCCCAGCCTATGATTCGCGCATGCAGCGCCGCGTTATCGATACGCTGTACATCGATGCCATGGTTTTGGCCGATGAAGCACGCAGCTATTTCGACGAAGGCGGACGCGCGGATCGCGAAGCGCTGGATCCGCTTGCGCGCGTATCGTTCAGTTGCGAATCGCTGAAGGTCACGACTCGGCTGATGCACGTCATCGCCTGGTTGCTCACGCAACGCGCGGTCGATGCCGGGGAGATGGCGTTGCGCGAGGCGCTCGATGAATCGCGCCGGTTAGGCACCGCTCCGACCACTGAGGGCGCAGTGATCCACTCCATGCCTGCGGTCGCACAAACTTTGATCTGGGCGAGCATCGACCTCCACCGCCGGGTCGCGCGGCTCGACCAAATTCAGGCGGATGAGATCGAATCCTTCGAAAGCCCGGTGCGCACGATGCAGGATCGCCTGGCGCTCGCCTTCTGACGCTGCCGTCGCGCGAGCGCCTGTCAGGCCGGGCTTAGAGCTTCAAACGTTCGCGCGCGGCACGATATTGGCGCTCCAGCCGGTCCACCATATCGGCGACGGGCTCGACCCGGTCGATCACCCCAATGCCCTGGCCGGATCCCCAAATTTCCTTCCACGCCTTGGGCTTCGCACCGTTACCGGTGCCGAAATCCATGGTCTTCAGGTCGCCCTCGGGAAGGTGATCGGGGTCCATTCCGGCGGCGACGATCGACGCGCGCAGGTAATTCCCATGCACGCCGGTAAACAGATTTGAATAGACGATGTCGGCGGCCTTGCCCTCGACGATGCCCTGTTTGTAGGCGGCTTCGGCATTGGCCTCGACGCTCGCGATGAACGGCGAGCCGATATAGGCGAAGTCCGCCCCCATCGCTTGCGCGGCCAGGACGGCATCGCCCGTCGCGATCGAGCCCGACAGCGCCAGCGGGCCATCGAACCACTGGCGGATTTCCTGGATGATCGCGAAGGGCGACAAGCGACCGGCATGGCCGCCTGCACCCGCTGCCACCGCAATCAGGCCGTCGGCACCCTTTTCAACCGCTTTGCGCGCGAAGCGATCGTCGATCACGTCGTGCAGCGTGATCCCGCCCCAACCGTGCACGGCGGTGTTCAGATCCTCGCGCGCGCCAAGCGAGGTGATGATGATCGGCACCTGCCACTTGGCGCAGGTCGCCAGATCGGCCTCCAGCCGCTCATTGGAGCGGTGGACGATCTGGTTGACCGCGAAGGGCGCGGCGGGGCGTTCGGGATGCGCGCGATTATGTGCGGCGAGCTCTTCGGTGATGCGATGCAGCCACTCGTCCAGCACCCCCTGCGGGCGGGCGTTGAGCGCCGGAAAGGACCCGACGATCCCCGCCTTGCACTGCGCGATGACCAGCTCCGGCCCGGAAATGATGAACAGCGGCGAACCGATCACGGGGAGCCGCAGCGATGCGAACAAGGGGGGAATGCTCATGTCCGTTTCATAGCGCAACCGAAACGCCTGTCCAGCGGCGTTGATTTGCTACGCCGCGCGAAAGAGTTATGGATCGAAATTCTGCGTTTGTTTCCGGAGCAACCAAGTGAAGCTGTCCCTTGCCGCCGCCTTGTTGATTGGAGTCGCCTCGCCCGCCTTTGCGGTCGGTCAATTGCCGGAGGGCGTTGCCCCGGTTTCGTATGACATCACCATCCGCCCGGACGCCAAGACGATGAGTTTCTCGGGCGAGGAGACCGTTACGGTCGACGTGGCGCGCGCGACCAAGGCGATCGTGCTCAATGCGGCGGACCTCAAAATTACGACCGCGACCCTAGACGGAGCGGCGATCCCGTTCACGCTCGATCCGGTCAAACAGCAAGTGACGCTCACGCTGCCAACACTGGCTGCGATCGGCCAGCACAAGCTGCATTTCGCCTGGACGGGCACGATCAACAACTCAGCGTCCGGGTTTTTCGCGATCGACTATACCAATCCGGATGGATCGGCGGCGCGGATGCTGGCCACGCAGTTCGAAGCTCCCGATGCCCGTCGCTTCGCGCCGATGTGGGATGAGCCGCAGTATAAGGCGACCTTCACGCTCTCAACCGTCGCCCCCGGCGCGCAGACGGCCTTTTCCAATATGCCAGCGATGAGTGTTACTCCGCAGCAGGATGGAACCAAGCTCTATCGCTTCGCGGAAACGCCGAAAATGTCGAGCTATCTGCTGTTCCTCGGCATGGGCGACGTCGAACGCAAGACGGTAATGGCGGGCAAGACCGAAATCGGCATCATCACCCGGCGCGGGGTGGTCGATCAGGGGGACTATGCGCTCGCCCAGGCCAAGCGCTTGCTGACCTATTATAACGACTATTTCGGGCAGCCTTATCCCTTGCCCAAGCTCGACATGATCGCCGGCCCTGGCTCCAGCCAATTTTTCGGCGCGATGGAAAATTGGGGCGCGATTTTCTATTTCGAGCCCGAGTTGCTCTACGACCAGAAGCGCGCGACGCAGAGCGGCAAGCAGCGTATCTTCACCGTCGTCGCGCATGAAATGGCGCACCAGTGGTTCGGCGATCTGGTCACCATGAAATGGTGGGATGATTTGTGGCTCAACGAGGGTTTCGCCTCGTGGATGGAGAACAAGTCGAGCATCGATCTCAACCCCGATTGGAATGCGGCGGCAACCGCAGTGGCGCAGGACCGCGAAAGCGCGCTGCAGGTCGATTCGACATCGGGTACGCACCCGATCATCCGCCATGTCGAAACCGTCGACCAGATTGGCGAGGGCTTTGACGGCATCACCTATGCCAAGGGCCAGGCCGTCATCGGCATGATGGAATCGACACTGGGTGCGGACACGTTCCGCGACGGTATCCGCCGCTACATGGCGAAATACAAATATTCGAACACCGCGACCGATCAATTGTGGAGCGAATTGTCGGCCGCCGCCGGCACGCCGGTGGCGGATATCGCGCACGATTTCACGCTGCAGCCGGGCGTGCCGCTTGTCACCATGACCAGCGCGCGCTGTGTTGGCACCGAAACCAAGGTTACCATGACGCAGGGGCGCTTCGCTTATGACGGCAGCGCCAAGCAAATGCTGACCTGGCGCGTTCCGCTGACGCTGGGCGTGGTCGGCCAACCGGTGACGCGCGCGATCGTGCGCGGGGCAAAGCCGACCACGGTCACCGTGCAGGGGTGTGGCACCGTCGTGCTCAACCGCGACAAGGGCGGCTATGCGCGGGTGGCCTATGATGCGCCTGCCCATGCTGCGATCGTCCGCAATTTCGCCAGCCTTGCGCTGACCGATCAACTCGGCACGCTGGGCAATGATTTCGCGCTGGCCAAGGGTGGCAATCAGCGGCTCGACCGCTATTTCGCCGATGTCGGCGCGATCGGAGCGGACGCCAATCCCCTCTTGTGGGAGACGTTGGCCGGGCAGCTGTCCGACCTGGGCGGCCGCTTGCCCAAGGGGGCTGCCAAGACCGCGATGCGCGCGCGCATCGTCGCGACGCTGGCACCGGCGCTGGAACGCGTCGGCTTCCAGGCCAAGCAGGATGAATCGCCGCTGATCTCCACGCTGCGCGAAACGCTGATTGCGGTGCAGGGCGACAATGGTGACCCGGTCGTGGCGGAGACGGCGCGGCGCTATGTCGCAGCGCTGGCGACAGACACCAACGCCATCCCGGCGGCGATCCGGCAGCCGATCCTTGGCACCTACGCCAATAATGCGACCCCGGCCGAATGGGACGCGCTGCTGAAGCTGACGCTCGCCGAAAAGAACCCGGTGGTGAAAAACGGCTATGTGCGCTTGCTGGGCTATAGCGATGACGACGCGCTGGCACGGCGCGCGCTCGGCCTGCTGTCGACCGGCGATCTGACCACACCGCAAAAGGCCAGCCTGTTGCAAACGGTCGCCAGCAACCATCCGGACATGGCGTTCGACTTCGCCGTCAGCAACCTCGCGCTGGTTAACACGCTGGTAGAAACCAGCAACCGTGCGGGCTTTGTGGCGGGTCTGGGGGCGGGGTCGGATGATCCCGCGATGCCCGCCAAGATCACGGCGTTCGCGACCGCGAATCTACCGGTCGCCGCGCGAGGGGCGGCGAAGGCCAAGGTGGCGGCGATGGCGGCGCGCCGCCTGGTCAATGCGCGCATTCGCGGCGACATCGCCGCTTGGGCGACGGGGGGAACCGCCAAAAGCGGGTCTTAATCGACCCGCTTCAATCCGGCGGCATATTTGCGGCCGTTGGCAACATAATGTTCGGCGGAGACGCGCAGCATCGCCTGTGCGTCTTCGTCGAGTGCGCGCACCGCACGGGCGGGGCTGCCGACGATCAGGCTGCCGGGCGGGAACACCTTGCCTTCGGTGACCAGTGCGCCTGCGCCGACAATCGAGCCCGCGCCAATCTCCGCCCGGTTGAGCACGACCGCGCCCATTCCGATCAACACGCCGTCACCGACGGTGCAGCCATGCAGGATGGCGTGATGGCCGATCGTGCAATCCTCGCCGATCGTTAGCGGCGCGCCGGGATCGGAATGGCACATCGCGCCTTCCTGGATGTTGCTGCGCGCGCCGACCACAATCGGGGTGTTGTCGCCGCGAATCACCGCGCCGAACCAGATGCTGACATCGGGGCCGAGCTGGACGTCGCCGATCAAATCGGCGCTGGGCGCGACCCAGGCATTGTAGCCAAGCGTGGGGCGAAACCCGTCAATTTCATAGAGCGGCATCTGTTCGGTCTCCTGCGCGCGGTTTCTACCTCGATGCCAGTGCGACGGGTTCCTGTCGATCCGGCGCGGCTTTTGGCCTAGGCGCGCACCATGAGCCTGCACATCTATGTCGATTCCGATGCCTGTCCGGTGAAGGACGAAATCTACAAGGTCGCGCTGCGGCGTTCCGTTGCGGTGACCATCGTCAGCAACAGCCCGATCCGCATTCCCGCCCATCCGCTGCTATCGCGCATCGTCGTCGGCGACCGCTTCGACGAAGCCGATGACTGGATCGCCGAGCGTGCCGATCGCGCGAGCGTGGTGATTACCAACGACATCCTGCTCGCCGACCGGTGCCTGAAAGCAGGCGCGAGCGTGCTGGCCCCCAATGGCAAGCCGTTCACCACGGCCTCGATCGGCAATGCGATCGCGGTGCGCGCGATCATGGCCGATTTGCGCGCGGGCGGCGATGTCGTGGGCGGGCCGGCGCCCTTCGCCAAGGCCGACCGCTCGCGCTTCCTGTCGGCGCTCGATGAAATGCTGGTGCGGCTCTCGCGTTAGGCGTCGCTGCTCGGCGGAAAGCGCCGCAGCGCGCCTTCGAGCGAGGCGGTCGCGCTGCCACGGCGAGCCGGTTTCGGTTGCGTCGGGGCCGGGGACCAGCCGGTCAGATAGATAATGTCGAATCGCTCGGGCGTCTTGCCGTCGGGATCGGCCCGCTCGGCAAACAGGTCGGCCGCGCGCGCGAGCGTATCGCGGCGCAGCGGCGTGCGGTCGCGCAGGATATTGGTGGCCCCCATGCCACGCAGATCGCGCAGCAATCCGCCAATCCCGCGATAGCGGACGGTCAGCGGCTCGATATCGGCAACGGGCAGCGTGAAACCCGCCCGCATCAGCAAATCGCCCGCCGATCGCACATCGACTTGCGGATGGATGCGCGCCGCCGGGCGATCGCGCTCAGCCTCGCGCAGGACGCTGCGCAAGGTCGATAACGTCCCGGCACCGCAGAAGGCGGCGAGGAACAGGCCATCGGGCCGAAGTGCGCGCCGCGCGAGCGTCAGTGCGCCGGGTAGATCATTGACGCTGTCGAGCACGCCCGCCGAAACCACCAGATCGAACGATTCGGCGGGGAAGGGGAGGCGGTCTTCATCGGCCTGCACGCCACCGGCGTGCGCGGCAAACCGCGCGCCCGAGTCGCACCGCGTGAAGTTCGCGCCCGCTGGGGCGGGCAGGGCCCCGTCGAAGCAGCCCAGGTCGAGCATGTCGGTGAAACGATGCGTCACGCTGGCGAGCCGTTCCGCAATGCCGTCGAGCATCGCCGCGCGCAGGAAATCGAACTCGGCGAAGGTCGGTGCGGCGCGGTCGCGGTGGAGGCGGCGCGCGGCGCGGTCGAAGATGTCGGGGACGCTCATCGCCCGGCTTGTGCCGCTCTAGGGGGCGGGCGACAAGGGGGCGTGTCGCCCTGGCTTGCCCCCTTGCGCTTGATCGCCGATTTCGCGCTGCCGCCGCGCTGCCCCGGGTGCGGAGCGGTGACGGGGGAGGATCATCGCTTCTGCGCCACCTGTTGGGGCGCGCTGCGCTTTCTCGCACCGCCGTGGTGCGCAACCTGTCACACCCCATTCGCTTATGATCGCGGGGCAGAGGCGCAGTGCGCGGCCTGCATCGCCGATCCGCCACGCCACGCCGGGGTGCGGGCGGCGGTGGCCTATGGCGATGTCGCGCGCACGGTGGCGCTCCGCCTGAAATATGGCGGGCGCACCGCCTTTGCCGAGACCGTCGGGCGGCAAATGGCGCGGCTGCTGCCGGAGGATGCCGATATGCTGCTGCCGGTGCCGCTCCACCGCTGGCGTCTGTGGTCGCGCGGCTTCAACCAAGCTGCGCTGATCGCCAATGCGCTTACGCGCGTTAGCGGCATCGCGCACGATCCGCTGCTGTTGCGCCGCGTCAAGGCCACGCCACCACTGCGCGCGATGGGGGCAAAGGCGCGCGCGCGGGCCGTCGCCGGGGTGTTCCGCGTGATCGACCCCAAGGCGCAGTTGCCCGGCAAGGCGGTGGTGTTGATCGACGACATCTACACCAGCGGTGCGACCACCGACGGTTGCACCGCCGCCTTGCTGCGTGCGGGCGCGGCGAAGGTGACGATCCTGTGCTGGGCGCGGGTCATCGATTCGAAGGATTGATGCGCCCGACATTGACAACCACCCACGCACCCCACATTTCTCCCCGATGCCTAAGATCGAAATCTACACCAAAGCCTTCTGCCCCTATTGCTCGCGCGCGATGAAGTTGCTCGCCTCCAAGGGCGTCACGCCTGAGGAATATGACATCACCATGGGCGGCCCCAAGCGCGCCGAGATGCTCGAACGCGCCAACGGCAGCACCACCGTTCCGCAGATCTTTATCGATGGTCGCCATGTCGGCGGGTCGGATGATCTGGCCGCATTGGAGCGCGCCGGGGAGTTGGACGCCTTGCTCGCGGCATGAAGATCGCGCTCGCCCAGATCACCAGCGGGATCGATCCCGCCGCCAATGCCGAAACGCTCGTTGCGGCGGTGGCGGAGGCGGCACGGGGCGGCGCGACAATGCTGTTCACCCCCGAAATGTCGGGCTTGCTCGATCGGGACCGCGCGCGCGCCGCGCAGGTTTTGCGCAGCGAAGCCGAGGATGTCGTATTGGCGGCAGTGCGCGCCGCGGCGGCCGAACACGGGATCTGGGTCCATATCGGGTCGCTCGCGGTGCTCGGGGAAGGCGGGCGGCTCGCCAATCGCGCGTTCGTGATCGACGATCATGGTGAAATCCGCGCGCGCTACGACAAATTGCATCTGTTCGACGTCGATTTGCCGACCGGTGAAAGCTGGCGCGAATCCGCGAGCTATGCACCGGGCGAAGGCGCAGTGGTGGTGCAGACTCCGATCGGCGCGCTGGGGCTGTCGATTTGCTACGATCTGCGCTTTGCCGATCTGTACCGTGCGCTCAGCAATGCGGGCGCAACGCTGCTCGCGGTGCCGGCCGCCTTTACCCGTCCGACCGGCGCGGCGCACTGGCATATCCTGCTGCGCGCCCGCGCGATTGAGGCCGGCGCCTATGTCATCGCCGCCGCACAAACCGGGGTGCATGCCGATGGGCGGGCGACCTATGGCCATTCGCTGGTGATCGACCCGTGGGGCGAGATTATCCTCGATATGGGCGAGGCGGCTGGTGTGGGCTTTGCCGAGATCGATCCGGCGCGTGTCGCCGATGTTCGCGCGCGTATTCCGGTGCTGGCGCATCGCCGCGCGATCCCGGAGGTCGAATCGGCGTGATCGTGTTCGATCTGCGCTGTCGTCAGGCGCATGTGTTCGAAGCCTGGTTCGGCTCAAGCGCCGCGTTCGAGGATCAGCAAGCGCGAGGATTGCTTGCGTGCCCGATCTGCGGTGATGACGAGATCGTCAAAGCCGTTATGGCCCCCAATGTGGGCGCAAAGGGCAACAGCCGCAGCGTTCCCGCGCCAAACGTCGAGGCGGCGGCTCCTCCAGCCCTGACGCCGGAGACGATGAAGGCCGCGCTCCACGCGCTCGCCCAAGCCCAGGCCCAAGCGCTGGATAAGTCGGAATGGGTGGGGCGCGCCTTTGCCGATCGCGCACGCGCCATGCATGTCGGGGAAACCGCCGCGACGCCGATCCACGGGGAAACGACCTTGGCCGAGGCGAAGGCGCTGGTCGAGGAAGGCGTCCCGATCGCGGCTTTGCCCTTGCCGGTCGTTCCGCCCGATACGGTCAATTGATTTCATCCGCGCCGCACAGTACCACCGCGCCCGGCGCCCCCGTAGCTCAGTCGGATAGAGCGACGGTTTCCTAAACCGCAGGCCGGTGGTTCGAATCCACTCGGGGGCACCAGCCTATGCCGGTCACGCACCCCGGCTTTGCGCCAGCACCTCATAGGCCATCACTGCCGTGGCGACGGCGGCATTCAAGCTGTCGGCCTTGCCCAACATCGGGATTTTGACCAGCAGATCGCACTCGGCCGCATAGGCATCGGGCATGCCTTGCGCTTCGTTGCCGGTCAGCAGGAAGGTGGGGGCGGTGTAGCTGGCGGCGCGATAGTCGCTGTCGGTATCGAGGCTCAACCCCACCAATTGCCCGGGGCCACTGCGCAACCACTGCGTGAACGCCGCCCATTCGCACTGCACGACGGGGACGGTGAACAAAGCCCCCATGCTCGCGCGCACGGCTTCGACCGAAAAGGGATCGACGCATTCGCCGATCAGGATCAGGCCGCCTGCACCAACCGCATCGCCGGTGCGCAGGATCGTGCCGAGATTGCCGGGATCGCGCAGTCGCTCCGCCACCAGCCAGATCGCCGCGCTCGACCGATCGAGGCTCGCCAGATCGCGCGCAAATTCGGGGAAGACGCCGACCACCGCTTGCGGATTGTCCTTGCCCGACAATTTGGAGAGAATGTCGGGCACCGTTTCGATCGCTTCGCCGCCCGCCGCCTCGACGTCGGCGACCAGCGCCTGCACCAGCGGATGCGCCGCACTGTCGCGGGCGAAGAACAAATATTGCGGAATGCGTCCGGCTTCCCGCGCTTCGGTCAGAATGCGCAGGCCTTCCGCCAGGAAGAGGCCTTCCTCCCGACGATGCCGCTTTTCGCGAAGCAAGCGCACCCGCTTGATCAGCGGATTGGAATAAGCGGTAATCTCGCGCGGCATTACAGGCGCTCCGATGCGCGGAAGGGAGCTAGGCAGGGGGGATTGATATCCATGCCCGCCACATGCCCTCCGTCAGCGTTGCCCGCAAGCAGGTGCGGAGCGGCGCGGTCAATCCTCGCCGAACTTGGCCTCAACCAAATCGCACAGCGCACTCACCGCAGTCTCGGCATCCTCGCCATCGGCGGAGATGACGATCGTGTCGCCCATCGCCGCGCCCAGCATCATCAGGCCCATGATCGACGTGCCTGTGACCGACCCCGCGCCGTCCTTTTCGACCAGCACTTCGCACGGTTGCGTCGCCGCCAGCGTCACGAACTTGGCGCTCGCTCGGGCATGGAGCCCGCGCTTGTTGGTGATCAGGACGCTGCGGCTGACGGCCATCAGGCCGCCGCCTCGCCCAACACCTCGGATGCGACCGAAATATATTTACGACCAGCCTCGCGCGCGGCGGCAACCGCGTCGACCACCTTCATCGACTTGCGCGCCGATTCGAGCCGGATCAGCATTGGCAGGTTGATGCCCGCAATCACCTCGATCCGCCCGCGTTCGAGCAGCGAAATAGCGAGGTTGGAGGGCGTGCCGCCGAACAGATCGGTCAGCAGGATCACGCCGCGTCCGGCATCGACTCGAGCGATCGCGGCCGCAATATCGTCGCGGCGCGCCTCCATATCGTCGTCCGGGCCAATGGCGACGGTGGCAACACGCTCCTGCTTGCCCACGACGTGTTCCATCGCGGTCACAAATTCATCGGCCAATCGGCCATGAGTCACGAGAACAAGCCCGATCATCGCTCCGCCCAGCTCATGCAACACGCGCCCCATTATTTTGCGTCTCGTCCGGCGCGCCTTCCAGCGAGTCCTGGGGCGCAGCGTCAAGATCTCGATGGGTAACCGTGGGCGAAAATCCTTCCGCGCGCAACCGGGCACCTACCCGCTCAGTCACATGCACCGAGCGGTGCCGCCCACCGGTGCAGCCGAACGCGACCGTGACATAGGATTTTCCTTCGGCTCTGTAGCGCGGCAGCAACAGCAGCAGCAGCGACTCGATCTGCGCAACCGCCGCTTCATAAGCGGGGTCTCCCGCGACATAGGCTGCGACATCGGCGTCCAGGCCGGTGCCGGGGCGCAGATGGGGCACCCAATGCGGATTGCGTAAGAAGCGCATATCGAAAACCAGGTCCGCGTTGCGCGGCAGCCCACGGGCGAAGCCGAACGAGGTAACGGAAAGCGTGGGTTCCCCCAGTCCTTCGCCAGAAAAGGTCGTGCGGACCTGCTGTGCCAGTTCATTGGCGGTCAGCGTGGTCGTGTCGATCAGCCGGTTGGCCCATTTCCGAAGGGGGGCGAGCAATTCGCGTTCGCGCGCGATGCCGTCCGCCGCCGGTCGGTCCAGCGCCAGCGGGTGGCGCCGTCGTGTTTCCGAATAACGCCGCTCGAGTTCACCGCCAGCGCAATCCAGGAACAGCGTGCCGATATCGTGGCCGTGGACTTCCTGCAGTTGCTTGATTCGCTGGACGACGCGTTCGGGATCGAAATCGCGCGTCCGCGCGCCGATGCCGAGCGCAAGCGGCTGGGTCGATTGGTGAGCTCCTTCCGGGAGCGGGGCACCTAGCAAGCGATCCAGCAACAGGAGTGGGAAATTGTCGACGACCTCCCACCCGAGATCCTCGAGCGTTCGGAGCACCGTCGACTTGCCGGCACCCGACATGCCAGTGACGAGCAAAATGTCCTTCGGGTCACGCATTATAGGTCCTTTGTAGCGCGGTGTAGCGCTAATTCCACCTTGATTGGGGCGGATTGTTCGAAGGCTTCGAGTTTGATTTCGGGCAGGTCGACCCCCGCGATGGTCATCATCGTGCGGCGCAGCGGCATCCGTTCGACCGGACCGCCCAAATGCACGACAAGCGCGGCGGCGACATTGTCAATATGCGGGATCGCCACGATGCCGATCCCGCGAACTTCGATCTTTCCGGCAATCGTATCGGGTGCGGAGGCGAGCAATGCTCCATCCTGCACCTCAAGGATCGTGTAATCGTCACTGATCAGACATGCTCCGCGATCGACCAGCCGCAAGGCAAGGTCGGACTTGCCAGACCCGGACGGCCCCATCAGCAGCACCGCATGATTGCCGATCGCAATAGCGGTGGCATAGAGTCGGACCTGTTTCACGTCGCGTTCCTCGCCGGAAGGCGAACGACCAGTCGGGCACCTTCCGCGCCGTCGCTCCGGCTCTCGACATTGATCGTCCCCTGGTGGGCCTCGACGATCGTGCGCGCGATGGCGAGCCCCAGGCCGGAATGTTTCCCGAAGGCCTCCCCCGCCGGGCGCAGCGACTGGAATCGACGAAACACCTGTTCGCGTGCGGTTTCCGGGACGCCGGGACCTTGGTCTTCCACCGAAACCGTCAAGACGTCATGATCGCGCACCGCCGTGATTGTGATGACGCCGGCCTCGGGCGAGAAGGACACGGCATTCTCGATAAGATTCTCCAACACCCGTTCCAGCCGTCCGCCTTCCCCAAGCACGATCAACGGTTCAGCGAGCTTGTTGTCGAACCGGATCCGGATGCCGCGCTCAATCCCGCGCGCGTCCCGGCTGGCGATGAGGGCCGTGATCATTGCGCCCAGATCGACGGGCTCGAACTTCGCGCGGCTCAATTGCGCATCGAGGCGGGACGCTTCCGCGATGTCGGTGATGAGGCGATCGAGCCGCTGGACATCGTCGCGGACGATGGCGAGCAGACGCTCCTGCAACTCGGGGTCCTTGACCATCGCCATGCCCTCGACGGCGGAGCGCAATGAGGCGAGCGGGTTCTTCATCTCATGCGTGACATCGGCGGCAAAGGCCTCGATCGCATCGATCCGTGCCCGTAGAGCCAGGCTCATGTCGGAGAGTGCCCGCGCCAGCATGCCGATTTCATCGCGCCGCTCGGGCAGGCGCGGCACCACCACTTCGCGCGCGCGCCCAAGCCGCACCCGCACCGCCGCGCGCGCCAGCCGCCGCAACGGCCGCACGATCGTGCGGGCGAGGAACAAGGACAGCAACACCGACACGATCGCGACGATCAGCAACACGACGCCAAGGCGGAACCGCTCGACTCGAACGGTCTGGGTGATGTCACGCGCGTTGATCGTGCTCATCACCACGCCGCCGCCCGGAAAGGCCGAGGCCGCGGTGATGACGGGCGTGCGATCGGGCGCGCGCCATACCGTCGCGGCGACCTTGGGCTCGGCACGGGCAGTGCGAACGTCAGGCCAGGCCATTCCACTGGTCCGTTCGCGATAGAGCGGCGCGCGCGGGGCCCCGACCACGGTGTCGATCACCGCGTCCAGAAAGCGCGCCGCAGCCTGCTGCCAATCCTGTTTGTCGGGGTCTTGCAGCACGAAATTGCGCAGTCCCATCGCGCGCGTGTCGATGATGAGCTTCGCGTCCTTGTCATAGATCCGCAAGCGTGCGCCCATGTCCTGCGCCAGCTTCAGCGCAAGGTCCGGGCGCTGCTTGGGCGGGACCGCGACGATTGCTTCGGCGACCAAACGCGCCTCGCGGATCGATTGGGTGACGCGGCCGTCGACGATGCGGCTGCGGTAAGAATCGAGATAGAAGAACCCGCCAGCGAGCATCGCGAGCGCGAAGACGTTCACGAACAGAATGCGGGGTGTAAGCGAAACGCGCGCCGACCAGCGCAGCGACAGCGCGCGCGCATCCTCTTCGTCACGAGCCAGATCGATCCCGACGGCGCTATTCCTCGGAGAATCGATATCCGGCTCCATAAAGCGTCTCTATCGCGTCGAATTCGGCATCGACCTGGCGGAACTTGCGCCGTACCCGCTTGATGTGGCTGTCGATGGTGCGATCGTCGACATATATGTCGTCATGATAGGCCGCGTCCATCAACTGGTTGCGGGTTTTGACGATGCCGGGGCGTTGCGCCAGCGTTTCCAGGATCAGGAACTCGGTCACGGTCAGCGTTACGGTATCGCCGTTCCAGGTCACACGGTGCCGCGCGGTGTCCATCGCCAATCGGCCGCGCACCAGCGACGTCTCCGGAGTGGCCTCACCGTCGCCCGCGCCGCCCTGCGCCACTTCGGTGCGCCGCAGGATCGCGCGAATCCGCGCGATCAGCAGCCGCTGCGAGAACGGCTTGGCGATATAGTCGTCCGCCCCCATCGCCAGGCCAAGCGCCTCGTCGAGCTCGTCATCCTTCGATGTCAGGAAGATCACCGGCAACATGCTCTTCTCGCGCAGGCGGCGGAGCAGTTCCAATCCGTCCATGCGCGGCATCTTGATATCGAGGATCGCGATGTCGGGCGGGTTGTCGATCAGCGCCTTCAGCGCCGTCTCGCCATCCGAATAGACCCGCGTGACAAAGCCCTCGGCCTGAAGCGCGATCGAGACCGAGGTCAGGATATTGCGGTCGTCATCGACCAAAGCAATCGTTGCCGTCATCGGGCGGGGTAGATCCTTGTCATTCGCGAGTCGACGTAATCGATTACACCCGTAGCCTCAATGCACGCTGAACAGAGCGCGTTTGACCGCGGGCAAGGCCAACGATATGCGCCGATGTGCAAAAAGCATAAAATGCGAGGTCAATTGGCCCGCATGGGACATTGAGGAGACCCCACGCAATGAGCGATCGCACCCCCACCGCAGGGCTGGAGGCCCAGGGCATCGAGACCCGCGCCAATCTGCACTGGAACCTTGTTACCGCCCGCCTGATCCAGTCCGCCATCGCGCGCGGGGAGGGGAAATTGTCAGCCGACGGGCCGCTGGTGGTCGAGACCGGGGCGCATACCGGGCGGTCGGCTCAGGACAAGTTCATCGTCCGTGATGCCGAAACCGAAAGTACCGTCTGGTGGGGCAAGACCAACAAGGCGATGTCGCCCGAGCATTTCGCTGTCCTGAAGGCCGATTTCCTGTCCGCACTGCGGGACAAAGAGGACCTGTTCGTCCAGGATCTGTTCGGGGGCTCGCAGCCCGAGCACCGCGTCAACGTCCGTGTGATCAACGAGCTTGCCTGGCATAGCAGCTTTATCCGCACCATGTTGGTGCGGCCGGAAGAGTCGGAACTGCGCGGCTTCGTGCCCGATTACACGATCATCGATTTGCCGAGCTTCCGCGCCGACCCGGCGCGCCACGGCTGCCGCAGCGAAACGATCATCGCGGTTAACTTCACCGACAAGTTGATCCTGATCGGCGGCACCAAATATGCCGGCGAGATGAAGAAATCGGTGTTCAGCCTGCTCAATTACCTGCTGCCGCCGACTGGCGTGATGCCGATGCATTGCTCGGCCAATATCGGCAAGGATGGCGACACCGCCGTGTTCTTCGGCCTGTCGGGCACCGGCAAGACCACGCTAAGCGCCGACGCCAGCCGCACGCTGATCGGCGATGACGAA
Source organism: Sphingomonas sp. PL20 (assembly GCF_017875905.1). Taxonomy (NCBI): domain Bacteria; kingdom Pseudomonadati; phylum Pseudomonadota; class Alphaproteobacteria; order Sphingomonadales; family Sphingomonadaceae; genus Sphingomonas; species Sphingomonas sp. PL20. The sequence goes on along the minus strand of NZ_JAGINH010000002.1, from coordinate 1,933,232 downwards.
CATGGCTGGTCAGACACCGCCGTCTTCAATTTCGAGGGCGGCTGCTATGCCAAGATGATCCGCCTGTCGGCCGATGCCGAGCCGGAAATCTTCGCGACCACCAAACGCTTTGGCACGATCCTCGAAAATGTGGTGATGGACCCGGTGACGCGCGTGCTCGATCTCGACGATGCGAGCCTCGCCGAGAACAGTCGCGGTGCCTATCCGATCGACTTCATTCCCAATGCGTCGGAACACAATATGGGGCCGGTGCCGCGCAACGTGGTGATGCTGACGGCGGACGCTTATGGCATCCTGCCGCCGATCGCCAAGCTGACGCCCGAGCAGGCGATGTATCACTTCCTGTCGGGCTATACCGCGCGCGTCGCGGGGACCGAGATCGGCGTGACCGAGCCCGATGCGACCTTCTCGACTTGCTTCGGTGCCCCCTTCATGGCGCGGCATCCCTCGGTCTACGGCAATTTGCTGAAGGAGCGGATCGCCAAAGGCGGGGTCGATTGCTGGCTGGTCAATACCGGCTGGACCGGTGGCAAATACGGCACCGGCAGCCGCATGCCGATCAAGGCGACGCGCGCTTTGCTCAACGCGGCACTCGATGGCAGCCTGAACGGCGTGGAGTTCCGCACCGATCCCAATTTCGGTTTCAAGGTGCCGGTTGCGGTGCCGGGTGTCGACAGCGCGATTCTCGATCCGCGCGAAACCTGGGCTGACAAGGCGGCCTATGACGCCACGGCGGCAAAGCTGGTTGATCTGTTCGTGGAAAACTTTGCGCAATTCGCCGATCATGTCGATGAAGGGGTCCGACAATCGGCCCCCAAGGTCCACGCTCCAGCTTGAAGGCCCGGTCGTTCGGATCGGGCGCATCCAACCGGAAAGCCCGATCCGATGACGGAACTGCCCTTTCGCCCTTTTCCCGACGATGCTGCCATTCTCCGCATTGGGCAGGGGCTGCTCGACCACAGCCTGCCGCGCGCGGAGTGGACGCATGAGGCGCATCTTGCCGCGACCACCTGGCTGGTGCGCGATCGACCCGACATTGCCATCGACGCCGAGATTGCCACGATCATCCGCAGCTACAATGTCGCGGTCGGCGGGGTGAATGACGACACGCAAGGCTATCACGACACGATTACCCGCGCTTATCTGCGCGGCGTGCAGGCGCATGTGGCGGCGCGACCATCCGGGGAATCGCTGGTCGCGTGCGTCAATGCCCTGCTCGGGTCAGCGGCCGGACGGCGCGATTGGCCGCTGCATTTTTATTCGCGCGATCGATTGTTTTCGGTCGCCGCGCGGCGCGGTTTCATCCCGCCCGATCTCGCCTCGCTGCCGGGCCCATGCTAACCTCGCGGCTCTCGGACCAGCCTGGAAAGGATGCACATATGGGATTGCTCGACGGACTGCTCGCCCAAGTCACTGAAAATGTCGACGTAAAGAACCTTGCCGCCAAGGTCGGGCTGTCGCCGGAGCAAGTCGAATCGGCGATCACCGCGCTGGGCCAGGCCCATGCCGCGCCGACCGATACGGCCACGACTGCGGCCGAGACGACCGGCCTCCCCGTAGATGTGCTGCAGCAGATCATCGGCCACATCGGTGGCGAAGGGGCGCTTGCCCAGTTCGCGACCCTGTTGGAGGGGCCGATGGGGAGCGCAGGTAAGGGCGCGCTTGGCGAACTCGAGGGGCTCGCCGCCAACTTCTTCGGCAAGAAATAAAGCGACGGGCAGCGTCAGGCGGGCTCGACCCGCAGGACGCTGCCATCCGCGCCGACGATCCGCACCGTCGTGCCCACGGCGGCATCCGGCCCAGTCGCGCTCCACGCGCCATCGCCGACGGTCACGCGACCGTCGCCATCGACGATCGCTTCACACACCACCACGCGCTTGCCGACCAACCGCGCCGCCCGATCGTTGAGGAGCGGGTCCGCCGAAGACCGGTCGGACTGGCGATACCAGCGCCACCCAAGTGCCACCAGCGCCCCGGTCACCGCCGCGAACATCAGTGCCTGGACGACAACCGGCAAGCCCGGCACGATCAGCGCGATGATGCCGACACTGGCGGCACCGGCCCCCAGGAAAATCAGGAAAAAGCCAGGTGCCACCATCTCGGCGATGACCAGCGCGAGTGCAGCCGCAAACCACAGCGCACCATCGCTCCATGCCACGCCGAACAGCATCATTGCGGCGTGTTCTCAAACGGCCCGCGCGGGCGCGGCGCAGCGGGAGTCGGCGGCGGCGTCGGACTGCCCGAAATCGCCTCGCGCGCGAGTTCGCCAATCCCGCCGAGCGTCCCCATCAACTGGGTTGCTTCGACCGGGAACAGGATCGTCTTGGCGTTGGGCGAGGTCGCGAATTTGCCGATCGCCTCGACATATTTCTGCGCGATGAAATAGTTGATCGCCTGCACGCTGCCATTTTCGATCGCATCGGACACGGCCTTGGTCGCTGCGGCTTCGGCCTGGGCGGCGCGTTCGCGCGCCTCGGCGTCGCGAAACGCGGATTCGCGGCGCCCTTCAGCCTCAAGGATTTGCGACTGCTTCTGCCCTTGTGCGCGGTTGATCGCATTTTGGCGCGCGCCCTCGGATTCGAGGATCGAGGCGCGCTTTTCGCGCTCGGCCTTCATCTGGCGTGTCATGGCGTTGACGATGTCGGCGGGCGGGCGAATGTCCTTCAGCTCGACGCGGGTGATTTTCACGCCCCAGCTCTCGGTCGCATGGTCGACCACGGTCAGCAGCCGCGTGTTGATCTCGTCACGCTTCGACAGTGTCTCGTCGAGATCCATGGATCCCATCACGGTGCGCAAATTGGTCGTCGCGAGCTGCATGATGGCGAGATACAGGTCGCTCACCTCATAGGCGGCCTTGGCGGCATCGAGCACCTGGAAGAACACGACACCGTCGACCGCGACCATCGCATTGTCCTTGGTGATGATCTCTTGCCCCGGAATATCCAGCACCTGCTCCATCATGTTCACTTTGCGACCGATCTGGTCGAACAGCGGCACGATGAAGGTGAGCCCGGGTTGCGCGACCGCGGTGAACTTGCCGAAGCGCTCGATCGTATATTGATAGCCTTGGCGCACCACCTTCATGCCGAGCATGAGATAGAGCAGCACGGCAACAACCAGCAGCCCGGCAATGACGAGTGGCATGAAACTATCCCCGGAACGGCGACCACATGGACGCGGGCGCGACGTGGTGCCGTTCTAGCAGATCGCTAGCGCTCGGGTAGGGGAATGTGGCGGTGGCGCGACACCGCCACAGGCCGTATGCACTTTGCCTGTTTCGAATGCGTGGGAACCCAGAATGATGCGCGACGCGCCGTCCGACATGCCCGATTTTCTGAAGATGCGGTCCTGGTTGTTTGCGCCAGGCGATAGCGCGCGAAAGCTGGCGAAAGCGATTGCCAGCCCGGCGGACATCGTGCTGCTCGACCTGGAAGACGCCGTGGCGACCGAGAGCAAGCCGCTCGCCCGGCAGGTGGTGCACGATTGCCTGCAGGCGAACCCGGCGGACAGGCCGCGCTTGTGGGTCCGCGTGAACCCGCTCGACGGGCCGCATACCCTGCGCGATCTCGCCGCGATCATGCCCGCACGCCCCGGCGGGATCATGCTGCCCAAGGTCTATGGGCGGCAGGATGTCGAGCGGCTCGATCATTATCTCAGCGCGTTCGAAACCGCGCAGGGCCTTGCCGAGGGATCGACGCCGGTGATCGTCTTGGTCACAGAAACCGCCGAGGCGATGTTCCATACGGGCGACTATAAGGCCGCGCCGCGCATCGTTGCGCTGAGCTGGGGCGCGGAAGATCTGGCGGATTCGATCGGGGCCGGCACCAATCGCAACGCGGATGGCAGCTATGGCTTTACCTATGAACTGGCGCGCTCGCTCTGCCTGCTGGGCGCGGCGGCGGCAGAAGTCGCGGCGATCGAGACGATCCAGGGTGACTATCGCGATCTCGACTCGCTCAAGGCACGCGCGGCCAAGGCCCGGCGCGACGGCTTTCGCGGGATGCTGGCAATCCATCCCGCACAGGTCGAGGTGATCAACGCAGCCTTCACGCCGACCGCCGAAGAGATTGCCGAAGCGCAAGCGATCGTCGATCTGTTCGCGGCGAACCCCGGTGTCGGCACCATCGGATACCAGGGCGGCATGCTCGATCGCCCGCATCTCTCCCGCGCACAGCAGCTTTTGCGGCAGGTCTGACGGCCGGATCGTCGCTTGCCCGGCAGAGGAGACTGGCCGCTCCTCTGCCGGGATTGCGCTTCGGTCGGGTTATTTTTGGATCAGCTCGACGGCAATAGCGGTGGCTTCGCCCCCGCCGATGCACAACGCTGCGACGCCCTTGTTCAGCCCGCGCCGCTTCAACGCCGCGACCAACGTCGCGATGATGCGCGCGCCGCTGGCACCGATCGGATGGCCAAGCGCGGTGGCACCGCCATTGACGTTCAGCTTCTCGCGCGGAATGGCCAGTTCGCGCATCGCGATCATCGCCACCGTCGCGAAGGCTTCATTGACCTCGAACAGATCGACATCGTCGACCGACCAGCCCGCGCGATCGAGCACCTTGCGAATTGCCGCGACTGGCGCGGTGGTGAACAAGGCGGGCGCATGGGCGTGCGCCGCCGTCGCGACGATGCGCGCTTCCTGCGGCAGCCCATGCTTCTCGGCAACGCTTGCCCGCGTCAGCACCAAAGCGGCCGCACCATCGGAAATCGAGGCGGAGGTGGCCGCAGTGATCGTGCCATCCTTGGCGAAGGCGGGGCGCAGGCCTGGGATCTTCTCCGGCTTGGCCTTGCCCGGCTGCTCGTCTTCGCTGACGACGACATCGCCGCCGCGCGCCTTGACCGTGACCGGGACCACTTCATCGGCAAAGCCGCCACCGGTGATCGCCGCATTGGCGCGGCTCAGGCTTTCAATCGCGAAAGCGTCCTGCTCGGCGCGGGTAAATTGATAGGTGCCCGCCGTGTCCTCGGCAAAGGCCCCCATCGGTTTGCCCTTGTCATAGGCATCTTCCAGACCGTCCATCATCATCGAATCGATGACGACGTCATGGCCGATGCGTGCACCCGAGCGGTGTTTGGCGAGCAGGAAGGGCGCATTGGTCATGCTCTCCATGCCGCCTGCCACCACCACATCGACGGTGCCGGCCATCAGCGCTTCGGTCGCCATGATGGTCGCCTGCATGCCCGAGCCGCACATCTTGTTGATCGTGGTCGCTTCCACCGACTGAGGCAGGCCAGCGCCGAGCGCCGCCTGGCGCGCGGGTGCCTGGCCCAGGCCTGCGGGCAAGACGCAGCCCATATAGATGCGGTCGATGCTGTTCGGATCCACCTTCGCGCGTTCAACCGCGGCCTGCACTGCCGTCGCGCCGAGTTCGACGGCGGTGACGCCCGAAAGCGCACCCTGAAAGCCGCCCATTGGCGTACGCGCGTAGCTGGCGATGATGACGGGGTCGTTGGACATCGTTCTTCCTCTCAAGCGTCGGAATGCGCGTGCTAGGAGCATTCCTGGATATCGGACATGGCCTCATAGCGTGTGCTTCGACAGACATCGTGCCAAAAATGCGCGAGCGTGTCGGCCTATGCTAAATGCGGGGGTGCCGAGCGCTATCCGATTGAGAAAGCAGGCCGCGTTATGGCTGGTGTGCGGATGCCGACATTCTCCCGCCCATGGAAGAGGCGACCATATCGTGACCTAGTGCCGCCAGACCGGTTTTACCGGAGCGGCTTATGCGGCGTGTTCATATCCCATTCCATGCACCGATCCGGCATGCGCGACGAAGGCATCAAAGAGCCTCTGCATCGCCACTTTCTTATACGGGAAGGTCGTGCCGTCATCCATGTCGTGCACGAGCATCGCGACATCGACTTCGAAGACCAGCAGCCGTCCGTCGGGCAATTCGGCGCAGTCGATTCCGAAATAATCGAGGCCGATCCGGCGCTGGAGCGCAGCGAACGCAGCGGCGTGGCGGTGGGCGAAATCGCTGTCGAAATGCTCCATCCACGCCGCTTCAATGGCGCGCTTGTCAGCGTCCTCGGCCATGCCGGCGCTCAGATAATGCACGATCCAATGGTCCGAGAGCGCCAGGTGGCTGGGATAGGCCTTGCCGCCGATGAACACCACGCGCTGCTTGCTGAACAAGCCGTCTTGTCCGCGATAGTCGATAAAGGGCGCGACGAAGAACTCAGCGCTCTCACTGCTGGCGAGATAAGCCAGCGCGGCGTCGGGCGAGTTCAGGCGATCGAGTCCCCCGCCTGCGTGCGTGCCGAGCGGACGCGCAATGATCGGAAAGGCGAGGCCCGCGACATGGTCGGCAAGTTGGGTCGCTCCCAAACCAACCGATTCGAGCACTGCTCGCTCGACCTGAGTGGTTGGCGGCACGCACAGCGATGCTTCTGACGCCAGTAGCGCGCTGACGCCATCGCGGGTCAGCCCAGCGATCGTGCGGGGGGCGGCGTTCATCACCGGGCCCGTGAGGGTCGGCAACAAGGCCGCCATGCGCGCCAACACCGGGCGATGCTCGGTGGCCTCGCCAATGGCGAGGAGCGCGACGTCATATTCGGGCAGATCGTCAAGATCGGTGGTGTCGCCATCGACATAGCGCAGCCACAGCACGGCATTGGAACCGTTCAGCAGGAAATCGACTGGCGTGTTGGCCATGAAATCGCCCGGCGTCACAAAGGCGAGCACCTTCAGGCCCGAGCCGTCGCCATGGACGACGCAATAGTCACGCTGGATCGCCACCGCCTGGTCGAGCAGCGTGCGCGCTTCCTCCGCGCGGAAATGGCAGTAGAGCATCATCGACAAGTCGATCATCGCCGCCGCGTCGCTTGCATCCGCCGTGATCCGCTCGATCGCAGTCTGCCAAAGCGCGGTCATGTCGCGCCGCTCAAACGCCATGGGCAAAAGCCGATGCATGCCCTGCGTCTCGGTGCGTGGGTTCACCACCGGGCGGCGGGGAAGGGAGATGGTGACGGACATCGATAGATCCTCAGCGCCGGGGCGAATGACGGGCACCAAAACGCAACACGCCCTCGACAAGCGCGTCGAGGTCGTCGGCGGTGGTGCGGTGATTGACGAAGGCGGCGCGGATCGCTGGCCGACCCTTGATCAGCGTGAGCGAGGGCGCGACGCGACCGGCCGCGTGCAGATCCTCGACGATCGCGCGGTTGATCACGCCGTCTCCGCCAACGCCGCCGGGCGCGTAGCCGAAGCAAACGATGTTGAGCGCGACGGGCGCAAGGAGTTCGAGGTCGGGCTCAACCGCGATCCGTTCGGCCAACGCTCGTGCGATCCGGCAGTTTTCGGCGATCGAGGCACCCAATGCCTCGGTGCCATAGGTTTTGAGCGTGAACCAGGTCTTGAGCGCGCGAAAGCTGCGTGAGAGATCGGGGCCGATATCGCAGGGCCAGTCCCCGCCCGCTGCCAGGCCGGTGTCAGCGCGGGTTAAATAGGCGGCTGGCGACGCGAAAGTGTCTTTCAGCCATGCGCCTTCGCGGACAAGTAGGAAGCCGGCATCGTAAGGGACATGGCCCCATTTGTGGAAATCGAACGCCACGCTATCGGCGCGTTCGATCCCCCGCAGCAGCGGCGCGATTTCCGGCGACAGCATGCCAAGCGCGCCGAGCGCGCCATCGATATGGAAGTGCAGGCCTTCTTCGCTGGCAAGGTCCGCCAGCGCATCCAAGTCGTCGATCGCGCCGCTATTGACCGTGCCCGCAGTGCCGATCAGCAGGAACGGCGTCAGCCCGGCGGCGCGATCCGCCCGGATGAACGCACGCAGCGCGGCCACATCGATCCGCCCTGCATCATCGGTGGCGACGCGGGTGAGCGCGTCGGAGCCAAGCCCCGCCATTTCCAGCGCGCGGGGAACGCAGCCGTGAACTTCGTTGGAAGCATAGGCAACGAGGCGCGGTGCCTTGGCCACGCCGCTTTGCCGCACAGCCATGCCGCATGTCCGCGTGCGCGCGACCAGCAGCGCGACGAAATTGGCTTGCGACGTTCCGGTCAGGAACAGGCCATCGGCGGTCTCGGGAAAGGCGAAAATTTCCCGCACCCAGTCGCGGATCTGCCGCTCGATCAGGATCGGCATGTGGTCGCGCCCGCCCAGATTGGCGTTAAGGCCGCCGCTCAGCATTTCGGCCAGCATGCCAACCGGGGTTCCGGCACCCTGCACCCATCCCATGAAACCGGAATGCAGATTGCCGCCTGCATAAGGAAGGATCGCCTCCATGAAGGTTGCGTGCACGCTCGACAGATCGGTGGGGGCTACCGGCAGTGCTTCGCGCGCCACCGCGCGGACGTGCGCGGGGGCCGGTCGCCACACCAGTTCGTCCGCGAGCCCTTCGAGATGATCGATCATGTCATCGAGCATCCGATGCCCCTGCGCGCGCAGGCTCGACCACTCTGCCGGATCGAGCGATGTCGGCGCGCGGCGCGGCGCGCGCACGGTTTGGAAACCGAGGCTCGCCGACTCCCCACAATCGGACGCGACCGGAACGGCGGGATCGAACATCACCACAGCGTCGCATCTACTGCGCCAAGTCGCGCAGCGGCGTAAGGGGACGCGGCGTCCGGGCCCGACCTTCCACAGTCGCGCCGCCAAGGCATGGTGCGCAAGATCAGCACGGCATGGTCCGGATCAGCCCTTTGCCCGTTCGGGAAAGGCGTTTGACCTCGCGATCACGCGAGAACATTGATGTCGGTCTGGCTCGATCCGTAAGCGGCGGCGGGGATGGGCTTTGGCGGTGGCGGCGCATTCGGATCGGCCGAGATGCTGGCCTGGGCGTCACGCGCTTGCTGCAACGCCTCCGCAGCTTTCTGGATTGTCGCCGTGTCGCCATTTTGTAGCGCGGTTCCCAGCGCGGCGAGCGGGCTTTTGGTCGGCGGCGTCCGGTTGGCGGTCATCCGCGCATACGCCGTTTTCGCCGCCGTGACGTCACCCGATTGGGCGGCCGTCATCATCTTCAGATAATCCTGCCTGCGTTGTCGCAATGCCGCCATTTGGTTGCTCGACGCGGCCGAAGAGGTCGGCGATGCCGACGATATCGCGCTTACGCCCGTGCAGGTGCCCATGATGCCAGACTTCCCGTTGCCAGTGCTTCGACTTCCCCATCTCCATTCTAGGAAGCAATTTGGCGGCAACGCCGAACCTGCGGAAATTTTGATCGTTACGCCTGCGCTAACCGAACAAGATACTGGATTTCAAGGATATTTATCTGCCTTCAAGGCCGTGCCGTTGGTTTGGCCGCTGCCCCAGCGTCGGCATGGCGTGCAAGGAGAGGCATGCCGCCACGCAGATCCGCCCCCCGCCGACATCCTTGGCGGATCCCAACTTGCCGAGCACCATAAAACGTGGGACCCGCCCCACAGATGGCCATCCGCCCCTTACCGTGTGTGCGTATCCCTTCGTTCCTGGTCATGCTCGGCGCGCTTCTGGTGGTCGCGTGCGTTCACCGGAAAACGCAGCCTGAGCCGGTCGACATCCTGACTGTGTTGGCTAAGCGGCTGCCGGGCGGAAACCCATCCGCCCAGCGCAAGGCGATGGTTGATACCATCCGTGCCGAGCTACGCGCCCTTGCTCCAAAGGCGGACACCCCTGCGTTTGAGACGGCTCTAAGCATCGTTAGCGTAATTCCGCGTGAAGAGTTCGTGCGTGAAGACCGTCGCAGCGCCGCCTATGTCGACCTTCCGCAGGACATCGGTTACGGTCAGACGATCTCCGATCCGTATGTCGTCGCGATCATGACGGCAGCGCTAGATTTGCCCACGGGTGCCAACGTGCTGGATGTAGGGACTGGGTCGGGGTATCAGGCGGCGGTTCTGGCACGAATTGCTAAACGTGTCTCATCGATCGAGATCGTTCCGCCTTTGGCGACATCCGCGTCGGAGCGGCTCCGCCGACTTGGCTTTGCCAATGTCGAGGTTTGCACCGGCGACGGTTTTCTTGGCTGGCCGGAGTTCGCACCGTTCGACGGCATCATCGTCGCCGCGAGCGCGTCAGAGGTTCCGGCCCCGTTGCTTGCCCAGCTCAAACCCGGCGGCAAACTTGTAATGCCGATCGGTCTAAGTGATAGCAGCACGCAATTATTACGCTTTACAAAAAATGCCGACGGAAGCGTCGCGCGCTGTTCCTTAGGGGCAGCTCTCTTTGTCCCGCTGACTGGCGCGCGCGCGCGACCGTTCGCGCGTTACGGTCTGTTTGACCGATCGATCCCACTCTGTTTCGGCGCGCCGATCGTGGGGATACTTTGAAGCTACAAATCGCGCGGACGCTGCTTTGGATTGCCTATGCCCCAGTTTCTCGCTGCTTTTCGGTACCCCGACAGACAGAACTGACTCTTTTTGGAGGTACGCAAAGCAAGTCCCTGCCAAATGGACAATCAAGAGGATCGAATAAGACAACCCGGCACAACGCCGTGGCGGAAGAGGTGGGATTCGAACCCACGGAGAGCTTGCACCCTCGCCGGTTTTCAAGACCGGTTCCTTAAACCACTCGGACACTCTTCCCATCGGACCCGCACCACCCGACAGCCGACTCTGTCGGGGCTAGCCGTGCGGCGGAACCCCCGCTTAGCGGCCACGGGACGAGATGTGCAAGGTTTGTGGTCGGCGTCCGGCCTTTTGGGGTTCATGTGGGCAAGCCGGTGTGCCAAGGTCGGACGATGCGAGGAACCAGTATTTTAGGGCGTCCCATTGGCATGGCGTTGGCCGTCCTGGCGGCGTGCTTTGCGATGATCGGGCCGGCGGCGGCGCAGGATGAAGCCGGGTTTCAGGCCTATTTACAGACGCTCCGCGCACAGGCCGCTGCGCGCGGCGTCAGCCGGGCGACGCTGGATGCGGTGATGCCGACGCTGACGCTCAACCAGCGCGTGATCGATCTGGATCGGGCGCAGCCGGGGGCCAATCCCAATGCCGGGGTTCCCAATTTCGCGCCGTATCAGGCGCAGCACCTTACCGCGGCGCTGATCGCCAATGGTCGCAACGCCTATCAAGCCGAGCGGTCGCGCTTGCAACGGATCGAGCAGCAGATCGGCGTTCCCGAGTCGATCATGGTCGCGATCTGGGGCCATGAGACGAGCTATGGTCGGGTGATGGGCGGCTTCGATCTCCCACGCGCGCTGGCGACGCTCGCTTATGAGGGGCGGCGGCGCGACCTCTTCGCAGAGGAGTTTATCGCCGCGCTGCAAATGATGGATCGCGGCGTGTCGCGCGCGCAACTCGTCGGCAGTTGGGCGGGGGCAACCGGTGGGCCGCAATTTCTGCCCTCGGTCTATTTGCGCCTCGCGCGCGACGGCGACGGCGACGGCCGGGTGGACATTTGGGCGAGCCGGGCCGACACGCTCGCCTCCATCGGTAACTATTTCGCGAATGCGGGGTGGAGACCGGGCCAACCATGGGGCCTCGCAGTCTCCGTACCTGCGACGTTCGACCGCAGCCAAGTGACCAACCGCTTGCTGTCGCCGCGCTGTCTCAAGGTGTTCGCGCGGCACAGCGCGTGGAAAACCATGGCCGAATGGCGCAGGCTGGGGCTCGTCCCGCTGACGCGCGACTGGCCGGGCGATTCGGTGCTGGCGACCTTGCTGGAGCCCGATGGTCCTGGGCGCACGGCCTATTTGCTGACGGGCAATTACCGCGTGATCCTCGATTATAATTGCTCCAATTTCTACGCTTTGTCGGTCGGCCTGCTCGCCGATGCCGTGGAGCGTTGAGATGAGCGTGCTGGTGGCGATGGTGCTGGCAAGCGGCGGCGGGGCGGCGATGCTGCCCCCTCAACACCGCGGCGCACCCAAAATTCACGAGGTCTCCTCGCCTCCCGCGATCGCCGCCGCCAGCGATTTGCCGCCGGGCGACGGGCCGCGCGGCACCTCGGGCGAAGTGCGGGACGATAGCGTCGGTTTTGCGGCGGTGTCATCGCTGCCGCTCGATCCGCAGTGGAGCGCGGTGACGATGGCGGTCGCGCATCCGAATGTCCCGCCGGGCACACCGGTCGAGATCACCGCGATCGACACTGGCCGCACGATCCTGGCGCTGGTGGTCGCGCGCGAAACCAGCGGGGCGGTGGTCTCGCTGTCGCCAGCGACCGCCCAGGCATTGGGGGTTGGCGACCGGGCCCCGGTGCGCGTGCGGGCGGTGGTGGCCAGCCCACAGGATCAGACGGCATTGCGCGCGGGGCAGGCCGCCTCTGCGCGGCTGGATGCGCCGCCGGCTTTGCTGACCGCGCTGCGTCGCAAAGTGCCGATGCAGCAAGTGGCCCCAGCGGTGCCGCGTGCGGCCCCCGCCAAAGCACCGATACCCAGAGCACCGATACCCAAAGCGCCAGCGCCCAAGCCGCTCGCCAAGCCAAAGCCGTCACCGGTTCCGTCGTCACCGGTTTCCCCAACGGCTGGCGGCTTTGTCGTGCAGGTCGCCGCTTTGTCGTCGGCGGAGCGCGCCGCTGCGATGGCGCACGCTCTGGGCGGCCATGTAGTTCCGCTCGGACGCCTTTTTCGCGTGCAATTGGGGCCCTTTGGCGACAAAGCCAGCGCACAGCGCGCGCGTGACGGGGCCGCCCGGCACGGTTATGGTGACGCGCAAATCCTCCACACCGACTAAAAAACGAGACCGGACCTGATGCTTTCCCGCCAAAAACTGATCGCCGCTTCAGCCCTCATCGCCGTCGCCGCGACCTGTCCGGCCGTGGCCGCACCCGAGTTCCAGACGCCGGCACCGGTCGCCTATCTGCAGGATCTGTCCTCCGGCGCGATCCTGTATTCGAAGGATGCCGACCGGCGGATGCCGCCCGCGTCGATGGCCAAGATGATGACGGTCTATGTCGCGTTTCAGATGATCAAATCGGGCGAGTTGAAGCTCGACACCAAATTCCCGGTGCGCCCCGAAACGTGGCGCGCGTGGCATTCGCAAGGTTCGACCATGTTCCTGTCCTCGGGCGAGGATGTCAGCGTCGAGGATCTGCTCAAGGGCATCGTCACGCTGTCCGGCAACGATGCGTGCGTCGTGCTGGCCGAGGGGATTTCGGGCACCGAATCGGCCTTTACCGAGCGGATGAATCGCGCGGCGGCCAAGCTCGGCCTCAGCAACAGCCATTTCGGCACCGCCAATGGCTGGCCCGACAATGGCGTGACGTATGTGACCGCGCGCGATCTCGCCAAGCTGGCGAGCGCGACGATCCAGGATTATCCCGATCTCTATAAGCGCTTCTACTCGCTGCGCAGCTTCACCTGGGGCAAGACGCTGGGCGGTGAAAAGCCGATCGACCAGGCCAATCGCGATCCGTTGCTGGGCCGGGTGAGCGGTGCCGACGGGCTCAAGACCGGGCACACCGATGAAGCCGGTTTCGGCTTCACCGGCTCCGCGCAGCAGAATGGCCGTCGGCTGGTGATGGTGCTGGCGGGTCTTGGCACGTCGGGCCAGCGCGCCGAGGAATCGGTCAAGTTCATGGAATGGGGTTTTCGCGCGTGGCAGGCCAAGCCGATCCTCGCCAAGGGCAAGCAGATCGAAACCGCCGAGGTGCAACTCGGCACCTCCAACAAGGTCGGGCTCGTCGCGCCGAGCGATCTCTCCGCGACCGTACCTGCGGGCACCGCAGGCGAAATGCGCCTGACGGTCAGCTATGACGGCCCGATCAAGGCTCCGATCAAGGCCGGGCAGCATATCGCCGATCTGGTGGTGGTAACGCCGGGGATGCCGGCCGAGCGGCTGCCGCTGGTCGCCGCCAATGATGTGCCGCAGGCTGGCTTTTTCGGGCGTGCCTGGGCTGGCTTGCTGAGCCTGTTCGGCGCGTGAGCCGATGACGGCGATCGGGCGCTTCATCTCGCTGGAAGGGGGCGAGGGGGCGGGCAAATCGACCCAGGCGCGCTTGCTTGCCGATGCGCTGGCGATGCGCGGGATCGAAACGCTGGTCACGCGCGAACCCGGTGGCAGCGAAGGGGCGGAGGCGATCCGCGCCTTGCTGATGCAGGGCGAGGTCGCGCGGTGGAGCCCGCATAGCGAAGCCTTGTTGTTCGCCGCCGCCCGCGCTGACCATGTCGAAAAGACGATCCGCCCGGCACTGGGGGCCGGACGCTGGGTGATTTGCGACCGCTTTCTCGACAGCAGCCGTGCCTATCAGGGCGTGGCGGGCGGGATCGACGACGCTGCCGTGCTGGCGCTCCATGCCTTCGGTTCACGCGGGTTGCTGCCGGACCGGACGCTCGTGCTGGAACTATCGCCCGAGCTTGGACGCAGACGCGCGGCGGTCCGTGACGGCGCTGCAGCGGATCGGTTCGCGGCGCGCGGCGATACGTTCCATGCCGATGTCGCGGCCGCTTTTCGCCGGTTTGCGAAGCAGGAACCGGAGCGCTTCCGCCTGGTCGGGGCGACTGCCGGGATCGACGATGTCGCGGACGCGGTGTTTGCCGCCGTGTCCGACCTGCTGCCATGACACTACCGCTCGGCAATGATGCCGCGCACCAGGCCTTCGCCGCCGCAATGGCAAGCGGATCGCTGCATCATGCGTGGCTGTTCGCGGGCCCGGAAGGTATCGGCAAGGCGACCTTCGCGCGCGCCGCAGCGCTGCGGATGCTGGCCGAAGGGGCGGGGGGCGACCTGCCGCCGGGCTTCGACGTGCCCGAGAGCAACCCGCAACGCAAATTGATCGCGGCGGGATCGCACCCCGATTACCGGGTGCTCACGCGCCAGCCGAAGGAAGGCGACAAGACCGGACTCGATCTCGCGCGCAGCATCCCGATCGCGCAGGTGCGCGCACTGGGGCCGATGTTTGCGACGCGCCCGTCGATGTCGAGCAGGCGGGTCGTCATCATCGATGCGGTCGACGATCTGGAACGGCCGGGGGCCTCCAACGCCTTGCTCAAGAATTTGGAAGAGCCGCCCGAGGGCACGATCTTCCTGCTCATCAGCCATGCGCCGGGACGTTTGCTGCCGACGATCCGGTCGCGTTGTCGGCAATTGCGTTTCGATCCGCTCGATGATGCCATCATGACGTCCGTGCTGCGCGAACAGCTTCCCTCTGCGGACCCGGCGGAAGTGGCGGCATTGATGCGCGTCGCGCACGGATCGCCCGGTCGTGCGCTCGGTTTCGCCGGATTGGACCTTGCCGCGATCGACCACGCGCTGGCGGCGATCGCGCGGGATGGCGATCCCGGCAATGGTCGTCGCGTCCGGCTGGCCAAGTCGCTGGCGCTGAAGGCCGCGCAGGCACGCTACGAGGCGTTTCTTGACCGTGCCCCCGCCTTTATCGCGGGCATGGCCCCGGAACGGCAGGGCGAACGGCTGCGCATCGCGCTCGACGGGTATGACGCCGCCCGCACGCTCGCCGCCACCGCACGCGCGCTGACGCTCGATGCGCAAGCCACCGTCTATGAGATGGCGGGGATCGTCGCGCGGCTTGCGCGTTGAAAGCGGCGCCAAGGCTTCAATTGCGGCGACCGATGCTCTAGGAGGCGGCCATGGCCGACCCTTATTATATCACCACCGCAATCAGCTATCCCAATGGACGTCCGCATATCGGGCATGCCTATGAGGCGATCGCGACCGATGCGATCGCGCGCTATCAACGCCAATTGGGCCGCGAAGTCCGCTTCCAGACCGGGACCGATGAACATGGCCTGAAAATGGTCCAGGAAGCGCGCAAGCGTGACTTGACCCCGCGTGCGCTGGCCGATGAAATGAGCGGCTATTTCAAGGCAATGGCCGAGAAACTGGAGATTTCGTGCGATCGCTTCATCCGCACCAGCGATGCCGACCATTACCGCGCCAGCCAGGCGATCTGGCAAGCGATGGAAGCCGCGGGCGACCTGTATCTCGATCGCTATGAAGGCTGGTATTCGGTTCGCGACGAAGCCTTTTACGACGAAAAGGAACTGGTCGAAGGCGAGGGCGGCGCCAAACTATCGCCGCAGGGCACGCCGGTCGAATGGACCGCCGAGGAGACGTGGTTCTTCCGCCTCTCCAAATATCAGCAGCCCTTGCTCGACCTATATGCCGCACAGCCCGATTTCATCCTGCCCGAGGCGCGCCGCAACGAGATTTTGCGCTTCGTCGAGGGTGGCCTGTCCGACCTGTCGGTGTCGCGCACCAGCTTTGACTGGGGCGTGCCGGTGCCGGGCAGCCCGGGCCATGTGATGTATGTGTGGGTCGACGCGCTGACCAATTATCTGACCGGCGTTGGCTATCCCGATGATGTCGAACTGTACGAAACCTTCTGGCCCGCGCATCTGCACGTGATCGGCAAGGATATCGTGCGTTTTCATGCGGTTTACTGGCCAGCCTTCCTGATGAGTGCGAACATTCCGCTGCCGCGCGCGGTGTTCGGCCATGGCTTTTTGCTCAACCGCGGTGAGAAGATGTCGAAGTCGGTGGGCAACGTCACCGACCCGATGGAATTGGCCGATCGCTTCGGTGTCGATGCGCTGCGCTATTTCCTGCTGCGCGAAGTGAGCTTTGGGCAGGATGGGAGTTACTCGGAAGAAGCGATCGTAACCCGTTGTAATGCAGACCTTGCCAATAACCTCGGCAATCTCGCGCAGCGCTGCCTGTCGATCATCGCCAAGGCATGCGGTGGCGTAGTGCCACCAGCGGGCGAACGCACCGAGGCCGAAGACGCGCTGCTCGCCAGCGTCGCGGCAGCCGAGGCCGGAATGCATGATGCGATGGGCGATCTCGCGTTGCATACCGCGCTCGACGCGATCTGGTCGGCAGCGCGCGATGCCAACCAATATTTCGCCGATCAGGCCCCATGGAGCGTGCGCAAGACCGATCCCGCGCGCGCCGACACCATCCTGTATCATGCCGCCGATGCGGTGCGGCGGATCGCGATTCTGGCGCGTTGGGCGATCCCCAATGGCGCGGACAAATTGCTCGATCTGCTGGGGCAGCACGGCGATGCACGCCGCTTCGAAGCGCTGGGCCACCCGCTGGCACCGGGCCTGACGCTGCCGGCACCCGTCGGTGTGTTCCCACGGCTCGAAGCGCCGGTCGAAGCCTGATGTTCGCCGACAGCCATTGCCACCTCAACTATAAGGGGCTGGGCGAGCAGCAGGATGTGATCCTCGCCCGTGCCCGAGCGCGCGGCGTCCACGCCATGCTCAACATCGCGACGCGCGAAAGCGAGTGGGACGCGGTGTTGGCGACGGCTGAGCGCGAGCCCGATGTCTGGGCGACGGTTGGCATCCACCCCAATGAAGCCGATGAGCATCCCGATATCGGCACCGCTCGGCTGGTCGAACGCGCGCAGCATCCGCGCGTCGTCGGAATCGGCGAAAGTGGGCTCGATTATTTCTACGAACATAGCGACCGTGAGCGCCAGCGCGCGAGCTTTCGCGCGCACATTGCCGCCGCGCGCGAAACGCAACTGCCGATCGTGGTGCACACGCGCGATGCCGAGGACGATACCGCCGCGATCCTGCGCGAGGAAATGGGGAAGGGGGCCTATCCCGGCGTCATCCATTGCTTCACCGCGAGCGGGGCGTTTGCCGATATCGCGCTGGAGCTTGGTTTCTATATCTCGATCTCGGGCATCGTGACCTTCAAGAACGCCAAGGATCTGCAGGACACCGCCGCACGGCTGCCGCTCGACCGGCTGCTGATCGAAACCGATGCGCCGTTCCTGGCACCGGTGCCGCATCGCGGGAAAACAGGCGAGCCGGCTTTCGTTGCCGATACTGCGGCGTTCCTGGCAAAATTGCGCGGCGAGCCGCTGGAAACGCTGGCAGCGGCGACGGCGGAGAACTTTCACGCACTGTTTACCAAGACGCGCGCATGAAGGTGCGGATCCTGGGATCGGGCACCTCGTCCGGCGTGCCGCGGATCGGCAATGACTGGGGCGCGTGCGACCCGAGCAATCCGCGCAATCGCCGGATGCGCGCGTCGATCCTGGTCGAGACGCAGACGACGCGCATTCTGGTCGATACCGGCCCCGACATGCGCGAACAGTTGCTGGCGGCGGACGTGTCGACGCTGGATGCGGTGATCTGGTCGCATGATCATGCCGATCACACGCACGGCATCGATGATCTGCGCCAGGTGTTCCATGCGATGGGGCGGCCGGTGCGCGGGCTGGCGCGGCCCGATCTGATGGAGACGTTGAAGCGGCGTTTCGGCTATGTTTTCCACGGTTGGGATGATTATCCGCCGACCGTTGCGATCGAGGCGCTGCCCGACAGCATCGTCATCGGGGACATTACGGTTGGCGTGGTTGATCAGCCGCACGGGCCGTTCCAATCGGCCGGCTTGCGCTTTGACAGCCTTGCCGGATCGATTGGATATGCGACCGATCTCAGTGCGATGACGCCGGATATGGCGAACCTGTATGAAGGTCTCGACCTGTGGATCGTCGATGCGCTACGCCGCAAGCCGCATCCGTCGCACCCGACGTTGAACATGGCGCTGGGCTGGATCGACATGCTGAAGCCGCGTCATGCGGTGCTGGCGCATATGGACCAGTCGATGGATTATGCGAGCCTGCTGGCCGAACTTCCGCCGGGCGTCGAGCCGGCCTATGACGGGTTGGAATTGCACGTATGACCGACACCAGCATGGATCTGGTGTTTTACGCGCTGGTCCTGATCCTGCCGGTCAGTGCGCTGGCAGCACGCCGCTTGCCGCTCGGCGATACGATCAAGATGGCGCTGGCTTGGGCGGCGATCTTCGGCGTGCTGTTCGTGCTGGTGGTGCTGTGGCAGGGCGCTTTCGGGGCTGGATCGGCGCTGGGGGGCCTGTTTTGATGAAACGGCCTGAATTTAACATAATGTATATTATCGGATTGCTGGCGATGGGCAGCGGGAGTCAGGTCCCCGCCCGAAATGGAGCGTGTCGATGATCGAACGGTTGGTCGCGATCATGGCGCGGTTGCGCGATCCGGTGTCGGGCTGCGAATGGGATGTCGCGCAGGATTTCGCCAGCATCGCGCCCTATACGATCGAGGAAGCCTATGAAGTCGCCGACGCGATCGCGCGTGACGACATGGGCGAGCTGAAGGACGAGCTTGGCGATCTGCTGCTCCAGGTCGTGTTCCATGCGCGCATGGCCGAGGAAGCCGGTCATTTCGCGCTGGCTGACGTCGTGGCGGCGATCAGCGACAAGATGGAGCGCCGCCATCCGCATATCTTCGGCGATGTCGCTGAGGGCGGCCATCATCTGTGGGAACAGATCAAGGCCGCGGAACGCGCTGCCAAGGGTCAGGCCGATATCCCACCGGGCGCGCTGGACGGCGTAGCGCTGGGCCTGCCCGCTTTGCTCCGCGCCGAAAAGCTGCAGAATCGTGCGGCGCGCGTGGGGTTCGACTGGCCGGACCAGGACGGACCGCGCGCCAAGATTGACGAGGAAATCGCCGAGATCGAAGCGGCCACTACTCCGGCCGAGACCGAGGACGAGGTCGGCGATCTGCTCTTCTCGGTGGTCAATTGGGCGCGCAAGCTGGGCGTCGACCCGGAGGCGGCGCTACGCGGTGCCAATGCCAAATTCGAGCGCCGTTTCAGGGCGATGGAAGCCGAAGCTGGCGATGCCTTTCCGGGGCTGCCCCTCGCCGACAAGGAAGCCTTGTGGCAAGCGATCAAGGCACCGCGTCAGGAATGACCGCGGTCGCATAGCGGCAATGCACCGACCAGCCGAGGCTGGTATAAAGCGCCCGGCCTTGTGCGGTTGCGACCAGCACTTCGCGCGACGCGCTTGAGCGGCGCTGCGCTTGCAACAGGCTCATTACCGCCCGCCCCAGGCCGCGCCGCTGATGATCCGGGCTGGTGACGATCCGATCATAGACGAACACGCCCGACGCTTCCGCGGCATAACCGCTGGCCGCGAGCGCGCCGTTCGGAGAGGTGATCGCAACGCGAACGACGCCGCCGATGCTTTCCACCTTCGGGAGATAGCCGTCGGGCAGCGGCGTTTCTGCAAGGGGCGACGTCCCCGCTGTCATCATCCAGGAAGGCGCACAGATTTGCCAACGCGACGGCAAAAGCGATGTTAAAACAGCATCATCCTGGCAAAGTTTCACATACACTCTTGGCTGCGTGATGCTCTGCGCCAGATCGGCAATCGCCGGGGTCGGATCGGCGAAGACATAGCGGCACCATTCCTGCTCCGACCGCGTGTCCACCCGCCAGCCACCCTGCTCGGCCACTGGCATCGGCAAAGCCCGCGCGATCGAGCGGGCATGGAGCCAGCCTGCGATCAGCTCGCGATCGACGCCCTCAGCGCTGGCAGAACCGTTCATAATCGCGCTCGGCCATGCGGACTTCGTAGATCGCCTGTTCACCCTCGACCGATTGTTCCAGCACTTCGCCATGCGCGTGGAGCCAGGCGGCACCGGCACCATCGCCGGCATCGAGCAAAATGGTGTAGCGGCGATGGCTCGACGTCAGCAGCGCGGCGACGGTGTCGAGCAAGGCGGACACCCCTTCCCCACTCAGCGCCGAAATCGCCGCGACATCGTCGCGCCGCGCGGCTTCGCCCAGCAATTCGGCGCGATCATCGGCATCGAGCATGTCGAGCTTGTTCCACGCCTCGATCCGCGGGACCGAGAGGTCGACACCGATATCGCGCAGCACCGCCTCGACATCGTCCATCTGCGCGATCGTATCCGGGTGCGCGATGTCGCGGACGTGGATCAGCAAATCGGCCGACACCACTTCCTCGAGCGTGGCCTTGAAGGCCGCGACGAGCTGGGTCGGCAGTTCGGAGACGAACCCGACGGTGTCCGACAGGATTGCCTTGTCGATCCCCGGCAGCGCGATCTGCCGCAGCGTTGGGTCGAGCGTGGCGAACAGCAGATCCTCCGCCATGACGTCAGCACCGGTCATGCGGTTGAACAGCGTGGATTTTCCGGCGTTGGTATAGCCGACCAGCGCTATCACCGGCCACGGCGCGCGCTGGCGCCGGTCGCGGTGCAGTCCGCGCGTGCGACTGACTTGTTCCAATTCCTTCTTCAACCGCGCCATGCGATCGCGGATCAAGCGCCGATCGGCCTCGATCTGCGTTTCACCCGGGCCGCCGAGGAAGCCGAAGCCGCCGCGCTGCCGTTCCAAGTGGGTCCAAGTGCGTACCAGCCGCCCCGCCTGATAATCGAGATGCGCCAGTTCGACTTGCAAACGCCCTTCGGCGGTCGCTGCACGTTCGCCGAAGATTTCGAGGATCAGCCCGGTGCGATCGATCACCTTGGCCGACAGCGCTTTTTCGAGGTTGCGCTGCTGCACCGGCGTCAGGCTGGCGTCGAACACGACCAACTCGGCCTCGGCCATCCGCACCGTGGCAGCCAGCGCCTCGAGCTGCCCTTTGCCGATCAGCGTCGAAGGCTGGAGCGCGCGCACCTTGATCGCGACGCGATCGACCACTTCGACATGGATCGCCATGGCCAGCCCGGCGGTTTCGGCCAGCCGGGCATCGGCGTCCCGCGACGAAATGCCGGTGTCGGGATAAACGACAACGGCCTTGGCACCCCGCGCGACATCGTCGCGGTCCCGTTCAAAACCTGTGGTCAATCGTTGTCCGAACCTGCTGTTTCATCAGCCAAATTAAGGGGATGTGCGGGCTGAATGGTGGAGACCGCATGCTTGTAGACGAGCTGCGCCATGCCATCACGCTGGAGCAACATGCAGAACAGATCGAATGCTGCAATCTGCCCCTGCAGCATCACACCGTTGACCAGGAACATGGTGACATTGTCTTCCGACTTGCGCACAGCGTTGAGGAAGATTTCCTGCAGCAGCGGCTGCTTCTTCTGCGCCTCGCCAATGGCGTTGACGATCGCATCGATATCAACCGTGTTGGCCGGCATGATCGTCGAAATGGCGTGCTTGTAGATGAGCTGCGACTGACCGTCGCGGCGCAGCAGCACCGAGAAATTGTCGAACCAGGTGACGATGCCCTGGAGT
Organism: Sphingomonas sp. PL20; assembly: GCF_017875905.1. Classification (NCBI taxonomy): domain Bacteria; kingdom Pseudomonadati; phylum Pseudomonadota; class Alphaproteobacteria; order Sphingomonadales; family Sphingomonadaceae; genus Sphingomonas; species Sphingomonas sp. PL20. Next base: position 1,911,374 of record NZ_JAGINH010000002.1, on the reverse strand, counting down.
TTGACGCCCTTCACGAGGAACATCGTGATCGGGGTCTTGGTGCGGCGCAGGGCGTTGAGGAACAGGTCTTGGAGAGAGGTGTGCTTGTCGGCCATCGGTCGATCCTTTGTTCTTGGCGGGGGGTGCCCGCGGCGCGCCGGTTCCGGCGTCGAGTTAGGTGATGTACCCGTCCCCTAATCTAGGGATGCGCGATCGTTTCGTCCACCGATCCAGTCGATTAATCCTCGCGTACTTCGGTAATGCCGAGCAATTTCAGCTTCCGGTGTAGCGCAGACCGCTCCATCCCGATGAAATTGGCGGTGCGCGAGATGTTGCCGGAGAAGCGCCGGATTTGCACCCGCAGATATTCGCGCTCAAAGGTTTCACGCGCTTCGCGGAGCGGAGCGCCCATGATCGCGGTCGCCCCGCCGCCTAGTTCGCCCGGATCACCAAGCACATCGGGCGGCAGCATATCGAGATCGATCTGCCCGATCCGGTCGCCCGGTGCCATGATGATCGTGCGCTCCACGATATTGCGAAGCTGGCGCACGTTCCCTGGCCATTCGTAGGATTGCAGGGCGACCATGGCGTCAGCGGCCACGGCGGGCGTCGGTACCCGCCGTTCGGACGCGTAATGCGCCATGAAATGATCGACCAGCGCAGGGATATCCTCGCGCCGCTCGGCCAGCCCCGGAATGGTCACCGGCACGACGTTGAGCCGGTAATACAGGTCCTCACGGAAGCGCCCTTCCGCGATTTCGTGCGTCAAATCCCGCGCGGTGGCAGACACCACGCGCACATCAACCTTCACCACGCGCTGACCGCCGACGCGGCTGAAGCTCTGATCGGTCAGCACGCGCAGGATGCGGCCTTGCGTCGCCAGCGGCATGTCGGCGATTTCGTCGAGGAACAAAGTGCCGCCATGCGCCTGTTCGAGCAGGCCGGAGCGGACGAGTTGCCCCCCCTCCTCAATGCCAAACAGTTCCTCCTCGACCCGCTCCGGCGTCATCCGCGCCGCACTGACAACGACGAAGGGCGCATCCGCCCGCTGGCTCCAGCCGTGCAGCAGCCGGGCGGCCACTTCCTTGCCGACGCCGGCCGCGCCCATGATCAGCACGCGGCTGCCCGTCGCGGCGACGCGTTTCAGCGTGGCGCGCACGCCATTGATCGCGCCGGAATTGCCGGTGAGGTCGGTGTCGCGGCCGACCACCGCGCGCAGGCTGGCAATTTCGCGGCGCAGGCTCTCGGTCTCGGTCGCGCGCGCAACCATCAGCAGCAGCCGCTCCGCCTCGAACGGTTTTTCGATGAAATCGGCCGCGCCGCGCCGGATCGCGGCGACGGCGGTATCGAGATTGCCGTGCCCGGAGATCATCAGCACCGGAATCGACGGGTCCCGCCGCTTGATCTCGTCGAGCAGTTCCAGCCCGTCGAGCCGCGAGCCGTGCAGCCACACGTCGAGCAGCACCAGCGAGGGCCGCCGCACCGAAATCGCTTCCAGCGCCGAATCGCTATCGGCCGCGACGCGCGCACCATAGCCCTCGTCTTCGAGCACACCGGCGACCAGGTCGCGAATATCGCGTTCGTCATCAACGACAAGAATGTCCAGGGGCATGGGTTCAGGTCCGGTTCTGCAAAAGTTGCTGGGGTGGCGTTTCGGCGATGCCCCCATCGCCTCCATCGCCGGCGTCGAGATTGGCGAGCATCGCGGTGTCGAAGCTGACGGTTACGATGGTGCCGCCGCCGGGGCGGTCAGCAAAGGTCATCGTGCCGAAATGCTCCTCGACGATCTTCTTGACGATCGCCAGGCCAAGGCCGGTGCCGCGCGCGCGGGTCGTGACATAGGGCTCGACGATGCGATCGCGCGCTGCGGGTAGGCCAATGCCGGTATCAGCGACGGTAATGGTGGTGCGTTCAGGCGTTTCGTCGAGCGACATCGTGACGCTCGCCTCCGCCGCACCCGGATTGGCCTCGACCGCCTCGACCGCGTTCTTGACGATGTTGGTCAGCGCCTGGCCGATCTGGCGGCGGTCGCACACCAGCATCGGGCCGGGGGCTTCGTGGGTGAGGCTGAAGACCACGCCCGGATGTGCAACCTCGTGCAGGAACAGCGTCTGCCGCGCGAGATCGACGAGCGATTCCTCGCGGAAGACGGGCTTGGGCATCCGCGCGAAGGAGGAGAATTCATCGACCATGCGGCGCAGATCGCCGACCTGGCGGACGATCGTGTCGGTTAGCCGCGCGAAGGTGGTGTCCTCTGGGTCGATCTGCTTGCCATAGCGCCGCTGGAGCCGTTCCGCCGCGAGCTGGATCGGGGTCAGCGGGTTCTTGATTTCATGCGCGATGCGGCGCGCGACATCGGACCAGGCGGCACGGCGTTGATCCAGCAATTGGCCGGTAATGTCGTCGAAGGTCAGGATCGGCCCCTCGACGGCGCGCGTGACCTTCACCGCCAGCGTACGCGCGTCGTTCCCGGTACCGGTTTCGATGATCGCCTCGCGATCCTGGCCATCGAGCAGCGCCGCCAATTCGGGCGCGATCAGCTTCAGCGGTTTGCCGACCGGCATATCGTCAGCGCCGTCCAGCAGCGTGATCGCCGAGCGATTGATCAGGCGGATCGTGCCATCGGGGGCGACCGAAATGACCCCTGCCGTCACCCCCGACATCACCGCCTCGATCAACGCGCGACGGCTTTCCAGCGCACCGGTCTGCGCCTGCAGGCGCTCGGTCATCTGGTTGAAGGCGCTGGTCAGCGTGCCGATTTCGTCGTCGGTCTTTGGTGCGGGCACGCGCGCGGTAAAGTCCCCGGTCGAGACACGGTCGGCGGCTGCCACCAGATCCCCCAGCGGGCGCACAATGCGATCTGCTACTTCCAGCGCGATCCACACCGCAATCGCAATGATAAGCAGTGAGATCCCGAGCAGCGCTGCATTGAATTTCAACTGCAGAGATCGAGAGCGCGCCAGAAAGTCGCGATAGCTCGACAAGACTGCGGCGCTCCGTTGGGATTGTACCTCCATCACCCGCACATCCGATCTGGCAACGGTCAGGAGATACACGTTCGTCGTGCCGGGGATCGGGGCCAGGGTCTTGATCCGATCGCCTTTGACAGTCGTGATACTGGGGACCTTTGTCTGGACGTCGGAAAGGTCGGCGGGCGAAACCTCCCGAGCAAGCTCCAGCTTGTCGGGATTTAAATTGATGATCTCATGAAATTTTCCGTCCGGAGACGCAATGAAGAGGAAACCATCCGAAAAACTCCGATAAAAGATCTGATATTTTCCAAAATATTCTGGAAAACTTGGTGACCGGATCTTATCGGAAAAGTTCTCTCCAATATCGGACGCGGCCGTAACGGTTGCTTCTTGCCAGCGTTGGAGCATTTGTTGGTACGAGGTCTTCGCAACCCCGGTCGCATTTTCGATCATGCTGCGAGCTTGGTCGGAATACCAAAATTGCACGCCGTATTGGAACAAGAGCGAGGCGAAGATCACCACCAACAGCGTCGGTACTGCGGCGATGATCGAAAACAGGGCGACCAGCTGCACGTGCAAACGGCCGCGTCCCCCGATCGGAAGGAGTGCGGCGCGGCGCATTGCGATGCGCCGTCCCAGCAACACCAGCAGCGCGATCCAAGGCAACAGATTGGCCAGCAGCAACGATGCGACCAGCGCCGGGCTGAGCAAAGCATCCACCTTGTCGCGGGCGATGAACCAATAGCTTACCCCGGCAACGATGAGGGCAACCGCGAGAACAGCGAGTTCCAGAAAGCGCGCGATACGGAAACGCGGCGGCATGCCGCCAGATCCCGGTACCGAAAGCAAAGACTCACTCATCGTGACATTCCTACAACGCCTGCGTTGCAAGGAAAACACACAAAAATGGGTTGGTCCCAAACCCGGCCCGGATGATCGTGTACGGTGCGTCGATCAGGGATCGATGCCCAGCATATCCAGGCGCTTGCGCAGCGTATTGCGGTTGATTCCCAGGGCGCGCGCCGCGCGCAACTGGTTCTGGCCATGGCGGGCCAGCAGCGCCTCGATCAGCGGTCGCTCCACCTCGGCGATGATCCGATCATACAGCGTGCCATCGTCGAGCGCGGCGGGCTCCTCGATCGCCAGCCGATCGATTCGCGCGCGAATGGCGGCCTCGATCCCGGCGTCGCCGATCATCGGAGTCGACGGCAGCACGCCACCCAGCATCGCGCGCATCTCGTCGGCATCAATCCGCTCATCGCGCGCCAGCACCGCGATGCGCCGCATCATATTTTCCAGCTCGCGGACATTGCCCGGCCAGTCATAGCCCTCGATCACCGCAATCGCGTCGGGATCGAGTTGCTTGCGCGGCAAACCGTCTTCGGCGGCGCGGTCAAGAAAATGGCGGGCGAGCAATGGGATGTCCTGCCGCCGCGCGCGCAGCGCGGGCAGCAGTACCGGCACGACATTCAGGCGATAAAACAGATCCTCGCGAAACTGGCCGACCGCCACCAGCTGCGCCAGATCGCGATTGGTCGCGGCGACGATGCGCACATCGGCGCGGATTGTGCGCGCGCCGCCAACGGTGGTGAACTCGCCCGATTGCAGCACGCGCAGCAGCCGCGTCTGCGCCTCCATCGGCATGTCGCCGATTTCGTCGAGGAACAGCGTGCCCCCCGCCGCTTGTTCGAACCGCCCGGCTGAGCGCGCCTGCGCGCCGGTAAAGGCACCGCGTTCATGGCCGAACAATTCCGCCTCAATCAGTTCGCGCGGGATCGCGGCCATGTTGAGCGCAAGGAAGGGCGAACGGCGGCGCGGCCCCAAATCATGGATCGCGCGCGCGACCAGTTCCTTGCCGGTACCCGATTCGCCCGAGATCAGCACCGTGAGGTCATTCGAAACGACGCGCGCGATGATGCGATAGACATCCTGCATCGCGGGCGAGCGGCCGATCAGCGGCAGAGCGCGATCTTCGGCCTCGATCGGATCGGCGACAGCCCCTGCCCCTCGCGCGAGCGCGCTCTGGACGGTGCGCGACAGCACGTCGAGATCGAACGGCTTGGGGAGATAATCGAACGCGCCGACCTCGGTTGAGCGTACCGCCGTCGTCAGCGTGTTCTGCGCCGACAACACGATCACCGGCAAACCCGGATGCGCCCGGACGACGCGCTCGACCAGATCGAGTCCGTTACCGTCGGGCAGCACCACATCGGTAACCAGCACGTCGGGGGCGGTCGCGGCAAGCTGCATTTCGGCCTCGGCGATCGTCGCCACGACGATCACGCGGTGGCCATCGCGCTTCAGCGCTTGCCCGACCACGGTGCGGATGGCGGCATCGTCGTCGACGACCAGGATTCGTCCGGTGCGAGTCATGCGCCCCCACGCGGCAGCATGATGCGAAACACGGTCATTGGCGGGGTTCCTTCCCGGGCAAATTGGATGATCCCGCCCATGTCGCGCACCAATTTGTCGACCAGCGCGAGGCCAAGCCCCTGCCCCTCGGGTTTGCCCGAAATGAACGGGTCGAACAGGTGCTCGGCAATATCGGCGGGCGGCCCGGGGCCATTGTCGATCACGCAAATCTCGATTGGCAGTGGACGGCGTGGTTTGCCGGGACCCGGCGCGATCGCCATGCCGTGGCGATAGGCAGTGGCGAGCGTGATCCGCGCATCGGCCTGATCACGCACCGCTTCGCTGGCATTTTTGAGCAGGTTGAGCACCACTTGCAGCGTCGCATCACGGTCGATCTGCACTGGCGGCAGCGACGGATCGAAGCGCTCCTCGATCACGACGTGCCGCCCGAAACCGGCCAGCGCGACACGGCGGGCATGATCCAGAAGGGGATAGATATTCTCGGGCGCGAGCTGCAACGGCCGCGTGTCGGTGAAGTCCTGCATCCGGTCGATTAACGCCGCGATCCGGTCGACTTCGGTGGTGATCAGCGTGGTCAGTTCTGCCGCGCCCTTGCCCTTGGACAGCAATTGCGCCGCGCCGCGAATGCCCGATAGCGGGTTCTTGATTTCATGTGCCAGCATCGCCGCCGCGCCGATCGCCGCGCGCGCGGCCGAGGCGCGATCGGCATTGTGGCCCATCCGGCGCGAGGCGGCGGCATGATGCAGCGTGATCGTCTGCCAGCCGGGATGATCGGCGAGCCGCGATTCGACATAATCGACGCGCACCTTGCCGCCGCGGCGCAGCTCGATTTCAATATCGAACGCCGCGAAGCCGTGATTGTCGCGCGGATTTTCGTCTTCGGGGGCTTTCAGGATCGACGCCAGGGGCTGGCCGAGCATCGCCCGCTCGGACAGATTGAGCAGCGCCTCGCACTCGGCATTAGCGTGGGCAACGCGCGACTCGGGGTCTACAACCAGCACCGCCACCGGCAGCGCGGCGAACAGTTCTGCGAAATCGGGACCCTCTGGCGCGTTCACGCGGCGGCGCGACTGCACAAGGGCGCATAAAATTCGGAGAGCATGGCCTTGACGACCTTGGGGTCGGCAATCTGGTTCACACGGTTACGGAATTCGGCCGATCCGTGCAGGCCGCGCGTGTACCAACCGATATGCTTGCGCGCCATATTGACGCCGGTCTCGGTGCCATAGTGGCTGAGCATTGCATCGTAATGCTCTGCGATCACGGTATATTGCTCTTCGATCGAGGGGTCGGCGACGCGGCGGCCGCTGGCGAACCACTCCATTACCTGGCCGAGCAGCCATGGGCGACCATAGGAACCGCGTCCGATCATCACGCCGTCCGCGCCCGACTGGTCGAGTGCCGCCTCGGCATCCTCGATCGAGCAGATGTCGCCATTGGCGATCACCGGGATCGTCACCGCATCCTTTACCGAGCGGATGAACGCCCAATCGGCATTGCCCTTATACATCTGGTTGCGCGTGCGGCCGTGGACGGTGACGAGCTTCACGCCCAGATCCTGTGCGATCTTGGCCAGGTCCGGCGCGTTGAGGCTGCTATGATCCCAGCCCATCCGCATCTTCAGCGTGACGGGCACGCTGACCGCCTCGACCACGCCCTTGATGATCGCACCGGCAGTGTCGAGATCGCGCATCAGCGCCGAACCGGCATCGCCATTGGTCACCTTGCGCACCGGGCAGCCCATGTTGATGTCGATGATCGCGGCCCCGCGATCCTCGCTCAATTTGGCCGCTTCGCCCATTTCATAAGGCGTGCAGCCGACGAGCTGCATCGAGACTGGATCCTCGATCGGGTGCCACGCCGCCTTTTGCAGCGACTGGCGCGTCTCGCGAATCGCCGCCTGGCTCGCCACCATCTCGGTCACGTTGAGGCCCGAGCCATAGCGCCGCACCAGTGTGCGGAACGGCATGTCGGTGACGCCGGTCATCGGCGCGAGGATCACGGGACTCGCGATCGTCACGGGGCCGACGTGCAGGGGGGCAAGAGTACGCGAAGTCACGGGATGGAATCTGCCTGAAAAACGGGCAGCCTATAAGCGAAAGCCCGTCTTGCGGCAAGGCGGGCTGGCGGGCGGCCACGGCTTGGGCTAGGCGCGCCGCATGACTTCGACCAAGACCGCCGCCATCATCGTCGCCGCCGGCACCGGCGTCCGCTCGGGCAGCGCTGTTCCAAAGCAATATGCAACGCTGGGCACCAAGGCGGTGCTCGCCCACAGCTATGCCGCACTGCGCGCGCATCCCGCGATCGACCGCGTGATCGTGGTGATCGGTGCCGGACAGGAAGCGTCCTTGCACGAAGCCCTTGGCGAGGTCGAATATGTGATCGGCGGCGCGACTCGGCGGCTTTCGGTGCTGGCTGGACTTGAAGCACTGACGACCTCCAATCGTCACCCCGGGCTCGTCCCGGGGTCTACCGTTCCGCGCGACCAGCGGCCTGAAAGCGCGGATACCAGTGGGCCCCGGGACGAGCCCGGGGAGACGATTGGGGTCGAGCGGGTCCTCATCCACGATGCCGCGCGCCCGTTCCTGAGCGCCGCCGTGATCGACCGGTTGCTCGCCGCGCTCGATACGCAGGACGGCGCAGTCCCTGCCCTGCCCGTCGCCGATACGCTGGCGCGCGGGGAAGCGGAGCTGGGCGAGACCGTCGCGCGCGACGCCCTGCACCGCATCCAGACGCCGCAAGCCTTTCATTTTGCCACCGCCCTCGCCGCGCATCGCGGCTGGACCGGTGCCGAACCGACCGACGACGCGCAAATGCTGCGCGCGGTCGGTGGCCGGGTCGCGCTGGTCGAAGGAGACCCCATGCTCGAAAAGATCACCCATCCCACCGATTTCGCCGCCGCCGAGTCGCGCCTTGCCGCCACGATGCGCTCGCGCACAGCGACCGGCTTCGACGTCCACCGTCTCGAAGCAGGCGAGGAATTGTGGCTTGGCGGCGTGCTGATCCCGCATGACAAGGGCTTGTCCGGCCATAGCGATGCCGATGTCGCGCTTCACGCCATTACGGACGCCTTGCTCGGCACGATCGCGGCGGGCGATATCGGCACGCATTTCCCGCCCAGCGACCCGCAGTGGCGCGGCGCGGATTCGGCGCAGTTCCTGCAACATGCCGCCTCGCTGATCGAAGCGCGCGGCGGGATCATCGATTTCATCGATCTGACGCTGATCTGCGAGGCCCCCAAGATCGGCCCGCATCGCATCGCGATGCGCGACCGTATCGCAGAGCTCTTGCGGCTCGCGCCGGATCAGGTCAGCATCAAGGCGACGACGACTGAGCGTTTGGGCTTTACCGGACGTGGCGAGGGGATTGCGGCGCAGGCCGCCGCCACCGTCCGGGTTCCAGGGGAGCGATAACGATGGATACCATCCTGCCCGCCCAATTGGTGGAGGCCGCCCGCAAGGTGGTGGCGGCCAATCTCGCCGCCGGCCGCCGCGTGGCGCTGGCCGAGAGCTGCACCGGTGGCCTGGTCGCGGCCGCCATCACCGAAATCGCTGGTTCGTCCGAAATGTTCGAAAGCGGCTTTGTTACCTATTCCAACGACGCCAAACTGGAGATGCTGGGCGTCAGTGCCGATGTGCTGGAAACCTTCGGTGCGGTGTCGGTCGCGACCGCGTGGAGCATGGCGCAGGGCGCGCTGGAGGCCAGCGGTGCCGATGTCGCCGTCGCCATCACCGGCGTCGCAGGGCCCGGCGGCGGCACCGAGAAGAAGCCGGTCGGCACGGTTGTGTTTGCCCGCGCCGAACGCGGTGCCGATCCCGGACATGTTGTCGCCGATCGCAAGGATTTCGGCGATTTGGGGCGTGGCGGCGTGCGGCTTCAGGCCGCGTTGTGCGCGCTGGAACTGCTGCTGCCATCCGAAGACGATACCGCGCCTGAGGCCGAGGAAGCCCCATAAAGCACGGCGGCGCGGTCCTCGAACGCGCCGATCATCTTGCGCAGCGCGGTACCGAACACCTGGCCCGCCAGCATCTCGAACACGCGGTTCTTGAAAGCGAAGTCGACCGTAAAATCGACCGCACACCCAGTGCCATCGGGCCGGAACACCCATTCGTTGCGCAGATATTTGAGCGGCCCGTCGAGATATTCGACCTCGATCCGATCGGGCCGATGTTTCTCCACCTTCGACGTGAAGGTCTCGCGCAGGCCTTTGAAGCCGACGATCATGTCGGCAACCATCTGCGTTTCGCTGTTCGAGCGGACGCGGATTGCCGATACCCACGGCAGGAACTCGGCATAACGGGCAACATCGGCAACCAGATCGAACATCTGCTCCGGCGTGTAAGGCAGCCGCCGCGTTTCGGAATGGCGTGGCATTAGCGCGCGGCGAGCTTTGCCTCCCGCGCGGCGCGCAGGCGGGCGAAATCGTCACCGGCATGATAGCTCGACCGCGTCAGCGGCGAACTTGCCACCAGCAGGAAGCCCTTGGCGCGGGCGATCGCGGCATAGGCATCGAACACGGCGGGGGTGACGAAGTCCATCACCTTGGCGTGGCGCGGGGTCGGCTGCAGATACTGCCCCATCGTCAGGAAATCGATCTCGGCCGAGCGCATGTCGTCCATCACCTGATGCACTTCGAGCCGTTCTTCGCCCAGACCCAGCATCACGCCCGATTTGGTGAAGATCGAGGGATCGTGGCGCTTCACACTCTCCAGCAGCCGCAGCGACGCGTAATACCGCGCGCCGGGGCGGATCGTCGGATAGAGGCGCGGGACGGTTTCAAGATTGTGATTGTACACGTCGGGCCGCGCCGCGACGATCGACTCGACCGCAGCCTGCGTCTTGTTGCGGAAATCGGGGGTCAGGATTTCGATCGTCGTGTTGGGCGTGGTGCGGCGCAGCGCCTCGATCACCTTGACGAACTGCGAGGCACCGCCATCGGGCAGATCATCGCGGTCGACCGAGGTGATGACGATATGTTCGAGGCCCAATTCGGCCGCCGCATCGGCGGTGTGCTGAGGCTCCAGCGGATCGACAGCGCGCGGCATGCCGGTCTTCACATTGCAAAAGGCGCAGGCGCGCGTGCAGGTGTCGCCCAAGATCATCACCGTCGCGTGTTTCTTGGTCCAGCACTCGCCGATATTGGGGCAAGCCGCTTCCTCGCACACGGTGTTGAGGTTGAGGCGGCGCATCATCGCCTTGGTTTCACCAAAGGCAGCGCCACCGGGGGCCTTGACGCGGATCCAGTCGGGCTTGCGTTGACGCTGCCGGGCGAGCGGGGACATCTCGTTCATGGCGGAGCAGATAGCGACTGGTGCGCCCGCTTGCCACCCCCTGTTGTCCGCTGATAAGAGCCACTCATGAGTGATTTTACCGATATGCTCGGCGGCTATCGCCGATTTCGCGACACGGATTGGCCGCGCCAGCGCGATCGGTGGTCCACTTTGTCCAAGGGTCAAAGCCCCAAGGTAATGGTGATCGCGTGTTCGGACAGTCGAGTCGATCCCGCGCAGATCTTCGATACCTCGCCCGGCGAAATCTTCGTCGTGCGCAACGTTGCCAACCTCGTGCCCCCGTTCGAGCTCGACGGTCGACGCCACGGCGTGTCGGCTGCGCTCGAATTCGCGGTGACTCAGCTCGAAGTCTCCGAAATCGTGGTGATGGGGCACGGCCAATGCGGCGGCGTTCACGCCGCGATGACCCAGGCGTTCGCGGGCAAGGCACCCGGCGAAGGCGGCTTCATCGATCACTGGGTCGACATGCTCGATGAAGCACGCGACCGGATCGTGGCGCAGCACGGGTCGGGGCCTGACGCGATCCATGAACTGGAGCTCGAAACCGTCCGCGTCAGCGTCGCCAACCTGCGGACGTTCCCCTGCATTCCCGAGCGTGAGGGGGCGGGTAAGCTGAAGCTTCGCGGCGCGTATTTCGCGATCGCCGACGGCGTGCTGCACGTGATGGACGATAACGGCGTGTTCGCCGCCGCATAAGGCATCCGTTGGGAAAACATATATGTCGCCATAGCTTCGGCGTGCCGGTTGCGGTTGCTCCCGTCGCGTCGGTCGGCTAGCCGTCGGGCATGAGACCCAACACGCTTCGGCTGCTCCGCCGCTATCACCATTATCTCGGGCTGTTCTTTGCCCCGATGATCCTGCTGTTCGCGATCAGCGGCGCACTGCAGACTTTCCGGCTGCAGGAAGCCAAGGGGTATGGCGGCACGCCGCCCAACTGGATCGTATGGCTGGCGAGCGTCCATAAGGACCAGGGCCCGCCGCGCGAACGCAAGGCGGAGAAGCCCAAGCCCGCAGGCGACGCTGCCGAAGCGCAGAAGCCCCGTGCCGAAGCCAGCGCGGGGTCGGCCAAACGCCCCTCGCCTTTGCCGCTCAAGATCTTCGTCGTGTTGCTGTCGATCGCGCTCAGCCTGTCGACCATCACCGGCATCGTGATCGCCCTTGCCAGCCGTGCCATGCGGCGGATTTCGATCATCCTGCTGGCACTCGGCACTGTGGTGCCGATCGTTTTGCTCTGGATCTAAGCTACGGTCGGGGAGCGGGCGTCGGCGGAAGTCCCAGCGCCGCCCGCGCCACCTTTTCGATTTCGGGATCGAGCACTGGCGGCGTCATATCGACTTGCGCCTCAAGCTGCTCGGCGATGGCGGTAAGCCCCGCGATTCGCGCGGCCTTCTTGTCATTGCCGTCGATGATCGTCCACCGGCCCCAGCGCGTATCGGTGCGCTTGAACATATCGCGCATCGCCTCGTGATAGGCCGCGCGCTTTTCCCGGTTGCGATAGTCCTCCAGCCCGGTTTTCCAGCGTTTCCAGGGATGATCGAGCCGGTCCTTCAGACGTTTGTCCTGTTCGGCCTGCGTCACATGCAGGAACAGCTTGACGATCGTCGTGCCCGAATCGGCTTGCTGCGCTTCGAACTCGTTGATCTCGTCATAGCCGCGCTTCCACTCGGCTTCGCTGGCATAGCCCTCGACCCGCTCGACCAGCACGCGCCCATACCAACTGCGATCGAACACCGCGATATCGCCCTTGGCGGGCAGCTTCTGCCAGAAGCGCCAGAGGAAATGCCGGTCTAACTCTTCCTCGGTCGGTGCCTTGATCGGCCACACCTCGAAATTGCGTGGGTCCCAATCGGCGCACATGCGCTGTATGATCCCGCCCTTCCCCGCCGCATCCCAGCCTTCGAACAGCACGATCGCGCGCTTGCGATGGACGATATGCGCGACCTGGATATGCGCGAGCCGAGTCTGCAACGCGAGCAGATCGGCTTCGTAATCGCCGACATAGGGTTTGCCGGCCTCAAAATCGGACAAGGAGATCGTCACAGCGCGGATACCTTCAACCGCAGGCGCAGCACGCGGTCGTTCGCGGTCAGGAACAGCGTGCGACCGTCTTCGCCAAAGGCGCAATTCGGGATCGGCGCGCCTGTGGCGATCAGGCCGAGCGGCTCGGCCTCGGGGGTGAGCAGCATCATCCCGCCCGGCACACTGCTGAAATGCGTGCCGTCGCGCGCGATCTTCATGCCGTCAGGCAGGCCGGGTGCGGCCTTGGCGAGCATCGGCTTGGCATCCAGCCACAGCGTGCGCGCGGTCGGCATACCGTGCGCGTCGAGCGCATAGGCCATGATCCGGGGCTCCTGCTCGTCCGAAACCGACACGAACAGCGTCTTGCCATCGCCCGACAGCGCAATGCCATTGGGCCGCGTGAGCGTGCCGTCGACCAGCACCGCCTCACCACCGGGCGTCCAGCGATAGACGCCGTTATGCGGCTGTTCCTTCAGCGCCGATTGGTCGCCCCCGACCAGCCCATAAGGCGGATCGGTGAAATAGATCGCGCCGTCTGCCGCCACGCACAGATCGTTGACGCTGTTGAAGCGCTTGCCCTGATAGCGATCGACCAGCACCGTGCGGCGCTTGGTCTTTAGATCGAGCCGCACCACCGCGCGCGATCCGCTGCCGGCGATCAGCAGGTTCCCGACATGGTCGAGCGTCAGGCCATTGGAGCCACCCTCGCGCACCGTCGCGGGGTCAGGCGCGACCGCATCGGAAGGCGAAAGGAATACCGACGTCCCGGCGCTGCGCGACCAACGCCGCATGATATTTGCCGGAGGGTCCGAAAACAGCAGATAGTCCCCACGCGGCACCCATACCGGCCCTTCTGCCCAACGGATTCCGGTTGCGATCGTCTCGATCGGCGCATTCGGATCAAGAATGCGGTCGAGCCCCGGTGCCAGCCGCAGAATATGCGGCGTGACTGCGGTGCCGGAAGCGATCTCGGCACCGAGCACCGGTGCGGCCAGCAAGCCAAGCCCCGCGCCGATGACGCCACGGCGGCTCCACTGCCCTGCTGTAGCGCTTCCGGGCATCCTCAACCCTCTTGTGCCCGCGCGCCGTCGCCGGTCACGCGGATGTTGAGTTCCTTCAACTGCTTTGGCGTCGCGAAATTGGGCGCGCCCATCATCAGATCCTCGGCCTTTTGCGTCATCGGGAAGGTGATGACCTCGCGGATGTTGGGTTCATCGGCCAGCAGCATGACGATGCGGTCCACCCCCGGTGCCGAGCCGCCATGCGGCGGCGCGCCGAACTTGAAGGCGTTGATCATGCCCGCGAAATTGGTGTCGACATCGGCCTGGGTGTAGCCCGCAATCTCGAACGCCTTGTACATGATCTCGGGGCGATGGTTCCGGATCGCGCCTGACGACAATTCGATGCCGTTGCAGACGATGTCATATTGGTATGCGAGGATGTCGAGCGGGTCCTTCGTCTCCAGTGCTTCCATCTCGCCCTGCGGCATCGAGAAGGGGTTGTGGCTGAAATCGACCTTCTTGGCGTCCTCATCATATTCGAACATCGGGAAATCGACGATCCAGCAGAATTCGAAGCGCTTCTGGTCGATCAACTCGAGCTGCTCGGCAACGCGCGTGCGCGCCAGGCCCGCCAGCTTGGCCGCCTGCGCTGCCTTGCCCGCCGAGAAGAAGATGCCGTCATTCGGCCCGATGCCGAGCGCAGCGGCAATCGCCTGCATGCCCTCCTGCCCATGGTTGTTGGCGATCGGCCCGCCGAACACGCCATCCTTCTGCGTCGCATAGCCCAGGCCCGGGAAACCCTCGGACTGCGCCCAGCTGTTCATCTCGTCGAAGAATTTGCGGCTTTTCTCGGCCGTGCCCGGCGCCGGGATCGCACGCACGACATCGCCCGCCTCGACCATCGACGCGAAGCGGCCGAAGCCCGAACCCTTGAAATGCTCGGACACGTCGCTGATCACGATCGGGTTGCGCAGATCGGGCTTGTCATTGCCGTATTTCAGCATCGATTCGCGGTACGGAATGCGCTTGAACGGCAGCGGGGAGACGGTGCGGCCCTTGCCCTGCCAGTTTGCGAATTCCTCGAACACGCCGTGCAGCACCGGCTCGATCGCGGCGAACACATCGTCCTGCGTGACATAGCTCATCTCGAAATCGAGCTGGTAGAATTCGCCTGGGCTGCGGTCGGCACGCGCATCTTCGTCGCGGAAGCACGGTGCGATCTGGAAATAGCGGTCGAACCCCGCCACCATCAGCAGCTGCTTGAACATCTGCGGGGCCTGCGGCAGCGCGTAGAATTTGCCCGGATGCACGCGGCTCGGCACCAGATAATCGCGCGCGCCTTCGGGCGACGAGGCGGTCAGGATCGGCGTCTGGAACTCGGTGAAGCCCTGGCCGATCATGCGCTGGCGCAGCGACGAAATGACGTTGGAGCGCAGCAGGACGTTCGCGTGCAGCCGCTCGCGCCGCAAATCGAGATAGCGATATTTGAGCCGGATATCCTCGGGATATTCATTCTCGCCGAACACCGGCATCGGCAATTCCTGCGCCGCCGATTGCACTACGACATCGCGCGCGCGCAGTTCGATCTCGCCCGAGGGCAGCGCCGCATTCACCGTCTCGGGCGAACGCGCAACCACGTCGCCGGTGATGGTGACGACCGACTCGGGCCGCAATTTGTCGAGCACCGCATGCGTCGGACTGTCGCTGTCGGTGACGATCTGGGTGATGCCATAATGGTCGCGCAGATCGACGAACAGCAGGTTTCCGTGGTCGCGCTTGCGGTGGATCCAGCCGGAAAGCTTGACCGAGGCCCCGACATCGGTGGCGCGAAGCTGGGCGCAAGTGTGCGTGCGATAGGCGTGCATGGCTCTTCTTCTCTTGGCGTCACCCCGGCGGAGGCCGGGGCCACTGGCGATGACGCTTCAGCGCCACCGCCGCGCGATCCCGGCGGGTGCCGGGATGACGGTGAAATGGATGCCCCGCGCTTCCCTCCCTCACCCACCTTTGTCAACCCGCCCGGCGCTCGCTATGGGGGGCTGTATGCATATCCATCCGCTCATCACCGACAGTGCCACCCTCGCCAATCTCTGCACCCGATTGGCCGAAGCCGACTTCGTCTGCGTCGATACCGAGTTCATGCGCGAGAACACCTTCTGGCCCGAACTCTGCCTGATTCAGATCGCCGACGTGAACGAGGCCGCCGCGATCGATCCGCTCGCCCCCGGTCTCGACATGACGCCGCTGCTGCAATTGCTGGTCAACAATGAGGATGTGCTGAAGGTCTTCCACGCCGGCGGGCAGGATCTCGAAATCGTCTACAACCTCACCGGCACCACCCCGCATCCGCTGTTCGACACGCAGGTCGCCGCGATGGCGCTGGGGCAAGGCGAGCAAGTCGGCTATTCCAATCTGGTCGATGCCTATCTCGGCATCACCGTCGACAAGGGCGCGCGCTTCACCGACTGGAGCCGTCGTCCGCTCGACGCGCGGCAGATCGAATATGCGATCGGCGACGTAACGCATCTCGCCAAGATCTTCCCCAAGATGCTCGAACGGCTCCGCCGCACCGGGCGTGGCGCCTGGCTCGACCAGGAAATGGAGCGCCTCGGCGACCCCAAGAATTACGCCAACGACCCCGAGGAAGCCTGGCGCCGGATCAAGGTGCCAAGCCGCAAGCCCGAAGTGCTCGGCCGCCTGAAGGCGCTGGCGCGCTGGCGCGAGATCGAGGCGCGTAGCAAGGATTTGCCGCGCGGCCGCATCGTCAAGGATGAGACGATCGCCGATCTCGCCGGCCACGCCCCGCGGAAGCAGGCCGATCTCGCCAAGGTCCGCGGGCTTTCCGCCACCTGGGCGCAGAACGATATCGGCGCGCGCCTGATGGCGGCGCTCGAACATGCCCAACCGATGTCCCCTGAGGAACTGCCCTCGCGCGACGACCGCAAGCCCGGCATGGGCAAGGATGGCGCGCTGGTCGCCGATTTGCTCAAGCTGCTGCTCAAGATCCGCTCCAAGGAAATCGACGTGGCGGCGCGTTTGCTCGCCCGCACCGACGATCTCGACGCGCTCGCCGCCGGGCAGCGCAGCGGCCTGTCGATCCTGGAGGGCTGGCGCTTCGACCAGTTCGGCCGCGATGCGCTCGATCTGGTCGAGGGGCGCCTGGCCTTTGCGGTCGTGAAGGGCAAGTTGAAGATGACCCGCACCGAGGATGTCCCCGTCTATCCCGAGTAAACCGACAGAAAATCCGCCGCGTTTCTTGGCGTTTATCCGATCGTTGACGGCCAAGGTTGCGCGTGCAAAGTTTCGACAAAGAAACGTGCTCGCAGACGGAGAACGCTCATGGCCTTTCCAACCGCTATCAACGACCAGATCACCGATGCTGTGACGCAAGCCAACGTCAAGGTTCTGACGGGCGCTCCGGCGATGGCCAGAAACCTGTATCAGGCGAGCGCTCAGGCGCTGGCGAATGCCGCGCACAATGTGAACGAGGCGCAGCAGCAGCATTATGCCGCAATGGAGGCGGCCCAGGCGGCCGCAAACACCACGATGCAAAAGTCGCTAGAGCAGGCCCAAAGCGCGGTCCAGGCCGCGATGGCAGCGGCCGATGCCGCGATCAAAACCGCGATGCAGGCCGCCGAAACCGCGCTCCAATCGAGCACGGGCGTCACGCCGGACTGAAATGTCCGCAAACGCTATGCGCTAGCGCCCAAGGATCAGGGCCTTGCGCCCCAAGGCGGTCGCCAGCGCGTTGTGGCGGCGTTCCACCGTTTCGCTGTACAGAGCGAGATCGCCAGCGGTCACGCTCAGCGTGATCGTCGCGCCATCATCGGCAATCGACGAGCGCTGCAGCGGCCCAGCCAGGCCACCGCTCATGCGCTGCCCGAGCCGCATCGCCAGCCCCCACAACACCGCATGGCGCAGCTCGGACGGGCTTGCCAGCACGCCCAGCGGCTCGGGTGTTTCGATGCCACCCCCCAGGCTGGTGTAAAGCGCCTGCGCCACCAGCGCGCGGCCCCGCGCGTCGATCGCGACCCAATTGCCGTGCAGCGCGATCTCGACCCCGCGTTCGGCGCGAAATTCCGGGTTCGCACGCCAGCCGACATCGGCGAGCAAGCATGCCGCCAACCGCAGCCGCGCCAGGTCCGGCGCGTCACGGGTAAACAATGGCGCGATCCAGCCGTCGAGCAAATCGCCATGTTCGGCAAAGCGCCCATGCCGCCGCCCCTCATCGCGCGTCGCGACGATCAGCGGATCCTGCGCGCGCACGCTCTCATCCAGCGCGCCGTACAATAGCCCCTCACGCAAGCCGAACGCCGAAACGATGGTGGTCTCGATTTGCAAATGCTTGAGCAACACCACCAGCAACGCCGTCGCATCGCCCAGCGTCGCCGCGCGCCCCGCCGACAGGCCCGGGATCGCGCGGAGCCAAGCCTTGTTCACATGGCTGATCGTGCGCCCCATCCGCGCGACCGCTTCGGCCGACATCGCATATTCGTGGATCACGGGCAGCGGATAGCTGCCCAGATGCATGTCCAGTCGCGCCAGCGCGCGCCATGATCCACCGACGAGATACAGCGGCAATCCCGCGCCTTTGCCCGTCCACCCGGCGGCATCAAGAAAGCGCGCAACCTGGCGCTGGAGTGCGCCCTGCCCTTTATCTCGCAACGCGCCAAGCCGCAGCACGCCGAGCGGGAAAGAGACGCGCTCGCCCACCTTGCCGCCGCTGATACGGATCAGCTCGAGGCTGCCGCCGCCAAGATCGCCGACGATCCCATCGGCTGCGGGGATCGCCGACAAGACACCGTGTCCGGCCGCCGTCGCTTCCTGTTCGCCCGACAAAAGTTCGACCTCGAGCCCAAGGTCGCGCGCGGTGTCGAGCAGCACCTTGCCATTGGTCGCATCGCGCACCGCAGCGGTGGCGACGGTGCGCAGCCGCGTCACCTCCATCTCGCGGGCGACAGCGGCGAAGCGCGCCAGCGCGTCGCTCGCCACCGCAAGCCCCGATTCGGCGATCGTCCCGGTTTCGGCAAGACCACGACCGAGGCCAGCCATGACCTTTTCGTTGAACAGGATCGCGGGCAAGCGTTCCGGGCCCTGATACACGACCAGGCGGATCGAGTTCGACCCGATATCGATGATACCGGTGCGCGGTTCTCCCGTGACTTCGGGTTTCGCCTTACGGAACAGAAGCGTCGCCATCGGGCGACTAACGCCGGTTTCGCAGCGACAGCTTCGGCACCGACCCGCTGGCGGCGAGCGAGGCACCGCGACCCGACAGCGATGGATTGGTCATGAAATAGCGGTGCAGGTTGAACGGCCGCTCGCCCGGCTGGACGCGAACGTAGCTGCCATCGGACTGCAAGTCCCAGCTCTGTTCATTGTCGATCAGATTGGCGACCATCACCTGGTCGAGGATCTGCTTGTGGACGGTGCGGTTCTCGATCGGCAGCATATATTCGATCCGCCGATCGAAATTGCGCTGCATCCAGTCGGCCGAGGACATGAACAGCTTCGCGCCATCATTGGGCAAGGCCTTGCCATTGCCGAACGCCCAGATCCGGCTGTGCTCGAGGAAGCGCCCGATCACCGATTTGACGCGGATATTCTCGGACATGCCGGGAACGCCGGGTTTCAGGCAGCAAATACCGCGGATGATCAAATCGATCTCGACCCCCGCATTGGAGGCTTCGTACAATTTCTCGATCACGGCGGGATCGACCACCGAATTCATCTTGGCCCAGATCGCTGCGGGCTTGCCCTCGCGCGCATTGGCGATTTCGGCGTCGATCAGCCGCATCAGGCGCGGGCGCAAATCACGCGGCGACAGGCTGATGAGCGCCATATTCTCAGGTTCGACATAGCCGGTGATGTAGTTGAACATCTGCGCGGCATCGCGCCCAAGGCGGGGATCGGCGGTGAAGAAGCTGAGGTCGGTATACACCTTGGCGGTGATCGGATGATAATTGCCGGTGCCGAAATGGCAGTAGGTGCGATACTGGCCGTTTTCGCGGCGGACGACCATCGACACCTTGGCGTGGGTCTTCCAGTCGATAAAGCCATAGACGACTTGCACCCCGGCGCGCTCCAGCGCCGACGCCCACAGCAGATTCTGCTCCTCATCAAAACGCGCCTTCAGCTCGACGACCGCGGTCACCGACTTGCCGGCTTCGGCGGCGGCGATCAGTGCGTTGATGACGGCGGGCTGCTTGCCGGCGCGGTAGAGCGTCTGCTTGATCGCGACCACATCCGGGTCGGCGGCGGCCTGTTTCAGGAAAGCCAGCACCACGTCGAAGGTTTCATACGGGTGGTGGACGACAATGTCCTTGGCGCTGATCGCGGCAAAGCAATCCCCGCCAAATTCGCGGATGCGCTCGGGGAAGCGCGGCGAGAAGGGCGTGAATTTCAGGTCCGGGCGGTCCTCATCGACGATCGCCTCCAAATCGCCGACGCCAAGGAAGGCACCGCTTTCGGTGACGAACGCGTCCGATCCGCCAAGCTCGTCGCGCAGCACCGCGCCCAGCCCCTCGGGCATCCCGCTTTCCAGCTCGAGCCGGATCACGCGGCCACGGCGGCGGCGCTTGATGGCATTGGCGAAATAGCGGACGAGATCCTCCGCCTCTTCCTCGATCTCGATATCGCTGTCGCGCAGCACGCGGAATTCCGCACCGCCGATCACGCGGTAGCCAGGGAACACCAAGGGCGCGAAGCGCTTCACCAGCGATTCGACCGCGACATAGCGCGCCTTTTCACCCGGCAAGCGCAGGAAGCGCGGCATTGGTGCCGGAATCATCACCAATTCTCGGATCGGCTGGTCATCCGAAATCCGCACCAGATCGAACATCACCGCCAGCCCCTTATTGGGCATGAACGGGAAGGGATGCGCCGGATCGAGCGCCTGCGGCGTCAGGATCGGGAACAGTTGCTCGCGAAACTGCGTCTCCAGCCAGTGCAGATCCTCGGCCGACAGCGCTTCATCGATCGTGCGCGAGCTGAGCACGGCAATGCCCGTCTCGGCGAGCTGACGGCGCAGGTCGCGCCACACATCACGCTGGCTGGTCACCAGCGCATCGGCCTCGGCCACGATCGCCGCCAATTGCTGTCCCGAGGTGAGCCCATCGCTCGACAGGCGGGCGACGTCCTGCAGCTGTTGCCCCTTCAGGCCGGCGACGCGCACCATGAAGAATTCGTCGAGGTTCGATCCTGAGATCGACAGAAACCGCAGCCGCTCCAGCAACGGGTGCGCCGTGTTGCATGCTTCCTCCAGCACGCGCCGGTTGAAGGCGAGCCACGACAGCTCGCGATTGAAATAGCGATCGCTCCCCTCGCTTCCTGCGAAGGGGTCGTCATCGTGGTCCAGGCTCGCGATATGGGCGGGTCGGGTCATGGGTTTTCCATCGATTCGGGTGGGCGACCGGGGATCAACCCCGCTTCCTCCAATGTGGCCCGTGCGAGCGGAATCGACAAGCGTTTGTGGCCTTCCAGCACAACTTGATCGAGCAAATCGACCGCGCGCAGCAGGGCTACGTGCGTGCGCTCGACCCGGACCACGAGCCATCCGCACCAGATCGAACATCACCGCCAGCCCCTTATTGGGCATGAACGGGAAGGGATGCGCCGGATCGAGCGCCTGCGGCGTCAGGATCGGGAACAGTTGCTCGCGAAACTGCGTCTCCAGCCAGTGCAGATCCTCGGCCGACAGCGCTTCATCGATCGTGCGCGAGCTGAGCACGGCAATGCCCGTCTCGGCGAGCTGACGGCGCAGGTCGCGCCACACATCACGCTGGCTGGTCACCAGCGCATCGGCCTCGGCCACGATCGCCGCCAATTGCTGTCCCGAGGTGAGCCCATCGCTCGACAGGCGGGCGACGTCCTGCAGCTGTTGCCCCTTCAGGCCGGCGACGCGCACCATGAAGAATTCGTCGAGGTTCGATCCTGAGATCGACAGAAACCGCAGCCGCTCCAGCAACGGGTGCGCCGTGTTGCATGCTTCCTCCAGCACGCGCCGGTTGAAGGCGAGCCACGACAGCTCGCGATTGAAATAGCGATCGCTCCCCTCGCTTCCTGCGAAGGGGTCGTCATCGTGGTCCAGGCTCGCGATATGGGCGGGTCGGGTCATGGGTTTTCCATCGATTCGGGTGGGCGACCGGGGATCAACCCCGCTTCCTCCAATGTGGCCCGTGCGAGCGGAATCGACAAGCGTTTGTGGCCTTCCAGCACAACTTGATCGAGCAAATCGACCGCGCGCAGCAGGGCTACGTGCGTGCGCTCGACCCGGACCACGAGCCATTGGATCAGCTCGGGCCGGGCATCGAGCCCGCGTCGCAGGAACTGGCGTTCGAACAGCGCCCGCATCAGCGTTTCGTCGGGGTCGCCGATCCGGATCGTCGGGCTTGCGGCCAGCCGTGAGCGCAAATCGGGGAGTTTGATCGACCATTCCGGGGGCGGTGCATCGGCGACGATCACCACCGGGCGGCGCTCTTCCTGCGCGCGGTTCCAGGCGTGGAAAATCGCGGTTTCGTTCTGGCGTTCGGCATCGTCGATCAAACCGCCACCGGTCTTCGCGGCGAAGATCCGGGCGAGCAGGCTGCGGCCCGATTTGCGCGGGCCGGTGACGACCACGGCCATCACCGGCCAGGTGCTCCAGCGCTCAAGCTGCTGCACCGCGCGGGCGTTGGAAGGGCCAATCAGGAATTCGTCATCGCGGGGATCGGCGGGCCAGTCGAACGGCAGCGCCATTTGGGCCGGCTGCATCGCGTCAGCCCGTCGCGTTATCGGCCGGGGGCGCGGCTTGCCCGCCCGCAGAGGGCTGTCCCGACCGCCGGATGCGCAGCGTCGCGCCGCTGGCGACGACCGTCCAGCCGCGTGCCTCCAGCGCCGCGCGCAACACCGCCGGATCGGCATCGAAGCCGACGCGCATCACCGACACCCCGCCAATGGCGAGGCTGGTGGTGACCGCCGAGCGGACCCCCGGCACCGCTTGCAACGCCGATTCGGTTGCGGTGACCGACCCTGCGCTGGGCGTGTCGACCTGAATGGTGACGACACTGCCGCTCACCCCCGTTTGCGCACCCAGCGCAGCGTCGGTGGCACCGATATCGCTCGGCGTGTCGGTTGGCGTCGGCGTGGCGGTCGGCGCAACGAAGGCGAGGCCGGGATCGGTCCCGAGCAGTCCGGCCTGCAGCGCCGCCTGATAGGTATCGTCGATCCGCTTGACCCCGGCGTCGAGCAGCACGGGCAGCGCATCGCCACGATCGACGCGCAGCGAAAATTGCGTGAGCAGCCGGTTATCCGGGCCGTGCCGTGCCTCGAACATGCCGATGATCGGCCCGCCCGGCCATTCGCGGCGCAGCGTGACCTTAGGAACCAGCACGTCGTTCGCGCCATATTGATCGAGCACCACGCGCCACCAGCCGCGACCGGGCCGTTCGACCTGGCCGAGCGTCAGCAACAGCGCATCGCCGCCAGTACCGCTTGGACGAACATAATCGACCGAACTGTTGCCGGTGCGATAGCGCCGCCAGGCGTCCTGCCACGCCGTCTTCTGTTCGAAACCGGTGGCGACGCCGCCGCTGATCTCGATCGGAATCGTCAGCATTGGGGCCGATCGTGCCGCTTCGGGGGCTATCCCGAGGATCGCCCCGGCCTTGGCGCGGCTGAACAGCACGCCGAGCCGCGCCACATAGCGGTTGGGCCCGATCTGCTCGTCCTCGACGACGATGCCCGACACCATCCCGTCGAGCGCACCGTCGGACAGCGCCGTGGCGCTCTGCCCCATACGCTGCGCCAGCATCGCCCAGCCCTTGCGCTGCGCGATCCGCCAGCCGGCATAGCGCGCGGCCTCGGCGGTCTTGCCCGTGACGTCGACCGCGATGCCGCTGACCTCATAGCTACCCGAACTGTCGGCAGATGCGAGGCCCTGATCGGGATCATCGACTTGCGCGAGCACAAGCCCGCCGGTCGCCGCAAGGGCAAGCGCAGCGGCGAACTGCAGGGGGCGGGAAAAGCGGCGGATCGACATGTCGGCGCCCTTTTGGCGAAGGAGGCGTGGAAATCCAAGCAGGATATGGCTAGGCGGGCATCATGAGCGATACGAACCCGGACGCGACGTCCTATACCTATGCCCAAGCGGGCGTCTCGATTGCAGCGGGCAATGCCCTGGTCCGGGCGATTGCGCCGCTCGCCAAGTCCACCCGACGATCGGGCGCGGATGCCGAACTCGGCGGCTTTGGCGGCTTTTTTGATCTGAAGGCGGCGGGATTTGTCGATCCCCTGCTGGTCGCCGCCAATGACGGCGTCGGCACCAAGCTGAAACTGGCGATCGATCACAATGCGCATGACGGAGTCGGAATCGATCTCGTCGCCATGTGCGCCAACGATCTGATTGTGCAGGGTGCCGAACCGCTTTTCTTCCTCGATTATTATGCCACCGCAAAAATCGACCCGGCCGTGGCCGAACGCGTCATCGCCTCGATCGCCGAAGGCTGCCGCCAGGCGGGCTGCGCGCTGATCGGCGGCGAGACCGCCGAAATGCCCGGCATGTACGCCGCCGACGATTATGATCTCGCGGGCTTCTGCGTCGGCGCGGTCGAGCGCGCCCGCGTGCTGACCGGGCAGGACATTGCGCCGGGCGACGTGCTGCTCGGCCTCGCTTCGTCGGGCGTGCATTCCAACGGTTTCTCGCTGGTCCGCCGCTTGGCTGCCGACAAGGGCTGGAAGCTCGATCGCCCGGCCTTGTTCGATGCCGACGTGCTGCTGATCGACGCGCTGATGGCACCGACGCGCATTTACGTGAAGTCGCTGCTGCCGCTGCTGGCCGAGCGCCGCATCAAGGGCCTCGCCCATATCACCGGCGGCGGCTTGCTCGAAAACGTACCGCGCGTTCTGCCCGCAGGCGTGCACGCGCGGATCGACGCCGACGCCTGGCCGCAGCCACGGTTGATGGCGTTCCTGCAAGCGCAGGGCAATATCGAGCCCGAGGAAATGGCGCGTACCTTCAATTGCGGCATCGGCATGGTCGCAGCGGTCGCGCCCGATCAGGTCGAGGCGGTCACCGCCGCGCTGACCGCAGCGGGCGAGACCGTGTTCACCATCGGCACGGTCGAAGCCGGCGTGCGCGGTTGCACCGTGACCGGCTCGCTCGAAACCTGGGGCGGCCGTAGCGCCTGGACCGCGACGCACAATCATGGGTGACACGCGCCTGCTCCCCCTCCCGCAGGCGGGAGGGGAGTCGTGACCCGCAAAGTCGGCATCCTGCTCTCGGGGCGTGGCTCCAACATGATGGCGCTGGTCGAACACGCACGTGGCTATAACGTCGCTTTGGTCGCCTCCGACAAGCCCGATGCCGCCGGCATCGCCTGGGCACGCGAGCGCGGCCTCGCCACCTTCACCCAATCGCCCAAGGGCATGCCCAAGGCCGACTATGAAGCCGCGATCGACGCCGCGCTGCGCGCCGCCGGGGTCGAAGTGATCGCGCTCGCCGGCTATATGCGCTTGCTGTCGGACGATTTCGTCGCGCGCTGGCGCGGGCGGATCATCAATATTCACCCCTCGCTGCTGCCCAAATATAAGGGCCTCGACACCCATGCCCGCGCGATCGCGGCGGGCGATGCGGTGGCGGGCTGCTCGGTCCATGTCGTCACCGAGGAACTCGATGGCGGCGACGTGCTGGGCCAGGCCGAAGTGCCGATCCTCCCCGACGACACCGTCGAAACCCTCGCCGCGCGCGTCCTGAAGGCGGAGCATCGTCTTTACCCCACAATGTTAGCGGAGTTCGTAACGCGATGAGCGACGACATGCCGAAGACCCCGCCCCAGCACGACCCCGCGCTCCAGGTCGCCGCGACCGAAGCCGTCGCCAAGGCCGAAGCCGCAGCAACGCGGCGGCGCTGGATCAACCTCGGCGAATTCATCGCCGTCGCCGGATTGCTGATCGCGGGTGGCAGCCTGTATCTCAATTGGTCCGATCACCGTGCCGACCAGGCCGACAAGCAGGTCGCCGCTGTCAAGGCGCAGCGCGACTCCTCGCGCTTCGATATCCGCGCGGTGCCGACGTCCAACGGCGCGGCGTTGCTGCTCCAGCATGACGACCGCCACCCCATTCGCGACGCGAGTGTCACCTTTCCGAGCGAGCTCGGCATTGGCAGCAAGGACACCGTCGGTGACACGATTGAACGCGGCTGGTTCGAACATGAAATGCTCAAAGCGACCGATGGCGCTGCGGAAAAGAGGACCGGCCGCCTGCCCGTCCTGATCACACTCACTTATTGGGACGGCGATACCCCACGCACGACGCGCGGCATATACGATATTGGCTGGAAGGCGGAGGGCGGTTTCCCGTTTGGCCGTTCGCTCAAGCTGGAAAGCCTGCACCTGCACGAACTCGGCGGCACGCAAGGCCGTCTCGATGCCGTATGGGCCAGCGTCAAGCCGAAGCCGAAATCCTGACCGGAAGCTCCAGCGCGTAGATCGGGTCGATATGCACTTCGCTGCCGACCTGGAATTCGCGCGTGCCGATCACGCGAAAGCCGTGGCGTTCGTAGAAAGAGCGCGCACGGGCATTGTGCTCCCACACGCCGAGCAATAGACGGTGCGCGCCGATCCGGGTCGCATCCTCGATCGCGCGCGCCATCAGCGCAGGCCCAAGGCCGGTCCCATGCGCCTGGCGTAACGCATAGATGCGGCGGAGTTCGACATCGCTCGGTTCCAGCGCAATCGGAAAATGGGGGGTGGTCAGCACAGCGTATCCGAGCGGCGCATGGCCCGGCTCGATCTCGGCAACGGTCACGATGGTCCCGGGGTCGGCGAGCCACGTCGCAAAGGCCTCAGCGCGATTGTTCTTGAGACAATGCGCGAGCAAATCGGCACCCTCCAAAGACGGCGCATAGGTATCCAGAAAGGTCGCATTGGCGACGAGCGACAGCAGGTCGGCATCCGCCACCCCTGCCTGTCGCACGCGCCATTGCATCCGCTGATCAGCCGACGATTTCTTCGGGCTGGAAGAAATAGGCGATTTCGATCGCCGCATTCTCGTCCGAATCCGAACCGTGCACGGTGTTGGCTTCGATCGATTCGGCCAGTTCCTTGCGGATCGTGCCCGGCTCGGCATTGGCGGGGTTGGTCGCGCCCATGATGTCGCGGTTGCGCTGCATCGCATTCTCGCCTTCGAGCACCTGCACGACGACCGGGCCCGAAATCATGAACTCGACCAGTTCACCGAAGAACGGGCGTTCCTTGTGCACCGCGTAAAAGCCCTCGGCCTGCTCGCGGGTCATGTGGATGCGCTTGGAGGCGACGACGCGCAGGCCGGCTTCCTCGAGCATCTTGGTGACGGCACCCGTCAGGTTGCGGCGCGTGGCGTCGGGCTTGATGATCGAAAACGTGCGGTTCGCGGCCATGACCGTGAAGCTCCTGTGTTGAATGATGGGATGTGGAAAGTCGCGTGTCCCTAGTCTTCGGACGATCGTGATGCAAGTCTAGGCGGCTTGCTCCCAGCGGCCGTTTTCATTCTGCTTCCAATAGCGGCGTTCGATCCCGGGACGGTCAGCCAGCGCCTTCCACGCCACCCGCGCCGCGCCGATGCGGTCTTCGTCGAAAAAATGGAAGGCGCGGTCGAACTCCAGCGCTTCCTCGCGCCACAGGCCATCGGCAATCGCAATGTTGCGCGCGGTGTTCGCCGCCACCGGCTGCTCGGCAATCAGGATCGGTTGCGCCGCATCCCCCTCACCCTCGGCCTGCGCATGCGGCAGGAAACTGTCAGGGGCATAGGTCCATAACAAGCGATCGAGCGCGGCCCGCTGGTCCAGGCTCTCCGCCACCACCAGCAACCGCCCGCCCCCGTCGACCACGCGCTCGGCAATGCGCGGCAGCACGCGGTCGAGCGGGTGCAGCGTAAGGTGATAGAAATCGACTTGCACCTGTTACTCCCCTCCCGCTTGCGGGAGGGGCTGGGGGAGGGCAGTGCCGCAACCCTTGACGCAGCCCATAATCAAACACCCCTCCCCTAACCCCTCCCGCACAGCGGGGGGGGAATTGGCGCTCAGCCCTCGAACGTGTCCGCCACAAACCGGTCGAGCAAGCGCACGCCATAGCCCGTCGCGCCCTTGTCATAGGTCGCGCCCGGCTTGTCCGCCCACACCATCCCGGCAATGTCGAGATGCGCCCATTTCACGCCTGGCTCGACGAAGCGCTGGATGAACTGCGCCGCGGTGATCGACCCTGCCCCGCGCGGCCCCACATTCTTCATGTCGGCGATCGGGCTGTCGATCAGCTTGTTATAGGCATCCGACAACGGGAAGCGCCACAACAGGTCGCCCGACGCCTTGCCGGCGGCCAGCAATTGATCGGCCAGCGCATCGTCATTGGCGAAGCAGCCGGCATGTTCATTGCCCAGGCTGATGATCATCGCGCCGGTCAGCGTGGCGAGATCGACGATCGTCTTGGGGCGGTGCGTGCGCTGCACCCAGGTGATGACGTCGCACAAGACCAGCCGCCCTTCGGCATCGGTGTTGAGCACTTCGATCGTCTGGCCCGACATGGAGGTGAGCACGTCGCCCGGGCGGATCGCATCGCCATCGGGCATGTTCTCGACCAGGCCGCACACGCCGATGACATTCGCCTTGGCCTTGCGCCCGGCCAGCGCCTTCATCGCGCCGACCACCGCGCCCGCGCCGCCCATGTCCCACTTCATGTCTTCCATGCCGGGCCCGGGCTTCAGCGAAATGCCGCCAGTGTCGAAGGTCACGCCCTTGCCGACCAGCGCCAGAGCGGGATCGCCCTCGCCCGCGCCATTCCACTTGAGCGCCAGCAACTGCGCCTGCTTGGCCGAACCCTGCGACACGCCGAGCAGGGAGCCCATGCCCAGTTCCCGCATCTCGGCTTCGCCCAGCACGGTGATCTCCAGGCCCAGCCCCTCGACCTCGGCGCGCACCTTGGCGACGAAGGTTTCGGGATAGATCACGTTTGGCGGCTCGGCCACCAGCGTGCGCGTCAGCTCCAGACCCTCGGTCAGCGCCTTCTGCTTGCTCCACGCCGCATCGGTGCCCTCGGGCACGCCGTGCAGCACGATCGTGCTGAGCGTCGGCTTGGATTTCTCGGGCAGCTTGGTGCGATAGACGTCATGCCGCCAGCCGCGCTGCGCGGCCGCCGCTGCGAAACGCGCAGCCGCCTTGGGCGTGGCTCCGGCGCTGGCGAAATCGACGCTCGCGGTCTTAACGCCCGAAGTGAGCAAGCGCGCGGTCAATGCGCCGCCTGCCCGTTCATACTCGGCCTCGCCGGCCGCGCCGGTGCCGAGCAGCAGGATGCGGCGCACGCCACCGGCACCATCCGCCACGAAGGTTTCCACCACAGCGGCCGCTTCGCCCTCGAACCGGCTTGCCTGCGCCGCCGCCTTCACCAGATCGAGCGCAGCGGCGTCGATCAGTGTGGTCGCGAGACGCGCGAGCCCGTCTTTTTCGACAAGAAGGGCAATGGCGGCGGCCGACGCGGGCGCGGCGCTGGAAAAGTCGATCTGCATTACGGGGAGGCCTCGGTTACGAAAAATGCGATGAGTCGCGTGTTCTTAGGACAGCGACGCGTCGCTGGCAAAGCGGGCACGCCGAATTCACCGCAGCACGATTGCAGCAAAGCGGCGTCGATGCGATAGGGCGGGATCGACCAGCGGCAACCGGGGTTCAACCGGGGCCTTCTCGCAACAGGGTGCTTGTTCCGACGTGAAGCGTGCCGTTCTCCTTGTCACTTGTGTGTTTCCTGCTGTGCTGCTCGCCAATCCGGCGTTGGCGCAGGATCTGCAGACACGCCCAGTAACCCCGCCGCCGCCCTCCGCCACGCCGAGCGCGCCCGATGACCAGGTCCAGTTCACCGCGACCAACCTGGAATATGACAGCAAGGAGGATATCGTCACCGCAACGGGCGATGTCCGCATGTATCGCTCGGGCGACCGCTTGCGCGCCGACACGGTCGTGTGGAACCGCAAGACCGGGAAAGTCCATGCGAGCGGCAATATCGCGGTCGTCAACCCCGGCGGCGACACCGCTTATGGCGATTCGATCGAACTGACCGACGCCCTGAAGGACGGCGTCGTCGACAATATGCTGCTGGTGCTCGAAAAGGGCGGGCGTCTGGCGGCCCGCAAGGGCACGCGCTCGCTCGATGAAGTCGTCGTGCTCGAGGATGCGGCCTACACGCCGTGCGCCGTGACCGATTCCAGCAACTGCCCGAAAGAACCGTCGTGGAAGATCACGGCGGTGCGCGTGCTGTATCGCCCCGATCGCGAACGCATTTATTATACCGGTGCGCGCATCAATCTGTTTGGCTTGCCGACGCTGCCGCTGCCCGCCTTTTCCAACCCGGTTGGAGGCGGGAATAACAGCGGCTTGCTCACCCCGGACTTCCGCTATGGCCGGGTGAACGGTTTCGAATTTGCGCAGCCTTATCATTTTGCCCTGGCCCCCAATCGCGGGCTGACGATCACGCCGCGCTTCTTCACGGCCGTACTGCCGATGCTGAAGGCGGAGTATCAGGAACTCAATACGCTCGGGGCCTATACGATCACCGGCTATGCCACGGCGAGCCCGCGCAGCGTCGATTTGCTCACCCCCACCCCGCCCGGCACGCCCGATTCGTTTCGTGGCTATCTGGATGGCGTCGGCCGGTTTCAGCTCAGCCCCAATTGGAGCCTCAGCGGATCGCTGCGGCTGACCACCGATCGCACCTTCCTGCGCCGCTACGACATTTCGCGCGACGACCGCCTGCGCACCACCGCCAGCTTGCAGCGCATCGACACCGACAGCTATTTCGCGATCACCGGCTGGTACGTGCAAACATTGCGCGTCGCCGATCGGCAGGGCCTCCAACCGATCGCGCTGCCCGAAATCGATTATCGGCACCGTTTCACCGACAGTTTGCTGGGCGGTACCTTCGAATTGCAGGCCAACAGCCTCGCCATTTCGCGTCCGGCCGGCCAGGATACGCAGCGCGCCTTTGCCAGCGCGCGCTGGGATCTGCGCAAATTGACGCCATGGGGCCAGGAGGTGACGTTCACCGCCTTCGGTCGCGGCGATGTGTACAATGCCAAGGACACGCTGGCCACGACGGTGGCGAGCTATCGCGGCAATGAAGGGATCAGCGCGCGCGCGATCGGCGCGTTTGCGATCGACGTGAAGTGGCCGTTCATCGGCACCTTCCTGGGCGGTACGCAGCGGCTCACGCCACGCTTCCAAGTGGTCGCGTCGCCGCAGACGACCAATCTTGCCGTGCCCAATGAAGATGCGCGCGCCGTCGATCTTGAAGATTCGAACCTGTTCGCCCTGAACCGCTTCCCGGGCTATGACCGGTTCGAGGATTCGACGCGTTTCACCTATGGCGTCGATTGGGCAGCCGACCTGCCCGGCTTTTCGATTTCGACAAATGTCGGCCAAAGCTACCGCCTGAACAATCGCGAAACGCTGTTCCCGGATGGGACAGGGCTTTCGGGGCGCGTCTCCGACATCGTCGGGCGTACCGAAATCCGCTATCATGATTTCGTTTCGATCACGCATCGCTACCGGCTCGACAAGAGCAACCTGGCGATTCGCCGTAACGAAGTGGATGCGAGCGTCGGCTCGCGCAGCACCTATGTCCTCGTCGGCTATCTAAGGCTCAACCGCAACATCGACCCGACGCTTGAGGATCTGCGCGATCGCGAGGAAGTGCGCTTGGGCGCGCGCGTGCAGGTCACCAAATTCTGGTCGGTCTTCGGCTCGACCGTGATCGATCTCACCGACCGCAACGAAGATCCGTTGTCGCTCGCCAATGGGTTCGACCCCGTGCGGCACCGCCTGGGCTTCCAATATGAGGATGATTGCCTGCGCCTCGGGGTCACCTGGAAACGCGATTATCAGGACACTGGCGACGCGCGCGCGGGCAACAGCTTCCTGTTGACGCTGGCATTCAAAAATCTTGGCCGCTAAGCACTGGTTCAGGCGGTCTGTTGCACGGACCTTTCCAAGGGCTCGTTGGGCTGAGCAGAAACGCAGACCGCGCGGGATGGGATTTTAACTACGTGAAGACTGACATCACCAAGAAGACCGGCGCAACCACCACCGGCCTGGCTTCGCTCGGCCGCCGTCTGGCGCTCGGTGCCGCGCTCGTCGCGCTTGTTTCGACCAGCGGCGGTTCGATCGCGCAGACCGTTCCCGACGATGCGACGCCCGCCGTGGGGCTCGACATTCCGAAGAACCTGCAGATTTTCGGCAAGGTCGATCCCAACATCCGCAAGCCAACCGCGATCGTCAACGGCGCGGTGATCACCGGCACCGACATCGACCAACGCGTCGCCTTGCTGGTGGCAGCGCGCGACCTGAAGCTGTCGCCCGAGGAAATGGCGCAGTACAAGCTGCTGATCGCGCGGCAGCTGATCGACGAAACGCTGCAGATCCAGCAGGCCAAGACCGCCGAGGTCAAGCTGGCACCCGACGAGATCAACAAGAGCTATGAGACCGTCGCGCGCAACTTCGGCAAGTCGGTCGCCGAGATGCGCGTCTATCTGCGCGGGATCGGCTCGTCCGAGCGTTCGCTGAAGCGCCAGATCGAGGCCGAGCTTTCGTGGAACCGCTATTTGCGGCGCAAGGTCGACATCAATGTCGGCGACGAAGAGGTCAATGCGATCATCGAGAAGCTGAAGAAGCAGCAAGGCACGACCGAATATCACGTCCGCGAAATCTATCTGAAGGCCGACCCCGATCGCGCGCAGGAAGTGTTCAACCAGGCGCAACAGATCATCGGATCGATCCAGAAGCGCGAAAAGGGCGAGGACACGTTCGGCTATTACGCGCGCCTGTCCGACGCCACCACCCGCGCGACCGACGGCGATCTCGACTGGCTGAGCGAAACGCAATTGTCGCAATTGCCGCCGACGCTGGTCGAGGCGATCAAGTCGATGACGCCCGAGCATCTGGCTGGCCCGATCGAGGTGCCGGGCGGTTTCTCGATCATCTATCTGGTCGACACGCGCAAGGTCGGCGTCGCCGATCCGATGGATGCCAAGCTGACGCTCAAGCAGCTCAGCGTGCGCTTTGCCGAAGGCACGACGCAGGCCCAGGCCGATGCGCGCGTGACCGAATTCGCCAAATTGAGCCAGACGATCCATGGTTGCGGTGAAGTCGCCAAGGTCGCGACCGCGCTCGGTGCCGATGTGGTCGACAATGATTCGGTGCGGATCAAGGATCTGCCGGGGCCGCTGCGCGAGATCATGCTGAAACTGCAGGTCGGCGAATCGACCCCGCCATTCGGCTCGGCCAAGGATGGCATTCGCTCGCTGGTGCTGTGCGGTCGCGACGAAGCGACGGGCCCGCGCATTCCGGGCGTCGAGCAAGTGCGAACGTCGATGGAAAATTCGCGCGTGAACCTGCGTGCGAACCAGTTGCTCCGCGATTTGCGACGCGACGCGATCATCGAATATCGCTGACCAGGGGATCAACGCCATGCTCGCGCCGCTCGCCATATCGATGGGGGATCCGGCCGGGATCGGCCCCGAGATCATCGCCAAAGCCTGGGCGCAACGCGTCGCGGAAGGGTTGCCGCCGTTTTTCGCCACGGGTGACGCTCGCGCGATCGCGGCGGTGTGGGATGGCCCGGTCGAGCCGATTTCGCATCCCGAGGACACCAACCGCGTGTTCGAGACCGCGTTGCCGGTGCTGACGGTGGAGGATGGCGGCGAGATCATGCCCGGCGTGCCCGATGTCGAGGGCGCGCGCTGTGCGCTGCGTGCGCTCGAGCTTGCCGCCGGGCTGGTCCGCTCGGGCGCGGCGCGCGCGTTGGTCACGGGGCCGGTGTCGAAGGCACAACTCTACAAGATCGGCTTCAACCATCCGGGGCAGACCGAGTTCGTGGCCGAACGCTGTGGCATCGCCGGCGAAAACGCGGTGATGATGCTGGCCGGCCCCGATTTGCGCGTGGTTCCAATTACCACCCACGTTCCGCTCGCTGCGGTCAGCGAGCTGCTTTCGATCGACTTGCTCGTTTCGAAAGCCCGGGCGACGGCGCGCGGGCTGATGCGCAATTTCGGGATCCTCAAGCCTCGCATCGCCTTTGCCGGTTTCAACCCCCATGCGGGCGAGAGCGGCGCGATCGGTCGCGAGGAAATCGACCTGATCGCCCCCGCAATCGAGATCCTGCAAAGCGAGGGGATCGACGCGACCGGGCCGTTTGCTGCCGACACGATGTTCCATGCCCGTGCCCGCGCGACCTACGACGCGGCGATGTGCTGCTATCACGATCAGGCGCTCATCCCGATCAAGACGCTGTATTTCGACTCCGGCGTGAACATCACGCTCGGGCTGCCGATCGTGCGCACGTCGCCCGATCACGGGACTGCGTTCAACATCGCGGGCCAGAACATTGCCGAGCCCGGCGCGACGATCGCCGCGATCCGGCTGGCGGGCGAGGCCGCCGATCGCCGCGCCGCCGCCGACGCGTGAGCCAGACCGTTTTGGTACCACCACGCCCCGACCTGCCCCCGCTACGCGACGTCATCGCGCGTTATGGCCTGAATGCGAGCAAGGCGCTGGGGCAGAACTTCCTGCTCGACGCGCAATTGTTGGCGCGGATCGCGCGCATTCCCGGCGACTTGAACGACGCCGAGGTGCTGGAGATTGGCCCCGGCCCCGGCGGCCTGACCCGCGCCTTGCTGGCGGCGGGCGCACGCGTCACCGCGATCGAGCGCGACCATCGCTGTATCCCTGCGCTCGCTGAACTGGGCGAGGCGTTTCCGGGCAAGCTGCGCGTGATCGAGGGCGACGCCTTGGAAATCGACGCTGCGTCGCTGTTCGAGGGCAAGCCGCATATCGCCTCAAACCTGCCGTACAATATCGGCACGGCGTTGCTGGTGCGCTGGCTGTCGGCGGAATGGGCACCGTGGTGGCAGAGCCTGACCTTGATGTTCCAGCGCGAGGTCGCCGATCGCATCGTCGCGCCGACCGATGGCGAGGCCTATGGGCGGCTTGCGGTGCTCGCGCAGTGGCGGTCGCGCGCCACGCTGGCGATGCCGGTGCATCGCTCGGCCTTCACTCCGCCGCCCAAGGTGATGTCGGCGGTGGTGCATATCGTGCCCGCAGATGCGCCCGAAGGCGTGCGCTTTGCAACGCTGGAGCGGCTGACGGCAGCGGCGTTCGGGCAACGGCGCAAGATGCTGCGCCAAAGCCTCAAAAGCGTCGTCGGAGCGATTGAGGCGCTGGAGGAAGTCGGCATCGACCCCATGCGCCGCGCCGAAACCGTCAGCGTCGCGGAGTTTGTCGCCCTCGCCCGCGCGCTCAGCTAATCCTCCCCTGCACAGGGAGGATCAGTCGGGACACACAGCGCCGTCGGCAAATCCCCACCAGGAACCGCCTCAGCGATCGCCCTCGGCAAGGGTATGCGCGACAATTGCATTGGCATGGCCGTGCCCCATGCCGTGCTGTTCCTTCAGTAAGGCGACGAGCTCCATATGTTTCGCAGGCAGTGCCGCGCGAACCAGATATTTCCACTCCGAAATCGGCCGACCGTAGGTCTTCTCGATCGAAGGAAAATAGGAGGCCGGACCTTTGATCTTGTCTGCGCTCATAGGGAATTGTCTTCGCTGAGTGATGGCGAAGGATCACAAAAGCGCACTCTATTGTCAACGCGAGCCCGGATTGCTCGACATTACCTGAAAGAACAGACGCAAAGGCGAAGCACGGCGCTCAGTCCTTCTTGGCAGCAGACGCAGCAACCGCCGCAGCAGCCGTCACCACGGGCGGCCCCTTGGCGATCGACGCGGAAAGCGCCGCGATTTCCGGGCAGGCGCGCTTGGCGCACACCGTCTTGATCCGCGCCAGATTGTCGCGCGCGCGTGCAACGGCACCCTTGGCGACCAGCGCCTCGCCCTGCCCGCTGAGCGCCGCCACGTCATTGGGATCGAGCGACAGCGCTTCCCGATACAGGCGGATCGCCTTGCCCGGCAAACCACGGGTTTGGGCAACTTCGGCCAGCGTCACGAATGCACCGCGATTGCGCGGGTCGACCGCCAGTGCGCTTTCCAGCGTATCGGTCGCGGCATCAAGATTGCCCGCCGCTTGCAGCGCACGGCCGCGCGCGAGCAGCGCCATCGATCGGCCATCGATCGTATCCTCACCGCGCTGCCCCTGCACCGCAGTCGCAACGGTGAGCAGCGTCAGCGCAGCGGCGACGGCGACAGACGTATAGCGCATGAGATACTCCAGCTTTGGCACGGCGACAGAGCTATCACGCGTGTTGCAATCGCGCGACAAAAAACCCGTCGGTTGCATCATGCGCTGGTGTCAGCCGCGTGCCCGCACCCTGCGCGCGTCCTGCGCCCAGATCGAGCGGCTGCGCCCGCCACCCCGGATTGGCCGCGAGGAACGTCGCAACTTGCCCCGCCCCTTCTTCATCGAGCAGCGAACAGACGATGTAGACAAGGGCACCGCCGGGCTTGACCAGTGTGGCACCGACTTCGAGGACATGGCGCTGCGTCTCGACCAGCCGTTCGATCCGGTCGGGGGTCAGCCGCCAGCGTGCCTCGGGGTTGCGTCGCCAGGTGCCGGTGCCCGAGCATGGCGCATCGATCAGCACGCAATCGGCGCTGTTCTGCCAATCGTCGAGCATTTCGACTTCACGCCCCGGATTGAGCAGCCGCGTCTCGATGATCCCGGCGCGCGCGCGTTCGGCGCGCGGAGCGAGACGGGACAAGCGCGCACGGTCGGTATCGGTGGCGAGCACCACGCCCTGCCCGCCCATCGCCGCCGCCAGCGCCAGCGTCTTGCCGCCCGCCCCCGCGCACAGATCGACGATCCGCTGCCCGGCTTGCGCGCGCGCGGCGAGCGTGACGAACTGGCTGCCCGCATCCTGCACCTCGATCGCGCCATGATTATAAGCGGGGAGTTGTTCGACTTGCGTGCCCGAGGGCAGGCGCAACCCGTCGGCCAGCCCGGCAATCGGCTCCGCGCCCTCGATCTCGATGAGTTCGTCGATCGCCCGGTTGATCCGCGCGTCGAGCGGCGCGCGGTCGATCAACGCCGGAAATTCGGAATCGTCGAGCCCCGATTGGCGCAAGCGATCGAGGATCCAGTTGGGCGCGATACCGGTCTTGGCCGGGGTTTCGCTCGGTCCGATCACCGCCGGGCCGTGGCCGACGCCGTCAAAGGTCGCGGCCAGTTCCGGGTCCGCCTTGGCCAGCGCCAGCAGCGCCGCGCGGCCCGAGGCCGGACGTTCGCCCAGTGCCCGGATCGCGGCATAGACCAATTCGCGCACCGCGCGCCGATCCTTCGATCCGGCATACCGCCGCGTCGCAAAGTAGCGCGCGACGATCGTATCCGCCGCCGCCCCCGAATCGCGTGCGCCCGCGATGATCTGGTCGAGCAGTTCGATCGCGGCTTGGGTGCGGGCAGATGGGGTCATGGCATCTTTCTCCCTCTCCCCTTCAGGGGAGAGGGTCGGGGAGAGGGGGACGCAACGGGAAGGTGGCGCAACACGGCCCCTCTCCCCAGCCCTCTCCCCGCACGCGGGGAGAGGGAGAAAAATCAGCGCGTCGGGTAATTCGGCGCTTCGCGCGTAATATCAACGTCGTGCACGTGGCTT
The DNA here is from genome assembly GCF_017875905.1 of Sphingomonas sp. PL20. Classification (NCBI taxonomy): domain Bacteria; kingdom Pseudomonadati; phylum Pseudomonadota; class Alphaproteobacteria; order Sphingomonadales; family Sphingomonadaceae; genus Sphingomonas; species Sphingomonas sp. PL20. Next base: position 1,874,157 of record NZ_JAGINH010000002.1, on the reverse strand, counting down.
TCCTTCAAGCCGGCACCCGTAATCTGCACAAAGCGCGCGCGCGCCTGCAAATCTTCGAGCGTGGCCGAGCCGGTATAGCCCATCGCCGCGCGAATCCCGCCGACGAGCTGATGGATCACGTCCTTGGCCGGGCCCTTGAACGCCACCTGGCCTTCAATGCCCTCGGGCACCAGCTTCATCTGGTCCTTGATGTCGCCCTGGAAATAGCGATCGGCCGAACCGCGCCCCATCGCGCCGACCGAGCCCATGCCGCGATAGGATTTGTAGGCCCGGCCCTGGTACAGGAAAGTCTCGCCCGGCGCTTCCTCGGTGCCCGCCAGCAGCGATCCGATCATGCACGCCGATGCCCCCGCCGCCAGCGCCTTGGCGAGGTCGCCCGAGGTACGCAGGCCCCCATCGGCGATCACCGGCACGCCTGCCTTCAGCCCGATTTCGGCGCAATCCATCACTGCGGTCAATTGCGGCACGCCGACACCTGCGACGACGCGCGTGGTGCAGATCGAGCCCGGCCCGATGCCCACCTTGATGCCATCCGCGCCGGCATCGATCAGTGCGCGCGTTGCCTCGGCGGTGGCCACGTTGCCCGCGATCACCTGCACCGAATTGCTCAGCTTCTTCACCCGCTCGACCGCGCGCGCAACGTCGCGATTATGGCCGTGCGCGGTGTCGATCACCACCAGATCGAGCTCGGCATCGACCAGTGCCTCGGTCCGCGCAAAGCCCTTGTCGCCAACCGTGGTCGCGGCGGCGACGCGCAAGCGCCCGGCGGCATCCTTGGTCGCATTGGGATAGGTGACGGCTTTCTCGATATCCTTGACGGTGATCAGCCCGACGCAGCGATATTGCTCGTCGACCACCAGCAATTTCTCGATCCGGCGCTGATGCAGCAGGCGCCGCGCCTCTTCCTTGCCGACGCCCGTCGAAACGGTGGCAAGGTTCTCGTGCGTCATCAGTTCCGACACCGGCTGCAGCGGGTTTTCGGCAAAACGCACATCGCGGTTGGTAAGAATACCGACCAATTTGCCATCGGCCTCGACCACCGGGATGCCGCTGATGCGGTTGCGCAGCATCAGGGCCTGCGCTTCGGCCAGCGTCGCCGAGGGCGTGATCGTGATCGGGTTGACCACCATACCGCTTTCGAAGCGCTTCACCGCGCGCACCGCAGCGACCTGTTCGTCGACTTCGAGATTGCGGTGGAGCACGCCGATGCCGCCCAATTGCGCCATGACGATCGCCATGTCGGCTTCGGTGACGGTGTCCATCGCCGAGGACAGGATCGGAATGTCGAGCGAAATGCCGCGCGTCACGCGCGTGGCGGTGTTGGTCTGGCTGGGGACGATGTCCGATTCGGCGGGCACCAACAGGACATCGTCGAAAGTTAAGCCGAGTCGAATGTCCATGAGATGCCGTGTCCTGCGCGTAGTGGGGAGCGAGTCGTGGCGGTCCATGTAAACGCCGACCCGCCGATACGCTAGGGGTGTGGAGGGATGTGATGCGACAGACCGGGACTGCGCACTCCATCGCGACCGGTCGGCTCACGGCCCAGACCGGCGAAAGGCGTGCGTAATATCCGACCCTCCCGACGGGCTCCTAGCCCGTTATCGTCGGAATTCTCGTTTGAACGATCACGAACCTGCGCCCGTCCAGGGCAGACCCAAAACACCCGTGCAAGGAGCATGCGACCCATGAAGGCAATGGTACTGAACCGCCCGGGAACGCCGCTTGAATGGACCGAACTGCCCGATCGTGCGCCCGGCCCCGGCGAGGTCCGGGTAAAGGTGCTCGCCTGCGGGGTTTGCCGCACGGATTTGCACGTTGTCGATGGCGAATTGCCCGACTCGAAATCGCCGATCATCCCCGGCCATGAGATCGTCGGCCGCATCGACGCGATCGGCGCGGGCGTTGCAGGCTTGCAGATCGGGGAACGGGTCGGCATCCCGTGGCTTGGCCACACCTGCGGCGTGTGCCCCTATTGCCAGGAGCAGCGCGAAAACCTGTGCGATGCACCGCAATTTACCGGATATACCCGCGATGGCGGGTTTGCGACGTCGGTGGTCGCCGATGCGCGTTTTGCCTTCCCGCTTGGAGAAACAGGTAGCGACGTGTCCTTGGCACCGCTCCTGTGCGCTGGGCTGATCGGCTGGCGGTCGCTCAAGATCGCGGGCGACGGCAAGCGCCTCGGGATCTACGGTTTTGGTGCCGCTGGACATATCGTCGCGCAAGTCGCCAAATGGCAGGGACGCGCGGTCTACGCCTTCACCCGGCCAGGCGACACCCGCACGCAGGACTTTGCGCGAAGCCTGGGGGTAGTGTGGGCGGGTGGCTCGGATGAAAGCCCGCGGGAGAGGCTGGACGCCGCGATCATTTACGCGACGGTCGGGGATCTTGTACCGATGGCGCTAAAGGCGGTCCGCAAAGGTGGCCGTGTGGTGTGCGCCGGGATCCATATGAGCGATATCCCGAGCTTCCCCTACGACATTCTCTGGGAAGAACTGCAACTCGTCTCGGTCGCCAATCTCACGCGGCAGGATGGAATCGAGTTCCTCGGCCTCGTCCCCAAAATCGGGATCGCCGTAAGGACCACGGTCTACCCGCTCCAAAACGCCAATACGGCATTGGACGATTTGCGGCATGGCCGCTTCGACGGTGCCGCGGTTCTGGTCCCGTGACACGCCATTCAGAATGTATACGGAAAATGGTGGAGCCGAGGGGGATCGAACCCCTGACCTTTCGCATGCCATGCGAACGCTCTCCCAGCTGAGCTACGGCCCCATCTCGTTTTTGAAGGTCCGTTAAACCGGCCCTTCAGCGGGAAGGCGTCGCCCCTACCGAGGCGGCGCGCCCTTGGCAAGCGGCCAATGCGCCGCTTGCCAAAAAAATCATCGATTACACGTGAAAATCAATGATCGTCGTCATTGGTCGGCGCTTCCACGCCGAGATCGTCATCACCGCCGAGATCGACCTCGTCGTCGGGCGAGGGCTCTTCGTCTTCACCGGTGTCCAGATCCTCGTCGTCACCGGCGAGATCGTCGTCCTTCTTGATCAACTCGGGCTTGGCCTGCTCGAACGGCAGCGGCTGCTTCGACTTCAGGATCGGCTCCGGTTCCCAATGCGCACCGCAATTGATGCACGTCACGGGATCGTCCTTGCCCAGGTCATAAAAACGGGTGGCGCATTTCGGGCACGTACGCTTCGTGCCCCATTCCGGCTGGATCATATGCCGAGTTGACCTTCTTCAAGATGATAATGAGATCTTGCGACCGCGACGCCGCAAAGTGGGGCGCGCCTTGCCATAGCGCAAGCGCACTGTCAAAGCGCGGGGCCGATGGCACATCCTACACCCGCTCCGCTTGAAATCCAACCTTCCGGTCCGCTCACCGGCCGCGTCCGCGTGCCGGGCGACAAATCGATCAGCCACCGCTCGCTGATGTTTTCGGCGCTCGCGGTCGGCACCAGCCGGGTCACCGGCCTGCTGGAGGGCGAGGACGTCCTCGCCACCGCCGCCGCGCTGCGCGCGATGGGCGCAAGCATCGTCCGGGGTGATGACGGCGTGTGGACGATCGACGGTGTCGGCGTCGGCGGCTTGCTGCAACCGGCGAACGCGCTCGACATGGGCAATTCCGGAACTTCGACGCGGCTTTTGATGGGGCTGGTCGCCAGCCATCCGATCATCGCCACCTTTATTGGCGATGCCTCTTTGTCGAAGCGTCCGATGGGCCGCGTGATCACGCCGCTGTCGCAAATGGGCGCGGAGTTCACGTCGAGCCCCGGCGGACGGCTGCCGCTGATGCTGCGCGGGATCTGCCCCGCCATTCCGATCACCTACACCCTGCCCGTCGCCTCGGCGCAAGTGAAGTCGGCGGTGTTGCTGGCCGGGCTCAACACGCCGGGGATCACGCGCGTGATCGAGCCCGTCGCGACCCGCGACCATAGCGAGCGGATGCTGCGCGGCTTCGGCGCGAAGGTGACGGTCGAGCCATCACCGCAAGGTCGAATCATCGCGATCACGGGGGAGGCTGAACTGCTTCCTCAGGAGATCGTCGTTCCCGGCGACCCCTCCTCCGCCGCCTTCCTGGTCGTCGCGGCGACGATCGTGCCGGGCTCGGACATCGTCGTCGAAAATGTCGGCCTCAACCCCACCCGCGCGGGTCTCTTCACGGCGCTCCGCATGATGGGTGCCAGCATCGAGGAACTCGACCGGCGCGAGGTTGGTGGCGAGCCCGTCGCCGATTTGCGCGTGCGCCATGCCGCACTCACCGGCATCGAAATCCCGCCCGATCTCGCCCCGAGCATGATCGATGAATATCCTGTGCTGTTCGTCGCGGCCGCCTACGCCTCCGGGCGGACGATCGCACGCGGGGCCGACGAATTGCGCGTCAAGGAATCGGACCGCATTTCCGCAATGGCCGCCGCGCTCGGCGTGATTGGCGCGCGCGTCGAAGAGGTCGAGGACGGCATGATCATCGACGGTAGCGGCGGCGATCCCCTCCCCGGCGGGGGCACGGTGGCGACCTTGCTCGATCACCGTATTGCGATGAGCATGGCGGTGGCGGCGCTCCATTGCCGCAAAACCAATGCCGGTGCCGCGCTGACGCTCGACGATGCGAGCCCGGTCGCGACCAGTTACCCCGCGTTCTTCTCGCAGATCCGGCAATTGCAGGGCGACGCCCGGTGATCGATTCGCATGCGGCCGATATCATCGGCTTTGTGGGTGCCCTGACCATTCTCGCCGGCTTCGCGTATCAAACGCTGCGAAATGCCGCGCCCAACCTTCTGTCGAACGGTCTGAATTTTCTTGGCGCATCGCTGCTGGCGATATCGTTGATGGTCAACTACAACCTCCCCGCGCTCGCCCTCGAATTGGCCTGGGCGGTGATCGCGCTCCTTGGATTGGTACGTACTTTGAGTGTTCGCCGATGATTATTGCTGTCGATGGTCCCGCCGCCTCCGGCAAGGGCACGATCGCGCGGGCGCTCGCCCAGCATTATGGCCTGCCGCATCTCGACACCGGGCTGCTGTATCGCGCCGTCGCCGCGAACGTTGCGCGGCTGGAACTGGACGGCGCGATCGAGGCCGACGCGGTCGCCGCGTGCGATTTTGACGAGGCGCTGCTCGACGACCCGATCCTGCGCAGCGACGCGATCGGTTCGCTCGCCTCGGTGGTGTCGGCGCATCCGCTGGTGCGTGCGGCGTTGTTTCACCGGCAGAAGCGCTTCGCCTATCAACCCGGCGGGGCAGTGCTCGATGGCCGCGACATCGGCACGGTGATCGCCCCCGATGCCGACGCGAAGCTGTTCATCCGCGCAACCCCCAATATCCGCGCGAAGCGCCGCCATGCCGAGCTGCGCGCGCACGGCTCGACGATCAGCCTCGACAAGGTGCTGGCAGACATTCGCGCGCGCGACTTGCGCGATTCCACCCGCTCCAACGCCCCGCTGGTTCCCGCCAACGATGCGGCGTTGCTCGACACCAGCTTCCTCTCGATCGAAGCCAGCGTGCAGCGCGCGATCGCGATTGTGGAGGCGCGGCGCACGACCGTCCGTTAAACCGGATTGGAAAGCCAATCCTCGTGCACGTGGCGAATCCGCAGAATTACAATGTCGTGATCTTCAAGTACGTAAAGGATCAGATGTGATTTATAGGCGAAAGCCCGAATGGGCGGTCGCGTTTCCAGGCGTTCTCGCGCAGCTCTCGGATGCTCTGCGAGGAACCTGAAAGTCCTGAGCAAACCGTCTGCATACGCATCTGCCTGCTGAATGCCAAAAAGCTCGGCGCTGCGCGTATAAATGGCCTTGAAATCGATCCGCGCTTCTCTCGATAGCCTATGCACCCGTGATGGTCTGCCGCTCGAGAAATTCCCGACGGGCCTCCGCCATGATGTCTTCAACACTCTGGTCGCAAATTCCGCTCGCAATGCCGTCATCGATCAAACGCTGTATGTTTTCGATTTTTTCGAGGCGGATTTGTTCGCGTCGGATCAGGTCTCTTACAACGTCACTGCTGTTGCCGTAGCGGCCATCCACGGTTTGCGCTTCGACCCAATCCTTCATCGTATCGGGCAGAGAGATATTCATCGTAGCCATGCGCCGTCTCCTGCCTTCACGCTAGGTTTTTGGCAAAGATTGTCAAGCTGTGCGTGGCGTGCGGTGTACGGCGCGGGATCGAGATCATTTGCGCCCCAGCTTCAAGCGAAAATGGGCCAGGCCGAAGGGCGGCGGCACCGTTCAGTGCCTGTCGGCAGGCTGCGCTTCCTTGGCCAGCCGGGCGTCGACGATCCCCGTATAGCTGACACTCAGTTTTCGACACGCGGCCGGATCGATAAACGGATTGGGCGTCGGGTGCTGCTCGAACCGTGCAAACGTTACGTCGCCGCCGGAATTGTCGGGATGCGCCGTAAACAGCATATCGCACGGCAATGCCCCGACCCGCGCAATCGTGTGCCGGAAGGTGGCGACGATCGCGCGGTGCGCCGGATCGGAAAAGCGGTAGCCGTCGACCGAGACCGGGTTGATGCTGGAGGCGAACACCATGTTCAAACAGCGCCCGGCCTCGCACGAGCGCCACCGCCAGCTCGTGCTTCCGGCGGTATGGCCGGGCGTGGCCACCGCAATGACGCCGACTTTGCCCAGCCGGATCACGTCGCCATCCTTCACCACCCGCAGCGGGCCGGTAACCACTGGAAGATTGGGTAATTGGCCGAATTGCGGGTCATCGGCATCGCTATGCCCCTGCCGAAGCGTTTTGGCGGCCGGGGCGCTCGCCACCACCGTCGCGCCGCTATCGCGCGCGAGCGCGGCGAGCCCGCCGGCATGGTCATAATGCGGCTCGGTGCTGAGAATGAACTTCACGTCGCGCAGCTTGAACCCCAGCGCGCGAATATTAGCCTCGACCGCCGCCACGGATTGCGGGAGCGCCGCGTCGATCAGGATTAGCCCCGCCCCGGTATCGATCAGCGCGACGTTCATCTTGCGGAAGCCGACCAGATAGGTGTTGCCATAGATCCGCTTGGGCGGCTGCGGGGCCAGCCAGCGCGCGGCATAATCGGTGGCGATCGGGCGGGTCAGCGGGTCGTCGACGGCTTGCGCTACGGCGCTGCCGCCGATCATCAATACCGCGCTCATTCCCATCGCCGATCGGTACTTCCGCATATCGCCCCCCTATGATCTTTCCTTATCTGGTATAGCCACCGGCACCGTGGCTTCAACGCCCTCCTACGGCTTGCCCGCTGCCGCATATCCCGCTATAGGGCTGCGGTCCGGTGAGCGGTGTTCACGGAGGCTGGCGCGACAGGCATGTCCTCTCGCGCCCTTTTCGCATTCGCGCGACTTGCCCCTCCATCCACTCCGATCGACGGATGTCGGGTTGCGCATACGGCCAGCCCGACACCATAGGCCAAGACCGCCGGAGACAACCGGCTGGCCGGAACATGATTTAGGAATACAAGACTTTATGGCCACTCAGGCAAACCCAACCCGCGACGATTTCGCCGCCCTTCTCGAAATGACGCTCGGCGGTGCCGACAGCTTCGAAGGCCGCGTCGTCAAGGGCACCGTCACCGCGATTGAAAACGACCTCGCCGTCATCGACGTCGGCTTGAAGTCGGAAGGCCGCGTTCCGCTGCGCGAATTCGCGATGCCGGGCCAGAAGGCAGACCTGAAGGTCGGTGACGAAGTTGAAGTGTTCGTCGACCGCGTCGAGAATGTGCACGGCGAAGCGATGCTGTCGCGCGACCGCGCACGCCGCGAAGCCGCCTGGGACACGCTCGAAACCGAATTCGCCAAGACTGCCCGCGTTGAGGGCGTCATCTTCGGCCGCGTCAAGGGCGGCTTCACGGTCGACCTCAACGGTGCCGTCGCCTTCCTGCCGGGTTCGCAGGTCGACATCCGCCCCGTGCGCGACGTCACCCCGCTGATGGACATTCCGCAGCCGTTCCAGATCCTCAAGATGGACCGCAAGCGCGGCAACATCGTCGTGTCGCGTCGTGCGATCCTCGAAGAAACCCGCGCCGAGCAGCGTTCGGGCCTGATCCTCAGCCTCGCTGAAGGCCAGATCATCGACGGCGTCGTCAAGAACATCACCGATTACGGTGCGTTCGTCGATCTGGGCGGCATTGATGGCCTGCTGCACGTCACCGACCTCAGCTACAAGCGCGTTGGTCATCCGTCGGAAGTGCTGAACATCGGCGATACCGTCCGCGTTCAGATCATCCGCATCAACAAGGACACGCAGCGCATCTCGCTCGGCATGAAGCAGCTCGAGAGCGATCCGTGGGAAGGCGCCGCCGCCAAGTATCCGGTCGGCGCCAAGCTGTCGGGCCGCGTCACGAACATCACCGAATATGGTGCGTTCGTCGAGCTCGAGCCGGGCATCGAAGGCCTGGTCCACGTGTCCGAAATGTCCTGGACCAAGAAGAACGTCCATCCCGGCAAGATCGTGTCGACGAGCCAAGAAGTCGACGTCGTCGTCATCGAGGTCGATCCCGACAAGCGCCGCATCTCGCTCGGCCTCAAGCAGGCGATCAGCAACCCTTGGGAGGCCTTCGCCGAGGCGCATCCGATCGGTTCGACCGTTGAAGGCGAAGTCAAGAACGCGACCGAATTCGGTCTGTTCATCGGCCTCGACAACGACGTCGACGGCATGGTCCACATGTCGGACATCGCCTGGGGCGTGTCGGGCGAAGACGCGCTCAACCTGCATCGCAAGGGCGAAGTCGTTCAGGCGATCGTGCTCGACATCGATGCCGAGAAGGAGCGCATTTCGCTTGGCATGAAGCAGCTTGAGCGTGGTGCTCCGGCAGCCGGTGCGGCAGCGGCAGGCGGCAACGCTTCGTCGGGCCTCAACAAGAATGCCATCGTCACGGTCACCGTGCTCGAAGTCCGCGATGCGGGTCTCGAAGTGCAGGTCGGCGACGACGGCGCGACCGGCTTCATCAAGCGCACCGACCTCGGCCGCGATCGCGACGAGCAGCGTCCGGAGCGGTTCCAGACCGGTCAGAAGTTCGACGCCATGGTCACCGGTTTCGACCGTTCGAAGAAGCCGACCTTCTCGATCAAGGCGATGCAGATCTCCGAAGAGAAGCAGGCCGTTGCACAATATGGCTCGTCCGACTCGGGCGCGTCGCTGGGCGACATCCTCGGTGCAGCGCTCAAGGCGCAGGGTGCCGACAGCAAGAAGTAAGCGTAAAGGGCGGGGTTATTCATCCAAATGGAGTAGCCCTGCCCTGTCTTTCCCCGTCGTTTCGTGGCTATCGTAAATGACAGAATTGCGATAAAAAACATGACCGAAGCGGCCTTTTTGTACCGCAAGGGTATGGCCACGACGGCAGGGGGAAACGACACGATGATCCGATCAGAACTGGTACAGACACTGGCTGCCGAAAATCCCGATCTGTCGATGCGCGACATCGAGGCGCTGGTGACCACCTTTTTCGACGAGATCACGAAGCGACTGGCACTGGGCGGACGTGTTGAGCTCCGCGGCTTCGGTGCCTTTTCGACCCGCGCGCGCGATGCGCGTACCGGACGCAATCCCCGCACTGGCGAATTGGTCGATGTCGGCGCGAAGCGCGTCCCGTATTTCAAGCCTGGCAAGGAAATGCGCGCGCGTCTCAACGTCTAAGCGACTTGACGCAACCCGCGCGGTACGCTTGGAATTTCCGCACATGCGGACGTGGCGAAATTGGTAGACGCACGGGACTTAAAATCCCTCGCCCTCAGGGTGTGCGGGTTCGAGTCCCGCCGTCCGCACCATTTATATCTCTGAAACGATGCGCCCTGCCCTGGCAGGAGCAGGCGGTGCGTCCCGGTCGCTTGAGCGTGGACCGGGACGACCCCCATCACCGGCACCCATCACCGGCACCCATAACCGGCACCCATAACCGGCACCCATAACCGGCACCCATAACCGGCGCACGGCCAACCCGGCCGTGCGCCCGTCAGCGCGGCTATGCCGTCTTGCTGCCCCACAGCGCGTAGAACAGCACATAGACTTCGCACGCGGCGGTCAACAGGAACGACGTCTGCAGGCCATAGCTGTCGGCCAGCCATCCCTGCACCACGACCAGTGCGCCGCCTGCGATCGCCATGATTAGCAGGCCCGACCCTTCCTCGGTCAGCGGCCCAAGGCCCTTGATGCCCAGCGTGAAAATCGTCGGGAACATGATCGAGTGGAACAGCCCGACCGAGATCAGCGCCCACATCGCGACATGGCCGGTGGTGAAGGCAGCGACCAGCATCACGATCGTCGCGCCGATACTGGCCACTGCCAGCGCGTGCCCGGCCTCGACCCGCTGCATTGCGAACGCCCCGACCAAACGGCCCACCATCATTCCGCCCCACAACAGGAACAGATAATTGGACGCCTGCTGGTGCGTCAGATTGCCGATTTCGGGCTGCGACACGAAGTTGATGAACAGGTTGCCGACGCCGATCTCGGCGATCAGGTAAATGAAGATCGCCGGGATGCAGAGCACGAGATTGCGGTGCTGCCACAGCGGATGATGCGCGATGCGATAGCCGAGCGACTTGCCCGAGGGGGGGGCTTTGGCGGCGCGCTGCGTCGCGACGCCCATTGGCGGCAGCGGGAAGCGTGCGATGATGACCGCCAGCACCGCAAGGACAACAGCGACGATGACATAAGGCAGTACCACCGATTGCGCGTCGGCCAGCCGCTCGGCCGGGGTCAAGGCCGCAGCCCCTGCCGCGGCCGTGCCCGAGGTCGTGCGGCCAAGGATGAGATAGCCGCCGAACAGCGGCGCGAGCGTCGCCCCTGCCGAATTGAACGCCTGCACCAGGTTCAACCGCGATGACGCGGTCTCGGGCTTGCCCAGCACCGAGACATAGGGGTTGGCCGCCACCTGCAGCAGCGTGATGCCACTGGCGATCACGAACAGCGCGAACAGCGTGACCTCATAAGAGGGCAGCTTTGCCGCGGGCACCATGATCAGCGCACCCACCGCCATCATCGTCAGGCCGATGACCATCGAGCGCTGATAGCCAACCCGTTCGATCACCATCGCCGATGGGATCGAGGCGAAGAAATAGGCGATGAACCAGACCGATTCGATCAACGTGGTCTGCGTGTAGCTCAGCGCGAACACGCTGCGCAGGTGCGGCAACAGCGTACCGTTGATGACGGTGATGAAGCCCCACATGAAGAACAGGCTGGCAAGCAGTGCCAGCGCCCGCCCTGCTTTTGGTCCGCTCGCGCCTTCCGATATCCGCGCCACTGGGGCCACCATCGCCATTACCTGTCTCTCCTGAATCAATCCTCTATTGTCTGAGTATATGTGGCCAGCGAGCGCGTCAAACGCCGATCGCGCTGCGGATGGCGCACGGTGCCAGCGCGCAAGATGTTGAAGACCGGCGCACGAATCCAGCCCGCAAAGCGGTGCGGCCGGTCACGATCGTCGTGCGCCCGCTAAGGCGGATTCAATCGTCGAAGGGGTCCGTATCGCGGCGGCGACAGCGCAGAAAGGCGTCGGCGACCAGTCGCAGCGGGGTGCGGTCGACATCGCTCTCGCCTTTTGCGATCAGCGCGGCAAAGTGGTGATAGAGCGCGGCATATTCGGCCTCAGGGGCGCTTTCCCGAACCACGCCGTTGATCGCCAAGCGGCTGCCGCCATGCGTCAGCGCCAGCGTGCCGTCATCGGTATCGACGACGATATCCCATGTCTGTGGGCCGGTCTGCCGCCAATCGAACACGGCGTGGACCGGCGCCCCACTCATCCCGATCATGTTGAGCTCGGCGGCGATCGGCGCTGCACGGTTCGCGGGGAAGTCGAGCGTTCCGTCGTGCAAATAGAAATGGCGCGGCAGAATGCGCGTCGCGATCGACAGCGCGTTGATGCCGGGGTCGAACACACCGAGCCCGCCCGGCTCCCAAATCCACTGCTGCCCGGGATGCCAGCGCCGGACATCCTCTTTCCAGGTGATCTCGACATGGTTGATGCGCCGTTCGGTCAGCCATGCGCGGGCGTCGTGCACTGCGGGCGCGAACCGCGAATGCCAGGCTGCGAACAGCGTCGTCCCCGCCGCTTCGGACAAGCGCGTCAGCGCCTCGACCTCGGACAGGGTCGCGCCGGGCGGCTTTTCCAGCAGGACATGCTTGCCCGCGCGGATCGCCTGCACGGCGGCATCGAACCGCGCTTGCGGCGGCTGGCACATCGCCACCGCATCGATCGCGATGTCGGCATTGAGCATGGCCTCCACCGACGCGAACACCGACACATCGGCGAGCGTCCCGGCCAGCGTTGCCGCCGCGACCAATTCAAACTCGGGCGACCCTGCGATCGCCGGCAAATGCTGGTCATGGGCAATCTTGCCGAGGCCAACGATGGCGATGCGGATCGGGCTCACAGGGTTTTTACCGACACAGGCGTGGCGGGTTCCGCACCGATCGGGTTGCGCACGGGGTAGCGGAAGGGTGCCGCCGCAATCTCAAAAATGTCGCCCGCCTGGGTCTGCACCGCGTCGCTGAACGACAGCGTCGCCGTGCCGAAGAAATGGACGTGCACGTCGCCGGGACGCCGGAACAGCGCATATTTGAAATGGTGATGCTCAAGATTGGCGATGCTGTGCGACATATTGGCTTCGCCCGATACGAACGGCTTTTCCCACAGCGTCGCGCCATCGCGCAGGATCTTGCTGCTGCCCTCGACATGCGATGGCAAGGGGGTGATCAGCAATTCCGGGCCGAGCGCCGCCGGCCGCAATTTGGAATGGGCGAGCCACAGATAATTGCCGCGTTCGGTGACATGATCGGAAAACTCATTGGCGAGCGCAAAGCCGAGGCGCACCGGCGTACCGTCCTCATCGATCAGGTAGATGCCCGCAATTTCCGGCTCCTCCCCGGCATCAAGCGCGAATGACGGTGAAGGCAACGGCGCGTCGGGTGCGATCAACGCACTGCCATCGCCCTTGAAGAACCATTCGGGCTGCGCGCCGACCGCGTCGCCCTCGGGCTTGCCGCCCTCCACGCCCATCAGGAACATCTTCATCGAATCGGTCTGCTGCGCGGCATCGTTGATGGCGCGGTGCATCTTGTCGCGGCCTTCAGCCGAGCCGAGGTGCGTCAGGCCCGTACCCGTCATCAGCAAATGCGCGGTATCGGGGTGGTCGATCGGCGCGAGCACGGTGACGCCTGACAGATCAACCGGTGCGCCCTCGCCCAGCGCCTGGACCATCTCGACCAGGCTGCGCCGCTCGGCAAGCGCGCGGCGCGCCAATTCCACCACCGTGGCCACGCCCGGAACGGTCCGCAGCGTATCGCCCTCCGCGACGACCACGGCACGCACGCCGTCTGGCTGGCGGATCTGAATCAGCGAAACCGTCACTCTATTTCTCCGTCATTTGTACCAGTCCGGCGGCATCCACAATCGCGCCGACTGGCCTTTGCATCTATTTTGTCTGAGTATATAGCAAGATCAAACTGGTCAACGACGGGAGAGTTTATGCGGCATAACGGTCTGGGTTGGACGAAAACAACGCTGCTCGCAGCGCTCGCGACGTGCGCTGCGACGCCTGCTTTTGCCGCGTCGGCGGAACGACGCCCGTTCGGGACGCTGGCCGATGGCACGGCCGTCGAAGCGGTGACGCTGAAGGGCGCGAACGGCGTCAGCGCGACGATCATCTCCTTCGGTGCGACGCTGCAGGCGTTGAAGGCCCCCGACCGGGACGGCAAGCTTGCCGATGTCGAACTCGGCTATGACGATCTGCAAAGCTATGTCGATCATCCCAATTTCTGGGGTGCAAGCGTTGGCCGCTATGCCAATCGCATTGCCGGCGGACGCTTCACGCTTGATGGCAAGAGCATCCAACTCGCCCAGAACGACAAAAGCAACTCGCTGCACGGCGGGACCAAGGGCTTCGATAAACTGCCCTGGCGCGTCGTCTCGGTCACCTCCGGCCCCACCGCGCGCGTCACCTTCGCGCTGACGAGTGCAGCGGGCGACCAGGGTTATCCCGGCACGCTGGCGGTCACCGCCACTTACGCGCTCGATGACACCGGCAATGTGACGATCGACTATGATGCGACCAGCGACGCGCCGACGATCGTCAACCTCACCAACCACGCGATCTTCAATCTCGCTGGGGATGGCGCGCCGCAGGGTGCCTTGCAACACCGGCTGACTATCCCCGCCGCCCGTTACACGCCCGTCAACGCGCAGCTGATCCCGACCGGCGTGCTGAAGCCCGTCGCGGGCAGCGTGTTTGATTTCACGCACGGGCGCGTGCTGCAGGATGGCATACGCGACGGCACCGATCCGCAAATCGTGTTCGGCCGCGGCTATGATCACAATTTCGTGCTCGATGCCGGGCGGACAAAGGAGCCCAAGCTCGCGGCGCGGCTGGAAGATCCGGCGTCGGGTCGCGTGCTCGAGGTGTTGACGACCGAACCCGGCGTTCAGCTCTACACCGGCAATTTCCTGGATGGCACGCTGATCGGAAAAAGCGGGCACCTGTACCGGATGGGCGACGGCATCGCGCTCGAGCCGCAGCTCTTCCCCGACACGCCCAACCAACCGGCGTTCGGATCGGCGCGCGTCGATCCGGCACACCCTTATCACCACCGGATGATCTTCCGCTTGTCGACCACGCGCTAAGGCTTAGCGACAGGCCCCGTCGACCGGGCGGCGCGCGACCTACGCGGTGGCGCGCGCCGCCCGGAAGGCGGTAACCAGCGCACGTCCGCGCGCGCCGGTGTCGTCAGCCGAACGACCCGGCGCATATAGCGACGATCCGATGCCAAAGCCCCGCGCCCCGGCGGCGCAATACGCGGCCATCGTCTCGGCATCGACGCCGCCGACCGGAAACACCGGCATCGCCTTCGGCAACACCGCCCGCATCGCCTTCAGGCCTTGCGGACCGGCGACTTCGGCGGGGAACAGCTTCAATCCATCGGCCCCCGCCTCAATCGCGGCAAAGGCTTCGCTCGGAGTGAAGAAGGCGGGCAGCGACACCAGCCCCAGCGCCTTGGTCGCGCGGATCACCTCGATATTGCAATTGGGCGAGATCACGATCTGCCCCCCGGCATCCTTGACGCGTTGCACATCGTCCGGGTGCAGCACCGTCCCCGCCCCGACCAGCGCGGTGTCTCCCAGCGTATCGACGATGGCGCGGATGCTCGCAAACGGCTCGGGCGAATTGAGCGGCACTTCCAGGCACCGGAAGCCGCAGGCGAACAAAGCGCGCGCCACCGGTGCCGCCTCGGCCGGCGTGAGCCCCCGCAGAATGGCGATCAGCGGAAGCTCTTGCAGCACGTCTTCGAAGGTCATCGGATTTCCTTTCCGATCGTCCACAGCCCGGCGGCGGTTGCCGCATCGCCATCGACGAGATTGATGTCCTGTCGCCCGGCAAGGCCGAAGGCGGTGCGATAGCGTGCGCTGAGCGCGGGATCGCCGATCATGGTGATGCTGCTGTGCGCGCTCCCGATCATCGCGCCGATTTCGGCACCGATCAGCAAACCCGACAGATACGCCGCAACCTCCTGCGGCGACAGCCCGCCCAGCAACACCTCGGCCCGCGCTGAGAACAGCAGCAGCGACAGCGCCGGATCGGCCAGCGCCCGCTCCACCCCACGGGCAAAGCCAGCGCCGGTGTCGCGCGCGCCCGGATCCTCGGCCAGGCGGCCCAGCAGCGAGTGCCGCAGCAGCACCGCATAGAGTTCGCCCGTCATCGCCGTGCGGAAACCGGTCACGCGGCCCGCCTCCAGCGTTGCCCATTTGCTATGCGTACCGGGCAGCACCAATATGCCGTCACGCACGCCCGCACCCAGAATCTGCGTCTCTTCGCCGCGCATCACATCGCCCGGCCGACCGGGCTGATTTACCGCCAGGCCCGGCACGATGTGGCAA
Source organism: Sphingomonas sp. PL20 (assembly GCF_017875905.1). Classification (NCBI taxonomy): domain Bacteria; kingdom Pseudomonadati; phylum Pseudomonadota; class Alphaproteobacteria; order Sphingomonadales; family Sphingomonadaceae; genus Sphingomonas; species Sphingomonas sp. PL20. The sequence continues at coordinate 1,858,304 of NZ_JAGINH010000002.1, read as the reverse complement.
CGGCCAAGCGCCGTATCGAAGCCGAGCGTCGCCGCCGCCAGCGCGACCGGATCCGCCGGGCACGGCAGATACGCGGCCTCGCGCCAGCCATTGCGGCTGCCGATCATGCCACTCAGCACGATTGGACGCCGATCGCCAGTCCAGCCCGCAACCAGTTCGCCCAGCACCGCCTCGAATGCGCCATCCTCGATCGTCGCAATGCCGCGCGGTGAGGCACGCCGTTCGATCACCGTGCCATGTGCATCGAAGCGAAAACCCCGCAGGTTGGAGGTGCCCCAATCGATGCCGATCAATCCGGTCATCGCCCCGCGGCCTCGCGCATGTCGCGGCCGATCTTTGCAACGTCCGCCATCCAACCTCCGGAATTTCGGGGCACAACCCCCGCATCAGCACAGCCACTGCGCGGCGTCATGTTCGACTCTCTTCCCGCTGACAAGCCCGCAACCAGCCAGAATCTGGCCCCGCCACCAACGCGCGGGCGATCCGCCGTGCAACCTCGTCGCGCATTCGGCGTTGAGCCAGAGAGCGATTGCAGCGTAAGCAGCATCTGACATTCCCGATCGTATCGACAAGGCGCGCAGACATGGCCGAGCAAAAGGACCTTCCCCACGCTGCTGGTCCGGCTGGTGGCTGGGGATCGCTGCGGGGAATCGCGCACGCTTATGGCGACGCCTTGCCCAGCCCCGCCGCGCTGCGCAGTCTCGGTCGGATCAACAAGCCCAAGGGCGTGATGTGCGTCTCCTGCGCCTGGCCCAAGCCCGCCAATTATTCGGCCTTCGAATTTTGCGAAAACGGCGCGAAGGCGACGCTGTGGGAACTCACCAGCGCGCGCTGCACCCCGGCCTTCTGGGACGAGGAAGGCCACACCGTCACCGCGCTGCGCGACTGGAAGGATCACGACCTCGAAAAAACCGGCCGCCTGACGCACCCACTGCGCTACAATGCCGCGACCGACCGCTATGAGGAAGTGTCGTGGGACGAGGCGTTCGCCGCGATCGGCGCGACGCTCACCGCGCTGCCCAAAAACAGCGCGGTGTTCTACGCCTCGGGCCATGCCGGGCTTGAAGCCTCCTATCTCTACGCGCTGCTTGCGCGCGTGCACGGCACCAACAACCTGCCGCAAAGCTCCAACATGTGCCACGAGACCACGTCGGTCGGGCTAACCAAGGTGATTGGCTCGCCAGTCGGCACGATCGTGTGGGAGGATCTCGCCGAAACCGACGCCTTCTTCGTATTCGGCCAGAATCCCGGCACCAACAGCCCCCGCTTCCTGCACCCGATGAAGGAATTGAAGGATCGCGGCGGCAAGATCGTCACCTTCAACCCCGTCATCGAACAGGGCCTCGTCTCCTTCGTCGATCCGCAAAGCCCCGCAGCGATGCTGACCGGCAAGGAGACCACGATCTCCGACCAATATCACCAGGTGAAGGCTGGTGGTGACATCGCCGCGATCCTCGGCCTGTGCAAATGCGTGGTCGAGGCCGACGATGCCGCCAAGGCAGCGGGCACCGCAGAAGTGATCGATCACGCCTTCGTCCAGCAACACACCACTGGCTTCGACAGCTTCATCCAATCGTGCCGCGACGCAGACTGGGCCGAAATCGAGCGCGAATCCGGCCTGACCGAAGCCGCGCTGCGCGAGGCCGCCGCCATCTATATCGCCGCCGAAAAGGTGATCGGCGTTTATGGCATGGGGCTGACGCAACATGCGCACGGCGCGCTCAACATCGCGATGCTGGTCAATTTGCTGCTGCTGCGCGGCAATATCGGTCGCCCGGGTGCCGGCTGCTGCCCGGTGCGCGGACACAGCAATGTGCAGGGTCAGCGCACCGTCGGCATTGCCGAGAAAGCGCATCTCGTCCCGCTCGATAAATTAAAGGAACTGTTCGGCTTCGATCCGCCGACCGAGGACGGCATGAACATCGTCCACGCCGCCGAGGCGTTGTTCGAGGGCAAGGTGAAAGCGTTCATCTCGCTTGGCGGCAACCTTGTCCGCGCCGTGCCCGATCAACACCGGATGGAGGCGGCCTGGGCAGCGCAGGACCTCACCGTGATGGTCTCGACCAAGCTCAACCGCAGCCACCTGTTCCCGGCGAAGCAGGCCTATATCCTCCCCTGTCTCGGTCGCTTCGAGACGGACGAGCAGGCAAGCGGACCGCAGACCATCACCAGCGAGGACAGCTTTTCGATGATCAGCGCCTCGATCGGCTATCGCGCGCCGGTGTCGGAGAGCGTGAAGAGCGAGTTGGCGATCGTCGCCGGCATCGCCAAGGCGACGCTCCCGCCGCTGCCCGCGCTGCAATGGGACGCCTGGACGGCCGATTACGGGTTGGTACGCGACTTGATCGAACGCACCTATCCCGACGATTTCCGCGATTATAACAAACGCATGTATCAGGCGGGCGGCTTCTATCGCGGCAATGGCGCGCATGAGCGGGTGTGGAAGACGCCCGAGGGCAAGGCGGTGTTCACCACGCCCGACGCGCTCAATTCGGTCGGCTTTCAGGATGCGCCGGGCCGCTACCGCCTCATCACGATGCGCTCGAACGATCAGTTCAACACCACGATCTACGGCTATTCGGACCGGCTGCGCGGGCTCGAAGGCTCGCGCGACATCGTGCTGATGTGCCCGGAGGACATTGCCGAGGCTGGGCTCACCGATGGCCAGACGATCACGCTCATCGCCGATGTGGCCGACGGCCACGACCGCCGTCTGAGCGGCCTGAAACTGACCGCCTACCAGCTTCCGCGCGGCACGATCGCCGGCTATTACCCCGAATGCAACGTGCTGGTGCCGATGCAGCATCACGACGCGCTATCGGGCACGCCCGCGTCGAAATCGGTGCCGGTACGGGTGGAAGCGGAGCGATACCCAGGCTCGTAAGATTGGCCTACGTGTCTCATGTACTGTAACATCGTCAGTACCGGGAAAGTCCTGCTCTTGGGGGATGAACAATGATCATCACGGTGTTTGTCTTGATGGCAGCTTCCGTTTCGTCGAGCGCAGCCAAAGCCGACGCGATATGCGAAGTCGGACGCGTGGCGTTGCAGGACCTGCCCAGCACTAATCGCGAACGAAGCGCCGATCTCTACTATGCGGGTCACGACGCTGAACGAACCGATGTCCTGGAAGTTTGCCCAAAACTTGTGAGTGAGATTCCGGCTGGCTATCCGCTGGCGGATAGAGACGCGCGGGCACGAGCAAACATGCACGTGCCCATAGCGGGGCAGGCGATTAAGGCCGCCTTCATCTACTCGATCGAAGTTCCCGAGATCGGTGCCGACCTCAAAACCGCGACTGTCCGAATGGATGTTTCTTGTACCGGATTATGCGGCTCGGGTTTCGAGGCCCACTATATTCGTACGGCGAAAGGCTGGAAGCGCCAGGGGGACATTCGAACCCTCTTCGTGTCTTAGTATGACGGTAGATTGTCCGCGCGCCTTCTGGCGTGCGCTAGCCACGCCGCGCTTTTGTGCATAGCAACTGACCGATGGCCTCCAGCAAAAACACCCCCAAAAGCGACGATGATCTCGGTGCGGCCGATGCGACCGACCTTCACCGAACGGTGCGCGAAGAGGGCGAAACCGCGGTCAAACGCCCAGCCGCCGCCTTATTATGGTCGGGCCTTGCGGCGGGAATCGCGATCAACGCCTCGCTTCTGTTCGAAGGTGCGCTTTATGCGCATCTGCCCGATGCACCGTGGCGACCGGCGGTGGTGTCGCTCGGCTATCCGATCGGATTCCTGATTGTCGTGCTGGGGCGGATGCAGTTGTTCACCGAAAGCACGATCACCGCGATGCTGCCGCTCGCCACCAAGCCTTCGCTTGCGGCGCTGGGGCTTACGCTCCGGCTGTGGGGGCTGGTAATCCTCGCCAATCTCACAGGCACTGCACTGGTCGCGTCGGCGATGGCGGGCGGGCTGATCGGCGATGACGCGCTGCGTACCGCGATGATCGCGGTTGCGACCAAGGTAACGATGCTCGGCGCGGGTGCCACCTTCGTCAACGCGGTTCCGGCCGGCTTCTTCATCGCCATCCTCGCCTGGACGCTGCCAAGCGCCCGCGCGCAATCCTTCCTGATCATCAGCGCGATCACCTATCTCGTCGCGCTCGCCGGGTTCAGCCATTCGATCGTTGGCTCGTCCGAGGTTTTCCTGCTGATCTTCAGCGGCAAGGCATCGGCGCTCGCGTTGATATCGTCGTCGTTAATCCCGGCGATCCTCGGCAATCTGCTCGGCGGCGCGGGCATTTTCGCGCTGCTGGCGCACGCGCAGGTGCGGAGCGACGCGGAGGCGAAATGAGCGTGCCATGCGCGCGCTAGGCGCGATCCTGGCCGGGGGGCAGTCGCGCCGCTTCGGCACCGACAAAGCGCTCGCGGAGTGGAACGGTGCCCCGCTGCTCGCGCACTGCGCAGCCGCGCTATCGCCACAGGTCGACCATGTGGTGCTGTGCGGACGCGTCTGGGATGGCCTGGAGAGCGTCGCCGACCGACCGGAACCGGGGCTCGGGCCGCTCGGCGCGCTGAATGCCGCGCTGCATTATGCTGCCGTGCACGGATATGATGCCGTGCTGACCGTGCCCGTCGACGTCCATCCCTTGCCCACCACGCTGCGACGCTTGCTGGAAGGCGCGGGCGCGGCGGTGCTGGACCGGCAGACGGCGATCGGCTGGTGGCCGACATCGCTCGCCATCCGGCTCGACACCCATATCGCCACCGGCGCGCGCTCGCTCGAATCCTGGATCGCGCTCACCGACGCCCGCCGGATCGACGACACCGAGCTGGGCTTGGTCAACATCAACCGCCCCGACGACCTCGCGCATCTGACCGCGGCGGTCCGCGATGTGCCGGTGCTGCGGGTTGCCTATGATGACACGCCCGGTGCGGCGATCGATCGCAGCGTGCCGGTCGAAGCACCGATCGCGATTGAGTATAACGGCATCGGCTATGCCGTGATGATGGGCACGCCGACCGATCTGGCCGATTTCGTCACCGGCTTCACGATCAGCGAAGGGCTGGCGACGCTCGCCGAGCTGACCGAGCCGAGCATCGTGGCGGTCGACGGCGGCTGGATCGTCCGCGCCGAACTCCCGCAACGCTCCACCCCCCGCGTCCTCGCGCGCGCCCGCACGCGTGTTTCGGAAAGCGGCTGCGGCATATGCGGGATCGACAGCATCGCGGCCGCGCTTGCGCCGCTGCCCCCGGTCACCGCCCGGATATCGCTCCCGCGCGCTGCCGTCGCGCGCGCGCTCGGCGAGTTGCGCAATCACCAGCGGCTCGGGCGCGCGACGGGTGCCACGCATGCTGCTGCCTTTTGCAGCCCGGCCGGCGATATCGTGCTCGCGCGCGAAGATGTCGGCCGCCACAACGCGCTCGACAAGTTGATCGGGGCGCTGGCACGCCACGGCATCTCGAGCGCCACCGGCTTCGTGTTGCTATCGGCCCGGTGCAGCCAGGAACTCGTGGAAAAGACGGTCCGGGCGGGATTCCCGATGCTGATCACGATCAGCGCACCCACCAGCCTCGCCATCGACCGCGCGCGCGAAGCGGGGCTGGCGCTCGCCGTTATCGCGCGCGACGATACGATGTTGATCGCGCACGATCCGCATCGGTCGTTCGGGTAAGACGATCGCGCCACCAATCCCGGTCGAATAGCGAACGATCGGGTGGCGCGCACCGCGACCGGGTGGCACAAGGGCGGCCATGCTCCGAGTACCCACGCACCCTGAGAGGATCCGCCATACCGCCCTTGCCGCGCTGGCCCTGCTCGCCGGGTGCAATGCGCGGGGTGACGACGGTCCGGTGACGGTCAGCGCGATCGGAGCGGCTCCCGCATTGGCCGATCCCGCGCGCGGCGCGCTCGACACGCCCGCCCGGCTCATGCTCGACGCGACCGCGCAGGGCCTGGTGCGCTTCGACGCGAGCGGCCAGATCGAACCGGGCGTGGCCGAACGGTGGAGCGTGATCGACCAGGGACGGAGCTATATCTTCCGCTTGCGCGACAGCGAATGGAATGACGGCGAAAAGGTCACCGCCGCCGAGGTGGTCAAGGTGCTGCGCCGTCAAATCGCAGCAGGGTCCCGCAACGCGTTGCACCCCTATCTGACCGCGATCGACGAAATCGTCGAAATGACGCCCGAGGTCATCGAGATCCGCCTGAAGCGGCCACGGCCGGATTTGCTCAAGCTGTTCGCCCAGCCCGAACTGGCGATTTTCCGCACCAAACCACCCGGCGGCAGCGGCCCGTATCGCGCCACCGCACAACGCGGGCGCAGCGTTCTCCTGCGCCCCGCCTTCGACCCGGCCCGCAGCCCCGACGAAGATGCGGTCGAACCGCCTGCGGCTGCCAACATCCGCTTGATTGGCGAGCGCGCGGCGCGCGCGATCGTGCGGTTCGAGCGGCGCGAGGCCCAACTCGTAACCGGCGGCACGTTCGCGGATTGGCCGCTGGTCGGCCTCACCCAGATTGCGCCCATCAACCGACGGCTCGATCCAGCCGCTGGCCTCTTCGGTCTGGCGATCGTCAACCGCGCGGGAGTGCTGGCTGATCCCGCCAATCGCGCGGCGATCGCCCAGGCCTTTGACCGAGCCGCGTTCACCGCCACCATTTCCCCCGATTGGGCACCGGTATCGCAATTGCTGCCCGAGCAACTGGATTCGGCTGCTCCCCCCGCCATCCCGGCATGGGCGCAAACCGAAAACGGCACGGCCGAAAATCCCGCAGCCCGCATCGCGCGTTGGAAGACCACCCATCCGGGCGAGATCACGATCCGTGTCGCGCTTCCCGATGGGCCCGGCGCGAACCTGCTTTACGGCTATGTCGGCGCAGCCTTGGTGTCGCTTGGCATCGTGCCCGAGCGCGTTGCGGCCGAGGCCCCGGCCGATCTCCGCCTGATCGACGCGGTTGCGCCATATGATAGCGGGCGTTGGTACGTGGCAACCGCCTGCCAGCTTTGCAGCGAGGCAACGCAAACCGCGATCGACGCCGCCCGCGACGCGGATTCGCCGCGGATGCGCGCGCAGCAAATCGCCATTGCCGATGCTGCCCTTGCCAGCGAAGTCGCCTTCATCCCGATTGCGCGTCCGCTGCGCTGGTCGCTGGTCAGTATCCGATTGAAAGCGTGGACCGGGAACTCGCGGGCGTGGCACCCGTTGAATCATCTCCGCAGCGACACCAATTGAGGTGACATGGCCGACACCACCACTCGCATGAGCCCCCCGCCCCTCGGCGCGTTTGCCTCCAGCTATGCGGGGCGCGATCCGGCCGCGGTGCGCAAGCGAATTGAGGCGATGGAGCATTTGCTCGAAGGGCTGTTCACGGTGCCGGTGCTCAACCGCAAGATCGGGCTCGACGTCATCTTGGACCTGATCCCGATCGGTGGCGATGCGATCGGTGCCGCAATGGGCGCGTGGATGGTGTGGGAGGCGCGCAATCTCGGCATGTCCAAGCTCCAGATGGCCCGGATGTTCGGTAATGTCGGCATCGACTTTCTGCTGGGTATCATTCCGGTGGTGGGTGCCGTTCCCGATTTCCTGTTCCGCTCAAACACGCGCAACCTGAAAATCATCAAGCGCCATCTCGACAAGCATCACCCGTCGACCGCCACCATTAACGGATGATCTCTCGGCGCGGAGACGCGCTCAGCGCTTGCCGCGCCAGATTTTGACGGTGGCATTGCCGGCAATGCCGCCAGAGCCAGTTTCGCAGCGCGTATAGGCAAAGCGCTTGTCGAGACACAGCCACAGCTCATCCAGCCAGCCCATCGCGTTGACGGTAACGCGCACAGCATTGGCGGGGATACCGGGATTGGCGGCGGCAATCGCCTCGGCCAATTGCCCGGCATTGAGCGGCTTGCGCGACAGGGCATCCATGTCCGGGTAGCGCAACTTGGCGTAAAGCCCGGTCGATTTGCTGAAATAGGCATCGGGCGTTGTGCCCATGCAGGTGCCGTGCTTGGCCCATTCGTGCTGGAGCAATTGCGGCGAGGGCGTCGAGCAAACGTGCTCCTTGATCAGCGCCGCAGGCAGCAACGCGGTCGAGGTGCAATATTGCGGCCATTCCTTGCCCACCCCGTCGGGCCACAGGCCGTGGAGCGTGAAGCCGAAGCGATTGCCGCTCTGGCACTGGAATTTGGCAGACGGATCCCGGAAATTCTTGTGGCAATATTCGGGTGCCCAGGTCAGCGCCAGGGTATAGCCGGTGATCGGGCGCACACGCTGCGGTTGGCTGGCCGAGGCGACATCGGGGTGCGGGCGCGGCAGCGTCGCCGGGACAGTGCATTGATAGCTTTGCGCCTGCGCTGCCACCGGCAGCATCGCCAGCACCCCGCATCCGATCGCCAGAGACATCCGCATCGCCCGCCCCTTATACTGTCGTGAAATCGAGCCCGATATCGGCCGCCGGAGCCGACTGCGTCAAGCGCCCGACGCTGATATAGGTCACGCCGGTTTCGGCAATCGCGCGGATCGTGTCGAGCCGCACGCCGCCCGACGCCTCGGTCGGCACGCGCCCGGCAACTTGCGCCACCGCCGCGCGCAGCGTCGGCACGTCCATATTGTCGAGCAGCAAATGCGTCGCGCCCGCCGCCAGCGCGGGTTCGATCTGGTCGATCGCATCGACCTCAACGATGATCCGCGCGATCCCGGCGGCTTTCGCGCGCGCGGTTGCCGGGCCGACACCCCCCGCCACCGCGACGTGATTGTCCTTGATCATCGCGGCGTCCCACAGGCCCATGCGATAGTTGGTCGCACCGCCCATGCGCGTCGCATATTTTCCCAGCACGCGCAGACCGGGAATGGTCTTGCGCGTGTCGAGCAGCGTCGCGCCGGTGCCTGCAATCGCGTCAACGTAAGCGCGGGTCATCGTCGCGATGCCCGACAGATGCTGCACCGTGTTGAGCGCCGACCGCTCTGCCGTCAGCATCGCCCGCGCCAGACCGTGGAGCCGCAGCAGATCGGTGCCCGCCGCAACGGCTTGCCCATCCTCGACAAGCCGCTCGATTTCGACATCCGAGTCCAGCGCGCGGAAAAACGCCTCGGCGATCGGCAGCCCAGCGACGACGATCGCATCGCGGCTGTCCATCACCCCGGTAAAGCGCGCCTCCGCCGGAATGACGGCGGCAGAGGTAATGTCGCCGCCCGGCCCCAAATCTTCGGCCAGCGTCGCCTGCACGAAGGTAGCGAGGTCGAAACGATCGAGCTGGAAGGTCATGCTCTTACAGGTCCCAGATCGCCCTGCCCCACCGTGCCGCTGGCCATAGCGAGCATCGCGTCGAGGCTCTTCTTGGCTTGCAGCCGCAGCCCTTCCTCGATTTCCACGCGCGGGGTCAGGTCACGCAAGGCCAGGTAGAGTTTTTCCAGCGTGTTCAGCGCCATGTACGGGCAGACATTGCAGTTGCAATTGCCGTCTGCGCCGGGTGCACCGATGAAGTTCTTGAGCGGTGCGGCCTTTTCCATCTGGTGGATGATGTGCGGCTCGGTCGCGACGATCAGCGTGTCGCCCGCCATCGCATCGGCATAGGCCAGGATACCGCTGGTCGACCCGACATAATCGGCATGATCGAGAATGTAGGGCGGGCATTCGGGGTGTGCCGCGACCGGCGCGCCCGGGTGTTGCAATTGCAGCTTGAGCAATTCGGTTTCGCTGAACGCCTCGTGCACGATGCACACGCCCGGCCACAACAGCATCTCGCGCCCGGTCTTGCGTGCGAGATAGCCGCCCAGATTCTTGTCGGGCCCGAAGATGATCTTCTGGTCGAGCGGGATCTGGTTGAGGATCTTCTCGGCCGACGACGACGTCACGATCACGTCGGAGAGCGCCTTCACCTCGGTCGAGCAGTTGATATAGGTCAGCGCGATATGATCAGGGTGCGCGGCGCGGAACGCGGCGAACTGGTCGGGCGGACAGCTATCTTCCAGGCTGCACCCGGCGTCCATGTCGGGCAGCACCACGATCTTGTCGGGGCTCAATATCTTGGCGGTCTCGGCCATGAAGCGCACGCCGCAGAAGGCGATGACGTCGGCGTCCGTGGCCGCAGCCTTTTTCGACAGATCAAGGCTGTCGCCAACGAAATCCGCCAGATCCTGAATTTCGGGCTTCTGGTAATAATGCGCCAGGATCACGGCGTTGCGCTCCTTGCGCAGCCGATTGATCTCAGCCCTCAAATCGAGCCCGGTCAGGCTTCCGCCGATACCACCACGTGCGTCCATCACCATGCTCCCGCGTTTGCGCGCTGCACATGGACGCGTGCGGCCGCGCGATCAAGAGAGCGGGAATGGCGGATAGGCAAGCGGTGCAATCGACGCGCCCGCCGATCCTTCCGTTGCCACGCGGTACAGGGCCGTACCCAGCGGACTGTAGGTGATTGCTTCGGAGAGCAACGTCGATCCGATGATCGCCGCGAGACCCCACCACCAGGCCGGATGAATGGTGCCATTACGGCGCAGATCAAAGACGATGCCGATGACGGGAAGGATCAGCACGGCCAGAGTATCGACCTCATAAGCATAAGGGATCAGAAACGGCATCGGCAGCAACCGCCCATATGCCGGCCCCAGCAGCAATGCCATTCCCGAGAAATTCAGCCGCCGATGCCACTCCGTCTGCCGCCGCCGCACGATCGCAGCGCCGATCAAACCCGCGAAGGTCAGAATCATCACCGGATTGAGCACCAGGAACAAGGCCGGTGGAAAGAAGAACGGCGTATGACCGAGCCGTATCACGCGCACCGTGACGACCGTGCCGAGCACGATCATCGCCACGACCCAGCCCGCAGCAATCCACCCAAGCCGCCGATGCAGCGCGATCGAGCCCCGCGCGACCAGCGCATTCTGCGTCACATACAACACCACCCAGCCCATGAAGACCACGGCATGGGCATGAACAATGGGCGGGGAGCCAAAGCTCGACCGGCCCGTGACGATCATTAACGAGAAGCCCGCGACGACAATTGCCGCCATGATAAGCGACGTGATGAAAAAGAAACGATCGTCTTTCACAACGATCCGATGAGATTCCGCTAAAGATGCCATGCCCGCCCCCCGACGAAATCGAATCGATAGGGGTCTATACCATTGAATCGGCGATGAAGGAACCGCGCCGTCCGTTATTTGCGATTGGCCAGGACTTCGGCGATGGACTTGGTGGTGTCCCACACTTCGCTATTGTCGTGTCCCTCATCGGCGAAGCGCACCTTGACGGTCGCATCCAGGCCTGCCGCCTTGAGCGGCAGCGCAAAGCTCCGCTCCACCGCACGGCGCGTAGCGTCGCGGGCAAGGCGGAGGGGCACCGCTTCATGCGCCTGGCGCACAAGTTCCTTTTGACCGGCGGCGCGGTTTGCCGCCTCGAGTTTCGCATCGGCATCGGTGATTTTGGACAGGATTCCGCCTTCGCCATATTCGCGGATCTGCGTCATGTCGATTTGCGGTGCCGATGCCTCGACCGGCGGCAGCACGACGCCGAGCGTGCGGCTTTTGGCGTCCCACGTCACGTCGCGCGCGTTCAGCTTCGCCATATCGACGTGATATTCAACCGTTCCCGGCATGATCAGCGTCTTCTTGGCTTGCAAACCGAATTGCGTCTGGGTCGAGGTTGAGACCGCAACGAACCGCGCGGCGAAGGCCGACAGCCGGTTCTGTTCGCGCAACCCTTGAAGCGACCCGCTGGCGATCGTCACGGGGTCCGGGCCGGCAAGCTTGTGCTCGACCATAGCGCCGATGCCCCATACCAGCCCCAGGATGAACACGGCGATCAGCGCCAGCGCCGCTGCGAATTTGCCGACGAACGTCATGCTTTCGCGCTCCAAAGCTCACCTTCAACAAAAACCTCGCCGCGCTGTGCGAGGTCGATCAAATGCGCCAGCACAGATCGTTCAGCGGCGGGAAACAGGCGCGGATCGATCCCGACATACATGCGCTCGACCATCGTGGCGATCGTCGCCGGTTGGGCGCGGAGCAGCCGCAGGATCTGCCCCTCGCGTTGTTTGCGATGGCCGAGCATCCCGCGCACAAGCCGCTGCGGATTGGTCACCGGATCGCCATGCGAGGGATAATAGATACGGTCGTCGCGCGGCAGCAGCTTTTCCAGGCTTGCCATATACGCCGCCATGTCTCCGTCGGGCGGCGAGACGATGCTGGTCGACCAGCCCATCACATGGTCCCCGCTGAACAGCGCCCGGCTCTCGGGCAAGGCAAAGGCGAGATGGTTGGAGGTGTGGCCGGGGGTCGCCAGCGCGGTCAGCGTCCACCCGTCCCCCGTCACGGCGTCCCCATCCGCGAGAATGCGGTCGGCGGCGTAGTCGCGATCGAAGGAGGCGTCGCTGCGGATGCCATCGTCATCCAGCGCGAGCGGCGCACAACCGACGATCGGCGCACCCGTCGCCGCCGCCAGCGGACGCGAGCCTGGGCTGTGGTCGCGATGGGTATGGGTGATCATGATGGCGCGCACCGGACGCCCGGCGATGGCGCGGAGGATCGCCGCGATATGGTCGGGTGTGTCGGGGCCGGGATCGATCACCGCGACATCGCTGGTGCCGACCAAATGCACCTGCGTCCCGGTCGAGGTGAAAGGCGACGGATTGGGGGCAAGCAAGCGCGCGACAAGGGGCTCGAGTTGCTCGGGCACGCCGGAGATTTGGTCGCTCATACCCATCGAGATGGCGGGTCGTGCGGGCAGACGCAAGCCCGCACGACCCGGCAGGGTCAGTCGACAGTGGCAAGCTTGCTCTCGATTTCGGCGATCGCGGTATCGATCGCATGCAGCGCCTGTGCTCGCGCTTCCACGCCTTGGTCGGTGTCCATGCGCATCTTTTCCTGCGCCTTGCGCAGCCCGCTCAGCGCGCTGGTATAGGCGGTGCGCTGAATGACCTTGCTGTTCGCGGCCATCGCAATCCCCTTGGCGGCCGCAGCGGCGATGCGATCGCTGCAGATGATGATACGCCGTCCCGCCGCATCCTGATTGTGGATCACCATCGTCTCGCCCGGACCACCCGTCCCGCAGGAGCGCGATACCACCTGTGGCATCTTCGGCATTGGCGGCATGGCAGGCATTGGCGGCATCGCCGCCAGCCCGTGCACCGGATCAATTTCGCCGACCAAGGTCGAACTGCCGTCTCGGTTGAGCTTCACATAGCGGCCATAGCGAACGATGCGCTTGCCATCCTTGGTCACCGTTATCACCGTCGTGCTGCCCGTGCCGATTGCATCTGCGGCGGTAGCGGGCGGCGTGGGCGGCGCGGGCGGCGCGGGCGGAACCGCCGCGACCTCCTCGGGCGCGATGGACTGTGCCGGAGCGGCTGGTTCGGGCGTGGCCGGCGCAGCGGGTGCGGCGGGTGCGGCGGGTGCCGCAACCTGGTCGAGGCTGGCCAGCTTGACCCCGGTCGCCGTTTCCACCGAACTGCGCACCTTCGCCGCCGCCGCCGTGCCCGACGCCGTCAAACCGAGCCCCGCCAGCGCGAAGATCGATACCGCCGCACCACCGCCGATCAGGCGCAGGCGCGAGGTTTTGGTCGTGGTCAACATCCTCAGTCTCCCTTTCAGATCGTCGATGGTGTGGAGGTGGCAGGTCGCCGAAACCGTCCCGCCCAAAAAGCTTGGATGCGCCGCCTTCAGGATCGCGCAGGCATAAGTGTGCCGCCGCATCGGGTTCATGCCCGCCAGCACGCGCGCATCGTTGGCGATTTCCTGGTCGGCGCGGAAAGCGCGGAAGGCGCGCCAGGCGATCGGGTTGAACCAGTGCAGCGCCAGCACCGCGAGCGCCACCCAATTGGCGATCAAATCCCCGCGCGCATGGTGGCCGAGCTCGTGCGCCAGCGCGAGATCGCGCTCTTCGGGCTCATAGCGTTCGGCAAAGTCGCGCGGGAAGGCGACGTAGCGATGCAGCACGCCAAAGGCGAGCGGACCCGTGGCCGCATCGGTTTCGATGACACGGACGCCGTCCAGGTCGTCGCTCGCCGCCGCCTGCTCCACCATCCGGCGACAAAACCGCACATGGTGGTGCCAGTGCCAGCCAAAGAACGCGATCGCACCGACAACCCATAGTATCGCCAAGAGCACGGCAAGGATCGCCCAGAGCGGCTGCGCCGCCGGGCCGACCGCACTTTCGCCGACCGGATCGACGAAGAGAACGGTCACCTCCTGGCTTGCGCGCAACACCGGCGCGACCGCCGCTGCATGCCAGATGCCGGGTAAAGGCGGCAGCACCAGCCGCACCGCCGGCAGAAGCCACAGAGCATAAGCGATATCGGGCCCGAATGCTTTGCGCACCGGCACGCGCAGCGCCAGCACCGCCACCATCAGCAGCGTGGACGCGATCAAACTCTCGATAAGCCAGCTGATCATGCCTTGAGCTCCTTCAGCAATGCCTCGATCTCGGCAATGTCCTGCGCGGTCAGCGCATCGCGCTCGGCCAGGTGCGCGACCAGCGGGCTCAGCTTCCCGCCGAACAGGCGATCCATCAGCTTGCGCGATTCCCCCGCGACATACTCTTCGCGCTGCACCAGCGGACGATAAAGATAGCGCCGCCCATCTTCCTCATGGGCGATCACATTCTTGGCGAGCAGTCGCCCGAGCAAGGTCTTGACGGTATTGGCGCTCCACTCGCGCTCGGCCGGAATACGCTCGGCCACATCCTGCGCGGTCAGCGGGCTTTCATCCCACAGCACCTCCATCACGGTATGTTCGGCATCGCTAATCCGTTCGGCCATTCGACTCGCCTCCGTACTGACTACGCCCGTAATCATACCGATTACGCCTGTAGTCAATATGGCAAAAGACGGCTGTGCGAAATTGGCGGATTGCAACTGGCATGTTGCGCGCGCGGCAGCTACGCCACCCGCATGATCAGACACGGCGAAAGACATGTGGTTCAGCGCATCGGCTGGCTGCGCGCGGCGGTTCTCGGCGCGAATGACGGCTTGCTGTCGACCGCCAGCTTGATCGTCGGGGTCGCCGCCGCCGCGCAGAGCCAGAGCGCGATCCTCACCACCGGCATTGCCGGGTTGGTCGCGGGCGCGATGTCGATGGCGGCGGGCGAATATGTCTCGGTCAGCTCGCAGGCCGATACCGAAACCGCCGAACGCACGCGCGAGGCGGCGGAACTGGAGGAAGACCCCAAGGCCGAAACCAAGGAACTCGCCGCCATTTACCGTCAGCGCGGGCTCGATACCGCGCTCGCCAACCAGGTGGCCGAGCAATTGATGGCGCATGATGCGCTGGGCGCGCATATGCGCGACGAACTCGGCATCCATGAAACCATGGAGGCCAAGCCAGTCCAGGCCGCGCTCGCCTCGGCGGCGAGCTTTGCCATTGGCGCGATCTTCCCGGTACTGATGGCGTTCCTGTTCCGCGGCACGGTATTGGTCGAGGCCGTCGTCGCCGCGACGCTGGTCCTGCTCGCCGTGCTGGGCGCGGCCGGGGCCTATGTCGGCGGCGCCAATCTGTGGAAGGGCGCGGTCCGCGTGCTGTTCTGGGGCGCGCTCGCCATGGCCGTCACCGCGGGGATCGGCCACGTCTTCGGCACCCGCGTTTAAACGGTTGTTGTTCGCGCGGCGGCGCGGAGATGGTCCTCCTCCGATCAACCGACGTCGCGTGAATTTTTGATCACGCGAAGACGCGAAGACGCGAAGCAATCCCACCACACCGCCCTCATCAACCCCGGTGACACGCCTTAATTTCCCTCCCCTCTGCGTCCTCCGCGCCTCTGCGCGAAAAGATCTTCTTTTTTGCGCGCAGAGGCGCAGAGGACGCAGAGGACGCAGAGAAACTCGTCTTCGCGCCTTCGCGCCTTCGCGTGAAAATCTGCTCGCGCGGAGGCGCGGAGGCGCGGAGAAGAGCCGCTCACCGCCTGTGTTGCCCTGCGCGCCCCCGGCTTGAGTATGAAGGGCGCTGCGCGCGGCCAACACGCCCTCTCCGCGCCTCCGCGAGAACCATCTCTTCCGGAGCCACCACGGCTTGACCCACCGCCCTTCCCCGCCCTAATCGGCGCGAAAATCGAAAGGCCATGCCCATGCGCAAGATCTACGCCGATGCCGCTGCCGCCCTGGACGGTGTGCTCCACGACGGGATGACGATTTGCGCGGGCGGCTTTGGCCTGTGCGGTATCCCTGAGCGCCTGATCGACGCGATTCGCGACGCCGGCACCAAGGATCTGACGATCGCCAGCAACAATGCCGGTATCGATGGCGAGGGCTTGGGCAAGCTGCTGCGCACGCGCCAGGTCAAGAAGATGATCTCGTCTTATGTCGGCGAGAATAAGGAATTCGAGCGGCAATATCTGGCGGGCGAACTCGAGGTCGAATTCTGCCCGCAAGGCACGCTCGCCGAGCGTTGCCGCGCAGGCGGCGCGGGAATCCCCGGTTTCTACACCAAGACCGGCGTCGGCACGCTCGTCGCCGAGGGCAAGGAAGTGAAGAATTTCGACGGAGATGACTATATCCTCGAACGCGGCATCCGCGCCGATCTGTCGATCATCAAGGGCTGGAAGGCCGATGAAAGCGGCAACCTCATCTTCCGCAAGACCGCGCGCAACTTCAACCAGCCGATGGCGACCGCGGGCAAGATCTGCATCGCCGAGGTGGAAGAGATCGTCCCCGTCGGTTCGCTCGATCCCGATTGCATCCATTTGCCCGGCATCTACGTCCAGCGCCTGATCCTCGGCGCGCCCTACGACAAGAAGATCGAATTCCGCACCGTCCGCGAGGCGGCGTGATGCGGGTGCTCACCCGTTCTTCTGCCCCCCTCCCGCTGGCGGGAGGGGCTGGGGGAGGGCTTGAATCCAACACGGCTCTCGACAGGCACGCCCCTCCCCTAACCCCTCCCGCAAGCGGGAGGGGGATTTTGCTTGCGCTCGCTTTGATGGTGTCCGCCTGCACGACAGTGTCGCAGACAACAGTTGCGCCCGCCCCCGTCGCACCCGCCACGGTCCCCCCCGCCATGCAATTCCTCTACGGCTCGGGCGAAGCCGCCGCGCTCGATCGGCAGGCCTACAATACGCTGGTCGATGCCGTGCGCCGCCGCTTGGCGAGCGAAAAGGCCGATCCCAAGGCGCTGAGTGACCGCACTTCGGCGGTGCTCCGCCCCGGCTCCACGCTCGACCAGCCCGAAACCCTTCCCTGCGGAGACCGTCCCCGCGCGGTGGTGTTCGACGTGGACGAGACGCTGCTGCTCAATCTCGGCTTCGAATATGACGATGCGACGCATCCGGGTGCCCCGTATGACGAGGCGCACTGGCTGCAATGGGAGCAAGCCGGGGTCGACCGGGTCGCGGCCGTGCCAGGCGCCATCGCCGCCGTAAACGAGCTCCGCACGATGGGCGTAACCGTGGTGTTCAACACCAACCGCAGTGCCGCCAACGCCGCCTTCACCGAAGCGGCGATCGCGCACGCCGGATTGGGCACCGCGAAACACGGCGAGACCTTGTGGCTGAAGGGTGATCTCGGCAGCGGCTCGGGCAAGGATTCGCGCCGTCAGGCAATCGCCGCGCGCTATTGCGTCGTGGCGATGGGCGGCGATCAGCTCGGCGATTTCTCCGATCTGTTCACCGGCACCCCGCAACAGCGCCGTGCCGCCGTGTCCTCCCCAGCCATCCACGGCATGTGGGGCCGCTTCTGGTTCGTGCTGCCCAACCCGGTTTACGGCACCGCGCTCAAAGGCGGGCTCGACGATATTTTCCCCGCCGACAAGCGCTGGTCGCCCCCAGCATCTGGAGAGAAATAATGGCCTGGACCCGTGACGAAATGGCCGCGCGCGCCGCGCGCGAGCTGCAGGACGGCTTCTACGTCAATCTCGGCATCGGCATCCCGACGCTGGTCGCCAACCATATTCCGGCGGGGGTCGAGGTCACGCTCCAGTCCGAAAACGGCATGCTCGGCATCGGCCCCTTCCCGCTCGCAGGCGAGGAAGACGCCGACCTCATCAACGCCGGCAAGCAGACGATCAGCGAATTGCCGCAAAGCGCCTATTTCAGCTCGTCCGACAGCTTCGCGATGATCCGCGGCGGCCATATCGATTTGACCGTGCTTGGCGCGATGGAAGTCGCCGAAAATGGCGACATCGCCAATTGGATGATCCCGGGCAAGATGATCAAGGGCATGGGCGGCGCGATGGATCTCGTCGCGGGCGTCAAGAAGATTATCGTGGTGATGGAGCACACCTCCAAGAATGGCGATCCCAAGTTCATCCCGGCCTGCACCTTGCCGCTGACCGGCAAGAACGTCGTCGACATGATCATCACCGATCTGGCGGTATTCCAGCGCCCCGACCACCAATCGCCGTTTAAGCTGGTCGAAACCGCCCCCGGTGTGACGATTGAAGACATCGCCGCCAAAACCACGGCCCACTATATCCGCTGACGACGTCCGAGCTCGCCGTTTGTCCGCGCGAACGGCTTGGTCCGTGTAACATTCTGTCGCCTGCGCCTTGAACTGGCGCATCTTTCGGTTAAAGACCCCCAATGGCTAGCCGTCCCCTCACCCTGTATGAAAAGATCTGGGCCGATCACGTCGTGGAACGCCGCGACGATGGCACCTGCCTGATCTATATCGATCGCCACCTCGTCCATGAGGTCACCAGTCCGCAGGCCTTTTCGGGCCTTCGCGCCAATGGGCGCGCGGTGCGACGCCCCGATCTGACGCTGGCCGTGCCCGATCACAATCTGCCGACGACCGCGCGGCGCGATGCGGCTGGGGCTCCGCTGCCGATCGCCGATCCCGAAAGTGCGGCGCAGCTTGACGCGCTGCAGACCAACACCCGCGATTTCGGCATCGACTATATCGACGCACTCGCCCCCGAACAGGGCATCGTCCACGTCGTCGGCCCGGAGCAAGGCTTTACCCTGCCAGGCACCACCCTGGTCTGTGGCGATAGCCATACCTCGGCGCATGGCGCGCTCGGCGCGCTCGCCTTCGGCATCGGCACCAGCGAGGTCGAGCATGTGCTCGCGACGCAGACCTTGCTGCTCGGCCAGTCCAAGACGATGGAGGTGCGGGTCGATGGCACGCTCGGCTTCGGGATCAGCCCCAAGGATGTGACGCTGGCGATCATCGGCAAGATCGGTGCCGCCGGGGGCACCGGCTATGTGCTTGAATATACCGGATCGATCATTCGCGAGATGTCGATCGAGGGGCGGCTGACCGTGTCGAACATGTCGATCGAGGGCGGTGCCCGATCAGGGTTGATCGCGCCCGACGCGACCACCTTCGCCTATCTCAAGGGCCGCCCGATGGCACCGCACGGAGCCGCCTGGGATGCGGCCGTCGCTTATTGGCAGACGCTGCCGAGCGACCCCGGTGCCGTCTATGACCGCGTCGTCACGCTCGATGCCACCGACATCGCGCCGCAATTGACCTGGGGCACCTCGCCCGAGGACGTCGTCGCGATTACTGGCGTCGTCCCCGATCCGGAAAGCTTCGCCGATCCCGCCAAGCGCGATGCCGCGCATAAGTCGCTCGCCTATATGGGCCTCACTCCCGGCACGGCGATGCAGGATATCGGCGTCGATTATGTCTTCATCGGCAGTTGCACCAACAGCCGGATCGAGGATCTCCGCGCTGCCGCTGCCGTCGCCAACGGACGCCGCGTCTCCGATGGTGTGCACGCGCTGATCGTGCCGGGTTCTGGCCTGGTCAAGCGCCAGGCCGAAGCCGAAGGGCTCGACCGCATCTTTCTCGCCGCCGGTTTCGAATGGCGCGAGCCCGGCTGTTCGATGTGCCTTGCCATGAACCCGGATAAAGTACCGCCAGGGTTACGCTGCGCTTCCACTTCGAATCGTAATTTCGTAGGACGGCAGGGCCCAGGCGCGCGGACGCATCTGGTGTCACCGGCGATGGCAGCGGCTGCGGCGGTGACCGGCAGACTGTGTGACGTGCGAGATCTGGTAACACATCCCGCGGAAGGGGATCGAGTATGAAGCGTGTTCTGGTTGTGCTCATCATGGGCACCGTGTTGAGCGGTCTCGCCGCTTATGCCGCCACCGCCAAGACCAGCGCGATCGGTATATCCGCCGGAAAATAACGCGCGGCTGGTGTCGCATGCCCGCCTGCCGTGTCGGTCGGGCTGGAAAGCTAGGGAAAATATTCCATGATGACGATGTTTCGCATGGGCTCCGGCGGCTATCGCCCAGCGGGAGCGCAGTGATGCAGGCGGTAACGCGCGTGTCCGGCACGGCCTATCCGTGGGGGCAGAAGAATGTCGATACCGACGTCATTATCCCCGCGCATTGGCTGAAGACCGTTACGCGAGAGGGCCTTGGCAAGGGCGCGTTTGAAACGGTGCGTGCGCAAGCAGGCAATGTCTTCGACGATCCGCGCTATGCCGGAGCCCAGATCCTGATCGCGGGCGACAATTTCGGCTGTGGCTCCAGTCGCGAACATGCCGCCTGGGCGCTTGCCGATATGGGCATCACCGCCGTGATCGCGCCAAGCTTCTCCGACATTTTTTCCGGAAACGCCTTCAAGAACGGGATCGTCGCCGTCGTGTTGCCGCAAGATGCGATCGACCGGCTGCTCGTGGTCGCGCAGGACCAGCCGATTACCGTCGATCTCGAAACGATGACCGTTACGACCCCCTATCAGGATCGTTTTCCGTTCGACCTCGACGCCTTCCGCCGCCAATGCCTGATGGAAGGGCTGGACGAAGTCGGTCTGACACTGGCAAGAGATACCCAGATTTCGAAATACGAAGCCGGGGTAGCAGAACACCGGCCGTGGATAAGCGGAGAGCGGGCACATGCGGGCATTGTTGTCGAAGGCAGCGGGCGGACCTGAAACTCTAGTCATCGATGACCTGCCCGATCCGGTGGCAGGGCCGGGCCAGGTGGTGGTCGCGGTCAAGGCGTGCTCGATCAACTATCCCGATGTGCTGATCATCGAGGACAAATATCAGTTCAAGCCGCCGCGCCCGTTCGCGCCGGGCAGCGAAATCGCCGGGGTGATCGACAGCGTCGGCACTGGCGTGACCGAGTGGAAGCCCGGCGACCGCGTGATCGCGATGACCGGATCGGGCGGATTGGTCGAAAAGATCGCCCTTCCCACCGCCAGCCTCTACCGCTTGCCCGAGGGCCGCAGCTTCGCCGAAGGCGCATCGCTGTTGCTGACCTATGGCACTACCATCCACGCCCTGCTCGACCGCGGACACCTTGCCGAGGGGCAGACCTTGCTCGTGCTGGGCGCGGCGGGCGGCGTCGGGCTGGCCGCAGTGGAACTCGGCAAAGCCTTTGGCGCACGCGTCGTCGCGGCAGTGTCGTCCGAGGAAAAGGCAGAGGCCGCCCGACAAGCTGGTGCGGACGACACGATCGTCTACGCCCGCGCGCCGTTCGACAAGGACCAGTCCAAGGCCCTGGCCGAACAGTTCAAGGCGGCGGGCGGCAAGGCCGGTTATGACGTGATCTACGATCCGGTCGGTGGCGATTATGCCGAACCCGCGCTGCGTTCCATCGGCTGGGAGGGACGCTATCTCGTCGTCGGCTTCCCCGCCGGCATCCCGAAATTGCCGCTCAACCTCACCTTGCTCAAAAGCTGCGACGTGTGCGGCGTGTTCTGGGGTGCGTTTGCGGCGCGCGACCCGGAGGCGAACCGTGCGCATATCGAGCGGCTGTTTTTGCTGTGGAGAGACGGCCAGATCGCGCCGCGCGTGACGGAGACCTTCGCGTTCGAAGATGGCGGCAAGGCCATCGCCAAGATGGCCGCGCGCGGGGCCATCGGTAAACTCGTCGTGACCGTCTCGGAATAGACCCCCTACCCTTCCTCGGCCGGTGTCGGGGAAGGGCTCAGGAAGCGGACATATCCCGCAAATCCGATCAACGCTGTCGCCATCGCCGCAACCCACACCGGCCCAATCGTCTGCCAGAGCAGATACACGTTCAGCACGGCGATCCCCGTACAGATCGTATAACCCATCACCTTCACCCAGCCAGGATTGGCGTATTCCCCCATCCGCGCGCGGTCGCTCGTCGCCAGCATCAGCGGAAAGATGGCGAAGGGCAATTGCATCGACAGCACGACCTGGCTGACGACCAGCAATTCGACCGTGTCTTTGCCGCCGGTCGCCGAAATCACGATCAGCGCCGGGATGATCGCGAGCGAGCGCGTCACCAGGCGGCGCAGCCACGGCCGCACCCGGATGCGCAGGAACCCCTCCATCACGATTTGCCCGGCAAGCGTTCCGGTAATGGTGCTCGACTGTCCGGACGCCAGCAACGCCAGCGCAAACGCCGTCGCGGCTGCTCCACCCAGCGCCGGACGCAGCAATTGGTGGGCGTCCTGCAATTCGGTCACCACCACGCCGCTGCGCCAGAACACCGCCGCCGCAAGCACCAGAATCGCCGCATTGACGAAGAATGCAGCCCCCAGCGCGAGCACCGTGTCGACCGTGTTGAACGCCAGCGCGGCTTTGATGTCCCGCACCCCCTTGCCAAAGGCACGGGTCTGCACGATCGCCGAATGCAGATACAAATTATGCGGCATAACCGTCGCCCCAAGGATCCCCAGCGCAACAATCAAGGCCGCTTGATTGGGGATGGACGGCGTAATCGCGCCAAGCGCGGCCGCGCTCCAGTCGGGTTTGGCGAGATAGATCGTATAGGCGAAGCACGCAGCGATCGTGGAGACGAGCGCGATCACCACCGCCTCGATCTTGCGGAACCCCAAATTGATCAGCAGCAGCAGCAGCAACACATCGAGCCCGGTGACCAGCACCCCCCATAACAGCGGCAAACCGAGCAACAGGTTCAGCGCCACGGCCGACCCAACCACCTCCGCCAGATCACACGCGATGATGGCGATTTCGCACAACAGCCACAGGCCGATCACAACCGGCCTGGGATAATAATCGCGGCACGATTGCGCGAGGTCGCGCCCGGTCACGATGCCGAGCCGTGCGCACAGCACTTGCAGGAAGATCGCCATCAGGTTCGAGGCGAGGATCACCCACAACAGCGCATAGCCGAACTGGCTGCCGCCCGCGAGATCGGTGCCCCAATTGCCGGGGTCCATATAGCCGACCGAGACCATGAAGCCCGGCCCGGCGAAACCCAGCCATTGCCGCCAGCGCGGCTGACTCGCATCACCGGTTTCCCACACCTTCACCGTGCGGTGCGCCTCCGGCAGCGATGGGATAAAATCCTGTGCGCCGGGCGGCCGAAGGACAATTTTGGGGGAAGGTCGGTCGGGGAAAAGCGGCATTGGGGTTTTGCAATTCCCGATTGAAGCACATACGATCGGCGGCGTTTATACCGCGCTACGGCGATTGGGCCACCGCCAAGCGCGCGAAAGCAGCGCAAACGCCACCTTTTGCGTGCCCGCTTATTGCAGGCGTTGCGCACGGCCCGGCTCACGCTTATCTCGGTCGGGTTATTCGACAGGCCCAAGGGACCATCCACATGACCACTTTCGACGATCGCGAGCGCGCCTTCGAGACCAAATATGCCCGCGATGAAGAAGTCGCTTTCCGGATCGTGGCCCGCCGCAACCGTCTGCTGGGCCAATGGGCCGCGACGCAGATGGGGCTGACCAAGGAAGAATCCGACGCTTATGCAACCGCCGTGGTCCAGGCGGATTTCGAGGAAGCTGGCGACGAGGATGTGATCCGCAAGCTCGTCAGCGATCTGACCGCTGCCAATGTCGCGATTGATGAAGCGGCGATCCGGCGCACGATCGAGGAAAAGACGATCGAAGCACGCCGTCAGTTGATGGGGTCCGAATAATGCCGATGGCGGCCGACGAAATCGAGGCGCTGATCGTCGCGGGGATTCCCGATGCGCGCGTCGAAATGACCGATCTGGCGGGTGACGGCGACCATTGGGCGGCGCGTGTCACCGCCGAGAGTTTTCGCGGGTTGCCGCGGCTGAAACAACAACGCGCGGTCTATGCCGCACTCGGCGATCGCATGGGCGGCGTGCTGCACGCCCTCCAGCTTACGACCGCCGTGCCTGTACAGGAGTAAGACAATGAGCACTGACCCAGACCAGATCCGTATCGCCGAACTCGTCGGCAAGAGCGACGTTTTGCTGTTCATGAAGGGCAGTCCGCTCTTCCCGCAATGCGGTTTTTCCAGCCGTGCGGTGGCCATCCTCAACCATCTCGGCGCAGAGTTCGACAGCGTCGATGTGCTGCAGGACCAAGGCGTGCGCCAGGGCATCAAGCAATTTTCGGATTGGCCGACGATACCGCAGCTTTACGTGAAGGGCGAGTTCATCGGCGGCTCCGACATCATGATGGAAATGTACGAAAGCGGCGAGCTTGCGACGCTGCTCGAAGAGCAAGGTGTCGTAAAAGCGGGTTGATGGCCGGGTCGGGCGGGCCGCGCTGAAGCGCTGGCCCGCCCTGCTGAAGCGATTACCGCTCGGCGTGCTCATTGTGATGCAGTCTGCGTGCCAATTGCCGCAAAGCGCTGATTTCCAATACGATCTATAGTTAATCGGTCGCCGGTGACAGCACCGACCGTAAAGAAACCCGACACTGCTGAAAACCGCGCCGTCCGCGATCGCGGCCTACCCAAAGCGTGAGCGCTTCGCTAAAAACCGGCGATGCACAGCTCCCCCACCTCCCGCACCGGCGGCCGTATCCTGGTCGACCAGCTTGTCGCGCAAGGCTGCGACCGCATCTTCACCGTCCCCGGCGAGAGCTTCCTCGCCGTGCTAGATGCGCTGCACGACACGCCCGAAATCGATCTGGTGGTGTGCCGTCAGGAAGGCGGGGTCGGCTTCATGGCGTGTGCCGATGGCGCGCTGACCGGGCGGCCCGGCGTCGCCTTCGTCACGCGCGGGCCCGGTGCCACCAATGCCTCGATTGGCGTCCATGTCGCGATGCAGGATTCGCAGCCGATGGTGCTGTTCATCGGCGATGTCGACCGCGCCACCAAGGACCGCGAGGCCTTTCAGGAAATCGACTTTCCCGCGATGTTTGGCCCCATCGCCAAATGGGCCGCCAAGATCGACGACGCCCGCCGCATCCCCGAATATGTCGCGCGCGCCTGGAACGTCGCCATGTCGGGCCGACCGGGGCCGGTGGTGCTGGCACTGCCCGAGGATATGCTGCTCGATGAAGTGGTGGCCGTAGACCGGCCCAGGGTGGAACGGGCGGATTCGATACCCGATCCCGACTTGGTCGCGCGTGCCCTCGACGCTATCCGCCAGAGCAAGGCACCGATGGCGATCGTGGGTGGTGCCGGTTGGGATTTGGCCGCCGGTGCTGCGTTCGGCCACTTTGCGGGGCTGTGGGGCCTTCCGGTCGCGGGAGCCTTCCGGCGGCAGGATGCCGTCCCCAACACCCACAAGGTATGGGCTGGCAATCTCGGTTATGGGCCGAACCCCAAACTGGTCGCGCGGATCAAGCAGGCCGACGTCCTTTTGGTGGTCGGCCCGCGCTTGGGAGAAGCGACTACAGACGGCTACACCTTGATCACGCCCAATCATCCCGGCCAGACCCTAATCCACGTCCATCCAGATCCAAACGAATTGAACCGCACCTATCGCACCGACATCGCGATCTGTTCAGGTATGTGGCCGATCGCCAACGATCTGGTCAGTGCAAAAGAGCCGTCCGAGCCGCGCGCGGACGCGCGGGAAGCCCATGCCGACTATCTCGCCTGGTCGACCCCCGCCTCCCGTGAGGGCGTAAAACTCGATCTCGGCCCCTGCGTCGCCGAAATGCGCGAGCAACTCCCCGCCGACAGCATCATCTGCAACGGCGCTGGCAATTACAGCGGCTGGTGGCACCGTTACTGGCGCTATGAGCGGAACAGCCAACTCGCCCCCACCGCAGGCGCAATGGGCTATGGCGTCCCCGCCGCCACCGCCGCCGCTTTGCGCCATCCGGATCGTACCGTCGTCGCGCTCGCGGGCGACGGGTGCTTCCTGATGAACGGGCAGGAACTCGCGACGGCGGTGGCGCACGGCGCAAACATGCTCGTCCTCGTCATCGACAATGGTGCTTACGGTACGATCCGGATGCATCAGGAGCGCGAATTTCCCGGTCGCGTGAGCGGCACCACGCTCGCCAATCCGGACTTTGCGGCGCTCGGACGCGCTTATGGCTGCTGGGCGGAAACGGTCGAGACGACGGCAGAGTTCGCCCCCGCCCTCGCCCGCGCGATGGGCCAGACCGGCGTGCGCCTGCTCCACCTCAAAACCGATGTGGAGACCATCACCGCGGGCACCACGCTGACCGCCATGAAAAAGGCCGCCTCGCGGTAGCGAAGCGGCCTTCTTTCACCACGTCAGGCTGGCTCAGATATCGTCGCCGAGCGCGCCCTTGATCTTGCCTGCGGTCTGCTGGGCCTTGCCCTTCAGCTCCTGCGCAGCACCTTCGGCCTGCGTGTCAGGATTGTCGCTGTGTTGCTTGGCCTTGCCAATGGCTTCGTTGACGTTGCCTTTGATCTTGTCGATGAGTTCGCCCATGAGAGCTTCCTTTCCGTCTTGCGCCAAGAAGGGGCGATGTCGTTTGGACGACATCAGCGGCTTCTGATTGTAAAACAGCTTAAAATCGAACAGGTTCCCATACACCTTGGCTAAACCCATCCGCCCTGGCGCGTTCGAGGCGCGCGACTGGATCGAACGCATGATCGAGCCGCTGCCGCGCGGCGGCAGGATCCTCGATCTTGGTTGTGGCGCCGGCGAGCCGATCGGGCGCTTTCTGATCGCGCGCGGCCACGCGGTCGTTGGGGTCGATCACGCGCAATCGATGATCAACTTGGCGCAAACGCGGTTTCCGCGCGAGCGCTGGGTCAAGGCCGATATGCGCACCGTCACGCTCGACGGGCAGTTTGACGGCGTGATCGCCTGGAATTCGCTGACCTGGTTTACCCACGCCGACCAGGCGCTGATGGCGCGCCGCGCCGCCGACTGGCTGAAACGCGGCGGGCGGCTCTTGTTCAACGCGCCGCCCGACCGCGACCCGACGCGCGACGACTATCGCAGTGGAACCCCCTACCGCGCCGACTTGGAGGCGGCGAATTACAGCGCGGCGATCCAAGCTGGCGGCATGGTCGAAATGGCGTATGTCGCCGAAGACGCCAGTTGCGGCGGCGCGGGCGTCTGGCTCGCGCGCAAGCCTTAAGGGGCCACTTTCCGCAGAAAAGCGAGCACAGGCAACCAATTGTCTTCCGCGCCCTTTGGGTCTTTGGCGCGGATCAACGTCGAGGAGCCGTGCACGCCCTGCTTGGGGATATAGCGCGTCACCAGGCGGGATGGCATCGCATCGGCAATGCTCTTGGCGGCGGCAGTTTCCTCATCATTGGCGGCGGCGGTAATATAGGCAGGGGCCGATAGCTGCGCCGCCGCGCGCTTTATAAGCTGCTTGTCGTCGAAATATTCGCCCGGCGAAAACGACAAAATCGCGGTTATTTTTTGGCGATTGCGCGCCCCCACCACAAAGACCAGCGCAGCCGAATAGCTGCTCCCCCACAGGATCACCGGGGCGTGCTGCTGCGCCGCCCAGTCAATCGCGGCTTGCAGATCGGGAACCGCATCCAGATAGGTTGCGGGATGCGGATATTGCGCGCTGGTCTCGTTCGGGCCGTAGAGCGTGCCACCGGCGCGCTGATCAATCGCCAGCGCGCTATAGCCTGCGGCCACCAGCCGCGGCGCGATCGTGCGATATTCGTCCTTGCTTGATCCCGCTTGGTGAAACAGCAGGATCGTCGCCTTGGGATGCTCCGCACGGTACAGCCGCCCAAAGACGCTCTTTCCATCCGCCGCCGTCAGCGTCACCGCCTGGGCTGGTGCCTCGAACGCCGAAGCGGTGGTGTCGGCCTGCGGCGCGCTGCACGCCGTCAGGAGCATGGCGATGGGAAGAAGGCGGTGCATCATGCGCGCAAGGCTAGGCCGATCGTCGCCGGAATAACAGCGCGCGGGTCAAATGAGCCCCGCTAAAGGACTGGAGGGATCGGCATAGCGCCTTTTGCCCATCCGTCCCGCCAGATACGCCATGCGCCCGGCCTCGACGCCCGCCTTCATCGCCGCCGCCATCAGCACCGGGTCCTTGGCCTCGGCAATCGCGGTGTTCATCAACACGCCGTCGCAACCCAGTTCCATCGCCGCCGCCGCATCGGACGCAGTGCCGACCCCGGCATCGACCAGCACGGGGACGCTCGCCCCTTCCACGATCAACCGGATCGTCACCTGGTTCTGGATGCCCAGGCCCGATCCGATCGGCGCGCCCAGCGGCATGATCGCCACCGCGCCCGCATTTTCCAGCCGCTTCGCCGCAATCGGATCATCGACGCAGTACACCATCGGCAGGAAACCTTCCTTGGCCAGCACCTCGGTCGCGCGCAGCGTCTCGACCATGTCGGGGTACAGCGTCTTGGCCTCGCCCAGCACTTCCAGCTTCACCAGATCCCAACCGCCCGCCTCACGCGCCAGCCGCAGCGTGCGAATCGCCGATTCGGCATCGAAACAGCCCGCCGTGTTCGGCAGATAGGTCACCTTTTTGGGGTCGATGAAATCGGTCAGCATCGGCGCATTGCGGTCCGACACATTGACCCGTCGTACCGCTACCGTAACGATCTCCGCGCCCGAGGCTTCCAGCGCCGCCGCATTCTGCGCGAAATCCTTATATTTGCCCGTCCCCACGATCAGGCGCGAACGGAACGTCCGGCCCGCCACCGTCCAGGTGTCGGCCTTCACCGCGGGGGCATGGTCGCCGCCGCCGACGAAATGGACGATCTCCAGCGTATCGCCATCTTCCACCTGCACCTGCGCCAACGTCGAGCGCGGCACCACTTCCAGATTGCGCTCCACCGCCACCTTTTCCGGCAGCAAGCCAAGGTCGGCGGCAAGATCGGCCAGACTCAACCCCGCGCGCACACGGCGATGCTCGCCATTGATCTGGATGGTTACGGTTCCGTCGGTATGGGGCATCTGTAACCGGGGACTATCCCCGCCTCCGTTCGGGCTGAGCGTGTCGAAGCCCTCTTCGCCCCCACCCGTTGAGAGGACGAAGAGCCCTTCGACAAGCTCAGGGCGAACGGGCTATGGCTGCGCATCACCTAGGCGTCTGCCTCACGTCATTCAACCGGAAGACTCACATGCGCGAAACCATCTTCGTCCTCAACGGCCCGAATCTGAACCTGCTCGGCACGCGCGAGCCGGAAATCTACGGCCATGAAACGCTCGACGACATCGCCGGTCAGTTGGAAGACCGCGCCCGCGAGCTCGGATTGGACATCGATTTGCGCCAGTCCAACCATGAAGGGCATTTGATCGACTGGCTGCACGAAGCCCAGGCACTGCCCGCCAAGGCCGTGCTGCTCAACGCCGGGGCCTTCACCCACACATCGATCGCGCTGTACGATGCGATCAAGGCGATCCGCACGCCGGTGATCGAAGTCCACCTCTCCAACCCGCACGCGCGCGAAGCTTTTCGCCATATCAGCCGTATCTCGCCTGTGGCAAAGGGCACGATCTGCGGTTTTGGGGCACTTTCCTATCTGCTGGCGCTTGAAGCGGCGGCGCGACTCTGACAGGACGCGCCGCAATAAGGGAGATAATGGGGTCGTATGGCCGAAGAAACACACACCGATGCAATGCGGATCGATGTCGATCTGGTGCGTCAGCTCGCCCAGCTGCTGGATGACACGCAGCTGACCGAAATCGAAGTCGAGGATGGCGGTCGCAAGATCCGCATCGCGCGCAAGGCTGCCGCCGTTGCCGCCGCCGTGCAATATGCCCCGGCACCAGCGGCCAGCGCGCCCGTAGCGACCGTAACGGCCCCCGCCGAGATCGTCGCCGCACCGCAGGCTGCGTTCAACGCGGTCAAATCGCCGATGGTTGGCACTGCCTATCTCTCGCCCAACCCAGAAGCAAAGCCGTTCGTCAGCGTTGGCGACAAAGTTGCGGCAGGCGACACCTTGCTGATCGTCGAGGCGATGAAGGTGATGAACCCGATTCTCGCGCCGAGCGCGGGCACGGTGAAGGCCGTGCTCGTCGAAAGCGGCCAGCCGGTCGAATTCGACCAGCCGCTCGTCGTGGTGGAATGACCAGAGAACCGTTCGGGCTGAGCGTGTCGAAGCCCTGCCCTCCTTTTGCGCCCGCTCGCCAGAGCAGGGTAGCCCTTCGACAGGCTCAGGGCGAGCGGCGTCCTGGGTTTGCGGATTGGACAGTTACGAATGCCTGAAATCAAGAAACTGCTGATCGCGAATCGCGGTGAGATCGCGCTGCGCATCCACCGTGCGTGCCATGAAATGGGCATCCAGACGGTCGCCGTGCATTCGACCGCAGACAGCGATGCGATGCATGTGCGCCTGGCCGATCAGGCGATCTGCATCGGGCCGCCGTCGGCGGTCGAGAGCTATCTGAACATCCCCAACATCATTTCCGCCGCCGAAATTTCGGGCGCGGACGCGATCCATCCGGGCTACGGTTTCTTAAGTGAAAACGCCAAGTTCGCCGAGATCGTCGAGGCACACGACATCATCTTTGTCGGCCCCAAGCCCGAACATATCCGCACCATGGGCGACAAGATCGAGGCCAAGCGCACCGCCGGCGCGCTCGGCCTGCCGCTGGTGCCGGGCTCGGCCGGGCCGATCAGCGATTTGGCCGAGGCCAAGGAAATCGCGGCGGCAGCGGGCTATCCCGTCATCATCAAGGCGGCGTCGGGCGGCGGCGGGCGCGGCATGAAGGTCTGCACCTCCGAGGATCAGCTCGAAACGCTGATGCAGCAGGCCGGCAGCGAGGCGAAGGCCGCGTTCGGCGATGCCACCGTCTATCTCGAAAAATATCTCGGCAACCCGCGCCACATCGAATTTCAGGTGTTTGGCGACGGCAATGGCAACGCCATCCATCTGGGCGAACGCGACTGCTCGCTCCAGCGCCGCCACCAGAAGGTGCTCGAAGAAGCCCCCTCGCCCGTGCTGGGCGAAGAGGACCGCGCGCGCATGGGCGGCATCTGCGCGCGAGCCATGGCCGATATGGGCTATCGCGGTGCCGGCACGATCGAATTCCTGTGGGAAAATGGCGAGTTCTATTTCATCGAAATGAACACGCGCCTGCAGGTCGAACATCCCGTGACCGAAGCGATCACCGGGCTCGATCTGGTGCGCGAACAGATCCGCATCGCCGAAGGCCATGGCCTGACGCTGCGCCAGGAAGACGTGCAGTTCCGCGGCCACGCCATCGAATGCCGCATCAATGCCGAAGACCCGCGCACCTTCGCGCCGTCGCCCGGCCTGGTGAAGGCCTATCACGCGCCGGGCGGCATGAACGTCCGCGTCGATAGCGGGCTCTATGCCGGTTACCGCGTGCCGCCTTATTACGATTCGATGATCGCCAAACTGATCGTCTACGGCACCACCCGCGCCGGCGCGATCCGCCGCCTGCGCCGTGCGCTCGAAGAGTTCGTGATCGAAGGCCCGACCACGACCATCCCGCTGCACCAGGCCTTGATCGAGGACCCCGACTTCCAGGACGGAAACTATACGATCAAGTGGCTCGAAGAATGGCTGGCACGCCAGGAGGCGTAAAAACAACCCACCGTCACCCCGGCCTCGTGCCGGGGTCCACGCCGCAGCCTACCCCACGGCTCGCCGCGGAGCGCTAAGCTGCCCCTAGCGAGCATCCCGCTTGCCAGCGCCCCCAAAACCGGCAACCTTCCCGCCAAGAACCAGTCCGAACACAGGACGGCCAACCCGGGGGGGATGCAATGCGCTGGCGCGTTTTGGGCTATATCGTTCTGGGTATCGCGGCGGCGGCGCTGCTCGCCTTCCTCTATTTCCGCACCCCCGATACCGATCCCGCCGCGATGCGCGCCAAATATGGGGCGCCGCCCTCGCGCTTCGTCGATCTCGGCGGCGGCCTTACCGTGCATGTCCGCGACACCGGCCCGCGCGACGCGTCGGTCCTGATGCTCATCCATGGCTCCAATGCCTCGCTCCATACCTGGGAGCCCTGGTCCGCCCGGCTCGACCGCCGTTACCGCGTCATCCGCATGGATTTGCCCGGCCACGGCCTGACCGGGCCGAGCCCGACCGGCGAGTATCGCGCCACTGCTTTTGCCGACGTCGTCGAACGCCTCCGCGCGAAGCTCGGCGTCGATCATCTCGTGCTGGTCGGCAATTCCATGGGTGGCGGCGTCGCGTGGCATTATGCGCTCGCGCATCCCGACCATCTGCGCGCGCTGGTGCTGGTCGATTCGGTCGGCCAGCCCGATCCCGGCGGCGAAACCGCCCCGCTCGCCTTCCGCATCGCGCGCACGCCGGTGCTGCGGACTATCGCCGGTGCGATCACCCCGCGCAGCTTGATCGCGGAAAGCTTGCCCGGCGCCTTTGGCGATCCGCGTTATGCCGACGCGGCGATGGTCGATCGCTATTGGGAGCTGCTGCGCTATCCCGGCAATCGCCAGGCCACGCTCGATCGCTTCGCCTTGCCGCCCGACAGCGGCACGCCCCAGCAATTCGCCAGCCTCAAACTGCCGGTGCTGATCCTGTGGGGCGAGCAGGATCGCTTGATCCCCTTATCCTCGGCCAAATGGCTCCACGCACACATTCCGGGCAGCGTGTTGATCGCCTATCCGGGCGTTGGCCACGTGCCGATGGAGGAACATCCCGACCAAAGCGCGCGCGATCTCGACCGATTCGTGCAAGGGCTGGCGCGTTAGCGGCGCAAACGCGCGCGGAAAAGTGCGTCCGCGCGGCCTCGCCCGTTACGCGAGGAGGGTGACGGACACGAAGCACCTCGTTAAAGGCTCTCGCATGACCGACATCACCCCAGAGATCGTCGCCCAGCACGGGCTTTCCGCTGAAGAATATGAGCGCGTCCTGCACGCCATGGGGCGCGAGCCCAATCTGACCGAGCTTGGCATTTTCTCGGTCATGTGGTCCGAGCATTGCTCCTACAAATCCAGCCGTATCCATTTGAAAAAGCTGCCGACTACTGGCCCGCAAGTGATTTGCGGCCCCGGCGAGAATGCCGGCGTGGTCGATATCGGCGATGGCCAGGCCGCGATCTTCAAGATGGAGAGCCACAACCACCCGTCCTATATCGAGCCGTATCAAGGGGCTGCGACCGGCGTCGGCGGCATCCTGCGCGACGTCTTCACCATGGGCGCCCGCCCCATCGCCAACCTAAACGCGCTGCGCTTCGGTCGCCCCGACCACCCCAAGATGCGCCACCTCATCTCCGGCGTCGTCCATGGTATTGGCGGATATGGCAATTGTGTCGGCGTGCCGACCGTCGGCGGCGAAGTGAACTTCCACCCGGCGTATGACGGCAATATCCTCGTCAACGCGATGACGGTCGGCGTCGCCGAAACCAACAAGATCTTCTATTCCGCCGCTTCGGGTATCGGCAATTCGATCGTCTATGTCGGTTCCAAGACCGGTCGCGACGGCATTCACGGCGCGACGATGGCTTCGGCCGATTTCTCCGAAGAAACCGGCGACAAGCGCCCGACCGTGCAGGTCGGCGATCCCTTTACCGAGAAATTGCTGATCGAGGCGTGCCTCGAACTGATGGCCTCGGACGCGATCGTCGCGATCCAGGACATGGGCGCGGCCGGCCTCACCTCCTCCTCGGTCGAAATGGCGTCCAAGGGCGGCGTCGGTATCGAACTCGACATGAACGCCGTGCCGCAGCGCGAAACCGGCATGACGCCCTATGAAATGATGCTGAGCGAAAGCCAGGAGCGGATGCTGATGGTGCTGAAGCCCGGCCGCGAGGATTTCGCCGAAGCCATCTTCCGCAAATGGGAGCTGGATTTCGCGGTGATCGGTCACGTCACCGACACCGGCCATATGGTACTGAAATTCAACGGCGAAACCGTCGCCGACATCCCCCTCGCGCCGCTTGCAGACGAAGCCCCGCTCTACGATCGCCCCGCCGCGTCGAAGGAGGAGTATCAGGCTTGGGCCAAGGTCAAGCCGCTCGGCGACATCCCCGAATCGACCGACATCGCCGCGGATCTGCTGAAGCTGATGGGCTCGCCCGACATCGCCTCGCGCCGCTGGATCTACGAGCAATATGACACGCAGGTCGGTGCCGACACGATCCAGCGCCCCGGTGGCGACGCCGCTGTCGTGCGCGTCCACGGCACGCAAAAAGGGCTCGCGATGAGCACCGATTGCACCCCGCGCTATTGCTATGCCGACCCTTATGAAGGCGGCAAGCAAGCGATCGCGGAATGCTATCGCAACCTGTCGGCAGTGGGTGCCACCCCGCTCGCCGTCACCAACTGCCTCAACTTCGCAAACCCGCAACGCCCTGAAATTATGGCGCAATTCGTCGGTTGCCTTGAGGGCATGGGCGATGCCTGCCGCGCGCTCGACTTCCCGATCGTGTCGGGCAACGTCTCGCTCTACAATGAAAGCAAGGCAACCGGCGGCGGCTCGGCGATCCTCCCCACCCCCGCCATTGGCGCGATCGGACTGCTCGCCGATTGGTCCAAATCCGCGACCATCGCGTTCAAGGGCACGGGCGACGTGATCGTGCTGATCGGCGAACGCTCGGGTCATCTCGGTCAGTCGCTGTGGTTGCGCGAAGTTCATGGCCGCGAAGAAGGTGCCCCGCCCCCGGTCGACCTGGACGCCGAGCGTCGCAACAGCGAATTCGTCCGCGCGCATATCGCCAATGGCGCGCTGACCGCGGTGCATGACGTATCCGACGGCGGCATCGCGGTGACGGTCGCCGAGATGGCGCTGGCTGGGAATGTCGGTGCCATGCTGCACGCACCGCTGCCCTGCGGTGTTGCTTGCGCCTTGTTCGGGGAAGACCAGGGCCTGTACGTGGCGACCATCGCGGATCATCTCCTG
This sequence comes from Sphingomonas sp. PL20, assembly GCF_017875905.1. Taxonomy (NCBI): domain Bacteria; kingdom Pseudomonadati; phylum Pseudomonadota; class Alphaproteobacteria; order Sphingomonadales; family Sphingomonadaceae; genus Sphingomonas; species Sphingomonas sp. PL20. The sequence continues at coordinate 1,823,572 of NZ_JAGINH010000002.1, read as the reverse complement.
CTTGAGACACTCACGGCCGCCGATGCCGCTGGCGTCGAGATCGAACGCATTGGCCGCACCATCGCCAATCGACTGATCTTCGAACTGCCCGACAATGATTATGTGGTCCCGCTCACCGATCTGCGCGCGGCACATGAGGGATTCTTCCCGGCGCTGATGGGCGACGTCGCTCCCGTCGAAAGCTGACACTCCTTATGAGAATGGATCGCAACAGGGCTTGCGATCCATTCTCATTAGCGATACATCATGGGCTCCGAAGGGGGAATCCATGGTCGTCTGCATTTGCAATGCCATCCGTGAACGCGATGTCCGCGCGGCGGCCCGCAACGGGTCGCGCACCGCGTGCCAAGCCTATCGTGCGATGGGCTGTCAGGCGAAATGTGGGCAATGTGTGCCCGTCGCCCGTGCCATTATCGACGAAGAGCGCGCCGTCGCCTAAGGTGATCTGCGAACCGCAAAAAGGGCGAACGCATGCAAGGCGATATCAAGGTCATCGAGTATCTCAATGAGGCGCTCAAGAACGAACTGACCGCGATCAACCAATATTGGCTCCACTATCGGCTGTTCGACCATTGGGGCGTGCGCAAGCTCGCCGCCTTCGAGCGCCACGAATCGATCGATGAGATGAAGCATGCTGACTGGCTGTCGGAGCGCATCCTGTTCCTCGACGGCCTGCCCAATTTCCAGATGCTCGGCCGCCTGCGCATCGGCGAGACCGTTGAGGAAGTGCTCAAGGCCGACCTCGCGCTCGAAATGGACGCGCTGCCGCTGCTGCGCGACGCGATCGAGCATTCCGAGAAGGTGCGTGACTATGTCAGCCGCGACCTGTTCCGCCGCATCCTCGACAGCGAGGAAGAGCATGTCGACACGCTCGAACGCCAGTTCGAGATGATCGCGCGCATGGGCATCGAAAATTACGTGCAGCTGCAGAGCAAGCCCGCCGACGACGAGGGCTGAGCCCTTGGTCCGCTGTAGCCCCTCCCCTTGGGGGGGCCTTACGCCGGATCGCGTCCTTTTTCCGTTCGTTTCGAGCGAAGTCGAGCATCTGTGTTGGCGGTCAAGGGGTGACTTGCGTCCAGTGTCGATTTTCAGTGATGAGGGTGTTTGCAAGGACGACGATTTTGCGGGCGACGGCAGCGAGCGCCAGTTTGGCGGGTTTGCCGCGTTCGATGAGGCCTTGGTAGAATCGTTTGAGATCGGCGTTGCGGCGGCTGGCGCTCAGCGCCGCCATGTAGAGGGCACAGCGGAGCTGGGCACGCCCGCCATGGATGCGGCGCTTTGGCTGGGATGTCCCGCTATCCCGCGCAAAGGGAGCGAGCCCGGCAAGGGCTGCGGCCTGCTTGGCGGTGATGCGGCCGAGTTCGCCGAGCTGGGCGAGGAAGGCGAGCGAGGTGACGGGGCCGACGCCGGGGATTGAACGCAGGATGCGGGCCTTGCGGTCGAGCTCGTGATCGGCCCGGATCATGGCGTCGATCGTGCTATCGAGCCGGGCGATATGGCGCTCGAGCGTGCGCAGGCGGGTGGCGAGTTCGCGCCGCAGGAAGGCGCTGGTGGCAGCGGCGAGACGATTGCCGAGCGCGGTGCGTTCAGCGATTGCGGCCTGGCGGGCGCTGGCGAGTTCCTGAAGCTCCTCTTGCGCCGGTGTCGGCGGGGCGACCGGATCGGGGCCAAGCCGCTCGGCCATGCGCGCCAGCATCGCGGCATCGATCGCATCGGTCTTGGCGAGCGTGCCGGACGCCTGGGCGAACAGCCGCGCGCGCAGCGGATTGGCGAGCGCGACCGGCAGACCGGCTTCATGCAGCCGACGATGGACGGCGCGGTGATAGCGCGAGGTCGGCTCCATCAGCACGAGCGCCACCGCGTGCTGGGTGAGCAGCGCCACAAGGTGGCGGTGGCCGTGCGCATCGTTGGTCACGCGCAACCGCTCGCCCAGCGGGTGCAGATGCACATCGAGATGCGCCTTGCTCACATCGATGCCGACATGGATCGTCGGCGTTGCCTCGGCCTTTTCTTGCATTCGGGTCTTGCTCCCCATCATCTGTTCAGGCCAGACAAAGAGGACGGACGGACCACGCTCGACTGCGGCGCATAGCCCAGAAACCCACGGTCCCGCCCGTCCGACCTGCAGGGGCGGCCACCCCTGCAGGTCAACCCTTCTGGATCACCAGATCAGGCCAGCCGCAACATGCAAGAAACCAGGCACAGCGCTTGCGGCCGTTTCTCGATTACGCTCGAAACGAACAGGTTTGTGTCACTCCACGCCGTTCCACGTGCCGAGCACGTCGATCATCTGCGGAGTGAGCCAACCAAAGTGATAGTTCAACATATAGAGCGACCACAGCAACGTCGCGACGATCGTCACGCGGATCGCGACCTTGCGCGGATGGAACTCATGCGGGGCGCTCTCGGCCTGGCCGGGGACGCGGTCGACCCCGGCCTCGTCGCTGGTCTTGACCCCGAAGGGCAAGACGAAGAACACCGAGAACGCCCAGAACAGGAAATAAATCGCCAGCGCCGAGGTCCACCGCATGTCGGTCAGGCCTCGATCAGCAGCACATCGACATTGGGCTTCTTGCCGGTCCAGCGCGTCGCCACCTTGCGCGCGGCAAGGCGGATCGTTTCGCGCAATTTGTCGCGATCACGTCCGTTCTGCTTGGCGGCCGCGATCACGGCATCGACGGTTTCTTCCAGGAAGGGCTCGCGGTCTTCCTCGACCGGAATGCCCTGGATGCGCACTTGCGGCGTGCCGATCAGGCCGCGCGACCCAATTGCCACCGCAACCGAGATCTGCCCGTTGATCGCCAGCTTGCGGCGTTCGTTGATCGTCTGGCCATCACCCGGCAGGATCACATCGCCATCGAGCACGAGGCGTCCGACCGGTGCATTGCCGATCTTGGTCGGCGCGCCAGGAGCCAGTCGCACGATGTCGCCATTGGTCTGCACCAACGCACGCGGCACGCCTTCGGACAGGCCGAAGCGCGCTTGTTCCATCAGATGCCGCATTTCGCCGTGCACCGGCATCAGCAGCTCCGGCTCCATCCAGCGATACATCTGGAGCAATTCCGGGCGGCCCGGATGGCCCGATACATGCACATGCGCCTGGCGATCGGTGATCATGATCACGCCCTTGGCGGCAAGCTGATTCTGGATGCGGCCGATCGCGACTTCATTGCCGGGGATCTGCTTGGACGAGAAGACGACCGTATCGCCGCTATCGAGCGAAATCGGGTGCTGGCCATTGGCGACCCGCGCCAAGGCTGCGCGATCCTCGCCCTGCCCGCCGGTCGCCACCACCAGCACCTTGTCGCGCGGCAGCCGCATCGCCGCCTCGGCATCGATCGTGTCGGGGAAGTCCTTGAGATAGCCGGTCGCGCGCGCGACCTTCAGGATGCGATCGAGCGAGCGCCCCTGCACGCTGAGTTGCCGTCCGGTCTCGCGCGCAACCACGCCAAGCGTGTGGAGCCGCGCCGCATTCGACGCGAACGAGGTCACCATCACGCGGCCTTTGGCCTGGCTGATCACGCCCATCAGGCCCGACAGCACATCGCTTTCCGAACCGGACGCCTCGGCGTTGAAAACATTGGTCGAATCGCACACCAGCGCGAGAATGCCTTCGTTCCCGATCGCCTCGAGCGCTTCCGGCGAGGTCGGATGGCCGATCACCGGAGCAGCATCGAGCTTCCAGTCGCCAGTGTGGAACACGCGGCCATAAGGCGTGTCGATCAGCAGTGCGCTCGCCTCGGGAATCGAGTGCGATAGCGGCACGAAGGTCACGCCAAACGGTCCAAGATCGAATTTGGTGTCGGGCTTGATCACCTTCAGCTTGACGCGGTTGGCATTGCCCTCTTCCTCGAGCTTGCCGCGGATCAGCCCGGCGGTGAACGCCGTCGCATAAAGCGGCACGCCCAAATCTTCGGCCAGATACGGCAATGCGCCGATATGGTCCTCGTGGCCGTGCGTCAGCACGATCCCGACCAGATCATCGAGGCGCTCCTCGATGAATTGCAGATCGGGCAGGATGACGTCGATGCCGGGATATTGCGGATCGGCAAAGGTGATGCCGCAATCGACCATCAGCCACTTGCCGTTGCAGCCGTAGAGATTGACGTTCATGCCGATTTCGCCCGACCCGCCAAGGGCCAGGAACAGGAGTTCTTTCTTTGGTGTCGTCACGGAGGTGTCTGTTCTTTCAAAGATGGCCGCGCGAACGCGAACCGGGGAATGTGCGCGGTCAGGCGCGGAATTTCGTAGAGATCGGGGAAGCGGGGCACCGCACAACCACAGGGTTCTGGCGGAGGCGCACGCACGCTGACTCTAGGATGCTATATGGGCGCGATCCCACAGAATCGCCAGCCCCTGAATTGTCAGGTCGGGTTCGACCACATCGAACATAGTGGTATGCTGTTCAAACAGGATCGCGAGGCCTCCGGTTGCGATCACCCGCACGGGCCTGCCCACCTCGGCCTTCATCCGCGCGACTAGCCCCTCGATCATCGCGACATAGCCCCAGAAGATGCCGATCTGCATCTGGCTGACGGTATCGCGCCCGATCACGCTCTTCGACGCTGGCGCCTCGATCGCAATGCGCGGCAGCTTGGCGGCTGCGGTAACGAGTGCGTCGAGCGACAGGTTGATGCCCGGCGCGATGATCCCGCCTTTATAGGCCCCGCTATAATCGACCAGGTCGAGCGTCGTCGCGGTGCCGAAATCGATCACGATCAGATCGCCGCTGTGCAGCGCATGCGCCGCTATCATGGTGACGGCGCGGTCGGCCCCGACGCTGCGCGGCTCGTCCACATCCAGCGCCATGCCCCATTCGACCGGCGGCTCCCCCGCAATCAGCGGCTCGCCACCAAAATATTTGCGCGCCAGCGTTTGCAGGTTGTGGAGTGCCCGCGGCACGACGGTGGCGATGATGACACCGGTCACCTCGCTCCGGTCATAGCCTTCCAGCGTCAGCAACTGGCTCAGCCACACCGCATATTCATCGGCGGTGCGGCGCGGGTCGGTGGCGATGCGCCAGCGCGCCTTGATCGTGCGGCCCTGGACCAGCGCGAAGACGACATTGGTGTTACCGGCATCGATCGCGAGCAGCATTGGGTCACCCTTCCGTTCGTGTCGAGCGAAGTCGAGACACAGCGATATGCAGTTCCGTGCCGGTTTCTCGACTGCGCTCGAAACGAGCGGAGGCGGAGATCACAGCAAAAACACGTCGCCGGCGTGAATGACACGGGTCGCGCCATCCGCCAAGCGCAGGATGAGCGCGCCGTCCGCGTCCAGCCCGTCGAACAAGCCGTCCACCGCCGTGCCATCGGCCAGACGCGCCGTCAGCGCGGTGCCGATCGGATGCGCTCGCTCAAGCCAGCGCGCCCGGACGGGTACCAGCCCCTGTCCACGCCAGATGCTCAGCCAGCGCGCAAACGCATCGGCGAGCGTCTCGGCGAAGTCGGCAGGGTCGGGTGCCGCACCGTGCGCGGCGAGGCTAGTGGCGCGGCGATCGGTATCATCGGGGTGATGCGCGAGGTTGACGCCGATGCCGACAATCACCGCATCGCCCGCACGTTCCAGCAGGATGCCGGACAGCTTCGCACCATCGAGGAGGAGGTCGTTGGGCCATTTGATGACCGCACTTCCTCGGCGAAGGCCGGGGAAGTGCGAGAGATAGACCCCGACCACCTCTTCCAACGCCACCGCAGCCACCAGCGCCAGCGTGGCAGCAGCCAGATCGCGACCGCGCACCCGGACCAGCGTCGACCCGTAGAAATTGCCGACCGGGGAAACCCACGCCCGCCCCTGCCGCCCGCGCCCGCCAAGCTGCCGCTCGGCGCGCAACCACAGCCCCTCGCTCACCCCGGAGCGAGCAAGCTGCAGCATATCGGCGTTGGTCGAGCCCGTCTCGGCGACGGTGCGGATCGTACCCGTCAGAACAGCGCCTTGGCGGCAGTATTGGTCCACACGCCGAGCGCCCCCAGCGTCAGCCACCCGACCGGCGAGACGAACAACGCCGCCAGCGTGACCAGCAGGCTCTCCACCGGCGTCGCGCGACCGCTATACGCCTCACCCGGCGCGTCGAAGTACATCACCTTGACCACGCGCAGGTAATAATAGGCACCGATCACCGAAGCGACGAAACCTGCCACTGCCAGCGGATACAGCCCGCCATGCACCGCCGCATTGAACACCGCCAACTTCGCGTTGAAGCCCAGCAGCGGCGGAATCCCCGCCAGCGAGAACATGAAGGTCGCCATCGCCAAAGCCAAGGCCGGACGCGAGCGCGACAGGCCCGCCAGGCTCGCGATCGTCTCGACCGGCTGCCCTTCGCTATCCTTCATCTGCAGCACCACGATGAAGCTGCCCAGCGTCATGACGACATAGACCGTCAGATAGAACAGCACCGCCGCCACGCCTTCCTGCGTACCGGCCGCAAGGCCGATCAGCACGAAGCCGACATTGTTGATCGACGAATAGGCCAGCAGGCGCTTGACGTTGGTCTGCCCGATCGCGGCGACCGCACCGAAGATGATCGAGGCAAGCGCCGCGAAAATCACAATTTGCCGCCACTGGTCGGTCGCCGGGCCCATCGCTTCCACGGCAACGCGCACCGCAAGGCCGATTGCCGCCACCTTGGGGGCCGAGGCGAAGAAGGCCGTCACCGGGGTCGGTGCGCCTTCGTACACGTCGGGGGTCCACATATGGAACGGCACTGCGCTCATCTTGAACGCCAGCCCGGCAAACACGAACACCAGCCCGAAGGTGAGCCCAAGCGACTGGCCCGCGCCATAAGCGGTCGCAATCGACGAGAACAAGGTGGTCCCGCTGAAACCATAGACCAGGCTGATGCCGTAGAGCAGGATGCCGCTCGCCAGCGCGCCCAGCACGAAATATTTGAGGCCCGCTTCAGCCGAGCGCACATCGCGCCGCATGAAGCTCGCCAGCACATAAGCGGCAAGGCTCTGCAGTTCGAGGCCGACATACAGCGTCAGCAGATCGCCCGCCGACACCATCATGCCCATGCCCGCTGCCGACAGCAGGATCAGCACCGGATATTCGGGGCGCAAGTCATCACCCCGACCGATTGCGAAAAAGCGCGGGGCGAGGATGATGGCTACCGCAGACGCGCCATAAATCAGCACCTTGGCAAAGGCCGCAAAGGCGTCCGCGCGGTACAAACCACCAAAGGCCGCCCCGCCCGACGAGGCCGGGCCCACCAACGCAATGCTTGCGCCGATCAGGACCGCGACCGATGCCCAGGACACCAACCGCGTAGACGCCTGTCCGCCCCAGGCCGACACCAGCATCAAGGCGATCGCGCCGACCGACAGCACCAGCTCCGGCAAGGACATCAACAGCGACGCGTTCATGGCCGTACCTCCGCATGTTCGGCGGGTGTCGCCAGCGCCTTGCCAGCGGTCGGCAGCGAATCCCCGGCCGGGGCCGCCCGTGCGATCCGTGCCTGCAACGTCGCCACATCGCCCCGCATCGGCGCGAGGAAGCTCTCAGGGTATACCCCCATCCACAACACAACGGCGGCAATCGGGGCCAGCAACGCAATCTCCCGCAGGCTCAAATCCGGCATGGCGCGGACATCGTCATGGACGATCTCCCCAAACACCACGCGGCGATACAGATACAGCATATAGGCAGCCCCCAGGATGATCCCGGTGGTGCACAGCAAGGTCGCCAGCGTCGACACGCGATAGGTCCCGGCCAGCGACAGGAATTCGCCCACGAACCCGCTCGTGCCCGGCAAACCGACCGACGCCATAGTGAACAACATGAACAGCAAGGCGTAACGCGGCATGTTGATCGCAAGGCCACCATAACGGCTGATCTCGCGGGTGTGCAGCCGGTCATAGATCACGCCAACGCACAGGAACAGCGCCGCCGATACCAGACCATGGCTCAACATGACGATCATCGCACCTTCCAGGCCCTGGCGGTTGAAGGCGAACAGGCCGATCGTCACGATCGCCATGTGCGCAACCGACGAATAGGCGATCAGCTTCTTCATGTCGGACTGCACCAACGCGACCAGCGAGGTGTAGATCACTGCAATCGCCGACAGCGACAGGATCAGCCAGCCGAACTGCGCCGAGGCTTCGGGGAACATCGGCAGCGAGAAGCGCAGGAAGCCGTATCCGCCGAGCTTCAGCAACACGCCCGCCAGGATCACAGAGCCTGCCGTCGGTGCCTGCACGTGCGCATCGGGCAACCAGGTGTGGAACGGCCACATCGGCATCTTCACCGCGAACGAGGCGAAGAAAGCGAGCCACAGCCACGGCTGCACGCGCACCGGGAAATCGGTATTGAGCAGCGTCGGAATGTCGCTCGTACCCGAGAAGCTGACCATCCACAGCATCGCCACCAGCATCAGCACCGAGCCCAGCAGCGTGTACAGGAAGAATTTGTACGACGCGTAGATCCGGTTCGCGCCGCCCCAGATGCCGATGATCAGGTACATCGGGATCAGGCCGGCTTCGAAGAAGATGTAGAACAGGAACATGTCCTGCGCCGTGAAGGTGCCGATCATCAGCATTTCGGTGATGAGGAACGCCGCCATATATTCCTGCACGCGCTCGGTGATCGCCACCCAGCTCGCGCCGATGCAGATCGGCATCAGGAACACGCTCAGCATCACCAGCATCAGCGCGAAGCCGTCGATACCGAGCTTCCAGCTGAACACGCCCAGGCTGCCGGCATTTTCGACGAACTGCCACTGCGGCCCGCCAATGTCGAAATGCGCCCACAGCCAGATCCCGAGCACGAGATCAACCAGGGTCGCGATCAACGCGATCCAGCGCGCGCCCTGCGCGCTGGCAAAGAGACAGGCAATGGCTGCGATCGCGGGGATCGCGAGCATGATCGATAGCATGGGAAGGCCGCTCACTTGCTCGTCGCCCAAATGTTGATCGCCCAGGTCACGGCCCCGGTTAGCCCCAGCAGCATGACGAACGCATACGTGTATACATATCCCGATTGGACTCTGCCCGCGACGCGCGCACTCCGCTCGACCACCCACGCGGCACCATCGGGGCCAAGGCGGTTGATCGTCTTCTCGTCACCACGGTGCCAGAAGAAGCGGCCGAGCGCGAAGGCAGGCTTCACGAACAGCAGGTTATAAAGCTCGTCGAAATACCATTTGTTCAACAGGAACAGGTAGATCGGACGATAGGTCGCGGCCAGCCTGCCCGGTGCTTCCGGCGAACGGATGTAGAAGATGTACGCGCCCAGCAGGCCGAGCAGCATCGCCACCGAGGCCGACAGCTTCACGCCCAGCGGCACCTCGTGCATCGCGTGCATCAGATGCTCGTTGAAGGCGATCGCGCCGTGCCAATAGGCTTCCCCTGCACTCGGTTCGATGAAATAGCCGTGGAACACGAAGCCCGCGAGCACCGCACCAACCGACAACAGGATCAGCGGGATCAGCATCGGGAACGGGCTCTCATGCGGATGATAGCCACCCGTCCCGTCGCTATGCGCCGCAGGACCATGGCCGTGATCGGCATGGGCGTGCGCATGGTCGTGACCGTGATCGTCATGGTCATGGTCATGGCCGTGCGCAGCGTGCAGCGCGTGCTGGATATGCTCGGACTGCTCCCAGCGCGGCTTGCCCCAGAAGGTCAGGAACATCAGGCGCCACGAATAGAAGCTGGTCAGCAAGGCAACGATAGTGCCGACGATCGACGCGCCATGCTGGCCTGCGGCCCAGGCGCCCTCGATGATCGCGTCCTTCGAATGGAAGCCCGCGAAACCAAAGGCGACCGGATTGCCGAACACCGCCGGAAGGCCAACGCCGGTAATCGCCAGCGTTCCCATCATCATGCCCCAGAAGGTCAGCGGGATGTGTTTCCGCAGGCCGCCATAATAGCGCATGTCCTGCTCGTGATGCATCGCATGGATCACCGAACCGGCACCCAGGAACAGCAGCGCCTTGAAGAAAGCGTGCGTGAACAGGTGGAACATCGCCGCGCCATATGCGCCGCAGCCGGCGGCAAAGAACATATAACCAAGCTGCGAACAGGTCGAATAGGCGATCACGCGCTTGATGTCGGTCTGCACCAGCCCAACCGTCGCCGCGAACAGGCAGGTCGCCGCACCGATCGTCATCACGACATGCAGCGCGAAGGGCGAGGTCTCGAACATTGGCGACAGGCGGCACACCATGAACACACCGGCGGTGACCATCGTCGCCGCGTGGATCAGCGCCGACACCGGGGTCGGGCCTTCCATCGCGTCGGGCAACCAGGTGTGCAGGCCGAGCTGCGCCGACTTGCCCATCGCACCGACGAACAGCAGCAGGCACAGCAGCGTCATCGTATCGATGCGATAGCCGACGAACCCGATCGTCGAACCCGCCATCCCCGGCGCGAGCCGCAGGATCTCGGGGATCGAGATGGTGTGGAACACCAGATAGGTGCCGAAGATGCCGAGCATGAAGCCCAAATCGCCGACACGGTTGACGACGAACGCCTTGATCGCGGCGGCATTGGCGCTGGGTTTGCGGAACCAGAAGCCGATCAGCAGGTAGGACGCGAGACCCACGCCTTCCCAGCCGAAGAACATCTGGACCAAATTATCAGCGGTCACCAACATCAGCATGGCGAAGGTGAACAGCGACAGATAGGCGAAGAAGCGCGGCTGGTCCGGGTCCTCATCCATATAGCCCCAGCTATACAGATGGACGAGCGCCGAGACGCTGGTGATCACCACGAGCATCACGGCCGTCAGCGCATCGACGCGCAGCGCCCAGTCGATGCGCATGTCGCCCGAATGAATCCAGTCGAGCACCGGCGTCACCGTGGCTTCGCCACCGCTCAGATACGGAATGAACACCGTCCAGCTCAGCACCGCAGACACGAACAGCGCGCCCGTCGTCACGATCTTCGGCAGCACCGCACCGAACGTCTTGTTCGAGAAGCCCGCGACGATCGCCGCCAGCAGCGGCAGGAAAACGATGAAAAGGATCGAAGTCACGTCGCGATCACCCCTTCATCCGGTTGACATCGTCAACCGAGATCGTCCCGCGGCTGCGGAAATAGATAACGAGAATGGCCAGGCCGATCGCGGCCTCGCCAGCCGCCACCGTCAGCACGAACATCGCGAACACTTGGCCCACCAGGTCATGCAGATAGCCCGAAAAGGCCACGAAATTGAGGTTCACCGCCAGCAGGATCAACTCGATCGCCATCAGCATGACGATCAGATTCTTGCGATTGGCGATGATGCCGAACACGCCGAGCGCGAACAGGATCGCCCCGACGACGAGATAATGGCCGAGCCCAATCACAGGTCTATCCCTCCGCCGACAGTCGGCTGCGTGTTGCGCGTCGCATCCTGCGGACGCCGCGCATTCTGGCGTGCGATGTTCTGCTTGCGCGAACCCGTGCGGTCACGGTGCGTCAGCACGATCGCGCCGATCATCGCAACCAGCAGCACCAGCCCCGCCCCTTCGAACACGAACAGGTAGCGCGTGTAGAGCAGCATCCCGATCGCCTCGATGTTCGGCACCGTTTCCGGCGTGGGCGCGGCGCGGCGGGCGAGTTCGATCTTGCCCGCGCTCCACGCCCCGAAGGCGACCATGATCTCCGCCGCCAGCCCGATCGCGAGCACCGCGCCGAGTGCTGCATAGCGCACGAACCCCGCGCGCAGCTCGGCGAAATCGATGTTGAGCATCATCACCACGAACAGGAACAGCACGGCGACTGCGCCCACGTAAACGATGACGAGCAGCATCGCGATGAACTCCGCCCCCACCAGCACCATCAGGCCGGCGGCGTTGAAGAAAGCGAGGATCAGCCACAGCACGGCATGGACCGGGTTGCGGGCGGTAATCGTCAACGCGGCCGACACGATAACGATCGTCGCGAAGAGATAAAAGGCGAGTGCCTGTATCACGGAATCAGTGGGCCCCTTACAGTCGGCTGGCGATTAACGGTACGGCGCATCGGCGGCAAGGTTCGCCGCGATGGCGCTTTCCCAGCGATCCCCGTTGGCGAGCAATTTCGCCTTGTCGTAAATCAGTTCCTCGCGCGTTTCGGTCGCATATTCGAAATTCGGTCCCTCGACGACGGCGTCGACCGGGCACGCTTCCTGGCACAGGCCGCAGAAGATGCACTTGGTCATGTCGATGTCGTAGCGCGTCGTGCGGCGGCTGCCGTCGTCGCGCGGTTCGGCCTCGATCGTGATCGCCTGTGCCGGGCACACCGCCTCGCACAGCTTGCACGCGATGCAGCGTTCCTCGCCATTCGGGTAGCGCCGCAGCACATGCTCACCGCGGAAGCGGGGGCTGAGCGGGTTCTTCTCGAACGGATAGTTGATCGTCGCCTTGGCCTTGAAGAAGTACTTCAGGGTGAGCGCGTGCGCCTTGAGGAATTCCCAAAGCGTGTAGGATTTGATGATCTGAGCAAGGCTCATGACGGAACTCCAACGCGGGTCAGCATGAGGAAGCCGGACACCAGGAACACCCAGAACAGCGACAGCGGCAAGAAGATCTTCCACCCCAGCCGCATCAGCTGGTCATAGCGATAGCGCGGAACGGTCGCCTTCACCCAACTGAACACAAAGAAGAACAGCAGGATCTTGATGAACAGCCAGAGGATCCCCGGCACCGCATACAGGATCGGCAGATCCAGCGGCGGCAGATAGCCACCCCAGAACAGCGTCGCATTCAGCGCGCACATCAGGATGACGTTGGCATATTCGCCAAGCCAGTAGAGTGCGAACGCCATCGACGAATATTCGGTCTGATAGCCCGCGACCAGCTCGCTCTCGGCCTCGGCCAGATCGAACGGCGCGCGCTGTGTCTCGGCCAGCGACGAGATGAAGAACACCACCGCCATCGGGAACAGTAAGGGGTTGAGGAAGAAGCCGTTGATCGGCGTCCCCATCACGCTCTTCTGCGCCTCCACAATCGTGGTCAGGTTGAAACTGCCCGCCCACATCACGATCGAGATCAGCACGAAGCCGATCGCGACTTCATACGACACCATCTGCGCCGCTGCGCGGATCGCCGAGAAGAACGGATATTTCGAGTTGGACGCCCAACCCGCGAGGATGATGCCGTAAACGCCAAGCGACGAGGCCGCGAGCACATACAGCAAGCCGACATTGATATCGGCAAGTGCGGCGCGCGCATCGAACGGCACCACCGCCCACACGATCAACGCAACCGTGAAGGTGATGATCGGCGCGATCAGGAACAGCGCCTTGTTGGCGGCGGCCGGAACGATGGTCTCCTGCAGGAACACCTTGAGGCCGTCCGCAAAGGACTGCAGCAGCCCGAGCGGGCCAACCACGTTCGGCCCCCGGCGCAACGCCATCGACGCCCAGATCTTGCGATCGGCATAGATCAGCATTGCCACCGCCAGCATCACCGGCAGCGCGATCAGCAAGATGTCCATCAGCGTGGCAAGGAACCACGCCCAGCCAAAGGGAAGGCCGAAGCGGTAGGTGAAGAAACTGGTCATTCCGCCGCCTCCGCGAATTCCTGGCCGTGGACAAGTTCATCCGAGCAGCGCTGCATCGTCGGCGACGCGCGACAGATCGCGTTCGTCAGATAGAAATCTTTGATCGGATAGCCCGTGATCTCGCCCGCAGCCGCTGCATCCAGCGCAGGCGGTGCCCAGTCGAACGTCGCCAGACCCAGCGTTCCCAGCGCGGGCGTATCGACCGCCATTGCCGCGCGCAGTTCCTCGATCGTATCGAACGGCAGCGTCTTGCCCATCACGCCCGACAGGGCGCGCAGGATCGTCCAATCCTCACGCGCATCGCCCGGCGGGAACACGGCGCGCTCGCCGCGCTGCACCCGGCCTTCGAGATTGACATAGGTGCCGGATTTCTCGGCATAGCTCGCCGCTGGCAGAACCACGTCCGCAGCCGCAGCCCCCTTGTCGCCATGATGGCCGATATAGACTTTGAAGCTGTCCGCAAACGCGCCGAAATCGACCTCGTCCGCGCCCAGGAAGAAAGCGAGCTTCGGCTTGGCCGCGACCAGGTCGGCAATGCCGCCCTTCTGCGCATAGCCTAGCATCAACCCGCCCATGCGGCTCGCCGCCATGTGCAGAACGTTGAAGCCGTTCCAGCCGTCTTTGATCAGACCCAGCGACGGCACCAGCGCCAGCGCCGCGCCCAACACCTTGAGCCCGGCCCCGCCGACGATCACCATCGGACGCTCCGCCTTGGCGAATGCCTCGGTCACCGCTTCCGGCAGATTGCCAAGCACGCCAAGATCGGCACCCAGCCATTCGACCTTATAGGTCAGCTCGGTTTCCGGCCCGATCGCGAAGACCTTTGCGCCCTTCTTGATCGCCTTGCGGATGCGCGTGTTCACCAGCGGCGCTTCCCAGCGCACGTTGCTGCCCACGATCAGGATCACATCGGCCTTTTCGGTGCCCGCGATCGTCGTGTTGAAATTGACCGCAGCCAGGTTCGACGTGTCATAATCCATGCCGGTCTGGCGGCCTTCGAGCAGGGTCGAGCCGAAGCTGCCGAGCAACGCCTTGGTGGCATACATTGTCTCGCAATCGACCAGATCTCCCGCGACCGCAGCCACGCTCGCGCCTGCGTCGACCTGCGAAATCGCCAGGAACGCCGCATCCCACGATGCTTCGGTCAGGCGGCCATCCTTGCGGATATACGGCTTGTCGAGGCGGCGGCGGACGAGGCCATCAACCGCGTGGCGCGTCTTGTCGCTCGCCCATTCCTCGTTCACGTCCTCATTGATGCGCGGCAGCGCGCGCAGCACCTGGCGACCACGCGAATCGAGCCGGATGTTGGTGCCGACCGCGTCCATTACGTCGATCGTCAGCGTCTTCTTCAGCTCCCACGGGCGCGCTTCGAACGCATAAGGCTTGGCGGTCAGCGCGCCGACCGGGCACAGGTCGACGACATTGCCCGACAGTTCGCTCGTCACGGCATGTTCGAGATACGACACGATCTGCATGTTCTCGCCACGCCCGATCGCGCCGATTTCCTCGACGCCGGCCACTTCCTCGGCAAAGCGGATGCAGCGCGTGCACTGGATACAGCGCGTCATCACCGTCTTGACGATCGGCCCCATATATTTCTCGGTGACCGCGCGCTTATTCTCGTCATAGCGCGACGTGCCACGGCCATAAGCCACCGACTGGTCCTGCAAATCGCATTCGCCACCCTGATCGCAAATCGGGCAATCAAGCGGATGGTTGATGAGCAGGAACTCCATCACCCCTTCGCGCGCATTCTTGACCATTGGAGAGTTGGTGAAGATCTCCTGCTTGTCCGCCGCCGGCAGCGCGCAGGAAGCCTGCGGCTTAGGCGGTCCGGGCTTCACCTCGACCAGGCACATGCGGCAATTGCCCGCGATGCTCAGCCGTTCATGATAGCAGAAGCGCGGGATTTCCTTGCCGGCGAGTTCGCACGCCTGGAGCACAGTGGCCCCGGCGGGAACTTCAATCTCGACACCATCGACTTTGACAATAGGCATTATTCGGCCGCTTCCATCATCGGGCTCAACCCGCCGCCACGCTTTTCGGTGATGCGCCGCTCCATCTCGGGGCGGAAGTGCTTGATCAGGCCCTGGATCGGCCAGGCCGCCGCATCGCCCAGCGCGCAGATCGTATGGCCCTCGACCTGCTTGGTCACCTGATACAGCGTATCGATCTCGGAGATGTCGGCGTCCCCGGTGCGCATCCGCTCCATCACACGCCACATCCAGCCGGTGCCCTCGCGGCACGGCGTGCACTGGCCGCAGCTTTCATGCTTGTAGAAGTACGACAAGCGGCTGATCGCGCGGACGATGTCGGTCGACTTGTCCATCACGATGACCGCCGCCGTGCCCAGACCCGAGCCGACCTTCTTCAAGCCGTCAAAATCCATCGGGCAATCCATGATCTCGGCGGCTGGCACCAGCGGCACCGAGGAACCGCCCGGGATCACCGCAAGCAGATTGTCCCACCCGCCGCGAATGCCGCCACAATGCGTTTCGATCAGTTCGCGGAAGGTGATCGACATCGCTTCTTCGACCACGCACGGCGTGTTCACGTGTCCGCTGATCTGGAACAGCTTGGTGCCGCGATTG
This sequence comes from Sphingomonas sp. PL20, assembly GCF_017875905.1. Classification (NCBI taxonomy): domain Bacteria; kingdom Pseudomonadati; phylum Pseudomonadota; class Alphaproteobacteria; order Sphingomonadales; family Sphingomonadaceae; genus Sphingomonas; species Sphingomonas sp. PL20. The sequence continues at coordinate 1,807,515 of NZ_JAGINH010000002.1, read as the reverse complement.
TTCTCCGCACCAAAGCTGGCGAACCATTCCGGCGAGCGCCGCAGGATCGTCGGCACCACCGCGATCGACTCGACGTTGTTCACAGTGGTCGGGCAGCCATAGAGGCCTGCACCCGCCGGGAAGGGTGGCTTCAGGCGCGGCTGGCCCTTCTTGCCCTCCAGGCTTTCGAGCATCGCGGTTTCTTCACCGCAGATATACGCACCCGCGCCGCGATGGACGAACACGTCGAAATCATAGCCCGATCCGCTAGCATTCTTGCCGATCAGCCCCTTGGCATACGCCTCGGCGACCGCCGCAAACAGCACTTCGGCTTCGCGGATATATTCGCCGCGAATGTAGATATAGGCCGCCCGCGCGCGCATCGCATAGCCCGCGATCAGCGCGCCTTCGATCAGCTTGTGCGGATCATGCCGAATAATCTCGCGGTCCTTGCACGAACCCGGCTCGGATTCGTCGGCGTTGATCACCAGGAAGTTCGGGCGATCGGCCTTCGGCTCCTTGGGCATGAACGACCATTTGGTGCCGGTCGGGAAACCCGCGCCGCCACGGCCACGCAGCCCCGATGCCTTGACCGCGTCGATCAGGGCATCCTGCCCGCGCGCCATCAGGCCCTTGGTATCGTCCCAATCGCCACGCATGATCGCGGCGTCGAGCGTCCACGGCTGAAAACCGTAAACGTTGGTGAAAATGCGATCCTTGTCCGCGAGCACGTTACTTGCCCCCCCCGATCCGCTTGTTGCCGGTGAGCGCGAGATAAATCACCACGCCAAGACCGATCACGATCAACGGCCCGAGCAGCGACAGCGTCAGCCGCAACACCCAACCCGCGACCACGATGCCGCCGATGATCGCCAGGATCAGTACGATGGTGTTTTTGTTCATGCCCATTCCCCGCGATAATCGTGGTTCTCGGCAACCATGTCCTTGAGCGAGGTCGGCCCGCCTGCCGGGCAGCTGTCGCGGCGCCCGGTCTGCGAACCCGGCGTCACCGGCTTGCCCTCGGCCAGTGCCTCAAGCAGCGCGATCGTCTTGTTGTAATCCAGGTCTTCGAAATTATCGTCGTTGATCTGGACCATCGGCGCATTGGCGCACGCGCCCAGACACTCCACCTCGGTCAGCGTGAACAGGCCATCCGGGGTGGTGTGCCCCTTGGACAGGCCCTTATTCTTGCACGCCGACAGTACATCGTCGCTGCCACCCAACAGGCACGGCGTCGTGCCGCACACCTGGACGTGATAGCGGCCGACCGGCGCCATGTTGAACATCGTGTAAAAGGTCGCGACCTCGTACACGCGCATATACGGCACGCCGATTTGCCGCGCGACGAATTCGATCACCGGGACCGGCAGCCACCCTTGCGTCTGCGTCTCCGCCCCAACCTGGCGCTGGGCAAGGTCGAGGAACGGGATCGACGCCGATTGCTCGCGGCCCTTGGGATAGCGCGCGAGGATCTCGTTCGCCTTTTTCTGGTTTTCCTCGGTCCACGCAAACGCGCCCCAGCGCGCGCGGGTCTCGGCTTCGTCAGGAATTTTGGGCGCGTCGGCCATTAGCGGATGAACTCCACGCGGGCGACCTTGTCGCCCTCAAACGAATAAATGGACATGACTTCAAACTGCTCGGCACCGGGGCCGCGCGACACGTTTTCGTGCAAGACGACCGTCTCACCGAGCACGTATGAAGACAGAACCTCGGCCCGGTTCTCGGGATATTGCGCGAACATCGCCTTCAAGCCAGCACGAACGCCCTCCTGCCCATCGCGGATCACCGCCCCGCGATAGGTCGCCTCGCACGCATCGCCGGTCATCTCCGCGACATAGCCATCGGCATCCTGCGCATTGTAGCGCGCGATCATGCGATGCGCGGTGGCGAGACGGGCGCTGCTCACCGGTCGCACTCCCCGAACACGATATCCATCGCGCCGAGAATAGCCGTGGTGTCCGCCAGCATATGGCCCTTCGCCATGAAGTCCATCGCCTGCAGATGCGAGAACGCCGTCGGGCGGATCTTGCAGCGATACGGCTTGTTGGTGCCGTCGGCGACCAGATACACGCCGAACTCGCCCTTGGGGCTTTCGGTTGCGACATACACGTCGCCTGCAGGCACGTGATAGCCCTCGGTGTAGAGCTTGAAGTGATGGATCAGCGCTTCCATCGACCGCTTCATCTCGGCGCGCTTGGGCGGCACCACCTTGCGGTCGAGCGACGCGATCGGCCCTTCGGGCATGTCGCGCAGGCACTGCTTCATGATCTTCGCGGACTGACGGACTTCCTCGACGCGCACCATGAACCGGTCATAGCAATCGCCGCGCGTGCCGACCGGCACCTCAAAGTCCATCTTGGCGTAAACGTCATAAGGCTGCGACTTGCGCAGATCCCAAGCGATGCCCGAACCGCGAATCATCGGGCCCGAAAAGCCCCATTTGATCGCATCGTCACGGCTGACCGTCGCGATGTCGACGTTGCGCTGCTTGAAGATGCGGTTGTCGGCGACGAGCGAGATCGCATCCTCGAACAAACGCGGCAAGCGCGTGTCGAGCCAGTCGGCGATGTCGGTCAGCAGCTTGAGCGGCGCATCCTGATGGACGCCGCCCGGCCGGAAATAGGCGCTGTGCATCCGCGCGCCCGAGACGCGTTCGAAGAAGTTCATGCAATCTTCGCGGATTTCGAACAGCCACAGGTTCGGCGTCATCGCGCCGACGTCCATGACGTGCGAACCGAGGTTGAGCATGTGGTTCGAAATGCGCGTCAGCTCGGCGAACAGCACGCGCAGATATTGCGCACGCAGCGGCACTTCGAGATCGAGCAATTTCTCGACCGCGAGCACATAGCTATGCTCCATGCACAGAGGCGAGCAATAATCGAGCCGGTCGAAATACGGCAGCGCCTGCTTGTAGGTCTTGTACTCGATCAGCTTCTCGGTGCCGCGGTGCAGCAAGCCGACATGCGGGTCGACCCGCTCGACGATTTCACCGTCCAGCTCCATCACCAGACGCAAAACACCGTGCGCGGCGGGATGCTGCGGGCCAAAGTTGATCGTGTAATTCTGAATCTCGACATCGCCGACTTCGGGATCTTCCCCGTCAAGGCGATGTTCGATCTGGTCGAGATATTCGGTCATGCGACCACCTCTGAGTGTACGGCCACCCCCGCCCCGTTCGTCTCGAGCGACGTCGAAAAACAGGAGCCGGGCGCGCGTGTCGGTTTCTCGACTTCGCTCGAAACGAACGGAAGAAGAGTGCTCACTGGTTCTGCCCTCCGCCAGTGCCGCTGCCCTTCGAAGCGACGACATCGGGATTGGCCGGCTTATCGCCCGCATCGGGCCCCGCCTTACCGGCACCGGACTGCGCAGTGCTGTCGGTCGTCTTGGGCTGGCTCGATGCCTGTTTGGGCGAGGCAGCCGCATCCGCCTTGACGACCTCGTCGGCCTTGAGCGGAGTGGGTGCCCCCTTTTCCTCGGGCAGCTTCGCCTTCTCGTCACCCGGCAAGACGTACTCCGCGCCTTCCCACGGGCTCATGAAATCGAAGGTGCGGAAGTCCTGCGCAAGCGCGACGGGTTCATACACCACGCGCTTGGCCTCTTCCGAATAGCGCAGTTCGACATAGCCGCTGAGCGGGAAGTCCTTGCGCTGCGGATGCCCCCGGAATCCGTAATCGGTCAGGATGCGGCGGAGATCGCCATTGCCCGAGAACAGTACGCCATACATGTCGTACACTTCGCGCTCGAGCCAGCCCGCGACCGGCCAGATGCCGGTCACGGACGGCACCGGCTTTTCGTCATCGGTCTGCACATGCACGCGGATGCGGTGATTGCGCGTCAGCGATAGCAGGCAATAGACGACCTCGAAACGATCGACACCGCGATCGGGATAATCGACGCCCGCGATTTCCATCAGCTGCTGATATTCGAGGCCCGGCGTGTCGCGCAACGCGACCATCGTCTCGACCAGCGAGGCACGATCGACATGCAGCGCGACCTCACCCACCGCCTCGACCGGCGCGAGCAACTTGTCGCCCAGCGCCGCGCGCGCGGTGTCGATCACGCCATCATTGGCGACATAGGCTGGTGCGGGGGCCCTCACCGTTCGATCGTCCCGACACGGCGGATCTTCCGCTGCAGCTGCATGATGCCATAGAGCAAGGCTTCCGCTGTCGGCGGACAACCAGGCACATAAATGTCGACCGGCACGATCCGGTCGCAACCGCGCACCACCGAATAGCTGTAATGGTAATAGCCGCCGCCATTGGCGCAGCTGCCCATCGAAATCACATATTTCGGCTCCGACATCTGGTCATAGACCTTGCGCAGCGCCGGGGCCATCTTGTTGCACAGCGTTCCCGCCACGATCATCACGTCCGACTGACGTGGCGACGCGCGCGGGGCAGCACCGAAGCGCTCCAGATCATAGCGCGGCATGTTGACGTGGATCATCTCGACCGCGCAGCAGGCAAGACCAAAGGTCATCCACCACAGCGAGCCGGTGCGTGCCCATTGGAACAGCTCTTCGGTCGAGGTGACGAGGAAACCCTTGTCGCCGAGCTCGCCATTGAGATCGTTGAAGAACGACGCGTCGGGCTGGACGATATCCTGACCGGACGGACGGATGAGTTCTACTCCCATTCGAGCGCTCCCTTCTTCCACGCATAGACCAGGCCGAGCGCCAGTTCGACGATGAAGAGCATCATCGAACCCCAGGCGACCCAGCCGAGTTTGAACACCGACACGGCCCAAGGATACAGAAACGCCGCTTCCAGATCGAAGATGATGAACAGGATCGCGACGAGGTAGAAGCGCACATCGAACTGGCTGCGCGGATCCTCGAAGGCGGGGAAGCCGCATTCATATTCGCTCAGCTTTTCAGGGGTCGGCTTGTGCGCGCCGGTCAGGCGGGCAACGATCATCGGCAGGAACACGAACGCGCTGGAGAGCGCGAGTGCCACGCCGAGGAACAGCAGGATCGGCAGATAATGGGACAGGTCAACCAATGGGTTTCTCGCATGTGCGAACAGGTGTTCGTGGGCTTTAGGACGATGCACTTTGAGGGGCAAGGGTCGCGGGAGTGAGAATGAATCGCAACTGAACACCCTCCACTAGGGAAGACGGTCTCGCGCTGTTAGCGCAACCGATCACAAACGGTTGTGCCCTTTGTGGCTTTGGGCCTTGGTGCGAGCAGAGACGGTTTCTCGCACGCGGGCACAAAGCCACAAAACACTCGCCTTTACGCCGGGCTAGGCTCCCAAACAGGGACCGAACGAGTGTTAGCGGAGCGCGCCCGCCAGCAACTTGTGCAAGCGCGATTGCAAGGCATCATTGGCGGCGAGGAATTCGCTGCGTTCCATCATGCGGTCGCCGCCTCGGAAATCGGTGACGAATCCGCCCGCTTCCTTAACCAGCAACAGGCCCGCCGCAACGTCCCACGGCTTCAGCGACGATTCCCAATAGCCGTCGTACCGCCCCGCCGCGACCCAGGCGAGATCGAGCGCGGCCGATCCCATCCGGCGAATACCGGCAACTTCCGGCGCGATCGCACCGAAAATGCGGCTCCATTCGACGAAATTGCCATGGCCCAGGAACGGGATGCCGGTTGCGATCAGCGAATCGGCGAGGTCGCGCCGCGCCGAGACGCGCAGCCGCTGTTCCTGCACCCACGCGCCGCGCCCCTTTTCGGCCCAGAACGCTTCGTCGGTGATCGGCTGATAGATCAGCCCCGAGGTGATCTCGCGCTTGCCATTGGGCATCGGCTCCTCAACCGCGATCGAAATCGCGAAATGCGGAATGCCGTGGAGGAAGTTGGTGGTGCCATCGAGCGGATCGACGATGAAGCGCGGCTTGTTGGGGTCACCCGCAACTTCGCCGCGCTCTTCCATCAGAAAGCCCCAATCGGGCCGCGCGCGCGACAATTCCTCATACAGCGTCTGCTCGGCGCGCTGATCGGCCATCGACACGAAGTCGGCGGGGCCCTTGCGGCTGACCTGCAACTGCTGAACCTCGTTGAAATCGCGACGCAAGCGCGGCCCCGCCTTGCGCGCGGCGCGGTCCATGATGGTCATCAGACCGGAATGGGATGCCATAATCTTACTTTCTTTCTCCCTCTCCCCTTCAGGGGAGAGGGTCGGGGAGAGGGGCAGCGCCGAACATTACCGTCCGAAACTGCCCCTCTCCCGCGCTTCGCTTCGCTCGCTTGCCCTCTCCCCGCCAGCGGGGAGAGGGAGATGAATTAATCCGCGCGGCGGACGTAGCTCTGCTCATACACATCGACGACTATGCGCGTGCCAGCGCCAATGTGCGGCGGCACCATCACGCGTACGCCGTTTTCGAGGATCGCGGGCTTGTAGCTCGACGAGGCGGTCTGCCCCTTCACCACCGCGTCCGCTTCGACGATCAGGGCTTCGATTGTGTCGGGCAATTGCACCGAGATCGGGCGTTCTTCCCACAGCTCCATCACCACATCCATCCCGTCCTGCAGGAAAGCGGCGGCATCGCCGAGGATGTCGGCGTCGAGCGTGATCTGCTCGTAATTGATCTTGTCCATGAAGGTCAGCGTGTCGCCTTCGCGGAACAGGAACTGGAAATCGACCGTGTCGAGCCGGACCTTCTCGACGCTTTCGGCCGAACGGAAGCGGACGTTGGTCTTGCGGCCGTCGATGAGGTTCTTCATCTCGACTTGCATATAGGCCCCGCCCTTGCCCGGCTGCGTGTGCTGGATCTTGACGGTTTTCCAGATGCCGCCTTCATATTCCAGAATGTTGCCGGGACGGATTTCGACCGCGTTGATCTTCATGGGGGTGCCTGTAGTTGGAAAGAGCGAGGCGCGGCCTTTAGCCGGGCACGCGCCTTCCGGCAAGATAGGGGTAAGGGTCGATATCCACCCCTTCATACCAATGTTGATCGGGCGTGGTGCGCGCCAGGCCAAAATGCAGATGAAAATTGCCGGTGCCCGCATTCCCGGTGTCGCCGACATAGCCAAGAAGCGCGCCCGCTTGCACGACCTGCCCTTCGTGCAGGCCCGGCGCATAGGACGCCAGATGGGCATAATAATATGTCCAGGCTTTGTCCGGCGAGCGGACATAAAGCGTAGTGCCGCCAGCGGCGCTAACGAACAGCTTCTCGACCGTTCCTGGTGCTGCGGCGCGCACCGGCGTGTTGGCAGGGGCTGCGATATCGGTGCCGTGATGCGCGCGCTGGCCATTGTCACGCGGATCGTCCCAAGTGTCGCGCAGGTCGCGGCGCGCAATCCCGTCAACCGGCACGCGCAACACGCCTTGGGCTTGCGTGCCCCGCTCCGCCACGGCCGTTGCGGGCACGGAAGAGATCGCCTCCGCTGAGCGCGATGCCGCCTTTGGCAGCACCACCAGCAGCCCGATCCACCCCGCCGCCATCAAAGCCAGGACGCATAAGACGATCCGACCGAAGCGACCCATCGCTTACTCCTGAAAGACTGCGGGCGTGCCCGGCTTCACGATCAGGGCCAGCCGCGCGGCATCCCAATTGGTCAGGCGGATACAGCCATGGCTTTCCGCCCGGCCGATCGTCTCGGGCGAGGGCGTACCGTGGATGCCGTAATGCGGCTTGGACAGATCAAGCCACACCACGCCCACCGGCCCATTCGGCCCGGGCGGCAACAACGCCGCCTTTGCCCCCTTCTTTGAATCCCAGAACAGCTTTGGGTTGTAGTGGAAGGGCGGGTTGTAGGATGGCCCCAGGATCTTCCAGGTGCCGATCGGCAAGGGATCATGCTCGCTCCCCATCGTCGCCATGAACTGCGCGACCAGCTTGCCGTCCTTGTCCAGAACGCGCAGCACCTCCTCGGACTTGTCGACCACCACCTTGGCCCCCGTCGGCTGGGTCGAGTCGACGTTGAGGTCGCTTAGCGTCTGCCGCCATTTCTCAGGGAGCTTGGGATCATAAGCATGGTCGGCGGCGATCGCGTTGGGCACCACGATCTTGCTGCCGGGCACCAGCCGGGTTTGCGGACTGTTCAACTCAAGCAAGACCGAAGGCTTGGTGTGAAACATCTCGCCGAGCTTCTCCATCGGCGATCGATATCCGAGCGTGGTCAGTTTCGCTTGCAGTTGCGGGTTCTTGGGCAGCGGATTGACGAACGGCCCGGCCAGCATGGCGGCGGTCAACGCGATCGTCTGGGTCGGCCGCCACTGCGCATAGGGATGCAGCGCGCGCAGCGTCGTCAGATCCATCTCGCCTGTTTGCGGCAGCCCGCGCGTTTCCTGAAAGCCCTTGAGCGCCGCCACCAGCGATTTCCCGGCGCGACCATCCAGCACCCCGGGCGAGAAGCCAAGATGATCGAGGATGACCTGCACATGTAACGTCGAAAGATCGAGCGCAGGAGTGGCCGCTGCGCTGATGGTTCCCACAGGCGCGGCCGCAACAAGGCCAAGCGATGCTATTGCCAGACAAGCCGATCCGGCCAAGGTTTTTCGCATCGCTTCAATCTCCTACATAGTAAGCTAACCAGACGAACGATTGGAATAGCGGCTTGTGTCCAGCGCGATGCCTGAAGCGATGATAATGTCCCGACGCGCGATGCTGGGCGGCGCGCTGGTCGGCGGTGCGGCGCTTGCGCTTCCTTTTCCGGCGATGGCGGTCGGCACGGAATGGCGCCTCGCCATTCGCAACGTCCACAATAACGAAACCGTCGATGCGCTGTTCGCGCGGAACGGGACTTTCCTGCCCGAGGGGTTGGCCGAGCTGAACCATGGCTTGCGCGACTGGCGCACGGGCGAAGCGACGGTGATGGACCGCCGTTTGCTCGCCTTGCTGGTGCAGTTGCGCGACAAATTGGAGCTGAGCGGCAGCAGCAAGATCAATCTGATCTCGGGCTATCGCTCCCCCGCGACCAATGCCGCGCTCCGCGCCAAGGGCGGCGAACATACCGGCGTCGCCAGCCAGAGCCAGCACATGCTGGGCAAGGCGACCGACATCATGGTGCCCGGCGTGACGCTCGACCGGCTGCATGGCGCGGCCCTTGCCCTGGGTGGCGGCGGGGTCGGCTATTATCCGCGCGACGGCTTCGTCCATGTCGATACCGGGCGCGTGCGGCACTGGTAACCGTGAGCCGTTAATCGCCCACTGGACTTGCCTGTCGCGCTGGGCAACAGTCCCGGTCCGTGCGCAAGATCCTAGCCGACGCTGAAGCCGTCCTCGGCTCCCCCGCCCGAAATCTGATCACGATTCTCGGCTATGTCGGGCTCGTCATCGTCCTGGCGACACTCGGCTATATGGCGGCGGGGTGGAGCTTCGTCGACGCCTCGTACATGGTGCTGCTGACGGTCTTCTCGGTCGGGTATGACGAAGTCAGGCCGATCGACACCGGCTATTTGCACACCATCACGATCGCAACGATCGTGTTCGGCTGCACCGGGATGATCCTGTTGACCGGCGCGCTCGTCCAGTTTTTCACCGTCCTGCAACTGCGCCAGATCCTGGGAGCCAACCGTATGCGCGCGCGAATCGACAAATTGTCCGGCCATGTCGTGATCTGCGGCTTCGGGCGCATCGGAACGATGCTGGCGCGCGACCTTGCAGAGGCGAACATGCCGCTGGTCGTGATCGAACGCAGCGCCGATCGTCTGGCCGAAATCGAAGCGGCAGGACATTTGTGCATCGGCGGCGACGCGACCGAGGAAGAGATCCTGTTCGCGGCCGGAATCGACCGAGCGCACGTGCTGGCAACGGTTCTGCCCGACGATGCGGCGAACGTGTTCATCACGCTCAGCGCGCGAAATCTCAACCCGACGCTCGAAATCATCGCGCGTGGCGAGGCACCGACCACCGAACGCAAGTTGCGTCGGGCCGGGGCGGACCATGTCGTGCTACCCACGCATATCGGGGCCGAACGCATTGCGCGCATGGTGTTGTTCCCGAAAAGCGCCGATCTCGGGTCGGACGCGGCGCTCAAGCGAGCGCGCGGCGAGCTGGGCGAAATGGGGCTGGATCTGGAAATCGTATCGGCGCGGGCGGGTTCGGCAATGTGCGCGCTGACCGTCGGCGAGGCGGAACGTCAGGCGGCCGGAGCCTTCTTCACCGTCCAGATCAAGCGCGGCGGTGCCACAATCCTGCGGCCCTCGCCGGACGAGAAAATCCAGGTCGAGGACGAAGTGATGGTTCTGGTCCGCGATGCCGGCACCGCCGCGCGCAAGCTGTTCACCGCCAAGGCCGAAATTCGCGCCGGGCGGAATACCTACTGAAACTCCATCAGGCGGCGAGCACGGCCTCGAACGCGCGCACGGCAGCCGCCTCGTCCCCGCCCCACACCGCGCCCGACACCGCGACGAAATCGGCCCCGGCGCGGATCAGCGGCGGCGCGTTGACTGGCGTGATCCCGCCGATCGCCACACAGGGAATTTCGAACACCGTCGACCACCAGCTCAGCAGCACCGGATCGGCGACATGCTCGGTCGTCTTGGTGGTGGTCGGATAAAACGCGCCGAACGCGACATAGTCGGCCCCCGCCTCGCCCGCTTCCATCGCGAGATGGCGGCTGTCGTGGCAGGTCACGCCGATTTGCGCCGCCGGTCCAAGCTGCGCGCGCGCCTCGCGCGGGTCGCCGTCACCCTGCCCCAGATGGACGCCATCGGCACCCAGCCGCTTGGCGAGCGATATGCTGTCATTGACGATGAAGGCGACGTCGGCATCGGCGCAAATGCGCTGCAACGGTTCGGCAAGGGCCGCGGCGCTGTGCTGGTCGATGTCCTTCACGCGAAACTGAAAGGCCGCGACCGGGCCAGCGCCCAGCGCGCGCTTCAGGCGATCGGGAAAGCCGCCGCCCACGTCGAGCGGCGATACCAGGTAGAGCTGGCAGCGCGGGCGACGGTCGTCGCGCTGGAATTGCACCGCGAAATCGGGGTCGAGCGGGCCGAGGGGGTCTTCAATGTCCATGGTCGCGCGATAGCGCGGCGATCGCGGCATGGAAAGCGGCGGGATCGTCAAGCTTGTGCGCGATCGCGTGGATCGGTTTGCCGCGCCGCGTAAGAACAGGCGGGTGAAGATCGACCATGACGCTGGGCCAACTCGCCAAAGCAAGGTTCAGCACGCCGGGTTCCTTGAGCGCCGCAGCATCCCACGTAGCGCGCAAACCTGCGATCTGGCGCGTTGGAACGGTGACCGACTTCAGCAGGCCAGCCCGCATCATCAGCACGCCCCCCGTCAGCGTCACCGGCAACCGCCGGAGCGAGCGCAGCACCAGGATCAGGCCAAGCACCAGTGACAGGTCAAGCACGCCGACACCGAGCGCAACCGTCCAGCCGAATAGGGTGCCAACCACCAGATGGACCACGCACATCTCGACAATGGCGATCCCGAGAAGGACGCCGATCATCGGACCGAGGCTGCGATGATAGGCGAACTCTTGGCGCATCGCGCTCAGACCGTTTCCACCACGGCCAGCACGAAACCATCCCATTTCTTCGCGCCAACGGTCTGCACAGCGGTGGCGCTCAAGCGTGGCTCGCTTGCGATCATGTCGAACAGCGCGCGGACTCCGTGAACGCGCGAATCGGGGCTTGCCGGATCGAGCACCTCGCCCTCGCGCACCACATTATCGACCACGATCGTCGTGCCAGGTCGCGCAAGCGCCATCGCCGCGCGGACATAGGGGACACAATTTTCCTTATCGGCATCGACAAACACCAGGTCGAACGGCGCTTCGCCCTGCGCGATCATCGCCTCAAGCGATTGCAGCGCCGCACCGACGCGGATCTCAACCCGGTCGCCAAAGCCAGCCCGCGTAATGTTATCGCCCGCGACCGCCGCATGGTGCGGATCGATCTCCAGCGTCACCACGCGTCCGCCTTCGGGTAACGCGCGCGCCAGCCAGATCGTCGAATAGCCGCCAAGCGTCCCAATCTCCAGAATGCGGCGTGCGCCTACCATCCGCGCGAACAGATGCAGCATCTTGCCCTGTGCGGGCGACACATCGATCTGCGGCAGTCCGGCGGCAGCGTTGGCGGCGAGGGCTGCGTCCAGCGCGGCATCGTCACCCAGCAAATGGTCGACGATATAGCCGTCGACCGCATCCCACGCCGCCCCCGACATCCGGCTTACTCCTCGTTTTTGTAGATCGCGATGATCTTGGCGAGCATCTCAAGCGCCTCGGCGCGCGGGCGCTGGAAGGTGTTGCGGCCGATGATCGAGCCGTTGCCACCGCCATCGCGAATGTCGCGCGCGTCCTGATAGACTGCATCAGCGCCCTTGGCCGCGCCGCCCGAGAACACTACGATCCGCCGTCCGGCAAAGCTCGCCTGCACGACATGGCGGACGCGATCCGCCTGCTTCGACCAGTCGGTGCCCTCATACATCGGCTTGGCTTCTTTCTGCTCGATATGGTCGCTCGGCAGCTTCACCTTGATGATGTGTGCGCCCAGCAACGCCGCCATGTGCGCGGCATAGGCACCGACATCGAGCGCCAGTTCGCCCGACTTGGGCAGGATGCCGCCGCGCGGATAGGACCAGATCACGGTGGCGATGCCGACCGACTTGGCCTCGGCCGAGAGCTCGCGGATCTGCCCGATCATGTCGAACAGGTTGTCCGACCCCGGATAGATGGTGAAGCCGATCGCCGCGCAGCCCAGCCGCACCGCATCCTCGACGCTGCCGGTCAGCGCCTGATTGGCACCCTGCGCCCAACTGTTCGAGCTGTTGACCTTGAGGATCGTCGGGATCTGTCCGGCAAAGGTCTCCGCCCCCGCCTCCAGCATGCCGAGCGGCGCGGCATAAGCCGACAGGCCGGCATCGATCGCGAGCTGATAGTGATAATGGGGGTCATAAGCGGGTGGGTTGACCGCGAAGCTGCGCGCGGGCCCGTGTTCGAAACCCTGGTCGACCGGCAGGATCACCAGCTTGCCGGTGCCGCCGAGCTTCCCCTGCATCAGGATGCGGGCGAGATTGGCCTTGGTTGCAGGGTTGTCCGACTCATATTTGTCGAGAATGGCCTTGACCTGTGGCGTCATCGGAAGCTCCCATTACCTATGATTGTTGCAGCGGCTGTTAGCCCTGCGCGGCATTTGGGGCAACGCTTGACGCACCGTTATCGACGCGTCACCTTCGCGCTCCTGTCCGGGGGGGAATCCGATGCTGCCTTTGTCCAAGATATCGCAGCGCCTTGCACTGGGGCTTGCCGCAATCGCTTTGCTCGGGGGCAGCGGGCCGCCCAAAGTCGGCGACATCGCACCGCCATTCGAACTGACGCTGATCGATGGTACAAAGGTCTCGTCGGAGGCTTTGCGCGGCCAGGTGGTCGTGCTCAATTTCTGGGCGACATGGTGCGGGCCGTGCAAACGCGAACTGCCCACGCTCGACACCTATTACGAGATGCAAAAGGTCCACGGCCTCAAGGTTTTCACCATCGCCACCGAGGATTCGCTGCCGCTCTTCCAGTTGAAGAAGCTGTTTGCGGTGATGCACATGCCCTCGGCACGCCGGATCAAGGGCAATTACCCGATCTTGAGCGGGGTTCCCACCAACTACATCATCGATCGATCGGGCCATGTCCGGTACGCCAAGGCGGCGGCGTTCGATCTCGATTCGCTGAACGCCGAACTCGTCCCGCTGTTGCGGGAACCGGCACCGCCGGCCCCGCAAAGCTGATCACCCGCGCGAGAGCGCGGCGACACCGGGAAGGTCCTTGCCTTCCATCCATTCCAGGAACGCGCCACCGGCGGTCGACACGAAGGTGAAGTCGTCCGCCACGCCCGCCTGATTGAGCGCAGCAACGGTGTCGCCACCGCCCGCCACCGAGACGAGCGATCCGCTCTTGGTCAAAGCAGCAGCGGTCTTCGCCAGCGCAACCGTGGCCGTGTCGAACGGCGGCGTCTCGAACGCGCCCAGCGGCCCGTTCCACACCAAAGTCCGGCAATTCTTGAGCACATCGGCCAGCGCCTCGGTCGCCGCCGGCCCGATGTCGAGGATCATCTCGTCCGCGGCGACTTCATGCACATTAACGGTGCGGACCGGCGGGTTGGCGCGGAATTCCTTCGCGACCACCACGTCATACGGCAGATGGATGGTGCAATTGGCGCTGTCTGCGGCTTCGAAGATTTCCTCGGCGGTTCCGGTCAAGTCATGCTCGCACAGCGACTTGCCGACATCGACCCCGCGCGCCGCAAGGAAGGTGTTGGCCATCCCGCCACCGATGATGAGGTGATCGACCTTGGTGACCAGATGCTTCAGCACATCGAGCTTGGTCGAAACCTTGGCCCCACCAACGACGGCGGCAACCGGATGCTCAGGATTGCCCAGCGCCTTGTCGAGCGCGTCGAGTTCGGCCTCCATCGCCCGGCCCGCAAAGGCCGGCAGCTTATGCGCGAGCCCCTCGGTCGAGGCGTGGGCGCGGTGCGCCGCCGAAAAGGCATCGTTCACATACAGGTCGCCCAGCGCCGCAAAGCGATCGATCACCGCCGGATCGTTCTTTTCCTCGCCGCCAAAGAAGCGCGTATTCTCCAGCACGGCGATGTCGCCGGGCTGCAACGCCGCCACTGCCGCCGCATCGCCTTCCCAATCGACATAGGTCACCGGCCGCCCCAGCACGACCGCATAAGGGCCAACCAGCTGCTTCAGCGAAAGCTCAGCGGAGGGAACGCCCTTTGGCCGCCCGAAATGCGCCAGGATCAGCACGATTGCGCCCTTGTCGGCAAGTTCGGTCACCGTCGGCACGGTCGCGCGCAGCCGCGTGTCGTCGCTCACCGCCCCATCGTGCATCGGCACGTTGAGATCTTCGCGCACCAGCACACGCTTGCCGTGCACATCGCCCATGTCGTCCAACGTCTTGAAGGCCCGCGTCATGTCCATCACTCCTCAAGAACCATAATTGCATCGCCGACGCGGATCGTCCCGCCGACCACAACACGCGAACACGCACCCCCGCGCCAGTCGGGCAGCAGCGCCGCCTTCAATCCTGGCGCGAGCGCTTCCATGCGCTCGCACGGATCGGTTTCGCGCGTAATCATCAGAACTACCGTTTCGCCGATCCGCAGCCGCGTGCCCGGGGTCTGCGGTAGATCAAGCCCTTCGACCAGCAAGTTCGCACGGCGTTCGAACCAGGGCAGGCTGTGGCCGACCTCGGCCATTGCCGCGTCCCAATCGCCACGTTCGAGCAGCGTGACTTGCCGTCGCCCCTTGCCGCCGGGCTTGATGACCCCGCGAAAATCCCCGTGGAGTCCGCCCTCCAGTGTCACGTCGACCTGGGCGAGCGTCTCCATCGGACCTTTCGGGCGGCCATGGCGGGCGATGCCCGCCAGAACCCCCATTAGAGGAACTTGCCCATCGCCCCCGCAGTGTCGACCATGCGGTTGGAGAAGCCCCATTCATTGTCATACCAGCTGACGACGCGCACCAGCTTGCCGTCCATCACCGCAGTCTCCAGGCTGTCGACCGTCGACGAAGCAGGCGTGTGGACGATGTCGACCGAGACCAGCGGCTCGTCCGAGAAGACCAGCACGCCCTTGAGCGGACCGCTTTCGGACGCGGCCTTCAGGATCGCGTTGACCTCGTCCTTGGTCGTCTCGCGCGACGGCATGAAGGTCAGGTCGATCAGGCTGCCATCGGGAACCGGCACGCGAATCGCCGACCCGTCCAGCTTGCCCTTCAGCTCCGGCAGCACTTCGCCGACCGCGCGGGCAGCACCGGTGGTGGTCGGGATCATCGACATCGCGGCGGCGCGCGCGCGACGCAGATCGGGGTGGATCTGGTCGAGGATCTTCTGGTCGTTGGTGTAGGCGTGGACAGTCGTCATCAGACCGCGCTCGATGCCCAGCGCATCGTTCAGCACCTTGGCGACCGGGGCCAGGCAGTTGGTGGTGCACGACGCGTTCGAGACGATCGTATGCTCGGCGGTCAGCTTGTCGTGGTTGACGCCATAAACGACCGTTAGATCGACGCCCTTGCCAGGAGCCGAGATCAGCACCTTCTTGGCACCGGCATCGAGATGCTTCTGGCAGCTCGCGCGATCGGTGAAGAAGCCGGTGCATTCCAGCACGATGTCGATGCCCTGCTCGGCATGGGGCAGGTTGGCGGGGTCGCGCTCGGCGGTGACGCGAATGCGCTTGCCGTCGACGACCAGGTCATTGCCCTCGGCCGACACTTCGCCGGGATATTTGCCATGCACCGAGTCGCGGCTGAACAGCCAGGCGTTGGACTTTGCGTCAGCCAGATCGTTGATCGTGACGAGCTCAAGCCCGCTATCGCCCCGCTCGAGAATCGCGCGCGCGACCAGGCGGCCGATGCGCCCGAAACCGTTGATCGCTACCTTGATCGTCATAATGCTGGCTCCTTCAAGCGGCTGACCCTGTAGCAGCGCGCCACCGAGTCCTTCGAATGCGCGCGTCTTTGCGGGCGACAGGCGGGCGCGTCAACCGCCCGCCCTCTTCATCGCCCTTCATCGTGCAATCCGAACGGATGACACGAACTCGTCACAAATGCGCCTTGTCCCCGCCTCGCGCCATGCTATCTCGTGAGGATGGCAGACGTCCCTTATCCTGCCGCGCTCGACCGGATCGACCGTGCCCTCGCTCGTATCGACGCCGCAGCCCAAGCGCGGATAACCCACAGCCAAGTATTGGCCCGCCGCCATGAAACGCTGCGCACCCGCATGGCGGAAGCCATCGCCGCGCTCGACGCGATCCTGCAGCGCGAGGGCGAGTGATGGGCGACGTTACGCTGACAATCGGGGACCGTCGCCATACCGTGGCCTGTCCCGACGGGCAGGAAGATCAATTGCTTCGTCTCGGCGCATTGCTCGACGCGAAATGGGCCACCGCAGCGCGCGCCTCGGGCGGAATGAATGGCGAGCGCACGATGCTGTTCGTCGCCCTGATGCTGGCAGACGCGCTGGATGAGGCGGAACGTCGCCCGGCCAAGATCCAGGACGAGGTCCTGCTCACCCACATCGCCGAACGGCTCGAAGCGCTCGCCACATCCCTTGAGCAATAGCGCACAAGCGCCTATATCGGTCGGCGGCGGGCACTGCCCGGTACGAGCCTTTATTATCCCTGAGGCTATTCATCATCCAAGGGGGCTGTCCCTGCCCGGGCCCTGGCCCGACGCACATGGTCCCCACCTGACGTACCGTGCGTCAGAGGATAACCCGGCACACGGCCACGGCGGTCCCGCCACCCCGCTTTCCCGTGGCGCTCAGGCCACGCATTGGCCATCGCCGGACGAGAGACCGTGATGCAGACCACGATCGACAAGCGGGCGTTGCGCGCGCGGATTCGCGCCGAGCGCGACCGCTTTTTCGCCCACTCCCCCGGACCGATCGCGGCACCGCCGGCCTTGCTTGCGCTGCTGGAAGCGGGGCGGATCGTTACCTCCTATATCCCCGTCGGCAGTGAAGCGGATCCGCAACACCTCGCCGCTGCGGCACTGGCCGCAGGCTGCCGTCTGGCTTTGCCCCATGTAACCACGCGGGAAGCGCCCATGCGCTTTCTGGGCTGGGATGGACACTCGGCGCTTGTCGAGGGCCGGTACGGGCTCTCCCAGCCCCCCAGTGACGCACCGGACGTGGAACCCGACATCATCCTCACGCCGTTGCTGGCGTTCGACGCCAAGCTCGATCGGCTGGGGCAAGGTGCGGGCTATTATGACCGCGCCTTTGCGACCTTCCCAGATGCGTGGCGCATCGGGGTTGCGTGGAGCGTGCAACAGGTCGAGACCTTGCCGACCGACGCGTGGGACATGCCGCTTCATGCCGTCATTACCGAATGTGGATGGATTCCCCGACCATGACCCCAACTTGGCGTAAACCCATCGGGATGCTGGCGATCCTCGTGTTGATCGGTGTGTGGTGCATCCTCGTCGCCAGCCTGTCGCGGTATGTCGGCGGCTGGCATCCGCTGCTGCAGGCGGCCTTCTATTTGATCGCGGGGATTGCCTGGATCTGGATCTTGCCGATGCGCCGGATGCTGGCGTGGATGGAAACCGGGAAATTTCGCTGAATTCCCCTTGGCATGAAGGGGAATGGCGCGAGTGACGGGGCTCGAACCCGCGACCTCCGGCGTGACAGGCCGGCGCTCTAACCAACTGAGCTACACCCGCTTGAGAAGCGAGAGGCGCGGCTCCTAAGCGACGCCCCCTACCCTGTCAATGACCTCCGGCGAAGACGATACGATTGACCATCGAACCGGAAACACAAACGTCTCCGCCAAGGCTCGGCACGTTGAAAAATCGAGGGGTTATCGCTGCCTTTTCCCGGCGCTTTGCGGGGAATGGCGCGAGTGACGGGGCTCGAACCCGCGACCTCCGGCGTGACAGGCCGGCGCTCTAACCAACTGAGCTACACCCGCTTGAGAAGCGTGAGGCGCGGCTCCTAAGCGACGCCCCTTGGCCTGTCAACGTTCCGTTTCACTTTCTTCAAAAGAAGCATCGGCGCGCGTGCGGCCAGGCCGGGTCAAAGTGCCGTGTTCAAACAGGAAACCCGCAATATCAGGCTTGCCGGCCGCTCCCAGCACGGTCTGGATGATGATCAGCAACGGCACCGCCAGCAGCGTGCCGGCCGTGCCCCACACCCAGCTCCAGAAACTGATCGAGACCAGAATCATGATCGGGTTGATCGTCAAGCGATGGCCGACGATCAACGGCGTCACCGCATTGGCCTCGATCAAATGGCAGCCGATCATCACGAAGGCGGGCACCAGCGCCACCCAGATGTCATGAAACGTCATCAACCCGCCCAGTGCCAACAACAACGCCGCCGTGATCGGGCCGAAATACGGGACATAGTTGAGCAAGGCGACGATCCCGCCCCACATCAACGGATAGGGCATCCCCATCACCCACAAGACGCCGGCGATGATCAGGCCAAAGGACAGATTGATGATCGTGATCGTGCCCAGATAGGCTGAGGTATCGTCCACGACATCCTGAATGACTCGCGCCGTTGCCATCGCCCCGCCGAAACTGGCGCGGCTGGTGATCGTCTTCTTGCGCAGACCGGTCCAGCCCGAGAGGAAGAAGAACACCACCAGGATGCCGAAGAAGACCTGCACGATCACCGAGGGCGCGAAACTCGCGGCAAGCTCCAGGATCGAGCTCGGCGGCGCAACCGCAGTCGTGGCGGGTGCCCGAACCGGTCCCGACGCAGCCAGATGCTGCACCGTGCGATTGAGATAGCGCTCGAAGCTCGAATAGAAATCGATCAACGGCGCGACGTTCATCTGGATCCGGTCGATCCGCTCGGGCAAGCGGCGGAAAAATTCGGTAGCGGGAACGACGATCGCGGCCAGCGCAACGTTCGCCGCCACCAGAAACAACAGCACGCAAATCAACGCGGCGAGCGCGGACGGGACGCCACGCCGCTCAAACCATTCCAGGATCGGGACCAACGCGATCGCGATCACCAAGGCGGCGGTGGTTGGCAAAAAGAATTCCGCCCCGGCCTTCAGCGCGAACGGGAGCGCCAGCGCCAACCCGATCCCCGCGATCAGGGTCAGCGCCGCCAGCAGGCGGTCGCGCCGCATTCCGACGCGGCGCTCCTCCTCCGTATCGTGGGCCCGCGTCGCGGCCAGGCCGAACGCGTCGCTCTTGCTGTCATCCCGATCTGCCATATCCCGTTCCTAGCGGCATTCCATCGCCGCGCAAACCGCGCTAGCCCTTGTCGCATGTCAGACCTTATTCTTGTAATCGATGAAGGCACGACCTCGACGCGTGCGATGGTGTTTCAGCGCGACGGCGGCTGTGTCGCGACCGCAGGCGCGGAACTGACCCAGCATTATCCCGAACCCGGCCGAGTCGAGCATGACGCGGCCGAAATCTGGACGAAAACGCTCGCGGTCACGCGCGCGGTGATCGACCAAGTGGGCGGTGCTGAAAAGATCGCTGCGATCGGCATCACCAATCAGCGCGAGACGATCGTGTTCTGGGACCGCGAAACGGGCCAGCCGCTCGCCCCCGCCATCGTCTGGCAGGACCGGCGCACCGCCACGACCTGCCGCGCGCTGAAGGAGGCCGGCAATGAGCCGATGGTGCAGGCCAAGACCGGCCTGTTGCTCGACCCGTATTTCTCGGGGAGCAAGATCGGCTGGGCGATGGCGCATTGGGATGCGGTGAAAACCGCCGGATCACGGCTTGCCGTCGGCACGGTCGAAAGCTGGCTGATCTGGAAGCTGACGGGCGGCCTGCACATCACCGATGCCACCAATGCCAGCCGCACCGCGCTGATGGCAATCGGCAGCGGCCATTGGGATGACGGCCTGATCGAGCTGTTCGGCGCGCCGCGCTCGGCCTTGCCCGAAATCGTCGATTGCGCCGGGCGTTTCGGCGAAACGCGGCTGTTCGGCGCGCCGATCCCGATTTGCGGCATCGCCGGGGATCAACAAGCGGCAACGATCGGGCAATCCTGTCTGCAGATCGGCGAGACCAAGGCGACCTTTGGCACCGGCGCGTTCGTCCTGAGCCAGGCCGGGCCGATCCCCCCGACCTCGCGTAACCGGCTGCTCTCCACAATCGCGTGGCAGATTGACGGGCGGCGCGCGTACGCGCTGGAAGGATCGGTGTTCGTCGCGGGCAGCCTGATCAAATGGCTGCGCGACGCGGTCGGGTTGATCGGCACCGCTGCCGAAACCGAGGCTTTGGCGCGCAGCGTTCCCGACAATGGCGGAACCTTCCTCGTGCCTGCCCTCTCCGGCTTGGGCGCGCCATGGTGGGAACCGGAGGCGCGCGCCGCCATTTCGGGCTTGAGCTTTTCGACCGGCAAGGCGCACATCGTCCGCGCCGCGCTGGAGGCGATGGCGCATCAGGCGCATGACTTGAAAACCGCCTTTGCCGCCGACGGAGTCGATTGGGCGTCTGTGCGGATCGATGGCGGCATGGTCGCCAATGACTGGATGGCGCAGGACATGGCCGACATTCTCGGCGTGAATGTCGAACGCCCCAAATTTGCCGAGACCACCGCGCTCGGCGCGGCGATGCTGGCGGGGGTTGGCCGTGGTCTTTTCGCCAATCTGGCGGAGGCCAGTGCAATGCGCGGGCATGTTGAAACCTTCACCCCGCACATTGCCGAAACCACGCGCACCGCCCGGCTCGACGGGTGGCGCAGCGCAGTACAGCGGGTTATCGCGCACGACTGAACGAACACGCATCGCCGACACGGACAATCGCCGGGGGATATTGATGACCGACACCGCGACCATCCAGCCCCGCAACCGGGGGCTTCGCTATATCTTCATCGGCAGCGACGGCTTGCGCGCGGGATGGAGTCTCCTGCTGTTTTGCCTGATCCTGACCGTGCTCACGATTGGCGCGGTGGCGGCGGGAACCTTCATTAACGGAAAGCCGCCCCACGCCCCCGCAGGGTCGGAGCAAGGCGTCATCCCATCGATCAAGGGCGAAGCGCTCACCTTCGTGGTGTTGCTGGTAACCTCGTGGCTGATGTCGTTGATCGAGCGGCGGCCCTTCGCCACCTATGGCCTGCGCCGGACGCGCGCTGTGCCCGATCTGCTCACCGGCATGGCATGGGGCATCGCGATGCTGTCGCTGCTGGTGGGGATGCTGACGCTGTCCGGCGCGCTGGTGTTCGATGGCTTTGCGATTAGCGGCAGCACAGCGCTGGGATACGGCGCTGCATGGTTTTTCGCTTTTTGCCTGGTTGGCCTGTTCGAGGAATTTCTGACCCGCGGCTTCCTGCAATATACGCTGGCGCGCGGTGTCGCCGGAATCGTGCGGGCGGTTGCTCCCGACAACAAAAACGCCCGCACGATCGGCTTCTGGGTGGCGGCGCTGGTCTTCTCGGTCGGGGTGTTCGCGGGCGGGCACCTCGCCAATAAGGGCGAAACGGCGATGGGCCTGGTCAGCGTCGCGCTCGCCGGGCTCACCTTCGTCTATGTGCTGTATCGCACCGGCTCGCTATGGTGGGCGATCGGCTTTCACGCGACGTGGGACTGGGCGCAGTCCTTTCTCTACGGCGTGCGCGATTCCGGGCTGGCGATGGAGGGGCATTTGCTGGCCTCGCACCCGGCGGGGGCCGCCTTGCTGTCGGGCGGCGACACCGGGCCGGAGGGGAGCATTCTCGTCGTTCCAACGCTGCTGCTGACGGTGTTCATCATCCACCGCACGCTGCCGCGCCGCGCGACCGCGTTCGACGCCTGATCGCTCAGGCGGCTGCACGATCCTCGAACAGGCCTTTCAGCTCCTTCTTCAGGATCTTGCCATTGGCATTGCGCGGCAGCGTTTCCGGAACGAAGCGGATCGCCACCGGCGTCTTGAACACCGCCAGCCGCTCGCGCACCCACGCCTGCAATTCCGCCTCGGTTGCGGTCGTACCTGGGGCAAGGTGGACCACCGCCGCCGGTTCCTCGCCCAGCGTGCGATGCGGGATACCGATCAGCGCGCAATCGGTCACCGCCGGGTGCGCGTAGAGGACGTTTTCGACCTCCGATGAATAGATGTTCTCGCCGCCGCGGATGATCATGTCCTTGGCGCGGTCGACGATATAGACGAACCCTTCCTCGTCGAGCCGTGCGAGATCGCCGGTGCGCACCCAGCCGTCGACGAAAGTGACGGCGGTCGCCTCGGGCTTGTTCCAATAGCCCTTCACCACCATCGGCCCGCGCGCCCACAATTCGCCGACCTCGCCGATCGGCAGCTCGGTCACGCCGTCCTCGTCCATGATCTTGAGGTCGGCAACGGGCACCGGCGGCCCGGCGCTGGTCGGCCGCGCGAGATAATCCTCGGCACCATGGCCCGTCACCGTCGCCATCGTTTCGGTCATCCCCCAGCCGTTCGACGGCAGCGCGCCAAATTCGGTGTAGATCCGACGCACCAGCTCGGGCGCGGACGGCGCACCGCCATAAGCGATCATCTCCAGCGACGAGAGATCGTATTTGGCGCGGTCTGGGTGCTCCAAAATCTGCCAGGCAATCGTCGGCACGCCGCCGGTCGCATGGACCTTCTCCGCCTCGATAATTTCCATCGCGCGCACCGGATCCCATTTGCGCAGGAACACCAGCGTGTTGCCCGCCGCAATCGATCCCATCATCGTCGCGCTGCACGCGGTCACATGGAACATCGGGATGACGGTGAGATAGGTCTTGGGCTGGGGATCGGGCACCGCCTCGCCACGCCGCACAAAGCCGCGCGCGCCGGAGAAAGCGGAGCTGAGGATGTTGGTCATCAAATTGCGATGCGTGCCCAGCGCCCCCTTGGGATGGCCGGTGGTGCCGCTGGTATAAAAGATCGTCGCATCGTCGTCGGTCGCGATCGCCACCCCGGGCAGCTCGGCATCAGGCAAACTCGCATAGCCATGCGGTGTGCCGATCAGATCCTCAAGCCGCCGCGCCCCGTCGCCAAGGGGCCCCGATGCGCGCGCCACGATCATCGTCTCCAGCGCAGGCACATCGGGGGCGTGCGCCACCAGCCGCTGATAGCGTTCGTCGTCGACGAACAGCACGCGGCAGCCCGAATCAGCGATGCCATATTCCAGCTCGCCCGCCGTCCACCACGCATTGAGCGGCACCACGATCGCGCCGATACTGGCGGCGGCGAAGAAGATCACCGGCCATTCGGGCAAATTGCGCATCGCCAGGCCGACCCGATCGCCCTTGCCGATGCCCATCGCGACCAGCGCATGCGCCAGCGTCGCCACCGCGCGGAAATTCGCCGCATAGCTGACGCGTTCGTCCTCATAGATGGTGAACACGCGCTCGCCGTGCATCCGCGACGCGGAGATCAGCCAGGCGAGCGACGGCGGCGCATGTTTCCAGACGCGGGTGGGAATGCCACCGATCGTCACCGTCTCCATCTCGAACTTGGTGCCCGCAGCGGTCAGCGCGGCGGTCGCCTGCGCCAGCGTCGTTCTCGGCCATGCCGGATCGAGCGCGACAAGCGGTTCTGTATCCACGATGCATCCTCTTCCAAAGCCTGCCGGGCCACCCAAGTTGAAACTCGGGTTTGTCGAAACCAGCGCTCATCACAAGGTTAGTGTTGATTCGTGCGTGACTCAAGGCAATAGGGGGATACAACTTTCGAAGTGAGGGTATGGAAATCGACATGAGCGAGACGATGCCAGGAATCGGGCGATTCGACGCGGCACGGCTGGGGCGGATCGATGCCTTCCTGAAGGAGCGCTATCTCGATTCCGGGCGGCTCGCCAATGCGCAGATTCTCATCGCCCGGGACGGTGAAATCGCGCATTTCTCGTCACAAGGGCCCGCGCGCGAAGGCGGCAAGAGCATCGACGAAGGATCGCTGTTCCGCATCGCCTCGATGACCAAGCCGATCACCTCGATTGCCTTCATGATGCTGCTCGAACAGGGCAAGGTCGCGCTCGATACCCCCGTCCACCACGTGCTGCCCGCATTCAAGGGCATTGGCGTCTACAATGGCGGCGGTGGCGGCGTGCCGTTCCAGACACGCCCGACGACAGAGCCGATGCGCATGCTCGATTTGCTCCGCCACACATCGGGGCTGACCTACAGTTTCCAGAATCGTTCTTATGTCGATGCGGCGTATCGCGAGGGCAAAATCGAGAATTGGCACGGCAATCTCGATCTGGACGGCTTCATCGAAGCGGTCGCCAACGTGCCGCTCGAATTTTCGCCCGGCGAGGCGTGGAATTATTCGGTGTCGACCGACGTGTTGGGCGCGGTGGTCGAGAAGGTTTCGGGTCAGTCGCTCGCCGACTTCTTCCGCACGCAAATCTTCGCCCCGCTCAAGATGGACGACACCTTCTTCGCGGTGCCCGAAGACAAGATCGACCGACTGACCGATTGCTACACCTTCACCCCGGAAAAGGGCCGCTTCCTCTATGATCGCGGCGAAGCGAGCGCGTGGAGCCGGCCGCCCAAACTGGTGTCGGGCGGCGGCGGCCTGGTCTCGACCGCGCTCGATTATCATCGTTTCTGTTCGATGCTGCTGAACGGCGGGGAACTGGACGGCGTGCGCATCGTCGGGCGCAAGACGATCGAGCTGATGACGATGAACCATTTGCCCGGCGGATCCGACCTGTCGAAAATGTCCAAGTCGCTGTTCAGCGAAACCGCCAATGCCGGCACCGGCTTTGGTCTGGGTTTCGCGGTCAATATCGATGTCGCGCGCTCGATGATTCCGGGTTCGGTCGGCGAATATTATTGGGGCGGGATGTTCTCGACCGCCTTCTTCGTCGACCCCGTCGAGCAGTTGCACATGGTGTTCATGACGCAAATGAGCCCGAGTAACGTCTACCCGATCCGGCGCGAGCTGAAGACCTTGATCTACAGTGCGCTGACATAGGCTATTTTTTACTTCCCCGGCAAGGCCGGGGCCCAGTTGCGCGAACCTGGATGGGAGAGCGCAACGCCCGGCAAAACCCGTCCCGTAACTGGGCCCCGGCCTTCGTCGGGGAAGGAAACAGGAGAGACACATGACCAGCCCGATCACCACCGAACTGCACGACGACGTCCTCGTCATCATCTCCAACAATCCGCCCGTCAACGCGCTCGGCGCGGCGGTGCGGCAGGGGTTGGAGGCCGGCATCAAGGAAGGGCTCGCCAACCCGCAGGTGACGGCGATGGTCATCCGTTGCGATGGCCGCACCTTCTTCGCCGGGGCCGACATTACCGAGTTCGGCCGCCCGATGCAGGAGCCGGGCCTGCCAACCGTGGTCGACATGATCGAAGCCTCGGACAAGCCGGTCGTCGCCGCGATCCACGGAACCGCGCTCGGCGGCGGGTGCGAGGTGACGCTCGGCTGTCATTACCGCATCGCCGTGCCCTCGGCCAAGATCGGCACGCCCGAGGTCAAGCTCGGCCTGCTTCCCGGCGCTGGCGGCACGCAGCGCCTGCCGCGCATCGCAGGCGTCAAGCTCGCACTCGAACTCACCGCCAAGGGCGATCCGATCCCGGCCAAGCTCGCTTTGTCCGCCGGGCTGATCGACCGGATCGCAGGCGAGGACAGCCTAGCAGCCGACGCGATCGCCTTTGCGCGCGAAGTGGCCGACGCCAAGCCCCTGCCCCGCGCCCGCGACAAGGTGGCGCAGGCCGATCCCGAAGCCGTGGCGGCGTTCAAGAAGGAGAACGCCAAGCGCTTTCGCGGCTTCGACGCGCCCGCCGCCAACATTGCCTGTGTCGAGAAAGCGACCGACGGTTCCAGCTTCGACGAGGGCATCGCCTTTGAGCGGCAGGAGTTCATGAAACTGATGTTCGGCGTACAATCCGCCGCGCAGCGCCACATCTTCTTCGCCGAGCGCCAGGCCGCCAAGATCGACGGCATCGACCCCAAAATCGCGCTGCGCAAGATCAAGCGTGTCGGCGTGATCGGCGCGGGCACGATGGGCGGCGGCATTTCGATGAACTTCCTCTCCGCAGGCATCCCGGTGACGATCGTCGAAATGGCGCAGGAAGCGCTTGATCGCGGCACCGGCGTGATCCGCAAGAATTACGAGGCGTCTGCCGCCAAGGGCCGCTTGAAGCCCGAGCAGGTCGAAGCCGCAATGGGAGCGCTCACCCCGACGCTCGACTTCAGCGCGCTCGCCGACTGCGACCTCATCATCGAAGCGGTGTATGAGAATATGGAGGTGAAGAAGGACATCTTCTCGCGTCTTGACGCCATCGCCAAGCCGGGTGCGATCCTCGCCTCCAACACCTCCTATCTCAACATCGACGAGATCGCCTCGGTCACCAAGCGCCCCGGCGACGTGCTCGGCATGCACTTCTTCTCACCCGCCAATGTGATGAAATTGCTCGAGGTTGTGCGCGGTGCCCAGACCGAGGACGATGTGCTCGCGACCGTTATGGCGCTGTCCAAGACGATCCGGAAGGTCGCAGTGGTCGCGGGCGTATGCGACGGCTTTATCGGCAACCGCATGCTGAAACCGCGCCAAATCGAGGCGATGAAGCTGCTGCTGGAAGGTGCCACGCCTGAGCAGATCGACAAGGTGCATGTTGCCTTCGGCATGCCGATGGGGCCGTTCCAGATGAGCGATCTCGCCGGTGTCGACATTGGCTGGCACCGCGACCCGACCCGCATCGAAAACATCCGCGACGCGCTCGCCGCCGAGGGCCGCTGGGGCCAGAAGACCGGCAAGGGCTTTTACGACTATGACGAGAAGCGCAACCCGACACCTTCCGCCCGGGTTGCCGAGATCATCGAGGATTTCCGCTCCAAATCCAACCTGCAGAAGCGCGAGATCAGCGACGAGGAAATCGTCGAAAAGACGCTCTACACCATGGTCAACGAAGGCGCGCTGATCCTCGAAGAGAAAATGGCGCAGCGCGCGTCGGACATCGATGTGGTGTGGATCTACGGCTATGGCTGGCCAGTCTATCGCGGCGGACCGATGTTCTGGGCGGATACCGAGGGCTTAAAGAAGATCGTCGCGGGGCTCGAAAAGCACGGGTTCGCGGTCGCCGAACTGCTGAAGTCGAAGGCGGAAAGCGGCGGTCGTTTCAATGGATAACCAATCTTCTTCTCCCTCTCCCCTCCGGGGAGTTTGGGGTCGGCCATGCCCCCGGCATGGCCTAAACATCGCGGGGCGATGTTTACCCCAAACTGGTCGGGGAGAGGGGCAGTTCAGCAGCGCCACGTCTCTATACTGCCCCTCTCCCGACCTGGCTGCGCTCGGCCACCCTCTCCCCGCCAGCGGGGAGAGGGAGAAGTGAAGACCGCCCTCCAAACCGCCGCCGCAATCCGCGCCGGTGAAACCACCGCGCTCGCCGAATGCGAAGCCGCTATCGCCCGCATCGAAGCGGGCAATGCCGAGATCAACGCCGTCGTCGTGCGGGATTTCGACCGTGCGCGCGACGCCGCCCTTGCGATCGACGCCGGGCCGAAGGACAGCCGTCCGCTGCTCGGCGTGCCCATGACGGTCAAGGAAAGCTTCGATGTCGCAGGTCTCGTCACTTGCTGGGGTTTCACCGAACACGCCGACTTCATCGCCACCGAAGACGCCGTCCAGGTCGCGCGCCTCAAACGCGCGGGCGCGGTCATCCTCGGCAAGACCAACATCCCGGTCGCGCTCGCCGATCTCCAGACCAACAACCCGGTCTATGGCCGCACCCGCAACCCGCACAATCCGTCGCGCGTCTCCGGCGGCTCCTCGGGCGGCGCGGCGGCGGCGCTGGCGGCTGGGTTCGTGCCCGTGGAAATCGGCTCGGACATTGGCGGCTCAATCCGCTTGCCTGCCGCCTTTTGCGGGGTGTGGGGCCACAAACCGACTTACAACACGCTCTCCTCTTTCGGCCATAACTTCCCGAGAACACAGAGTTGTGGTGTTGCGCTCAACGTCGTCGGCCCGCTCGCGCGCGATCCTGACGATCTCGAAGCGCTGTTCGGCGTCATGGGCGGAGACGCGCTGGCACGGCCCGCACCGCGCGGCCCCGGCGACTGGAAGATCCTGCTGCTGCCCCAACATCCGCTCGCCCGCTCGCAAACCGCGGTCCAAGGCGCGATCACCACGCTCGGTGCCGCCTTCGCCGCTGCGGGCGCGCAGGTCGACGATAACAGCGCGCTGCTACCCAATCTCGTCGCGCAGCACGGCACCTATATCCACATGCTGCTGGTGGCGATGGCCCGGGGCGCACCAATGGAGGGCGGCACACCGCTCGCGCTGCCCGATTGGTTCACGCTGATCGACGCGCAAGCCAAATGCCGCCGCGACTGGGCACGCCTGTTCGCCAGCTATGACGCGGTCATCGCCCCGATCTGGGGCACCACCGCCTACCGCCACGACGACACCCCACTGGCGACGCGGACGATCGACATCGATGGCACGCCAACGCCGATGGCGCTGCAAATGGCCTATCCCGGCCTCGCCACCTTCCCGATGCTGCCCGCGACCAGCGTGCCGATCGGCACCGATCCCGACGGCCTGCCGATCGGGGTGCAGGTGATCGCCGATTATAACCGCGATTTCACCGCGATCGCCGTCGCGCGCGCGGCGCATGATTTGATGAGGAGCTGATCCGATGACCGACACGCTCGACACCTTCCGCCACGAAACCCGCGCCTGGCTGGAGGCAAACTGCCCGCCCGAAATGCGCCAACCCGTCCGCTCCGAAAAGGACGCCTGCTGGGGCGGCCGCAACCCGGATTTCCAGCCGGGCCAAAAGGAATGGATGGACGCCATGGCGTCGCGCGGCTGGACCGTGCCCGATTGGCCAAAGGCCTATGGCGGCGGTGGCCTGTCACCCGCCGAAACCAAGATTCTGCGCGAAGAGATGGCGGCAATAAAGGCGCGCAATCCCCTCAATTCCTTCGGTATTTCCATGCTCGGACCGGCACTGCTGAAATATGGCACCGAAGAGCAGAAGCTTGACTATCTGCCCAAGATCGCGCGCGGCGAAATCCGCTGGTGCCAGGGCTATAGCGAGCCCAATGCCGGTTCCGATCTCGCCAGCCTCGCCACCTCCGCCGAGGATGCGGGCGATCATTATATCGTCAACGGCCAGAAGTTATGGACCTCTTATGCCGACAAGGCCGACTGGATCTTCTGCCTCGTCCGCACCTCGAAGGACTCGAAGCAGGGCGGCATCAGCTTCCTGCTGTTCGACATGGCGAGCGAAGGCGTGTCGACCCGGCCGATCCTGCTGATCTCGGGCTACTCGCCCTTTTGCGAAACCTTCTTCGACAACGTAAAGGTGCCCAAATCGCAGCGCGTGCATGAGGAGAATAAGGGCTGGGACGTCGCCAAATATCTGCTCGGACACGAACGCGAGATGATCTCCGGCATGGGGCTGGCAAGTACCGGCGGCAACCCGCTGATAGAAGGCGCGATTGCTACAATCGGCCTCGACCATGACGGGCGCTTGGCCGACCCGTTGCTGCGCGCCGCAATCGCCGCTTTCGAAATCCGGTCGCAGGCCTTTGGCGCGATGTCGGAACGCTTTATCGACGAGCTGAAAGCAGGACGTGCCCACCCCGCCCAGCCGTCGATGATGAAATATTACGGCACCGAGCTGAACAAGACCCGCCACGAACTGCAGATGGCGGCGGGCGGCTCCGATGCGCTGGAATGGGAAAGCGAGGCGTCTGGCGGCGGCCGCGAGGCGCGCGCCTGGCTGCGCACCAAGGCCAATTCGATCGAGGGCGGCACGAGCGAAGTTCAGCTCAACATCATCGCCAAGCGGATTTTGGAGCTGCCGGCGTAAATTCCCTCTCCCCGCCTGCGGGGAGAGGGTGGCCGAGCAAAGCGAGGTCGGGAGAGGGGCAGTCGATACACAAACACACTGGGCCGGCGCGAGAGACTGCCCCTCTCCCCGGCCCTCTCCCCGCAAACGGGGAGAGGGAGATGATGATGCCACTCTATCTGAGCGACGACCAAACCGCCCTGCAGGACACCATCCGCGATTTCGTCGCCGAGCAAGCGCCGGTCAGCCACATGCGCGCGCTCCGCGACGCCAACGACGCCACCGGCTTCAGCCGCGCGCTGTGGAAGAGCTTCGCCGAAATGGGCTTTACCGGCCTGTTGATCGAAGAGGCCGAAGGCGGCCTCGGCCTCGGCCATGTCGAAGCGGGTGTCGTGCTCGAAGAAATCGGCCGCAACCTTTCGCCCTCGCCCTTCCTCACCACCGCAGTGGCAGCCGTCGCAGCGCTCAAAGGCACAGCCCATGCCGATCGCTGGTTTCCCGGCATTCTCGCCGGCGATACCGTCGCCGCGCTTGCGATCGATGAAGCCGCCAAGCATCGCGACACGATCGCGCTGAAGGCCGAGCGTTCGGGCAATGGCTTCAAGCTGTCGGGCAAGAAGCAGTTCGTCGCCCACGGCCACGTCGCAGACCTGCTGATTGTGGCCGCGCGCACGGCGGGCAATGCCGAAGATGCCGCCGGCATCACGCTCTTCGCCATCCCCAAGGGTGCCGCCGGGCTGACCGCAACGCCCGAACGGCTCGCCGATGCCAGCCTTGCCGCGCGGCTCGAGTTCGACGGGGTCGAAGTCGATGCCGATGCGGTGATTGGCGAGGTTGATCATGGCCGTTCCCCGCTCGACCGCTTGCTCCGCGCCGGGCGCACCGGGGCGGCGGCCGAATTGCTCGGCGTCGGCGGCGGCGCGATGGACATGACCGTCGACTATCTCAAGCAACGCAAGCAATTCGGCACGCTGATCGGCAGCTTTCAGGCGCTGCAACACCGCGCCGCGCACCTCTATTCCGAAATGGAGGTGGCGCGCGCCGCCGTACTCAAGGCGCAGCAACTGCTCGATGCCGGGTCGGAGGCAGCCGATAGCGCAGTCTCGGTCGCCAAGGCGATGACCGCAATGGCAACCACCTTGTCGGTGCAGGAAGGCGTACAGATGCATGGCGGCATCGGCATGACCGATGCCTATGACATCGGCTTCTACATGAAGCGCGCGCGCGTGCTGGCCGAGATGTTCGGTGACGCCAATTTCCACGCAGATCGCATCGCGCGCGCGGCGGGGTATTAACCCTTCTCCCTCTCCCGCTTGCGGGAGAGGGTGGCCGAGCGTAGCGAAGGTCGGGAGAGGGCAGTCACGCGAACGGCCGATGTTTTTAGGACAGCCCCTCTCCCCGCCCTCTCCCCGGAGGGGAGAGGGAGAAGAAGGAACGCATGACCGATCCCACCCCAGCCCAGCTCGCGCAGAACCTCGTCGATCTGCTTGATATCGAGGAAATCGATACCGATCTGTATCGCGGCATCCGCGGGCAAGACGGCTTCGGCCGGGTATTCGGCGGCCAGGTGATCGCCCAGGCGCTGCAAGCCGCGCAGCGCTCGACCGAGGCCCCGCGCGCCGCGCATTCGCTCCACGCCTATTTCATGCGCCCGGGTGCCGAAGATCATCCGATCCTCTACCGCGTCGTGCGCGATTTCGACGGTAAGAGCTTCTCGACCCGGCGCGTGATCGCAACGCAGCGCGGCGTGCCGATCCTCAATCTGGCATGCTCGCTGCAAATCCCCGAGGGCGGCCTGATGCACCAGGATCCGATGCCGGAGGTGCCGCCGCCCGAAGGCCTGACCAACGATCGCGATTTGCGCCTGGCGATGATCGATCGCATCCCGGAACGGTTCCGCGCCAACTTCCTGCGCCCGCGCATGATCGAGATCCGGCCGGTGTCGCCGCGCAGCTGGCTCGATCCGGTCAAGCAAGCCCCCTTCCAAAACAGCTGGTTCCGCGTCGTCGCCCCCATCCCGGACGATCCCGCGCTGCATCGCGCCGTGCTGGCCTATGCCTCGGACATGTCGTTGCTGGGCACGGCGACGTTGCCGCATGGCGTCAATTGGCTGACGCACAAGCTGCAAAGCGCCAGTCTCGACCATGCGCTATGGCTGCATGAGGATTTTCGCGCCGACGACTGGTTGCTCTATGCCTGCGACAGCCCATGGGCCGGGCACGCCCGCGGCTTCAACCGCGGCAAGATCTTCACCCGCGAGGGGCGCCTGGTCGCCAGCGTCACGCAGGAAGGGCTGATCCGCCTGCGCGAATGAATGGGCTGCCGTTCGCCCTGAGCCTGTCGAAGGGCCCTCCCCTACGCTAGGGCGGTGCCTGGGTGAGGAGGGCTTCGACAAGCTCAGCCCGAACGGGGTTTGCGAGCGACGTTCTTCCTAAAAAAGAATGGGTTACACTGCCGTCTTGCCATAGTCCTGCCGGGTCACGGGGTGGCTGCTCGACAGCCCCCCATCGACCGCAATCGCCTGCCCGTTGACATAGCTTGCCGCGTCCGATGCCAGGAACGCCGCGACCTCGGCCAGTTCCTCGGGCTGCGCACCGCGCCGCAACGGGTTCAGGCGGCCAAGCCGGTCCATCTTGCCCGCATCGCGTGCGTAATCGAAGGTCGGCTTGGTCATGCCGGTTTCGGTGAGGCCGGGACAGATCGCGTTGACGCGGACATTCGACCCCGCAAGCTGCTGCGCGGACACCATCGCCAGATTGATCACCCCGGCCTTGGACGCGGAATAGGCCGGCGAGCCAGCGCCCGAGCGGATGCCGGCGACGCTCGCGGTCAGCACGATCGCCCCGCCGCCGCGCTCGGCGATCTTCGGTGCGGCGTGCTTGATCGCCAGAAACGGCCCGATCAGATTGACGCGCAGCACCTCGGTGATCAGCGCGACATCGGTATCGAAAATGTTCGCCATCCCGCCGGAAATCCCGGCATTGGCGAACATGACGTCAAGACCGCCATAATATTCGCACGCCACGGTCACCGCGCGGACCACATCATCCTCGCTCCCCGCGTCGATCCGGATCGCATGCGCGGTGCCGCCCGCGCGATCGATCAGATCCGCGGTTTCCTCGACCGTCTCGGCCTGGTCGGCCACGATCACCGATCCGCCCTCGCGCGCGAACAGCAAGGCTGTCGCCCGCCCGATGCCCGATCCTGCGCCCGTGACGATGATCGATTTGCCCGTAAAACGCGCCATAGCTGCTTCTCCTAGATCGTAACGCCGCCATCGAGCACGATCGTCTGGCCGGTCATGAAGCTGCTCGCTGGCGCGGCGAGGAACACGACGGCTCCGGCGATTTCCTCGGGCTCGCCGATCCGGCGCAGCGGCACGGTCTTGTTGGCGGCCTCGATCCGCTCGGGATCTTCCCACAGCGCGCGCGCAAAGTCGGTCTTGATCAGGCCCGGCGCGATGCAATTGACCCGCACATTGTCGGGCCCGAACTCGTGCGCCAGGTTGCGCGCCAATTGCATGTCGGCGGCCTTGGAGATGCAATAAGCCCCGATCATCGTCGATCCTCGCAGGCCCCCGATTGAGGAGACGATGATGATGCTGCCGAACTTGCGCGCGCGCATCTCGGGCGCGACCATCGCGATCAGCCAGTGGTTGGAGACGATATTGTTGTCGAGGATCTTGCGGAACTGCTCGTCGGCAATGCCCGCCTGCGGTCCGAAATAAGGGTTGGAGGCGGCGTTGCACACCAGCACGTCGATCGGCCCAAAGGCAGCGCGCGTCGCGTCGACCAGATGCTGCAGCCCGGCCTTGTCGGAGATGTTGGCCGCAACCGCGATCGCGCGGCCTTCGCCGTAACGCGCGTTGATCTCGGCGGCGACGGCATCGCACGCCTCTTGCTTGCGGCTGGAGATCACCACCTTGGCGCCATGCTCCGCCAGCTCGAACGCGCTCGCTTTGCCAATGCCGCGCGAGGAGCCAGTGATGATGGCGACCTTATCGGTCAGATCGAATTGGCTCATGCTTTTGCCTCTCGCGCCTCGCGCTTACGCCCCTGCCTTTTTGGCGAAATCCCATGCAGCCTCAGCCAGCGGCCCAACGCGCTCGGCTGTCCGCGCCGCTTGCGCGCTGGAGGCGGTGCCATCGACGATGCGTTTCTTGATGCCCTGGACGATGCCGGTCAGGCGGAACAGGCTGTACGCGAAATACCAATTGAGGTTGGGCAGCCCATCGCGCCCGGTCGCCGCGCAATAGCGCGCGACCACCTCGTCCACGGTCGGGATGCCGGTGTCGGGCCCGTCGAGCCCGCGAACGCCCGATCGGCCCTCCGGCTCGGTGACCCAATTCATCAAAAAATAGGCAATATCGGCCAAAGGATCGCCCAAAGTGGACAATTCCCAGTCCAAAACCGCACGAACTTGGGCGTGTTCTGGCGCAAAAATCATGTTATCGATGCGATAATCGCCGTGCACAATCGACGTGCGGGTCTGCTCGGGCAGGGTCGCGGGGAGCCAAGCGATCAGCGCCTCGACCGCTGGCATATGCTCGGTCTCCGACGCGCGATATTGCTTGGTCCAGCGCGCGACCTGGCGCTCGAAATAATTGCCGGGGCGGCCATAATCGCCAAGTCCTGCAGCAACATAGTCGGTGTTGTGCAGAGCCGCCAGCGTATCGACCATCGCATCGTAATGCGCGCGCCGCTCCGTCGGGGTCATGCCCGGCAACGCGCCGTCCCACAGGCTGCGCCCCTCGACCAGTTCCATCACATAGAACATCGATCCGATAACGCTCGGATCCTCGCACAAGCCGAACGGTGTCGGCACCGGGAAACCCGTCGGATGGAGCCCCGCGATCAGCCGATATTCACGGTCCACGGCATGCGCGGAGGGCAATAGCTTGCCGAACGGCTGGCGCCGCAGGACATAGCTTTTTTCAGATACATCAACGCGGTATGTCGGGTTTGATTGACCACCTTTGAACTTCGACAGCCTGACCGGACCATCGATTTCGGGCATATGCCCCTTCATCCACGCCGCCACCGCGCCCGCATCGATCGTGTCGTCCGTCGGCACCGGGATCGTGCCAACCATCGTGAGATCCGCGCTATCGACCATCATGCGAACTCGATCACGGAGCGCACCGTGTCCCCGGTGCGCAACTTCGCCAGCGCCTGATTGACATCGCCAAGCACGATCCGCTCCGCCACCATGGCGTCGAGATCCAGCTTGCCGTCGAGGTACAGTTGCACCAGCCGCGGCATGTCGATCGGGAAGCGGGTCGACCCCAGCAGCGACCCTTGCAATTTCTTGCCCGTCAGAAAGGTCGGCCCAGCGATCTTCACTTCGCCGCCCGGCGCGATCATGCCGAGGATCGTCGCGGTCCCGCCGCGCCGCAGGATCGTCCAGGCGAGTTCGGCAGTGTTGGGCCGCCCGACCGCCTCGATCGCATAATCCACCCCGCCTCCGGTCATCCCGGCGACCTTCTTCGCGAGATCGGGATCGGTCGAATCAAGCGTGTGCGTAGCGCCAAGCTTCTCCGCCAGCGCGCGCTTGTCGGCGACGGGGTCGATCGCGATGATCTCCCCAGCACCCGCAATCTTGGCGGCGTTGATCGCAGCGAGTCCGATCCCGCCACAGCCGATCACCGCCACGCTTTCGCCAGGGCGCACCCGGCTGTCATTGAAGATCGCGCCCGCGCCAGTGATCACCGCGCAGCCGAGCAAGGCTGCCCGGTCCAGCGGCATATCCTTGCTGATCGCGACACAGGCATTTTCATGCACCAGCATCATCTCGGCAAAGGCCGAGAGGTTGAGGAAGGGTGCCAAAGGCGTGCCGTCCTGCAGGCTCAGCCGCGGCGGCGCGCCCTTTGCCCGTCGGGTCGAAGGGTCAATGCACAGCGACGGTCGCCCGCTGACGCAAAACTCGCACGCTCCGCAAAACACCGTGAAAAAGGTGATGACATGGTCGCCGACCTTCAGATGGGCGACGTCGGAGCCAACCGCCTCCACGATCCCGGCCGCTTCATGACCCGGCACCGTTGGCATCGGGTGCGGAAACGCCCCGTCGACGAAATGCAGGTCGGAGCGACAGACGCCGCAGGCAACGGTGCGGATCAGCACTTCGCGTGGGCCCGGATCGGAGACGGCAATGTCCTCGATCACCAAGTCCGTCTTGGGCGCGTAAAGGACAGCGGCTTTCACCGGGATACCGCCAGATCACCGCTCGACGGACGATCCGCCTTGAATTCAGCGTATTTGCCGAACTCGTTACGCGCGATCGCGCGGTTGTGGACTTCATCCGGGCCATCCGCGAAGCGCAGCGTCCGCATCCCGGCCCAATCGTGCGCCAAGTGGAAATCGCTGGAAACACCGGCACCGCCATGCGCCTGAATGGCGTCATCAAGGATCTGCAGCGCCATATTCGGGGCCTGCACCTTGATCATCGCGATTTCGAGCTGGGCGGATTTGTTGCCCGCCTTGTCCATCATGTCGGCAGCCTTCAGGCACAGCAGCCGCGTCATCTCGATGTCGATGCGCGCGCGCGCGATGCGTTCCTCCCACACGCTATGATCGGCGATGCGCTTGCCAAAGGCGACGCGCGACAAAAGCCGCTTGGCCATCGCTTCGATCGCGGTTTCCGCCGTCCCGATCGTGCGCATGCAATGATGAATGCGGCCGGGGCCGAGCCGACCCTGCGCAATCTCGAAGCCGCGCCCCTCGCCCAGAAGCACGTTCTCCACGGGCACGCGCACGTCTTTCAACACCACTTCGCCATGGCCATGCGGTGCGTGGTCATAGCCATAAACCGACAGCATGCGCTTGATCGTCACGCCCGGCGCATCCATCGGAACCAACACCTGGCTCTGCTGGCTGTGGCGCGATGCGTCGGGGTTGGTCTTGCCCATGGTGATGGCGATCTTGCAGCGCGGATCGCCCACGCCGGACGACCACCATTTGGTGCCGTTGATGACATATTCGTCGCCGTCGCGCACGATCGAGGTCTCGATATTGGTCGCGTCCGACGAGGCAACCGCCGGCTCGGTCATCAGGAACGCAGAGCGGATTTCGCCGTTCATCAACGGCCGCAGCCACCGCTCCTTCTGTTCGCGCGTGCCATAGCGATGCAGCACCTCCATATTGCCGGTATCGGGGGCCGAGCAGTTGAAACATTCGCTCGCCCAGCCAACCTTGCCCATCTCCTCGGCGCATAACGCATATTCGAGATTGGTCAGTTGGGTGCCCTCGAACACGAAGCTGTCATCGACATGGCTTTGCCCCGAATGCGGTGGCATGAAGAAATTCCACAGGCCCGCCGCCTTGGCCTTTTCCTTCATCTCTTCGATCACGGGAATGACCTTCCAGCGCTCGCCCGCGTCGTGTTGCGCGTCAAATTCGGCTTGGCGCGGGCGGATTTGCTGGTCGATGAACCCCTTCACGCGGTCCCGAAAATAGGTTTCGCGTTCGCTGAAGCTGAAGTCCATCTGCGCTCTCCGATCTTGCTATCGGATCGTTGGTTAGACCGTACCGCGTATTCGGTAAAGCGTCTTTGGCGCTCAAAATGCGGGGAATGCCATAGCCAACAAAAATGACTGTTTCTTCTAAAAGATGATGTTACAGTTTCCGGCATGGAGGCCCCCGACACGATTCCGCCCGAGGAAGACACCAGCACCAAGCGCTTTCGCGCCAAGCGCGACGCGATTCTGGCGGCCGCGGCCGAAGCGATCAACGAACAGAGCGCGAAGGGCATGACCTTCGCCGATGTCGCGCGCCGCGTCGGCCTCAATACCACCAGCGTCACCTATTATTTCAAGCGCAAGGAAGATCTGGCGGCAGCGTGTTTCGAGCATACACTGGACCGTCTGCTGGGCATGCTCGAGGAGTCGCTCGCCGAGCCGACGCCCCGCGCCCGAGTCGCGAAATATCTGTCGCTCAACATGGCGCGGCTGGCGCGGATTCAGCGGGGCGAGGAGACATCCTTCGCGATTCTGTCGGATCTGCGCGCGATGGAGGAGCCCGTGCTCGGTCGGCTGATGGCGGGCTGGCGCGAAGTGTTCCGAAAGACCCGCAGCCTGTGGGGCCCGACCACCAACCGTGCGCAGACCGACCTGCATGGTGGCCGAGCGCACGTGCTTCTGGAAAACACGTTCTGGCTGCCGGTCTGGCTCAACCGCTATGATCTCGACCAATATCCGCGCGTCGAGGAGCGTCTGATGGACGTGTTCGCGCACGGCATTGCCGGGCCGAACGCACGCTGGTCGCCCGAGTTGATCGACCTCGCCCATGACGAGCCCGAGCCAGGCCGCGAGGCGTTCCTGCTCGCGGCGACGCGGCTGATCAATCAGCTGGGTTATCGCGGTGCGTCGGTCCAGAAAATCGCCTCCGAACTGAACGTGACCAAGGGCAGTTTCTATCACCATCTCGATGCCAAGGACGATCTGGTGCTGGCCTGCTACAAGCGCAGCCTCGACACCGTGGCCGATGCGCAGCGCCTCGCCGATGAGCGCGGCGGCAGCCATTGGGGTCGCCTTTCCGGCACGATCGCCACGCTGCTCGACGTTCAGTTCTCCGAACGTGGGCCACTTCTGCGCACCACCGCATTGTCCGGGCTGCCGACGCAAGCGCGGCTTGCGATGGTCGACCGTTCGAACCGGATCGCGCGCCGCTTCGCCGGCACGATGAGCGATGGCATTGCGGAGGGTTCGATCCGTCCGGTCGACCCGCTGATCGCCGCGCAAGCGCTGATGGCGATGCAGAACGCTGCCTTCGATATGCGCAAATGGGCGCACACGATGACGCGCGAGCGCGCGATCGGCTATTATGCCTCGACGCTGGCGTTCGGCTTGTTCGACGACCGGATTTTGGACACGTAAGTTCGTTCTACCCTTCCCCGGCACAGGCCGGGGCCCAGTTGAAATGACGGAGGTAGCGGGCATCGCCCTCGCTCCCAGTCGTTTCGCTACTGGGCCCAGGCCTTCGCCGGGGAAGCACTCAGATTGATCAATGCTGGAGCATCACATGGCCGAGATGGCGCGTTTCGATTGGGCCGATCCCTTCTTCCTCGACGACCAGCTAGAGGACGATGAACGGATGATCCGCGACTCCGCGCGCGCTTATGCGCAGGACAAGCTCGCACCCCGCATCATCGACGCGTTTCAGAACGAAATCACCGATCCCGACATCTTCCGCGAGATGGGCGCGCTTGGCCTCCTCGGGCCGACGGTGCCCGAGGAATATGGCGGCGTCGGCGCATCCTATGTCGCCTACGGCCTCGTCGCGCGGGAGGTCGAGCGGATCGATTCGGGCTACCGCTCGATGATGTCGGTGCAGTCGAGCCTCGTCATGTACCCGATCCTCGCTTACGGATCGGAACAACAGAAACGCAAATATCTACCCAAGCTCGCGACTGGCGAATGGATTGGCTGCTTCGGCCTGACCGAGCCCGATGCAGGCTCCGACCCCGGCAGCATGACAACGCGCGCGAAGAAGGTCGATGGAGGTTATCTGCTGTCGGGCGCGAAAACGTGGATCTCCAATGCGCCGATCGCCGACGTGTTCGTCATCTGGGCGAAGTCGGAAGCGCATCGCGATGGCATTCGCGGCTTCATCGTCGAAAAGGGTGCCAAGGGCCTCGCGACGCCAAAGATCGAGGGCAAATTGTCGCTCCGCGCCTCGATCACCGGCATGATCCTGATGGACGACATCGAACTCAGCGACGATGCGCTGCTGCCCAATGTGCAGGGTCTTAAGGGCCCGTTCGGCTGCCTCAACCGCGCGCGGTACGGGATCAGCTGGGGTGCCCTCGGTGCGGCCGAATTCTGCTTCCACGCCGCGCGCCAATATGGGCTCGACCGCAACCAGTTCGGCACCCCGCTCGCCGGACGTCAGTTGTACCAGAAGAAACTGGCCGACATGGAGACCGAAATCGCGCTCGGCTTGCAGGCTTCCTTGCGGGTCGGCCGCCTGATGGATGCGGGCAAGTTCGCGCCGGAAATGATCTCGATCGTCAAGCGCAACAATGTCGGCAAGGCGCTCGATATCGCCCGCAACGCCCGCGACATGCACGGCGGCAATGGCATTTCCGGCGAATATCAAGTGATGCGCCATTTGATGAACCTGGAAACGGTCAACACCTATGAAGGCGCGCATGACGTCCACGCGCTGATCCTTGGTCGCGCGATCACCGGGATCGCCGCATTCTAAGGTCAAACAGGAGAGACAGCATGGCATCCCCGCCCCTCGCCGGACTTCGCATCCTCGAAATGGCGGGGATCGGGCCTGGGCCGTTCTGCGGTATGATGCTCGCCGATCACGGCGCGGAGGTGATCCGGGTCGAGCGCCCTGGTGCCAGTGGTTTGACCGAGGCCGCACGCGACCCATTGTTACGCTCGCGCCGGACGATCACACTTGATCTCAAGAAGCCCGAGGCAATCGCCGCCGTCCGGCGCATCGCCGCAACCTGCGACGGACTGATCGAGGGCTTTCGGCCGGGCGTGATGGAGCGGCTTGGCCTAGGGCCGGAGGCGCTGCTCGCCGATAATCCCAAACTCGTTTATGGCCGCATGACCGGCTGGGGCCAGACCGGACCGCTGGCCGACGAGCCGGGCCACGACATCGACTACATCGCGATTTCGGGCACGCTGCACGCGCTGGGCGAAGCCGGGCGTAAACCGGTCGCGCCGATGAATCTGGTCGGAGATTTCGGGGGAGGCGGGATGATGCTGGCCTTCGGCATGCTCGCCGCGATTCTGAGCGCGCAAGCGACGGGCCAAGGACAAGTCGTCGATTGCGCGATGACCGAGGGCTCGGCGGTGTTGACCAGCATGATCTGGGGCTTCCGCGCCATGGGCCGCTGGAGCGGGGAGCGCGGTACCAACCTGCTTGATGGCGGCGCGCATTTCTATGACACCTATGAAACCGCCGATGGCAAATGGATCGCGGTCGGGGCGATCGAACCGCAATTTTACGCGGCGTTGCGCCGGGTTATGGGACTCGACGGGGCCGAGTGGGATGCGCAATTCGCGCCCGCCCTGTGGCGGAAATTGAAGGCAGACCTCGCCGAACGCTTCAAACACCGCACCCGCGATGCCTGGATCGCCGCGTTCGCGGGGCACGAAGCTTGTATCGCCCCGGTGCTCGGCTTCGACGAGGCGGTGGCGCATCCGCACAACGTCGCGCGCGGCGCGTTCGTCACTGCCGACGGCGTGACGCAGCCCGCTCCAGCGCCGCGTTATTCGGTCAGCGCGACAGTGCCCCCGCGCATGGCGGGCGCACCCGACGGGGCCGCGATCCTGGCCGAGGCAGGCTTTACCCCAGCCGAGATTGCAGCGCTGCGCTTCTGAACTCAGGCGTCGGCATATTGGGGTGCCGGCCGCGCGGCGTAAACGCCGAATGCGCAGATCACCACATAGCACGCCACCGGAATAAGCAGCGCAAGCGTCAGGCTTCCGCTCGCATCCGCCAACGTTCCGGTCGCCAGGGGCAGCACGGCACCGCCGAAGATCGCAACGTTGATGATTCCCGATCCATCAGCCGCACGTGCGCCGAGCCCTTCACAGGCAAGACTGAAGATCGTCGGGAACATGATGGCGTTCATCAGCCCGACCGCCAGCAGGCTGTACCCCGCGACCGCCCCCGTTGTGTAGCTCGAGATCAGGATGAGCGCGACCGCACCGACGGCGACGCCCGCCAGGACCTTGCCCGGGTTGACGACACGCAACACCGCAGACCCGACAAACCGGCCGATCATCGCCCCGCCCCAGTAAAACGGGATCATCTTGCCAGCGCTGGTGATGTCGAGGTTCATGACGCCAGGCTGTTTGAGGTAGTTCACGATCAGCGAGCCGATCGACACTTCCGCACCGACATAGAGGAAGATGCAAAGCGCGCCGAGCGCGAAGCGCGGACGTTGCATCAGGTCGTTACCGTACAACCAGATTACCGGTGCCAGCAAGATGAGGACCAACCCGATCCACGCCTGCACCTCCACGGCGACGACCGCACCGA
Source organism: Sphingomonas sp. PL20 (assembly GCF_017875905.1). NCBI lineage: Bacteria > Pseudomonadati > Pseudomonadota > Alphaproteobacteria > Sphingomonadales > Sphingomonadaceae > Sphingomonas > Sphingomonas sp. PL20. The sequence goes on along the minus strand of NZ_JAGINH010000002.1, from coordinate 1,765,472 downwards.
GCGCGGCCAGAGCCAGGCCCGCGACGTAGCGCGTGGCACCGACAAGGGGCTTGTCTTTCGCAGCATGGGCATCATGCGGCAGCCGATTGCGAAACAGCCAGACTGCGGCCGCGACGACCGCCAGCGCAACCGCCAGACCGAGATAGCCACGAACGATCGCGCCGCTTTCCGCCGTGCGATACGCATCCAGCGCCGCGCCGGTCAGGTCCGACGCCGAAATCTTGGAAAGGCTGCCCAAAATGATGATGGCGCCTGCATACGGAAAGATCGTCGTGCCGAGCGAATTGAACGCCTGGGCGAAGGTCAGTCGGCTGGATGCGGTTTCGGCTTTGCCGAGCAGGCTGATCAGCGGATTGGCCACGATCTGGACCAGCACCACGCCCGCCGCCAGGATGAAAAGCGCGAACAGGAAAAGTGCGTACGTCGCTGTGCTAGACGCCGGAATGAACAGCAGGCAGCCAACCAACATCGTCACCAGCCCGGCGACCGCGCCGCGCATATAGCCGATCCGCTTGACCAGCGCCGCCCCCGGAATGCCGATCAAAAGATAGGCGGTGAAGAAGCAGAACTGAACGAGCATCGCCTGCGTGTAGGTGAGCGTGAACAACTCCTTCAGCTTGGGGATGATGACATCGTTCAAGCTGGTGATGCCGCCGAAGATGAAGAACAAGGCGAACACGAACACCTGCAGATCGGGCGCATTCACGCCCTTGGTGGCGATGTTGTCGGCATCCTGCGGTGTGTTGGCGGCGTTGATGTGCATGCGATCCTCTCCCGGCCGCTAACGCGCCGTTTCCTGCTCGCCGCCCCCATGCCCGGACCAAGCCGGGTCTGGCAATCCCCCGGGCTCTGGCAATTCGGTAAATCTCATGCGATACCGACCCTAGAAAAAAAGACCCGGATTAGGAGAGTCCGCTATGGCCACCGCAATCCTTCGCACCGCGAAGATGTCCGAAGCCGAATGGGCGACGCGACAGGAACTCGCCGCCTGCTACCGCGTGTTCGCGATGCTCGGCTGGTCGGAAATGATCTATAACCACATCACGCTGAAAGTGCCCGAGGAAGAGGGTGCCTTCCTAATCAACCCGTTCGGCCTGCATTTCAGCGAGGTTACCGCCTCCAGCCTGGTCAAGATCGATATTGACGGCAACAAGCTCGACGACAGCCCCTATCCGGTCAATCGCGCTGGCTTCGTGCAACATGCGCTGTTCCATCGCCATTTGCCCGACGCGCATTGCATCATGCACACCCACACCACGGCGGGCATGGCGGTGAGTTCGCTTGAGGGCGGCTTGCGCGCCAGCAACTTCTACGCCTGCAATTTTGCCGGGCAAATCGCCTATCACGATTTCGAAGGCGTGACGGTTCGCGACGAGGAAGGCTCCCGTCTGCTTGAACACCTCGGCGACAAGCGCGTCATGCTGCTCAAGAACCACGGCATCCTCGTCATGGGCCGCACCCTGCCCGAGGCGTTCATCAAACATTGGTCGCTGCAGCGCGCCTGCGAAATCCAGATCGCGACGATGTCGATGGGCACGCCGATCGAGGTGTCGCCCGAGGTGATCGCGGTGCATCAGCGCGATTTGCACATGGCGCAGGTGCCAGGCGGGCCGGGCAAGGCCGATTTCGACGCGATGGTGCGCCTGGTCGACAAGATCGATACCGGCTGGCGCGCCTGAGGCGTCAGCCGAAGCGATAGCCAGAGACCGCCCAGCCGAGCACATGATCGGCATAATCGCGCACGGCCGGGCCATCGCCGCCCGCGCCGAGCGCGACCATCAGCGGCAGCAGATGCTCGGCCTCCGGATGCGCAAAGCGGGCGTGGGGCAGACTCTCCCACGCCGCTACTTTGGCCGCCCGCGAGGCTGGATCGGGATCGGTCACCGCCGCCGTGAGAGCTGCATCCCATGCGTCCGCGACCGCCGTCACTTGCGGGCCGCGCGCACGCAAATTGTGGAAGCTCATGCCAGAGCCGACGATCAGCACGCCTTCGTCACGCAGCGGTGCCAGCGCACGGCCGATCGCAATATGCGCGGCAGGGTCCAGATCGGCGCGCAGCGAAAGCTGCACCAGCGGGATATCCGCATCCGGCACCACCACCATCATCGGGATGAACACACCGTGATCCCAGCCGCGCGTCGAATCTTCCTGCGTGGAGAACCCGGCGTCCTCAAGCAGCGCCACCGCGCGCCGCGCCACGGCGGGGCTGCCGTGCGACGGCCAGTCGAGCCGATAGGTATGCTCTGGAAAGCCGTAATAATCGAACAGCATGGGATGCCCGTCGCCGCCATTGATGGTCAGTTCCGGCTCCTCCCAATGCCCCGATATCATCAGGATGGCGCGCGGTCGCTCGGGTAGTGATGCGATCACCCCGGCCAGATAGGCCTGCATCGGCCGCCACATCGGGTCGGGTGGCCCGCCTGCGGGATCCATGAAGAAACAGGGGCCGCCGCCATGCGGGATGAAGAGAGTGGGAAGGGTCATGAGGGTTATATCGGCCGACCGTCCGCGCCCGACAATCGCAGGACGGGAAACGACCCGTTTCGTACCGACACATCTTGGCCTATCGTGCCGACATGACCCGCTTCACCGTCAACAATCAGCCCGTTCAATATAAGATGGACCCGAACACGCCGTTATTATGGGCGCTGCGCGACGCCTCCAACCTCACCGGCACGAAATATGGCTGTGGCAATGGCGAGTGCGGGGCGTGCACCGTCGAAATCGATGGCGAAGCTGTGCGATCGTGCCAGCGTACGATCGGCGCGATCGAGGGGAGTTTTGTCACCACGATCGAGGGCCTGTCGCGCGATCGCACGCATCCGGCGCAAATGGCATTCCTCGCCAAGAACGTACCGCAATGCGGCTTTTGCATTCCGGGCATGATCATGGCGACGGCGGCGCTGCTCAAGAAAAACCGCAACCCAAGCGAGGATGACATCCGCGCCAGCATCACCAACCTGTGCCGCTGCGGCATCTATCCGCGCCTGGTCGAAACGGTGTTGCTGGCAGCAAGCGTGCAGCGCGGCGACGAGACGATCGACGCCCCGCCATCGCCCGGCATTTCCCCAACCGACGCGGCGCGCGAAGTTCCGGCGCTGATCCCGCGAAGTAAATAATACCTTTCGCAAAGCTGTCAGCCCAATTCAGCGACGGCTCATCGACACTGGACCATATAGGGTTCAACGACCGGACATGGCGTCTGGACGAAGAGAAGGATGTTTTGATGCGCAAGTCTTTGCTCGCCGCAATCATGGCGGCCTCGGCACTGATCCCGGCGGCGGCGATGGCGCAGGAAGGTGCCGACCGGCCGCATCGCGGCGAGGGTCAGGGCCAACGCGAAGGTCGCCCGCAACGCCCGGCGATGATCGGAGACGAGGGTCGCCCGCAATGGCGGCGTCCGGAGGGCCAGCCGGCCGGGCAAGCGCCGGTTGCCCGTCCGCCTGCACCCCAGCCGCAAGCGCAGCCCCAACCGCAAGCACAACCGCAACCGCAACCATCTCAGCCCCCACGGTGGAATGGCCGCGGTGATCGGGGTGGACGTCCCGATGGCCAATTTGGTCGACCCGGTTTCCGTCCAGGCTTTGGCAATGATCGCGGCGACCGGCCTCAGGGCCAGCCGCCACGGCAACCCGATCGCCCGCCGTTTGACGGTCGCCCTGGCTTCAATGGGGGAGCAAATGGTGGTCGACCGGCCTTTGAGGGACCGCAGCCTGGCCGCGACCCACGCGACGGTGGCGGTTCGCAACCCGGGCGGTGGGACCATCGCGGCAATGATGGTCGCGGCGGCGATTGGCGCGGTGACCGGCACGATGGCGGTCCTGGCTACAATAACGGCTGGAACACCAACGGCAATCGCGGCTGGAATCGCGACTGGCGGCGGGACAACCGGTATAATTACAACTATTACCGGATCCAGAACCGCAACATTTACCACCTGCCCCGTTATTACGCTCCCCCGGGCTGGGGCTATGGCTATCGCCGTTTCTCGATCGGATTTACGCTAAATTCGTTCCTATACGACCAGGATTATTGGATCGACGACGCCGATTATTATCGGCTGCCGCCGGCCTACGGGCCCTATCGCTGGGTGCGCTATTACAATGATGCGCTGCTCGTCGATATCCGCACCGGCTATGTCGTCGATACGGTGTACGACATTTTCTGGTAACCACCCGATCAGGGGCCGCAAACCAGGGTTTGCGGCCCCTCTTTTTTCGAGTTGTTTTTTCGAGCGCGCACGGCAAAGTCCCGCGCCATGGCTCTGTTTGCAAAGAAACCCGGCGGCCCCTCGCCTGTGCGCCGCCTGGTCGGCGAATCCGTTTCCCGTCGGCTCGATGCCAATCCGGCCGTGAAGCGCGCCAAGGTCGACGAAGCGCAGATTTTCTATCACCCCGATTTCCTTGATGCCGCGACCTGTGACCGGCTGGTGGCGCTGATCGACGCCAATCGCCGCCGCTCGACCGTCTTGGCCGAGGAATCGGTGCAGGATTTTCGCACCAGCGACAGTTGCGACATGGATCGCTGGTCGCCCGACGTCCGCCCGACCGATGAAGCGATTGCCGATCTGCTTGGCATCGATCCCGTCCACGGCGAAACGATGCAAGGGCAGCGTTATGCGGTCGGCCAGCATTTCCGCGCACATTTCGACTATTTCAACGAAGCCCAGGCCTATTGGCCCAAGATGGTGGAAACCGGCGGCCAGCGCACCTGGACGGCGATGATCTACCTCAACGATGTCGAGGAAGGCGGCGCGACATGGTTTCCCACCATCGGCATCCGCGTCGCCCCGAAAAAGGGTTTGCTGCTCACCTGGAACAACATGAAGCCCGATGGCGACCGCAACACCGCCACGCTGCACGAAGGCATGCCCGTGGTTCAGGGGACCAAATACATCGTCACCAAATGGTTTCGCGAGGGCAATTGGATCAAGGCGTGATCGATCCGCTTATTCGCTGATCCGCACGCTCTTGTGGCCCCCGTCTGCCAGGATCTGCGCCTCGGTAAATGGCAAATGGTGGAACCGCTTCGCCGAAAATTCGCGGGTCTGGTCGCCGAAATAGGGCGATGCCGGATCGGTCGACTGCGAATAGCTAAGCAGCGCGTCCGCCACCGGCCCCACCGTGTCGAAGGTGACAATCTGAACGTAGCTTGACCCATGCTTCGGCACGATCCCGCCTGGAACGGCGTCGGATTGCTGGACGTTGAGCACCCCCAATTGACCGGACGCGCCGTGGATCGGGATATGGTCCTGCCCGCGCACTGCGAACTGGACCTCGCCCCAGCGCGCGTCGAGCGCGATGCCCTGCTTTGCCAGCGTAGCCGCCGCCGCCTTCAGCGCGGCGAGCAGTTTCGCCCCTTGCGCGCCGCTCGTCACGAAATCGCGCGGCGTGTGGACGGGATCGGCCTTGTCGAACGGCACCGCCCACAGCCCCGGCAGGGACCGCACGCCCTCCCAGAAGGTCGCGAACAGATACGCGCCGCGGCTATCGAGATTGAAACGCCGGTCCCATCCGCTCAGCGCCGCGCACGCCGCCGCCACATCCTCCTGCCCGCGACACAAAGCCAGCAGCGGGTCCACCGCGAGTTCCGCCGCCAGACTCTTATTGGCAAAGGCCATCGCTTCGGCGGCGGCGGGATCGACCTTGGTGCCCGGCAATCCATCGCTGCCGCTCAACCGCCGATCGATCTCGATCAGGCCTGAACGCGTCCGCAGCGTCCGCTCGCTCTCGGTCGTGCCGAGGATGGGCGAGCGGATCAGGGCAGGCACTTTGGGGTTGCTCAGCCAATAACTGTCATTGCTGTTGGCGACATAGTCCTGGCGTTCCAGCACTGCCTGGTCGCGCGCGGGCATCAGCCCGGCGACCGGCGTGCCCGCAGCCCGATCCCAATCGCAGGCCGAGCGACTGCCATCGAGCAAAATGAGCTTGCCCTTCAGCACTGCCGACAGCGGCATCCCGCATTCTCGCACCTTGTCTGCCGATAGGTTGGGCACGGCCGTCACATCGGCGTGGAGGGCATTTCCGGCGCGGTCGGCGGCAATGGTGTTGACCCACGGAATGCCCAGCGTCCGCTCGACCGCCGCCCGCACCTCGCCCACGCTGCGCGCTTGCCCGATCGCCACCCACGTTTCCAGCGCCCGCTGGTTGTTGTGGTTGGCATCGCGCAAGGCGTAGGCCTGCGTCTTGGTCCAGCCGAACCCGGCCAGCGGATTGTAGACAATCGGCCCGTAGCGCGTCGCATAGGTGGTGCGCTCTACCGGCGGAGCGCCATCCGGCATCGGCACCGAGATCACCTGTCGCCCCATCGCCTCGCTCTTGCCATCGATCAGATATTTGGTCGGGTCAGCGGGATCGAGCTTGAGCTGAAACACCGTGAAATGCTGCGCCGCCGTCACCGTGTGCGTCCAGGCGACATCCTTGTTGAAGCCAAGCGTGACGACCGGCGCGCCGGCGATCCCCACGCCCATGGCATCATATTGGCCGGGCAAGGTCAGGTGCATTTCATAAAAGCGCGACGGCCCGTTCCACGGAAAATGCGGGTTTCCGACAACGAGGCCGCGCCCATTGGCGGTGACGTCTTTGCCGAACGCCCAGCCATTGCTGCCAAAACCAATGTCGCGCGGCCGCAGCGGGTCTTCACCCGGAACCAGCGCAGCCTGCGCCGCGCCGGGCGGCACCGCGTGGACAACCAGTGGCGCAAGCGCCAGCGAGCTCGCCAGCAACATCTGCTTCTCGTTCAGTCGCAGCATGTCATCAAGCGTGATCGGGCGAACCCAGCCCTTGCCCCGGCAGTCGCTCGGTACACCCGCTGGACCGATGTCGCGCAACAGCTTGTTATACCCGGCGACATAGCCGCGCACGAGCGCACGCGTGGTGGGATTGCCGCGCGCCATGCCCGCCCGGAGCGTCGGCACATCGATCACCGAACGGAAGAAGACATCCGACGACAGATTGTCGATCTTCTCGAAGCCGAGCACCGCGCTCTCCTTCGGCCCGAACCAGCGGGATCGCTCGCCCGCGACGGTGGCGAACTCCTCGGCCAACATGCACAGATTGTCCTGCGCATAGGCATAAGCGACGCCGTAGCCGAGGCCACCCCAGGTGGTCGCCCGAATATGCGGAATGCCGAAGGTCGTGCGGGTGATCGTCGCGGCGTAATGCGCCGGCGCCGGGGCCGCCGTCACGGGCGTCGCCGCCAACAGCACCAATCCCAATGCCGTGCTCGCCAGATACCGCATCGTCCGTCCTCCCCTATTTTCTGATACTCGTCGCACAGCGCGTTCGCCCGGTCCAGCGGCCCGATGATTTGCGCGAAGGCGACATCGGCGTAGGAGGGCGGCAATGAACACTGTCCTCAACATCACCCGTTCGATTCTTGGCCAGCCGTGGCGCTGGCGCATGCTGGAGACCGACGCACGCGACCCCGGCTTCGCGCCAGATGACCTCGTCACGCAATTGCTGCTGGCGCGCGGCTGCCCGCGCGAGGCGCTGGCGGCGCACAAGGCCCCCAGCATCCGCGCCTTCATGCCCGATCCGTCGATCTTCCGCGACATGGACCGCGCCGCCGACCGCCTTGCCGACGCGGTGCAAGCAGGCGAGCAGGTCGCGGTGTTCGGCGATTATGACGTCGATGGTGCCACCTCGGCGGCGCTGATGATCCTGCTGCTGCGCGACCTTGGGCTCGAGGCGCGCCCCTATATCCCGGATCGGTTGATGGAGGGCTATGGCCCGTCGGGCCCGGCACTGGTGCGCCTGAAGGACGAGGGCGCGAGCCTCATCATCACCGTCGATTGCGGCGCGCAGGCGTTCGAGGCACTGGACATGGCGCGCGTCGCGGGTGTCGACGTGGTGGTGGTCGATCATCACAAATGCGCGAGCGCCCTGCCCCATGCGCTTGCTTTGGTGAACCCCAATCGGCTCGACGAGACCGAGGGGGCGGCGCACGGCCATCTCGCTGCCGTCGGCGTCGCCTTTCTGCTCGGTGCCGCGCTGATCCGGACACTGCGCACGCGCGGTTTTTTCACCGATCGTCCCGAGCCGAAATTGCTCGATTTGCTCGATCTGGTGGCGCTCGGCACCGTCGCCGATGTCGCCTCGCTCAAAGGCCTCAACCGCGCCTTCGTCGCACAAGGGTTGAAGGTGATGGCGAAGCGCGGCAATATCGGGATCGACGCGCTGCTAACCGCCTCGCGGCTCACCCGCGCGCCGACCAGCACCGACCTTGGGTTCGCGCTCGGGCCGCGCATCAATGCCGGTGGGCGCGTCGGCAAGTCCGATCTCGGTGTCCGTCTGCTGACCACGCGCGACCCCGGCGAAGCCGAGCGAATCGCGACCGAGCTGGACCAGCTCAACGAAGAACGTCGCGCGATAGAGGGCATCGTGCAGGAAGCCGCCGAAACGCTCGCCGCGCACAAGAGCAACCGCGCGGTGATCGTCGTTGCCGGGCATGGCTGGCACCCCGGCGTGATCGGCATCGTGGCTGGACGCCTGAAGGAGAAGTTCGGTCGCCCCGCGCTCGTCATCGCGCTTGACGATGCGGGCGTCGGCAAGGGCTCGGGGCGGTCGATCCCCGGCGTCGATCTGGGGGCCGCCGTGCTCGCGGCGAAAGAGGCCGATTTGCTGGTGGCGGGCGGCGGCCATGCGATGGCCGCGGGCCTGACGATTGCCGAGGACCGCATCGACGCCTTTGGTGACTTTCTGAGCGAGCGCCTCGACGCCGCCGTCACCCGCGCGATGGGCGACCGCGCCTTGCTGCTCGACGCCGTGCTGAGCGCGCGCGGCGTGACGCCCGATCTGGTGACGACGATGGAGGCCGGCGGCCCCTATGGCATGGGCTGGCCGCAACCGCGCGTGGTTGCCGGGCCGGTCCGCATCCTCAAAGCCGATGTGGTCGGCAACGGCCATGTCCGCGCGATCGTCAGCGGCGATTGCCCGGGTGGGGGCGGCGGCACGCTGAAGGCCGTCGCCTTCCGCCAGGCCGAGACCGCGCTTGGCCAGGCCTTGCTGGGGGCCGCCCCGCACCGCCGCCTGTGGCTGGCGGGCCGCGCACGCATCGACGATTGGGGCACCCGCCCCGCCGCCGAACTGCACATCGATGACGCCGCCTGGGCCGATTGATTTCAACAAATGCGACACAATGGGTTGACCAACCCGTCCGCTTTGCCTAACCGGCCCTTCGCTCCCGAGCATTCGGGCACGGCCCCTTCGTCTAGCGGTTAGGACGCGGCCCTTTCACGGCTGAAGCACGGGTTCGATTCCCGTAGGGGTCACCATTTTCAAGCGAAAATCGTGACTATTCTGCGCTTTTCCGCCCGTTTGACGAACTTCACGCCCGTCAATTCGAACCGGCGGTGCGTCCAGAGGTCGAAGCTGCGGCCAAATTCTCCCGATCAAAGGCGATTGTCTGCATTTTCGCGTCGAGCGCGCTGACTACCGGCCCGGTCAAGTCGTTGGCCAGGTTGCCGCCGAGGATCGCGTTGCGATCGACCAGCAACCCGCAATTGCGCTGCTTATAGACTTGGGCGATCAGCGTCTCGAGCTCCCCCGCCAGGCGGGTGGTTACCTTGACGCGCGTGGCCTCGATCTCGCGTTCGCGAAGTTCGGCCTTGTCCTGGACCGGCTTCACGCGCGCCGCCAGCGCTGTCCGACGCTCTTGCCGCTGCGCGTCCGTCATTTTTGCTTGCTCGGCGTTGAACTTCTGGACGTCCGGCTCGAGCGATGCACGGTCGGCGTCAATCTCGGCCTTCGCCTGCTCCGTAAGCACGCGCAGCCGAGCGGTCGCGGCCTTACCGACCATGGAGGTGTTGAGCACGTCCTGGCGCGACAACAGGCACACGCCTGCGATGGCCGGCCCGCCCAGCGCATTCGCGGCATGGCCGGAAGCCGACGGCGCGGGTGCCGTTTGAGCATGGCTCGGGCTCGCCAGGGTGGCGGCAAGAGCAACCAATAGAACGTTGCGCATCATGATCATCCTTCTGTTGGAACGAGCTCGGGAGTGACGGGATCTTCGGCTTTCGCCGCCGTTATCGGCGAGGTTGCGCCGTGATTGGACTGCCAGCGCAACAGCGCGCGCCATTGGTCCAGCGAGGCAAGGTGATGGTGCACCAGTGCGAGCCACCCCTTTCCATGCCACTCGACCACGGTGGGGCCATCGAGCGCTTGAAATCTGTCTGGATCGACAATTCGGAATCCTGTCAGACCAAGCTTTCGGCCATCGGCGAGCACGATATCCGCTTGGCGATCGACCAGAAGTCCCCGCTCCTCAAGCGCGGCGACGAAGGCCATCGTGGTCGCAGCGCTGGTGTGAAATGCTTCGCAAAACGCAAGCGCGCGCCGGACCAGTTCGGCAGGCTTTCCGTCCACGAAGAGCGCTTCGCCGTCGTCCCCGTTCTTGCGAACCCGGGCACAGTCTTCGTGGATCCCGAGCACCAGACGGCCGTCTGGAGCCTGGAGGAAGCCAAACGGGTACCGTCGAACAAAGGCTGGAATATAGTGGGAGGCCAGTGCGACATCGGACGCTGGCTTGGCCACCGGATCGTCGGCTGCGACCGTTGTACTTTCATCCCAGGCCGTCACGAAGAGATTGGTTCCGCCAAGGCCCAAGATTGCCAGCGGTGACGGGTCTTTGGCGGCGAACACGATCGGATAGCTGCGTGCGATCGGCGCAAATTCTTCCGCGAGGATAGGAATGGACGGGGCATCGATGGCGAAGCCGAAATCGCCGGGCATAAGCCGCCACGTCCAATGGCGATCGACCGATAAGGGTGACAGCGCGTCGGCGGCTAGCGGGTGCTGCGCGGTCAACGTCGGTTCGTTTGTCATCGCCTTCCAATCATAAAACCACGCACTCGCCACTCGGCCGCCATCCGATGGCACCCGATCGGCAAGGTCACAGGCCAACCGCACGGACACAGGGAGACGGCGACACAGGGACGCGGGTTCAATAGGTGCGTGCACTCGCGTCGTTGCTAGGGATTCGACGGGGTCAATTTCCGACAAAATCCGCGACTTGGTGCGGTGCCGCGCCGTCCGCGCTTGCACAAAAGACCTCCAAGCGCCGATCTTACCCAAGACGCCGGTGCAGCCGGATCTGCAGCGCATTTTCTCGCTGATTTTGGTTCGTCCGATTTTTTGTCAATTTCTGGTCAGGACTGGGGAAATCCCCAGCCGAAGTCGGTCCAATGCCTGCGAAGAGGCTCTTGCTTTCGACATCGCAGATACATCGACGAGGCATGGCCGACACGTTCGCTTCATCATTTGAGACCACTCGCCTCGACCGTGCGAGCCAGGTGCTGCTGCGTGCGCCGCCCTTTCCCGGAGCCAAACCGGCTGGGGCTCCCATACGAGTGTCGTCGCATTATGCGCGGCAGTGGTCGGGCGACGCCTTGGATGTTGTAGCGCGGGCGATCACCAGCGCGCGCGTCGGCGGGGCGTTCTGGTCGCCGCTTCCGACGGAAGAAATGTTCGGAACGGTGATCAGAGCATCCAGCGCACCGGACGCCCGCCATCGTCTTGGCCAGTGGCGCGATCGGTTCGACGGGCCAATGCTCCTGTCCGTACCAGGGCCTCGATCACGGCACCTGAAGAAGATCGACGACAAAACCGCCTTGCTGGTCGGGCCGGTGGATCCCTGGTCGCTTCTCGACCATGCACAGCACATCGTCGCCGCGCCGCAGGACGAAGTGGCGCTCTTGGCGGTCGCGGCGGGCCGTACCGTTACCGATCTCGCCACGGCACAACCGATAGATCCAGCGGAAATGCGAGAGCACCTCGTCGGCAGGCTCAACGGCTTTACCTATTTCGACCCCTTTTCGGGAGGCCGGATCGATATTCTTGAGTGGATCGAGGTGCTCGGCACCTGGCGGGCTGCGATCGATATGAACCGCTCGATCGGTGCCGTTGCGGGCATCACCGCGTGGAAGCGGCGAACGCTCAAGCACTTCCTCTGGTCGAACCGACCGACCCGGGCGGTGCGAAACGCGATCCCGACGTCCCTCCCGCAAGGGAGCGCAATCGCGCTGTGGCCATCGCGGGTGTCGAAGCACATGCTGAAGCGGGTAGCCGACAGAGGGCTCCCCGTGATCCGGGTCGAGGACGGTTTTGTCCGCTCTATCGGCCTTGGCGCGCATCTTCATCAGCCGTCGTCGATCGTGTTCGATACCCGGGGGATATATTACGACCCCGCAGGTCCGAACGACCTGGAGCATATCCTGGCCGAAACGATATTTACGGACCGCCTCATCGAGCGCTCAATTGCCTTGATCGAGCGGCTGGTCCGCGGCGGCGTCACCAAATATGCAGCAGGCGATACCGCGTCATCGGCAATACCGGCGCGCGGTCGGCGCGTGCTTGTGCCCGGGCAAGTCGAAGACGATCTCTCGGTTCGCCTCGGCGGTGCCGGAGTCTGCAGCAATCTCGATTTGCTCCGCCGCGTGCGCAGGGCCGAGCCTGATGCATGGATTGCCTATCGCCCCCATCCGGATGTGACCGCAGGGTTGCGCAAGGGTCATGTCTCCACGGCGGAGGCGCTTAGCTATGCAGACGCGATCCTGATCGAAGGTTCGATGGCCGGGCTGCTCGAGCGGGTCGACTGCGTCCATGTTCTCACCTCCCTCGCTGGCTTCGAAGCTCTGCTGCGCGGTCGGGAGGTCGTAACCCATGGCCAGCCCTTCTACGCGGGCTGGGGGCTGACGACGGACCTGGCACCGCATATCCCGCGCAGGCACCGGCGCCTCACGGTGCCCGAACTCGCAGCGGGCGCGCTGATTCTCTATCCGCGCTACCTCGACCCCGTCACCCGCCTGCCCTGCCCGCCCGAAGTGCTGGTCGATCGGCACACCGATGCCCCAAACGCGCGACCACACCTGCTGAACCGCCTTCGGTCGCTGCAAGGCCGGGCGTTGGTTGCGGGTCGGCGGCTTAGCGGAGCGCTGGCATGAGGACGGTCCTCGCCCGCAGCTTTCTGCTCCTCCAGGGGCCGCCGGGTCCGTTCTACGCGATGCTCGCCGACGGGCTACGGCGAGCGGGCCACCGCTGCTATCGGGTCAATTTCAACGGCGGCGACTGGATGAACTGGCGCGGCCCTGCCTTCAACTATCGCGGCACGATCGAGGCGTGGCCCGCGATTCTCGCGGATCTGCTGGAGCGTGAACAGGTCACCGATATTGTTCTGTTTGGCGATTGCCGCCCAGTGCACGTAGTGGCCCGGCGGATCGCTGACGAGCGCGCGACGACGGTGCATGTTTTCGAAGAGGGGTATATCCGGCCCGATTGGGTGACGCTCGAGCGCGGGGGCGTGAATGGCAATTCGAGCCTGCCCAAGGATCCGCAGGTCTATCTTCAGCTTGCCGAGAGCTTGCCGCCGGTCCCCGATTATCCGCCTATTCCGGCCAGCTTTCGCGTGCGCGCGCATGAAGCGTTGCTTTACTATTTCGCCAATTGGGCTTTGGCACCGGTCTTCTGGAGGTATCGGTCCCACCGTCCGCATGGTTCGTTCGCGGAGATGATCGGCTGGGTCGGCCGAATGCTCCGGAGGCCGCAGGCCCGCTTTCGCTCCTATCTGGCCAGGAAAAGGATAGGCGCGCGACCATATTTTGTGCTGCCGCTGCAATTGGACTCGGATCATCAAATCCGGGTCCATTCGCCGTTCGCCGGCATGCCAGACGCCATTGAGGCAATCATCGCATCCTTTGCGAGATATTCCCGGACTCCGCATGTCCTGGTCGTCAAGGAACATCCGCTCGACAACGGCCTCAAAGCATGGCGGCCGATCGTACGCGAGAGCGCCGCACGCCACGGTACCCCGGATCGCGTGGTGTTTATCGAGCACGGTGACACGCACGACCTCATCAGGACCGCGCGAGGCGTGGTCACCGTCAACAGCACGACCGGAACACTGGCGCTTGCCGCCGGCAAGCCCGTCGCCGTCCTCGGGACTGCGGTGTACAACCTTTCCGGCGTCACCCATCAAGGCTCCCTGGACGACTTTTGGGAGCATCCCGGAACCCCGCAGCTTGAAATCTATGACGCGTTCTGCCGAGTCCTCGTGGCACAGTGTCTGCTCCGCGGCGGGTTCAGCAGCCATGCCGGCCGCGCGCATCTGGTTCCATCCGCGGTGGCGCGGTTGAGCGCAGCCAGCGTCGCGGCTGCCACCGACGAGCCTATGGCCGTGATCAAGGTTCCGGCATGACGATCGTCCAACCGGCATATGAGGCTGCAAAGCCCTTTCAAGATCGCCCGATGGGTTCAACCCGCCTGCCAACCCATCGGTCTGCCATCGAGATTGTCCTTGATCTGTCGAGGTTGCTCTCACGTGTGCTCCATCCTTCGCCCACTGGCGTTGACCGCGTGGAGCTCGCTTATGCGCGCACGCTTGAGCGGCTGGTTCCGAACCAACTCCGCTATGCTGCGCTCCATCCGAGTGGAGTCTACGGCCGTCTCAACGGCCCGAGCGTAGAGCGATTCCTGGACCAGACCGAACGGCGTTGGGAGAGCGTTGGACATTGGGAGACGGCGGCCACCTCCCGCCGGTTCGGCTTGGAGCAATGCTGGGCGCTGCGACCGGGCACGGTTGCTCGAACAACTGGCCCGCGTGTGCTCCTGCAAGTTTCACCGCATCACCTCGACCGCCCATCGACCGTTGCGCGGAAGCTGCAGCGCGAGCGCGCCCGCTTCGTGTGCCTGGTCCACGATGTGATCCCAATCACACACCCTGAATATGCCCGGCCAAACGGCCATGGTCGGCACACCCGCCGGCTACAGACGATCGATGCCTTCGCGGACGGCATTCTGGCAAACTCGCAAGCGACGCTCGATTCCTTGATCCATGGTGCCGGGGTCGGCTTTCGACACCGGCCTTCCCGCATCGCGCATCTCGGGGTCGAGGTCTCTCGACCGGTTCGCACGCCGGAGCGGAACAGGGCACCCTATTTCGTCTGTGTCGCAACCATTGAACCGCGCAAGAACCACCTGCTTCTCCTCAACATCTGGCGATCGATCGTCGAAGCGATCGGTCCGCAGCAAGCCCCGCAGCTTCTGCTGGTGGGACGCCGCGGATGGGAGAATGAGAACATCATCGACATGCTCGAGCGATGCCCCAGCCTCAAAGGGGTCGTGCATGAAATGCCCCGCCTTGCAGATGCCGAGCTGCGCAGTGTGTTACACGGCGCGCGCGCGCTGCTCATGCCATCTTTCATAGAGGGCTTTGGCCTCCCCATCGCCGAGGCGCTGGCCGCCGGTGTTCCCGTATTGGCGAGTGACATTCCCGCCCATCGTGAAGCTGGCGGCGCAATTCCCGAATATATCGATCCGATCGATGGGGCCGGATGGCGCACCGCAATCCTGGCCTATCAGGCACCTGCTAATCCCCGACGCTTCGCGCAGATCGAGCGCATCACGCGCTGGCAGCCCGTGACGTGGCGACAACATGTCGAAACTGCATTGTCTTTGATCGAGGAGGTTGCAGCATGCTGAACGCGGACACGCGCACCGGCAGCTTCGCGGCATTCCGGCTCGCCTTCGACAATCAGCGCCACGTCATCGGGGCGCTGATGATGCGGGAACTGCACACGCGCTATGGCCGCGAGAATATCGGCTATCTCTGGGTGATCGTCGAGCCCATGCTGCTCGCCGGCGCGGTCGCGGCGATCCATGTCGGCGAACGGACGCACTACGCGTCGGATATTCGCTCGGTCCCGTTCGCGATCCTCGGCTACTGCATCTTCATTCTCTTCCGCTCGATCATCACCCGCGCCGAATCGACCATCGATTCCAACAAAGCGCTGCTGTTTCACCGCATGGTCACGATCTACGACATGCTGACAGCACGCGCCCTGATAGAAGGTGCGTCGACCGTCTGCACGTTGGGCATCCTGATCCTCTTCGCGACGGTCTTGGGGTTCGCCGACCTGCCTGTGCGTCCCGTCGCGCTGGTTGGCGCGATCTTCTTCATGCTGTGGTTGTCGTTCGGGCTTTCGATGCTGCTTGCGGCGGTGAGCTACGACAACAAGTTGGTCACAAAGTTCATCCATCCGGTGACCTATCTGCTCATGCCGGCGTCTGGTGCCTTCTTCCAGGTGCAATGGCTGCCCGAACCCTATCGAACCTGGCTGTCCTGGTTTCCGCTGACGCAAATCTTCGAGCTCGCCCGCTACGGTCAGTTCGAGAGCGCAACCCTGACCTATGTCGATTTTCCCTATCTCATCGGCACGAACCTGTTCCTGCTCTTCATCGGCCTGTTGGCGCTCAAGGCCGTGCGTCGCAGCGTCCATCTCTAGTGAAAGCGTCCCGCATGCACGCCCATACGCCGCCAGAATTGTTCGAGGTGCCGAAGGATACTGCTCCGGCCACGCACCGTGACAGGCTCGCATCGCTGGGCACGCGGCTAAAGGCCCATCGCGCCTTTCTTCTCGTGGTGGTGGTACCGATGCTCCTTGTGGCGCTGTATCTCGGCCCGATCACGTCGAACCAATATGTGTCCGAGGCGCATTTCGTGGTGCGCGCCGCCGGCAGTGGCCAGACTGCCGCCTCGGGCCTCGGGCAGTTGCTCGGGATAAACAGCGCGATGCCGGCCTCCCAGACAGAATCGCTGGCGCTCGGAGACTATCTGACATCGCATGATGCGGTGACGGCGCTCGACACGCGCCTGCACCTGGCCAGCCTGTTTCAGCGTCCTGAAATCGACCTCCTCAGCCGCCTTTGGCAGCAAGCGGCACCGGAAACCCTGCTCAAATACTATCGGAAGCAGGTCAATCTCCATTACAGCAGCGAAACCGGCATCACCACGATGACCGTCCGTGCGTTCCGACCTGACGACGCCTATCGCATCGCCTCCACCTTGCTCGATATCGGCGAGGCCCGCGTCAACACGCTCAACAAGCGCGGCTATGACGACGCGCTGCGGGTAACGCGTGTTCAACTTGCCGAGGCCGAGGCCGAGCTTACGTCGGTGCAGCAACGGCTGACGCAATTTCGTCAAAAAGGCCATGATATCGACCCGGTCCGTTCGAGCACCGCCCAAATCGAGCTGGTCTCGGGAATGCGCGGTCAGCTTGCAGCGGCGCGCGCTCAACTTGCGAGCATGGCGGGTGGGATCAGTCCGTCCGCGCCGCAATATCGCGTTGCGAAAAAGCGGGTCGACGCGCTCGCCGCGCAGCTCGGTGCCCAGGAAGCGCGGATGACGGGCACCAGTCGCACGATGGCGGTCGGTCTCGGGGTCTATGAAGAGCTTCAACTTCGCCAGGATTTTGCGGCAAAGCGCTATTCTGCCGCCGCAGCGGCGCTTGAAGCGGCGCGCGAGCAAGCCGGGCGTCAACAATTGTTCGTGGTGCGCGTGGTTGAGCCCAACTGGCCGGTGAAGCCGCTCTATCCACAGCGTCTCGTGACCCTTCTGTCCATCTTCGGGGGCCTTCTCCTCGCTTACGGTATCGGCTGGCTCATCGCCGCCGGGGTCCGTGAGCACGCGGCCTGACCGTCATAACCATAGAAAGCCAAGCCATGGACGTTGCGAAGAATATCAAGCGTCTCACGCGATCGCCTGCAAGACGCGCCGTTGCGGCGGCCGATGCGCTGCGGGATGCCCGTAATTGGGCGGGTGCCGCCGACGCCTATGAAAAGGCCCTCGATTTGGATCCCAACCGCGCGGCGATCTGGGTCCAATACGGCCATGCGCTCAAGGAAAGCGGAAAAGTCGAGGAAGCCGAAGCGGCGTATCGACGCGCAATCTCCATCGACGACCAAAATGCGGATTCGCATGTCCAGCTCGGCCACGCACTCAAGATCAGCGGTCGGTTGGCGGAGGCGGCCCGAGCCTATATGGCCGCGTTTGAACTCGACCCCAGCCTGTCGGAAGCGTTGCGCGAAATTCAGGACCTGGCCTTGCGCGGCACGCCCGTGCCCGCCGACAGGCTGGAGGCCGCCATGGACCGGCTTTCCCCCAAAGCGGAGTTCGACATCGCGCCGTCGCCATCGGGCGGCAATGCGGCAGAGCTCGCAGCAGCGCTTGAACGCCTGGGGGCTGCAAAACTCGGTGCCGACGATAAAGCCATGCTAGACCGTGTTGCCGCACGTCTACGAGAGCTTTCAAACGACGGCTTGCAAGGAGTCGAGGATCGGGGAAAATCGGAAATCTCGATCGTTTTCGACGCGTCAGACTTGGTCCACTACCTGCGGCACAGTCGACTTCCGACGGGCATCCAGCGCGTCCAGCTCGAAATCATCCGAAGCGTGGTGCGCGCAGATCCCGAGACAGTTCAGATCTGCGCCTCTTATGACGAACGCTGGACACATATCCCGACCAGCCTCTTCCTTTCGCTGGCGGACCTTTCGACGCGCGGCGGGGACATCAACGCGCCCGACTGGCGAACCGCCGCAACACGGTTGGAGATCGCGCTCAACACCGACCGATCCTATCAGTTCCCCGCTGGCGCGTGCCTCATCAATCTCGGCACGTCCTGGCACGTGGACTATCTCCTCAAGATCCGCACGGCGAAACGGGAGTTCGGCATCCGGTTCGTACCCTTCGTTCACGATCTCATTCCGATCGTCGCATCGCAATATGTGCTTGCCGATCTGACCCGCGACTATGTCGCGTGGCTGCTATCGGTGTTCGATCATGCCGACTTCTTCCTCACCAACTCGCGGTCGACGCGCGCCGATCTCATTGCGGCGGCGCACAGCCTCGGGCACATGCTTGCGGAAGAGGATGTCCTCGTCATTCCCCTCGATGCACAGTTCAGCTCGCCGGCCGACACTCCCGAAGCGCGACGCGCTTTCTTACGGAGCAAAGGGCTGAAACCTCAATCATTCGTTCTATTTGTATCGACGGTAGAGCCGAGGAAGAACCATCTTGCCGCGATCAATGCCTGGTCCACGCTGCTCCGCGAGTTCGGGCCGCACATGCCCAAGCTTATTTGCGTCGGCGGCAAGGGATGGATGAATGATGACGTCTTCGGGCTGGTGTCGGCTAACGAGGAACTCGCGCGCCACGTGACATTCCTTCACGGGCTTTCGGATGTCGAGCTCGGGGCCTGTTACGACGCCTGCCTGTTCACGCTTTTCCCCAGCCACTATGAGGGTTGGGGGCTTCCGGTTACCGAGTCCCTTTGCCACGGCAAGATTCCGCTGCTGTCGGATAGCTCGTCGCTTCCGGAAGCGGCTGGTCCCTTTGGCGTTTATTTTCAAAGCGGCTCCCAACCCGCTTTGGTTTCCGCGTTGCGCAAGCTGATTGGCGATGCTGATTACCGCAGGGAACTTGAGCAACGCATCGCCACCGAATTCAAGCCGCGGGCTTGGGATGAACTCGCCACCCAGATCAGGGACGCGATTGCAGAACGGTTCGCGGGAGACGCCGGAGATCCCCTTCCCGGCACTCCCGAGGTCCGGCTCGGGAGCTTTTACGCGTTCGGCCGCAATCAAGCGCGCCGGCTGCGGCCCGATCTGGTTTCGGGATACGCGCTGCGCACAGGGACCGGGTGGTATTCGCCAGAGGACTTTGGTTCTTGGACCAGAGGTTTGGCGGTGGCTATCGAAGGACGTTTTCCAGCCGGTAGCCCCATAAGGGCATATCTGGGCCTGCTGGGCATGCCCGGGGCAGCAACGGTGGTGACGGTGTCCGTCGACGGTAAGGACGTCATCGAAACACAGCTTCCCGGATCGGAAATCCGGTGGCTCCCGCTGGCGTTTCAACCGTCTGATGAGCCCGTTCTCATCGAATTGCGCAGCGACCGCGTGGTCAACCTCTCATCCGTCACCAACGGCGAGGACGGTCGCACGGTCGGCCCCGGTCTATTGGGCTTTTACGCCTGCCGGGCTGATGACATCGGCGCGCGTCTGGCCTTTGTCGAAGCGCTCGCGACCGGCGTGATGCTGCCAGGGGCACTGCTCGCCAGCATGACAGAAACGCCCATTATTGATATCCCGGCAGTGCTGTCGGCATCGCCAAATGCTCCCGAACCCATTGTCGCGGATCAAGAAACGGATGGCTCCGGCACTCTGCCGGACGAGATGCCAATCCTGCCCGATGCGGCGGAGGGGGCGGTCCTTATCGTCGAGGCGATTTGCGCAGAGATCCCTGCGCCCGAACTGGTACAAGGCGCGGTAGATGCAGACCAGTTCGACCGGTGAAGCATTTGCGAGGGAAATCAAGCTGATGTCCTACTCCGACAACCTTCGAAGCCGCTTGTTGCGCGAACACTGGCAGTTCTCGCGTGTCGGTGGAGAAATATTCTCTGCCAATCTTCGGCTTCTGCCGAACGGTCGGATCGGAAATTACAGCCACCCTAATGAATATAGCTGGCGGCTCACCGACGAGGCGCTCGAATTTTGCACCCAAGACGGGATCGTCACCACGCGCTTCAATCTCGCGGACGCAACACAGGAAGGATCGCTGAAACTGACGGGAAAGGTGCTCGTGGCACCCCCGGATCAACCCGGCTTTCATGCCCTGGAAGCGTTGGGAACGGCATGGGGGCGCGGGCAACCGCTGCTTCAAAAGCCACGAGTCGCCGTCTTCATCAGAACACATCTTGCGAACGAGAAGCTCCACCATCTCATCGACAGCCTCAATGGCAGTCCGCTTTTCGATCTTTATGTTCTTGCGGACGAAACACGCGGGCCCCTTCCGCTTGCCGATTCAATGGCTCCGGTCCTTTCACATAGCATCGAGATGTGCGCCTCGCTGGGCTTGAAAACAAATCCCAGCAATCATGAGAACGCACTTTGGCTGTGCGGCGACTATGCGCTGTATTGCGGCATATCGGCGCAACCGAATTACGACTATTATTTCATGATCGAATATGATGTGCATTTTACGCGCGAAAATCCATTCCTGCTCGAAGCGCTGATCAATCGCCTCCAAAGCCTCGACGGACAGGCGCTGGATCTCATTTGCGGCCATATCGCGCCGATCGGCCCCACAGGGGATTGGTATAAGCAGGCTGCGCGACTGTATGAAAACGTCTATTGGGGAGGCTTGTTTGCGGTCATCGCCGTTTCAAAACGTGCTGCGCAGCGACTGCTGGAAGTCCGGCAAGCCGAGGGAGTGAGCGCAAACTCGCAAGGCGAACTCACCCATTGCGAGGCATTTGTCTTGACGACGATCATGAATCATCCGGAATTTCGCTGCAAGGCAATCAATGATGTCATTCCGAATTGCGTGAATGGGCAGTCCTATTACGCGTCGAGTCCTTCAAGCTATAATTTTCTTCTTGGTGGGAAATATTCTTTCAGACCAAATATAGAGATGGTCCATCCGGTCCTGGATGCCGCGGAATATTTGGGGAGGCTCTTAAGTCGCTACAAAATCGGGGAAAACACAAGGCCGTTCGTTGAGCATTTGAACGGTCTCGGTGCCGAGTTGGTTGCTCGCGACATTAGAGAGCGATTTCTGAAACGCGCCCATGATCACAACCAGGCACAGAAGGCTTAGCGATGAAATTTTGCATTGTCGGGGCCGGATTCAGCGGGGCCGTAATCGGGCGCGCGCTCGCGCAAGCGGATCACGACGTCGTCATCGTTGACGAGCGCAGCCACATCGGTGGCAATTGCCATTGCGCCACCGATGCCGAAACCGGCATCTTAACCCACGTCTATGGTCCGCATATCTTCCATACGGCCGATACGCGGGTCTGGTCCTATGTTCAGCAATTCGCCACGATGCAGCCTTATGATCATCGGGTTAAGGCGATATTCGGCGGCGCGGTCTATTCCCTTCCCGTCAACCTCGCGACCATAAACCAGATCTTCGGCGCAACGATGAGCCCCGACGAGGCGCGCGCCTTTGTCGCCAGCAAAGCAATCCAGATCGAACAGCCGCGCAATTTTGAGGAGCAAGCGCTCAGCACCATTGGTGCTGAACTCTATCACGCCTTTTTCCGGGGTTATACGCAAAAGCAATGGGGTCTTGATCCGACGATGTTGCCGGCCTCCGTGCTAAAGCGCTTGCCCCTCCGGTTTGACTATAACGATAGCTATTTCGCACATCCCTATCAGGGTATGCCGAAAGAAGGCTATACGATGCTGATCGCGGGAATATTGGCGACGCCGAAGCTGGAAATACGCCTCGCGACCAAATTTGAAGATCTCCCCGAAGCGTTCGATCACATTATATACACCGGACCCATCGACCGATATTTCGAGTATCGTCTTGGGCGACTGGGCTATAGAACGCTTGATTTCGAAACGTTCCGGACCAAAGGGGATTTTCAGGGCACCGCTGTGATGAATTATTGCGACGTCGACGTCCCCTTTACACGGATAACGGAACACAAGCACTTTGCGCCGTGGAGCAAGGATGCGTTTGAGGATACGATTTGCTATCGCGAATATAGCCGCGCCATGCGTCCGGGCGACATCCCGTATTACCCGGTCCGGCAGGTGGACGAGCAGGCGATGCTCAAAAAATATGTCGACCTCGCACGCGCCACATCCGGCGTCAGCTTCGTCGGACGCCTTGGCACATATCGGTATCTCGATATGGACGTGACGATTGGGGAAGCACTCGCCGCCGCAGATCAAATTCTCGATCTGACGCGCCACGGCGCACCGTTGCCCGCCTTCTTCGTCGAACCGTAGCCGGACGCGCCAATAGGCGCGCACCGGGAACACGCGACTGCCCGCTGCTTATTTGGCAATCACCCACTGGCCGCGATCGAGGAGGACTCCCCCCTCCTCG
Organism: Sphingomonas sp. PL20; assembly: GCF_017875905.1. NCBI lineage: Bacteria > Pseudomonadati > Pseudomonadota > Alphaproteobacteria > Sphingomonadales > Sphingomonadaceae > Sphingomonas > Sphingomonas sp. PL20. Next base: position 1,742,801 of record NZ_JAGINH010000002.1, on the reverse strand, counting down.
ATGAACTGGCTGTGGCGCAAGACCAGCTTTTCGATCACGTCGCGATTGACCGAAACCGTCTTCACGAAGCGACGAACGTCGTTCCTAACCGCCGGCCAATTCCAATCATCGCCCATCAACACGCTGCCCGGTTCAAGCAGTGCCCAGCAGTTTTGCAGCTCGAGCAAGGTTTCGTCCGGCTCGTGCGCGCTGTCGAGATAGATGACGCTCGGCAGCGACGAGATGCGATGTTCTTCCAAAAGGCGCCGCAACAGCTTGATCCCGACGATCGACGTCGCGGCGATCGGCAGAATGATATCCGCGTGACCAGCGGCCGTGACGTTGGCCAGGAACCGATCATAGATCGAGGGTCGGCCGCGCTCCAGCCTCAAAAACTGCCAGTGGCCCTGCTGTCTCTTTGGCTGCTCCCAGGCCCACATGTTCACGTCGCCGGTGAACGGATCGACACACACAATATCGACATCAAGGCCATTGCGTTTGACGGTGTCAGCGAGCCGGATGGCGGAGCCGCCCAGCATGGAGCCGAGTTCAAGCCAGAAGGACGGACGCACGACGTCGAGCACACTCTCGACGATGTCGGATACCAAATTCGTGTGCGGATAGCCGGTGTCTTCGTGTCGTGGGTCGCTATGGGCGAGCGGCGAGTCACCGCCGTACAATTCGTCGCGCAGTTCATCGAGGATGCGTCGTGTGACGGGGCGTTTGTCGACCTCGTCAAGCGTATGCCACGGCTCCGGGCCTCTGGGAAGAAATTCGCCCCGAAAGACATACAGGCCATCGTCCCGATGCAGCAGGCTGAAGACCGTCGAAGGGACGCCGACATCATCACGAAAGACGAGCTTGCCCGCCTCGACCGACCAGGCGCTTTCATTGGGGTGACGATGTCCGGCGATGGTACCCCCGGGAGCCAATTCGAGATGACCGATGACCGAGCCGTCCAGTCGACCAAATCGAAACGACCGGCCAGCCAGCATGTCGGTGGAGATTAGCGCGTCGCCCCCGCCCCCGTTCACGCGGCCTTCCATGGCGAGACCTGAGAATTGATCGAAACCCGTTTTCTGCATTGGTGTACCCTGCGTTTCCGTTACTGGTACGTCGAGCTTGCCCGCCGACGCCTTCTTGTCTTCAAGATCCTCGACGCTCCTCGCAAAGCCGCGATACTGCCGGGTCGTGAGGAACACGGCGTCGCCGCCGGCCTCCGGATTTTCCGCCAGCCATCGCGCGACCGAGCGCGTGATCAGACCGGGGCCTGTTGTGTGCCAGATGTCGGCCTTGATGCCCCGCACATGCGCCCGGTCGATGCGATCGATCATATCCGCGAGCGCGAGCTTCAATATCGGTGCCCCCGGTGCGGCCGCGACAAAGCAATTGTGCACGTAGGGTGCGACGTCGCCGGAAAACGAGGCTGCGAAGTCGGCACCGCCGATCGCTCCGAGCAGTTCCACCAGCGGGCGCAGGCACGCGTCGTCGGCCTCGATGTAGAGCCCGCCTTCCGCGACAAGATATGCGACACGGAAAAAATCGGCCTTCATCGCGGAGTTGTCGCAGCGATCGAATGCAAAGACGGCGCGCTCCCCATGAGTCCGTTCGATGAAACCGCGCGCCGTCGCTTCATTGAAGAGGCGATGCTCAAATCCGCGATTCTGTTCGCGCCAGGTGGCGATCGCTGCGGCGACATCGGTCGGCACCGTCTCTCTATCCCAGAACTGCACGATGACCGGGGGAATCGTGCCCGCACGCGCCTGCCCCCGCATGTCGTCGCGAAACACGCGGAGACGGCCAAGGCCAGCCAGAGCGCGCAAGAACAGCACGAACGGGCCGGTGTCATCGGTTTGGGCCATCCAGCTCAGAGAAAAATCGAAGAGATCCCGACACTGCCGCGCGGCCAGCAGCATCCTTCCATAGGCCTGCCGGTCCGCGTCCTTACCCATCGCCGCGTGGCGCACCGCACGCTCCAGATCCTCCGCCTCGAAGCAGACCTGCGCGACGGCCATTTCATAGTCCGGCCGCCCCTCGAACTGCGCCTTCGCCGCGTCCAGCGTGCCGAGCGCCGCCGCGATCCCGTCGGACTGCGCAACGGCCTTCGCCTGGAGACGAACGGCCTCAAAATCCGCCCCGTCTTCTCCAAGCAGCCGCTCACAGATCCGCAACGCCAGCGGGACCAGCCCAACATTGATCGAAAGTTCGGCAAGTTCGAGCGCAAGCGACCGCTCAAGAGGCACTCCAGTGCTATTGCGCAAAGCTACCAATTCGTGGACGCGGGCGCGCCCGTTTGCGAGCGCGCGGATCGCGCTGTCCCGCAGACTTCCCCACCAACCTGGCAGCGCGTCCCCCATGGGCTCGACAATGGCCGCAGCCGCCTCCCAGCGGCCGAGCACAAAAAGCCCGTTGGCCAAGTTGATCTTGAACTCGCCATTGTCCGGTTCCAGCGTGTGTGCCGCGCGAAAATGCTCCACGGCCGCCAGGTCCCTGCCGAGCGAAGCCGCGATAAGTCCGAGATGAAAATGGCTCCACGCATTGCCTGGGGCAATCACCCGCGCCCGTTCCAGCGCCTGCTGTGCGAGCACGAAATCCGAACGGTCTTGATGCAGCAAGCCCTTCTGAAGCCAACTCTCGGCGTCGTCCGCGTCACGCCCAAGCAATTGCTCATAGACCTTGAGCGCGGATGTCACCCGGCCGCTCATGGCGAGCATGGCGGCCAATTCCGGAGTCGGTTCGGTGTCGATCATCGCGCCAACTCACGCACGGTGAAAAGCGGCGAGAACAGCTGATTGATGATCTGTACAAGCTTGGTCGCCTGGTTCGACCGGGCATTTGCCATGTAGATCACGTCGCCATTACGCATCGCGAAATGCTGGAAGACAAAATAGCTTTCCGGCTGCAACATGTTGAGCCTGTAGATAACCGGTTTCGGCGCGGCACCCGGCGCCTCGGACGGTGCCCAGCGGAATACGAATATCGCCGTGGGGTCGGCCTGCCTGTCGGCCGGCCCCCCTGCCCGCGCGACCGCCTGCGCCAGCGTCAGGTTGCGCATCTGGAACGGGATTTCCGAGACCTTGTCGCTGGCACCGAACACGGTGAAGCTTTGGAGCCGCGTCAGAAGCTCGATCCGATCGCCGGGCAGAAGCAGAAGGTCGTCTGGCGACCCGGCGAGCAGTTCGTCGAGCCCGATCTGAGCGCTACGCCCGCCACGCGTAACGCGAACCGTAGTGTCCGGCGGCATACCGATCGCGCCCCCGGCCAGCGCTATCATGTCCAGAAGATGCTCGCGCGCGAAGGACAAAGGAACGCGCCCGGGCGTCTTGACGCCACCCAGGACGAACACGCTGTTCGTCCTGTTTTCCCGCATCGCAACGCTGACCTGCGCATGTTCCGACAGCCCGCGAAGGCCATTGAGGATCGATTGCGCCAGCGACTCGGTGGTCTGCCCTTCCGCCCTGATGCGTCCCGCATAGGGCACGATGATGCTGCCATCGCTGGCGACCGTGATCGGCGGAAGCGCCGTTCCGGCAGCGGACGGTTGCCCGGTCGCCGCAGCGGCCGGGCTCGCGCCCGAAAACAGGGCGGTCCCAATCTCGAAGATCGAAATTTGCAGGACATCGCCTGGGCCGATCCGATCAATGTCCCCGGTCCCCGCCAGGGCAACGAGGGAGCCGGTTGGAACCGCCCCGCTGTTCGCCGCAGCGATCGTTTCGGCGCTTAACTCGATCAAGGTGACCGGCAGCTTCGTGGAGTCTCGCGAGGCTTGCATCACTTCAACGCGGGTCGGGCCGCTTGACGGCAACGTCGCACAGCCGCTCGCCGCAAGCGGCAGAACGAGCATCGCCATTCGGTGGCGCGGACAGGCCCTCAAGGCGGAATAAAACGAGATCATGCCATTGCCGCTTTCGGTGGGGTGTGGGGGGCAGCACCCGTGCTCGGCGCTGCGCTGAGCAGGGATTGATAGAGGCCGGAAAGGCTGTCGCTGAACGTTTCCATCGAGAAACGGGCCGCCTGCGTCGGCCCGGCCGCGCAAAGCGTGGCGCGCAAGTCCGTGTCGGTATCGAGCGCCCGTATGGCGGCCGCGATTGCCGCGATGTCGTAGGGATCGACGAGCAAGGCTGCGCCGCCAGCGACTTCAGGCAAGGATCCGGCGGTCGACGTCATCGTCGGAACGCCGCGCGCGAGCGCCTCGACAACGGGTAAACCGAAACCTTCGTAAAGCGATGGGAAGAGCACGCCGCGTGCGCCGGCCACCAGGACATCCAGCATCCGCCGTGGCAGGTAGTCGAGCTTGCGAATGCGAGCCGCTCCCGACAATATCTGGGAACCCGGCGTTCCCAGCAGACGCAGCTCGTTCTCCGAACGCCAACTGCGCCCGCCGACGATGATGAGCGGCGTAGTGACTTCGCTCGCGAGATAGGCCTCGATCAATCGTCCAACATTTTTCTTTGGCTCGATCGCGCCGAAATAGAGAAAATAGCCCTGCGGCGCGAGGTCGAACAGCGCGCGCAACCGGCCCGCAATATCGCGGTCGGAGAGGATCGGGACCGGGTCGATCGCCTGATAGCAGTTGACGACATGGTCGTCCCTTGCACCGAGAAACTGGATGATGTCGCGGCGCGATGCTTCCGACACCGTACAGATGCGGGCACCGTACCGTACGCAATCGCGCAGCATCCGATCATGCAGGCGCTTGTTCTCAAGGCTCGTGTGCGGAAGTCGAAGCGGCACCAGATCGTGAATCGTATAGATATTGACCGCGCCCGCGAGACGGATCGGAACCGGGTACGACCAGTGCATGATCGCCGGCGGGTCTGGCATGGTGACCGTCAGGAAACGGTTATACCGCTTGAAGTGGCGCCCCGCGACGGACCAAAGCGAGCCAAAGCTGTGAAGTCTCGAAAACGACGGTATCCGATCTGCGAAAGCCTCGGCACTGACCCGCCCCTCGACGGGGACTTCGATCAAGCGCCGCGACCAGGGTGATACGAGCAACCGCCCGCGCTTGGGGGGGCCAGCGTCCGCCACGACGTCGGCGGGATCGTCGCGTCCAAGTTCCGCGAAGAAAAGCGTCTCGCGCAGATCCCGCGGCGAACTTTTGGGAACCGGCAGACCAAAAATGAGGTCGGGCGCGCGCCCCATCCCGGCGATCGCCCGAGCCAGGGTCCGCGCATAGGTGGCAACCCCGGTGCCGCGATTGAGCGCAAGGTTGAGCCCATCTATGCCCACTTTGAAAGGTGGCGTCATGCCGCGCTCCCCGGTGCCCAGCCCTTAAAAGCACGGTGCCGCGAAGGCTCGATCGAACACCTGAAGCCGCGCAGTTGCGGTCGCACGGAGCGCAAGTCTGCCCCGTCGCAAAATCGCTTCATTATTAGCGAGCGCAAAAACGAAATAGAAACGATCTCGATCAGATGGAAAACACGATATTTGCGAATATTATTTAATATCGATATCCAAAAGCAATATTGTCGACAATCAATCTCAATAATTATCCGCGAATTATTAAATAAATAATATATTTTCGCCCAATCATTTATATTGATATTGGATTTAACGAATGACATATGATTGATAAAATCCAACTTATCGGACTTTGAACAGTGATAACCTTCAAGAATGTCTCGATGACCTATCACATCCGGCGCTTCCATAAGGACGTGTTGCGCAACATCACCTTCGTGGTCCCGCGGCGCTCGGCCCTCGGCATTTGCGGAGCAAACGGCGTCGGCAAATCGACCTTGCTGCGCCTCATGGCAGGCGTGGAATTCCCGACTGGCGGGGCGGTCACGCGCGACATGAGCGTGTCCTGGCCGATCGGCTATGCGAGCGCGTTCCAAGCCAGTCTGACAGGGGCCGACAATGTCCGCTTCATTGCCCGCATCTATCGCCGCCCCGAGCGGGAGCTCATCGATTTTGTCGAGGATTTTGCGCAGCTTGGCGTGTACCTTCATCAGCCAATCAAAGCCTATTCGTCCGGCATGCACGCCCGGCTCGCGTTTGGGCTTAGCTTGGCGATCGACTTTGAATGCTATCTCGTCGACGAGGTCGCGGGCGCGGGTGATGATCGGTTTCAGCAGCGCTGCCATGCCGAGATCGAGCGTCGGCGCGACCATGCGGCGATCGTCATGGTGTCCCACGCATCCGCGCTGCTGAGGGATTATTGCGAAACGGGCGCGGTGCTGCGTGACGGCAAATTGGAGTTCTTCGATACGATCGATGAAGCGATCGAGCGGCACAAGACGTATCAGCGCTTGTCTGCCTGAGATGCGAACGGCCCCGATCATTGGTACACCCGTTCGCCCGTAAGCGACTCGCCTACGAGCGCATTGGCGTAGAGGGCGCGCAGTCGGCGGGCATATACGTCCTGCGTGAACATCCGGCCGCGGGCAAAGCCAGCCGCCCGCAACCGTCCGCAAAGCCGATCGTCTTTCTCCAATCGAGCGATGGCTGCGGCAATTTCGTGGCGCTGTTCCGGGTCGACCAGAATTGCGGCCTCGCCGGCCACCTCTGCGACCGCGCCGCGGTTCGAACACAGGACGGGGCAACCCAGCGTCATTGCTTCCGCCACCGGTAGCCCGAAGCCCTCGGCAAGAGAAAGAAACAGCAATGCCCTGGCGCGGCGCATCATGCTCAGCAGTTCGGGGCGCGGCACCCATGGCAAGCGCACGACACCCGTTTGTGCTCTCAGAAACGCTTCGAGCCTCTCCTCGCCCGCCACTTCGGGCCCGACGATCACGAGCGGCATGCTCGCGCCGCTTTCGGCATGCGCGCGTGCGACTTGCTCGAGGTTCTTTCGAGCCTCGATCCGTCCGCAGAAGAAGAAATATCGCCCCGCTCTCAGCCCCGACGGAAGGCTTGGATCGACCTGCAAGGGGGCATCGACACTCTGAAAGGTGTTGGTCACGCGCGACGCGGGCAGCGAAAAGCGCGCGATCACCTCAGCTCGGACGGTTTCGGATACGGTGACAAGACCGTGGGCGTGCGAGACGATATCGTTGAGAATGTTCGTGTGACGGGTCGCGTTGATGGTGGTGAGCTGAGGCTGCGTCAGGGGAATAAGATCATGAATTGTATATAGATTTTTTGTTCCGACGACATAAAGCGGGAGCGGATACGTCCAATGCATGACCTGAGGCGGGCGCGCGATCTCGACCGGCAGGGATCGACCGTGCAGGTTGAAAAAAACCTGGGCTTCCCGGAACACGTCCCTGACGACCCACTGAGCCGGGATTTCCTCGACGGAGCTGCGCCCCGCAGCAGCAACCCGAGCGTTACTTCGGGCGGCCGAAAACCATCGGCCAAGTCTTGCCCGCGACCTTGCGCCATTTGGGCCATCATCGAGCAACAGCGGTGATGCACCGGCCGCAGGGAGGCACGCCGCCAACATTCGCGCATAGGTCGCGACCCCCGTTCCCGCAGCCTCGTTCAACATTCGGCTTTCGAGGCACACCTGAACCGGGGCACCATCAAGCGCGTCGACCCGGCGAACATAATTGGGGTCGTACAGCGCCTTGAGGCGCTCGACATTGGAAAGGATCCCGCTCATCGCGGCGCGGCCCTTCCGCACCGACGACGGATCGGCCCGGTCCAAATTCTCATTTCATGGCGTGGTGCAGCGCTGCGCACGATCGACAAGCGACACCGAGGCAGCGGCGATACCGTACCCGAAAGCGCGTGAATGCTCGACGCGCCGATGACAATTGCGGATCGGCTCGCTCGACGCATCTTAATCGGGGCGCTCCACCACCTCAGCCCGTCAGCGTCATGCTCACCGAAACGGCCCTTCGCTTCGGCCACTCGCGATCGTCGCGTCTCCGGGAGATGCGACGATGACTGGCAGGCGCTTGGCGGCGGCGTAGAGCGGCTGTTCTCGTTTGGAATGGTCGGGCGCATTCTCTCGAACTGGGCTGAGACCGTCATACGGCCGTTGTCTGAGATCGCCGCAGCGCCAATCGCTTCGTCGCCCCGTCGGCTGTCCTATCCGGGGATCGAAGAAGGCACCCTAGTCGATTCCACAGGGGAAGCGCGATTATTGACAATGCGACCGTCGTGCTTCGTCATCCTTTTGGGGATGGACAACACGAAAGTCCTCAGCCGATACAAGATCGTTGAATGGAGCCTGTCATGGACTTGCAACGGCGGTGTATGTGGCCAATGCGCTGCTCCCGGAAAACGGGATCGCTTCGCGCTAGGGTTTTCAACCTCAGATTTCCTTGGCTGCTCTCTGGTTCCGCCGCCACCGGCCGGGAGGAATCCCGAGAAGGCGCGTGAACGTCTTGGTGAAGTGGCTCTGGTCGGCAAAGCCGCACTCGTCGGCGACTTTCGAAAGCGGGAGCAATGTCTCTCCCCGGAGGAGCGCCATCGCTTGTGCGATGCGCCGTTGCATATACCAGTGGTACGGCGACACCCCTTCCGTTTCGCCAAATGCTTTGATGAAATGGTTCACCGACATGTTGAGCCGGCCAGCGATATCCGCCAGCGCCAGCCCGTCGCCCACTTGGCACATCATCATGTCGCGCGCGATCTTGAGCTGCCAGGGGGCCAAATGGGCACGCGTCCGCTTGTTGCGGGAGGCCCGTGCCACACCCGGCGTACCGGCAATGATCAATTGCTGTTCAAACCAATCGGAAGAATGCTCGGAACCCACCGCCGACGGGCCCACGATTTGGATAAAGTCTTCCATCGGGCTCTCCCTGAGGCAGGCTCAACGCGTCACGCGTTCCGTGGCACCAAAGACATCGTCGCCCGGAAAGCGCATGCGGTACCTGCCCTCAAAGGATAGACACATTGACGAGAGCAATTTGGCAGAGAAAATAAAAGAATGTTACTGCCGACTTGGCAGGGTCTACCAATCGTCCCACAGCCTCTTACATCAAAGAATCATTTATCAAATTGTGCGGCGCACATACATTACAGATTGATGACAGAACTTCCACATTTACTGTGCTGATTCTTGCAGACGTTGGGTCAATGCCGTCCAAACGAGATCACCCGACAATTCCTTGACGCTATCGGCCCCACATTAGCCACCTGCATCTCTCCCCTCAAAGAGGCCGGGTGGGACTTCAGTCGGCAAAAATCCCACCCGCGCCAACCTTCAGCCGACAAGCGCCAGGGCCGCTGCGCCAATCGTTGCTTTGCAATGGCCCGAGTACATTCTCTTGGTATCGAAGGTGATGGCATCCTTTGCCTTGGTCATGAAGATATCGGTCAGACCCGGCTGTTGCTCGGATCTTTGCAAGACGATCAGATTGACCTGCCGCTCGCTTACCGATGTCGTCATCTCGACACGTTCGGGCCAATAGTCGACCACCCGGTCAAAGGCGTGCTTGATCGCGCCAACCGATATGCCGTCGGGATCGGAAAGAATGCGAGTCCTTGGATCGACCGGCTCGGCACGCTGTGTCGAGCGCGGCGGCTCCTTGGTCCTTTGAGGGATGGAGGGCAGGAACAGCCTGAAGGCATGATCGCCCTCATAGGTATATTCCTTCGGCAACTGCTCCTTCTCGGGATCGAAATTCGTGATCCGTGCGAGGTGGCAATCGAGCACACGCGCCGGCAACATCGTGCTGCCACCCGCAGACTTGCTACCGGCGGCTGCGGCTGTCGTTGCTTGCCGCGCCCGGACCTGTGCCTGGCTGGTCGCCATTCCACCCGACACGGCCGAGCTACACGCCACTAAGCCAAGCACCCAGGCCGCACCATAGGCCCAAACTTTCGCGATCATGGTCCACTCCATCGTTGACGATACTAACAGGCCACGACGAGAGCACTCCCATCCGTGAAATTTGTGCCAGGATTCGACAAAATTTCAACGCGGAAGAGTCGACGTCGCAAGCATAAAAACCGATAGGTACGAGAGCAAATGTCGCATTTTGTTGTTACAAAACTATTACTATTATTGATACAATCAACTAAAATGCGATCATTGCTTATGTTTATTAAATCTATATTTTATATCTTGGCTTATTATTATCGTTTCACGAGTTATATTGCGATCATTATAGATGAGCTTCAAGAATATGGCCCGTTGTCGTACTGTCATCTTCGATCCCGACGACGCGCGACTTTGCGGCGATGGGCTTGGAAAAGCGGGATTGGACGTTGCCGGTGAAGCGCGACGTCGGTCGCGCCAAACCGGCGGGCACCCCGATCGCACACGAACAATCGTCTCTAAGGCGGTCGCCGCAATCGTCTCGGTCGCTTATGCAAACGCGGTCATCGCCACGGCGGTTCAGGCGCAGGATCGACCGCCCCTCCCCCTCGAAGACCGTGCGCAAGCGGTGGAATGCCTAACGCTGGCCGTAGCGTATGAGGCGGGCTTCGAACCGGTGGAGGGACAACAAGCCGTTGCGGAGGTCGTCCTGAATCGCGTGCGGCATCCGGCCTTTCCAAAGTCGGTCTGCGACGTGGTGTTTGCCGGCTCGACGCGAAAGACGGGCTGCCAGTTCACCTTCACCTGCGATGGTTCGATGCGTCGTCGCCTGCCGGACGCCGTGCTTGCGCGCGCGCGCGCGGTTGCAGAACAAGCGATCGACGGCCAGCTCCCCCCCTTGATTGGCGACGCGACCAACTATCATGCCGATTATGTCTCCCCGTATTGGGCACCGACCCTGGTCCGCGTGGTCAAGATCGGGCTCCACATTTTCTATAAGCGCCCCGGCGTCGGCGGAGCGGGTGATCCGCTGGTCGCCCCGACCGCCAGGGCCTCAGCGGCAGCATCGTCAGAGGGTTCGCAGGCCGGCCCCTTCGCGCCCTGGGGTCTTGGACCGGTCACGCCGACGCGCACCGCCCCGTGAGACGGACCGCGCGCTCTGGTCTGCGAGCGCAATTTCACACGCCCTTTCAAAAAGCGATGTGAATATCCTCGGGCGGATCCCCAGCGTGGTAGCGGCGGTACATTTCGGCATATGCCGCTTCGAGCTTTCGCGCCGCATGGTGCGGGTCGAACAGAGTCGAGTGCGTGCGGTTGACGTCCAACTGTGCCCGAATATTTGCCAAGCGCGCCGTGTCGGTCGCTAAAGCGATTGCGAGCGCCTGATAGGCGTCGAAATCTTCGACGATAAGGTCGCACACGTTCAAGGCCGTCAGCAGGCTCGCGCCAACACGCGACGCGAAGCTCCGCCCTGCACAGGTCAGGATCGGAACACCGGCGCGGAGCGCGTCGCTTCCGCTGGTATGGGCATTATAAGGAAACGTATCCAGGAACAGGTCGGCCAATCGCATGCGATCAAGATGCTCGTCGAGCGGCGTGCCCGACGCGAAGATAAGCCGAGACCTGTCGACCCCGCGCGCTTCCGCTTCCCGGGAGAAATTGCTCCGGGCCTCTTCGTGGTCGACCCAAAGCCAAAGCACGCTATCTCCAACCGCACGGAGAACCTTCATCCAAACGTCAAAGACGCTTGGGGTTATTTTGTAGCTCTGGTTGAAACAGCAAAACACAAATCTGTCTTCCGGCAGACCTTGGCTCTGCCGCGTTGCTCGCATCAGCAACGGATGTAATGACCGGTTGGGTTGATAGCTCCCCGGCACATACACGATTTTCTCGGAAAAGCTGTCTCTGCTCTCTGGGGGAATGACGATCTCATCGGCGACGAAATAATCGATAAAGTCCGCCCCCGATGTACCCGGATACCCAAGATAGCCGACTTGGATCGGTGCCGCGCGCTCGGCAAAGATGCCGATACGGCCGTTTTGCGTATACCCCTTAAGGTCGACGGCAATGTCGATCTCCAGATCGCGCGCCCGTTTTGCCACCGCCCGGTCTTCACCCAACTGAACGTTCTCGAATGCGTCGAAGCTCGCCCGTGCGCGGGCGACCCAAGCGTCCTGGCGGCTGCTGCCGAAGCTGAAAGCCGTAAACTCAAACCGATCGCGATCATGCTGTTCCAACGTCTCGACCAGGAGGTGCATGGTTGCATGATTGAAGAAGTCTGCGGAAAAATAGCCGACCCGGATCTTGTCGCGTGCGGGACGGCGAAGGATGGCGGCGGGCTTGGTCGATCCCGTTACCAAATCTCCCAGGTTGCGCGCGGCGCGGGCGTGGAGCTCGGGATCATCCACGAAAGACAGGATGGGAAAGGGCGTCGCGTTGGGATTGCGCGCCTCGACCGCCCGGCGGACCCCCTCCAGCCGGTCCGCGAAGTCGTGCCATTGGCCAAGCTGCATCCCGGCAAACAGTCGATTGGATGCGAGTTCCATGTTCGGACTCAGCGCGGCGGCCTGATCGAAAGCGGCAACGGCTTCGGCATGCCGTCGCATGGACATCAGGGTTTGACCGCGCTTTCGGTGCGCAAGGGCATCGTTGGGTGCGAAGGAAAGCAGATGATCCAGACACGCGATCACGCTGTCATATAGCGCAAACTCGGCCATTGCGTCGGCGAGACCGTGGAGTGCCGGAACATTGTTCAAGTCCTTCTTAAGGACATTTTGCAAACAGCGTCCGCCCTCGTCGGAGCGGCGCTGAAGCGTCAGCAATAGACCAAGACCGAGCTCGGCCTCGATGTAACCAGGGTGCAGCGCGAGGCATCGACGAAACAGCGCCTCCGCCTCTTCGACCTGTTTCTGTCCGGCAAGCACGGTGGCAAGGTTTGCGAGGCATTCAACGTGCGCGGGGTCGACGGCGAGCGTAGCGCGAAACGCACCCACTCCCGCATCGACGCGACCGAGATGGAGCAGCGCGGTGCCGATATTGCATCGCGCCTCAGCATCGCTCGGGTCGAGGTCGACAACCCGTTCGAATGCGACAATCGCTTCCTCATACCGTCGCAGCGCGATCAAGGTATGCGCCTTCATTTTGTAAGCGAGGGGATTGCGCGGTTCTCGCTGGATGACGGTGTCAAACGCCTTCACGGCTTCTTCGAGGTGCCCGAGGTCGCGCAGGAGGTTCGCGCGATTGTTGAGCGCGCTGAGGTTGTCGGGTGCGATCGCCAACGCGCGTTCCACACTGATCAATGCCTGGTCAAATTGGCCGATCCTGGCCAGGGCCGCCCCCCGGAAATCATGGGCTTCGGCCAAGCGAGGGCTCAGGACAATCGCGCGGTCATAGCCGTCAATCGCCGCCATATTTTGGCCGAGGTCGGCCAGCGCATTGGCGCGGTGGTGGTGAAGGTCGGCATTGCCAGGATCAATCGCCAAAGCCTCTTCAAAGGCGCGCAGTGCGTTCGATGGCTTCCCTTTGACGAGGAATTTGACACCGCGTGTCAACAGTTCCCGGAGCTGGGCAGCGCTGCTGCCCGAAGGGCGGATTGCGGTGGCCATCATGACAAATCCTCTGTTCGACTATGAAAAAGCGCTGTTCCGCCGCTGTGCCGCACTTCAATAGGTCGCGAAAAATACGGTCTCATCTTTTAGACACGCTGGGCCCCTGGTCCCGGCAACGATCCGCTCGCTTTTTCCCTCCCGCGAGCGAAGACCGCCGACCGCTCTCCGCCTCATACGGCGACCCGAAAGTCCTCGGGCTCCTTTCCAGACTGATAGCGTTCATACATGCCGACATAGGCGGCCTCGAGTTTTCGCGCTGCGGCTCGCGGATCGAAGAGCGACGAGGTGGCGAGAGTTGTTCTTAGCCGCTCGCGAAGGTTCGCCAGTCTCGACCGGTCGTTGGCGAGCGATATGGCGAGCGCTTTATAATCTTCCATGCTCTCGGTGATCAGCTCGGGCAAGTTTACGGCATTCAGCAAGCTGGCCGCGACCCGAGCGGCAAAGCTTTTGCCGACGCAGGTTACGATGGGAACTCCGGCCCTGAGCGCGTCGCTCCCGCTCGTATGCGCATTATAGGGAAGTGTATCGAGAAACAGGTCGGCCAGGCGCAAGCGATCCAGATGCTCTTCCAGAGGCTTCGCGCGCGCGAAAATGATCCTCGCCGGATCAATGCCGCGGGCTTCAGCTTCTCGCGCCAAATTCTCCCGCGACGAATCGCGTTCAACCCAGAGCCAGAGGACACTGTGCCCGGCATGGCGCAGGATATCCATCCAGACCGAGAAGACCGTGGGCGTGATCTTGTAGTTTTGATTGAAGCAACAAAAGACGATCGCGCCCACTGGCAGCCCGACGCTTTCTCGCGTCTCCTGCCCAAGTAAGGGACGAAGGGCAGCGTTTGGTTGATAGCTGCCGGGAAGATAAACGATGCTTTCCGAATAATATGGCCGGGTCTCCGGACAAATCACGGTATTGTCGGCAAGCAGATAGTCGATGCAGTTCGCCCCAGATGTGCCTGGATAGCCAAGGTAGCTGACCTGTATTGGCGCGGCGCGTTCCGCAAAAATTCCGAAGCGCCCGTTTTGCGTGTAGCCCTTCAGGTCGACGGCAATGTCGATCTCCCTATCGCGCGCCAGTTTGGCGACGGCCTGATCTTCGACCAGACGCACGTCCACAAAGGAGTCGACCGCCGCCTTCGCGCGTTCGCGCCAACCGTCATTCCACTCCTTGCCGAACCAGAAGGCGGAAAGCTCGAAGCGATCCCGGTCATGGGCTTCCAGCGTTTCGACAAACAGGTGCATGGTCGCGTGGTTGTGGAAGTCCGCCGAAAAGTACGCCAATCGGATCTTGTCGTGTCGAACGTGCCGGGCAGCAACGCGAGCGGTCGGTGTGTCGTGGATCGCGGCCGCCAGCTTCGAACAGTTCAAATGAAGGCCCGGATCGTCCACAAATGCGAGGATTGGAAAGGGCAAAATGTCCCTTCGCCGCTGATCTACGGCCGCCCGAACCTGTTCCACCGACTGATCGAAGTCGGCCCATCGCGACAAATGCAGTGCCGCGTACAGTCGGGTCGTCGCGAGCGACGGATCAGGGGCAAGTGTCGCCGCATGGTCTAGCGCCTCGATCGCTTCCGCGTGGCGCGAAAGAAAAACGAGAAGCCCACCGCGCTTGCGATGCGCGCGCACGTCCTCGGGCAAGAATGTCAGAATATGATCGTAACACGTCAGCGCGCTCTCATATTCGCCAAGCTCTTCCAGGGCCTGACCCAGGCCACCCAGCGCGACCCTATTGTTGAGATCCACCTTCAGAACATTTTGGTAGCAACGGCCCGCCTCGTCGAACCGCCGCTGACGCGAAAGCAACGCGCCGAGGCCGAGACCGGCATCGATATTCTTGGGGTAACGCGCGAGACAACGCCGAAAGGCCGCCTCGGCCGCCTCGGAGCGCTTATCGGCCGCAAGCGCGTTGCCCAAGTTGACAAGGCTGTCCGGATGGTTCGCATTGATCGCCAGAGCCGCTTGAAACGCCGCAATGGCTTCGTCCTTCCGGCCAAGCAGGAGTAGCGCGATCCCTGCGTTACAACGGCTATCGGCATCGCTCGGGTCAAGCGCACACACGTGATCAAAGGCGTTGAGCGCCTCTTCGTGGCGGCCAAGCCGCGCCAGCACATTCGCGCGCATCTTGTGCCCAGCGGAGAATGTGGGTGCCCGCTGGACGACGACGTCGAACGCCATCAAAGCTTCTTCCAGTCGACCTAAGTCCTTGAGGATATTGGCGCGATTATTGAGCGCGTTGAATGTGTTCGGGGCGATTGCGAGCGCTCGATCAACACTGGCCAAGGCCTCGTCCAATTGCCCGGCCAGCGACAGCGCCACGCCTCTGAAATCATGGGCTTCGACCAATTGCGGCTTCAGCGCGATGGCCCGATCGTAGCTGGCGATCGCTGGGAAAACCTGTCCAAGATCGCAAAGCGCATTGCCACGATGGCAAAAAGCCTCAGCGCTCGCTGGATCAAGTTTTACCGCTTCCTCAAAGGCGCGCAAAGCATTCGCCGGTTTGCCCTTTTCAATGAATTTGTTACCGCGTTCCAGCAAGGCGCGGACCACACCGTGTCGAGTTCCCATGATCGACGTCGCGTCGCCCATCGCATCAACTCCTCAGGGTGCCACAATACGGTGAGGCAGCGGGAGCGTGACGGTGCCGACCCGAGCAAGCGGCTGATGCGAGAACTTCTTCGTGAACCGCATTATTCATAGGCCCTCACAATATACGGTCGGTCCTTTGCGTTCGTGAGTTCGACGACCATGGCCCGGGTGGCGCGGCCGCCGCCGGGCTGCACGGCATCCACCCTGATCGTGATGGGGCGGTCAACGCGCTTGGACGTGTTTGCAAAGGCGATCTGGGTTCGCTGGCCGGAGAGATCCCGTGCGCGGTTGATCGCAGCGGTGCCGCCCTCGGCACCTTGGTCCATGACCGTAAGCGCGCGGGGATCTGCATATTCCCGGTCGAAGCCGGCCTGGAGGGTATAGGTCGTCACATAGGGGCGAATGCGTTCGATCGTGGTCGCATCGAAACCGCGAACGAGCGCCAGTTCCTCGACCGATGCGATGCGCCCCCCCGCCGGGAAGATGCCGACGGCTCTGTAATACGGTGCCTCCGCGCCGAATGGGCGCTTTTCGGAATCGTCATCAATCCAGTCAAGCAGCGAGTCTCGGGCGATCAGAAGACGGTCACCGCTCAATCCGGCCTGTTCGAGCAACTTCGATGCCTGCTGCTCATTCAGGCGGCCCAGCGGAACCTTGCCCCGTTCGTCTTCGATCGCGATCCGCAAATCCGCATCGGCGAACCGCATCGTGCGCGTGCGGCCATCCGGAGACCAGCGCTCCGTCGCGTCATTCGCCAGCAGCCTGCTGAGGCTGAAGGCGATTCCGGCATCGGCTGCCGCCACCGCCCGCATTTGCGCCTGCTCGGCACCGACATCGGCAAGGCTCATCCGGACCGCCGAAAGAACGATGAGCGCCATGGTCGAGAAGACCGCAATGCTGGCGACCGCGGCGACCAGGGCATATCCCTCTTCCCGCGGCTTCACGGTATTTTTCCCGCAGTTCGAAACGGCTCGAGCGTCCGCAGCTTCGAACGCAATTCCTCGGTGACGGCTCGGCCGTCATCGGGCGTGCGAATGACATGCGGCTTCAGAAGCACGATCAGCTCCGTGCGGTTTTGGGTATTGTTGTGATTGCCGAACAGTGCGCCGACGACCGGGATACGCGACAGCAACGGCAGGCCATTTTTCCCGAAGGTTTTGGAGTCCCGGAACAGGCCTCCGAGCGCGATCACCTGACCATCCTGGACGGCTACCGATGTCGAGATTTTTCGCGTCGAGATCGTCGGGGACGAAGGTGTCGCCGTGCCGCCACCGGTGGGTCCGTTCGGGTTGACGTCGCTCACCTCCTGCGAGATGTCGAGCAGCACCAACCCGCCAGCGTTGACACGCGGGGTGACCTTTAGGATCACACCAGTGTCGCGATACTCGATCGAGTTGACGATCGGCGCATTGGGGTTCTGAATGCTGACGGCGCTCCCCGACGCGATCGGCACCTGGTCGCCGACCTGAAGGGCTGCGGTCTGATTGTTGAGCGTGATCAGCTTGGGCGCCGACACGACCTTCACATTGGTTCGTTGCTCGAGCGCGTTCAATGCGGCCGAAATGCTGTTCCCGGCAAGGAAATAGGAGAAGCCCTCCTTTGTCGGTCCGGTGGGCATCGTCGTGCCATCGGTGATGCGGAAATTGCTTTGCCCGGTCAGCCAGTTCCATTGCACGCCGTAACGCAGCGTATCGGTGAGCGTAACCTCGGTGATCGCGGCTTCGATCATCACCTGGTACGGAGGAATGTCCAATTTTCGCAGGGCGTCCTCAATCTCGGCATAATCGCGCGGGGTCGCGCGAACGACAATCGCGTTATTGACTTCATCGGCGGTGATTTTGCCGCCGGAGGTCTCCTGCGTCCGTTCGGAGGTCGCCGGGGTTGGCGCACCGGGGGCGTTTCGCGCCGGTTGCCCGTTTGCCGGGACCTGCGACTTGGTTGATTGTGCTCCTCCGCCGGTCTGTTCCGAGGTGGCGAACGGGTCGCCATTTTCCGTGCCATCGCGACCGTCGCTATTGCCAAAGGTCTGATTTAACGTGTGCGCGAGGTCGCGCGCGCGCCCGTTCTGAACGCGATAGACGTAGATGCGGCGCTGCGAGCTTTCTCCTTCGCGGTCCAGAACCTCGATCCAGCGACGGACATCTTCAAGATACTGGCCCTGAGCACTCACCGCGAGGATGCCATTGAGCCGCTCCATCGTGATCAGCCGAACAAGGCCGCGAGTCGGGGCATTGTCGGCGTTGATGAGCTTTTCGAGGTCGGGGACAATGAGGCGCGCGTCGGTACGTTCGGGTACGAACAGCGCGAAGCTCATGCGACGCAGCCAATTGACGTCGAACTGTTTCAGGAGGTCGCGCGCACTGCTGCGTTGACCGGTAGTACCCGCGATCGTCACGCGGTGGCCCGGGGCGTCGACGGCGGTGACGACGCCAGGCAGGGCACCGTCGAGCACCTTCTTCACCTCATCGGCATTGATGAACTGGAGGGTGATCACCTCGGTGCCGAAGCCAACCGCCTCGGGCTCGACCGGGGATTGAGCAGCCGCAACGGTGCGCACCAGATAGCCATTGCCGGCCGGTACCAGCGCCAGGTTGGCTGCGCGCAACGCCGTCTCGAACAGGGGGATGATGTCCGAACGCGCGACATCGCCAGGGGTCACCAAAGAGACCTGGCCGTTGACGGCGGGATCAACCTCGATGGGAACCCCGGTCACTTCCCGAACCGACGCTGCCACCGTCCGAATGTCCGCCTTTGGAAGGTTGACACTGATATTGCCCGGCTTGCGCGATTGCGGCTTGGGGGCCGCGAGCGTCGGGGGCGGCACGTCCCCAGCGATGATGGTCGAGCGGACTTGCGGTTCGGCCCGCTCCGCGTCTGCCACGATCGCCGGGGGCTGTGGCACCGCGATCGGCTGAGGCGGCACGCGATCGGCACAACCGGATGTGGCCATGGCCAAAACCGCCGCCCCCGCCAGGAGTTGTTGTCTTGCTCTGGTCACTATTCTCTCTCCTGGGGTGCTGAAATGGCAACGGGTCCTGTCGGCCCGAACCGCACGCTCAGCCGCTCGGCACCGCGCGCGAGCTGCACTTCGTCGCGCGCGATCGAACGAATTCTCCAGCCGCCGAACCTCGCGCCCGTCCTCACCTGCAGAGTGCGGAGGCCGGGGGCCTGAACGATCGCGAACGGCGTCCGTCCGATTTCGATCGAACCGACAACCGAGTAGGCACCGAGCGGCCCCTGTCCCGCATCGCCGGCCTTGGTCGGCGCTGCCGCCGGGGCGAACATATTGCGCGCGAGGATCGGCCTGACGGAGGTCACGGGATCGGGTTGAACCTCGGCCGGATTGGCAAACGGCTTCCCGCGGACGGGACCCGCCTGCGGCAGCACGAGTTCGTTGCCGGCGACCGCCTGGAAAACGAGCGCCGCGCACAGCGGCACCGCCAGCAGGAGCGGCACGCCGGACGACCTATCGAGCGGCGGAAGTGCGAAGGGGAACCGAAGCTTCAATTTCAACATCCATGGTTGAGGACTGGCCAGTCACCACTGCGTCGGTCGCGGTGACCGTCACCGACTCGATGATGACCCAGGGCGGCTGGCTCTGCAGGTCCGACAGCGCGGCGGTAAGCTGGGGTAAGGTCACGCGGGCCGAGGCTCGGGCGCGTGCCCAACCCGCGCGCCCCTCTGCGTCCTTGTCTTCGCGAAATTCGCCGCCGCTCCCTTCGATTGTTCGTTGCAACCGATCCTTGAGCCACTCGCGCCCGCCCTCGACATTCGGCGCGCTGAGGACGAACGAGCCCGCCGCCGAGCGCTGGCGTTCGGCCTCGCGGCGCAAGCTCGGGATCGCCGAGACGGTGCGAAGGTTGTGGAGGTAGGTCAAAGCCAGTTGATCGCGCCTGTCTTCGCGCGCGCTGAATCCGGCGACGATGGGAGCGATCGCCAGATAATAGACGCCAGCCAGGATCGCGAACAGGATCAGGAGGGCGATCAACCGCTGTTCGCGGGGTGAGGTCGGCCGCATCATCGCGGTGCCACCTTTGCGCTGATGTCGAACGGCTCGCCGATCGGCAGCGCGGCCTGGGTTTCGTCCGAAGTGGCGCGAACCTCGACAAACCGCGCCGATCGACGCAGCGCCGTGGCCACGTCCATCTTCGCCGGACGGTACCCAACGAGACGGATCGTCGCGCCATCCCAAACGTAGCGCTGCAGCCACGCCCCCGTCGGCAAGGCGGCACCGACATCGATCATGATGCGCAAAGGATCGTGAGAACGGCGCAAAGATCGCGATTGCCCGATGATACGCCGGTCCTGGTCCGTGCGACGCATGATCGTCTGCGCGATCGTGATCGCAGGCTGCTGCTCCGCGACGATGTGCTCGAAGCGCGCGACCTGAGCAGTATCGCGCCAGATCCACACGGCGATGTTGAGCAGCAGCAAAAGGGCAACCGCGGCCCAGACGAACGGTGTGGCGCTTCGCCGCGGCGCAAGAAGTCCATGCTCCTGCATGCCGGAAACGAAATCAAGCGGTGTCGGATCACCGGCGGTCTGGTCGCTGACGATCGCGAGCGGAACGATGCCGGCCGCCGCGATCGCCGCCACGATCGCGCGAGCCTCGTCGATCGGAAGCCCTGCGACCTCGACCAGGATTTTGCCCGGAACGGCGGCGGGGCCCGCGGCACGCCCCGCGAGAACCGCCGAGCCTGCGGGAATTGGCAAGAGGGTGTCCGCCTCAAGCGCGATCATCCGCTGCAAGTCGTGGTTGCCGAGTGGCGGACGCGTAATCACGCGCGAAAGGCAAAGCCCGTTTGGAACCACAACGATCACGCGCGCGCCCGCTTTTGGGGCTGCCGGGATGCGGCTCGCGCCCGGTCGGGCGACGGGAACGAGCTTTCCGGCCTGGTAGCGGAGATGGGGGCCATTGCCCTTATGCGAGCGCTGGAGCCGGACCGGCACAAAGGAACGCAGCTCCTGCAGCCACCAACGCCACCCCTGCACCAGCCAGCGGCCGATCGTCTGCATGTCGGCATCGAGAAGGACGCGCGCGTTCAACGCCCCTCTCCGCAGCGTCCGGTCGATCCATCGATGAGGCAGGTCGTCGTCGTCGTTGCGCGCGGCCGGATCAGCAAATCGGGCCACTGCCGAGTGTCGCCCACGGGAAAGTCAACGCGGATTCGGATCAGCTCGGGAGGTCGACCCCTGTCCCACCAGAAGGTGAGCCAGGTTCGGTCGCCGCCTGTGATTGGAACACCGCGATAGCTGATCGAAAGGCGGGAGATTCCGCGCAGTACGGTGGTCGGCGACCAACCGACCAGATCGTGCCCGCTGGGATCGACCTGGAGCCTCCTGGTGCTCGTATTGTAGAGAACCAGATCGCCATTTGCGTTCCGCATCAGCAGAAAGCGCTGCAACGCATTGGGTGCCTCACGGTCGGCCGGCGGCGCAATATAGGTCAGCCGGACATCGTTTCCGCCGAACTCGACGACCGGTTCGGCCCGATCGATCCGCGCGATCGGGCGAAGGCGCTCCAGTCCCGTTCGCAGCAATCGCTGGGCGGCGATGACCTCGTCGAGGCCGGTGGCGCTCGCACGTTCTCGAAGCGAGACAAATCCCGCCATCCGCAAACCCGACAGCAGCAAGGCTGCGGCCATACCCATAAGGGCGAGGCCAACCAGCATCTCGATCAGCGTGAAGCCCGCGTCACATCGCTCGGTCGTGCGGGGGGACTGACGGAACATCGGATCAGCGCGCCAGACGCAGGGTACGAACGCTCGTCAATCGTCGACCGGTCGCGCGATCCGCGATGACGATTTGCACCTCCTCAAGCGGAACGGCGGTGTCGCGCGCTCCGTCGCCATGGGCCCGTCGCATCACATCCCAGGTCAGGCCCT
Organism: Sphingomonas sp. PL20; assembly: GCF_017875905.1. NCBI lineage: Bacteria > Pseudomonadati > Pseudomonadota > Alphaproteobacteria > Sphingomonadales > Sphingomonadaceae > Sphingomonas > Sphingomonas sp. PL20. The sequence continues at coordinate 1,721,089 of NZ_JAGINH010000002.1, read as the reverse complement.
GGGTCGCGCCTTTGTCGGCCATTCGGTTTGAATCATTCGGCGCAGCGGCGGCAGCGAGCAACGACTGCGCCAGCAGGACCGCTTCCCTGCGGCGCGTGACATTCTCGGCAAAGCGCGCGTTGGCGATGACCGTCTCGAAATACACGCCCGACATCGCGGCAATCACCGCGAACGCGACCAGCGTTTCGACCAGGCTGAAGCCCGCTTCGGAACTGTCCGGCTTCATCGCACCCGCTCGATCAGCCCGACGGCGCTTTGAATGACGAGCCGTTGGCTATACGTCCCGTCCGTCACCGTGATGTCGCCGCCGGCTGCGCTACCGTCGGCGAAGAACGTGATGCCGCCATTGGGAAGCACGATTGTGGTGGAATCCGGCAGTTGCTCGCGCCGATCGTCATACGCAAAGCGATGGCCGCCTTTTGAGATCAGAAAGCGTATCGTTGCGCCGTTCTCGATGGCGCGCGCCCGCGCCGCGCGCAGGCCGAGCTCAACCTGACGCGCGGAATCAACGAAGGATTGTCGCTGCAGCGCCCGTTCGACCGATGGAAAAACGATGCCTGCCATAAGGGCAAGGATAGCGACAATCACGAGCACCTCGACCAGCGTGAATCCACAGGTTCCGCTGGCGCGGCACCCGATCGGCTTAATAGTTGCCGACATCCTTGGCCTCGCCCGTTCCGCCCGGCTGGCCGTCGGAGCCCAACGAATATACGTCGACATCGCCATGCTCGCCGGGAATGCGCAGCAGATAGGGGCGTCCCCACGGATCGATGACGGCGGTTTGCTCGGGCAGATAGGGCCCATTCCAACTCGGCAGGTTCGGTGGCTGCTTGATCAGCGATTGAACGCCTTCCTCCTGGGTGGGAAAGCGCCCGGCGTCGAGCTTGAAGAGGTTGATCGCCGCAGCGACATTCTTCGCCTGGATCCGAGCGGATTGCGATCGGGAGTTGTCCAGATACTTGATCACCTGCGGCCCGACGATTGCCGCGAGCAACCCAAGGATGGCGAGCACCACCAGCAGCTCGAGGAGCGTGAAACCCGCTTCCCGCTCGTGCTTTCTTCTCTCCATGACGGTCATACCCTTTCTCATGAGGTCAGTGCGAGGTCGTTGAAGCCCAGAATCGCCGACATGATCGAGGCGATGATGCCCGCAACCGTCGCACCAAGAACGACCGTGATCAGCGGCGTGAGGATGCCGATCAGGGTCTCGATGCGGGTACGGATGTCGCGATCGAGCACGTCGGCGAGACGGGTAAGCATCATCCCGAGCTGGGACGTCTCCTCGCCCGTGCGCAGAAAGCCGATGGCCAGCCGCGGCAGGGCACCGGAGGCGGCGAGCGGCGCAGTGAGGCCGCCCCCTTCCTTAACCCCGTCCGCGACCCGACTGACAGCGGCCCTGAGCACCTGGTTCGAGATCGTGCGGCGCGAAAGAATCAGCGCGGCCGGCAACGCCACCTCGCCATCGATCAGCGCCCCGAGCGTGCGGGCGAAACGCGCCGTATCGATGCGCCGAACGAGCTCGCCGAGCAAAGGAAGCGACAGAATGAGGCGATCGCGAGCCAGGCGCACGACCGGCTGACGCATTGCCATGGCGGCACCAGTGCCGAGCAGCCCCACGGCCAGGAGCAGCGCAAGCCCATAATGGCGCAGCAATCGGCTGGCGGACATGACGACGACGGTGGCGGTCGGTAGTTTCTGGGTCGTGCTCGCGAACATGCCTTCGAACTGCGGCACCACGAAGAGCAGCATGAGCAGCACGACGCCGACCGCGATCACCAGTAGCGCGACGGGATAGATCATCGATGAACCGACGAGGCGGCGCAGCGCGGCATCCTGTTCGAGCGTGGCGGCAAGACGCGCCAGCGCCTCGCCCAACCGCCCGTTCGCCTCGCCTGCTTCGGTCATTGCGATCGCCGTGGGGGAGAAAAGGTCGGGCTTCTGCGCCATCGCGCGTGAAAGAGGCGCGCCTTCGCGCACATCGCGCAGGATCTCCGCCAAATAGATCGCGACGCTTTTGTCCTCGACGTTTTCAATCGCCAGCGCGAGCGCGCGATCGAGCTGCAACCCGGCATCGATCAGAACCGCGAGCTCGCTCACACAGGTCGCCGCCGCCGCCCGTGCCTTGCCGCCAACCCGCCGGGTTCGCCCCGGCGCGCGCGGCGGGAGGATCACCAGTTCGAGCGGCGTCGCGCCGGTCCGGCGCAGGTTTGCCACAGCAACGCTGCGATCGGGGGCGTCCATCTCGCCTGACAGCGCGGAGCCGTCCGGTCGGAGCGCGCGGTAGCGAAAGGTCGCCATCACCCTTCCCCGCTCGCCACGCGCAGAACCTCTTCGATCGTGGTCAGGCCTTGGGCAGCCTTCGCAACGCCATCGGCGGCAAGGCTTCGCATTCCGTCCTGTTCGGCGGCGGACAGAATGTCGCGTGTATCCGCCCGGCGGACGATTAAGCGTGAGATCGCGGCATCGACGCGCAGGAATTCGAGGATCGCGACCCGGCCCGAATATCCGCTACCGGCGCATCGGCTGCAGCCCACGGCATGGAAAAGCCGGACGATATTCTGGCTTTCGATGTGGTGCGCAAGGGCTTCGGGTATGCCCCCCTCCAGCCCATAGGGTTCGCGGCAATCGGGGCAAAGGCGGCGCACGAGCCGCTGCGCGAGTACCCCCGCCAACACCGAGCCCAGCAGGAACGGCTCGACCTCCATATCGAGGAGCCGTGACACCGCACCCACTGCGGTGTTGGTATGCAAGGTGGACAGGATCATATGGCCAGTGAGCGCCGCCTGAACCGCGATCTGCGCGGTCTCGATATCCCGGATTTCGCCGACCATCATCACATCCGGATCCTGGCGCAGGAACGATCGCAGCGCTGATCCAAAGGTGAAGCCGATGGCCGGGTTGACTTGGGTCTGGACCACGCCCGGCAAGCGGTATTCAATCGGGTCTTCGACGGTCAGGAGCTTGCGCGACTCGGCATTGAGTTCGGACAGCGCGGCGTAGAGCGTGGTCGTCTTTCCGCTGCCAGTGGGGCCGGTGACCAGCACGATTCCATGGGGCCGCGAAATCGCGTCGCGCATCCGCGCGATGAGCGCCGGGTCGAAGCCGAGCGTTACGAAATCCAGCGCGAGTTTCGATCGATCGAGGATGCGCATGACCACGCTTTCGCCGTGGATCGACGGTGCCGTCGCGACGCGCAGATCGATTTCGTGACCGCGCACGGAAAGGCGCATCCGACCGTCTTGGGGCAAGCGCCGCTCGGCAATATTGAGCCGGGCGGCGACCTTGATTCGCGACACCAAGGGGGCGCGCATGGCTACCGGCAGACGCCCGGCGTTGCGCAGCATGCCGTCGACGCGGAAGCGGATCGACAGACCGTCGTCGCTGGGTTCGATATGGATGTCGGAGGCGCGCTGGTCGACCGCCGTTGCGATCAGGCGATTAACCGCGCGAATCACCGGCGCGTCGCTGACCAGGTCCTTCAGACGCTCAAGGTCTTCGTCGTCAACGACATCGTCCACCTCGTCACCGGCGATGGCTTGTCCCTGATAGAGCCGCTCGATCGCCGCATCGATATCGCTCGCCCGCGCAACCACGCGGACGACGTTCCGGTGAAACATGAACCCGAAGGCCTGGTCCACGAACGGGTCGAACGGATTGGCGACGGCAATGCGGACAACCGCGTCGTCCGCAGCGATCGGCAGCGCGCGCATGTCGCGAAGAAAGGCCAAAGAGAGGTCGGGTCCGTTGACCGCGCGCTCGGGAATCTCGGCACCGCTGATCGACGCCAGTCCCAGATAGTCCGCCATCGCCAAGACCAGCCGGTCCTCCGAGATCATGCCCAACCGCGTGACGACCGCTTCCAGGCGCTCGCCCGACTCGCGCTCGATCATGAGCGCGCGCTGAAGAGCCTCCTCTGGCAGCAGCGACCTTTCGGTGAGCATGTCGGCAAAGGTTCGCACCGACCTCGACGCGCTCACCCGCTCCTCCGGCAACGGACCTGACGGTACTTTGTCACAGGAACTTCCAATATTTTCTGGTTGGGCCGTGCTATCACTCGACATGTACCACCTTCTGGTCGTGCATTACTCCCATTACTGGGATAAATTCTGGATCGGCGGTCTATAGATAGCTATTACCCAGATAATGCTACAATATAATTGCATTTGTATAAGTTCATTTATGCCACTTTGGCATAGATTTGGTTACTCTATACTTTGCGATATTTGAGTGCATGTTTTGGAAAATTTCATTATATAATAATTATGTAACGATAGCACCCTATCTATTCATGGTCGGTTAAAGATCGAGTCGAGGCCGATCATCCTCAATCCTCCACCATCGGATTGAGAAGGCACGTCAGAAATTCCGGTTATCGCCGGACCTATAGGCGTGCCGATATATTGAGAACGGGAACCGCCGGTCCTTGCATAAGGACCGACGCAGCTCTTCGTGATCTTTAGATTCAGAACGATACCACTCCCGGCACTTCGCTTTGGGGGCGGGCGGTCTGCGATCTGATCACAACCGGCACTTGAACGGCAAACGAAGCAAACAGGAGAACGATCATGAAGCGTTTCAAGACCGCGCTGTTCCTGGCGACCGTCGCCAGCTGCGCAATCATCTCGTCAGGCGCGCAGGCGCAAATCACCGCGTCGAATGATGGCGAACTCAAGCTGCACGGAACGGGTGCCACGTCGATCCAGAACGTGCTCGTGCAGGAACTGAACTGCGTTGGTGGCTCTGAGCCGCTCGGCGTGATCGGCTCCACCACAGCTGCCGGCACCACGACCACGGTTGCCGAACCAACCAACCTCAGCACCCCCGCCGGCACTTTCGACTGCTCGACGCAGGATCTCAATACCGGCTTCGCCGCGCGCTATGTCGCTTCGGGTTCGGGCCAGGGCCGTTCCGCCTGGGACGCAGTAGGCGCGGTCAGTGCGACTCCGGCCTTCACGCACACCGGAACGCAGGCGAACCCAAATCCGTTCGGCGACTGGAGCACGGTCCAGTTCGCTTTCGCCGATAACGCCCCGACCCTCACCGAAATCGCGACCTTCACCGGCAATACGGCAGGCCTGACCGGCCCGTCGGCAGCGGCTGGCGGTGCGCCGGTCGTGTTCCCGAAGTTCGTGCTTCCAGTCGCCGTCGCTTATGCGCCGGTCTATGGCCACAACAACTCGACCAACCAGGACTATGCCTTCAACATCAACACGACCGGCGGTTCGCCAACGACGATCAATGGCAATGCCGTCGGTGGCCTGCGTTTGAGCCGCACGACGTTCTGCGGCATCTTCGCCGGGACCATCACGAACTATAACGACACGAACTTCACCACCGACAATAACAGCACGAGCCTGCGCGATCCGAACGACGATTCGTCGCGCTGGACCAACGACGGCGTGCCGGTGCGTCTGGTCGGTCGCCTCGATCGTTCGGGCACGACCGATATCTTCACGCGTGCGGTCGCCGCACAGTGCGGCGGTGCCTATACCCAGCACGCCGAAACGCTGCCTTACATCAAGGCTTCGTCCGGCCAACCGGACTTCACGAGCGCACGTCCCGACACGGGCCTGCGGTTCCTGGGCAGCGACACCAATGCCAGCAACAACACCGTCAATCTCGTCTCGAACCAATATTATAACCGCAGCACCAACACCTATGTAACGGTGAACGATGCGTCGGGTGCGGCGGCGGGTACGGCGGCCTATCCCAACCCCAATTCGACGCCGGTCGTCAACGGCACCGGGGTTTTCCTGGTCGCCAATGGCAGCGGCGCGCTTGCGGCGGCGATCAACAAGGCACCCGACTGGCGTTCGGCGTCGTGGTTCTCGGCCGCATCCTCCACGAACAACGTCGATCTCAACGGCAAGATCGGCTATATCGGTGCTGACTTCCTGAACGGATCGCCGACGGGTGCCGGGCTCTTTGCCGCTGCCCTCAAGAATAATACCTCCGGTGCGTGGGTGCTGCCAAGCGCCGCAGACGCAACAACGGCGTTCGGCACGATTGCGCCGCCGCAATCCAATGCCTCCGGCAACTACACGACCAGCCCTGCCGACACGCGCGTCGTGTCGATCCCGGGCTATCTGAACGGCGGAACGGATACGACGGGTGCGGCAAAGCGCAACAACCCGCTCGCCTGGTACGGGGTGCTCTATGTCGGCACGGGGCTGGCCGATCCGAGTGTCGGCTATCCGATCACGGGGACGACGCAGTTCCTTGGCTATAGCTGCTACAAGGCCGATGCCAACGGCTCCAACCGCGATGCGATCCTCAACATGCTCGGCTGGAACACCGGTTTTAGAACGTTCGATTCGAGCAGCGCTGACCGCACGGGCATCTTCACCGATAGCACGAACGGGTTGCTCGCCCGGTCGAACATCGGCGCGCTGCCCTCGAACTGGCGGACGGCGATCAACCAAACGTTCCTCGGGAACGGCTCGGGGCTCGGCTTGAATATCCAGGCAGGCGGTGCCAGCGGCAAATGTTCGGCGGCAGCCGGCATTTAACCGGTCCACTTCCTATGCGGCCCCGGACGTATGTCCGGGGCCGTACTTTTTATCGTCTTTGGAAAGCGCACGCCCCGAGGCAGCGGAGCGTATGGCACAGCGTTCGCCAGAGCGGCATGATTAACGTTGCCCCGTTCGTTTCGAGCGTGGGTCGAGAAACCGCAACATCGCTGTGCCAGACGTTACGACCGCGCTCGAAACCAACGCAAGGGATGGTTTCGGGAGACCTCATCCGCCGCCAGGGTCGAGGTGTTAAGAGTCGACCAAATAGCCGAGCCGCTTGATCGCCGATTCGAGGAGCGGCACTACCGGCTCGAGCTGCTTGCGATAATTGCGATAGCGATAGCGGGATCGCGTATAGAGCTTCTCCGTCACCTGCGCATAGCTTGCCGTCCGCGCGTGGCGCGCATTTTCGTGAAATGCCAGCGTTTGCGCATCGAACGGCTCGCCAATAAAGTCGAGCATCGACCGCACCTCCTGCACCTGGCCGGTCACGAGATCCTCATAGCGCACGGCGTGATAGCGGAGCGGCATCACCGCGCGATACTGGGCGACCAGATCGGCGATCAGCGCATAATGCTGGGCGGCGGTCTCAAGCGCATAGGCGCAGAAAAAGCCGTGCGTGAGACCATTGGAGAACACCGAGAGCACCACGTCGAGCGGGTGGCGGACGAGGTGGATGATCGGCGATTGCGGAAAGAGAAGATGGATCAGCCCGAGATGCGTCTCGTTGAGCGGCATCTTGTCGGTGAACCAGCGGCGCTTTGGGTCGATGGCACCAAATTGCATCGCCTCGTTGAGATAGAGATCGCGCAAGGTGTCAACATGGCGCCGACGGTCGCCCAGCCACAACTCGCTGAGTGCGGTCGGATAGGCAGCGGGGCTGCCCAGCAGCATTTGCGCGCGTGCCGTGATGGCGTTGATGATCGGCAGTTCGTCGCCAGCGGCGATGTTGGGGTGCGAACTGAGCGTCTGCTCGACCAGCGTCGTGCCGGACCGGGGAAAGCCGATGATGAAGATCGGTTGCGGGCTGTCTTCCCGAACGGCGGCGCGCGGCAACAGCCGCGTTCGTCCTTCGGTGAAGAAATCGCGGAGCGACGCCACCAGCGTGCTCGCTTCGTCGCGTTGATAGCTTTGCCCACTCGTCTCGCGCAACCACGCCTTGTACATCGAAAAACACTCGAACGCTTCGTCGAAGCGACCAAGCGAATCCAGAATCTGCCCTTTGCGCAACAGCGCGCCCGACTCGTCCGCACTCGTCCGGGCGGGTGACGCCAGCGCTTCCAGCGCCCGCTCGGGCTGATCGACGCGACGATACAGGCCAGCGCGTGTTGCGGCCACTGCGGGGTTGCGCGGTTCCAGCGCGCTCGCTTCGTCGACCAAAGCGAATGCGGTGGAAAAATCCCGCACCCGCTCTTCCAGCCCGGCCCATTCCAGCAACATCGCGCACGTGAGCGCCTTTCTGGACCGCAGGCTTTCGAAGATTGCCCGCGCTTCGTCGAATTTCCCCTGGTCACGCAACGCCTGCGCCATGGCCACCTGCAGGTCGGGCGCATTCGCTTTTTCCGGTGCGGACAGCTGCACCGCCAGGCGCAAGTGATATTCGGCCGCCGAGGCATTATCGATCGCGAGGAAGATGCGTCCCATCAGCGCGTGCGCCACCGGCTCTTCGGGGGCCAGGCGGACCAGCATCCTGCCATGCAATTGGGCATGGGCAAGATCGCCATGCTGCAAAAAATAGGTCGTCGCGACCGATCGCACCACCGCATCGTTCTGGTGGATGTGGGCCATGCGATGCACCACCGATGCGGCAGCCTGCCACTTCTCGGCATCGCGCAGGATATTGAACAGGGCACCGAGCGCGTCGCGCTGCCCCGGCGATTCTTCCAGCACCGCGATCGCCAACCGATGCGCGGCGTCGCGATCCCCGGCATGGTAAGCATGCGTCAGCGCGGTGAGCGCTTCGGCATGGTGTTCCGGTGGAACTGCCTCGACCCGTGCAAGATCCAGCCCACAGCAGGACATACGACCGAGGCCCGAGCCACACACGCAAGCCTCGGCCAGGAGCCCCGGCATTTCCTGCGCTTTCATCACCCAATCACACCATTTCTCGCAAAGGAGTGGCCCGGGCAGATCGCCCGGGCCAGACAGGTCAGGCCGCTATGCGCAGTTGCGGTCGGGTCCAGGACGGGACGACCATCGCCAGCTCGACCTCGATCATCGTCGGCGCGTCTACGCCCGGCAGTGCCGCGTCGCCATTGGTCCAGCGCCAGCCATGGTCGTCATGCCGCTCCGCCGGATAGAAGCCCGCACCGAAGCTGTCGGACTCGAGCGCGACGGATTCGCCATCGATCAGCAGCCGCGACACGGCGACGCCCAGCCGGCGACCGTCCCCGAGCCCCGGCACGACCTGCGACAGCACGCCATTGTTCGAGCGCAGCCGCAGCTCGGAGGCCGCAGGCACGGCGAACTGATAGCGATTGCCCGCGCGATAGACGGGCGCGAAGCTGGTGCCGTCGGCGAGGATGGTCAGCTCGGCATCCTCGGTACGGGTCCAGCCGAGCTGCTCGGCGCGGTCGTGCAGCCGCTGCTGGATTTCGAGCAATTGCGGCCCCGCCGCCACCATCGGCGCGCAGGCATCGTCCCAGCTCTTGGGGTCCAGCCGACCGTGCATCTGCGTGAAGTCATCGGCGTTGGCGAAGCTCGCGCGATTGCCGTCGTCAAGATAGGATTCGCACGGCAGCCCCTCGGCCAGCAGCACATCATGGCTGTCGAGTTCGACATGGAAATAGCGGACCAGTTCGACCTCTTCCTGCACGATCGTCGCGCCATTGACGAGATGGCCGGCGGGCACGAGCACGCCGTCGACGAGGATCGCGTGGCCGGGCGACACGCGCAGATCACGCTCGGGCTGGTTGGGGCCGAAGGCATGGGCCGTGATGCGCACGGGATTGACCTCGCCCGGGCGGACGTGGCGCCACGGACGCGCGAGCATCTGGCCGATCCACTTCACCGGCCGAACCGCGCCCGAGGCCGTCAACACTTTGTCGCCGATCGTCAACGCTTCGACCGTCACCTGCCCTGTCGCAGTCGCGATGCTTGTGCCTTCCGCAAAGCACACCGCCACTTGATAGACCGATGCGTCATAGCCGAACGTCACCGGAAAATCGAAATTCGTCGGGGAAAACCCGTTAAGACTAAGAATATAACCATATCCTGTCACAGCATAGTTAATTTGAGTAGTATAGCTAGGGGGAATAAGTAATATTCCCTTGTCCGAAAACCCTTCTATGACGAATAGTTTTCCAGGGAGCCCTGAAAATTTCAAAGCTCCAAAGTGAGGTGGTTCATACGCACTGCCATGATAGCCGGAACGTCCCCCGGGAACAAAACTTGTATCAGTAACAGTAATGGTCCCAATGCTTGCTATAGAATTGGAACCGACTGCATCCACTTCCGCTTGATCGCCGACAATCAGCGAATTGTTTGGGTCTATTTTCAAAAGCCCGCCAGAGGAGAAGGTGGCCCCATTGAGCTGGGACAGAACGGTACTGAACGGATTGGTCGCCATATAAAATCTCCCTCATAGTATACATTTGTAAATTTTGATGATCACGTCAGCGTGAGGACCGATGGCTTGTCGGCTCGCCTCAGCCGCCTGCGGGGGCAGTGGAGGCGCGTCGGCAATCGGGATCGTCGGCTTCGTTGCGCTCGTCACAGCGACCATCGCTGGCCGGGCCAAGCACTTCGACGCTGATGATCGAGCGGCGGTCGGCCGGCGGCTGTGCCGCGCGGCTGGCGTCCTTCAACTGTGCCTGCGCTTCGCGCGCACCCGCCGGTGTGACGCTGACGTTGGTCGCCGCCTGGGTGGGCACGCCGGTGATCGTGCCGCTCGCCTTGAAATTGTCGGCATTGGCCACGCGCGCTGCGGCAACCACGACATTGCCCGAGGCGCGCACACCCGCGTCGCCGGCGTCGACCGTGCCGACCGGGGCGATCAGCAACACATCGGACGCCGGATCGTCGGGCGATTGCTTGAACGTGCCGATCCCCGCGCCGGCGACGCTGCCCACGCTGTTGACCTCGGCGAGCCCGTTTTCATCGAACCGCACGGTCACTGGCGGGAAGGTGGAGGCGCTCTTCGGCCCCTGCCCGGCAGCAAGATCGCCGTTGGACGACCACAAGACGATGTCGCCGCCCGCTTGCGTGAAGGTGCGGCTCTGGTTGAGCACGAAATCGCCGTCGGTGAAGCCGCGGATCTCGCCGCCGCGCAACGTCAGCAGACCTTCATAGCCGAGCGGAATGGACTGTATCGCGTATCCCCGGTTGGTGAAACCGAGACTGCCCGATTCCAGCGGCGGCGGCGTAGAGCCCGGAATGGGAATGTTGAACGCGGTCCATCGCTTGTTCTTCTGGTCGGCGGTCCGCACCACCGAGCCGGCGATCAGGTCGCCGCCGGGGCCGAGAATGGTGACATTGCCGCCGCGCCCGGTCTCGATGGTGGCGAGGCGCAGGTCGAGATTGCCGGTCTGGACTCGCGTGGCCACTTGCGGTTGGCCGTTCACGATGTTGCGGGTCGGCACGCCCAGCGGATGATCGGGCGTGATCGTCGAGGGGTCGAGCGTGTAAGGCGCGAGGTTGTCGGTATAGCCGAGCTTCGCCGGGAACAGCGTGTTCACCGCGCGATACCCGCGGATATACTGGTTGAACGATGGCCCGTTCTTGTCGCCGATCGAGGCGAGCTCGTTGAAATAGAGTTGGTTGATCAGGAAATCCTGCTGGTGCAGCAGGTCGAGCTTGCCGAACGCCGCATACAGGTCCGTCATCTTGCCATAAGCCGCGCTTGCCAGCGCGGCGTTGCCGGCATCGGTGTTGGGGAAGCTTTGGTTGCCGAACACCTGCGCGAACGACGCGGGATAGCTGTCGCGCAACCACTTTGCGAGGATCGGCGCGTAAATCGGCTTCGTCCGATCCGGCTTCCTATTGCCGAAGCTGTCGGTCACCTGCACGAACAGCGCGCCGTCGAGCATACCGGCGTTGGCGGGGTCGAGATAGGTCTCGCTCAGCGCGGTATAGTCGGCACCCGCCGCCATACCGAAGCGCACCTGAAGATCGGCACCCTGGTCCGGCAGCCACGGATTATAATCATTGCCGATCGTGCGGACGCCGCCGCCGAAGGAATAGATAAAGCCGCTATTTCCATCCTTGAGGTTCGCCGAGGTCACGAACGGGCCGATATTGCCGCCGGCCTCAAGGATGAAGGTGCCGGACCCGCCCAGCACGAAATCGTTCGACCGGACAAACGGAAGGCTTCCGCTCGATGCGATCGTCCCGGTGATGTTGCCATCGGCGCGGATGCGCGTGATGTCGGTGGAGGCCAGATTCTGCCCCTGGAAGAACATGTCGGTGATGTCACCGCCAGCCGCGATCCGGGCTTGCTTGGGCAGGAAGATCGCGGAGTTCGTGATGTTTCCGTTGCTGAAGATATAGACCGGGTCCTGGTCGCCGGTGTGGGTCGGCACCCGGTTGTGCTGGTCGCGCAGATCCGCGTCGGTCGTCGTCGATAAGACGAACGGGAATTGGTAAGGCGCGAAGGGGATCGGCCGCGCAAAAGCTCCCCCGATCAAGCCGGGGTCGGCATCGCTCATCGCGATCGACAAGCCACTCAAGTCACCGTCGCTGAAAAGGCGAAGTTGGCCGATCGCGGACGGATAGAGCAGCTGCTGGACATTGGTCGGAAGCGTTATCTTGCCGGTGAGCGACGCGACTGCAAAGGTCGGCGGAAGGACTTGGATATAACTGTTCGTATCCGCGGCTCCAGTGCCGTCTCGCGGTTGCAGACCATAGTCCCAGCTGCCAACGACCGGCGTATTCCCCAATAGCGGAGACGCAAACGTGACGCCTTCGATCGCCGACACGGTGAGGCCGGCGGCAGGGCTGAAGAACCCGGCCGAGTTGACGGATTGCGGCTGGCTCGCATCCACGCCAAGCGCCGATACGCTCGCCAGCGTCACCGCCCCTCCGGCCGAGACATTAACGACCGCATCGGCCAGGCGGATGCGCGCGAATTGCGGCGGCTCCGTTTGGTTGAACGGCGGATTGTAGGGCTCGGTTCCGATCCCCGCAATGTCGCGGCCCGCCGCGATCGAGGCAGCGCCGGACGCGATGTCGAACCGCCCGCCGAGTATGTCCCGGCCCGCCGCAAGGCTGAGGTTGCCGTTCCCGAAGGAGAGCATCGCCGGGCCCGTGGCGGTGGAAGCGGTCGAGATCGAAGTGTCGAGCGCGACGGTCAGATTGGAGACGTCCCGGCCGGCGCGGATCGACACATCGCCGCCGGCCAACGCGCCGACCCCCGAGGTGAAATCGCGGGGCGCAATCCCGATTTCGACGCCAGCCGAGGTGATGCTGCCGACTCTCCAAAGCTGGCTCGGTTGCCCGACTGTGCCCGTAATAGAGGTGCTGGTGCCAGAACTGGCACCGGTGTAGCTGACGCCCCGGCCGAGGTAGCGCTCGCTCCAGACATCGCGACTGCCCAACACGTCGCGCCCGGCATCGAGGGAAATATCGCCGCCGCCATCGGCAAGAACCGGCGACGTATCCGTCAGCGCCTTGGGCGATGGAATGAAGGTGACCTGCTCCGCAGACGGCGTGAAATACGGACTGTCGGGGGTAAGCGTAACGATCCCGCCACCGATAATCCGTGCGCTGACGGCGGCCTGCGCGACACGGACGCCGGCGGTGTAAATCGCCGCCGCCGAAAAATCGGCAGACCCGGCGGCACCGTTGACATAGTTGGCGGTCGCCGTCGCGGTGCCGTTCTCCTGGCGATACGTCTGGGTTCCGCCGCGGATGTCGATGTCGCGCGATGCGGCGACATCGATCGAACCGTCGCCGGTGCGGATATACGATCGGACATAGGCCTTGTTTGCGGTGCCGTAGCCGATGATCGACGATGTCTTGCTGATCGAATAGCCGGTGCGGTTGCTCGCCAGGCCAGCTTGGTAGGTCGTCTGGAACGATTGCAGGAATGCGATGACCTGGTTGAGCGGCGCGATGATGCCGGTCGTGGCCGAGCCGGAGCCGACAAAAGTGTAGCCCTTACCCGCAAAATAGGCCTGCGCGGCGGCGCGCGCGTCCGCACCGAGCCCGGCGGTGCTGCCCCAATTGAGCTGCGTATAGGCATCGTCCTTGAGCTGATCGAGCCCCGCGAGGGTGCTGGTGAGATCGAGCGTATCACCAATACCAAAAGTGAGCGTCGGGCTGCCATTGCCGCGCACAAGCCGAAACTCCAGCGGGCCGTTATAGCTGGCGGTTCCGGAGGCGGTGAGCTGGTTATTATACTCTCCAGCGACGATCATGTCGGCATTGGCTGCGCGGTCGACGTGGAGCGGGTTGGCCGAGAGTTTCGCGTCAGCGCCTGCGACCAGCCTGAGATCGGACGCGTGCATCGCGACAGTGCCGTCGAGCAACGGGAACAGCTCGGCGAACCCGAGCGAGTCCTGACCTTCGCCGCCGCCCGCGGCACCATTGCCGGCAAGCGCCAGCGGCGAGTTTACATACGGATTCGCGTTGGCGAGATCGCCGGTCGCGGCTTGCGTTCCGAGCCCGATCACCAGCGTGCGGGCGGTCCCGGGATTGGCACCGGTGCCATAGCTTGCGATGTTGCTGCACGAACCGGTGGCAGAACCGCAGGTGAACTGGATCGCCGGCGAGTAGCTGCGGTTGCCGCCGCCGAGCTGCCAGCTGATGTAAGACGGATCGGATTTATCGCGGAACGTGAAGAACCCGTCGGAGATCGAGCGGTTGACGGTGAGACTGCCGCCCGCGCGCAACGTGACCACCGGCGCTTCGCCCCGCGCCGAGCCGCCGTCCGTGCGGTAAAGGAACGTCGCGAACCGATCGAGCAGCGCGCCTTCCTGACCGGGCACGACACGATATTGGGTCTGACCACCAGCCGACAGCTCAGGGATGACCTGAAGCACGCCTGCATTGACCGCAGCCTGCAGCTGCTGCGGCGAGAAGCTGGCGGCAGCGAGATTCCACTCGGTGGTCGTCTTGATGCCGCCGCCCGAGGCAAGCTCTACCCCTGGGCGCAGCCGCAGCCCCGACAGGCTAGAGCCGTCGACCGTGGTTACGTCAAAATTCTGGATAAACTTGACCACCGACGCGCCGCCATCGGCAAGCTGGAAGCTTTCGGTGAACGGGTTGTATTTGCCACCCTTCGCACTGCTGTCGGCAAAGTTGAGAAGCAGCGTACCGTCGGCATCGCGGCTGACCCCGGAATAGAGACCCGCGCTCGCCAGCGCATCGAGATCGTAGCGCTTATATGCCTCAAGCTGGACACTGTCCGCGCCCAGGATCGAGCCGTGCAGGCTGACATTGACCTTGTCTTCCTTGGTGCCGAGCACCGGCGCGCGCAATGAGACCGTTCCACCCGTGTCTGGCGCGGCATAGGTGTAAACAGTCTGCTGGCTACCGGTGACCGCATCGGTAATGACCTTTGGCACCAGCCGGGCACCGGTTTCACCAACCGCCACTGCCGCCTGGGTCCGCCTTGCACCAGCGTCGATCACCGCGCCGCTGGCGATCGTGATCGCCGCACTCTGGTCAGCGATGCCGATGGTGACGTCACCGGCCGATGCAACGCGGCTGTCGGTATTCGCATAACCGGTGGTATGGGTATCGAGCTTCGCGGTCGACGCCAGCGTCACGCCGTTTCGGCCCCACAACGCGATATCGCCGCCGTTCACATCCGCGTTGCGCGCATCGTCCGCGCTCATGCCGGTAACGTCTACGCCGGAGGTATCGATCGTGCCGCCGATCGTGATCCGGCCGCCATCGGCGGTCAGGCTCACGCTTTTCGCCTTGAAGGTCTGCCCGGCACCGAGCTCGAGATCCCCCACCCCGCTGCGCACGGTTACGGTACCGCCGAACCGGGTGCCGTAGCGTGAAACGAAGCTCGCAAAGTCGAAGCTGGAAAGGCCGCTGTCGAATGCGAGGCTGCCTTGACGGTTGCCGGTCACACCCGGGTTAATCGCAGCGTCCAGCGTGATGCGGCCGTTGCCCGCGAGCAAATTGAGTGTCCCCGCCGAGCCCTTGCCCGTGTCCGTGATCAGCGTGCTCGCCGCATCGGCACCGATATTGCCCGATTTGGTCAACAGGTTGATGGTGCCGCCCCCGGCCGAGACAGTGACCGGATCGACGCTGTCGCCGAACGTCTGGCTGTAGCCAGGCACCGAAAGCGTCGCGCGATTGAGTGTGATGTCGCCGCTGGACTCGATATCGATGATGCCCGCAGTCGCCTGGATCAGACTGCCCAGGATCGTCGCGGACAGGACCGGTGCAGCGGTCGATCCGATGTTGATCCGCGCGCCCGGCGCAGCATTGCCGCTCGGCTTGGCGGCGGGGTCCGTGCCCGCTGCGCTGATGGTGAAACCGGCGGTGGTCAGGAAGCTGTATTCGGGGCGAACCTTCTGGTCGCGCGGATCGGCCAGCACCGAGCGATCGGCGAGGAACGGCGTGTTCAGGGTCAGCGCGGTGGTGCCGCTCGAGAAGCTGCCCTTGCCCTCGACATACATGCCGCCGCTGGCGGCCAGCGTAACCGCCTTGGAGAAGCCCGAGGCGCGCACGTCATTGGCACCGAAACTCAAGGTCGCGGTGTTGAGCGTGAGCGCGCTCCCCTGCCCGCAGAATCCAGCGACCGCGCAACCGTCCGCCGCCTTGGTGGCGTTGGTGAGCCGGACATTGGCGGCATCGATCGTGACCGAATCGCTCGCGCCGTTGCGCGCGCTCGCTGCCAGGCTGGCCGTGTCGAGGATGAGATCGTTAAACCGATGCTCGCCTGCGGAGAACCGGATCGCGCCGGGCGACCGCACGGTCAGTTGCTGGGCAGCAGCAAGCTTCGCCTCGAGATTGGTGCCGATCACGCCGACGCTTCCGGCGAGATCCGCGCTACCGTCGAACAGGATCGAGCCGCTGCTGATCGCCACCTTCTGCGCTCGTAGACTGGCACTGTCGGACACCGCGAACGTGCCCGAGGTGTCAAGTCCGAGCGAGCCGCCACTGATATTGGCCGCGCCGATCTTGATGGTCGAGGTGCCTGTGCCGCTGCGATTGACCATGCGCTCGCCGCCGCTCGACAGCCGCAGGATCGACCCCGCAGTCGAGGCGGTATAATCGGTCGCGAGCAATGTACCGACCGTACCGGTCGCCTTGAGCGTCGCACCGTCTTCGATGGTGAGGGTCGAACCCGTACCGCCGACCGCGAGCAGGAGCTCCGGCGTGTCGAGCGAGGCACCGCCCTTGACCGTGATCGAGCGCGCGGTCGGGTTGATCGCAGTGGTGCCATCAGTATTGTCGGCGCGCTGGCCACCGATCAGCAGGCTGGTCGCATTGAGCCCGGCGAGCGTCGCCGCACTGACCGTCAGCGCGCCGCTGGTCTGCACGCTGTCGTCACCAGCGATGATGATGTTGGAGCCGAGCAGGTCGAACTGGCCGCCCTGCCCTCCGTCGCCTGCGCGCGTGTCGAACGTGCCCGCCATCTTGAGCGTCGCGAGCGGTGCTAGGATAACCCTGGCCGCGTCGAGCGGCAACCGCGGGCGCGCGGTGCCATTCTTGTCGGCGATCCCGGTCAGGTACCCTGACCCGCTGGTGGTTTTGATGGTGGAATATTTGGTGAAGACGTCCTTGGACTCAATCGTGAACGAGCGTCGGACCGATTGCGAGATGCCCGTACCCGTATAGCCGAATGTGCCGCCCACCACGATGCTGCCGTCGAGCATAGTGTTGAACTGGCCCGGCACTGGCGCCGATGTGCCGGTATTCTCCACCAGCCTGAGCGCGCCTGGGATTGCCATCGCATACTTCGCCGGCACCAGCAGATACTCGCCCCCCGGCACGCCCGGCGCAGCGTCCAGCGTGACGGTCAGGCCGGCTTGCGCGCCGTACAGATCGACCGGCCCCGCGCTGCCGTAATCCGCCGAATAGCTCGGATCAAAAGGCGCGATCTTGTTCGCTTGGCTAACCGGCACCAAGGCGAAGACCTGCCGCTTGTCACCATATTGATAGCCTTGGCCAGTCACAGGATCGAACCCGTTGGCGCTGAACGGATCGCGGTTGATCCGGTCGAGCACGTCGCGCGACCCGCCCACGCCCGACTGGAATTCATAGGCGAACACATCGCCGCCGCCGCGCCCGTCGATCAGCGCGCCCGCATTCTCGACGATGGAGTTCGCCGACAAAGTGAGCTGCCCGGTCGGGACCTTTGTAATCGGGGTCGAGATCGTCGGGAAATAATATTCGATCCCGTCGGTCGTGCTGCCATAGGGAATGTTCAACCCTGCGCCCGACACGGTCGTCACGCTGCCTGCACCAAAGGTGATGGACTGCGTCGCCGACACGGTTTGGCCGGGATTCGGCTGCGCGATCGCGTTCGATCCGATTTCAAGCAACCCGAGTGGTGCCGCCAGATAGCCGTTCTGGATGATCCGCGGTGCCAGGATTTGCAGGTGCGTGCCCGCGGAAAGCGGTGCCGTGGCGTTGGCATCAAAGTAGCTGTTGCCGAACGTGATGCTGTGATCGCCCAGTGCGGCAATCACATAGGGTTTCGAAAGCGTCGCCGCCTGGCCTTCCAGGAGCGCCTGTAGATTGCCTGTGCCCGTGGTGGCATAGGTCCGGCGCGCGTCGATCAGCAAGTCGCCGCCCGCGATCAACTGGCCATTATAGGCGACCTGCGTCGCATTGCCGGTGTCGTTCACGCCGATCAAGCGGAGGTCGCCCGCCGTGCTAAGCGCCAGCGAACTGATCGAGCGACCGAAGGCAATGCCCCCTGCGAGATCCATTCCCTGACTTCCCGCGAAGAAGGTGACCCGCGCATCGCCTGCGGGACCAGAGACCAAGGCGGTGCCGCCCCGGCTCGCGAAACGGACGTACCCGGCTCCGATCGCGGCATTGGTTCCCGAGGTCGCCAGGATCGACACCGGGCTGTCCGAGAGCGGACTATTCGGAAGTGTCGAATCGCGCGAAATGACCATCAGCGCTTTGCGCAACGTGAGAGCAAAGCTGCCGTCGAGCGTCAGTGAGGCGCGCGCGATCAGCGTGTCGAAGCCGCTGCCGGTGATTGCGCCAGCAACAAGATAGTCAGCGCCGCCATTCAAAGTGGTGCCGACCGTCGGGTTGAGCCATTCAAGCGTACCACCCTCCGCCTGTGGGGCACCACCATGCGCATTGATCACGGTCGTCCCGAGCGAACCGCCGCCCAGCGCCGAGATCGTGCCGGCCGCACTCCATTCGAGATAGGGCGCATAGGCCCCGAACACATTGGCCCGATCGAGGTAGGTGCTGACACCGCTGATGTCGACAACCGCACCATCGCGGCGGATGAGGGTGCTCGAATCCAGGACGGTGTCCGAAGTCCCAGGCCCGGTGACACGAGAGGCAACGACCCCCGACCGCAACCGAATATCGCCGCCATCGACCACATAGCCGGTGCGCAGTTGCGATCCACCCGATAATATCGGCGCCCGGGGATTGAGCACGGCTACGCCTGACAGGTCGGTGACACTGCCATTGTCGAGCAGGATACCCTGCGAAGCATCGAGCTTCCCAAGGAAGTAAATCAACCGATCGGCACCGTCCTTGGAGACGAGTTCGCGGTTGGTAAGCAGCGCCCCGCCGGTGCCGGGTGCGCGAACGCCGGCGCTGTTGGTCGCGGTCTCGTCAAACCGGCCCTGCGCGTCGGTTGCACCGCCAAATGCGCCGGCCAGGCCGTTTCCACCCAGATTCTTGTCGCGCACACCCAAGCCGCCAGCGACCAAGGCGTCGGACAGATCGTTGCTCTGCGCGATGATACCGCCATGCAGGACGATGCTGCCCGCATTGTAGAGCTTGGCAACCGTCAGCTTGGCTTGGGGGGCCCCGACGATCTTTCCACCGGCGAGCACATCGAGTTCTGTCAGCCCGCCCAATACCAGATTGGCAGCCTTCTGGTCCCAGGTCGCATCCATCTTGCTGGGCGTCAGAAATGCCTGGTTGGCCAGGTTGGCACCGCTCCCGAGAGAGCGGAGCGTGCGCGACTGATCGGTGGTCAGGAGCGAGGGCAGCAGCCACTGCGTGAGGTCGAACGTCTCGCCTGCACCAACCGTAAACCGCGTCGTGTCAAGAAACGCGGACTTGCGCACGCTACCATTCGCGAACAGGTCATCGACGGTTCTCGATCGATAGGTGCTGACATCAAGCGTGCCGAACCCGGTCGTCTTGAAGAAGTCCAGCCCGACATGCGTCGATCCCGCGTGGTTGTCGGAGCCGAAGCTGATGTCGGGTGCAACCAAAGTGAAGGTGCCGCCGCCAGCGAAGCCGTAGCCCCTGATCGTAGCGCTGGCGATGTCCACGGTCGAGCGGGCATCAGGGACAAGTTGCGGCAAAACGAGGCCGCCTGCTGAATCTGCGGGAACTGGCGTGAAATCGACCGATTGAGACGTGCCGCCGACCGGGATATTCGACGTAACCGGTGCCCCCGGATTCAAACGGCTGCTGTCGGTCAGCGACGTCGATGCGTAGGTTGTCTGATTGACGAGCGAGAGATTGCCACCCTTGCCGTCGAGGACCAGACTGCCCGTCGGCGTCACATAACCGCCAGCGGTGACGTCGAGTGTGCCGCTGACCCGAATGCTGCCGCTGAGATCGACCGCCCGCGTCGCCGTGCTAAGGCTCGAACCGATCGCCGCGAAATAATTGGGCGCAACCTTGAGGCTGATGCTGCCGCCATCCCGAAACGCACCGCCGCGATACACACCCCGCTCGGTATAATCGTTGATCCACAAACCCGCGGTCGAAAGTGTGCCGGTCACGACGATGTCGAACGGGTTCAGGGCACCTGGATCGGACGCGTAGAGGAAGGTGACGTCGTCGCCATTGCCATTGCCGTAAAGCCCGGTTCGGAACGCCGAGCCAGGCGAAATCGCCAGGCTGCCCGGCGGTTGAGTGGCCGTGGTGGCGCTGATCACGCCGGAACTGGCCGTAACATTGCCGTCGAACCGGATCGTCCGGCCGGCAGATACGGAAAGCGATCCGCCGGGAGCCAGTTCCACATCCGACACGCCCGTGATCCGCAAGGCATCCGGCGTCTGCAGTGTGAACGGGGTCGTGCCCGCGAACGTCACGGCACCATGTGCTGACAAAGACAGCGCCGACAGCCCGGCATTGCTCAGCATCGCATCGTTGAGCAGCAACTCAGCCCAATTGGACTCAACCGCCCCGCGCTCGCCATGATAGACAAGCACGTCGCCAAACGCGGTGATCGAAACGGCACCGCCCGAAGGCAATTCATATTGCGTGCGTTGAAGCAGACGGCTGTCGCCGGTAATCGTGCTGGCCAGGCTCGGACGGACGCCCGCGACGACTTGGCGCGACCCGGCGAAGGCATTACCGTAGAAGGTCCCGTCGATCGCAACCGCCGGTGCATTGATGGTCAGCGACCCGGCGTCGCGCCCTTCGTCATAGGATGCCTCGGAACGCGTGCCCTGGCCGGTGGCGTTGAGATGGGTGGTGAGCACCCCGAAGCGGGGCTGGACATCGGTATACCCCTCGACCACGCCGACATAGACGTCGTTGGGATCGGCCTTGCCAATGTCGACGATGCGGCCGTCGGCAGTGATCAGCTTGCTGGTCTTGACCGCGCCGGCGGCATAATTGACCCAGCCGCCGGAAACGTCGATCGTCGCGCCCGCCGCGATATGGATGTTCGGGGCCTTGGTGGGATCGGTCTGATTGGCGGCTAGCGACTGTGATGTCAGGAGCGAGACGGTGCCACCCTTGGTCATAAACTCCTTGGCAGTGACCGGGATCTGGCTGGCGAGACTGCCAGCCTCGATGAGCGGGGATCCCACCCAAGCGACGCCGTCGTCGCGCACGCCCGACAGGCGCGGGTCGACATGGAGCGTCGCCCCGTTGAGCGTGAAGTTCCCATCGAGCGCCACCTCGCGATAGTTTGGCGTGTCCCGCAATTCGTTGCGCTTGACCGGATCGATTTCGATCGAGTTGCGCGAGGCGTCGAGTTGGACATCCTTGTAGCCGCTGACATCGATGGTCGCGCCGCTGGCAATGTCGATATGACCGGGGGCCACCGCAAATGCGGTAAAGCCGGTGGGCAGTAGGGTTGCGCCGACCGACACGTTCGCACCGGGCGCATAGATGAGCGCGTTCTGCGCCATCGTCAGATTGGTCGGCAGCAAAGCACCGACAGGCTGCGACAGCAATTGAATCTGTGCACCGATCTCAAGTTGCGACGTCTTGAAATTTGCAGGCTGGTTCGCCGTGCCTTGCGGGATGGTCTCACCGTTGGTGTCGGCGACAAGTTCGATCCCGCTCGCTCGGCCGGGATCGCTGCTTCCCCCGAGCAGGATGTTGCCGCCGGTGATCGAGATCTTGCCGTTGCGCGAAACGCTGGTCGTCGCGGACAACAGGCCATGATTCTCGATCGAGCCCCAGAGATTGGTGCCCAGCGACAGATAGCCACGGTCGGACTCGATCAACCCATCGACAAAGATGCGACCGTCGCTCGGCAGCGAAGCGCGTGACACTTGATTGCCGTCGGTCACCGCATAGTCAAAGCTGTTGAGCTTGTACCCGCGCACATAAGGGTCGGTATCGCTGCTGGCACCGGTGGATTGAACGAAGCTCACCCCCCGGCCCGCCTGCAGGCTGACTTGGCCATCGACCGCTCGCAGCGTGCCGCTGCTGCTGATCGAAGGCGCGGCGAGGATCAGGAAGCCGCCAGCACCGGCGCTGATCTGCGCCCCATTGTCGACAATGACGCTGCCCTCGACCTGGTCGACATATCTGTACGAATTTGTCGTCGGCACTGTGTTCGCCGTTACCAGCAGCGCGGCATTGGTCCCGGCCTTGCTGGACGGCGCAAAGAGGCCGTTTTCGAAATAATATGCGTTGCGCTGTGCAATCGTTGAAGGCCCAAAGAGATTGGTCACCGGGTCTTTCGTCACCGCATTGCCCAGCTCAAGCGTGGAGGCGAGCAGCGAGTGGGTGTTCACCTGGGACGATTTGCCGAAGATAATGCCCGCAGAATTGAGAACCACCACAGTGCCATCGGCCTTGAGATTGCCGAGAATGAGGCTTGGATCGGTGGCGTTGGTAACCCGGTTGACCGCGACCCATCCGGGCTGTGCGGTGCCGCCAGACTGTTGGTTGAACTGAAGCGTGGTGTTGGCACCGATGTTGAACCGGTTCCACGAAAGCAGCGCGCGTTCCTGCGTCTGGTTGATGGTGACCGTGATCTTGCCGTCAGCGCCGACGGACTGGCTGGGCAAGCCGGCACCTTCCCACGTCTTGAGCCCCGTGGCGTCGCTGGCCGCGCCGGCGCTTACCAGAAGTTGGTTGGCGCGCACGGTGTCGCCGGCCTTGAGCGCGGCGATGGCGTCGCTGATCGCCTGGGTCGGGTCGAGGCCGTTGGCGGCGAGGCCGTCGGCGACGGCACCGCGGTCGACCGCCTGGCGCAGCGACGAGGCATAGGCGCGAATCTGGGCGATCCGGCTCTGCGTGGACTGCTGGCGCGCCAGGGCTGCCTGCATGGTCGAGGAGCGCTGCGGCGTGGCGGAGGGCTGCTGCACCGGCGGTCGCGGCTGCGCCGCCTGCCCTCCCAGCGTCGCGCCCAGCGTCTGGGCGGCGGACGGTGCCGCGATCATCCCCATAGCGAGCGCGGCAAGGCTTGCGCCGAACTGGAGCCCACAGCGGGGCAGCTTGAGTCGGGACGAGGTGCGCGAGGTCATTGGAATGCTCCGAACTGGCAGCAATCACGTGAAAAGCAGTCGCGGGGCGATGCGATTGCGTGAGAATGGGCGGCACCGTCCGCAAGCGTGAAAATGCCGACTACAGCGCTCTCCCAGTCCGGACCGTCGTCAGGAAGAACAAGCGGAGGGGACGAACATCCGGGAGAGCGTGCGAGCGGCATCAGAACGCCACGCCGAGGTCGAGCTGGAGGACGTCGATCTTGAGCGCTGCGTCATCGATATTGTTGGCGCTGAGCCAGCGGCCGCCGATGGTGATGCCATTGAACGGGGCAAAGGCACCGCCCAAGATATAACCCTTGGCGTTGGTGCCGCCCAAGTGGAAGTCTGAGTCCGTGAAGCTATCAGGGACCGCATCGCTCTCTAGATATTTATAAGCGAGATTGACCGCCCAGGCCCCGCGCTTCGCGCGCCTGGGGTTGATGCCGAACAAAGCAGGATCACCGATTGAGAAATAGGCACCATAACCTTTGTTGCCACCAGTGAACTTGGCCGGATTGGTGGCGTCACACGCCCCCTGGTTCTTGTTGGTCGGGTCGGTCACCAGCACGTTGGTGATGGGGGCCGCCTGCGCGCCCTCCTTGCAAATGTTTTTCGGGTCGAACCCGAAATTATAGAGGTACGCGCCAGTGAGCTTGGCCTGAACGCGCTCGCCGATCGGCACGCTGACCGAGCCGTTCACGTCGAGCACGCGGTAGGCGAACTTAAGCCCGAGATATTGGGGCTGGATCGCATTGGCCGGATTGGGTGCGAAGCTGTAGTCGATCTGGCGCAGGAACATGAGCGTATTGCCCTTGCTCGCCCAAAGCGGCCGCAGCGCGTCGGTCGAGCACTCGACGTTGGAGGCCGAGAACACGTCGCACGGCTCGGACAAATGACCGCGCAGATAGGTGAAGTCATGATAGGCGGCCGATGCATCCACCTTGATGCCGCCGGCGAACTCCTTGGCCAGCTCGACCTGTCCCGAGAACATGTAGCGGTCGCGCCAGTTGCGCTTGTTGGGCGAAGTCAGCGGGAAGTTGCTGTCTTCGAACTGGATCGGGAAGGCTCCGCCCCTGACCGCGACCGTTAAATTCTCGACGCCGAACAGCCTGGTCAGGTTCGCTTCGCCATAGACGCCGTCGAGCGCCAGGTCCGGATCGAACATCAGGTCGGTGGTACGAAACGGGTTATCGAACCGGCCGACCATCCCGACCAGACCCGGCACGAACTCGGCCTTGGCATAGGCGTTCTGGATCCAGAGGTTGCGCTTGGCGAAGCCGCCCGTCAGGTTAGCGTTGGTCGAGATCGGCCCCGCATCGTCACCGGTCGCAAATTGGAAGCCGAGCTCGACGAAGTTGGCAACCTTGGCCTCGATGCCGATGCGCGCCCGCACCTGCATGTTGTTCCGCTTGTCGCGCGTGGTGTTGAGGAACGGCAGCAATTGGCTGCCGCCGCCACTCACGTCGTAAGGGCCAGTCGTGTTGAACGCTGGCACGTCGGTATAGAAGCCGGTTGCATTGTCGCGCCCGTAAAAGGTCGAGGCGGAGCGGTACCGGAAGTCGCCATGAATCTGGATATTGCTGATCCAGTCCGGCGCGGCTTTGCCGGGCGACGCCCAGCCCTCCGCCTTCGCCTGCGCCAGCACGTCGTTGCGGATTTCGTCGCGGATCTGCGCGCGCACCGTTTCGGGCACATAGGGCACCCGCACCGCGCCTGCGGGCGGCGGGGTCAACTCGCCCGACGCCACCTGCGGGTTGGGAGCGGGCGCTGTCGACGCCACCTGCGACGCGCGGGCGCGCGCCGCCTCGGCCAGCGCCTGGTCCATCAGCACTTTGCCCTTCTCGGGCGTCAGTACCTTCTGCTCGACCAGCATCCGCACCAGGTTCACCATCGCACTGTCAGACGGCGCGCCGGTCGCGGCGGAAGGTGACAGGCCGGCATTAGCCCGGCCGTCAGACGCGGCCCCGACATCCTGCGCCTGCGCAAGCGACGGCACCGCCCCGAGCAAAGCGATCACAGCGGTGCCGCTGGCCAGAGCGCGACCCGACAACCGGTGTTTGAAGTGAGAAGACATTATTGAACCCCTTGTTTGAAACGCACGCGGGGCAGGTCCGCTTGGGACAGCGCGCGCACGGAAATCATGAATGGCACGTTCGTCCGCCAGGGCAGCGGGCGATCGAGATGGTCCAAACGCTCGATAAGCGCGATCAGTCGGTGCTCGCGCCGCGCGCTGCCGCGCACCGCGCGCAAGCACACATCGATGACCGCTCCGCCGGGAACCAAAGGTGGCATCGCGAGAACAGTTTGGGCGGACATCGTCAAATCCCCCGTCGACCGCGCACGGTAACGCGCTGTGGAAACACCATGGCCGACGGCGGCGCATTCAGTCCGCGTACGGTGCCGAGCAACGCCGTCAGCTTGCGCATGGTCTCATCATCGTTGCGACCGCGTGCGCCAAGCAGCCGGACGCCGGTAATGCGGCCATCGTCGGTCACCGTCAGCGCCAGGTCCGCCGAGAAGACGAGCCGACTCAACTTCTCGTCACCGCGCACACGTTCTTCGAGTGCGGAACTGAGATAGCGACGATAGATCCCTTCCGTCATTCCGGTGCCGGACGGTTTCGATCCACAATTGTTGCCAAGGCAAGTGCCTGTGCTGGAGGGCGCGCCATTGCCCTGCCCGCTGCCGGCGGTCACGCCGAAGCTGTTGGTACCCGCTTGTGCGGGGGCAGCGATAGAGACCGGTGCCGCCTGGGGCTGCGGCGATTTCTGCGCCTCGGACGGGCTGGGCTGCGGCTGTTCGGTCGGCTCGGGCGGCTTTTCCTTGGGCGGCGGTGGCGGTGGCGGCGGGGGCGGCGTCTCCATCGGGACAACATCAACGATCGACTTGGGCTCGTTGGCGATGCGTCGGCCGCTCACCGCGGTAAGCTGGCTATAGACGAACCATGCCAGCGCGATCAGCACCAGCAGCCCAATCGCATAGGGCAGCGCCTCGCGAATGGCGGAGCGGTCCTCGAACGCGTCGAACGTCTTGGGCGACGGCTCTGGCTGCATGGTGGTCACTCGTCCCCCCGCCCGCGCTCAGGACGCGCTTGTCGGTTTGCCGGTGACCAGGCCGACCTTGTTGAGGTCGAGCTGGCGGCACAGGTCGAGCACTGCGGCGACCTTGCCGTACTGCGCGGTCTGGTCGCCCTTCAGGACGATCGGGACGTCCGGGTTCGACGCCTTGGCGTTGCGCAACCGTGTCTCCAAGTCGGACAGAGTCACCGGGAAGGCATCCATGAAGATCTGCCCGTCCGTGGTGACCGTGATCGCGATCGTCTTCGGCTGTACCAGACTCTGCGCCGCGCTCGCCTTGGGCAGATCAACCTTGATCCCCTGCACACTTGCCGTCGCCATCAGGATGAAGATCACCAGCAGCACATATGCCAGATCGAGCATCGGCGTGATGTTGATGTCGTCATACGCCTTGCGGCCCTTGTTGATCTGCATGGGCTCGTCCCTCCCCCTCGCGCGCTTATTCGGCCGCCTGCAGCGCCGCAGACGGCGTCGGCCGACCCTCGGACTGCATCTCGGCAAGACGCGTGATCAGCCGGTCGACAAACACGCGCATCTCGTCCGAGAGCGCGGAGATCCGGCTGTTGAGATAGTTGTAGGCAAACAGCGACGGGATCGCGCAGGCCAACCCCGCGATCGTCGCCATCAGCGCCGCCGCGATCCCCGGCGCGATTGCGTTGACGTTGACATCGCCTGCCTGCGCAACGCCCGCAAAGGTGTTCATCACGCCCATCACCGTGCCGAGCAGCCCGATGAACGGCCCGCCCGAGATCGCGATCGTCAGCAGCACCAGCCAGCTGTCGTATTTCTGGTTCTCCGCGACCACCTCGGCATCAACTGCGGCGCGCATTGCCTCGACCGCTTCGCCTGACAGCGTATGTCGGGCCCCCGTCGCGCCGCGCCGGACCTCGAGCTCCTCAATCCCGGTCTCGTAAAGACGCGCGAGCGGTGCCTGTTCGATCACTGCCAGCTCGCGTGGACCAATCCCCTCGACCCGCTTCATGCTGACGAGCTGCTCGTGCAGGCTGCGGAACCGCTTCACGAACACCCTGTTCGCCCGCGCGGAGCGCGTGATGTAGCGATATTTTGTCGCCATCACCCCGAGCGCCAGCACCAGGATCACCATGCACAGCCCGATGATGAACGCGTCGATCATTTCGACCTTGCCCAGCACATAGGCGAAGTTGCCGCCGCCTGCGCTTTGCCGCTCGGCCTGGTCGGCGACCGCGACGATCTTGTTGCTCGGCCCTTCGGCCCGCGCCTGCGCGAGGATCATCGCCGCCGGTCGCGCGGTCTTCGACAGCCGCACCTCGTCGAGTTCGCCCGAGAAAGGACGCCCCGCGCCGCCACCAAGCGTGATCGGACCGTCAAGCGCCGGAAGTGCGCCACTGCCCGCCGCCGCCTCGACGCCATTCACATAGAGTCGGTAAGACTGGCCGTCGGCGACGAACCCGATATGGGTCCACTCGCCCGGCTTGACCGCCGCGGCCGCCTGGAGGCGCTGATCGCCGACAAGGGCGAACGGCACGCCACCTGCGAGACCGATCACCAAGGGTCCGCGCGTGAACAGCGCTTGCTCGCCGGCCGCCTGACCGGACTTGACCCAACCCTCCAGCGTCAGCGGCGCGCCCGCAGGCGAGGTCAGCGACGGGCTGGCCGGAATGATCAGCTCGCCCGAGCCGGCAAACTTCGCAGCGCGCGCGATCACGCCATTCTCGTCAATCCCCGGCACCGCGTTTTGCGCGTTGTTGGCGTTGGCGGTCAGGTCAGCAGTGGGCTTGCCCGCCGCTTCGCTGAAGTGCCAGGCAGCGACTGTGTCGGGATCATAGGTACCCGCGACATTGCTTCCTGCCGACGCATTCTTGTTGCCGAAATAGACCCAGATCCGGCGCTTCTCGCCACCGCTCACATTGGGGACCGACACCCACAGGCTCGCAATGCCGTTGGTCGCGTCATAGCGCTCGATATGGAACGGCAAGGGCGTCTTGCCGTCGGTATCGACCACCCGCAGGTCCGCGCCATTTTCGAGCGCGTCGCTGAACGTGAAATTGCCGTTGTGCAGCCGCACCAGCAACACCGTGCGCCCGATCGCGCCCGACAGGTTCGCCCCGGTTGGCGACGTGTCGACCGTGATCGCGCAGCGATATGGCCAGTCCTTGTTCCACCATCCAGCACTTTGGCCAGCACTTTGGCCAGCGCTCGTCTGGGCAATGGCTGGAGACGCGATCGCGGCCAGCGCGATCAGCCAAGCAATGATTATTCGGCCCACGCGAGACCCCCCATTTCTGTCCATCGTCAAAACTCGCCCTTCAGCGTAAAACTGTATCGTGGATCGCCCTTGTCGCTGACCGGGCCGCGCCGCAGCGGCACCCCGACGAGGAACTCGCCGCTGATCAGCTTGAACACCCGCAGCCGCAGGCCCCCGCCCGCGCCTGCCAGTCGGAATGTGTCCTCCTGGCCGGTCGCTGGGGCGAGAACGCGCGCGTAGCCGGTGTCGAGGAAGGTGAAGACGCGGAAGGAATCGACGATCGAGCCGAGCGAGGCCCCCCAGTCGGGCGAGCGCAGCTCCACCGACGAGTTGAACCCGTCATCGCCGACCGCCTCCGACACATAATAGCCGCGCACGTTCGACACGCCGCCGACCGAGAATTGCTCGTTGGTCACGAGACTCGAATCGGCGAGCTGCCCCGAGAGGCGCAGCGCTACCTGGAAGTCGTTGGCGAGGTTGCGCGTGTAAGTGAGGTCGAGGTTCAGGTGAACAAAGTTCTCGCTCACATTGATCGCTCGGCCGGTGAACTGGTCCGCCACCACGCCAACGTCATTGCCCAGCTTGCACGTCAGCACGCCCGGCGGCGGTGTGCCATCATACGGATTCTGGAAACACGCGTCGCGCTTGACCACGCGCAGCCCCCCGGTCACCCCCAGGGTCGCTCCGAAACTCGAGACGTCATCCGCGCCGCTCAGCGCATATTCCGCGACGATCGGCACATATCGGATCGCGGTCGGCTGCAGCGGCCGTCCGTCGAGTGAGATACTCTCCTTGAACGACTTGAAGTCGGGACCGAAACTCAGCTGCTGGAACAGCTTGTCGCCCGGCAGGCGATAGGTCGCGCGCAACCCGATCTGATAGCCATTGCCCAATACGTTGGTGCCACCCAGCGCCGCCACATTGCTGTTCGACTTGTAGCCATAGATCAGGAATGACCAGGGCGTGCCAATCAGGGGGGCCGTGTATGATGCCGACCCCACCGCGCTCTCGCGCCTGTTCTGCGGTGCCAGCGAACCCGTCACCGACAAGGTGTGTCCCAGCCCCCACAGATTGCTGTAGCGCACCGTCCCACTCAGTCGCAGCGGGTTGGTGTTGGGGCTGTTGTCGTTGTTGAGTTCGATCTGTGCATGGATCGGCGAGCTGTCCTCGACCTTCAGGTCGACATCGACCGTGCCAGGCGTGGCCCCTGGCTTGAACTTCGGGCTGATCTGCCGGTCCGGAAAGCGGTTTGCTTCGGTGATGTCGCTCTGCAGCGAGGCGATGTTGATCGGCTGTCCTTCGACCAGCGACGGCACCTGCGCGCGCGCCGTCTCCGCCGAATGGTGCTTCGCGTCCACCACCGAGACCTTGCCCAGCGGCGTCTCATGCACCACCAACTGCACGATCCCTTGCGCGAACGTATCATTGGGCTGGATCGGAATTTCGACCTCGACCGCCTCATAGCCCTTGGCCGAATAGGCTGCCTGCAACGCCTTTTGCGCTGCAATCACATCATCGTTGCCCCGCTCCGGACCCAGATGCGGATATACCAGTTTCTCGATTTCCGCGTTGCTGAGCTTCGTCACCCCCAGAACATCGATCGCCGCGATCATGAACCGCGATGGGGCCTCGCGCGGCGCAGCGGGGGCAGCCTGGGGCTGCGCGGCGGGCTGTTGCGAAGCCCCTCCCGGTGTCTCTTGCGCCACCGCCATGGGTGCCCAGGCCGCGTCGGCGGCGAGCGCCACGGCAAACGACGTCGCCCGAAGGCCGCGCCAATGGGGGGCACGGGGCTGATGGCCAATGACACGCGGGGAAACGGCCTCGCGGCGGGAAAGGACGGATATCATAGGGGCGAAGGGCTTTCGCATATCAAATCTGGATCAGGCCGGCGCTGACTGCGATCGCCGCCGCCTGGACTTTGTTCGACGCATTCAATTTCTTGCTCACCCGGCCGAGATGAAACTCGACGGTTCGGGTCGACACGCCGAGCTTGGCGGCGGTATCGGCAAGCGTGTCGCCAAGCGCCGCAAGCCGCAGACAGGCAATTTCGCGATCGGATAGCGCCGGTCCCAGCGCGTTGGTCGGTGCCAGGATTGTTTTGGCAATGAGATGAAAGGAGAGCGCGGTCAGCGTCAGCAGGGGCGTCTCAGCATCGACCAGACGCACGGCGTCGTCATAGGTGCCGCCATAGAGGATCAGGCAGGCCGGCCCCGCCGCATGATCCTGGACCGGGACGGTGATGCCCGCGAAAAGCGGCTCGAGCCCATGGACCGCGTACCAGTCGCGTTGCGGGGCTTCGGTTCGACTGGCATCGTCCCAGGCGAAGGGCAGAAAGGTGATAAGCACCGCGCCCGGGTCTGAATCGGCGATCAGCCAAAGATCGGCACGGTCGTCGTGCGTCGAAAGAAACCGTAATAATTTCCAATGCGTCGAGCGTTGCCCGGGATAGAAGTGGCCAAGATGCAGATAGCGCGCGCCTCCAAATCCATGGCGATTGGCAAAGGCGAGCAGCCAGCCACGCAATGCATCCTGGGTTCGGCACTGCGGCAGATCACCGATCAACGACGTCCACGATACAGCCTCGCCCAGCCCAGCCCGTTCGGCAGGCGTGAGCGCATCGAGAACGATACGACTGTCGTGGTGCACGAATGCACCGCTCGCGAACATCTAACCTTACCCCCCGTCGGAACTTGTTCCTCGGTAAGTGGACACGGCAAACCCGATATTTTGGCAAAAGTTTTTTGTTACAAAATCGTGACAGATTCTTGATGTGAACGATATTCAGCGAGATAATGGAGACATTCTATATTGGCGACAGCTTTAGGGCGATCTGATCGATCCATATTGGAGTATAGTATTAGTATATATATTTTTGAGTATCACATCCTGTTTCTACAGTATTTTGAATATCGGTTCACAATTTGCCATTTTCGGCCGGAATATCGAGGCGCGGCCAGCTTCACATTTCCACATAGGGTTATGAGAAGCCGGATCGACTTGCCGGTTTTCGTACTCACCCCTTTTGCCTCTTTCCGCCGACAGGGTGCGATGCACCATCCTGCGCAACTCGCCACCGGAGACTGGTCGCTCTATCCTATGCCCAGATGACAACGCTGACTCTCTTCCGCTCTGTTCGGGACTGCCTGGTGCTGGCCGCGATCGGCGCGACGGTGCTCGCGCCCGCCGTGGCACCCGCCCAGGATGCCAGGACAGACCAGCGCATTGCCTTCGACATCCCAGCGCAGAAACTCGATGTCGCATTGACCCAATATTTCCGGGTGACGGGTGTCCAGCTTCTTTACGACAGCAAGCTGACCACAGGCCGGCGATCGAACGCGGTGCAGGGCAACTATACCCCACGCGAGGCGCTGCTGCTGTTGCTGCGCGGAACAGGACTGATCGCGCGCTACAGCCGCGCGAGCGCAGCAATCATCACCACGCCAGAAAATGACGAAATAACGCCGCTCGTACCGCTCGGTCGCGTCGTCGTGCGCGAGAAAATCGCCGTAACCCGACCGAGCACATTTGAACGCATGGCCTTTTACGGTCGTCTCGAGAGCGAACTCCACGCCTATCTTCGGACCGACCGCCGAACCCAGCACCTGGCATTCGCCGCGCTGGTCTCGGTCCGGATCGCCGAGACCGGCGCGGTAACCGACATCCAAATCGATCGAGGAAGCGGGGATCCCAGGAAGGACCGTCTGCTGACCGAAGTCCTGATCGGTCGAACCGTGTCCGCGCCACCCGGTGGCATCGTCCAGCCCCTGCTGATTTCCTTAAAGGGTCGACACCCGAATGGCGATTGAGCCTGTGCGGCGCAGAGATTTTCCGTGAACCGGCCCCTGCCTGTGGTTTTCCCCAGCCGACCGGGCCGCACGCTCATCTAGCGTCACGTCATTGCCCTTCCCTGAAAGGAGCCGGACTCGGCACCATGGACGCGCTCGTTGACGGAGCATTGCAAAGAGCGGCTATCGTCGCGATGGGTCGGCGCGCCATTGCATCCGAGGCGGAGGCCTTATGGGCGCTCGCCCATGACGTTGGCGAGGGTTTCGTGGACGCGATCACGATCCTGTGGAGGACGTCGGGTCGGGTCGTTACCTGCGGCCTCGGAAAATCCGGTCAGATCGGGCAGAAAATCGCATCGACGCTGGCTTCTACCGGCACGCCGGCAGCTTTTATGCACGCCGGCGATGCAGTTCATGGCGAACTCGGAAGCCTGATGCGGGGCGACACGCTGATCATCCTCTCGAATTCCGGTGACACACGCGAGTTCGGCGTCATTATGCGCCGGGCCCACAGTCTCGGCGTCCCGATCATCGCCATCACCTCGAGTCCGGGGGCGCCCGTCGCGAACGGTGCCACGGTGAACCTCCTGCTCCCAGTGAAAGCCGAAGCCTGTCCATTCGGCAGCTCGCCGACCACCTCGACCACGATGATGCTTGCGCTCGGCGACGCATTGGCGATCGCTCTGATGCAGATGCGCGGAATCCAGGCGGCCGATCTGCTGGAGCTGCATCCCGGCGGTCGCCTGGGGCTCGATCTCGTGAGGGTGGAGAGCTTCATGCATGGCGGTGAGGCCCTGCCCCTCGTGCGCGGCGAGACGCCCATGGAAGAAGTGCTGAAGGTCATCAGCGAGAAGGGCTTTGGCATTGCCGGCGTGATCGATGGCCATCGGCGGCTGGACGGTGTGATCACAGATGGCGACATCCGCAGAAGCGGCATCTCGCTCGGAACCTTGTGTGCCAAACACGTGATGACGGCGCGGCCACGAATTCTCGAAATCGGTGCGATGGCGCGCGATGCCCTGACCATCATGTCGGAGGCTCGCATTACCGCCGTTTTCGTTCTCCAAGGCGGCCTAGGCGGGCACGTGCGTGGCGTTGTCCATATCCACGACCTTCTGCGGCTCGGGATTGGCTGATGCTCAAAAT
This sequence comes from Sphingomonas sp. PL20, assembly GCF_017875905.1. Classification (NCBI taxonomy): domain Bacteria; kingdom Pseudomonadati; phylum Pseudomonadota; class Alphaproteobacteria; order Sphingomonadales; family Sphingomonadaceae; genus Sphingomonas; species Sphingomonas sp. PL20. The sequence goes on along the minus strand of NZ_JAGINH010000002.1, from coordinate 1,687,564 downwards.
TGTCGGCGGAACGAGCGTCGATGTCCCGGCTGAACGCGTCGCGATCATTATCCCCGCGCGGTATAGCTCGTCGCGATTCCCCGGCAAGCCATTGGTGCCCTTGCGAGGGGCCGACGGGACGCTCAAGGCTCTGCTCCATCGCAGTTGGGACGCTGCACGCCTGGTGGGCGGCGTCGCGGAAATCTGGATCGCGACAGACGACATCCGGATCGCAGAGCAAGCCAGGAGCTTCGGGGCGTCGGTTGTGGAGACGCCTTTCGATTGCCGCAACGGCACCGAGCGCTGCTGGGCCGCCGTGCGCGAGGCGGGCATTGACGCCGACATCATCGTCAACCTTCAGGGAGATTCCCCCCTCACCCCGCCGCTCGCGATCGAGCTGATGATCGAAACGTTGCGGTCGGAGCCTCCTGTGCCCGTCGTCACGCCGATGATCCGTTGCACCCCGTTACAGATCGATCGGCTGACGGCCGATGCCCGCACCGGGCGGGTCGGGGGGACGACGGTGGTGGTCGACCGCGCGGCAAATGCCCTCTACTTCTCGAAACGCATCCTCCCTTATTTGCCCGAACGCACCTATGATGTGCCGGTTTATTTCCATCTGGGTGCCTATGCGTATCGGCGCGAGGCGCTTGCACTCTATGCGGAGGCGCCCCCCTCGCCGCTCGAACTGGTCGAGGGGCTGGAACAGCTCAGATTCCTCAACGAAGGCGTGTCCATCCGGATGATCGAGATTCCGGATCCGCCCGGTGGGATGTGGGAAGTCAACAATCCTTCGGATATCGTCATCGTCGAGGCTGCGCTCGCCGCGCGTCATCTGGTTTAGCGGAGCAAGGTCCCAATGCAGCTCTTTGGTCAAGAGGTCGGCAACAGCCGCCCCCTGTTCCTTATTGCCGGGCCGTGTGTGCTCGAATCCGAAGCGCTCGCGCTGCAGATCGCGCACGAGCTGGCAGCAATTGCCAGGCGGCTTGACCTCCTGGTCATCTTCAAGGCGTCCTTCGACAAGGCCAATCGCACGTCCGCCGCGTCGTTTCGCGGGCCCGGCCTTGATGTCGGCCTGTCGATCCTGGCCAAGGTTCGCGCAGAGACTGGGCTGCCGGTAATCACCGACGTTCACGAGATTGCCCAGGTCCAACCTGTCGCGGAGGTGGTCGACATGCTGCAGACGCCCGCATTCCTCGCGCGCCAGACCGATCTCATCGAAGCGGTTGCGCGAACCCGGTGCCCGGTGAACATCAAGAAGGCGCAGTTTATGGCACCTGCCGATATGGCACAGGTGCTCGACAAGGCCGTCCGGGCGGCGGAAGGTGCGGGCCAGGCGACCGATCGCTTCCTGCTGTGTGAGCGGGGCACCAGCTTCGGCTATCAGAACCTCGTCAACGACATGCGCGGCCTCGCCGTGATGGCCGAGACCGGCGCGCCCATCGTGTTCGACGCGACGCATTCGGTGCAGTTGCCTGGCGGTGAAGGCAACCGCTCGGGCGGGGATCGAAGGTTCGTTCCACTCCTCAGTCGCGCCGCGGTGGCGGTCGGGATCGCCGGCCTCTTCCTGGAAACGCACCCGGAACCGGATCACGCGCTGTCCGACGGGCCCAACGCCTTCCCCTTGGGTGGGCTATCGGCGCTCATCGAGCGGCTGCAGATACTCGATGACGCGGTTAAGACCAACCGGGCGGATGATCCCTATTTCATCTAATTCTTCGATCAAGCGAACGTCCAAATCGGGAATGGCGCGCGCAATAGCGAGACCGACTCTAGAGCCCCGCTGCCGCTCCAGCGCCGAAAGCAAGAACCACCGCACGGAGCTTCGTTGGCGCGCCGAGCTTTTCCAGCGCATTGCGCAGATGAAACTCAACGGTCCGACCGGAGATTCCCAACGTTTGCCCGCTTTCATCGACTGTCTGGCCCAACGCGGCGAGCTTTAGACACTCGAGTTCCCGGTTCGACAAGCGGGGCCCCCGGCCGACCCATTCGGCGAGCGGCACGAGGGTCTTGGCGAGCGCGTGGAATTGCCCGGCGAGGAAGGCCAGTTCGGGCGCGCGTGTCTCGATGAGCCGCTTGATCGATGGTTCGTCATGGCCGAACAGGCTAAGATAGCCGGGGCAGCCAGCGCTGTCCTGGACCGGAATAGCAAGGCCCGCGTCGATTCCGCGGCCGCGCTCGCCGTCGAGCCAGGCACGCTGCTTGTGCGTCGTTGGCATGCTATGGCGTGTCGACCAAGAAAATGGCGTATAGGCACCGCGGATCAGCGCGAGCGAGGGATCACTGGCGATCCAATGCTCGTCTTCGCGTTCAGCCTGGCTCGACGTGGTGATATGCCGGATAGGGAAGCCGGGCTCGCGCTCGTCCAGACCCCAGCAGGGCCTGGCAAGCTGGATGTAGCGCCCACCGTAGAAGCCGAGACTGCGCGAGAATTTGAGCAGCCAGTTTCGAAGATCCAGTGCCGAGCTGCAGTCGCTGAGCCCGGGCAGATTCGTGTTGGGCCCCACGGGTTTGGATGCATGCGCTACGGGCCCGAATCCTGTCTCGGTATAGTTCTGCACGCAATCGTCGCGCACCGCCTGGCCGACAAGCATTTGCATTCCCCCGAAGTTATCCCAAAGAGGAGACACGTAGAGGAACGATATTTGGCAGGATATTTTTGTTACATTTTAGTGACAGATTTGGCGGATATGGTATAGGGAACGTCACCGCTAACTTAAAACAATCACATTTCCGGGAAGTCGGAAAATCTTCACGCCTAGAGCCAATTCCGCCTGACTAAAAAAATCATCTAATCGTGATACGTAGTACGTTCCACTCAGCGTCCTTGACGCTAGTCGTGAGTTTGAAAGCAACACTTTGCCGGAACGATAGCGATTTATTTCATTCACCACGTCGCGCAACGGCATATCTCGGAAAATGAGTGTGCCCGTTTGCCAGGCTGTCAAGACCGCGGGATCGACTCCCGGATGCACCGCGCCGATCGTCGCGCTGTTGTAACGAACCTCGTCGGCCGGTTTCAGAACGCGTTTCGCATTGCCCCAGGCAACCTCGACGCCCCCGGCCAGGCACGTGATGCAGACATCATCTCCATCACGACGCGCATTGAAACGCCCGCTACGGACGACGCTGGTGCCCGCACCCGCAACGAGCGCAGCCGATTGCGTGCGCCCACTGGTCAGCACCGCTTCCCCCGTGATCAACTCAACGGCGGGCATAGCGAGCCCCGCACGCATATCGATGCTGGTACGCGTATTCAGATCGACACTGGCACCGTCGGCGAGTTGGATCACTCGACGCTCGCCCGGTCCCGTGCGATAGTCAGCAATGGCCTCTGCCGGGCTCGGCACAAAGTCTAACGCCCGTCCTATCGCGATGGTGCCCGCGACGGATGCTGCAAGCGCGCCGCCAAGCATCTGCCTGCGCGAAATGCGCGGCGCGCGCGCCGGTGCCTTGAACGGGACCACATTGGCTGCTGCCGCCTCGTTCGCTTCGGCCTCGGTTTCGACGATCCTCACGAGCTCTCGCAGCCGCAGTGCGGCGCGGAAAGCTTCTTCATGCGCACGGCTCTGGCTGCGCCACGCGACGAATGCAGCCGCGTCACGATCGGTCGCCTCTCCGGAATGGAGGCGATTGAGGTGATCCAGACCCTCCAGGCGCAAGCGCGAGAGGTCAGAATCTGTCCGGCCGCTCCTCTGCGTCATCCTGAATTGCTGCCCATTCGCCCCAGGGAGAGCGTACCAAAATCGGTCATCGCTCACGCCCCCTTACTGAGAGGACACTTCGGCGAGACGTTTTTGCAAGTCGGCGATGAAAATTTCTTCCGTCGCCTCTTGCAAATAGCGTGTCGCGAGCAGCAATTCGTGTCGCACCGTCCTCTCTGAAACGTTGAATTCCAAAGCAATTTCCTTATACTCTACATTGTGAACCCAGAAACGGCGGAACATCGCGCGCCGGCGTCCTGGCAGGCCCTGGAGGGCGCGTTCGACCGCTTTCAGATCCGAACGCGCCTCTGCGACGCGTTCCTGGTTGGGCGTTTCGTCGGGAAGCTCAACAAGATCCTGAATGTCCCCGGCGGACAAATGTCGCGCTTCCGACCGAATCCGATTGCTCGCGATATTAATGGCCATACTGAGCAGGTAGGATCGCGGATTGCGGATCTCGTCCTTTATATCGGTGCGTTGCAGCCGGACATAGGTATCCTGCAACGCTTCGTTCGCCGCATCGGCGGAACCGAGCCGACCGGCAAGACGCCGCCTGAGATCGGAATAGTCGGAGACCAGCAGGCCGATCAATATATCTCGCGGAGACGCGCTCACAAAATCGCCCCGATTGGGCCGACAAGGGGCTGACACTTTAGAATGCGAGATCCCCTAACCGACCGTCTGCAGGGCAACTTGCTGCATCACCGATAGATCAATCTCGATCACGAACTCCATCCGGGCTGGAAGGCCGGCTGGAATCGGCGGCAGGGGTTGCGCTCTGGTCAGGGCCTCGAGCGCCGCATTGTCGAGCAGTTCGGAACCGGAGCTTTCCTGGATCCAGCTCTCGAGGACGGTGCCGGCGCGATCGATCCTAAAGGCCAGCTGGGTGACGCCCGCCAGATGCAGGCGACGCGCTTCCGCCGGATAGCGACTGCCGCGCGCAAGAGACGCATAGAGGCGGCGCTGATATTCGCTGAAGTCCGCGGCAGTGGTCGATCCGTGCTCGCCCGCCCCCTCCGGGGCGAGCATAGTGCCGACCGCATCGCCCGGCTTGGATACCAGCCTGATGGGTTCCGCAAGGGTTTTGGTCGGCCTTGAAAGCGGCGCTGTTCCCTGGCGCGGGACGACTGCAGGTGCCTCATCATGGTTCGGAGCAGCACCACCGGTCTTAGCGTCGCTCATATGGTCGATCGGAATCAACTCCACGACGAGCGGCTGAGTCGACCGCTTAAGACCAACACGCTCCTCTCGAAAATCGGACAGGCCATACAGAATGCCGCCCACTATGGCGGCATGGCCGACACATGAGCAAAAAAGGCTTAGATAGTTGATCCTGTTGAGGTCAGGCATGAACTCTCTCGTGAGTCGGGATCCCGCTCATTTTAGACCACATTATCAGAGACGTTAGTGTGACATGCCCTAACCGGATGTTCGCCCAGCTAGGGAAACCCCCAGTCCTGAGCAAAGAGGAGCTCGCGCCGTGCCCGCAACGCCAGAATATCGCGGTCTGGTGGCGATTCAATCCTGATCGGGGATCGCGATGAGCGGCGAGATTCTTCTAAGCGAGCTGGCCGATTGGACGCGTGGTAAGGCCAACTATGCTATCAAATTCAACGCCGCCCCGACTCATTTGTTCGACGTCTTGGCCCCCGGATCGCGCCAATGGCATCACACCGGGCTCCACCGACGGCACGGCGTGGTAACAGGTCGATGATGCCCGCATCTCCGGCCGCAAGCGCTGCCGAATGGCCATGTCATGCGCCGGCCCATAACGATAAAGCGGCAGCGTCCGCTTGCGGTTGCTAATAAGCTCCGCCACCACTTCGGTGCATCCAACGCTGACCGGAGTACCGCCCTTGCCCGTGCGCACCAGAGCGACCCCTTTGCTCTTACCGACCTTGCTCATGCTGGTGTCGGCCGCTCCGCTGCCGGTGAAGACCCCGATACCAGACCGGCCGCTCGACGCGGTGCTCGCCCGCTTCGATGCGGACGAGCACCCCGACCTGAAGGGCGTGGTGGTCCTGCGCGATGGGAAGATTGTCGGTGAGCGCTATTATAACGGCGAGACGCCCGACACCCTGCACGACATCCGATCTGCAGGGAAGAGCATCACCGCGCTGCTGGTCGGCATTGCGATCGACCGGGGACGGATCGCCAGTGTGGAGGATTCGGTTGCGCGCTACTGGCCGGAAGCGCGGGATAAAGCGATCGGGGCCGTGCGCCTGCGCGACGTATTGACGATGCGCTCGGGCCTTGCCGCGTTTGACGAGGACCCCGCCTCGCCGGGCAATGAAGACAAGATGGACGAAGCCGCCGACCCGCTGGCATTCGTCCTGTCGGTGCCGCAGGCCGATCCCCCTGGCACGCGCTATCGCTACAATTCGGTCACCGCTTATACCGCTGGGGTGGTGGTGGCCAAAGCCACGGGCGGTACCCTGGCGGCCTTTGCGGACGCGAACCTGTTCGCCCCGCTTGGCATCGCACACTGGCAATGGAGCGCAGATCGCGCGGGCTATACCAAGGGCCAGGGCAATCTGATGCTGACGGCGCGCAGCCTCGCCGCGATTGGCGAAATGGTGCGCGACGGCGGACGCTATCACGGTCGGCGCATCGTCAGTGCGGCATGGCTGCGTGCGGCGCTCGAACCCAAGGTCGCGATCGGCGAGAGTGATCCCTTTGCCGATGGCTATGGCTATTTCTGGTATGCCAAGCGCCAGCAGATCGGCGGGGTGGATATTCCGGTGTCGTTTGCCTCGGGCAATGGCGGCAACAAGATCTATGTCGTGCCGAGCCGCCATCTGGTGGTGGCGATCACCTCCAGCGCCTATGGCCACGGCTATGGGCAGCGCCGTTCGGAGGCGATCTTGAAGGCGATCCTGTCCGCCCCCCGCCCTCTCGGCGTCGTTCGGCGCGCGGGATGAACCGTCATTGCGCAGTGCGGTCGCAGCGCGCCGGGCGCGCATGGCATTGCCCTGCTGCCCGGTCTTGCGTTAGCGCTATCACGCGTCATCGGTGAACGCGGAAAGAAAGAAAGCCGGAAGAGTCGGCTGAGGGGGAGACGGGGATATGGTCGGTGCCATCGGGCGGTTCGCGGTCGCGCTCACCATGCTTGTTTGCTTGGCCTGTGCGCGCCCGGCGCGGGCCGAGGACGGATACGATCTCTGGCTACGCTATCGCCCGCTACCGCAACTGCAGCGGCCGGCGGCAACCGTCTCCGCAATCACCGTGCTGCGCGAATCGCCGACGCTTCGCGTGGCAGCGGAGGAACTTGAGCGGGGTTTTTCGGGCCTGTCCGGACATGCGGTGGCACGGCGGGACGCCATCACCGCCGATTCGGTCGTCCTTGCCACCGCCCAAGTGCCCGAGGTGGCGGCGCTTGCCCTGCCGGTCGCGGCGCTGAATGACGAGGGATATCTGATCCGTCCGGCGACGCTCGGTGGGCGGCGGGTGATGCTTGTTACCGCCAAAACCGATCGCGGCGTGCTGTACGGGGCCTTCGCGCTGCTGCGCTGGGTGCAGACCGGCCATGCGGTGCGCACCGCCACGCTTTCGTCGAGCCCCGCGACCAAGCTCCGCTTGCTCAACCATTGGGACAATCTCGATGGCACGGTCGAACGCGGCTATGCCGGGCAGTCGCTATGGGATTGGTGGACGCTCCCCGATTTCCGCGACCCGCGCTACACCGATTATGCCCGCGCCAATGCTTCGATCGGCATCAACGGCACCGTGCTCAACAACGTCAACGCCAAGGCCGACAGCCTCACCGCACCGTATATCGCCAAGGCAGCAGCCTTGGCCGACATCTTCCGCCCTTACGGCATCAAAGTGTACCTCTCTGCCCGGTTCTCTGCGCCGATCGAGTTGGGCGGGCTGAAGACCGCAGACCCGCTCGATCCGCAGGTCGCCGCGTGGTGGCGCGCGAAAGCTGATGAAATCTACCGTGCGATTCCCGATTTTGGCGGCTTTCTGGTGAAGGCCAATTCCGAGGGCCAGCCAGGCCCGCAAGACTATAAACGCAGCCATGCCGATGGTGCCAACATGCTGGCGGCGGCGCTCGCCCCGCATGGTGGCGTGGTGATGTGGCGTGCGTTTGTCTACGCGCAGGAGAATGCCGAAGACCGCGCCAAACAGGCGTATGATGACTTCAAGCCGCTCGACGGGAAATTCGCCGCCAATGTCATCGTCCAGGTGAAAAATGGCGCGATCGATTTTCAACCGCGCGAGCCCTTCCACCCGCTGTTCGGCGCGATGCCCCACACGCCGCTGATGATCGAATTTCAGATTACCAAGGAGTATCTCGGGCAGGCGACCCACCTCGCCTATCTTGGTCCGCTGTTCGAAGAGACGTTGCGGGCCGATACGCTGGCAGATGGACCGGGCTCCACCGTCGGACGTATCGTTGCAGGGAGCGGCGGCACGCTGACCGGCATGGCAGGGGTCGCGAATATCGGCCGCTCGCGCGACTGGTCGGGATCGACCTTCAACCAAGCCAATTGGTACGCCTTCGGGCGGTTTGCGTGGGATCCGCAGGCGTCGTCAGCCGGAATCGCGCGCGACTGGGCGGCGATGACCTTTGGTCCGAACCCAGCGATCGTCACGCCGATCACACAGATGATGGCCGGATCGCGCGAGGCGGTGGTCGAGTATATGACCCCGCTTGGTCTCGCCCATCTCATGGCGACCGCCCACCATTATGGTCCGGGGCCGTGGATCTCAGATCTGAAGCGGCCCGAATGGAATCCCTATTATTACCACCGCGCCGACAAGGACGGCGTTGGCGTCGAACGCGGGCCCGGCGGCACCAACGCGACCAGCCAATACGCCCCGGCCCTTGCGCGCGCGCTGGCCGATCCCGCGACCACGCCAGACGCCCTGCTACTGTGGTTCCACCACGTGCCATGGACGTATCGCCTGAAGTCGGGAAAGACGCTGTGGCCGGAAATGGTCGCCGATTATGATCGCGGGGTCGCCTATGTCGATGACATGCGCCGGACTTGGGCGAACGTACGCCCCGCCATCGATGACGAGCGCTTCGCCAAGACCGCAGCCTTCCTCGACATCCAGCAGCGCGAGGCGCGGTGGTGGCGCGATGCCAGCCTGGCCTATTGGATGTCGGTCAACGGCTTGCCGCTCCCGCCCGGTGCCGCGCCGCCCGCACACGATCTCGCTTGGTATAAGGCGCAAAACTTCCCTTATGCGCCGGGCAATCCCTGATGACGCCCGCCGCCTGCGGCGGTCGCGCCACTCGGATTGCAATACCCAATAGTGTCGGAAGAGGATCCCCCCATGACGCATCGTAAACAGACGCTCGCACGCTGGATGGGTGCCGCAGCCGTGGCCTTGATCACCAGCTCTGCCGCCTATGCCGATCCGCTCGCGACCGTGGATCGCAATGGCAGCTTCGTCGCGATCGAACCCTATGCGCCCAATATCGTTCGGGTGACGATCGCGCTTGATTCCCGCCTCGCCAGTGCCGCGCCAGGCCCCGGCCCCACTGCCCCGGTCGGTCCCACGGGGTGGACGCATCGTGCCGATGCCACAGGAGACGTCTTTTCCTCCTCCGCACTGTCCCTGACGGTCGCAGCGCAGCCCTGGCCAAAGGCCCCGACGCAGATGGAACGCTATTTTGCGCCATCGCTTCCGCCGGTCGAGATCACCATCAACGATGCCGACGGCCATAGCATCTTGCACATGACCGGGTGGGAAATGGCACCGCATACGGTTGCGGGCGAGAAGACCTTCAAAGTCGGCGCAAGTTTTTCCGCGCCGCTCGATGAACATTATTACGGCCTCGGCCAGAACCAGGAAGGCAGGCTGGACTTGCGCGGCCGCACGATCGACTGCCGCCACAATTACGATGCGCCAGCGGGCGAAACGGTCTGCGTTCCCTTCCTCGTCACCAATAAGGGCTATGGCATCGTTTGGGACAATCCATCGCAGACCACCGTATCGCCGGGATTGTACAACAGCACCCATTGGCAATCGGAGGTCGGTGAGCGGGTCTCCTTTTTCGTCATTACCGGTCCCACGACGGACGCGCTCTACGCGGGGTATGCGACGCTGACCGGCCAAACGCCGCTGCCGCCAAAGGCGGCCTTTGGCCTGATCCAGAGCAAGGCACGCTACGAGACGCAGGCCGAGTTGCTCGGCATCGCGGATGGATATCACCGCCGCGGCTATCCGCTCGACGTGATGGTGCTCGACTGGTTCTACTGGACCCGGATGGGGCAGCTCGACATCGACCGTAGCTATTTCCCCGATCCCAAGGCGATGAACGCCACGCTCAAGAGCATGGGGCTGCGCAGCATCGTCAGCGTCTGGCCGCGCTTCGAACGCGAGTCGCGCTATTACAATATGCTCGCCGCCAAGGGCTGGCTGCTGCATGATGCCGATGGCAGCGTGGTGGACGGCCTGCCCATTCGCTCCGATCGCGCGGGTGCCTTGCTCGACAGCACCAATCCGGAGGCGCGGCGCTGGTTTTGGGACAAAATCCGCGACAATATCGCTTCGCAGGGGTTCGACTGGTTCTGGCTCGACGAGACCGAGCCGGACCTCGTGCCCGATGGGCATTTCTATGCGATCGGATCGGGCGACCGGTACCACAATGTCTTCCCCTTGCTGCATACTGCCAGCGTCGCCGAGGGTTCAGCGAAGGATCGTCCCGATCTGCGCAACCTGATCCTGTGCCGCGCCGCGTATCTGGGCACGCAGCGCAATGGCTGTCTGTTCTGGTCGTCGGACGTTCAGGCAACGTGGGAGGCGCTGAAGCGCCAAGTGCCGACGGGCCTCAACATGACGGCATCGGGCATCGCCTATTGGAGCAGCGATACCGGCGGATGGCAGTGGCCCAATGGGCCAAAGGCCGAACGTCCCGTCCTGCTCGATCCGGCCGGTGCCACCGCCATGGTGCCGAGCTATACCGATTATCCCGAGCTGTTCGTCCGCTGGTTTGAGTATAATAGCTTCACGCCGACGCTGCGCATCCACGGACAGCGCCCGGCCACCGCGATCTGGGAGTATGGCAAGGCCGCCGAACCCGTCCTCGCCCAGTATCTCAAGCTCCGTTATGCACTGATACCGTATCTCTATGCGCTCGGTCGCCACACTTATGAAAGCGGCGCGCCCTTCATGCGCGCTTTGTTCATGGATTTCCCGGACGATCCCAAGGTCGTGGACCTGGGCGACGAATATATGTTCGGCCCCGCCTTCCTCGTCGCCCCCGTGACCGAGCAAGGCGCGACCAGCCGCCCGGTCTATCTTCCGGCGGGTGCGGACTGGTATGATTATTGGACCAATGAACGGTATCACGGCGGCCAGACCATCACCGCTGCCGCGCCAATCGACCGGATTCCGTTATTCGTTCGTGCGGGCTCGATCGTGCCGATCGGCGCGCAGGTACCCAGCACCGCGACGCGGCAACCGCTGGAAAGCATCCGCGTCTATCCCGGCCGCTCGACCAGCTTCACGCTGTATGACGATGATGGTGTCAGCAATCGCTATCGCACCGGCAGCGGCGGCACCGCGCTGCACTGGGACGAAGCGACGCAGCGTCTGTCGAGTTCGGGCAAATTGCCGACCGGGCAAGATGTCGCGCCGCTGGTCAAGGTCATCGGCCACTGACCGGACGAACACTCCGCAGATTTAATCGCGCGACACCAAAGGAAGGCTAAGGGCGAAGCGGCAGCACATAATCCGGCTGTCGCCCGACACCGCGTACGACCACCCGGTCGGCGAAGAAATCGAGGCGCGCGTAAGCGGTCTCCGGCGTATCGAGCATCGCCTTGAGATTCAGGTAATGGACGCCGGCATGCTCGCCGTAATTGCCGTCATGGTTATGCCCGTCGAGCCACACCTTGGTCGAACGGTGGCGTTCGATCACCGCCATCACGGCCGGGGCGTTCCACAGGTTATGCGGGTTTTCGGGAAATAGCGGGAAATGGCTGAACAGCATCGCTTTCATCCCGCGACGGTCCGCCTCGGCGAGTTGCGCGTCGATCCAGCGCAGTTGCGCGTCGTCGATGCCGCCATCCCATAGCGGCTTTTCCGGATAAAGCGCCGCATGCGCAGCCATGCTACGAGTGTGTTCGGGGCTGCCCGCCGGCCAGCCAAAGCTGCTCAGGCCGGTCCCGTCGGTGACGATGAAAAGCCAGTTATGGCTGGTGAAGCTATAGTATCGCGCTGGCATGCCCAGCTTTTTCACGACCAGCGGCTTATGCGCATCGTCGATCGCGAACTCGTGATTGCCGAGCACATAATGCCACGGATGCCGCAACTTCGCCGCCACCGGCAGGAATGCTTCATAACTCTCCCAGTCTCGGTCGATGAAATCCCCGAGATGGACGACGAACGCCAGCTTTTGCTGATTGAAATCGGCCACGGCCGCCGCGAGTTTGGCCGGTGCCGTGTGATAAAGCCGCTGACCGCTATCGGGTTCAGCCGCATATTGCGCGTCGGCGATCGCGCCGATGCTGAAGTCGGGACGGTCATTCGCCACGGCGGCGGGCGTCGCGCTGGCAAGCCCCGCCAAAGCCGCCAAGTGCATCGCGAAGCGCATCGTCCGGTCCGATCCGATAGAGGTCGCCGGCCCCTTTAGCGCCGCCCGCGCGATTGTCACGCGCGCTTCATGCTTCTGTCCTAACGCGGCCGAGACTCGGAAAGACATCCGGGCAGGGAGGCACGAAGTGACAGCGCCACGACGCGCGTGTCGGCGTCTCTGCAGGGGCGCGGCGCGGTGAATGAGATTTCCGCCATCCTGATTCGGCGACGCGCCGATCAGGAGGAAGCAGATTTGCGCCAGGCGCTCCGGCGCTTTGTCGGGGGACGGTTGAACCATCACGCCGATGGTGAGGACATCGTCCAGGAAACCTATGTACGGCTCTACGACTATCGCCGGACCCGGCCGGTGGCGGATGCCGCCGCATTTTGCTTCACGGTCGCGCGCAATCTGGTGCACGATCATTTTCGCCAGCGTAGCGCCTTGCCGCCGACCAGCGACCTCAGCGACGAGATCGTCTGCGCCAGACCGCGCGCCGAGGAGGTGCTGGACTATCGCCAGCGGGTGGAGATTTTGGTGCGTGCCTTGAAAGTGATGCCGCCGCTGCGCCGCGAAGTCTTTCTGCGCCGCCGGCTCGACGGCACCGCGAGCGCGACCATCGCCGCCGATTTGCAACTGAGCATTGCGGCGGTGGACAAGCATTGTACGCGCGCAGTAGCCGACTTGCGCTTGGCGCTGGAACGCCGCGGCCTGCCGCCCGGTGCTGCGCGATGAGCCGTCGCGCCTCCCTGCAGGAAGCTGCGGGCCTCGCCCTGTCGGGCAAGATGGGCGATGGGCCGCAGGCCGCGACCGCCGAATGCGTCCGGGCAACGCTTGACGACCCGGCGCTGGAGGAGGCGCTCGGGACAGCGGCGGCGTTCGGTCGCCTGTCCGACGCCGATATTCTGGCGATGCGGGAGACCCGGCGCCGCACCCTGACAACGGCGGGGGCGACCGCTGCGGTGCTGCTCGTGCTGGGTGGCGGCGCATGGCAGGCGACGCGCCTGGGCACCGCCCCTGCCCTTGCCACCCATTATGAGACCAAACGCGGCGAAGAGCGCGTGGTCGCACTGGCGGACGGATCGCGGCTCGAACTGAATGGTGCGACCGCCCTCGACGTCACGATCAACGCGCGGCAGCGCACCGTCGTGCTGCGCCGCGGCGAAGCGTTTTTTGATGTGGCGCATGAACCCGACCGGCCCTTTGTCGTCACCGCGCGCGGATCGAGCACGCGCGTGCTTGGCACCGCGTTCGACATCGATCTGGCGCATCACGAAGTGAAGCTCGCGGTGTTTCGCGGACGCGTACGGTTCGGGGCAAGCGGTGCCGACACCGGCGTGCTGGTTCCCGCAGGCTGGCGCTCCCGCTTCGACGGCACTGCGGCGAGCGCGCCAAGCCGGTTCGATCCGACGCAGCAGGATTGGCGGCATAACTGGCTCGACACCGATGAAATGCGGCTGGGCGATCTGGTAGAGGCGCTCAACCGCCATGGCGGGCCGGTGATCGAGGCCCCGCCCCCACAGCTTGAAAAATTGGTGCTGTCCGGGCGCTTCAAGCTCGACAATCCCGAACAGTTACTGGGGGCAATCGGCGCTGCCTATGGCTTCGCTGTGGTGCATCAGGGCGCACAATTGCGACTGAAGCCGGCCGCGTCGCGTGACACCAAAATGTCATCACAATGACGCTGCACTGCAACAAAATTCTTTTGTCCTGATCCGGCGTGGAACCCGTCTTTCGTTCGAGGCGCAGGGGCGTCCGAGCGGAGGAACATCATGCAACACTTTCGGGGTATTTCAGGCATGGCACTGGCGATCGCGATTGCGACACCTGCTATGGCACAGGCACGACCGGCGGAGACGACCGTCCTTCGCCAGGAGCAGCGCTTCGACATAGCGCCGTCCGATTTGCGCACCGCCATTTCCCGCTTTTCGCAAGCGACCGGCGTGCAAGTGGTGGTCGCACCCGATGCCGTCAGCGGCCGTCGCACGGCTGGCGTCCGCGGCACCTATAGCGCGCGCATCGCGCTCGATCATCTGCTGCGCGGCACCAACCTTGGCGTGACCTTCCAGGGCGGCGTCGCCATTCTGAAACCGATGTCGGCGGCCCCGGTCCATCCGGCATTGGTCAAGGTCGCCGCACAGGACGCTGTCCTTCCGGGCGCAGCCCTGCCGGATCGCTCGGTCGGCGAGGGAACCGACATCATCGTGACCGGCTATCGGCACAGCCTTACCGAAGCGCAGAACCTCAAGCGCCGCGCGGTTGGCAATGAGGACGACATCGTCGCCACCGATATCGCCGCCTTTCCCGACCTGAACCTTGCGGAATCGCTGCAGCGCATTCCCGGCATCACCATCACCCGCGACAGCGGCGAAGGCCGCCAGATCGCGCTGCGCGGGCTTGGGGCGGATTTTACGCGCACGCAGCTAAATGGCATGGAAGTGCTCGGCAACACCGCTTCGGGCATGGACAATCGCGGCGGCGTCACCCGTTCGCGCTCGTTCGATTACAGCCTGTTCGCGTCGGAGTTGTTCAACCGCGTGTCGGTCCAGAAATCCTATTCGGCAGAGCAGGATGAAGGCGGCATTGCCGGCACGGTGCAACTGACCAGCGCCAAGCCTTTCGACACCGGCAATAAGCTGGTCGTTTCCGCCAAGGGCCAGACCAATGACAACACCAGCGGCGTCACGCCGCGCGTGGTTGGCCTCGTCTCGCACCGCTGGGGCGATCTCGCCGCGCTGGTCTCGGTCGCCTATAGCCAGATCAAGAATAACGAGTTCGGCTATCGCAACTGGGGCTGGGGCCTCACCAAATATGGTGCCGCCAATATCGGTCCGAACATCGATGCGGCGACACGCGCCAACCTCCTTTCGGGCGTCTACCAGCCGACCGCGCAGTCGCCATCCTCGTGGTATACCGACCGCAAGCGGCTCGGCATTACCTCGTCCGTGCAATATCACCCGGGCGACGCGTTCAAGCTCGACGTCGATTTTCTCTATGGTCGGCTGTGGGACCATCGCGACGATTATGCGCTGGCGACGGCGGGCAGCAACGCGCTGACCGGCACCTCGATCACCGGAGCCCAGGTGATCCAGAGCGCCGTGATCGACAGCACCAATACGCTGCGCGCGGCAAGCTATACCGGCATCGATCTGCGGTCCGAACATCATGTCGTCCAGAACCGCACCGATTTCTACCAGGGCGTCGCCAATGCCAGCTGGAAGGTGACCGACCGGCTGACGCTGAGCGCGCTTGGCGGCTATGAGGAATCGGATTTCGGCCAGCCCGTGTTCGACAAGGTGTTCATGGAGCTGAAGAACACCCCGTTCAGCTATGACGATCGCCCGACCATTCCGGTCAACACTTACGGCAAGGATATCACCGATCCGAACAATTGGGCGGTACAGCGGCTCGACGTTCAGGAAAACAAGATCACCAACCAATATGCCAATGGGAAGCTCCAAGCGGCCTACACGCTGAATGAAGCGCTCACCTTCAAGGCGGGTGGCGAGTATAAGCACTTCATCAACAGCGGCTATACGTGGGTGAACAAGGTGTTCCACAACGTGCCCGCCGACATCGCCATCCCCAATACTCTAAAACAGACCGTCACGCCGGATACCTTGATTCAATACATCGTCGGCAACGTCGACGGGGTTTACAGCTATATCGGGGACAATCGGAACCTGACCGCCGCCAATCTCCAGGCAGGCAGCGATTACCGCGTCGATGAAAAGACCGGCGCAGGCTTCGCCCAGCTCGATCTCGACACGATCGTGGCCGGGATGCGGCTGCGGGCCAATGCGGGCGTGCGCTATTACTCGACCGATCTGCTGTCGTCGGGGCATCTGGCGACTGGCGCGGGCTTCACGCCGGTTGCGATCCGCACCAACAGCCACGGCTTCCTGCCTGCGGCCAACCTGGCGCTCGATGTTGCCAAAGCGGTGGTCGTTCGGCTGAGCGCCAGCCGGAATGTCAATCGCCCTGCGCTGGGCGATCTGGCGGCGGCCGGGTCGATCACTACGCGCCCCAATGGCGGCAGCCTGAGCCTCGGCAATCCGTTCCTGAAACCGTTCAAGGCGACCTCGGTCGAGGGGTCGGTCGAATATTATATGGGTCGAAGCGGCTTTGCCTCGGTCGGCTTCTTCTACAAGAGCATGGACAGCTTCATCAGTTCGTCCACCAAGCAAATCCCCTATGGCCAGACCGGCTTGCCGCTCTCGCTGCTGGTGCAAGGCGAGGACGCGAACACCTTGTTCGACGTCAGCCAGCCGGTGAACGGCGCTGGTGCCGACATCAAGGGCATTGAGGTTGCAGTCCAGCACGACTTCACCTTTCTACCCGGCGCGCTCAAAAATCTTGGCGCGGTGGTCAACGGAACGTGGTTCGACGGGCATCAGACCGCGTATTACAATGTACCAAAGATCATCCCGCAGTATAATCTTTCGAAATGGGCGGCCAACGCCACGCTGTATTACGAGAACAAGCTGTGGGGCGTCCGCGTTTCCGATGCCTATCGCAGCAGCTATTTGACCGGTGCCGGCAACGCCATCGACAATAGCGGCGATGGTATTCGCGGGACCAACAATGTCGATTTCCAGGCCCATATCAACCTGCGCCGAGGCGTCCGGTTGATCGCCGAGGGCATCAACATCACCAACGAACCGATCGTGCAGTCGCTCGATGCAGTCGCCCAGCGTACCGAAGTCTATACGACCAGCGGCCGCACCTTCACCTTCGGCATCAGCGCCGAATTCTAAGCCCGGTCTCCGCTGCCGCAGCCCGTCTTTGCGTTGCCAAGGACGGGCTGCGGATCTGGCCGGTGGTGTCGCCAAGTCGTGATGATGGTCCTCGTCCACTTTGTGGATGGGCGAGCATTGCGCTGTCCGCGACGAGTTGGCACTCTCCCCGCTTCTTGGGGGGGAATCTGTATGCGCCGACTGATCCTTGCGACTTTGCTCGCCGCGACCGCTTCGATCGCCGGAGCGGCACCGACACCGAAGGAACAATTGCTGGTGCCGCCGCCCGGCGCACGGCACTTTACCCTCAGCTCGATCGCCGGAAAGCATGGCGACATCTGGTCGTGGACGATGCCCGACGGGCGCGTCGCATATCGCATGTCGATGTCGCTGCGCGGCTGGGTGACCGAAACCGACGAGGTGGTCACGCTCGATCCCACCCGACGCCCCACGACGATCGCCATCCGCGGCTTCACCGATTCCGGGGATGCGACGGAGACCTTCTCGGTTGGCAGCAACGGGGTGGCGGACTGGAAGACGGTGATCGATTCCGGCTCCGCTCCCTTCGCCGACAAACATTATAACACCTATGGCGGGCCGCCACTTGCCGGTGAATTCGACATCGATGCGCTAGTCGCGGCGGGGGCCAAGGGCATCGACCTGCTACCGACCGGCCATGCCAGCATCGCGATCGGGCAGCCGACACAGGTCGAAGGCCCGCACGGCCTCAAGACGATCAAGCTCGCCTTTCTGACGGGATATGGCTTCGCGCCATCGCCGGTATGGCTCGACAGCGACAATCGTCTGTTCGGCAACGCCGGTGTCATTTCGATGTTGCCCGAAGGCTATGAGAAGAATGGCCCCAAGCTGAAGGACCTTCAGGACAAGGCGACCGCCGCGATGGTGCGCGAGGTGGCGCATCGTTTCCTGAGCAAGGCCAACCACACCGCGACGCTGATCGACCATGTGCTGCTGTTCGATTCAGTCGCGGGGCGCTACGTTCCGGATCGCGCGGTGCTGATCGCGGATGGCAAGGTCGCGGCGATCGGCGCTGGGGGTTCGATCACCGCGCCTGCGGGCGCGACCGTGATCGACGGGCACGGCAAGACGCTGACCCCCGGTCTGTGGGATTCGCACCAGCATGTCGGCGATGACTGGAACCTGCTGCAGAACGTCGCCACCGGCATGACCAATTACCGCAGCCCCGGATCGCTGATCGACGAGGCGCTGAGCATCTACAAGCGCCGGGCAGCGGGCGATTTGCTCGCCCCTGACGGCAAGGTGTCGGTGATCATCGATCGCAAGGACCCGCTCGCCGCGCAGGGGGCGCTGACGGTTTCCTCGGCCGCTGAGGCCGTCGCCGCCGTCGACAAGATCAAGGCCGCCGGGCTGTGGGGTGCCAAATTCTACACCTCGATGAATCCCGCCTGGATCGCGCCCGCAGCGGCGGAGGCGCATCGCCTGGGGCTGCACGTCCACGGCCACGTGCCCGCTGGGATGCGTCCGCTCGACGCGGTGCGTGCGGGTTATGATGAAGTGACCCACATCAACTTCATCCTGATGCAGGCGATGCCGCAAGACGTGGTCGACAAGGCCAATACGGCTGCACGCCTCGAGGGGCCCGCCAAATATGGCAAGGACGTCGATCTCAATTCCCCGGCAATGACGTCCTTTTATGCCGAGCTTGCCAAACGCCACACCATCATCGACCCGACGCTGACCGTCTGGGAACCGTTGATGACGTCGGACGGCAGCGCGATCTCGCCCGAATATGCGCCGTTTTCCGATGTCGCGCCGCCCGCCGTGGTCCGTGGCTGGAAGATCGGCGGCTATCCCTTGTTCGGGGGCCTGACGCGCGACGATTTCCGCAAGAGCTTCGCCAAGATGGTCGATCTGGTCGGCAAACTCCATCAGGCTGGTGTGCCGATCGTTGCGGGGACCGATGGCTATGGGCTGGAGCTGGTGCGCGAACTGGAACTGTATCAGCAAGCGGGCCTGAGCAATGCCGAAGCGCTGCAGACCGCGACCATCATCCCCGCGCGGATGACCGGCATGGACGACCGGGCGGGATCGATCGCGGTGGGCAAGACCGCCGACATCGTACTGGTCGATGGCGATGTGTCGGCGGCGCTCGGCAACCTGCGCCATGTCCACACCGTCTTTCTGGATGGGTATCGGCTCGACGGCGCGGCACTGCGCCAGGCGAGTGGCCTGAACGGGATGCCCAAGTGACGCACGCGAGGGCGGTGAACGCGGCATCGGCGCGCGCCCACCGACCCTTGCCGCTATGATCTCTGCGTTGCTTTTGCTCGCCGCAAGTGTCTATCAACCGGTCGCTGCGGCGCGCGTGACCTTTGATCGACGCGGGGAGCAGACGGTCCACGTTTCGGGTCTGGCCGATGTCGCCGCCGCCAGAACACTGCGCGCGGACGATCCGGTCCGAATTGCGTCGATTTCCAAACTGGTCACGGCCATTGCCGTCCTGCGCCTGGTCGAACAGCACCGGCTCGATCTCGATACCGATGTGTCGACATGGCTCGGCTATAAGCTGCGCAATCCGGCCTTTGCCGACCGGCCGATCACCTTGCGCCTGTTGCTGTCGCACCGCTCGAGCCTGACCGACGGCATCGACTATGTCCTACCGCTCGACGCCGATCTGCGCAGCGTGCTGGCCGACCCGAAGGTGTGGGATACCGAACACGCGCCAGGCGCGTATTTCCGCTATACCAATCTGAACTTCCCCGTAATCGCCGCCGTGATGGAACGGGCCACTGGCGAGCGGTTCGACCAGGTGATGCGGCGGCTCGTCTTCACGCCGATGAAGCTCGATGCCTGCTACAATCTCGTTACGTGTTCGGACGATGCTGTCCGCCAGGTGGTGGTGCAATATCGTTCGGGGTCGGTAACGCGCGACGACTATCACGGCGCGCGCCCGGCTTGCCCCGTAGCTCCCACCCGCGACGGCAGTTGTGATCTGTCCCTTTGGCGTGCGGGCAAGAACGGCGCGACCTTTGCGCCGCAAAGCGGGCTTTATATCTCTGCACGCGGTCTTGCCCGGATCGGGCGGATGCTGCTCGACAACGGGCGGATCGACGGCGTGCGCATCCTTTCTCGGCGCTCGGTCGATCTGCTGGAGACCCCGCAATGGACGTGGAACGGCGATAGCGGTGTGGGGAGCAATGGCGACACCTGGCACGGGCAGATGTGCCGCTATGGCCTGGCGGTCGCGTTCCTGGCGACGCCGGTCACGGGCTGCCGCGACGATCCGTTTGGCGACGGGAAGCCGCGTTGGGGGCATTTGGGGGACGCTTATGGGCTCAAGTCGGGGTTGTGGATCGATCCACAGCACGGCAACGGCGTCGCGTATTTCGCGACCGACGCGCCCGCCGATCCCGGCACGCGCTCGGCCTATAGCCGCACCGAAGAAACGCTCGCACAGGGTGTGGCACCATGAACCTGCGTCACATCGAGATTTTTCACGCCGTCTATGTCAATGGCTCGGTCAGTGCGGCGGCGCGGGCGCTCAATATCTCGCAGCCGTCGGTCTCCAAGACGCTGCGCCATGCCGAATCGCTGCTCGGTTTTCCGCTGTTCGAGCGCGGCACCGGGCGTCTCGTGCCGACCGAGGACGCGCATACGCTGTTCGCCGAGGTCAGCGAAATTCAGGACCGGGTTTATGCGCTGCGCGAGGCGAGCCGGAACCTGAAGCGCGGGACCGGCGGGATGCTGCGGGTGTCGGCGCTGCCGTCCCTCGCGCTCGACGCATTGCCCGTGGCGGTGGCGAGCTTTTTGCGCAGCCATCCGACGGTCCAATTCGACCTGCAGACAGTTCATCACGACGATTTGCTGCGCAAACTCTACGAACGCGAAACCGACATCGCGATCGCATATGCGGTGCCGCCAGCCGCCCCGATCGGCCATCGCTGGCTGGGCGAGGGCGAGCTCGTCGTCCTCTACCGCGAACAGGACATGCCAGACGCGCCGCCACGGCTCGAACTGGAATGCCTGCGCGACAAGCGCTTCATCAGCCTGGCGGCGAGCGGCCCGATCGGACAGTTGTTTACCCAGGAGTTGCAGCGGCTCGACCTCGAACTCGACGAAGTGGTGTCGGCGCGGACCTTCTATATCGCCACCGCGCTGGTGCGGCAGGGCGTGGGGATGACGGTGGTCGATAGCTTCACCGCACAGGCTTCGCTCAGCCCCGGTCTGTCGGTGCGGCCGCTAAAGCCGCAACTGGCGTTCGATGTCCATGCGATGTTCCTGCTCAACCGCCCGCCGACCGCGCTCGCCACCGATTTTCTCAAGACGTTGGCGCGGGTTATCGACGCCGCCTGAAGCGGACGACATAACGACAGGCTATGCCGGGTGATCCACTCGCTATGCTGTGGCGGTCGCCGCTGCCGATACGGTGGCCCGCATGATACCCGGACCCTATCTGCTCTATCTCGGCCATAGCGCCGACCCTATCGGCATCAAGACGTCGCGCGGCCTCGCCACCTTCCGCCCGGACGACTGCGTCGGAGAGTTTCGTTACGACGATTGCCCGCTGACACTCGGGCTCAAGCGCCTGACGATTGCCGAGGGCGCAAGCGCTGGCGCGCGCACGCTGGTGCTGGGCATCGCCAATTCGGGCGGGACGATGGGGGCGGATCTGATCGCGGATGCCGTCGCCGCGCTGGAAGCGGGAATGAACGTCGCGGCCGGACTCCACCAGCGTTTGCGCGATGTGCCACGGCTTGTCGCGCTGGCCCGCGAGCGCGGGCTGAGCTTGTTCGACGTGCGCGATCCGCCCGCGGATCTGATGGTTGGGACGGGGTATCCGCGCGCCGGTCGCCGGTTGCTGACGGTCGGCACCGATTGTTCGGTCGGCAAGATGTACGCGACGCTCGCCTTGACCACGGCGCTGCGCGCGCGCGGCATCGCCGCCGATTTCCGGGCGACAGGCCAGACCGGAATCCTGATCGCAGGCGGCGGCATACCGGTCGATGCCGTGGTCGCCGATTTCATCTCGGGGGCAATCGAGCAGCTCGCCCCGGCACGCGCTGACGACGGTTGGGACGTGATCGAAGGGCAAGGGTCGCTCTTCCATCCCTCCTTCGCGGGTGTCTCGACCGGCCTGCTGCACGGCGCGCAGGCCGAGGCGATCGTGCTGTGCCACGAACCGGGGCGTGCGCACATGCGCGGTCTGCCGGGACGCACCCTGCCCGAGCTGATGGAATGCCTGGCGATGAATCTGCAGGTGGCACGCCTGACCAGCCCGAGCGTGCGGGCGGTCGGCGTGTGCCTCAACACCTCTGCACTCGACCCAGCGGCGGCGCGCGCGCTGTGTGCGCGGACCGAGGATGTGCTCGGCCTGCCCTGTACCGACCCGATCGCCTTTGGCGTCGAGTCCATCATCGATGCGCTCTATGCTCCGCACGCTTGAGGCACGGCACGACCGCTTTGCGTTGCACACGCCGTTTCGCATCGCGCGCGGGGCGAAAACGGCGGCGAATGTCGTCACCGTAACCATCGCGCAAGACGGGCATGTCGGTCGCGGCGAGGGCGTCCCCTACCCGCGTTATGGCGAAAGCGTTGCGAGTGCGCTCGACGAGATCGCGCACGTACGCGATGCGATCGAAGGCGGCGCGGACCGCGAGGACCTGCTCGGCCTGCTGCAGCCGGGCGCGGGGCGCAACGCGATCGACTGCGCCTTGTGGGATTTGGAGGCAAAGCGCTCGGGCCGCGCGGTCGCGACGATGATCGACGGCCCCGACCTCACCTCCATGGCAAGCGCGTTGACGGTGGTCATCGACACACCAGCGGAAATGGCCCGGGCGGCCGCCCTGATCGCCACCGCGCCGCTGATCAAGGTCAAGGTCGACCACGCAGACCCCGCCGCGCAGCTTCGCGCGGTGCGCGCCGTGGCCCATAACGCCACGATGATCGTCGATCCCAATGAGAGCTGGGACCGCACCCTGCTCGAAGCGATGCAGCCGCTGCTGGTCGAGCTCCGCGTCGCGCTACTCGAACAACCGGTGCCGGCCAGCGTGGATGCGTGGCTCGCCGATTTTTCCCCGGCAGTGCCCATTTGCGCCGATGAATCAATCCATACCGCCGACGATCTCGATCGCGTGGCCGCGCGCTATCAATGCGTCAACGTGAAGCTCGACAAAGCGGGCGGGCTGACCGCCGCCCTCGCCCTCGCCCACGGAGCGCGCGCGCGCGGGCTTGGGGTGATGACCGGTTGCATGGTCAGTTCCTCGCTGTCGATCGCGCCCGCTTTGCACGTGGCGATGCTGTCCGATTTTGTCGATCTTGACGGGCCGTTATGGCTGGCGGAGGATCGTGTCGGTGGGGTGACGGATGTAGGCGGCATATTGTCGCCACCGCCCCCCGGCTTCTGGGGTACGCCATGAACATCGGCCGGATTGGGCTATTGGTGGGTGTCGCGCTCGCCTCAATCAGCGCTTCGGCCCCGCCTTCTGCAGACCTGATCCTGCGCGGCGGCACCATCTATACCGGTTCCGACGCGCCGTTCGTCGGCGATGTGGCGATCAAGGGCGACCACATCGTCGAGGTCTCCCCGCATGTGGCGCGCGCCGCCACGCGCGTGATCGACGCGCATGGCATGATCGTCGCGCCCGGCTTCATCGATCCGCATACGCATATGGGGGACGATCTGACGTCGGACGATCCCGCCAAGCGGCTGATCCCGATGTTCCTGATGCAGGGCGTGACGACCGCGTTTATCGGCAATGACGGCGGCGGCGAGATTGACGTTGGCCGCGTGCTGGACAGCGCGCGGACGCGCCCGGTCGGGATCAATTATGCCACCTATACGGGCTTCGGCACGATCCGCCAGCGTGTGATCGGCGAGGCCAAGCGCGCGCCGACGCCGCAGGAACTGGCCCAGATGCAGGCGCTGGTCGCAAGCGCGGTGTGCCAGGGCGCGATCGGCCTTTCGACCGGGCTGTTCTATGCCCCGCAAAGCTTTTCCAAAACCGAAGAAGTGGTCGCGCTTGCCGCCGAAGCGGGCAAGCGGGGCGGCTTTTACGACAGCCATATCCGCGACGAGTCCAGCTACACCGTTGGGCTGCTCGCCGCGATCGATGAAGAGATTGAGATAGCGCGCGCCGCACATATTCCGGCGCACGTCTCGCACATCAAGGCGCTTGGCGTCGATGTGCAGGGCCAGGCCCCGGCGGTGATCGCGCGGATCAACGCGGCGCGCGCGGCGGGGCTCAACATCACGGCGAGCCAATATCCGTGGTCGGCCAGCGGCTCGAGCATGGTTGCCTCGCTGGTTCCATTATGGGCGCAGGATGGCGGCCGCAAAGCGATGCTGGCGCGCTTTGACGACCCCACGCAGGCCACGCGGTTGCGCACCGACATGGCCGAAAACATGCGCAAACGCGGCGGGCCGACCAAGTTGCTGATCAGCGAAGGTGCCGAACGCAATCGGACCCTGGCGGAAGTCGCGGTGGCGAACAAGACCGACCCGATCTCCGCCGCAATTGCCGTTATCCGCGTCGGCGATCCCGGCGTCATCTCGTTCAACCAAAGCGAGGCCGACATCGCCGCCTTCATGCGGCAACCCTGGGTGATGACCGATTCCGACGCCTCGCCCGGCCACCCGCGCGTCTATGGCAGCTTCGCGCGCAAATACGCCAAATACGTCGTGGCCGATCACGTCCTGACCTTGCGCGAAATGATCGAGCGCAGCTCGTCGCTGACCGCCGACACCTTCGGCCTGACCGGGCGCGGGCACCTCAAAGCCGGTGCGTTCGCCGACGTGGTGGTGTTGGATCCCCGCCGCTATGCGCCGCGCGCAACCTATCAGCAGCCGACCGAGCTGGCGGTCGGGGTGCAGACGGTGTTGGTCAACGGCGTCCTCGCGGTCGATGGCGGCAAGCTGACGGGCCGTGCCGCAGGGCGCGCGCTGCCGCATCGTCCGCCCGCCGGAACCTGTCCTTAAGCGTCAGTTGGTTTCGCTATAATGCTGCGGATTGCGGGCTCCGGGTGCTGGCAGCGGCGCAGCCCGGTCATCGCTCGCGCGCTCCCGATAAAAACGGATATTGTCGAGTTGCAGCCACGCTTTGCCGCCGGGCTTGCCCTCAAGCCGCACGATCAGCGCGCGCAATTTCGCCAGATCGAGCTGAGCCTTCGCGTCACGGCTGGCAAAGGCACTGAACGGGATGTGGAAGGTGCGGCGGACCTCCCCTGCTTCGAAGCCGGAGCGGAACCAGTCATCATCGTTGATCGCATAGCTGTCGAACAACAAGTCGTAGCGGCCATTACCGCGCGCATCGAAGGCGACGCCGGTGAAACCCCGCGCATCGGCGAGTTGCACCGCACCTTGGGTGAGCGGTAGCACCAGTTGCGCGAACGGGCGCGGCTTGGCCCCCATGTGCGCGATCAGGAAGACGGGCCGATCGGGAGACTTCGGATCGTCGCTCCCCGGCCGGACGAAATCGAGATGACTATGGTCGACGCCGGAATCGGTGCTCTCGACCGGCAAGGTGTCGAGATCGGTGCGTCCGTCGGCGCGCGCGCCGGTATCGATTGGGCCCGGCATGACGTGCAGCGGGAGCGGCGTTGGCGCGGCCCCGTTCACCAGCGCGCGGAGCGGGGCGAGCGCGACCTCGCGACCCGACACGAACACACGCGCCACCTTCCATAAATCGGTGATGCGCTCATCGGGTCGCCCGGCGATCAGCACCAGATCGGCGCGCTGGCCCGGCGCGATCCGCCCGTTATCCGCCGATTGCCCCAAAATATCGGCACTCGTTGCGGTCGCGGCGACCAGCGCCTCGGCGGGCGTGAACCCAAGTTTGGTCAGCCACCAGATTTCGCGCAGCGTACCGGGGCCGTGATACACCCCCTCAATCCCCGCATCGGTGCCGACGCCGATGCGGACGCCTGCCGCCTTCAAACGCCGGACATTGTCCTGCATGATCGCCCACCGTTTCGCATCATACGCCGCGACCGGCTTGGACGATTGCGCCGCATGGCTTGCTTCGAACGCCGCCTCGGGCGGCGTCAGCGCGCGTTGCTCGTCGGGTTCGAAACGGCGGGTCTGCTGCGGCTCATACACCACCAATGTCGGGATATAGGCGGTGTGGTGCGCCTTCATCAGCGCGATCAAATCATCGTCGATCACCGCATCCCCGGCCCCATGCCCCACGGCATCGACCCCGGCCATAGCGGCCACGCGGTCGCCCTGCACCGTTACCGTGTGCGTGATGACCGGCAGACCGGCCTTGTGCGCATCGGCCACGATCGCGGAAAGCGTCGGCACGTTCATGCTGTTGAGATCGCTGTCGCGCCCATAGCGCCAGCCATCGGCAAACACCTTGATGAGGCTGGGCTGGTACGGCAGCGCGGTCGCCATCGCGACATGCGCCGCGGCGGGGGTTGCGGCCTGCAACGTGAAGAAGGCCCCCCAACCATATTCGGTGCCATGCCCGCCCGGCACGCCAACGCGCACCGCCAGTTCGAGGTGCGGGGCCACCACTGCCCCGGAAGCGACCATCTGGCGGATCGGCGCAATCATTTCGCCCGATACCGAATAGTCGTTCACCGACGTCACGCCTGCCAGCAGATAGCCGGCATAGGCCTTGCCCAGATCATCGGGCGCATCGTAACCCGGCGAGCGCAAATGCGTGTGCAGATCGTGCAGGCCGGGGATCAGCGTAAGCCCCCGCGCATTCACGCTGCGCGCGCCGCGTGGTTTGCGCAGATGCCGCCCGACCGCGACGATACGGTCTCCCCGCACCAGCACATCGCCGACGGTAGCGGGCGCGCCGCTGCCATCGAACACACGTGCGCCGCGGATGAGGATCGTATCGTCTGGGCTCGCCGCCGCGCACACTGCCGACAGCGACGACATCGCCAGAAACGCGGCAACCCACCTCATCGCGTGACCTTGTGCATCAGCGTGCGATCCAGAAAATCATCCGTCGCCCGATAGCTCGCCAGCCAATCGGCATAGCGGAAAAAATCGTGGCGCTCATCGGGAAAGACCAGTTGTTCGAACGGCACCTGCCGCGCGGTGAGTTCGCGCGCGAGCAGCAAGGATTGGTAGAAGTCCACGCTCTTATCGTCATCGCCGTGAATCAGCAGCACGGGCGATCGCCATGTCGCGATCGCCCCTAGAGGGGACGATTGCCATTGCAACTGATGCGCCGCCGCCTCAGCATCCGGCGACAACGTCTTTTCGACCGGTCGGACCATTGCGTGGACGCCGTGAAAATCAACCCCGGCGGCGAACAGGTCGCTGTTGCGCGCGAGCGCCAAGGCGGTCAGATAACCGCCCCAGCTCCCACCCCAAATCCCGATCCGCGCCGGATCAACATCGGCCCGTGCCGCCAGCCATTTGCCTGCGGCCAGCACATCGCGATATTCCGAGGCACCACCCCGCGCCTGGCCGGGTGCTTCGCGAAAATCGTGACCGTAACCGGTGCCGCTGCGATAGTTGATCGACAGCACGTCATAGCCCTCGGCCGCGAAATGCTGGTTCAGGATGTAGGCGTTTGAGTAATAATAGGATGTGTTGAAGCCGGGCAGCATCTGCCGACGCGGGCCGCCATGCACATAGACCAATGCGGGATGCTTGTCGGCCCCATGCGCGCGGAACAATTGGGCATGGACTAGCACGCCGTCTTCCGCCGCGAAGGTGACCGTTTCCGGCGCTGCAAACCCGGCAACCGAGGGCGCGTCATGTAGCGGGGCGAGAGCGTCGCCGACCAGAGCGGGGTGCGCGAGTTGCGTCGCACTGGTCGCCAGGACCGCCAGCGTCGTTCCGGCGAAGGTCGGGATCGTTTCACTGCCCGCGCCGTGCGTCAGCCGCATCGCCGCGCCGCCGGTGAGCGGCACCGTCCAGATGTGACGCCGTTCGAGATCCCCGGCATTGGCGGCATAGACCAGCCCCGTGCCATCGGATGACAGCAGGAAGCTCTCCAGCTCAAACGCGCCCGGCGTGAGATCGCGCGCGGTGCCTCGCGCAGGATCAAGCGCATACGCGTGCAGCCAACCGCTGCGCTCCCACGGGAAGACGATTGTGCCGTCCTTCGCCCAGAACAGATTGCGCGCGCGCGTTCCGGCATAGGCTCCGCCCGCGCCCGCCGGGGCCGCCCACAAGGTGCGCGCAGCGCCAGTCGCAAGCTCGACGCTGCGGATCGACCAATAGCGGCCAGCATCGCTTGTGGCGGTGGCGGGCGGATCGACGAAGCGGATATAGGCGATACTCTTGCCATCGGGCGCAAAGCACGGCTCGACCGCAAAGCCCAGGCCAGGATCGAGATAGCGCAGCCGCGCCTCCCCCCGCGCCGCCACATCGAGCAAGGCAATGAAACTATGGTCCCCGCGTTCATCGACAAACAGAAGCTCGCGGCCATCCGGGGACCATTCGAGCCGGGAAGCATCCCCCGCAACCGTGGCGATCCGCTGCCCGCCTGTCGCCCGGCTCCACAGCCAGATTTCGCCCTTGCGGGTATAGGCTAGCCGCTCGCCATCGGGCGCGAAGACGGGGGCGTGGCCCTCACCCACCCGTTCCGCCGCGCCGCCAGTGGTCGTGGTGACGAAAAGCTGTTGCTTGGGCGGCGTCGCGCTGGCGGCGGTATTGGGGATGCTGCCATCGGGAAATTCCGGATCGCCGCCGCGCACGAAAGCGAGCCTCGTGCCATCCCGCGTCAGCGCGAGATCGGACAGTTGCTGCCCGTCATCCTCAGTAAACGCGGTGATCGCGCGCGCAGGCCCACCCCGCGCCGCGACCCAGATGTTACGCACGCCGCCCGCATTTTCGACCCAGGCAAAGCGCGGCGTATCGGCCGCCCCCACCAACCCGCTCGAAATCGGCAAAGCCAAGGTCGCGGCCAGATCATCGGCCATTGCCGGTTGAGCCAATAGCAGGGCGCAAAGCCCCAACCCCAATGCGATGCGCCGTGTCATGACGACATTGTGAAGCCGCACGGCGGTGGCGACAACCGCCGATCGGTACCATCATGCGCAACGGTTATACCGGGGGCAACGCTCTGTATGTGCCGCACTGCATTGTTTGTCGCGCAATTGGTCCTAGGCTGCGGGAATGCACCGCGCCCTTGTCCCGCCCTTCGTCCTGCTGCTTGTCGCCGCCCTGCCGACCGCGCTCCACGCCCAATCCGCGCTGCAGAGCCGGGTCGAAGACGTGTTGCGCAGCGCCAGCCCCGGCACGCGCTTTGGCCTGGTCGTGGTGGATGAGACCGGCACCGAAGTCGTCGCGATCAACCCCGATCAGCGCTTCATCCCGGCCTCCAATACCAAGATGTTCACCACTGCCGCCGCCTTCTGGTCGCTGGGTGCGCTCGACCAGCCGGATGAAGCGGGCGGTGCGGCGGTGCGGATCGACCAGGCCGGCAAGCAGCGCGACGTGATCTTGGAAGGGCATGGCGATGCTCGCCTGTCGAGCGCCCCGGCCTGCACGGTCGATTGCCTTGCGACGCTGGCCGATGCCGTCGCCGCCAAAACGCGCTTGGTGCGCGACGTGATCGGCGATGACAGCCTCTATCCCGACGAGCGCTGGAGCCCCGGGATGAGCTGGAACAACATCCCGACCAGATCGGGCACTGCCACCTCAGCACTGACCCTCGACGACAACGAACTGCCCGTCACCGTCGCGCCGACCACGCCCGGCCGCCCGCCGACGGTGACGCTGCCGCCTTATTACACGCTCGAAAATGGCGCGCTGACGACGGCGACGGGTGCGACCACGATCACCTTCGATCGCGCGCCGAACGGCACGGTGGTGCGGCTTGGCGGCACGATTGCGGTTGGGAGCAAGCACGAGCCATTGCGCCTCGGCATCGATGATCCGGCGCATTATGCTGCGTGGATGCTGCGCAATATGCTGGTTGCGCGCGGCGTTCGCGTGACGGGCGGCGTCAGTGTGCGCCATCGCCCGCTCACGCCCGCCGATGATCCGGCAATCCGGCGTGGTGCCCCCGCAGCACGGCCCCCCGCCACCACCGCGCTCGCCCGGCTGACGCCGCCGCCGCTAAGCGAGGATCTGACACACATCAACAAGGTCAGCCAGAACCTCCACGCCGAACTGATGCTGCGTCGCGTCGCCCTGAAGAGCGGCAGCGGATCGATCGCCGATGGCCAGGTCGCCGTGCGTGCGATGCTCGCCGAGGCGGGCGTGCCGCGCGTGGCGTTCGACTTTGCGGATGGCTCGGGCATGTCGAGCTACAACCGGGTGACGCCGCGCGGCGCGGTCACCTTCCTGCGCTGGGTGAGCGCGCAACCCTGGGGCACCGCGTGGCGCGCGACGCTGCCGGTGGGGGGCGAAGGCACGCTCACGCGACGCTTTGCCGGCACCGCGCTCGACCACAGATTGTTCGCCAAAACCGGCACGCTCAACGCCACCAATGCGCTGTCCGGCTATATGATCGCCAAGAGCGGACACACGCTGACGATGGCGTTCTACGCCAACGATGTTCCCGAAGGCGCGAGCGCGACCAGGGCGATGGACGCCGCCTTGCTCCTGATCGCATCGCAAAACTGAGAGACGGGTAATGACCGATTATGTCGCCGACTTTCGTGCCCATGGCTACGCCATCGTGCGCGGATTCTTTTCGCCCGCCGAGGTCGCCGCGATCGGCGCGGCGATGGACCAGGTCTATGCCGAAGGCGTGGCGTATGGCCGGAGCTTCCGCCACGGCAATTTGTTCTACACCGTCCGCCCCGGCCCCGACGGCGCGCCGCATGTGCCGATGGTGCAGTGGCCGTCCTACCACGCCGCACTGCTCAACCAGACGCGGCTCGATCCGCGCTGGGCGACGCTGCTGGAGCCGCTGATCGGGCGCGACATCAAGCAAATCATCAACCAACTGCATTGGAAACTGCCCGATCGCAGCGGCGATTTCGCCTGGCATCAGGACGCGAAATCGCGCCGCCCGGCGGAGGCGTATCGCAATCTCGGCAGCTCTTATGTCCAGACCGGCCTGGCGATCGATCCGCACAATCCGGGCAGCGGCGGGATGCGCTTCATCCCCGGCAGCCACACGCGCGGAGCCCTGCCGCTCGACCCCGCCGCCTCGCTCGGCCGCTCGCCCGAAGACAGCGCGCTCGACGCGGCGGGCCTGTCACCCGAGGATCAAGTCGACCTGGTCCTGGAACCCGGCGACATCGCCTTGTGGAGCCCGTATCTGGTCCATGCCTCGGGCACCAACACCGCCCCCCATCTGCGCCGTTTCTACATCAACGGCTATGTCCGCGCCGAAGACTGCGACCGCGGCGAATGGACCTTCCGCGACGGCCAGCCGGTCGCTTTGGGCGCGGAACAGGCGTTGGTGCATTACGAGCAATTGCGCGAACGGCCGGAGCCGCATTTCGTTTAGTGGGCAACGCTGGGGCGGAGCAACCGGGATTGGTGGGAGGGAGACATCCCTGCTTCGCAAGGGACACGTTACACACCCAGACGGTGCCGCATCCGCTGCCACCTCGAACCGTACCCCGGAGACGCTGCCGCCAAGAGTCGCTTCGCTTGCTTTTCGGTGACACCAAGCAGAAACGCGATCTCCTCCACTGAGATGTCGGACCGTTCCTTTCGCAGTTCTTCCACGGTCCACATAAGCGACGGAGAGAGCCGCTCTAAGAAAATGCAGGGTCGAATGTGCAAGGCATGCCCTGTCTTGAGCACGCGCGCGTAGCTGAGAAGCTCGACCGGCCACTCGCCATTCGCGGAGATGCGGTTAGCCTCATCGACGGTCAACCGCCGTAGGAAGTACTCATCGAAGATGCGTTCTTCCTGAGCAATCATCCAATGTTGACCGCAGGCGCGGCACTGCGAAAGGTATAACCACCAAGCGTCTCCGCCATGATCGACGACATTCTCGATGGTGGCAAGCACTCGCTCGTCGAGATCATCGCCGCCCATTGGCACTGCGGCCAAGTCAGGTAGGGCTGCGCAACAGCAGAGGTTGCACGCTTCTTTCATCTCGGCCTTATGCAGCTAGGAGCGAATGCCCGCAACTGAGCGGAAGTTATCGCCCGGTCCAATCACTCCCCCCTACCCAACCGCCCCAACCACCGCATCGCCAGTCGCCGGTCGCAGCACGAAAATCCCGCTGTCGAAATGCCGCGTCGGGTGGACACGGTTGGTCAGCAGCGTCCAGGCATATCCGCGCTCGAAATCGATCCACAGGCCGGTGCCGGTAAAGCCGGTATGGCCGATCGTCTCGGCGGAACAGGCCGCCCCGCCCGACCAGCCGTCAAACTTGCGTTCCCACCCGCACGTGCGATGCTCGTAGAACGGGGTGCGGATTGCGGCGCGCATCGCGGGCGATGCGCCGCTCCCGTCCAGCAGCCCCACGGCGAAATCGAGCACGCCGCCGACCGTGCCGAACAGTCCGGCATGGCCGGTCTCCCCGCCCAGCGCTGCCGCATTCTCGTCATGCACTTCGCCCTTCAGCACGCGGCCGCGCCACGCGCAGCGCTCGGTCGCCACCGCCGGGCCGGGCGGCGGGCCATAAGCGAGCCCTGCGCCGAGCGACCAGGCCGAGAGCGGCGCACCGGTCAGCCGCTCGACTGCGATACCGAGCAGGATGAAGTTGATGTCGGAATAAACCGGCGGCCCGTGCCGCCATTCGCGCTGCAGCACGAAGGCGCGCAGCCGCTGCGGATCATCGCCATAGGTGTAGATCGGCTCGACCGCAGGGAAGAAGGTGCGGTGCGCCAGGCAATCGCGGAAGGTTAGGCGGCGCTCGGGCGCGCCCGCTATGTCATATTGCCGCAAGTCGGGGATCGCCTCGGTCAACGGCGCATCGAGATCGAGCCGGCCCTGATCGGCCAGCTGCAGGATCATCGTCGTCGTCGCGATCACCTTGGTGACCGAAGCGAGATCGAACCAATGCGCCTCGGTCAGCGCTTCCGGCTGGGGCAGCAGCGCGGCGTGGCCCGCGACCTGCACCGCCCGCTTGCCATCGGCGGTGACGATCCCGAGCGTTGCCCCGGGGATACGCCCCTCGGCAACTGCCGCCGCCGCTGGCGCGAACGCGCGTTCGATGTCGATCATGCCGCCTCCTCGCGCGGCTGCACCCGCGCGATCAGCGGCAGGAACAGCACCACCGCCAGGCTGAGCCCGCCCGACAGCCAGAAAAATCCGTCAAAGCCAATATGCCGCGCGATATTGCCCCCCGCCCCCGCCAGCAGCCGTGGCAGCAGAAAGGCAAAGCCCGACAGGAACGCATATTGCGCGCCGGGATAACGCGGGTTCACCAGCATCGACAGGAACACGACGAACACAGCCCCTTCCATGCCATGCGCGAATTGGTCGAGCGCGGTGGCGATGTAGATGACGTGCGGGCTTGGCGGCTGGAACCACAGCCACACAAAGATCCAATTGCCCAGCGCCGAGCCGATCGCCCCCAGCGCCAGCGCGCGCGTCAGCCGCAACCGCACCGCCAGCACCGCCCCCAGGGCAACGCCTGCCATACTGCTGGGCAAGGCGACGAAGCCATCGGCAATCCCCATCGTGGTCAGGTCATAATGCGCCGCGATTTCGAGCGGCTTGGACAAAGCCAGCGTGAGCACGTCGCCCATGCGGTAAAAGCTGACAAAGGCCAGCAGCGGCAGCACCTTATAGCCAAAGCGCCAGAAAATATCGACATAGGGCCCAACCATCGTCGAGCGCCGCGCCCACGCGGCTGCCGACAGACCGACAATGCGCGGCAGCAGCGCCGCCATGATCACGAAGGGCAGCAGGCACAGCACCAACACCGTGGTCGTGGCGTCGGTTTTGGCGCTGATCCCGATCGCCGCCGCCGCGCGCAACACCAGCGCCCCCACCCCCGCCGCGAGGAGCAGCGACAGGCCCAGGATCACCGCGCTGGCCCCGAGCCCGGTTGCCAGCGCCACGCCCCGCGCGCGCCCCGCCCCCGCCTGCGGGCGCATCGTGGCGAGGATCGGCAGCGGCGCGAACGCGCCCGCCGCGATTACCAGATAGGCCCAGGCCCAGTTGGCATGGTCCGCCACGATCAGCGCGCCGCTGCCCGCTGCGACCATCGCACTGCGATAGCCCCACAGATTGGCGGCCGTCAGCGGCCCCTGCGTTTCGGGCGTGGGGGCTAGCTCGATCCGCCAGGCGTCGGCCGAGACTTCCAGCGTCGTCGTCCAGAACGCCAGCAGCACCGCGAACAGCGCGGTCAGCGGCAGGCTGGCATCGCTCGAGGTGAACGCCATCGCCACCATCGCGGCGAAGATGCCCAATTGCGAGAGCATGATCCACCCCAGCCGCGGTCCGAAAAAGCGCCCGAAACCGGGCACCGAAAAGCGATCCAGCAACGGAGCCCACAGGAACTTGAGCGTCGGCAACAACTGCACCCAGCCGAAAAAGCCGATCAGCACCAGATCCACGCCGTGCTTCGCCAGCCGCGCCGACAGGATCGTCGAAAACATGTAATACGGCAGCCCGGCAGAGAAGCCGAGCAACAGGTATAACGCAAAGCGACTGCGCGCGGAGTCGAGCCCCGTGGCAACCCTCGGCGTTTCCGGCAGTGACGCGCCGGATATCACCGCCGACATCGCAATCCCCCTTTTTGCGGCCGCACCACCGCGACCGGGGCATGCTCGTCTGCGCTTGGCCCAGCGTCAATGCTGCACTGGTGCGCGCACGCAACACTTTTGGTCAAATCCGTCGCAAGAGATGCCCATAGGCTATGGCACTCGCAAGAGAAACTATGGCGCGATGCAACATTCCTGTTACCTAATGTCCAGGGTTGCGCGGGGGCGCAAAAAGGGGGTTCAGACTATGACGTCGCTCAAGACTTTGCTCATTTCCGGCACGGCGTTCACCGCCTTGACGTGTCTTTTCGCCGGGACCGGGTTCGCCCAGACGACGCAGGAAGCAGCAACCCCGACCGGGGCGGCCACGCCCTTGATCGGCGCGGGAGAAAGTTCGGCAAAGGCCGACTCAGCCGATATTCTCGTCACCGGTTCGCGCATCAAGCAGAACCCGAATGACAGCGCGCTCCCCTTGCAGGTCATCACCGTCAAGGAACTGCAACGCAACAGCATCAGCAGCCCCGAACAGCTGATTGCGTTCCTCACCGACAATGGCAGCTCGGCCGACAACCTCGCCAGCAACTCCGACGTCGTGACCTCCGAACGGCGCGGCAATAACGGCGCGTCCTTCGCCAATTTGCGCGGACAGGGCTCGGCGGCGACCTTGGTCCTGCTCAACGGGCGCCGGGTCGCGGCGCAAGGAACGACCGGCTCGGCCGTCGACGTCAATCAGATCCCGTTTGCCGCGCTCGACCGCGTCGAAGTGCTGAAGGACGGCGCATCGGCAATCTACGGCACCGACGCGGTCGGCGGCGTCATCAACTTCATCACCAAGAAGAATTATCGCGGCTTCGGCGCGACCGCCTTCACCGACGTAACCGAAAAAGGCGACGCGCCAATCTACCGCCTGTCGGCAATCGCCGGTTTTGGCGATCTGGACAAGCAGGGCTTCAACGTGATGGGGACGGTCAGCTATAGCTGGATTTCCCCGCTCGAAGCGCATTCGCGCAGCTTCGTCAACACCTTCCAGCATGACCGCGGGCTTGGCGTCGATACGCGCGGCACGCCGTTTGCGACGATCGTCAACCTGGCGGGCACCAGCTTCGCCACCTCGTCCGCATTCCCGCTGATCCCAGGAACAACGGTGCGGGCCACCGGCGGTATCAACGCCTTGCGTCTGCCCGGCCAGGCGGGCTGTAATGCAGTGCCGGACCAGGATATTTACGATACCGACGTGTGGGGCGCGCCGGGCAACGGCCTCGCTTGCTCCTACGACACCGGCAAGAACGTCTATCTCCAGCAGCAGCTCAACACGCTGACCTATCTCGGGCGCGCAGTGAAGCGGTTCGGCGAGCATGAGATCGCGCTCGAAATCACGGGATCAAGCGCGGACTCGGTCAAGCGCTTCTCTCCGGTGCAGATCACGCCCAACACCACCACCCAAAACTACAAATATGCACGGATCGCGGGCGTCAACGATGTCGCCTTCGACAACCTCGTCAGCCGCATCAACAGCGTGTTTCCGGGGCTGCTGAACTCCAACTCGACCTTCTCCTATCGCTGGCGCTGCGTTGAATGCGGTGAGCGCGAGATTTCGACCACCACCACCACCTTCCGCGCCGCGCTGAATGCGACCGGGCCCTTGTTCAAGGGCTGGGACTACAGTGCCGGCATTTCCTATGCCGACAGCATCTCGGCCTCGACGCTTGGCACCGGATATTATTATCAGGACGCGCTGGTCGCTGCGCTCAACAGCGGCGCGGTCAATCCGTTCCTGTTCCCCGGCCAGACGCAAAGCGCCGCCGGGATGGCGGCGATCCAATCGGCTTCGGCGCAAGGCGTCGTGCTGTATGGCGGCAAATATTCGGTCAAACAGGGCGATGCGTCGGTCTCAGGGTCCTTGTTCGACATCTGGGGCGGCACGGTAAAGCTGGCGACCGGCGTCGATTTCCGGCGGGAGGAATATAAGTTTAACGGCGATCAGCGCGCGGTGCAGCGGACGATCATCGCGGCTCCGTTCGACAATGGCAACGCGCTCAACGGCGTCCACCGCGACATCAAGGCGGTCTATGCCGAGTTGCTCGTTCCGATCTTCAAGGGCTTCGAGCTTACGCTCGCCGGCCGCCTAGACGATTATTCGGGCTTCGGGACGACGACCAATCCCAAGATCTCGCTCAAATATCGGCCGTTCAAGCCGATCATGTTCCGCGGCTCCTACAATACCGCCTTCCGCGTGCCGTCGTTCAACCAGATCTTCAATCCCGACACGGATTCGGTCTACACCGGGTCTGATTTCGCAGACCCCAAAAACTGCCCGAACGGCACCGTCAATGCGGCAAACGGCTGTCCGTCGCTCAACAACAACGTCAATATTCGCAACGGTGGTAATTTGGCGCTGGGGCCGGAGACCGCAACGATGTTCAGCGGCGGCGTGGTGTTTGAGCCGTCGCGGCACTTCAGTGCGACCGCCGATTTCTGGTCGATCAACCGCAACAACACCATCCAGGTGTTGCCGCTGCAATATCTGTTTGCCAATTATTCGATCTTCCAGGACCGCTTCATCCGCGACTCCTCGGGCAAGCTGACCGTCATCGACCAGACCTATGCCAATGCGGGGAACACCAAGACCCAGGCCGTCGACTTCACCGTGCGCGGCAGCATCGACGCGCTCGGCGGCAGCTTCGGCGCGGGGCTGGACGGCACGCTGCTGCTCAAGAAGGAGGAGAAGGTCAACGCCAGCGCCGCGACCATCCAGCAGCTTGGCGTCTACTCGCTCGCGTCCGATCTTGGCCTGCGCTGGAAGCACAATGCGTTCGTGAGCTATTCGAACGATGATTTCAGCGTGTCGCTGACGCAGATCTTCCGCTCAGGCTATAAGAATCAGGTGCTGCCAGGCGTGCTGGCCGGCACCTTCAACCCCGCGAACGACATCACCGATGTCGCGGACTATATCTATTACAACCTCTCCGCTTCTTATAACGGCATCAAAGGGTTCAAGCTGACCTTCGGTGTGCGCAACCTGTTCAACACCAACCCGCCCTTCGCCATCTCCTATGACAGCAACAACGGCAGCGGCAGCTCATGGGAACCGCGCGTTGCCGATCCACGCGGGCGTTCGTTCACCATGCAGGCGGAGGTGAAGTTCTAAACGGACGGCCACGAGCGGCCATCAAACCAATGAAGCGCGCCCGGTTGCAATAGCGGCATCGACTACAACCGGGCGCACCGCGTCACAAATGCCGCATCGCGCATTTCAGTGGCGCGCCGGCCGCGCCCTCAATGCGCGAGCGCGCTCTTGTTCCAGCCAAGCGCCTGCGCCGTCACCGCCAACTGCGTGCGGTTGTGGACCTTGAGTTTGCGCATCAGCGCGGTCATGTGGGCTTTGACGGTGGCCTCGGCTATGCCAAGGTCATAGGCGATCTGCTTGTTGAGCTGGCCGCAATAGACGCCGTCGAGGACCTTGCGCTGCGTCGGGGTCAGGCGAGCGAACGGAGCCGAGGCATCTCGGTCCGGCGTGACCTCGCTCACCGCTATGTGCTGCCTCGTCATCTCAGCCCTCTCCCCCCCTTTACGCCGCAACGGGACATGCCACCTACGACTGTCGGCTTCTGCCGATCGAACGAAACTCGATGCGAGTCTCGATGGCTTGATCCTATTCAAATTGGTTGGACAGATTCAAGCGCATATTACAATTTTTGCTGATTTTACGTGAATAATCTTGGAATATTGCGCATTGTTGTCGTACAGATACACCCACGCAGCCCGCATATTGCGAGAGATTGCGGCGGAGAAGGGGGTCCGATGGTCCATTCGCAATCGCTGCCGCATGGCCACACCGTGCCCGCCACCGCGCCTGTTGCGGCCCACACGCGATGAGGCCCGAGGATTACCGCCTGATCGTGGCGGCCATGCTCGGCATCGGCTTGTCGATCGTCCTGATCGTTCGCGGGCGCTTGCATCCGTTTGTCGCGTTGCTGTCGGGCGCGTTCGTCGTCGGGATCATCGCCGGCCTGCCGATTGCCGATACTGCAAAGGCCATTCAGAAAGGCGCGGGCGATATTCTGGGCGGCACCGGGCTGGTGGTCGCGCTCGGGCTGGCGCTTGGCGCGATGCTGCAATTGTCGGATGCCGCGGCCCGCCTCGCCCGCACCGCGTTGCGATGGGCCGGCGTACGCGGCGCGCCCTGGGCGAGCGTGGCGACGGGCCTCCTTATTGGCTTGCCGCTGTTCTTCGAAACCGGGCTGGTGCTGCTGCTGCCGATCGTCGCGGCGGCGGCGGCAGCGCTCCCGGCGGGTGCAAACCAGGATTCGGCAAAGCTGCGGCTGATGCTGTCGGCATTGGCCGGGCTGTCGGTGGTGCACGCGCTGGTGCCGCCGCATCCGGGCCCGTTGCTCGCGGTCGAGGCGCTCCATGCCGATTTGCTGCGCACGCTCGGTTATGGCTTGCTCATCGGCATCCCGACCGCAATCGTCGCCGGGCCGGTGCTGGCGAAATTCACCGCACGCGGCGTGAAGCTCGCACCACCCCTGCTCGCCCCTACGGTGCTGAACATGCCTGCGCCCGCGAACTGGCGTGCGCTGTTGGTCGTGCTGATGCCCGTGGTGCTGATCGCAGCGGGGCAAGCGGTCGCGTTGCTGCCGCCGCCGGTCGCCGCCCGCTTTGGCGTGCTCGCGGTGGCCAGCAATCCGGTGCTCGCCTTGCTGATCGCGTGCCTGGCGGCGCTGCCGCTGCTGTTCGGTCGACGCATCGGCGATGCCAAGGTGCAGGAGGCGATCTGGGCCGAGACGATGCAGCCGGCGGGCGCGATCCTGCTGGCGATTGGTGCGGGCGGCGCGCTGAAGCAAGTGCTCGTCACGGCTGGCTTGTCCGATTTGCTGGCGCGGGTCGCGGCCGGCGGGCCGCTGTCACCGATCGTGCTGGCGTGGCTGGTCGCGGTGTGCATCCGCCTCGCCACCGGGTCGGCGACGGTCGCGACGATCACCACCGCCGGGATCATGCCCGCGTTCGTCGCCGCCTCGGGCGCATCGCCCGAATGGATCGTGCTGGCAATCGGCGCGGGGTCGCTATTCTTCAGCCATGTCAACGATCCCGGATTCTGGCTGGTGAAAAGCTATCTCGGCATCGATACGCCCGCGACGTTTCGCACCTGGTCGGTGATGGAGACCGTCGTCTCCGTGCTCGGACTGGCGTTGATCCTTATCGCCAGTCACCTATTCTGACGGCACGCGCCCGACGCGGTGACCAAGGAACGACCGATGAATGAAGGCCGCTTAGCCGACCGGGCCTATGCCGGGATCGTCGAGATCATCAATGGCGACGGGCTGGCGGTGGGTGACCGGCTGCCATCCGAGGCGCGCCTGGCGGAAATGTTCGGCATGTCGCGCACGATCGTGCGGGAAGCGCTCGTCCGTCTGGCCGCAGACGGCATTACCGAGGCGCGGCGCGGCGCGGGCTCGTTCGTCAAGGGCCGCCCATCGGACCGCCTGATCGCCTTTCTGCCGATGGACCATATGTCCGCGACCTTTGGCACTTATGAGGTGCGCTTCGTGCTCGAAGCCGAGGCGGCGCGGCTGGCGGCCACGCGCCGCTCGAGCGCGGAAATGGCGGCGATCGAGGCGGCGTTGCACGCGCTCCGCACCGCTTTGCTGTCGAGCGCACCGGCGCATGACGAGGATATGGCGTTGCACCGGCAAATCGTGCTGGCGACCGCCAACCCCGCCTTCCTGGTCGCGTTCGATGCGCTGTTCGGCGATGTCGACCGTATCATGCGCGCCGGTGTCGACATTTCGCGCTCGCGCCCGCCCGAAGTGATCGGCGCGATGCTAAGGGAGCATGAGATGCTGGTCGACGCGATCCGGGTGCAAGACGGCGACGGCGCGGCGCTGGCGATGCGCTGGCATTTGTCGGAAGGCCGCAAGCGGCTGCTGCCCTAATTGCGCAACAGTTCGGTCGTGCTGCTGGGCGTTGCGCGCTTGCCGCCGCCGGGCACAAGCCAGCCGCCATCGCTCAACCAGTCGGCGAGCCGGTCAGGCCAATGCTGCAGCGAAACGCGTTCGGCATGAGCCGCGACGTTGAAGCCATGGTCGGTATCGGCAAACAAGTGCAGTTCCGCCGAGACATGCGCGGCGCGCAGTTGCTGGTAGAGGGTCAGGGTCGGCTCAGCGCAACAGGCGTCCAGCGTCCCGGCGGCCAGGAACGCTGGCGGCGCGCCTGCAACCGCGCGCGCGGGCACGCCGAGCGGACCTGGATAGATCAAAATCTGGAAGTCTGGCCGCGCCTCGACTTGGTCGATCGCATCGCCCGAAGGCTCGGCCGGTGCCGGGTTGTCGGCGACAAGCGACACAAGTTCGCCGCCTGCCGAAAATCCCATCAGACCGATGCGACGGGGATCGACGCCATAGTCGGCGGCATGCGCCCGCACGAAGCGCACGGCCCGCCGCGCATCGGCCGCCGCGTCGCGCTCGATGCGATAGTTTGAGCCTGTTTCCCGGGCGAGACGATATTTGAGGACAAACACCGTGACGCCAAAGCGGTTGAGCGCACGGGCGGGCATCACCCCTTCATTCACCCACACCAGCATGCGGTGGCCACCGCCGGGCGCGATAATGATCGCCGCGCCATTGGCATGCGCCGGGTTGGCGCGCAGCAGCGTGAGCGAGGGGCGATGCACACTGCGGACATAGGTGTTTTCGACGATCTCGGGCGTATCGCGCAGCGGATCGACGCCCGGGGGACCATTCGGCCAAAGCGGAAGCTCGATCGGCGCGACAACAGGCACGAGCGCCGGGGTCTGCGCTATAGCGGGCACAGCCACCAAGCAGAGCACGGCAAAACCGGCACGCCATTTCATCGTTTCTGCTCCTCCGCAGGGTGCCCACCACTGTCCAACCACGCAATCGCTTCCGCACAGAGCCGATCGGGCGAGGCGGCGGCGTCGAGCGTGGTCGCCGCCTCGTCCGGGGCAACCCGCTCCAGCGTGCAGAGCTGGCTCGCCAGCAGGCTGCTCGGCATATAGTGCCCAGCGCGATTGGCGAGCCGTTGGCGGAGTTCCTCCGGTCTGCCGTCCAGCAGGATGAACCGGGTCGGCGCGGCGATCGCCGCCACCAGCCGGTCGCGATAGCTGCGCCGCAGCGCCGAACAGGCCGCCACCACCAGGCCGTTGACACGCACCTCGGCATCGATCGCACCCCCCAAACGATCGAGCCACGGCCAGCGGTCGGCGTCGTTCAGCGGCTGGCCACTGCGCATCTTGGCCACGGCGGCGGCGTCATGGAAGGAATCGCCCTCAAGGAACGTCGCACCAAGCGCGGATGCGAGCAGGGCACCGAGCGTGGACTTGCCACTGCCGCTGACGCCCATCACGATTACCGCCATCGGCGCGACCACGCTGTGACTGACTGCCCGTTGCAAAATGCTGTCCCCAAAACCGGACTGGGCCCCGACGCGCCGCGTCGGCCCCGGGCCTTTCATAAGCCCTGATACTGCAGGGCGCATCGGCCTGGGAACTACGACCATCGTCGCGGATGGCACGCGCATGATGGTCGCTTATGCACAGCATCGGCCAGACGCGCAGGCGTCGGTTGGGGGAGAGGCAAAGCACCGTGAAGAGACGAGCAGCCATGCTGGCGACGACTGCGGTGGCGCTGCTGGCCCCGGTCGCGACGTGCGCGGCCCCGGCCCGGTCGGTGCTTGCAACGGCCCCAAATGAGCCCCGCGCGGTAACGGTTAGCGGCGCGAAGGACGGACGTGTCGATGCGACCGCAGCGATCCAGCGCGCGATCGACGCGGCGCGCATCACCGACGGCAATGGCATCGTCTTCCTGCCCTCCGGCCGCTATCGCCTGTCGCACAGCATCCTGGTGCCGCCCGGCGTGCGGATTCTGGGCGTGGGGCCGACCCGCCCGGTGCTGGTGCTGGCCGATGCCACACCGGGCTTTCAAAGCGGTGTCGCAACGATGGTGGTGTTCACCGGCGGCGACCAATATGCCGTCGGCAAGGTTCCCGTGCCCGTGCCGACCGTGGTGCCGCCCAGTGGCAAGGGTGGCGACGACGTTCGCGACGCCAATTCGGCGACCTTCTATTCGGCGATGAGCAATATCGACGTCGAGATCGGTGCGGGTAATCCGGCCGCAACGGCGGTGCGCTTCCGCGTCGCGCAGCACGCCTTTCTCAGCCATATGGACTTTCGCCTGGGCTCGGCTTTGGCCGGCGTCTATCAGGCGGGCAACGTGATGGAAGACGTCCACTTCCATGGCGGGCGCTATGGCATCCTCACCGAAAAGACCTCGCCCGCCTGGCAGTTCACGCTGATCGATTCGAGCTTCGACCATCAGCGCGACGCCGCGATCCGCGAGCATGAAGTCGACCTCACGCTCGTAAACGTCGCTATCCGCGACACGCCGGTGGGGGTCGACATCGACCCCGGCTATAGCGACTCGCTGTGGGGCAAGGACGTGCGGTTCGAGCGCGTGTCGCGCGCCGGGGTGATCATCAGCCGCGAGGGCAGCGCCTTTACCCAGATCGGCTTCGACAATGCCGTCGCGACCGACACGCCGGTGTTCGCGCGCTTTCGCGAGAGCGGCAAGACCCTCGCTTCGCCAACGCGCGCATACCGCGTGGCGCGCTTTTCGCACGGCCTCGCGGTGCCGATGCTCGGCGCGACCGGCCGGATCGCAACCGACCTGCAGATGACGGCGCTCGCCGCCCTGCCCCCGCTTCGCCCGACCGCCATCCGCGCGCTGCCCGCCGTGGCGGAGTGGCACAACGTCCGCGATCTCGGCGCGCGCGGCGATGCCATGACCGACGACACCGCCGCGCTGCAGCGTGCGATCGATACGCAGCGCGTGCTCTATTTCCCGGTCGGTTTTTACCGCGTCACCAATACGCTCAAGCTGCGGCCCGATACGGTGCTGCTGGGGCTGCACCCGGCGCTGACCCAGCTCGTCCTGCCCGACAATAACCCCGCTCATGCAGGCGTCGGCGGCGTGGTGCCGATCCTCGAAAGCCCGAAGGGCGGCAGCAACATC
The DNA here is from genome assembly GCF_017875905.1 of Sphingomonas sp. PL20. Lineage (NCBI taxonomy): Bacteria > Pseudomonadati > Pseudomonadota > Alphaproteobacteria > Sphingomonadales > Sphingomonadaceae > Sphingomonas > Sphingomonas sp. PL20. The sequence goes on along the minus strand of NZ_JAGINH010000002.1, from coordinate 1,644,066 downwards.
CTGTCGGGCCTCGGGCTGTTCACCGGCCGCATCAATCCGCGCGCCTCGGCGTTGCTGTGGAAAGCGGGAGCGGATTCGCTGGTCGACGACGTCAAGATCATGGGCGGCGGCGGCACCCCAACCGCGGACCGCCTGCCGCTCGGCGCGCGCACCGCGCATAGCGGCGATCCGGTCGCCGACAATCGCTGGGACGCGCAATATCCGAGCATCTGGGTAACCGATGGCGGGGGCGGCACCTTTGCCGATGTGTGGACGCCCAACACCTTCGCCCAGGCGGGTTTCACCGTGTCTGACACCAAGACGCCGGGGCTTGTCTATCAGCTTTCGGCCGAGCATCATGTCCGCAACGAGATCGTGCTCGATGGGGTCGAGAATTGGGAATTTCTCGCGCCGCAGACCGAACAGGAAGTCGGCGAAGGAATGGATGCGACCTCGCTCGATATCCGCAACTCGCGCAACCTGCTGTTCGCCAATTATCACAGCTACCGGGTGACGCGGACGTTCCACCCGGCGATGTCGGCGGTGAAGCTGACCAATGCGTCGGACATTCGCTTCCGCAACGTCCATATCAACGCCGAGAGTGGCTTTGCCACTTGCCAGGCCGATGGCTGCGGCACCTATTTGCGGGTCAGCAAATTCCCGTTCGAAAATGCGATTCAGGACAGGACGCAGCACCTTGAGCTGCGCGAGCGCGAGTTCGCCACGCTGGACATTCCCGCCACGCCCGTGCTGGCGGACGCCCCCTCTCCGGTGCCGGGGGCCGGGCCGGTACGCAAACTCGAAAGCGGCTTCTTCTCGATCTCGGGCGCGGCGGTCGATGCTGCGGGCGCGCTCTATTTCGTCGAGCATCGCTTCCAGCGGATCTATCGCTGGAGCGCGGCCACCGGCCTCGAGATCGTCCGCGACGCTGCGCTCGATCCGGTCAATCTGGCGATCGAGCGTTCGGGCAAGGTGCTGGTGCTATCCTCCCTCGGCGCGGAAGGCAGCGTCTATGCCTTCGACCCTGCTGCGTCGAAAACCGACGTCACGGTCATCACGCCGACGCCGGTCGCCGCGCACCGCGATGCGGAGACGCTGCTCCCCGGCAATTGGTGGAACAATGGCGAATTCCGCGATCACTATGACGCCAGGACCGACCATTTCACCACGCTCGGGGAAATGTTCGCGCGCGACGCCGGGACGCCGAAACCCCGCGAATATGTCTCGCCCGACGGCAGCCTCGTGCTCCCCGCCTTTCGCGTGTGGCAACAGGGCACACCCGACCATGTCGGCTGGCGCTTCTCCGACACGCTCGACGCCTATAGCCTGATCCACGGGCGCGTTGGCACCCGCATCTATGCCAGCAACGAATCCGAGGGCCGCACGTACAGCGCACGTGTCGGCGCGGGCGGCACGCTTTCCGACCTTAAGCCCTTTGCCGAGCGCGCCGGCGAAAGCGTCGCGGTCGACCGCCAGGGTCGCGTGTTCATCGCGAACGGGCAAGTCTTCGCCTACGCGCCCGATGGCAGCGAGATCGGCCGGATCGACGTGCCCGAACGCCCCCTCCAGTTGATCTTCGGGGGCGCCGATCACGCGACGCTCTTCATCCTTACGCATCACGCGCTGTACGCCGTCGCCATGGGCGGCGGATGACCCCGATCAAAACGACAACAAAAAACAGGTGAGGATCCCCATGACCAACATGATCACAGACCGTACTCCCGGTTCCAGCGGCAAGCGCACCGCGCTCCTGACCGCCAGCCTCGCGTCGCTGATGGCAATCGCGATCGCGGCACCGGCCCAGGCGCAAACCACGCCTGCCGCCCCGCCGCCGCCGGCAACGCTACCGGCCGACACCGCCGATAATACTGCGCAGGACATTGTCGTCACCGGTTCGCGCATCACCACCGGCGGCTTCACCGCGCCGACCCCGACCCAGACGATCGGCGCGGTCGATATCGCGCGCAACGCCGAACCCAACGTCTTCACGACGATCGCGCAATTGCCCTCGCTGCAGGGGTCGACCGGTGTCACCACCGGCACCAACAGCACGTCGAGCGGACAGCAGGGCTTGAGCTCCTTCTCGCTGCGCGGGCTCGGCACGATCCGCACGCTGACGCTGCTCGACGGCCAGCGCGTCGTCGGCGCCAACGTGACGGGCGTGCCCGATATCAGCCTGTTCCCGCAATTGCTGATCAAGCGCGTCGATGTGGTGACGGGCGGCGCATCGGCTTCTTATGGTTCGGATGCGGTCGGCGGCGTCGTCAACTTCATCACCGAGAAGCACTTTGTCGGGTTCAAGGCGAACGTCCAGGGCGGCATCACCACTTACGGCGACAACAAGCAGTATCTGTTCCAGGCGGCGGCCGGAAAGTCGTTCTTCAACGATCGCCTGCATGTCGAAGTCAGTGGCGAATATGACCATGAAGATGGCGTGCCCGCCGGCGGCTTTGGCGAGCAGCTCGCCAACGGGCGGAGCTGGTACCGTACCTCGACCTTCATCAACCGCAACGTGACCAATGACGGATCGCCGCAATATCTCGTGCGCGACCATGCGCAGGCTTATCAATATACCAAATATGGGCTGATCACGGGCGGGCCGTTGCAGGGCACGGCGTTCGACGTGAACGGCGTTCCGTTCCAGTTCCAATATGGCTCGAACGGCGTTCCGTCCAAGGCCCTACCGGGCACGCCACAGTTCGGGCTCGTCTCGGGCTGCTACCCGCAAGGCGGCTTCTGTTTGGGCGGCGACCTGTCGGGCAATGTCGGCATTGGCACCACGCTGCAATCGCGGCTGGATCGTTACAATGGCTATGGCCGCATCGGCTTCGACCTCGACGCGAACAACGAGATCTATGCGACCGTCAACGTCGCGCAGGTCGACACGATGAACCAGCCCAACCCCGGCGCGACGAAATCAAGCCTGACACTGCAATGCTCGAACCCGTTCGTCCCCGCCTCGATCCAGGCGGCCTGCGCGACCGCAGGCATCACCAGCTTCCAGTTCGGCAGCAGCAATGGCGAGTTGCCCGCGAACATCACGGTCTATCCGACGCGCAAGCAATATCGCTTCGTCGGCGGCGCGACGGGCAAGGTGCCGGTGTTCGGCACGACGTGGCATTACGACTTCTCGTATGAGCATGGCGAGAACATCACCGACATCCACGTCAAGAACATCACGCTCACCCCGCGCTATAATGCGGCGATCCAGGCGATCAGCTTGAACGGCCAGATCGTCTGCGCCGACCCGGTCGCGCGCGCCAATGGCTGCGTGCCGATCAACATCATCGGCGGCACACCGCCGAGCGCGGCGGCGCTCGCTTATATCGAACCCACCAACGGCCCGTTCCAGCACACCCGCCAGACGCAGGATGCGCTCGCCTTCAGCTTCAGCGGCTCACCGCTTAGCCTTTGGGCAGGGCCGGTGTCGTTTGCTGCGGGTGCCGAATATCGCAATGAATTCTACCATGTCGTGGGCGATCCGTACGGCAACGGCGTTTCGGCCGAAACACCCTATACCAGCACCTATCCCGCCGATCCGGTGCTCAATACCGCGGGTAACAACTGGTACGCCGGCAATTATCACGCCGGTCGCGGAAGCTATCACGTCGCCGAAGGTTTCCTCGAACTCAACCTGCCCTTCCTCAAATCGGATGCGCTAGGCAGCGCGAACCTGAACGTCGCCGGACGCGTCACCAACTACAGCACGTCGGGCACGATCTATACCTGGAAGGTCGGCGGCACCTGGGACACGCCGATCGACGGCGTGCGGTTGCGCGCAGTCACCTCGCGCGACGTGCGTGCGCCGAACCTGTCGGAACTGTTCGCCGCCCCGATCACCACGACCGTGCCGAACTTCAGCAACCCCAATCCCAACCGCGCACCGGGCGACCCGGCGACGTTGACCATCCTGCAAAACGCGATCGGCAACACCGCGCTCAAGCCCGAAATCGCGCGCAACACGACGGCTGGTATCGTGCTGTCGCGCCCGCACTGGCTGCCCGGCTTCAGCGCGTCGTTCGATTATTACCGGATCAAGATCAACGGCGTGATCTCGACGCTCAATTCGCAGCAGGAAGTCAATCTGTGCTACCTCAATAACATCACAACGCTGTGTGGCGCGTTCAACCTCACGCCACCGGCGGGGACCGCGCCCTATGTCAATCTGCAGGCGTTCAACCTCGCGTCGATCTTCACCGACGGGTTCGACATTGAGGCGAGCTATCAATTCGAAGTCGCCAAGATCGGCCTGCCGGGCCGCGTCGTGCTGCGCGGGCTCGCCACCAATGTGAAGAACTTCATCACCGATCCGGGCGTTCCCGGCACGATCCCGACACAGGGTGCAGGCGTGAACGCTGGCAACACCCCATCGTGGAAGTTGCTCACGACCGAAAGCTGGACCACCGATCGGTTCAGCCTCAGCGTGCAGCAGCGTTGGTTCAGCGATGGTGTGTACAGCAACGAATATGTCGTTTGCAGCAGCGGCTGCCCGGTCTCGACCACGCAGCACCCGACGATCGACAACAACACGATGCCCGGCGCTTTCTATCTCGACGTGGGCGGATCGTTCAACATCACCAAGAAATTGAACGCTTATTTCAAGATCGACAATCTGCTCGATCATGATCCGGCACCGTCGCCGCAGACCAATACCGGCATCGACGTCAATCAGGCGCTGTACGATACGCTGGGGCGTTTGTTCCGGGTTGGCGTACGCTACAATTTCTAGCACCACGGTCCCCTGCCCCGACCCGGTGGGTCGGGCTCCTCGTCCCGGCCGCTGGCCGGGACGTTTCTTTTGAGGATATGAGATGCCCGGCTGGCCGCTTCCGTTTCGCGTAACGCTTCTCGCCACGCTGATGGCAAGCGCAATGCCCGTTGCCGCCTCCCCCTCTTATTACGCCACCGCTCCCGACGATCCCCGCGCCATCACCGTCGCTGGGGCGCGCGACGGGCACGCCGACGACACCACCGCCCTGCAAACCGCCATCGACGCCGCCGCAGCGAAGGGCGGCGGCGGTATCGTGTTTGTCCCCTCGGGCCGCTATCGCATCAGCCGCACGCTGTTTGTGTGGCCCGGCGTGCGCGTGTTTGGCGTCGGCAAGACCCGGCCCGTCCTGGTGCTCGGCGATGCGACCCCCGGCTTTCAGCAGGGTCTCGCCACCATGGTGATGTTCGCCGGGGCCAAGCCCGGAGCCACCGATACCGCCAAGGCCTATCGCACCCCGTTTCCGCCACCGGGCAGCGTGCCGTTCAATCCCGATATCGCCGATGCCAATCCCGGCACCTTCTACCCCGCGCTCTCGAACATCGATTTCGCGATCGGCAAGGACAACGCCGCCGCCACCGCGATCCGCTTTCACGCCGCACAGCATGCCTATCTGGCGCATATCGACTTCGATCTCGGCTCGGGCCTCGCCGGACTCTATCACGTCGCCAATCAGGCGCAGGATCTCCATTTTCACGGCGGGCGCTATGGCATCCTCACCGAGAAGCCGTCCCCGGCGTGGCAATTTACCCTGCTCGATTCCTCTTTCGATGGGCAGCGCGAGTCCGCGATCCGCGAACATGAGGCGAGCCTCACCCTGGTCAACGTCGCCTTTCGCAACGTGCCAACCGCGATCGACATCGATCGCGGCTATGGCGACTGGCTGTGGGGCAAGGATGTCCGCTTCGAGAACGTCCGTAATGCCGCCGTCGTGATCAGCAACGAGAACAATGTCTATACGCAGATCGGCTTTCAGAACGCCGTGGCCAGCGCCACGCCGACCTTCGCGCGCTTTCGCGACAGCGGCCGGACGGTGGCCGGTGCGGGCCGCGCCTATCGCGTGACATCGTTCGGCTATGGTCTGATGGTCCCCGCCTTGGGTCAGACCGGCAGCTATCGCACTGTGATGGACGCCGCGCCGCTCCCCCGGCTGCCCGCCCCGCCCCCGCGCGCGATCCGGCAGCTGCCTGCGACCGATTCCTGGGCCAATGTCCGGCAGCTCGGCGCGCGCGGGGATGACAAGACCGATGACACCGCCGCCATCCAGCGCGCGATCGACACGCACCGTACCGTCTATTTTCCCGCGGGCCGCTATCACGTCACCGACACGCTGCGGCTGAGGCCGGACAGCGTGCTGGTCGCCTTGCACCCGAGCCTGACGCAACTCATCCTGCCCGACGGCACGCCGGCCTTCCAAGGAGTGGGCTCGGCCAAGGCGCTGATCGAGAGTGCGCGCGGTGGGGACGCGATCGTCTCGGGTCTTGGGCTGTTCACCGGCGGCATCAATCCGCGCGCAACCGCGCTGCTCTGGCACGCTGGCGCGCAATCTTTGGTCGAAGACGTCAAGTTCCAGGGCGGCCACGGCACCGATCTGGCCGATGGCAGTCGCTTTGACCCGTATAACGCCAACCACACCGGGGACGCGAACCCGGCCAAACGCTGGGACGCGCAATATCCGAGCCTATGGGTGCGTGGCGGCGGCGGCACCTTCGCCAATCTCTGGAGCCCCAATACCTATGCGCAAGCTGGGATGTTGGTCTCCGACAGCGACACGCCGGGCCATGTCTATCAGATGTCGAGCGAGCACCATGTCCGCGCGGAATTTGTGCTCGATCATGTCGCCCATTGGGAATTTCTGGCACCGCAGACCGAGGAGGAAGCGGGCGAGAGCCAGGATGCGGTCTCGTTTGACATTCGTCACAGCCACGACATTCTGATCGCCAATTACCACGCCTATCGCGTGACGCGCTCGCTCAAGCCCGCGCCGACCGCCGTGCGGCTAACCGACACGCGGGACCTTCATTTCCGCAATGTCCACGTCAATGCCGAAAGTGGCTTTGGCACATGCGACGAGAATGGCTGCGCGACCTATTTGCGGGCCAGCAAATTCCCCTACGAAAACGCCATTCAGGATGTCACGCGCGGCCTCGAAGTCCGCGAGCGGGAATTTGCCGCGCTTGACCTGACCTCGGCTGCCGTTGCCGCGGCGACGCCTGGGGCCTTCGCCGACGCCAAGGTCGAGAAACTGGCGAGCGGCTTCTATGCCGCCGCCGGAGCGGCCATCGCCCCTGACGGAACCCTGTATTTCGTCGATCATCACCAGCAGCGCATCTATGCCTGGTCGCGCGCCGAGGGCCTGCGCGTGGTCAACTACGCACCGCTGGATCCGGTCAATCTCGCGGTCGACCGCTCGGGCGACCTGCTGGTGCTGTCGTCGGAAGGTCGAAACGGCACGGTCTATAGCCTCACGCCCAACGACGCGGACGTTCGCGTGATCCCGTCGACGCCCGCCGTCGATCATCCGGGCGCAAGAACCGTGCTGCCGGTCAATTATTGGGTGAATGGCGAATTCAAGGACCAGCTCGACCCCAGGACCTATACCTATCCAACGCTGGCCGACATGTTCGACCGCGACATGCGCCTGCCCAAGGCGCGGGAATATGTGTCGCCCGACGGCAGCCTGGTCCTACCCGCCTATCGGACCTTCCAGCAGGGGCCTTCGAACTTTCTCGGCTGGCGGTTTTCCGACGCGCTCGACAGTTATGGGTTCACCACCGCCGAAATTGGCGGATCGGTGTTCGTCACCAACGCTTCGGAAAACAAGACCTATCGCGCGCGCCTGGCGGCGCATGGCGCACTGACCGACCTCGCCCCCTTCGCCAATCGCGGCGGGGAAAGCGTGGCGAGCGATGCGCAAGGCCGCGTGTACATCGCCAACGGGCAAGTCTTCGTTTTCGCAGCAGACGGTGCCGAGATCGGCCGGATTGATATCCCCGAGCGGCCGCTCCAACTGCTTGTTGACAACCGCGCGCGCAAAACGCTCTTCGTGGTGACGCATCACGCGGTTTACAGCGTCGCCATTCCCTGACGTATAGGACGCTTGGCTGGCAGACCTGGCCGGCAGTGGACCGCAACGGATCCTCTCAAACCCAAAGGACCGCGCTCAGCGCGTCGGCTTCACCGGGGATCCTGCATAATTTTGGCCAATTCGCTGTCGATCAGCTGCCCGATATAGCGGGAAAGCTCCGCGTGATGGACGTCGGGATCAGAAATTCTGCGAAACAGCACGCCGTGACCAATGGCGAGGATGAAATCCGCCAACTCGCTGCGCCGCGCCGCCCGCTCCTCGCCCGGTGCCAAAGCACCGAGGGCGCTCAAAATATTGTCGCGGACAAGCGCGTCGATCCCGCGCAGGATGTCGCCGACACGGTCGTTGCGCGTTGCTTCGGCAAACATTTCCGCGAACAGCGCATATGAGCCCGGATCGTTCGGATCCTCTTCGAGGAACCGCGCAATCCACGCACGGACCAAGGCGAAATCACGCGCCTCGACCGCCGCGCGCAGCGCCGGCTCATCCAAAAACTCGACGACATCGGCACGCACCAGCTCGGCGACGATATCCTCCTTGCTGGCAAAATCGCGATAGAGCTGTCCAACCTTCACCCCCGAATCGGCGGCAATGCGCGCCACGCCAGAGGCATGAAAACCATATTGAATGAACAGCTGGCGCGCCGCAGACAAGATTCGCGCACGCCGATCTTCCGCGCGAGAATCCCGCTTTTTCATCAATTTATCCGCGGATTTTTGGGGGGTCGGCATAATCCTCCTATGATTAGGCTTGTCATTTCAAATCCGCAAAGCTACCGGCTCGGCAGAAATGTGAGTGATCGATCGCTCACACTTATACATTGGAAGAAAGCGTGCGCAAACCCTGCTCCATCGCGGTCCTCACCGTAGCTCTTCTGGCCGGCTGCTCAAGCGGCCAGCCCCAGGCACCAGCCGCTGGCCCGCCCCAAGTCGGCTTTGTCACGGTGGAGCCGCAGTCGGTGACGCTGAGCACCGAACTCGCCGGGCGCACGGCCGCCTATGAGACGTCGGACGTCCGCCCGCAGGTCAACGGGCTGATCACCGCGCGCTTGTTTACCGAGGGCGACGAAGTCCGCGCGGGCCAGCCGCTCTATCGGATCGATGCGCAGCCGTATCAGGCAAGCGTCGCAAGTGCGCGCGCGGCGCTGGCAAAGGCGCGCGCGGCGATCGCCTCGAACGACGCGCTAGCGCGCCGCTATGGCGAGCTGATCAAGATCAACGCGATTGCCAAGCAGGATTACGACAATGCCGTCACCAGCGCGCAGCAGGCACGCGCCGATGTCGCCGCGCAGGAAGCCGCGCTTCGCACCGCCGAAATCGACCTTGCGCGGACGACGGTAAAGGCCCCGATCGCAGGCCGCATCGGCCGCTCGGCGGTCACCACCGGCGGCCTCGTCACCGCGTCGCAGGCCACCGCGCTCAGCACGATCCAGCGGCTCGACCCGATCTATGTCGACATCACGCAATCGAGCGCCGATCAACTCCGGCTGCGCCAGAAATTGCTGGCGGGCAGCCTTACGCGCGGTACCGCGCGGCTGCGGCTGAAGCTTGAGGACGGCACGACCTATCCGGTCGAGGGCGTCGTGAAATTCGCCGATGTCACGGTCGATCCGGCCACGGGCAGCCAGACGATCCGCGCCGAATTCGCCAATCCCAACCGGCTGCTGCTCCCGGGCATGTATGTCACGGCGCAGTTCGTCGAAGGGACGCAAGCGAATGCGCTGCTTGTCCCGCAGCGCGCCGTCTCCCGCGATGAAAAGGGCAATGCCGTGGTGATGGTGGTCGGTGCGGGGGACAAGATCCAGCCGCGCATGCTGACTGCCCCGCGCACCATCGGCGAGAACTGGCTGGTCACCGCAGGGCTTGCGCGCGGCGATCGGGTGATCGTCGAAGGGGCGCAAAACCTGCAGCCGGGAACGCCGGTCAAGCCGGTCCGCTGGACTCCAAAAGCCGCGGCAAACGCCCCTGCTGCTGGCAAGGGACAGTAACCCTCATGTCACGTTTCTTTATCGATCGACCCATCTTCGCATGGGTCATCGCGATCATTTTGATGGTCGCTGGCCTGATCGGCATCCGTAGCTTGCCGATCGCGCAATTTCCCTCGATCGCGCCACCGTCGGTCAGCATCAGCGCCACCTATCCGGGTGCCGACGCGCAAACGCTCGAAAATACGACAACCCAGATCATCGAACAGCAGATGAAGGGGATCGATCACCTTCGCTATTTTTCGTCCTCGTCGAGTTCGGCCGGCACGGTCCAGATCACGCTGACCTTCGAGCAAGGCACCGACCCCGACATCGCGCAAGTGCAGGTGCAGAACAAGCTGCAGGCCGCGACCCCGCTTCTGCCGCAGGAGGTCCAGCAGCAAGGCATTCAGGTCGCCAAGGCAACCTCCAACTTCCTGCTCATCCTCGGCATCTATTCGGAGGGCGGTCGCCATAGTGCGTCAGATCTTGCCGATATCCTTGCCTCACGCGTCCAGGATCCGCTCAGCCGCGTCAACGGCGTCGGGGATACGCAATTGTTCGGCGCGCAATATGCGATGCGCGTCTGGATCGATCCGCTCAAGCTCAACGGCTATCAGCTGACCGTCGCCGACGTCACCGCCGCCTTGCAGGCCCAGAACGCGCAGGTTTCCGCCGGGCAATTGGGTGCCCAGCCCGCCCCCGCCAGCCAGATGCTCAACGCAACGGTGTCGATCCAGTCGCGCTTGCAGACGCCGGAGCAGTTCGGTGCCATTCGCCTGAAAACCGATTCGGCAGGCGCAGTGGTGCGCTTGCGCGATGTCGCACGGGTCGAACTCGGCGCGGCCGATTATGGCTTCAATACGCGGTACAATGGCGAGCCGGCCTCGGGCATCGGGATCAAGCTCGCTCCGGGTGCGAACGCGCTGGCGACCGTGACTGCGATCAAGGCCCGCGTCGCGGAGCTGTCCAAGACCTTCCCATCCGATGTGAAGGTTATCTATCCTTACGACTCCACGCCGTTCGTCCGCCTGTCGATCGAACAGGTCATCCATACGCTGATCGAGGCGGTCGTCCTCGTCTTCTTCGTGATGTTCCTGTTCCTGCAAAACTGGCGCGCAACGCTGATCCCGACGATCGCGGTGCCGGTGGTTTTGCTGGGCACCTTCGGGGTGCTCGCGGTTGCGGGCTATTCGATCAACACGCTGACGCTCTTCGGCATGGTGCTCGCGATCGGTTTGCTGGTCGACGACGCGATCGTCGTGGTCGAGAATGTCGAGCGGCTCATTACCACCGAGCATTTGTCGCCGAAGGAAGCCGCGCGCAAATCGATGGACGAAATCAGCAGCGCGCTGGTCGGCATCGCGCTGGTCCTGTCCGCCGTGTTCCTGCCAATGGCATTCTTTGGCGGATCGACCGGGGTGATTTACCGCCAGTTCTCGATCACCATCGTGTCCGCCATGGTCCTGTCGGTCCTGGTCGCGTTGATCCTGACCCCCGCTTTGTGCGCGACGATCCTCAAGCCGCACGATCCGACCAAATTGGACGGAAACGGGCTCCTCTCGCGCTTTTTCCGCTGGTTCAACACGACGTTCGACCGTGGCGCTGCGCGCTATGAAAGCGGCACCCGGAGCACAGCACGCCGGTGGGGCCGGTCGCTGATCGTTTTCGGCTTGATCGCGGTCGGGATGTGTCTGTTGTTCGTGCGCTTGCCAACCGGCTTCCTTCCCGACGAGGATCAAGGCTCGGTGATCGCGCTGGTGCAAGGCCCGTCGGGCGCAACCACGGCGCGCACCAACGATGCGCTGGAGCAAGTCCGCGACTATTTCCTCACCAAGGAAAAAGCGGATGTCGAGGGCGTCTTCACCATCAGCGGCTTCAGCTTTGCCGGACAAGGGCAGAATGCCGGTCTCGCCTTCGTCAAATTGAAGGATTGGGACGCGCGTTCCGGTGCCGCCAACAAGGCGCAGGCGATCGCCGGGCGCGCGATGGGAGCGTTCTCGCAATTCCACGACGCGATGATTTTTGCGATCGTGCCGCCCGCCGTGCAGGAACTGGGCAATGCGACCGGGTTCGATCTGCAACTGGTCGATCAGGTCGGCATGGGACATGAGAAGCTCGTGCAAATGCGCAACATGCTGCTCGGCATGGCGATGCAGGACAAGCGGCTGGCCCAGGTGCGACCGATGTCGCTGGAGGACGCGCCGCAGCTCAAGATCAATGTCGATCAGGACAAGGCGCGTGCCCTGGGGCTGGATCTCTCGCAGGTCAATTCCACGATCTCGACCGCCTGGGGCAGCGCCTATGTCAACGATTTCATCGATCGCGGGCGCGTCAAACGGGTGTTTGTCCAGGCCGACGCCCCCTTCCGGCTCAAGCCCGAGGATCTCGACAAATATTACATCCGTGGCGGCAATGGTGACATGGTGCCCTATAGCGCCTTCACCACGCTGTCCTGGACCCAGGCACCCGTGCAGTTGACCCGGTATAACGGGCAGCCCGCGATGGAATTGCAAGGCGGCTCGGCCCCCGGGCTCAGCACCGGTGCCGCACTGGCGGCGATGCAGGAGCTTCATGCCAAGCTGCCGCCGGGTACGTCGCTCGAGTGGACCGGCTTGTCCTACGAGGAAAAGCTGTCGGGCGGTCAGGCACCGGCGCTCTATGGCTTGTCGCTGCTGATCGTGTTCCTCTGCCTTGCCGCGCTGTACGAAAGCTGGTCGGTACCGATCTCGGTGCTGCTGGTCGTGCCGCTGGGCGTGGTCGGCGCGTTGCTGGCGGCGATGCTGACCGGGCTCAACAACGACATCTATCTGCAGGTCGGCTTGATCACCACGATCGGCGTGTCGGCAAAGAATGCGATCCTGATCGTTGAATTCGCCGAAGAACGAATGCGCGAGGGGATGACGGCGTTCGATGCGGCCATTGCGGCAGCGAAGATGCGGTTGCGTCCAATCCTGATGACCAGCCTCGCTTTCATCTTCGGGGTGATGCCGCTCGCCGTCTCGACCGGTGCCGGTGCTGGTGGGCAGAACGCCATCGGTCGTGCGGTGGTCGGCGGCATGTTGAGCGCCACCGTCCTCGGTATCTTCTTCATCCCGATGTTCTTTGTGGTGGTCCGCAGCCTGTTTGCCCGAGGCAAAGCGGGCTCGCGTGACGATCAACACGGCATTGCAGCGGAGGCCGCACCCACGCCCACCGATCCATCCGCCCCCACCGCGCCGCAAGGAGCCTGAACATGACCCGCACGATCCGCACCGCAGCCGCGCTGTTGGCCAGTGTCGCGCTCGCCGGATGCAATCTTGCACCGGGCTATGTCCGGCCGCAGGGCGCGGTGCCCGCCGCCTTGCCGAGCGGAGCGCCCTATCCTGGCGCGCCAAGCGATGCCGCCGATATCTCCAAGATCGGCTGGCAGACCTTCTTTACCGACGCCAAGCTGCGCGACGTCATCGCGCTTGGCCTTGCCAACAACCGCGACTTGCGGCTTGCGGCGGCAAATGTCCTGCAAGCCCGGGCGCAATATCGGGTCCAACGCGCGGACCAATTGCCCACGGTCAACCTCGGGGCGTCGGCGACGATTTCCAACGGTACCGCCGCAGCGGCCTCGGCCGGAGGATCCGGCTCGAGCGCGGCCTCCAATTCAACCGTTGAAGTCTATTCGGGCAGTGTCGGCGTTTCGTCGTTCGAGCTCGATCTCTGGGGTCGCTTGCGCAATCTCAGCGAAAACGCATTGCAAAGCTATTTCGCGACCGAAGAGGCGCAGCGCGCCACGCGGATCAGCCTGATTTCCGAAATCGCATCGGCCTATCTGACGCTCGCGTCGGACCAGGATCTGCTCGCCGTGGCACAGGAAACGCTGGCAAGTTACGACCAGTCGCTGCAACTCACGCGCGCGCAGTTCCGCATCGGCACCCAGTCCGAACTGGCCGCACGCCAGGCCGAGACCAATTACGAATCCGCTGCCAACGACATCGCCACGCTGCAGGCGCAAATCGCGCAGGATCGCAACGCGCTCGATCTGTTGGTCGGCACGCCCACGCCCGAGGCGCTGTTGCCGCACGGCCTGGGGGATACCGACCGCACGTTGAACACGCTGCCGGGCGACCTCCAATCCTCGGTGTTGCTGCGCCGTCCCGACGTGTTGCAGGCCGAGCATCAACTGATTGCGCAAAACGCCAATATCGGCGCAGCGCGGGCGGCGATGTTCCCGACGATTTCGCTGACCACCAGCTTCGGCACGGTAAGTTCAGCGCTCAGCGGGCTGTTCGGGGCGAACAGCCAGAGCTGGTCGGTCGCACCCGGCGCAACCTTGCCGATCTTCGATTTCGGCCGGCGCAAGGGCAATCTCGATCTGGCCCGAGCACAGCAGCAAGGCGCGGTCGCCACCTACGAAAAGACGCTGCAAACCGCGTTCCGCGAGGTTGCCGATGCGCTGGCCACGCGCGGGACGATCGACGCCCAGATCGGGGCCCGGACGCGGCGCGCAACCGCTGCGGACGTGTCGGCGCGCCTGTCGGAGGCGCGGTATCGCGCCGGGGTCGATTCCTTCCTGACCTCGCTCGACGCGCAGCGCACGGCGTACAGCGCTCGGCGCGACCTGGTCACGACCCGGCTTGCGCGCGCCACCAACCTCGTCACCTTGTACCGCGTTCTGGGCGGAGGCTTGAGCTGAACCGGACGCCGCCCAATTACGGCTAGGAGTGTAGGCACCTAGCCGTCCTCGCGGGTAATGCGAGGGAGCCCCCTTGACCAATGCGCAGACCGCATCCAGTCCCGTTTGATCTTAACGGGCCAAGCGTACGCATCGGCCACAGCGGAACGTCCATGGCTCCCTCGATACGCCGCGCAGTCCGCCTTGCACCGCCCCCACGCAGCCGCCCGGGCGTGGCGCAGTTCACGCTGTTCGGCGCAGGCGATTTTGCGTGCAATCTGTATTGGCAGAGCGTCACGCTCTATCTGCTGTTCTTTTACACCGACGTCCTGCTGCTCCCCACAGCACTCGCCGGGACGCTCTACATGGCCGGTGCGCTGTGGGACGGCATTGCCGATCTGCTGGTGGGCATCGCCGCCCAGCGCAGGCCAAGCCACTACCGGCATTTCATTGCGATCGGCGCGATCCCGCTCGGCGGTGCCTTCATCCTGCTGTACAGCACGCCGCCCCTCTCGGGCGTGGGGTTGGCGCTGGCGATCGGCGCCACGCAGATCCTGTTCCGGACGCTGTATGCGCTGGTCAATGTGCCTTACGCCGCCTGGAGTGCGCGCTTCAGCCCGGACAGCCGCGACCGCACCACCCTCGCAGGCGTGCGCATGCTCTTCGGCACCGCCGCCGCGCTGGTCGTGACGATGGGAACCCCGTGGATCGCCGCCCGCCTGTCCGGGGTGCCAACCAGCGCGTCGGGCTATGTCGGCGCGGCAGCGGTCTATGCGATGGTTGGCACCGCGTTGCTGCTGGCTTTGGCCTTTGGCGCACGCGGAGCACGGGCCGACGATACTGCACTCGCCGCCGTGCCGATGCTGCTATGTCTGCGCCTGCTGTTCGGCAACCGCGCCTTTGTCACGCTCAATCTCGCCGCGATGGCCGCCGGGTTGGCGGCGGCCTTGCTGACCCAGTCGGTACTTTATTACTTCAAACATGTCGTCGGTGCGCCCACCCAAGGGCCCCAGGCATTGGCGCTGATGGCCGTGGCGGGGACAATCGCGGTGCCGCTATGGATGCTGGCGACCCGCTGGCTTGGGTTGCGCGCGGTCTGGCTGATGGCGGCGGCGGCGGCGCTCGTCTGTCTTGGGCTGTTTGCCGTGGCCAATCCCCGCAATGGCGGGGAAGCCGAGATTTTGCTGCTTCTGGCGATGCTCCAGGGCAGTTTTACCGGCTTTAACCTCGTCTTCTGGGCGATGTTGCCCAATACGGTCGAATATGGCGAGGTCCGTAACGGTACGCGGGTCGAGGCGCTTGCCTTTGGCGTGGCCGCGTTGTTGCAGAAGATCGGGCTGGCGGCGGCGGCGGGGATGCTGGGCCTGTTCTATCACCATATCGGCTATGCCGCAGGCACCCCCCAGCCCCCCGCCGCCCTCGCTGGCATTCGCAACCTCATGCTCTATGCCTGCTCCGCCGGAGTGGCGATGTCGGCGCTGGTCATGCTGTTCAATCCACTCAAGCGCGGCGTCCATGCCGCGCTGGTGCAGGAACTGGGCATGACCGCGCCGCGCGCAGACTAAGCCCCGATCAGTTCGAACGTACCGCCCACGCCCTCCGCCTCGGCCGAGGGCGCGACCCAGACGCGAAAGCGCCCCGGCTCCACCGTCGGCGTCAGTGCGACGCCAAGGAAGGTCAGATCGGTGCGCTGTAGGGTAAACGTCACCTCTTGCTGCGCGCCGGGAGCCAGCCGGATTTTGCGGAAGGCCTTCAGCACGCGCACCGGTTGGGTGATGCTTGCCGCAATATCCTGGACATATAGCTGGACGACCTCCTCGGCAACGTGATCACCGCTGTTGGTGATGGTGGCCGCGACCGATAGCGTGCCATCCCATGCCAGGCGGCCATCGCCGACTTTCAAAGCGCTATAGCCGATCCGGCCATAGGTCAGCCCGTGACCGAATGCGAACCGCGCGCCATTGGGAGCCTCCCGATAATGGGCCTTATACTCGAGCGGTGCGCCCGGTGGATTGGGGCGGCCGGTGCTCTTATGCGCATAATAATAGGGCTCCTGCCCGGTCGCGAAGGGAAAGCTGACTGGCAGCCGCGCCGACGGCCCTTCCACCCCGAACAGAATGTCGGCGATGGCCGGTCCCGACTGCGATCCCAGGAACCACGTCACCAGGATCGCCGGCGCATCGAGCACCGCGCCCGACAGCGCCAACGCGCGCCCATTGCGCAAGGCGACCACCACCGGCTTGCCCGTCGCCGCGACGGCTGCGGCCAGGGCCAATTGCGGGGCAGGAATGACGATATCGTCGCGCGACTGCGCTTCGCCCGACATGCGCTGCCCCTCCCCGATTGCGAGAACGACGATATCGGCCGCCGTTGCGGCAGCCACCGCCGCCGCAATCCCGCCCGGCAGCGCTTCTTCAATCCCCGATCCCGCCGTCGCTGTAACCAGCGACGGATCGGCTACGGCCGCGCGCACGCCGGTCACCAGATCGACCGATTCGGCATCCGAGCCATAGACATTCCAAGGGCCGATCAAATCCTGCTGCCCCTGGACGAACGGGCCGATCAGCGCGATCCGCTTGCCACTGCGCGGCAGCGGCAACAGCTCGCCGTCATTCTTGAGCAATACGATCGAGCGCCGCGCCGATTCGCGCGCCACCGCCAGATTGGCCTTGGTGCGCACGCGCATCTTCTCGCGTTTGGGATCGATCCGGCGGAACGGATCGTCGAACAGGCCGAGCGCCAGTTTGACGCGCAGCACGCGCCGTACCGCTTGATCCAGCCGGGCCATCGGCACCGCGCCACTGGCCACCAGATCGGGCAGATGATCGCGATAGAAACCGCTCTGCATGCTCATGTCGACGCCCGCCAGAAAGGCCAGCCGCGTCGCCTCGCGCGCGTCCGCAGCATAGCCGTGCGCGATCAATTCCTCGTCCCCGGTATAATCCGAGACAACCAGCCCGCCAAAACCCCATTCCTTGCGCAGCACCTGGTCGAGCAGCCAGGGGTTGGCGGTGGCGGGAATGCCGGACAAGTCGTTGAACGCCGCCATCGTCGTCAGCGCGCCCGCATCGAACGCCGCTTGGAAGGGCGGGAAATAGACACTGCGCAGCGTACGTTCGGAAATATCGACCGAATTATAGTCGAGCCCGCCTTCCGCCGCGCCATAAGCGACGAAGTGCTTGGCGCAGGCGAGCACGGCATCATCGGCGGCAAGCCCGCGCGTGCCCTGAAAGCCGCGCACCCGCGCCGCCGCCATCATCCGGCCGAGCAAGACGTCTTCGCCCGCCCCCTCCACGCCGCGCCCCCAGCGCTGGTCGCGGGAAATGTCGACCATCGGCGCGAAGGTCCAGTCGATCCCCGCAGCCGCCGCTTCGATCGCTGCCACACGCGCGGTCCGCTCGGCCAAATCGGGTTCGAAACTGCCCGCTTCCGCCAACGGCACGGGGAACACCGTGCGGAAACCGTGGATGACGTCGGCGGCGAACAGAAGCGGAATTTTCAACCGCGCCTCCTTCATCGCCACCGTCTGCATCCGGCGCGCCATTTCGGCCCCATTCCCGTTAAACACGCCGGTCAACCGTCCATTCCGCACGTCGGCGAGTTGCGACTCGAAGGTCGCGCCGGCCTTGATGGGATTGAGCGCGTTGGCCGCGCCCCCCGCCCAGGCGGCCGCCATCAACGTGAGCTGCCCGGCTTTCTCCGCCACCGTCATTTTCGCAAGCAGCGACTCGAGCATTGGTGAGCTGGCAACGCCATCGGCGGCGGCCATCAGTGCCCGCGCCGGGCTTGCGAGCCAGGCGGTCACGGCACCCGCCCCCAACAACGCCGCCCGGCGCGAAATTCCCGTAAATTCCATCAGTCAGACTCCCCGCGATCTCGCGCTCGCCTATGCCATCCTGTGCCGGAAGGCACGGTCTTGAACACTGCTTTTGATTGATGTAACCGGTTACATCAAGCAGCGAGATCGGCAGAGCGGATTTGCTCAACCGGCGTTGAGGCGTTTTCGGCAACGCCAACGGGGAGGATGAAGACAGAAATGGCGAATGCCACGATCCGCGATGTTGCGCGCGAAGCGGCGGTTTCCGTCGCGTCGGTGTCACGCGTGTTGAACGGCCACAGCAATGTTCGCCCCGAGACGCGCCGCAAGATCGAAGACGTTGCCGCCAGGCTCGGCTACTTCCCGCATGCCGGCGCGCGCAATCTCAGCACATCGCGCGCGCATGCCATCGGGGTGGTGCTGCCGGACCTGCACGGTGAGTTCTTCTCAGAAGCGTTGCGCGGCATGGATCGTGCCGCGTCCGAGCGTGGTCTGCATCTGCTGCTGTCGAACCTTCATGATGGGGAGCGGGCCGTCGAGATGCTCCACACCATGCGTGGTCGCGTCGACGGGCTCGTCATCATGGCACCACATATCGATCCCGACCGACTGCTGGCCGGTCTCCCCCCCAGCATCCCCTCCATCCTCGTCAATTGCGCGACGTCGCGCGACGATTGCCCGACCTTGCGCGTCGACAATTTCGGCGGCGCGGCGGCGATGGTGCGGCATCTGGTGTCGCGCGGAAGACGCGGCATCGTCCATGTCAGTGGGCCGACCAGTAACGTCGAAGCACGCGCCCGTATCGACGGCTATGAAGCCGCGATGGTCGAGGCGGGCTTAACCCCGCGCGTCCTCATCGGCGACTTTATGGAAGAGGCAGGTGCTGCCGCCGCTGCCGAGATCCTGCGCGCGCCAGACGGCGTGGATGCCATCTTTGCCGCCAACGACATGATGGCGATCGGCGCGCTGATCGCGCTGCGCGACGCTGGCGTTGCGATACCCGACCAGATCGCGGTCGCGGGCTTCGACGATATTCCACTGGCTCGGCTGATTTCGCCATCGCTCACCACGATGCGCGTCGACATCGCCGACATCGGCGCACGGGCGATCGCCCGGCTGGCCGATGCCATTGCCGGCACACCAGATCACCGCCTCGAGCTGTCCACGCCCGAGTTGATGATACGCGACACAACCAAAACAAGCCCGCGTCAGTCGGGTGAAAAGCAGGGAAAAGCATGATGACCAAAACACCCTTCCTCCGGCTGCTCCTGAGCAGCGCTGCCGTGGTTTCCGCCAGCGGCTTGGCGATCGCGCCTGCCTATGCGCAGACGTCGACCGCGGCGATCCGCGGCGTGGTGACCGACGCCGCTGGCGCACCCTCTGCCAATGCGAGCGTAACCGCCGTCAGCAGCGACACCAACCAGACCTTCCGCGCCACCACCGACGCGACCGGCAATTACACGCTCAACGGCTTGCGCCCCGGCTCCTATCAAGTGACCGTGACGGCCGCCAATGGCGAGACCTTCAAACAGCTCGTTACCGTCGGCATCGGCCAGACGGCGTCGCTCGATGCGACCGTCGCCGTGCCAGGCGCGGAACCGGTCGACACCGGCAAAGACATCATCGTTACAGGCAGCCGCCTGGTCGAAACCAAGACCAGCGAAGTCGCCACCAACGTCACCCAGCAGCAGATCCGCTCGCTGCCGCAGACCGACCGCAACTTCCTGTCCTTCGCAGCGCTTGCCCCCGGCGTCCGGTATAATGACAGCGAGACCGACAAGAGCTTCCAATCGGGTGCCTCGACCGCAAGCCAGGTCAACGTCTTTATCGACGGCGTCAGCCTCAAGAACCAGGCGCGCGAGGGCGGCGTTGCCGGCCAGCAGAACAGCCGCGGCAACCCGTTCGGCCAGTCGGCTGTGCAGGAGTTCCGCGTGCTCACGCAAAACTACAAAGCGGAATATGAGCAAGCCGGTGCTGCGATCATCACCGCCATCACCAAGTCGGGCACCAACGAATTCCACGGCGACGTGTTCGGTCAGTACACCGACAAGGGCCTGAGCGAGAAAGGGTATCTCGACAAGCTCAACAATAATCCGAAGCCCGCCTTCACGCGCAAGCAATATGGCATCTCGCTTGGCGGCCCGATCATCAAGGATAAACTGTTCTTCTTCGGATCGTTCGAAGGCAACGACCAGGACCGCGCCTTCAACGTCGTCGCTGGTGGCACGCCCGCCGCGCGGGCGCAGGTCGAGGCCGCGTCGGGTCGCAAACTTTCGGATTTGACTGGATCGTTCGTCAGCCCCTTCCGCGGCAAATTCTATTTCGGCAAGCTGACCTTCACGCCGGATTCGCATCAGACGTTTGACCTGTCGTTCAGCCGTCGTGAAGAAACCGATATTCAGGGCTTCGGCAGCAATCTCGCCTATGAAAGCGCCGAGAACAAGCGCAACCAGGTAGACACCTATCTGTTCAAATGGACGTACAACGGCGACCGGTTTGTCAATGAGTTCAACACCAACTACATCAATTATCAATATAATCCGACAGCCCTCAACCCCAATCTTCCAACGCAGGAATATGTTGGCGTAATTTCCTTCGGTGGTAAAAATTCCACGCGAAATGAAGTTCAATCCAACTACACCATCCGCGACGATTTCACTTACAGTGGATTCGACAAACACACGATCAAGATTGGCGGACGAGTCGACGTCGTGGATTTCACCTTCGATGACCGCAACTATGTGCAGCCTGATTTCGTGTATCGTGTCGATCCGGCCAACAACACCGATTACAGTTTCCCAGCAGAAGCGCGGCTTGGTCTCACCAATGGGCGAATCCAGTCCTCGGACACCGAAATCGGTCTCTATGCGCAGGATGATTGGCAGGTCACCAAGAAGCTGACGCTGAACCTCGGCGTGCGGTGGGATTATGAAACCAACGGCTTCAACAATGACTATATTACGCCTGCCAAGGCTGCGGCGGCGCTGCGCGCCTTGCCCAAGACCTATTATTTCGATCCCGAGAACTACATTTCCACGGGCCACAACCGCAAGCCGTTCGCCGGTGCGATCGCGCCACGTTTCGGCTTTTCCTACGACCTGAGCGGCAATCAAAGCACCGTCATCTTCGGCGGTGTCGGACGCTATTACGATCGCAACAACTTCAACAACACGATCGACGAACTGTCCCGGTCGTTGAACCAGATTGGCGTGTTCCGCTTCTCGCGTGACGGACAACCGCGATCCGGCTTGCCGACTGTGGTGTGGAACCCCTCCTATGGGACGCGCGAGGGCTTGCTAGCGCTGATTGCGAGCTCAACGACCGAAGGTCTGCCCGAACTGTTCGCGGTGAAGAACAACGCCAAGCCACCCGTCAATGATCAAGCGAGCATCGGCATCCGGCAGAAGTTGGGCCATTGGCAAGTGGCCGTCACCGGCTCGTACATCAAGGGACGCAACGGCTACACCAACCTGTTCGCGACGCGCCAGAACAACGGTCTGGGCAATTGCTGCAACGTCGCCCCGGTTCAGGCGTTCGGCTATGCCAACGCCCTGATCGGCTATGACGGCCTGAAGACGCGCTACAAGGCACTGTATGTCACCGTAGACAAGAACTACACCAAGGCATCGGGCTACGGCATCAACATCGCGTACACGCTGTCAAAAGGCGAGCAGAACGGCAACGATCTGTTCAGCCTCGATGGGACCACGCCGGACGCCTATGGCTTCCGCCCCCGCCCGGGTGACGAACGCCACCGGTTGGTCGTTTCCGGCATCCTGGACTTGCCCTTCGGTCTGCAATTCTCGACGCTCAGCACCTTCGGCAGCGGCCAGGCCTATGCCGTTACCGATGCCACCAACGGCTTCGACAATGGCAAGCTGAAGATCACCTCAGCCTATCCGGTCAAGAACTGCATCAAGGGGCTGTTCGCGTTCTGCGAAGTCAATCTCAGCCTCGAAAAGCATATCGACTTCCGTGGCCTCGGCAAGGATCAGATCAGCGTCGCAATCGATGTGCTGAACGCCTTCAACAACAAGAACTTCAAAGACTTTGACGGCTTTGTAAACAACGCGATTGATCCAAACACGGGGCAGATTTCCGACCCGCTGCTTCCCGGCCTGATCGGCAACAATACGCTGACCCTGCCGCGGCGCGTCCAGTTCCGTGTGGGCTACCGCTTCTAAGCTTCCTCCCCTGGCGGGCGGCCTTCCCTGGGCCGCCCGTCGTCTTTTTGTACCGTGTATCCAAAGGTTCTTGGCATGATCGACCGGCGTCATTTCCTCGGCACCGGCGGCCTGGCGCTCGCCGGGCTGGCAAGCAACGGCCTTGCTGCCGCTCCCCGCGCGCTACGGGGCGAGGCGTTGATCGCGGACATCCAGTACCGCACCTTCCGCTATTTCTGGGATACGACCGATCCCGCAACCGGCCTCGCGCCCGATCGCTGGCCGACCCCATCCTTCGCCAGCATCGCTGCCGTCGGTTTTGCGCTGACGTCTTATCCGATCGGCGTGATGCAGGGTTGGATCAGCCGCCCGCAAGCGCGCGCCCGCACGCTCGCCACCTTGCGGTTCTTCGCCGAGGCCCCGCAAGGCCCCGAAGCCACTGGCACTGCCGGACACAAGGGCTTTTTCTACCACTTTCTCGACAGGAAGACGGGCACGCGCTTTGGCCGTACCGAATTGTCGACGATCGACACCGCACTGCTGCTCGGCGGCGTGTTGTTCGCGCAAAGCTGGTATACGAACGATCATCCCGACGAGCGCCGCATCCGCCAGCTCGCCGAGCAGATTTACAGCGCGGTCGACTGGAGCTGGTTCACGCCGCGCGCGCCGTTCCTGTCGATGGGCTGGCACCCCGAGAGCGGCTACATCCCGCATGACTGGGACAGTTATAACGAAGCGCTGCTCCTCTATCTGCTCGCACTCGGATCGCCGACGCATCCGTTGCCGCGCGAGACCTGGGATGCCTGGACCGCGCGTTTCGCCCCTGCATGGAGCGATCGCTGGGGCAAGCCGCATCTCGCGTTTCCGCCGTTGTTCGGTCACCAATACAGCCAGACCTGGGTCGATTTCCGCGGCATTCGCGACCGTTTTATTGCGGCCAAGGGCATCGATTATTTCGAGAACAGCAGGCGCGCCACCTATGCGCAGCGCGCTTATGCGATCGCCAATCCCGGCCATTTCGCAGGCTATGGGGCCGATTGCTGGGGCCTGACCGCGTGCGACGGACCGGGCGATTTTACCGCGACGCTGGACGGGCGGTCGCGCGCATTCTTCAGTTATTCGGCGCGCGGCCCCGGCGACCGCGACGATGGCACGATTGCCCCCACCGCAGCGCTCGGCTCGATCGCCTTTGCCCCCGAAATCGTCGTGCCTACCGCCGAGGCGCTGCACCGGCGCTATGGCCACGCGATCTACCGGAAATTCGGCTTCGCCGACTCGTTCAATCCGACCCTGACCACCGCTTCGCCTGCGGTGCACGAAGGGGCCGTGGTGCCCGGTGTCGGTTGGGTCGCGCACGATCATCTCGGCATCGACCAGGGGCCGATTGTCGCGATGATCGAAAACCGTCGCTCCGGCCTGATCTGGCGCACGATGTGCGGCAATCCCCACCTCCGCCGCGGTCTTACGCGCGCCGGATTTTCGGGCGGCTGGTTGGCATGATGCTGGCGGCATTGCTGCTGGCCGGCGCGGCGCAGATTGCGCCACTCGATACCTTCGAAACGGTCCAGCCGTGGAAGGCCGACGCCTCGAACGGCGTCGGTGCCGAAATCGATTCGGTGCCGGGCGCAACCGGCAACGGCTTGCGGTTGCGCTATGATTTTCATGATGTCGCGGGCTACGCCTTTGCGCGCCGCGCTTTGCCGATCGACTGGCCAGCCAATTATGCGATCCGGCTGAAGGTGCGTGGCACCGGTGGTGTCAACGACTTGCAGCTCAAGTTCACCGACGCGAGCGGTGCCAATGTCTGGTGGTATCAGCGCCGAAACTTCCGCCCATCCGCGACCTGGCAAACGCTGGTGCTGCGCCCGCGCGACCTCAGCTTTGCCTGGGGCCCAAGCAGCGACACTAGCCTGCGGCACACAGCCGCCATGGAGGTCGTTCTGGTGCGCGGGCGCGACGGCGGCGCGGGCGAGATCGCGTTTGATGATCTGACCCTCGAACCGCTGGCAATTCCCGGCCCCCTCCCCACCCCGCGCGCGAGCGACCCTGCGGTGCTGGACGGTGACCGGGCAACCGCTTGGCACGGCCATGGCGGAGACGCCGTAACGATCGATTTTGGCGGGGCGAAAGCCCTCGGCGGTGTCGTGCTGCGGTGGCTCCCCGACGCTGGCGCGACGCGCTATGCGATTGAGGGATCGGATACCGGGAGCGACTGGCGCGTACTGCGCCGGGTCGATGCGAGCGACGGCGGCGACGATCCGATTGCCCTGCCCGACACCGAAACGCGCTATCTCCGTGTCTCCCTACCCATCGGAGCGCCACCCGCCGCGCTCGCCGAAATCGAGGCCCGCCCACCCGAATGGGCCGCTACGCCCAACGCGCTCGTCGCCAGCCTCGCCAAGGCCGCACCGCGCGGCACTTTCCCGCGCGGCTTTTCCGGCGAACAACCCTATTGGACGCTGGTCGGCTCGGCGGAGGGCGGCCCGGCCGGGCTGATCGGCGAGGATGGCGCGATCGAAGTCGGCAAGGGGGCCTTTTCGATCGAACCGTTCGTCATCGCTGACGGGCACACCTTCAGCTGGGCCAATGTCACCGCGACACAATCGCTGGAAGACGGCGCATTGCCGATGCCGCATGTGCGGTGGCAAGGGACCGGTTGGCAGCTCGACACCAGCCTGTTTGTCGACAGCGCGGCACCACGCCTGCTCGCGAAGTGGCGGCTGACCAACACCGGCACCACCCGCCGCACCTTGCATTTGCTGCTCGCGGTGCGCCCGCTCCAGGTCAATGCACCGACGCAATTCCTCGGTCGGCCCGGCGGGGTGAGCCCGATTTCCCGGATTGCGTGGCACAATGGCGCGCTGAGCGTCACTGCGCCGCCCGCGATCGAAGGCGATGCCGCCGTCACGCGAACGCTGCTGCCGCTCACCGCCCCGGCATGGGCGGCGGCGCGCGCCTTCGACCAGGGCGCGCTTGCCGTGCCCGTCACAGGTGGCGCACCCGCGGTCGACGATCCGACCGGTCTCGCCACCGCCGCGCTCGGTTATGACGTGACGTTGGCCCCCGGTGAGAGCACTGACGTGCCGATGGCGATCCCCTTCGAAGGCCCGCCAGCCGCGCTCGACCGCCCCGGCTTTGACCGCGCGCATGCCGCAACGGTCGCGGCGTGGCGGAGCACGCTTGGGGCGGTTACGCTTACCGTTCCGACGTCGCGACAGGCCGTCGCTGATAGCGTGCGCACCGCGCTGGCGCAGATTCTGATGAGCCGCACTGGCCCTGCCCTGCAACCCGGCACGCGCTCCTACGATCGAAGCTGGATTCGCGATGGGACGATGATGTCGGACACGCTGCTGCGCCTCGGCGTCACTGCACCGGCGCGCAGCTTCGCCGACTGGTACGGGACCAAGCTGTTCGCCGACGGCAAGGTGCCGTGCTGCGTCGATCCGCGCGGAGCCGATCCGGTGCCCGAAAATGACGCGAACGGCGAATATATCCATCTCGTCACCCAGCTCTACCGCTTCACCGGAGACCGCGCCGCGCTCGCCCGCGACTGGCCAAAGATCGACGCCGCGCGCCGCTATATGGACGGCCAGCGCGCCAGCGAACGCACTGCTGCCCGCCCGGCGTTCAGCTTCGGCCTGATGCCGCGCTCGATCAGCCACGAAGCCTATTCGGCCGAACCGCAATATAGCCTGTGGGACGATTTCTGGGCGCTGACCGGCTATAAGGACGCGCATTTTGCGGCCACCGTGCTCGGTCGTCCCGAGGCCAGCGCGATCGCCGCCGCCCGCGACCAGTTCGCAGGCGACCTCCACGCCGCGATTAAGGCTTCGACCGCCAAATTCGGGATCGATTTCCTTCCGGGCGCAACCAGCCTTGGCGATTTCGACGCGACCTCCACTACGATCGCGCTCGACCCGGCGGGCGAACAGTCCGCGCTCGATGCCACCTTGCTGCGCAATACCTTCGCCAGACAATGGGCCCGCGTCGAAGGGCGCACTGCGCCCAACGCAAAGTGGGCGGACTATACGCCCTATGAGTGGCGCAACGTCTCGGCCTTTGTCCGGATCGGCTGGGCGGAGCGCGCGAACCGGTTGCTCGATTTTTATATGAGCGGGCAGCGTCCGGCGGCGTGGAACGGCTGGGCCGAAGTCGTCGGCCGCCTGCCGCGTGAGCAGCGCTTCATCGGGGACATGCCGCATGCGTGGGTCGCTTCCGATTTCATCCGTGCGGCACTCGATCTGTTCGCGTTTGAACGCTTTTCAGACCATGCGCTGGTGCTCGGGGCCGGATTGACCGAGCCGTGGCTGCGCGGCGCGGGAAGTTCGATCAACGGGCTGCGCACGGCCTATGGCACGCTCAACCTCTCGCTGCGTCGATCGGGCAAAGCGATGGTCGTGAACATCAGCGGCACCGCGCATCCCCCGGGCGG
The DNA here is from genome assembly GCF_017875905.1 of Sphingomonas sp. PL20. NCBI lineage: Bacteria > Pseudomonadati > Pseudomonadota > Alphaproteobacteria > Sphingomonadales > Sphingomonadaceae > Sphingomonas > Sphingomonas sp. PL20. Next base: position 1,617,208 of record NZ_JAGINH010000002.1, on the reverse strand, counting down.
CTTCGTGCTCGCGCTGCCGTCGTCAACGCAGCGTCTTGTTGCGACGATTAACGGCCGTCGGGCGCGGCCTGCCAAGGACGGCCTCCATATCTCGGCCAACGGCAGAGCAGCACGCATCGTCGTCGCTCCGGCAGCCCCCAAATAGCCTCTGTCACGTAGCCTTCACATTTCGGACCGAAAGGAGTCGCTTTCCGATCGAAGGTACAGCGTATGGCGAAGGTCCTCGTGATAGAGGACGATCCGAAGTCGGCGGATGCGATCTGCGCGATCCTAGCCGATGAAGGCCTGGCGGTGGTTGCGGTGCAAACGGGCGCGGATGCGTTTTTAAGGGCCAAGGAGACCGCCTTCGACGCCATCGTGCTCGATCGGATGTTGCCTGGCGGAATCGACGGGATCGGCGCGCTGGCGATGATGCGAAGCGGCGGCATCGGGACGCCGGTGCTGATCCTCAGCGCGCTATCGGCGGTCGAGGAGCGCGTGCGCGGGCTGCGGGCCGGTGGCGACGATTATCTCGCCAAGCCGTTCGAGCCGGTCGAGCTTGCCGCCCGCGTCAATGCGCTGATCCGGCGCCGCGTCGCGGAAACCTCGACGATCACGCTCGAACATGGCCGCGTCCGCATCGATCTCATCGCGCGCGAAGCGTGGATCGATGGCGCGCGGGTCGACCTGCAGGCGCGCGAACTGCAGCTGCTCGAATATCTGCTGCGCCATCACGATCGCACCGTCACTCGCGCGATGATCTTCGAGGACGTGTGGGGCTATCGCTACGACCAGCGCACCAACGTCATCGACGTCCACATCACCCGGCTGCGGCGCAAGATCGAACATGCGGACCGGCCGCCGCTGATCGAGACCGTGAGAGGAACGGGCTATGTCCTTCGCTGCGATTAAGCGCTGGCGGCGCAGTTCCAGCGCGCGCTTCGCGATGATCTTCCTGCTGCTGTTCGGCACTGCGTCGATCAGCCTGTTCGCCTTCGTCCATGATCGCGCGATTACGCATTTCAACGCGCAGACCGACGAATGGTTGGGGCGCGAAACCACGAAAGTCCCGATGGATTCGTCGCGGGCCGAAGCGATCGAGCGGGCAGCGCGCCACAATAGCTCGGACGTGCATCACCTGCGCCCGTTCGGCGTGTTCGACGCAGCGGGGCGGCATCTGGCCGGGGCACCGGAGGCGCTCCCCGAAGGCCACGCCGATGGCATTCCCTTTGAAATGGCGAGCATCACGCCGCGGGGCGAAGTGGATCTGCGGGCCATGACGCTGCGGCTTGCCAATGGGGACCGTTTCCTGGTCGCGCAGGATCTGCAGGAATCGCGGGCCTTTGCGACCGATCTGGTTTTTGCGATCATCTGGGGCGGGCTCGGGCTGCTGGTGCTGGGTCTTTCGGGTTCGGTGCTGTTGGCGGTGGCGCAGGAGCGCCGCGTCCGGTCGCTGACGCAGCGCCTGCACGACATCATGGCCGGGCGGCTCGACGCGCGCCTGCCGGCATCGGCGCGCCACGATGAACTCGACGACCTGACCGGGGAAGTGAACCGGATGTTGGACGAAGTGCAGCGCCTGATGCTCGAGGTGAAGGCTGCTGGCGACAATATCGCGCATGACATGCGCACGCCGCTCACGCGCTTGCTGGCCAATCTGCGGCAGGCCGACCATCCGCAGACGAGTACGCCTGCGATGGCGGCGGTGATCAGCGACGCGGTCGAGGAAGTGACCGGCATGATCGCCATGTTCAACGCGCTGTTGCGCATCTCCGAAATGGACGAAGGCGCGCGCCGCGAAGGCTTTCACCTGCTCGATTTCGCAAAAGTGGTCGAGGATGCGACCGATTTTCACGAAGCCGCGGCGCTTGAACGCGGGATCAACATCCGGCGGGAGATGCGGCCCGATATCCGGTTCGAGGGGGATGCGGATCTCCTGTTCGAGGCGGTCGGCAATCTGGTCGACAATGCCATCAAATACACCCCCGCCGGTGGCGAGATCGTGATCGGCCTGCAGGCGGGACCGACCCTGACCGTGTCCGACAATGGCCCAGGCATCCCGGCTGGAGAGCGCGACAAGGTGCTCGCGCGCTTCCACCGCGTCGAGGCCAGCCGCAGCCAGCCGGGCAACGGCCTTGGCCTGGCGCTGGTCGCCGCGATCGCGCGGATCCACCGGCTCGAACTCCGCATCGGCGACGGCGCGCCTGGGTGCGTCGCCACGCTCAGCGCTGCGTGAGCGCTTTCGCATTAACTCGAATTTACCTTCCCGACCTTGGTTGGCAACAGAACAGCCACGGGACGGTAACGGCCACACCCTAAAGGCGGGGCAGCGCGGGGGCCGGAAGGTCCACCGCGGATCGCTCGGTTGCAGCGTCAGAAGCGCGCGCCGAGCACCTGCTCATTATTGGGGACATTTTCATGCGTGCGACCTTCCGCCAGACCCTGCTCGCCGGGGTCGCTCTGTGCGTAGCCTTGCCGGCCCATGCGACGACGTCCGACGCACCTGCACCGGCACCCGCCGCGGCACCGCAAGACGGGCAGACCGCAACCAGCGCCAACAGCGCGGGCCAGGCGAACGATAAGCAGTCGCTGACCTCCTCCGACATTATCGTCACCGGATCGAAGACCGCGCAGAGCGCGCCGGTCACCGTTTCGCTCGCCACCACGCAGCCGCAAGCCGCCGTCAGCCGCGACTACATCGCCAACACCACCGCCTCGGCCGATTTCAACGAGCTGATCGCGCTGACGCCGAGCGTGTCGATCTCGGGCGCGGGCAATGGCTATGGCCTGAGTGAGACCAAGGCGACGATCCGTGGCTTCCAGGACGGCGAATATAACGTCACCTACGACTCGATTCCCTTTGCCGACACCAACAACCCGACGCACCATTCAACATCGTTCTTCCCATCCAACACGATCGAGACGATCGTCGTCGATCGCGGCCCCGGCAATGCCAGCCAGCTCGGCCAGGCGACCTATGGCGGCAACATCAACCTGTATTCGCGCGCCGCGAGCGAGCAGCAGAGCGCGCAGGTCGAAGGGCTCATCGGGAATTGGAGCACCTTTATCGGGCGCGCCGAATATCAGTCGGGCAGCATCGAAAAGCTCGGCGGCGCACGGATCGTGCTGACCGGCCAGTATCTCCAGTCCGACGGCGCGCTGACCTACTCACCGGTCGGCTCGAAGAACCTGTACGGCAAGATCGTCGCGCCGATCGGCAGCCACAACACGCTGACGATCATGAGCACGTGGAACCGCAACCATTATTACCAGTCGGACGTGCTGAAAGGCGCGACCTGCGGCAGCGCCAGTGTCGGGGCGAACGGCACCACCGCGCTCGGCACCGATGGCCAACCGCTGACGCAGCTGACCGGCAACAATTGCGCGGCGACTTCTAACGTCGGGATCTACGGCCGCAATTACGCGCTCGGCAACAACCCGGCGCAGCAGGATTATTGGAAGTATAACCGCACCGACAAAACCACCGATTTCTCCTATGTCCGCCTGCAGAGCGACCTCGGCTCCGGCTTCTCGCTCGACAATCGCGGGTATATGTATGGTTACACCAACAACACGCTGTCGGGGAACACCGGCTCGGTCGTGACGGGGTTCAGCGGTGCCGGGACAGCGGCGTCGCCCTATAAAGCGGTGCCGGGTCCGGCGACCGATATCCTGGGCTATAACAAGCTCAACAAATATCGGGTCTTCGGCTATATCGGCCAGGTCAATTACGACTTCGCGCTCGGCAAGATCCGCGTCGGCGGCTGGTACGAACATGCCGTAACCGACCGCCATCTGATCGATCTCGACCGCACCACCAACACCTTCAGCTACAATGAAAAATTCAACAACGGCAACGGCACCGCCGCACAGCTTGCCCTGCCCTCGATCGACCAGGCCAATCTCAGCTACGTCCAGCATTCGAACTGGAACCAGTATCAGCTGTTCGGCGAGTTTGAATTCCACCCGGTCGAAGGCCTGTCGATCACGCCCGGCGTGAAATACGTCCATTTCGAGCGCGGCATCGCCGCCCCGGTCAACCAGAAGACGCGTTTGCCGCTCTACACCAGCCAGACCTGGACCAAGACGCTGCCCTTCGCGACGATCAACTATATGGCGATGAGCAATTGGTCGTTCTACGGCCAATATGCGCAGGGCATGTACGTCCCCGATCTGTCGAGCTTCTACTCGGCCTCGGGCACGCTCTCGACCGCGCTCGATGCGCTCAAGCCGCAGACCTCGACCAATTACCAGGTCGGCTCGGTGTGGCACGGCAACAAGGTCTCGGTCGACGTCGATGGCTATGTCATCAACATCGATAACAAGATCGGCAGCTGCACCACGACCGGGTGCGACCAGACCCTGCTCATCAACATCGGCAAAGTGCGCTACAAGGGCGTCGAGGGCTCGCTCAGCTATATGCCGGTGCACGGGCTGACGCTGTTCACCAACGGATCGTACAATTACGCGCATAGCGTGACGACCGGTGCCCAACTCGCCAAGGCCCCCTTCTCGACTGCGGCGGGCGGCTTCATCTATCATAACGGCGGCTTCCGCCTGTCGTTCGACCAGAAGTTCACCGGCCCGCAATATGCCAGCGAATATAACGGTAGCCCCGGCTACCGCCTGTACCGCATCCGCCCCTACAGCATCGGCGAATTCGCCATCAGCCAGGAAATCGAGGGCGGCTTGCGGCTCGGCGTGACGGTGAACAACGTGTTCAACAGCCGTGCCGTCACCGCGATCTCGAACAGCGCGTCGGGCGCGCCGGTCGTGGGCGGCTATCAAAGCGGCTACGGCCAACAGGACCAGTTCAGCTACCTGCCGCCGCGCTCGTTCCTGGCTTCGGCGCGGATCAAGTTCTAACCTTCAAACGCCGGGAGACGCCCATGCAACGCTATCTTGGAACAGCGCTCCTTGCTGCAGCGCTGGTGCTTGGCGGATCGCCAAGCATCGCTGCCCCGCACCTCCTCCACTATCTCACGGTGGACGAGCTGCGGCCGACGCTGGTGCTTCCGGCACCGCCCGCGCCGGGGTCGCTTGAAGAGCGTGGCGAGCTCGCCGAAATCCACGCGCTGATCGCCGCTGCGCCCCCCGCGCGGCTCGATCAGGCGCGCTGGGATGACACGCATGAGACCCCCGCCCTGTTCGACCGCACGCTCGGGGTCACGCTCGAGACCTTGCCTTTGACCTGGGCGTTGCTACGCGAGGTTCAGGAAGAGGGCGACGCTGCGGCCGATGTCGCTAAGCTCTATTTCCACCGCACCCGCCCGTTCGGCATCGATCCCACCATCCCGAACTGCGCAAAGACCGGCAAGCCGTTGAAATCCTACCCGAGCGGCCATGCGACGCTTGGCTATTCGACCGGGTTCGTGCTCGCCCACCTGCTCCCGGGGCGGTCTGCCGAAATCCTCGACCGCGCCGCCGATTACGCGACCGGCCGCGAATATTGCGGCGTCCACTTTCCGACCGACGTGGAGGCCAGCCATGTCCTCGGCACGCTGGTCGCCAGCAAGCTGATGGCGATCCCCGCCTTTCGCGTAAAATTCGATGCGGCGCGGCAGGAACTGATCGCAGCGCATGTTGCCGGTGTCTGACCGCGGCTGACCACGGCCAGCAGCGGTTCAAACGCAGCGCGTCGCCCAGAGCACGGTCCCTGGCGCGACCACGCGCTCGATAGGACGGTCCTCAATCGCATCTTGCCATCGGCCGGCAAAGGGGAACACCTGCGGCACAGCACCGAAATTCGAGACAAGGACGACCGTATCGCCGCCAGAGCCGCGCGACACGACCAGCAGGCCCGGCACTTCGCCGTGCACCTTTGTAGCGGCCTTGGCGTCGAACGCGGGCAGCGTGGCCCGCACCGCGAGCAGCCATTTGGTCAGCGCCAGCCATGCCGCCCCAGCGCCCTCGCCCACCTCCGCACAATCGGCGCGTAACCAGTCCATCGGCGGCCGATGCAGCCAGCGCGCATCGTCCGGCGCGGCGGGATCGACGTGATTCGGCAATCCGATTTCGTCGCCCATATACAGCATCGGCATGCCCGGCAGCGCCAGCATGGTGGCCAGCAGCAAGCGATAGCGACCCAGCGCTTCCGGGCCCTCGGTGCCAACCAGCGAGGCGAGCATCCCCACGGTACTGGCGGCCGCGCCGGGTCGGGCCTGAAAGCGGCGGCCATCGCCGAACCCGCCCGCGCCGGTGTAGAAATCCGAAATGCGATCCAGCGCGTCGGCAGGCACCCGCCCATTAAGCGCGGACCAGATGATGTCGTCATGGCAGCGTAGATAGGTGAGCCACGCGGTATCGGGCCGGGTCAGCACGGTATCGCGCACCAGATCACCGACGATCGCCGCGTCGCCCGTCGCCAACGCCACCCATAAAGCCGCCATCACGCCATTGTGATAGGCAAGCTGCGCCGCGCGTGTGCCGTCCTGGGGCTCGATATAGGGCAATACGTCCGCGGTGCGCTCAATCGCTTCCGCCAGCAGCGCGACACCGGGTGCCGCGATGTCGAGACCGGCGCGGAGCGCGGCAACTAGCCTGTGCGTTTCCGGCAAGTTGCGCGATACGCTCCCGCGCCGCTTCCACAGATAGGGCGCGCTATCGAGGCGGAAGGCATCCACGCCGATGTTCGACCAGAACAGCAACACATCGAGCATTTCGCGGAAAACTGCGGGGTTCGACCAGTCGAGATCCCATTGGAACGGATAGAAACTCGTCCAAACCCACCCGCCAAGCGCGGGTTCATGCGTGAAATTGCCCGGCGCGGTATCGGGGAACACCTCGTCCAGATCGCGCTCCCAGGCGGCGACTTCGGCGGCGTCGTCGACAATGCGGTAATAGCCGCGCATCTCGCGATCGCCCGCCAGCGCGGCCTGCGCCCAGGGATGATCCCGCGCGGTGTGGTTCAACACACAGTCCATCGCCAGCGCCATGCCGCGATCATGCAAATCGGCGGCCAGCGCCCGCACGTCGTCCAGACTGCCAAGCGCGGGCTCGATCGCGCGATAGTCTGCAACCGCAAAACCGCCATCGCTGTGCTCCGACTGGCCCAATGTCATGGGCAAGGGATGGAGCAAGCGGATGCCCAGCGCTTCGAGCCACGGCAATCTCTGTCGCAACCCCGCGAGGGTCCCGGCGAACCGATCGACATAGAAGCTGTAGCCGACCATGTCGGGCGCACCGAACCAGGCGGGATGCGCCGCCCGGTCGGCGTCCAGCGCGCGCAAGGCCGGCGATCTGGCCTCGGCGGCGGCGGACACCGCCGCCGCGATACGGTCGCGCTCTACCGGCCAGGCGGGATGGCCTTGGTAGAGCGGTTCCAGCAGATCGAACAACGACTGTAGCGTCTCGGTCATCGGGCCAGCATTTGGCGGAAGAAGGCCGCGGCTTCGCCGTACACTTCGCGCGATTCCGGCAAATCCGGATCGCGTTCGAAATCGCCGTGCGACAAGCCCTCATAAACGTTCAAGTCGCTGACGACCCCCGCCTGCTTCAGCTTGCGATGAACCCTGATGGTGTTGGACAGGAAGAGATCGCGCGTGCCTGTCGTCAGCAAAGTCGGCGGAAAGCCGGCGAAATCGGCATTGACGGGCGACAGCTCCGGGTCGGCCATGTCATGACCGTTGGCATAGAGCCGTGCGGCCGCGCCCAGCAGCCCGTCATAGGATACCAGCGCATTGTCGACATGGTCATTGGTGAAATAGCTGTCCCCGATCTTGTCGAGTTGCGCCCACGGCGTGCCCGCCCAAAGCGCACCGGGCAGTGGCAAGTGATGCGCCTTGGCACGCACCACCAGCGCCAGTGTCATCGCCCCGCCGGTTGACGATCCGAACACGCCGACACGCTTTGCGGGATATCGGGCGACGACCGCCTTCCACACCGCCTCGGCATCATCGATCGCGGCCGGATACGGGGCGTCCGGGGCCATGCGGTAATCGACGCTCAGCACTCTAAAACCACGCCCGGCGAGCAAGATGGCATCGCGTAGCCCGGCTTTGCCGGGGGCGAAAACATACGCGCCGCCGTGGAAGTTGAGCAGAATGCGGTCCCGATTTTCGGACGGCACGGTTTCTGGCTCGACCCAGAAAACCGGCACACCGTTCATCCGGTCGGCGCGGATCGTGACCTTTTCGCGGGCCATCAGCGCCGGCAACACCGTTTCAATGTCGGCCGCATAGGTCTTGACCAAAGCGCGCCACGCCTCCGCCGATGCCGGATGCTGATCCCAGCTCGGGTTCATGGGCGATCCGATCAGCCGCTGTAATTCAGGGCTGACCGTTTTCGGGACGGGCAAAGGCCGCGACGGAACGACGACGGTCTCGTCCATCGCTGCCGCCCTGTCCGTCGCCCCAACCGACACAAGCACCGTGGCCATCGCCGCCACCGCAAACGCTCGCCCGCGCATCAAAAACGCAGCGTCGCGGTGGCGCTGATGTTGCGCCCGGGGAAGGCGCGCGCGGTATCGATGCCGTCGGTCGGCACGCTGTCCGGCACCTGGCCGACCTCGGTAATCGCGATCACGTCGAACAGGTTCTGGACGTTGACCGAAAGCCGGATCGCTGGCGTTATCGCATAAGAGGCGAAGGCATTGGTCATGACATACCCCGGCATTTTCAGCGTGTTGACGTCGGCCGCGTAGGAAGAGGTGGTACCGGTGACGTTTGCGCCGATGTCGAACCGGTCGGTCCGGATCGAAGGCGTTGCCTGGAAGATCAAGGCCGCCTGGCGATACGGGATGTTGCCGTTCAGCGCCGGGGTCACCTGGCTCTCGGTAATGCGGGCATGGGTATATGTGGCCCCGGCCGTAAGGTGGAAAATGCCGCGATCGACCCCGCCTTCGAATTCCACATCATAAGACCGATATTTGTTGTTGATGATGGCTTGCTGCGGGATGACGATTTCATTGGCTTCGGCGGTGGTCGCGCGGAACGCCGTCAGGTTGACATAGGCCACGCCCCGCCGGAACTTTATGCCAGCCTCCTGCTGATTGACGAAATTGACCGCGACTTCGTCCGCGACGCTGCCATCGGCCCTGACGCCGCCGCCAAAGAGAATACGGTCCGCGTTAAAGCGGGCACCGCGGCTTACGCGTGCGAAGAGCGCCAGACTCGGCATAACCTCATAATTCGCACCGACCGAGTAGGTAAAATAGTTCTTGCGATAGTTGACGGGCGACGATGCCTGGGGATTGACCACGGGCACACTGCGCTCCGGTGTCTGAATAATACCGTCCTGGTTTACGTCGACCACGCTCAGCCCGTTATTGGACGCGTAATATCCGCTCGCCCTGGAACTGTTGAAACGGACGCTCCCGTCGAGATTCAATTTCCCTATCTTGTACGACACCGCCAGATAGGGGGCATCGATATTGTAATCGACATTGTAATAACGCTGGCAGCAATTGCCGAACACCGGTTCGCCATAAGCGATAAGCCCGTTTTGCGTAACCGACTGACCAGCCGCATTATAGACGTTCAGCAGCGCCGCATCGCGCCCCTTCACTTCCTGAAGATAGCTGTTCCAGTGCCAGTCCATCTGGATCGCCTGATAGGATTTGAAATAGCCGGCCGTCACATTGCCGGTGCCGCCACCGGCGCTGAAGTCACGGTTCAGCGTCAGGATGTTGGTGGCGTTGGTGAAATCGTTCAGCGTCACCCCGAAGGTCAGCGCGTTGATGCCGAGGCCGTTGCCATTGAGACCCGCCGGGTTGGCGATGACCTGCCCCGCATTTGGCCCGTTCGCATAGCGCAAGGTGGCCCCGACACCGCCGATTTCGCTCATTAGGGTGGTCAGCGGCGCAACCCGGCCCGGATAGGAGGTGGCGAAGCTGCCCGAATTGCTCGCAACGTTGAACTTGTCCTCGATATGCCAGCCGCCGCCCAGATCGAACGACGCATCGGCACCGCCGCCGCGCGTCTTGACGCGGTAGCCGTCGCCCAGATCGGAGACGATCCGCTGGCCGCCGCTGCCGATCGCAATGTCCGAGCGGAAATAGGGCGACAGCGACGTTCCCGACCGCACGTCAAAACCGGGGAAGGACGCATAGGTCGGGTTCGCAGCGGTGCCGGTCACCCGAATGGGCGTCGGGACATAGATAGGCGAGCGGTCGTCGAGATATTTGAAGTTCAGGCGAATGAAACCGTTTGCGAATGTCTTGGTGACGTTGCCCTTGATTTGGCCGCCGCGCTCCGACGTATAATCGGCGTTCCGGACGCCATTGCCGACGCGGTAGAACCCGCCAACATGAAACCGCCACCCTTCGCCAAGCGGCGCGCCATAATCGGCGTCGATCCGGGTACGGTTGAAATCAAGCCCCTTGGTGATGCCGACCGTTCCGCCGGCCACGTCACCGGTTTTGCTGATGAAATTGATGATCGCGCCCGGCGCGTTGCTGGTGAAGGTCGAGGCGGAACCGCCGCGCACCACTTCGACGCGCGAGACGCTATAGTCGGGGCGGACGAAGGTGTCGGCGGTCGCGAAGGCGATATCGCCGAAATCCAGCACCGGCAGGCCGTCTTCCTGAAACTGGACGAACTTGCCGCCACCGCTTGCCGCCGGCAAACCGCGGACCGCGATGTTGGCGTTGCTTTCGCCGCCTGAAGATTCCGCGCGCAGGCCCGGAATGTTGCGCAACAGGTCGGCGCTGCCCATTGGCGCGAGCTTGGCGATTTCCTGAGAGTCGACCGCGCTGATGGAGATGCTGGTCGTCAAACGGCGCTCGGGCCGAGCGGTGCCTGTCACAATGATATCGGCAGCATCGGCCTTGCCCTCGGGCTCGACGGCCGCTTCCGGCGCTGGCACGGAACTCTGCGCGAGTGCGACCTGCGGCAGACACGCCAAAGCCGTACCGGCGAGCAAAAGCGTTGCAAGCTTCATGATAACCCCTCCTAGTGTCCGCTGTATTGCGGCTTGAGGGATGCTCATAATCGCTTCGCAATCGATTGCAATAATTTTTCGCAATCGTTTGTGAAAAGTTTGGATCGATGGTAGCGACCGCCGAAAGACAGGCTGTCACGAACAGGTTGGAGAGGGCGATGCACCAGAAGGCGGATGACAGCACGGGCAACGCGTCCGCAGGGGAGCGCAAACCGCGCCTTTCCTTGGCGCGCATCTTCCAAATGAATATCGGCTTTTTCGGGCTCCAGTTCAGCTTCGGCCTGCAGCAAAGCAATATGGGGCCGATCTACAGTTACCTCGGGGCCAGCGAGGCGGCGATGCCGTTGCTGTGGCTGGCAGGCCCGATGACCGGGCTGCTGGTGCAGCCGCTCATCGGCGCGCTCAGCGACCGGACCATCAGCCGCTTCGGCCGACGCACGCCCTATTTCCTGATCGGCGCAATCCTGTGCAGCCTAGGGCTTCTCGCCATGCCGTACAGCCCGACGCTATGGGTGGCTGCCGCGTTGCTGTGGGTGTTGGACGCGGCCAACAATGTGACGATGGAACCGTACCGCGCCTATGTCGGCGACCGGCTCGATGCAAAGCAGCGACCGATCGGGTTCTTGACCCAGAGCGCCTTTACCGGCCTTGCGCAAACGCTGGCCTACCTCGCGCCTTCCATCCTGGTCTATGCGGGAATGAGCCGCGATGCCGTCGACCTGAACGGCATTCCGCACATCACGAAAGCAGCCTTTCTGATCGGTGCGGTGCTGTCCCTTTCGACGATCCTGTGGTCGGTTCTGTCGGTCCGCGAGCTTCCCCTGACGGCGGCCCAGATTGCCGAGTTGCGCCGTACCCCGCTATCGGCCCGAAACACGCTGCGCGAGATTGGCGAAGCGATCCGGGAAATGCCGCCGACGATGCGACAATTGGCCGTGGCGATGCTGTTCCAATGGTATGCGATGTTCTGTTACTGGCAGTACATCACCTTTTCGCTGGCGCGCTCGCTCCACGGCACGAGCGACCCCGCCTCCCCCGGCTTCCGCGCGGCTGCGCTGGCGACCGGGCAGCTTGGCGGATTTTACAATTTCATCGCCTTTGTCGGTGCCTTTGCGCTGGTGCCGGTGACGCGGGCGTGGGGCGCGCGCAATATCCATGCGCTGTGTATGCTGGCGGCGGGCGCTGCGATGCTGACGATCCCCGGAATCACCACACAAAACTGGCTGTTCTTACCGATGATCGGCATCGGTCTGGGTTGGGCGAGCCTGATGGGGAACCCGTACATCATGCTCGCGGATTCGATCCCACCGGCGCGAACGGGCGTATATATGGGCATCTTCAACATGTTCATCGTTGTGCCGATGATGATCCAGAGCCTGACGCTGCCCTTGCTGTATAATGGCGTGCTGGGGGGCGACCCGCGCAACGTGCTGTATCTCAGCGGCGCGCTGATGCTCGCCGCCGCGCTGGCGACGATGCGGGTCACGCCCGTGCGAACGGTCGCGCCAGCCGCCTGACGTCACGCCACGCTCGACCCGCGCACAATCAGTTGCGGGTCCAGTTGCAGCGATTGCGCCGGTTCGCCCGCAATCCGGCGGAACAGGATCTCGATCAGCGCCTTGGCACCGACCACCAGATCCTGGCGGATGGTGGTCAATGCCGGGGCGGTGTGCGCCGCCAGCGTCACATCATCATAGCCGACCACCGCGACGTCCTGTGGCACGCTCAGGCCGCGCTCGCGCAACGCCCGCAAGGCGCTCATCGCGACCACATCGGATGCCGCGAAAATCGCATCGGGTGCGGGATTGTCGGTGAGATATTTGGCAATCGCAAGATGGGCTGCGTCGGGCGTCATGTGCAGGTCCAGCGCCGCTGCTGCCACGCCGGGGCCGGCCCGCGACACCGCATCCTGAAATCCGGCGAGCCGCTCCGCGAACTCGGGCGCGCTCGCATTGCCAAGATACAGGAGTCGGCGTCGACCGATCGCGATCAAATGCTCGGCTGCGCGTGCTCCGCCCAGTCGATTGTCCGATCCGACCGTCAGATAGCGTTGTCCCGGAAGGCGCGCGCCCCACACCACGATCGGGGCATAGCGTGCCGCGACTTTGTCGATCACGGCGCTCTGGTCGGACTGGCCGATCAGGATCAGTCCATCGATCCGGCCGCTATCGACCAGCCGGTCAAGCCAGGTGCCATCATGCGGGATCACCCGCGAGAGAACCAAATCGTAGCCCCGCTCCGTCAGCCCATCCGCCAGATGACCCAGCAGCGACAGGAAAAACGGGTCGGACAGGTGCTGCCCCGCCTCATGCCCAAGCGGCAACACGAGCCCGATCGATTGCGTACGCTGCAACCGCAAGTTGCGGGCGAGCCGGTTTGGTTGAAAGCCATGCGCGTCGGCGAGTTTTTGGATGCGCAGGCGGGTCTTTTCGTTGACCGACGAATGGCCCGATAGCGCGCGCGATGCGGTCGAGACCGAGGTACCAGCGGCCTGCGCCAGATCGACAAGGCTTGCGATCGTCGTCACGTCGCCGGACGAGGGTGGCAGGGGCGGAGCTATCATGGGATGCGCCTAATCATGCGGGACGTACAAGCACTGCGTCTAGGCTAGCGTATCGAAACGATCAAATACCCTATGCTGTGGTGAGCAGACACGCGTCCGCGCCGAACGCGCGTGCAGGTCGGTTGGAAAACCCGTCTCCAGCATGTGCGCCACAATCAGTGTCTCGGCACCGGCTTGCTAACGGCGGATGAAGTCGAGAAAAGCGCGGAGTGGCGGCGGCACCAAGCGACGGCCTGAATAATAGAGAAACGGACCGGAGAAGGACTGCCACCAGTCCGGCAACACCGGCTGCAACGCGCCGCGCTCGATCGACGGTCGTAGCCAATCCTCGAACAGTGACACGATCCCGCTGCCCGCGACCGCCATGTCGACCAGCAAATCGGCCGCACCGGCGACGCTCGCAATCAGCGGGCCCTGCGGCTCGATCCGCACGATCTCCCCGTCGCGCTCGAATTCCCACGGGCTGGTCAGCGCGCCGCTGGCAAAGCGGCCACGCAGGCAGGCATGGTTCAGCAAGTCGCGCGGGTGGCCGGGGCGGCCATGCGCGTCGAGATAGGCGGGGGCGGCAGCGGTTGCGAAACGCTGCACGCGTGGGCCAATCGGCACCGCGATCATGTCCTGCTCCAGCCGCTCGTCATAGCGGATGCCGGCGTCGCATCCCGATGCCACCATGTCGACAAACCCGTCCTCGGCGACGATCTCGACCTGAATGTCGGGATAGGCGGCAAGGAAGCCGGGCAGGATGGCCGGCAGCACCAGCCGCGCCGCGCTGACGGGCACGTTGAGGCGCAGCGTGCCCGCCGGACGATCGCGAAACAGATTCACGACGTCCAGCGCCGCCTCCACTTCGCCGAGCGCGGGGGCCAGCCGCTCGATCAGCCGTTGCCCCGCCTCGGTCGGGGTGACGCTGCGCGTGGTGCGATGGAGCAGCCGTACGCCGAGCCGCTCTTCGAGCCGACGCACCGCCTCGCTGAGCGTGGAGGCGCTGCCCCCGGCAGCACGCGCGGCATCGCGAAAGCCGCGCGCCCGCGCGACCGCCAGGAAGGCATTGAGATCGGCAAGGTCGGCTTTCATTGTTCGGCTTTCCGTACAACCCGTGCAGATACCTCCCGCTTTTCGTGATGATCCGCAAGGTCTATCTCGCCATCATTGGAGACAGACGATGACCGACCCAACCGACACCTATTCCTTCGCCGGCCGCACCGTGCAGCGGCTCGGCTATGGCGCGATGCAACTCGCTGGCCCGGGTGTGTTCGGTCCACCCCGCGATCATCAACAGGCGCTGGCCGTGCTCCGCGCTGCAGTGGAAGCTGGCGTCAACCACATCGACACCAGCGATTTTTACGGCCCGCACATCACCAACCGGCTGCTTCGCGAGGCGCTGGCACCCTATCCGGACGACTTGCTGATCGTGACCAAGGTCGGCGCGCGCCGCAGCGACGATGCCGCATGGCACCCGGCGCTCGAACCGGACGAATTGGCGCGCGCGGTGGAGGACAATCTCGAAAATCTCGGACTGGAGGCGCTCGACGTCGTGAACCTCAGGCTGATGTTCGACATCCACGGCCCAGCGGAAGGCTCGCTCGCGGGGCCGCTGGAGGCGCTCGCGGATCTGCAACGCCAGGGCCTGGTCAAGCATATCGGGCTCAGCAATGTGACGCCGACCCAATATGCGCAAGCGCGGGGCATCGCCGAGATCGTCTGCGTC
This sequence comes from Sphingomonas sp. PL20, assembly GCF_017875905.1. Classification (NCBI taxonomy): domain Bacteria; kingdom Pseudomonadati; phylum Pseudomonadota; class Alphaproteobacteria; order Sphingomonadales; family Sphingomonadaceae; genus Sphingomonas; species Sphingomonas sp. PL20. Next base: position 1,602,080 of record NZ_JAGINH010000002.1, on the reverse strand, counting down.
CAGAACCAGTACAATCTCGCGCACCGCACGGACGACGCCTTTATCGACGCGCTCGCTGCCGAGGGCATCGCCTATGTCCCCTTCTTCCCGCTCGGCGGTTTCAACCCGCTCCAATCGACGGCGCTATCGGACGTGGCGGCGCAACTGGGCTGGACGGTCATGCAAGTCGCGCTCGCCTGGCTGCTGCAGCGGGCACCCAACATCCTGCTGATCCCCGGCACATCGTCGGTGGCGCATCTGCACGAGAACCTCGCCGTGGCGTCGCTGACGTTGCCCGCCGACGCTATCGCCAAACTGGACGGCATCGGTTGAGGCACGGCGACGCTGGGTCTTAGCGATCAAAATAGCCTCAGGATCGCAGCAGGTCGATTGTCCGCCGCTCGAATGTCTGCGGGTCGCGCGCAGCGGCTTGAAGCATGTCCTCGTCCAGCGTCATCGCCACTCGCCCATCGGCGAGCATGAGCCCGGCATTGCAGGCCGTGGCCAGGGTCGCAAGGTCGTGCAGCGCGGTTACCAGCGTCAGACCGTTATCGACCATGCCGCGTAACGTCTCGCGCAGGTCGAACATTGCCACCGGGTCGAGCCAGTTGAACGGCTCGTCCAGGATCACCAGCGCGTGCCCGCCCGCGAACGCGGCGGCGATCGCAATCCGCTGCCGCATTCCGGCCGAACAGTCGCCGATCCAGCGGTCGAGCAGCGGGGCGAGGCCCAATGCGGCCTGCAACGCGCCCAAACGCGCGCGGACGGCGTCAAGATCGCCCCCGACCAGCTCGAGCACATCGCGCGCCCGCAACGCCTCCGGCAGCGCGTCGGCCGGAGGCGAAAAGCCGAAGCGCTGCGCCCGCCCGGCCCGATCTGCGGACAGGTCTTCGCCCTCGACCAGACACGATCCGGCGGCGAACGGTAGTCGACCGGCCAGCGCCCGCAACAGGCTCGTCTTGCCCGAGCCATTGGCACCGATGACACCGAACCACGACCCACGCGTCACGGTCAGGTGGACGTCGTGGACGACACGCTGCCCGTTCCGGTCGACGGCTGCCCCGGCGAGAAGAACGGCCGGGTTCATACCAGCAGCCACGTCTTCGAGGCCGCCCGGCGCTGTAAATGCCAAAACACGGCGAGGGCGCTGATCGGCAACGCAACGGGAATGGCATAGCCGACCAGCAGGAGCAGCCCGGCGAGAACAAGCACCAGAACATCCGCGAACCGCTTGTCATGAAGCCGATAGGCAAGCACGCGCATCGCCATAAGACCGAACATCAGGGCCGAAGCGGCGGCGACAATACCGGCTGGGGCTGCCCCCAATATCAACCAGCACCCCGGAGCCGCCACCGCGACGAACGACACCAGCGCCCGCGACAGGCGAAGCACGATCCGTCCCGATCCGTATCCGGCAATCGTCATGAAGCGGACGGCGCTCTGATCGACATCGGTCAGCGCCAGGGTGAGCACCACGGTGCCAACGCCAGCATATGCCAGCGCCACGTTGGGGCCAAGCGTCCGTGCCTGCAGCAACACGAGCAGCAGGATGATAGCCGCTGCCACCCCAGCGCTTGGATGGCGCAACCAGGCACGGACAGACCAATTCGGCCGTGTGGCATCGAGGATGCGCAGCGGCATGGCAACGGCAGCGGTCAGCCCGGCCATCAGTGCGCCGACAAGGTAAGCGGGCACACTGACGATCAGCAGCGAGGGCCTGACGATCAGCGTGATACCCGACAGCATCACAATCCCAATGCCGTGCCAGGCACCGATATACCGGCGGCGAAAGGGCAGTTGCAGAGCGTCTGCCGCGAGCAACCCGTCAAAAGCATGGAATGCGAGCCGCGCCAGGACAAGGCGACCCGCCGCCATGCCAACGCCAAGGCTGACCGCGACCCCCGCCCAGAGTGCGGTCAACCAGGGCAGATCGGCGAACCCGTTTCGCAAGCCAGCCACGGCCATCAGCAGCAGGATCGCCGCGACCAGACGATCCTGCCAGGCCGCGAAGGTGGCGCGCACTGCATTGGTCGCAATCTTCCAGTCGTGACGAAATAGACGATGTGTGCGCTCAGAGGCTCCCATGCGAAAGTTCTAGCGTGTTACAGGCGGGCCGCAATCGGGATCGCCCCTTCCCGGTGTGAAGCGGCACAACGCCTGGATCCGCATGCGGGCGTTTCGCGAGACCTCACGGCGCGGCAGCCCTCGCAAACTGCCTGGGCGAATAGCCCATAACGCGTTTGAAGGCGGCACCGAACGCGCTTTCCGACTCATAGCCGACGGTCGGCGCGACCAGCGCGATCGGCATCCCGCCATTCGCAAGGCGATCGGACGCGATCATCATCCGCCAGCGGGTGAGATAATCCATCGCCGGCTCGCCCACCGTCGCCTTGAACCGCACAGCGAAGCTCGACCGTGACAGGCCCGCCACTTTTGCCAGCGACTCCAAGGTCCATTTGCGCCCCGGCTCGGCGTGCATCGCCCCAATCACCGCGCTCATCTGCCGGTCGGCCAGCGCGAACAACCAGCCGCTGCGGTGGCGCGAATGCTCCGCCAAATGCAGCCGCAGCGCTTCGATCAGGAGCGCCTGGACAAGGTGCTCGGCAAGCAAAGCACTGCCGGGCTTAGGCTCCCTGAGTTCGCCCATCAGCCGATCGATCGATGAGCGCAACGCCGCCTTATTGGCTTCGGCACGAACATGGACGATCGACGGCAGCATGCCGAGCAGCAGTTCGGCGTGCATGCCCTCGAAGCCGAAATACCCGCCCACACCCAGGACCCCGCCGCCACCATTCAGGACTGCGGTCTCACCCGCAGGAACCGCCGGGAAGAAGCGGAAGGCATCTGTGACCGGTGCGTCGGCCGTGCTGTACAGCCGGTACCCCTTTCCCCCGGGCAGCAGCACGAAATCGCCGGCCGCGAGCCGGACAGGCTCGGCCGTCCCGTCGAGCGCAAGCCAGCATGCGCCCGACTGGACCGCATAGCACCGGATGCTGTCGTCCGCCCCGAACGAAAGCGCCCAAGCTCCCCCCGCATCGAGCCCGCGAAACCCGTAACTGTTCGGCTTGAGCAAGGAGAGGATGTCGGAAAGAGGATCCATAGCCACTCCTGGACGATCGCAATGAAATTGGCGACGCTGCAGCATGGATAGTACAACATCGCTCTCATATTTCCAGTGGCGGCAGCAACGCCCAGCACCGCATCAGGAGGTATCGTCATGGTCGAGAATGAAGCCCTATGGCTCAACGCGAAGCGCGCGCCGTTCACGGTTGGTGCCGCCCCCTATACCGCCGCCGAGGCCGGTGAAATCGTCGTCCGGGTCCGGGCCGTCGCCGTCAATCCGATGGATCGGCTGCAGCAGACGCTGGGCGACCTCTTCACACCCTGGACCGCCTACCCTTTCATTGTCGGTTCCGACATCGCTGGCGACGTTGTCGAGGTCGGCAGCGGCGTAACGCGCTTTGCAGTCGGAGACCGTGTGGTCGGTTACGCTGCCGGGTCGGATCCGCAGCGCAATCGCGCCGCTGAGGGCGGCTTTCAGGCGTTTGTCGTCGTGCTCGCCCACATGGCGGCACCGATCCCTGCGGCAATGACGTATGAGGAAGCCGCCGTCCTTCCGCTCGGCATCTCCACGGCTGCCTGCGGGATGTTTCAGAAAGACTTCCTGGCGATGAACCCACCATCGGGGGCGGCCACACCTGCGCGCAAGACGCTGCTCGTCTGGGGCGGATCGACCAGTGTTGGCAGCAATGCAATCCAGCTTGCGGTCGCGGCCGGATATGACGTGGTGACGACCGCCTCGCCGCGCAATTTCGCTTATGTGCAACAGCTGGGCGCGCGCGAAGCCTTCGATTATCGCTCCAAGACCGTCCTCGCCGATATTGTCAGCGCCTTGCGCGGGCAGGAAATCATCGGTGCGCTGGCGATCGGGCCGGGCTCCGCCGCCGCGTGCATTGAGATTGTCGGTGCCTGCAAGGGCAATCGGTTCGTGGCGATGGCAACGCCGCCGACGTCGTGGGACAACGTGCCCCGCGGCCGCAGCCGGTTGCTCCATCTCGTGCCTGCGCTCGTGCGGATGCTGATCGGCACCCTCGCCCTGACCCGTAAAGCGCGTCGCCGCAACGTCCGCACCAAGATGATCTGGGGCAGCGCGCTGATCGCCAACGAAGTGGGTCCGATGATCTTCGAGGCGTTCCTGCCCGCCGCGCTGGCCGAGGGCCGCTTCGTGGCCGCGCCTGCACCGACGGTGGTCGGCACTGGCCTTGCACGGATTCCCGTTGCGCTCGAACGCCAGCGCCAGGGCGTTTCGGCGACCAAGCTGGTGGTGACCCTGTGAGCGCCGCCACGACCTTGGTCAGCGTGACCCGCTTTCGCCTGCGCTCGGTGCGGTTCCTCCCGTTCTTCATGCTCCATGCGAACCGGACGATTGCACAGATCCGCAAGGCCGACGGGTTCCTGGCCGGTGCCGTCCAGCGGGATTCGGATCATGCGTTCTGGACCCTGTCGGTCTGGCGCGACGAACCGGCGATGCGCGCTTATGGCGGGAGCGGCGCACACCGGAAGGCCGCGCCGCTGCTGGGCGAATGGGGCGACGAGGCAAGCGTGGCGCATTGGACGCAGCCGGGCAGCGCGCTACCCGATTGGCCGGACGCTGTGCGCCGCCTGCGCGACGAAGGACGCGCCTTGTCGCTCAACCATCCGCGCCCGAGCCGGACCGACCACAGCTTTCCCGAACCGCGAATGATCAACGGGATGCGGCTCTGAACTGCCCGTGATTTCAATCAAGTGGTTCTCAAAGGCTCGTTTCTCGTCGCGCCTTTCCTGGGGGCGACGCGGCGCTGGCGTGCTCTGGCTGCCCGCCCCGCCCCTCGTGAAATGCGACGCGCAAGTATCGGCGGCATGAACATCGGCTGCAGGGTCCATTCCGAGGCCGTTCAGCGGCACCGAGCTAAAACGTCCTCAAGTCAGCACGACGCGATCAATGATGATCGCATCGCCGCTGACCCCAAGGACACAGGTCATGATTGCCCAGTTCAAGAAAATCACGCTCGCCGTCGCGCTCGGTGCCTCTGCGATTGCAATGGCAGCGCCCGCCGAAGCGCAGCGCTACGGAGGCTATCGCGGCCGCGACAATGGCGAGACTGCGGTGATCGCGGGCGTTGCGGGTCTCGCTATTGGTGCGGCACTCGCCTCCAGCGCGCGTCGCGATCGCGATCGCGATTATGCGTACGATCGCGGTTATGACCGCGGATATGAACGTCCGGTCGTATCCTACCCTCCGGTTTACAACGGCTATTACGCCGGTGGCTATCGCGGGTACGATTCATACCGGGGCTACAACAGCTATCGCGATTACAATGATGAGTATGCCCGTCATGGTGGCGGCTATGATCGTGGTCGTGGCGGTTACGATCGCGGATATGGCGGCTACGATCATCGCGGTTGGGACGGCTATCGCCGCTGAGCCATGACGGACGGAGACGGGGGTGTAGGGCAACCTGCACTCCCATCTCCGTGTTCAGCAGCGTCAATAACGATCATCGACAGACGAGATGGCCGCTTCGCTCGGCCGGAATGTTGGCCCCGGGCACCACTCGGACCTGCCGCGTCGCGAACGGGGCCCTTCTATCAAACGCTCACGGCCGCAGGGCCGAACGTTGGCGACAGCTGGCTGGCTTGAACCAGCGCATGATCGATCGCCGTCCGACGCGCGTCTTCACCGCGACCGAGCCCCTCTGCGACAATCACCTCGACGTCCGCGCCGACGAAGGCGAAGATCGAGCGCAGCAGCGTTTCGGCATGCTCATACGCCGCATAGGGCGATCCCTCTCCATAAACGTTGCCGCGCGCGATCGCGATGATCACGCGCTTGCCCGCGACGAGACCAACCGGGCCGTTCTCGCCATAGGTGAACGTCTTGCCCTTCACGGCGATGCGATCGACCCAGGCTTTCAGCTGGCTCGGGATCGAGAAGTTGTAGAATCCGACGCCGATCACGACGATGTCGGCATCGAGAAATTGCTGCACGTCCTCGCCGCGATCCAGCGCCAGGAACGTATCGAGTGTCATGTGCGGGATCGGCTCGGCGGTGAGGTCGCGGTACGTGACCTCAAGGTTTGGATCGGTTTCCCGCAAATGTCCGACCACGGCGGCAGACACAGCGCGGCTCGCCGAGGCGTCGCCCATGATACTGGAATCGAGATGCAGAAGCTCCATAGATGGTCTCCGGTCTGGATTTGTGACCAGGACCACGTATGAGACCAAAAGCGGCCCGCCAAGGACGCATATTTTTAGGACCAGGTCACATGGATATGCCCGCCACTCACGGCGTCAGCGCCGATTGCCGCAGGATGAGCAGCGTGCTCTCGCTGGTCGGCGACAAATGGACGGTGATGATCGTCATGGTCCTTACCGAGCGGCCGCGGCGCTTCAACGATATCAAGCGCACGATCGGCGGAATCTCGCAGCAAATGCTCACCCGCACGCTGAAGGCGCTCGACCGCGACGGCATGGTCAGCCGGACCGTATACCCAACGGTTCCGCCACAAGTCGAATATGCGCTAACCGACCTTGGATATTCGCTGTCGGAGCCACTGCGCGCGCTCGGCGCTTGGGCGGGCAAGCATCTCGAACTGATCGACGAAAATCGTCTTCGTTATGATCGGGCGGTGAGCGCCGAACGTGGCCGCGGTGCCGCGTAGCGGGAAGCCCTGTCCGCCCAGTCTTTGGTGTAGCCCGTCCCATATACGCTTTACTCTATGAAGCGGAGGATGCGGTCGCCGAGCATCCGGAACAGCGGGCCGAAGCCTTTCGCGTCGTAGGTCTGCCCCGCGTCAGGACGAAGCCGACCGCCAACCCTGTCCATCGCAGCGGGCGTAGAGCTTGGTGTGAAGCCGCCGCGCGACTGATTGATCCTATTCGTCGGCAGGCGGCTTCGCGGCTTTTGAACGGCCCGCGCTAGGCGCTCCGCGTCGGGCGGCCGGATCGCGGCTGATTACCCCCAACACTCCCCTGTTAGCGCAGCACGGCTCACCCTGTGCTCACGCAACATCCTGCGAAACAAGCGTATATCCGGCACTGCTTTGTTGGGCGAGCGCAAAGACCCCAATGCCGCAAGGGGCTCCATCAACATATTGAGGTGAAACGTGAAGCAGCAGCAGATGCTTGCAAGGCCGAAATGCCTTGCTGCGGTCGGTCGGCCATGAGGGCGCAAACCCCTATCCCCCACCGTCCCTGGCGGCGGATCAGCCTCGCGTGCGTCGCGGCGATGCTGCTGGGTGGGTGCGCACGTGGCATTCTCGCGCCGCAAGGGCCCGTCGGCGCGGCGGAGAAGACGCTGTTGCTCAACGCTACGGGGATCATGCTGTGCATCGTCGTGCCCGTGATGCTCGCCACGCTGGGCGTTGCCTGGTGGTTCCGCGCGAGCAACATGCGCGCGCGCTATCGCCCGACCTGGGCCTATTCGGGCAAGGTGGAAATCGTCATCTGGTCGATCCCGGCGATGGTGATCCTGCTGCTCGGCGGTGTCGCCTGGATTAGCTGCCACAATCTCGACCCCGCCAAGCCGCTCGCCTCGTCCCAGCCGGTGATCGAGGTGCAGGTGGTATCGCTCGATTGGAAGTGGCTGTTCCTCTACCCCAAGCAGGGGATCGCCAGCGTCAACCGGATCGTCGTGCCGGTGGGCGCGCCGGTGCATATGACGCTCACCTCCGCCACGGTGATGAACAGCTTCTTCGTGCCGCAGCTGGGCGGCCAAATCTACACCATGACCGGCATGGCCACCCAGCTGAACCTCCTGGCGGATCATGTCGGCAGCTATGACGGCCTGTCCGCCCAGTTCAGCGGCGACGGCTTTTCGGACATGCACTTCCGCTACGACGCGGTGCCCCGCGCCCGCTTCGATGCCTGGGTCGCCGTCTCCAAGGCCGCAGGGCCCGCATTGGATGCGAAGGGTTACGCGGCGCTTGCCAAGCCCAGCAGGAAAGTAGCGCCAATCACGTACGCCACGGTCGACCCGGCGCTGTTCGACAGCATCGTTGCCGGCAAGCCGATCGCGACCGCACAGGTCGCCTCCCCTCCCATGGCCGCCGACCACGGTGCCAGCAACAAGGGCTATTGAGCGATGCTCGGCAAACTCACCTGGAGCGCCATCCCGTTCGCCGAACCGCTGCCGCTGATCACCTCGGTGGTCGTGCTGGCGGTGATCGGCGGGGTGCTCGCCTGGATCACCGCCAAGGGCCATTGGGGCTATTTGTGGCACGAATGGATCACCTCGGTCGACCACAAGCGCATCGGCATCATGTATGTGATGCTCGGCCTGATCATGCTGCTGCGCGGCTTCTCCGACGCGCTGCTGATGCGCACCCACCTGGCCATGGCCTCGGGCGTCAACCAGGGCTATCTCCCGCCTGAGCATTTCAACCAGATCTTTTCGGCCCACGGCACGATCATGATCTTCTTCGTGGCGATGCCGCTGGTGGCGGGGATGATGAACTTCATTCTGCCGCTCCAGCTAGGCGTGCGCGACGTCGCCTTCCCGACGATGAACTCGGTCAGTTTCTGGCTGACCGCCTCGGGCGCGCTGCTGATTAACGTCAGCCTGTTCATCGGCGAATTCGCACGGACCGGCTGGCTGGCCTATCCGCCGCTCAGCGAGCTGCAATATTCCCCCGGGGTGGGCGTCGACTATTATCTATGGTCGGTCCAAATCACCGGGATCGGCACGATGCTGTCGGCGGTCAACCTGGTAACGACGATCCTCAAGCTGCGCGCGCCCGGAATGCGCTACACCCGCATGCCGGTGTTCTGCTGGACGGCGCTGGCCTCGAACCTGGTGATGCTCGCGATCTTCCCGATCCTCACCGCCTGCCTGGCGATGCTGACGCTCGACCGCTATCTCGGCTTCCACTTCTTCACCACCGACGGTGGCGGCAACGCCATGATGTTCGTCAACCTGGTGTGGATGTGGGGCCATCCCGAGGTCTATGCCCTCGTCCTCCCCGCCTTCGGCATCTATTCCGAAGTGGTCTCTACGTTCTCGAGCAAGCCGCTGTTCGGCTATCGCTCGATGGTCACCGCGTCGATGGTGATCTGCGTACTGTCGTGCATGGTATGGCTGCACCACTTCTTCACCATGGGCGCCGGTGCCGACGTCAACGCCTTCTTCGGCATCGCGACGATGATCATCGCCGTGCCCACGGGCGTGAAGATCTTCAACTGGCTGTTCACCATGTATGGCGGCCGGGTCCGGTTCGAAGTGCCGATGCTGTGGACGATCGGCTTCATGATCACCTTTGTGACCGGCGGCCTCACCGGCGTGCTCCTCGCGGTGCCCCCGGTCGACTTCATCGTCCACAATTCGCAGTTCCTCGTCGCCCATTTCCACCACGTCATCATCAGCGGCGTCGTGTTCGGGCTGTTCGCCGGCTATAGCTACTGGTTCCCCAAGGCGTTCGGCTTCCGCCTTCACGACGGGCTCGGCAAGGCGGCGTTCTGGTGCTGGTTCTTCGGCTTCTACCTCGCCTGGATGCCGATGTACGTGATCGGCCTGATGGGCGCGACGCGGCGGATGCAGCATTATGACGACACGACCTGGCAGCCCTATATGATCGCGTCGGCATGCGGCGCAGGGCTCATCCTGTGCGGCGTGCTCTTCCAGGCGGCGCAGCTGGTCGTCTCGATCCGCAACCGCGAGCAATTGCGAGACGTGACCGGCGATCCATGGGACGGCCGCTCGCTCGAATGGTCGACCACCTCGCCCCCGCCCGCGTTCAACTTCGCGGTCCTTCCCGACGTGCGCGGCGAGGAAGCCTATTGGGGCATGAAGCAGCGCGAGATCGCGCGGCGTCAGCTCGCCAATGCACCGGTCTATGCGGCGATCGAGATGCCGCGCAACACGCCGATCGGCTTCATCACGGCGTTCTGCGCCAGCTTCACCGGCTTTGCGCTCGTCTGGCATATCTGGTGGCTGGTGGCGCTGGGGCTGGTTGCCGTGTTCGTGGCCTTCGTGCGCTTCGGCTGGCGTCGAGAGGACGAGGTCGAGATCCCCGCGAGCGAAGTCGCCAGACGCGATCAGGCACGCCGCGCCGCCGGGTCCACCGCGCTTGCCGACCTGACGGACGATCGCCGGAAGATGGCAGATGCCGCGCTGGCTTTGGCGGGTACGGACCCGCACCAGCTGGGGCATGATGGCGACCGCGAGGTCCCGCTCAGCGCGCGCCACGACGGACCGGCCGAAAGGCACATCGTCACCAGCTTCGGCTTCTGGGTGTTCCTGCTGACCGATATCGTCATGTTCTCGGCCCTGTTCGCGACCTATGCGGTGCTGTCCGGCGCGACCGATGGCGGGCCGACGCCACGCATGCTGTTCAGCCGGTCGACGGTGGGCGTCGAGACGGTGTGCCTGTTGTTCTCGACCTTTACCTGCGGGCTGGCGCTGCTCGCCGCCAAGCGCAGGAACACCGGCTTGACGCAGCTGCTGCTCGCCGCAACCGGGCTGCTGGGCGCGGGCTTCCTCGCCATCGAGCTGCGCGAGTTCGCGACGCTGATTGCGGAAGGTGCGGGGCCGTCGCGATCGGCCTTCCTCTCCGGCTTCTTCGCGCTGGTCGGCTGCCATGGGCTCCATGTCGCCGCCGGATTGGTGTGGCTGACGACGCTCACCGCCCAGATCGCCAAGCGCGGGTTTGAGCCCAAGGTTCAGCGCAAGCTGCTGTGCTTCGGCCTGTTCTGGCATGCGCTGGACATCGTTTGGGTCGCCGTCTTCACCATCGTCTATCTGTTTGGAACCAGCCTATGACCGAACACCCACCCCGCCCGACCAGCCCCGACACTGCGCCGGGAGAGGAAAGCGACAGCTTCCTCTCCGGCAGCGCTGGATACATCATCGGACTGGCGCTCGCGCTGGCGCTCACGGGAATTTCCTTCTGGGCGTCGCAATCGAACCTGCTCTGGCACCCAGGCATCCCGATCGGCCTGTGCGTGCTCGCCGTCGCCCAGATGGGAATCCATCTCGTGTTCTTCCTGCACATCACCACGGGGCCGGACAACACCAACAATGTGCTCGCACTCGCCTTCGGCCTGATCATCGTCTTTCTCGTCATCGCGGGCTCGCTGTGGATCATGGCCAATCTGAACTACCAGATGATGCCTATGGAGCAGGTCATGCAGATGCAGTCGTGAGCCCGGCAAGCATCCGCCCCCACATCAAAAAAGCAAAGGAAAGCAAATGACCATCCTCAACCGTATCGCCCCGCGCAAGGTCGCGGTCGCCGCTGTCGTGCTGGCGCTCGCGGGCGTCGCCACCGCGATCCTTCGCCTGCGGGCCGATCGCTGACGCGGCTCCGTTCGGTTGGGCCGCACAGCCTTCCGCCACTGCGAGCACAGCAGCGCGTACAGCGTCCCGGTCGGTCCCTTTAGGGAGCGATATCCCAGGGTCTGCTCCAGCGAGCGCCATCGATAGCGCATATTCCGCAAACACAAGAGGCGGGTGCCAGCATGCAGCCGGCACCCGCCTCTCGTGCATCCCTAACCCTTAGCCAGCACCCTTGCAGGCGGGTTTCCGGTTTCGCCGGGCCGTCGCGTAAGGGGCACGGCCCGGCCCCGGCCGCCGCTTACGCGTCGGCGAGATAGTCGTAGACGACTTTGCCAAGCCCGAGCGTAAGGTCAGCAACGAAATGCGTTGTCGAAACCAGCTCGCGGATCGGGAGATCCGCCACCGGGGCCAGCGCGTGCGGCACCAGCGACAAGGCCCCGGGCCCCGTCCAGACCCCCTTCAGCTGAATGTCCTCCAAATGGTATTCGACGAGCTCGCAAATGCGCGCCGTGCCGTCCACATGGGGAATGATCTTCAGCAGGAAATTGGGCGAGGTGAGCGAGCGCACCGTCGCTTCCGCGTCGCCCGCTTTATATTTGTAGCCCATGGTCCCGGTCGCGACGCGCACCGGGCCATAATCCAGCGTGCCGACCAGCGTGTCGGTTTCGGTCTGGAGGCTTGGGCCGGCGAGCTTCTTGGGAAAGCCCCACAGCTCGCGCCCGCCCGCGATCGGCGGGTGATCGTTCAGGAACATGTTGAGCGTGTAGTTCCCGGCCTCCCCCCGGAAGCGAACCGGGATGACCTGGCCCGCTTCGGTATAGTTGCCGAAGCCGGTCGAGTCCGGCATGCGGATGAACTCGAATTTCACCAGATCGGAAACGACTTCGAGCGGTTCGGGAACGATCGCGCGAAGTATATCGGGATCGGTGCGGTAGGTGAGGATCAGAAACTCGCGATCGTAGAACCGGTACGGCCCTGGCGGGTAAGCGGGCTGCGTCAACGGCATCGCAAATGCGCGACTACGGACTTCGGAGATGTTCATGAAAGCCTCCCGTTGGTGGCGATGTCGAACGTGAAGATGCCATCGGCACTGGTCGGTCGCTCAAGCACCTCAGCATGGCGCAGCGTCCGGATCGTGTCGGACAGTCCCGCAGCCCAATGGTCATCCATGCTGTGCGCGGAAAATTCGAAGTCCTTGGAATCTCCCTCCGTGCGCCGCGACTGATAGATGAGCTGAATGATGTTGTAGACCTTGCGCTCTGACTCCGGTGCCAAAACCGCATATTCGGGCGTATCGCGCAAATGCTCGGGCAGTTTCGAGATGAGTTCCGTCAAAGCGCTGCGGAGCTGCTGCTCCTTTCTGAACTGATCGGATCGCGCCCGCGTGCGGCTGGAATATTGGATTTCCTTCTGACGCGTCATCACCTCCGGCAGGGAGCGGGGGATGCTGCCGCGCGCACTCCATAAATCGACCTGGAAGGCAAGCGTATCCTGGCGTTCTGCGCTCTCGACGACCCATTGGAGCGGTGTGTTCGACACCACACCGCCGTCCCAATAATATTCGCCTTCGATCTCGACCGGCGCAAAAGCCGGGGGGAGCGCGCCACTGGCAATGATGTGCTCGGGCCGGATCTCGTGTGTTCTATTGTCGAAATAGACCAGATTGCCTGTCGCCACGTTCACCGCGCCGACGCTGAAGCGCATTTCGCCGGCATTGATCCGGTCGAAATCGACCAGCCGCTCAAGCGTGGTTTTGAGCGCTGACGTATCGTAGAAGCTGATCGCGTCGGCCGTCCCCGTAAGCGCGAAATAGGCGGGGACCTGCCGCGGCGCAAAAAATCCTGCGGCACCGTGCAGGACGGCGGAGACCGCATGCCATTGGTTTGCCCAGTGGCGAACGAGGTCGCCGCCGAACTGACTTGGCGGACCGAACCAGTCCGCCCACGGGTCGGCCGTCACGGTCTGCCAGAACGCCCGCAGCTTCTCGACGCGCACCTCCGGCGCGTTGCCCGCGATCAGGGCGGCGTTGATTGCGCCGATCGAAATGCCCGCGACCCAGTCGGGGTGAAGCGAGGCTTCGGCCAACGCTTCGTACACACCGGCTTGATAGGCACCCAGGGCACCGCCCCCTTGCAGGACAAGCGCGATGCACTCGAAGGGAACCGTTTGCTGCAAGCGCCCGGTCCGCCCCAACCTCTCGGGTTTCGAGGATATAGTCATTTGGACGCCTCCTTCCCTATTGCATCGCCCAGCCGTGGCTGACCACGAGCGACTGACCGGTCAGGGCGTTTGACGGAAATGCCGCGAGAAACGCCGCGCACCGCGCGACGTCGTCGAGCGTCGTGAATTGCCCGTCGACGGTTTCCTTGAGCATCACGTCGCGGACCACCTGGTCTTCGGTGATGCCGAGGGCTTTTGCCTGTTCGGGGATTTGCTTCTCGACCAGCGGCGTCCGGACAAAGCCGGGGCAGACGACGTTGGCGCGGACGCCATGGTCCGCCCCTTCCTTCGCGACAACCTTGGCGAGACCGATCAGCCCGTGCTTGGCCGCAACATAGGGTGCCTTCAGCTTGGAGCCTTCTTTGGAGTGGACCGAGCCGATGTAGATGATCGACCCACCGCGCTGCTGGGCGTACATCCGCTGGAGACAGGCCCGGGTGGTGAGGAACGCGCCGTCCAGGTGGATCGCGAGCATCTTCTTCCAGTCGGCAAAATCGAACTGGTCCACCGGTGCGACGATCTGGATGCCTGCGTTGGAGACGAGGATATCGATACCCCCAAACCGATCGCATACCGCGCTGACGCCAGCCTCGACCTCGGTCTCGTTCGTCACATCCATCTTCACGGCGAAAGTCGACGAGCCGCTGGCATCGAGTTCGTCGGCCGTCGCGCGCGCGGCGTCGATATTGAGATCGGCGATGGCGACTTTTGCGCCCTGTCGGACGAACTCGCGGGCGATCTCCTTGCCGATACCGCTGGCGGCACCCGTGACGATCGCGGCTTTATCTCTCAAATCCATTTGAATGTCCTTATTGTCTGGCACCAGCACCTCTCTCCGAGGCGGGATCTGTGTGGCGTTCGGAGGTCTCACCGCTGCGCAGGTTGCTTCCCACCACAGAGCGGCGGCGGAATGTCGCGCTGGCGCGCGCAGTATGGCGGGGTCGTGCAGACACCCATGGTCGCAGACGCGATGGCCAGCCAAATAACGGGCACGAGCCCAAGTCGGCATCGGTTGAGACGGTATTTCGTCATGGATCCAACCTTCCGATCACGCCGAGCCCGCGGCCGCGCTGCACGTCTAAAGATCATTTCATTTCGGTGCGGAGGTGAGTGCGCGTTAGCGCCGCCGGGGCGCGGACGGATATTGCGCCGTCCGTTCCGGAGGCTGCCAACCGCCCCCAAGCGCCTGAAAAAGCGCGGCCGATGCGAGCAGGCGATCACTGCGCGATTGGACGAGCGACAATTGCGACGATAACAGGCTGCGCTCGGCATCGAGCTGTTCGAGATAAGGCGAATAGCCCTCGCGATAGCGGCGCGACGCAAGCTGCTGGACGCGGAGAAGCGCTGCCTGCTGGCGCGCCAGCACCTCCTCCTGCTCTCCGTACCGTTCGACCGACGCCATCCCGTCCTCGACCTCGCGGAACGCGGCAAGGGCCGCCTTTCGATACGCGAAGGCGGCCTGGTCGCGGCGGGCGGCGGCACCTTCGGCCTGGGCGCGGATCCGCCCGCCGTTGAAGATCGGTGCCAGGATGCTGCCGCCCAGCGAGAAGACCGAAAGCGGATTGTCTGGAAGCAGCGAGGAACCAACGAAACCGCCGGATGCCGCCAGCTTGATGTCAGGCATGAAGGCGGCGCGCGCCGCGTCCAGCGCGTGGTCCGCCGCGACGATCTGCTGCTCGGCCGAGGCGATGTCGGGGCGCTGTCGAAGCACGCGCGCCGGCAGCTGGGGCGGCACGACGGGGATGGTCAGCGCGGTGACCGCCGATCCCCGCGCGATCGGGCCGGGCGTGTGGCCGAGCAGGATGCTGATGCCGTTTTCGAGCTTGGTGATCGCAAGGTCGACGGTGGGGATGATCTGGGCCGCCGCCTGATACTCCGCTTCGGCCTGCGCCAGGTCGAGTTGCGAGCCATATCCCGCTTCGGCGCGCCGCCGAATGAGCTTCAGGCTTCCCGCGCGCGCTTCGAGGGTTCGCTGCAAGATCGCGCGTCGTTCGTCATATGTCCGGAGCTGGACATAGCCGCTGACCACGCTTGCGGCGACGGCGAGGCGTATGGTTTCGCGGCTATCGTCGCTGGCGAGGAGCTGCGCTTTCGCGGTGGCGGCGCTGTTGCGCAGGCGGCCGAACAGGTCGAGGTCGAACGACGCCTGCACTTCGCCCTGCCCCGCCCATTGGTCGACATCGATCCCGAACGCATTAACGCTGCGGGTGCGGCCGCCCGTGCCGAGGCCTTGCACCTGCGGCATCCTGGCACCGCGCGCGGCGGCGAACTGCGCGCGCGCCTCCTCGACGCGCGCGGCGGCAATCTCGACATCCTCATTGTGCGCGAGCGCCGCTTCGACGAGACCGGTCAGCGTGGCATCACCATAGCTACGCCACCATTGCGCATCGACGGCAGCGTCCGAGGCTTCGCGACCGTCGCGCCACTGGGTCGGCGGCACGACCTCGACCGCTGCAGGCATCGCCGGTCGGGGGCCGGCACAGGCCGACAGCAGGAGAACAAGGCTGCTCGCAGCAAGACGGCCCCTCATGGCCGGACGCTCGTGTCGATCCGGACCTCCACCGACATGCCCGGACGCAGGCGCTTCGCCGCTGCCGCACCGGGATCGACCGCGATCCGCACGCCGATCCGCTGCGGGATCTTCACGAAATTGCCGGTCGCATTGTCCGGCTTGAGGACCGCGAACTCCGATCCGGCCGCAGGCGACAGCCGCTCGACACGGCCCTTCAGCCTGGCGCCGTCCAGTGCGTCGACGGTCAGGCTGACCGGTTGCCCTGGGCGGATCTGCCCCGTCTGGTCTTCCTTGAAGTTGGCGATGACCCAGCGATCCGGCGGCACGATCGCCAGCATCTGCGATCCGTTGGTGACGTAGCTGCCGACCCGAATACCGACCTCGCCGAGGACGCCGCCTTCGGGCGCGCGGACCACGGTGTGCTCGAGATCGATCTCGGCCGCGTGCAATTGCGCGCGCGCCGCTTCGACCTGCGCTTCCAGGCCGCCACGGCCGACTTCGACCGTCCGGATATCCTGGCGGCCGATCTCGCTGCCGGCCCGTGCCTGGCGCAGTTGCGCCTGTGCCTGGGCGAGGGCGGCCAGCGTCTGGTCGCGCTCGCGCACCGAGATCGAGCCGTCCCGGGCAAGATCACTGGCGCGCGCCATGTCCGCCCTCGCCCTGGCGAGCTGCGCTTGCGCGCCCTCGACGCCCGCTACCTGGCCCCGGAGACCTGCCGACCGCGAAGCCCGGGCCTGGACAGAATTGGCAAGCGCGGCCTCAGCCGCCGCAAGATTGGCACGCGCCTGCTCGACGCGGGCGCGGTAGATACGGTCATCGATCCGCACCAATATCTGGCCGGGCGTTACGACGTCATAGTCGTGGACCAGCACCTGCAGGACATAGCCGCTCACCTGCGGCGCAATGACCGTGACCCGGCCGCGGACATAGGCATTGTCGGTTTGCTGATATCGTCCTGCAAAGGGCGGCAGATTCCAGGCAGCGAGCACGAGGAGAATGCCGGCGAGCGCCAGCGCCACCGTGGCGATGATCCGTATCGGGCGCTTGGCGGCGGGGCGCCATGTCGGCGCTTCGTTCTCCGGCGGTGGGGCGGTGTCAGCTGCGGTCATGGGTTTTCTCTCGGGTGCGCGCAACGAGGATGTTCGCGAAAATGAAGGCGGCGGTGGCCAAAGCGAGCATGGCCACGAACCGGAAGGTATCGGTGAAGGCGATCACCGCGGCTTCGCGCGCCATTGCCTGTCCCAGCAGGCCCGCGCCCTGTGCGGCGCGCTGGGCCGGATCGACGAGCACGGCGGCCAGCGAGGCACCGCCGCCGCTGATCCGCGCGGCGACCTGCGGGTCGCTCGCCAGCATGTCGGCCGCCAGGGCGTTGCTGGCGTTGCGCGCCCAGATCGTCTGCAACGAGCCGAGCAGCGCGGATCCCATCAGCCCGCCGACATTCTGCGAGATGCTGAAGGTGACGACGAAGCTGACGAGATAATCACCGCCCCGCTGGATCATCCGGAGGAAGCCATGCAGCAGCGCCGGTCCGGCGAACAAGGTGGTGCCGAAGCCGATCATCGCCTGGCTCAGGATCAACTGCGCCGGGCGGGTCAGCGTGGTCGCGTCGCTGTCCAGCCACGCGCCGGCGGCGATGATCAGCGCGGCGACGAGAATTTGCCAGGGCAAGCGGCGCTCGGACAGCGTCAGCGCGGCGGCAACGATGCCCAGCAGCATCGCGAGCGCGACCATAGCGAAGAGCGTCTCGAGCTGGTCGTTGTTCAGTCCGCCGAGCGTCAGGAGGCCGACCGCGCCGTAGCTTTGCTCGGCAAGCGCCAGGCGCAGGACCAGCGCCACGGCGGCGAAGCGCACTATGCCCCAGGTGCCGATCCATTCGAAATGCACCAGCGGATTGCGCCGGTTCGTCTCGTTCAGAAAGGCGGCCGCGAGCAGTGCTATGGCGGTCGCAAGCGCCACGCCGAGCCAGGGCGTGTCGATCCACCAGAGCGTACGGCCCTGCCCGATGACCTGGCAAAGCAGCACCAGGCCGATGGTCGCCAAGGGGATCGTCAGGAAATCGCGCGGCGCGAACGCGGCGCTCTTCTCGCTGGGCGGCAATGGCAGCGCGAGAAGGAGCGCGAGCGAGACCAGCGCCAGCGCGACTTCGATGGCGTGCAGGCCCCACAATCCGTTGTCGACCAGCACCGCGACGGGGACGAGCCGGGCCAGCGGCGTACCGAGCTGGGAAATGCCCATCCCGATCACTGCGCCGAGCGGCTTTGCCTTTGGTGGAAAGGCCTGCATCAGATAATAGACGCCAAGGGTGATCAGCGCGGCGGCCGCCATGCCGCTGGTCGCGCGTACGAACACGGCCGCCCAGAAGCTGGCGACGCCGAACTGGACCAGCCCTGCCAGCGCGTAGAGACCGAGGAAAAGGCCGGTCACCTGGGGGATGCCGAATTGCGCCCGCGCCTTGACGAGCGAAAGGTTGGCGCTCGCGTTGATCGCAACATAGACGGCAGGCAGCGCGGCCGCCTCGGCGGCATACAGGCCGAGCGGGCCTGCCACGTTTCCCGTGTTGACCGTCGTCAGCGCGTTCCCGAAGGTCGAGGTCGCGGCGAGAAACATGCCGACGGCAAAGTAGCCGAGGCGACGGCCGGCAGGATGCGAGGGCGAGAATGGCGACCCTGCGAAGAGCGGTCGCTCTTCGGGCCTGAAGGCATGCGCCTCGCTCATGGCAATGGTGACGAAACCGGGCCGCCGGTCACGCGTCCGTGCCGATAGACTGTGAGAAGTGAGTCATTCACGTGGTCGAACCTTCTGGTCGCGCCGAGCCTTTCGCCGCGCTGCACGCTCTTAGATCCCGACGCCGTGGACCGGACGCGAGTGACTGTTAGCGCGGCTGACGCCCCAGACGTCGACGTCGACTAACCTGCCGACGTGAAGGCGCGCTTCAGGCGATATCCGGCAGGCCCCGTTCGCGTAGCGTATCGCGCGGGAGCCGTTCGAGGATGACCTCAGCCATGCGCTCCTGCACCTCGAGATCCTCCTCGCCGACGAAGTCGATGCGATCGGACCACAGGATCTGCCCCCAGCGGCTGGAGAGCTCCACACACACCCGGCGCACCTCCTGCGCCCGGCGGATCGTGCCATGCAGCACCAGATCCGAGCCGGCATGCGCGGCGACTTCGTGGAGCGAATAGCGGCTTTCGCGAAACTGGAACATGATCGCCCGCGGTGCCGCCCGGAGGTACGTTGCCCGCTCCGCCGCGTGGATGATCTCATCGGTCACGCCCGCAGCGAAGGCTTTTTCGTGGATGCACAGCGCGGTGAACGGCAGCACCGCCAGCATCGGTGCCCCCGCCTCCACGCGCGCGACGGCAGCGACAGCGCACGGCACATCCTGTCGCAGATGGAAGCTTGGCACATAGCCTCCTGTCGGAATCGATACGATCACCGCATCGTCGCGACCCGGCCCGATATAATAGGCACCGAGCTTGCGGCGCAGACGGCGGGCCTCCACCCGCACGGCGGAATCGATGCGCGGATCATAGTCAACGACGCCGCCATAAAGCTCCGAACCGATCACGATTTCCTTGAGCGTCGCCGCGCGGCCCGCCAGCGCTTCCTCGACGACGAAGCGAAGAAATGAAAACAGTTTTTCCGAGCTACCGAAGGCGGCGACACGGAGCCGCTCCAGTTGTGCACGCACAGCCTCCGGCGTTGGTCCATAAACCTTCTCTGCCGCACCGTCACAGCCGGGTGCGGCAACCTCTACGAGGCGCATACTCTATCTCCCTTGCGGAAATCGGCCCCGGGTGGTCGAGCGAGTCTCGATCCCTGTACCTCGCCGCCGCGCATATCCGCACCGCCAAAAAGTGCCGACTTAACAGGTGCCAAGAGATGTTAATTCGCGCATATAGGGAGCGCTAACGTGCCTGGGGGGGCATAGATGGATCCGCTAGGCGGCAGACAATCATGAGCGACCGGTGTATCCGGTTCGGCTCGTTCGAGCTTCGCCCGGAACGGGGGCAATTGTTGAATGGCGGCGTCCGCGTCGGCCTGGGGTCGCGTGCGCTCGCGATTCTGGCGTTGCTTGCCGAGCGGGCCGGCGATGTCGTTTCAGTGCAGGAAATTACCGATCG
Source organism: Sphingomonas sp. PL20 (assembly GCF_017875905.1). Lineage (NCBI taxonomy): Bacteria > Pseudomonadati > Pseudomonadota > Alphaproteobacteria > Sphingomonadales > Sphingomonadaceae > Sphingomonas > Sphingomonas sp. PL20. The sequence continues at coordinate 1,581,934 of NZ_JAGINH010000002.1, read as the reverse complement.
CGTCTGGCCGAACATCTTCGTCCAGGAGAACAATCTGCGCGTGCACATCACGGCGATCCGTCGCGCGCTGCGGGCCGGGGCGGATGGCGACGCCGAGATCGTCAATGTGCCAGGCCGCGGCTATCGGCTGCGCGCCGACGTTAGCATCGACGCGGTAGACGAACACGCGGAAGAGGTACCGGAGTCTCCGGAAATCCGCCCACTTCCGCTGCCATTGCCGATCAACCGGCTGATCGGCCGCGAGGCGTGCGTCGCCGAAGTGGTGGAAAGCGTGGAGCGGAACCGGCTCGTCACGATCGTCGGTTCGGGGGGCATCGGCAAGACGAGCGTCGCACTGGCGGCGCTGGCGCAGCTTCGTGCCCGCACCGCCGTCTTCTTTGTCGACCTGACCAACTGCACGTCCCTTGAACACGTGGCCACCGCCACCGCTGCGGCGATCCAAAGCCCGATGGGCCGGGACACGCTGCCGTCCGTGCTGGTGGACCGCCTGCGCGCGGCAGAACTCGTCCTGCTGATCGACAATTGCGAGCATCTGATCGAAATCGCAGCCAGGGCCGCAGAGGCGCTGCTGCAATCCTGCCCGCTCGTCACTCTGCTGGCGACCAGCCGCGAACCGTTGCGGGTGCCGGGCGAAGTGCAGGTGCATCTCCAGCCCCTGCCCGTACCCACCGCAGCGGATGCGGTGGAGACGATCGCCAGCAACCCGTCGGTCGCGCTGTTCGCCGAGCGTGCGGCGGCAGCCGCTAGCGGATTTCGGCTCGCCGAGGAGAATGCCCGGCAGGTCGCCGCGGTGTGCCGTTCGCTCGACGGGCTGCCGCTCGCGCTCGAACTGGCCGCGGCGGCGATGCCGATGGTCGGGCTGGAGGGACTGTCCAGCGGGCTGTCCGGACGCCTTTCGCTCCTCGCTTTTGGTCGCCGCACCCTCGCCCGCCACGAGACGCTCGAAGCGATGCTGGACTGGAGCTTCGAGCTGCTCACACCCGATGAGCGCCTGGTCTTTGCCTGCCTCAGCCTGTTCCGCTCCGGCTTCGATCTGGCCGCCGCCGTGCAAGTCGCCACGCTGGGTGCGGCCGAGGAGGTGCGCACCGCGCAGGCCATATTACAACTCGCGGCCAAGTCGCTGCTCGTCATCGAGCCCTCATCGCAAGGAGTAACGTATCGCCTGCTGGAAACAACCAAGGCCTATGCCCGGCGCAAGCTGGAGGGTTCGGGCGAGGCTGGAATCGCGGCGCGCCGGCACGCCGAGTGGGTCGGTACGCTGCTGGATCACGCCAAGGCCGATTGGCTGCGGATGGAGCGCACCACCTGGTGGGAGCGATACGGCAACGCGATCGACGACGTTCGCGCGGCGCTGGTTTGGGCGCTGGGCGAGGACGGCGACAAAAGGTTGGGCATCCGCCTGATCCTGGCCTCTGCACCGCTGTGGCTCGGCATGTCGCAGTTTGCCGAATATCATCGCTGGCTGGAGCAGGCGATCATCACGCTGGACTCGCTTGGCCAGCGCGGTGGGGCAGAGGAACTTCAGGTGCAGATCGGCCTGTGCGTGCTGCTATTCGCGGCGGACGGGCCCGGCGAAGGGTTCCTACGCGCCGCGACCCAGGTCCTTAGGATCGCCAAAAAGATCGGCGATAGCCAGGCGATGGCAACCGCGCTGTGGATGCTTTCCGGTCAACGCGGAATCATGGGCGATCATCCCGCGTCCCTGACGCTCGCGCAGCAAATGCTAGGACTGCGAGGCACCAATCCGGCCCCCGACCTGCGCGATTTCGCACAGCGTGTGATCGGAGTGATGACCTTCCGCGTGGGCAAGCTCGAGGAATCGGCGGCGATCGCGGCCGAACTGCTCGCCAGCCGCAGCAACCGAACCGCTTACGGGGCGGTGCTTCGCTATGATCATTCGACGGTTTTGCGTGGCAACCACAGCGTCACGCTGGCAGTGCAGGGTCGACTGGAAAGCGCCCGGTCTATGATCATGGAAGCCGTAGTAGACGCTCGGCGGGTGCGTAATCCGAGTTCCTTCTGCTATCTGTTGAGCAGCGCGGCCTGTCCGGTCGCGCTGTGGCTGGGCGACGACGATCTGGCGCGGCACTATGCCGAGCTTCTCGCCCACGCGGCGGACGAAAACCGCTTCACCTACATGGCCGAACTCGCCGCGTGGTTTTCGCGGATCGCAGACATGCGCGTGGGGAAGCCAACGCAGCCGCTCGCGCTGGATCGGTTGCGCCCGCCTTTGCCGCACGACAAAGACGTCTTCATCACCTGCTGCGCGGCGCTGTGCGATGCGGAAGCGACCGCACGAGCCGAAGCCAATGCCCCACACTGGGCGACTGCGGAGATCCTGCGGGCCGCTGGCGAGAATACGCTGCTTGCCGGCGATGCAGCGGCGGCGCGGGCGCTGTTCGAGCGGGCGCTGGCGATCGCGGAGGCGCAGGGTGCCGGGCTCTGGGCGCTGCGGGCCGCGACGTCGCTAGGCCGCCTGATGGAGCCGGATGATGCCGCGCACATCCTGGTGCCGGCGCTCGCCCGGATCGAAGGCGACGATCACGGTGCGGACGTCCGCGCGGCTCGGGTCGTGCTGCCGGAGGGACCCAGCTAACGCCAAGTCACGCCCCCTGCGACACCGGGGCAGTTACGCCGCCTGGCACGCATACCGGGAAGAAGCCCGCCTCGGTGCCGCGAGGCAGGAGCAATGCTAGAAATCGTCTTACGTTTCATGGGCACCAGTGGCGTGTTCGTCGGGGTGATCGCCGTCTATACGGCGATGCGCAACCACACGCGCCAGCTCGACGCGCAGATCTTCCTCGCCTATTCGGATCGCCTGCAAACCGTGCGGCACATGCTGCTTACCGAATTGCTGCCGATCTGGACTGCAGAACTGTCGCCCGACGAACTGTCGCGCATTCTTCCCGGCCTGTTGCAGGTGATGCACCTCATCCACGAACTCTATGAGTTGCGGGCCCAAGGCTATGTGAAAACGCGCATGTGGGCAATCTGGTCGCGCGATATCGACCGGTTTCTCACCACGCCGATCGTGCGCGGCCTGCGGGACGAAATTCGCCTCGACTTCCACGGGCACGGCGCGTTTCTCGACTGGATCGAACAACGGCAAGCGGTGCCTTCCTGACCAGACACCGCCGGTGCTTCAAAGGCAATGCCCCCCCCACGCAGCCGAAAACCGCCCTAATGACGGCCGCATCGACGTACCGCTCAACAATGCCGGTCTCTGCCCGGTCTAACGCTGGCTACCCACGAACGTGCAGCAGTACCACATCGTTGGCGGGAACCGTGAAGGTCGAGACCTGCGGATCGAGCGCACCCCCCTTCCAGACGTCGCGCATCGCCGTGAACGCGTCCAACCCGATATCGGCCGGGCGTAGCGTCAGGGTCACGGGCGCATCGGCACGATTGAACACGGCGATCGCATATGCCCCCCCGGCCAGCGGTTTGAGCCAGATTTCCGAGGTGCCTTGCTTGCGCACCGCCTTGCCCTGCACGCCCCTGGCATCCTGATCGATGGCGATTACGGCGCGGTCTTCGAGCAGGCGTTTCGCCGCCGCGCTCGTCGTGCGGACATCGTGGCCCATCATCAGCGGGGCGGCCGACATCGCCCATAGGGTCATATGCGAGCGATAAGCGGCTTCTGACATGCCGCCATTGCCGATTTCGAGCATGTCGGGGTCATTCCACCCGCCCGGCCCGGCGTTGTTTGGATCGCCATTCTTCTCGAACCCGATCCGTGCCATCGTCGCATAATCGTCGGTGATGTCGCCCGTCGTGCGCCACAGATGACCGCCGACCGCCCTGCCCCAGCTGCCCACGTGGAACCGCCCATATTCGCACAAGGAATAAACGATCGGCCGCCCGGTCGCGCGGAGCGCAGCGCCCATCTCATAATAGCTGCGCTGGACGGTGTCGGCATCGGCATAGAAATATTCGCCGGAGCACAGATCGTATTTGAGATAGTCGACGCCCCAGTCGGCGAAGGTCTGCGCATCCTGCCGGACATGCCCGTAGCTACCCTCATAGCCGGCACAGGTGCGTGGCCCGGGCGACGAATAGAGGCCAAACTTCAACCCACGCGCGTGGACATAATCGGCGAGCGCCTTCATGTCGGGGAATTTGGCGTTGGGCCGGATCTGGCCGTCGGCCCCGCGCACGCCCTGCCAGCCATCGTCGATATTGACGTAAGTATAGCCCGCATCGCGCAAGCCGGTCGAAACCATCGCATCGGCAATCGCGCGGATCGTAGCGTCGTCGATCTTGTCGGCGAACTTGTTCCAGCTGCTCCACCCCATTGGCGGGGTCAAAGCGAGGCCGTCGGGCGCAAGCGTCCCCAGTGCCGGCAGTGTGGTTTCGTGGAACGTCAGCGCGGTCCGTTCGGCGGCGGTGGCGCGGTGCCCGGTCAGCGCGACTGTCGAGTCCCAGATGCCGCCGTCGAGCGTCACGTTCTGCCCGCGCACCTGCGCGCGCCAATGCCGGATGGGCACGCCCGGCGTGTTGAGGTTGCGCATGTCGAAGCTGAGCAGCGTCGGCGTTCCCACGATCTGCTGCATCGGCATCCGGCCATACCAGTCCGACGTCACCCAGCCCGACACGCTCCCGTCGGCGGCGCGGTGCAACTCGAGCATCCGGATGCCGGGGTTGGCCGGTGCGCCGGGGAACACAAACGCGATGTCATAAGCCCCCTGCGCCGGGGTGAAGCTGAGCGGGTGCGCGACGGCTGGCGAACCAGCGAGCAGCATCCCCAGCCACGCCGCCACACCCGCGACCAAGTGCCGCCAAGGTCGCACGCTCAAAGCGCCGCAACCGATGCCGCGCGCGCCGCTACGTCGCTATGCCGTCGGCTATAGGCGAAGTAGATGACGAGCCCGATCACGTTCCAGCCGGCGAAGCGCACCAGCGTCATCGGTGGCAGGCTGACCATCAGATACAGGCAGCCGAGGATCGTCAGCATGCCGACGACATAGGGGGCAGGTGCGCGGAACAACCGCTTGGCATCGGGCGCAGTGCGGCGCAGCACCATCAGGCATGCGCCAACCGAGATGAAGGCGAGCAAGGTCCCGGCATTGGCGAGTTCGGCGATCTCGTCGAGCCGGAAGATCCCCGCGACCAGCGCGATCGTCACGCCGGTCAACACGGTGATCAACGTCGGCGCGCCCGTACGCTGCGAGACCTTGGCGAGGCGGCGCGGCAGCAAACCATCGCGCGCCATCACGAAGAACACGCGGCTTTGGCCGTACATCATCACCAGGATGACCGAGGGGAGCGCGATGATCGCGGCCAAGGCGATGAGATGCGCCGCGAGCGGCTGCCCGAGATTGCGCAGCACCAAAGCGAGCGGCTCGGGCGAATTGGCGAGCGCGGTGAACGGCAGCGCACCGACGGCGGCGATCGCCACCGCCATATAGATGATCGTGCACAATGCCATCGACCCGATGATGCCGATCTTCAGATCGCGCGCGGGGTTCTTGGTCTCCTCGGCCGAGGTCGCGACCGCATCGAAGCCGTAGAAAGCGAAAAATACGATCGCCGCCGCCGCCATCACACCATGCTTGCCGTCGCTGCCGAAGCCATAGGGCATGAATGGATGCAGGTTGGCGGTGTGGAAATTGGGCGCGGCAAAGGCGACAAAGACGCCAAGTGCCACCAGCTTGATCACCACCAGGATGATGTTGAGCGTCGCGCTTTCGCGCGTTCCCGCGATCAACATGCCCATCACGGCAAGTGCCACCGCGACCGCCGGCAAATTGACGATGCCGCCGCCATGCGGCCCGACCAGCAAGGCGTGCGGCAAATGCACGCCCGCAGACTCGATCCAGCCCACCAGATAACCCGACCAGCCCACCGCCACGGTCGAACAGGCGAGCGAATATTCGAGGATCAAGCTCCAGCCGACGATCCAGGCGATGCCTTCGCCGAGCGCGGCGTAACTGAACGTATAGGCACTCCCCGCCGCAGGGATCATCGTCGCGAGCTCGGCATAGGCCAAGGCAGCACATCCACACACCAGCCCGCAGATGACGAAGGCGAGGATCACCGCCGGGCCCGCACGTTCGGCTCCAACGCCGACCAAGGTGTAGATACCCGTGCCAACGATCGCGCCGACCCCGAGCGCGACCAGATGCGGCCAACTCAATGTCTTGGCGAGGCGCGCGTTCTTGGGGTGACTCGTAACGCTGTCGAGCGGCTTACGTGGTCCGAACATGACCTCTCCTGGAATGATGAATCAGGTCGCGGCGGCTGCCGCAAACTCTATGCGCAAATCGTCGAGCGTGGCGGCGATATGCTCGCTCAGCATCGACACGATGGTGGCTTCGTCGCGCGCCAGCCAGGCATCGAGCAATCCGCGATGCTCGACATGCGCGCGCTCGTCGCGGCCGGCCGGTGCCAGATGCGCGATGACATACCGCTCGGCAAGGATTGTGAGACGTTCCACCACCTGCGTGGTCAGGATACGATCTCCCGGGCGGACGAGTGCTGTGTGGAATTCGCGATTGCGCATCGCCACCTCGGCGAGATTGCCCTCTGCGGCGTCATCAAGCCGCTCGAAGCTTTCGGTCGCGGCGCGGCGGTCGGCATCGGTCGCCACACGCGCGGCGCGCGCCGCCGCAACCGGCTCGACCGCAAGCCGCAGCTCGAAGATTTCCTCGGCTTGGGCGCTCGACATCGGCTGGACGAAATAGCCGCGATTGGCCTGGCTGGTCAGCAGCCCTTCTTGCTCGAGCCGCGCCAGCGCCTCGCGCAGCGGGATCTTGCTGACCCCCAACTCAGCCGCCAGCGCATCCTGGCGGATCGGCAAATCGTGCGGCAACTGCCCAGTGACAATTTGCTCGCGGACGATCTCGAATACGCGTTCCGATAAAGTGCGAACGACGATGCTCATGCGGGCGTGCTCCGGAGAAACGGCGGGTTTGCTCATTTAACCTGGAAACCTTCCCAGAAGTGATCGGCGCGATCAATCCAGATCGTATTAAATCCGGTGGTAATCGCCGATCCTTCGATCGACGGGATGATCGCCGGCAGATCGCCGAGCATAGTATCCGCTTCGACGCGACCGATGAAGCGGCTGCCGATATAGCTTTCGTGTATGAAGCGGTCCCCCACTTTCAGCCGCCCTGTCGCCGCCAGGTGTGCAAGCCGCGCCGAGGTGCCCGTGCCGCACGGCGATCGATCGATCGCCTTGTCCCCATAGAAGACCGCGTTGCGGCCGTCGGCATCGTTGGCGAGCGGCGCGTCGGCCCATAGGATATGGCTGACGCCACGGATCGTCGGGTCGAGCGGATGGACGGGTTCATATTGCGCGCGCACCGCGTCGCGAACGCGTCCGCTCAGCTCGACCAGCCGCGCCGCGCCGAGCGCATCGAGCCCCGCATAGCCCCCCTGCGGCTCGATAATCGCGTAGAAATTGCCGCCATATGCGACGTCGATCGTCAGTGGGCCAATCCCCTCGACATCGACCGCGAGGCCGCGCTGCGCGACATAGGCCGGGACGTTGGTGATGGTCACCGCCGTCACTTTATCGCCCTCGGTCGTATAGCGCACGTCGATCACCCCGGCCGGCACCTCGATCCGCAATACGCCCGGGGTCGCCGGCTGGATCAGCCCATGTTCGAGCCCGAACGTGACCATGCCGATGGTGCCATGCCCGCACATCGGCAAACACCCCGATGTCTCGATGAACAGGATCCCGATATCGGCATCGGGCGTGGTCGGCGGATAGAGGAAACCGCCCGACATCATGTCATGCCCGCGCGGCTCGAAGCACAGCCCCGTGCGGATCCAGTCGAAGCGCGACAGAAAATCCTGCCGCCGCGCCGACATGCTGTCGCCTTTCAGGAGCGGTGCGCCACCCGCCACCAGACGAACCGGGTTTCCGGCGGTGTGGCCGTCTATGCAGAAGAAAGTGTGGCGCACGCTCTACCTTCAGGCCGCCTTGGCCACTTGGATCGTCGGACGCGTCGCCGCGGCCTTTTCGACCATCGCAATCACCTCTGCGCGGCGTTCGCCGATCAGCGGCAAGCGCGGCGGGAGCACGCGTTCCGACCCGCGCCCCATCACTTCTTCGGCCAGCTTGATCGATTGCACAAGATCATGCTCGGCATCGAGATGCAGCAGCGGCATGAACCAGCGATAGATTTCGAGCGCCTTGGCATGATCGCCGCGCTCGAACGCGCGTACCAGTTCGACCGATTCCTGCGGGAACGCGTTGGTGAGACCGGACACCCAGCCCTGCGCGCCAAGGTAGAGCCCTTCCAGTGCGACGTCGTCCAGCCCGGCGAACAACACGTAGCGATCGCCGAAATGGTTGCGGAAATCGGTGAAGCGGCGGGTGTCGGGCGCAGACTCCTTCACACAGACGATATTGGGCGTATCGACCAGCTCGGTCAGCACCGCCTTGTCGATCACGGTGCGATAGGCTGGCGGGTTGTTGTAGAGCATGATCGGCAGCGCGGTGTTGTTCGCGACGCCCTTGAAGTGCGCGACGAGCTCGTGGGGCTGCGGCACATAGACCATCGGCGGCAGCAGCATGAGACCATCGGCACCGATCTTCTCCGCCGCCTGCGCATAGCGCACCGCGCGACGCGTATCATATTCGGAAACCCCGGTGAGCACGGGCACGCGACCGGCCACCACTTCCACGATCGCCGAGAGCACCGAGACCTTCTCGTCATATTCAAGCGAGTTGTTTTCACCGACCGTGCCAAGCGCGATCACACCGGTGACGCCGTCGCGGATCAGGTCGTCGACGACGCGCTGCGTATCAGCGAGGTCGATTGACAGATCCGCGCGCAACTGCGTCGTTACAGCGGGGAAAACACCCCTCCAACCGATTGCCATTTTCCGTGATCCGTCCTTTTGTTTGATCTGGAATACGGTATACGAAGTGAAATGCTGCAGGGCAACAGGAGAAAGTCGAAAGTGAAAATCGCGGTGATCGGCGGGGGCGTGGTCGGTCTCAGTTGTGCACTCCGGCTCGCGCAGGGGGGGCATATAGTGACACTCGTCGAACGCTCCACACGCCGTGACGCGGCATCCTGGGGCAACGCTGGCCATATCGCAACCGAGCAAGTTGCCCCGCTCGCCTCGATCGCAACGTTGCGCTCGGCGGGTGACCGTCTGTTCGCTCGCGGCGGCGCGCTCGACCTCCCGCTCGCCGCAGTCGGGGACTGGCTCCCGTTCGCGGCGCGCATGATCGCCGCCGCCCGACCGAAGCGCTTCGCCGTGGGCAAACGTGCGCTCGCGACGTTGCTCGCCGATGCCCTGCCCGCCTGGCGACGCCTGGTGACGGCAATCGAGGCACCCGATCTGCTGAGCGAAGCCGGCCATCTGGTCGTGTGGGAAAGCGCTGCAACGGCGGCTTCAGGACGCGCGGCGTGGTCGCAAGCGGATACCGGCACCGCAAGCTTTGGCACCGCAACAGCGGAGCAAATCGCGGCGCTCGAAAGCGCGACGACGGTGCCGCTTGGCGGTGCCATCCAGTTCCACGGCACCGGCCAGATCACCGATCTGGGCAGGCTCGCCGCCGTGCTGAGCGCAGCCTTTTGCGCGGCGGGTGGCACGATCGTCGAGCAGGAGGCAACTTTGCTGCGCGAGGACGGGAAAGCGACGATCCCGGGTCTGGACGCCGATTGCGTGCTGGTCACCGCAGGCGTCCGCTCGGCACCGATCGTGGCGGCGTTCGGCCATCGCGCGCCGATCATCGCCGAGCGCGGCTATCATATCCGCGCAAGCGCCACGGGCTGGCCGCATGATCTCCCGCCGGTCGTGTTCGAGGATCGGTCAATGATCGTCACGCGCTTCGGCGATCACGTGCAGGCGGCAAGTTTTGTAGAACTCGGCCATGTCGATGGTCCGCCCGACCCGCGCAAATGGGAGCGGCTCGAACAGCATGTCGGCGACCTCGGCCTTGCCATTGGCGGACCGTTCACGCGCTGGATGGGCAGCCGCCCAACCCTGCCCGATTATCTTCCGGCGATCGGCCGGTCGCGCCGCGCGGACAATCTGTTCTACGCGTTCGGGCATCAACATCTCGGGCTCACGCTCGCCCCGGTCACGGCGGAAATCATCGCCGGGATGATCGGCGGGCACCCGGATCGTATCGACATGGCCCCGTTCGACCTCGAACGGTTTGGCGGCAAGGGAGGCAGACGATGATCGGCGGATCGACGGCGGACGAACAACTGGCGACGCTCGGTCCATGGCCGACCCCTTCCGCGCCGATCACACCAGCCGAGCGGCGCGACCGGCTCGACCGTGCCCGCGCCCTGACCGAAGCCTCCGGCGCGACCGCACTGCTGGTCAACGCCGGGGCGAGCCTGCGCTATTTCACGGGCCTGCCATGGTCGCCGACCGAGCGGCTGGTCGCCTTGCTCCTGCCGCTGACCGGTACGCCGCGATTAATCTGTCCGGCGTTCGAACTGGGTTCGCTCGAAGCCGGCCTCGCCGTTGCTGCCGAGCCTTTGCTGTGGGAGGAAGACGAAGACCCCAGCGCGCTGGTCGCGGACGCGCTGCCGCGCGGGACGACGCTCGCGGTCGATCCACTATTGCCGTTCCACTATGGCGAGCGCCTGCGCCAGCATGGGCTGACCCTGATCGACGGGGCCGCCGCGATCGACGGCTGTCGCATGATCAAATCCGCCGCCGAACTCGCGCTGATGCAGCAAGCCAAGGCAATGACGCTGGAAGTCCAGCGGCGCGCGGCGCGCATCCTCAGGCCCGGCATCGCTGCAAGCGAGGTGATCCGCTTCATCGATGCCGCACACCGTTCGCTTGGCGCGGCGGGCTCCACCTTTTGCGCCGTCCAGTTCGGACGTGCGACCGCATTCCCGCACGGTCTGCCTGGCGATCAGCGGCTCGAAGACGACAGTCTCGTCCTGATCGACACCGGCTGTACGGTCGATGGCTATCATAGCGACATCACCCGAACCTATGCCTTCGGCCGGGTCGAAGATGACGTGCGCGATCTATGGTCGCTCGAACAGGAAGCACAGGCCGCCGCCTTCGCCGCAGTCGCACCCGGCGTGCCGTGCGAAGCGATCGACGCTGCGGCACGCGCGGTGCTGGAACACGCGGGGCTCGGGCCCGACTATCGCCTGCCCGGCCTCCCGCACCGCACCGGGCACGGCATCGGCCTGTCGATTCATGAGCCCGCTTATCTGGTTCGCGGCGACCAAACCCCGCTGGCACCGGGCATGTGCTTTTCGAACGAGCCGATGATCGTCGTGCCCGATCGCTTTGGCATTCGGCTTGAAGACCATTTCCATGTGACCGCGACTGGGGCGGAGTGGTTCACCCAACCCCAGCCATCGCTCGACCGTCCTTTCGCCGCTTAAGCGCGCCGAGGGGCATGTCGGCTCAGGCGAGGCGAGTCAGCTTAACCGCAGCGGGCGAAGGACCGCGCACCGCAAGCGGGATCGCGCCGCCAGCCTCGGTAAGGATTGCACCGTCGATCGCGACCCGCCACCGTCCCGCGCCAAGATCGAGCGTGACCGGTGCCGCACCGTATTCGACACGGAATTCGACGCCGGACCCGTCATGCGCCAGCGTGATCTCGCGCTCGGCGGCAAAGCGCCCGGCGTGCAAGGTGAGATCGACCGTCCCGCCGGCCCAGCGCGCGTGGAACCGCCGCCGCACGCCATCGCGCGGTACGACCGCGATCGTCTGATCGTCCTCGCGCAGGGTGCCGCCATAAGCGATCCGCCCGAAGATCGGATCATCGGCGACGATCGTCGCCGCGCTGCGTAGCGCACCGCAAAAGCCGAGATCGATTTCGCAGGCATAATACCATGCGCTGCGATGATGCGGCTGGTCGAGCCAGGTCAGCCCGGTCGGGGCCGGCTCAAACCCGCCTGCCGCCGCACCGTCATTGGCCTTGCCCGGATACCAATAACCGTAATCGGTCTCCGCAGTACCGCTGTTGAGCAAGGCCCAACTGCTGAGAAACGACGCATAGCCGAGCCGAAGCAGAGGATGCGGATCGGCAGGATCGCCAAGCGCGTGGTCGAGCACCGCCCAGCCGCCCATTTGCGCCATGTAGCTGAGCGTATAGGCATTGCCGCCCGACCCGCGATAATCGCTGCCCAGCAGATAATAAGCCGGTTCGAGCCAGCCACGGCAAAACAGATTGGCCGCCATTTGCCGAGCGCTGAACGCCGCGACCGCTTCGCGCGAAACGCCCGCGACCGGATGGTCGAGCGCATACCGCACGATCGCCTGGGTCGATTCGAAGCCGGTCGAATCGAAGGCATATTCGGAACCGAACAGATCGGGCCGATCGGTGACGAAGAAGCGCACCTTCGTTTCCCAAAAGTCGCGCAGCTCCTGCGCCTGCTTGGATCGACCGGCGGCGTCCAGCGCGACGATCAGCTCCGGGAGGACGCATTCATTGTAGAAGCCCGTTTCATAGGCCGACCAGTTCGCCAGCGCTTTGGGAATAGTGAACATCGCCCGCGCCGTGCCGAACGCGCGTTCGAGATAGGCCTTCGCGTCCAGCCGCGTCGCGACCCCGGGGTGGTCGGTCGCGATCCGATACAGCGAAAGGTAAAGCAGGATGATGTGCGGGTAATCGTAGACCCGCCAGATGTGCAGCTTCCCCTTGGTGCCAGGATCGGCACTGTCGCGATTCTGTTTCCAGTCGGGAATGCCATAGATCGCATAGGGATAGGTCTCGGCGGTGCTGCGCTGCAGCCCACCCCAGACGAAGTGCTCGATATAGTCGTCGAGCGCGGTGATTTCGGCCTGGACCGGGTGCTCGGCATTCTTGGCGGCGAGGAAAGCGGGCTTGCTTAGCCCCGGATCGTCGCAGGTCACTTCATAGATGCGCCAGCCCTTGATCCGATCATAAGTGTCGGGCCCAAGCAGCGTCTGGCTCTGCATGTTCCACTCACCTAGCAGCCCCCGATACCATTTCGTCGGATCGCGGTGCTGGTGGGCGGCAATAAACGCGCCGCGCTTGGCGATCAGCGTCTCGACGGGCTCGGTCGCGAAGAATTCGAGATAGGTGACGCGAGCGTCACCGTGGCGGATCGTGAGGCGATTCTCGCCGAGACGGCCAAAGCGGACTCGGTATAATTGCCGCCCCGCCCGCTCCCCGAGCGGCTCGATCTGCGTTGCAGCGGGATGCTCGGCAGCGATCCCGTGGATCGGGTCGGACGAACGCAACGCCAGCGTCACGAACAAGTCGCTCGGGACGGTCATGCCGGGCACGACTTCAACATCGATCCCGCCCGCAGCGGCGATCGCGTCCCGCGCGGCGGCATAGTCCGCGACCAGGCTGAAGCGCAGGGCGTAGCGGCGCCGCTCGCCTGGCGCGATCATCAGGTTGGTGACGGGGATGCGCCAGCGCGTTCCCTTGGCGGCGCTTTCGGCAGCAGCTGCTGCGGCGTGAATGTAGACGCCATAGCCGTCATCATGGTTCTCGGCCGCGGCCATGTCCCAATATTCGAGCTGGGTGTCGCGCTCGGGCATCAGCAGCAGATAGGGCCCGACGCTGTTGCGCCGCATCCAGAACAGATGCGAGCCATGCCCCGAGACGAAGCTGTGCTTCAACACGGCGTTGCCGTCGTCCTTCACCGCGCCGGCGATGTTGTTCATCGGCAGCGGCAGCATCAGATCGCCGATCTCGACGCGCACGGCGGACACATTGTACAGCGTGATGCGCCACACCAGATCCGCCCCTTCGAGACGCTGCTCAAGCTGCAGGTCCAGCGCGTCGGCGATGGCATAGCTCGCCACCCTGCCTGCGGCTGTTTCTACCGTGCGTACCGCGATGGCGCGCGCGCTGTCGAAGCGCTCCCAGTCCCCCGCGCCGCGCCGCCACGCGATGCGCGCGGTGCCGAGCGCTACGCCGGGATAGACATAATCGGTTGGGAAAGGATCATCGCGGACGGACAGGCTGGTTATGCCGGTCGCGTCGGTCCCGACGACGAAGCGCGACGCGCGCCCCTGGATGGTGCGCGCCACCCGCCGTTGCGGCGTCTCCATCGCCCACGCCGCCGGGGCGAGGCGGAGCGCGCCCACCGCGACCGCCGAAAAGAGCAAAGCGCGACGGCTAAGCGCCGTCATGAGCCGCAAGGCTCCGACGCGGCGACAGGTGCGGCGGTCGGCCGTTGCGGCGTAGGCGCGAGCACCTCCCATTCGGTTACCGCAACCCCGGCGGTGGCACCGCCCGCCTGCGAAGCATCGAAGGTCGCGCGCAGGCAGCGCGTGGTGATTGCGGCGAAGCGCGTCTCCTGTGCCGCATCGACCGCGGTGCCATAGCCGCTCGGTTGCGGCACCGGCTTCCAGCTTCCGTCCCAATAATCGATCCGCCAGCGCGCAGGCGGCGCAACGCCTTCGCCCGCCCCGGCCGGATGATCCCCCCAGAACCAGATGCGCGAGCCATTGAGCGTCACCGGTTTGGCCCAGCGATATTCGATCCACGGATGCGCCGGATTGTCGGCACCGCGCCAAGTGCCCCACATGTCGGGCGGCAAGGGTGCCTCGCGACGCATACCGTCATTGAGCGCCTTGATCCAATATTGCACCGGCACCGGGGCGTTCGAAGCGAACGCCGTGGCCGAACCGGCGACGTTGCGCGTCGGTGCCGGCGTCGGCTGTGGCGACCGCGTCGGCACGACCGGGCGAATTCGCGCCGGGGTCACGCTATCGTCCCATTCGATTCTGTCGAGTGCCACGCTGCGCCGGAAATGCCCGCCGCCGACCGCGTCGGCGGTATGATAGGCCAGATACCATTGGCCCTTGAACTCGACCGCCCCCGAATGCGACGTGGTCGAAGACACGGGCTTCAAAATCACCCCGCGATAGGTCCACGGCCCGAGCGGCGAGCTTGCGGTGCCGTAAGCGATGCAGGCATGATAGACCGCCGGCGTGCAGTCGCTCGTCGGCCCTGCAGCGTTGCCGGCGTAGAGCATGTAATAGACGCCCTTGCGCTTCATCAGCCACGGCGCTTCGAAGAAGCCCTTCAGCCCGTCGACCCGGATTTCGCGGCCCATCGGCGTCATCATGTCGTGTGCGAGCGCCATCCCGCGCAACTGCCCGAACGTGCCCCAATAGATGTACGGCGTGCCATCATCGTCGATCATCACGGTCGGATCGATATTCTGGATCGTGTTGCGCTCGGGTACGCGCTGCGAGATGATCGGTCCCGACCGATGCGCATCGCGCCATGGGCCCACCGGAGTATCGGCAACCGCGACGCCAATCGCGAAGCGGTCGGGGGCATCGCTCTTCGCCTCCGACACGGGCGCATACATGTAGAATTTGCCATCGGGCCCAGGCACGATCTGGCCGGCATAAGCGTGCCCGGGCTCGGCCCATTTGAACACGCTTTCGGGCCGCGCGATCGCCGGATAGTGCGTCCAGTCGCCTTTGGCCGGGTCTTTGGTGGCGAGCAGCTGCCACTCGTTCATGATGAAATCATTGACGCCCGGCGGAGCCTCGTCGCGCCCGGCGAGGATCCACAAAGTATCGCCGATCACGACCGGTGCCGGGTCGGTCGAATAAGAGCGACCGTCGGCGAGGATCGGATTGCCGTTGCTGTGGATCGTCTCCTGTGCGGCGAGCGGGGTCGTTGTCAGCAAGACAAGGGCGAGGATGGAGCGTCGCATCGTCATTCCGTTTCGGGATAGGGGCCTTTGCCGCCATCCTTGATCAGTTGATCGGTCCGCGCGTCGAGCACCGGGAGCGGCACCGAGCCGAGCTCGAGCATCGCGTCGTGCCACGCGCGCACATTGAACTTGGGGCCCAGTGCCTGCTCGGCACGCGCACGCGCTTTGCGAAATGCGAGCTCGCCCATGTAATAGCTCAGCGCTTGCCCCGGCCAGGCGATGTAGCGATCGACCTCGGTTTCGATTTCGTGATCGGACAGCGCGGTATTGTCGTGCAAGAACTGCTGCGCACGCTCGCGCGACCAGCCTTGCGTATGGATCCCCGTATCGACGACCAGCCGCGCCGCGCGCCACATCTGGTAGCTGAGCATACCAAAACGATCATAGGGATCGTCATACATCCCCATATCGTCACCAAGCTGCTCGCAATACAGCGCCCAGCCCTCGCCATAGGCCGAGAGATAGGCGTCGCGGCGGAATTGCGGCAGCCCGGTATTTTCGGCGGCAAGCGGCATCTGCATCGCGTGGCCCGGTGCCGATTCATGCAGCGTGAGCGCGACCATCTGATAATAGGGCCGCGAGGGCAGGTTCCAGGTGTTGACCAGATAGATGCCGGGGCCACCACGCCCGCCGGTGTAGAAGGGCGCGAGGTCGGCCGGCACCGGCTTGATCGCGAAACGGCTGCGCGGCAGATGCCCGAACCAGTCGCTTGCCTTGCCATCGAAGGTCTTGGCGATCCAGGCGGCACGGTTGAGCAAATCCTGCGCCGTCTTGGGGTAGAAGCGCGGATCGGTGCGGAGATAATGCAGGAAGGCGGGCAGATCGCCATCGAACTTCACCTGGTGCAGCACGTCGAGCATCTGCGCATGGATCTTGGCGACCTCGGCCACCCCAATCGCGTGGATCGCGTCGGGGCTCATGTCGAGCGTCACGAACTCGCGGATTTTCGAGCGATAATAGGCCTTGCCGTCGGGCAGATCATATGCCGCCAGCGTCTTGCGTGCGCCCGGAATATAGTCCGTCCGCAGGAAAGCGAGCAGCTTGGCATGCGCCGGCACCGCTGCCTCGGCGATCGCCGCCGCGCCGTCTTTGCGCAGCGCGGCCTGGGTCGCGGCCGGGATCGACGCAGGGAAGGTCATGAAGGGCGCATAAAGCGGGTTGTCGGCGAGCGACTTGGCTTCGGCGACTTGCGCCACGCCAATGTCGCGGCCCTGCAGCGTTACTTGGGGGGGCGTGAACCCGCGTTTTAGACCCGCTCGCATATTGGCGATCTGCGCGTCGAAATAACCGGGCAGCTCGCGCAAGGTCGCGATATAGGCGCGGTAGTCGGCCTCGTTGTGAAAACTCCGGCGCGCTGCCTCGGCGACATCGCCCCAGAAACTGGTGTCGGAATTGAGCGGCTTTTCGTAATCGCGATAGGTCTGTTCGGCGAGCAGTGCGTCGATCTGCCCCTTATAGACCGCGTAATCGACCTTTGCCTTTCTCGATAACTGCGCCAACGGGATCGCGGCGAGCAGGCGCTCGGTCTCGGTCCAACGCGCGAGTTTTGCCGCCTGCGCCTTCGGGCCCACATCGGGCAAATGGGCCTGGGTTTCGGGCGGGCTGTTCTCGTCGGGCCCCTGCATCTTCTGCCGCCAGGCATATTCAGCGGTATAGATCGCTTTCAGCCGATCGTCGGCGGAGACGGCGCGGCCCGCCGTCTTGCGCGGTGCCGCGTCGGCCACCATCGGCATCGCTGTGCCAAGGAGCGCAAGAAGTAACCAGCCATGCCGCATCTTCATTCTCCTGCCACCAGGGCATCGATATCGGCGAGCAACGCCGCCGGAATCTCGACGCCGTGCGCCATGCTCTGCGCGCGCGCTGCGTAGCGGCGTTGCGACGGCAAGCGCGCGCCCTGCCCCTCGATCGCGGCAAACATGCCCTCCGCCCGCGCAAGGTGCGCCTCGACCTGATCGCCGAGAAAGCCAGCCGGGTCGATCGCCACGATCAATTCACCGCCGAGCGGCGATCCACCCGCGCCGCCGTCAGCGGCGAGCGACTCCGCGCTGGTCATGTCGCCGATCAGCGGCCCCGCGATCAGCTCGACCATCGCCGCCAGCGCCGACCCTTTATGCCCGCCAAAGGTGCGCATCGCGCCCGCGAGCACGGCCTCGGCGTCGGTCGTCGCCTGGCCTGCGGCGTCATACCCCCAATCGTCAGGCACCGGCTTACCGGCGCGACGATGCAGCTCGATTTCGCCGCGCGCGACGGCACTGGTCGCCAGATCAAAGACGAACGGCAGCCGACCCGGTCGCGGCCAGCCAAAAGCGATCGGATTGGTGCCGAATACCGGCTGCGTCCCACCGGCAGGCGCGACCCAGGCATGGCTCGGCGTGAAGGCGAGCGCGACCAGGCCCTCACCTGCCAGCCATTCGACCTCGGGCCAGAGTGCCGCGAAATGCACGACGTGATTAAGCGCCAGCGCGGCAATGCCATAACGCCGTGCCTTTTCGACAAGCATTGCGCGGCCCGTTTCGAACGCCAATTGCGCAAAACCGCCACCGCCATCGACCCGCACGAGCGCGCGGGCCGGCTCCGACAGGAGCGGCATCGCGTCGGGCACCACCGTGCCGGCACGGACGCTCTTGGCGGCGACGAGCAGGCGGTACAGTCCGTGCGAGGTACAACCGTCACGCTCCCCCGCCACCATCGTCTCGGCGACCGCGTGCGCATGATCGCCCGACAGCCCGACCTGAAGCAGCACGCGCCGGGCGAGCGCACGGACCTCCGCCAGCGTCATACGCACCGAGACTGGCGCGGTCGCGATGGTCATTTGGCGGTGCCGGGCTTGGCCGTGAACAGCACCACGCCGAACACCGGCCCCGCCGAGCTGCGATCGTGCGGTACGAAGCGAACCTTGAGCTCGCTTTTCTTGTCGGTCAGCGCCGGGGGCAGCGGATATTCGATATCGATGAACTTGCCCGGCACATCGCCGCTAAGACGTTGCGTCGCTATCTTCACATTATCGACCAGAATGTCGAAATCGCGCCCGCGCTCCTCGCCCCAATAGGTCGCCTGCAGCACGAGCGGCCCGGGCTTTGCCTTCATCGTGAATTCGAAGAAGCCGCCCGAGCGCGCATCGCGCCCGTTGCGGTTGCGATAGCTGGTCGGGAAGGACAGCTCCGAGGTCAGGCCATGATCATGCTCGGGCTGCATCTCGCCGAGATGGACGACGTCGACCGATCGCGCGGCAATGTCCTTGAGCCGTGCTTGCTCGGCAACGAAGGCGGCTTGCTCGGTCTTCCATTCGCCCTCCGAGAAGCGCTTGAAATAGACCGCACTGCGGCGCTCATATTGCTTGTAGAACGGCACGAAACTGAGGTCACCCGGCCGCACGACGCCACTGGTGGTGTAGCGCGCCGGCGTTGCGCTCGGTCGGAAGCTGGCGAGCAGGTCGGTGCCGACCAGCGCCGGATCGGGAGACGTCCAGTCCCCCTCGGTCGTGCCGAGATCGGCGGCGAGCACCATCGGCCCGCGCAGGATCGCGACCGTCCGGTCGTCGCCCGGCGTCGCCTCGATCCGCAGCTCGAGCGGCAGCGTGATCGCGACGCTATCCCCCGCTTTCCAGCGCCGCTCGACGATCGCATAGCCGCTCGCGAAGCTCGGCGTGACCGGCTGGCCGTTGACGCGCACCACCGCTTTGCCCGCAGCCCAGCCGGGCACGCGCAGCGCGATCGCGAAGCGACCCGGGCGGGCGAGCTGGGTGAGCGTCAGCGTCGAGATTGGCTCGAACGGATAGCGCGTGTCGAGCGTCAGCGTCGCGCCGCGCGCGCGCCACGTCGCGTCGGCGGGGATATAGAGGTTCACCAACAGGGCCCCCTCGCCTTCCCAGAAGATCGACTCGCCATGCTTGGCATGGCTTTCCATGCCGGTTCCGACGCAGCACCAGAAGGCGTCGTCCGCAGACGTCGAATATCCGCGCACCGCCCCGGTCAGCAGCGGCGTCATATAGGTAAAGCCCGCAGTCTTGGGGTCCTGCGCCGCCATCACATGGTTGAGATGCGCGCGCTCGTAATAGTCGAACAGCGCGCCGTCGGGCTGCCAGCTATAGAGCTGCCGCGTCAGCTTGAGCATGTTGTAGGTGTTGCAATGCTCGCAGGTCTGTTCGGTAATGTGGCGGCTGATGCTGTCGGGTTCGGAGAAATATTCGCGGTCGGCATTGCCGCCGATCACATAGCTGTGATGTTGCGTCACCGCCTGCCAGAAGAAGCGCGGTGCTGCGGCCTTTGCCGGTTCGCCGGTCAATTCGTGGATCCGCGCCAGGCCAATCAGCTTGGGCACTTGGGTGTTGGCGTGAAAGTTGGCGAGCTTGTCCTGCCCCGCGGTCAGCGGGTCGAGCACCTTGCGATCGTACAGGCGCTCGGCGATCGCCAGCCACTTGCGATCCTTGGTCCGCGCGAACAGTTCTGCAAAACTCTCGTTGAGCCCGCCATATTCGGTGCCGAGCATGGTTTGCATCTGCGCGTCGTCGAGCGCGGCGAACACCGGCTCGAAATACCCGGCAAAGGCTATCGCGACCGACAGCGCCTTGGCGTTGCCCCAGCTCGCGTGGATGTCGAGCAGCCCGGCGAACAGCTTATGCACCGTATAGAAAGGCGACCAGGCACCGTTGAGATCGAACCCGCCCGAGCGGATATCGCCCTTGATGATCTCCGGAAAGATTTCGATCGCATCGACAACCGTGCCGTCTTTCCGCTTGCGCTGCATCGCGCCGATATAGCCGTTGCCGCGCGCCGCCTGCGCGTCCGCCAGCTCATCGACGATATAGTCGGCGCGCACCTTCGCCTGCGCGTCACCAGTCTGTTCGTGCAGCAGCACCAGTGCCGACATATAATGGCCGAGCGTGTGACCGGCGATGGTATCGCTCTCCCAGCCGCCATAGACCTCACCCTTGGGCTTGAGCCCGGCATAGGCACGGAAATTGTGCAGCAGCCGATCGGCGCTGAGGCGCAACAGATAGGCGCGGTTGACCTCGACGGCGGTCGCGTAATCGGATGGGCGTAAGCGCACCGCCGACAAAGGAAACGGCGTGGCCCGGCGCGGCAAAACTGCGGCGAGGGCAGCAAACCCTGCGGTTGGCCCCGCCAGCAGCGCCAAGGCGCTTGCTCCGGCCATCACTTCGCGACGCGTGCCCTGCATGATCACTCCCTTATAATACGGTATACGATTAAGACCATTTGGAAGGTAAGGTCAATCGCAGAACGCGCGACACCCCTGGCGGATCGGCGGAATGATTCCGATCCCCAGCTTCCGATCATATACCGTATAATATTATTGACGCGCGCGGACATGCCTGCTGTATCGTGCGGCAAAAGGGGATCGCCGTGCCTGCTCTCAGTCTATCATCGCTACGCATTCATCGCCGTCGCATTGTGCACCTAGCGCTGCTGACCGGCGTAGCGCTGGCACCGATCGCGGCTCGCGCAAATCCCGCGCCTTTGCCGACGATAGAGCAGCGCTACCAACTGGCCGACCGCTACCTTGGTGATGCCATGCGCAAGCTGATCGTCGATCAGAATCTCGACGCGCACTTCATCAATAACGGCAATGGCGTGCTGTTCCGGCGCGGCCCGACTGACGCCCGCGATATCCTGTTCCTCGATTTCGCAACGCGCGAGGCACGTACGGTCGTCAACGAGGCCGCGCTGGCGCAGCTTGTTTCCAACGCGACCGGCAAATCGGGCCCACCGAGTGGCCTTTATCTGGACGCGCCGGACTATGACCCGGCGACAGGCGTGCTCAGTTTCGGCGCGTTGGGCAAGCGTTGGACGCTCAAGGATGGCGCGCTGACCGAGGCCGCCAAGGACTCGCCCAAGGGCGACGATGCGGTTTCGCCCGACGGCCGCTTCCGCATCGTGGCGGAGGATCACAATTTGGTCGCGGTCGACCTCAAGACCCAACGCCGGGTCGCGCTCACCACCGACGGCACGCGCGACAAACCCTATGGTCGCGGCATCGCCGAACTGGGGGAAATCCTGAAGCAAGGCACCGAAGATCCCGTGCTGCCGGTGTCGGTGCGGTGGTCGCCCGACAGCAAGCGCATCCTCACCTGGCGGCTCGATACGACCGATGTGCAGCGCCTGACGATGACGCAGGAAACGCCGCCGGGGGCCTTTTATCCGCGCAGTTTCTCCTACGTTTACCCGCTCGCGGGTGCGGCGAAATTGCCGCAAGCCAGCCGACTGGTGATCGACGTCGAGGATGCGGTGAAGCATCGCAAGGCGAAGATCGTGCCCCTCCAAGTCCCGAGCGAATCGCTGCTCTATCCGGCCGATCCCGATCTGAGCTGGTCGGCGGGCAAGGTCCGCTCGCAATGGGTCGAGCGCGGCTACGGCCAGATCGTCGTCTACATGTCCGACCCGGTCACCGGCGCGTCGACGGTCACCGCGCGCGAAGCGATGAAGCCGCTGGTCACCGTGACATCGAGCTTTCTGCAACCAGCCCCCGAATTGGGCGGCGAGCTCGACGTGTCGGAACGCACCGGATGGGCGCAGCTTTACCTGGTGCGTCCTGACGATCCCAATGGCGGCATACCCCTGACCAAGGGCAATTGGGAGGTCACGTCGGTCAATTATGTCGATGGCGCGAAGCGCTCGATCCTGCTCACCGGCGTCGGCCGCGAAGCCGACCGCAACCCCTATTATCACGCGCTATACCGCGTGACGCTCGACGGCAGCCAGCCCGTCCTGCTGACGCCCGAGCCGCTTGAGCATGATCTGCGCGTCTCCGACGATGGCCGGTTCGTGATCGACGCAATGTCGAGCCCGACCGTCCCGACGCGCACCGTCGTGCGCGACACCAGCGACGGGCACATTCTGTACGAGCTCGGCCATGCCGACGCGTCAGCGCTCATCGCGACCGGTTTCACCATGCCCGAGCCGTTCCGGGGGCTCGCCGCCGACGGCAAAACGCCGCTTTATGGGATGATCTATCGCCCGGCGCATTTCGATCCGACGCGGCGCTATCCGATCATCGACAATGTCTATACCGGCCCGACGATGCACGTCGTGCCGAGCGCGTTTGGCGACGCATTGCTGAACGGCCCCGGCAGCGTCGCGCAACTCGGGGCGATCGTCGTGGTGATCGATGCGACCGGCACGTCGCAACGCGGTCAGGCGTTCCGCTTGCCGGCGTACCAGAATCTGGGCGAAGTCGGCCTCGACGATCATATCGCGATGATCCGCCAGATGGCGGCGCGCTATCCCTATATCGATACGACGCGCGTCGGCGTCTATGGCGGCTCGGCCGGGGGGTATGACGCGGCGCGCTTCATCCTCCGGCGGCCCGATTTCTTCAAGGTCGCGGTTTCATCGTCGGGCAATCACGATCTGCGGCTCGACAAAGCCTGGTGGCCCGAAGTGACGATGGGCAATCCTGACCCGGCGGTGTGGGATCGCAACTCCAACATGTCGGTCGCGGGCAACCTCAAGGGCAAATTGTTGCTGATCCATGGCGATATCGACGACAATGTGCCGATCACCGAGAGTTTCCGGCTCGGCAACGCGCTGATCCAGGCGCATCGCAGCTTCGACATGGTCGTGCTGCCCAACACCACGCACCGCGTTTCGCAGCCGTTCTTCTACCGCAAGTTCCGCGACTATTTCGTGCGCAACCTGCTCGACGAAGCGCCGCCTGCCGACGCCGCGTTTGAAGATCCGTCCAAGCCTGCCCCATCGGCCAAACAGTGAGATCCGCAATGCCCCGTTTGCTCAACGTATCGCTGTTGGCGCTTGCCGCATCGATGCCCGTCACGGTCGGCGCACAGGAAGCGCAACCGGCCAAGCCGGTCTATCGACCGATCGCCACAACGGCGTTCCGCGTCGGCAGCTTCCAACTGCTCCTGCGCACCGACACGCAGACGCTGGCTGGCCTATCGCCGCTCGCCGAGCCTGGCTTTGACTTCGTCCCGGGCAAGCGCGAGCCGGAGCGGCAAGGCGATGGCTACAACCATGTCGGCGACATCGACGTGCGGCTGCGCACGCCCGGTGGCGAATGGCGCGATTTCGCCTCCGCGCACCAGCGCAAGGCGATCACGCCCCTGCCCGCGCGCGGCGTAACGCTCGCCGCGGCGGACATCACCGCGTCGATGGGCGACGGCATTCCGCTCCGGGTCGAGCGGCGCTGGGTCACCGTCGGCGGCGCGCCGGTGCTGCGCTTCACGCTGATCAACACGTCGCAGACCCCGGTCGAGATCGGCGTGCTTGGTCTGCCGATGGTGTTCGACAACATCATCGATGACCGCACGCTCGAACAGGCGCATGCCGAGGCGAGCTTCGTCGACCCCTATATCGGGCGCGATGCGGGGTATCTTCAGGTGACCCGGCTGAGCGGCAAGGGCCCCGCCCTGCTCGTCCTGCCCGAGGGGCACAGCCCGCTCGAAGCCTATGTCCCGCTCCCGCAGGACCGCGCCGCGCCCAAGGGCACGACCTTCACCGAGAAGAGCCAGCGTAGCCAGACCTCGGAAGGGTTTTACGACTGGACGATCGCGTCAAAAGGCTATGCCGACAAGGAATGGAGCAAGGCCGGGCCGCAATGGAACGCGCCCACCAGCATCACGCTCGCCCCCGGCGAACGCCGCGATGTCGGCGTGCGCTTCGTGCAGTCCCCCGATATTCGCGGCATCGAGACCACGCTCGCCGCGCAGCACCGCCCGGTCGCGGTCGGCATTCCGGGCTATGTCGTGCCGACCGATCTCACCGCTGCGCTGTTCCTGAAATATGACAGCAAGGTCGCCAAGGTCGAATCCTTCCCGGCCGGTGCCCTGATCGCCACGCCGACCGCCGCCGCCAAAGGCTGGGCGCGCTATGACGTGCAGGCGCGTGGCTGGGGTCCGGCACGGCTCAGCATCACCTATGCGGATGGCACGGTGCAGACGGTTAGCTACGACATTACCAAGCCGCTCGATCAGGTGATGGCCGATATCGGCCGCTTCACCACCACCAAGCAATGGTATGATGACAAGAGCGACCCGTTCCACCGCGCGCCCGCGATCCTCTCCTACGACAAGGAAGCGGGCAAGATCCTGACGCAGGAACCGCGCGTGTGGATTTCGGGGATGAGCGACGAGGGCGGCGCTGGCAGCTGGGTCGCGGCGATGATGAAGCAGCTCGACAACCCCGATGCGACCGAGGTCGGCAAGCTCGAGGCGCTAATCGACGAAACCGTCGTCGGCACGTTGCAAATCGCCAGCGGCGACCATGCGGGCGCGGTGAAGAAAAGCATCTTCTATTACGACCCGAAGGAACATCCCGGCTATTACGACCCGACCGAGAACTGGCGGAACTGGACGTCCTGGTCGCACAAGGATGCCGACGATCTCGGTCGTGCGTACAATTATCCGCATGTCGCGATCGGGCATTGGGTGCTCTATCGCCTTGCGCGCAACCATCCGGGACTGGTCACCGCGCACGACTGGAAATGGTATCTCGACCATGCCTATGGCACCGTTACCGCGATGATGCGCGATGCGCCCTATTACACGCAGTTCGGCCTGATGGAGGGCGACGTGTTCGTCGATATCCTGAAGGACCTGAAGCGCGAGGGGATGACCGCCGAGGCGACCAATATGGAAGCGCTGATGAAAGGCCGCGCCGACCATTGGAAGACGCTGCAATATCCCTTCGGCAGCGAGATGGCATGGGATTCGACCGGCCAGCCCGAAGTCTATGCCTGGATGCGCTATTTCGGCTATCAGCCGCAGGCCGACACCACGCGCGAGGCAATCCTCGGTTACGATCCGACAATTCCGAGCTGGGGCTATAACGGCAATGCCCGGCGCTATTGGGACTTCCTCTACGGCGGCAAATATCCGCGGATCGAGCGGCAGATCCACCATTATGGCTCGGCGCTCAACGCCGTCCCGCTGTTCGACGCCTATCGCGCCAACCCCGCCGACACGCACCTGCTGCGCGTCGCTTATGGCGGGATGATGGGCGGGATCACCAATATCGATCGCGACGGCTTCGGATCGGCCGCGTTCCATAGCTGGCCCGACCGGATGGCGTGGGACCCTTATACCGGCGATTATGGCATGGGCTTCTTCGGCCACGCTTATGCCGCCGCGACCTATCTGGTCGAGGATCCGACTTTTGGCTGGCTGGCTTATGGCGGCAATCTCACCAAGGCGGCGGACTCGGTCAGCGTCGTGCCCAAGGACGGTGCCCGCGCACGCCTGTTCATCGCGCCTGCGGGGACGTGGATCACGCTTGAGGCCGGCAAGATCGCCAGCGCCGCCTACGCCCCGGCCACTGGCAGGATCACGCTGACGCTCGACCCGGCGACCGCAACCACGCCCGCAGCCCGTCTGTTCATCGAGACGACCACGAAAGGCGGCCGCGCTTATACTACCGACGCGGGCACCGATGCCCGCGGCGGCCGGACCATTCCCCTCTCGGCCACGCAAACGACCATCACGCTCACGCCGCACTGAGTCCGGATGAGAGGAACGCGAATTCCGGCGGGGCCCCTGCCCCGCCGGCATTTTGACGCGCGCACTTCAGATGTGATGCCCCGCCAAAGTGCATCGGCCGCGATTTCGCTCAGCCGATACGGGGTTCTGACGCCACACCTGCTTCCTCCCGCGTCAAGCGCGCCGCCGATACGAAAAGGGCCGCGACTTACGTCGCGGCCCTTCCGGACAACCCTATAAAGCATGGATCAGAAACGGAACCTGGCACCCGCCTGGATCACCCGTGCCTGCTGGCGTGCGCCGACCGGCAAGGCATTATACGCACCGAAATAGGTCCTGACATTGTTGTGCAGAAGGTTCGTTCCTTCGACGCTCAAGGTCAGGAACTTGACCGGCGTAACGTTGATCGCGGCGTCGAGGCGCGACGTATCTGCCGAATAGACCGAATAACCTGGGTTAACATAGTCAGCATAGGTTTTGTATGACGAACGATAGTTATACGCGAGGCGTCCGCTCAGCACCGGGGTGTCATACAATAACGCGATGTTCCCGGAATATTTGGAGGTGAACGGCGCGTCGCGGCCATGCGGCACATCGGGAATATCTCCCGCCAAATCCAGCGTCGCCACCGGTATATACGTAAAGTTCGCGTTCACGCCGAAG
This sequence comes from Sphingomonas sp. PL20, assembly GCF_017875905.1. NCBI lineage: Bacteria > Pseudomonadati > Pseudomonadota > Alphaproteobacteria > Sphingomonadales > Sphingomonadaceae > Sphingomonas > Sphingomonas sp. PL20. Next base: position 1,555,216 of record NZ_JAGINH010000002.1, on the reverse strand, counting down.
TGCTTGGCGAAGCCGGGCAGGAAATCGAAGAACGAATTCACCTGCGCTTCGAGACCGAACGTCTTACCTGGCCCCGCATTACGCGGTTGCTCAACCGGATGGATCGCGTTGACCTCGGGCACGTACTCCGATGCTCGGACGGTATAGATAAACCCGGTCTGGTTTTTCAGGAAGGTGCCGAGTGACACCAGACCGCCTTTGCCGAAATAATATTCGAGCGAGGCGTCGTAGTTGTTTTCCTGGACGGGCTTGAGCGCGGGATTGCCAGCATAGACCGTTCCAGTCGGGCTCGCGATCGCATCGCGCAATTCCCGGAAGTTGCGAAGCGAGTAGAAATCCGGGCGCTGCACGTTATGCGTGTACGACAGGCGCAATTGCAGCGTCGGCGTGAAGTGCAAAACGCCGGTGGCGCTTGGCAGCAAGTCGATATAATTGCCCTTGCTGCCAACGCTCGTCACGACCGTATTGTAAACGGCCTGACCATTGGCATTCTTCAGGATCTTGCCGTCAGCACCCAGTTGATAGGCATTCTGCGCGCTTGCCGCAGTGCCCCAGGTGTTGACGAAACGAAGCCCGAACGTGCCATCGATCGGGATGCCCGCCGCCTTGAAGGCATAATTGCCCTGGCTGTACGCTGCAAACGTGCGTTCGGTTTCGGCAAAGCCCGAACCGAGATCGGTCGCGCCGGGCTCGGCCTTGGTCCAGTCCGATCCCGCCAGATCCGCGCCGTTGGCGATGATGTAATTCCGCACGGCGGTGAAGTTGCTGTAATACTGGGCGTCATTCAGATGATACCAGGTCGGGATTTGGCCCGCGCCACTGATATCGGGGGTCGTTGCGACCGTTCCGATGCCGGTCTTGCTTCCCACCGTCGTAAGCGATGGCGCTGTCGTCACATTGCTGAAGAACGCATCGCGATAGCCATAGACGTATCCCGAGGTCCGTTTCGTGAAGCGCGTGCCGAACTGGAACGATCGCAGCAGGCCTTCGTCGCTCGTCTTGACTGTGAAATCGAGGTTGGTCGCAAACATCGTGTCGCTGTTGGTGCCGTTCTGATCATGCACCTGGAACAGCTTGTAATTGGCGGGATTGCTCACGTCGGTGCCGAGGAAGGTCACATAGGGACCGCCGCCCGGAACGTTCGAGGAGTTGAAGTCGGTATGCACCGATGTACCGACCGGAAAGTGGTACTGCTGTTGCACAAAATAGACCGAGGTCTTCGACCAATTATACTGTGCGCCGAAATTGATCTGGACCTTGTCGCTGTGCCAGTGGGTCTCGAAGTTGGTGGTGTAGCCGTCGGTCTTGCGCTTCTGGTAAAGGCTCAATGGACCGCCCGGAAGCCCGCCGGTGGACGGCGTCGAATAGGTCACCGAGCGGATCGTGCCGTCGGGATTGGTCACGATATCCGAATAAACGCCGGTGTCGACGTTGGTCTGCACCTTCAGATAGTCACTATAATTTGTCTCGCGCGCACCGAAATAAGACCCCTCGAGCACGAAATCGAGATGGTCGTTCGCCTTCCATTGCCACGAAGCATTGAGCGACGGGCGCTCGACCGAACCCGACTCGACGCCATAGGTTACGGCGTAGGGAATGATGGTGTTCTTCAGGCTCGCCGGCTGCGCGTTATAGACCGGGCTGCCGACATAGATGCCGATCGGCAACGGCGATTCTGCCGCGACGTAATTCTCATTGTAATTGTTCTTGGTATAGGAGCCGTTGAGCAGGAAGCCCATCTCGCCGATCGGCGTGTCGAAGCGGTCGGCCAGCAACAAGCTGGCATAGGGGCTCTTGGTGTTGCCGATATCGGAGAAGGTCTCGCGAAAGCTCCCGGCGACGGTCAGCCCCTTCTTGAGATCGAGCGGGCGACGGAGTTCGACGTTCACCGTGCCGGCAATGCCGCCTTCGATCTGGTCGGCGCTGCGGGTCTTGTAGACCTGCACCGACTTCAGCAATTCGGCCGGAATGTCCGCGAGATTGAGCGCACGCGACCCGGCGCTTGCCGCCTCGAAACCATTGATCGTCGTCTGCACATCGCCCAGGCCGCGGATCGTGACGTTCTGGCCTTCGCCGTGTGCGCGGTCGATCTGCACGCCCGAAACACGCGCAAGCGCCTCCGGTACGTTATTGTCGGGCAGCTTGCCGGCGTCCTCGGCATCGACCGAATCGACGATCTGCTTGGAATTGCGCTTGCGGTCGCGCGCTGACTTCAGGCTGGCGCGCAGGCCGACGACGACGATGTCGTTGCCGCCTTCGCCTTTATAGGTTGCCGAATCGGCACCTGCGGCAACGGCTTGTTGCACCGCTTTGCCGCGACGGCGCGCGGCCTCGCGCTCTGCGCGCGCTTTACGCCGAGCGGCGATCCGCTCGGCCTTGCTCAGCGGCGCGGCTGGAGCGGCGTCTTGCGCGACCGCCGACGGTGCGATGGCGGCGGAAGCCGCCACGGGACACGTGACCGATAGCGCCGACATGCAGCAGGTGAGCGTTAGAACTACTTTCATTCGCATGCCGATTTTCCCCTCAAGGTCCTTCGCCTGGCCCTTTCGCCACACGTCCCATGACAGAGTTATGACATACGATATAAAGTATACAAGTGGAAATCTGCGCTTCGTGCTGCCACGCCACGGGCATGCTTTTTTTGGCTTAAATCGCCAAGGAATCCCCCGAATCCGACGTGTCCGCGATCGTGTCGAGGTGCATCAGCCGTACGACCAATGGGCTGAGCGCGATGACGCCGAGACCGACGACCATCGAAAATCCACCGATTCTCGTATAGACAGTCAGGATCGTGTCCGGCCCCGCGCCTGCGGCACCGGTCGCTTGGGCGATCAAGGCCGCGATGAAATTTCCCGCCGCCGTCGCCAGGAACCACGTTCCCATCATCAAGCCTGTCATCCGCGTAACCGACAATCGAGTCATCGACGACAGGCCGATCGGCGAGAAGCACAATTCGCCCATCGCATGGAACAGATAGACCAGCACGATGAACAGCGCGGGGGTCAACGCACCGCGAGGTGCCGCGCCGGCAACCAGCACCAGGAAACCGAGCCCGACCAGGATCAGCCCGAGCCCAAACTTAAGCGGCACGTTGGGCTCGAGCCGCCGCCGCGCCAACAGGCCCCATCCCCATCCAAACAGCGGTGCCAGCACGATAATGAAAGCGGAGTTGATCGACTGAAAGACCGTCGCCGGAATCTGATAGCCGAACAGCATCCGATCGACGCGCTCATCGGTGAAGACGTTGAGCGAGGATCCGGCCTGTTCGAACAACGCCCAGAAGAGTGGACTTAGCGCGACGAGAAACAGCGCGGCAAAAACCCGATCGCGCTCGACCCGTGGCAGGGTGAACACCGAGCGCCAGACGATATAGCCAACCGTCAGCCCCGCAAAGCCAATCAGCAGAATCCCGACGGCTCCTTGCGAGCGGATCAGCCACCACACGACTCCGACGGCTGCGATACCCCCAAGATAGATCAGCGGTTCGTGCGAAAGCCAGGCGAACACGGGCGGGCCGCACAGCTCGCGCGGCGGCCGGCCGGTGTCGCGAAGATCCTTTTCGAACAGCACGAACGCGACAAGCCCGAGCAACATCCCGATGCCCGCCGCACCGAAACCATAACTCCAGCCGACCGTCTCGCCGAGGATCCCGATCACGATCGGCCCGATCCACGCGCCGAGGTTGATCCCCATATAGAAGATCGAGAAAGCGCCGTCGCGACGCCGATCTCCACGCGCATACAGCCCACCGACCAGAACCGACACATTCGCCTTGAGAAAGCCCGTTCCGACCACGATCGCGGCGAGCCCCAGATAGAAACCGTTCAGATACAAGCCCTGTGCCCCGACCGGCCCTTCAAGCAGCGCGATCAGCAAGTGGCCGGTGACAATGAAGACGCCCCCCGCGAGCACCGCCTTGCGCGCACCGAGATAGCGATCAGCCAGATAGCCGCCGATGACCGGGGTTATATAGACCAGCGAAGTGTAGGCCCCATAGACGGCGTAGGAATGATCCTTGGCGAACAGAAAGTGTTTGGTCAGATAAAAGATCAGGATGGCGCGCATGCCGTAATAGGAAAAGCGTTCCCACATTTCGGCGAAAAACAGGACAAAGAGGCCACGTGGATGGCCGAGCATTACCTTGGACTCGCCGGGCGCGTCCGTCCCGCCAAAGCGGCTAAGGTCAGCGGTGGAGGAGCGATTTCCAACGGAGGTCATGCCTGACGACGGCCATCGAAAGGCGGGCAACGCTCGAACGCCTGTTCGTCGCGTCGCTCACCCTTCCGCGTATTCCCAACCATCGCACTCTCCGCAACATCCTACCCCTCACCCTAGGGTATACGGTATTTTATATGCAATCTTTTAACGTGCGACGTCAGACCCTTGCAAAGAGCGCCGTGATCCTACCGCCATCGCCCGATTCGTCATTTAGTCCGGCCGAATGCAGGGCACAGATCAGGCTGATCCCACCCGACTTTAAAATGCCAGGTCGAAACCCAGCCGCACGCTGCGCGGTTGGAGCGGAGTGATCTGATCCTGCGTACGGATCAGGAACGGTGAGCCCAAAGCGAAGCGATTGCCGCGCGTGTCGAGCAGGTTGGTGAGCGACAGGCTGATGCCGCGCCGGTCGTTGCCGATCCGCGCATCCACGCCGGTATCCACATAATTGCCCTGCGGACGCCCCAGAATCCCCCCGATGCCGAGCACCGATTTGCCGATGTAGCGGGAAAACCCGTTTACCTCGAACCGATTTCCGGCGCGCAACGGCGTCATATAAGTGAAACCTAGCCGTCCACTTATATCGGCAACGTTGGGCAACCGGCTCTGGTCGATCGTGCTGGCGACCTGGGCGACCGTGCCCCCGGCCTGGGTGCCCGTACCCGGTGCCAGCGTAATCGCGCTGTTGGCAACCAACGTCACTGCGCTGGCGGAAGGGCTGACGATGCGGCTGTCATTCCAGTACACCGCGCCTTCCAGCGAAAAGTGCGACGTCGGGTGCCATTTCGCACTCCAGCCGATCGACAGCACGCGCCCGTTGCCGATGTTAACCGTGGTTGGAAAGCCGAAACCGTCGATGACGTCCGCCTGGATATCGCGCCAGTCCGACCATGATGCGGTCAGGCTTGTCTCCAGCGTGCGCGTTCCCAGCCGCGCGCCGCCTTCTGCCGTCTGGACGCGATCGCCATTGAAACGCTGAATGAAATTCTGCCGCACCGCGATCCCGCCGGGGCGGAAACCCTGCTGATAGCGCGCGAACACGGTCCAGGCGCGATTGGCGCGATACGCGAGCGCGACCGAGGGCAGGAAGCGCGTCTCGGTCCGGCTGCTGCTCGCGTTTGAATCGAAACGCAGCGCGATCGCGTCGGCCACGTCCTGGGCTTTACCCGACAGGGTCGAGCGCGTTGCCCGCCCGCCCGCAGTCAAGGTCAGCCGGTCGATGAGTTCGACCGTACCCTCGCCATAGAGCGTCACTTCATCGACCTGGTTGCGCACGCCGGTCAGCGCGAACTGGACAAGGTGATCGTCGCCGTCGAGCCCCCGTTTGACGAGCGCGGTGTTGTGCAGCACGCTCAGTCCGACCACCCAGCCGGTCCCGTCCGCGCCGCGCCGCGCCAGCCGCGTCTCGGCGGTCAGCATCTTCACCCGATTGTCCTGGCTGTAAGCACCGCTTGCCGCATTCGCCTTCGGCTGTACGTCCGGCAGCGCGGGATCGTTGAGCGTCGGGCCCTCGAACACTTCGAGCACATGTTGCCCCGAATAGCCGAGCGACGTGGTCAGCTCGATCGGTCCCCACGTCTTGCGCGCGACGAGATCGACCAGCCAATAATCATTGCGGAAGGGCTGCGCGATCGCGCTCGCGCGGGTCAGGTTGGATCCGCCGCGATCGGCATATTGGCTGTCGTCGCCATGGATGCGCTGGCCGAGCCCGGTCAGGTCGATCGACCAGCCGCCGCCGGGCTCGTAGCGCAGCGCCGCCCTGCCGCCGACGGTGTGAACCTTGTTGACGTCGTCGAGCTTGCGCTCGACATCGTCGATATAGCCGCCGTCATAATTGCCGAACGCCAACGCGCGCAGCGCGAGCTTGCCCTCGACCAGCGGCACGTTGACGATCGCGCCGCCGTCCATGCCGGGGCTGCCATGCTGGACCCATTGCCCGCCACCCCAGATCTGGCCGGAAGCATCGTACAGATCGGGCGCGCGCGGCACCACGCGCACCACCCCGCCGAGCGAACCGGCTCCGTAGAGCGTGCCCTGCGGCCCCTCCAGCACCTCGATGCTGCGCACGTCATACAGGCGCAAGCTGGGGTCCGGCGCGCTGTAGGTGATGCGGCTGTTGCCCCAATATTGCCCGACGGTTGCCTGGGTCGGTCCGACGAAGCTCGAATCGGCGATGCCGCGAATGAACAATTTGTTGCGCCCCGGCCCGAGATGCGTCGAACTGACGCTGGCCGCGCGCATCTCGATCGCGTCCGAACCGCGTGCGCTCTCGGCGATGCTCAGCGCGCGGCCGTCGACCACCTGCGCGCCGCCGGGATAGCTGGCGAGCGGGATCGCGCGCTTGGTGGCGGTCACGACGATGTCCTCGTCGGGAGCGTCAGGGGACGGGGGCGAGGGCTTGGCCGGGCGCCGGCGTTCCGTGGCCAATCTGCGAGGCGGCGCGGAGGTCGCAGGCTCGATCGAGAAGCTGTCCGGCGCGACCTGTCGCGCCCAGGCACCGGTGTCGAGCAGCATCCGCGACAGCGCCTCGGCGGGGGTGAAATGGCCCCGCACCGCATGCGCCTTCAGCGTGGCCAGCCGCATGTCGCGAAAGCCAATGCTGACATGGGCCTGCTGGCCCAGCACACGGATCGAAGCGGCAAGCGGCCCGGCCGACACGCGTATGTCGCTCGCCGCGCTCTGCGCGGAGGCAGGAACGGCGACGAGCACTGCGCTGAACGGCAGGAGCCTAGCGAGCGGTGCCATCGCGGGAAACCATCCTCCAGCCTACGCCATCCTTGACGAAGCGCACGCCGAGCAGCGGCCCGGTCTTCGCCAGCACCGCGTCGGGCGTCCCCGTGATCGCCAGTGTACCCGTGAAGCGCTGCGCTCTCGCGTCTTCCCCGACCCGCACCGGTTCGCCGAGGTTGCGCGCCAGATCGGTCGCGATCTGAGCGAGCGGCGCGGCGGTATAGTGCAGGAAGCCCGCATTCCACGATCCCACCGTCTCGGGGTCGGTGGCGCGCAGCACCGGTTCAGCGCCGTCGGCGGCGCTCGACAGGGCTTTGCCGGCGTCCAGTCGGATGTCGCGTGCGCCCGCATGGTACAGCACCGCGCCCTGCGCGACCGCTACGTCGAGCGCCGCGCCCGCCGCGATCACGTTGAACACCGTGCCGGCATCGACCAACCGCGCCGCGCCGGCGCGAACGACGAAGGGGTGCGCCGCATCATGCCTGATCTGGAACAGCGCCTCACCGCCGAGCAACTCGGCTTCGCGCGTGCCGATCTTGATATGGGTCGCGCCGTTCAACACGACGCTCGATCCGTCCGCAAGCGCGAGCGTTCGGCGCTCTCCGGCGGCGGTTGTGACATCCTGCCCGTTGCCGCCGAGCGTGAGCCAGCCACCCACGCCCGCGAGCAGCGCGACCGCGACCGCAAGCGCACCGCCACCCCGACGCAGCAGGCGCGCGCGCGTTCGCCTGTCCTGCGCGACCCGGGCAAATGCGATCGGGCGCGGTTGCGGCGACGCGAACAACGAGTCCGCCCACGCCTCGTCGTCGATCGCTTCATTGTACGCCACGACATGCGCAGGGTCCTCGGCGAGCCAATCCGTCAGACCGTCCCAGTCGCTAAACGCGGGATCGCTGACGCGGATTGCCCAGCCGCGCGCAACATCAGCGATGACCCCCGGTGCGTCCATTACCGTCCCCTTGCGTCGAAGACGGAATCGTGTCGATCATTCCGCATCGAATTTCGCCCTCAACTGCGCCAAGGCGCGATACGCCTTGTGCAGATCCTTTTCGACCGAGCTGAGGCTGAGGCCGAATTCGCGCGCGATCGCCGCCTGCCCCATGCCCTCGAGCCGATATTTCCGGAAGATCTCGGCGACGCGCGGGCCCAGCGCCGCAAGCACCTGTTCCGCCTCCTGCAACCGTTCGCGCGCGATCAGCGCGCGCTCGCCGGGTTGCTCGTCATAATCGATTGCGCTCGCGTCGTGCCAGTCGCGCTGGCGTCGTGCCCGGCTGACATGGCTGCGCTGATGATCGCGCATGACATTCTCGGCTGCGCGGAACAGATAGGAAAGCGGATCACCGATCGGTTCGTGTCGGGCGCTCGTGATTCGCTGCCAAAGGTCCTGGAGCACGTCTTCGGCATCCTCGCCGGCACCACGTACCGCGAGGAAGCGGAGCAACTTCGCGCGTTCGCTGAGGAACACGCGCTGCAACCCGTCAATGGCCGGTGCGATCGTCATGGCGGGCGCAAAAGCACTCCTGAAGCGGCGTGCCAAGCCCCCTTTGGCGACACCGGAGACCCTCGCGCGGCGCGCGAAGTGACCCTCGATATACGGATGGGGCGGTGCCCACGCCAGTGTCACTGCGCGCTTTCCATAGGCGCACCCGCCGCCACATCGCGCGCGCGGGCGAAAGCGGAGCGGAACGGGACGGTCGTTCCGCGGGGTGGCGATGGCGACACGCCGAAGGGCGCGGGCCGCAGCGCCGGGACCGAGCCGAGATAGGAAAGCGGATCGACCGCCACCCCGCCCAGCAGATATTCGAAATGGAGGTGGCTACCGGTCGATCGCCCGGTCGACCCCATCAGGCCGAGGATCGTGCCCCGATCGACCACCGTGCCCGCCGACACCATCAGCCGCTCCATGTGGCCATAGCGGGTCCGCGAGCCATCGGGATGGGCGATCTCGACGAAACCGCCATAGCCGCCGCGCGGGCCGGAAAAGCGGACCACACCGGCGGCGGCGGCGAGGATCGGCGTCCCGGCGGGACCGGCCAGGTCGATGCCGCGGTGCATCGCCGTGGTGCCGAGAAAGGGATCGACCCGGCTGCCGAAGCTCGACGAGAGGCGGATGACCCGTGCTGTCTCATGGCCGCGCGGCCGCCCGGTTGCGGATCCCGCCAGCATGGCGAACATCAGGAACAGGATCGTTTTCCGCATACAGCGAGGACGGATTCGCCACACACATCCCGTAGCCCAAAAATTTTTCCCGACCGGTTACGGCTTTTTTCGAGCGGCCCCGTCTTCCTCGCAGATCAACCACCCGCAGGGGACACCAGCGTTTATGAACACGATCGAACGCCGCATGCTCGATATGCTCAAAAAGGGCCGCGATGAATTCGGCGTCGTTGCCGTCAAGGCGGAATTCGAAGCGGAAGGCACCCGCCCCGACGAATTCCTGCGCCTGCTCGAGCTCATCCGACGTGCCGACTTGAAGGTGGCGCTTAAGATCGGCGGCTGCGAGGCGATCTCGGACCTGTACGCTTCACGCCTGTACGGCATCGATCACATCATCGCGCCGATGGTGGAGACGCCGTACGCGCTCTCCAAATTCGCCGATGCGCGCGACAAGGTGTACGGCGCTGGCCACGAGGGCACGGAGTTCCTGTTCAACCTCGAAACCGGCGCGACGCTGGCGGTGCTCGACGAGATGCTGCCGATCGCGCGCGCGCGGCTTGACGGCATCGTGTTCGGCCGGGTCGACTTCACCTTGTCGAAAGGCATGCCGCGCGGCGAGATCAACCATCGCAAAATCACCCATGCTGTGCTGATCGCGGCCCAGGCCTGTCTGGCCAACGACCTCGATCTCGTCGTCGGTGGATCGGTCGCGATTGAGGCGATGGACGCGCTGCGCGAGATCCGCAGCGTCAAGCTGACCCGATTCGAAACGCGCAAGGTGATTTTCGACGGCAGCATGGCCGAATCCGCGCGGTTTGAGGAAGCCATCGGCAATGCGGTCGCGTTCGAGCTGGCGTGGCTCGAGAACAAGCGCGACTATTACGAGAGCATCGCGCGGGAGGATCAGGCACGGATCGCAATGATGCGCGAGCGAGTCGCCGTCGCCGCCAAGCCCCGGCTGGCCAGCGTCGCCGCCTGAGGCAAGCCCGTGCAATTGCAGACCCCCGTCGCCGCGCTGATGCGCGAAGTCGCCGCGCGCGAGATCCTGCCCCGGTTCCGGGCGTTGCTCGCGCACGACATTGTCGAGAAGAGCCCTGGCGAGATCGTCACCCGCGCCGACCGCGAAGCGGAATTGCGGCTGCGCGACGGGCTCGACCAGCTCGCGCTCGGCGCGCGGGTGATCGGTGAGGAGGCTGCCGCCGAGGACCCCGCCCTGCTCGACGATGCCGGCCGGGGTCTGGTGTGGCTGGTTGATCCGCTCGACGGGACGAGCAACTTCGCGGCGGGCCATGCGCCGTTCGGGGTGATGGTCGCGCTCATCGCGGACGGCGTGCCGATCGAAAGCTGGATGCTCGATCCGGTCACCGGGCGTCTGTGCCACGCCGTACGCGACAAGGGCGCGACGATCGACGGGACGGCGGTGCGCATCAGCGCGGCGCGCCGCACCCGCCCGATCGCCGCCCTCGCCACGCAGTTCATGCCAGAGATTCGCCGCTCCCGTGTCCATGCCCGTGCCGAGCGGCATTTCGATGTTGTGCCGATCCCACGCTGCGCCGCCGAAAGCTATCCGCGGCTGGTACGGGGGCAGGACGACATCGCGCTGTTCCAACGCATCCTGCCGTGGGATCACGCGCCCGGCGTGCTGTTCCTGCAGGAAGCCGGCGGCTTCGCGGCACATTGGGATGGCCAGCCCTATCGCGTTGGCGCGGACTCGTCGGGCTTGCTCGTGGCGGGCACCGAACACCTTTGGCAGACGGCGGCGAAATCGTTCCTGAGCGCGGCCGCCCCGCTCCATCTTGCGGAAGCGATCGCAGCATGACATCCCCGAAGCGGCGCTTTCCCGCGCGCGCGCTCATTCCGGCGCTGGCGCTGCTGGCCGTACCCGGCACCGCCCGAGCGCAATTGAGTTCGCCCGTCGGAGACCAGGCGCAAGGCGCATCGGGCGCGGCCAAAACGGCGTCCCCCAGCGTCGCGGTGCCGCAGACCAGCGTCGCGCAATTCCAGCCCGCCGTCATCGAGGCTCCCGCGTCGACGGCCCAAACTGACCCGTCCGCGCCACCGAAAGATGAGGCCGCGCCGATCACGATGGCCAAGCCGGTGCGGCCGAGCGAGTTCGAAACCTATGTCTCCGATCTTGCAGGCAAACCGCTGCACCGCTTCGGCGCAGAATTGCTGACGCCCGAAGCTGGCACCTTCGCCGCGCCGCCGAGCGTGGCGGTGCCGGGCGATTACCGGCTAAACCCGGGCGACCAGTTGCAGCTCGGCCTGACCGGATCGGTTCAGGCGGCGCTGCGGCTGACGGTCGACAATGAGGGCCGCATCTTCGTGCCGCGCGTTGGGGCAATCACGGTCGGCGGTACGCGCTATGCCGATCTGCACGATGTCATCGCGCGCGAAGTGTCGCGGCAATATCGCCAGTTCAACCTCGACGTAACGGTTGCGCGGCTGCGCGGCATCACCGTTTACGTCACCGGCTTCGCGCGGCGGCCGGGTTCGATCACGGTCAGCAGCCTTTCGACGCTGGTCAGCGCGGTGATGGCGGCGGGCGGGCCGAGCGCAGGGGGCAGTTTCCGCTCGCTCCAGTTGCGACGTGGCGGCAAGCTCGTCTCCGATTTCGATCTCTACGATCTGCTCTTGAAGGGCGACAAGACCGGCGACGCGACGCTGGAAAATGGCGACGTCATCTATGTCGCGCCGGCCGGCGATCAGGTCGCGGTGCTGGGGAGCGTCAATCAGGAAGCAATCTTCGAACTGGCACCTAACCAGACGATCAGCGACGCGATCGCCTATGCCGGCGGCACCAGTACCGTCGCGGATCAGGCGCGCTTGCTGGTACTCGATACGCTCGGCCAAAAGCCGGGCTGGCAGCAGCTCAGCGCCGATCAGGCACGCAGCACGATCGTGCGGCGCGGCGCGGTGGTTCGCGTGCTGTCCGACCTTGGCATCGAACGCCCGCTCGGCACACAGCCGGTGCTGATCACGATCAGCGGCGAAGTCGCCAAACCGGGCCGCTATTACGTTAAGCCCGGCACTAGGCTCGCCGATGTCGTGGCGCAGGCAGGCGGTCTGAGCGCCGATGCCTTCCCCTATGCGAGCGTCATCACGCGCGAGAGCGTCAAGGCCCAGCAGCGACAAAGCTTCGATCGCGCAGTGAAGGACATGGAGTTGCTGCTGACCACGCAGCCGCTCGTCTCGGTCAACCGCGCGCAGATGAGCTCTGCGAGCAGCCTGTCGATGATCCATTCGGTGGTCGACCAGATGCGCAAGCGCGAGCCGACCGGCCGCCTCGTATTCGATCTGCCGGTGAACGCCACCGCGCTGCCCGGCGACGTGATCGTGGAGAACAGCGATTCGGTGTTCGTGCCGCCCCGGCCGGTCACGATCGGCGTGTTCGGCTCGGTCCCGAGCCCCGCGTCCTTCGCGTACCATGACGGCATGTCGATCGGCGATTTCGTGAAGTCGGCAGGCGGCATCCAGAAGCTTGGCGACAAGAATGGGGTGTTCGTGGTGCGCGCCAACGGCACGGTCGTGGCGGGCGGCCGCCGTGTGCTGAAGGCACCGGCGCTGCCCGGCGATCTGATCTTCGTGCCGGTCGATGCTGCGCGCGGCGAATTCTGGGCGCGGCTGCGCGACATTACCGGATCGTTGTTCAGCCCGTTGATCAGCGCTGCCACCATCGCGAACGCCGTCAATTGAGCGCGCTCGTCACGCTCCGGCGCGCGATCGCCGATCGCCGTATCCGGCGTCGGATCTACGCGGCGTCGATGGCCGCTCTAGGCCTGCTGTGCGTCTTCCCGACGCCATATGTAGCGCGTGCGCAGATCGTCCCGCAGGACAGCGCCAGCATCGGGTTGAGCTCGATGATGAATGCGCTAGGCGGGCAGTTGCAGGGTTTCGCATCGCTGCTCGGCGGGGCGAAGCAGCCCGTCGACCTGTATCTGGCAGTCGCGCGCAGCAACGAGGTGGCGATCACCGTGATTGCTCGGCTCAAGCTGGCCGGGCCGGACGGCTTCGGCTCCGAGGCGGCGGCGCGCCGTGCACTCGCCCGGCTGGTCGATGTGCATTCGCTGACCGGGGGAGTGCTCGAGATCGAAGCGCGCACGCATGATCCGGTCGAGGCGGAACGGCTGACGCAGGCCTATGTCACTGCCGTCACCGAGCGGCTCAACGCGCTCGGGCACGAGCGTGTCGTGCGCAAGCGCACCATCGTGCAGGCCCGCTACCGCGAGGCGGCCGATCAGGTCACCCGCGCCGAAGCAGCGCTGAAGGGGTTCCGCCGTCAGAACAATCTTGCCGAACCCGAGGCTCAATTGGGCGCTGAACTGTCGCTGCGCGCCGGGTTGCAGGCGCAGTTGCAAGCCAAGCGGGTTGAACTGCGGACGCTTCAGCAGTTCCAGGGCAGCGACAACCCACAACTGCAGGCGGTCCAATCGGAGATCGCCTCGCTGCAAAGCCAGATCGCCAGTTCGGCCGCGCCCGCGACCGGTGCCGCCGGACCCAATGTCGCCGGGCTGTCGGAGACGTCGGGACGGTATTTCGATCTGTTCCGCAACTACAAGTTCGCGCAGGCGCTGTATGAGGTCTATGCGCGCTCGTCCGAGGAAGTCGCGGTCGAGGCGCTCGCCGCCGAAACCGCCTCGGACGCACAGATCATCGAGCAGCCGCGCCTGGATGCCGATCGCAAGTACAACATTTCGGCGGTGGCGCTGCTCGCTTTGGTGTTCGGCCTCGCGCTGTTCACCGAGTTTTATGCACCCGCGACCGGCATCCGTCTGCGTTGGCTCGAACCCGAGCCGATCGCATGACCGCAGCGGAACGGCCACCCGAGCTATCGATCGTCATCCCGTGCTTCAACGAGGAGGAGAACGTCCGTGCGATCTGCGCGGCGGTCACCGCTGAGGCGGAGCGGCATGTCGCGAGCCACGAGATCATCTTCATCGACAATCGCTCGACCGATGCGACCCGCGATATTCTGCGCGAAATGTGCGCCGAGGACGGGCGGGTGCGGGCGATCTTCAACACCCGCAATTACGGCCAGATGCGCTCGCCGACGCACGGCATCTATCAGGCGACGGGCGAAGCGGTGATCGGCATGTGCGCCGATTTTCAGGACCCGCCCGCGCTGATCGGCGAATTGGTGCGGCTGTGGCGCGGCGGCGCGAAAATCGTGCTGGGACAGCGTCGCTCGGAGCAGACTGGGCCGTTGCTCGGGCTGATCCGCAAGACCGGCTATACGATGCTGGCGCAGGTCGCCGATTATCCGATCATCCCCAACGCAACCGGTTTCGGACTGTTCGACCGTGTCGTGGTCGACGAACTGGCGCGGTGGCACGAGCCTGAGCCGTTCTTTCGCGGCATGGTGGTGGAGACCGGCTATCCGATCGCGTTGGTCCCGTTCGATCGCCCGCCACGCGCCGCCGGAGAGACCAAGAACGGCCCTGCCGCCTTGCTCGCCTTCGCCTTGTCGGGGTTGGCGGGTTCGGCGAAGACGCTGCTGCGCGCACCGATGCTGCTGGCGGTAGCGATCGCGGTTCTCGCGGTGATCGCCTTTGCTGCGGCGCTGGTCGCTATACTGCTCGGCGGACCGGCGCTGGTGCTCGCCGCACTCGGGCTGGCGCTGGCAATGTTCGCCGTGCTGCTACTGTTCCTGGGCCTGATCGGCGATCAGGTGCGGCTGATCGCCGAGCGATCGCGCGGCGCGCCGCTGGTGATCGAAGAAGCGCGCCTCAATTTCCCGCCGCGCGAGGAGCGGGTGTGATCGCGCGCGGGCGCTGGCCGTTCGTCGAATATGCGCTGATGCTCGCCGTGCTGGCGAGCGTCGGGCGGATGGCGATGTTTTTCCACGCCAATCACTATCTGCCCGCGCCGTTCGTGTTCGATACCAACGATACCTTCATGGACTGGTTCAACACCGCCTTCTGGGCGAACCGGCCGGGTGCCTATGACGTGTGGCGCAGCATCTATCCGCCGCTGTCGTTCGTGTTTCTCGATCTCGCGAGCTTGCCCGGCTGCTACCGCGATTCCCCATTCCATGCGCGGGATTGCGACTGGGTGGGACGTTCGGCGATCGGCGCGCTCTACTTGATTGATGTGATCCTGCTGTGGATCGCCTTCCGACGCAACGACCGGCGCACCGCGATTCCGCGCACCGCCGCCTTCGCGGTCGGCCTGCCGCTGCTCTACACGCTGGAGCGCGGGAACCTCATTCTCGCTGGTTTCGCTGCGTTTATCGTCGCTTATGGCCCGGTCACGCGCTCGCCGCTTGCGCGCGCGGTCGCGAATGCGGTGGCGATCAACTTCAAGCCGTATCTGGTGCTCGGTGCCTTCGCCCACGCCGTGCGGCGTGAGTGGCGGCCGCTCGAATATGCCGGCTTCGCGACGGTAGCGCTGTATCTGGTCACGCTGGCACTGGTCGGGGCGGGAACGCCGGCCGAGATCGTCGCCAACACCGCCAATTGGGTGACTTTCCAGACCGGGCAGGTGTGGGGCGAGATTGCCTATTCGACCAGCTATGCGCCGCTGCTGCTGGTCCGCGCCTCGCAAATGCCGGTGCTCGATTTCGTGCCGTCGCGCCTGATCGAGGGGATTGAGGTGGCGGTGCCGATCGTGATCCGCTCGACCCAGGCGGTGGCGGCGCTGTGCCTCGCGGCGGCATGGCTGCAACCGGGCGCGCTCGAGCGGGGCAGACTCGCGGCGATCCTGCTCGGCACCTATTTCGTCACCCAGTCGCCCGGTGGCTATACCCAGACCTTCTTGCTGTTTCTGGTGTTCCTCGAGCGCGGGCGGGGGATCGGCCCGACCATTGCGATCATGTGTGCCTACGCGCTCAGCCTCGTGTTCGAATGGCCGCTGTCGACGATCATGGAGGTGCCGGGGACGAGCTGGCTGGGCGGCACCACGGTGTTGCCCAGGCTGGGCCTCGCGCTCGGCCACTTTATCCGGCCGGGCCTGATCGCCGCGATCGTGTGGGCGCTCGCCCTCGACGGGCTGGCGCAGGTGGTGCGCGCGCACCGCGACACGCGACCGTCGCTGGGGCTCGCAGTCGCATGATCCCGCAGAGCGATCTTCTCGCGATGGATGCTGCGATGGCCCCGCTGTGGCCCCGACTGGAGGGAGCGCGGATCTTCATGACCGGTGGCACCGGTTTCATCGGCCGGTGGATGCTGGCGGCGCTCGCGCGCGCGCCGGTGTCGGTGACGGTAACGCTGCTGACGCGCGACCCCGCCGCCTTCGCGCGGCGCGAACCCGATCTGGCGCGGCGCTTCGCCTTGGTGGCTGGTGATATCACGCGCTTCGTGCCGCCGCAGGGTGCCTTCACGCATGTCATCCACGGCGCGACCGACGCCAGCGCCGCGCTGCGCGACAGCGACCCGCGCCGGATGTTCGACACGATCCTAGGGGGCACCCGCGCCGCACTCGATGTCGCGGTCGATCGCGGTGCGCGCTTCGTCTTCATGAGCTCGGGCGCGGTCTATGGCGTGCAGCCGTGGGACCTCGCCCACGTCGGCGAGGATTGGATGGGCGGCCCCGATCCGCTCGATCCACGCTCCTCCTATGCCGAGGGCAAGCGCGCGGCGGAGACGCTCTGCGCGATCTACCGCAGCCAATTCGGGCTCGATACGGTCAGCGCGCGAATCTTTGCTTTGCTCGGCCCGTTGCTGTCGCTCGATACGCATTTCGCCGCCGGCAATTTCATTCGCGATGCGATGGCTGGCCGGATCGTGCGCGTCGAGGGTTCGGGGCAGGCCGTGCGATCGTATCTCTACGCCGCCGATCTGGCGATATGGATGTGGACGCTCACCCTCACGGGCACGCCGGGCGCGAGCTACAATGTCGGCTCCGAGGAAGCGGTGTCGATCGCCGATCTCGCCCACCGCACCGCTGCGGTGCTCGGCGGCCCAGGCGTCGAGATCCTGGGCCGCCCCGATCCCGGCTGGAACCCAGGCCGCTACGTTCCCGCAACCGCGCGCATTCGCCGCGACCTTGGCGTCGCCGCCACTGTCGACCTCGACACGGCGATCCGCCGCACCGCCGCTTCACATGGATGGACCGCATGACCACGATCAAGCTTTCGATTTGGCTCGCCGACTGGCTGGCCGACAATGGCATCACCGATGTCTTCATGCTGACCGGCGGTGGCGCGATGCATCTCAACCATGCGATCGGCACGAATCCACGGCTGACGACGACCTTCACCCACCACGAACAGGCGCTGTCGATCGCGGCGGAGGCCTATGCGCGGCTCACCAACCGCCCGGCGCTGGTCAACGTCACGTCGGGGCCGGGCGGCACCAACGCCATCACCGGCGTCTATGGCGCATTTGTCGACTCGATCCCGATGCTGGTCATTTCCGGCCAGGTGAAGACCGAGACGACGGTGCGCGCGACCGGCCTCGCGCTGCGCCAATTCGGTGATCAGGAGCTCGATATCGAGGAGCTGGTCCGGCCAATCACCAAATATGCGACGATGGTGACCGATCCGCAGTCGATCCGCCACCATCTCGAAAAGGCGCTGTACCTCGCCACGCACGGCCGACCGGGCCCGGTCTGGCTCGACATTCCGCTCGACGTGCAGGCGGCGATGATCGACCCCGCTACGCTCCCGGGCTTCGATGCGGACGAACGTCTTGAGCCGTGGCACGATATCGATCTCGCCGCGACCGCTCGCGAGATCCTCGCGCGGATCGCGCAGGCCGAGCGGCCGGTGGTGTTCGTTGGCAATGGCGTGCGGTTGAGCGGCGCGCATGCCGATTTCGTACGGCTGATCGAGCGGCTCGGCGTGCCGGTGGTGACCGGTTGGAACGCGCATGACGCATTGTGGAACGCGCATCCGCTCTATGCCGGGCGCCCCGGCACAGTGGGCGATCGCGGCGGCAACATGGTGACGCAGAGCGCCGATCTGCTGCTGGTGCTCGGCAGTCGGCTCAACATCCGTCAGGTCAGCTACAATTGGCAGAGTTTCGCGCGCGCGGCGTACAAGATCTGGGTCGATATCGATCCGCTCGAACTCGCCAAGCCGACCGTGCGGCCCGACATGCCGGTGGTCGCCGATCTCGCCGATCTCCTCCCCGCGCTGATCGCAGCGCCCTATGCCGGCCCGACGGAGGCACACCGCAACTGGCTCGCCTGGTCGCGCGAACGCGGCGCGCGTTTCCCGGTGGTGCTGCCCGAATATCGCTATCACGGCCCCGCCAACCATCCCTATGTCGCGATGGAAGCGCTGTTCGAGGCGCTCGACCAGGACGAAATCGTCGTCACGGGCAACGGCAGTGCCTGCGTCGTAAGTTTCCAGACCGCGCGCATCCAGCAGGGCCAGCGGCTGTGGACCAATTCGGGCAGCGCGACGATGGGCTATGATCTGCCCGCCGCGATCGGCGTGTGCGCCGCGACCAAGAATGCGCGCCGCGTGATCTGCATCGCGGGCGACGGCAGCATCATGATGAACCTGCAGGAAATGCAGACCATCGCCGGTTACGGCATGCCGGTGAAGGTGTTCCTCATCAACAACAACGGCTACGTCTCGATCTTCCAGACGCAGCGCAATTTCTTCAACGGCGTCGAGGTCGGCGGCGGGCCGAAGAGCCATGTGACCTTCCCGGATTTCGCCAAGGTCGCCGCCGCCTTCGGTTTCGCCTACCACCGCGCGGACGGGCATAATGATCTCGCCGGAGCGATCGCAGCGACGCTGGCGAGCGACGGCCCGGCGTTTTGCGAAATCATGGTCGATGAGGCGGTGCCCTATGCACCCAAGCTCGGCTCCAAGGCGCATGCCGACGGCCGTATCACCTCGCCGCCGCTTGAGGATTTGTCGCCGTTCCTGCCGCGCGAAGTACTGCGGGAGAACATGGCGATCCCGCTGCTGGAGGAGTCGTGACCCGGGCGGCGGACCGGCGCAGACCGCTCCGTTTTTTGGTGGCGGGCACTGCCAACACCGCGCTCGGCCTGTCGGTCTATCCGCTGTTGCTGTGGGGCGTGCCCGCACTGCACGGGCGCTATCTGCTGGCGCTGGGTATCGCGCAGGCGCTGTCGCTGTGCTTCGCATTCACGACCTACAAAGCGGGGGTGTTCCGCACGCGCGGCAATCTGCTGCGCGAATTCGCGACCTTCGCGAGCTTTTACCTCGTCAATTACGCCGCAAACTGGGCGGCGCTGCCCTTCCTAGTCGAGGTTGCGCGGCTGCCGCCCGTCCCGGCCCAACTCGCCTTCACCGCGATCCTGATTGTCGGAAGCTGGTTCTGGCACAGTCGCGTAACCTTCCGGGGGAGACCGAAATGACGCTTGCGGCGCTGCGTGACCGCGATTGCCCGATCTGCGGGTCGGCCGATGCCCGACCCGAAGTGGTCAGCACCAGACGTGCCGATTATCTGCCGCTCGCCGATCTCACGCCGTTCTGGTTCGGGATCGAGAAGGCGCGGTGTTTCTTCAGCTATCATCGCTGCAGCGGATGCGGCTTGCTCTACAATCCGATCTTCTTCGGCGAGGCGCAATTGGGCGAACTCTACGCGACGATGCCGCCCAACATGAACTCGGTCGACGGCGATGCGATCGCGGCAACGCAGCGCGGCTATTTCGATGCGGTCGCAGCAGCGTGTCCACTCGACGGCGATTATCTCGAGATCGGGCCCGATGTCGGCCATATCGCCGGCGAAGCGGCGCGGCGCGGACGGTTCGACCGCTTCTGGCTGTTCGAGCCGAACCGCGAAGTGCACGACATCTTGTCCGCAGCCGTTTCCGGTCAGCGGGCGCGTGTGTTTGCGGGCATGTCGAATCTCAACGCGGTTCCCGATGGCAGCGTCGGGCTGGCCGTGATGGTACATTTGCTCGACCATCTGCTCGATCCGGTCGGCATGCTCGAGGCCGTCCACCGCAAGCTGCGCCCCGGCGGCACGCTGATGCTGGTGACGCACGACGAACGCTCGCTGCTGCGCCGCGTGCTGGGGCCGCGCTGGCCGGCCTTTTGCTTGCAGCATCCCGAATTGTACAACCCCGCCACGATCCGGCGCGCGGTGACGCAGGCGGGCTTCGCCGACGTGGCGATCACGCGCAGCCGCAATGTCTTCCCGATCGATTTCCTCGCCCGTCAGGCAGGGGCCGCGCTCGGTGTGCGGACGGAGTGGATGCCGCTGCCCAGGCGCGCCATCGGGCTGCGCCTGGGCAACATCATGACGCTCGCGCGCCGTTCAACGGATCAGCCCGCGGCCATGGCCGTCGCGGAGCGGGTCGAAATCTCCGCATAATGCGCAACCTGCCGCTGTGTGACGGCACGGACGTCGGCACCGTCCGCAACCGCCTTGTGCCAGTCGACGATCCAGTCGATCGCTGCGCCGAGCGTGAGCGCCGGGCACCAGCCAAGCGCACCGCGTGCCCGCGAACTGTCGAGCCGCAACAGGCCGGCTTCGTGCGGGATCGGCCCGGTCTCGGCAACGGGGGCTGCGGTTTCGTCCCGCCAGCTCGCGCGCATGCGATCGACGATCCACTGCACGGGACGGGCATCCTCGTCGCCGGGGCCGAAGTTCCAGCCGTCGGCAAAACGCCGCTCGCCGCCGAGCAACCGCGCGCCGACCGCGAGATACCCCGCCAGCGCCTCCAGCACATGCTGCCACGGCCGCACCGATCCGGGCGAGCGGATCACCGGCGCCTGGCCAGCCAGGAACGCGCGCACCAGATCGGGGATCAGCCGGTCCGCCGCCCAGTCGCCGCCGCCGATGACGTTGCCCGCGCGCACCGAAGCGAGCAGTGGCCCGGCCGCGTCGAAATAGGAGGATCGATAGGCGGCGATGACGAGTTCGGCGCAGCCCTTGCTGCTGCTGTACGGATCATGCCCGCCCATCGGATCGTTCTCGCGATATGGCCAGTCCCATTCGCGGTTGGCATAACATTTGTCGCTGGTGACGCAGACGATGCCGGCGACTCCGCCAACCTGCCGTGCCGCCTCGAGCAGATGGACGGTGCCCATCACGTTGGCGGCATAGGTTTCGACCGGGCTTTCGTACGACAGACGCACCAGCGGCTGCGCCGCGAGATGAAAGATCATCTCTGGACGGGCGGCAGCGACGACGCGCCGGAGCGCATCCAGATCGCGGATATCGCCCTGGACGTGCGTTACCAGGTCCTGGATACGCGCGCTCGCGAAGATGCTCGGCTCAGTGGGTGGCGGCAGCGCGAAGCCCGTCACCTCGGCACCCATCGCATGCAGCCACAGCGCCAGCCAGCTGCCCTTGAAGCCGGTATGCCCGGTGACGAGTACGCGGCGGCCGCGCCAGGCGGGGTTCACCAGCGCTTCCACGGTGCCGCCCCCGATTGCCAGAGCGCATCGAGGTGCAGCTTGTCGCGCAACGTATCCATCGGGTGCCAAAAGCCATGATGGCGATAGCCGCGCAATTCGCCCTGCTCGGCGAGCCGCTGGAGCGGTTCGGCTTCCCAGATCGTGTCGGGGCCGGCGATCAGGTCGAGTACGCTCGGATCGGCGACGAAGAAGCCGCCGTTGATAAGGCCACCATCCCCCGCCGGCTTCTCACGGAACGCCGTTACCGCGTCGCCGGCGAATTCCAGCGCGCCGAACCGGCCCGGCGGGGCGACCGAGGTGATCGTCGCGCGCATATTGTGGCTTTTGTGAAAGCGGACGAGATCGGCGATGTCGATGTCGGCCACGCCGTCACCATAAGTGAAGCAGAACGGCGCGTCGGGATCGAGATACGGCCGGATCGCCTTCAACCGCCCGCCGGTCATCGTCTCGGCACCGGTATCGACCAGCGTGATGCGCCACGGCTCGCTCCGCGAGCTGTGGACTTCGATGCCGTTGCCGCCGCGCAGATCGATCGTCACGTCGGACGTATGCAGGAAGTAGTTCGCGAAATACTCCTTGATGACATAGCCCTTGTAGCCGAGGCACACGATGAAATCGTTGAGCCCGGCCGCCGCGTAGATCTTCATGATGTGCCACAGGATCGGCATGCCGCCGATCTCGACCATCGGTTTGGGCCGGATCGCGGTTTCCTCGCCGAGCCGGCTGCCGAGGCCGCCGGCCAAAATCACGGTCTGCATCATTCCTCCAGAAAAGTACCAGTCGCATGATGACGGAAACACCCCGCCGTCCCCGTAAAGGATTACCGCGTTTGCGGATGACCAAGGGGCGCGCGACCCTGGTCGGCATCCTGCTGCTCGGGGCAGCATTACGGCTGTGGCACCTGGGCTTCGGCCTCCCCTCCCTCAACGACCCCGACGAGCCACTGTTCGTGATGAAAGCGCTCGACATGCTGCGCGGCCACACGTTCGATCCCGGCTGGTTCGGGCATCCGGCGACAACGTTGTTCTATGCGCTGGCGGTGATCTTCGCGGGCGTGGCGGCGAGCGGCATCGCGGCGGGATGGTGGACCCCGGCGGGCTTCGCCGCCGCCGTCTTCGCCGATCCGGGTTTGCTGATCGTGCCGGGCCGGCTGCTGATGGTCGCTTGCGGCCTCGCCTGCATCTATCTCACGTGGAGCATCGGCAAGCGCGCGGTGGGGCCGCGCGTCGGGCTGATCGCGGCCGCATTGCTGGCGGTGAACCCACTCCACATCGAACTCTCGCAGATCATCCGCACCGACATGATGGCGACTGCGTTCATGCTTCTGAGCACACGGTTCGCGGTGCTCGTATTCCAGCACGGACGGCGGCGCGACATCGTGCTGGCCGGGGTCGCGACGGGACTGGCCTGCGCAACGAAATGGCCCGCCTTCATCGCCTTCGGCAATGTCGAATGCGCGATCCTGTGGCTGGCGATGCGGGACCGGCGGCGGTTGCTCGACCTGCCGATCGCGCCGGTGGTCGCGGTCGTGACCCTGGTCGCGGTGTCGCCCTTTCTCCTCATCGACCATGCCATCGTCATGCGCGATCTGCTGGGCGAAGCCCGTCCCTATCATCTCGGCTCGACCGGCGGCGGGTTCGCTGCGAACCTGCGCTATTACCTCACCGACGTTTTGAGCGGGTCGTTCGGGCCGGTCTGTGTCGCACTGGCAGCAGTCGGCGGTGCCGTCAGCGTCTATCGCCACCGCACGCTCGCAGTGGCGGTGCTGCCCGTTGGCATCGTCTTCCTCGCCTCGATCAGCGCGCAGTCGCTGATTTGGGAACGATGGGCCGTGCCGGTGTTGCCGTTCGTCGCGCTGGCGGCGGCGGTCGGCATCGCACAGGTCGCGGCGCTGCTGCCTCGGCGGTTGGAGCGGAGTGCTATCGTGGCGATCACGGCGGCGTTTTGCGCGCTTATGCTGTATTGGAACGCCGCGCGGACGGCGGAACGTGCCACCGACACCCGCCAGATCGCCACGGCATGGCTAACCGCGCATGTCGATCCGCAGCGCTCGGTGCTGATCGAACACGCCGCCTTTGATCTGATCGGTCGGCCTGGCCGATTGCTGTTCCCGATGGGCCAGTCGGGCTGCGTCGACATCCGCGCGATGATGGCGCGCAAGCCCAGCTACGCCAAGGTCGAGACAGCGCGCGCGGGCAGTGCGATTGTCGATGTCGGCAACGTTCCGCCTGACTTATTGCCGAGCTGTCGTGCCGACTATGCGGTCTTCACGCATTACGCCCGCTATCAGGCCGAGCGTGAGCGCTTCCCGGCGCAGATCGCCGCCTATCGGCGCTTGGCGCGCGGCGGCACGATCCGGGCGATCGTCTCGCCCATTGAGGGCAAGCGCGGCGGCCCGGTGGTCTATGTCGTCCGACTAAGGGACTGATTTCAAAAAGGGGGTGATGGGGTAGACGGACCCCGCCTGCATCGATGTGCAATGGCGGAGGTGTTGAACACCACTAACGAAGGCGTCCACCCCATCACCTCTCTCGCCATTGGCGCGACCGTCTGTAACGCACGGTTGGAAATCGTTTCATGCGGCCCGTGCCTGCGCGGTGAAGGACACCACGCAGGACGTTTAGGCAGCGCGGAACCTCAGAAGCCGTAGGACAGCCGCAAATAGCCGAACTGTCCGGGGACATCATAGGTGGTCGTATCGAAATTCGCGCCGTCGCAGGTGATGCAGACGGGCGGCTGCTTGTTGAAGACGTTGTTGACGCCGGCGACCAGCTTGAACTTTTGCATCCAGTCGGTCGACAGATAGAATTGCACGTCACCATAGAAGGTTGGCGTCATGCGATGCTTGGTTGCATCGCTCTCCCTGACCGCGCTGATATAGCGGCCGGTAAACGACGCCCCGAAAGACGGCGTCGAGAAATCGACCGTGCTGTTCAGCTTGAAGCGCGGGAAGGCCTGATCGACCGACAGGCAACGCTCGGTCCCAACGCATTTCTGCAAGCCTGTCGGCAGCAGCGCGTCGTATTTCAACAGATAGGCTGCATTGACGCTGAGGCCCGCCGTGCCACCGCGGAACCGCGGCGTGCGATAGAGCAAGGTACTGTCGAGCCCATCGGTCTTGATCGAGTTCAGGTTCTGCAGAACCGCGCCGACCGATGCGATGGTGCCGACAGTCGTGCGCTTGATCAGCGCGCAGCTCGCGGCATCGCCGTTGAATGCGCAGCGCGAGAGGATCAGCGACGCCGGGGCCGAGTCGATCGCGTTCTTCAGGCTGATCGAATAATAATTGACCTCAAGGCTCAGCACGCTGGCCAAGCCGCCGCGCGCCCAGGATGGGCTGTAGACGCCCCCTGCGGTCCAGGTCTTCGCGGTTTCGGGCTTGAGGTTGACGTTGCCGCCCGAAAAAACGCCGATCTGGCCAGCCGGCTCGGCATAGCTGCCATTCGCCGGCACCCCATTGGCAATGCAGTTCGCCTTCACCGTCGCGTTGGTCTGGAACGAGCCGCCCAGGCCGCTGGTGCACGGATCCTGGATCGTCTGGTCGGAGCGCGAGGCCCCGGCGTAGAGTTCGCCGATGCTCGGCGCGCGCAGGCTCTCGGCATAGCCGCCGCGCAACAGCAGGTCGGAAACCGGCTTCCACAGGCCCGACGCGGTAAAGACCGTGTTGCTGCCGAAGGTCGAATAGTTTGAGTGGCGCACCGCGCCGTCGAATTCGAGCTTCTGGAAGAACGCGGTGTTGGTCAGGATCGGGACGCGAAGCTCGCCATAGATTTCATCGACGTTGAAGCGCCCGCGGCTCGGTTGGGTCGGCACGTCGGCACCCAGCCCGGCGACGATGACGGGATCGGGGTCGTAGCTCGCCCCCTGATCGCGATGCTCATAGCCGATCGCCAGGCCGACATCGCCGGCCGGCAGCGTGAACAGCGCTCCTGAAAGGTTGGCGCTGAAATCATTGAGTTCCTGTTGGCTCTTGTCGCGTTCGTTGAAGGTGACGAAGGCGAGCATCGCCGGCGTTATCGAACCCGCGCCGCCTACCGTTGCACCACCGAAGATGTTGAACGGCACGCACGCACCGGTGCATTGCGAGACTGGCCCAAGCGCCTGCGCGAGCTTGGCGGCGTTGACGTTGCCGGTGAAGAGCTGGTGCGCATCGTTGAGGCCATAGACCGCGTTCGCATCCCAGAACCACTTATGCTCGCCGATGTGGAACGAGCCGTCGAGCGTCACCGTTCCCGAGAAGGTGTCGACATCCTGCGTGAAGATACGCTGGCCACCCTCGACGAAACGACGATTGATCGCGACGTAATTGGCGGGCACGCCCGACGGCGTGCCGTCGAGGTTAACCCCCGAGGACAGCGTGACCCCGAACGGGTTATAGGGGTTGCTCGCGTCGACCGAGATCCGATCGAGCAGATTGCCGTTGCCGGCACCCGGCCCGATCACGAGCGGCAGGAACGCCGCCTCGGTGGTCGAGTGGCGGTGGTTATAGACCAGCTTCACCCGCATGTTGACGTTGTCGCTCAGCGCCTGCTTGAAGTTCAGGAATCCGCCATACCGCTCCGACGGCGTCAGCAGATAGTTGAACGGCGCGAAGTTGAAGCGGTCGGCATCGGTGAAGGTCTTGAAATCGGCCAGCGTCGCGGTGCGTCCGATGACGGGTGCCTTGAGCGTCAAATTCTGCCCCAGCACGCGGTAGCGCCCGAGCGGCGGCGAGCCGCTGCACCCGACGCCACCGGTCGCGGCAAAGGCGGGATCCTGGCACGACACCGCACCCGATGCCGGGAACAGCGAAATCGCCCGATTGCCGGTGCTGACCGCTTCCTGCTTGGTATAATAGCCGCCGAGCACGACCGAGGTGCCGCTTGCGGGCTTTTGGATGCCGTAGCTGAGCTCGTAATTCTGGGTATGGCCATCGCCCTGGCGGAAGGTGCCGAACTGGGCGTTGGCCTGCAGCCCCTTCTGCGCCTGCTTGGTGATGATGTTGACCACGCCGGCCACCGCATCGGTGCCGTAGAGCGGCGATGCGCCCGATTGCAGGACTTCGATCCGTTCGATCGAGTTCATCGGGATTTCGTTGAGATCGACCGATGCCGGGATGCCGCCCGCCGACGAGCCGTTGACGTAGCGCAGGCCGTCGACCAGCACGAGCGTGCGCTTGGCCCCGAGATAGCGCAGGTCGATTTCCGCCGCGCCCGAGCTGACGCCGGTGCCGTCGGGCGGACCACCGATATTGCCGGCATTGTTGACCTTGGTGTTGAGCCCCCCGCCCGCGCTCGGCAAGCGCTGCAGCACGTCGGCGACCGAGCTCAGGCCGGTACGCGCGATCGCGGCCTGGTCGACGGTGACGACCGGCTTGTCCTGGTCGAGCGGGCTGCGGCGGATGCGCGATCCGGTGACGACAATATCCTGGTCGGAGGCGGCGGTGGCATTTTCTGGCGCGACCTGCGCCGACGCCGGAGCAACGGAAATGCCGACCGCGAGCGCCACCATGGCGGCACCCAGATAATAAGGCGAGATAGCTTTAAGCATGATTGTTTCCCCGTTTGTCGTCTTTGCGACATCCTCTCCGGGTTTATGACAGGATGGTGAAACAATCGACACGGTGGCCGCAAGGGGGCAATGCGCGCGACCGGTCGTTTCCTTGGCAGTGTGGTTAATTTGTGACTATCGAAACACACCCCCGGATTTGGTTTGCAATGGCCCCGGAATCGCCCATCCGCGTGCCGCGATGCGCCGTGCGGCGGCCTGAAATGCGCAGCGTCACCCGTGCCGGCGCTTCGCATCGTCGAAGCAGCATTATGGGACGCCGCCACGGCCCGACAGGCCCAGACGCAGCTGCGCGCCGCTCCACAGGCGGTATGGCCGCCTTCCGCGAACGCGCGGTATCTTCTCTCCGGCCTGCCAAGTGTGGAATCTGCGGCGGCGGCTACTCGCACATCTCATCGACCCCGGTTGGATGCCCGACCGCGCGCGACAAGGGAAGGTGCGGCAATCGGGTGAACATCCGTCGCGACGTGCTCGAACGCCACGGGAAGGCGTGCTGGCAAGCGAGCTCAAAGGCGATCGCGCGAGCATCCTTCCCATCGCAGTAAACGGAAAAAGGCCCGCTGTTTGCACAGCGGGAGATTCGCAATTTGAGTTGGCAGCCATGTGTTCAGGTCCAGTCGAGCGGCAGTTTTCAGGCTCAGCCTGGAGCATCGGAGACAGCACCGTTTAGTGGTTGGTGGACATCACCCGGGGGCGTGGCAAAATTGCGGGGAACGGCGGATCGCCTTATAGTCACTGAGCGCGGAGGAGCATGCCGATGCGATATCTGGTTCACACCGCACGCCCCCTCTTCGAAGACCTTATCGGCACGTTAGTTTTCTACCTGATCTTCGTGCTAACGGGGGCCGTCATATGGGCGGCTGCAATTGGGTTGACGGTCGGCGTTGCTCAAGCGGTCCGGCACAAGCTGAAGCACGAAGCTGTTCCAGGTCTGCTCGTGATCGGCATCGCCCTCACCATCAGCCTCGGCGGCGTGTCGCTGCTGACGCACAGTGCACGCTTCCTGCTACTCAAGCCGAGCATCATCTATTGCTGTATCGGAGCGACGATGCTGCCGCGCGGATGGGTCAAGCGCTACGTACCTGCCATAGCGCTGGACCTGCTGCCCACGGGTATTTGGGATCATGTCGGGTGGGCATGGGCATGGCTGATGTTCGGGACGGCAGCCGCGAACGTCTTGCTCGTCGCCACGCTGCCACCCCACCGAGCGGCAACGTTGCTGCTCGTTCTAGCCTCTGGTTCAAAGCTGGCGCTGTTCTCCGTCCAATATGGCGTCTTGCGCGCCCGAGCAGGTGCCGCATTTAGCGCTCGTTCCACCGACCAGGTTGCTGACGTCTAAACGCTCGTTCGCGCACGCACCGGCACGCTCGGTGACTGTTCGAAACTGGGCACGAGCCGACCGGCAGCTTCGCGGTCGTGAAGACCCACGATCCGCCATTCACGCTGGCCTCGCAGCTTCCCAAATGCGGTCGTTCGTTCCTAACGCCGCCATCGCTGCTTTGACAGAGCGCAGGGGACACTCGCCGTTTGTTCAGAACTCAGCTTTAGGGCCCGGATTGGCTCCGTCTGCCCGCTGCCGAATTCCGGGCGCTGGCAAGACGACGGTCGCATTGGCAGTAAACGAATGTTTGTTAGCCTTTGAGCCAGCGCGGATCTGGTGAAAAGCAGGGCATCGACCACCATCCGGAGCCAAGTCTCGCATTTTCCCACCGCGTCGTCGAGGCTCATGAACCAGTGCTGGTTCAGGCATTCCGTCCAGAACTTGCCATTGAACGATTCGAAGAACGCATTGTCGATCGTCGTGCCATCCTCGGCCTGCTTCAACACGAACGCAATCTGCGCCTCGCTGAACTTCGATCTCTTCATCGCTCACTCCATCGCTTGGCCCTCAATCCTAAACTGGAATTTTCCAGCTCAAAACGGTCCAGGAAACGGGCAGCAGGTCAGTCACGCTGATACATCACCCGTCAACGATTGTATCGCGTGGCGGTGAGGGTATCGGAAACGGCGCAGGATTTGGTGTCGCGGAACCCCGCCCCGCGCAGGTCGGTGCGGATCGCAGTGTCGCCAAATGCCACGTCGCGTCCCTTTGGATAAACGGTCCAGAGCGGCAAAGCGGGAAAGCTTGCGTGGATACGCTGCGCCTTGGCTAGATCGTCGGGACCGTCGATGATCGCGATCATCATCTGCGCCGCTGCGCCGTTCGTCACCAACGCACCCTGCGTTGCCTCGGCCAGCACCTCGTCCGCGATCTCACCCATCAGCAGGGCGCGCGCCTGCGTGCCAAGCCCAAGCTTTGCACGCAGGCTGGGCGGCGGCTTGGCGATCGCGGCTGCCCAGCTTTGTGCCACCGTCGCGCCGAGATGTAGCGCCACGGTCTCTTCGTTCGCACGGAACTGTAACGTGTCGCCCTCGACCCGTACCTGCCTCATCGCGGCCTTGGGGAAGCGCCGCCTGATCTCGCCGCGCAAGATAAGCTCGGTGCTTTCCAGCAAAGCGCGGACCTGGCCTGTCTTGCTTCCCACTTCAGCATAAGCCGTCGCCTCGCGCCCCATCATGCGTCTCCCAATTCGCGCATCGCCGCCGCGACCGCGTCCAGCAGCGCGGCATCGGTGCGGTACATCCAGAACCGGCCCTGTCGTTCCAACTGCAACAGCCCCGTCTTACGCAGCACCTTCAGATGCTCCGACACAGTGGCGAGCGACAGATCCGACAAGGCAGACAAATCCCCCGCCGCCCGCGATCCCGTCAAACAGGCGCGCAGGAACGTCCGCCGCGCGGGATGCGCCAGCGCCCGCAGGATCTCGTCAAGATCGTCGTCGCCCAAGCGTCACTTCTGGATCAGCGTCAGCATATTGCCGGCGGGATCGCGGACCTGCCCTTTGCGGACCCAGCCATTGTCGGTCGCCGACATGACGATCATGCCGCCCAGCTCGCCTGCCTGCGCCAGTGCCGCATCCAGATCGTCCACCACTATCCCCAGCGCCGCTGACGGCTCCGGCGTCTCGACAATCGCACCACGCAGATTGGGGGTTGCGACCTGCGCATAGCCCGGCCCACGCGGCGTGATCTCCCAACCGAACAGGCCACCGTAGAAACCGATAAGCGCCGCCATATTGTCGCCCGCAATATCGAAATGCCCGATCGTCGCCATAGCCTGTGTCCTATTACAACCTCCCACGACGACCATATTATTTCGCGATACGACGAAATGCAAAGGTCTATTGTCGAAAGAGGTATCGCCCACCGTCACTACAAGATCGGAATACGGCCGCCTGTCGTCGCTCCCATCGCTCTCCCCACATGCCGGAAATCAGATGAAATCCGGTACGTCGGATTCTGACGTAACCTGCCCTCTCCGCATCAGCGTTAGAACGACGTGGGTTGGTCGCGAGCCGCGCCGGCCAAAGCCGTGACGGCCACCAACGACATATTTGCGCCGATGCTTTACCGCGTCTCCTTTAATATCAAAGTGCTGACCCGGCTCCATGGAGGCGAGGGATGGAACACTCGTCGATGGATCCTGCCTTTCACGAACTTCGCCCCTGAAACGAAGGCCGCGTCGTCGGCGCGAAACGCGCGCTCAAGCCGCAACAGGTCTGGGCTATCCGCTTCTGGCTAGTCAGCACCGGCGGCTTCGCGACCCGGCGCTTTTCGACTTCGCGATCGACAGCAAGCTGCGCGGTTGCGATGTGGTAAGATCCGGGTCGCACAGTCGACAAAAATGCACGGAATATTTGCCCTGCTCCCGTAACGCACCGCGTGACCGGGGCGTCGATCCCGCAGATGCCGCTGCGAGGAACCCGGGCATCGTCACCATCAATCCCCCCCCACCGGCGCTTGGCCTGCTAAGGCGCGGTTCGCACTTTCCACCGCCCGATATCGCCCCAGGTCGGCGCGCGCACGGGCGCGCTGCTCCCCGCCTTGAGTGCCGCATTGGTCGATCCGCCCGCCGTCTCGGGCGGATCGAACAGCTGGCAGGCAGGCAGTGTGGTCGGGTCGATGCCGCTCACCTCCGCCCAGATGTCGGGCGACGGTTGGGTCGCGGCAAAGCTGGTATAATTCTGGCTAACGAACGGCGCGTTGGCGGGCGCGAGCGGATAGCCTGAAAAATAGAAGGATTGCGGCATGACCTCGCCTTTGACGTTGGCCTGGAAGCCATAGCCGAACAGGATCCCGCCATCGGCGGTGCGATCCGGGCTCGCGCCGACCTGCATCACATAGCCGTTCTGCGCGCTGACCCAGAAGGAATAGCCCTGCCCGCCCGGCCCGATCCGCGCGCTGTCCGCAGCGCTGTAGGGAAGATGCGAGACGAAGTCGCGCCGCGGCGGATGGTTGAGCGGCGAGAACAGGCAGAGCTTGGGCATCCATGTCGGCCGCCCCTCGCCCGCGACGAAATAGGCGGTGTCGCCAAGCGAGATGAACTTGCAGGAGAAATGGTTGTCGAGCGGGAAGATCGGCAGGCAATATTGGTCGTACCGCTCCTCCATAGCGCCTTCGCCCGATTTCCCCCGCCAGGTCGAATCGTACAGCGTCGCGCCGTACGAGGTCTGATAGGTCGCGCCCTGCGGCGGCTTGCCGGCATAAGGCGGCGGGTATTTCGAGGCGTCGGGGCCGTAGACGCGGTACATCGTCCAGTTCGACTGCCAATAGACCGGCCAGAGCGGATTGGGCGGATTCCCGGGTGCGCGCGGATAGACGCAGTTCGGCGTCTGACACGGGCTGACATCGGCCGGGTTGTGCGTGCCATAGGTCTGGTAGACCTGCGCCATTGCTGGATTAGCCATCATCATGCCGACACCAGAAAGTATCAACAGTGGCCGGATTGTGATCATGATCTCACCCTCTCCGTCGAGTCGAGCGCGACGTTTGTGCTCTACTGCGATAGATACTGCGCAATATGCCTCACAATCAATATTGCTTGTCGATAATTTCTGATATGTAATCGGTCGTCCGAGTAGGTCTCATATAGACTACTCCATCCATTTGGTTTGATGGAGATATGGTCGCGTGTTCTAGAAAACTCCACTATGGATCTATTGCCCGTCCATTCTGGAGACACTCGAATTTTCGGCACCAGAGCAGGGGGGATAGGGGAACCATGATCAAGCTTC
This sequence comes from Sphingomonas sp. PL20, assembly GCF_017875905.1. NCBI lineage: Bacteria > Pseudomonadati > Pseudomonadota > Alphaproteobacteria > Sphingomonadales > Sphingomonadaceae > Sphingomonas > Sphingomonas sp. PL20. The sequence goes on along the minus strand of NZ_JAGINH010000002.1, from coordinate 1,523,164 downwards.
TCTGGAAGGAACCCGACAGCGTCGCCGACGTGCAGGCGCTGGTACAGGGTGCCATCGACATCGAGTTCTCGACGCTGCCGCCCTATCTTTACGCGTCGCTCACCATCCTGCCCGATACCAATGCGCCGGCGAAGTCGCGGCTGCAGTCGGTGATCCTGCAGGAAATGATCCACATGTGCCTGGCGTGCAACATTATGAACGCGATCGGCGGCACGGTGGTGATCACGCCGCCGCACTATCCCGGCTCGCTTCCGCATGACGTAGGCGGGAGCCTGATCGTCCACCTCTATCCCTTCTCCGAAGCGGCGATGGCGCAGGGCATGGCGATCGAGGCGCCGCTCGAGCCGATCGACCCCCGCATCCTCCGGGCGACCCCGGGCGACAAGCAAGTGACGATCGGCGAATATTACGAGCGACTGAAGGCAGCGCTGGCGGCGCTGCCAGACTCGGCCTGGACACCCGACCGCAACCAGATCGACGACGCGCAATTCTTCCAGGGGCAGATCTTCGCGGTCAACACTTGCGCGGATGCCTGCGACGCGATCGACCAGATCGTCTCGGAGGGCGAAGGCACGCCCAAGACGCCGAAGAACCAGGGCAGTCCGCTCGATTTCCAGAACATGCTCGCGCATTACTACCGCTTCTGGGAGATGCAGCGGAATCAGGTTCTCGAAAAGGACATCTCGGCCGAGCAGAACGACTCCGGCTATAAATGGGGCGGCCCGCTCGGCGTCGACTGGAGCGCGGCGTATCCCGCGATCGCCGATCCCGAAACGTATGATTTCAGCGCCGAGTCCGAGGCGGTCCAGATCGCCCAGGCTAAATGCAACGCGGCCTATAGCGCGATGGTGAGGGCGCTCAGCGCAGCGTTCGGCGGCGCGGTCGGCCAGCTCGGCGTCGCGGTCCGCGCGATGTTCGACCTGCGCATGGCGGCGATCCAGGCGCTCAACACGCCGCTCGCCAACGGCAAGGTCGCAGGGCCCGCCTTCCTGTATGAGCCGATCATCGCGGCCCAAACGCTCGTCCTGGGAGACGCGGCATGAGCATCCTCGAATTCCCCCGCATCTATTTCAGCGGCGAGATCAGCTGGGATCCGGTCACCACCAACAACAATACCTACCAGGCCTGGACCGCCAATTACGACGAGGTCGGGGCCGACCCGCAGCTCGACGGCAGTACGGTGCTGGCAGACCAGGTCGGCGCGTATCGCCAGGCCGCAATCGACCAGATTCCGGCACAGAACTGGAACCCGGCAGGCACCTATCGCTCGGTCTTCTACGATTGCTGCGTCTCGGGGGTGGATATCGGTGCCGGGCTCGATACGACCGATCCGTTCGTCAGCGCGCCGGTCAATTTCGCCGGCATGCTGATCGATGCCGAGCCCTATGGCCCCTATTCCTCGCAACTCTTCTTCGACTCGATCCATCTCGGCATCGATGGCGGCTGCCGGATCCTCGGCGCGCCGGTGCGCCGCTCGAGCGACCGCTACATCAACTTCTTCGCCAACCGCGCGAACGCGATGATCGCCGGCGTGGCATCGGTCCTGTGGCAGGCATGCTATGCCTGGGATCCGGCAACGCTCAAGATCGACGCCTATGATTCCCCCGCGCTGCAGGCGCTGCTCGGCTCCATGGCGGAGCCGGGGGTGAAGGGCGTGATGACGCGCTTCTGCACTTACCGGACGATCTATTATGACGATCTGAGCCTCGCCAGCGGCTCCCCGGAAGAGGTCGAGGCGCAGGCCAAAGCGCTGGTCGAGAAATTCGCGGCCGGCGGCTTCCAGCCCAATCCGGCGCGCAGCCTGCTGGTCGGCACCGCCGGCATCTGGCGCGACAGCGATCCGATTCACGAACCGGGCGATCGCACGCTGGTGACCACCAACGCAGCGGTCGCGATCGGCAATGGCCTGCCCCCGGTGCCGTTCGGGACCGCCTGGGCGCGGGTCGATGACGGCCGCATTGCGCTCGACCTTAGCAATGCCGTTCCGTGGAACACGACCGCCCCGGACAAGGCGAATGTCGGCGATCTAACGCTCTCGGCTGGCACCGTGCCGATCGCAACGCTCACGCCCGACCAATATGACCAAGCCGCCTATCTCGCGACCTCGGGGATCGTCGACGTGCCGCTCCCGGCCACCCAGATCGCGCTCGACCTCGGCGCCCTCACCCTCTCGGTCGAGATCGAGGGCACCCCTACCGCGTTGCTCGTCGAGCAGCCGCTGCGCGCGATCCCGCTCGAACCCAACCTGTATGTCGATCAGGGCGATCCCGCGCAGGGGCAGGCCCAGGTCTATGCCTGCGGTGTGCCTGCCGGGGCCGGCATCACCGTGACGATGACCGAGATCGGATCGACCGAGAACAACCCGCTGACCGCGACGACCGACGCCAACGGCCGCGTCAGCTTCCCGCTCAAGACCTCGGCCGCCACCGTTACCGGCCTGGTGTTCCAGCCCGGCAACAATCCTACGCTGCCAGTCACGCCGAACACCTTCAATCCGCAGGTCTTCACCTATATGTATTTGCGCGTCCTGCCCAACGATGATGGGCTCGCCAAGCTGGAGCCGAGCTGGGATAATGTCTACGCCAACGTCCTCGCCTATTGGGACGCGATCGCGCCGTGCATGGACAATTGGCTGCGGCTCGACGACGAGGCGCAGGTCCGCGCTTATGCCCCGCTCATCAAGAAGCTCACCGACCCGGGCTATTTCGAGCGCTTCCGCTACATGCCGGTATCGCGCGACCTGACGCGCGGCCAGCGGGCGTTGCTCTACAATTTCCTCAACGGCACCGCGCCGACCGCCAGGCTGACGGCAACCGCAGCGTCCGCGCCGGAGACCGAGGTCGCGCAGCCCGATTTCGCCGTGCTTGCCCGCGACATGCGCTGAGAGCGGCGAGCTTGAACCCCGCGACGCCGTTGGCGGTGCTTGCAGCGCTCCTCGCCATGCCTGCTGCGCAGGTGCAGGCGCAGACGCAGACGCAGGGATCCGATCCTGACGACAGTATCGTCGTGACCGCCTCGCGGACCGGGGCGGACGCGGGCGTCTCCGTCGCCGGACGCGAAGCGGTCGCACGCCGTCAGCCCGCCACGCTGCTCGACATCCTCGATGAGCTCCCCGGCGTGACCGCGTTCCAGACCGGGGGCCCCGCCGGTGGCAGCTTCCTGACGATCCGCGGCGGCGAGCCCAATTTCACCACGGTGCTGATCGACGGCGTCCGGCTCAACGATCCAACCAACAGCGCGGGCGGCGCGTTCGACTTCACACTGCTCGATCCGCTGGTTGTAGAACGGATCGAGGTCGCGCCAACCGCCGCCTCGGCGATCCATGGTTCGGACGCGCTTTCTGGCGTCGTGCAGATTATCACGCGCAATTCTGCCGCCGCGGGCCTGCACCCGGGCGGGCAAGGCTGGATCGACAGCCGCTATGGCGGCGCGGCCTCGACAAGCCTGGCGGCCGGCTGGAATAGCGGCGGGGTGATCGCCGCGGGCGGGCATTACGACAGCGGCGACGGCGACCCCGCCGGCACGCTGCGCCGCGACCAGCTGTTCGGCCATGCCCGCCAGACGGTCGGCAGCTTCCGCGTCGCGGTGATCGGCCTCTATGCGACCAAGCGCGGCACCGGCTTTCCCGAGGACAGCGGCGGTCCGCTGCTCGCGGTCGAGCGCAGCCCGGAACGAACCAGCGGTGACGTCAGCCTCGCGGCGGTCTCGGTCGGCCGTGATCCCGCCTTCAAGCTTCGCCCGAGCCTGTCGCTTGCCTGGTCGGTGCAGCATGGCGACAGCGCCATCCCTGCGATCGCGCCCGGTGTGCTCGATGGCGTCCCGGCCACGACCGCGCACGATCGCTTCGCCCGGCTCGAGGGCATCGCCACGCTCGCCGGCGATATCGGGCCTGCGACACTGTCCGTCGGCGGCGCGGTGCTGCGCGAGGACGGGCGCAGCACCGGCGCGCTCGATTTCGGCTTCCCGCTCCCGGTCACCTTCGCGCGGACGCGCGTGACGCATAGCGGCTTCGCCGAGGCGACGGTGCGCGGCCCCGCCGGGCTGACGCTAGATGGCGCGGTGCGCTACGACACGCTCCAGGGCGGAGACGGCCATTGGACGGGTCGCGGCGGCCTGCGTTGGCAGGTCGCGTCGAACGGCCCGCGCCTGTTCGCGCACATCGCCAGCGGCTACAAACGGCCGAGCCTATATGCGCTCGGGCACCCGCTGATCGGCAATCCGGCGCTGGCACCCGAGACCAGTCGCAGTATCGATGCCGGCGTCGAGATCCCGCTGCGGCGCGGGCAGGCCAGCGTCACCGTCTTCGACAATCGCTTCCGCAATCTGATCGATTTCGACGCCGCCGCGTTCCGCTTGGTCAATCGCGCCCGCGTCGGTGCGCGCGGTGTCGAGGGTGCGGTGTCGCTTGGCCTTGGCGGCGGCTGGTCGGTCGCCGGCGCTCTCACTTATCTGTCGCTCGACAGCGCGACGCCGCTGCGCGGCCGCCCCGAATGGAGCGGCAATCTGCGGCTGCTATGGGCCCGCGGTCCTTGGCGGGCCGACGCGACGCTGCGCGGCAACAGCGACGTCAATGACAGCGCCATCCCCACCGGTGCGCGGATCACACCTGGCCATCTCGAGGGTGACACCGGCTTGGCCTATCGAACGGGCGACAATGTTTCGGTGCGGCTGGCGTTGCGCAATATCGGCGACAATCGGAGCTGGAACGCGGTCGGCACCAACGCGCCTGGACGCAGCGTCCGGCTGTCGCTCCTGTGGGAATGAACGCCCCGCAGGCCCACACCAAATCAGGCCCCGCTCGGTTTCCGTCGCGCGTTGCCAGGCCTAGCTCTGCTGACAAGATCGCCTGGAAACCGTCAGAGTTGGCGTCACGGAACCTTTTTCCTCACATATCCCGTCGGCGGATCGCCCCGCCCCGGTGACGAAAAACGGACAGGCAGCCAGGCAACGCAGCTAAGCGGCATGAAGCAGCTCACGTCCGAAATGACCGTTTCTTTCCAGCGGACATTCGTTCCCCTTCAGATGGAGGTCGGATGAGCGTCAGCCAGTCGGCGGAGTTTTCAGCTCGCGGTGAACCTCAGCCCCCCCGGCCACGCCTGCTGCCTGTCGGTCTCCATTCATCCGGGGATCGCTGATCGACGCACGCCCCGTCTCGACGTGCCCAGCGAAGCGCTCGCTGTGCCCGGGGGCTTCCACCGTCAGATCATACCAATGTCCGTTGGCCGCGACCGCGACGCGATGCTCGGCGCGCTCGCCGCGCTTCGGGGCGATCTCGACCGTGCGCCCCGCATAGGCATCGCCGATCCGGATCGGGGTCGCGCCATGCTGGGTGATCGCGAGCACGACATGATCGGCCAAGCTGCGCACGTGGACCGTAAAGGCTGGCTCGCCGGTGCCGGAAAACGATCGGACGAAACCTGCAGGCCCCTGAACCTCCAAGGCATGCGCGGTGTCGAGCAAGGGCCACTCGTCCGACAATGACGCGCCCGCCGAAACGGTATAGCGGCGCGGTGCAAGGTGCGGACGCAGCCGGTCGCAGACGCTGAAGGCGGCGCCAGCTTTGCCCGCATTGACGAAGTCGAGCCGCACCGCCCCCGCGATCGACTTCAGATCGACCGATAGCGCATAGGGCAAGGGCCGCGCTTTCTTGCCGCCTGGCTCGACCGTCGGCATCGGCTGCGCCGCCGGCACGGTCGGCTTGGGCCGTTTGCCAACTACCGCTTTATAGGCATCGAAGCGCGCTTGATCGGGCAGTGCACTTCCCGCGCTGCGCAGGGCGAGCGCGCGCGGCACCGCCGCGCTCGGCGCGGTGAAATCGAATGCCGAGGTGAGATCGCCGCACACCGTCCGCCGCCATGCCGAGATGTTGGGCTCATGCACCCCGAAACGCGTCTCCAGAAAACGGATCACCGAGGTGTGATCGAACACCTCCGAGCATACGTAGCCGCCACGGCTCCACGGCGAGATGGCGAGCATCGGCACACGCATGCCGAGGCCATAGGGCTGTCCGCTGCGTGGGTCGCGCTCGTCATCGGTCGGTACGGTGCTCAGGCCCTGGTCGCGACCGAACGGTGCCACCGGAGGCGGCATGTGATCGAAAAAGCCGTCATTCTCGTCATACATGATCAGCAAGGCGGTCTTGCTCCACACCACCGGATTGGCGGTGAGCGCATCAAGGATCCGCGCGATATATTCAACGCCGAACGCCGGCGGCCATTTGGGGTGCTCGCAAAAGATGCGCGGCGGAACGATCCACGACACTTGCGCGAGCTTATCCTGCTCGACGTCGCGCTTAAGCTGGTCGAGCCGGCGCGGCTCCATCCCGCGATGGTAGAGCGGATCTCCAGGACGCGACTCCTGGAAGGCGGCAAAGGCGGCGAGTGTGTTCATCCCGCCATCGCTATTGTCGTCGCTCAGACGATCAGTACCCTGGCGATAGAGCTGCCAGGAAATGCCCGCATCCTGCAACCGCTCGGCATAGGTCTTCCAGCCGCGACCGAACGTCACGCCGTTGGGCAATTGCGTGATGTCGATATTGTCGGTCACCGGCCCGCCGCCGGTCGCGTGATGATCGACACTGCCGGTCATCAGGTAGAGCCGGTTGGGCGCGGTCGGCCCTTGTAGCGACGAATGATAAGCGTCGCAGACCGTGAAGGCGTCGGCCAGCGCGAAATGATAGGGGATGTCGTGACGGGTGAGATGCCCCATCGTCAGCCCGCCTTTGGCCGGGACCCAATTGTCGTAGCGTCCCTCGTTCCAGGCGGCATGGCCGCTCGCCCAATGATGGTCGAGGCTCTTCATTACCGAAAAGCTGGTCTTCTCGATGTCATACGCGAACGGTCCGACCGTGCGCCCCTTCCCGTCCGGCTGGCACCACACCGGCGCACCGCTGGGCAGCCGAAACGGGTTAGGATCGGCAAAGCCGCGCACTCCGGCCATGGTGCCGAAATAATGATCGAACGAGCGATTCTCCTGCATGAAGATCACGACATGCTCGACATCCTCGATCGTGCCGGTGCGGCGCGCAGCCGGCGTAGCGAGCGCACGCGCCAGTGCGGGGGCGAACAGTTGTGCGCCCACCAAAGTGCTGGCCGTGGCCTGGAGAAAGCCGCGCCGGCCCGTTTCGAAATCGCTCATGTCGTGCCTCAATCCCCATCAATATTTGAACTTGAAACCGCCAAAGAAGCTGCGACCGGCACCGACGCTATTGTAGATCGCGTTGGTCGCCCCGGTTGTCTGGATCGTGTAGCTGTCGGTGAGGTTGCGCGCCTCGAACGTCAGTTGGATGCCGCGCAGAACGCGGACATTCGCTTGCAAGTCGAGCGTATCGCTGCCCTTGATCCAGACATCGCCGACTGCGGTCGTTCCGAAGGTACCGGTGAAGGTCCCCCCGCGGGCACGCCAGTCGAGATTGATGTTCGCCGGCCCAGCCGTGTAGCTCACCCCGACATTGCCGAGCCATTTAGGCTGATTGCGCAATCCGCCAACGCCGCGGGTCGAACCATCGGTGAACACCACGTTCCATCGCCCGTCGAGATAGGTAAAGTTGCCGCGAAAGCCGAGTCCGTCAAATGGTGCCGGCAGGAAGGATAGCCGGCGCTTTACGACCGAAGCCTCGATTCCCGATACGCGCGCGCTGCCGGTGTTGAGCGGCATTTGCTGGGTGAGCACGACCAGGCCTGTCGCATCTAGGGTCTGGGTCTGCTCGGTGAAGGTCTCATGCGCGAGATCCTTGTGGAAGACCGCGAGCGAAACGAGCCCGTCGGGCAGATAATATTCCAGGCTGGCATCATAGTTGGTCGACACGCGCGGGTCGAGATTGGGGTTAGTCCCCTTGATCACGGGATTGCCATTGGTGTCTAGCGTCTGGGTCCGCCCAGGCGCGAAATCGGCAAAGTCGGGCCGACCGATCGTCTTGGTAACCGCCGCCTGCACCCGCAGGCGGCGGGTGACGTCATAGGTCGCCTGGATGTTGGGCATCCAATTGCCATAGCGATGGGTGCGCGCGGTCGGCGTTGCCACGCCGTTCACCACGTCGCCGGTGTGGACATCGTCGTGCGTGGCCTCATAGCGGACACCCGCGATCGCGCGAAACCCGCCACGGCTCCAATAGAGCGCGGCATGGCCGGCGATCACGTCTTCTACCAAGCGATAATCGGAGCTCAGCGCCGCATCGTAGGTCGCCGTGCCATTGGTCTTGAGATAGGACCAGAAGGCGTCCCAGTTCATCTTGACTGCGGCATTGTTCGCCATCGTCACGCCCGGCGTGATCACCTGCGAGAGCAGCAGCTTCGTCCCCTTGGGCAGCAGATAGTTGGACTGGTTCTGGTCATAGCTACGGTCGAGCCTTGTCCAGCTTCCCCCTGCGACGATACCGAACCCTCGCGCGGATGCGAAAGTGTTCTGGGCGAAATCCGCCTTGAGCGATGTTACCTTGTCATGAAGGTACTGGTCGCGGATGTAGGACGCGGTGGAATTGCGGTTCACCCAATTGGCGGGATCGTTATAGGCCGTCGCGTTGGTAACCGTGACGGTCGGCTCGTTGCCGTTGAGGTCATAATGGCCCGCCACGCCGCTCAATTGGAACGTCTCGGGGTAGCGGGTAATGATCGTGTTAGTAAAGTCGGTATAATTGCCGCGCAGCGTCAGCACACCGGAGTCGCTCAGCCGGTAATCGAGCCCGCTGCCCATTACCTTTGCCTTGCGCTTGATGTAATAATCATATTCTTTGGTCTGGCCGATTGCGCCAGTAAAATCAGCCGAGCCGTCGTTAAAGTTGGTGGTACGACCGTTTGTATTGTAGACATAGACTGCGGCGCGATCGAGATACTGCCGCCGGGAATCATCGAACAAATTGCCGGAAATGAACGCGTAAAGCCGGTCGCTCGCTTGCGCCTCGAGCTTGGCGTACAGCGCGTTATTGGTATCGATTTTGTCGTAAATGCTATTGTTGTAGATATTCGAGGAAGCGACTTGGTCCTCGCCGTTGACCTGGGCATAGGTATCGACGCCGCCATAGGTGTCTGCGTTGCGCATGCGTTGCGAGTTAAAGCCCAGCACGATGCCGAACCGATGATCCGCGCCAAAGGTGGCCTTGCCTGCGCCATAGAAGCGCGTCGAGAGACCCGAGTTAACAACGCTGTCCTGCTCATAGCCGCCGACGCGGCCACCCAGCGAGAGATACGGCCGATCGCCGCCGTCGAACGCGCGCAACGTGCGCATCGAGATGCGGCCGCCGACCGAATTGCCGTCCTGATCGGGGGTCACGGTCTTGTGGACGCTGGTTTCCTTGACGATCGCGGCGGGAAACATCCCCATCTGCGCGCCGCGATTGTTCTGGCTGCTGAACCAGATCGGATTTCCGTCGATATCCATGCTGTTGTAGCGCGAATCGAAGCCGCGGATCGAGACATATCCGGCATCGCTGGTGCCGTAGAATTTGTCCGAACTCACCCCCACGACGCGGTCCAGCGCCTCGGGCAAGGTCGTGTCGGTGCTGTTTTCGATTTGGCTCGCCGTGGTCGAATCGACAATCCCCGCCGCCGCCCGCTTAATCTGTTCGCCAGTCGTCTCGGTCGACCGGCGACCGACCACGACCACGGTCCCGCTATCGGCGGCGTCCTCGCCCGGGCTTGACTGAGCCGTCGCGGGCGCACTCGCCAGAAAGCCGGCGAGCCCCAGCGCAATCGATGCGACCGAGCCGCGCGTTCGTATATCCAAGCCCATCACGATACCCCCCAAAGAAATGTGCCGACCGCATGCAGCGTCAGCCCCTCCTATTGGCGCTTCGTGACATTTATATTTAAGTTGCATCACTTAATTTAAATGATCGGGTTGAAAGGTGCCGCATTCTTGCAGACAGAAGGAAGCGTGACGCATTTGCTCAACCTGTCGGCCGGATCGCGGCGTATCTTCGATGCCCTGTGGCGGACCGGCCCCTCGTCGCGCGCGGAGATCGCCGACGCGACTGGCCTGACCCGGCCGGCGGTTTCGCAACTGGTCCAGGAACTCGCCACGCTCGGCTTGCTCAGCGAACAGCCCGCACGCAAAGGACAACGCGGCCAGCCCGCGCGGCCGATCGTGGTCGACGGATCGGCCGGCTATGCCATCGGCGTCAATTTTTCGCACAGCTATATCGAGGTCGGCTTGGTCGATCTCAGCGGGATTCTGGTCGGCAGCATCCGCGGGGCGCTGCGCGAACCGACGCCGGAGGCAATCGCGGAGGCGGTTTCTCACCATATCGACACACTGCTCGCAGACAGTGCAGTGCCGCGCGATCGCCTGCTCGGCATCGGCCTGTCGCTGCCGGCAGATTTCTATTCGGACGGCACCTTGATGCCACATCAATATTTCCCCGGCCTGCGTCAGCCGAACCTCGCGGCCTTCTTCACCGAGCGGCTCGGGGCCAGCGTGCTGCTTGAAAATGACGGCCGCGCTTGCGCCATCGGCGAGCGCGTGGTGGGAATCGGCCGACGCTTCCGGACCTTCATGCTGGTCCATATCGGGCATGGCGTCGGCGGCGGCTTGATCATCGACGGCAAGCCCTATCGCGGGGTGCAGGGCAATGCCGGGTTGATGGGGCAATTCTATCCCTACGGCGCGCCTCGCCCCTCGGGACAGGACTTGATCGAGACCTTGATCGCACAGGGCCACCCAACGCGCGACTTCGACGCGCTGGAAAACCTGCCGCGCGCGGCGAAGCCCGCCGTTGCCGAATGGATCGCCCGCGCTGCCGCCCAGCTCTCGCCCGATCTCGCGCGCGTCGGTCGCTTCTTCGGTCCTGAAGCGATCATCCTCGCCGGGCGCTTGCCACCCGAGATCATCGAGCGGCTGGCAAGCGCGATCGACTTGCGCAGCGTGCTCAGCCCCCTCGATGATTTGCCGGTCCCGCCGGTGCTCGCCTCCCCGCTCGGCTCGTCCGCCGGGATGATCGGCGCGGCGTCGCTGCCGATCTTTCGGGCATTGCTTCCGCACGCCTGACGCTCAATATTTGAGCTTGATCCCGCCTAGATAGCTACGCCCCGGATTGGTCGCATAATAAAGCGAGCGATCCACCCCGGTGGTCGCGCGCCACCAGGCATTGTTGAGATTGCGCGCTTCGCCGAACAGGCTGACGTTGCGCCCTTGGCGGACATTGGCCTGCAAGTCGAGCCGGGCATAATCCTCGATCCAGATATCGCCTGCTGCGGTGGGGCCGAAGGTGCCGGTGAAGGTGCGCCCGCGCAACCGATAGGCCAGCGTCACTTCGACGCGCCCGAACGTGTAGTTCAAGTTAAGATTGGCGAGCCATTTCGGCTGGTTGCGCAAGCCGCCCACCGTGCGGCGCGAACCGTCGCTGAACACCACGTTCCACGATCCGTCGAGATAGGCGTAATTGGCGCTGACGCCAAAGCCATTCAGCGGCGTCGGCAGGAAGCGAAAGCGGTCGATCACCGCGCTCGCCTCAGCCCCGTTGACCTTCGCGCTGCCGCCGTTGAGCGGGATGGTGTCAGTCTCGATCACCACGCCCGCGTCGTTGAGCTTCTGAGTCAGTTGCGTGAAGGTCTCGTGCGCCAGATCCTTGTGGAACAGGCCTAGCGAGACATAGCCGTACGGGTGGTACCATTCGATGCTGGTATCGTAATTATCGGCGACGCGCGGCGCGAGATAGGGATTGGTGCCGCTCTTCACCGGATAGCCGTTGGTATCGTAGGTGATCGTGCTGCCCATCGCGAAATCCGAGAAATCGGGCCGCGCCAGCGTACGGGTATAGGCTAGCCGCACGCGCAACCCCTTGGCGATGTCGTAGGAACCCTGCGCGTTGGGTAGGAAATTGGTATAGTGATTGGCGAACGTCACGGACTGCGCCTTGCCCGATACCAGACGCCCGGTGACATCGGTAAAATCGGTCACCTCAACTCGCCCGCCGACAAGCACATGGAGCCGGCCAGCGTTGAACGTGAGGGCGGCATGGCCGGCATAAACATCTTCGATCAAGTGATAATCGGAAGTGGGCGTGGCATCGGTGGTGATTGTCGCATGCGCCTGCATCCACGCCCAATAGGCCGCCGAGTCGATATAGACGGGGCTGGCACCGTCGAGCGTCTGGATCCCCGCCCAGGCGAGCGGCACTTGCGAGAGCGCGAAGCTGGTGCCCTTGGCGAGCGTATAGCTGGTAACGGTCTGGTCATAGTTGCGATCGAGCCGACGGAAGCCGCCGCCGATTTGATATCCGAAACCGCGCGCATCGGGCTGGGTGTTGAAATCGTACTGGACCCGGCCGCTATAGACCTTGTCGCGGATCGGCATACCCTGGACGAAGGCCGTCTTGCCGGTCTGGTGTAGCCAGTTCGCCGCAACGCCGAGCTTGGAATCGGCGGCAAGCGTCACCGACGGATAATCCTCGCCGATGTCATAGCTGCCCGTGACATAGGAATATTGGAATTGCGAGCCGCGGCTCAGCACCTCGTCATGATGATAGTTGGTGAATGCCCCCCGCACGGTCAGCGCGCCGCGCGCGCCAACGCGGTAATCGAGCCCGCCCGACAGCATAAGCGTCTTGCGATCGAGCCGATAGCTCTCGGGATAGGTGAGCGCGGTGCCCTTAGTGAAATTGCCGGTGCCATCGGCCGTAGTGCCGCTCGTCGTCGCGGCTGTGAAATAGGTGCCGCCGCGATAGTAATTCTCGGTGTCGTTCTCGCGGAACCAGTTGGCGGAAAGAAACGCGTAAAGCGTGTCCGTGGCATGCGCTTCCAGCTTGCCATAGACGCTCCGGCGCGTGATTTCCTTGTCGTAATTACCGAGCAGCAGCGTGCCGTTGGGCACATCGACGCCTGCCACCTGCGAATAGGCGGTAACCTGATCGTACTGGTCGTAGAAGCGGTCGCGCTGCACATCGGCACCGAGCACGATGCCGAAGCGATGATCGGAACCGAACGTATCCTTGCCGACCGCACTGAACCGGTAGGAGGGGCCGCCAGCACCGGTCGGCACGCTTTCCTGTTCATAGCCGCCGATCGATCCCTTGACCTTGCCCCACGCACCATCGCCGCCGTCGAACGCGCGCAGCGTGCGCAGTTCGATATGCCCGCCGATCGAATTGGCGTCCTGGTCGGGCAGCACCGTCTTGTAGACGTTGAGCTGATTGATGATCGACGATGGGAAGACGTCGAGCTGGGTACCGCGATTATTGCGGCTGGAGTTCCACACCGGATTTCCATCGACGTCCATGCTGTTGTAGCGCGCATCGAACCCACGCACCGTCACGGTGCGCGGCTGTGAGCTGTTATAGCCCTGGTCCGAACTGACTCCGACGATCCGGTCGAGCGCTTCGGCGATCGAGGAATCGGGCAGCTTGTCGGCTTCGCTGCCGGTAAGTGTGTCAACGATGCCGCGCTTGGCCCGCTTCACTTGCCCCGCAGTCGTATCGACGCTGCGCAGCCCGGTCACAATGATTTCCTCGCCCCCCTCCGCTTGCTGCGCCCACGCTGCGATTGGCGTGAGCAATGTCGCCGCCAGTGCCGTCGTCCGTATCAAGCGCGCCCGTGTCCCGTAGCTTTGCACGATCATTCCCCACCGATTCCCTTGGTCCAGCTCTCCCTAGCGCGCGTTTGTGACATAATTTCTACGGTGGAATTTAATAGGCGCATTGCTGCTTTATCGGGAGACCGCTAGGCGAGCCGTCCGGCGATCACGGGGGGAAGCATGGGAAGTTCGGACCTTTCCGCGAGCGAGCGCGTCATCCTTCAGGCGATTTGGCGCAATGCGCCGATCACGCGCAGCGATCTCGCCGAGCGCACCGGCTTCGGCGTCGGATCGATCACCCGGCTGGTGCGCGAGCTCGAGGAACGCGAGCTTGTCATGGACGTGGTCGAGCGCACCGGCGCGCGCGGCCAGCCGAGCCGCCCGGTTTCGCTGCGGCCCGATGGCGCGTTCGCTTGCGGCGTCTATTTCTCGCACAGCTATGTCGATGTCGGTCTGATCGATCTTGCGGGCGAATTGCGGTCGAGCGAGCGGATCCGAATTGCCCGTCCCGAACCCGAGACAATCGCCGAGGCGGCGCGCGCTGGCATGCTGCGCCAGGTCGCCGCGTTGGAGGTCCCGCTCGATCGGATCGTCGGTGTCGGCTTCGCGCTGCCCGGCGATTTCGGCGACACCACCGCGGCCTTGCGCGCGCACGCCTATTTTCCGGAATTGCTCAATCGCGATCTCGCGGCCGAATTCGGCGCGCGCATGCCAGTCCCGGTGTTCGTCGAGAACGATGCGGCGAGTGCCGCCCTGGGCGAGCGTGTCAACGGCATCGGCCGCCGGCTCGACTCATTCGTTCTGGTGCATATCGGGCACGGCGTCGGCGGTGGGCTGGTGCTTGGACGGCGGTTGTTTCGCGGTAGCCATGGCAATGCCGGCGTAATCGGCGTGCTCTATCCCCCCGATCGCGAACGCCCATCGGGGCAGGATCTGTTCGAAACGCTCGAACGCAGCGGTGTCGCGGTCGGCGATTTCGACACGCTTGAACAGCTCGATCCCGCGACTTGCCCGCCGCTGCGACAGTGGCTCGACCGGGCCGGCGCGCAACTCGCCAGCGGCATCCATACTGCGGCCCGCTTGCTCGATCCGGACGCGATTATCTTGGGCGGGCGCTTGCCGCCGCATTTGCTGGCCGCGTTGCTCGCGGCGATCGACCTCGACGCGGCGTTTCACGATCGTGCCGTGCTGCCGGTGCCGCAGGTCGCGCTGTCGAGCCTGGGGCCCTATGCCGGGGTGATCGGTGCCGCGTCGATCTGCATGTTCGCCACTTTCTTCGATGAACGTCCGTCCCGCGCAGTGTCTCCATAACGTCGCGCGACGCGCAAACTGACGATCGCTGCCGTCGCGCTTACAAAGACAAGGGTGCAAATGGTCGCCAGAGCCGTCCCGCTAAGCCCCCCGTCCGCCGCGAGGATCATCCCCAGCAGCGTCCCGCCGAGTCCCAGCGCGACCTTCGACAGACAGGTGAACAGCCCGAACAGGCTTCCCTGCAATCGCCGCGCGTGCGCGAACTCGAGCCGCTCGACCAATTCCGCCACCAAAATCCAGGACAGCAGGCTGGCACCGCCGATGCCGGCACCCAGCAACAACAAGGCCAGTTCGAAGGGTAGAAGGCGTGTGAGCGCGATAGCGAACAGAACCGCCCCGATCGCGCCAAATGCGTAAGCCGCCACGCTCCCAGCGCGCGCGCCGCACCGCGCCGCCAGATAGGTCCACAACGGCGCGGCGAGCAACTTGCCTGCCGCCAGCACCAGCATGGCGCGCCCGGTCCAGCGCGGATCATCGAACTGGTAGCGCGCGATATAGGGCAATGTTTTCTGGAACAAGCTGGCACCGACGATGCCCAGCATCGTCGCGCCGAAGACCAGCAGGACCAGGGGATCGCGCAGAATGGCGGTGGTTGCCCTGGGCGCATCCAAAGCCTCCGGCGCGCCCGCCCCGCGCAGCGGCGGGGTCGCCAGCAGCAGCACGCCACTGATACCCGCGACCACAACGACAAAGCGACGATAAGCCTGGACCGCATCCGTCGCATGCGCCGATGTCCGCAGCATTACGGTCGCTAGGTAGGCGACGCCGAACGATGCCGCGGCACCGCACAGCAACCGGATCGTCGACAGGCGCCGCCGTCGCACGGGGTCGCGGCCCAACTCGCGCAGCAGCCCGTTATGCGGCACGTCGATCATCGAATAGAGCGGCCGGAACAGGAAGGCCGCGCCCAACGCCGCCGCCCCGCCTGTCCCGGCGACGGGGACGAGCCCGGCGACGAACGCAAGGCTCATCGGCAGCACGCAAAGCCGCAGGACGCGGGTGACTGCTTTGGGCGACAGCCATCGATCAATTAGCACCCCAACGATCATGTCGCTCGCCGCGCTCCACAACAGCAGCACGAAGAAGATCAGCCCCGCCAGTTCGGCCGGCAGGCGCAGCAGATCGGTCAGGCTGAACAACGCATAGATTTCGATGACCGCCCACAAGGCAGCCTTGCCGAAATGCGAGATGCCGAAACGGAGTTCCACAACTGTCCCTTCGCCAGAGGCGTGCAGCCCTAAGGACAGTCGATGACCGTTTGGCTATCGGTCAGGAAGCTGCTCATGATAGGGAGGTTGCCCAAAACCTGTCGTTTGCGTGCGGAACAGTGGGCTGCTGCCGGTTTCGTGGACATCAAGATAAGGTGTTTTCGGAACCGGAGGGTATAAATGCAACGACGGAAGTTCAGCCGAGAGTTCAAGCTCGAGGCGTTGAAGTTGGTCCGAGATCGGGGCGTGGCGGTAGCGCAGGCCGCGCGCGATCTGGAACTGCACGAGAACGTGATGCGCAAATGGGTCCGCGAAGCGGAAGCTGATCCCCCAGTCGGCGTTTCCGGGCAACGGTCAGATGAAGCCCGAGCAGTAGGAGATTGAGCGGCTACGCCGCGACTTGGCTCGGATGAAGGCCGAACGCGACATCCGAAAAAAGCCGCAGCCTACTTTGCCAGGGACTCGATATGAAGTTCGGGTTCATCGCAAAGCATCGAGGGATCTGGCCGGTGTCGTAGCTTTGCGGGGCGCTCGATGTCTCGCGCAGTGGTGTCCACGCCTGGCTCGTGCGTGCGCCAAGCGCCCGGTCGCTGAGCGACGAAGCGTATGCAGGGAAGATCCGCGCCAGCTTCATCTCCAGCTACCGAACCTATGGCTCGCGTCGCGTCTGGCACGATCTCTTGGCCGAAGGCCTTTCATGCGGCCTGCATCGTGCCGAACGGCTGATGCGGATGCACGGCCTGATGGCGCGGCCTAGGTGCCGCGGTCTGCCCAAGGATCATGGCGAACGCTCGGTCATCGCGGGCAACGTGCTCGATCGGCAGTTCAGCGCCGACGCGCCGAACCAGAAGTGTGTGGCCGACTTCACCTACATCTGGACCGCCGAAGGATGGCTGTACGCGGCTGCGGTGATCGATCTGTTCTCGCGGCGGGTGGTCGGCTGGTCGATGAACGACACGATGACGGCGCAGCTCGTCACCGATGCGCTGGTCATGGCGATCTGGCGGCGCGGCAAGCCCGATGCGCTGCTGCATCACTCCGACCAGGGCAGCCAATATACCAGCGAGCAGTTCCAGCGACTGATGGCCGACAATGGCGTCACCTGCTCGATGAGCCAGTCCGGCAACGTCTGGGACAACGCGGCGATGGAGAGCTTCTCCTCCTCGCTGAAGACCGAACGGATCGCGCGCAAAACCTACCGCACGCCCAATCGGGCAAGGCAGGACGTGTTCGATTACATCGAACGCTTCTACAATCCTACGCGCAGGCACTCGACCTTGGGCTATCTCAGCCCCATGGACTTCGAGAAGCAGGCTCATGTAGCCTAACTTGGTGTCCATGTGACCGACAGCAGCTCAAAGGTCACAAAGGGCTGGGCCGGGCAAGCCCCCCCTTCGGCATCCGTTTGATGCGATAGGAATAGCTGATTTGACGTTCATCCGACGCCAAGTTTCCATTACTGAAATTCCACCACAATTGGATGATCCGTCATGGTGAGGTCGATCCGCCGTGCAACAGGCGTCTCCCGCACGGCCCTCGTGCCGACCGTCGGGTCATAGAGTCGGGCAGCGCGGTCACTTCCGAGTCTGATGGTAATATGATCCTCGCCTTGACCGCGTTCGTCCCAGACGACAAGCAGCAGACGACCATCATGTCCCCGCAACAGCAGGTCGTGGACCGTTGCGGGACGATTCGCGATGTCATAGTCGAGGCCGACAGCTCCTGCCGCGGGCCCGGGTCTTCCCAGGATCTCCGTCAGGTTGTGCAGATAGATCGCCGCTTTGCGCGGTTTGAAGTCTGGCCGAAAGAAGCCGAAGGTCTGGTTACCGCCCTCGTCCGTCCGGTCGCGCAGGATGTAGACCGAGGTATGCGAAAACCCCCGCGCAAATTGAGAGAGATAGACGTTCAGCAGAATGGCACCCTGCTTCGCTTCATCCACAGCGCCCTGCAACGTGACGCCCGTCTCGGTTGTGACGCGCGGCAGGCGCACAAGCTCTGGCTGAGCATAGCCTGCGAAATGCCTGTTCCAGGTTTTGCCGTAGTTGCCGTAAAGCCCGTCGGCTTCGGCCGCCGGCGATGGATCGGCGCTGTTCCACGCAAGGTTGTCTGGAAGTGGTATCCGTGACGTGCGCTTTGGATAATTGTGGAGATTCGCAACATCCGCATAGCGGGTTCCTGCCGGGAAAGACGAGCTCGCGCCTGTCGGAATGGTCAGGAACTGCAGGCCGACGTCGTCTGTCTCGGCACCCGCCTCGGAAATCGACCAGACCGGATAGGCTGCAAGCAGCGGATCGACCTTGACCGCCGCGTAAAGCCTGCTCTGGAGCAGGGCCACGGGTCGCCACGATAAATCCCGGCCGCCGCCCTTTACGCCATCGACGATGACGGCCCAATTGTTGGGCTCGTTATTGCCTTCGAACGCCAGCAACGCCCCAGCGTTGGCCAGCACGCGCCCCGTCGATAGGAGCCTGGCGATGTCGGTGCCGCCGCTGACCAGGCCCCAACTCAGCTTGACCCCGGTGGCACGGTGCAATGCAAGAAAATCGCCGACGCCGCCGGGTCCCTTGTCGGTGAGGCCTTCAATACCTGCGCGGACCCAGCGGAAACCGCCATAGCACAGCATTTCGATCGTTCTAGGCAACGGCTGCCCTCTGTCGGCAAAGGTCGAGACGACGCCGATGCTGTCGAGGAAGTGCTCCACCGGCACGGGAGTCTGTGCACTGGCGGCGCAGGCAGTCGCGCAACAGGCAGCGATCGTCGCAAGAAGCAAACATGGCGCGCGGCGCTTCATTATGCGGTTTCCTTTGGGTTGGAGCGTCCAATTGAAACTACAACGTGCCACCGTAATGCCAACGCCGCCCGCATAGAACACCATGCCATCGCTCTGTTTCGCAAGCTCCACCAGAGCCCTCCTTCTGCTGCGATCGCCCCCGTCCGCACCTGTCCGCAGTCAGCGCCAATGGCACAGATTGTAGGTTGTGATTTAACGAGGATTTGGGTCTCGTCGTAGTGACGACGGAACGAAGCTGAGCCCCAAATCCTCAAGTCCCAGGAGGCCTGCCGAGCAGGTGGTAAAGGACATTCGCCGGCAGACCCGTCGGCACTTCTCGGCGGAAGACAAGATCAAGATCGTGCTGGAGGGCCTGCGCGGTGAGGACAGCATCGCCGAGCTGTGCCGGAAGGACGGCGTTGCCCAGAGCCTGTATTACACCCGGTCGAAGGAGTTTATGGAGGCCGACAAGCGCCGCCTGGCCGGCGACACTGCCCGCGCGGCGACCAGAGGCGAGGTGCAGGATCTGTGCCGCGAAGCCCGTGCCCTAAAGCAATGCGTGGCCGACCTGACGCTCGAGAACCGCCTGCTCAAAAAAGCATGATCGCGGATGGGGGCGACGACGCATGATGTATCTCCCATCTGAGAAGCTCGAGATCATCAGGATCGTCGAGCAGTCACATCTCATCAACATCCGGGCCAAGGACGTGACCGACACGCTCGACCTCGCCCTCAACGCATCAGGCTGCGACAGCGCCACGGGTGTTACACAAACACCGGCTGCTCAGCGATAACGGTCCCAGCTACATCGCGGGCGAACTGGCGGAATACATTGAGGCCCGCAGGATGAGCGATGTGCGCGGTGCCCCGATGCATCCCCAGACCCAGGGCAAGATCGAGCGCGGGCACCAGACCCTGAAAAACCGTATTCTGCTGGAAAACTACGTTCTGCCCGGCGACCTTGAGGCTCGGATCGAAGCATTCATTGAGCACTACAATCACCAGCGTTATCACGAGAGCCTGACCAACGTGACGCCCGCCGACGCCTACTTCGGCAGGGCACCAGCCATCATCAAGCAGCGCGAACGCATCAAACGACGGACCAATCGAGCATCTGCGCTTGCAACACCAAAAGCTCGTTGCATAATATTAAACTCCAGACGAGGTCCTCACTCCGCTAATTCACGCCGCGATCTGTGCCGAATGTTGTGACGACGGACAGCCGCATTACGACATCAGCGCCGAAGAATTGCGGTAGCTCAGCGCTCGAGTCCGCGGCTTGAAGGCGTCGGTGGGTGAAGTATGCGAGCGCCGCTTAGGTGGCGATTGTTGTTCTGGCTGAGCTAGAAATCGGCTACGAACCGAGTGCAAGCTGGTTGCGCGAGCCTGCGAGGAAAAACGCATAAACACAGAGGGTTCTTCGCGTACGTCAATCATGATAAGATTCAAACAAACCTACTACTCTCTAAATTTAAACAAATATTTAATTTAAAGATTGGCATATTATGACATATATTAACGATATATTGTTTGTCAATCACGCCGGAGATTTGGGCGGTGCCGAGTTATGCCTGCTAAATTACATTGAACGTACTAATTTTAACGGAAGAGTATTACTATTCAGCAGCGGTGCTTTTAGATATGAACTTGAAGATCAAGGTATTAAAGTCGATATTTTGCCGAGAGCGCGAGAGATTTTATCCATTCATCGCGGGAGTAGCTTTTCCCACTTGGTCAGGGCTGCCTTCAACCTAACAGGATTGATATTTTCGATCGTCAAACGGCTACGAACGACGAGAATAGTTTACGCAAATTCGCAAAAGGCTGCCGCGCTAACCGCCGTCGCGGCAGTTTTTACGCGAACCCCAATGGTGTGGCATCTGCATGATATTATGACCGCGCCAGACTTTAGCGGGATCAACAGGCGACTTGTGATCGCTGCCACAAACTTGACGGCTCGACTTGTGATCGCCAACTCAGAGGCCACAGCCGAAGCCTATCGGGAGGTCGGCGGCACCCGCCCAGTTGCGGTCGTCCCGAACGGTATAGACCCGTTGCCTTTTGACCAGATCGATCGATCTACTTCTCGCTCTCTCGTGCGAGACGAGTTCGGCATTCCCGATGTACCCATTCTCGGGTTTTTTGGTCGCATTTGCCGGTGGAAGGGGCAGGACGTTGCTATTCGAGCCCTCAAGGACGTTTCGGGAGCTCATATTGTATTTGTAGGGGCGGCGTTTTTTGGCGAAAACGATTACGCCGTCGAATTGATCCAGCTTGCTGCAGAGTTTGGGGTCACCGATCGTGTTCACTTTGCGGGGTTCCGCCGCGACGTCCCTTTGTTGATGCGGGGGATGGACGTGTTGCTACACTGCTCGACAGAACCCGAACCTTTTGGACGCGTCATCGTAGAGGGGATGATGGCACAGGTTCCAGTGATAGCTGCACGCGGAGGTGGTGCCACGGAGATATTGGAGGGAACGGGTGCGGGTATTCTCCTGCCCCCAGGGGACGTAAACGTGCTCGCTGCTACCCTGATCCAGCTGCTGGCAAGCGACGGCGAGTTAGCTGCAATGGGCCAAATCGGCGGCCTCCATGCACGACGGTATTATACGGCAGAAGCTGTTAATCGTCGCACGAATGAACTTCTCGCTCCCTTTTTGGCTGGGAGATACGAGCGCTGAGATTTCTCATGTGGATGCCTCGGGTCTTCAAGCCGGTTCGAATAAAAAATCAGCTGCAAGCCCTTCGGGAGGTTCCTTATTACCAATAACGTTATGTATGATACGAATACGGTCTCGATAGAAAATACCACTCTCGACCGGCATAGCCAGGAATAATCGGAAACGGTCAGAATACGGCTGCTACGGTTTCCAATAATCTCTCCAACCGTAGAATATAAAATTCTAGCATAGTTCTTTGAGTGCGTTAGAGCAATACGTGCATATCGTGCACCACAGTAACAGTATCGCCATAGATCACTGAACCTATATTAAAAACGCTCAATAATGTTCTACAGATAGCTCTAGTCAGCAACTCAATTTTCTCCCCAACCTTTCCCCTTAAGAAAATATTATAGTCAACCGATATCAATCTATATTTCCGATGATGTGCATTTTTTGCATCAATATTCGTCGTACGCCATGAAATACTCCCGGGAATTCTTCGATGCTTTTCTCAAAATCCCGAACAAGTTGATCGACGACGCGTTAGACTCCTGCCATATGCGCGGCAAGATATTTTTCGTTAATGCGCAGACCATCGGACTAAGAGTTTTGCCACTCGAGAAGAGATTCCTTAGCTGAAAGTGATGATCTGCAATTACCTCAGTCTTGAAAGGCGCAGCGCTTGCTTCCAGAATCGCGAGCGATGAGACTGCGCGCGCGCTTTTCGTATCTGGTCCTCCACCACCTTTTTCGGTGCAATAACGACAAAAAATAACCACACAATACGTGCAACGCTACCTATAACTCCATCTGGGTGGCTGTGCACTAGCCAACGCATACCGTCCAACAGTACGGACGCTCGACTATCCCCGGGGATTGGCCTCTCCGCGGTAAAGCGCAGCGCGAGAGCGCGATATTCCAGCTGATGAAAAATCGGTAGGAGCGGCCGACGGGTCACAATACCTTTCCGAGCTGCGCAATCTAAGAATTCGCCTTCCAACATCCGGTCGAAACGCAGCCATCGGACCGCCACCATGTGATCCCAGCTTTTCGGTGATGACGCCCAGGCATTCCGTCCATGAACGCGATAAGCCCCAAGCACCCTGCGCAGTGTCCGCACCGCTCCATAGAGCGGCGCGAGCTTATTGAGGTAGCTATCTGGAGAGCGAAATACTATTTCGGTGTTTAGCGGGAACAACTCTTCAAGATACCAGCGGGCAAAGAGATTCCCGCTGGACACGGTCCAAGGGTACCACGCCGACGCCAGTGCCTGTCGATGCACAGAATCAGACGACATCATCGGTGAAAAATATGGAAATATCATATCCTGATCGGTGCCGTCCTGATCAATAGTCGCAAGCTGGAACTGCAGCTTAACATCGGTCGACTTCATCTCCGCCACAGCAGTTGAAATACATTCAGGGCGCAAAAAATCGTCAGCGTCGAGAAAAAGCACCATATCTCCAGTTGAGTGCGAAAATCCCGCATTTACAGCAACAGAGTGGCCTCCATGATCAAGTAGTACGAGTTTAATTGCACCCGCAAATGATGCAATAATATCACGCGAATCATCGGTCGATCCATCGTCGACAACTATTACCTCAACTGATGCGTAATCCTGCGACAACGCGCTTTGGATAGCGCAAGAAACGAACTGGCCATAATTGTGATTTATTACAATTATTGATACAAGTCGGCCATGGGAATCATGATTAAGAGCAGAGGATAAGCCAGTCACAAATCTACGACCCGTGTAGGGTCGAGCCGACCAAGAATTAAATCGACAATCGCTATCCAATTACCGACAACACGGCCTTTGCGATCTACCCATGGCTCAGGCATAATCATTCTAGCATGATTCGCAACAATGTTGCCGAACATCAATCGTACTGCAAGCGCCGTAGACATTGTCCGTTTATTCCAAAGATAGATCGGATTTGAAATTTGCGAGTATCCTATCCGCCTTCCACTACTTCTTCCACTTTTTGATCCACGATGAACGCCACCAAACCCATCGGTTGCGCCAATAATACCATATCTTGCAGCACGATTAGCAAAGTCTACGTCTTCCTGCCACCCATAAAGCGGTAAATTCTCATCAAAGGTTTCTCGCGCCAGGCTGTGAAAGCGATAAGCCATATTACAGCCATACAAACCCTCCTGGCGAACCAGGCGGGGAGACTTTGCCCAACCCATTTTGTCGCGTTCCGCAATTATATTCATCGCTTCGCCCACGCCTATTCCGACTGTTTTTATACCGTCCGCCAAGATAACGCCAGTAATTCCTATGGCTAATGGATATAATTTGAAGACATTTACGATGCCCTCAATACAGTACGAAGAGGGAATATAATCATCATCAAAAAATGCGACTATATTTGTCTCGGGAGGCACTATCCTTAGGGCCGCATTGCGCTGCTTTGTCAGTCCAGGATCTGACTTGCAAACGATTGGGGAATTAGGACGGGAGCGCCATTCGCCGGATGGCAAATCATCATCCGAATGAACTGCCCAGATCATTGCGTTTGGCATCAGCGACTGGCGTGCCACATGTTCCAACCACAGCTTCAAATCTGCCGGGCGCCCCCTGCTCGCAATAATAACTACGATCCGCATCTTTGCCCGAGTCCCCTATCCGCGTATGGCATTGCACAAATTGTCGCACCGCAGCAAGAAACATAAACGATATCAATGTCGCGGTGTCGATGGGTACACGAAATGTACGAATCTCCGCACTCGATGCGACCGCCGCTTGCCAGAACAGGCCGCTATAGTGCAAATTATGTAAGCACGCGAAGGAGGTCCAAGGCTATGATTTTATTGTGTTTCTGGGCACTTTTCGCTATGGCAGTCGTCGCCCCAATGCGAGTGGCCCTATATCTATTTTTCGCGAGCTTGGCATTCGGATCGTTCAATACGATTCCGGGGACGATCACCTTGATTCCATATGCAATCTGCGCGCCGCTTCTGACATTGAAAATTCTCACTAATGGTGCCAATACAGAGGTACTGATCGACGCCCTGCTTAATTGGCGGAGGTTGGGACTATTGACCGCTTTTTTCGTCGTTGCGATGGTGGTGACGCTTACCGCTCCGGTCTTGTTTGCTGGCGTACCAACCATGGGTTTGAACACCGGGTTGGTGACCCCTTTGGGTTTCAGTTCGGGGAACGTCACACAGCCGCTCTATTTGCTTATATCTATTAGTATAACCATATCGATCTATATGCTTATGATCGACGCCACGGGCAGGGAAATGTTAGCAGAGGGCCTTTTGCTTGGTGGGGTTATATTCTGTATTTCCGGAGTGCTCGACATAATATTTACTGGCACTAATTTTCTCGCGCCATTGCGAACCGCGACTTATACCCTCATGGCTGACAACGAAATTGCCGGGATGCATCGTGTTATAGGGTTCAATAATGAAGCTTCCGCTTACGGGGGGACTACGCTGTGCTTGGCGGCAATCTTGTTGTTCGTGCGCCCGGCACGGGCAGTAGGGGGATGGCTTGCACATGCGGAGCTTCCGCTAGCGGGCGCGCTTGTTGTCTTCACGATCCTGTCGACCTCGTCCGGTGCGTATGTTGGCGTCTGTGTTCTATGCATACTGTGGGTGGGGAGTGTGGCATATCATGCGCTCTTCGCAAATAATGTAGCCGAAAAGCAGTCCAGCGTGAGCGATATTGCGCTTGTCGGCATAGTGTTTGCTCTGTGTATGATCGTCGTCTTGATACGTCCGCATATCCTTGATGCAGCGTACCAAGCGTTCGACACGATCGTTCTCCAGAAAAAAACCACATCTTCGTACCTTGAGCGTAGTAACTGGAATCGCGTAAGCCTCGAAGGAATGGCGCAAACGTTCGGGTACGGCGTGGGTGTGGGTTCTACCCGAGCCTCGAGTTGGCCGGTCGCATTGATCAGCGGCGCAGGAGTCCTTGGTGCCGCCCTTATGGCTGCTTTCATCGCGCGTTGCGTGTTGACGCCGACACCTCCGGGAAAGACCTCAGTTCGACGAATGGCAGCAGGCGCTCGCATCGCTTTGTTAGTTTGTGCGATACCTGCGGCGGGTGCCAGTACGTCGGTCGATTATGGTTTCGCCAGCGCAATCTTGTTTGCTATCATGGCGGCGATACCAATGGTCTTACGTCCCGAGCGGCGTCGGTAACTAGCGGCGTTGCCGACATCAGGCAGAGCTGCGCTACTCATGTGCGTCATGACGACGTCAAACCTATAGCGATCGACCGAAACCAGGAGTGGCCAGATGCCAGACCGCTTTAGCTGGCGATTACGCCGCTTCCTCCACGCCGTCTCCGACACTACGGCGGTTCGGTTTTTTCGGCTTTCCCGCACGCCTGCAAAGGACCTGCTATCGCTGCAAGATATCGTTTTAGACGATAGCGCAGTAGCTCTGCATATCCCATATTTCGCTTCGGTC
Source organism: Sphingomonas sp. PL20 (assembly GCF_017875905.1). Classification (NCBI taxonomy): domain Bacteria; kingdom Pseudomonadati; phylum Pseudomonadota; class Alphaproteobacteria; order Sphingomonadales; family Sphingomonadaceae; genus Sphingomonas; species Sphingomonas sp. PL20. Next base: position 1,497,275 of record NZ_JAGINH010000002.1, on the reverse strand, counting down.
GCTACGGGGATACCCGCGTTGGTTTTCCAAACGTGGAAAAGTCGAAGCGACATACCGGTCAATTATCGATACTGGCGCCAAACCTTCGTTGATCTGAACCCAGAAGCCGTGGTGGTTCTGTGGGACGATGATGATAATCGGCGCTTTATTGCGGAGCGCTATCCGTGGTTTTTAGCGGTTTATGATTCTTATCCACGCGAGATTTTTCGCGCCGACGCGGTGCGCTTTTTTTTCCTTTTTGAATTCGGCGGGTTGTATGCGGACATGGACAGCGAATGCCTGCGTCCGCTCCGGTTAAGCATGAGGACAAATGATATCCTTCTCGGATGGATGGGCACCAACAAAGCGTTCGAACATGCCTTGCCTAACGCGATCATGGCGTCGCGCCCCCGCCAGTTGTTCTGGCTGCTCGCCATTCTGAAAATGATAGAGGTCGCGCGCGAAAATCCCGATGCGGCCAAGCGCAACGCGCTCGGCCCGGAAGAGATGACAGGCCCGATTTTGCTAAAGCGCACGTACCATGAATTCGCATCGCTTTCAGAGGAAGCCGCTTGGCACCGGGTCGGGCCAGTCCTTGACCTGCTCGACCCGGCTCGGCGCAGCTCGGTGAACTACGGCCAAGTGACGACGCTGGGTCGTCGCATATGGTATCCGCTGGACTGGACAAACTTCATTCATAAAAAGCTGCGAAATCGGCTTAGAGGCGATCGCTTGTTCCTATCCCCTGCGCAAGCGAGGGAGCTTTTTCCCGAAGCCGAAATCGTCACATACTGGAGCCATTCGTGGTGATCGCCGCGTCGGTCGAGCACGGCGTGCTACAATGACCAACTCAGACAGGCCGATCGCCGGGCGCGTCAGCCGGAGCGCAATCTGGCTGATCGGATCCCGCCTCGGGGCGAAAGCGATCGATTTCGCCTCGCTGCTCGTGCTAGCGTGGATCCTTACGCCGCAAGACTTTGGCGTGGTGGCGGTCGCGATGACACTCGTCCAGATCATGGAAGCGATCTTCGAACTTCCGATCAGCCAGGTTTTGGTGCGGTCAGACGCCATCTCCAGGCCTCTGTTGAATACGGCTTTCACCTTGGGCGCGCTGCGCGGCCTTTTGCTTGGCGGCATTCTTGTTCTTCTGGCATGGCCCTTCTCGCACATCTATGGCGACGCACGTTTGCTCCCGCTGATCGCATTTCTTGCACTCGCTCCGTCATTTCGCGGTCTCGTTAGCCCGAAAATGGCCGAGTTTGCCCGCGCGATCGACTTCCGACGAGATCTGGTGATCGAGGTGAGCAGCAAGGTTGCCGGCTTCGCGATCGCCGCAACATGCGCACTGCTTACGCGTAGCTATTGGGCGATTGCGATGGGCACAGTTGCAACGCCAGCCATGATGGTCGTCATTTCTTACATCTTAGCGCCCTTCCGACCGCGCCTATCGCTCGCGCACTGGCCCACGTTCTCGAGCTTTGTTGGTTGGACGACAGCGGCTCAAGCTGTTACGGCCATCAACTGGCAAATCGACTGGCTCATTCTCGGTCGTGTTGTGTCGCGGGAGCAGCTAGGGACATTCTCGCTCGCGAGTAATCTGTCCGGCCTGCCCGAACAAGCGATCATCAAGCCGATTATTCGTCCGCTTCTGTCGGCATTTTCCCTGATCCGCAACGACCCGGCGCGGCTGCGCGAAGCCTATTTACGAACCGCTACCAGCATCTTCGCCGCCGGTCTGCCGCTCATGTTGGGGCTAAGCCTGTTGGCCGAGCCGGCGGTCCGGCTCGCGCTCGGCCCGAAATGGCAGAACGCATGGCCCTATCTCGAACTCCTTGCGCTAACCTTGATACCCCCTCTTTTCACGTCGCCGCTCGGCCCATTGGCAATGGCGTTGGGGCGGACCAACGTGTTTCTGCGTCAAAGCCTTTGCGAGCTGTGTATCAGAGTTCCGGCCGCCATATTGGGTGCTTTGTGGTTCGGCGTGTATGGCGTGATAGGCGGGCGCGCCGTGACGTCAGTGCTAATGAGCCTAGTATCGGCGTGGTTTGTGCGAGACCTGATCGGCATTCCAATCATTCGCCAGTTGCTGCGCCCGTGGCGTCCTGCGCTGGCCGGCGGCGCTTTGGTGCTGGTTCTCGCAGCCCTCCGCCCAGATCTGGCCATTCTGAACGGACCGGTTCTGGCATTGTCGCTGATCGGGTGCGGCTTTTGCGCAATAGCCGCCTACGCAGCGACCATGTTGCTGACATGGTTTCTATCGGGGAGTCCGTCTGGCTTTGAATCCGCCGCGATCGGGGCTATGTTAAGTGCTAGGAACTCGGTCTTTCTAAGAACACGAAAGCGCGATGTTTAGTAATTTTCGCGCGGAGCAGGTTATACTGTACCTCCTATACGAGTTTGTGTAAATATTGACGTCGTATTGTTGGCCATTTGCGTTATTGTATCTGCTGGGGGGGGGGCGTGAGATAATGGATCGATCTCGCTATCATACGCTCGACGCAATGCGCGGCTTGGCTGCGATCTGGGTGCTGCTGTTGCACACCGGCTGGATCGTAGGCCTTCCACTAGCGGGCGAAGGTTATCTCGCGGTCGATTTCTTTTTTGCGTTAAGTGGCTTTGTCCTTGCTGGAGCCTATGGCGGAAAGCTGCGCAGTCAAATGCGCGTCTCTCAATTTGTCGAGCTGCGGTATATCCGCTTGTACCCGCTGTTTATTGTCGGGCTCGCATTGGGTGCGGTGAAGGGCCTTGGACAAATCATAAAGCGTGATGATCTCGCGCTGACTCCATTGCATTATATCGGAAATATTGCCGCAAATCTCATTATTTTACCGGCGCCTTTTGATGACAGATTTCTGTTCCCATTAAATGCTCCAGCTTGGTCTCTTTTTCTAGAACTTATAATCAACATATTTTTCGCAACTTTTCTGTTCAGGGCACGAGCGAGCTTGCTTCTGTTCATTTGCATGATATCAGCGCCGTGTATCCTGATTGGCGCTTTTCGCTTTGGCAGCGCTATCCCGGGCGGAGAATGGTCCTGGATTGGTCTCGGAGTTGCTCGCGTGAGCTTTTCCTTTTGTGCCGGAATGCTGCTTCATCGGCTTCGCACTGGTCGCGACAAGCAATCAACCTGGTTAACACTTGCCCCTTTGGCCGCACTGCTTTTGGTCCTGACGCCGCAAATCCCCGACGGATTTCGTATAGTATACGACCTTATCATGATCGTCGCGATATTGCCTCTGATCATCTATTTCGGCGCGGCATGGGAAATGCCACTTAGCATTCAGCGCAGCGGCGCGTTTCTAGGGGATATTTCCTACCCATTGTATATTGTTCATTTTCCTATCTTGACCATAGGATGGTTCGTGGCTCGTAGGTTCATGAGCCCGCTTGCCTTCACGATCACGCTGACGCTTATGCTGATTGCTTTAGCATGGATTCTGGCCGTTGCAGATGCGAAAGTTCGTGCTCAGCTGAGCCAATGGCTCAGGCTGCGCCGCTCGGCAAAGCTGCAGACCATTTCGACGTGATGTCTGAATGGCCCCTAGCGTTCTTGACCCCTTCAATCCTAATTTTGAGGAAAGGAAGCGACGATGGAAAAGCCCAATTTCAGCGATGAGTTCAAGCGTGACGCGGTGGTACAGATCACGGAGCGGGGTCACCCGGTAGCGGAGGTTTCGCAGCGTCTCGGCGTCAGCCCGCACTCGCCGTATGCGCGGAAGAAGCAGCTTGCGAAGGTGGCATCGGGCGATGCCAATAAGGACGCCGAGATCCGCCAGTTGAAGCGCGAGTTGGCTCGGGTGACCGAGGAGCGACACATCTTAAAAAAAGCCACCGCGTATTTCGCCAGGGATGCCAAGTGAAATACGCCTTTGTCGCCGAGCATCAGAACCAGTTTGGCGTCCGCGCGATGTGCCGGTGCCTGGCGATCTAGCCCAGCGGTTTCTATGCCTGGCGCAAAGCACCGCTAAGCCGGCGAGCGCAGGTGGATGCTCGGTAGATTGCATTGATCCGGCAGGCCTGGAGCGACAGCGGCAAGATCTATGGGTATCGCAAGTTGCACGACGATCTGCTCGATCAGGGAGAGACCTGTTGTCCCAATCGCATTGCCCGCCTGAGCAACCTGGCAGACATCAAGGCGCAGGTCGGCTACAAGCGGCAGCCAGGTAGTTCGGGAGGAAGGCCTTCGGCCGTTGCTGCCAACACTTTGGATCGCCAGTTCGACGTGCCGGAGGCTATCGCGCCTGGGTGACGGACATCACTTATATCCGCACGATGGAAGGCTTCGCCTATCTGGCGGTCGTGCTCGACCTCTACTCTCTTCGCGTGGCGGGATAGTCGTTGCAAAGCAGTTAGACAACCGATGTGGTTTTGCAGGCCCTGCACATGGCGGTCTGGCAGCGTAAGCTGAAAACCGCGTTCTGATCCATTCGGATCAGGGTTCGCAGTTCACCAGTATAGACTGGTCTGCCTTCACCCGGGCTTACAATCTGGAACACTCAATGAGCCGGCGGGAAAACTGCCACGATAACGCCGTCGCTGAGAGATTCTTCAATCTCCTCAAGCGTGAGTGCATTCGGCGACGCATCTATAAAACGCGCGAAGGAGCCCGGCAGGACGTGTTCGATTACATCGAGATGTTCTACAACCCGATCCGTACGCATGTCAGGAGCGGGATGCTGTCGCCCGTCGATCTCGAACGGCAGCAGGCTTTGATGGCTCAAGGCGTCTAGAAAACTAGGGGATATTCAGCTCAAAATCGAGGACAATGCCCGAAATCGCCGGATACAAACACCGAAAATGGCCAAAGCGCCGCCCTCAGGCGCAACGAAGGCTCCAATGCCACCGCGTCGCGCCTGCTACCCATCAAATCCGACGGTTTTTGCGTGTCTTCAGCTTTCTCAACCTCACCGTCGTTCGCCTATGGCTGAAGTCTTGTGTCAACATGGCCTAGTCTTTTTGGGCTGATACAAGACAGCAAACCAAACTACCATCAAGACCGTCGCGATCCTAGCCAGGCAGGTCATTATGGCCAGATTCGATTTTTTTGTCATCTCCCCAGCGCGTCTAGCTGCGTTGTCCCTGCTTGTGCTAGGGACATTGCTGGTAGCTGCAGTAGGCATCAGTATCTACTTTGCCCGGCTTTTTGAAGTACCTGAGGCGAGTCCGTTACTACCGACAGATCAAGCGTCGCCTGCGAGCTCAACGTCAGCCCCGACCGCCGACCTCCTCCCGCTCGAAACCTTCCTTCCCCAGCAAAAGCTCGACATCACGCCGTCCGACGCCTTCGCCCGAAACGTTGCCCGGCCACTCACAATGCTCAATCCGGCACCGCCCGTCTTTTCGCCGGACTGGCTTTCGCCCAAGGATCTTGCCGCGGCGACAGAGTGCCTTGCCACAGCCCTCTATTATGAAGCGAATGGGGAGCCGACAGCCGGACAGCTAGCGGTTGCGCAGGTCATACTGAACCGCGTTCGCCATCCACGCTATCCCAAAACGGTGTGCGGGGTTGTCTATCAGGGAGCTGACCGCCCGACCGGTTGCCAATTCAGCTTTACGTGCGACGGATCTCTACGTCGAAGGCCCGAGCCGACACGCTGGAAGAAAGTGTATGCCGTGGCCCAGGCGGCGCTGCATGGGATCGTGTCATATCAAGTCGGCCAAGCGACCCATTATCATACGGTGTGGATCGTACCGGTCTGGGCATCAGAACTTGCCAAGGTCGCGATCATCAACAACCACGTTTTTTACCGACCCATAGCGCCCTATGGTGCCTACCCTTTCCTGACCACGCCTGGAAAGCTCGTCGAGGTCGCGCCTGAACCGGACAATAGCGCGTCGAAGCAAGGATTGAGTGCGGCGACCGCTTCATCGGCAAACGACCAGTCCAAAATCCCAGTGCAGACTGCGAGCCCCATCGAAGCCGCGAAACTAAGTGCCTATCCGGCGACGGAAAGTTCGTCCGACACGAAACCCGCTCCCAAACCCACGCCGTCGGCCAATCCCTATTTTAGCCGCCCCAACCGGCGAACAGGGAATTTGGCGATTCCAAACAATTAGAGAGAATGAGTCCGATCGGATTGACCAAAACCGAGTGAATGACGTGCAGATTTTCTTTGACCTGGGCAACTTCGCGGTGCTGAGCCATTTTGTGTCAATACTAATTGGTTAATAAGCTTTTAATTCTTGTGCACCTCGATATATTGCAATGCAACGATTCGGCGATAGCCGTAACGGGGGCAACGCAGATGCAGTTGGCAGAGTTAAACCTCGATTGGGCCGCAAATGCTTCTCCAAAAGCGCAACGCGACTGGTTTCGGCCAGTTGATCTCACGGTAGCGGTGCTGGCGATTTTGTTCTTTGCACCGCTTATGGGCGTGATCACGTTGGCAATTATGGCAACCGGGAAGGGGCCGATCATCTTTGCACATCGTCGGCTCGGACTTGATGGCCGTGAATTTCGTTGCTTCAAGTTTCGTACGATGGTGGTCGATGCTGAGGCTCGCTTGAATGCCTTGCTTGCCAGTGACCCGGCGGCGCGCGCAGAATGGCAAATTGATCATAAGCTGCGGTGCGATCCGCGCATTACGCCGATCGGTTCTTTTCTGCGTCGGACGAGCTTCGATGAACTGCCGCAGCTTTTCAACGTTCTGTTGAATGATATGAGCATCGTCGGTCCGCGACCGATCGTACGCGCCGAAGTGGCGCGCTACGGCCGTTGGTTTGCTGACTATAGCAACGTAAAGCCCGGCATTACGGGTCTTTGGCAGGTGAGCGGTCGCAACAACACGACCTATCGTCGGCGCGTTGCCCTCGACGTTGTCTACTCGCGCCGCCGAACATTGCGCTTGAACAGCAAGATTTTGTTGATGACGCTTCCCGCAGTCCTGACGCAGCGAGGGTCATTTTAGCTCGCATAGCTTACCATTTGCTCGAGCACCAATAAGCTAAAGCGTGCTGTGCATGAGTTATATGGGCTGCTGTGGCAGATAACTCCCTGCGCACTTGTTAGTGGTTTATCATTTGAGACCGCTACACGATCGGATCCCAGCAAGGCCTGTGATATGTCGGAGCGATCGGTGTGAGACAACGGACATATGTTGCGGTCGTTTCGCCTGTTCCTTTGTCGTGGGGGGGGGCTGTCGTCGCAGTCCTTTTGGTGTCGGGAGTCGGTGCGGCGGGCTCTAACTCGGCAGTCATGTCCGCTGCCCTTGTAGTAGCGTCGCTATTGTTTGCTGCGGCTATCCTTGTGGTGGCCAAGATCGACCGACGGACTAGGCATGCTGCCCTTCCGGTTGCCTTGACGGTCGCACTCCTGCTGAGCTGGACCGCTCTTCCGGCAATCGTCGGCGGCGGATTGTGGTCGCCCGCGGTGCCGATTGTCGCAGAAGCCTATGCGCTCGAATATCTTAAGCTTGCATCGGCAGCAGCCCTGTTTTTTGCGGTAGCGTTGATCGGTTTGCAGCGCGGTCTATGTCGCAGCGTTGCCGGTTGGATTGTCTTGTTCAGCGGCGTCCTTTTGATCGTGACCATCGCCGCGTGGCAGTTTGATTTTCTGGGGCTCTGGGGCTTTGCGTCCGATACAGGCTATCATCGTTTCAGCGCGACGATCGGTAATCCGAATGCTGCCGGATGCTTTTACGGCATGATCGCCATCATCTCTGTTGGCTATGCCATGGACCGCGGGATCTTCCGGACTACCAGCGCTCGGCAAGTGGTTGTCATCGGGGGGGCGCTCATGGTCGCAGCCGGAGCCTTCGTCTTTCTCTTGCTGTCGCAGTCACGCTCAGCGTTCCTTTTGACCATGCTCGCCCTTACCATTCTCGTTGTGACGCAGGTCGTAGCTTCGAGAGCTCGTGACAAGATGGGCCTGCGCAGTTGGTCCGTGCTGATCGTTGGGATACTCGCACTCACGCTAACTCTACCGCTCGCGGCTGGTGCCGTGCTTGATCGGCTGTCGACCGCCGATTCGGACGGAATCGGGCGGTGGCTGGTTTGGCGTCATTACAGCGCGCTCGCTTGGAACGCCCCTGCCTACGGCTATGGCCTCGGGTCATTTTTTGAGTTCAACCAGCGACATCTCGATGCCAGCAGCGCTCTGGATTTCTGGAACTTCGGCGCAGCGCATAACGCCGCGCTGCAATTTACCCTCGAAGCAGGATGGCCAGCGCTCGGCTTGTTAGTGTTCGCGGGCACTCTGGTGACGATCAGAACCGTGCCTGCCTTGATCATCCATGCCGACACTTTGGGGATCGCCATAGTCCTCGCAATTTGCCTCGCGATCGGCTGCTCTTGCGTCGATATTGCATTGAATGTGCCGGGCATTGCCGCGTTCACCGCAGGCTTGGCCGGGCTGTGTTGGGGCCGTTCGCTGCGCTTTCGGACGTCAGATCAGCGCGATAACGGTCTAGCGAGCCTGAGCTGAAAGCTGACAGCGGCCGGCGAATCGCCCAGCAGGGCTTCGATCTCGGGCCTGAGGTTTCCATCATATCGGACCATCCACACAGCTTCGTCCACAACAGCGCTTCGCGTGTGCGACGTAAGCGATCGCCAGCACAAGGTCGCAAACGCGATACGCCATTTGGCCTCACGTCGCAAAAAGCCCCCATTGGCGTAACTCGCTTGAAAGGCCTGGATTGCAGGCGGCGTGATTGTCCCGCTCTGCGCCACTAGCAACCGCGCCCTAAGAATATTGCCGATCGGCCAATCCGGACGAGCGACGCGAACGCGCTTTACGAGATCAATGGCCTCGCCAAGATAGAGCTTGCGAAGCCCATTTTCCGTCGTGTGGCTGGCACCCTCGATCGCGAGTTCCGCCAGTGCCGCAGCCGCCTGGCTCGACAGCTGGGCGGGCGGCGTATCGAAATACCGCTCCAAAATCTCGCCACGCGCGGTTGGTGATGTGGCATCGAAGACTGCAACGATCTCTTGCGTTTTCCAGGCATCAAGCAGGACGAGGATCGCGGGAGGTAACGCAGCGAGGCAAACTGCACAGCCGATCAGCGGTGCCAAGCAACTGCCCAATCCCGCATGTCGACTTGCGTGCCTATTGCTCATAATAACTACTGTACCGCGACGAATAATATAGTGCGCCCATCGCTTCAGATCGTGAGTCGACCATTGTCAGTACCACACCGAGGACGGACGCACCGTCTTGTTCAAGGCCCGCAAGGGCGGCGTCGATCGCCGGAATCGGTGTGGAATTCCATTTGACCGTCAGTACTACGGTATCGGCGAGCAGCGCCAAAGTCCGCGCATCCGCCACGCCGAGCAAGGGCGGTGTGTCGAGAATGATGTAATCGTATTTTGTGCGCAGGGTGCTGAGCAAATTCCGCATAGCGTCGCTATTGAAAACGTCGATCGGGGTGAAGGTCGGCTTGAGCACCGGCATCACATCGAGCTCCGGGATCATATCGGCCCCGATTGCTTGATCGAACGTGCCGTCGCCCGACAGAACCTCGATCAAGCCGATCGCTGTTTCAACGCCGGTTTCCCGCAGGATGCTGGACCGGCGAATATCGCAGTCGATCAGTAAAACGCGCTCGCCACTCAACGCCATGACCCGCGCCAGAGAGAGCGCGCTGGTCGTTTTCCCCTCTGCGGGGAGCGTGGAGCTAATCGCGATGATCTTACGGTCGGTGGTGCGCGAGCTGCGGACGGCATTACGAATCGTCCGAAACGCTTCGGAATAAGCCGAAACGGGTTTGGCGCTAAGCGTACCGGCCGGCGAACAGGTCTTGCCGTCGCGGTCTTTACGCTGCCGGCGCGTCAACTGCTGGACGGCGGTGATGAATTTTACGTCGAGCATCGTCTCGACATCTTCCGGCTTGCGAACGGTCGCCTGAACGCCATCGACGATCAGCACAATGGCAAAGCCCAGCACGAGACCGACGAGCAATCCTGCGGCAACCATTGCCGGACGGTTGGGATAACTTGGTTGCGACATCACCACGGCGCGCTCCAGCACCCGCGCTTGCGGCTCGTTGCTGCGCTGCGCTTGCGACGATTGTTGGACTGAGGTTGCCAGGCGGGTGTAAGCCGCACGCGCCGCCTCAGCCTCGCGCTGCAACGCTTCGGCCTTGACCGAAGCCTGATTATTGCTGCCGATCGTTCCCTTCAGAACGGCAAGCTGCGAGCGGAGGCTGGCCGCCTGGGCATCGGCTGCGTCGGCAGCACTCCGCAGTCCATCGACGATCCGCTTCTGCTCCTGACGAATTTGGCGATCGAGCGCTTCGATTTTTTGGTTACTCTGAATAACATCAGGATGTTTCGGACCATAGCGCGCATTCAGCTCGGCACGTCGGGATTCCGCTTCCGTTCGCTGGCGGCGGAGATCCGCAATCACCGACGATGACAACACAGCAGAGATGGCATCAGTGCCACCGGACGACATTTGACGCTGTGCCGCAAGCACTTGGGACCGCGCCGCCGCTGCTTGTGACTCTGCCGTTGCAAGCTGCATCGACAACGGGCCGATCTGCTGTTCGTTAATTGTTCCATTGGCACCGCCCTGCACGATGCCGACGCGGGCGCGATACTCAGCGACCTCGGCCTCCTTCGCCTGGACGTCAGCGCCAAGGCGTTGCAGTGCCTCTTGCCCGGTCGAGGATTGGCGTGCTGCGGTGCTCATCTGCACATCTGCCGTGTTGTCGATATAGGCTGCGGCGACTGCATTGGCGATGTTAGCCGATTTCAGCGCATTCAGGGTCCGCACCTTGATCGTCAGCACCAAGCTCTTGTCTTGTTGCTCGACCGAAACGCGCGCCATCAAGGCCGATGTCGCGACTTCAATGGCACGCGCTTGTGCGAGTTCGGGACTGAGGCGCAGACTCGGCTTCGCGACACCAACAAATTCGGGATCGCCTTGTAGATTAAGCACCCTCACTACACGCCGGGCGACATCGCGAGATTCGATCGTCGCGATTTCGGTATTGAGCGATGCTTGGTCGAGTGGGCCGTTCTTGGTGGCGTCCTCGTAATCGAGCGGCGATTGGCGCGCCGGCGTTATGCGGATCCGCGAGATGGCATCGTATTTTGGCGTAATCAGCAACGCCGCCACGAAAGCGCCTCCGGTCGTCAAAATGATAACGGCGACCAACAATTTCCAGCGGCGGCTGAGCGTTTCCCCAAGCGCAGTCAGCGTTACCGGTTTTTGGCCGATATGTCGTGTCTGGTCGAAGCGACTCGTGCCTCTGGCATCCGCAGTGCGGGGAAAGGCGTCCATCAAATGCGTTCTTTCAACCGAATAGTGTTATCTTTGAACGGCGACAGAAACCATGATGCGGGTCTCACCATAGCCGGTCCCTGCCAGTAAATCGCGAGCGGAGCGCGAATCATGCGCTATGGTGAAACCAAGGCCAAGTTCACGGGTAAGAATATACTTCGCTCCCCCGCTGGTCCGAAAAATATCGAGCGATGCACGTATGCCCTCATATAAATCTTTCTCATACCCGACCTGTGCGTTGAGAAGAAGATTGCGGAGCACCTCATGATCCACGCGCAATGCCACACTATTGTTAATAAAGCCGCCCGAATTGGCTAAGGAGGCATCCTGGATGATCCTGCGACCTGTCAGGCCAACCGTGGTCAATGCACTCAAGAAATATTCCAGGCGAACTTCGCCGCTCACTCCACTGATGTCGGGATAAAGCGGGGAGTCGTAGTTACGGCGCATATAGCCGATGCCGACGGCACCGCGTACTTTGGTCGATACGTCGAATGTCGCACCGACCAGTCCACGAATAGTTTTCGAATCGCGATTGGCGACACCCGGCAGCAACTGCTGCGAATAGCCGGTCCGCTCATAACTACCGCTTGCAAAAACCGACGTATCGGGGCTGATCGCATATTCGATCCGAAGCGTGCCGTTGTTTGTTTGGGAGTTACGATTTTTCTGGTCAATCACCGTGTTGGCAAACGTACGCACGTTGTCGAACGACAAAGCACTGAAGTTGTACGCGAGCTGCGCTTTCAGGCGGCTCGGCGCGTAGGATGCGGTGAGGCCCGCGGTGGTTTGTTGATATTGCGACGCCTCTGCGGCCGACACAGCAGTGGGATAGGCACCGGACGTCGGAGGCTCGACAGCCCGTCGAGTGCGCGCCGCCGCCGATAGAGCTAGCGTACCGCCCACATCATATCGACCTGTAGCACCGACGGTCCATCCATCCTGGTTCCGCCGCGTCTGCCTGAAATAGCGCCGCACACTATACCCGGCATCGACGCCGAAGTCGTTGCGGTTCCAATTGCTTTTGAGCTGTGCCGAAGGACTGAGATCGACATACCCGTCAGCCGTCTTCGTACCCGGTGTGGCGTAAACGTTATCGCTATAGCCGACGCCGCCCTCGACGCGCGGCAACAGGATGAAGCCGCCGATCGGGATGCCGATTGCCGAATATTCCGGCCGTGGCCGCTCAAGCACCGCGATATTACGCCCACGATCATATTCCAGCGGGAGATCAGGGGTGACGAAATTGGCGCCGACGTTCTGCGCATGAACGATGCACGGCACCAAAAGCCACCCGAAAATAGGCACCGCAGCGTACAAAGAGGTCTTGGGGGGCCTTCCTGCGGGTCTCGTCATTTTGTTACCCCCCCCGCCTCAGCGATTATGGCCGAACGTAGTTAGAAGTACCGCCGCCCAAGCTGAGCGCCGTTCCCTGCGTCACGACGGTCTGCGCGGCAAGTGCCGCTGTACCCGTGTTTTGAACCCGTGAAAGAACCGCGGTGAGATTTTTCAGTGCAGCCTTTACCGCAGCTTTCAGTTTTGAATTAGCCGAAACACTGCCCAGTGCAGCCTTGATCGTTGCAGCATCCGGCTGGGCCTGATCGATGACGAATGACAATCGCGCCTCGATATCTTGGCTCGTGCTATTTGCTGGCATTGCTGCGATCGTGTCAGCGATCAATTTGACCAGGACGGCAACCTTCTCGTCACTTGTCAGAGCGGGCACCACAGGTGTTGTCGATACGACAGCAGGCTGAATCGTCTGCCCGATAGCCACTACGGGCGACGCTGCTGCTAACACATATACAGCGAATGAACTGACTTTGCTAACGCGTGAGGATCGCATCTCGAACTCCCAAGCCGACACCGTTAAAATCTCACAAAAATTGTCTTTTCGCAACTGCGAAGGAAAATTGAGATTTTTATATATATCTTGGCTTGGTATAATTTTGCTAGCCGTAAGAGCAGGCGCACCCTCCGCTCAGGAGAGCGCCATAATAGAGATGTTCAAAAATAGCGCTCGCCAATGCGTATCGTATCGCCAGCTCGAACTTTGAGGTCAGGCGTCAGCTTCTGGCGAATCGATTCGGTTTCGCCAGCATGCTTGATAAACACTTTTTTCTTGTCGGCGCGGTACGTAAAGCCTCCGGCAGTAGCGGCGGCGTTTTCTACGGTAAGACCGGCAGAGAATGGATATTCGCCCGGTTTATTGACCTCGCCGAAAATATAAAATGGGCGAAAGGTGAGAATATCGATGCTGACGCGGGGTTCACGGACGTAGCCATCCATCAGTTTTGTGCGAATCTCCTGGGTGACCTCGGTCGGCGTCATATTTTCGGCCCGCACATCGCCGATCAGTGGCAGCGAAAGCGAACCATTGGCGTTGACGAGAAATTCGCCTGAGAGGGTTGGTTCATCGAACACAATGATGCGAACCTTGTCGGCGACACCAAGCTTATAATCCTCATTGTACGAAGAACTGGATGGGGCGACCGCAGTCTCCGGTACCGCTTGGGTCGGGGCCGTCTTCGTCGCACCGACAGTTGGTGACTGCGCTGCGGCAGGCACGCCTGTCCACACCCAAAGATTCAAAGTAGCAGCAAGGAGAAATCGTGACGTCATTTGCTCATTGCACTCAAATTGCTATGTCAAACGCTACTGGATTGCGCAGGCGCTGGCAACAAACAGTCGTTGATCCCGTTTGTTACAATCGCGATGGGGCGCATTGTGAGATCGGAACAAGTCGAATCACCATCGGATAATGATCCGACCCGATATCGGGCCCGCGCATCACTGCCGACACCGCCCATCCCTTGCCTGCCAGCAGGTGGTCGAGCGGGAACAGGGGTGTGTTCAGCCATCCTCGTGCCGACGGACTGGGCCAGGTCGGCAGCGCCAAGGTGCGGCGCGCCAAGCCTGTGTCGCGTTCAAGCCACCCGAGTTCGAACATCCACGGCGGTAGGTTGAGATCGCCAGCCAGGATCGCGCGCGTACTCCGGCCGCGCAGGAAATCGGCCAGTTGGCGGCGCTCCCCCGCTCGCCCGGCCATCGGCCACGGGTGGTTCAGATGCACGCCCACAATATCATAAGCCCCGCATGTGCCTGCCAGGCGAATCCAAGCTGCAGATAACGCGCTTTTGTTTTCAGGATCGCCATGCGCCAAACCGCCGCTGGCGATGGGCTTGATGCGCGACAGCACCGCTGTGGAACATCGGTGCGCGCCGCTGCAATCCTGCTGATATGGGTAGAACTGCTTCAATCGCGCCGGGATGCCGCCCCGCTGCCAGTCGATTTCGGCCAGCACGACGACGTCGGGCGATTGTTGCGCGATCCATCTTGCTGCCCGTTCCGGCGTGGCATTGTTTTTCCAGGCGTTGAAAATAACGACTTTGAGGCCGTTCTGCTCAACGCCTGCGGGGCGAGGCAAGCGGGGGAGCCAGTCGGGCAAGACCGTCACGGCGAACGCACAGAAGAGGCACAATGCCGGGACCGCCAACCATCCGCGCGACCGCCCCGCCGCAAGCGCGGTCGCGCCGACGATCATGATGAGCCCCACAACCTGCCATAGCGGTGCCACGAGATTGATCGCGTCGGCATAGGGCGACACCACGCCAATCATCGAGCAGATCGCGATCAAACCGACCAACCAAGTGCCTGTTACGAAAATAGATTCCAATAGCCTCGAACGTGGCAGAGGAGCGTTCTCGTTGCCGTCATAGCTCCGAATTGGCTCGAATGATTGAGAATTTTCCATCAAGGAGAGGACGCTCTTATGCTCAAGGCTGCGCCCATCGTTTCGGGTTCGCAGTCAGCTCTTACAGCATCGATCGGCACGAACGAATGCGTTATGCGTTTGTCAACCATGACGATCCTATACGGTGCTCGACGAGGGGGCGGCTTGAAATGATTTACGGAAATCGGACATTGCCAGGCATTGGCAGGCAATTGCACTATCACCCCAGCGCGTTTGTGCTTCGCCCCTATTGCCGTGTCATTGACCGACGCAGGCGGATATCATTCGCTGACCGGAAAAAATCTGCACATTTCGACGAACCCACCCGCTTCAGAGGTGGCTCGAGGAACTTGAACAGCGGGGTATAAGTGGATTGCCGATCTTTTGAGCGGCCATACTGGCCGCAAGGAGAAGGCAAGATGAGCAAACGACCTCGGCGGAACCGCAGCCCTAGTCGATGACACGCTGTGAGTGGCAGCGAAGAAGCGCCAGCACACCCAGCGCATCGCGCCTTTTGAGGACGGTCAACGTGGCAAGCCGCGGATCGATGAGCGGCGGCGCGGAACAAGGGAACGTGCGCCAACCGTGTGAACATTCGCCGCGATGTGCTCGAGCAGCGCGTCCTCACGACCCTGCACACTCATCTCATGGACCCGGCGCTCTTTTCAGAACTTTGCGACGAGTTCCCGCGTGAGTTCAATTCGATGAAAGACGGGGGGGCACGTCACTCGCGACTCGAGCGTAAGCCCCAGAAAAACGGCACAAAAAAACCGCCTCGGGCGGACCTGAGACGGTTTGGTGTATGTGGGTTTGGTTGCGGGGACCTGCACTGAACGGTGTGCCACTTCCGCAGTCATCGAGATCTAGAGGCATGGCGCTGCGGAACTATCTGCCTCTCGGTTAGCGACCCGCCATGGACTGCCTCAACTTCGCCTGCCGCGGCGGCGATCGACAGAGATGATGCGACTATGGTCGACCCACCCCTGCCCGGCGCCGCTCGCACGCCGTTGTCGCCGGGATAGGCTTTGCATCCATAATGGAAGGCCTTCCCGCCGTTGGCACCGCCCCACCGCTTGACCATCGGGCCACCAAGGACAGGTTTTTCCCGGCTCTGCGCTGCCGCCGCCCTTTTTGCTTTCCCGGCTTTTCGCAATCGTGGCTGAAGCAGGCTTTTGGATCATCCGATTAGCCGGCGTGTATATAGGCGTTGTCCCCTCCTGGGACCGCATGGCGGTCCGCGCTGGGACCAGACGGTAATTGGAAACGCCCTTTAGTGTGTCGGCAAACCATGGCTGGCATGAGGACGACAATGATTATTGGCTGCGCCTCGATTATCTTTTGGTTTTTGAAGGAGAAGCGGAAGCTGCTCCACCAGCTGGATCGATTGTCGAGTTCCGCATGGCAGATACCGTGGGGGCTATTCCAGAAGGCTCTTTAGCGTCTGCCACGGTATCGGCCAATCATCCAACGCGATATGATTTTGACACAATCGCACCGAAACCCATCGTAGAGTTGATTATCTGGGAGCCCCACCTCTGCCTCGACTAACAGCCGTCGCCTACGGTGCTCAATGTCTAACTCGATCGATTTAGCGATGTTCAGAAAACGACCGTTTGATGCACACCGCCGGCAGCGGCTCGAAACTGTAGATAGCAGAGCTAATTGGCACCATGCTGTCAGCGGCAGATGGCACTGCCAGGCGACGACTTTGATGCAAAACCCAAAAATTTTGCATCAACGTCGTAGCACCAAGCAGCCGGTTGGCTGGCCGTCAGCGATTGGGCGGATGTGTGCTTTCGCCGGCGCAATATTCTTTAACCTCTGCCTCGGTGAGGCTACGCCGCAATAGCGAAAGTGGCTGCTTCATCGGGGGCGAAAAAGCCGTGATATTCGAAGGTTTGTTCGGAGGACGTCATCATCGCATTCGCGTCAGCCGAGTTGAGCATGGCGAGCGTCGAGGATCGATTGGTTACAATCCGCCAATCGAGGGCTCCCACCGGCGGACCTTTAATGGCCTGCTTAAGCGCAACGAGCAATGTGGCAGGCGCCGGTGTATGAATCGCGAAACCCTCATTGGCAAAAGCAGCCTCGGCGACGCCTAGCAGGACGCAAACGGTTTCCTTAGTTACGGTATCTTCTAAGCCAGCATTGCGCGCGGCATCAATTAATAGGCGTGTTTCGCGGTCAACGGGCGCGTTGTTAACTGCAAAGACCGGCTGATCGGAGAACCATGCCTCTGGCGGACATGATTTGCCCGCCGGACCGATGGCGGCAAAGGGATTTACCTCAGCCGGGTATATACGACACACCCTTGGTCGATCCTCATAGCCGCCACACCGCATGTCCGCGAGTAGATAAGGACAAGCTCCCGAAAAAGCGCCCACAAACGTCATGCGTATACGGACCGGAAGCGTACCGCTGCTGGCGGCGAAGCTGCGTTGCCAGTCATAATTGTCACGCTGCGTTTGGTGTTGCCCGTCCGGATAGACGGAAGCCTCGCATAGTAATTGCACGTCACCGCCGCGGGTCAACCACGTAATCGCCTCGTTTGCGGACATCGGCAATTTCAGATTGTGGCAGCAACGGCCGCACATGGTGCAATCGAAGTGAATCGTCATCAGCGAAAATTCCACGCAACGGGGGGAGCACTTCCCGCCGATCTCGCCAAACTGAACAAGTATGGCAAACAAACTATAAGCATTGCGGTAGACCGGTTTGATGCAAAACGCACAAGTTTTGCATCAGATGAAAAACCGTACGAAACCGGGCACTTCCGCGATGCATAAATCCGATGCACATTGGGGGCATGATTTATGGCGACGCACGTGTCTCATCTACTGGCCAGGATTTGGCGCAGCAGCTCGCTCAGCTAGACGCGGCGGGCTGTACGAAGATCTATCGCGAGAAGGTCAGTGCCGCGACGGCCGAGCGGCCCCAGCTCAAGCGCGCGATCGGCGCGCTCGATGCCGGCGATGTGTTGATGGTGACGTCCACCGATCGCCTTGCCCGCGACACCCGTGACCTGTTGAACATCCTCTATGCGGTGAAGGAAGCCGGTGCCGGCTTCCGCTCGATCGCGGAGCCGATGGTGGATACCACCTCTCAGTTCGCCGAAGTCATCATTGCCGTGCCGGGGGTCGCAGCGAGTTATGAGCGCCATCGTATCACCGAACGCACGGCTGCCGGCACGGTCCAGGCCAAGGCCCGTGGCGTAAAATTCGGCCGCCGCGCTGCCCTTACCCCTCACCAGCAGTCCGAGGCCCTGCAGCGCCTTGCAGCCGGCGACACGCAACGCACTGTCGCCGCATTGTTGGGTGTGAGCCGAGCTACGATATCGCGGATCGCAATTCCTACTGTGCAGCGGACCACGGGAGCGCTTTCACCAAGTACATAAGCATGGAGCCAAGATGCGCTTGATGCGGGAAACCGAGCCGATCACGATCCAGGCTATGCCTACGAGATCGGAAAACGCCTGTTTTAAGCGGGCCAAAGAAAAGGCCGCCGGTCCAGAGGGACCAGCGGCTAAAGGCGAGCGGGATAGTATGGGGGGGAATACCGCCCGGCGGATTTCGCAAAGCTAATACGATCTAACGGCAGCGGGGTTCCAACGATCACGGGATCACGACACGAAAGTAGGTTTTACGTACGCTAGGCGCGAACGGCTGCTGGACGGCCGGGCCTGGTGGCAAGCGGAGGTTAATCACTAATCGGCCCATCGGCGACGTATCGGATCGTAACCGATCCTCTCGGCCTTCCATTGCCTCCAAATCGTCGGGTCGTTTGACCTTCAAGTTCCTTGGTATGTGCAGTGACCAACAGGTCTGTCGCTGATGTCCACACAAGCTGCGGTCTCGGAGGGTTTATTGCGCCGCCAGCTTCGATTGGCCCTTCAAAGAACCGGCCGTTGTCGCCGGCCTCTGCCGGCTGCGCGTCAATACGCAGGCTGAATTGCTGACTTTCCCCGAGGTTGAAGTCGTCCCCGATCAGCGTCGCTTGATACGGCGATGATGGTTCGGGAGCATATCGCCAGCGCTCCTGACCGTGTTGAGGTGAGCAACCGAAAAGGCACAACAGTAAGAGAAGATAACGCACCCTACATTCCTCACAAGGTGGGCGATCTAGCCGAAGCGCGAACGGCCGCAAAGGGCGCTTCCTGTCGTCGTGAAAGCGAACCCTTTCGCAACAGCCGGAACGGCAGAAAGCGACCAAATTGTAGGCGTTCGGGCAATTCCAATCGGCCGCGTCTCTATGCCCCGCAATGGAGTAATCATCGGTTATCTGATAAATCGAATCTATGACGATTCAACCGAATTTCATCCCATCGCTGATGACCGATCATCCTGCTACGCGCACCTGGGGACTTTATAGCCCTTTAGAAGATAGATGGCTCGACGTGATTTTCACGACAGAGCGTGAGGCGGAAGAGGCTTACCAGGTGATTAAGTACCTGCCTGTGCAAGCGAATAAAGCAGGCTCGCGGTTTTATTAGAATTTTATACGGCCCTTTTTTTAGAGCTGCCTGTCCGCTCTCCGCTAAGCCCTGACATCCGCGATCGGCCCGCGCATCGGATCTCTGCATTACCGCAATGCCGAGCTTTCGGCCGTTTCAAGCGTGATGCAAAACTTGTGAGTTTTGCATCAGATCCGCCACAGCCGCAGGTGCTGGGCTACCGTCTCAGGCGGTGCAGCCATATAGATTATGTAGGCCGCATGATTGCGATCAGCGCCATGAGCGTAACCACGGCAATTGGCAGCGCACGCCAGACCGTCAGTAGAATGAAGCCGACAGCGGCGACGGTGAAATCATACGGGCTTACTACCGCGCTGATCCAGACCGGACTGTAAAGCGCTGCGCCAAGAATGCCGACCACCGCCGCGTTGACGCCACGTAGCGCGACCTGGGCCTCGGCACGGGCGCGCATGGCCTCCCAGAATGGCAGCGCGCCTATCAGGATCAGGACGCCGGGAAGAAAGACACCGACCAGGGCTATGGCTGCGCCGACCATATCGTGCGGTGCAGGGCCGACCACCGCGCCCACATAAGCAGCGAAGCTGAACAGCGGCCCCGGCACGGCCTGCGCCACTCCGTAACCCGCAAGGAACGTCGCATCGGCGGTCCAGCCCGGCCCGACCACAGCGGTGTGCAGCAATGGCAGCACGACATGGCCACCCCCGAACACCAGCGCACCGGACCGATAGAAAGCGTCGAACAGAGCCAATCCTTGTGACCCCGACGCCGGAGCGAGCATCAGCAGACCGATGAGCAGGAGTATGAAGGCTGCCAGACAGGCGATGCCGACTTTGCGTGAAACCGCGAACAGTAAAGGCGCAGCCGATAGAGGCGCCGGGGTGCGGCACAGCCAGAGCCTGCCAAGTGCGCCCAAACCGATCGCGGCGATTTGTCCCCATGCGCCGCCAAGTAGCGTCACCACGGCAAGGGCGACCAACGCCAGTCCTGCGCGGGGCTGATCCGGGGTGAGCGTGCGCGCCATGCCCCATATCGCCTGCGCGACGATCGCGACTGCGACGAGCTTGAGGCTATGAATGAGAGCGAGACCAATCGGTCTGCCAAAACTCGACGCGCCATAGGCGAACAGGAGCATCAGGACCGCCGACGGAAGTGTGAAACCCGCCCAGGCTGCAAGTGCGCCCAAAGGCCCCGCCCGCTTTAGTCCTAGCGCGAACCCGACCTGGCTTGAGGCAGGGCCAGGCAGAAATTGGCAGAGTGCGACCAGATCGGCATAGCCCGCTTCGTCGATCCAGTGACGCCGCACCACGAACGCTTCCCGGAAATAACCGAGATGCGCGATCGGCCCGCCGATTGATGTCAGCCCGAGCTTGAGGAACACGGCGAACACTTCGCTGACCTTGCCCCGATCGGCGCCAGCGATGTTTTGCTCGTTCGTCATAGAGTGCGGTATAGCTCGGCCATGTTCAATCGCATCATTCACTGCACCGTTAGCCCGTGGACGATCTTGATCCGTTTAGCGGTCGGATTGGTCGTTTTCTTCCCCGAAGGAATCCAGAAACTGATCTTCCCGGACATTCTGGGAGCCGGCCGCTTTGCGAAGATCGGTATCCCATACCCCGAAATGATGGGACCATTCGTCGGCATGGTGGAACTCGTCTGCGGCGCACTTATCATCCTGGGCTTATTCACCCGGCTTGCCGCCATTCCGCTGATCGTGACCATGATCGTAGCACTGATCGCCACCAAGCTTCCCATCCTGCTGGAGCACGGGTTCGGACCATTCAGCCTTCCCGACTCCAAACGTTAGGGCTTCTGGAGCGCGCAGCACGAAAGCCGCGCCGATCTCACCATCCTGCTAGGCTGCCTGTACCTCATCATCGTTGGAAGTGGGCGCTGGTCGATCGACCGGCTGCTGGAACGCAAGCCATACGAAAGCGTCAAAACCGGTCGGTTCTGACGCTAACTGGCAGATGCCGATTTGAGTGGAGAATCTAGCGTCACATACCCGCGTCAAAAAGGTAGGTTGTCGACGTCCCTCGGATCGTAGCGTTGATGCAAAACTTTTGAAATTTGCACTACGAACGGGGCGGGAAAAGCTTTCCCAATAACCAAAGGGCGGCCATTCCTAAAACAAAGGCTGCCAAAAACTCTGCTATGCCCTCGCCGATCCGGCTCCACCCAAGCTGTCGGAAATGCTCGAAGACGCTCGTGCTGAGCAGCAGGGCCGGGATAAGAGCGACCGCTAGTCGCCAATGCTGCCGGAGTTGCATGAAGCATCCTATCAACGATTGGCGCTGCGGCCGCTAGTGGAATGTTCACGAGGTCGCAAAAGGGACCCCTTCCGCGACCGACTTTCGGCGCAGAAGACATCCCGTCACCCCCTCAGCTCGCGGACAGCATGGTCCTTCCCGCGAAGCGGTTCATATTGCCACGCCGACCGATTGACCCCGATCAGCCTGCAGGCGCGACGCTTACGACAAGGCGTGATTGGCCATCAGCTTCTCCACCGCAGCGTAGCGCTCCGCAGACCGGGTCAGTTTTTTCCCAGCAGATTTTTCAACGCCGACACGTCCCACATCGACTCCGCCAGTAATTTCTTCAGCCAGCGGTTCTCGTCTTCGAGCGCCCGCAACCGCGCCACGTCGGACACCGTCAGGCGACCGTATTTGGACTTCCAGGTGTAAAAGGTGGCATCGCTTATCCCATGCCTGCGGCACAGGTCGGCGGTCTTCACGCGACCCTCATGCAGGCGTAGCACCCCAATAATCTGATCCTCGGTAAATCGGCTTCGCCGCATCGCTCGTCTCCATCTGACGAGCTAATTTACCAATGGCATGATTTCTGAGGAGCAGGTCAGCCGCTTTCGAATTTGCCGTCACAGTAAGCGGTCATTCTTTTAAATAATCCAGCACATTATCTTCGTCCGATGGTTCACGGCACGCCGCCTAGGCTTAATGCTTCGTGAACGAATGATGCAAATGTCATGTCGGCGAAATATTCCTAATGCACGGCCGTCCCGACGGCGAACCGCCGCGATGAAGCGAATCTTTCACAAGGGGCATATATGCGGAACACTCTTTTCCTAGGCGTGGCTGTTGCCGCGCTCATCGTCCCGGTTGCGGCAGGTGCGCAGGAAACGACGGCGATCATCCGCGGTAGCGTCACCAAGGGCGGCGACCCTGTGGCCGATGCTACGGTAGTTGCCGTCGATGTCTCGTCGGGTACGCGCGCGACTACGAAGACGGGTGGGAGCGGAGAATTCACCTTGCCTGGTTTGCGCAGCGGCGGTCCTTACACTGTCGAAGTTACGAGTGCCCAAGGTAATACATCTGTCCGAGACATTTACACGGTTGCACAGCAAACCTTTGATCTCCCGATAGATCTCACCGCAAATTCGGGCGCGGACATCGTCGTTGTCGCGTCGAAGGTGCGCGGTTCGGGAACTGTTTCCAAGGGCGTGCAGACGACGTTGACGGCGGAAGACATCAGCAAGGTGGCCTCGGTCAATCGAGACATTCGTGACATTGCGCGCCGCGATCCGTTCGTGACTTTTGATCTGGGTAACTCGACCGATCGCGGCGGTGCGGTCCGATTTGCCGGCGTAAATCCGCGCTTCAACCGCTTTACGATCAATGGCGTCGCAGTAGGCGATACCTTCGGTCTCAACCAAGACGCAAACCCCAACATTCGTGGCCCGGTGACATTCGACGCGCTTGGTCAGGTTTCGACATCGGCGGCGAATTTCGACATCCGCCAAACCAATTATCAAGGTGGCGTGATCGACGCCGTGCTTCGCTCGGGCACTAACAAATTGTTCCTCACCGGTTTCTATTCGCAGAATACCGACGGTCTTTCAGGCAACCGGATCGGAACAACCACCGTTGCGCTGCCGAAGTTTAAGTCGGAGACCTATGGCGCGACGATCGCGGGTCCAATCGTCCGCGATCGCGTGTTTTTGATGTTCTCTTATGAAAAGAACACCGATCCTCGCGCATTTGGTACGCAGCCTGAGAGTATTCCGGGCTTGACCACCACTCAGGTTAGCAACCTCGGAACCCTTGCCGGCGCAGCGCGCTACGGCATCTCGAGTGCCGCATATGGCGACTTGCTGCGCATCAACCCGCGTAAGGACGAAAAATTCAATACGCGCCTCGACTGGAACGTCGCCGACGGCCAGCGCTTGTCGATCTCTTACATCAATGCGTTCAACTCGTTGGTCAGCCCCAACAACACGTCGACCTCCGGCACTACGCCGTCTTACGGGTTGAGCTCAAACGCATATGTGCTCAGCGAACTGCTCCGCGCTGGTATCGCGCAGTTCAACTCGACCTGGTCGAGCAGCTTCTCGACGGAAGTTCGCTTCAGCTACAAGAGCTATGTCCGCGGGCAGGAACCAGTCGGTGGCCGCGGCAACTCACAGTTTGCGGTGTGCCAAGATCCGACCAACACGACGACCCCAACGGGAGGTGCGAATACCTCATCGACAACTGGCTGCTCGACCGGAACGCCCCGCATTTTTTTTGGTCCTGACAATTTTCGTCAGACCAACGTGCTTAACACCGATACATACAGCGGATCGATCCTCAGCCGCTTGAGCCTCAATAATCATGAGCTGAAACTACTAGGCGAATGGACAAGGAACCGTACGTTTAATAATTTCGTGCCGAATAGCCTGGGCAGCTACTATTTTGACTCTCTTGCTGATTTCCAGGCTGGCAATGCGAACCAGATCCAATATGCTGCAGTTGCCGTCGGCGGTGCAAATGGTGCTGCCGCCAAGTTCCGGTACGAAGAAACATCTTTTGGCGTCCAGGACGATTGGCGTATCACGCCGGCCTTCACGCTGACCTACGGGTTCCGCTGGAACCTTTATTCTTCGCACAACGCCCCCGTATTCAACCAGGCTTTCACAGATCGCACCGGCTTTGCGAACACCAAGACCTACAAGGGTCTGGAAACCTTTGAGCCTCGTGCAAGCTTCGAATGGAAGGTGACCCCAAATCTCCGTTTGCATGGGGGCGCCGGTATCCTCGCTGGCGGTAACCCGGATATTTATCTGTCGAACAGCTTCTCGAACACCGTCACCACCAACTCGCTTACCATTACCCGCGCCGCGATTACGGCGGCAAACCCGAATGGCTGCACTGGTGCCGCTAATCTTACACCGGCTATTTGCGCGGCGGCGCTCAATAATGTCGGGGGTAACGTAAACCCGGCGTTGACTGCCTTCGCGCAAGGCGGTTCGGTCAACGCGGCGACGAATACCGCCGAAATCGCCCAGAATTTTAAACTCCCAACCTCGATAAAAGCGACGTTATCGGCAGAATGGAAGTTTTTCGGCATTAATTTCGGCGCAGACTACCTTTTCGCTAAGACTCGTAATGACGTTTCCTTCACGGATGTTCGCTCGGTACAGATTGGGGTGCTTCCCGACGGCCGTCCGCGTTACACTGGTCGCCTTGGCTTTGCCGATGCCGGTTGGGATGTGCTTACCTATAACACGACTGGCGGTCGCAGCCAT
Organism: Sphingomonas sp. PL20; assembly: GCF_017875905.1. Taxonomy (NCBI): domain Bacteria; kingdom Pseudomonadati; phylum Pseudomonadota; class Alphaproteobacteria; order Sphingomonadales; family Sphingomonadaceae; genus Sphingomonas; species Sphingomonas sp. PL20. Next base: position 1,472,350 of record NZ_JAGINH010000002.1, on the reverse strand, counting down.
ATCGGCGTCGTCCGCTTCGACAAGAAATTTGACTTCGGTCTTTCGCTTAACGGTGCCTACATCCTTCAGGATGTTCGCGACATTGGCAGCGCCAGCGCATCGACGCCAAACTCGAATTATCGTTTCCAGACTTTCGCCGATCCGAATTTCCCGCTGCTTGGTACGTCTGACAACCAGACCAAGTGGCAGTTCAAATACGGTGTTGGATATGATCACGCTTTCTACAAAGACTATAAGACGAAAATTCAGTTGTTTGGTGAAACTCGCGCTGGAAACCCCTACAGCTTTTACGCGCTCGATAACGTCTCAACTCGTTCAACGGTGTTTGGCACGGTATTGAACGGCAACGCCCCGTCGAATTTGCTCTATGTACCAATCAATATTACCGATGCGATTGTAAGCTATGACAGCATTGACACACAAAATTCGCTAAATACCCTTATAAGCAGCAACGATCTTAATAAGTACCGCGGAAAAATAGCGCCAAAGAACATTGCCCGAAACCGGGCTGTCACCCGAATCGATCTTCATTTGGAGCAGGAAATTCCTCTGTTTTTTGGCGAGTCCCGCGTGGCGCTCTTTGCCGATATTAATAACTTGCCAAACCTGATTAATCCCAATTGGGGTGGGCTCCGGTCAATCAGCGGCGCTGCGGTAGTAAGTGTACAGTGTTTAAGCCAAGCGGTTCCGACTGGCACGGCGCCGGGTGCGGGGGTAGTAAACACTAACTCCTCACAAGTTTGCGCTCAGTACCGCTATTCGGCGTTCCGCGCTCCGGACACGAACCTGGCGCCAAATTTTAACGCTTCGACTTATTTCATTCGGGTGGGCGCCCGCTTCAAGTTCTAAGCGTAGCGTCAATAGAGAACGCGGAAGCCGCCGCCTTCAGCTGAGGGCGGTGGTCGAGGCTCTGAACCGCACCGGTTTGCCGGAGCTTCCAACTCCCCACATGAGGGTTTTGGGGTCAAGGGTGTGGATAGGCGTCGAAGAGGGGCCCCGCCATGATCTGGCTAGGTATCTGTAAAAGCGAGTAGATTTTTGATTGTAAATAGGCGTTGAACCGGGACCCCCGATCGGCGTCGAAGAGGGATCCCCTAGCCGCATTGAGCCGACGTCGATGATGGAGTGCCGTTCGCGGTGCTCGCGGCGTAGGGAGGGCGTAGCCCGACCGGAGGCGCGAGCACCGCGAACAGCTCTTTCTGGCTACCGGTCCGGGATCAGCTGCGGTTCTTGAAGCGCCAGCTGTCGTTGCCGGTTTCGACGATGTCGCAGTGGTGGGTGATGCGATCGAGCAGCGCGGTCGTCATCTTGGGATCGCCGAACACGCTGGGCCACTCGCCGAACGTCAGGTTGGTGGTGATGATCACGGAGGTGTGCTCGTAGAGCTTGCTGATCAGGTGGAACAGCAGCTGGCCGCCCGAGCGGGCGAACGGCAGATAGCCAAGCTCGTCGAGCACCACGAGCTCGTGGCGACGCAACTGGGCCGCGAGCGCGCCGGCCTTGCCGATCCGCGTCTCCTCCTCGAGCTGCGTCACCAGATCGACGGTGTTGAAGTAGCGACCGCGGGCACCGGCGCGGATGACGCTGGCGGCGATCGCGCTGGCGAGGTGGGTCTTGCCGGTGCCCGTGCCCCCGACCAGCACGACGTTGCGGCGGCCCGGCAGGAACGAGCCTGCGTGAAGCGAGCGCACCAGCCCTTCGTTGATCGGGGTGTTCTCGAACACGAACGCGTTGAGGTCCTTCACGACCGGCAGCCTGGCAGCCGTCATGCGGTAGCGGATCGAAGCGGCGTGGCGATGCGCGCCCTCGGCGCGCAGCAGATCGCTCAGGATCTCCATCGCGGTGCGCTTGCGCTGGACCCCCGTGGTGACCGCGTCGTCGAACGCGCCTGCCATGCCCTTGAGCCCGAGCCCGCGCATCGCGTCGATCATCTCATGCCGCTGCATGAAGGCCTCGTAGGCTGTCGTAGCGGGCGCAGTTGGCGATCGGCGGGTGCATCAGCGTTAGATCCTCAGACGTAACGATGGATGCAGGCCGGGGTGGCTCTCGCCGCCGTGACAGGATGTTGAGGATCACCTCGTCGCTGACCGCACCGGCGTCGAGCGCTTCGCGAACGGTGCCCTCGACGGCATCCAGGCCATCGCTGAGGACGGCCGCAAGAACGCGGACGAACCGCCGATCGGCATCGTCATCGCTGCCCAGCTTGCGGCGCAGCCGAGCGAGCGCAGGCGGCAGATCCCAGCTCTGGAACGGTGCCCCATTCCGCAGCGCACCGGGCTTGTTCACCAGCACCGGCAGATAATGCCAGGGATCGTAGATCGTCCGGTCGCGACCGAAAAACCGGGGATGATCGGCGATCACTTCATCACCCATCCGCACGACGATCCGGTCGGCATAGGCCCGGACCTGGACTGCGTGACGCACCGCCTTGGCGGCAACCGAGTAGCGGTTCCGATCGAAGCTGATCAGGCAGGTCCCGGTCACCGCATGCTGCGTCTCGTGGAAGCCGTCGAACGCCGCGAGCATCGGCTGCAGCGCGGGCCGTTCCAACTCCAGCGCCTGCGCGACCGTCATCTCTTTATGCTCGGGGTGCGCATGCATCTCAGCCCAGCGGCGGCACTCGGCTTCCAGCCAGCCGTTCAGTTCCTCCAGGGTGGCGAACCGCAGCCTGGGCTTGAAGAGCCGCCCTCGGATCGTCTGGACCTGATGCTCGACCTGGCCCTTCTCCCACCCGGCGGCCGGCGAGCAGGCGGTCGGCTCGACCATGTAATGATCCGCCATCACCAGGAAGCGACGGTTGAACACGCGCTCCTTGCCGACGAACACGGTCGTCACCGCGGTCTTCATGTTGTCGTAGATGCCGCGCAGCGGCACCCCTCCGAAGAAGGCGAAGCCGCGCGCATGCGCGTCGAACACCATCTCCTGCGTCTCGCGCGGATACGCTCGGACTTAGACCGCCCGCGATGCGCACAGCCGCACATGGGCGACCTTCACGCGCATCGGCTTGCACGCGATCTCCACGTCCTCGTGGCTCCAGTCGAACTGGTACGCCTCGCCTTGCCTGAACAGCAGCGGGATAAATGCCGCCACGCCGGCGCCGGGATCCTTGCGTCGCGCCTCCGCCCAGCGCGTAGCGTAGCGCCGGACCGCATCGTACGATCCCTCGAAGCCTTCGCGCAGCAGCAGATCGTGGATCCGCGTCATCCGCAGCCGATCGCGACGCGACCGCGCCTCGTTCTCGGCCAGCAGCGTATCGAGCTGTTCCTGGAACGGTCCGATCCGCGGCAGCGGCTGCACCGACCGATGATAGTCGAATGAACCTTCCGGTGCCCGGATCGCCTTGCGCACCACCTTGCGCGACAATCGAAGATCCCGCGCGATCGCCTTGATCGGCTTGCCGCCGGCGTACTCACGCCGAACCCGAACCACAGTCTCCACCACCAACATCCCGATCTCGCCGCCTGAGAATACCCAGGCCGCTGTCTAAACCATCGAAATGAGGGGTCCCTTTTGGACGCCGATCACCCCGCTAAGGGGGTCCTTTTTGCACGCCGATCCACAGATTTTTGATTAAAGTTGAGTCGTGACCGGCGCCGATTGGGCCCCTCTCAAAAATAATAATTTTTAGTAAACTTAGGTAGTTATCCCGCCAAGGGATGAAGTCCTGCTTCGACGATTATCCACAGTCAGGGCTCAGCAAAGAGCAGACAAGCAGCTATCGAGAAAGGGCTGTATAAAATTCTAATAAAAACGCGACCCTGCTTTTTTCGCTCGCACAGGCAGGTACTTAATCACCTGGCAAGCCTCTTCCGCTTCACGCTCTGTCGTGAAAATCACGTCGAGCCATCTATCTTGTAAAGGGCTATAAATTCCCCAGGTGCGCGTAGCAGGATGATCGGTCATCAGCGATGGGATGAAATTCGGTTGAATCGTCATAACTTCGACTTATCAAATAACCGATGATTACTCCATTGCGGGGCCCTAGGTGTTTAGTCCCGGTATCTGGTGGATCGGATTGACGATGAACCGGTCTGGTTCTGAAATCCAGATTTTGGCGATGTATTCGTAGGGTGTGAGGCCGCTGAGCGTCTTAAGCCGGGGGGCGAAGTTATAGGCAGCCATGAAGTCGGCGACGTTCGTCCGTAGCTGGTGATGGCTATCGTAGTGGAAGCGCTTGACGGTCGCCTCATTGATGGTGCGGTTCATCCGCTCGACCTGACCATTGGTCCAAGGGTGGTTCGGCTTGGTGAGCCGGTGCTTGATATCGTTCGCTTCGCAGATAATGTCGAAGCGCATCTGCCGCGACCATACGGTGTTACGGTTGCGCGGCTGCTCGGCGAACTGGATGCCATTGTCGGTCAGGATTGTGTGAATGCGATAGGGCACGGCTTTCAGCAGGTGTTCGAGGAACTCCCACGCCGTCCGCCGATCAGCCTTGTCGACCAACTGGGTGACGGCGAACTTGCTGGTGCGGTCGATGCCGACGAACAGGTAGAGCTTGCCTTCGGCAGTCTGCACCTCAGCGATATCGATGTGAAAGAAGCCGATCGGGTAGCGCATGAAGCGCTGTCGCTTCGGCGCGTCGCCTTCAATGTTCGGCAGGCGGGATATCCCGTGTCGTTGGAGACATCGATGCAGCGCTGAACGCGTCAGATGCGGGATCGACGGCTGCAACGCATAAAGGCAGTCGTCCAGCGGGAGCAACGTATGCCGCCGGAACGCCACAACCGCCGCCTCCTCGGCTTCAGTCAGGGTCGTGGAATGAGGGGCCTTCGGCCAGGTCTTCAGATCCTCGACCGTCGCCCGCTTGCGCCACTTCGCCACTGTCTTGGGGTGATCCCAAGCTCCCGGCTCAGCGCCGAGAGCGAAGCTTGCGATCGCTGTATTGCTGCTCTGACGGCGTGCGTGGTCGTGGCGCTCCCGTGACGTACCTGTCCCATATGGCTTCCTTCCATTCTGACGAAGGGATCGCACCATCAAGCCGTGGGATCAAACACCTAGGCTAAGCGCCTTGGACGCCGCTTCGGCCTCCATTTGACAACTAAATATTCCCTCGAGCCACCGGTCCTCAGACGCTGAAAAAAGGCCCCATTGTCGTCCTTTTGCGCCGTCGCAGCGGGCTCGTACAGCGAAGTCGGAAGCCCCTGCCATGAAAGTGCAATACTACACTTGGCTCGCGGGAGCTATCGCTCAATGATGTGGACTCATCGATTGCATTTTTTACCGATGCAGGTTTTCGAAAAATGCCGAAAGGGCGTGCGCGATCGCCGCAGCGCCGCCTTCGACTTGCGTCGCATCTGCGCGAACCTGGTTCGCCAAGCCCTCCACCTCACCAGCGGCAGCGGAGACCGCAGTAACCCGTCCGCTCACGACCGTGAGATCCATCGCGGCTCCATTTATGTTGTGATTGATGACGTTTCCGCTCTGAGCCTGCTCTTCGATTGTCACGGCCAAAATACCCGAACCTGCTGCAATTTCGGCGATCCGCTCCCCGATCCGTCCGAGACTGTCACTCGCGAGGAGGGAGGCATTCTGCATGGCGACGATTTTTTCGGCGATTTCGTCGGCAGCGCGAGCAGACTGAGCCGCCAAAATCTTCACTTCTCCAGCGACAACGGAGAATCCCATGCCTGCTTCACCGACGCGGGCCGCTTCAATCGTAGCGTTCAGTGCCAGCAGGTTCGTCTTTTTCGCGATCCCGCCGATCACGTCGACGATGTTGCCGACAGTCAATGAATTTTGCCGGACTAGTTCCATCTGGCTCGAGAGAGCAGCGACATCGATGGTCGCTTCAGACGTCAACTGGGCCGATAGACGGGTACTGGCACTTGATTGCGCAAGAGCGGTCATGAACTGGGTAGTTGCGGCTGCGACGTCGGCTGCCCCCTCGACCGCTCGCGATACCGCCCCATTTACCTCACCTAGTTCGCGTGTCGCCTGCGCTGAATGACCGGCGAGTTCGCCCGATGTGTCCAAAAGCTTGAGAGCAGATTTCCGCAAGATTTCGATTGCTTGGGCAATATGCAATTCCAGTTGTGCCGCAGAGGTGCTGATTATTCGGTTGTGCTCAGCTTCCGCCTCATCGGCGTTGCGTTCGGCCTGCGCGCGTTCGAGCGCGCGGCTGGCCTCAAGATTTGCTTGCAGCGCATTCGCGGCCTGAAGGCGTGTCCGTTCGGAAACCGAGGCACGAAAAACCTCGATAGCGCGCGCCATTCGACCTATTTCGTCTTTCCTTTCCACATGCGGAGTACAACCGTCTATTTCACCTGCGGCTATCCTTACCATCTCGTATTCGATGTCCGCCAGGGGGCGGACAACTGTGCGGCGGACGATCGTCAATGTCGTTGTAGCCGCAAGCGTGAACAAAGCGGCCCCCGCGAACAAACTGACGAACAAACTTTGGCATTCTAACTGGCGACTATCCTTGAGAAGCCCGCTCACCAATGTGTTCTGGTCTGAAATCAGCGCATCTGCGATTGCCGATGAGGCGCGTTCGTTGGGACGTACTTGCTTCCTGAAGTCGTTCAAGGCGCCCGAGGCGTTGTCAAGCGCAACTGCCGACGCCACGGCAGCAAGCTGGTCCAGGACGATTGCCTGGCTGCGAAAATATGCGGTACGCCGACTGCCCGCTTCGAATGCAGGATTGTGGGCCAGAGCATTCAACAGTTTACGCATCTCGCCCGACCGGCTCGTAAACTTACGATTGATGATCGCCAGCTCGTCGGCATTCTTCTCGATCAAAAGATTGAGTGCGTCGCGCTGGAGCGAACGACTGAGGGAGCGGGCTTCAATTAGACCAATATGCACCCTTTCGCTCTGTTCCAACCTCGCTCGTGCGGAAGAAAGCCGAACGCTCGTACCAAAATTCACAAGCCCGAACAGTGCCACCAGGCCCAACATCAGGAGAACGGGCACCATCAGTCGGGCGACCATGCTGCGCGGCCAGATCATAAGTAAGCTTTTAACCATATGGTTGTGCGGCTAGATCAAAGTTCTTAACCGCATGTGACAGCTTACACTTTTTGGTCGGTATTGACGGACCAGCAGTAGAAACGAAACGTAGCATCGACGCGAAGCGGCACCCTGACAAGTTCGGCGGTACCGTCGGCATAACTGCGCCGGGCTGGGTGCCGCGTTGATCTGACAGGTTCGTTGTCCGCAGAGTGTCATCCTAGGAGTGTATGCCGTGCGGCGACAAGGAGGGGGCAGATGACATGACCGCTTCGTTAAACGCTCTCTTTTCCACAGAGGTGGTAGACTGTGTGTCCGAAGCGCGATCGCCTTCGGTCCAGGAGCTTTTCGTGGTCGCCCAACGAATCTGGTCGGAAGGCGCGCCGGATCGGTCCGCATTTTCGTGGGGGCGTCTCGATCCAGTTTCGGCGGATCGTATTTTTGCGTTACGCGCGGCGCAGGTCGCTTTGTGCGGAAGCGCGACTTTTAGCAACTGAAGTCTTACGGCCGCACGCATTCGAAAGGCACTGTCAGATTTACTGGGCAGCGACTTTCCTATCTGGTTAGTGCAGGTCGCGTGGCGCGACGTCGGGCTCGAGGCGGTACTTACCAGGCTCGACAAATATCATCTGCTCATCCTCGACGACCTCGCCCACGTCACTAAAGACCAGGCCGAGACATCTGTCCTGTTCGAACTCATCCGCGCGAGGTACGAGCGCCGCTCGACGCTGATCACCGCCAACCAGCCATTCGGCGAATGGGGGCGGATCTTCCCCGATCCCGCCATGACGCTCGCCGCGGTCGATCGCCTGGTCCATCACGCCACCATCTTCGAGATGAACGTCGAGAGCTACCGCCGCCGCACTGCCTTCCATCGACAATTACGCGCGGGCCGACCGCCAACCTACGCGACAATCAAAACCATCGAGGAGGCCGCTCCCAGCGCCAATCAAAGAGCTACAATCAGCATCGCTACACCACCACGGTCGCGATCGTCGGACTCGCATCCTGATCGTCGCTACACTCTCATCCAGATCGTCGCGCTGCAGCCTCCGGCGAACCTGGTATGATTCATCTCGCAATGTGGCCCGTCACTGAGTTGGCTGGTTAGCCGGCTTTTTTTCAATGGCGATAATCCCGTTGGCCCAACGGTTCGGATCGACGCTGATCCACTTCCCCTGCTTTATCCCATAGATCAGCCAACGGACCGACGTTAGTACGCCCGAGCGCGGCCGTGTGAGTTCGAGCATGATCAGCGCGGCCTGACCCTCGCGGGTCAGACCATAGTCGCCACGGTCGATGAGGGTGGTAAGCCCGAGCATGTCGAGGTGCAGCAAATAGTGTTCGAACAGCGGGCGTGACCCTCCGAACACGTCGCAGATCACTCGTCGGTCATCGACCTTCTCGTGCCGGGCGGACGCCGGGCATTTGGCATTCGCCTCGATCACGGGCTGTTCGTAGCGGCGACAGTGGAGCCAGCTGAGCGTCCGTCGCATCACGTCCAGCTGCTCGTCGCCGGGACCGCGGTCACCGAGTCCGACCCGGTAAAGCGCGAACGCTCGCCGCAACGACGTGTAGCGTCGGTTATCCGGCGTGATGACCTGATCATCGCCGTCACGGATTTCGTGATAGACGAGCTGCCGGCCCCACATCTGAACCGGCTCATCGGTGAAGAACCAATTTGGATCGTTATACATGAGGAGGCTTGTCCGATCAGAAGTGCCGGCTGTGCTGTATCGAGCGCGCACGGCAGGCGCAGTCGTCGCGTACCACGCGGCCGTATTGGTCGATCGTGGCCCAGCCTTGCCGAGGGTCGAAGCGCGGCGCGGTCGCGTGTCCTGTGGAGGGCACTACCATCAGTTCGAAGATCCAGGCGGTGAGCTCGTCGGCACCCTGACGATGCAACATGCGCGCGAACCGATCCCAGCGATGACTTTGTGTGTTCAGCCAGCCGATCATGCCTTCCATTGCGTCGATCGACTGCGTCGGCAAAGACCAGACATCGCGCCAGGCGCCCTTCCCGTCCTGTTCCTGCATGACTACGCCCGGCTTCCCGTCGAAATCAGCTCTAGCGAAGCGAACAGCCCTGTCTTCGGAGGTTGTCAGGTCGATGGTGACCAGCGGCCCCTCGCTGGCATTCAACCCGACGCCGCCGTTCGCCGGTTTGACCTCGTTATGGGTGTGCATCTGCGTCCCGCGCCGCATACGCTCGAAGAGTGTGTCGCCGGCGCGGTCGGCATCGCTGCCGTGAGAGGCAGGTGCGTACGGAATGTGATGGGGCATGTCGTCTCTCCTTATCGAGCGAACACGCGCCGCTCCGCGCGTTGGATTTTGGCGGCTCTCGTTTTTGCCGGGTCCTTCTGATCGACGATGACGGGGCGGGTTGCCTCGAGCATCGCCAGCACCGACCAGCCGAGTGGCGACAGCGCGGCATGCTTGAAGACGGTAGCACCGTGCTCGATGAGCTCATGATGGCCGAGCGTCAGCAAATAGTGACGAAAGAACATCTCGCTGCCGCCGAACAGAAACTCGGTCATCGCGTCAGGATCGATGCGATGCAGATCCTCGGACACGCACCGCAGAGTTGCTCGCATCAGCTCGAGCTGATCCTCTTGGTCCTCGCACATGCACATGTTGAGGTGCTGGCCCCAGAAGACATCGCGAACGCTGTCCCACAGGCGACCGTCCGGCGCCTGCAGAACCGTATGCGAGCGACCGACCGTAACCGGATGCAGCGATGCGCCCCACGGGCGGACACGGGCGAGGGCGAGATCGACAGACATGACGTTCCTTTCCGCTGTTCGAAGGCAGATCTATACCGACCCGAGCCCTGCGTCAAGTACTCGGATACTTGTATATCTCAAAGTTTATTATTTAGTCCTGCCGTCGAAGCGAGCTCCCACAATGCGTCCTGCGGCAGCAGGCGCCGCTCGCTGACCCAGAGCCACATGCTGGCAGCGGCTGCGCCGATATCCACGACAAGTCGCTGGCCGGGACGTTTCAGCCCGTGGGGTCGGTCCCAGAGCATTGGCAGATCTTTGCGCGCCAGCAGGCGCAGGGCCGATGATGGCGACACGGCCTGGTCGGGATCGACCAGCTCGACCAGCTCGGCAAGGACGATGACGGCGATGAGATCGTCGGCGGAATCTCGTTGGGTGCCGTTATCGGGAGCCATGCGCGAAATCATCGCGCGCAAGAATAGCTGCTCGCCGGCACGCGCTATCGGTATAGCGACGCTGGGATTGAGATGGGCGTCGATCAGCAGCAACGCCGTGATCAGGCGACAGCATTGCTGCAGCGTATATCCGCGGCGCAGAAGAGGATCGTCCTTGATCGTCGCTGGCCAATTAGCGCGACCGATTTGCTTTAGCCGGGCGCGAAGGCGTGCCCGGGCGGTTTCGCTCAGCGGACGCGCGCCCTCTGCTCGTTGGCCTGCGCATCCGCTCATCAACACAAAGCTCGCGAGATCTTCGAGGTGAACAGATCCCAGGCGGGGCGTAGGTGATTCGGTCATGTCCCGTCAGTACGGCTCAGGCTTGCCTGGTGCCAAGCACGGTCATCACTCGCCCGATTTGAAGTCCAGCCAGCAAGGCGTGATGGCCACGGACAGCCAGCCATCATGAAGAACGGTCACGGTCTTGATGATCGCAGTGCCGATCTGCCATGGCGGATCCGCGAGCCGGGAGAGTGGTTCTCCGCCGAGACCGGCGGCAAAGGTCTCCGGGATCTTCCCACGACATAGAAAATCGGACCGGACCGGGCTATGCTCTCGGTAGATCCAACGCATTGCCCGTTCAACCGGCTGCTCTATTTCAAGCATGAGACGACGATACCGTCTGCCAATGAGCACGACGCCGAGACCAGTTTCTGCCCGAAGCCGATCAACGAGCGGATGTCCGACGCGAAGTGCGCTGGGACGACCTTTTGCAATCTGTTCGGCAATGGCGTCATCGACGATATCGACCGTAAGCCCGGCCGCTTCCAGCATCGTGGCCATCGGTCTGGACAGATGACGAGTGGTCGAGGTGCTCGTCATTTCGTCGTTTTGTCCTGCGATGTCTTCACGGCCGCCGCTATCTCCGATTCGTCATGGATCGACCGAGAAGCAGCGACGATCCCGGGCAGCCAATCACCCTTGCGTGCTTTGCGGTGACGCTGAAGCACATAGGCCAACAGCGGATCGCTCGTGAGGGGGGTCAGCCCCGTGAACAGCGCCGACACCGCTGACGCTGTGACGTCCACATTTTCTGCGTCTGAGACCCGATCGCGGATCGCATGCAGGGTTTCGCGCAGCGCGGTTATGCGCGCGAGCAAAGCGGGCTTCCACTCAGCGGGCAAAGCGTCGAACGCTCCGCCCAATCCGCCTCCTTGAAAATCCTGAACGATGCCTCGCCAGAATGGCAGATGACGATCGCGGTTCAGCCAGTGATCGGGCGCGAAGCGTCCTGCACCAACGGGCGTCGCCGCGACCGGAAGATAGACATGGATCAGGCCGTTGCGGCCCTGCGCACGGCGCATGCGAGCTTCGCCAAATTCCCGGTCTTTCGCATCCTCGCCGAACGGCGGCATCGGACCGCGCCGCCCGCTGGCGAGCGCACGATCAGAAAGGTCCGTAGCCACGTTTCCCAGCAGCTTCAGGAAGAGGGTCCAGAACGCCGTCTTTCGAGCGAGTTGCTGGGATCCGGTCACGCGCTTGTTGCTTAGGCGGTCGACACCGTGGCCGATCTCGACCAGACCGACAGTGGCCGTATCGAGGATGTCGAGACCCATGAAGCGGGCAAGCCCGATCGGCATGGTCTTGCCTCCCCGGTTCGGCCGGGAACTTCGCGCTTCTTTCAGCCGGTTCAGAAGTCGAGCTCGTGCCTCCGGGTGGCGCATGGATGCGCGCACATCACTGTCGTCCATCAGCAGCTTGAGCAGGGGGTCCTGCGGATCGATGGTCCGCGGCCCGGCGTCGGCGTGCCAGAGTAGAGTCTCGACATGGAATTGTGCATCACCCAGATACGCCACGAAACGATCATCAAACGCGTCGCATGATCCCTCTCGACCGCTCAGCATACGGACCGCCTCAGCGCTGGAGAGCGGAATGCCTACCTCATCATCCCGCCGAGCGCCGTACAGCCGAGCGGCGAGACTGCCGACGATGCTCCGCAGTCGCTCGAGCTCGGCTAGCATGAGCACCGCGTCGAGCAGCCCGCGCTTGAGCCGCGGAAAACGGGCGCTCCTCGCGCCCAGGCTCGGGCGCTTCGCGAGTGCCAGGTTAAACTCAAGACTGAGCAGTAGCACGTAGGCCACCCGATCCTCGCGCCCAATCTCGAGCAGGCCTTCGGCAACATCACCGAGTCGGAAGCCGTAAAAGCGCTCGAGCGAGGCCTCGATATTTTCACTTCCCGGATCGCCATCACCATTCCACAACCCGGCTCGCTCCGCGAGGAATCCGATAAGGGCCTGCTTTTCGTCGGGAAGATGGAAAAGCCCTGCTGGAACGTCGCCGTCCCGGACCGCGACCAGCGCCCGCACGTCGCCGCCAAAGGCGAGCCGGCTCATGCGTATGCCGGCGGGTATGCGAGCAACTAGCGACGTCGCTCCAGAGAAGCTTTCGTAGCCCCCGGGCCGATAGTCGATTCCCGACTGCAGCCCTCCGAGAAGAACACCTTTGTCCACCACACCGCATGCTGCCGGGACCGACATCAGCAAGTCGGCTCTTTCGGGCATTTTGTGCATCAGCGTCAGCCGCTGGATCAGCGGGGTCAAGTCTTCCATCACCACACCTCGTCGTCACTTGGCAAATGGCCGGCTGCCTGCTCATCCTCGATATCGCCCACCCAACGGTCCCGAGCCGTTTCGAGTTCACGATATCGCCTGGATATAAGCGCGGCCTCCACCGGCACCAACTCTGCCAGAACTTGCGCGCGTTCATCGACCAGTCGTCCAGCCTGTACAAGCAGCGTTTCCAGCTGCTCGGCCGGCGCACGCTGGACCTGCTTCTTCAATCGAACGATGTCGATTTCGGCGCGACCGAGCGCCTCGAGCAGGGCGTTGTGCTTTTCAGCGAGATCGCCCCCGGCGGCCTCGCCGGACAGGGATTGGGTGTTGCCGCTCATCGCTTTCCCTTTCGATATTTAAGGATGGCGCCGTGCGCCGACAACCAGTCGGCCGCCTCACCGCAGGTCTGGCAATCCGGCAGTTCGATCCCGAGGCCATCGGTCGTATCAAGGATCGTCCAGCGTTGCCGCCGGGTGACGGGCGCATCGCGCCAACTACGATCGACACTGGCCGCTTCGCGATCGGCAAATCTGCGGCAGCGTTCAGCGTAAGCCGCGGCCCCCCGGTTGAACGCCGACACTCGCCCGATACGATCGAGATCGGCGAAGCCCTCGCGCAGGCCAGGCAACAGTCGCCCTCCAAGCGTGCGACCCCGGCCCGGCACGATGCGCAGGCGCTCCAGCATTACAGGCGTCCCGAGTGCGCACAGCCCGGCGAGCGCTGGCGCATGCGTATAGCGCAGGCCATAGCCGTGGAACTGGCTGCCGAGCACGAACCGGGCGGCGTCCCCCGCGCTGCACCCCAGCGGCGGCTCGGCGCGATCCCGACGCGCCGCGATCATCCGCCGCCCCACTGCCTCGCAGTCGCCGCGGTGCCGATCGAGCGCCCGGTACAGGATACGCATCGCATAGCGATCGGCTGAATCTGCTGCTGCTTCCTCGACCCAGCGCGTCGCGTCCTGGAAGGGTACGGCTAGCAGCCCGGCCAGTGCGGTAGCGTCGTCCGCCGCCATACCGACCGCGACCGCCAGACCGCCAAGCGTATAGTAGCTACGATGAGGATGGCCGAGGAGCGGCGCATCCCATCGCGGCAGGGCGGCCTTACGCGAGTGGAGTACACGGTCTTTCGAGGCGGGTTGCGTCGTCATCCAGGGCATGATGCCCGGCTGAAGATCTTCTGCCCTTGGTAATGGCTGAATTTAAACGCGCGGCAGCCATTACCATGGGCGCATCCAGAAATCAGAGGCACGACCTTCGCACCAGTTGTTCAGTCAATTTTGGGGGTGGGATGCGAGATAAGCGTTTCTACGAAACGCAAGCGCGGCGACCCAGTCGCCGATCCCACCCCCCTGCCCCCCTCCCTGCCCAAATCTCGAAACCTGCGTTCAACATCGGCGACGTCCTCATCGACGCGACGCCCGAGCGCCTTCGCCAGCAGTTCGGCCGCTGCGAGGATGCCGAGCGCGCTATGTTGCGCGACATGCGGATCGAGCAAAACCGGTTGGCCGCGATAACGCGCAGCGACCGCGCAATGCGCCGTCACATCATCGCCATTGCGAAGCTGGAGCGTGAACTGGAAGGGGTGACGATTCGGCTAACGGACCGTGTTCATGAGAAGAAAAAGCCGGTGCCGGCGAACCGTAGAAAGCGTGAGGATATACCGCCGACACGGCGCCTTCCCCGGATGGGCATCGTCATCCTCGACCGCGCTGGTCGGCGCGGAATCTTAGTCCAGATGACCTCGGTCGGCGCTAACGATACGCGGTATCGGCCAGGCTGCGCTCGTCTCCATCTGAACTACATCTGGGCGGAAAATGCCGTAGAACGCCTCTCGTCGGGCGGTCTGTCACGCTGCTCGAACATGGGGCCGACGCCCGAACTCGTGGCGGCCGCCATGGACCTCAAGGAGGATGTCGCGCGCGCCAGCCGCGCCAACGCCAATATCGAAATACGGGTCATCGTGCGCTTGCCCAAGGACATCAGTGCGGACGCGCGCTTCAGCATCGTACACCAAGTGTGCGAGGAATTTTTTGGTCGTCACGGCCTGCCATATGCGGCAGCTGTCCATCCGCCCGATCCACATAGCGACGAGCGCAATTACCATGCTCATATTCAAGCCGGGTTCCGGCCGATGCGCTATGCTGGGGGATCTGATTGGGAGGTCGCGACCGAGCTTCGCACCGACCTTTCCAGACCGATCGGCATACGCCTCCTTCGCGCCGTGGTTGCAGACACAATGACCCAGGTCAGCCGTGAGGAAGGGCGGCATCACATTTATACTTCGCTGTCGATGCAGGAACGCGGGTTGTCGCTGAAACCGACGAAGAAGGTCGGTCGCGAGCAGACCGAAGCCTATCGGCGTGGCGAGTATGTCGGGGTCGTTGAAGAGAATATCCGCATCATCGCCGACAACCTCAAACGGTATGCTGCGCTACGCCTTCGGTGGTTTAAGGAAAAGCTTGCGATGACCCCGCGGCCGATCGAAGTCACCGTGCCGGTTCTCAAAAGCGAGGTCCTCGAAGCCGCCTCACGCCCAATCGAATTGGCCGGCCCGACCGCAAAAAAGCGGCGGGCGCTGGCGCGCCCCGACATCGTTGCCATCCCGGTTTCAAAGAGCATAAACGGTGCTCGCCGCGCTCTGCCGCGCCCCGCTATTGAGAGACAATCCGACCGCATCAAACGAACGCCGGGCTTGGCCGAGGCGACTCCCCCCCGCCCCTTCTTTGACGCAAAGCATAGCCTGGCCACTCTTGACACAGGATCCAGTGGCTTGGCCGAGACAAAGGCGGCCGTGCGTGCGCCCGCGCGCACACAGGTGCCCCGCCCATCGACACCAATAGTCCCGTTCGACATCGAACTGGACGGCGCCAGCAGGTCGAACACCGGGCGCAAGATTGCAGGTCCCACGCTTCCCGCTCCGCCTGCGCAGCGGCCCGACGTTGCAGGGGTGCGTGATGCGATGCTGCTCATCCAGTTGCGACAAGCTCAGCAGAAGGAGCGAGCAAAACTCGCCGCGCGGCGAAAAAATCTTCTCGACCGATCGCTCTTTCTCAAAGGTGATCACGGGAACCCAACACCGGAATATGCGGCGTTCCTGCTCGCGATACGAGAGGATCCAACGATACTGCGCTGGGAGCTCGATACAAAAGGAAGACGTCATACCCCCGCTTTTGCCCGCGGTGACCAAGCGTTCGCCGACCGCTTCGCGCTGTACATGCAGCACCCCACTGTGCGCCGCCAGATTGGGGAGCTTCTGGAGACCGTTTACGAACCTGGCGCAGCGTGGCCCAGCGAGATTTCCAACGGCATGTGGCGCTACGAAGCCGGCAGATATGGTGCGCGTGGCGCAGTGGCGGCGCGTGCTGGATGGACGCAGGGGGACGCGCTTTTCCGGGAGATGATCGCCCCATCAGACACCTCGCCGGTACTCAGCCAAGTCGATAATATTGTCGTTCCCGACATCCGCCAAGTGATTAGCTGGAGCGACGCAAACCTTATGCGTCTTCTGCATCCTGGAGCCCAGGAAATGCTCACCATCGCATACCGCGAACAGCAGGAAGAGCGGGTCGAATGTCTCGCTTCTGTCGCGCAGAGCGTGACGGAGATCGAACGCAAGCTGGCACCCGCGGGCGGCGGGTCCGTGCGAGCAGTGGTGGTTCCGGTTACCATGCCGGCATCCCTGAAGGCGATGTTCTTACGCTGGCAGGACGAGGCCGACTTTTATCTCGACACGGCGCAGAACAGCGAAGCAGGAAAGGCCGCAGTGACGCGCAAGAAACGTTGCGACGATCTTCACCTGCGCGCCTTGCAAGCGGCGCAAGACTGCGGCGATCACCCGGCCGTCTTGCTTGAACTGATCGACCGCGCAGCGGCTGCAAAGCCTATTACGAAACGCGCCGAACACGTCAAAAAGGATCAGAAACGGTCATCTGGTTCCGCTTTTTCAAAAACCTCCCGTACGCGGGGAAACCTCCGGCCGCGTGGCAGAACTAAACAGTAGATCCAGCGACGGCCAAGGTTTGGTTGGCCTCATCGCACCGGTCGCGCTTCCACACGATGGACCAACGGGTGTGCGGACCGGATCAGCCATACGATAAGGAAAAGTAAGATGCGCAACACCTGCGTAGCCGCCGGTCTTGAGCCTGCAAAACCAGCAGCAGCAACGAAAAGGCGCAGCCGCACCGGGCATCAGCCCGTCGCGAAGATTTCAAGAGAAGGCGAAGTGAAGGATCCAGGGGAAAGGAAAAGGAAGGTGGCGAAAGTCAGCTTCGCCCCAGGATTCTTCCACCGTCTCGTGTCGCTCGAAGACGGTGTCCGCTGCTCCATTCGGAGCGATCACGCAATGTGCATGCCGTCGACCTCGTCGCCCTGACCGGTGACGCGGCGCGCGGCATCGCGCGCCATCGGGACCATCCCTCATGAACGCATCTCATGTCATCACTGCCGTCTGTTTTGCCCGGCTCGACGTCGGCCACGAACTCGAAAATTCAAACCCGCAAATCATCGGTGCGGCGACGTTCAGCGGCTCTATCCAGGGTGGCATCGTCACCTTCGCGCTCCATACAGCCGTGCTTACCGCCAAGGACCCAGGCGAAGGCTTGATCAGCTGGCTCGAGACCCGGCTTGGCGATGATCGCACCACACTCGCGGGCTTCGAGCTGAAGGAAAGTGTTCGTCTACTCAAGACACTGCCGAGAGCGCGCTTGTCCGCTGCCGTACGCAATCTGGGCGGCCGTGGCCGGACCATCATTGATCTGGGCGCCGATAAGGATGGCGAACCGATCACGCTCGGCGAGTGCTGTGCGGAGCTGTCCATCCCGTGCGCGACGCCCGATCCTGCCCGTGACTTCATTGGCTGGTGTACCGGTCGCGGAGAGAAGATCGTCGACACGTTGCAACTCGATGTAATCGCCGTGTGGCGCCTTGCCATGCACCAAATCGCGGCGAGGTCGAGCCTCGGCTTCCGGGTCCACGAGGTCATCGAGACACACCTCGCCAACTGGCTCCGCGCAGCCGATTTTCCCGCTGCTGCCGTCCATCTGGAAGCGCTCCCGTCGGCTCAGCTCTGACCGTCCAGCTGGTCGACCATATCCGCGCCGCCGAGCCGAAGCCCCTCCGCAGCGGAACCCCAACCTCAAATAAACAAGGAAACTATCATGCTTCTCGACACCATCGAACCGCGTGGCTTCGAACCTATCGCCACCGCCATCGTCCTGCGAACCGTCGCGACCTGTTACCAGATGTGCCACCAGCCCGACGATCGTGCCTTGATTGGGGTCGGCCTGTTCACTGCCACGCCCCAGGAGGAAGGCTATCGGTTCGCCAGCAATGCACAGGTCCTGCGCGATGGCGACATACCTGCACTGCTTTACTGGCTGGAACAGCGGATACCTCAGTCGGGTGTCATCATCAGCTGGGACAGTTGGTGGCCGGTGACGCGACGCCTTGCAGCATTGATAGACCCGGCTCTTCACCCCCGCACAGTTGCCGCGATTGCAGACCCGGATGGCCGTTGGCGTGACCTGCCACGATCGATGACGTGGCACATGAAACAGACCCCAGTAACCGCAATGCCGTGCCTCTGTGGCCCCGCCCCGCATCCGCCATGCGTGCCTGAGCTTCCAGCAGCATTGCTACCCGATCCCGCAGAGGCCGAGCGCACGATGATGCGGGAAGCAGCGAGGGGTTGGGCCTGCTGGACGAACAGCTTTGGCGACTTCGACGATCATGAGCATCCTGCCCGCCGTGCGCTTGCGGCGTTTCGTGAGCATGCGGCCGGGGTCCGGCAAGCCGGCTGATCGTCGAGCGCCGAACTCGCCAATCTCCCAAATCAGAAATCCGCCAAGCGTGCCGGGGCTGGCCCTGTTGCAGAACTTCGGCGCGGCACACCCTACTCAAGGAGTATTCACATGAACGCCATGACAAATTTTCCGTTGCACGATCGCCGCCCCGTCAGCATCCGGCCCGTCTCGAAAGCAGGCTGGCACCAAATGAGCGGCGATCGCCGCTGCACACATGCCAGTGCGATGGCCAACTACCTATATATCACGCGCGGGGTCGGGGCCGACGACCGCGGTCAAATCGACTACAGCAACCGCGACGACCTCGTCGCTCACGGGCTCGAGCTTCCAGCAAATCATCCCTGCTGGGCGGAAGAACCCGGCCGCATCTGGCGCGAACTCGACGAATCTACGGATCACCTCGCCGCCGATGATGTCCGCGCCTGGCATGTCGTCGTGACGCTCCCTGCCAATGAAGGCCCTGATACTTGGATCGCCATGACCCGCGATTATGCTCTCCGCAGTATTGCCGCCCATGGTCCCGCGGTCGCATGGTCGATCCACGCCAAGACGCATGCTGGCGGTCAAGCAACCGTTCCACCGCATGCGCACCTCATCGTCACAACGCGCGTCTGGCGTCATGAAGCGCGGCGTGGTCAAACCGTACCCGGTTGGTGTGGCCCCGCGGCGCGCGCCAGGTTGCATGCGAACTGGCTCGCAAAGCTCCCCCAGTCGATGCGCGCCGCCGCCGTCAGTCCGTATAGCGCCGGGCAGTACGTACCTGCGCGGCTCGACTTCTCGGCCCTCGGTCACCTCATGGCTGCGCAAACGAGCAAGATCGAACCGAGTTAAAGTTTGGCACCATCTCCCTGAGTTGATCTCGCTTGGATATGCCCCCTTCATGATTCAAAATTTCTGTTATTTTGGATCATGAAGGAGTTTAAAAATGGGCAAGAGGCACAAGCCGGTAGAGATCATTGGCAAACTGCGCGAAGCGGAGATCGTGTTTGCGCAGGGTAGCACGACAGGGGATGCGTTTTGGCGGATCGCTGTTACCGAACAGACCTATTGTCGCTGGCGCAAGGAATATGGTCGACTGAAGACCGATCAGGCCCGGCGCATTCAGGGGCAGTAGAACCTGCGGCTACGCCGGGCAATCTCGGACGCGACGTTCGACAAGCTGATCTTACAGTAGGAAGGACGAGTAAACTTCTAGGCAGCGCGAACAAATTGGTTGACGCAATATACGGTAGTTGACCCAAGCCTTCCGTTTGGAGGCGGGGTTGACCTGGGGCGATCTGAGCGAAGCGGAATTGCGTATTTTGTGAGGCTTGCTGCCGATTGACGCGGCCAGCCGTGCGCCTTGGGTGACCGCCCGAAGAGAACCGTTCGATCATCAACTGCATCCTCTGGCGACTTCGCTGCGGCACGCCTTAGCGCGACCTGCCAACCCAATACGGCAACTGGAACACGATCTACCGTAAGCGTCCGGTCTGCTCCGCCTTGCGGTAGGTGTGATCCGCAGGCCACAGGTGCGGCACTGTGGCAAGCACTGGTGCGGCACTATGGCTATGATGATTATTGATGGTTCTGGCACGGGCGGGGCGGCGCCGCGTCGGCGGTTTAGCGATGACGACAAGGCGCGGATCGTCTCGGAGGCGATGATGCCTGGGGCGAGCGTTTCGGATGTCGCGCGGCGTTACCGGGTTTGTTCTTCGCTGGTGTATCGCTGGCGGCGCGTGCTGCTTCGCGACGGTATTCCGGTCGAGGCACCGCAGCTGCCGGCGCCTGCGTTCGTGCCGGTGGAGGTGGCGAGCGCCGGTGCCGCTACGCAGCCGGAGCCGCTTGGACCAGGAGTGGTCGAGGTGATCTGCTCTGGTGGGCAACGCGTTCGCCTTGCACCACCGATCGACGCGCGGGTGCTGAAGGCCGTGCTGGCCGCGTTCGGATGATCGGCCCGCCGGCCGGCGTCCGGGTGTATCTGGCAGCTGGCGTCACGGATATGCTTAAGGGCTTCGACGGGTTGGCGGCGCTCGTTCAGCAGCGGCTTCGCCAGGATCCGTTCGGCGGAGCGGTGTACGGGTTCCGAGGCAAGCGCGGCGATCTGGTCAAGCTGGTGTGGTTAGACGGTCAGGGTCTGGTGCTCCGCGCCAAGGGGTTGGAGCGTGGCCGGTTCACCTGGCCGGCGACCGCCGACGGCGTCGCCGTGCTCACGCCGGCACAGCTGTCGATGCTGCTCGAAGGGGTCGACTGGCGGCATCCGATCCGCTCGTCGCAGCCAACGCTGGCTTCGTAAAGAGCACGGTTTTGCGCCGTTCCTGCGTGCATGGGCGGCGCCGTTCTGATATAAGCGATCGTGTTGCTGGACGCCGCCTCGCTGCCCGACGATGTAGGCCTCGTCAAGGCCATGCTCGTTGCGGTCGATGTGGAGCTGGAGCAGCTTCGCATGCAGGTGGCGCAGCTTCGGCGCATGGCGTTCGGTCGCTTGTCCAAGCGCCTGACCCGCGAGGCTGACCAGCTGGAGCTCGGACTCGAAGAGGCCGAGGCGGAAGCCGCCGCCACGGTCGCACCGGCCGTTGCCCGTGCGCGCGATGCCGCCAAGCCCTATCGCCAGCCGCTCCCCGACCACCTGCCACGCGAAGACGTGGTGCACGAGCCGCCCTGCACATGTCCCGACTGCGGCGGTGCCATGCGACGCACCGGCGAGGACGTGACCGAGCAGCTCGACTATGTGCCGGCCTCGTTCCGGGTCACACGCCACGTCCGGCTGAGGCTTAGCTGTCGGTCGTGCGAGCGCATCGTGCAGGCGCCGCTACCTTCTATGCCGATCGAGCGCGGCAGACCCGGTGCCGGACTGCTCGCGCACGTGCTCGTATCCAAATACCCAGATCATCTCCCGCTCTACCGCCAGTCAGGGATCTATGCCCGGCACGGCGTGGAGCTCGCGCGCTCGACGCTGGCCGACTGGGTCGGGCGTTCGGCCAGCCTGCTCGACCCGCTGGTCGACGCACTCGAGCGCCACGTCATGGGCGGGTCCACGCTCCACGTCGACGACACGCCGGTGCCCGTGCTTGCGCCCGGCGCGGGGCGCACCAGCACCGGCAGGCTATGGACGCATGTGCGCGACGAGCGCGGGCATGGCAGCGTAGCACCGCGAGCCGTGCTGTTCCGCTATGCACCCGACCGCAAGGGCGAGCCTCCGGCCGCGCACCTCGCTCGGTTCCGAAGGCGATCTTCACGCCGACGGCTATGCCGGCTTCGATCGGCTCTATGGTGAGCGCGTCGCCGAAGTCGCCTGGTGGGCGCACGTCCGGCGCAAGTTCTTCGATGTCCAGGCTGCAACCGGATCGGCGACCGCTCGCGAGGCGCTGGACCACATCGCCGGCCTCTATGCGACCGATCAGGACGTGCGGGGTCGACCGCCCAACGAGCGACGATGCGAGCGCCAAGCCAGAGCCGGACCGCTGCTGGTCGCGTTCCGCAAATGGCTCGACGCGACCGCCCCCAAGCTGGCGCGGCGTTCCGACCTCGCGGTCGCGATCCGCTATGCGCTCACCCGCTGGTCAGCACTGTCCCGCTACGTCGAGGATGGTGGGCTCGAGATCGACAACAACGCGGCGGAGCGCTCGCTGCGCGACATCGCCGTCGGTCGTAAGAACTGGTTGTTCGCCGGCTCGAACCAGGGCGGCCATCGCGCCGCCACCATCTACAGTTTGATCGAGACCGCCAAGCTCAATGGGGTCGATCCAGAGGCTTGGCTCACAGACACCATCGCGCGCATCGCCGACTATCCCGCCCGGTAGATCGACGATCTGTTCCCGTGGAATTACCTCCCAGCATAGGCCGACACCCTCACCGGACGCTTACGATCTACCGCCGGTCTTGGCGCTGCAGCGAGGCCGGAGTCTGGATGAGGTTGTCCAGGCTCGGGTACCGGGCCGTTACAATGCGATCAGGCCCAGACCTTGGATGCCGAATGAAAAAGGACGTGTCCGCGTGATGACCGCTTGACCCTAAAAACCTCATATGAGGACTTGGAGCCTCCGGCAAACCCGGCGCGGCTCACCCTGAGATCCAGTGACCGCGCAAATCGACCGGGCCAGACGGAGCTTCAGGGCGGTTCCTGCTGATACCAAATCTGCAGACACAGGCGCCGAGCTTTTCCGAGCGGCTCATCGATACCGAGGCATTGGGCGCCGCTGAAGCCTTAGGTGACGCCGTTCCGGCACCGCAGTTCCGAGCTTACTTCGATCTTTCTGGTGCCGCTATGGCAGAGCGAAGTGTCGACTGCCCCCGAAGCATCATCTTTACCTTCTGGGCGTAGGCCGATTGTATGATCGGCGAAACACCAATCCAGATCGCTATAAAATCAGTCATCGCCACGTCCGCGGGCTATTTTATCCTCGCAGCAGTGACGGTTTCGACCACCCGCTTCGACGGTGGAGTGGCGTTCATTTGGGTTGCGACAGCACTTCTGATCGCGAGGCTGACGACGCTGCAACCAAGCGCCTGGCCCGCCCATCTCCTGGCGTGCGGAAGTGCGAATGTGGCAGTAACCGCGCTGTTCGGGCTTGGTGTAGCCGCGGCAATTCCGCTGTCGTTCGTCAATCTCTTTGAGGCCGTCATCGCTGCCTCGGTGCTGAGGCTTATCCAGATACCGGAGCGTCCGCTGGAGTCGACGCGCTGGCTCGCGGGCTTCGTGCTTGCAACCGGGATGGTAGCGCCCGCCGCGAGCGGCGTCGGCGGCGCGTCGGTCGCGACGATGGTGGTCGGCGCGGACTTTTCGGCCGCATACCCGCGATGGTTCGCGGGCCATTCTCTTGGGTCGCTGACATTCACGCCCGTATTTATCCTTCTCTTCAGAAAAGATCTCGGTGAGCGGATCCGAGCTATGACCCACAGGCGTGCGGCGAAGACTGCGGTCCTGCTGCTGCTCGTCGTCGGCGTCAGCATCGCCGTCTTCGCCCAGAACAGAATGCCGCTCCTGTTCCTGCCGTTACTTCCCGTGATCTTCGCCACGTTCCGCGGCGGGTCGCTCGCCGCCGCCTCGTCAGTCATCCTGCTGACGATCATCGGGTTCACCTTTACCTTATGCAATACGGGACCGATCAGCCTGATGCATGGAACCATGGGCGACCACATGCAGTTCCTGCAATTCTACCTCGCCGCGACGGTGCTCGCGGTGCTGCCGATCTCGGCCGACCTGGCAAGGCGTAGCAACCTGATCAGCGAGTTGCGGGATAGCAAGGCGCGATACCGAATGCTCGCCGACAACTCTACGGACATCATCCTGAATCTCGACGTCCATGGTCTCGTCCGCTTCGTCTCGCCCTCGATAGCGCAACTGGGCGGGTTCGAGCCTTCGGATCTGGTGGGACGGAACGCTGCGCTGCTCGTGGTGGCTGAGGATCGCGCATCGGCGGCAAGGTCGCACGTCATGACCCTGCGCGGTGGTGGCGCGATGGTCAGTTTCGAATACAGGGCGGTCACCGCGAGCGGCGCGGAACGATGGTTCGAAACCCACAGCCGTGCGGTGCGCGATGACGCCGGGGTCGTTGAAGGCGTAGTCAGCGTGCTTCGCGACATATCCGACCGCAAAGTAATGGAGACGCAGCTGTTCCATGCGGCGCTGACGGATCCCCTCACCCAACTTCCCAACCGCAGGGCATTCAAGCTGGAACTCGAAAGACTTGTTAGACACGTCCACCCGGAGCGCTCGTTCGGGTGTGTAGCCATGTTCGACTTTGATCATTTTAAGCAGGTGAACGACTGCCATGGGCATGAAGCGGGCGACCGAGTACTGCGCGAATTCGGACGCATCGCTATGACGACCGTGCGGGGTGGCGACGTCGTAAGCCGCATAGGGGGCGAGGAGTTCGCCGTCCTTCTCCGGCATGCTTCGCTCGAGCAGGCTATGGTCGTCTGCGAACGGCTACGAAATGCCATCGAAAAGATGGTCATTATGGTCGACGGGCGGCCGGTTCGCGTGACCGTGAGCGGCGGGGTCGCCTTGATCGACGTCGGTGGCGCCGAGGACGCGATACGAAGCGCGGATGCGGCGCTCTACCATGCAAAACGAGATGGCCGAAATCGACTGCAGCTCGCGTCATGATGCAGCCGTTGCGCTTTCTCTGCATTGAGGATGACGCACTCAACCGACGGGTCATGAGCGACATGCTGAACGTGGCCGGAGGAGTTACCGACGAATGCGCCAACGGCGAGGACGGCCTCGCGCAGCTCGACGCCAATGACTTCGACTGCGTTCTACTCGATCTGCGGATGCCCGGAATGGACGGGCATACAGTTATAGAGCGCATCCGTGGGCGCTGCGACGCGAAGGCTCGGCTTCCGATCGTCGTCATCACCGCGGAGGGTTTGGGGCCAGGCACCGCCCGCTGCCTGCGCTCCGGCGCCGACAGGGTCCTTGGTAAGCCGGTCGTCATGGACGAGCTGTTCAAGTGCATCGGCGAAATACTTGGCGCTGGAGGAGCGCTCGTGACGTGACCCGTGTCTCTTGACCACAACGCCGACAGGCGCGGTCGTCGGATCGAGCGGGGTCGGCGTCCAAGTTCTGCGAGTAGCTAAGTCGATCATTTACGATCAATCATTTCAAATCCGTCGAAAGCGATCGACCAAGCAAGATACGGCTTGGCAATATCAATAAAGGTTCGTCGTTACTTTCAACGGTCAATGATAGGCGTGCGACTTCGCCCGATTTGGCTTGCAGAGAGCGCCAAATCAGGCTTTCAGTGAAGGCACCATCCGCAGATCAGCGATTTGAGCATCACGCTCATCAGCGATTTCCACTATCCCGGCGATATCTTTAATCATGCCTGGCGGCGGATCACGATGGCGGCACGCGCAGCCAAAATCGATGCGGTCGACGGACCGTTCGGCGACCTCCGCAACGAGGCGATGTACCCCCGCGAAGCTATCCGAGCACGCAGCCTGGGCATGGTCGGAAAATGGGCAATCCACCCATCGCGGAGCGCCCCTGCGCTTAGTAGGTCTAGCCCAGCCAGGAGGAAGTAATCAACCCGCTCGTCGCGCCTCTCCCGGGCAGGGCCGCTCCTGCAAAGCGCTCCAGTGTGTTCGTGCGCTGACATGGATACAGCGTTTCACTTTTTTTAATGTGCGGCACCCGAAAATACGCTATGATGGCGCTGTCGACCGAGATGAGGGCAACCGATTTTACGGTGGTGGGAATAGGACGGCGCAGTGATGCGTCGTCCTGTTTTCTTGCGATGCGCAGGACATTTCTCGCTCAGTTGCGCAGGCCGACGGCGCTCAGCGCCACTCGACATCCACCGACAAACCAATTTTCAACAGGACGTCACGATCCACTCCCTCGGCGGGTATAAGGTATTTCGCGCATGGTAGCGAAGTGTGTTGTCCAATATACAAGTGGATCCGCTCACGCGAGCAGGAAACGAACAGTCCGTGGATTTGTAAGATGCGACCTGCCTAAGCATGGGCTGAATGACAAATAGTCGCGGTTAGCTGCCGTGCTGACGCGGGCGCTGGCGGGCTTGCCGTATTCCTTGGGCCAACTTAAGCGACGGTTTGTAGAGCGACACCTGACACGTTCGATTCGGAGGGGATTTCATAATGGCAGCAGCAGCCGCCGCGGTCGCGCTCGATCAGCAGGCAGTGGTAACCGCTTTCATGCGCGCCGACGCGGTTCGGCCGTCCGAGGCCATCTTGTTCGAGCCTAAGGGTTCGATCCAGCGCAGTTTCTTCCGCGAATACACGACGGCAGGAATTATCAAGCCCGAAGGTGCTCGTTGGTATCTCAGCATACCGGCATATCACGCCTACAAAAGGCAACAGAGGCGCAAGGTGGCGGTCATCGCTGGCATACTGGCAGCGGTCGCAGGTGCCGCATTGCTGCTTTGATCTGATCAAGCAGGTTAAGGCGCTTAGGCTGTGCCACACGTTTGATACTGGCCGATAGCTGCCCCAGCAGCCCGGCGAGGCTGACCGGATAACCGACACTCAAGTAGCTCGAGGCGTTCTCGAGATCACCCGCCGTTTGTTTATGACGTACTCGATCCGTCTCCGCGGCTGGCAGCTTACCTTATGGCGAGTGGTCATATGTCCTTTGCCCAAATAGCTGTTTGATCGTGGTCCTGGCTGGACCCTGGTACCATTGACTAAAATACGGCTGACGCTTCCGCAGGCACCGAAGGCAAGAGCGTCGCCATACGTTGTGCCCGCATTGCTTCTCCAACCAGGATCAATGCGGGGCCAGCATCCGCCGCACGATCTATTGCCAATCCCAAAAAATCGAGTCGGGTATGAACAAGACATTCCGATGCAAGACTAACGTCACTCGCGATCAGCACTGGAGTCGCCGGGTCAAGGCCATTCGTGATCAACTGGCGCGAAATGACCGCTGCCGCCCCTCGTCCCATGTAAAAGGCAACGGTCGCCGAGGCATCCGACAGCGCTGCCCAGTCAAGATCCAGCGACTCGCCCGCGCGCATGTGCGCAGTTACCAAACGGAATTGCCGGGCCGATCCGCGCAGCGTTAGCGAGACGCAGGCGCTGGCGGCGGCGGCACTTGCTGCTGTGATGCCGGGGCAGATGCGGACACGAAAACCGTGCGTGGTCAGCGCGTCTATCTCTTCGGTGGAACGGCCGAAGATCGACGGATCGCCGCCCTTCAACCGCACCACCCGCTCCCCCGCCCGCGCCGCTGCAACCAGCAATGCGTCGATCGCGGGCTGCGTCTTGGAATGCCGCCCAGAGCGCTTGCCGACCGAGACGCGCCGAACGTGTGGCGGGATCAGCTCGAGCACGCCCGGTCCGACCAGCGCATCGTAGAAGATGATGCTCGCCGCGCCGATCAGCTTTTCGGCCTTGCGCGTCAGCAGATCGGGGTCGCCAGGGCCGGCGCCGACCAGCCACACGTCGCCGGGCGCGATGAGATCAGACATGGGCACTCTCCTGGACGGTCAGCAGTTTGGCGATGGCGGGGCGACATGATCCGCAATTGGTGCCGGCGTTTAGCGCGGCGCCGACCGCCTCGAGACTCACCAGCCGCTCGCCGGTGATCGCGGCGAGCAAGGTGTTGAGCCCGACGTCGAAACACACGCAGACGATCGGCCCGCGATCGAGCGCCGGCGTGGCCGGGCGACCGGCGAGCACTTCGAACGATGATGCGTCGGGCACGCCGAGCTGATCGAGCAGCCAGTCGCGCGGCGGCAGGCCGGCGCCCCGCGAGACGAACAGCGCGGCCTGCAACTGACCGTCGGCGACCACCGCAGCCCGCACCACGCCGCGCCGCGCGTCGATCATCTCGGCGCGCTCGCCGGCTGGCAGCAGGGTGGTGAGCACGGCGGGATCGCCCTCCCCCGCCAGTTCGATCAGCCAGCCGTGCGCAGAGCGGACCCGCGTCCAATACGCGCAATCGGGCGCGCTCGGCCGCTCGCGCGACACGAAGAAGCCGGTCCAGTCGGGCTTGTACGGCCCGGCGCGCGCGGGGGTGTTCTTGAAACCGGGCTGGCCCGAGACGGGATCGCGATCCTTGCCGGGGAGCAATCCGGCGCGGCCGCCGGCGCTGGTCTGGTCGGTCCAGTGGATCGGCACGAACAGCTCGCGGCGGCGCTGATCGGGAGTGATCGCGGCGCGGAAGATGCTCGTGCCGTTCGGCGTCTCGACCCGCGCGAGTGTGCCGTCCGTGAGGCCGAGACGTCGCGCGGTGTCGGGATGGACCTCGACCAGCGGCTCACGGCGGTGCTGTGACAGCTTCGGCGAGAGGCCAGTGCGCGTCATCGTGTGCCATTGGTCGCGGTAACGGCCGGTGTTGAGCCGCAACGGATAGGCGCGGCTGGCGTCGTCGCGCGGGGTATGGACGACGGGCACGAGCTGCGCCTTGCCGTCGGGAGTTGGGAAAGCGCGCTCGGCGAAGGGCGAGGCGCCGCCCCATTGGAACGGCGCCATCGCGGCATAGTCGGCGTCGGAAATCGTCGCTTGGTCGGACATGTCGAGCATCCGCGTGCCGCCATTTTCGAACCCGGTCTGCGCGGCGAACTCGCGGAACACGCTCGCGGCTGTCGGATAGTCGAAACCAGCGAACCCCATGCGCTGTGCGACCTCCGCGATCGCCCACCAGTCGGCGCGCGCCTCGCCCGGGGGCGCAAGAAAGGCGCGTTGGCGCGAGATGCGGCGTTCCGAATTAGTGACCGTGCCGTCCTTCTCGCCCCAGCCGAGCGCGGGCAGCTTCACCTGCGCGAAACGCAGCGTATCGGTCTCGGCGATGCAGTCCGACACCACGACGAACGGGCAATTGGCGAGCGCGACGCGCGCCCTGCGGGCGTCGGGCATCGACACGGCGGGGTTGGTCGCCATGATCCACACCGCCTTGATCCGGCCCTGGGCCATCGCCTCGAACATGTCGACCGCCTTCAGGCCCGGCCCCGGACAGATCGTCGGCGACTGCCAGAAGCGCTGCGCGCGGTCGCGTTCAGCCTCCGAAAACCCCAAATGCGCGGCGAGCGTCGAGGCGAGCCCGCCGACTTCCCGCCCGCCCATCGCATTGGGCTGGCCGGTGATGCTGAACGGCCCTGCGCCGGGCTTGCCGATGCGGCCGGTGGCGAGGTGGAGGTTGATGATCGCGTTGGCTTTGTCGGTGCCGCTGGTCGACTGGTTCACGCCCTGGCTGAACAGCGTGATTGTGCGCGGGTGATCCGCGAACAGATCGTAGAATGCCTGCAGATCGGCGGGCGCGAGGTCGCAGGTGCGCGCGGCGTTGGGGTTCGGCAAGGTCTTCCAGAAGCCGTCGGGGACACTCACGCGCTCGGCCAGCGCCTTGCCGTCGAGCCGCCAGCTCGAGCGCATGTGCGCGAGCAGTCCGGTGAACAGCGCGACATCACTGTCGGGGGCGATCGCAAGATGCAGGTCGGCGCGCTCGGCTGTCTCGGTGCGGCGCGGGTCGATTACCACCAGTTTGGTGCCGCGCGCCGCCCGCGCGGCCTCGATTCGCTGCCAGATCACCGGGTGGCACCAGGCGGTGTTCGATCCGACTAGCACGATCAAATCGGTCGCGTCGAGATCGTCATAGCTGCACGGCACGACATCCTCGCCGAACGCGCGGACATGCGCCGCCACCGCACTTGCCATGCACAGTCTCGAATTGGTGTCGATATTGGCGGTGCCGATAAAGCCCTTCGTCAGCTTGTTGGCGACGTAATAGTCCTCGGTCAGCATCTGACCCGAGGCGTAGAAGGCGACGCTGTCGGGGCCATACTCGGCGATCGTCGCGGCGAAGCGCTGCGCGACGTGGTCCAGCGCATCGTCCCAACTGGCCTGGCGGGTGCCGATCATCGGGTGGAGCAAGCGGCCTTCGAGGCCGATCGTCTCGCCGAGATGCGTGCCTTTAGAGCACAGCTTGCCGAAATTCGCCGGGTGGGCCGGGTCGCCCGCGATCGTCGCAGAGCGTGCGCCGGTGGCCGTGGCGAGCACGCCGCAGCCGACGCCGCAATAGGCGCAAGTGGTCTTGACCGTGGTCAAGCCACGCCTTCCAGCGCCGCCGCGCGGCCGATCAGGATGCGGCCACCATCGATCTTGACCGGGATCACCGGCACGCATCCCTTGTCTTCGCCAAGCGCCTCGCCCGTCACCAACGAGATCCGCCAATTGTGCAGCGGGCACGTCACCGTGGTGTCGTGGACGATCCCCTGGCTGAGCGGCCCCTGCTTGTGCGGGCACTGGTTGGCGAGCGCATAGACTTCGCCATTGGCGGTGTGAAAGATCGCGATCTCGCGCCCGCCGCGGACCGGCAGCGTCCGCGCGCCGAGAGCGGGGAGTTGGTCGACCGGACCGATGTCGAGCCATTCACCGACCGCGCTCACGCCGTCACCAACGCAGGCGCCGCGAGGGGACGGATTTCGGCGAGATGCTGATGGAGTTTGTAATCCTCGCCCGCCGCGCGTTTCGCCCAGGGATCGTCCTGCATGAAGCGCTGCGAAAAGTGGAAGCGTGCGGTCAGCGCCACGCGGCCATCCACATCCTCGACGATCCGCTGCTTGATATAGTCGAGCCCGACACGCTCGACCCACGGCGCGGTGCGGTCGAGATAGCGCGCTTCCTCGCGGTACAGCTGGATGAACGCCGCGCAGTGATCGAGCGCCTCCTGCTCGGTCGCGACCTTGCACAGGAAATCTGTGCCGCGCAGCTTGATCCCGCCATTGCCACCGATCGACAGTTCGTAGCCGCTGTCGACACAAATCACGCCGAAATCCTTGATCGTCGCCTCGGCGCAATTGCGCGGACAGCCCGAGACCGCGATCTTGAACTTGTGCGGCATGAAGCTGCCCCAGGTCATCTGCTCGGTCTTGATCCCGAGCCCGGTCGAATCCTGCGTGCCGAAGCGGCACCATTCGGAGCCGACGCAGGTCTTCACGGTGCGGAGCGCCTTGGCATAGGCATGGCCGCTGACCATTCCGGCCGCTTTGAGATCGGCCCAGACCGCGGGCAGATCCTCCTTCTTGATCCCGAAGATGTCGAGCCGCTGGCCGCCGGTCACCTTGACCATCCGCGCCTCGTATTTCTCGGCGACGTCGGCGATCGCGCGCAGTTCCTTGGGGTTGGTGACCCCGCCCCACATCCGCGGGACGACCGAATAGGTGCCGTCCTTCTGGATGTTGGCGTGCATCCGCTCGTTGACGAAGCGCGACTGGTTGTCGTCGACGAACTCGCCCGGCCAGGCGCAGAGCAGATAGTAATTGAGCGCGGGGCGGCACGACGAACAGCCATCAGGTGTCGTCCAGTGCAGTGCCTGCATCACCGGCGGGATCGCTTTCAGATCTTTCTCGAGGATCAGGCGGCGGACGTCCTCATGCGTGAAGCTGGTGCATTTGCACACGGTCGGCGCGGTCCGCTCGCCGTCGAACGCCTCGCCGAGCGTGACCGCGAGCAGCCCTTCGACCAGATTGGTGCACGACCCGCACGAGGCCGAGGCCTTAGTGCACGCGCGCACCGCGTCGAGCGTACACGCGCCGTCCACGATCGCGCCGACCACCCTGCCCTTGCTGACGCCGTTGCAGCCGCAGATCTCGGCGTCGTCCGCCAAAGCCGCGACTGCCGCATTAGGGTTTGCCGATGCCGCTCCTCCGGCTGCGAAGGCTTGCCCGAAGATCAGCGCGTCGCGGATTTCGGCGACGTCCTGCTGCTTCTTGAGCAGGTCGAAATACCAGTTGCCGTCCTGCGTATCGCCATAGAGCACCGCGCCGATGACGCGGTCGTCCTTCACCACGACGCGCTTGTAGATGCCGCGCGCCGCATCGCGCATGACGATGTCTTCGCACCCTTCGCCGCCAGAGAAGTCGCCCGCCGAGAAGACGTCGATCCCCGAGACCTTCAATTTGGTCGAGGTGACCGAGCCGGTATAGCCCGAGGGCGTCGCGACGAGCCCGTCGGCGAGGCTGCGGCACATGTCCCACAGCGGCGCGACGAGGCCATAGACGAGGCCGTTATGCTCGACGCACTCGCCAACCGCGAGCACGTTGGCGTCGGACGTCACGAGATGATCGTCGACATGGATCCCGCGCCCGATCGCCAGCCCGGCGGCGCGCGCGAGCTTGACGTTGGGGCGGATGCCGACAGCCATCACCACCAGCGCCGCGGGGATGTCGCGCCCGTCCTTGAGGCGGACGCCCTCGACCTTGCCCTGGCCGTAGATCTCGGCAGTGTCGGCGCCGGTCAGGATCGTCTGTCCGCGCGCCTCGAGCGCTGCCTTGAGCAGCCAGCCCGCCGCTTCGTCGAGCTGGCGCTCCATCAGCGTCGGCATGATGTGGAGCACGGTTACCTTCATCCCGCGCAGCGACAGGCCGTGCGCCGCCTCGAGCCCGAGCAGCCCGCCGCCGATCACCACCGCGTCGCCGCCGGCATCCGCCGCGCGCAGCATGGCGCCGACATCGTCCATGTCGCGGAAGCTGACGACGCCCTGCAGATCATGCCCCGGCACCGGGATGATGAACGGGTCCGAGCCGGTCGCGAGGATGAGCGTGTCATAGCTCTCGACCCGGCCCGAGCGCGCGGTGACGGTCTGGATCTTGCGGTCGATCGCGACGACGGGGTCGCTCGCCACCAGCTCGATCGCATTGTCGGCATACCAGGCGAGGTCGTTGATCACGATGTCGTCGAACGCCTTGTCCCCGGCGAGCAGCGGCGAGAGCATGATGCGGTTGTAGTTCACGTGCGGCTCGGCGCCGAAGATCGTGATGCGATAGCGCTCCGCATCGCGCGCGAGGATTTCCTCGACCGCGCGGCAGCCCGCCATGCCGTTGCCGATGACGATGAGATGCGGTTTGGTCATGAGAAAGCCCAATCCAGGGAAAGCCAGAGCTTCTTGGTGTCGGTCGCGTAGCGATCGGCGCGATAGTCGGCATATTTGAGGAGCGCGGTGTATCGGCCCCGCTTGACGCTGAGCTGCGCGTCGACCTCGTCGCCGTAATGTTGGCCGAGCCGGTCGCTGTCGAAGCGGTGATAGGCGGCGACCAGGGCGATCGCGTCGAGCCCGGCGACCTTCTTCCAGCCATAGCCGACCGAGCCATAGGCATCGCGCAAGCCGTTGGGCGGGGTGACGAGGAACTTGTCCGCCCAGCCGTTGAACTTGTGGAGCGTGGCAAGCGGGGTTTGAAAGCTCGTGACCGCAACGCCTTTGTCCGCGCCGAGCACCTCATACCCCCCGGTCAGCGTCAGCGCCTTGGCGGCGATGCCGAGTTCACCCGCATAATAGTCTGCATGATACCGGTTGGGGTTGCGGTGATAGTCGCGCTGCGACGCGAAGCTCGCGAGGTAGCTCAGCTTGAGCGTCTTGCTCAGCGGATAGGCTCCGGCGAAGCGCCCGCCATAGCTCTGGCTCGAATTGACGAACACCTGCCGCTGGTCCTGATCGACCAGATAGGCAAAGCCCGTCAGCGTGCCGAGGCTGCTCTTGTAGGCCAGGTTGGCGAAGACGTTGTCACCGCCGATCTCGTCCAACCGCGCCGGACCGAAGCGATTGCCGCCGTCGATCCCCCAGATCGTGCGGACGTTGTTTGCATAAGTGACATCGGCCTTGAGGTTCTTGATCGCCGACCATTCGACGCGCACCGCATCGAAGGTTTGCTCATTGTCGCGCCACGCGACCGCGCCGACGAAGCGCTGGTCGTCAAGGTTGATCGCCTGCCGCCCGACGGTGACGACGGTCTGCTTGAGCCCGCGATATTGCAGCTGCAACCGGTTGAGTTCGATATTCTGCGGATCGGAAACGATCGGGTACGCGGTCTTGCCGTTGACACCGCTATTGTACGCCGGGTTGATCGCGAGCGTCGCCTCGGATTCGGCGAGGAAGCTGAAATCGCTGAGCTTCGCCTCGAACCCGCTGCGGAGCCTGAGCGTGACGGCGTCGGCGTCCTTCGCAAGCGGTGCCTGCTCGACATGTTCGTAGCGCAGGCGCGCATCGATCAACGGGGTGAAGGTGAGCGGGTCGGCGAGGGCCGGTGTCGCCACCAGCCCTCCCAGTGCGAGGAGCGACAGCGCGCGCATCAGATCCGCGCTCCGTTCGCCGCGGTCCAGCTGCCGCGCCAGTGGCGCTTGACCTTGAGGATGCCGAGCAAGGCGACGACCGCGAGCCCGGCGAAGATCAGGAAGCCGGGCGAGGTGCTCCCGGTCCACTGCTTGGCGAAGCCAAGCGAGGAGGCGAGGTAGAAGCCGCCGATCCCACCGCCGAAGCCGACCAGGCCGGTCATCACGCCGATCTCGCTGCGGAAGCGCTGCGGCACGAGCTGGAACACCGCGCCGTTGCCGAAACCAAGCGTCGCCATCACCAGCAGGAACAGGCCGAGCGAGACGGTCAGCGAGGCAGGCGCGGTGCTGATCGCGATCAGGACGAGCGCCGCCAGCAGATAGACCGCGGTCAGCGTGCTGATCCCGCCGATCCTGTCCGCCACCGCGCCGCCGATCGGCCGCACCAGCGATCCCGCGAAGACGCACGCAGCGGTGCAATAGCCCGCCGTCACCGGGGTCAGCGCGAAACGGTCAGTGAAATAGACCGGCAGGCTGGCGGCAAGCCCGACAAAGCCGCCGAAGGTGACGCCATAGAACAGCATGAACCACCAAGTGTCGGCTTCCTTGAGCACCGACAGATAGGCGGCGAACGGCTTGGGCGCAGGCTGGCTCGGCGAATCCTTCGCCATCGCCATATAGAGCAGGAACACGATCGCCAGCGGGATCACCGCGAGCCCCAGCACCGCGTTCCACCCGAACGCCTTGGCGAGCATCGGCGCGAATAGCGAGGCGAGCACGGTGCCCGAATTGCCCATGCCGGCGATCCCCATTGCCTTGCCCTGATGCTCGGCCGGATACCAGCGCGAGGCCAAGGGCAGCGCGACCGCGAAGCTTGCCCCCGCAAAACCGAGCACGACGCCGAGCGCGAGCGTGCCCGCAAAGCTGTTGACCCCGAACAGCCAGCCGATCGACAGGCCGGCGATGACGATGATCTGCCCGATCGCGCCGGTCTTCTTCGGCCCGATCTTGTCGACGAGCAGCCCGTTGACCAGCCGCAGCACCGCGCCCGCGAGCGTCGGCACGGCGACCATCAGCCCCTTCTCGGCGGGCGACAGCGCCAGTTCCTTGGCGATGATCGGCGCGAGCGGCCCGAGCAGCACCCACACCATGAAGGCGAGGTCGAAATAGAGGAAGGCGGCGATCAGCGTCGGGCGGTGCCCGCTCTGCCAGAAGCCCGTCGCGTCCGCTGCGCTCGGCTTCGCCTTGGTTCGCGCGCTGGTCCCCGCCAGCCCCGCGTCAAACTCTGTCTGCAGCTGCGTCATCGTCCCGATTCCCCTCGAGCAAACGCAAAAAAGCCGCCGCGACGCTCGATCTTCCGAGACGCGACGGCGACTTTGCCAGAATGTTGGTGATGCCGAAGACGCTACCCCGTTGCAGCGTCTCGACGATAACCGAAAGCTGCCGCGATTCGCGCCGCAACGCAACAATTTTCTGCAGCCCGGCGAATTATGCTTCGAATCCGCCCAAATAGCCTGCGAGGTCGGCTGGATCGAAACTCCGCGCATCGAAGAATCGGTCGGCACCCATGATCAAGCGCCCCTGCGTCGTACCGACCCCGAGCGCTTCGACGATGCCGCCCTCGAGCTTCGAGCTCGCCCCAGGCAGCGGCACACCGAGCGGTCGCAGCGCGGCGCGGTAGACGTCGGGGCGGAAGACGCGCTGCGCCGCGTCGTAATCGGCCGGGTTCGGTGCCGCGTGGCCGGCGATGCACATCTGCGCATAGAGCCACGCCGCCTGGCTGACCCACGGGAAATTGGCCGCCTCGCGGTGCTGGAACATGAAGTCGGGCACGTCGATCGGCGCCGCCCCTTGCGCAAACACGATGCGGTCCGAAATGGCATGGCCGATCAGCGTCGCCGACCCATCCAGATAGTCGGGGCCGGCGAGGATCGCGGCAATCTCCTCGCGCCGCGCCGGATCGACGAAGGCGACGCCCGCGCGGTACAGCGCACGCAGCAGCCGATGCGTGAGGTCGGATTCCTCCTCCATCCGCGCGGTGCGCATCGCCAGCACCTTCTCGACGCCGCGCAGCCAGATCTGCGACGTTACCGCGACGATCACCCCGACGCCGCGGTCGACCGCGACGCTGTTCCACGGCTCACCGACGCAGATGCCGTCAATCTCACCCGCGGCGAGCGCGTCGGCAGCGAACGGCGGCGCGACCGTGACGATCGCAACATCGCGGTCAGGATCGATCCCGCAGCCGATCAGCCAATAGCGCAGCATGTAATTGTGGCTCGAATAGCGATGCACCACGCCAAAGCGCAACGGCGTGCCGCGCTCCCGCGCCGCCTGCGCCACTTCGGCAAGCCGCGCGCCGATAGCCGCGACATCGCCCGGCGCGCCCACCGCAGTGACCTGCGTGGCCAGATCGGGCCGCAGCGTGATCGCATTGCCGTTGAGCCCGAGCACGAACGGCACCGACAGCGGTGTCGCCGGCCGCCCCAGCCCGAGCGTCGTCGCGATCGCCAGCGGCGCGAGCAGATGCGCGGCATCACTATGGCCATAAAGCAGCCGGTCGTTGACCGTCGCCCAGCTCATGTCGCGCACGAGCTCGAGCGCGATCCCCTCGGCCTCGGCAAAGCCAAGCTCGCGCGCGAGGATCGGCAAGGCGGCGTCGACCAGCGGCAGGAAACCGATGCGGAACGGCGTGGTCGTCATAAGTCCCCCATCAGCCGGTTGGCGGTAACGATCGCGTCGGCGACGTCGCCAATCCGCCGCCCGCTATCCATCGCCGCCTTGCGCAGTGCGACATAGGCAGCAGGCTCGTCGATCCCGCGCTTCTTCATCAGCAGCGCCTTAGCCTCGTCGATCGCCTTGCGCTCGGCGAGCGCGGAGCGCGCTTCGTCGAGTTCGGCGCGCAGCCGCGAGTAAGCGCGAAAGCGGCGGATCGCGAGTTCGAGGATCGGCCGGATGCGCTCCTTCTTGAGGCCGTCGACGACATAGGCGGAAACGCCCGCATCGATCGCCGCCTCGATCCCGGCGACATCGCTCTGGTCGACGAACATCGCCACCGGCCGCGCCATCGCCTTCGACAAAGCGAACAGTTCCTCAAGCTCGTCGCGATGCGGATTGGCGAGGTTGATCAGCACGACATCGGGCGACAGCGCCTCGAGCCGCGCGGCGATGCCGCGGCGATCGACGAAGATCGTGACGTCGCTTAGGCCAGCATCGCGCAGCCCTTCCTCGATCACGGCCGCCCGCGCGGCACTTTCATCGACAATCGCAATCCGCAAGGCGCGCCCCCCGCTACCGTCCATAGACCCTGGATCCGACAGACCAAAGCTGATTGAACATGGCCATATGCCAGCGCGGCGTCTTATGCTTTGCTCGACGTCCGTTCGTGGGGTGGCAAAATTCTATTTTTGTCGTGAAGGTTTAGCGCAGAGCTACCTACAAGCCGTTCCGTGGCAACCTCTGCTATGCTTTGGCTAACGCGACCCCATCGTGCGAATGCCACCGTTGACGCAGCCTTCCGAGCTCGGCCGTTCGCTCAGCAACATCGGCACCAACCATAGATGCTAAGGGCTAATTTACTCCGATGGATGTACCGTGGTGCAGTAACCTAACATCGTGGAGATGCGCGATGGGGCACTCGTCGTTAGATCCCGCTTTCCACGAGCTTCGTCCCTGGAACGAAGGGCGAGTATTTGGCGCGAAGCGCGCGCTCAAGCCGCAGCAAGTTTGGGCGATTCGCTTTTGGCTTGACCAGCATCGACGGCTCCGAGACCGCGCACTCTTCGATTTCGCGATCGACAGTAAGCTGCGGGGTTGCGATGTGGTCAAGGTTCGCATCGGTGACATAGTGACCGGCGGGCGCATCCGAGATCGTGCCGTAGTGGTGCAGCAAAAAACCAAACGACCGGTGCAGTTCGAGCTAGTTGAGCCTGCCCGAAAGACACTGTTCGCTTGGCTCGAGCGTCGTGGCGGCACGTTAAACGACTACGTCTTCCCGAGCCGGAATGACTATATGGGCCATATGAGCACGAGGCAGTACGCCCGCCTCGTGCGCGAGTGGATTGTCGGCATTGGCCTGCAGGCAGAAGATTACGGCACGCACTCGCTTCGACGTACCAAGGCATCGATAATCTACAAGGCGACGGGGAATTTGCGCGCTGTGCAAATCCTGCTCGGTCACGCAAAGATCGAGAGCACCGTTCGCTACCTTGGCGTCGATGTAGAAGACGCCTTGGAACTCTCAGAACGGACCGAGATCTGACCAGCCCAGCTTGACCCAATTTCGGTCCCTTACTCGGTTCGTTCCGCTGCCCGAAACCCGCCGCTTGTTCATGTGAGTGGATCGACCGCTTCGGTGAGCCGGGTCATGCGCTCGGAATAGTTTGAGATGGGGCTTTTGGGTCCGGCAGCTGTCGGATGAGGGAACGCAGATAGCTGCACGACACTGACGTCGGCACCGTCGAGCCAGATGCGCAAACTGGCCATGCTGAAGCGCGCTATGTCTCCCCCACAAAGGTGTCATTGGCTTGGTCGTCGCCAGCTCCGTATGGACGTAAGATCCGAAACGGTGGATATCGCGAACATGGACAATATCCCCGACCGCGAAAACGATCGGCTTGCTGCGCTGGCGGCTTACGAGATCATGGACACACCGCGTGAGCGTTCCTTTGATGAGCTCGCAGAGCTGACCGCGAAGCTGTGTGACACACCGATCGCAGTCGTGAATCTGATCGGGGATGGTCGGCAGTTCTTCAAAGCTGAAGTGGGTTTGGGCGTCAGCGAGACTCCACTGGAAAGCTCGTTCTGCGCGAAGGCGCTGCTGGAAGAGGAGTTCCTCCTCGTCCCCGACGCGACTGCCGACCCGCGTTTCGATTGCAATCCTCTGGTCACGGGCGAGCCACACATTCGCTTCTATGCGGGCGCGCTACTTAAGACCGCTGAGGGGCTGCCGATCGGTACCCTCTGCGTGCTCGACTACCGCCCGCGCGAGCTTACGGCTGTCCAGCAGGAGACCATACGTGTGCTGGCGAGGCAGGTCATGGTCCAGCTCGATCTGCACCGCACGGTCCTGGAACGGAACCAGCGGTATGAGATGGCGCGGTCGAGTGAAGAGCGGCTCCGCCTGATCCTCGACACTGCCCGTGACTACGCCATCATCACCACGGACGTAGATCGTCGGATCACGACCTGGTCGGCAGGGGCTGAGGCAACCTTTGTCCGCCCAGAGCAAGACGCGATCGGTAGCCTGATCGACGACATCTTCACGCCGGAGGATCGCGAGAACGGCGTACCTCAGAAGGAGCTCACGGCAGCGGCTGCCGACGGGTGTGCTCCTGACGTCCGGTGGCACCTACGCGCCGACGGGTCACGCGTGTTCATGAACGGCTCGACCCACGCGATCGTCGCGTCCGACGGCCGTAGTGCTGG
Organism: Sphingomonas sp. PL20; assembly: GCF_017875905.1. Lineage (NCBI taxonomy): Bacteria > Pseudomonadati > Pseudomonadota > Alphaproteobacteria > Sphingomonadales > Sphingomonadaceae > Sphingomonas > Sphingomonas sp. PL20. The sequence goes on along the minus strand of NZ_JAGINH010000002.1, from coordinate 1,432,914 downwards.
CTTCCTGAAGATCGCGCGCAACGAAACCTCGACGCGCGAGCAGTCAGAAGAACTGGCTCGCACCCGCACCGAACTTATCGACAGCGAAGCTCGGTTTCGCAACATGGCCGATCATGCGCCGCTGATCATGTGGGTGACTGAGCCGGACGGCTACTGCAGCTATTTAAACCGTCGCTGGTACGAGTTCACCGGGCAGACTGAGGAAGAAGCACTCGGCCTTGGTTGGACGACGGCCACGCACCCGGACGATGAAAAGATGGCTGGTGAGGCCTTCATGGCTGCGACTGCTGCGCAAGGTCCATTCCGCGTCGAATACCGGTTACGGCGTGTGGATGGGACGTATCGCTGGGCGATCGACGCAGCAGCGCCCCGCTTTGCTGAAGACGGCACTTTCCTGGGCCATGTCGGATCGGTCATCGACATCGATGAGCGCCGCGAAGCGGAAGAGGCTCTTCGCAAGGCAAATGGGTTGCTTGCGGCAGTCATGGAAGCGGTTCCCGGCGTAGTATACGCCAAGGATCTCGAAGGGCGCATGCTGGCGGCCAACCGGGGCACGGCGGAGCTGGTTGGCCAATCACTAGACGCTGTTCTCGGTCGGACCGATCTTGAGTTCCTCAACGACCCGGCTCAGGCCCAGGTGGTCATGGCCAATGACCGACGCATCATGGCCGAGAACCGGACGGAGGTCGTCGAGGAGCAGGTAAGTCTGCCAGGTGGAGGAGCTGCGACCTGGCTTTCTACCAAGTCGCCACTCCATGACGCGGCAGGCGTTGTCATCGGACTTGTAGGCTCCTCGATCGATATCACCGATCGCAAGCGCGCCGAGGCTGAGCTTCAACGTCTCAACGAGACGCTGGAACAACAGGTCACCGAACGATCGGAAGCCCTGCGCCTATACGAGAACATCGTTCAGTCCGATCGTTCTCCGGTTTGCGCCTTCGATCAAGACTACCGTCTGATCGCGTTCAACAAGGCTCACAACGACGAATTTCGCCGAGTGAACGGCTTCGACACAAAGGTCGGTGACATCTTTCCCGACCTCTTCGTTGAGCAACAGCGACCCGTCATGCGCGATTTGATGTCTCGCGCGCTGGCAGGTGAGCGGTTCACGGTTGTCGAGGAGTTCGGACGGCCTGAGCTTGGGAAGCCGCACTGGGAGATCACGTACACCCCGCTTCGCAACGAGCACGGGCGGGTTATCGGTGCCTTTCATCATGCCCGCGATATATCGATGCGGCTTAACGCAGAAGCTGAGTTAGCCACCGCTCAGGAAGCTTTGCGGCAAAGTCAGAAGATGGAAGCCGTTGGGCAGCTTACAGGCGGCCTGGCACACGATTTTAACAATCTGCTCACAGGCATGATGGGCAACCTTGAGTTGCTGCAGCTTCGTGCCGCTCGCGGACGCTACGACGACGTAGATCGGTTCGTGAACGCCGCTCAAGGCGCCGGGCGGCGGGCGGCATCGCTGACGCAACGCCTGCTTGCCTTCTCACGCCGGCAAACGCTCGCCCCCAAGCCGACGGATGTAAACCGCCTGATCATGGGTATGGAGGAGCTTCTCCAGCGTACGGTCGGACCTACGACCGGCATCTCGATCGTAGGAGCTGCCGGATTGTGGATCGCGATGATTGATCCTGGGCAGTTGGAGAATGCGCTGCTGAACCTGTGCATCAACGCCCGTGACGCGATGCCGGACGGCGGCACGATCACGATTGAAACGGCCAACAAGTGGCTCGACGATCGTACCGCGCGCCAGCGTGACCTGCCGCCTGGACAATATTTGTCCATTTGCGTGACGGACACCGGGACGGGCATGTCGCCGGAGACGATCGAGCGGGCTTTCGAACCCTTTTTCACCACCAAGCCGCTGGGTCAGGGCACCGGGCTTGGTCTATCTATGATCTACGGCTTTGCTCGCCAGTCCGGCGGACAGGTCCGCATCTATTCAGAGGTCGAACAAGGCACCACCATGTGCGTGTACCTTCCACGTCATCTCGGCGAGGCGTATGACGAGAGCGAAACTGAGCAGGCACCGACTGCGGGGGCGAGCAAAGGCGAGACAGTCCTGATCGTCGATGACGAGGCAACGATACGCCACTTGGTCGACGAGGTTCTGGACGAACTCGGCTATACCGTGATTGGCGCTGCTGATGGTGCGGCGGGGTTAAAGGTCCTGCAATCAGGATCGCGTATCGACCTGCTCATTACAGATGTTGGCCTGCCGAACGGAATGAACGGAAGACAGGTCGCTGACGCTGCGCGCGCGCTCCGACCAGAACTGAAGGTACTTTTCATTACAGGCTATGCAGAAAATGCCGCGGTCGGGAACGGCCACCTCGACCCTGGCATGGAGCTGCTGACGAAGCCATTTTCGCTGGAAGATCTAACCCGTAAAGTCAAAACTATGCTCCGTGACGACTGAACTGCCGGCAAGCTGCGCTTCAATAAATCTGCCGTCGGAGTTTGTTTGAAAGAGTGGTCATCGATGGGCCTATTTGACCCAATGCACGAAGCCGCTGCGCGGCAGTGGTGTTGGCGGTGAGGTAGCGCGCCGGCGCTGAGGTTTGGCCGCGCGGGAGCGGTGGCGGACGATGGAGTTCCTTCAACAAGAGGAACTTCGCTATGACGCCTCAACCGACCAAGCGACCCTTCACCCCGCTGCGTCAGCGCATGCTCGACGATATGGCGATGCGTGCCATGCGCGCGCGGACCCAGCACGACTATGTCCGTCACGTCCGCGCCTTCGCGGCCTTCCTCGGACGTTCGCCCGACACCGCGACCGCCGAGGATGTACGCCGCTTCCAGCTTCACCAGCGCGAGCATGGTGTCGGGGAAGGCTCGATCAACGGCTCGGTGTCGGCGCTGCGCTTCCTGTTCGAGGTGACACTCGAGCGACCTGATCTGTCGCGGCGGCTGGTGCTGGCGCGTCGTCCCAGGAAGCTCCCCGACGTGCTGAGCGTTGATGAGGTGGCCAAGCTGCTCGAGGCGGCACCGGGCATCAAGTACCGCGCGGCGCTGGGCGTTGCCTATGGCGCCGGCCTGCGCGTGTCGGAAGTCGCGCATCTCAAGGCCGACGATATCGACAGCAAGCGGATGCTGATCCGGATCGAGGAGGGCAAGGGGCGCAAGGACCGCAACGCGATGCTGTCGCCGCAACTGCTCGAGCTGCTGCGGCTGTGGTGGCGCGAGGGCAAGCGGCGCAGCGTCCTGCTGCCGCACGGCTGGCTGTTCCCCGGGCGCAGCTACACCGATCCGATCTCGACGCGGCAGCTCCACCGCGCCGTCTGCGAGGCAGCTGAGGCGGCCGGGATCCGCAAGCGCGTGAGCCCGCACACGCTGAGGCACAGCTTCGCCACCCACCTGCTCGAACAGGATGTCGATATCCGCGTGATCCAGGTGTTGCTCGGGCACAGCAAGCTCGAGACGACCGCGCTCTACACCAAGGTCGCCACCCGCACGATCCGCGCGGTCACCAGTCCGCTCGATCGGCTGATGGCGCTGATGGAGGGCAAGACACCGGCCGGTTGAACCGGTGCGCGCCTCGCTCGAGGTCGCCGACATCTTCCGTGCTGCCGGGCCTGCGTACCGGGCAACCCATGCCGGGCATCTGAGCCTGCACCAGCTCAAGGTCATGTCGGCGATCGAGCATTGTCGCACCGCCGTCATGGGCGGGCACGTCGAGGCCTGCACCGACTGCGGGCATTGGCGGGTTGCCTATAACAGTTGTCGTAACCGGCATTGTCCCAGGTGCCAGGGTGCCGCCGCGCGCGCCTGGCTCGCAGAGCGCGAGGCCGACCTGCTGCCGGTCGGATACTTCCATGTCGTGTTCACGCTGCCCGCCGAGGTCGCTGACATCGCGTTCCACAACAAGGCGCTGGTCTACGACCTGCTGTTCAAGGCCGCGTCCGAGACGATGCTGACGATCGCCGCCGACCCGAAGCATCTCGGCGCCCGCATCGGCATCACCGCGGTGCTGCACACCTGGGGGTCCGCGATGACCCACCATCCGCATGTCCACATGATCGTGCCCGGCGGCGGCATCGCGCGGGACGGCACGCGCTGGATATCCTCACGGCCGGCGTTCCTGCTGCCGGTCAAGGTGTTGGGCAAGCTGTTCCGCCGCCTGTTCCTGACCCGGCTGATGGCGCTGCACGCGGCGGGGCGGCTCGCGTTCTACGGCACCCTCGCGCAGCTGGCCGATAGGCGTGCGTTCCTTCGCCACCTGTCTCCGATCCGCAAAAAGAACTGGGTGGTCTACGCCAAGCCGCCGTTCGCTGGGCCGCAAGCAGTGCTCGCCTATCTGTCGCGCTACACCCACCGGGTCGCGATCTCGAACAGTCGGCTGCTCGCCTTCGACGGGGCCGGCGTCACCATGCGCTACAAAGACTATCGCCGCGACGGTGCCGATCGGCAGCAGGTGATGACGCTGGCGACGGACGAGTTCATCCGCCGCTTCCTGCTCCATGTCCTGCCGCGCGGGTTCCACCGCATCCGCCATTACGGCCTGCTCGCCGGCGCCACCCGCAAGGCGCATCTCGAACACGCCCGCCAGTTGCTCGGCGTCGCGCCGCCGCTCGATAACGAGACGCCCGACGAGCCGACCGATGTCCGCCCACCATGCCCCTGCTGTGGCGGGCACATGGTCATCATCGAGACCTTCGAGCGCTGGCGCCAGCCGCGCGCACCGCCACACTCCACCGCATCGACCGGGACCACCGCGCCATGACCCGGCATGGCTCAGCCCAACCGTGCTCCGAAAGTCCCGTGCTTCCGGCGGCGATGTCGCTCGCGCTGGCAACAACGCCAGCCGAGCCGGCGCCGATCTCAAGCCCCAACCCTGGTTACCAGCTACGCGGTACATCGCCCCTGCACCCTACGTTCCGACCGCCGATGCGAGTCCCGCACGCCGATGCGACCACCGCACGACAGGGCGAAAACCGAAATCCCCATAGGTAAGCGCTCGTGGTCCGCGGCTTCCTGCTTTGGAGGATATCGTTCGCCTGCCGGCATCCGATATCCTTCACAATTGCGGACGTTCAGCTGCGGCCCGCCGCGACCCAGAAACGGACCTTTGTTAATCCAATCCGGCGCTGCTGCCCACGCAACAGATGACCAAAATCAGCTTTCATGAGCACTGTCATTGGATGATCCTGCAGGGCGCGGGATACAGCGATGGAAGTGAACCGCAGAACCCAGCTCCAGATCGGTGTCGCAGCGCCGGCGTGCTTTTCGATTGTGGCTTGGAAACTCGAACCAATATTCGGTACCTGTCTACCGGCAGGGGGCTGCTAGGAACCGAATAATGCTCCGATCAACGTTCGCCGTCCTCGCGATGCTCCCGATTTTGCCAATCGAGCCAGCTTTCTCACAATCCGCTTCGACGCGGGTTGAAGTGCCGATCCGTCCTGTCGTCCTGCCGGACGGTATACGACGCTATTCGGTCCAGCTGACTATCGATGGACGCCCTGTCGAAGCACAACTCGACACCGGCTCGACAGGCCTGCGGGTCCTGAAGTCCGGTCTAGCGGACGAAGCGGCGACGAAGCGCGGGTCGAGCGTCCACTACTCTTACGGCTCAGGCGTCGAGCTAACCGGTGAGAAAATTTCCGCCAATGTCGCCATTACGGGGCTTCCAAGCGCGGCGGTTCCGATCGAGCGCGTAGATACCGTTGAATGCACCGCGCGAAAATCCGATTGTCCAGCGTCCAAACTGTCAGCCGCCAATTTCCGCATTGGGGGCAATGGCAATCCCGATCAGGGATTCCTCGCTATAATTGGCACCGGTTTGCGGAACGACGCCGTGCCGAATCCGCTGATCGCGCTCGGCGTCCGGCAGTGGATCGTAAACCTGCCCCGGCAAGGGGAACGCGAGGGCAAACTTATTCTGAATCCAAATGCCGACGACATCGCGGGCTTCCGATTTTTCGATGTGCTCGGGGACAGTAACCAGATCAGAGGCTGCTTGGTACTAACCGACACGAACAAGCGCATTTGCGGACCCGCTATGGTGGACACAGGCGCGAGCGGTCTTCGCGTCCAAGGCGGTCGACCGGATGAAATGTGGCCGAATGGCAGTCCGGCGGCAATTGCGATCGGCGACGGCGACGGCACCGCCTCGTTCGCCGTCACGATCGGTCGCCGCGATCAGGCGAGCGGAATGTTCGCCTATCCGCGCCGAGCGGGCAGCGATATCACGACACTGAATCTTGGACTGGCGCCGTTCTTCCGGTGGTCCGTGATGTTCGACGCAAGCCGCCGCCGGATCGGCGTCCTGACCCGGCCGCCTCTCTAAGACGTCTTCGGACGCCCGTTGGTGCTCAGGCAAGCGTTATCTGTGGAGCCGCCCCATCGACGCCTGCCGGTCTTGTCTGCAACCTAGATCGCGCTTCGATGGGTAACCGCGGCCGCTGCCTTAATCGCTACGAGCTGCAAGCTGCGATTGTACACAGAGGCGACGGCTTCGACCCACTTTCGGCCGCTCAGCGCCTGCGAGGCGCCGCCCGAACTTGCCGCTCGTTCAGCATCACCGACGGACGATCAACCACAATTCCGAACCGTCGGTTTACCGCGCCTGCGTACGCTAGATTGGCTGATCCGGCCCGATGGAGATGGTCGATGGGTCACTCGTCAATGGACCCCGCGTTTCACGAACTTCGGCCTTGGAATGAAGGCCGGCTTATCGGTGCGAAGCGGGCGCTTAAACAGCAACAGGTCTGGGCTATTCGCTTCTGGCTCGACAAGCATAGACGACTGCGCGACCGAGCGCTGTTCGACTTCGCCATCGACAGCAAGCTGCGCGGCTGTGACGTGGTCACGGTGCGGATCGGGGATGTAGTTTCCGGCGGGCGCGTCCGTGACCGCGCCATCGTGGTTCAGCAGAAGACCAAACGACCGGTCCAGTTCGAGCTGATGGACACGGCACGAAAGACGATGCGGGCATGGTTGGAGCGACGCGGCGGGACACTGAACGACTTCGTCTTCCCGAGCCGAAACGACTACATGGCGCACATGAGCACGCGACAATATGCCCGCCTAGTGCACGAGTGGGTGGTCGGTATGGGCCTTCCGCCGCAGGATTACGGGACGCACTCGCTTCGGCGCACGAAAGCATCGATTATCTACAAGGCGACTGGCAACCTCCGCGCCGTTCAGATCCTTCTGGGTCATGCCAAGATCGACAGCACGGTTCGCTACTTGGGCGTTGACGTGGAGGACGCTTTAGAACTGGCCGAACGGACTGAGGTCTGAGCGGACCCAGTTCCGGTCATTTACGCCGCCTTCCCCGCTTCCCAACTTCCGACACTCGTTAGCATTTGCACTTAAACAGGGCGCATATAGCCTCCAACAGCTTGCCGTCCATTCGTGTTAATTGGCGCCGATCAATCGCGACATCGGATACCGCGCAGAACCGTGGTGGCACCTATTCTTAAAGATCGACCGATGCGAAAATGCCTATAGCCCAATCAAGAAAAACCCGGACACGCGGTGAGAGCTGTCGGTTCTGCGGATAGAGCGCCACGAGCGGCGTCGGCGAAGGTGGATAGTCGGCCAGCACCTCGGTCAACGTGCCAGCAGCAAAATCGTCGACGAAGCGATAACGCGGGGCCTGGATAAGCCCCATGCCCAGCCGGGCAAGCTCCCCCATCGCATCGGCACCGCCGACCGTAACGCGGCTCGGCAAGGTGACGTAGTCGAGCCGGCCCTCGACCGTAAATTCCAGGGGGATGATCTCGCCGGTTCGCGATGACAGATAGCCGATCATCCGATGACCTTGGAGATCGGCGGGTGTCGCTGGGACGCCGTGGCGCGCGAGATATGCCGGACTCGCGCACGTCATCTCGTTCAGCGTGGCAACACGACGCATGATCAAGCCGCTTTCAGTTGACTCGCCTGCACGGATGACGCAATCCACGCCTTCGCGCACGAGATCGACGAGGCGATCCCCTTCGCCGATATGAAGATCGATCCGCGGGTAACGGTCAAGGAACGCGGGAATGTGCGGGATCAAGAACCGCCGCGCGATCATCGCATGGACGTCGATCCGAAGCAGCCCACGCGGCTCGGCATCCTGAAACGCGCCCTCCGCCTCTTCGATATCGGCCAGGATCGCGATGCAGCGACGATAATAGGCGTCGCCATCGAGCGTCGGGGTCACGATCCGTGTCGTGCGTTCCAGCAGGCGCACGCCCAACTGGGCTTCCAGCTGCTTGATGCCCTCCGTCGCAGTCGAGCGCGACATATTGAGATCGGTTGCCGCCGCCGTGAAGCTGCGACGTTCGACGACCCGTACGAGCAGCCGCATGGCTTCGAGGCGATCCATGTCCATTGTTCGCCATATCCGAATGGACTTGGCAAGACCTGACCGATTATCCCGGCCACACGACCGTCTACATACCCGTCTCAGAAGGAGACCGATCATGACGGAACGTAAAGTTGCACTGGTTACCGGGGGATCGAAGGGCATCGGCGCTGCCATCGCGAAGCGCCTTGCGGCCGACGGCATGGCCGTGATCGTAAACTACGCGCGCGGTCACGAGGATGCTCAGGACGTTGTGACCGAGATCGCCGCGTCAGGCGGCGAAGCGATCGCGGTACAGGCAGATGTCAGCACGCCGGGCGGGATACCATCGCTGTTCGACGCTGCGGAACGCATATTCGGCGGGCTCGATATCCTGGTCAACAATGCGGGTGTGGCCATCTTCGCGCCGATTGCCGACGTCAGCGACGCCGATTTCGATCACCAGCTTGCCGTCAATATCGCTGGCGTCTTCCGCGGGATGCGAGAAGGTGCGCGTCGCTTGCGCGATGGAGGTCGGATCATCAGCTTCTCGACCAGCGTCGTCGGCGCGCTACTTCCCCGGTACGGCGTCTACACCGCGACGAAGGCTGCGGTCGAGGCCATGACGAGTATTCTCGCCAAGGAACTGGGCATGCGTGGCATTACCGTGAACGCGGTCGCGCCTGGGCCGACGGCAACGGCCTTGTTCATGAACGGCAAGTCGGAGGCCGTGGTGCAATCGATGATCGACGCCAATCCGCTGAAGCGGCTTGGCCAGCCGGACGACATAGCGTCGGTCGTAGCATTTCTAGCCAGCCCCGATGGTGGCTGGGTCAATGGTCAGACGATCCGCGCCAATGGCGGTTTCGTCTGATCAGGTTTCAGGCGCTTCCGCAGCTACGGGCGCTCGTTTCGTGGCCGACAGGGGGCGCTCGTTTTTCTTGCGTGCCCTGCCTCCAAGCCAAGGCTGGTACGGGTTCCTAACGCGTTGTTCCTGATAGCAGATCCCCACGCCGGCAACATGAGTAAGTTGGGCTAAACAGGGCCAATGTCCCGCGATCAGCTGGGGCCGCCGTCTAAATCACCGACGCATTGCACGTCGGGCCTCGCTTTCGCCATGCGTCGCAATTCCCCGGTCCGCGCCACGATGCCCGGAAAGATCGTATCGGGGTTGGCCGTGTAGGTACGCAGAAGTTGCAAGGCCCGGGCATAATGCCGCGCGCCGACTTCGCAGCTGCTGCTGCCGCCATCGCCTTCGCCCCATATTTTGCGCCATCCAGCCCGGCCGTCGCGCTTTAGGATGGCCTGGAAGGTGCCGACCGGCCCTGCGCCGCGAACATAGGCAATCGCACCCGGGCCCGCCGAAAGGACCCGAAACGCTCGGAAGGTGAAACGCGATTGCGCGCTATCGTCGCCCGCGTGGAGCGTCTTGACGATCGCGGTGCGTTCCGGGCTTCCGGGAGCAGGCGTATGGACCGCGAGCGGCGCAGCCAGCGCCGCTGTCGCCAACGCGAGCAGTGGCGCGATGCCCGCTGTGAAGTAACCTGTCATATCAATCGCGCAATGCGATAGATTCGCTGATCGCGCCAGCCATCCGCTCCGTCGATACGGAGGCCCCGCCAAACCAGCCGTGCTGCCCTAATTGCACAAGCAACTGGCGGCTGGACGACCCACTTTCGGCCGCTCAGCGGCTGCGAGGCGCCGTCCGAAACCTGCCGCTCGTTCACATCACCGACGGACGATCAACCACATTTCCGAACCGTCGGTTTACCGCGCCTGGGTACGCTCGATTGGTTGATCCGATGGAGATGGTCGATGGGTCACTCGTCGATGGACCCCGCGTTTCACGAACTTCGTGCGTGGAATGAAGGCCGGCTAATCGGCGCGAAGCGGGCGCTGAAACAGCAACAGGTCTGGGCTATTCGCTTCTGGCTCGACCAGCATAGACGACTGCGCGACCGAGCGCTGTTCGACTTCGCCATCGACAGCAAGCTGCGCGGCTGTGACGTGGTCACGGTGCGGATCGGGGATGTGGTTTCCGGCGGGCGCGTCCGTGACCGCCCCGTCGTCGGTCAGCAGAAGACGAAACGACCGGTCCAGTTCGAGCTGATGGACACGGCACGAAAGACGATGCGGGCATGGTTGGAGCGACGCGGCGGGACACGGAACGACTTCGTATTCCCGAGCCGAAACGACTACATGGCCCATGTGAGCACGCGGCAATATGCCCGCCTCGTGCACGAGTGGGTGGTCGGCATCGGTCTTCCGGCTCAGGATTACGGGACGCACTCGCTTCGGCGCACGAAAACATCGATCATCTACAAGGCGACTGGCAACCTTCGCGCCGTTCAGATCCTTCTTGGCCATGCCAAGATCGACAGCACGGTGCGCTACTCGCGCGTTGACGTGGAGGACGCTTTGGAACTGGCCGAACGCACTGAGGTCTGAGCGGACCCAATGCACGAAGCCGCTGCGCGGCAGTGGTGTTGGCGGTGAGGTAGCGCGCCGGCGCTGAGGTTTGGCCGCGCGGGAGCGGTGGCGGACGATGGAGTTCCTTCAACAAGAGGAACTTCGCTATGACGCCTCAACCGACCAAGCGACCCTTCACCCCGCTGCGTCAGCGCATGCTCGACGATATGGCGATGCGTGCCATGCGCGCGCGGACCCAGCACGACTATGTCCGTCACGTCCGCGCCTTCGCGGCCTTCCTCGGACGTTCGCCCGACACCGCGACCGCCGAGGATGTACGCCGCTTCCAGCTTCACCAGCGCGAGCATGGTGTCGGGGAAGGCTCGATCAACGGCTCGGTGTCGGCGCTGCGCTTCCTGTTCGAGGTGACACTCGAGCGACCTGATCTGTCGCGGCGGCTGGTGCTGGCGCGTCGTCCCAGGAAGCTCCCCGACGTGCTGAGCGTTGATGAGGTGGCCAAGCTGCTCGAGGCGGCACCGGGCATCAAGTACCGCGCGGCGCTGGGCGTTGCCTATGGCGCCGGCCTGCGCGTGTCGGAAGTCGCGCATCTCAAGGCCGACGATATCGACAGCAAGCGGATGCTGATCCGGATCGAGGAGGGCAAGGGGCGCAAGGACCGCAACGCGATGCTGTCGCCGCAACTGCTCGAGCTGCTGCGGCTGTGGTGGCGCGAGGGCAAGCGGCGCAGCGTCCTGCTGCCGCACGGCTGGCTGTTCCCCGGGCGCAGCTACACCGATCCGATCTCGACGCGGCAGCTCCACCGCGCCGTCTGCGAGGCAGCTGAGGCGGCCGGGATCCGCAAGCGCGTGAGCCCGCACACGCTGAGGCACAGCTTCGCCACCCACCTGCTCGAACAGGATGTCGATATCCGCGTGATCCAGGTGTTGCTCGGGCACAGCAAGCTCGAGACGACCGCGCTCTACACCAAGGTCGCCACCCGCACGATCCGCGCGGTCACCAGTCCGCTCGATCGGCTGATGGCGCTGATGGAGGGCAAGACACCGGCCGGTTGAACCGGTGCGCGCCTCGCTCGAGGTCGCCGACATCTTCCGTGCTGCCGGGCCTGCGTACCGGGCAACCCATGCCGGGCATCTGAGCCTGCACCAGCTCAAGGTCATGTCGGCGATCGAGCATTGTCGCACCGCCGTCATGGGCGGGCACGTCGAGGCCTGCACCGACTGCGGGCATTGGCGGGTTGCCTATAACAGTTGTCGTAACCGGCATTGTCCCAGGTGCCAGGGTGCCGCCGCGCGCGCCTGGCTCGCAGAGCGCGAGGCCGACCTGCTGCCGGTCGGATACTTCCATGTCGTGTTCACGCTGCCCGCCGAGGTCGCTGACATCGCGTTCCACAACAAGGCGCTGGTCTACGACCTGCTGTTCAAGGCCGCGTCCGAGACGATGCTGACGATCGCCGCCGACCCGAAGCATCTCGGCGCCCGCATCGGCATCACCGCGGTGCTGCACACCTGGGGGTCCGCGATGACCCACCATCCGCATGTCCACATGATCGTGCCCGGCGGCGGCATCGCGCGGGACGGCACGCGCTGGATATCCTCACGGCCGGCGTTCCTGCTGCCGGTCAAGGTGTTGGGCAAGCTGTTCCGCCGCCTGTTCCTGACCCGGCTGATGGCGCTGCACGCGGCGGGGCGGCTCGCGTTCTACGGCACCCTCGCGCAGCTGGCCGATAGGCGTGCGTTCCTTCGCCACCTGTCTCCGATCCGCAAAAAGAACTGGGTGGTCTACGCCAAGCCGCCGTTCGCTGGGCCGCAAGCAGTGCTCGCCTATCTGTCGCGCTACACCCACCGGGTCGCGATCTCGAACAGTCGGCTGCTCGCCTTCGACGGGGCCGGCGTCACCATGCGCTACAAAGACTATCGCCGCGACGGTGCCGATCGGCAGCAGGTGATGACGCTGGCGACGGACGAGTTCATCCGCCGCTTCCTGCTCCATGTCCTGCCGCGCGGGTTCCACCGCATCCGCCATTACGGCCTGCTCGCCGGCGCCACCCGCAAGGCGCATCTCGAACACGCCCGCCAGTTGCTCGGCGTCGCGCCGCCGCTCGATAACGAGACGCCCGACGAGCCGACCGATGTCCGCCCACCATGCCCCTGCTGTGGCGGGCACATGGTCATCATCGAGACCTTCGAGCGCTGGCGCCAGCCGCGCGCACCGCCACACTCCACCGCATCGACCGGGACCACCGCGCCATGACCCGGCATGGCTCAGCCCAACCGTGCTCCGAAAGTCCCGTGCTTCCGGCGGCGATGTCGCTCGCGCTGGCAACAACGCCAGCCGAGCCGGCGCCGATCTCAAGCCCCAACCCTGGTTACCAGCTACGCGGTACATCGCCCCTGCACCCTACGTTCCGACCGCCGATGCGAGTCCCGCACGCCGATGCGACCACCGCACGACAGGGCGAAAACCGAAATCCCCATAGGTAAGCGCTCGTGGTCCGCGGCTTCCTGCTTTGGAGGATATCGTTCGCCTGCCGGCATCCGATATCCTTCACAGTATCGGAGAGTGAGAAGGCCCTGTCCGCTCCCCAAAACCCGCCGTCTGTTCATGACCCTTTTTGGCGCAGTTTCAGCTCTAGGCTGTCCGTTTGGTCCGCGGGAAACTATAGCCAAGTTTGCGTGGAACGCTCGAGCTTTCCCAACACGATAGTGGCGTCCGGATGTTCTGCCTTTCAGGCGCGCGCTCGTTCAATCACGCGTCCGCCACTGCTGCGTCCCCTAGGTGCCGGATCAATCAAGGAATGCTCAATCGGCTTTTGGAAACGCCGCTCTAAAGGGGGGAAGATGTGCCGGCGATTATGACGCTATCGGGACTGGCCCGTATCTATCAAGGTCCGGTTCGACGTGATGTCTCGGTCATCAGCGTCCCCACAGCCGCGCCGCACCGCGCACTCCCGACGCATCGCCCCATTGTGCCGGAACAATGCGCCCCTCCCACACCCCGCCAAATACATGCGCGCGGACGATATCGGGCAAAGCAGGATAGATTTCGGTGACGTTCGACATGCCGCCCGCAACCACGAACACATCAGGATCGACGATATTCACGATCATCGCCATCGCCCGTCCGAGCCGGCTGACATAGGCATCAAGGGCCGCCACCGCGAGCGGATCGGCCTCTCGCGCCGTGGCCACAATGGCGGGGCAATCTAGCCCCTCCCCGCCGCGCGCGGCGTAATCCTTGCGAAGCCCCGTCCCGGAAATCAGCATGTCGAGGCACCCGGCTTGGCCGCACCAACAGGCCGGGCCTGGAAATTCCTCGGCGGTCATCCACGGCAACGGAACATGGCCCCATTCGCCGCCGATCCCATTCGCACCCTCGACGATCTGCCCGTCGACCACGAGACCGCCGCCCACGCCGGTACCGATGATGACGGCAAAGGCCGTGCGGGCGCCAACCGCCGCGCCGTCGACGGCTTCGGACAGCGCCATGCAATTGGCATCGTTGGCGATGCGCAGTTCGCGCCCGATCGCCTGCTCGAGGTCGTAGCGAAAGGTGCGACCGTTAAGATAGGTCGAATTTGCGTTGCGCATCAGCCCCGACCGCGGGTCGACCGACCCCGGCGTGCCGATCCCGATCGTTCCCGTCGCACCGGCGTCGCGTTCGACCGCAGCGATCAGATCGCGCACGTCGCGGATCGCCGCATCGTAGCTGCCGGGATTGGGGATCCGGGTCCGCACGACATACTGCCCCGCCGCATCGAGCGCAGCCGCTTCGATCTTGGTCCCGCCGAAATCGACGCCGATCTGTATCACCACTTAAATGCCTTCCAAGGGTCCGCCGCGCTGTCCGGCGCGACATATCGCACCGGGCAACCCTGCCCCGCCAATAAACAAAGTCAATTTATATAATCGCCGCTTTGCTCTTGATCAGGATCGAATCCGAGGGAAGGATCCGATCGAGAAACGGCAAGATCGCCGCCCCAACGGCAGGGGCATCGCGCGACAGCGTAGCGCGCGCCATCGGCGCCAGCGCGGGGATGTTGGGCGCCATTGCGCGCAGCTTGCGATTGCTCGCCTCCGCGAGCCGGTCGAGGATCTCGTCAGGCAGGCGCCCGCCAATCAACACCACCGCCGGATTGATCAGGCAATTGACCGCGGTCAGCGGGGGTATCAGCGCGTCAGTCGCATCGTCGATCCATCCGTCGATATACGGCTTGGCGGCGTCCGGAAACGCGATCGTCGGATCGACCCCGTCGAGCGACACGCCCGCGCGCTCGATCCTGGCGGACAGCGCCGACAGCGAGACGACATCCTGCAACACCTGCCCGCCGGGATCGTAGCGGTGCAGCGGAAGGAAGCCGATCTCTCCGCTGCGCGCGTTGGCGCCGCGGTAATATGCACCGTCGATCACGAGACCGCCGCCGAGGCCGGCGCTGACGAGGATGTAGAAAAAGCTTTCATGGTCGAGCCCGCCGCCGAACTGCGCCTCGCCGATCGCCGCGGCAGCGGCGTCGTTGTCGACATGGATCGACAAGGGCACGATCGCGCCGAGCAGCGCGGGCAGATCGACCTCGCTCCAGCGCTCGTAATTCGCAGGGCGGTGCGGCAGGGCAACCCGGCCGAGATCGTCGGGCACGGCGACGCCCATGCCGAGGATGCGGTCCTCGCGGAGCGCGCCGCTGCGCTGGATCTCGCCGAGCCCCTCGCGGACGATCGCGACGACATCGTCGGGCATCGCGAACGCGATCTGCCGCGTCAGCCGTGACCGAACAGTTCCCGCAAGATCGAGCGATACGAGCGTGACGTGATCGCGGTCGACGTTGAGACCGATCGCGAAACAGCCGTCGGGGTTGATCCGCAAGCGCGTAGCGGGCTGGCCGCGCCCGCCCGTACGCCGGCCCGACTCGACGACCAGATCGCTCTCGAACAGGCGGGCGGTGATATTGGCGATGGTCGGGGCGGTCAGCCCGGTCATCGCCGCAATCTCGGTACGCGTGATGTCGGGGTTCTTGCGGATCACCTGGAGGACAACGCGCTGATTATAGTCGCCGGCGCGCACGAGGTTGGTCCCCGACAGGCTGGTGCCGAGCCGCGCGGCGCGGTCGCTCGCGGTCACGCCTGGTCCCGTCGGGGTGAAGTCCGAAAGATCCAAAATTCCGTCCGCTCCCTGCACCATCATATCCTCGTTGCCCGAGCGCCGCACCCTGGCGGTCGCCAGCCCCCGCCCACCCCTGCGTGCGCCTCTAGGGGCGCTGCGCAGGCGATCATGCCGACGCTACAGCATAAGCCTTCAGGAAGGCATCATGCGGTTCCCCCAGCGCGACCGCCTTGCCGATCGACTCCCGCATCCGCGCGAGCGCTGATTGCAGATCGGGAATCGAGAAATAATCGGCCGCAGGATCGTACGTCCGCGCCGCGATGTCGAAACCGGCATACATCGAAAGCCAGCTCGGATCCTGGAACGATTCCCATTCGTACCGGACCAGATGCCCGCGCGCACGGAACAGCCGGAGCTTGTTGGCCAACGCCTCGGGCAAGGCGGTGTCGCGACATTGATCCCACATCGGCTCGCCACGCCGATCGTTCGCCCAATAGTGCAGCAGCAGGAAATCGCGAATCCGCTCGTATTCGAGCGTCGTTGAGCGATTGTATTCGCTCGCCAGCGCTGGGTCGAAGTCGCGATCCGGGAAAAGCGCGAGCAGCTTTTCGATGCCGGTCTGGATCAGCGTGATGCTGGTCGATTCGAGCGGCTCCATGAACCCCGCGGCCAGCCCGAGCCCGACGCAGTTCCCGCGCCAGAAGTCGCGCCGATGCCCGGTGCGGAAGCGGATCAGATTGGGCTCGGCTAGCGGTGCCCCCTCGATCCGCGAGCGCAGCGTGGCAACCGCCTCGTCGTCGGACAAATGCCGGCTGGCATAGACCAGCCCGTTGCCGACGCGGTGCTGGAGCGGAATGCGCCATTGCCAGCCCTGTGCGAAGGCCGTGCTGCGCGTAAACGGCGTCAGCGGCCCTGCGCGTTCGCACGGCATCGCCACCGCGCGATCGCACGGCAGTAGATTGCTCCAATCCTCATAGCCGCTGCCGAGCGCTGCCCCGAGCAGCAACGAGCGGAAGCCCGTGCAATCGATGAACAGGTCACCGTCGATCGCCTTGCCGCAATTGGTGTCAACGCCGTCGATCAGCCCGGTCTGCGCGTTGATCCGGACGGTGCTGATCGTCGCGTCGACCCGCGTGACGCCATCCGAAACGGCGCGAGTCGCCAGAAACTTGGCGAACAGCCCGGCATCGAAATGCACCGCCCAGTCGAAGAACAGCAGGTCGTGGACCGGCCGATCGGTCGGCAGCATGAAGACGTTCTGCTTCGCCATCGCGGTTGCCAGGCAATAGTCGGCGAGCTCGACCGGTTCGCCCGCCGCGCGCAGTTTCTGCCAATAGTGATGGAATGCGACGCCGCGCGAGCGCATCCCGTACAGCCCAAACGGATGGAAAAAGCTGTGCCCCGGCCGCTTCCAATCCGCGAACTCGATGCCGAGCTTAACCGTGCCGTGCGACGCCGCCATCACCTCGCGTTCGGTCACCCCGATCTCGCGGAAGAAATCGCGGATGCCGGGCACGGTCGCCTCGCCGACACCGACGGTGCCGATCGCGCTCGATTCGACGACCGTGATCGCGACCGGCTGCTTTTCGAGCCGGCGCGCGAGCATCGCCGCGGCCATCCACCCCGCGGTCCCGCCGCCAACGATGACGATCGAGCGTATCGCTCGCTCGCCGTGGATCCTCTCGCTCTGTCCGGTCATGCGATCTTCCCATAGCGCTGCCCGCGCCCAGGCGTTCCGCCCGCACCCGACACCCGTTCGCGCCTGTCGGAGCGAACGGGTGTCGGGGCGGTCGGGTACGGTGCCAGCGTCAGAACTTGACGCGGACGCCGCCGGTGAAACGCCGTTCGTAGATGTTGTTGTACGCCTTCGCATCGGGGAAGGTCAGGTAATATTTCTCATACTCGCCCGTCAGGTTCGAGCCCTGCGCGTAGAAGGTGAAGTGCGAATTGATGTCGTAGCTGAGCGATGCATCGACGTAGTTGGTCGGCTGCTGGTATAGTTCGAGCCCGCTGATCCCGCTGAAATCCGACTGCACCGCCCGCTTTGAGCGATAGTTCCAGGCGACGCGCGCCTGGAGATGGCCGTCCTGATAGAAGCCGGCGAGGTTGGTCTGGATCTTCGAATTGTCCTGGAACGGGATCGACGCGCCCGCGAGATCGGTCTGCCCCGAATTCGATGGCGAATAGGTGATGTTCGCGTCGATGCCGAAGTTCGACAACACGTGCGGCATGAAGCCCAAGTCGCTGAACGACTGCTTCCAGCCCGCCTCGAGCCCCTTGAGCGTGCCGCCACGTCCTTGCACCGGCGTCGTGATGAACACGGTGCGACCGCGCACGACGCCGTCATTGTCGGGCAGGTCAGTGCGCGTCACCGTGCCCGACTGAATGAAGCTGGCGACATCGATGTAGAAGGCGCCGAGGCTCAGCAAGCTGCTCCGCCCGATATAATATTCGAGCGAACCCTCGACATTGGTAGCACGCCACGGATCGAGCTGCGGGTTGCCGTTCGAGCTGCCGCCGGTCACGCGGAATACCGGCGACCCGGCATTGGTGGTGTCGATCGCATAGGTCGGGTTGAGACCCCCGCCCCACTGGTTGAGATCGAGCAGCGTCATCGTCTGGCTGAACGCGACACGCAGCTTGAGATTGCGCGAGAAATCGAACGCCATGTTGAACGCCGGCAGCACATCGGTGAAGTTGCGCTTGGTCTCGACGATCCCGTTGCTGAGGTTCGCCAGACCATAAGGCTGCGGCGAACCCGTGACGAACTGGACGATGTCGAGCTTGGTGTTGATGATCTTTGCGCCGGCGTTGCCCGACACGGGGATCCCGAAGATCTCGCCCTTCACGTTCATCTGCAGATAGCCCGAGATCTGCTTCACGCCGACGTTGAACGACGCACCGGGGTTCTGCACCTCGACATTGCCCGGGTAGAAGCTGTTCTGGAACGCCAGAGCATTGTCCATCGCGCCAGGGTTGAGGACATAGATCCCCGGCAGGCCCGCGCCCGGCAGCGTGTATTGCTTCACTTGGCCGTTGAAGATTGCGTTGTTGGCATTGCGGACGACGCCGGCGGTGTAAGCGGCGCCGACCGGGCCCGCCGAGCAGCTCGGATCGTTCAGCGGAACGTCGAACGCCTTCCACTTGACGAGACACCCGCCCGCCTTGGAGGCCTGCCCTGCATAGAGCGGCGCGGCGCGATCGAATTCGAAATCGGTCACCGAGCGTTCGCTGTAGCGCGCGCCTGCGCTGAGGCTGACCGACTCGTTGGCTTCGTATGACACATCGCCGCGGATCAGCTTGAGATCCCCGTTGCGGCGGTAATTCCCTTCCGACGAGGTCGTCTTCATCGCATAATTGTTGATGTTGCCGAGCAGCGAGGTGAGCTGCGATGGCAGCGTGAAGACCGGCTGGCTGCCGGAAAAATTGACCGTCGCCGGTAGCGATGCGGCGCCCGCAATCGTGTTGACCGCATACCCGCCGGGGTTGAACGCGACGTTTCCGCTCGGATAGCGACCGATGCCGCCCGGCTGCCACTGCGCGCCGTTGCTGACGCTGAACTGCAGATAGCTCTGGTCGTAATCCTGCGAAGCCTTGCCGTAGATCCCGCGCAGGCTGGCCTTCAGACCGCTGCCATTGTCGTACTTCAGCTCGGCATTGTAGTTCTGCGATTGCGACTTGTAGTGATCGTTCTGCGAATAGGAGTCGAAATTGCCGAGGTCGTAATTGTAGACCTGGGTCGAATAGAGATTGTAGCTGTGCGGGATGCCGTTCGCGGTCTGCGTGATGGTCGCGCCGGTATTGCGCGAGGCGCCCGGGGTCGCTTCGCCCGCCTGCCAGTTGACGTTTTGCAGCTGGATGCCCGCGGTGCGGTCATGTTCGTTCTGGCGCGTGAAGAAGGCGTCGGCGACGAGCGTCAGCTGATCGCTGATTTCCCATTGCGCCGACGCGTTGACGCCGATCCGCTCGCGCTCGTTGATCTTGTTCCACGCGGTGAACGCCTGCGGGGTCATGAAGATGTCGTTCGACGTGCCGTTGCCGTTCACGTCGCGACCGGTGCCGACGACCGTCCCGTGCGGCCGGTTCGCCGGCGAGAAACCGTTGGTCGTGTTGACGTCGCCGCTCGGATTGGCCGCGGTGTTGAACTGCTCGTTGTGCAGCCCGACGCCGTACCCTTCCTGGATGCCGTTGTGCGAGTTCGACAGATGCAGGTTGGAATAGGTGCCCGACACGAGCACGCCGAAGCGCTCGCCATGATAGCCGACCAGGCCGTTGAAGCTCTTGTCGAGCTCCTTCGACTTGTCGCCATACGATCCTTCCGCCGCTGCAGCGAGCGTGAGGCCGCGCTTGAGGTCCATCGGACGCCGCGTGCGCAGGTTTACCGTACCGGTGATGCCGGCGTTGAGCAGGTCCGCGGTGCTCGACTTGATGACGTCGGCGCCGGCGAACAGCTGCGAAGGGATATCGTTGAAGTTCGGCTGGATCGTGGTGATCGACTGCGCCCCGAGATAGGCCTCGCCGTTGAGCAGCGTCGTCACCTGCGGCAGGCCGCGGATGTTGATCGCAGCGCCCTCGCCCGCGTCGCGACGGATCTGGACACCCGGGATACGCTGGAGCGAATCCGAAATCGTCACGTCGGGCAGCTTGCCGATATCCTCGGCGGAAATCGAGTCGGTCACCGATCCGGCCGAGCGCTTCAGGTTCACCGCACGCTGCTGCGCACCGCGAATGCCGGTCACGACGATGTCCGGGGTCGCGGCGCTGTCGTCGGCGGCGGATGCCGGTGCGGCGACGGGGTCGGACGCAGCGCTATTCTGGTCAGCGGTCGCAGCCGATGGCGATGCGGACTGCGCGCCCGGCGCAGTCGCGAGCACACCCTGCGTCGTTCCGCTCTGCTGTGCCGACGCGGCGGTGCCGGTCAGCAAGGCCGCACCGGATACGGCGATCAACAACGTCGCCTTATGCCCAAATTTCAATTTCATTCCCCAATCCTCTCCAGCCCTGCGTCGGCGGCCCGCGGCCTTGTCACGTTCCACGGGATGAAGAGAATGTGCGGTCCAGGCAGTGCCTGTCCCCTCCCCCAAAACCGCGTTCGCGACTTGCCGTCGTCTCCGATGCGCGACAAATCCACCAAGTCCGCGCGCACGTCAACGATTAAATAATGCAATTTGGCATTTTATATTGTTCGACTTCGTAACGGTTTTGACGTCCCAAAGCCTTTCGTTGCGCCAGCTGCGGAACGATGATTTTCAAGGCATTCCCTCCGGCAAAGGCCTCACTGGCCGACTGTGCGCGCCCATCGCTACGGGACCCTGACACTCGAAAAGCACTCGGGATGCCCGCTGCCGAAATAAACAAATTTGATTTGGCAATCTACCGCCGCTGTGCTTTTGGTCGCGGCAAGCCGACGTGATCGGCATCCTGGGAGGCGATCGATGGGCATGGTACGGATAAGCGCGACAGTGATCGCTCTGCTGGCGACCGCCGCAACGGCGCGCGCACAAACCTATGGACCGATCAACGCCAACCTGCCTGCGGGCGGCGATGCGATCGTGAGCCGGATAGGCGGTGCCGACGCCCTGGCGATCGCCACGCCTACCTGGACGCTGTCGGCGTGGATCGAGCCCAGCGCGCTTCCTACCGGGAGTGCGCTGATCGGCGGATTCGGCGATCCCGGCACTGGCCCGCGCCGCTTTCTCGCGCTCGACGGCGGGAAGCCGAGCCTTGTCACCGAGGCTGGCACGCTCGTCTCCCCCGCGCGGCTCGGCTCCGCTTCCTGGCATCATGTCGCGGCCAGCTTCGACGGGACGACCGCCCGGCTGTTCGTCGATGGCAAGCCAGTCGCGCAGCGCAAAATGGCGACGGCGGCGGCGGCGGTGTCGCCGGTGCTGACGCTCGCCCCGCGGGCGAACGCGCCGGTCTTTGCCGGACGTGTCGCGAACTTCGCGCTGGTCGCAGGGGCAGCGGACGCAGCTACGATCGCAGCCGCCGCTGCGCGCGCGCCCGACCCCGCGCTCATCGCCTTCCAGCAGGGCAGCCCGACCTGGCCGGTCCAGGTCCACCAGATGTATGGCCAGACCGCACCGCAGGACGCGGCGACGCTACCGACGTCGAAGGCTCCGTTCGATACGCCGGTCGCGAAGCCGGTATCGACCGCGGCGGCGATCGTCGCGACCGGTCCGGGGCAATGGGACGTCAACGGCTGGCAACTGGCCGAGGCGCCGAAAGTCGTCGCCCCCGGCACGACGCTCAGCCGCGCCGGGTTCGACACGAAGGGCTGGTACGCCGCGACCGTCCCCGGCACCGTGCTGACCACGCTGGTCGATCGTGGCGTCTATCCCGACCCGGCGCACGGGCTCAACAATCTGGCGATCCCCGAAACGCTGGCGCGGCAGGAATATTGGTATCGCACCGAATTCGACGTTCCGGCCGAGGCCGCGGGCAAGCACCAGCAGCTGACCTTCAAGGGCGTCAACTATGCCGCCGAAGTCTGGCTCAACGGCCAGGTGATCGGCACGATGAAGGGCGCCTTCATCCGCGGCCAGTTCGACGTGACCGGCAAGCTGCTCCCCGGCCGCAACGCGATCGCGGTCAAGGTCTCGCCCCCACCGCATCCCGGCATCGCGCAGGAGGAATCGCTGACTGCGGGCGTCGGCGAGAATGGCGGGATGATGATGCTCGACGGCCCGACCTTCGGCGCGGCCGAAGGGTGGGACTGGATCCCGAGCATCCGCGACCGCAACACCGGCCTGTGGCAGGGCGTCATACTCGCGGCGACCGGCGCGGCGACGCTCGGCGATGCGCAGGTCGTCACCACGCTGCCGCGCGCCGATACCAGCCTCGCCGATGTCGAGATCACCGTGCCCGTCGCCAACGCGTCGGCGCAGCCGGTCACGACCGTCGTGCGCGCCGCGTTCGACGACGTCGCGGTCGAGAAGACGGTGACGCTCGCCCCCGGACAGACCAGCCATGTCGTGCTGCGTCCGTCCGAGTTCCCGCAATTATCCGTCCGCAACCCCAAACTGTGGTGGCCGAACGGTTATGGCGCGCCCGCGCTCCACATGCTGACGCTGACCAGCAGCGTCGCCGGCCAGCCGAGCGACACCCGCACGCTGCGCTTCGGCATGCGCCAGGTCACATACGACATCTCGCTGATGGACCAGAAGGGCGAGCTCGAACGCGTCGGGATTGATCTGTCGAAGGCGCGCGCGCTCGGCCAGCAGATCGTCGACGGCAGTCACACGGGCATCCACAAGGTCAAGGACGGCTGGGCGGCGTCGTTGGTGCCGGGCGCGGAAAGCTCGCCCGCGGTACGGCGGATCAAGGATGAGGACGGCCTGACGCCGTATCTCGTAATTCGCGTCAACGGCGTGCGGATCGCGGCACGCGGCGGCAATATCGGCATGGACGACTTCATGAAGCGCGTCGATCGCGCGCGGCTGGAGCCGTTCTTCCGGCTCCACCAGGATGCGCACATGAACATCATCCGCAACTGGGTCGGGCAGAACACCGAGGACAGTTTCTACGATCTCGCCGACGAATACGGCCTGATGATCCTCAACGATTTCTGGGAATCGACGCAGGACTATAACATCGAGGCGCAAGACCCGGCGCTGTTCCTCAAGAACGCGACCGACGTGGTGAAGCGCTATCGCAACCACCCCTCGATCGTGGTGTGGTTCGGCCGCAACGAAGGCGTGCCGCAGCCGATCCTCAACGAAGGCCTGCAGGCGCTGATCCACAAGGAGGATGGCACGCGGATCTACATGGGCTCGTCAAATCGCGTGAATCTGCAGAACAGCGGGCCGTACAATTGGCGTCCCCCGGTCGAATATTTCACCGAGCACGCCAAGGGTTTCTCGGTCGAGAGCGGCACGCCGTCGCTGCCGACGCTCGAGGCGTGGAAGCGTGCGATCCCCGAGCCCGATCGCTGGCCGATCAGCGACAGCTGGGCATATCATGACTGGCACCAGACCGGGAACGGCGCAGTGACGAGCTATATGAACGCGCTCGCGACGCGTTTCGGCCCGGGCACGAGCCTCGAGGATTTCGAGCGCAAGGCGCAGATGATGCAGTATGAATCGTACCGCGCGATCTTCGAGGGCATGAACGCCGGGCTGTGGACGCAGAATAGCGGCCGGATGCTGTGGATGACGCAGCCGGCGTGGCCGTCGTCGGCATGGCAGATGTTCTCGTCGGATTACGACACGCAGGCGTCGTTCTACGGCGTCAAGAAGGCGTCCGAACCGGTCCACGTCCAGATGAACCTGCCCGATTACAAGGTGATGCTCGTCAACAACCGCGTCGGCGATCTGCGCGGGGTGACGGTTTCGGCCAAGGTCGTCAGCCTCGACAACCGCGTGCTCGCCGAAAAGCGCACCACGCTGACGGCGACCGGTGAGACCGCCAACACGGCGTTCACGCTCGACCTCGCGCCGGTCCTCGCCAAGGGCGTTGCCTTGGTGCGGCTTGAGGCACGCGATGCGGCGGGCAAGGTCCTGTCGACCAACCTCTACTGGCAGGCAGCCATTGACGCGCAGTTCCAGGCGCTCAACGCGCTCGCCCCGGTCACGCTGCAGACCAGTGCGAGCAGCCGGGTCGATGGCGCGGAGACGGTCGCGACGGTCACCCTGAACAATTCGAGCCAGACTCCGGCGATCGAAACCAAGCTGACGGTGCTGAACACGGACGGCAGCCAGGTCCTGCCCGCCTATTTCACCGACAATTACGTCTCGCTGCTGCCCGGCGAAAGCCGCACGGTCGAGATCCGCTACCCGACCGCGAAGGCTGCCACCCCGAGCGTCACGCTGCGCGGCTGGAACGTCGCCGCATCGAGCACGGCACTGCGGTGAGCGGCCGCGGCGTCTTGGCGGCGAGCATCGGCACCGCCGCGCTCGCCGGGCTGTTGTTCGGGTTCGACACCGCGGTGATCGCGGGCGTCACCGGCGACCTCACGCGGATCTACCGCCTGACCCCTGAAACGCTCGGGGTCACGGTGTCCGCGGCGCTGTGGGGAACGCTGATCGGTGCGCTGTTCACCGGCAAGCCGGGAGATCGCTATGGCAGCCGCCGTGTGCTCGGCCTGCTCGGCATATTGTATGTTCTCGCCGGGCTCGGCTGCGCCCTGGTCACCGATTGGACCGCGTTCCTCGCCTTCCGCTTCGCCTGCGGGCTGGCGATCGGCGGGTCCTCGGTGCTCGCACCGGTCTATATCGCCGAGATCGCCCCGCCTGCCCGGCGTGGGATGCTGGTCGGGCTGTTCCAGCTCGCGATCGTCACCGGGATCCTAGTCGCCTATCTCAGCAATGCGGTTGTCGGATCGCTCGTCAGCGAGGCGGCATGGCGCTGGAAGCTTGGCGTCACCGCCGCGCCCGCGATCCTGTTCCTGGTCCTGCTCGCGCGCATTCCGGACAGCCCGCGCTGGCTGATCCTGTCGGGCCGACTGGACGATGCGCGCACCGCGATGGCGCGGATCGGCCTGAGCGCGGACGAGGCGTCCGCCGAGCTTGCGTCGGTCGAGAACGCGCTGCGGCAGGATGCGCCAGGCGAGACGCTGTCGTGGCGCAAGCATCGCAAGCCGATCCTGCTGGCGGTCGCGACCGCGATGTTCAACCAGCTCGCCGGGATCAACGCGGTCCTTTATTATCTCAACGACATCTTCGCCAAAGCCGGCAGCTTTTCACCCGATCGGCAGGCGATCCTGATCGGCGCGGCCAATCTGCTGTTCACGCTGGTGGGCATGGCGCTTATCGATCGCGTCGGGCGGCGGACGCTGCTCGCCGCAGGCGCGGCGGGGATGACGGTCTGCCTGTCGGTCGCCGCGCTGGTGCTGTTCGGACGGATCGGCAACGCCGCGCTGCTGCCCGCCTTGGTCGGCTTCATCGCCTTCTTCGCGACCAGCCAGGGCGCGGTCATCTGGGTCTATCTGTCGGAGATCTTCCCGAGCGCGGTGCGCGCGCGCGGCAGCGGTCTTGGGGCAAGTACGCACTGGCTGATGAACGCCGCCATCGCCGGCGTGTTTCCGGTGCTCGTCGCGTGGTCGGCGGGCGCGCCGTTCGTGATCTTCGCGGTTGCGATGGCGGTGCAATGCGTCGTCGTGCTGCTGTTCTTCCCCGAAACCAAGGGCGTCGCGCTCGATGCGATGCACGCCCGGATGATGGAGTCCCGCTGATGCGCCACGCCATGATATTGCTGTCCGTGCTACTGCCTTTGGCCACGGCCGCAAACGCGCAAACGCCTGCAGATGCCAAGGCCCGCCAGGCGCAGGAAGCCGAACAGCGATTGCATGAGGATTGGGCGTGGCTCGGCCGCTACCAGCCCGCCAATGCGGCGCTCGCCCCCTCTGCAACAGGCCAGCGCGTCGTCTTCATCGGCGATTCGATCACCCAGGGGTGGTTCGACAAGGTCCCGAGCTTCTTCGGCCCCGACCGTGTCGATCGCGGCATCGGCGGCCAGACCACGCCGCAGATGGTGCTGCGCTTCCACCAGGACGTGATCGACCTGCATCCGGCCGCGGTCCAGATCATGGGCGGCACCAACGACATCGCCAGCAACACCGGCCCGATGACGCTCGAGCAGACGCAGGCCAACATCATCATGATGTGCGATCTCGCGCGCGCGAACGGGACTCGCGTGATCCTCGCGTCGATCCCACCCGCGGCCAATTTCC
This sequence comes from Sphingomonas sp. PL20, assembly GCF_017875905.1. NCBI lineage: Bacteria > Pseudomonadati > Pseudomonadota > Alphaproteobacteria > Sphingomonadales > Sphingomonadaceae > Sphingomonas > Sphingomonas sp. PL20. The sequence goes on along the minus strand of NZ_JAGINH010000002.1, from coordinate 1,406,443 downwards.
CGTGGCGCCCGGGGCTCGAGGTTTCGTCGAAGATCGAGCGGATGAATGCCTGGCTCAAGCGCTACGCCGCCCAGATCGGCGCGACCTATGCCGATTACTGGAGCGCGCTCCACGACGGCCAGGCGCAGCGCGCCGCCTTCACCGTCGACGGGGTTCACCCCAACGAAGCCGGCTATGCCGCGATGGCGCCGGTGGCCGAGGCCGCGATCCGCGATGCGCTCGCCCGCCCTGCCCCGGTCGGCCTGCCGCGGTGAGCCTGTTGCTGGCGCTGGCGCTGGCAGCCGCCGGTCCAATCGTGACAACCGACGACGGCCCGGTCCGCGGCGAAGCGATCGCGGGCGGCGGCGCGGTGTTCCGCGGAATCCGCTATGGTGCACCGCCGACCGGCGCTTTGCGCTGGCGGCCGCCGGTCCGCCCCCGCCCTTGGACGCAGCCCGTCGCGGCGGTCGCCGACCATGCCGCCTGCCCGCAATCCGACTATGGCACGTGGAACCGGGCGGCGGCGCGCAGCGGCGCGGAGGACTGCCTGTTCGTCGACGTCCGCACCCCGCTCCTGTCGCGCGTTGCCAGGCTTCCAGTGATGGTATGGATCCACGGCGGCGGCAATCGCGGCGGGGCCGCCGGCGGCACCGTCGAGAGCCGCATCACCGAACACCGGATCGTACTCGTCAGCATTCAGTATCGCCTGGGCGCACTCGGTTTCCTCAGTCACCCGGCGCTTAGCGCCGAGGCTGGTGGGCATTCGGGCAACTACGCGCTGCTCGATCAACAGCTCGCGCTCCGGTGGGTCCAGCGGAACATCGCGCGGTTCGGCGGCGATCCGCGACGAGTGACGATCGCTGGAGAATCGGCCGGCGCGCAAGACGTCGCGTTGCAACAACTATCCCCGCTCGCGCACGGGCTGTTCCATGCTGCGATCCAGGAAAGCGGGACTGCGGGGTTCGGCGTGCCGCCGCGCAGTCTCGCGCAGAACGAAGCGGTCGGCGCGTCGTTCGCCGAGGCAGCGGGCCTCGCCCGTGACCCGACAGCGGCCCAGCTGCGCGCGCTTCCGGTCGAACGCATTCTTGCAGCGCAAGAAGCGGTCGTCGTGCCGGGCCTCGACGATAATAGCTTCATCTGGCTGCAGGCGGTGGTGGATGGTCGCGTGTTGACCGATACGCCGGCGCGCCTGCTCGCGCGCGGGCGACCCAATCCCGTGCCGCTGATCATCGGCACCAATGCCCGCGAGCTGCCGCTGCACGGTGACCTCTCCGCAGCGCGCGCGATCGCCACAGGCGCGTTCGGAGATACCGCCGGCGTCGCACTCGCCTATTATGGGCTCGGTCCGGGGCAGGTTCCGCGGTCCGACCCGCGGCTGGGTGACGCGACCCTGCAGCTCGCCACCGACTTGACCTTCCGTTGCCCGACGAACGTAGTCGCCAAGGCCGTGGCCACGCGCGGCGGTTCGGTTTGGCGGTACACGTATGATTATACGCCACCAGACGGTGCGGCAGTGACCCACGGAAGCGAATTGCGCAGCGTGTTCGCATCGCCAAATACGGGCCTGGAGGCTGCAGCGCCCCCGCTGCAGACCTATTGGATTAATTTTGTCCGAACGCGAAATCCCAACAGCGCGGGTGTTGCCTACTGGCCGCGATCCAGACCGACCCGGTCGATCGAGATCGCCTTCACCTCTGCGGGAACGCTCACCCGCGATGCATTTCGATTGCCGTGTTCCTGGCGCCATGCGCCATAGGCGCATCGAGAGGCTGCCCCAATCTTATGGCGTCCAACCTCGCTCCCATTACGCCAGTCAGCTAGAGTGATCCGAAATCCCACGGACACCGCTGTCCTGCTCATGGCGATCGCCCAAGCTGTCGACCTCAATCCGCGCTCGACGAACTCCGGTGCTTTCGGGCCGTCAACACTGGCGAACACGTGCGACAGGGGATCGAGCTCGCACCCCCGGCGCGCGCTCGGAGTTGCCGCTCTGCCACATGAAGGAACGCCCGTTTACACAGGTCGCGTTCCGATATCGGACAGACCGCTATCCACCCAATCCGACACCGAGATGTGACGCGTAAAGATACCCTCCTCTCAACTCTTTTTGCGAACCTCGTCGTCGTTTCGAAGGCCCACAAAAGGAAGAACAGCTCATCGTTCCGGCACCACCGGCTTAACGCCCCACCCCGCATCTTTCCAACCGTCTAGTCCGTCAGCGAACCACCGGATGTCGGGCAGGCCCGCGCGGTGGAGCCGAAGCGCTGCGTTCCAGCTCATCCAGCAATCCGCTTGGCAGAACACGATGATCGGGCGGTTGGGGTGCCGCGCCGCCAATCGCCGCACGCCGACCACAAACGCGCGCTCGACGTCACGCTGGATGGCCCCCCGCCCGCTCTCGGCAAACCAATGCGCGCGGGGAATCGAAGAATGTAGTTCGGCGAGGGCCCATCGCCCATTCTTGGCGTCGCGCTGCGCACCGGGTGCCGGATTAACGTCGATGAAGATCGCACCCGCACGCCACAGCGCGCGGGCCTGTGCGACATCGACGCGTGCGACGCCTTCGGGGACCGACCCTACCACGCCGCGATAGTGGCTAACCCTATAGCCCGTGACGGGGTCAACCACCGGCGCCTCATCAACATGTCGGGTATCGGACTGCGCCGTGGCGGAGACGGGTACCATCATCGCCAGCGCGAACATCATCGTCATTCGCATCCGACCGACTCCGCTTGATCCAAAGTCGCATGGTAGCAGACGCCGAGGCGCTGCTAAGATGTGCTTTGGGAGAAGATCATGTTCGTATCGTCGACACCCTGGTTGGGGGTCATAGTCTTGGCGCTAGCACCGGTGTCGGCGCACGCCGCCTTGCCCGCCGATCCGCTCGGCTCGCCCATGTGGCAGCGTCTGGGCACCACCCTGTTCGGCAGCGATCCCGTCCGCTTCGACGACCGCGTACGGGTGGACTTCCCGGAAATCGCCGAAGACCAGAGCAGCTTTCCCGTTACCGTCGACGCGCGCGGCATTAACGGCGTGAAGCGCATCCTGCTGTTCGCCGATCTTAACCCGATCCCGCTGGCGATTGACTATGCGCCGCAACGCGCGCGCGCGTTTCTCGGCACGCGGATCAAACTCGACCAGCGCACCCCGGTCCGCGGCGCGGTGCAATTGGAGGATGGTAGCTGGCTGGTGAGTGGCGGCTGGGTCGATGCCGCGGGCGGTGGCTGCTCGGCGCCACCGGCGAGCCGCGTCAAGGGCGACTGGGCCGAACATCTCGGCCAAGTCCGCGGCATCGCGGTGCGCGAGCGCGACGGTACGCACATCCGGCTTGCCTTCCGACATCCGATGGATACCGGCTTCGTCACGAATATCCCGACTTATAATCTCGATACGGTCGCGCTGAGCGGGGCGGGCAGCAAATCGTATGGGACGATGCGAATCGAGGCGTCGGTTGCGGAAGACCCGACGATCTCGGTGATCGCCGATACGGCGGCGGGCGAGGCGATCGTCCTGCGCGGCAGCGATACCAACGGCATCCGCTACGATGGGTCGCTTGCGGTGCACGACGCCGCGCCCGCGCCGGCCGCCGTCGGCTAGATGATCAATCGCCGGATCGCACTGGCGGGACTGCTCGGCGCCATCGCGCTGCCCGTCCGGGCGCAACCGCTCGCCTATAGGATCACGCCCGAGAAGATCGCCGAGGGGTTGTGGGTCGTGCGCGGCGTCGATGCACCGATCGCAATGGCCAATGGCGGCGCGATCGCCAACATAACGATCCTCGCGACCGAGGCTGGGACTGTGCTGGTCGATTGCGGCCCGTCGCTTCGTTACGGCAACGCGCTCAGGCACGCGGCCGAGGCGCTGACCGGCAAGCCCGTGGTTCGCCTCTATCTGACGCACCTGCACCCCGACCACATCTATGCTGCCGCCGCCTTCGCCCCTGGGATCGTCGCGGCGACGCCCCAGCTGGCGACGCTGCTCAAAAGCGAGGGTGCGGGCTTTTCGGACGGGATGTACCGGCTGCTCGGCGATTGGATGCGCGGGACCGAATTCACCCCACCCGGCACGATCCTGGCTGCCGATCACGAGACGTTCGGGACGCGGCGGCTGCGACTGCTGCCGCTGGCGGGGCACAGCCCGGCCGACCTCGCGATCCTCGACGAAGCGAGCGGCACGCTCATCGCGGGCGACCTCGTCTTCCATGATCGCGCGCCGTCCACCCCGCATGCCGATCTGGCGAAATGGCATACCGCGCTGAAAACGCTTGCAGCGCTAGGTCACAAGTGCGTCGTGCCAGGGCATGGCCCGATCGATCCCACCCCCACCGCTGCGATCGATCAAACGCGCGACTGGCTCGACTGGGTGACCGCGACGCTGCGCGCGGCAGTTGCCGCCGGCGAGGACAATGTCGCGGCGGGCAATGTCGCGATCCCGGCGCGTTTCGCGACGCTGCAGTCCGCGCGCTACGAGCTGCAGCGCTCGGTCTCGCATTTCTATCCGGGCCTCGAGGCGGAACTTATGCCGCGGATCGACGCCAAGCGCTGACGCTTTGCGCGGTGCTGTTGCGGACGCCGCAACCCTGGCTTGCAAGCGCAGCGTCAGGGGCTTTGGATCCCCGATTTCGCGAGGAAACAGGAGCGATGCCAATCATCCGACGCGGTTGGCGATCAGATCGTCGACCACTGCCGGGTCCGCCAGCGTGCTCGTGTCGCCGAGCGCGGCAAAGTCACCCTCGGCGATCTTGCGCAGGATCCGGCGCATGATCTTGCCCGACCGCGTCTTGGGCAGGCCGGGAGTGAATTGGATCGCATCGGGCGTCGCGATCGGGCCGATCTCGGCGCGTACCCAGGCGACCAAATCCTTGCGCAACGCAGCAGTCGGCACTTCGCCAGCGTTGAGCGTGACATAGGCGTAGATCCCCTGCCCCTTGATGTCGTGCGCGAAGCCGACAACCGCCGCTTCGACGACTGACCGGTGCAACACGAGCGCCGACTCGACTTCGGCAGTCCCCATGCGATGGCCCGAGACATTGATGACATCGTCGACGCGTCCGGTGATCCACCAATAGCCGTCAGTGTCGCGCCGCGCGCCGTCGCCGGTGAAATAGACGCCGGGGTAGGCCGAGAAATAGGTCTGGAAGAAGCGCGCATGGTCGCCCCAGACGGTCCGCATCTGCCCCGGCCAGCTGCGCGCGATAACGAGATTGCCCTCGGTCGCGCCCTCGAGCACTACCCCCGCCGCATCGACCAGCGCCGGCTCGACCCCGAAGAAGGGAAAGCTCGCGGCGCCCGGCTTGAGCGGGGTTGCGCCGGGGAGCGGCGTGATCATGTGGCCGCCGGTCTCGGTCTGCCACCATGTATCGACGATCGGGCAGCGCCCATCGCCCACCACATCATGATACCAACGCCACGCCTCGGGATTAATGGGCTCGCCAACCGACCCGAGCAGGCGGAGCGAGGCGCGGCTGGTCTGCATGACGAAACCGTCGCCCTCGCGCATCAGCGCGCGCAGCGCGGTCGGAGCGGTGTAGAGCTGCGTCACTTGGTGGCGATCGACCACCTGCCACATCCGCGCCGGGGTCGGCCAGTTAGGAACGCCCTCATACATCAGCGTGGTGACGCCATTCGCGAGCGGGCCGTAAACGATATAGCTGTGCCCAGTGACCCAGCCGACGTCGGCGGCGCACCAATAGGTATCGCCGTCGCGGCAATCGAACACGCAGGCATGCGTGTAGGCCGCCCAGAGCAAGTAACCGCCGGTGGTATGAAGCACGCCCTTGGGCGCGCCGGTGGATCCCGACGTGTAGAGCAAGAACAGCGGATCTTCGGCATTCATCGGTTCGGGCGGGCAGTCGCCCCCGACCAGCGCCGCGGCATCGTGATACCAGATGTCGCGCCCGTCCTGCATCGCGACCGGTCCGCCGGTCGCGCGCACCACGATTACCGTGTCGAGGCAAGTGATCAGCCTGGCGGCGGCATCGACATTGGCCTTGAGCGAGACGCATTTACCGCCGCGACACCCCTCGTCGGCGGTGATAACGAGACGACTGTCGCAATCGGTGATCCGCCCGGCCAGCGCCTCGGGCGAAAAGCCGCCGAACACGATCGAATGAATCGCGCCGATGCGTGTGCACGCCAGCATCGCGAACGCGGCCTCGGGGATCATCGGAAGATACAACGTGACTCGGTCGCCCCTGCGCACACCCTGCGCCTTGAGCACGTTGGCGAAACGGCACACTTCAGCATGGAGCTCGGTGAAGGTGATGCGGCGTGCCGGCCGGTCGGGGGCGTCAGGCTCCCACAAAATCGCGACCTGATCACCGCGCGTCGCGAGATGCCGGTCGATGCAATTAGCCGAGACGTTGAGCACGCCATCGGCAAACCAGCGCACGCCGAAATCGGCCTCGTGAAAACTGCTCTGATCGGCGACGCTCGGCGGAGTGAACCATTCGAGCCTTTCCGCCTGTTCGAGCCAGAAGCGATCCGCGTCGTCGAGCGAGCGGACATAGTCGGCCGCATAGCGCTCCGCGCTGATCGTCGCGCTGTCCGCCCAGCTCGCCGGTACGGGATAGATATCTGACGTCACGTCGGTCGTCCTCATCGCAGGCGCACGCCGATCCACAGCGTCCGCGGGGTGCCAAAATCGATCGATCCGGCCGAATTGCGGGTGATCACCGTCTCGTCGAAAAGATTTTCGCCGCGCAGGACGACCCCCACGCGCTGGCCGACGGGCAGCGTGAGCACCCCGTCGAGCGTCGTTGAAGGCGGGAGCACGTCGGTCTGCAAGTCATCCTCATACTGCTTCCCGACATGGCGCGCTGTGAGCGCCGCGGCGAAGCTGTGCGGCGATGCCCAGGCAAGCGTCGCGCTGCCGCTGTGTCGCGGGCTCTGCGCCGGGACGAAGCCATCGAGCTGTCGCGACGCGCCCGAGGCGTGGACCCGGCTGTCGCTGAAGGCATAGGAGCCGTCGAAGGAGAAGCGGCCGCGCGCGGCATGCGCGGTAAGCTCAATCCCCTTGGCGACGATCGTATCGACGTTGCGGCGCTGACGCAGATTGGGTGCGATCGTAACGTTGGCGATCGCGCCGTCCAGCCGGTTGTAGAAGGCGGTGACCCCGAACGTGACGCCGGCGACCGGCTTGAGATCGAGCCCGCCCTCGGCCCCGCGCAACCGCTCGAGCCCGAGCGCGGCATTGGCCTGCGTCGTGATCGGAAAGACGACGAACGGCCGATAGAGTTCGTTGAGCGTCGGCAAGCGAAAGCCGGTATAGCCCGCCGCGCGCAGCGCCACGGCGTCGCTCGCGTGGAACAGCGCGCCCGCACGCCCGGTGCCCTCGAACCCATCACGGTCGGGATAGCGCGTGTCGGTGGTTGTCGCGCCCGCCGCGGTGGTTTCGCGGAAAAACCCCCTGGTAATCGTCCAGCGATCGCCCCGCACGCCCGCGGTCAGCACGAGCCGCCCGAGCGTCCAGTCATCCTCGACGAACAGCCCGGTCGTGCTGGTGTGCCCCCCGGCATTGCGCCGGGTGGTGACCGCCCCGCTCGCGGCATAGGCATTCTCGTAGAGCTGGCCGTCGCCGAGCCGGGCGTCGGCGCCGATGCGCAGCACATGGTCCGGCCCGACCGGCGGCCGGAGCTCGATCTTGCCGCCGACTCCGGTCGCCGGGGTGTTACGCTGGTCGAGCGTGAGCCTGAAGCTCGTCGCGCTGATCACGCGGTTGGAGAAATTGCGCGCCTGGACATAAGCGAGCGCGTCGATCGCCCAGGCACCGCGGTGGATCAGTCGCACGCTGGCATCCTCGCCTGCGCTGCTGCTGTCCGCGCCGGCGAAGCGGAGCGAGCGAGCGTCGCGATACAGCAGGCCGCGCGCCTGGATCTCGGTTTGCGCATCGATCGGCACGACCGCACGAAGGCTCGCCGATCCATCGCGGTAGCGCGCGCGGACGGTCGCGGGAGTGAACTGACCTGGGGGCGTGGTGTAGAAGCCGTCGCCGCGTTCGAACTTGCCCGATAGACTTACGAACCCGCCGCCGGCGTCGGGGCTGACGCTGCCCGACGCCACGACCGCGGCATTGCTGCCATAGAATAGCTCGCCCGCCACCGGCGGCAGGTCGGCGCGCGTCGCGCTGGCCAGCTCGATCGTTCCCGCCACCGCGCCCGCGCCGAACGCACCTGCCCCCCCGCCGCGGGTGACGCGCACCCCTGCGAGCCGATCGACCGCCAGCGCGTTGAACGGGATATAGCCGAAGAACGGATCCGCCAGTGGAACGCCGTCGAGCAGCACCAGCGCGCGGCTCGACGCGTTGCCGCCAAGTGCGCGCAACGTAACGCCCTGCGCCGAAGGGTTGGCTGATCGACTGTCCGATCGGCGGAACTGCTGGAACCCCGCCACGTCGAGCAGGACGTCCTCGACCCGCCCCGTCGCGTCCCCCGTCAAACGCGCACGACCGATCGTCACCGAGCCATAGGCCGGCACCCCGGGCGGCAGCGGCAGCGGCTGGCCGAGCACCACGATATCGGCCTGGCCTGCCGGGGGCACGGGGCCTTGCTGCGCGAGCGCCGAAAAGGGCACGGCCAGCGTCAACAGCGGCAGGAGTGATGGGCAACGCATAGCCAAGCCGGAGCTTTCACAAAAGAGCGCGGTGGCACGGGCAGCCCGGTTGGACCACCCCGCCACCGCGTGGTTGCAAGATCAGAAGAACAGGATCGACCCGACCGACACGGTGTTCGATCTGGCCGCGTTCGGGCCCTGCGCCTCGGCCTTGGTGTGGGTATATTCGGCGAGCAGCGTCACCCAGCTCGTCAGGCCGTAGCGCACCTGTCCGACCCAGCTGCTGTTCTTGTCGAGCAGCGTCGGGTTGATTTCACCGCGCGCCAGATCGAGCTTGCTCTGGCCATAACTCGCGGCGACCGTGACCTTGTCGAAGGTCAGGCTCGCTTGCCCGTAGAAGCCGCTGCTGTCGCGCTTGCGCCCCAGCGCATCGGTTGAAAAGACGAACAGACCGGTCGTTCCGAGCCCGGAGCCGCCATAATAGTATCCGAGCACGTTAAGCGGCCCATAGCCGAGCTTCCCCCCGACATCGAAGCCGCTGCCGGTATAGCTTGGCGTACCGGCAAAGCCGTCATGCCGTTGGGAAATGCCCGATGCCCACAGGTGCCCGGTGAAGGCGTCGGCCTTGAAGTCGTAGGTCAGCTTACCCTGGAAGCCGGGCGTCCCATTGATTTCGAGTCCGCCGGTCAGCGTGGATAGCGGCTGGAACACACCGATCGAGGCCTGGAAGCCGCCGAACTTGGGCGTCGTATAGGTGATCTGCGGCTGGAAGTCGGTGTAGATATAGCCGATCCCGATCCGCCCGAGCGAGGTGTTCGACGGCCCCGCATTGCTCCCCGGCGTGCCGACCGACAGCAAGGTGATGTCGTTGAGGATCGCATCCGACCCGAACAGCCCGATGTCGCGCCCGAGCTTGAGCGTGCCGAGGTGCGGCTTGCCGATCGTCATGTAGGTCTGCCGGGCATCGATCCCCGATGTTGCCAGCGCAACCGGCGCGCCAGCCGCATTCGCGCCATTGCCGCCGTAGGAATTGCTGTTGATGCCAGGATAGAAACCGAAGTGCGCGGCAATGTCCCAGCCGCCCTGGTTGGTCGAAACGTCGAGGCCGAAGATGCCCGGCAACAGGCCGTTGCGGATTGCCGAGCTGTTCTGCGTGCCGGTACTGGCGAGGCCACCCACGACGGTGGTGCCAGCGAGGCGCTTATCGGGCGAATCATGCGTGTAGAAGGCGTTGACCGATCCCGAGAACTTTACTGTCACCCCGCCGACGTCCATGCCGATCCCGCTGCTCGTCATCCGCACCAGGCGCTTGTCGTCGAGCTGCGCCGCCGCTGCGGTCTGCGGCTCGGCGCTCGGGTTGGTCGCGACCGCGGCGGGTTGCGCAACGGGCGCCTTGCGCGCGACGAGGTCGTCATATTCGGCCTGCGTCAGAATGCCCTTTTCCTTCAGCCGCAGCAGCAGTGCGCTGGTCGTGTCGTCCTGCGCGAAAGCGGGCGTGGCGCCCGCCAGCAGTGCGACCGCGCAGACCGCCTGTAGCAATTTCGTGGTGCCCCTCATGGATATCCTCCCCGTTGGCGGCCCGCCTTTCGCGGTACCTTGCGTGCCGAGGCTGGGCCCAGCACCGCCTTCGGGGAATTGGACTTTGGTTGGTAGTGGCGGAGCTTGCCGGGGGCGTCGGATCAGGGCGCGACGACGACGCCCCACGGTGCGCGCCCTGCGGCAAGGGTCGCGATCACGGTCCCGGTCGCGAGATCGACCACCGAGACATTGTCCGAAAGTCCATTGGCCGAAAAGACGCGGCGCCCCGCGGCATCGATCGCAGTGTGCCACACCCGCCGCCCGACCGGGACATAGCCGGTCACCGTCGCGCTCGCGACGTCGACGATCGCGAGCGTGTCGGCGCGCCCCAGCGCGACCACCGCTTGCTTCGCGTCGGGGGTGAAGCGGATCCCGACCGGCATGATCTTGTCCTTGAACACGCCCGGCGGCGCAAAGGCGATCGTCTTGCTCACCGCATGGCTGGTCGTGTCGAGGATCTGCACTCCGCCGCCGATTTCCGAACTGACCCACAGCGCCTTGCCGTCAGCGGTGAATTCGGCGTGGCGCGGCCGCATGCCGACCGCGGTCTGCGCAATGTCCCTGTGGCTGGCGAGATCGATCCAATGCACCGAATCATCGGTTTCCGAGGTCGAAACGACCGTCTTGCCGTCGGGGCTGACCGCCATTCCCTCGGGCTCGACGCCGACATCGACTTGCCAGGCGACGACATGCTTGGCGACATCGATCGCGGTGACCGCGGCGTCGCGTTCGTTCGCCGCGAACAGCGTCGTGCCGTCGGGCGACAGTGCGAACTGCTCAGGGTCCTCGCCCGAGGGGAGATCGGCGACGACCTTGCCAGTCGCGCGGTCGATGACCTGGACGGCATTGTCGTCGCTCGCGCAGACATAGAGGAACTTGCCGTCGCGCGAGAGCACGATACCGCGCGGGCGTTTGCCGATCGGCCAGGTCGCTGTGACCTTGAGGCTCGCCGCGTCGATCACAGTGATGCTGTTCCCTTTCTCGTTGGAAACGTAGACCGTCTCGGCGTGGGCGGCCCCTGCAAAGGCGAGGGCGCAAAGGAATGACGAGAGAAGATGAGCACGCATGCATAGTGTCTAATCCAACCGCGCGCGGCCGCATGCTGTACCTAAGTGCAATAGGGTGCGGCGCTCGCCCCCGCCTACATCTCCGACTCAATCGCGAAGACCGCGAGTGTCGTGGAGAGTAAGCCGATGAAAACCCCAAACCTGTCGATGCTCGCCTTGTTCGCGGCGACCGGACTCGCCGCCGCTTCGATCGGCAATGCGGTCTTCGCGCATGGCAATGTCCTGCCGCAACCGGTCGACACCACCGCCTTGCCTGACATTGGCGAGGCATGGCTCGTCAAGAACCCCTATCGCGGCAATGCGACGGCGATCAAGATCGGGGAATCCGCCTACGGCCAGAACTGCGCGCGCTGCCACGGTCTGGAAGCGATGTCGGGCGGGATCGCGCCCGACCTGCGGTATCTCGACGTCGCCGAGGCGGGCGACGAGTGGTTCATCGATCGCTACCAGCATGGCTCGGCGCGCGACGGCAAAGTCTACATGCCGCCGCTCGGCGACGTGCTCGGGCAGAAAGCCGGCTGGGCGATCCGCTCGTGGCTCGACACCAAGCATCAGGATTGAGCGATGCCCGCAGGGTTCACGCGACGCGCTATCCTTGGTGGCATCGGAGCAGCGGCCACTCTGCCGATGGGAGCGCTGCGCGCCGCCTCGCTCGAGAAGATCCGGAGCGCCGGCGTACTGCGCATCGCGGTGTATCGCGATTTTGCGCCATGGGCGTGGGATGACGGCGGGACGCTGCGCGGGATCGACGTCGAGCTCGGCACCGCGATCGCGCAGAAGCTGGGCGTGAAGGCCGAATTCCGCGATTTCCTGGCGGGCGACGATGTCGACGACGACCTGCGCAACATGGTGTGGAAGGGACCTGCCACCGGCGGAATGCTGTCCGACATCATGATGCACGCGCCGTTCGACCGCACCTTTGCACTGCGCAACGATCGCGTCGTGATCGTCGCGCCTTACTATCGCGAGAGCTTCGCGATCGGCTGCAGCCGCGACCTCGACTGCGAGGACCCGCCGGTCCAGTTCAAGGGGCACAAGATCGCTGTCGAGCTCAACAGCATCCCCGATTTCTATATGAGCGGCCAATTCGGTGGCGCGCTGCGCAGCGACGTCGTCCATATGACGAGTGGCATGGTCGCGCTCGACTCGGTTCGCGACGGCAAGAGCGACTTGGCGATGGCGACGCGCGCGCAGGTCGAGCATGCGCTGTCGAAGGGCGGCGATGTGCTCGTCGCGCGCAAGGGCCCGATCCCCGCGCTGACCAGCCCCGGCTGGGACATCGGCCTGGCAGTGAAGGACGACAGCCGCGATCTCGGCGATCGGCTCGAGACCCTGCTGCCCGAAATGATCACCGACAAGACCGTTCCGGCGATCTTCGCGCGCTACGGCGTGACGCTGCGTGCGCCGCTCGCATCGTGATGCCGCAGCCGGCTAGGTCCAAGGTCCAATTGGCGTGCGCAAACGCCGTGATAGCGTGAAGCGATCGAACTGCACCAGCAGCCGAGCGCGCCGCAGACGGCGACCGCAAAAGAACAACCAGGGGAGAAGATGATGAAGCGCATTTTGCGACAGACGTCGATTTTCGCGATGGGGAGCGCGCTGCTCGCGGCGCCGCTCGTTGCTGCACCCGACGCCGTACCGGCAGCGCCTGCTGCGACCGGCACGGCGGCCGGGCCAACCGACGCAGACCTAATGAACGATGCCAATACTCCGGGCGACGTCCTCACTTATGGCATGGGGCCGCGGGCGCAGCGCTTCAGCACGATTACCACGATCAATGCCGGCAACGTCGCAAAGCTCGTACCCGCTTTCTCCGCCTCGCTCGGAGGCGAGAAACAGCGCGGCCAGGAATCGCAGCCGCTGGTCTATGACGGGACGATCTACGTCACTGGCTCCTATTCGCGCGTTTTCGCCTACGATGCCAAGACCGGCGAGGAAAAGTGGGAATATGACGCGCGGCTGCCCGACGCGATCGTGCCGTGCTGCGACGTCGTCAATCGCGGCGCGGCGATCTATGGCGACAAGATCATCTTCGGTACACTCGACGCGCGGCTCGTCGCGCTCAACCGCAACACCGGCAAGGTGATCTGGAATAAGCAGATCGCAGACTACAAGGCAGGCTACAGCTTCACCGCCGCGCCGATGATCGTCCACGGCAAGATCATCGTCGGCAATTCGGGTGGCGAATTCGGCGTGATCGGCGAGATCCAGGCACGCGACGTCAACACCGGCGAGCTGGTCTGGACGCGCCCGACGATCGAGGGGAACATGGGTACCCTCAACGGCAAGGACAGCGGGATGACCGGCAAGCTCAATGCGAGTTGGCAGGGCGACCAGTACAAGCAGGGCGGCGGCGCGACCTGGCTTGGCGGGACCTACGATCCCGACACCAACCTGATCTACATGGGCACCGGCAACCCCGCGCCGTGGAACAGCCATTTGCGCCCCGGCGACAATCTCTACACCGCCTCGACGCTCGGCATCGATCCCGACACCGGTCAGATCAAATGGCACTATCAGACGACGCCGCACGACGGGTGGGATTTTGACGGCGTCAACGAGCTGATCCCGTTCGACGCGATGCGCGGCGGCAAGATGATGAAGCTGGGCGCCAAGGCAGACCGCAACGGCTATTTCTTCATTCTTGACCGCACCAATGGCAAAATGCTGCAGGCGACGCCGTTTGTCTCGAAGACCACGTGGGCGACCGGGTACAATCTGAAGACCGGTCGGCCCAATTTCGTCGACGCCAACCGTCCCGGCGCGCCGAGTGCGGAAAAGGGCACGACGGTTTTCTCGGCCCCGGCCTTCCTCGGAGCCAAGAACTGGATGCCGATGTCGTACAGCCAGCAGACAGGCATGTTCTACGTGCCGAGCAACGAATGGGGCATGGACATCTGGAATGAGCCGATCGCCTATAAGAAGGGTGCAGCGTTCCTCGGCGCCGGCTTCACGATCAAGCCGCTCTACGAGGATCATATCGGCGTGCTCCGCGCGATCGACCCGGCGACCGGCAAGATCGCCTGGGAATATAATAACAAGGCGCCCTTGTGGGGCGGCGTGCTGAGCACCGCGGGCAACCTCGTCTTCACTGGCACACCCGAGGGGTATCTCAAGGCGTTCGACGCCAAGACTGGCAAGGAGCTGTGGAAGTTCAACACCGGCTCCGGCGTTGTCGGCACGCCGATCACCTGGGAGACCGATGGCGAGCAATATGTCGCGGTGATGTCAGGCTGGGGCGGCGCGGTGCCGCTGTGGGGCGGCGAAGTCGCCAAGGCCGTGCAGCACATCAATCAGGGTGGTGCGCTCTGGGTATTCAAGCTGCCCAAATCGTGAGCGGGCCGGCTCTATCGACGATCGACGGGAGCCGTGCGGCGGGGGTGGCGATTGCCGCCCCCGTTTCGCTTTCGCGGGCTTTGGGGCTACGCTCCGCGAGCGGAACGGCGCAACAGGGGGATCTGGATTACGTGGAACGCGTGCTCATCGCCGACGACCATCCGATGGTGCGCGATGGCCTGCGTACCGTCATCGCGGTGGCGTTCGATCAATGCGAACTGTTCGAGGCCTCGTCGCTCGACGAAGCTAGCGCGGTGATCGCGCGCGAAGGCGATTTCGATCTGGTGCTGCTCGATCTCAACATGCCCGGCGCAGTCGGCTTTTCCGGGCTGATCGCGTTGCGCGAACGCTTTCCCTCGGTGCCCGTGGTGATCGTCTCGGCGGCGCAGGAGCGCGGGCTCGCGCGCAGCGCGCTGGCGGCCGGCGCTGCCGGATTCATTCCCAAGTCACTGCGGCGCAGCGCGATCGTCGATGCGCTCAAGACCGTACTCGCGGGCAATTTCTACGCGCCCGAGATGGACGAGGTCGAGTCGGCCGAGACGCTCGAGGATGCCGACATCCAGCACCGCATCGACAGCCTGACGCCGCAGCAGAAGGTCGTGCTGCGACTCGTCGTCGCCGGCAAGCTCAACAAGCAGATCGCCTATGAGCTCGATGTCTCGATGACGACGGTCAAGGCGCACGTCTCCGCGGTCCTCGGCAAGCTCAAGGTGTTCAGCCGTACGCAGGCGGTGATCCTCGTCAACAAGGTGAAATTCGGCACCGACGCCTGACGCTACTGCGTGAGCCGCGTGATCAGCGCGCGCAGCTGCGCGGGCTTCACCGGTTTCTGCAGCACGTGGAAGCCGGCCGCCGCGAGAAGATCACGCAGCTCGGGGGTGCGGTCGGCGGTAATGACAATCGCGGGGATCGACGCGCCGGTCGCGGCACGCACTCCGGCGATCGCGTCGATGCCGGTCTGCCCGTCGTCAAGATGATAATCCGCGATGATGAGGTTCGGCCGCAGTGTGTTCGCCTGCGCCTGGCCCGCACCGAGATCGCGCGCGCTGAGCACGGTGCAGCCCCAGCCTTCGAGCAAAACGGCCATACCCTCGAGGATCAGCGTCTCATTGTCGATCACCAGTACGACCTGATCGGTGAGCGGCCCACTACGCGACGGCGCAGCGGCGTGCGACACGCGCGGCGTTGACGTGCCGACCGGCACACACACGCCGAAGCGCGACCCTTCGCCGAGCGCCGAGCGGACGCTAAGCGCATGTCCGAGCATGCGCGCCGCGCGCTGGACGATCGCGAGCCCCAGACCCATCCCGCGATCGCGCCCGTGGTCACCAATCCGCCGGAACTCCTCGAAGATTTCGACATGATGCTCGGGCGCGATGCCGGGTCCGGTGTCGATCACTTCGACGTGCAGCATCTCCCCCTCGGCACGCACCGCTACGTCGACCGAACCAGCGTGGGTGTAGCGCAGTGCGTTGCCGATCAAATTCTGCAGGATCCGCCGCAGGAGGCGCGGGTCGGAGCGCACCCAGAATGCGCCGTCGTCGATTCGCAGCACGAGCCGCCGTTCACGCGCAACGGGTGCGAATTCGGCCTTCATGCTTCGCAGCATCTCGTCGAGCGCAAAATCGACCGGTTCGGCAACGATCGCGCCGGCATCGAGGCGGGAGATTTCGAGCAGCGATTCGAGCAGATCCTCGACCGAGTCGAGCGCCGACCCGGCCTGCCGGACGAGCGCGCGGGTCGGCAGCGCGAGCCGCCGGTCGCCGAGCGCTGCGACAAATAGCCGCGCCGCGTTGAGCGGCTGCAGAAGATCGTGGCTCGCCGCCGCGAGGAAGCGGGTCTTGGAAATATTGGCCTGCTCGGCCGCGGTCTTGGCGTCGCGCAACGCCGCCTCGACCGCGAGGCGCTCGGCATTCTCGCGGCTGAGCTCACGATTTACCGCGTTGATGTCGGCGGTGCGTTCCTCGACACGGCGTTCGAGCGTCTCATTGGTCTCGCGCAGCCGGTCGGCGGCGCGCAGGCTTTCGGTGATGTCGCCAAAGCTCATCACCATCCCGCCATCGGGCATGCGCGCGCGGTGGACCTCGACGACCTTGCCGCTGCGGTGGTGGCGGCGCGACACTGCATCGCGAATACCGCTCTCGAGCCAGGCGAGCGGCTCGTCCGGCTCCATCGGCCCGTTGAGCTCGGCGCAACCGGCGACCAGACCATCATGCGTGGCGACAATCGCGATCCCGTCGGCGGGCAGGCCGATCACCGCGAGCAGGGGATTGTTCCATGCGACCAGCCGGCGATCGGCATCATAGACGCACACGCCCTGCGGGATCGTATCGAGCGTCGCCTGTAGGATCGCGCTCTTCTGCGCGAGTTCGCGCGCGCGAAGCCGTGCATCCTCGGCTTTCACCTCGGTGATGTCGGTATAGACGCCGACTATGCCGCCCTCGCTGGTGCGCAGTTCGTTGATCTGGATCCAGCGTCCGTCGGCAAGCGCGTGGACGTGCCCGCCGCTGGCCACCATGCGCTGCGCCATCCGCTCAGACACCCATCGGTCGCGCGCGACCATCGCGCCGAGCGTCGTGCCGTCCTTGCCGATCATGTCGGTGATCGCGGAGAAGCTGATGCCGGGCACGATCCGGTCGGCGATCTTGGGCCACAGTCCGAGATAGGTCTGGTTGCACAGCACCAGCCGGTCATCGGCGTCGAAGATCGCGAAGCCTTCGTTGATGCTCTCGATCGCGTCGCGCAGGCGGCGTTGCGCATCGTCTGCCGTTTCCTTGGCAATGCCGAGTGCGGCGTTGCTGCGCGCAAGCGCACCCAGCGCCTGTTCGAGGTCGGCGGTGCGCTCGCGCACCTTGCCTTCGAGCGAGATCGCGGTCTCGAACAGCGAGAAGGCGTTGCCCTGGAGATCGGTCGAGCGCTCGACACGGTCGATCAGCGCGGTGTTGATGCGCTTGAGTTTGACGATCTCGGCTTCGAGCGCGGCGATCTGTCCGGCATCGTGGCTGTCGGGCAAGGCGATGCGCGTCGCCATCACCGGCCCCAGCCAATCGCCAGACCGCTGAAGGTCTGGTTTACGTGAAGCGCATGGAACTGCTCGCCATAGGTGTTGAAGCCGGTCACGCGATGTTCGACGAACATGCGCGAGACCTCGCGCGTCAACTGCCGCTGCTCGGCCTCGATCTTGTTGAGCACGCAATCGAACCCGACGATCCGGTCGATCCCGCCGACGGCGCTTTCGAGCCCATCGAACAGGCTGTCGAGGCCGTCCAGGATATTGCGGGCCTCGCCCAGCGTCAGCACGACGCCCTCGTCGATCGCGCAATAGAAGGTCAGGCTTCCGTCCGGGTTGGCCGACTGGATCGAGCGGACGTAGTATTCGCCGCCCGCGCGCACCATTAGCGGGTGCGAGGCAAAGACAGAGGGGCCGAGCTGGTCCACGGTCGTCCCGGTCAGCCGCGCATACTCCTCCGCCGCCGGCTCGGCGTTGATCTCGGTGACGACGCGCC
The DNA here is from genome assembly GCF_017875905.1 of Sphingomonas sp. PL20. NCBI lineage: Bacteria > Pseudomonadati > Pseudomonadota > Alphaproteobacteria > Sphingomonadales > Sphingomonadaceae > Sphingomonas > Sphingomonas sp. PL20. Next base: position 1,388,428 of record NZ_JAGINH010000002.1, on the reverse strand, counting down.
CGACCGGATCGGCGCCGGTGATCACCATCTTGACCTGTCCAGGGGCGTAATGTTGCGATCGGAACACCTGCATCGGCCGGGCCGACGACAGGATCGCGACAAGCGCAGCATCGCGGCGGAACGCGCCGTCCTGGAAAATGAACGTCTCCTTGAAGTCGAGCCCGTCGCCCGACGAGCCGCCTATCAGCGGAATGTCGCCGAGCGCGTCCTGCACGGTGACGGTGAGCATCTCCTCGCGATGCGACAACCCGTCGACGAGAAAGATCGCGGCGCGCGACACGATCGAGCCGAACGTGTCCGAAGCCGCGACTGACGCGGCGACGAGCTCGCGCACCACGCTCTGCGCGCTCCTCGCATCGAAGGTATCAAGATGGTCGAAGCGGACCGCGGTAAGCGTGAAATCGCTCGCCGGGAAGCCGATCGCGGTGATCGTCCCCTCCGCGCTACCCTCGGGCGTGATTTCGCCCGACGAGGTGCATCCCACCACGCACAGGCCTTCGCTGCGCCGATTGATCGCCTCGGCCAGCGCGTCGAGTGCATAGCAGCTCGAACTGAAGATCAGCACGCCGGCCAGCGTGGTCGGATCGAGGTCGGCGAACAACGCCTGCGCGGCCGCGTCGGGATCGGCCAGCCGCGTCGCGGCGGTACGGACCGGGGAACGAGACCGTACAGGCAAAGGGGCATCGAGCATAAGCGGCATCATGCCATGCCTGCACCGACGCGTCGATTGTCACGGATCATCCGACGCCCCGCACCGGCTCGCCCGCCGCGTCGAGCGCATCGACCTCGGCGTCGCTGAACACCCGGCTGCGGATGATGAAGCGCACGCCCTCGGGGCCTTCGAGCGAAAAGCCGGCGCCACGACCGAGCACGACGTCGATCGTCACCTGCGTATGCCGCCAATAGGCGAACTGCGCGGCACCGATCCACACCGGCACGTTGTCCGCGATCCGCCCGAGCAGGATGTCCTGCGTGCCGACGTGAAACTCGTCCGCGGGGTAGCACATGGGCGCCGAGCCATCGCAGCATCCGCCTGATTGGTGGAACATCAACGGCCCGTGGATCGCGCTCAGCCGATCGATCATGGCGATCGCGGCGTCGGTCGCGAGGATGCGGGCGGGTGGGGGCACGACGGGCTCCTGAAACGCAAAAGCCGGCGGGTCCGAAGACCCGCCGCGACCGACGGCAAAGGGGGCCAACCGCCGAGATTTGTATGAGATATTAGAAAAATCCCATCGGCTTCGCGCTATAGCTCACAAGCAAATTCTTGGTCTGCTGGTAATGATCGAGCATCATGCGGTGGTTTTCGCGCCCTATGCCCGACTGCTTGTACCCGCCGAACGCCGCATGCGCCGGATAGAGGTGATAGCAATTGGTCCACACCCGTCCCGCCTGAATCCCGCGGCCCATGCGATAGGCCCGCGTCCCATCGCGCGTCCACACGCCGGCGCCGAGGCCGTAGAGCGTATCGTTGGCAATCGCGAGCGCATCGGCATCGTCCTTGAACGGCGTCACCGCGACGACCGGGCCGAAAATCTCCTCCTGGAATACGCGCATCTTATTGTTGCCCGAAATGATCGTCGGCTTGACGTAATAGCCGCCACCCAGTTCGTCGCCATGCTGCGCTCGTTCGCCGCCGGTCAGGATCTTGGCACCTTCGCCGCGCGCGATGTCGAAATAGGACAGGATCTTCTCAAGCTGGTCGTTCGATGCCTGCGCACCGATCATCGTCGAGGGATCGAGCGGGTTGCCCATGACGATCTTCTCGACGCGCGCGACCGCCTTCTCCATGAAGCGGTCATAGATGCTCTCGTGCACCAGCGCCCGGCTCGGGCAGGTGCACACCTCACCCTGGTTGAGCGCGAACATCGCAAAGCCCTCGAGCGCCTTGTCGAGGAAATCGTCGTCCTGATCCATCACGTCGGCAAAGAAGATGTTGGGCGATTTGCCGCCAAGTTCGAGCGTGACGGGGATGAGGTTCTCGGTCGCATATTGCATGATCAGCCGACCGGTCGTGGTTTCGCCGGTAAAGGCAATCTTGGCGATGCGGGGGGATTGCGCGAGCGGCTTGCCCGCCTCGACGCCGAAACCGTTGACGACATTGAGCACGCCCGGCGGCAGCAGGTCGCCAATCACGTCCATTAGCACCATAATTGACATCGGCGTTTGCTCGGCGGGCTTGAGCACGATGCAATTGCCCGCGGCGAGCGCGGGGGCGAGCTTCCACACCGCCATCAGGATCGGGAAGTTCCACGGAATGATCTGTCCCACCACGCCCAGCGGCTCGTGATAATGGTAGGCAACCGTATCGTGATCGATCTCGGAAATGCCGCCTTCCTGGGCACGAATACAGCCGGCGAAATAGCGGAAATGGTCGATCGCCAGCGGAATGTCGGCGGCGGTCGTCTCGCGGATCGGCTTGCCGTTGTCGATCGTCTCGACCATCGCGATCAGCGGGAGATTTGCCTCGATCCGGTCGGCGATCTTGTTGAGGATCACCGCGCGCTCGGCATAGGAGGTTTGGCCCCAGGCGTCCTTCGCCTTGTGCGCGGCGTCTAGCGCGAGATCGATATCTTCTTTGGTCCCGCGCGCGACCTGGCACACCGTCTGGCCGGTCACCGGCGAGGGATTATCGAAATAGCGGCCCTGCACCGGCGCGACCCACTGGCCCCCGATGTAATTTTCGTAGGTCGCGCGAATCGCGACCTTGCCTGTCAAACCTTCGAGCGCCTGGTGCAGCATTGTCTCTCTCCTGGATGTGAGCCCGGTGGCCGGCGCCTGCGCGGGCTTGTCAGCGCTGACTGTGCCCAAAATCCGAGGACGCGCCATTGCACCAAAGGGCTATTTGCGGTCGATCGGTCTGCTTCCATGCTCGCCTCCGATACCAAAGTGTCCGCTGCCGAGGCCGAGCGCCCGCGCGGGACGATGCGAGGAGAAGATGATGTCGAGAGTGATCGCCGCCGCTTTGTGTCTGACAGCAGTCCTCGGGGGAACCGGCGCGATCGCCGGCGCGCCCAAGACTAATCCCGCCAAGACGCCCGCCAAGACGATTGTCGTCGAAATGAAGGATAGCGGCACGGAGGGCGCGATGGTGTTTGTCCCCGCCTTTATTAAGGCTAATCTAGGCGACACGGTCCGCTTCGTGCCGACCAGCTTGGCGCACAATGCCGAGCTGATCCCGGCAATGCTGCCGACCGGTGTCTCGCCGAGTAAGGGGGCGATGGGCAAGCAGTTCGACCTCATGGTCACCACGCCCGGCATCTACGGGATCAAATGCGCCCCACACTATTCAATGGGAATGGTCGCCGTAGTGCAGGCCGGCGATGGTCCGTCCGTCAATCTGGCCGCCGCACGCGCGGCCAAACTGCCGCCCTTCGCAATGAAGCGGATGGCGGGCTATCTCGCGAAGGCGCGCTGACATGACCACCTTGCTCGTCACCTATCCCCGCGCCGAAGGCGCGACCTTCGACGTCGACTATTATCTCGGCGCGCACCTGCCGCTCGTGCGCGAAAGCTGGGTGCGCTACGGATTGACCAGCGCGACCGCCCTCATCCCGGAAGAACCGGCCCCGGCCTATGCAGCGGTCGCAATGCTTGAATTCAGCGACGGCGCGGCGCTCGACGCCGCGCTGGCCTCGCCCGAGGCGGGCGCGGTGTTCGGCGACGTCGCCAAATTCACCGACATCGCCCCCGTGCCGCTCCGCTGCACCGCCCGGTGATCGACCGGCCAGTCACTAGATCAAGCGGCGCCGATCGCCCTCGGTCGCGCCGCGCAGCATAGCGGCGGGAGACATGCAAGTGGCGCAGCTCTTCTGGCGGGCGGGTGTGGCGAGTGCTGCGCTCGTCCTGCCGCTCGCCGCCTCGGCGCAGGAGCAGAGCGGCCCCGACATTGTCGTCACCGCCACCCCGCTGCTTGATGTCGGCGAGGGCGCGCTGCGCTATCCGGCGCAGACCGTCAGCGACGAACAACTCCAGCACGCGCACGCCACTGACCTCACAGAATATCTCAAAAGAGTCAGCGGCGGGGTGTTCGTCAACGAGACGCAGGGTAACCCACTCCAACCCGACATCAATTATCGCGGCTTCACCGCCTCTCCGCTGCTTGGCACACCGCAGGGGCTGTCGGTCTTCATGGACGGCGTTCGGCTCAACCAGCCGTTCGGCGATATCGTCAGCTGGGACCTCATCCCGAAATCGGCGATCCGCTCGGTCAGCCTCGTGCCGGGGTCGAACCCGTTGTTCGGACGCAACGCGCTCGGCGGCGCGCTGTCGATCCGCACCAAGGACGGCACCTCCGACCCAGGCTATCTGCTCGAGATCGGCACCGGGTCATTCGCCCGGCGCACGCTCGAGGCACAGGCCGGCGGCGCGATCCGCGGCGGGTTTGATTGGTTCGTCAGCGGCGACGCCTTTCGCGAGCGCGGGTGGCGGGCCTTTTCGGCGTCGCGCGCCTATCAGGGTTTCGGCAAGCTGGGCTGGTCGAATGCGACCACGCAGGCACACCTTTCGGCCAGCTATGCCGACACCGATCTCAACGGCAACGGCTTGCAGGAGCAGCGGCTTCTCGCCGCCGATCGGCGCAGCGTCTACACCCAGCCCGACACGACGCGGAATCGCTCGGCACTGGTCAATCTCACTGCAAAGCACAGCCTATCGTCTGCACTATCGCTGTCGGGCAACGCCTATTGGCGGCGGATCAAGACCAGAACCTATAATGGCGACGTCAACGACACTGCGCTCGGCGAGAACCTCTACCAACCCAGTACCGCGGAACGCGCCGCCCTGACCGCGGCAGGCGTTACCGGCTTTCCTCTTAGCGGCGAGACGCAGGCCAACACCCCCTTCCCGCGCTATCGATGCATTGCCGAGGCACTTCTCGACACCGAGCCCAACGAGAAATGCAACGCGCTGATCAACCGCTCGACGACCGACCAGCGCGAGTGGGGCGCGAGCGCTGAGGCGACACTCATCGCGCCCTTGCTGGGGCTTCACCAGACGCTCACGCTCGGCGCGAGCTATTCAGACAGCCAGGCCAATTTCGCGCAATCCGCGCAATTCGCGTATCTCACCGCCGACCGTGGCGTGGTCGGCGCCACTGGGCCGGGAGCCTATGCCGACGGAAGCCAGCAATCCGAAAATGCGTTCGACGCGAGGGTTGATCTCCACGGCCGAACCACCAATCTCGGGCTTTATGGTACCGACTCGCTGATGCTGGCGCGCACGCTGAGGGTCGATCTGTCGGCGCGCTACGATCGCACCCGTGTCGGCAACCGCGATCGGATTACGCCACTTGCGGGTACCGGCTCGCTGACAGGCAACCACCGTTTCGCTGCTTTCAATCCTGCGGTCGCAATCGCATGGATGCCGTCGACACGGCTCGGCTTCGACGCCGCTATCGCGCAGAGCAGCCGCGCGCCCTCGGCGATCGAGCTCGGCTGCTCCGATCCCGCGAGCCCGTGCCGCTTGCCCAATGCGCTGGCGGGCGACCCGCCGCTTGACCAGGTTAGTGCGACCACCTTCGAGGCAGGCGTTCATGGTAGCATACAGGGCGGCGCGCGCCGATCCGTCACCTGGCGGATCGGCACCTTTCGTACCGACAGCCGCAAGGATATCCTGTTCGTCGCGAACGATGCTTCCGGCTTCGGCTATTTCCGCAATTTTGGACGCACGCGACGGCAAGGCTTGGATCTGGACGCGACCGCTACGCTCGGCACGGTCCGGCTATCGGGTCACTACACTTGGCTTGACGCGACCTACCGCAGCAGCGAGCGTGTCGGCGGATCGGGCAACAGCAGCAACAATGGCGCCGCCGCGGGCTTCGATGGGACGATCGCGATCGCCAAAGGTGACCGCATCCCGTTGATCCCGCGTTCAATCGCCAAGGCGGCGGTTGGCTGGGATCCGATCAGACGCGTGACGCTCGACATCGACATGATCGCGGTGTCGGGCGTTATAGCGCGCGGCAACGAGAACGGTGCGCATGCGCCTGACGGCGTCTATTATTTGGGTGCCGGCCGCACGCGGCCTTATGGGGTCTTCAATCTAGGCGCCGAATGGCGCGTGACGAAAGTTGCTACGCTCACCGTCCAGCTCAATAATCTGTTCGACAAGGCCTACGCCACCGCAGCTCAGCTCGCCGCGACAGCGTTCGACGGCAGCGGTCGGTTCGTCGCCCGTCCGTTCGCTGCACCGATGATTGACGACGAGCGGCCATTGGTATCCTCGACTTTCTATGCGCCGGGCGCGCCGCGCTCGGTCTCATTGAGCATGCGGCTTCGATTGTGAACAGATGGGCAGCCGGCCCCAGAACTGGCGGCAGTGTGAAAGGCGGACAGAGATGGCACCATCGGATCCGAGCGCATGTGTGCGGATGCGCTATTCGACCGTAGCAATTGTGCTGCATTGGGCGATCGCGCTCCTTCTCGCCTATAATCTGACATCAGGACTTCTGCACGACGTGCTGCCCGGCGCCGTTTTCCGGTTCCATGTCTCGGCCGGCATAACGATCCTGGTCTTGAGCGTCGCCCGCCTCCTCTGGCGGCTGACCCATCGCCCGCCGCCCTTGCTGGCGGTCCAAGCGTGGGAACGACGCACGGCTCACGGGGTCCATGCCCTGCTCTACGCCGCGATCTTGATCCTCCCCTTTTCAGGATGGGCACTCGTCTCGGCTAAGCCCCCCATGGGTTCAGCGGGAGCGGCATGGAATGCAGAGCATCCTGTCGGCGAAGCATCGAGCGCTCAACGTCCTCGCGGTCCGACGATGGTGTGGGGGGTGGCTCCGCTTCCCTTGCTGTCGCAGATCAGTGCGATCGGGCGGACCTCGCAAGGCGTACCTGCGCAGCGCGAATTGCGCGCGCGGATCGCGACGTTCCACCGATTCGGTGGCTGGGTCATGCTAGCACTGCTCCTTCTACACGTGGCGGGAGCATTGAAGCATCAATGGGTCGATCGCCAGCGGGCGCTTGCGCGCATGGGGATTGGGCGTTGACGCACTTATGATCGTTGAAATTTGGAACACTCGTAAAAATCCGGCACGCAAGCGCCACTGTGCAATTTGTATCTCCAATCGCCACGTGCGATCGGACTCTTCGGATAACGTTACTGGGGTAGCGCTTAATGAACGTGCGCTGGCAACAAGCGTTTGAGACCTCGCAACCTAGATGACTGAACGTCCGGCTATGCCGCTCTTCGCCAAAAAGCGGCCAAGCCGCTTCCCACCCAGAATTTGCCATCTTTCACGATCTTTAGTGCGCGGCGGATTCCCCGGGCGATGAACGGTTCGGAAGATAGCTTGGACGATGGCGAACATGACCGGCACGCTCGCCGCCTGCCGCTTCAATCCGGCTCGACGACTTTCGCGGGCCGACCACGCTTCGGTACTGGTGCGAGGTCAGCGGCCTTGGCGGGAGCTTTCTGACCCGGCTTTCGGCCAAGACCGATCTTCTTCGCCATGTCACGGCGCATTGCCGAGTAGGACGGTGCAGTCATGGGATAATCGGTCTTTAAGCCATACCGCGTTCGATATTCGGCGGGCGTGAGACCGTTGGTGGAGAGATGCCGCGTCAGCGTCTTATAGGGCTTGCCGTCGATCATTGAAATAATGACATCAGGATTTGCCAGCGACTTTCGTGAAGTGACTGCGCCGGTAAATTCCGGAGCGGCTTCCTCGGCAAAAGCTTCCGCCGGTGCGGATGAGAGGCCGATCAATGCGTCATGCATCGACTTCAAGAATGCTGGGACATCATCCGCCGACGTGCGGGTATTCGGGTTGGACAGCCATGCCATCGTTAATTCGGTAGCGAGTTTAACGGTGTTTGCAGTTTCATCAGTCAATGCGGATTTCCTTCCAAGCGGGCTTTTAGCGCGTACTTCGTAAATTCACCCTGAGCATCATTGGTGCCAAGTGCGTGAAAAATATAAATCTGCGACAATCAATTTAAGCTAAAAAAAGGCTGCTCAGCTATCTCCATCGATCTCACACAATACAAACCTTTTACACCTCAACCAACGCTAAGTCATGCCAGTACCGCTCGCGCGGCCGCCCGCTCCCCGTGCTCGAAGGCCTCCGCAAAACTTTCTAGGTCGGCACCGGTCATGCCAAGCGCACGCCCCTCATCCTTCCAGCCCGCGACAGCCTGCTCAATCGGCGCCAGCATTTCCATGGCGGGCGGAAGCGTAATGCGAAAGTACGGCAACACCGACATTAAAGCGTCGATAGTCGCCTCGGGGCCAACCTCTTCCGAAACCCAGGTTTTTAATTCGCGCAGTCGCTCTGGAAACGGGGTGATATCGAACGCCGGCGCCAGCCGCCACAGGCCACGATCAACGTGGAGGAAGCCGTGGTTCATCAGATGATCGTCGACGTTGGTGATCAGGATCGAGAAAGCGATCCTCCGCCATAGCTCTTCGATATCGGCCGTAGGAGCACTCCCGTGCACACGTAGCGCATCAACGATCTCGGTATAGGCGTGCTCCTGTGCGTCGCCGGGCTCCGCACCGATCATCGTCGCCGCCGAAACGTACATCAACCGCCCGCCCCCTGCGGGTCGATCAAACCGCCGGATTAGCGCGATCGCGTCGCCGTCGCTCTCGACCAGGCGGGCGTCAGCCGCGTCGATCCCGGCGCGGCGGGCCATATCGCCTGCAGGTACGAGTTGCGGACTACCAGCACTGGCACTTGCTCCCCATCCACCGTTCGCTGCTCGAAGCGGAACAGGCGGGATCGTGGCGCCTGCGCGCGCTCGAGCCTGGACAGCAACGCGATCGAGACGCCGGCGGCCCTTGCGACCTCTTTTAAGGTAAGTCCCGATGCCAAGCGGATAGCTCTCATCCGCTCTCCAAACGCAATGATCAAACTCCCTTCGACACCCTCGACGAATTCCCGAATTCGGTCAGGCACCTGCTCCGGAGTGACCGGCAGCAGTTGTTCGACCCCCGGCATCTCGTCGATGAAGAACCGCCCTTCCCATTGGGGCCCGGCCGGATGTGCGACGTGCTCCCAACCGAGCTCAAGGGCGTTAAGCAACAGGTCTAGTGTCGTGGGCCCGGGCCACGCCGCACCACGCTCAATGTCGGAGAGTGTCTGCCGGCTGACACCGACCTTGGCCGCGATCTGAGCTTGGGTGCCGTACTGATCGTCGCCAAGCCTCCCTTGGCGTCGATCCTTCAGAAATTTGCCAAGATCGTCACGCAACCGTCCTGCACCCCTTGGTAGGAGCATCCGGGCTAACGGGGCGCGGCGGCGCGACATATCAGCATTTTGACATTTCTCATGGTCGGACACAAATACTTTGTCGGCTTTTTGCGTGAGGCGACTGCGAGTTCCTAAAACCGATGAATGCTCCAGCATCAAGCCGCAACAACCGTACCTGATCCTGCACGGGTGTCCGAGGGAGTCACATCAATTCGGCTGGCTAACATCGACGATCTGTTACTGACATTGCTTGCGAAACGCTTAGCCCGCGCACTCATGCTCGATCAGGATCGCAGTGACGAACCGCTCAATGTCGTAAATTCAGATGAGCGCATCGACGATTAGCGATTTTAGCAGCCGACTGACATCAGGGAACCGAGTGACCAGCGGTTGATTCCCCGAAGAGTCGTCAGGATCATCCCGTCGGTACCCAGCGGCGCAGCACCTAGGAGGAGACTATCGTGAGCGAACCAGCCATCGCCTATGGCCGCAAGAGCTTCGATGACCCGGACGAGCGCACGTCTTCGGTCGATGACCAGCACCTCTTCGCCGAAGCATATGCGCGCTCGCATGGCTTCGACCTGCTCGGCTTCTACGGCGATGACGGGATCACGGGCGCGACGATGGAGCGGCCGGGCCTGCAGGCGGCGCTCAAGGTGCTCGCTTCGGGGAAGATCAGGATCCTCATCATCGAAGACGTCGACCGGCTCGGGCGCGACGCGGAGCATATCCACCACATGGTGAAGCTGTTCCGGCTGTATCAGGTGACCGTCCATACGGTTTCAACCGGTCGCATCGACGACCTCGTGTTCGCCTTCAAAGCCATTATCGGCGAACAGCAGCGAATGCGCATCGCCTATACGACACGCCGCGGCCTAAAGGGCAAGGCGCGCCGCGGCGGTGTGACCGGCGGGAAAGTTCTGGGTTACCGACGTGAGATCACCGGACAGGACGCAGGCGGGCGCGACGTTGACCGGCTGGCGATCGACGATCCGCAGTCCGAGCTGGTACAGCGCATCTTCAACCTTTATTCCGAGGGACAGAGCCTGAAGCAGATCTGCGCGATCTTGAACCGGGATGGCATCCCCTCCCCTCGCGCCCGAGAGCGTGGAAAATACAACGCCGGCGTCTGGAACCCGACGACTCTTTCGGGAGACCCGAGCCTCGGCGAGGGCATCCTCAACAACGAGATTTATATTGGGCGCCGCATCTTTAACCGTCGGATGTGGGTCGAGGTCCCCAATGACAATCGCGGCTTTTCGCGCCGCCCACGCGTCAACCCCGAAACGGAGTGGATCATCAATGATCAGCCAGAGTTGCGCATCATCGACCAGGCACTGTGGGATGCGGTGAAGGTCCGTCAGAAAGAAGCGCGCGCCGCGCGCGACGCGAAGTACAAGCTGACGGGTAATCCGCTGGCGGGCGCAAAGCGCCCTGCCCACCTACTGTCCGGGCTCGTCACATGCGGAGCTTGCGAGGCGCCCTTCCTCGCGACCGGTGCCGGCCGTTGGCGCTGCAAGGGTCATCGCACCGGGACCTGCACCAACGGGTCTATCACAACTCGGGAACTTGAGGACCGCGCATTGGCCGGCATCCGCGACCGGCTTCTGACCCCGGAAATCATTGGTCGCTTCGCTGCGAAGCTCCAGACGGAGCTCGAGGCGATGCATCTCGCCAACCATGCAGATCGTCATCACGTAGAAAGCGAGCTCGTCGAGACGCGTCGGCGCATCGCCAAGCTCGTGTCGCGGATCGAGGAAGACGACAATGCGCCGCGCGCATTGACCGTCCGTTTGAAGGAACTGGAGACGATCGAGGCAGGTCTGGAGATTGCTCTGGTCAAGGCACCTGAGCCGACGGTCGTGCGGCTGCCGGTGAACTATGAAGCCGTCTATAGCCGGGCGGTCGCCGAGCTCGCGACACATCTGTCCTCAAGCGATGGCGCGGTCGCTCGGCAAGCGATCCGACCGCTCATCGAGAAGATCGTCGTGCAGCCCGGCAGCGCGCGCGGCGGGAAACGTCGCCCGATCCAGCTTTACGGCGACCTGTACCGAATGCTGGAATTTGCGCAGGGTGCTTGTGCCCCAAACGCACAAAAGCCCCGACCGGTGAGGGTCGGGGCTTTTGTGATACCGTTGGTTGCGGGGACCCGCTTCCATCTTAACTTGCAAGCGCCGATCAATTGCGGGCAAGTGGTCAATACTGTGGCGGACAAAGCGAGCTATAGCGCACTTTTCCGAGCGGCCGCATGAAGGCGCGACCGCCTGATGATTGTAGCAGAGGTGACGTCCCCGACTTCGTCGATGTACAATAGTGGAGGTGTTGAACACCACTGAAGGAGGCGTCGATGGCAGAGGTTACTGAGGTGGTTTCTCCTTCTTGGACAGGTTTGCGGCTGAGTTAAGTTACGCCGGGTTGTCGTTCATGCCGCCATTTTGGTCATCAGATGCTGGGGGACATGCCCCGCAACATCTGATTGCCCGATCCGCCGATTGGCCTCCACCGGGGTTCGCCGACCCAGAAGCTTGCAATTCGCTGAAAAACCGGTCGCGTTTCCCGGCTCCTTTCACATTGCGGCGCTGTCGCGCCAGTACGCGGATCGTCGATCGCTCAAATTAAAACTTCCCAACCTTCGTCCTCAATGCATCACGCGTCGCTCACCTGTAACCTTGCGGCAGCATCAGTCCCCGGCGGCAGGACCCAATAGGGACGCCCATCGACGATAGTGCAATGAAACCCCGGGGGACTTTTCGTCATGAAAATTCGATCGATGGCGCTTGTCTCGACGATGCTCGCTTGCTCGGCGACGTCGGGCGCGCTGGCCGCAGAGCGCGCCAAAAGCTCCGACGCGGCATCTGCTCAGCAGGACATCGTCGTCACCGCGCCGCGCGCACAGGACAAGGCACGGGAGAAGCAGCAGAGTGCGCCCAACATTGTCAACGTCCAGTCCGCCGAAGCGATCGACAAGTATCCCGATTTCAACGCGGCCGAGTCGTTGAGCCGCATTCCTGGCATTTCGCTGTCGAGCGACACTGGCGAGGGCCGCTTCGTCAACATCCGGGGCATCGACGGAAACCTGAACGGTGCCACGTACGGCGGCGTCGTGCTGCTCAACACCAATCCCGGCGGCACCGTATTTGGCAGCGGTCGCGCGGTTGAGTTCGACACCATCCCGACGGGCGCGATCGACGGCATCATCGTCACAAAGACCGGCCTGCCAAATCACGATGCCGAAGGGCTTGGCGGCTCAATCGAACTGACCCCGCGTTCCGCCGCGCGACTGACCAAGCCGTTCGTCGATGGCGCGGTTGGTTATGGATATGAGCCCGCGCACGATCATGGTGGCCCGCTCAATCTCGACCTCGCGGTCGGCGGACGCTTCGGGGGCGGGAGCAAGCCGTTCTCCTTCGTGGTGACGGGGTCTTATCGTGAAGATCGTCGGGGTTTCGACGATATCGAGGCCGATTATGTCGACGATTCGGGCCTGACTGCCGCCTCGGGCACGCCTTTCACGGCGTTGCAAATCGACAAGGCTTTGTCCGATATCCAGTTGCGCCGGTACAATTATAACCGCCGACGGTTCGGCTATGGCGGAGAATTTGCTTACACCCCCAATGATGATCACCAATATTATATCCGCGCCGCGATCGCCGGCTACACCGAGTCGGTACTCAAGAACCGCTTGACCTATGACAAGCTCGACGGCTCGGCGCTGCGGGTCGATCCGGCCAATCCGGCGGGTTATGCGACCACCACCGCGCTTACCATAAAGAGCACCGACGAAGAGGAAACACATCGCAATCAGGTGTTCGTGGTCGGCGGGCGCGATACTTTTGGCGATCTGACACTCGATTATCACGGGGCCTATTCACGCGCTACGTTCAAGGTTGGGCGCAACTTCGGTGCCACCTATACCGGGCCGAAAACTGTTCCCTTTACCTATGATAACATCACCAACGCCGAATTTCCTGTGCTGGCGGTTACCAATGGCACCAATGTCAACGATCCGTCGCTCTACAAGCTAACCAAGCTGAGCAACGCGCAGGAACGGGCGGTCGACAAGGAATGGTCGGGAGCGATCAACGCCACGCTCACCACCAACTGGATCGGCAGTGGCGATCACTTGACGTTTGGCGGACAAGTGCGGTTGCGCGACAAAATCGATACGCCGGCGGCACAATCTTTCAAGCTGCCCGCCTCGGGGTTGCCCTTGCTCGGCAGCGCTATCACCACCTTTTATGACAATCGCTATACCAATGGCCCGCAAGTCGACCCTGCGGCGATCCAGGCGATCGCTGGCCAATCGACCACGACCGGCTTTGCCGACAATCTGACCGGCTTCTTCGCGGCGGAGGAAAATATCTATGCCGGCTATGCGATGTACGCGACCACGCTCGGTAAATTCGGTGCCCTGGCCGGGGTCCGGCTAGAGAATACCCAAGCGACCTACAGTTCGTATGCATTTGACCAAAACGCCGTCAACCTTGGCCTGCGGGTGCGCAATCGTACGTATACCAACGTGTTTCCCACGGTGCAGCTGCGCTATGACTTCACGCCGCACTTTGTTGTCCGATCGACCTATTCGACCGGCATCGGTCGCCCCGGTTTTTCGCAAGTGGCCAAGCCGATCACGATCGATCGGGACAATAATATCTTTACGACCGGCAACCCCGATCTGCAGCCGACTACCGGGAACAGCTTCGACCTATCGCTGGAATATTATCTGCCGCACAGCGGCATTCTATCACTCGGGGTCTTCGATAAGGAATTCGACAATTATGTCGTCTCCCGCACCCGGAACGGCACCGACACCGTCAACTTCCCGGGTGTCTCCGTGGTCAAGTTCGTGACCTATCAGAATGTACCCTCCGCTTATGCGCGCGGTATTGAGGCGGCCTACGACCAGCGCTTCGCCTTTCTGCCCACGCCATTCGACGGCTTCGGTGTTGGTGCGAACGTCACCTATGTCGACAGCCAGATCGAGCTACGGACCGGGGAGAAACGCCCGCTACCGGCCACATCCAAGTGGACATGGAACGCGGCCGCCTATTACGAGGCGCACGGCGTGCAAGTGCGGCTCGCCGCGCAATATGTCGGCTCAAACCTGTTCGGTATTGGCGACACCGCTGCGGGTGACGTGTTCCAGAGCCCGCGCACGACGTTAGATCTGACCAGCTCGCTGGAGATCCTCAAAGGTATCCGACTGTATTTTAACGTAAAGAATCTGACCAACGCGCCATTGCGTATTTATGAGCGGGACTCCAGCCGTCCGATCCAACGCGAATTCTACGATGAAACCTATGAAGGCGGCGTCAAGTTCAAGCTTTGACCGTGACGAATGAGGAGTGTGCCATGACCGAATTCGCAATCGACCGCCGCACCGCGATGGCCGGGATGGCTGCGGCGGCAGCGCTTCCCATAGTGCCGCTGACCGCCAAAACGCGCCCGGGAAGTTTCCTGGTGGTCGGCGATTGGGGTCGGGATGGTGCCCAGCACCAGCGCGACGTTGCAGTACAGATGGGCAAGACCGCCACCACCTTGGGTAGCCGCTTCGTGGTGTCTGTCGGCGATAATTTTTACGAAAACGGCGTCCAGTCGGCCGACGATCCGCAGTGGCAGAGTTCGTTCGAGAAGGTTTATACCGATCCGGCGCTACAGGTGCCGTGGTACGTTGCGCTCGGCAATCACGATTATCGCGGCAACCCGCAGGCTCAGGTCGATTACGCTGCCACCAGCAAGCGCTGGCGCATGCCGCGCCGATATTACAAGGTACAGGGCGCAGCGCTGGAGATGCCGCAGATCGACCTGTTCGTCATCGATACGTCCCCGACGGTCCACCAATATCGCGACAAGGTGGAAAGCGTGATCGCGCACAATGTTGCATCGCAGGACGTGGCGGCGCAACTGGCCTGGCTTGACCAGGGGCTTGCGGCGTCGACTGCACGCTGGAAAGTAGTCGCGGGGCACCACACGATCCGCTCCGGCGGCAGCGGACATGGCGAGACCCGCGAGATGGTCGAGATGGTGATGCCGATCCTGAAACGGCGCGGCGTGGCGGCCTATCTGTTCGGTCATGATCACGACCTGCAGCATATTGAGCGGGACGGGCTGCATTATGTTGGCTGCGGTGCGGGATCCGAGGTGCGCCCGGTATCGGCGGTGGCGGGCACAAAGTTTTGTCAGGCGCGATCGGGTTTCGCCGCAGTCAGCGTTGGCGAGAATGCACTGTCCTTCGAGTTCCGCGATTTCGGGGGCACAGTGCTCTATCAGTCCATCCTGCGCGCCTGAAACGTCTCGGGGCGAACACACCGGGCGTGAGGCGGGCTTCTGAGCGTTCGACCACCACGCCTTCGTGATTTTCGATGGAGGTAGCAACCTTCTGCCTCCGCGCTCTTACCCTCAGAAAGAGTGGCCTGAGCTGCGGCTGGTCCGATGGACACAAGGTTACGCTATCTGCGCCTGCCGCTCGAAGTTGGACACTTCGAAACCATCAGCACAGCGTCGAACCGCGGCCGCCTGCCCTTACCGCGATCACGGAACCCGAGCGCCACCACCAGCGGCCCGCAAAACGTCGAAATCCACCACCGCCGACAACCGCTCGAGGGATCGCCCGCTGCACTCAACGCTTCATAACGGTCCGAAAGATCGAAAAAACCCGGCTGCCCTGCGTTCGCCGCCTCCGTGGCAACCGCGGCGAGGTGAATCAAATCTGCCCCTCAAAGGCCGGACTTTTTCGAGGTGTCCCGTTTGACGAACACTGACAGATCGTCGCTGCCGGCGATCTGTCAGTGTTCGACTCAGCTATGCAGGCTGGTCTTGGATCCTTGTTGATCGCGGTTGGCACCATGGGTGCCATAGTTGGAGGGGCGCATCGCCTCTATACGGCCGTCGACGTGACACTGATTTCGGCGCGCAGCGTCAAGCATCGCGTCGATGATGGCTTCGCATTCCGTCCGGCCCGTCGCCAACAACTCCCGAAAACTGCGGATGCGCGAAAGGAACCACAGCGTTCCGGCCAACACCGTCACCGGAGTGCGGTCGAGCACTGTCTTTGAGCGGGGATAAATCGGGTATCCCATCGCCTTGATGAGATCGAAACTGGCGCGAACGCCTCTCGAAAGGACGATGGCTTCTCTCCACGATGCGCCGTTGCCTCGCTCCATGGCCGCGATCGACACGCTTTCAAAGGCGACGCACAGAGGCGCGTGGCAGCGTAACCACAGCGGCATGTCGGGCTCGAGCGCGGCTGGAAGTCCAGCTGCGTTGAACAGATCGACCCACTGCTGGCACCCCATCAACGTTCTTTGTCCCCCGGCACCGATCGTCGCCTTGAGCCTTCCGTCAGCGTCGAGCCGCGCCTGCACGAACGGCATGCCAAACGTGCAGCGCGTCGCACCGACGGCGTCTTCGAGGCGCATCGGATCAAACGTGTTGAACATAAACTGGATGCTGGTCGCGGCACTGCGGGACAGGGCCGGCAATATGGTATCGACCTGATGGGCCAGCAGCGTCACAATGACCAGATCGTAAGCCGCGTCTGCGTCAAGTTCGTCGAGCACACGAACGTCTGCACGCGTGCCGTCTACATCAACGATGGCCCCATCACGGTGCAGTTGCGCCAGGCGAGGCGAGCCGGGACGCGCCACCACGGTAACATCATGGCCGCCGTTGCGCGCGAGCCGAGACGCAAAGGTGCTGCCGATCTGCCCCGCGCCGATAACGACAATGCGGAGCGGCGGGGACCGTGTCGGAGCGGCGATCTGCATCATTCGAAACTCCAGTTGCGGGGATGGGCTTTAGGTCGGCCAACCGCTTGGTATCGACGCCTATAGGTCCGCTCAGCCGATGCTCCATGCTGTCGCGTCCGAATATGCGTCGCGATCGTCCAACAATTGGTTTGGGTTCCGTGCAGATCGCGGCACCTGAACGCAGGGAACGCATCGCGTTCGAGCCTAGTCAGCGACCGAGACGCCCCCGTTCGCCGGGGCCTTCCCAAGGACGATGGTGTGCGTTCGGTGATCGCCGGCAATGTGCTCGATCGGCAGTTCAGCGCCGACGCGCCCAACCAGACGTGGGTGGCCGACTTCACCCCCGCCTGCGCGGGGGCAGGCTCTCCATCTGGACCGCCAAAGGATGGCTGTACGCCGCTGCGGTGATCGACCTGTTCCCAAGGCGGGTGGTCGGCTGGTTGATAAGCGACGCAATGGCGTTGCAGCGGAGTCCAGGACCGGAGACCTCAGAAAGCCGGTAACACCGCACCGTGATATCTGTTGTTGATAAAGGTCCGCGTCGCCGGGCTGCGCAAAGCCGCGATCAGCTTGACGACGCGCGGGTCCTTGTCACCACCCGCGCGGCCGACCAGGAAATTGACATAAGGCGAGTTCGCATCCTCGATCACCAGCGCATCGCGCACCGGATTGAGCTTGGCGTCGAGCGCGTAATTGGTGTTGATGAGCGCCAGATCGACCTGATCGAGGACGCGCGGCAGCGTGGCCGCCTCCAGTTCCTTGAACTGCAAAGCCTTGGGGTTGGCCACCACATCGCGCAGCGTGGAAAGCGGATTGGCCGGATCGCGCAAGCGGATCAGTCCCGCCTTCTGGAGCAGCAGCAGCGCGCGTCCGCCATTGCTGGGTTCGTTCGGAATGGCGACCGTCGCCCCTTGCGGCAAGGCCGCCAGGCTTTTGGTTTTGCGCGAATAGCCACCGAGCGGTTCGACGTGGATGCCCGCATATGCGACCAGCTTGGTGCTGCGTGAGGCGTTGAATTCGTCAAGATATGGCTTGGTCTGGAAGTAGTTCACGTCGATCTGCTTCTGGTCGACCTGGAGGTTGGGCTGCACATAATCGTTGAAGACGCGGATCTGCAGATCGACGCCTTCTTGCGCCAGCAACGGCTTGACCGATTCAAGAATCTCGGCATGCGGCACTGCCGTCGCCGCGACAGTAAGGGTTTTGCCGCCGTCACCCGAGGCACCGCCGCGCGCGCAGGCGGCGAGCACGAAGAGAGGCAAAGCGGACAGGAGCAAGCGGCGGTTCATGGTGATATTCCTTGGATTAGCGGCGCGTGAAATGGCGCGTCAGGCGGTCGCCCGCGAACTGAATCGCCTGGACGAGCAACACCAATAGCGTGACGGTGACGATCATTACGTCGGTCTGAAAACGTTGATAGCCAAAGCGGATCGCCAGATCCCCCAGCCCCCCTGCCCCGACGACACCCGCCATCGCGGTGAACGACACGAGCGCAACGGCGGTTACGGTCGCACCGGAGATCAGCCCGGGCAGCGCCTCGGGGATCAGCGCGCCGGTGACGATCTGGCGCGTCGTGGCACCAAGCGCCTGCGTCGCCTCGATCGTGGTCCGATCGACTTCGCGCAAGGCACCCTCAACCAGTCGCGCGTAGAATGGCGCTGCACCGACGACCAGCGGCGGGATCGCGCCGACGACACCAAGCGACGTCCCGACCAGGGCAACGGTCAGCGGGATCATCACGATCAGCAGAATGACGAACGGCACCGAGCGCAGGATATTGACGATCACACCGACCACAGCGTTGACCAGACGGTTCTGTGCGATCTGCCGTTCCGCCGTGAGATAGAGCAAGACACCGAGCGGAAGGCCAAGCAGGATGGTTAGCAGCAGCGACCCGCCGAGCATCGCCAGCGTATCAAGGCAGGCGCGCCCGATATCTGCCCAGTCGACATTGGTAAACCAGCCGCTCATGCGGAAAGCCCGGCGAGCAGCCGTTGCGTGGCGGCATGGGCGGCACCGGCAAAGACATCGGCAACGCGGCCGGTTTCCACCACCCGCCCGCGTTCGAGCACGGCAACGCGGTCACACACCGCGCGCACCACGTCCATTTCATGCGTGATCAGCACGATCGTCAGCCCCAATTCCTGGTTGAGCGCCCGTAGCAGGGCGAGCACGCTGCGTGTCGTATCGGGATCGAGCGCGCTGGTCGCTTCGTCGCACAGCAGCACATCCGGCCCGTTGGCGAGCGCACGGGCGATACCGACGCGCTGCTTTTGCCCGCCGGACAGTTGCGCGGGGTATTTGGCGGCATGGTCGGTAAGACCGACGCGCGCGAGCAGTTCGGTAACTTTGGCTTGGCGTTCTGCGCGCGCCACGCCGGCAAGTTTCATCGGAAACGCGACATTATCGGAAACGGTGCGCGACGACAGCAAGCCAAAGTTCTGGAAGATCATGCCGACGCGTCGCCGCAGCGCGCGCAGATCCCCAGCCGACAGATGCGCGACATCGACGCCCTCGACGCTCACGCGTCCCGAACTCGGTGTCTCCAGCGCATTGATCACGCGGATCAGCGTCGATTTTCCCGCGCCCGACTGCCCGATCACGCCAAACACTTCACCGCGCGCCACCGTCAGCGAAACGCCGTCCAGTGCCGCACCCCCAGACCCAGTGAAAATTTTGCGAACGTCAGCGAAATCGATCACAACGCTATCACCTGCGCAGCGAAGCGCTCCATTTCCTCGGCCTGCGGGCTCATCTGCAACAGCAGCAAATCAACACCCGCGGCCTCAAATTCGGCGATCCGCTCGCGTAACTGCTCTGGCGTGCCGACAAGGTTAGGACGGAGGCCACGATCTCGCGGCCAAGCCGGCAGCTATCCTTTTGGCAGGTCGTTCCAATCGCAATGCCCACGAAACCGCAACTCGTGACCGCCCTGTGGCTTTCGTATCATCCAATATCCTATCAAATACGAGGATATTTTATGCAAGGTCGGTAGCAAGGCGCTCTCAATCTCGGTCGTTGCAACGGACCACGATTTCCTGAAATACGCTCACTCGCTGTCGACCGGTTCGGTCGCAAAAATGACCTATTTGGTCTTACCTGGCCGATGACCGTACTGTGAAGGAGCCAGGATGGATCCGGAGAGATAATCCCCGACACCCCGCCCGATGCCCCCTCCTCTGCCATTGCCGGGATACACGTTTCGCCACTCGCGAACGCGTATCCCGGCTGAAGCGCGGCCTTCAGAGCTTGATCGTGAACCTGCTATAATAATAGCCGCCATTGATGCCGTAGGGTGACCAACTGTCGGTGGTCGCAACACCGTTGCCGCCCGCCGCCAGGCCCGCCGCATAGGTGATCGGATTGATCTTTTCGGGATAGGTGTTGAGCAAGTTGCTCCCGCCGACCGACAGACCGACCCGGGGCGTGATATCATAATGGATATCGAGATCGACGATCGCGCGCGTGCCGAACACATTGTTGACAAAGGCACCGGTGCTTCCACCATCGACATAGACCGAAGAGCGACCGAACAGCGTGCCGCGCAAGTCGATCGTCCATTTGTCCTTGCGGAACAGCGTATCGAGCGAGGCTTTCAGCTTGGGCGATACCGTTTCGAGATAGGAAATCGCGCCCTGATCGAGATATTTCTGCCCCGAAGCGGCGATCTGCGTCGAGGTTGCGGCAATCTTGGTCAGCTTGGTATCGTTGTAATTACCGGTCAGCGTCCAGTCGAGCGACGCGCCCCCAGCCAGCGCTACGCCGTAGTTCACGACCAGTTCGACACCGCGCGTGCGGCTATTGGCACCGTTGACGTAGGTTGAGATCGACGTTGAGGTTACGGTAGAATCGATCGTGTTGCCATTCGCCGTGATCGCATCCGTCACCGCCTGCGATTTGATGACGCGAACGCCACCGATCGTTTGCAACCCGAAGATGCTGCCGGTGCTGACGATCCGGTCCCGGATCGAAATCTGATAGACGTCGAGCGTGGCACTCAGCCTGCCCGCTGGATGCAAGGCAATGCCCGCACTCAAGTTTGTCGATTTTTCGGGCTTGAGGCCAGTGAAACCGAGCAGGCGCGCGGCCGCGCTGTTCGCAGGCAAGCGAACGCTCGCCGTCGTTGGCGATACGCTCGTGGCGGAATAATATTGCTCGGCCAGCGTGGGCGCGCGGAACCCGGTCGACACCGTCCCCCGTAGCGCGACAACGGGAGAAAAATCATAGCGTCCGGTCAGCTTGCCGACCAGGGTATTGCCGAAATCGTTGAAATGCTCGAAGCGTCCGGCGGCATCGAGCTGGAGTTTCTCGACCGGCTTGACCGCCAGATCGACATAACCGGCGACGTTATTGCGCGAATGCTTTCCCGCATCGGTCAGCGCGAAACCGGGATAGGCAGCGACGCCGACCTTGTAACGCGATGCGGGATCCCCTTCGTGAATTTCATAGGTTTCGCGCCGAAATTCCCCACCAAAAGCGATGTTGAGCGGGCTGGCGAGGCCGACATCGAACCCACGGGCAATGTCGAGCGTGTTGGTCCACTGGCTCCCGACGAAATCCCCAACGTGAAAGTTGGTCGGGCTGGTGCCGGTATCGGCAACCAGCGACGTGTTCACCGAATTGTTGTTATGGATGCGGTTGATGTCCCGTCCGTAGGTGGACGACAGATCCCAATGCCAATCGGACAGATCCCCCTTGATGCCGCCCGTCACCGCATAATCATCCTCCTCGTCGGTCAGCACGGGGGTGAAACCCTGCGGCCAGATCGTCGGCGCGATGCTGGGGAACCGATAGTTCTGCCTAGACTGGCCGTAGCGATGACCATAGCTGCCCGACGAATAAACCTCGGCACCGCCCAGCTTCACGCCCGCATTGTAGAAGACGGTGGTCAATTTGTATTTGGCGTCGCCGTAGATCAGATTGAGATGAGGGTAACCGGGCAGGAGCGGCAAGGCCGGGTTTGCACGATTGGCCGCCGAGAACACCCGCTGATCGGGGCCGCCGCGATCGCTATAGTCGTGATACCGGTATTCGGCCGAAACGTTCAGATAGGCGTCCTTCGACCCGATTCCGTAATTGCCCGCCACCGCAACCGTGGCCCCGTCCCCTTCGCCATAGGCACCACCGGATGCGACCAGTTGCCCGCCCTTATAGGTGCTCTTGAGGATGATGTTGATAACACCGGCGATCGCATCGGTGCCATATTGCGCAGCAGCCCCGTCGGTCAGGACCTCGACATGATCGATCGCAGCGGTGGGAATGAACGCCAAATCGGCGGATGCGGCCCCGCCGAAACCACCGGTGCTCCCGACCGTGAGATTCGACGAGCCATGTCGCCGCTTTCCATTGACGAGGATCAGCGCGTGATTGGGGCTTAGCCCGCGCAAACGCGCCGACAGCTTCAGATTGCCGGCATCCCCACCGAAGGATTGGGCAGTGTAGGACGGGACCGTCGTGTTCAGGGCCTGGTTGAGATCGGGTTTGCCGGTGCGCGCCAAGCTGTTGGCGTCGATCACCTCGATCGGGGCGGCGCTGTCGACGGCCCGCACTCCCGTCAGGCGCGTGCCCGTGACGATAACGTCCTGGTCGGAATCGGTGGACTGCGCGGGTGGCGGCACCGCGCTGGCCGGGTCTGCGGCATGAGCGGTAAAGGGAGAGAATGCCGATACCAAAAGAGCAGCACGCAAAGCTTTGACGGATTTCATATCTGTTCCCTTTCACTGTCTCCCAAGCTCATTCTGGCGAGCGCCTTCTGTTCGACCGTTCGTCGACCGTGGCATTCGGGTTGCGACCCGTTCCTGGGAGTGCGGCACCTTCGGTCCGCAGCAGCGACGATATCCTACTCGTTTGATGGGATATAAAGGAGCAAATCTTGCTTGTTTAAAATCAAAAGTTTTTAATCAATTGTTGGCATGATCCATCACATCGTCAAAATACCTAATGACGAAGACTAGCTGTTCGCGGTGCGCGGGCAGGCTCAGAGTCCCGCCCGCCTGAGTTTACTTCTTTTCCATTACTTCAGCCAACGGCGGACTGATTTAACAGTCAACTCTTGTCCTGGTCGCGATAGGTCTCATGACACCCTTTGCAAGTCTTTCCGACATCCGCCGTCGCAGCCTTGATCGCATCGATATTACCCTTTGCGGCGATCGCAGCGTAGGGTGACGATGCTTTCGCAAAATCCGCGCGCTTGGCGGTAAAGTCGGCAGGGTTTTGCCAGATCGCCGGTTTCGCAGCTGTCTGCAGGCCCTGACCGGACTGGGTACCCGCCGGGAACCAATTCTCCTTGTTCTGCTGCTGCCCGAGGCTGGTCACGATCGCGGCGTTGGCTTTGATCACGGCGAGATCGGGGGTCGCCGATTTGAGCTGGTCGTTGATCCCTTTAAAGGCCCTGCCGATATCCTTGTAATGCGCTTGGCGTGCTGCGATCACATCGCTGGCGGTGGCGGCAAGCGCGGCGGTGCCGGCGAGCGCCAGGGCAAGGGCCGGCACGAGGTGCGGAAGGCGTGTGTAGCGCATATTCTTTCTCCAATTAGCAATCAGATAGACCTGACGAATGTTTCCGCGGCGAAGGCGTGAGACGGCTTAGCCATTGCGCACCACCGCCCAGATCAGCAGGGCAAAGACGATCAGCGCCGAGGCCGCGTGCCACCCTTTGCCGATCCGGAGCGGCGGCAAAGCTCCGACAATGCGTTTCCGGCCCGTTACCATCGGCCGGATCAGATTATCGCGCTTGGCGAACAGGTAAAACAGCACAGCGACGACATGGATCGCAACGAGGACCTGTAACGCGGTGAACAGGCGTCCATGCCATTCGGCGAGCAACCGGCTGGTATCGAAACTGACCAGGCCCGAGAGCGGCCCCGATTCCAGCCCATCGACATCGGTGACGAACAGACCGAGCAGGCATTGCGCCAGCAGCAGGCCGAGCAGGAGCAGAACCGAAATCGCGCCGATCGGATTGTGCCCGACCGGCGACGCTTGCCCATGGCCCAAGAGCGTGCGTCCATAGCGGACGATCGCAGCGGGCCCTTTGACGAAATGGGCGAAGCGCGCGGTCGTGCTGCCCGCGAAGCCCCAATAGATACGAAACAGGACGAGCGTTAGCAGCGCATAGCCGGCGTAGCGATGCCACTCCAGATTGGCGCGATGCGTATACCAGGACACACCGAAGAGGATGGCGATCAACCAGTGCACGCCGCGCACCCAGCCATCCCACACCACCACCGTGTCCGATGCGGGAAAAGGCTCGTCGCTGATGCTTGCCACCTGTTCTGCTTTCCATATCATCGCGAAATTGCGCTCCGCCCCACTATTTCAGTGTCTTGAGATGTTCGATGATAGCCGCTCGCTCCGCCGGGTCGGGCGAAGGAACGTCCATATCGGCACCGGGTGCGAACGCTTGTGGATCGGCAAGGTATCGGTCCAGCACCTCCGGCGTCCAAACGCCCCCTTTCGCCTTCAGTGCAGCCGAATAGAGAAAATCCGACCGGCTTGCCGCTGGTTTGCCCAACACACCGACCAGCGACGGACCAAGCCCACCATCGCCATCGCCGTTCAGGCCATGGCAACGCGCGCACCGATTTTCGAACAACGCCGCCCCGTGCAGTCGTGTATCGACCGGATCCGAACCGGCCGCGGCGATCAGGAAAAGCGTCGAGACACCAGCAAGACCGAAAACGCTCCAACGCACACACCCACTCCGAATTCGACCGCCGTGCTTCCAAGCGCTCACCGACGCATCCCCCTCCCCGCATTTGCCCTGGCGAACGTATCGGCGATTTGGGGCGAAGCCCGAGGCTTCGCCCCAAATCGGGGTTAGCGGAGTGCCACCTGACGCGCCGGAGTGCTGTCGGTCTGCGCAACCGCCGCCGGTTGCTCCGCCAGCAGTTGCTCGATCCGGGTGGTGAAGTCCTGCTGCAACTGGGTGTGGTATTCGCCGCTTGCGGGCGAGGCGAAGCCCGAATGGACCGCCCGCACCTTGCCGTCACGTCCGATGAAGACGGTCGCGGGCCAGGTGTCGAGATGCGCGAGCTGCGGCACCTTTTCCCACATCTGCGCCGGCGAACCGGCCTCGAGATAGGTGTATTTGACGCCATATTGCTTCACGAACGCCTTCTGGCGCTTCAGCGTCTCTTGCTGTTCAGGCTCCTCGAAATTGAGCGCAACGATGGCAAGGCCCTTGTCGCGATACTTCTTGTCGAGCTTGACGAGATATTGCGCCTCATCGTGGCAGTTCGGGCACCACGTGCCGGTCACAACCGCGACGATGACCTTGTTCTTGAAGCGCGGATCGTCCTGCGTGACGATCTTGCCGGCATTGTCCGGGAAGGCGAACTTGAAGGTCTCGTTCGGATTGACGACGGTGGTGTGCGTGAGGAAGCTGTCGGGCTCAGCAAAGCCCTTCGCGCGCGCGATATCCGGCCGATAGGCGACGAGTGCCTTGGCATAGCGCCCATCGGGTGCCGCGTCGGCGGCATAGTCATTGCCGACGGACTTGGTCGCAGTGGCCGCCACGGCCTTGGCCCCGGCAATCTGCTGCTGGACGTCCAGCGTCCCATCGGCCTTCGGCGTCACGACGATCACGCCCGGGCGGCTGCCGTCGAAATGGCTGAGCACCCACTTTCCGTCCTTGAAAGCGCCGGTATAGGCACCGGTGTCGCCGTCGATGCGCAGGATCGAGGCGGCAAGTTCGTCACCGCGCTGCTGGACGACAAAGCGGAACGACTTTTCTCCCTTGGACGAGGGCGAGGCGAGCGGGATCTCCCAAAGCCCCGCGACTTGCGGCACCGCCGATGCGGTGGGCGACGGCGTGTCAACATGCCGGACGGCGCGGAAGCTGTAATCGCTGCTGGTCTCGCGATTCTGGGCCACGACCGTGCCGTTCAGCTGTCCGCCTTCGAGCTTCGCGTTGATGGTGGTAAGGTAATGATCGACGTTCAGGACGAGATTGCCGTTCTGGAATGTGGCGCTGGTGGTTCCGTCATAGGGCTTGAACCCGTCATAGAAGACGCCCTTGATCGCCGATCCATCGGCCGCGATGTCGAGCCGGAACGGAATGTCGATGCCATCGCGCGAAAGCGTGGCGTCCCAACGCCCGACAATGGCACCGTTGCCGGTATCGGCCGCTACGGCCGTCGCCGCGACGCTGGCAAGAAAGGTGGCCGCAAATGCTGCAGCCTTAAACGTCTTCTTCATGGCACACTCCGCTGTTGGTTAGGGATTGATACGCTAGGTCAGGTCGTGGATTTTCGTTTGGGGACCGCCGCTTGCGCCACACGCAGCCGGTTGGATTTGGCATAGGCCTGCCACTCAGCCGGCAGACCCGGCTTGGTTTCCAGAAGAATGGAGAGAGTTTCGCGGCGATCCTGCTGGGAAAGGTTCGCGAAATCTTCGCCCTGGTCCTGACCGGTCAGCACCTCGAACAGGCGATGATAGACATAGCCCTTGGCCGGTTCAGGGATCGAGTCGAACGCCGACGAATAGATCAGGTAGCTGCACGGGTAACGGAAGATCCGATCGTGCAGATCGAAGTCGCGCAGCGAGCGCCCCTTTGAATCGCGCGCGCCCTGCGCCGCAAAGTCTCGCGCGAAGGCAGAGGACGCGATCACCTTGCGACGATCGAGTCCACCCAGCGGCGTTTCTCCGGCGAAGAGCAGATACCGGACGAGTTGCTCGGCCGGGCGCCGGATCTTGTCCTGAGTGGGGGATGGCAATGCGTCGAGCGATGCGGTCGCTGCCCCACCACCCGGAGCAAGCGCATATAGCGCGATCCGCGTCTGATAGTTGGTCAGCGTGATCAGATTGTGCATTTGCGTCTGGTGCCCGAGCACGAGCAGCGCGACCTGATCGCTGGTACGGGTCAGATACGCGGATGCATCCAGCGGCTTTTCCAGCGGCCCGAGCGTCGGCAGCGGCTTATCCGCCGCCACGCTGAGGCTGGCAGGCTGGGCAACGGTTGCGGCATTGGCCATCGTTACCGGGGCCAGCGCGCCGGTGACGTACCAGCCGCCCCAACGCTCCTTGAGCGGGCTCTTCTGGTCGGTGATATATTGCGGCGCGCGCGGGGTCAGAGTGCCGGTCTGCGAGGGGTAGACCGAGCGCACCAACACGCCGGGCACGCCGCGCGTACCGGCTGCGATATGGCATTGCGTGCAATCAAGCTCGGCGCGCTTGAAGGTCGGTTTGTCCGACTGCACATCGTCGAGCAGATAGAAGATCGCGCCTTGCATCGGATCGAACGAGACCAGTTCGACGGTCTTTCCCTGATGGACCGACCCGACATAGACGTCATCGTTATAATAAAGCGCCCGCGGGTGATCCGCGGAGATCTTGGTGAACTGAAAGCTCGTCTTCGAAAAGACCAGGGTCTGCGAACTCACCGGAATGTTGAGCAACTTCAGAACCGATGGCAGATAGCCGCGATCCTTGTCGTACGAGAGCTTGGCGCGGCCTTCGTCCAGCGCACGCTGCGCGACCGCCACCGGATCATTGACCGGATCGCGATACCGGATCGGCGCGTCGCTATACGGAACATAGCCCTGGTTCTGCACCGCGATCTGCGCACTGGCCGGGTCCACGAAGGAGCGCGACACGATCGCGCCGCCCAAGACCAGCGCACTCAGGCCAAGCGCCCAGCCCCCCGCCCCATGCAACGCCAAGCCGCGCGCCGTGGGGGTGTCGGATTGAGGTCGGATCGGGCGGATCATGATCAGGCCTTCGCCGAAATGGTGATCGGCACGGTCAGATGGACCGTTTTGGGCGGCAGGCAGATCCGGCCATCGCAGGATTGGTAGCGGATGCTCAGTGGAACGACCTGCCGCCCCGGCGTCAGGGGCGAGCGCAACCGCACTGGCACCGTCACACTGAAATTGCGGGCGTAATAGGGCGTCACGAAACCAAAGGCCGGATCATGCGCGACAATGGGCGTGCTGCCGACGACGGGGCCAGCGACCGTTGCCACCGCGTTCTGCTCGACCGAGACCACAAGCGGCGTGGGTCCGGTGGCGGACTGCTTCAACGCATAGACATGCCACCCCTCGCGGATCACGCCGCGCACATTCAAAATCGCGCGACTGCCTTTGCCGGGCGCTGCAACAGGATCAAGCGTCCACGTCACCGTCTCGCCGGTGCCATTGGACGGCGCGTTTTGGGCCTGGACGATTGCCGCCCCGGACAGCGCCAGAAAAACCAATCCGACCCGAGGCGACCATGCGCGCATCCGGCGAAAACCTTGGCCCACCCTTGAAAGACTCTGTTCCATCCCCGCCACCCAAATCGCCTCCAGTCAGACAAACACGTGCTTCGGTCCCTGCCGAGGTCCGGGCTCACCGATGCTCCTGCGAGCAGGCTACAGGACGCTTCATCGCAATGCCGGATAGAAAATCTTTTAAATCCTACTGATTTGATAGGCGTTAAATTAAATCACGTATTTTTAGACATTTAACTTGGCTCAAAGGCCTCCGTAGGCCGACCGATCTGTGACATCAGATACCGATCGACAGGGTGAGTTGTACGGTTCGCGGCTCCAGCGGGCGGAACGCGCATGATCTTATCGGGCATGTCTCCGACACCCAGATCGAACAGTTCCAGGCGTTGCTGAGCAAGGGGTCGGATTCGGTCGGCCAGGCGCGGATGCAGGCGTTGTACAAGGGCAGGCGCGACAATCTCGAACTAGCCCCCAATTTGTGGGCGGGGATCGGGCCGATCCGCACGGGCGCGGGCACCGCTTTGGTCGGCAGCCCCGCCAGCATCGCCGAGCGCTTGCAAGACTATGCCGATATCGGGATCGATACGGTGATCGGCTCGGGCTACCCGCATATCGAGGAAGCCTACCGCGTCGCCGAACTGCTCTTCCCCAAGCTCAACCTGCCCAACCGCCCGGTCGAGACGCTGCCGCCGGTTCGCCCGCTATGGGCACCGATTGCAGGCCAGACTGCCGCCGGGCGCGTGACGTAACCGGCAGGCCCCGCTACCGCCCCAGCAGACGATCCAGGATCAGCCCTTCCACCCGCGCCAGCTCGGCATCACCGTGTCGGCGCGGACGCGGCACGTCGATGCGGATGTCGAGCGCGATGCGCCCCCCTTCCAGCACGATCACCCGGTCGCCCAGCGCCACCGCTTCGGCCACGTCATGCGTCACCAGCAGCGCGGAAAAGCGCTCGCTCGTCCAGACGCGCTCCAACAGTCCCTGCATCTCGATCCGCGTCAGCGCATCAAGCGCGCCGAGCGGCTCATCGAGCACCAACAGGCGCGGTCGGCTGATCAGCGCGCGCGCCAGCGACACGCGCTGCCGCTGGCCACCTGACAGAGTGGCGGGCCAGGCATTGGCCTTGTCGGCCAGCCCCACCTCCGCCAGCCGCGCATCGATCAACCGGTCGCGCTCGGCCTGATCGGCACCATCGGCAATGCCACGCGCGCCGACCGCGACATTGTCGCGCACGCTTGCCCAGGGGAGCAGACGCGGCTCCTGAAAAACCACGCGCGCGGCGGCGACATCGGTCTCAATCCCGCCAGCGCTCGGCTTCAACAGCCCGAGGATCGCGCGCAGCAAGGTGCTTTTGCCGCACCCGGATCGCCCGACAATCGAGATGAACTCGCCCGCCGCCAGATCGAGATCGAGCCGGTCGAGCACCCGGTTCTCCCCGAATTCGACCGTCAGGCCGCGCACCACCACCGGCGCACCGGTGCGCGGCCTGACGGTGGCGGGGACGACGCGAAGCAGGGGCGCGTTCATCGATCAAGCCGAGGCATAAGCGGGGTTCCAACGCAGCAGGCGACGTTCAAGCAAGCGGGTCAGACTATCGGCCAGCTTGCCGAGCGCGGCATAAACAAAGATCGACAGCACAATGATATCGGTCTGGCTGAACTCGCGCGCCTGCATCGCCATATAGCCAATGCCCGAATTGGCGGCGATCGTCTCGGCGACGATCAGCGTCAGCCACATGATGCCAAGGCCGAAGCGCAAACCGACCAGGATCGACGGCAAGGCCCCCGGAAAGATCACCCGGCGGAACAGATCCCAGCGGCTCATCCCATAAATCCGCCCCATCTCGATCAACTGCGGGTCGGTCGAAACGACACCGTGATAGGTGTTGAGGTAGATCGGAAAGAAGATGCCCCAGGCGACCAGCAGTACCTTGGCCTGTTCGCCAATGCCGAACCACAGAATGACCAGCGGCAACAACGCCAGATGCGGGATGGTGCGCACCATCTGCAAGGTCGGGTCGAGCAGCCGCCGCGCGGTCGGCGATACGCCGCACAGCAGCCCGAGCAGGAAACTGATCGCGCCGCCCGCCACCAGCCCGGTCAGCGCACGCGCCGTGCTGACCGCGAGATTGGCGACGAGTTGCCCGTTGGCGATCAATTCCCCCGCCGCCACCACCACCGCCGTGGGCGCGGGCAGGATGTTGGACGGCAGCACCCCAAGGCTTGAGGCAAGTTGCCAGGCAAGCAGCAACCCCGCCGGCACGATCACCGGGGTGACGGCGCTGTTCGCCAGAGTCCAGCGCCGAACCCTGCTCATTTCACGGGTGTCCAACCGGTCCACGCCGCCTTTGCGGCATCGACTTTGTGCGGAATGACCTTGGCCGCCAGAAGATAGTCGGCCACACGTTGCTGCGTCGCGATATCGGCGGGCGTGATCGGGTCCACCGCGAACAGCACGCCCTTATAGCGGGCCAGCATCCCGTCGAGCACCGGCAGTGGCAGGCGCGTCGCTTTGGCAAAGGTCTCGCGATAGAAGTCGCGATGCGCGTTGCCCCACGCCGCTTCGGTGCGCAATTCGTCGAGCGTCGCTTTCAACACATCGGTCCGATCGCGCGTAAACGTGCCGGAGGCGACATAGAATGCAACCGTGCGCAGGTCGCTCGGCGGCAGGGCAATCTCGCGGGCGCTGCTACGGGCAAGCGCCAGCGTGAAATAAGGGTCCCAGGTCAGCCACGCATCGATCGAGCCATTGGCCAGCGCCGTCTGCGCGTCGCCGGGGGTCAGGTTGACCGACACGATGTCCGCCAGCGTCAACCCGATCCGACCGAGCGCCGAGGCGATCGCATATTCCGAGGCCGAACCCTTGGTATAAGCGACCTTTTTGCCCTTCAGATCGGCAAAGGTTTTGACCGGCGATCCCTTGGGCACCACCAGCCCGCTGCCAACCAGGCCGGGCAGGCTTTGCGCGGCGACATAATAGAGATCGGTCCCTGCCGCCTGCGCATAAACCACCGGCGTATCCCCAACGATGCCGATGTCGACCGCGCCCGCGCGGATCGCCTCGATCATCGGCGGGCCGGAGGGGAATTCGACCCATTTGACCGGGCCGATCCCGCGCGCCTTGAGCCGCTTCTCAAACTCGCCGCGCGCCTGGGCAAGAAACGGAACGCCGCCCTTCTGCGTGGCGAAGACGACGCCCTTATGCGATGCGTCGTGCTTCGTGCCACCGCCACAGCCCGCCAGCGCCAGTCCCAACGCAAGCGTTGCGGCACTGCCGCCGATCAGGCTCAGGATCTGACGACGGATCATTCCGCCGCTTCCAGCAGGGGCGCGGGTTCGGGCAGGATCTGCCGGCTCTCACGCCCATCGACCCCGCGTGGAATTTCGCCATCCAGTGTGACGCGGCGCACCACGCGGTGCTGGTCGCCATAATCGTCGATCGCATAATGCTGCGTCGCGCGATTGTCCCAGATCACCACATCGCCCTCGCTCCAGCGCCAGCGCACGGTGTTTTCCAGCCGCGTCACATAGCTTTGCAGGATGTCGTAAATCCGCTGCGATTCGGTCGCCGACACGCCCAGGATGCGCTTGACGAACCCACCGAGCAGCAAATTGCGCTCGCCGCTTTCGGGATGCACGCGCACCACGGGATGTTCGACCTCGTAAACGGTCGAGGCGAAAATGTGCTTGTGCAGGTTGATTTCGCGCTCGGTCGCCTCGGGCCGCTGGGCGGCATAGTCATAGGCATTGCTGTGGATCGCGCGCAGCCGGTCGGCGAGCAGGCGCAATTCCTCGGGCAGGTTTTGATAGGCCGCCGCCGTGTTCGCCCACACCGTGTCGCCGCCCGCTGCCGGGATCGTCACCGCGCGCAGGATCGAAGCGAAGGGATAGCCATCAACGAAGGTCACGTCGGCATGCCATTGGTTGGCGCGGCCACCGAGCTGGGAATCGAGTTCAAACAGGAATTCGCCGCCCCGGCTCGGCACCGTCGGATGCGCGACCGGCTTGCCGAAGCGCTTGCCAAACGCCTCATGGCCCGCATCGTCGAGATGGTCTTGCCCGCGAAAGAACAGCACCTTGTGGCGCACCAGCGCCGCACGCACCGCTGCCAGCGTGGTGTCGTCGAGGTCGGCGCTCAGTCGCAGGCCGCGCACCTCCGCGCCGATCCGGCCACCGACCGGATGGACATCAAGAATACCGTCGGGGTCGGGTGCGTTGAGATAGGCATTGGCAGACGTGGTCATGGCAAGTCTCCTCGTTTGAAATGGGTCACGCGGCCAGCCGTGCAGGCGGGCGCTCAAGTCCAAGATGCTCGCGCAGCGTGCTGCCTTCATATTCGGTGCGGAACAGTCCGCGCCGCTGCAGCTCGGGGATGACGAGCCGGGCAAAGGCGTCGAGTCCGGCGGGCAAGGTCGGCGGCAGAATGTTGAAGCCGTCCGCCGCCCCGGCCACGAACCACGCTTCCAGCTCGTCGGCCACTTGCGCGGGCGTACCGATCACCACCTTGTGCCCGCGCGCGCTGGCCACGCGCGCAACAAGCTGGCGGATGCTCAGCCCTTCCGCACGCGCCGTATCGACAAACAGCTTCTGGCGGCTCTGCCAGCCATTGGTGGTGGGCGCTTCGGGCACCGGCCCGTCCAGCGGATAGCCCGACAGGTCCCACCCCATCAGCGCCGAAACCAGGCCAAGGCCAATGCGCGGATCGACCAGATCCTGCAATTCGTCGTGCAGGGCCTGCGCCTGCTCCGTCGTTTCGGCGACGAACGGCATGATGCCGGGCAGGATCACCACCGCATCGCGCGTGCGGCCCGCCGCGACCGCTGCCGCGCGGACAGCTTCGGCAAAGGTCAGCGCATCGTCCAGCGATTGCTGCGCGGTGAACACGATTTCGGCGGTAGCCCCTGCCAGCTTGATCCCGTCCGCCGACGAGCCAGCCTGGGCGATGACTGGATGCCCCTGCACCGGTCGTCCGCTCTGCGATGGCCCGGCGACCCGGAAATGCGCGCCGACATGGTCGATCGGGCGCACCTTTGCCGCATCGAAAAAGCGCCGCCCGCCTTGGTCGAACAGCAGGGCATCGTCGTCCCAGCTATCCCACAGCGCGCGCACGACATCGAGATATTCATGTGCCCGCGCATAGCGGTCGGCATGGTCGAGCTGCGCGTCCAGCCCGAAATTGCGCGCCTCGCGATCGGACGCGGAGGTCACGCAATTCCATCCGGCACGCCCGCCGCTGATCTGGTCGAGCGAGGCGAATTTGCGGGCGAGATGGTAAGGCGGGAAATAGGTCGCCGACACCGTCGCAACCAGGCCGATCTGCTGCGTCACCGGCGCAAGCGCCGCCAGAAGCGTCAAGGGTTCAAGATAATAGACCGGCGCGATCTGCTCGGCGAGCGGCCCCTCACCAAGGGCCGCGACATTGTCGGCCAGGAACAGCGCATCGAACTTCGCCGCCTCCGCCGTCTGGGCGAGCCGGGTATAATGCGCCAGCTCGGTCAAATCCTGCGGATGTACCGCCGGATGCAACCACGCGGCGAGGTGGTGCCCCACGCCCATGAGAAAGGCACCCAATTTCATCTGCCGCGCGGCCATGCTCAAAACTTGCCCTTGAGCGTCACACCAAAGGTGCGCGGGTCGCCGAGCACCTTGATGAAGGGGCTGACCGCATTTGCCGCCCCTATCCCGACCGCATAGCGCTTGTCGAAAATGTTGCGCGCCCAGAACAGCAGCGAATAGCGCCCGTCCGTGCCGTGCAGGCCGATCCCGCCATTGGTCAGGCCATAGGCCCCCTGATTGCCATAGGCCGAGTAGGGGTTGAGCAGGTTGGTCGCGCTGCGATAGGTCTGGTTGACATAGGCATTGAGCGCGACGCGACTGCTGATCGGCGCATCATAATTCAGGCTCGCCTGCCCCGTCCATTTCGATGAGCCGATGACCCGCTTGCCCGACAGATCGACCGTGGAGACGACGTTGCTAAACTCGATCGGTGCCGGAGCATTGGTGTACGATCGATAGGTCGCGTCGTTGAACGATCCGTTGAGCGACGCGCTGAACCCACCGCCTAGCTTCGCTTCGCCTTCAAGCTCGACACCGCGCAGCCGGACCCTGGCGGCATTGCCCAGGAAGTTGCCGAGCGTCGGCCGGGTCAGATCGATCTGCGCGGCCTGATAGTCCCGAATATCGTTCCAGTAGAGGTTGCCGTTCAGCATCGCGCGGCCACCGAACAGCTTGGTCTTCACCCCAATCTCATAATCGGTCGATTTTTCGGGGTTGATGATGAGAGGTTTGCCCGGCCCCGGCGTAGCGCTCAAATTGGGGGTCGCGCTCAGATTGGCCGCCCCCGATTTCTCGCCATAGCTGACCGAAGCATAAAGCAGCACAGCGTCGCTGATCTTGTAGGACGGGTTGATCAGCCACGACCAACTGTCGGTGGTGCGGCTATCGGCATAGGTCGGAAAGATTCCGCCAAAGGCCGACACGATCGCGGCCCGCGCCGGGGCAAGCGCGGCCGGCAACGCCGCCCCTCCAAAGCTCAGCCCGGTATTGGAGGCGCGCTTGGTCTCGCGCGTGAAGCGCACGCCACCCGTCAGGCTGAGCCGATCATCGACATGCCAGGTCGCCTGTCCGAAGGCCGCGCCGCTGGTGACTTGCAGCTTGCCGAGTTGATCATATTCGACCCCGTTGAGGATCGCGGGCAGCAACGCCGACGCAGGCAGCGCCCCGGTCAGGAACCATTTGGTCGAATCCGACTGGAAGATCGAACGGTTGTTGCTGATCAGATCCTCGCGCAGGAAATAGCCGCCGACCTGATAGTCGAGCGCGCCGCCGGTCGGCGACGCCAGCCGCACCTCCTGCGAATATTGGTCGACATCGACATCATACCCCGCCCGCAGGATCGAAAAGGGCGATCCGTCGCTGTCGTTCTTCGGGCGAAACCACAGTCGCCGCCACGCCGACACCGCCGTCAGCGTATGCGTGCCGAGCTTGACGGTCAGTTCGTTGGAAAGGCCGGTGACGCGGCTGTCGATGCGCTCCTGCGTGTTGGCATCCGCATTGCGCCCGACATCGTAGTTGGGCGTATAGCCGAACAGCCCGCGCACCTTCGTGTCCCAACTGGCGGCGCGCACAGCGCCATTGGCAAAGGTCTTGGCGTCGGCGAAGTTCGGATAATAATTGTTGAACTCGCTGGTCTCATAATGTTCGGCGATCAGGCGGCTGGTCACCGGCCCGCTGTTGAACAGCAACTGCCCGCGCACCGCCCAGCGATCGACATCGAGATATTTCTGCCCGTCATAGGCGTTGCGCGCCCAGCCATTCGACGCATCGCGATAATAGGTCAGGCGATAGGCCAGCGTATCGCCAATCACCGGCCCCGTCGCATTGGCGCGGATCTGGTAGCGCCCGTAATTGGCGTAACCCGCCTCCAGGTTCAGCTCAGGCGTAAAGCTCGGTCGCTTGGTGGTGACGATCAGCGCGCCGATCGTGGTGTTCTTGCCGAGCAGCGTGCCCTGCGGCCCGCGCACCAGTTCGATATGGTCGAGATCGACGAAATCGAGCCAGCTGAAACCGACATGGGTGAAGAACACATTGTCGACGATCAGGCCAACCCCGCCCTCCGCGCCATCATTGTTGGCGTTGCCGCCAAGCCCGCGCACATAGAGGCCGGAAACGCGCGTATTCTGCTGGACTGCGGCGAAATTGGGCAGCTTGGCGGCATAATCGGCGATCCGGTCGAGATGCTGTGTTTGCAGCGTGTCGCCCGATACTGCGGTGATCGCGGCCGGCACGTCCTGCAGCCGCTCGCTCCGCCGCCGCGCGGTGATCAGAATGTCTTGCGAAGTGTCTTGCTCCGGTGCCTCCGCACCTGGCGCGGGCGACTCCACCGTTGTGTTCGCCGCGACCGCCACAACCTGCGCGTCCGCCCGCGAAAGCCCCGCCACCAAAGCGGCAAGCGCCGCGCTCGAGTGAAATCCTTGTCGTACCCATGCCTTCATGTCGGCCCCCTTATCTCCTACTAGAATGATAGGGAAAAAGCCTGCGACAAGCGCGTCCTGCCTTTCAACGCGCAAAAGTTTTCTTCACTCTATGCGCCATGCGGCCATGCCTTGCCCCTGCGCCATATCGCTACAGCGCCTCACAAAATGACTATTTTATATATTGTTATGGAAGAAACGGCAGAGTCAGACCCTCAGCTCCCGGCGTCTGGAGCCAGTCCGGGCAAGGCAGATTTTGCGCCGTGACACCTTTTCTTCCAAATTCCCATTGTTCAAATAGGGTATCGAAGTGTGCATTCGGCGGAAAGGAACTGGCGTGCGAAAGCTTCGAGTTGCGGGCTCAGGACGGATGGTCGCGCGCGGAAGCCGATTGGCGGATGCCGCGCAGCCGTCCGAATCGCCATTTTCGCCACATCGCGAGGCTTGACCCATGTCTGACCAGCCCCGCCCGCTCGTCCTCACTATTCCCGGCCTTTGGAATTCAGGCCCCGATCATTGGCAAAGCCTGTGGGAACGCGAACGCCAGGATTGTCGCCGCGTCGAGCTCGGTTGCTGGGACGATCCGATCCGCAACGTGTGGATCAGCCGCGTCGATCAAGCCGTCCATGAAGCGCGCGGGGATGTCGTTTTGGTGGCGCATAGCCTCGGCTGCCACGCCGTCGCCTGGTGGGCCAATCTGGTCGGCCCGGCGGGTGTCGGGCGCGTAAAAGGCGCACTGCTGGTCGCGCCGCCGGACGTTGACCTGCCCGAAGTGGCCCCCCGGCTTGCGCGCTTCCAGCCGACGCCGACGACCCCGCTCCCCTTCCCCGCTTTGCTGGTGGCCAGCCGTAGCGACCATTATGCGACGTTCGAACGGGCGAAAGCGATGGCCGATCTGTGGGGGGCGCTGCTCGTCGATGTCGGCGATCTCGGCCATATCAACGCCGCCTCTCGTCTTGGTAGCTGGGAACAGGGCCAGCATTTGCTGTCGATCCTCACCGGCGACATTCGCAGTGATTGCAGTCGCGCTGTGCTGGCCGAACGGATCGCCGCACAGACCCGAGGACATGGCAATGGGCAGCCCCCGATTGAGCCCGATCAGAATGGGCGCTCGGCGTGACCATTTCTGACGCAGACGATCGCTGGCTCCATATGACCAGCGGTGCTCACCCAGCAGGAGCTGAAATGGCCGAACCAACGCCCTCCACAACGATCGACTTTCCACGCGAGTTGGGCATCGTCGTCGAGGGGCTGAGAAAAGCGCGGCTCGACTGGCGTGCCAGCCATGCGCGCCATGCCGAGCGCGGCATCCAATTCCCGTCGCAGCAGGCGCTTCGGCGAATCCTCAGAGAACTCGGCACTGCGCTCTTCCCGCTCCGGCTCGGTCCGCCTGAACTCACGGCCGCCAACGAAAATGCGTGGGTCGAGGCCACGCTCGAATCGACCGTGTCGCAACTGGCGGCACAAATCGCGATCGGGTTGCGCGTCGCGCAGCCCGGCATCGACAGCGCGGCGGAGGCGGTCGAGATCGACCGAATTATCGGTGCGTTTGCAGCGAGCCTGCCCGACATACGGCGTGCGCTCGATGCCGATGTCGAAGCGGGCTATGCCAACGATCCCGCCGCGCGCAGCGTCGACGAGGTCCTGTTATCCTATCCGTCGCTGTCGGCGATCATCCATTACCGGATCGCGCATCGGCTGTATGAGCTCGGCGCGCCGCTTGTCGCGCGCGTGATCGCCGAAATTGCTCATGCCGATACCGGGATCGACATCCATCCGGGCGCACAGATCGGCCACAGCTTCTTCATCGATCACGGCACCGGGATCGTGATCGGCGAAACCGCGACGATCGGCAACCGCGTGCGGCTCTACCAAGGCGTAACGCTGGGGGGCGAGCCCTTGCTGGCAGGCGGTGCCTATGCCGGCGGAACGCGAAGCAAGACTCGCCGTCATCCTGCGATCGCCGATGATGTCGTCATTTTTGCAGGAGCCGTTTTGCTCGGCCCGATTACGGTCGGCGCAGGCGCACGGATCGCGGGCAATGTGTGGCTGCGCAGCGACGTTCCGCCCGACAGTGTGGTCGAAGCGGCCGTGCCGGTCATCCGCCCGCGCGCCTCCGGCGAATAAGCGTCCCCATTCCCCAGAAAATCAATCGATTGGAGCACCCGATGAAAAACCTCGCACTCATCGCCCTGGCGACCTTTGCCACCGCTGGCGGGGCGTTAGCGTCGTCGCCGGCACCGCGCGTTGCGGTCGACTCGATCGACGCCTTGGCCAAGCCGCTACCGCTGCCCTATGACGAGAAGGCCGACGCGCACGCCGAGGTCGCCGCCGCCATCAAGCGTGCCAAACGCGAACATAAGCGCGTGCTGATCGACATGGGGGGCAATTGGTGCCCGGATTGCCGGGTATTGGCGGGCATCTTCGCTTTGCCCGAACTGAAGCCGTTCCTCGAACGCCACTTCGTCACCGTCGAGGTCGATATCGGGCATTACGACAAGAATCTCGACATCGCCGATCGCTTCGGCGCGCATTATGATAAGGGCGCGCCCGCTGTGCTGGTGGTCGATCCCAAGAGCGGAAAGCTGATCAATGCGGGACACACGCTGGCCCTGCGCGACGCACGCCACATGACCCCACAAGCGCTCGCCGACTGGCTGGCCCAGTGGACCTGATGTCGGCCCCGCCTACGGCGATCTAGCGCGTAAACGGCACCTTCGGCACAGTGTTCGCATCGCCCAGCGCTTGCGCTTCGCGCAGCACGCGCAGCGCATTGCCGCCCCACACCTTGCCGATGTCAGCCGGCGAGTATCCCGCCTTGAGCAAGGCCGCCGTCACCTTGGGATAAGCGGTAACGTCGTCCAGGCCATCGACCCCGCCGCCACCGTCGAAATCGCCACTGATGCCGACATGGTCGATCCCGACGAGTTTGATCGCGTGCAGCAAATGCGCCATGAACATATCGAAATTCGCGCGCGGTGCGGGGAATTGCGCCTCGATCGCCTTGCGTTTGGCGACGAGCGCGCGCTTTTCGGCACCGGTCATCGCGTCCATCCGCATATAGCCGGACATGAGCTCCTTGGTTGCTGCCTCGCGTGCCGGGTTGGGGGCGGGAGCCGCAACCATATAGCCGCTGTAGGCGTTGATCTGGATCACACCGCCCTTCGACGCGACGAGCAGGGCATCGGCATCGGAAACGTTGCGCGGATGATCATGCACCGCGCGCATCCCCGAATGCGACAGGATGATCGGTGCCTTTGACAGCGCGACGGTCTGGCGCAGCACCTCGTCCGACGCGTGCGAACAGTCGATCACCACCCCCAGCCGGTTTGCCTCGGCGACCGCCTCGCGGCCGAGCGGGGACAGGCCGTGCCATTTCGGCGTATCGGTCGCGCTGTCGCCGAGCGCATTGTTCTTGAAATGGGTGATCCCCATCATCGTCACGCCGAGCGCGCGAAAGGTCTTCATCAGCGAAAGGTCGCCCTCGAACGGGTAGCCATTCTCCATGCTGAGAAAGACGAAGCGCTTGCCGTGCGCGACGGCGCTGAGCGCATCGTCGGCGGTCAGCGCGAGCGTGAACACGTCGGCATGCTTGGCCACCATCTCGCGGATCTGCACCGCGCGGGTGATGCCGAAGTCGCGCGCCGCGCGGTCGCCCTCGGGGGTGGCGGGCCCCGAGGGGGTGTAGATCGCGAAAAAGCCGCCATCGACCCCGCCTTCCACCATCCGCGGATAATCGACCTGGTCGCCGTCCACGCGGGCGCTGTGGCGATCCATGATGCTCCACCCGGGACGGCCGAGATTGGCGGGCGTGTCGAAATGCGTGTCGAGCACGACCAGTTTCTCATGCACCGCCCGCGCGGTGTCTTTGGCCGACGCGGCGTGCTTCGGGGCAGCGAGCGCGCTGGTCGCCAGCAATGTCAGGGCGAGCCCTGCGATCGTCCCGTCCAGCCAGCGTCGAGCGATGGTCATTTTTTGTGATCCTCGTAAAATTCCGGTGGCGGCGGGTTATCCGGCAACTGTTTTGGGATATCTGCGCCGCGATTACCATCCGCACCGATCGCCCCCGGCCCCGGCCCGATATGCGCCGCATCGACATTGTTCTCGGCGCACGAATATTCGGTCAGCCCCTCGCCCGGCTTGCCGAGCACCCAGGTGCGGCTGAAGGTGAAGGGGCGCGTGTAATATTTCTTGTCATCGACGAGCAGTTCGAGGTGGATATGGTGCAGGTCGGGCCGGGTCCATTTTTCGACCGCGTGCATCTCACCGCTGGCCGGATTGGCGTTTTCGTCGATCCAGATCTTCTCGTCCTTGAAGCCGATCGAATCGATGACGAGCGTGTCGCCTTGCCACGTGCCCACCGGATTGCCGAAGAAGCGTGGCTCAGGATCGGGGTCGTGGGTGCGCCCGTCGGTCGGAATGAAACGATGCGTCGAATAGAGATAGAGGAAGGCAAGGCGCTTGGGCGTCTGCAGGATCTCGAATGGCAGGCCGCTCGCATCGTGGCGCGGGATGCCGCCAAGGATGCACAGCGCCTCGGGATCGATCGTCTTGGTCAGGTTGTGCTGCAACGCCGCCTGTCCGGCTGCGGTCAGCGGCAGTTTGAAGCCGGGCAAGTCCTTGCCGATATTGCCGCCGGGCTTGCCCGGTTCGCGGACCGGTTTCCAATAACCGGTCAGGTCGGGATGGCCCGCTGCATCGCGCGGCGTCGGCTGCGGTGCCCCAGTCGGTTCCTCGCCGCGCAACGATGCGCCGTCCCCTTCGACTTCAGGCGACGGCGCGCTGCGCCTGGCATCCTGCGCGAGCAACGGCGAGGCGAGACTGGCGAGCAGCGCCAGATACGGCAGGCTGCGAACGATACGGTTCATGGATTACCCCCTGTAAGACAACGCAATTAGAGAAAGCCGATGATGCGGCCGCAGACACCGACGCCGAGCCACAGCAGCAGGGCCAGGACGGCGAGCGTGCGGATCAGCGCGGGCGATTGGCGCGGCTGCGTCGCGATATGCTGGACGAGGAACGACGCGACGATGGCGAGCGCCAGCAGCGCGATTTTCGTACGGAACGTCCCGTCGAGATAATAGCGGATCGGCTTGGACGCGACGAGCAAGCCCCCCGACAGCAGCATCACCGCGAGCGATGCCAGCCAGGCCGGGCGCGCGGCGGCGATGATCGCCGCACCATCGTTGCGGCGAAACAGAACACGGCCAGCCGTGAGGTTGACCACCAGCACGACACCACCCAGCACCGCGAGCCCGAGCAGATGGATCGTCTCGACGATCGCAAACGCCCAGGTCGATTCGCGCATGAACACGCCCAGGCCGGTCTGGCCGAGCCACTGGAAAAGACCGTGAATCATCGCGCTGCCCCGCTCAATGGAAGTAGGCGATCATGCGACCGCACACGATGATCCCGGCCCACAAGACCAGGGACGCAAGGGCCGAGATTTTCGCGCGCAAGGGGATCACCGGCGCGTCCTCCCACGTAGCGACATGGCGGTAGATCGCGACATGGAAGATCAGCGGGTTGAGCCCCGCCAGCACCAGCAGCACCAGCTTCACCTGAAACGCCGCATTGCCGGCGAGCCGCACCGCTTCCGATGCGAACAGTGCGAGCCCGCTTGCCGCCATGACGGCAAAACCGATCCAGGTCAGCGGCAACAACTGCCCGGTGACGTCCGAGACGCGTATGCGCGTGAAGGCGACACCGAGCAGCCGCAAATCGACCAAGGCGACCGTCCCGACCATCAGCGTGAGCGCGAGTACATGCACGCTCTCGACGATCGGGAACGCCCAGTCGGACTCGCTCAACGCTTGCGAAAAGGGGAGATCGTTGAGCCATTGGCAAAACGCGATAACAAAGGGCATCGCTTCAGCCGTTGCGCGGATCGCCGTCGCCGGGGCCGCCATCTCCCGGCGTGCCGCCATAAATCGAGCGCCCGCTCGGCAGCAGCACGCGCCGCGCGTCGATCGTGTGCGACCCGTCCTTGGCGAGATAGCCGTCAACGACCAGCGTATCGCCGATCTTGACATCACCCTTCTTCCACCCGCGCCGCGACAGCGCGCCAGGCCCGCCGCCCTCACAGGCCCAGGTCGACACCACGCCGTTGCGGCCCTTCACTTCGAGATAGAAATAGGAATGCGGATTGGTCCACTCGATCTTGGTGATCTTGCCGGTCAGGCGCACCGGCTTGGCACCGTCAAACTCCGCCGAGAAGGAATGGTGTGCGCTCACCGGCACCGCTGCGAGCAGCAGCGCCGTGGCGAGAGAGAAGCGTGTCTTCGACAGGATCATGGAAGCCTCCGGGAAAAATGGGTTTAGGGGCGATGCGCGGTCGCGGCGAAGCGATCGACCGGCGGCAAGGCCAGCGGCTTGCCGCGCGGATACCAATACGCGGCATGACAGGCCTCACAGGCCGCATCGATCGCAGCGCCAGCCGCGATCAAACGATCCGGACTGCGCGCGGTAATCGCGGCCAAAGCCTGCTGGGCACCAAGCCCCAGCCGCTGCGCCGCGCGGTGAAACCGGGCGGGGTCGCGATCGATATCGGCGCGGATCTGCGCCGCCGTGCGGGTCCCTGGCACCGACGCGTCGGCGAGCGCGCTATGCCCATCGCCGCCGACCGCGAGGCCGGGTTGCTGCAATTGGCGCGCGCCGGCGATCAGCCTCTGCGCATGCGCCTGGAGTTTGCTCCAGTCGACAGCCGAGCGCGGGGCACGGCGCACTTCGCCGCGCTGCGTTTCGACCGTGCCGACCGCGGCCCACAGCGCGTCGGCCGAGGGATCGACGACCGAGTCCATCACCGTCTGGATGCTGCGGGTCGGCTTGTCCGCCGCAGATGCGGTTTCCACAAGAAGCACGCCGATGAGGACGGCCGCGCTCAGCAACCATAGCACCAGTCCCACGATCGCAAGCGCAGGGCGGCGTTCCGATGTAATACGCTCTCGAACGATCAGCACTTGGTGCGAACTCCGCTGCCCCCCAACCCTGTCATGGGCCTAGGACGCGCATATCCTACTCGTCGAGTATGGATTATCTTTTGACGCCTGAAGTAATCCATACTCGATTAATGGGAAATAGCGCCCGATGCTGGCGGACGGCCGAATGCCGGGCATCCATCCCGAAAGGACAGTTCTGCATGACCATGCGCCATATCCTGCTTGCCGTGACCGCAAGCCTGATCGCCACGCCGCTGTCCGCGCAGATCACCTTCGACCCGCACCTCGATCTGCCGAGCGACGCGCTGACGCCGGGATGGACCGGCAAGAGCGACCCAAGTTCGCTTTTCGACCTCGATCGCGCACGCGGCGGCGGCCTTTCCGCGGCGGCGATCGCCCTGTTCGTGCCCCAGGGCACGCGCGACGCCGCGTCCTTCGCCCGCGCCCAGAGCGAGATCGTTGCCCGCGATGCCGCGATCCACGCGATTTACGAACAGAACCCGACCATTGCCGCGCGCGCTTTGTCGCCCGCCGACGTGCTGCACAATGCCGCGACGCATCGCTTTTCGGTGGTCGAAAGCTTGCTCAACACCTGGCCGCTGGGCGACAACGTCGATGCGCTCGACCATTGGTATGGACGCGGCGTGCGCATCGTCGGCTTCGTCCACGCCGGCAACAATCAATGGGCCGATTCCTCACGCCCCGCGCTCAAACGCGGCGATCGGCCGGACGAGAATGGCGGGCTTACCCCGCTCGGCAAAAAAGCGGTAGCGCGGCTCAACGATCTCGGCGTGCTGATCGACGTATCGCAATTGTCGGACGCGGCGTTCGACCAAGTCCTGGCGCTCAGTCGCGCGCCAGTGATCGCAAGCCATTCCGATATCCGCGCGATCGTGCCCAACGGCCGCAACCTCTCAGACGCGCAACTCGACGCGCTCAAGGCCAAAGGCGGCGTGATCGCGATCAACGCTTTCAGCCATTATCTCCATAACGCCGCCCCCGCCGCTGCCGACGGTGCTGCGCCGCCCGAGCAACGCGCGACGGT
The DNA here is from genome assembly GCF_017875905.1 of Sphingomonas sp. PL20. Classification (NCBI taxonomy): domain Bacteria; kingdom Pseudomonadati; phylum Pseudomonadota; class Alphaproteobacteria; order Sphingomonadales; family Sphingomonadaceae; genus Sphingomonas; species Sphingomonas sp. PL20. The sequence goes on along the minus strand of NZ_JAGINH010000002.1, from coordinate 1,344,323 downwards.
CGCCGAACTGGTCGATGCGATCGACTATGCGGTCAAGCGGATCGGCATCGCGCATGTCGCCATCTCGTCCGATTTCAACCATGGCGGCGGCGTGGTCGGCTGGTCCCATGTCGGCGAGACCGGCGGCGTCACCGCCGAGCTGCGCAAGCGCGGCTACACCCCGCCGCAGATCGCCGCGCTGTGGAGCGGCAATGTGCTGCGCGTCTGGCAAGCGGCGATCGATGCGCGCAGCCGCACGTACCGCCCCAAAGTGTCATAACCCTTCGGCGCGCGCCTGGCAGGCAGTGGCGAGAAACGCGCTCAGGCGGTCGTCATCGCTGGTCACCACGTTGAAGCGCACATAATCGCCCCACATGCCGCTGGTGCTGAACACATTGCCCGGCGCGAGCACGATATTGTCGGACAGCGCGGTGCGCGCCAGCGCCGCCGCATCCAGGCCACCGGGCAAGCGCGCCCACACGAACAAGCCGGCGGTCGGTTCGATCCACGGTTCCAGCCCCGCGTCGCGCAACCGCCGCAACGTCCGCACGGTGGCGCGCGCAATCCGCGCGCGCATCGCTTCGATCTGCCGACGATAGCTGCCATCGGTCAGCACACTGTGCAGGATCTGCGCCGAGAGCGGATTGCCCGACATCGAGGTGGCGATGCGCAGGTCGCCCAGCGCGTCGATCCAGTCGGGCCGGGCCGCAATATGCCCGCACCGGATCGCCGCGCTGATCGATTTGGAAAAGCTCCCGATGCGGATCACTCGATCGAGCCCGTCGAACGCTGCAAGACGCGGGGACGGCGCATGCTCGAAATCGCCAAACACATCGTCCTCGACGATCACCAGATCGTGCGCCTCGGCGATCTTGAGCAGCCGATGCACGGTCGTGGCGGTCAGCGTGGCGCCGGTCGGATTATGCACCGCCGAATTGGTCAGATAGAAGCGCGGACGATGCTCGGCGACGGCAGCGGCAAAGGCCGCCATATCGGGGCCGTGCGGCGTCATCGGAATGCCGACCACGCGGGCGCGATGCGCGCGCAGCAGCGCCAGGAAATTGAAGTAGCACGGATCGTCGACCAGCACGGTGTCGCCCGGCTCGATCAGGAAGCGCGCGATCAGGTCGAGCGCCTGCGTGCTGCTTTCGGTCAACAGAATCTGGTCGGGCGAGACCGAGACGCCTTGTTCCTCCAACCGCCGCGCGAGCAACAGGCGCAGCGGCGGCGAGCCGAGCAGCGACGCATAACCGGTCAGCGCCCCATCGCCTTGGCCGCGCGCAGCACTGCGCAGCGCCTTGCGGATCGAATCGCTCGCCATCCAACTGTCGGGCAACCAGCCGCAGCCGGGCCGGACCGCATCCGGGCGTTCGTTGAGCGATTGGCGCAGCATCCACAAGGGATCAACTTCACGCTCGCTCTTCGCGCCGATCCGGTCGAGCGACAGCGGCGAGAGCGGTGCCGCGACATAGAATCCCGAGCCAGGCCGCGACCGGATCGCCCCGTCCGCCGCGAGCCGATCATAGGCCTCGACCACCGTCGACTTCGAAAAGCCGGTGCTCTCTGCCATCGCGCGCACCGACGGCAGCCGTGCGCCGGGCGGGAGCACGCGCCGGTCGATGCGATCGCGGATCAATTGCACGACCTGTCCGGTCCGCGTGCGTTCAAGATCGATGGTCGCCACTGTAATGCTCACCTTATCAGTACGGTTTTTCACAATCGTATCTATCTGTTCCTGTGATGGCCAGCCCGGAGCGCGCATCCCCTCCCCCAAGAGGTAAAGATGAAGACACGACCCTATGCGCTCTCCGCCACAGCGTGTGCGCTGTTCGCCACACCGTGCGTGGGGCAAGATATTCAACTCGCCCCAGACCGCTACGCGGTGACAGTCCGCTCGGTCGATCTAAACCCGGCAACGCCGGGCGCGGCGCGGCGCGTTTTCAAACGGCTGGATGCCGCCGCCCTTGCGGTGTGTGGTGCATCGGAATTCAGCGTGCGCGACGCGATCGAAGCCGAACGCCGTTCGGCCTGCTGGCGCGATGCCATGGCAGGGGCGCTGGCCCAGGCTGAAAATCCGCTGCTGCGGCAGCTCTATCATCGTCATACCAACCGCGAGGTCTTGCCATGAGCCATCCCTTTACCCTGGTCGACGTGTTCGGCACCGATCCGTTCACCGGCAATCCGCTCGCGGTCATCGCGCAGGCCGAGCCTTTGTCCACCGAAGAGATGCAGCGCATCACCCGCTGGCTCAATCTGGCAGAGACCACGTTCCTGCTCGCGCCGACGCATCCCCATGCCGATTACCGCGTGCGCATCTTCTCGCGAAGCCACGAATTACCGTTCGCCGGACATCCGACGCTTGGGACATGCCATGCGTGGCTCGAAGCCGGTGGCACGCCGAAGCGCAGCGGCAGCGTCGTGCAGGAGTGCGGGGCGGGTCTGGTCACCGTGCGACAGGATGGCGCCGGTCTCGCCTTTGCCGCACCGCCGCTGATCCGCAGCGGTCCCCCAAGCGAGCACGAACTCGCGGAGGTCGCCGCGGTGCTGCGCATCGATCGCGCCGCGATCATTGATGCGGCATGGGCTGATAATGGGCCGGGCTGGATCGCCATCCTGCTCGATTCCGCGGCGGCGGTACTCGCCGTCGAACCCACGCATTCCCACCATCGCCACATCAATATCGGCATCGTCGGGCCGCACCCTAGCGGCGCTGACGCGGCCTTCGAGCTCCGCGCGATCCACAGCGTGCCCGGTGGTGGGCTGTCCGAGGATCCGGTGACCGGCAGCCTCAATGCCTCGGTCGGGCAATGGCTGTTCGCGACGGGCCGCGCGCACGGCAGGTACATCGCCACCCAGGGAACGCGCCTGGACCGGACCGGTCGCATTACCGTGACGCAGGATGAGCAGGGCCAGGTCTGGGTCGGCGGCAAGACGCTGACGCTGTTCACGGGCCATGGTCCACACCTGCGCTGAGCGGTCCTTCGAAGGCGGCAAGCCGTGACAGAGGTGGCTCGAGGAACTTGACCAGCAGGGGATAAGTGGATTGCCGATCTTTTGAGCGACCATACTGGCCGCAAGGAGAAGGCAAGATAAGCAAGCGACCCCGGCGGAACCGCAGCCCTAGTCGATGACACGTTGTGAGTGGCAGCGAAGAAGCGCCAGCACACCCAGCGCATCGCGCCTTTCGAGCACGGTCAAGGCGGCAAGCCGCGGATCGATGAGCGGCGGCGCGCACGCTACCTGCTGTCGGGTTTGACCCGGTGCGGGTATTGCGGCGGCTATGCGATGATCTCGGCCGATATGCTCGGCTGCTCGACGGCGCGGAACAAGGGAACGTGCGCCAATCGTGTGAACATTCGCCGCGATGTGCTCGAGCAGCGCGTGCTCACAAGCCTGCACACTCATCTCATAGACCCAGCGCTCTTTGCACAGTTCTGCGACGAGTTCACGGGTGAGTTCAATTCGATGAAAGACGGAGGGCACGTCACTCGCGACTCGAGCGCCAACCCCAAAAAAAGGGCACAGAAAACCGCCTCGGGCGGACCTGAGACGGTTTGGTGTATGTGGGTTTGGTTGCGGGGACAGGATTTGAACCTGTGACCTTCAGGTTATGAGCCTGACGAGCTACCGGGCTGCTCCACCCCGCGCCAGTTCCGCAGGGTCGCGGAACGAAAGGGTAGGTGACATGTGAATGGGTTCTTGTGGATCAGGGGACCGCTACGCTGCTCACCGGCTTCAATGCCTGGCGACGACCTACTCTTCCATCACTTAAGTGATAGTACCATCGGCGCAGTCAGGTTTCACGGCCGAGTTCGGGATGGGATCGGGTGGGGCACTGACGCTATAGCCACCAAGCAATGGAGCCGGTGAACAGCAAAGGGGTTCTATGATCTTAAAATCGGTGCACGCTTTACCTGTGTGATGATGGTGTTTGTTCAATCAGGCGTTGCAATTGATCATCCGCCATCTGCGACATGCTGGTTTACCCAGGATTGTCATTGATGGTGGGACTCTCAAGCGCGAATAGAGCAATTAGTATCGGTTAGCTCCACGCGTTACCGCGCTTCTACATCCGATCTATCAACGTCATGGTCTCTGACGGCTCTATGAAATCTTATCTCGAGGGAGGCTTCCCGCTTAGATGCTTTCAGCGGTTATCCCGTCCATACATAGCTACCCTGCTGCGCTCTTGGCAGAACGACAGGTACACCAGAGGTATGTTCAACCCGGTCCTCTCGTACTAGGGTCAACTCCTCTCAAATTTCGACGCCCACGGCAGATAGGGACCAAACTGTCTCGCGACGTTCTGAACCCAGCTCACGTACCACTTTAATTGGCGAACAGCCAAACCCTTGGGACCTGCTCCAGCCCCAGGATGTGATGAGCCGACATCGAGGTGCCAAACAACCCCGTCGATATGAGCTCTTGGGGGTTATCAGCCTGTTATCCCCGGCGTACCTTTTATCCGTTGAGCGATGGCCCTTCCACGAGGGACCACCGGATCACTATGACCGACTTTCGTCTCTGCTCGACTTGTCAGTCTCGCAGTCAGGCGGGCTTATGCCATTGCACTCTAACAGACGGTTTCCAACCGTCCTGAGCCCACCATTGCGCGCCTCCGTTACTCTTTAGGAGGCGACCGCCCCAGTCAAACTACCCGCCACAGAGGGTCCCTGATCCAGTTTCATGGATCGAGGTTAGACATCAGAAAACAACAGGGTGGTATTTCACCTATGGCTCCACGTCAGCTGGCGCCAACGCTTCAAAGCCTCCCACCTATGCTACACAGTTCTTTCCTAATGCCACTCTGAAGCTGCAGTAAAGGTGCACGGGGTCTTTCCGTCTAACCGCGGGAACCCCGCATCTTCACGGGGAATTCAATTTCGCTGAGCATGTCCTGGAGACAGTGGGGAAGTCGTTACGCCATTCGTGCAGGTCGGAACTTACCCGACAAGGAATTTCGCTACCTTAGGACCGTTATAGTTACGGCCGCCGTTTACCTGGGCTTCATTTCAGAGCTTGCACCCCTCCACTTAACCTTCAGGCACCGGGCAGGCGTCAGGCCCTATACGTCGTCTTGAAGCCGACTTAGCAGAGCCCTGTGTTTTTGCTAAACAGTCGCTACCCCCTGGCCTGTGCCCCCTCAAAATGCTTGCGCACGATGAGGGCCTCCTTCTTCCGAAGGTACGGAGGCAATTTGCCGAGTTCCTTCAGGACACTTCTCTCAAGCGCCTTGGTATACTCTACCTGACCACCTGTGTCGGTTTCGGGTACGGTCTATACGGTGGGGCTATTTCCTGGAACCTCTTCGAAGCCCTCCCAATCCAATAAGGGAGAACAACACACGAGATCCGTCACACACCACCAGGCCCACGAATATTAACGTGGTTCCCATCGACTACCCCCTTCGGGCTCGTCTTAGGGGCCGGCTCACCCTGCGCGGATTAGCCTTGCGCAGGAACCCTTGGTCTTTCGGCGAAAGGGCATCTCACCCTTTTTATCGCTACTCATGTCTGCATTCGCACTTCCGATACCTCCACGACCCATTACCAGATCGCTTCACAGGCTTACGGAACGCTCCGCTACCGCGTGGCTTACGCCACACCCTAAGCTTCGGTGCATCACTTTAGCCCCGTTACATCTTCGCCGCAGAACCTCTTATTTAGACCAGTGAGCTGTTACGCTTTCTTTAAAGGATGGCTGCTTCTAAGCCAACCTCCTGGTTGTTTTGGAAGTTCCACATGCTTTCCCACTTAGTGATGACTTGGGGACCTTAGCTGTAGGTCAGGGCTGTTTCCCTTTTGACGACGGACCTTAGCACCCGCCGTCTGTCTCCCGAGTAGTACTCGTAGGTATTCGGAGTTTGGTTAGAGTTGGTAGGTCTCGCGACCCCCGCATCCATCCAGTGCTCTACCCCCTACGGTATTCGCTCGAGGCACTACCTCAATAGTTTTCGCGGAGAACCAGCTATTTCCCGGCTTGATTGGCCTTTCACCCCTAAACACAACTCATCCGGTAACTTTTCAACGTTAATCGGTTCGGACCTCCAGTGCGTGTTACCGCACCTTCATCCTGGTCATGCCTAGATCGCCGGGTTTCGGGTCTAATACATCAAACTCTGGCGCCCTATTCAGACTCGCTTTCGCTGCGCCTACACCTAACGGCTTAAGCTTGCTTGATACATTAAGTCACAGACCCATTATGCAAGAGGTACGCTGTCAGGCCTCAAGGACCCTCCAACTGCTTGTAGGCAATCCGTTTCAGGTACTGTTTCACTCCCCTCATCGGGGTGCTTTTCACCTTTCCCTCACGGTACTAGTTCACTATCGGTCGCATACGAGTATTTAGGCTTAGAGGGTGGTCCCCCTATGTTCAGACAGGATTACACGTGTCCCGCCCTACTCAAGTCCTGAATTCTCACTTTCGCATACGGGGCTGTCACCCGCTATGGCACCTCTTTCCAAAGGCTTCTGCTAGTTGAAATTCAGGCACTGGCCTGGTCCGCGTTCGCTCGCCACTACTAACGGAATCTCGGTTGATGTCTTTTCCTCCAGCTACTGAGATGTTTCAGTTCGCCGGGTTCGCTTCACGAAGCCTATGTATTCAGCTATGTGATACCTAGCCCCATTTAGCGTCGTACCGAGTTGCCTCGATACGAAGTTAAACGGGATAGGTGGGTTTCCCCATTCGGAAATCTGCGGGTCAAAGGTTGCTCACACCTCACCGCAGCTTATCGCAGCGTGCCACGTCCTTCATCGCCTGTATGCGCCAAGGCATCCACGAATTGCCCTTACCTCACGCTTGAGAGTCCGCACCACCAATGACAATGCTGGGACAGCCCGAA